>OZ245791.1:0-3081560 GCA_965228125.1 Victivallales bacterium
CACATATACGATAAAGAAGAGAAACTATAAAAGGAAAAGAAAATATATAAAAGAAAACGAAAAGCCCAAAATATGCCACTGTACCCGCTGTTAGAGTAGCGGGTTCTGAAAATTAATAGGGAGATAATCATGTGTAATAATAATGAACCAACAAAACACCAAAAAGACAGATCCATTTGCTCGAAGGTCTACTTTACAATTTCAGGAATTATTTTCCTTGTATTCCTAATATGGTCTATTTGTATTCATTCCCCAAATATCCTTCACATAATAACAAATAACCTTAACTCATATATTATTCCTAGATTCTTATGGTGCTTAGGGTGGTCTTGCTTCGGTTTTTCTGTATTAGCATATACAATAAAAGATATATGCCCAGATTCACCCTATCCTAAATACAAAATATATTATCCATTTATGCTACTATCTATATCATTATTAACACTATGTATTTTATCCATGAATGAAAAGACAAATCAAGGATGGATATTCTATTCTATTGTATCCTGACGGATTAGAACCAGCCGAACGGACAGACCAAGACCCTATCAAGCCAAAGTGAACCGTTTTTAAGAGTTGCGGAAGCAAGCTTCCTATCTTCCAGGGGGAAGCCCCCCTACAGCTCACCCCCTAACTGGCCAACATCGCATAATACATTTATGAATAACTTCTCAAAGGGCTGTTTCGATTATACTTCGGGGCTTAAGGGCATCAAGGGCGACCGCATAAAGCATGTCATCCCTTGACACCCTTTTTAAGCCCCTCGTGCATAATGTTTATCTTGCCTTTGCCTTGCTAAACATAAATTTGTCCTATTATGCGACGTTATTACAGGACGCAGTTAATGCTTTTAGATTCATTTCTAAGTTAAAAAACAACACTTAACATAATGTATGATATGCGACGTTATAGAAGCAAAAAATATATGTCACGCAATGTCGAGTAAGGAAAAATACAAATTTGCGAAATAAAGCCGTTTCCGGCCAATATTAATTAAATCAAGAAATAGCTCAAAGGAATGATTCTGCGCTTCGGTGCTCCGGTACTCCCCGACCGTTCCTCGCTCCGATGCTCGAATATTCCTTTTAAGAATAATACAGCTCACAACTAAACAGCACTTGAAGCTTTGAATAAAAAATTGCATATATCACAATCGAGAAAGCTTCAGAGCTTTTATTCATGCCAAGAAATTGGCGCAGGCATAGCGGCCGACGCATGGCAGAGCCAAAAGCGTTTCGGCTCGCTTTATGCCTTTGCGCCGAATCTCCCAGGCATTAAAAAAAAAGGCTCCCGACCGTTTCCGATCGGAAGCTCAATCAATTAGCTAGAACCTAATAGGTAAAGTTAAGTTCTATAATTCATCATAATCTTCAGTAGTAATAAAGCAAACCTCATTTAGAGAGATTCCTTTGTTAAAATATTTGGAGACAAGCTTTTCATCGCTGTTTTTTTTACACATAAAGTCAGAAAACGCCTCAAAACCATTAAGATTTTCTATCTGTTCAAAACAATTGTAAATATAATTAGCCACCTTAAAAGAAACTTTTTTGCTACCAAATACACTAGGGATTAAAAAGATTGTTACATCATTAAAATCTCTTACATGATAATTGAAATCTGTATCAAGTTTCTTATCTAAATAACTATAAGAACCTAAGACTATTGAATCATTATTTAGATACTTTTTACGCTTTGCTTCTATGTGAAATCTCATTTAAAAGCCTCCATATGATTACAACGTAGATGCTCAGGCAGATATGAAAGGTCTATTACTCCATCCTTTAGCATCTTTACGAACAATTTCTTACAATGTTCTTCGCTCTTAAGTGTTCTTAATCTTAGCCATTCAAATTGCTCCTCTGGAGTCATACAAATACCTCCTCATCTTCGTAAATATCAGGAACAATCATAATCTGCTTAAGCTCAGACCTAAGAGATTCAAAACAGTTCTTAAAATGTTCCTTCCAAACATCCTTGGGATGTTGAAGAGGAATACCGAACTTATGAAGCCAAGAAATATAACGCTTACGAGTTTCACGAGGCATAATTTTCAAAGTACTCTGCAAACCTTCGTTTTTGACAGAGTGTAAAAATTGCCTATGTTGCCAATCAATACCTGACAAGTCTTTAAATCCGTTAATACATTCAAGACCGTCACAAGGGTTATGATTTGCATTAATAGCATGAGATAAACCAGACTTTCTAAGCTGGACTTCAAAACGCCAAACATCCTTGTTTAAATTCAAATCCAGATGCTCATTGACCATAATTTCAGCGCATTTAACACAGTCCAAAGCCTCAGCTTTTAAGCCGTAACGGTGAAGTATTTCTTTAAACTTATCATAAATACGAAACTGAATATCAGACATTTCAGAGCCTAAATATAAAGTTTCGTATTCTCCAGAATAAACTATGGAAGTGGACTTCCTCTTATCCCGATGGTAAAAAAACTGTGGATACAGTTTACCATAATAATCAATAGCAAAATCTAGCCTGTTGAATTTAACCACTTTATAGATGTCAAAAGGAATACATCTGAATATAAATCCAAGTCCCTTTATACATTTTTTATTCGGATTAAATTCGATTCTCAAATGGTCTCTATCCCCCCTCTTCCTGTCCTTGAAACCATACGATAAATAAAAATCCTCAAACTTAAAATTCTGTTCATAAAACTTAAAATCACCTATTTCAACTGCATTCATTTTTTCAAACTCCATACAAGACCTAATATGACGAGTAATAAAATCTCTAACTTCAAACCCAGTCGGAATACTTACTGTAAAAACTACCTTGTCAATAGAAACCCTAGCTAATTTAGATTGATTATCAGAACTGCATCCATCAAAAATGATGGAATCAGTCATTGATTATTTCCTCCCCTGCTCTTCTTTATCTTGAATAAAAGAAACGAGAGTATCAGGAACAAGAGCAGTTTTAGTAAACTCATTTCCTGAAAAACCAACTTTAACGCTTCTGATATTCCCCTTAAACTCTCCTATTCCCCACACTCCCGGAGGAGCTACAACTCCCGGAGCTACTTTTACGCTAAGAGCTCCGCCTGTATAATCGCACCACAAATAACCTTTTTGCGATAATGCACCAATTTTGACCCGCTTGAAAAATGTGTCTTCTTTCATTTTTGTTCCTTTGTTTAGATTGTTTTTATATGACATATCTAATAATTCAAAAGAAATATTAAAGAATTATGTCTTACATATGTAAGATTAAGATTTTATCTGACATAAGTCAAGTATGGATTTTATAAAAAATAAATTTATATTATAAAAAACAAAAATGGAGAGAACTATGAAACATACCTATAAAGAAACAGTTCCTTTGATGGAAAGAACAATGGGAGATAATAGGCATCAAGAACAAGACTATAGAAATTGGTTTAACAAGTGTTGGATAGAAGCAGGCGGACTGATTTCTCCTGCTTCAGCTGCGGAATATATAGGAATAACTAGACAATCAGTATCTTATCTTATAAATGTAGAAAAACTTAGAAAATATGTATATTCATATGAAGCTATAAACGAAGTAATACAAGAAATGCAAGCAGATAATTGGGATAGAATTTTTGTCTCTTTCCAAGATACAATGAAATATGCAGAAGAAAAATATAAGAATTATGACGAAAATATGGATATGATACCAATAGTAAAAACCACTATCACACATATACGATAAAGAAGAGAAACTATAAAAGGAAAAGAAAATATATAAAAGAAAACGAAAAGCCCAAAATATGCCACTGTACCCGCTGTTAGAGTAGCGGGTTCTGAAAATTAATAGGGAGATAATCATGTGTAATAATAATGAACCAACAAAACACCAAAAAGACAGATCCATTTGCTCGAAGGTCTACTTTACAATTTCAGGAATTATTTTCCTTGTATTCCTAATATGGTCTATTTGTATTCATTCCCCAAATATCCTTCACATAATAACAAATAACCTTAACTCATATATTATTCCTAGATTCTTATGGTGCTTAGGGTGGTCTTGCTTCGGTTTTTCTGTATTAGCATATACAATAAAAGATATATGCCCAGATTCACCCTATCCTAAATACAAAATATATTATCCATTTATGCTACTATCTATATCATTATTAACACTATGTATTTTATCCATGAATGAAAAGACAAATCAAGGATGGATATTCTATTCTATGTCGTTTGCCATCTGTTTTATCTTTAGCTATAAAGTAGACTCAATTTGGAATGTAATAGAAAGAGGTGGAGTTAGGAAATAATACAGCTCCGACCGTCATCGCTTCGCTCTTCGTCTCCGCCAAGTTATTATGAAAAGGGTATGTATCCTGACGGATTAGAACCAGCCGAACGGACAGACCAAGACCCTATCAAGCCAAAGTGAACCGTTTTTAAGAGTTGCGGAAGCAAGCTTCCTATCTTCCAGGGGGAAGCCCCCCTACAGCTCACCCCCTAACTGGCCAACATCGCATAATACATTTATGAATAACTTCTCAAAGGGCTGTTTCGATTATACTTCGGGGCTTAAGGGCATCAAGGGCGACCGCATAAAGCATGTCATCCCTTGACACCCTTTTTAAGCCCCTCGTGCATAATGTTTATCTTGCCTTTGCCTTGCTAAACATAAATTTGTCCTATTATGCGACGTTATTACAGGACGCAGTTAATGCTTTTAGATTCATTTCTAAGTTAAAAAACAACACTTAACATAATGTATGATATGCGACGTTATAGAAGCAAAAAATATATGTCACGCAATGTCGAGTAAGGAAAAATACAAATTTGCGAAATAAAGCCGTTTCCGGCCAATATTAATTAAATCAAGAAATAGCTCAAAGGAATGATTCTGCGCTTCGGTGCTCCGGTACTCCCCGACCGTTCCTCGCTCCGATGCTCGAATATTCCTTTTAAGAATAATACAGCTCACAACTAAACAGCACTTGAAGCTTTGAATAAAAAATTGCATATATCACAATCGAGAAAGCTTCAGAGCTTTTATTCATGCCAAGAAATTGGCGCAGGCATAGCGGCCGACGCATGGCAGAGCCAAAAGCGTTTCGGCTCGCTTTATGCCTTTGCGCCGAATCTCCCAGGCATTAAAAAAAAAGGCTCCCGACCGTTTCCGATCGGAAGCTCAATCAATTAGCTAGAACCTAATAGGTAAAGTTAAGTTCTATAATTCATCATAATCTTCAGTAGTAATAAAGCAAACCTCATTTAGAGAGATTCCTTTGTTAAAATATTTGGAGACAAGCTTTTCATCGCTGTTTTTTTTACACATAAAGTCAGAAAACGCCTCAAAACCATTAAGATTTTCTATCTGTTCAAAACAATTGTAAATATAATTAGCCACCTTAAAAGAAACTTTTTTGCTACCAAATACACTAGGGATTAAAAAGATTGTTACATCATTAAAATCTCTTACATGATAATTGAAATCTGTATCAAGTTTCTTATCTAAATAACTATAAGAACCTAAGACTATTGAATCATTATTTAGATACTTTTTACGCTTTGCTTCTATGTGAAATCTCATTTAAAAGCCTCCATATGATTACAACGTAGATGCTCAGGCAGATATGAAAGGTCTATTACTCCATCCTTTAGCATCTTTACGAACAATTTCTTACAATGTTCTTCGCTCTTAAGTGTTCTTAATCTTAGCCATTCAAATTGCTCCTCTGGAGTCATACAAATACCTCCTCATCTTCGTAAATATCAGGAACAATCATAATCTGCTTAAGCTCAGACCTAAGAGATTCAAAACAGTTCTTAAAATGTTCCTTCCAAACATCCTTGGGATGTTGAAGAGGAATACCGAACTTATGAAGCCAAGAAATATAACGCTTACGAGTTTCACGAGGCATAATTTTCAAAGTACTCTGCAAACCTTCGTTTTTGACAGAGTGTAAAAATTGCCTATGTTGCCAATCAATACCTGACAAGTCTTTAAATCCGTTAATACATTCAAGACCGTCACAAGGGTTATGATTTGCATTAATAGCATGAGATAAACCAGACTTTCTAAGCTGGACTTCAAAACGCCAAACATCCTTGTTTAAATTCAAATCCAGATGCTCATTGACCATAATTTCAGCGCATTTAACACAGTCCAAAGCCTCAGCTTTTAAGCCGTAACGGTGAAGTATTTCTTTAAACTTATCATAAATACGAAACTGAATATCAGACATTTCAGAGCCTAAATATAAAGTTTCGTATTCTCCAGAATAAACTATGGAAGTGGACTTCCTCTTATCCCGATGGTAAAAAAACTGTGGATACAGTTTACCATAATAATCAATAGCAAAATCTAGCCTGTTGAATTTAACCACTTTATAGATGTCAAAAGGAATACATCTGAATATAAATCCAAGTCCCTTTATACATTTTTTATTCGGATTAAATTCGATTCTCAAATGGTCTCTATCCCCCCTCTTCCTGTCCTTGAAACCATACGATAAATAAAAATCCTCAAACTTAAAATTCTGTTCATAAAACTTAAAATCACCTATTTCAACTGCATTCATTTTTTCAAACTCCATACAAGACCTAATATGACGAGTAATAAAATCTCTAACTTCAAACCCAGTCGGAATACTTACTGTAAAAACTACCTTGTCAATAGAAACCCTAGCTAATTTAGATTGATTATCAGAACTGCATCCATCAAAAATGATGGAATCAGTCATTGATTATTTCCTCCCCTGCTCTTCTTTATCTTGAATAAAAGAAACGAGAGTATCAGGAACAAGAGCAGTTTTAGTAAACTCATTTCCTGAAAAACCAACTTTAACGCTTCTGATATTCCCCTTAAACTCTCCTATTCCCCACACTCCCGGAGGAGCTACAACTCCCGGAGCTACTTTTACGCTAAGAGCTCCGCCTGTATAATCGCACCACAAATAACCTTTTTGCGATAATGCACCAATTTTGACCCGCTTGAAAAATGTGTCTTCTTTCATTTTTGTTCCTTTGTTTAGATTGTTTTTATATGACATATCTAATAATTCAAAAGAAATATTAAAGAATTATGTCTTACATATGTAAGATTAAGATTTTATCTGACATAAGTCAAGTATGGATTTTATAAAAAATAAATTTATATTATAAAAAACAAAAATGGAGAGAACTATGAAACATACCTATAAAGAAACAGTTCCTTTGATGGAAAGAACAATGGGAGATAATAGGCATCAAGAACAAGACTATAGAAATTGGTTTAACAAGTGTTGGATAGAAGCAGGCGGACTGATTTCTCCTGCTTCAGCTGCGGAATATATAGGAATAACTAGACAATCAGTATCTTATCTTATAAATGTAGAAAAACTTAGAAAATATGTATATTCATATGAAGCTATAAACGAAGTAATACAAGAAATGCAAGCAGATAATTGGGATAGAATTTTTGTCTCTTTCCAAGATACAATGAAATATGCAGAAGAAAAATATAAGAATTATGACGAAAATATGGATATGATACCAATAGTAAAAACCACTATCACACATATACGATAAAGAAGAGAAACTATAAAAGGAAAAGAAAATATATAAAAGAAAACGAAAAGCCCAAAATATGCCACTGTACCCGCTGTTAGAGTAGCGGGTTCTGAAAATTAATAGGGAGATAATCATGTGTAATAATAATGAACCAACAAAACACCAAAAAGACAGATCCATTTGCTCGAAGGTCTACTTTACAATTTCAGGAATTATTTTCCTTGTATTCCTAATATGGTCTATTTGTATTCATTCCCCAAATATCCTTCACATAATAACAAATAACCTTAACTCATATATTATTCCTAGATTCTTATGGTGCTTAGGGTGGTCTTGCTTCGGTTTTTCTGTATTAGCATATACAATAAAAGATATATGCCCAGATTCACCCTATCCTAAATACAAAATATATTATCCATTTATGCTACTATCTATATCATTATTAACACTATGTATTTTATCCATGAATGAAAAGACAAATCAAGGATGGATATTCTATTCTATGTCGTTTGCCATCTGTTTTATCTTTAGCTATAAAGTAGACTCAATTTGGAATGTAATAGAAAGAGGTGGAGTTAGGAAATAATACAGCTCCGACCGTCATCGCTTCGCTCTTCGTCTCCGCCAAGTTATTATGAAAAGGGTATGTATCCTGACGGATTAGAACCAGCCGAACGGACAGACCAAGACCCTATCAAGCCAAAGTGAACCGTTTTTAAGAGTTGCGGAAGCAAGCTTCCTATCTTCCAGGGGGAAGCCCCCCTACAGCTCACCCCCTAACTGGCCAACATCGCATAATACATTTATGAATAACTTCTCAAAGGGCTGTTTCGATTATACTTCGGGGCTTAAGGGCATCAAGGGCGACCGCATAAAGCATGTCATCCCTTGACACCCTTTTTAAGCCCCTCGTGCATAATGTTTATCTTGCCTTTGCCTTGCTAAACATAAATTTGTCCTATTATGCGACGTTATTACAGGACGCAGTTAATGCTTTTAGATTCATTTCTAAGTTAAAAAACAACACTTAACATAATGTATGATATGCGACGTTATAGAAGCAAAAAATATATGTCACGCAATGTCGAGTAAGGAAAAATACAAATTTGCGAAATAAAGCCGTTTCCGGCCAATATTAATTAAATCAAGAAATAGCTCAAAGGAATGATTCTGCGCTTCGGTGCTCCGGTACTCCCCGACCGTTCCTCGCTCCGATGCTCGAATATTCCTTTTAAGAATAATACAGCTCACAACTAAACAGCACTTGAAGCTTTGAATAAAAAATTGCATATATCACAATCGAGAAAGCTTCAGAGCTTTTATTCATGCCAAGAAATTGGCGCAGGCATAGCGGCCGACGCATGGCAGAGCCAAAAGCGTTTCGGCTCGCTTTATGCCTTTGCGCCGAATCTCCCAGGCATTAAAAAAAAAGGCTCCCGACCGTTTCCGATCGGAAGCTCAATCAATTAGCTAGAACCTAATAGGTAAAGTTAAGTTCTATAATTCATCATAATCTTCAGTAGTAATAAAGCAAACCTCATTTAGAGAGATTCCTTTGTTAAAATATTTGGAGACAAGCTTTTCATCGCTGTTTTTTTTACACATAAAGTCAGAAAACGCCTCAAAACCATTAAGATTTTCTATCTGTTCAAAACAATTGTAAATATAATTAGCCACCTTAAAAGAAACTTTTTTGCTACCAAATACACTAGGGATTAAAAAGATTGTTACATCATTAAAATCTCTTACATGATAATTGAAATCTGTATCAAGTTTCTTATCTAAATAACTATAAGAACCTAAGACTATTGAATCATTATTTAGATACTTTTTACGCTTTGCTTCTATGTGAAATCTCATTTAAAAGCCTCCATATGATTACAACGTAGATGCTCAGGCAGATATGAAAGGTCTATTACTCCATCCTTTAGCATCTTTACGAACAATTTCTTACAATGTTCTTCGTTCTTAAGTGTTCTTAATCTTAGCCATTCAAATTGCTCCTCTGGAGTCATACAAATACCTCCTCATCTTCGTAAATATCAGGAACAATCATAATCTGCTTAAGCTCAGACCTAAGAGATTCAAAACAGTTCTTAAAATGTTCCTTCCAAACATCCTTGGGATGTTGAAGAGGAATACCGAACTTATGAAGCCAAGAAATATAACGCTTACGAGTTTCACGAGGCATAATTTTCAAAGTACTCTGCAAACCTTCGTTTTTGACAGAGTGTAAAAATTGCCTATGTTGCCAATCAATACCTGACAAGTCTTTAAATCCGTTAATACATTCAAGACCGTCACAAGGGTTATGATTTGCATTAATAGCATGAGATAAACCAGACTTTCTAAGCTGGACTTCAAAACGCCAAACATCCTTGTTTAAATTCAAATCCAGATGCTCATTGACCATAATTTCAGCGCATTTAACACAGTCCAAAGCCTCAGCTTTTAAGCCGTAACGGTGAAGTATTTCTTTAAACTTATCATAAATACGAAACTGAATATCAGACATTTCAGAGCCTAAATATAAAGTTTCGTATTCTCCAGAATAAACTATGGAAGTGGACTTCCTCTTATCCCGATGGTAAAAAAACTGTGGATACAGTTTACCATAATAATCAATAGCAAAATCTAGCCTGTTGAATTTAACCACTTTATAGATGTCAAAAGGAATACATCTGAATATAAATCCAAGTCCCTTTATACATTTTTTATTCGGATTAAATTCGATTCTCAAATGGTCTCTATCCCCCCTCTTCCTGTCCTTGAAACCATACGATAAATAAAAATCCTCAAACTTAAAATTCTGTTCATAAAACTTAAAATCACCTATTTCAACTGCATTCATTTTTTCAAACTCCATACAAGACCTAATATGACGAGTAATAAAATCTCTAACTTCAAACCCAGTCGGAATACTTACTGTAAAAACTACCTTGTCAATAGAAACCCTAGCTAATTTAGATTGATTATCAGAACTGCATCCATCAAAAATGATGGAATCAGTCATTGATTATTTCCTCCCCTGCTCTTCTTTATCTTGAATAAAAGAAACGAGAGTATCAGGAACAAGAGCAGTTTTAGTAAACTCATTTCCTGAAAAACCAACTTTAACGCTTCTGATATTCCCCTTAAACTCTCCTATTCCCCACACTCCCGGAGGAGCTACAACTCCCGGAGCTACTTTTACGCTAAGAGCTCCGCCTGTATAATCGCACCACAAATAACCTTTTTGCGATAATGCACCAATTTTGACCCGCTTGAAAAATGTGTCTTCTTTCATTTTTGTTCCTTTGTTTAGATTGTTTTTATATGACATATCTAATAATTCAAAAGAAATATTAAAGAATTATGTCTTACATATGTAAGATTAAGATTTTATCTGACATAAGTCAAGTATGGATTTTATAAAAAATAAATTTATATTATAAAAAACAAAAATGGAGAGAACTATGAAACATACCTATAAAGAAACAGTTCCTTTGATGGAAAGAACAATGGGAGATAATAGGCATCAAGAACAAGACTATAGAAATTGGTTTAACAAGTGTTGGATAGAAGCAGGCGGACTGATTTCTCCTGCTTCAGCTGCGGAATATATAGGAATAACTAGACAATCAGTATCTTATCTTATAAATGTAGAAAAACTTAGAAAATATGTATATTCATATGAAGCTATAAACGAAGTAATACAAGAAATGCAAGCAGATAATTGGGATAGAATTTTTGTCTCTTTCCAAGATACAATGAAATATGCAGAAGAAAAATATAAGAATTATGACGAAAATATGGATATGATACCAATAGTAAAAACCACTATCACACATATACGATAAAGAAGAGAAACTATAAAAGGAAAAGAAAATATATAAAAGAAAACGAAAAGCCCAAAATATGCCACTGTACCCGCTGTTAGAGTAGCGGGTTCTGAAAATTAATAGGGAGATAATCATGTGTAATAATAATGAACCAACAAAACACCAAAAAGACAGATCCATTTGCTCGAAGGTCTACTTTACAATTTCAGGAATTATTTTCCTTGTATTCCTAATATGGTCTATTTGTATTCATTCCCCAAATATCCTTCACATAATAACAAATAACCTTAACTCATATATTATTCCTAGATTCTTATGGTGCTTAGGGTGGTCTTGCTTCGGTTTTTCTGTATTAGCATATACAATAAAAGATATATGCCCAGATTCACCCTATCCTAAATACAAAATATATTATCCATTTATGCTACTATCTATATCATTATTAACACTATGTATTTTATCCATGAATGAAAAGACAAATCAAGGATGGATATTCTATTCTATGTCGTTTGCCATCTGTTTTATCTTTAGCTATAAAGTAGACTCAATTTGGAATGTAATAGAAAGAGGTGGAGTTAGGAAATAATACAGCTCCGACCGTCATCGCTTCGCTCTTCGTCTCCGCCAAGTTATTATGAAAAGGGTATGTATCCTGACGGATTAGAACCAGCCGAACGGACAGACCAAGACCCTATCAAGCCAAAGTGAACCGTTTTTAAGAGTTGCGGAAGCAAGCTTCCTATCTTCCAGGGGGAAGCCCCCCTACAGCTCACCCCCTAACTGGCCAACATCGCATAATACATTTATGAATAACTTCTCAAAGGGCTGTTTCGATTATACTTCGGGGCTTAAGGGCATCAAGGGCGACCGCATAAAGCATGTCATCCCTTGACACCCTTTTTAAGCCCCTCGTGCATAATGTTTATCTTGCCTTTGCCTTGCTAAACATAAATTTGTCCTATTATGCGACGTTATTACAGGACGCAGTTAATGCTTTTAGATTCATTTCTAAGTTAAAAAACAACACTTAACATAATGTATGATATGCGACGTTATAGAAGCAAAAAATATATGTCACGCAATGTCGAGTAAGGAAAAATACAAATTTGCGAAATAAAGCCGTTTCCGGCCAATATTAATTAAATCAAGAAATAGCTCAAAGGAATGATTCTGCGCTTCGGTGCTCCGGTACTCCCCGACCGTTCCTCGCTCCGATGCTCGAATATTCCTTTTAAGAATAATACAGCTCACAACTAAACAGCACTTGAAGCTTTGAATAAAAAATTGCATATATCACAATCGAGAAAGCTTCAGAGCTTTTATTCATGCCAAGAAATTGGCGCAGGCATAGCGGCCGACGCATGGCAGAGCCAAAAGCGTTTCGGCTCGCTTTATGCCTTTGCGCCGAATCTCCCAGGCATTAAAAAAAAAGGCTCCCGACCGTTTCCGATCGGAAGCTCAATCAATTAGCTAGAACCTAATAGGTAAAGTTAAGTTCTATAATTCATCATAATCTTCAGTAGTAATAAAGCAAACCTCATTTAGAGAGATTCCTTTGTTAAAATATTTGGAGACAAGCTTTTCATCGCTGTTTTTTTTACACATAAAGTCAGAAAACGCCTCAAAACCATTAAGATTTTCTATCTGTTCAAAACAATTGTAAATATAATTAGCCACCTTAAAAGAAACTTTTTTGCTACCAAATACACTAGGGATTAAAAAGATTGTTACATCATTAAAATCTCTTACATGATAATTGAAATCTGTATCAAGTTTCTTATCTAAATAACTATAAGAACCTAAGACTATTGAATCATTATTTAGATACTTTTTACGCTTTGCTTCTATGTGAAATCTCATTTAAAAGCCTCCATATGATTACAACGTAGATGCTCAGGCAGATATGAAAGGTCTATTACTCCATCCTTTAGCATCTTTACGAACAATTTCTTACAATGTTCTTCGCTCTTAAGTGTTCTTAATCTTAGCCATTCAAATTGCTCCTCTGGAGTCATACAAATACCTCCTCATCTTCGTAAATATCAGGAACAATCATAATCTGCTTAAGCTCAGACCTAAGAGATTCAAAACAGTTCTTAAAATGTTCCTTCCAAACATCCTTGGGATGTTGAAGAGGAATACCGAACTTATGAAGCCAAGAAATATAACGCTTACGAGTTTCACGAGGCATAATTTTCAAAGTACTCTGCAAACCTTCGTTTTTGACAGAGTGTAAAAATTGCCTATGTTGCCAATCAATACCTGACAAGTCTTTAAATCCGTTAATACATTCAAGACCGTCACAAGGGTTATGATTTGCATTAATAGCATGAGATAAACCAGACTTTCTAAGCTGGACTTCAAAACGCCAAACATCCTTGTTTAAATTCAAATCCAGATGCTCATTGACCATAATTTCAGCGCATTTAACACAGTCCAAAGCCTCAGCTTTTAAGCCGTAACGGTGAAGTATTTCTTTAAACTTATCATAAATACGAAACTGAATATCAGACATTTCAGAGCCTAAATATAAAGTTTCGTATTCTCCAGAATAAACTATGGAAGTGGACTTCCTCTTATCCCGATGGTAAAAAAACTGTGGATACAGTTTACCATAATAATCAATAGCAAAATCTAGCCTGTTGAATTTAACCACTTTATAGATGTCAAAAGGAATACATCTGAATATAAATCCAAGTCCCTTTATACATTTTTTATTCGGATTAAATTCGATTCTCAAATGGTCTCTATCCCCCCTCTTCCTGTCCTTGAAACCATACGATAAATAAAAATCCTCAAACTTAAAATTCTGTTCATAAAACTTAAAATCACCTATTTCAACTGCATTCATTTTTTCAAACTCCATACAAGACCTAATATGACGAGTAATAAAATCTCTAACTTCAAACCCAGTCGGAATACTTACTGTAAAAACTACCTTGTCAATAGAAACCCTAGCTAATTTAGATTGATTATCAGAACTGCATCCATCAAAAATGATGGAATCAGTCATTGATTATTTCCTCCCCTGCTCTTCTTTATCTTGAATAAAAGAAACGAGAGTATCAGGAACAAGAGCAGTTTTAGTAAACTCATTTCCTGAAAAACCAACTTTAACGCTTCTGATATTCCCCTTAAACTCTCCTATTCCCCACACTCCCGGAGGAGCTACAACTCCCGGAGCTACTTTTACGCTAAGAGCTCCGCCTGTATAATCGCACCACAAATAACCTTTTTGCGATAATGCACCAATTTTGACCCGCTTGAAAAATGTGTCTTCTTTCATTTTTGTTCCTTTGTTTAGATTGTTTTTATATGACATATCTAATAATTCAAAAGAAATATTAAAGAATTATGTCTTACATATGTAAGATTAAGATTTTATCTGACATAAGTCAAGTATGGATTTTATAAAAAATAAATTTATATTATAAAAAACAAAAATGGAGAGAACTATGAAACATACCTATAAAGAAACAGTTCCTTTGATGGAAAGAACAATGGGAGATAATAGGCATCAAGAACAAGACTATAGAAATTGGTTTAACAAGTGTTGGATAGAAGCAGGCGGACTGATTTCTCCTGCTTCAGCTGCGGAATATATAGGAATAACTAGACAATCAGTATCTTATCTTATAAATGTAGAAAAACTTAGAAAATATGTATATTCATATGAAGCTATAAACGAAGTAATACAAGAAATGCAAGCAGATAATTGGGATAGAATTTTTGTCTCTTTCCAAGATACAATGAAATATGCAGAAGAAAAATATAAGAATTATGACGAAAATATGGATATGATACCAATAGTAAAAACCACTATCACACATATACGATAAAGAAGAGAAACTATAAAAGGAAAAGAAAATATATAAAAGAAAACGAAAAGCCCAAAATATGCCACTGTACCCGCTGTTAGAGTAGCGGGTTCTGAAAATTAATAGGGAGATAATCATGTGTAATAATAATGAACCAACAAAACACCAAAAAGACAGATCCATTTGCTCGAAGGTCTACTTTACAATTTCAGGAATTATTTTCCTTGTATTCCTAATATGGTCTATTTGTATTCATTCCCCAAATATCCTTCACATAATAACAAATAACCTTAACTCATATATTATTCCTAGATTCTTATGGTGCTTAGGGTGGTCTTGCTTCGGTTTTTCTGTATTAGCATATACAATAAAAGATATATGCCCAGATTCACCCTATCCTAAATACAAAATATATTATCCATTTATGCTACTATCTATATCATTATTAACACTATGTATTTTATCCATGAATGAAAAGACAAATCAAGGATGGATATTCTATTCTATGTCGTTTGCCATCTGTTTTATCTTTAGCTATAAAGTAGACTCAATTTGGAATGTAATAGAAAGAGGTGGAGTTAGGAAATAATACAGCTCCGACCGTCATCGCTTCGCTCTTCGTCTCCGCCAAGTTATTATGAAAAGGGTATGTATCCTGACGGATTAGAACCAGCCGAACGGACAGACCAAGACCCTATCAAGCCAAAGTGAACCGTTTTTAAGAGTTGCGGAAGCAAGCTTCCTATCTTCCAGGGGGAAGCCCCCCTACAGCTCACCCCCTAACTGGCCAACATCGCATAATACATTTATGAATAACTTCTCAAAGGGCTGTTTCGATTATACTTCGGGGCTTAAGGGCATCAAGGGCGACCGCATAAAGCATGTCATCCCTTGACACCCTTTTTAAGCCCCTCGTGCATAATGTTTATCTTGCCTTTGCCTTGCTAAACATAAATTTGTCCTATTATGCGACGTTATTACAGGACGCAGTTAATGCTTTTAGATTCATTTCTAAGTTAAAAAACAACACTTAACATAATGTATGATATGCGACGTTATAGAAGCAAAAAATATATGTCACGCAATGTCGAGTAAGGAAAAATACAAATTTGCGAAATAAAGCCGTTTCCGGCCAATATTAATTAAATCAAGAAATAGCTCAAAGGAATGATTCTGCGCTTCGGTGCTCCGGTACTCCCCGACCGTTCCTCGCTCCGATGCTCGAATATTCCTTTTAAGAATAATACAGCTCACAACTAAACAGCACTTGAAGCTTTGAATAAAAAATTGCATATATCACAATCGAGAAAGCTTCAGAGCTTTTATTCATGCCAAGAAATTGGCGCAGGCATAGCGGCCGACGCATGGCAGAGCCAAAAGCGTTTCGGCTCGCTTTATGCCTTTGCGCCGAATCTCCCAGGCATTAAAAAAAAAGGCTCCCGACCGTTTCCGATCGGAAGCTCAATCAATTAGCTAGAACCTAATAGGTAAAGTTAAGTTCTATAATTCATCATAATCTTCAGTAGTAATAAAGCAAACCTCATTTAGAGAGATTCCTTTGTTAAAATATTTGGAGACAAGCTTTTCATCGCTGTTTTTTTTACACATAAAGTCAGAAAACGCCTCAAAACCATTAAGATTTTCTATCTGTTCAAAACAATTGTAAATATAATTAGCCACCTTAAAAGAAACTTTTTTGCTACCAAATACACTAGGGATTAAAAAGATTGTTACATCATTAAAATCTCTTACATGATAATTGAAATCTGTATCAAGTTTCTTATCTAAATAACTATAAGAACCTAAGACTATTGAATCATTATTTAGATACTTTTTACGCTTTGCTTCTATGTGAAATCTCATTTAAAAGCCTCCATATGATTACAACGTAGATGCTCAGGCAGATATGAAAGGTCTATTACTCCATCCTTTAGCATCTTTACGAACAATTTCTTACAATGTTCTTCGCTCTTAAGTGTTCTTAATCTTAGCCATTCAAATTGCTCCTCTGGAGTCATACAAATACCTCCTCATCTTCGTAAATATCAGGAACAATCATAATCTGCTTAAGCTCAGACCTAAGAGATTCAAAACAGTTCTTAAAATGTTCCTTCCAAACATCCTTGGGATGTTGAAGAGGAATACCGAACTTATGAAGCCAAGAAATATAACGCTTACGAGTTTCACGAGGCATAATTTTCAAAGTACTCTGCAAACCTTCGTTTTTGACAGAGTGTAAAAATTGCCTATGTTGCCAATCAATACCTGACAAGTCTTTAAATCCGTTAATACATTCAAGACCGTCACAAGGGTTATGATTTGCATTAATAGCATGAGATAAACCAGACTTTCTAAGCTGGACTTCAAAACGCCAAACATCCTTGTTTAAATTCAAATCCAGATGCTCATTGACCATAATTTCAGCGCATTTAACACAGTCCAAAGCCTCAGCTTTTAAGCCGTAACGGTGAAGTATTTCTTTAAACTTATCATAAATACGAAACTGAATATCAGACATTTCAGAGCCTAAATATAAAGTTTCGTATTCTCCAGAATAAACTATGGAAGTGGACTTCCTCTTATCCCGATGGTAAAAAAACTGTGGATACAGTTTACCATAATAATCAATAGCAAAATCTAGCCTGTTGAATTTAACCACTTTATAGATGTCAAAAGGAATACATCTGAATATAAATCCAAGTCCCTTTATACATTTTTTATTCGGATTAAATTCGATTCTCAAATGGTCTCTATCCCCCCTCTTCCTGTCCTTGAAACCATACGATAAATAAAAATCCTCAAACTTAAAATTCTGTTCATAAAACTTAAAATCACCTATTTCAACTGCATTCATTTTTTCAAACTCCATACAAGACCTAATATGACGAGTAATAAAATCTCTAACTTCAAACCCAGTCGGAATACTTACTGTAAAAACTACCTTGTCAATAGAAACCCTAGCTAATTTAGATTGATTATCAGAACTGCATCCATCAAAAATGATGGAATCAGTCATTGATTATTTCCTCCCCTGCTCTTCTTTATCTTGAATAAAAGAAACGAGAGTATCAGGAACAAGAGCAGTTTTAGTAAACTCATTTCCTGAAAAACCAACTTTAACGCTTCTGATATTCCCCTTAAACTCTCCTATTCCCCACACTCCCGGAGGAGCTACAACTCCCGGAGCTACTTTTACGCTAAGAGCTCCGCCTGTATAATCGCACCACAAATAACCTTTTTGCGATAATGCACCAATTTTGACCCGCTTGAAAAATGTGTCTTCTTTCATTTTTGTTCCTTTGTTTAGATTGTTTTTATATGACATATCTAATAATTCAAAAGAAATATTAAAGAATTATGTCTTACATATGTAAGATTAAGATTTTATCTGACATAAGTCAAGTATGGATTTTATAAAAAATAAATTTATATTATAAAAAACAAAAATGGAGAGAACTATGAAACATACCTATAAAGAAACAGTTCCTTTGATGGAAAGAACAATGGGAGATAATAGGCATCAAGAACAAGACTATAGAAATTGGTTTAACAAGTGTTGGATAGAAGCAGGCGGACTGATTTCTCCTGCTTCAGCTGCGGAATATATAGGAATAACTAGACAATCAGTATCTTATCTTATAAATGTAGAAAAACTTAGAAAATATGTATATTCATATGAAGCTATAAACGAAGTAATACAAGAAATGCAAGCAGATAATTGGGATAGAATTTTTGTCTCTTTCCAAGATACAATGAAATATGCAGAAGAAAAATATAAGAATTATGACGAAAATATGGATATGATACCAATAGTAAAAACCACTATCACACATATACGATAAAGAAGAGAAACTATAAAAGGAAAAGAAAATATATAAAAGAAAACGAAAAGCCCAAAATATGCCACTGTACCCGCTGTTAGAGTAGCGGGTTCTGAAAATTAATAGGGAGATAATCATGTGTAATAATAATGAACCAACAAAACACCAAAAAGACAGATCCATTTGCTCGAAGGTCTACTTTACAATTTCAGGAATTATTTTCCTTGTATTCCTAATATGGTCTATTTGTATTCATTCCCCAAATATCCTTCACATAATAACAAATAACCTTAACTCATATATTATTCCTAGATTCTTATGGTGCTTAGGGTGGTCTTGCTTCGGTTTTTCTGTATTAGCATATACAATAAAAGATATATGCCCAGATTCACCCTATCCTAAATACAAAATATATTATCCATTTATGCTACTATCTATATCATTATTAACACTATGTATTTTATCCATGAATGAAAAGACAAATCAAGGATGGATATTCTATTCTATGTCGTTTGCCATCTGTTTTATCTTTAGCTATAAAGTAGACTCAATTTGGAATGTAATAGAAAGAGGTGGAGTTAGGAAATAATACAGCTCCGACCGTCATCGCTTCGCTCTTCGTCTCCGCCAAGTTATTATGAAAAGGGTATGTATCCTGACGGATTAGAACCAGCCGAACGGACAGACCAAGACCCTATCAAGCCAAAGTGAACCGTTTTTAAGAGTTGCGGAAGCAAGCTTCCTATCTTCCAGGGGGAAGCCCCCCTACAGCTCACCCCCTAACTGGCCAACATCGCATAATACATTTATGAATAACTTCTCAAAGGGCTGTTTCGATTATACTTCGGGGCTTAAGGGCATCAAGGGCGACCGCATAAAGCATGTCATCCCTTGACACCCTTTTTAAGCCCCTCGTGCATAATGTTTATCTTGCCTTTGCCTTGCTAAACATAAATTTGTCCTATTATGCGACGTTATAGGCTAGACAACTATCGTAGCATAAAAATTGTTATGTCTAATAAAAACCAGGGAAAAGAATTGTAATTGGGATTTCTATGAATAGACTTTTCTATAAAACAAAACTACATAGTTTCTATTATGTTTTACTTTGAAGTCTTCGAAGCGCTGGATCGGGAAAAAATAAAATACATGATAGTCGGCGGACTTGCGGTGAACCTTTATGGCGTACCGCGGTTAACTTGTGATATTGATATAATCATTTCGACTGATAAAGAAAATGTATCGCGTTTAAATGCTGTTCTGAAAAAACTCGGATATGTTCCTCGTTTGCCGGTTAATCCTGATAATCTGGCGGACGAACACATGTTGAAAGACTGGATAGATAACCGGAATATGAAAGCATTCAGTTTCTATCACAGCAAAGAGAACAATAAGGTAATAGATATTGTCATATCACATCCTTTGGATTTCTCAGAGGCTTATCGGAAAGCTGAAAAACGAAAAGTCAATAACATTGAAATATGTGTTGTTTCTCTTGATGATCTCATTCTTATGAAGGAATTTAGCGCAAGGCCTAAAGACATAAGCGACAGAAATATGCTTATCGAAGCAAAAGGAATCATAAAAAATCAGCAATGAATAAGGGTTTTAACTACACTCTCGGCAGGGAAGATATCATTAACTATATGAAACTTTCTGATGCGGAAAAGCTTCAATGGCTTGAAGATATTCTGGCTTTTACCGAAAAGACCCTAAGACCTAAAGACAAAGCGGTTAGAGACTATTTCAGGAATGATATTCAGCAAAACTAGAATATATATTCCTCCCCTGCTCTTCTATATCTACCAATGAAAAGTCCAGAAGAATAGTATCTTTACTTCTGTGGCCTAATGAAATATACTGAAGGCAAAATCACCAAAATATGCCACTGTACCCGCTGTTAGAGTAGCGGGTTCTGAAAACAAAACGATAGGGAGAAAATATGTCAAAACTCATAAGAGCGGACAAATTCAATGATACTAAGGTACTTCTTAAAGAATGCGAAAAAAATCAAGCATACTCAATAGATGTTATAAATAAAACAGAGAAACATTATTTAAACCTTAACAACTGTAATGAAGAAAAAGCCATTTCTATCATGGAAAAATCTATAAAGATATTAAAAAAAGAACAAAATCAAAGTTTTCATGATATTCTGAATACAATAAAAAACATAATAAAAACAGAATCATTGAACTTATAAGGATGCAGTAAATGGCTCTATTACCTGATTGGAATTTTAATGACATAAAAGAATTAATTAAAAAGGGCTGTACCATTGAAGCCGAAGAGAAAATAATGGAGCTTAGAAGAACATTACTAGCCCTTAAAGAAGAGAATATTAACCTCTCCGAAGAAAACAAAAAACTCAAGGAACAAAAAGACATATCAGATAGAATCATCCCTAGAGGTCAATTTTACTATCTCAAGCCAAAAGATGGTAGAAGCGAAGATGGACCTTTTTGTCAAGCATGTTACGATAGTGATGCTAAATTGATAAGACTACAACCTATTGGCGGTATAGGAAGACAATACCCTTCTCATAGATGCCTTAGATGTAAAAACCTATATTACTCTTTACATTAAGGTTTAACAACCGCTCCGACCGTCATCGCTTCGCTCTTCGTCTCCGCCAAGTTATTATGAAAAGGGTATGTATCCTGACGGATTAGAAGCAGCCGAACGGACAGTCCAAGACCCTATCAAGCCAAAGTGAACTGTTTTTAAGAGTTGCGGAAGCAAGCTTCCTATCTTCCAGGGGGAAGACCCCCTACAGCTCACCCCCTAACTGTCCAACATCGCATAATACATTTATGAATAACTTCTCAAAGGGCTGTTTTCATTATACTTCGGGGCTTAAGGGCATCAGGGGAGCTGAAAAGCAACAAGAATGAAAAAAGAAAGATTATTCCCTGTTCCAGTATGGGTAATGGAAAAAAGCTCTCAGAATGCCTGTAGTTGACAAAGTTCCCTTAAATAAAACAAATCAATTTTGACGCTTCGTTCTCTTTAGAAAGGAGCAATTTATTTATGGGAAAAAATAAGAAGGCAAAACAGGAACTGGAAATTAAAAAGCTAAGATGGGAAATCATCAATCTAAAGTTAGATGCATTAAGCAAGGTTCTACCCATAATTGAATGGCTCTTCATCTTTGGTTCCCTCTACTTCCTTCAATAACGTTTATTTGGAAATTATCCTGCGCTTCGGTGCTTCCGGTACTCCCCGGCCGTTCCTCGCTCCGATAGCTCGGATAATTCAAAATAACTCACGAGTTGACAAAATTTTATTAAATATGAAGAGTGTTATCGCTATGATAGCGAAACATAATCAAAATAACAATTATCAAAATTAGGAGGTTCTCTCTATGGAACTAAAACATGAAACAATTAAAGAAATTCTAGAAGATATCGTAAAAAATGCCTGTCCTCCTATCGATAATTCAAAAGGAACCTAATGTTTGTCCTATAAATGGATTAACAATTGAAGGACATAAACATATTAGATGTATTAAGAAACGATACTAGTTGGAGCCTTTTGCAAAACTAAGGCTCTATTTATTAGAGTTTAGGAATTCGTAATTTAAACCAGACATGATCATCAAAATATAAAAGTGCTTAAAGATTTATTAATCTGTACGCTAGGATGTTAATCAATGATTACATAATAAGATTTTTGACTCATCTGAAAGGTTTTGCTGTGGCAAAAGGTAGGATGTTCGAATCTCCATTCTGTCCATTTTATTGAAATTATTGTAGTTGTTCTTTTCTGTAGTCAACAGTATAGACACGAGGTTGTGTATTCGAATGCAGACGTTGGTCTGTATCCAAAATAAATAGTCTTCCGTTTGCTTCGATAAAGCTAAAATTTTTACCAACTGGAATGGTTGAAATCCATTTTGCGATGTTTTTAGACAAGTCACAATACCATACTTTTGCTTTACCGGCACCAATATTTGAAACAACTAATAGCTTATCACTTTGGTGGTTACCATGCCTGTCTGTTGCAAAAAAAATAAAATCATTTCTTTCGATAAGCTCGTCTTTCAGATCTGTTATATGTAGTTTATTTTCCCATTTTCCAGTATCATTATTCAGTAAAGCTAATTGACATTGATCAGTAGTTTTATCATAAAGTAATGCATAAGTATAATTGCCTGTTTTATCTGTTGCCATAGCTATAGCATCATATTCATAGGACCCAAATGTTGGTACAGCTAAAAAAGCTAATGCGATCAGCAATAAATTTTTCATATCCCCCCTCAATTAAATCTGTGTGATAATTATAGCATAAGATCTAGAAAATAAGAAAGAGTAATATCTCTATTGCAGATAATTTTCAAAAAATATTGGAATATCTTAAGAATCATATAGAATGGTGTTTATAAATAGTGGAGGTAGCAATGTTTGGCTTTTTAACAAAAAAATGTAACAAATCGGGCGGAGAAAAGCTTAATTGTTGGGAATTCAAAAAATGCGGTAGGGAACCTGGCGGTGTCAATGTCGACAAATTAGGAGTTTGTCCTGCCGTAACGGATAAGCGCTTCTGCGGTATTAACTCAGGAAAAAATGGCGGGCGCATTTGCTGGTATGTATGCGGAACTTATTGCGGCGGCAAAATACAAGGGTCTTTTTCACAAAAAATCAACAGCTGTGTAGACTGCAAGTTCCTAAAAAAAGTTGCTGATGAGGAAAAAAACTCTTTCGTATTCAGAGTCAATGAAGACAAGATTCAAAAAGATACTAAAAGTGAGATTAAAAAAAGTACAGAAAATGACTCTATTGAAAGATTGAGAAATGCTTTCAATCCAACCATAGAACATATTAAAAATTTATCTGAGCTGACTGTAAAAATAGCACATAGAATGGGTATGAATGAAACCGACATAATCAAGGCTAAATGCGGGGCCATTTTGCATGACATAGGCAATCTCTTTATACCAGACACAATACTTCTTAAATTAGGTAAACTAACAGATGAAGAGGAAAAAATATTTCATCAACATCCAAAACTTGCTTTAAATTTACTTTCTTTAGATACTTCGCTGCATGCTTATGCAGATATCCCATATTGCCACCACGAAAAATGGGATGGCTCAGGATTTCCCCAGATGTTGAATGGAGAATCTATCCCGTTGGCAGCTCGAATTTTTGCCGTTGCAGACACGTACGAATCTTTAATTAGTGATAAACCGTATAGAAAGGGATTTTCTAAGGATAAAGTACTGGAATATATTCGTTCTCAATCAGGAAAACATTTTGATCCTGCTGTTGTCTACTGCTTTATGAGTTTGGCTAAAGATCTTTAATTATGTCTATATATGTAAAAAAACGTCATATTCTGACGGATTAGAACCAGCCGAACGGACAGTCCAAGACCCTATCAAGCCGAAGTGAAAGGAATCACTTTAGAAAGTAGAACCAAATAAACGCTATTATTGCAGCTAAAATAATCACCCACACCCAATAGCGCTCAACTTTTTTTCTTAAGTATACAAGCATATAATAATATTTTAGTTACGTTAACTGTTACCCCCCATATCTGTGTGGAATTATAGCACAAAATTACTTTTGCAACTAGGTGTATCTATAAACTATGGACTACATCACATAATACTTTTATAAATAGCGCTGCTAGCTTGCTATTACATAAAAAACTTGTTATGTCTAATAAAACTGGGAAAAGAATTGCAATCAGACAGAGTCAATTCTATCTTTACTCCTATGCTTTGATGTAGTAATATACTGAAAGCAAAATCACCTAAACATTACACTTTACTCGCTGCTAGATAAGCGGGTTATGGAAGAAATCAATCATGACAAAACATCCAATCAAAAAATACAACATTAGAGATACCAGAGGCCATATACGCGGTAGCATCATAATTTCCAAAAATGACAATTACGAGAACTATGATGCATCTGTTTTGCTAGATGAGGTAGATGGAGGCAAGTTGGATTATCTTGACACACAACTCACCGGAAAAACTGAAGATAGCGTTCTTGAAGACGCCATAAAGTGGATTAAAACTAAAATCCCAATTACAGAAATAACTTCCTTCAAGTTTTAAAATACTTCCTCATAAGAACAGCCCCGTCCGTCATCGCTTCGCTCTCTCAGGCAACGAGGCCCTGCAGCTCAAATCCTATACACGCCCCTACTCTTCCATAATCACGAGTATATAGACTTCAGGAAAAGGTCTTTAATTATTGATGAAAGGCACTATGATTTATATATAAGAATTATTTCTAAGCAATAAGAAAAATGAGGTGAATTGTGCAGGCAAAATGTTTATTTCCGTGTCTAACAGCTATGCTTTTTGTATCTCTTGTCTTTGCCGAACCGCAGCAGACCACGGATACAGTTTTCATGGTTTCTCCAGACGATTTTCAGTATAATTCCGAAGCTGCAAAGACCAACCTTTTTGAAAACAAACCGGATACAGATGATGAAGTAGCCCAACCTGCAATGAAAGAATTTAATAATATGGTAAAAACTCTTGGTATTGCAGGTGTTGAAGTAATTTCAGTACCTAGCCGCAATGATATTAAAACTCCTGATGCCGTTTTTCCAAACAACTGGTTTTCTTTGCACAAAACACAAGAAGGAAAGAACATATTAGTACTCTATCCTATGCTTACGGTTAACCGCCGCGCAGAAAGAAGGACAGACTTACTGAAAGAGAAACTTAAAACTCACGGTATCGATATTAATAAGGAAGTGGATCTGACGCACTTTGAGAAGCAAAATCGGGCATTGGAAGGAACAGGGAGCATGGTTTTGGACAGGCCTAATCAGACCGCTTTTATTTCTCTCTCGCCTCGCACGGACAAACAAATTGCCATGGAGTTTTGCAAACAATTAAATTATCGGCCAATCTTTTTTCATAGTTACGACAAGAACAAGCATCTGATCTATCATACCAATGTGATGATGAGTGTCGGAGAAAAATTTGTTGTCATTTGCCTTGATAGCGTTACAGACAAGAAAGAGAAGGAAATGCTCGTTAGTGAATTTAAAAAATCAGGAAAAGAAATAATCAATATAAATCCGGATCAGATGAACAACATGTGCGGCAACATTCTTGAGCTTAATACAAAAAACGACAGTAAAATCATACTCATGTCTAAGACCGCGTATGATCACTTCACTGACAAACAGAAAAAACAACTGGAAAAGTTTTGTAAAATAGTTCCTGTGGATATTAATGTCATTGAAAATATTGGCGGAGGCAGTGCCAGATGTATGGTAGCTGAAGTCTTCTGAAATAAGTACTGTTAGACACTTTTTCAGAGAATAGCAGAGATTTGCTATCCTGACTGGAAGAATAGAAGCAAATAATGATATAATAAAAAACAACAGACGAGCCATGAGTCGGAAATTTTAACAAGGAACAAAATATGGATATCGATTTTGATGAGTATATCACAGGGATTCCTTTGATTGACGAACAGCACAAGCATTATGTGGAACTGGTTAATAAATTAATCATAAACTACAACAATGGAGTCATGGAAAAAACGGCTCTTAATGCTTACATCAGAGAAATCTTTACTTACGCAGTAGAGCATTTTGACGCTGAAGAGTATCTCATGCGCTCTGAAAACTACCCTTTATACGAAGAACATCTAAACAATCATAATGTTTTTCGCGATAAGATTGACGGGTTTATCTCGGAAATGGATTCAGAAGATATGAATGTTGATGATTATGTTTACAATCTTAACAAATGGCTTATCGACTGGTTCAAGATACAGGTACTGAATGATGATGTTAAGTTAGCCAATTTCCTTAAGCAGAAATCTAAATAACCTCTCTCTTCTCTCTGATTTTTAAAAGTTCTTCCTCAACGGACAGCAAGAGTTATCTACTACTTAGCAGATATGGATAGTAGCTCATCGCTTAATAAATAAGCATAATCATAAGTAATGTAGTTATTACCCTTGTCGCCTGAATTGGCTCCCCATGAATTCCTGACAATCAGCAGGCCGTCATCTTTTTTCTTTGGATTGTCAATGTAGCCTATTACAATCATTTGATGTGATCCTACCAGATCTTCATTATTAGCATTCTTCTTTATATAAAGTCCAAGTGCCTGGTCAGAACACCACGTGTTATAGTTTGCTATGTTTTTTTGTTTTGCTTTAGAAAAAACAGCTTTGCCTCCAGTGATTTTAGTACTTCCTATCATACCGGAATTGCTCGGCTGATATCCAGTCGCGATAACTATGCCGATAGAAACTATATTCCCATTATTGATCTCTTTTTTGACTGCGGCTATGAATGCAGATTCGGTCTTGAAGACCTTTTTAATATTGCTGACAAAAGTATGAAACAAGATGGTGTACTTAACAGGCACTTTTTTAAAATCTTTTAGCTGGTTCAGACTTAGAGGTTGTTTAACTTCTGTATTACCGAATAATCCGTTTTGACTATTTTGGTCATTTTTTTCCACTAAACCAAAACTTTTAAACTGGCTAAAAATTATAACACCCTCGCTTCCATCCCAAGGATTGGGTAACGAATTGGCCTTAGCCATTCTAAGGACACCTGTAATATCCGCACTGGCAGGGATTATATTCAATGACAGTGCCTGCCCTAGACACAAACTCATATAATTACTGTATTTGTCGCTCCCATTGCCGCTAAGAATGTCCATTGCCGCAGTAGAAGAGAAAGTAGCACATGTATCTGATTGCCCCTGATCCAGAACAGGCATTCTTTTAATAGCTTGTTCCCTGCCTCGCACGTATACGGGATTTCCCATGTAAATGCTGGCACCGTTATTCTTGGGAATAGCGGCGAATTCATCAGACATTGTGGAATATGAGTCCTTTTCAGAACCAAATATGAATTCATCTATATTCTCATTGACGTTTTGGATATCCTGTTGATCGAGCTCTCTCAGTTTGATATTTTTTGTTTCAGCCTGAACCGGTTTCCCATTGGTGTTCGATCCGGGTAGCACATATACGACAGAGTCCACGGATTTGTCATTGTCTTTGTAATCAGCTGCGCTTAAAAAATAAGTCTGGCCAAGTAGTATTGTAAAAACTATTATTGATGCAAGTTCTTTTTTATTTAAAGTATTCATTTGAGTGCATAATTAAGGGTTATTATTATCTGAGCTTATGATAAATGGTTGGTGTTAAAAATCAATAGAAAATTTTCTCTTCTGATCCGAAATCGTTAAGTACTATTGTTGTTAGCTTAATTTTGGAGATATTTTGATACAAATAAAAGAGGTTCCTTTAATTTTCCAAATAGTTTTTATCGGGTTTGTTACATGCAGCAAATTCCCCGATTGGAGCTTTATTCCTGTAGTTTTACCTGCCTCCATGTCTATGTCTTCATCCACAGCGTAAACAAGCAAGTGTGATGAATCCACATTTAAGTCGTGAGTGCCATGCGTTTTAAAAACAACAACTTGCGAAAAACAATAATCACGCCTTGTCATTACATTAAAATCTTTGACAGGGCCGTTTACGAGTTTTGCAAAGGTCTTCAAGTCACCGGAGAAAGAAGCGAAATCAAAACGCCTTAACAAATTATCCTTTTGTCCATTGCTATGATTAAGAACAACTCCGTTGCCTTCCGTAAGAACAAGAATTCGGTCATACCCTGAAAAATCAGAAAAATCGCCGTCATTGCAAACCCCTGCAGCACTTAATCGCCAGATAAAATTTTCATCGCTGGGAAGTTTCTTTACAATTAACTCCGTGGTACTTCCCTGAGCGTTCCGCCACGGAACAATTTTAAAATCTTTTTGGGAGTAAATAGAGTATTGCATAAAAAAAATTAAATATCAGTAACAAGTTTTCCTGACTTAAACACTTTGCTTACAAGGTTTGCGCCGAAATAATATGGTATGTGGGCAGGCTCCGATACTTTCATAATTATAATGTCTGCCTTTTTGCCTTCTTCCAGAGAACCGACAGAGTTTAGTCTGTCAACGGCATACGCCGCATTCACTGTCGAAGCTGTTATGGCCTCTTCCGGTGACATTTTCATCCCATAACAGGCCAAAGCTATTACCATCTGCATTGAATAAGTCGGGCATGAACCAGGATTGAAGTCTGTAGCCAAAGCTACTATGTTGTTATTTTCTATCATCTGTCTGGCGTTTGGATATTTCCCGTTCATCAGAAAAAAAGGAACGCCAGGCATCAAGACAGCTGAAGTACTATTTTCTTTCATTATGTTCAATTCTTCAAGAGATACGAACTCAAGGTGATCGGCGGAAACTGCGCCAAGGTTTGAAGCCAGACCTGCCGCGGCAATGTCATTGAATTGCCCTGCGTGTATTTTTAGTTTATAACCCAGAGCTTTTGCTTTCTTTAAAATTCTGTCCGTCTCTTTGATATTAAACGCCCCTTCTTCGGTAAATATGTCACAGTATTCTGTCAGATATTTAAAGTCAGGCAATGCTTTCTCAAGCATCATTTCGACATAACTTTCCCTGTCCATATCTTTAGGAATAGTGTGTGCTCCGAGATAGGTTGAAATGATATCTACCGGATGTTTTTTACTGATAGAACGGATAACTTTCAATATTTTTTTCTCGGTGTCATAATCAAGCCCGTAACCTGACTTTATTTCAACTGTAGTAGTGCCATGCTGCAGCATGTTGTCTAGCCTTTGTTTCGCAAGCTTTGTCAATTCACTTTTGGTCGCCTTTCTTGTAGCATTGACTGTCGAATGAATACCTCCACCGGCTTTAAGAATATCAAGGTAGGTCGCCCCTGATATTTTCATTCCTAGTTCATATTCTCTGCTCCCTGCAAATACCGTATGTGTATGGCAATCTACAAGACCCGGCATAACCAGGCAGTTTTCTGCATCTATGACCTTTTTAACTTTCTTATATTTTTTTAGCAAGTCTTTGGTAGAGCCTGTTTCAAGGATAAGCCCGTCTTTTACGGCAACAGCTCCGTTGTCGACTATGGATAATTCCTGCAGTTCATTACCTGTCTTTGGTTTTTCCTTGCAAGACAGAGTTAACAGTTTAGAGCTATTGCAAATAAGCAAGTCAATATTTTTAGTCATATATACCTCTCTTTTTGGAGCGCGGAAAGGTGTTTCCGCTTTGTTTTATCTGAGACATGCCTCAGCTTATTAAAGCTATGACAAGCCATAGCGCTCCGGTGTTCGACATATTACAATGATCCCATTAGAGTATAAAAATATTTAGCGTCCTTGGTTTTATATAACTGATACCAAGCCTCAAGCGTATCTGTTTTCATAACGTTTATTTTTTTGAATACTTCATACGAAAATTCTAATGGAGCAAGGCCACTGGCAGTTATTAAGTTGCCATCCGCAACTGCCGGTTGATTCAAATAATAAGCTTCTCCTGAATATTCGGGGCAAGTCATTTTCAGGAATTCCCTGTCATTACTGGTATGTTTTTTATTGTTAAGTATTCCATTTTTTGCTAAAGCAATGGTAGCTCCACAGATTGCCGCGACTGTGACATTTTGGTTTAGAAGTTCAGGAGTAAGGCTCAGTACTTTTTTATTATCCTCTTCAAGCCAAGTATCAGCGCCCGGCAAAATCAGTAAATCTTTTTCAGCAAATGCTATATTATCAACCTGTTCAGTCGGAGTGATAACGATTCCTCCCATTGTTTTTATAGGTTTGGTAGTGCTTCCTATTATAATAAGTTCGACTGAAGCCCTTGTTTTATCTAAAAATCTACCACTATTGAGTTCAGCTCTTAGATGGCCGATTTCCCAATCCGCTAATGTGTCCAGTGCATATAAATATGCCTTCATATATATTTTATTTCTGTATTTTGCTGTTGACTGCAGCAAGGACCTTGTCTCTGTACTCAATAGCTTTAGATCTCATGCTGTTTAGTTTTACGCTGATTTCTTTTTTGAAACTTTCATCTTTAATATTAGGTAGATTTATATTTACATTAAGGGCGGCGCCTTCAAAACCTGCATAAGCCATCAAGGCCCCTACTCCGACATCACTAGCTGAATTAGGGTTTCCGATTTCAGCAACCTCTAGGAGTTCTTCTATAGCTTGCGCGCACAAAGTTGCCGTTTCCAGTGGGACAAGAGTGGCTTTTTTGTAACCTTCCTGAATAGCTTTATCTCTTGCAGCTTTTTCCTCGTCGCTGTTTTTCGGCATGCGCAAGCCTGTCATTACATCATTAAAAGCCTCTGTATCAAGATCTATTCCAAGTTTAAGTTTTTCCAGGTATTCAATGAGTTTATCGCCTCTTGCAGATAAAGGTTGGAGAGTTTTATCATAGCCTTTTTTAGCCGGAGTAAGTGCAGCAACCATAGAACCCAACCCTGCCCCCAGCGCACCTGCCAAAGCAGCCACGCTTCCACCGCCAGGTGCAGGAGAATCTTTACCGACTTCGTCTATAAAATCGTCGAGTTTCATTGAACAGAGTTTGCCCTTTTTGGACATCTTGTATTCGATGATTTTTTCATCAACTTTAAAAGGAGTAATTTCTGCAAGGCCAAGAGATTTTACAGCGATATGGATTAGTTCTCTTTCAGGTACGCCTGTAGAGCGTTTGGCTTTCCTTAAGAAGTACCTTCCTGTTTCAAGGATAGATTCTCTCGGTATCAGACCCACAAGTTCGCTTCCGGTAACCCTTATTCCTAATTTTTCAGCCTGCTCCACGCATGATTCGAATAGGACGTGGAGCGGTGTGATTTTATAATTCACAAGATTGATTGAAATCTGTGCTATTCCATATTCGTCAATATACCAGCCGATTCCTTTCACGGCCTTAAGCAAACCCGGAACTTTTACAGATTCGCCTTTTTCGTCACGGATTATCTCTCCTTTCTCGTCCCTCTTTGCTCTTCCTGCTTCCCTTATATTAAGCGCAATTTCGTTTGCCAAAGCACGGTCTCTTGTATTTAGATTTATATTGTAGGCAATAAGAAAGTCTCTTGCGCTGATATTTACAGCCCCGCCCTTTCTGACAGTATTATTAAATTCGGTCGGGCCGAAATCAGGTTTGAGTGTATTAAGTTTGTCTTTCAGGCTTTCATATTCTCCCTTTCTGACAAATGCAAGATCTTCGCGTTCTTTATTTGAAGCCGAATAACCATAAAGATATACAGGCAGTCCAAGCTCTGAGCCGACCCTCTTCCCTACTCTTTTTGCCATGGCTACACATTCTTCCATCGTAACGCCTGAAATCGGAATAAACGGGCAGACATCCGTACAACCCTGACGAGGATGAGCCCCTTTGTGCACACTCATGTCGATTAGTTCGTTGCTCTTTTTTATACACTGAAAAGCGGCTTCTTCGACTGCTTCAGGTTCCCCAACAAAAGTAATTACAGTTCTATTAGTGTCATATCCGGGATCAATATCAAGCAGTTGAATTTTGTCTGAAGTGTTTTTTATTGCTTCAGCCACAGCATTAATAACTTGTTTGTTTCTTCCTTCCGAAATATTTGGAACACACTCAACTATTCTATTCATAAAATTACCTTCCTTCTTTTTATTCAATCAAAATATAAAGGAGACGCAAAATACTGCGTCTCTCCAATGCCCCCAATCAGAACCCGAAACCATAAATAAAATATACTGTACTTCACGGAATCATAAAGAGCCTACAAGCAGAAAAATCTCTCATAGGCTATGCTTTGTTGTCAGATATTACCGAGAAGTTTTATAGCTTCTTGATACCTTAATGTTTCTTCTTGAGTATTATCCACTTGGAAACTATCATTATGTTTATTGAAAACATCATCTATTGCATCGTTTATCTTCATTATATCTTCTTCTTTCATAGTTCCGAATCTTTCGCTGAGTCTGTTCATGTCGGATTTAGTCATTTTATCTGTCAGTGATGTTAAGGAGTTATTGTCTCTATCCCATCCTAAATCCTTTATGTAGTGGCAATATGCGATTAGTTTAGCCGCATAATAATCTTTTGAATAATAGATATTTACCACATAAATAGGAATCGAATAGCAACCATCAGGAAATCTTATTGATCTGATGCATGAATTCTGTACGACATAGTTTGAAGAAGCATCTTCTTCTCTCTGACCCGCACAGTGTAATGCATAAGAGTCATAGGCTGGTTTTCCATCCTTAGAATAAAGAACTTCATATTGCGGACTGAAGTCAGCAAGCTTCGGGTTTGCCGTGACCATATAAGCATTGAACCTGTAAACAAAATCGTTAGGATTTGGCGGCGGAGGTGGATCGTTAAGTCCGTACTTAAACATAAGTGCAAACGCATGAATAAAATGGCCAACATAAGGCGCAAATGCGCCTGCTTCGCCTATTATCTCAATTATATGCTTTGCTGTATGAAGCCCAGATTCTCCCTTAGGATCGAAGGGTATCATTCTCTGATTCCAGCAGCGCATTGTGAAATATACAGGCCTTCCTGTCCCTTGAATATTAGGATCGTCCATCTTTAAATAGTGAGAATATAAAAAAGTCTGCTGTTTCCCCTCAGCGCCGGACCCGCCCCTGAATACTCCACTCCAGTAAACAGCGCCTGTAGCCGAGCTTCTCGAGGCAATATCATTGGAGATCATTATGGCCTTCTTTCCCACCGAACCGTCTGCAGTCAGTCTCCCTTTAGTGCAGTTGGAAATCATGACAAGACATAAACCAAATCTGTCTGAAGGGTTTCGTTCATCTTCGCTGGTGCAGCGTGATTCATAAGCCCATTTATATGTGCCTCCTTGAGTATCATCATAACTTAACAAATTCTTCATCCCGTAGACTTCAAGATGGTCATATTTTATTCCTTCGGCCAAACAAAATGAAACAATAAAAACTGAGGCTAAAACACAAATTATCTTTTTCATATTCCAATCCTCCCTGTTATTTCATACCAACTAGATATTCCCAGTCGGGAACCAGTTTTTTTTCTATAAGAAACAAAGTAGGCTGACGGAAAACTACCTGCCTTGGCACATATCCTCCCAAGAAGTTGCCAAACCAACTGTCTCCCACCAGAATCCATACATAATCCTCAAGATTGAATACAAGGTATCTATTTGGCCAATATATGGTATTCTGGTTAAATATCCTTTCATCCCCTGCCGGCACGCCTTTCTTCTCGATAAACTGATTTATCAACGATGCCGCGCAGCCCCCAAATGGATTTAAGTTGTTGCCTTCATAAGAGAAAAGCCGCAAACTGCACAAGGCCTTCCAGTCTTTTCCTTCTCTTCCAACCCTGCTCATTAAAGTCATTTCACCCTTTCTTGACTTTGGATTCCTGCTAAATAAGGATGACTCAACTGTACCCCATGGCAAGATAACATGCCCTCTGATCTTATCCGCTTCCAGATTATTATCAGGGCTGGAAACCCAAATGTCAAAACTGGTAAAATTAACAATGGTTATACACGCAGGATAATCACCTCCGTTGAAACTGCACATCGCATCATTAACCAACAAAAATTTATCTCCATAGTCTAATTCTGAATCTGTACTTATCTCTTTCCCGCTAGGGTCAATAATAAGAGATAGGCCTTCACGGGAAACCATTGCTCCCTTATCCGTAAAATTCCCTGCAAAATCGTAACTCGGTTTTATCGCAAACTTTCCTTCAGGATTGATATACCCCCATTTATTATCAACTTTTACAGCAGCCAAGCCTTTTGAGAAGTGCTCCGCTTTTTCAAAACTGCATGGAACAACAAGTCTTCCCTCATGATTGACATATCCCCATTTTCCTTCGCTTTTTACAGCGGCGAAACCTTCTGTAAAACTCTTGGCGTCGTCATACTGGGGTTTGATGGCATAAATTCCAGCTGGAGTTATATAGCCGTATGATTTTAGCTGTCCTGTTTCCGATACTGCCGCAAGACTTTCATTGATCCTGTGAGCGTCAGTATATTTAAAATCGGCTGCTTTCTTGCCTTTAGAGTCTATGAACCCCCACTTATTGTCTATAAGGACAGGCGCCAATCCTTCGGAAAACGCTCTAACATTTTTATAGACAGGCTGAATGACTATTTTTCCTGAATTATCTATAAACCCCCATTCCCCGGATATTTTGATCTGTCCTAAACCTTCTGTAAAATCTCTGGTCTGCTGGAAGTATGGAGCTATGATCACATTTCCCTTCAAATCGGAAAAGCCCCATCCATTGTCTATTCTTACAGCTTTTAAATTCACAGCACTTTCAATATAGTCTTCCGGAAAGGGGTTCTGCTCATTCACAACGGTTTTCTCTTCTGAATACAAATATCCGCAAAGAGCTGAACACAGAAGCAAAATGAAGAGCGCCTTTTTCCTGTTTGATGAATAACTCATATATCCCTCCCTGTTAGTTTGTTCGATTGTGATTATATTATACTGTTCTTTCATGTTCATTAATCTGTTTCAAAATTCATTGCTTTAGTTAAAAAGACAGATTGCATACAGGAGCGAAAATCCTACAGTCATCATAAGCGGCGTGTCCATTGAATGGGGAGCGACAGCTTCGACAAGCGTCATCACAGGCGGAATAAGAATAATAGCCGCGATGAATTGCGCTATGTGGTTAAATTCGCCGAAAAACATAAAAGTAAAGACAATTCCGCTGATAAAAACACATGCGCTGCCAGCGTAAGACCTGACATACTGTTTGCCCATTGACCATGAAGGCACAACATATTTCTTCTTCCCGAGATATATGCCTACAGGCTCAGCTAAACCATCGCCTATTCCTATTATAAAAATAATTATGAGTACAAGGTTGGGTTCTCCCAACTGTTCGAAGAGTTGTCTGAATACCGTCGCCAGAATCAGACCCGGAAGAATGTTTCCCAATACTATCCATTTAAGAGTATTGGGTCTGTCTTCAGGGCGATCAAGGGAATTAAACTGGAGCATAAAAAATCTAGAATTTTCACGGATAGGTTTTATCAGAAGAAGGAAAATTAAAAGCACAAAAAGCGATTCCCAGATATGAGGTAGTATTCCTTTCGGGTGCGTACCTGCAGCAATGAGAGGCACAAGATAAGCAGCAAAATGCTGTAACTTCCTTGTGTAATTGACTTTGAACCAAGAATTCTTGCTTGATACTATATAGCCTTTTTTATCAGTTCTGCAGTAATAACGGCAGACGGCACCACCGGCAAGAGACATCAAAAGCATTACGGAGAGTTTCATAAAACAGAATCCAAAAAAATGGTACTGTGTCAGAAGAGAAGGCTGTATTTTCAGAGTTACCAGAAAAAGTAGAATTGCTGATACTGCCCAGCCGACCAGAAAAACCATATCAAAGGTCTTTTCCCATCTTTCTGCGTAATCTCCGACATTCTCCCCCGGAAGAATCACATTATTGAGTGTAGTAATCATAGCTTCTTCTCCTTTTATATTGTTATTCATTTTCTCGTCTTAAAACTATTTCATTTGCCTTTGCCAATTATTATAGATCAATAAGTTAGGAGAAGGACAAAAAAGTTTTATTATGTGTTTTTAGGAAATATTTATGTTTCCTCTAAGGACAATACTGTTTCGCTTGAGTATACTTACTAAAAAAGAGATATAGCTGGGGAGAGCGCTGAAGAATGCAATTCTACTCGGATAAACTTAGAGAAATAAGAAAACATTCGAAACTGTCGGTCAATTATTTAGTCAGCAAATTAAACATAAGCCGGAAGACATACTGGATGTGGGAGAATGGAAGCAGAGTTCCGAATGAGTCAAATATAAGAACTTTAGCAAAAATTCTCAATTCCAATATATCAGAACTGTCTGACCTGAAATCTGAAGCTCCTATCTCAAAAGACTCTCCTGACAAGACTCTTGCAAACGCATTATCTACTCCCGATACACTTTACAGCGACATACTAAGTTCACTTTATAAACTCAATACTCAGTTAAAACACAGCCACACGATTGTAAGATCGTTTATGAACTCGGTAAAAGTTCTGCTCTATGTTAAAGACCTGAACCTAAAGTATGTAAATGTAAATGATTATTTCAGGGAATTTTACAGAATCGGAACTGATGAAATATGCAAAGGGAAAACTGATTCGGCTTTCTTTTCGGCTTCTGAAGCGGTCAGTAATTCAGACGAAGACCAGAGAGTCATAAGAGCCGGCGAAATAATACAGAATGTGGAAAACTACATTCCCGGAACGAGAAAGAAAAAATGGGGGCTGATCTCCAAATATCCTCTCTACGATTCAGACTCAAAAATACAGGGCGTAGTGGGAACAATAGTTGACATAACAGACCTGAAAAATTCCGAACAGAAGAATGCCCTTTTAAAAGAAGTCATTGATCAGATGAGCGACTGCATCTGGATAGCCACTCTGGACGAAGGTCATGAAGAGCTTCAGTATGTAAATAATTCCGTGATTAATTATTTCGGTTGCTCGAAGGAAGAAGTTTTCAAAAACCAGTACATCTACAAAGATGCAATCATCCCCGAAGACAAAGAGAAATATGAATCTTTCCTTAAATGCAGGGATTATCCAAAAAGCGTTGAATACAAGATTCGAAGAATAAATGACGGAACGGAACTAATACTACAGGAAACAGCTTATCTCAACAGAGGAGTTAACTACTGCATTATCAAAGACATCACCTTGGGAAAAAAGAATCTGGAACTGATGGGACTGTTAAAGTTTATGATAGACAACTTCACTGAAAGCCTTGTTTTAATTAATCTTTCCACAAGGAAATATTTATATATAAACGATGCAAGGGAGAAGCTTTATGAAAGAAAAACTGAAGAGTTTTTCAGCAAGGATATGGACTATTGGTTAAACCATTGTGTCCATCCGGAAGATAAAGCCCCAATAGAATTCCTTATTTCCGAGGCGAAAGTTGATAAACCGCTCTTCTATAAACTCAGAATCGTTACTCCTTCTGGCAATGTAAAATTCATCATGCAAAAAACTACTTTCAAGGAAATAAATGGACAGCTTTTTGCCCTAAGCATCGACTACCTGGCAGACGAGCAGAAATACCTCTAAACATCTTCTGGAACATAATCACTTCCTTTTCAAAATCAGAAGAGTAATATCGTCAAATCTGTTATTCTCTTCGAATTCCAATACTTTTTTAACCAGAGAGTCGCCAGCTTGATTTATATTTTCAATCCCTTCTAGGACAAAATGTTCTATAACAGCATCATCTCCGAACTGGTTGAAATTTTTGTTTTCAGCTTCAACTACGCCATCAGTGTAAATCGCTATTGCTTCGCCGGACCCAAGATTTACCTTTCCTTCAGAATAAGCCTCATCAGGAATTACGCCAAGGGCTTTATTTTTCAGAATCCCTTTAATTTCTATTTTGCCGTTAGAAAATATATGAAGGAAGTTGTGATGCCCTGCATTCGCATAAATCAACTCTCCGCTCCGTATGTCATAAAAGGCCAGGTAACATGTCACAAACATACATGAAGGATTTTCATCACAAATGAGCTTGTTTGCCAGTTGTAATACTTTTGCGGGAGAAAGTTGAGAAGTCAGTGAGCATACGTTCTTAATGGCAAATTTGGCAATGGACATAAAGAATGCGGCAGGAACACCTTTCCCTGAAACATCTGCCACAACGACAGCTAACTTATTGTTATCCAGATAGAAGATATCGTAAAAGTCTCCTGAAACATTTCTGGCTGGGACAAGCTTTGCATAAATCTCAAAAAGCTCGCTCCTGAATTTTTCATCAATAAGAGGAATAATTGACGATTGTAGAGCTGCAGCTATCTTTATCTCTGTTTCAACGCTTTCTTTCTCTGCTGTAGTCTTTCTAAGATTTTCAATATAGCTAATCAGAGATTTTCTCATCTCCTCAAAAGCCCTTGTCAATATTCCTGCCTCATCATGAGTGGGAATAACGGTTATTTCCGTATCAAGTTTTCCGGTTCCTATTATCTTAACTGAATAAGCAAGATTCTTGAGCGGAGCTGTTAATTTGCGAACAATAGTAGTTATCAGCGTAATCAGGAAAAGAAGCCCTGCCACGCATATGAGCAGAATTTCTATATTCAGATTCCTCAAGTCTTCCCTGAATTTATTGTCTGGAAAAAACACCACAAGAAACCATTCGCTAGGCCCGATTGGAGCATAATAGAACCACCCTGCCTTTTTTATGCCTTCAAGATTCACATATTTAATGCCTTTTTTTCCCGTCAGTATTTCTCTTCCTAAGTCTGAGATAGCCTGGCTTTTGATTTTATCAGCATATTCAAAAAATGTTTGTCCACAAATGAATTCCGAAAGTAAGACAGATTTAGGAGAAAAAAGAATCTTGCCGTTTGCAGAGAGAATTAAGGAGTATCCCATTCCAAAAGAGTTGACTTCTTCTAGCAGGGAACTGAGCCAATCCAGAGAAATATCCACCAGAGCAATACCTTTGAGTTCTTTATTTTCATCGGCATTTATGAAGAAAGGAATGGAATATGTTATCATCATTACATTTCCGATATCTTTATTGATATAAGGTTCTGTCCAGCATGGTTCTTTTGTTGCTGCCGGTAAGGAATACCATGGCAGTTGGGTATAATCCTTAAGGCCATTAAACTCATTCAGAAAGTTAACTCCTTCTTTTTCTCTATAAGCGTAGGGCGAATAAAACTTCATTTTGGGATCATAGGCATATGGAGCAAAAGTAATAGAAGCCCCAAAAATTTCAGGATGCGTCTGGACTACAGAGAAAAGAGAGTCTTGAATTCTTCTTTGAGATGGGGTGCGTTTCCCTATTAGTACAGAAAGAGTTTTAGTAACAGTCTCAGCAGATATAAGGATGTTTTCGATATTTTGGGCCGTCATCTGTCCGATAATCTCTATGTCATCCTGAGTTTCTGCAGTCATTAGTTTTCGGGTGGAACTGTAATTTAAAAACAGGGTGCAGAGAAGAACAAGCCCGCTCACGAGCAGTATTAAAATATTAAGTTTAAAAGCTAACCCGCGATATTTCAGCATAAACTTTTACTCCATATATCTTGCTGATCCTACACTGTAATTCCCGGTATTTTCACACCCTTCTTTCTTGCACAATCCATTGCTATTTCATATCCGGCATCAGCATGTCTGAATATTCCGAAAGACGGGTCAACTGTCAATACTCTTTGTATCGCCTCTGCTTTAGCGTCAGTACCAGTAGCGACAATGACTTGCCCGCAATGGGTTGAGTTTCCGATGCCTACACCGCCGCCATTATGTAATGAAACCCAATCTGCTCCGCACACAGCATTTGACATAGCGCAAAGCAAAGGCCAGTCGGCTATAGCATCGCTTCCATCTTTCATGGCTTCGGTTTCTCTGTTAGGAGAAGCTACCGAACCGCAATCAAGATGATCCCTGCCTATAACAATAGGAGCCTTGAGAATACCATTTTTCACCATTTCGTTCATTCTCAAAGCAAACCTGTGCCTGTCCCCTAGCCCGAGCCAGCAAACTCTGTTTGGCAGTCCCCATTGAGGAACGGTTTTTTGGGCCAAAGTTATCCAGCGGTACAAAATTTTGTCTTCTGGAAACATTTCAAGCACCAACTCATCGAGTTTGTCAATGTCTGAAACATCCCCGGAAAGAGCGGCCCAGCGATAGGGCCCGCGGCCTTCGCAGAAGAGCGGCCTGATATATTCCGGCACAAATCCGGGATAAAGGAACTCTCCGTTTTCACCTCTTACTTTGAGCCCGCCTTTTTCGGCTTGTCCCCGCAGATTATTGCCGTAATCAAATGCGATAGCCCCTTTGGTTTGCATGTCTATTATTGCCTGGCAGTGTTTCTTTATTGATTCAAGCGATTGTCTTTTGTATTCCTGGGGGTCGGCTTTTCGCAGACTCATCTTCTCATCAAAATTCCCAACGGGAGCATAATCCATTAGATCGTGCGCAGAAGTCTGGTCTGTAACTATGTCAGGAATGATATTTCGTTTTACGAGTTCGGGTAGTACTTCAGCGCAATTGCCGACCAGCCCGATAGAGAGTGGTTTTTTCTTAGCTACTGCGTCTTTCATCCAGGCAATAGCCTCATCAAGAGAATAAGTCATCTTGTCGCAATATCGTTCGTTGACTTTTCTTTTTACTCTTTCAGGGTCAACCTCGACATTTATTATCACGCCCTCATTCATTGTAACAGACAACGGCTGCGCTCCGCTCATTCCGCCAAGCCCGCCTGTTATCACCCATTTTCCTGCTAATGTTCCGCCGAAATATTTATCAGCGATTGCCGCCAGAGTTTGAAAAGTCCCTTGCAAAATACCCTGAGTCCCTATGTAAATCCAACTGCCGGCAGTCATTTGTCCATACATAGTAAGACCCATTGCATCGTACTTGTCGAAATTTTCCTGAGTTGACCACGCAGGAACAATGTTGCTGTTTGCGATTAATACTTTAGGGCTATTTCTATAGGTTCTGATTATCCCTACTGGTTTACCGGATTGTATAAGCAAAGTTTCATCTGAATCCAGATCGATCAGAGCTTTGACTATTTTGTTATATTCTCTCCAGTTTCTGGCTGCTCTTCCTGCTCCCCCGTAAACTATAAGCTGATCTGGGATTAACGCGTTTTCGGGATCCAGATTATTTTCAAGCATCCTTAAAGCTGCTTCAGCTTCCCATGTTTTTGCCCTTAACTGTGTGCCGCGCATTGCTCTTATTGGTGAGGAAGGTTTTTCCTCCATGTACATAGGCCTTGATTGCATACTTGCTACTCTCCCTTGCTTATTTTAATTTGACAACCTTTTCCACAGCATTCAAAATCACGCTATCAACTATTAATTTTCTTGCAGTTTCCATGTCCTTATAAAGAATTCTGTCTTCGTCCATAAATGATATAAACTTTCTTACCTCGTCTCTTGCTGCTTTAGTTCCGACGCCGGGTCTCATCGGCCAGAAATCAATCCCTTGAGCTGCTGTAAGAGCCTGTATGGCAACTACATTTTCCGTATTGGCAATAATATCCAAAGCATGCCTGCAGGAAATTGTTCCCATGCTTACATGATCTTCCTGCCCTGCGGAAGTAGGTATTGAGTCAACACTGGCAGGATGGGCAAGCACTTTATTTTCAGAGACAAGCGCAGCTGCTGTATATTGGGCAATCATAAAGCCGGAATTCAAACCGCCATCCTTGCTAAGGAATGCAGGTAAACCTGACTTATAAGGATTTACCAGCCTGTCAATCAGCCTTTCGGTTATGTTCGCAAGTTCCGAAATGGCCATACCAAGATAATCCAGGGCCAGGGCCAGAGGTTCTCCGTGAAAATTACCTCCTGAAATAGCCTCATTTTTATCGGCGAAAATAAGAGGGTTGTCATTGGCCGAATTGATCTCTATACTCAAAACGCTTTCTACATAGTTTATAGCATCCAGCACAGCGCCTGTTACCTGAGGATAACAGCGCAAAGTATAGGCATCCTGAACTTTTGAGCAATCCCTATGAGAGCTGATTATCTCGCTTTCAGCAAGCAAGTTACGCAAATTTTCCGCCACAGCTACTTGTCCGGCATGAGGTCTTAGGGCATGTATTCTTTCGTCAAAAGCTTTTGTTGTTCCTTTAAGGGCTTCCACGCTCATTGCGGTAGCAATCTGTGCGTTCTTTATCAGCCGTTTAGCTTTATAAACCGACAAACATCCCAGCGACGCCATAGCCTGAGTCCCGTTTGTCAATCCAAGCCCTTCCTTAGCCTTTAAAACAACAGGTTCAATGCCTTTTTTGAGAAGCACGCCTCTTGATGGAAATCTCTTCCCGCCTATAAGGCATTCCCCCTCCCCTACAATCGCAAGAGCAAGATGAGCCAATGGTGCCAAATCGCCACTGGCTCCCACTGATCCCTGTGAAGGAATATATGGATATATTCTTTTGTTCAGCAATGCAATTAATGTATTTATGACGCTCAACCTGACCCCAGAATATCCCTTTGCCAAAGCATTAATTCTCAGAAGGATTATTCCTCTGACAACTTCTTCTGAAAAAGGGGCGCCGACACCTACAGAGTGGCTTCTGACAAGGTTTATCTGAAGTTTTTCAGCATCACTCGGATTTATTGTCTTATTGGCCAAATCCCCGAAACCTGTGGTAATCCCATAAACAATTTTGCCAGACTTTACCAGTCGTTCGACACAATCGCTTGATTCTTTTATAAGCCTCTCTGCCTCAGGGCATAGAACAACTTCTTCGAAACTCAGAGCTACATTAAACACATCCTCTATCTTGAGAGTGTTCCCGTCTATAATAACCATAAATCCCCCACTCCTTACTTTTTTAGGTTGTAGAATTTTCTAAAGATACATGGCAAGAAAAATGATTGCAACAACAATCATTTCTTTAAAAAATAATTTACCAATGTTATAATTTTTTAACAGTCAAAAGAAAAAGGCGGGAATGCACAAAATCGATCTTGAAAATATTCTTAAAAAGATAGCCGCTGCAAAAGTAGGTGTTATTGGTGATTTTTGTCTTGATGCCTACTGGATTATAGATAACAACAAGTCTGAAATTTCAATTGAAACTAAGCTATCGACAAAACCCGTTACTTCACAACACTATAGTCTGGGAGGCGCCGGAAATGTTGCCAGTAATTTAACAGCAATGGGTGTAAGAACAGTTCTAGTTTTCGGGGTTACAGGAGATGACCCTTTCGGCTACAAGATGAGAGCTTTAATGGCAAGCCAAAATATCAATCAGGAAAACCTAATTGAACAAAAAGATAACTGGAGTACTAATGTTTACATAAAACCTATTGAAGAAAACAGAGAGCTGAACAGGATTGACTTTGGTAATTATAACAAGCTTTCAGACGAAACAGCTGAAAAACTTATAAATAAAATCAGTTCACAAATTAAAAATCTGGATGTAGTCATAATTAACCAGCAGGTTTTGGAAGGTATTCATAATTCGGAAATTTTTCATACAAGGTTGAAGCGAATCATTACTGCACATCCTGCAAAACTCTTTCTTCTGGACAGCCGGAACTGTGCTGAACTTTACCAAAATACAATCAGAAAGCTTAATTCTTACGAAGCTCTGACCCTTTGCGGCGTCAAAAGCGAACCCGACTGTGTGATGTCAGACTCAGACGCTGTAAAAGCAGCATGCTTACTTCATGAAAAATGGGAGAATACACTTTTCGTAACACGAGGCAGTAAAGGTTGTATTGTTCTGGAAAATAACAAAACTACAATAATCCCCTGCCCTCATGTCATAGGCAAGACAGATACGGTCGGCGCAGGAGACAGTATGCTTGCAGGCATAGCTGCGGCAATGGCGTGCGGATTCGATCCTATTACTGCTGCTACCTTCGGTGGTTTTGTCGCAGGGGTCACTGTCCAAAAGCTCCATCAGACAGGAACCGCATCTCCAGATGAAATCCGAAAACTTGTCAAAAATATTTAATACCTAAACACCAAAAGGAAACTATGTTTTTTACGAAACTTGATAGAGATAAACTTAATATCAAACCTCTCAAAAGCAGATACAGCAAAGTAAATATAGAAAAGGACCACCTGACAGTTGATTCCACAACAAACAAGTTCGATGCGCAGAGCGAAGCTATTATTATAGAAACTGCCTCCAAAATAATTAACGCAAGAAGGAATGGAAAGTCTGTCATGCTCGCTTTCGGGGCACATTCAATAAAAAATGGGCTTTCGCCTGTTCTGATAAAATTCATAGAAGAAGGTTGGATTACGCATCTGGCGACAAATGGAGCCGGAATTATCCATGACTGGGAATTTGCTTATCTGGGCAACACAAGTGAAGATGTCAGGGCAAATGTAAAAAACGGTGAATTTGGAATTTGGCAGGAAACCGGTTTTTTTATAAATCTGGCAATCATCGTCGGAGCATACGAAGGGTTGGGTTATGGCGAATCTGTTGGAGCCATGGTAGAGAACGAAGGGTTAAATATCCCCTCCCATATTGAACTTGAAGCAGTTATCAAAGACACATCAAACCTGGAAAAATCTGCAGCAGCGGCAGATCTTCTTTATACAACGCGAAAGTTTTCTATCAAATCAGGATGGATGAAGATTTCCCACCCGCACAAACAATATACAATTCAAGCAGCAGCGTATCGGCTCGGAATTCCATTTACAGGCCATCCGATGATCGGGCACGACATCATTTACAACCATCCCCTAAACCACGGCGGCGCTATCGGCAGAGCATCTTTGAGGGATTTTCTGGTTTATGCCAATCAGGTTTCAAATCTGGACGGCGGAGTTTACCTTTCTGTCGGATCGGCCGTGATGTCACCCATGATATTTGAAAAATCTTTATCAATGTCTCAAAACCTGAAAATACAGGAAGGCAAACATATTGATAACCATTTCATATTGGTTGTGGATTTGGCAAAGAGCACCTGGGACTGGAGCAAAGACGGGGAACCGCCTATGAACAACCCTGCTTATTATCTGCGTTACTGCAAGACATTCAACAGAATGGGTGGACAAATGAAATACCTTTCAGCTGATAACCGTGACTTCTTAATTAACCTCTACCAACAACTAAAAAATATCTAACTACAGTCTTATAATGCACCCGAAAAACTGGACAGGAATGATACGTGTTCCATTCTTTTACTCTTATTTATTTGACATTATCATTGTGAAATAGTGAGGCTCTCCATCAGGATAGAGTGCAGAAGGCTCCATATGTGTAACTTTGAACCCGGCGTTCACTGCAAGTTCTCTCCATTCTTCAATCGTGGCATGATAGTCAATCCGCTCTGCCTTGTTCTTCCCTAAGACAAAAAGCGCTTCGGCCAGTAGAAAGTCATCAATCGCAGCAAGTTTTTCCTCTTCTGTCAAATGGCTCTTTCTAATGTCATTGAATATAAAGCCATAGCTCTTAACTATTGAATAAACAAGGTCAGGCTCATCCTTCTCAGGGAGATCATGAGTACTGTTCATTTCTACAAGAATAATAGATTCAGTGAGATTGTTGAGTTTTCGTAACAGTTTTGATTTTAGATCTGAAGTCATATGGTGAATAGACCTTGAACAGATAGTTGTATTGAAAGGCGTATATCCCCTAAGGATATCCAAAATGTCATCATTAAGCTCCTGTGCAGGGCAACATATAGTTTGAACAAAAGTTTCAGCTTTTATAGTTTCCTTACAAAACACCTTTGCTGCGTCAAGCATGGCAGGAAACTTGTCGAGGAGGACAAGATTCACTTTTTTAGTTTTTCTTTCTGCAATAATACGGTTAACAATCCTGGCTGTCATCCTTCCATTCCCAGGCCCAATGTCTAAAACATTCATGAAGTCATTCAACTGAGGAGTAGTTCTAAAAAAAGAACTGGCAGTATTTAGCGTATTTTCCAATTCTATTTTAAAAAGATTCGTCTTAACCCATGCATCATAAGGGAGAGATGACTTAAAAACTACTACCTTGGGTTCAACAGTCTTGTTCTCTTTCAAGTAACGAAAAAACTCATCTGTAAAATAATTTTTCAACTTTTTCGTAGAATGGATAGATAAGGCATCAGGATTCCTTCCATGTGTCGCACTCAAAACTGCTGCGTATAATATCGGAAAATTGTCTTTGAAGTTTCCTGCGTTTTCACACGCTTCCATAACAGAGCTCAGGCCATGTCCTGAACATATTCTCTCTCTGATATCTATGAGAGATTTAATCTCATAGGAAGTGAAATACTTACTCATGTTTTACCTTGCTTTGTTTGTTTTCCTCACCGCGCTTAGACTTAATATCCTTCACTTTTTCAGAAAAACACTCTATTGGAACATCATCATCGGTAACTATAGGGGTCAGTTGCATATCCTTCGCAAGAATTGTCGTAGTTAACCGCTGGGAATAGCCGCCGCCCCTGATAGATTTTAAATATGTTTCGCCTCTTTGACAAGGGCTGCCCCCTTCAGTAAGTATGCATGACCTGGGGCAAATGATACAAACTTGCTTCCCACTTTTACTTAAACGCTTAAAAAATTCGTAGTTGAACTGTTCATTCTTCTTTTTTTCTGAATATGGCAAACTCTGAGTTAATCTTTTCTTGAATTCATTTAAATCTTTTAGGTAATTACTTACTGAAACAGCAGCTCTTTCGCCTTCAATCGAGGCATTGTCTGCCAGATCATTAATATGAAGGCAATTACCACAGAAGAATATGCCATCTTTGCTTCCTTCAAATGCCGAATTCACATCAGGATTGAAACCTGTTATTTTAAGCCCTTGGTTTTTCGCAAGTTCAAGTTCAGGTATCAAGCCCACGGCGAATAATACAGTATCGCAATCATAATATATTTCAGAAACTCCTTGATCAGATTGAGTTTCCACATAGACGCCTGAAACTCTCTTTTTTCCGCATATTTGTTTTATTGTAGAAGAGAGCATAAGGGGAATACCGAAATGGTCGAGGCACTGAACCTTGTTTCGCATAAGCCCTGAAAGGTAAGGAAGGGTTTCCAGTACAGCTATTACTTCATATCCTTCTATCTTAAGCCTTCTTGCCATTATCAGCCCGATATCTCCGGATCCCTGAATAATTACTTTTTCCCCTATTTTAACTCCATATAGGTTTATTAAAGACTGGGCTTGCCCAGCGGAAAATATTCCTATAGGCCTTGTGCCCGGCACCTCTATATTATCTCTTGTCCTCTCTCTGCAGCCGGCTGCAAATACTACAGTTCTGGCCTTATAACGAATGACCCCGTGTGATGCTGAAGAAACAGTGATTATCTTTTCATCGGAAATATCGGTTATTGTCGAGCTTAACTGATATTTTATTTCTTTTTCTTTTAGCTTTTTTATAAGTCTTTCGGCATATTGGGGGCCTGTCAGTTCCTCATTAAAATAAGTCAAACCAAAACCCAAATGGATGCATTGTTTCAGAATCCCGCCTAAAAACGGATTTCTGTCAAAAAGCATAATGTTACTAACGCCTAATTCATTCAATTTTATGGCGCAGGCCAAGCCGGCGGCCCCTGCTCCAATAATTGCTGTATCTAAAAATCTCAGTTCTTTTTCCATACTATTCCTGTTCATTAAGCTTCAGAATTTTTTCCGGATTTATATGGTATTCTCTTTCAAGCATGTTGATAATCTTGGGCAGGCAGAATCCTCCCTGGCATCTGCCCATCAATGCATGTGTCCTTTTTTTTATGGCAGAAGGCGATTTCGCATTCAGACAATTGTCCAGCGCTTTTTTTATCTCGCCTTTTGAAATCTTTTCGCAACGGCAAATTATTTCAGCATATTCAGGATGCTTTTCTACCAATTTAAAATACTCATCTCCGTTTTTATCGTAAATCTTGGAATTGCCATACCATCTACCGTCAAATTCTTTATTGGCAATGATTTCTTCTTCCTGTGCAATTATCTCTTCAACAATGTATTTGGCAATTGCAGGCGAACTTGTCAATCCCGGTGATTCAATGCCTATAAGATTTATGAATCTGGGATTATTTTCAGATGCAGAGATATGAAAGTCCTCAAAACTCTTCTTGCTTTGAGAATTAAAGAGCTTTGGCCTTATCCCTGCATAACTTTTGATAAAACGGTAATTTTTTATCATCGGCATCAGTTCGTAAGCTTCCTTTTTCAGTTGATCCATAGTTTGCTTGGTAGTAGATATATCATCCTTGTTATCTATATATTCGGATGAAGGCCCAATAAGAATATTACCGTTCATCGTCGGAGTAAAATGAACTCCCAGGCCGCTCCCGTCAGCGTATGGAACAGGATAAACTGCCATATTCAGGATATCTGACGCATCCTTATCCAAAATAAAATATTCCCCCCTGCATGGAAAGATTTTGAACCTGTCGTCTCCTATCAATGCAGATATAGCATCTGCACCGCACCCGGCACAATTAATTACCCAACGTGACCTGGTAATCAATTCACTGTTTGCTGAGAATAGTTGATAAACTCCATTGTCCTTCGTTATTCTTTTTACCTCGGTAGATAGTCTAACCTCAACCCCGTTTGTGCATGCATTTTCAGCAAGGGCTATCGTGAAAAGATAAGGTGTAATAATCCCGGTTCTCTCCGAATAGAGAGCCCATTTCCCTTCAATGTTAGGCTCAAGTGCTCTCATCGCTTCCCTGCCAATGATGGATAATCCTGGAGTAAAATTCTTGTTCCCCTGCTCTAAAAGCTTAATCAAATACAGCTTTTCCACATCGTCCTTGGCTATTACGAGCTTTTTGCAAATTCTATATTTCACTCCCAACTCATCTGCTGTCTTCGGTAAAAGTTCAAGGCCTTCTCTATTAAATCTTGATTTCAAGGAACCAGGCCTAACATTAAATCCTGCATGAATTACACCGCTATTAGCCTTACTAATACCCTCTGCTGCATCTTCCTCTTTTTCTATCAGGATGACTTTAAATAGATACTTTGACAACTCTCTGGCCAAAGCGCTGCCTATTACCCCTGCGCCAATGATTGCGACGTCGTGTGTCATTTACATTCCTTTTTTCTATAACAATACATGTATTGCCGGCTTGATAATAAGTATGCTTTATATGTTATAATTATAACACAAGAATAATGAAATAAACCCAATTATCGGAGGACTAAAATGAAGAGCGGCGATGAAGTAAAATGCCCTTTCTGCAACAAGGAATCCTTTGCAGTTAAAGCAACAGAAATGGACGGATGGACATTTAAAGGAGATATATTGAAATGTTCTTCGTGCGGGAAAAAACTAGCAGACATTCCAAAGGACAATTCAATACAAAAAAGCAGTTGTAACGACGAAAAACTAAACAAATTTGCTTCATTTCTAGATACAGAAAAAGTTGCCCGCAAAACACTAGAGTCAAATGAAGAAAGAGCTTTCTGCAAAGACTGCAAACACTATATAAAGCATCCATTCATTAATCGTTGCGGTCTTCACACAAACGAAGTAAACCCGATGGATGATTGTAAAGATTTTGTCAAAAAGCTCTGAGTTTTAACTTTCTTTCCTTAAATCCCTAAAAAAACTCTGGAATATTTCCAGACACTTCTCTTCAAGAATACCGCCTCTGACTTTCACTTTATGCAGAGTTCCTTGGAAATTAGTAATATCCAAAGCCGTTCCGGCAGCCCCGTACTTTGGATCTCTGATGCCATAGACCAAGTTGCCCAGTCGGGAATTCACCATCGCTCCGGCGCACATGGGGCAAGGTTCCTTAGTTACATAAATCGTTACATCTCCAAGCCTCCAATCTCCAAGAAAACTTGACACCTGAGTTATTAGCAGCATTTCGGCATGTGCAGTAGCATCTTTGAGCTTTTCTATCTGATTATAAGCTTTTGCAACGACTTTGCTGCCAACAACTGCTACAGCGCCAACTGGCACCTCCCCTATCTCATATGCCTTAAGAGATTCTTTAATAGCCAAGTGCATGAAATATTCATCTTCAGTTTTAATATCAAGAATGTTTATGCTGTCAAAAATATTCATTTTAAACAAAAAAGCCTCCCTTCCGAGAGGCTTGTATTTTTCTGATTTTTTAGGTCACTTTTCGGTGGAAGCAGCAATTGCGGCGATTATAGCAGCTCCTACTCCTGATCCGTCTCTGGCATGTTCGCAAACGATATTTTTGGCTTTCTTTTTGAAGAGGTCTTCAAATACTTCTTCCATCATCTCTTTAAACCCGGGATATTTTTCAAAGAGCGATCCATCAATTCCGATAGTATGTTTGACCTTTAACTCAGGATCCATCCAAAGAACTACGGCAGCAATAGCAGCAGCAGATAATTTGGCAGACCTTCCTGAAATGAGCTTGCTAACATGTTTTAGCAGACTTTTTGATTCTATCGAGATGTTTTTAATGCCTGATTTCGCCAAAAATGCTTCGACTTCGCCAAGATTGTCACTGACATCAGCCTCAATCAAAGACATATTTTCTGTCTTCAGTGAGCTGTGTTTGTGAAAAGCGTTGACTGCGCTTTCATCTTCAAATATCAAATCTCTTTTGATGAGGTCACGAACAAGTACCCGCAGAATTTCGCCTAAGAACATGCCTGAAACCATTTTTTCAAGACGCTGACTGCCAGGATTTGGGCTCGCGGCATCAACATCTTTGTCATAAGGAGTCACAAAAAGTTTATCAAAATTGCCCCACTCCATATTTATAATCATGTTCCCCTTAGGAGGCATACCTCTCCATTTTTTGATGTTGACAAGTTTTTCTGGATAGCAGGCATTCGTTCCTGTTCCAAGAATCACACCTACATCACAGGAAGGTTCTGCATAACTTTTTGCCACAAGAGTCCCGACAGTATCATTAACAAGGGCAGCAACTTTCAGATTATTGATGCCGATTTTCTTCAACGCTTCATTTAAAAGCACAACTATATCTTCACCTTCCACGCCGGATGCTATAAATCCCTTAGTCCATTGTAGAAGTTTTCCGGCAGCAATATTGGTCTGATCCACAGGGAAAGAAAAAGTAAAGGCGAGTTCTAGTTTTTTTTCTGTAGAGATTTTGTTTCCTTCTATAAAACCTTTTATGCATGTTGCAATAAAGCCGAAGAGTTCTTCACCAGTACCCTCCATATATTTCTTATCGATCACATACTTGTTAACGGCAGCAATGGTGGAGCCGCCCTTTCCGTCAAGTTCTACAGCAATGACTCTGAAATTTGTTCCGCCAAGATCCAAGGCGATAAACTTACCTTTTTCCGTACCTTTGGCTTTGTCTGTAAAGGAAGGAATCATTTTCAACGAACTTTCAAAACCTGAAAGCCCTTTTTGCATTTCAGAGTGAAAATCCTTAATAATTACTTTTATCTCATCTGTCGTAACCGCAAAAATCTTCTCCAGATATTTAACGAATTCATTACTTCCCATTGCCGTTCTCGATTTCATCGTCATTACCTAATTCCTCCCTTGTTTTTTAAATAAGTTTGTTTTCTTTAAAAGAGCACTAAAAATTAATGATAGTAAAAAAGCTTAATTCTATCAATAGCAAATCCTACCATAAATTGGAATTTAGACTTATATTTACGATTAATGAAGAGAAAAAATTACCATTTTAACTACGATATCATACTTGACCTTCACGGAAAAAACCTGGAAGATGCAGTATACGAACTGGAGAAATGCATCTATTCAGGAAATTCAGAAAGCATAATGATTATACACGGACATGGCAAAGGAGTGCTAAGAAACGGAATAAGATCATTCCTTGCCAACTGTAAATACATAAAAGATACAATGTATGGGGAAGATCTTAATATTCCCGGCGGAAGCGCAATTACTATTGTTTATCTATAACAAACAACCAGATATAATAACAAAAGATTTTATCTGGTTTTTATTAAAATCGTGATCTTTCGCTGTATATAAATCATTCATACTTTCTTGTTTAATGTCTGCTCTGAAGCCATAAAAGTTGAAATAATTAAAGTTATTGCCAACAAAAGCTTTTTCATTGTTTCTCTTCCTTATATAATCATAAACAAAAACATTTGAATACATAGAATGGAAAACTCCATGAATATCAGACAAATGACAGTAGCTGGCCAGTTTTATGAGGCCAATCCTCAACTTCTAAAGAAGCAGTTCGAGAAGTTTGCCGCAGCTTCAAAGGAAGAACTTCCTTTAAAGAAAAATGTCCATTCCATCATTGTCCCACATGCAGGATATGTTTATTCCGGGAAAACAGCTTTTGATGCCTTTTATCAGGCGAGAGATTGCAGTTTCGAAAAAATAGTCATAATCGCGCCTTCTCACTATGTGGGCTTCAGCGGAGTGTCTTTGCCGGATTATAACCTATCAGATACTCCTTTCGGCAGCATGGAACTAGATCTTGACTCGCTGACTTACTTAAAGTCTCAATATTTCATCCACAACTCTCAACCTCATCAAAGAGAACATTCTCTGGAAGTCCAATTACCTTTGGTGAAACATTTCTTTCCGCAGTCTAAAATAATCCCGTTGGTCTGCGGGCAGCTGAATGAATCTATGCCTGACGATCTGATTGATTCCCTGCAAAAACTTTGGAACGATAAAACCCTCTGGGTAATAAGTTCTGATTTTACTCATTACGGCCGCTCTTTCGGTTATCTTCCTTTTAGTTCAAACATAAAAGAAAATCTGCATGATTTGGATGGCAAAGCTATTGAATACATCCTTGCCTTGGATGAAAAAGGTTTTGTCTCGTACTTACAAAAGACCGGAGCTACTATCTGCGGCGCAAACCCTATCAGATTGATATTAAATCTACTGAATAAACAAAAAGAAATTGGCTCCAAAGTCAGTTCAAAACTAATTAAATACACTACGTCAGGAGAACTTACAGGCGACTATTCTCATTGCGTAAGTTATGCAAGCATAATTTTTTACAGTTAAGTTTTTTTAGGTTTCGCTGTTGAGAAAAGTTCCTTTAATACAGAGAAGAGATGTTCTTTATCTACGGAATTGTCTATGGATAATTTGCTTGCCGGTTGAAGCATGACTTTAGCAATGGTTGAAAGCATTTGGACATGCACATCCTGAGCACCTTCCGGAGTAAGCATAAAGAAAATATATTTGACAGGCAATCCGTCAGGAGCATTCCACCCGATACCATCTCTGGAATACCCCATCATAAGAAGAGGGTTTCTCAGTCCTGCTAAACGAACGTGTGGTACCGCTATCCCCTCTCCTAAAGCCGTCCCAAAATCTTCTTCCCTTTTTATAGCGGCCGAAGCTATGCAATTTCCCTTAAGAGAAGCTGGAAGTTTATTTGAAATGGCTTCGCAGAACTCATAAATAGCTTCCTCTCTGGTTTGGGCTTTCATAGTTTGAATGATAGCATCGGGAGACATGTATTTAATCAGCCTTACTGCCCTGCGCTTTGATAGAACATTTCTCATTATCGGAGCTACTATGAGAGTAGAACATATCGCGCTAAAAACTATAGCCTCAAAAAGCTCTTCAGATATAAGCCCGCTCTGCAATGCTATCAATGCTATTACTATTTCCATCATTCCACCGGGAACATGTGCAAGAGAAATCATGTTTCTGTTTAAGAGTGGTATATTCGCCAATGTAACTCCTACAAGAGCTCCAAGGTACCTGCCAAGACTGCCAATAACCAAAACAAACAGAATTAAGAAAAGATTAAAGTTTGCTACAAAATCTATCTTAAGTCCGATATTTGCAAAAAATAACGGAACAAAAATAGAATAGACCATCTGCGAAATAATCTGTCTGGTTTCTTCCGACATGTTCTTGGCTTCACCTATAACTATTCCCGCTATAAAAAAACCAAACAATGCATGGATTCCGATTCTTTGAGTAATAGCACCAAAAAGGAATCCCAGAAGACAGGCAAAAGTAAGAGATGTTGCAGGTTCACCCATTCCAAATTTCTTAAGTCTGTCCAATATCATTGTAGATATTTTTCTGCCGATGGACAAAGCCAGAACAGCAAACCCCACAGTAATTATAAAAATTGTAAATATGGAAGTAAAATCAACGCTCGACTGCATGAAAGCACCGATGATTATGCTAAAAAGCACCCATCCTATAATATCATTTACAGCCAGCGCCGAAATAACAAGGAATCCCATATCGGTTTTCAACAGATTCAAATCATGCAGTATTCTCGCAGCTATAGGCATGGCGCTTATTGTCATGGCCGTGGCAAGAAACAGAGCAAACGCAATGCGCCTATCAGTTTGCATAAGGTATTTATCAGGCAGGAAATAGGCGCATACAGAAGCCAGAAGAAATGGGACTATTATTCCTGAGAAGGCAATCACCAGCGCTTTGCCACGCTGTCTCCAGGCTATGGAAAAGTCTATTTCAAAACCTGTTTGGAGCAACATGAAAAGCACGCCAAGCCATGCGACTGTCTCAAGCATATTCTTCTGCAAAATATCTGGAGGGAAAATTATGGCAAATATATCGGGAAGTAATCTCCCGAATATGGTCGGGCCAAGGATAATCCCTGCTAAAAGTTCTCCTATAAGAGCAGGTTGATCCCACTTTCTGAAAAGCTCTCCCAAACCTCTTGCGAAGAGGAGCAACACAAAAACCTGTAACAGAAAAAGCAATATATGTGTATCACTCAAGTAGTACATATGATGGCCAAAAAGAATTGATTTTAATGGTATTATAAATCCTCTTCAAACAACTTTCTCTATTCGCTTCTTTAAAAAAACTGTCGTTCCGTCATTTTAATGCTAGATTGTAATCAAACAATTTAAGGGAGGAGGCAAAAATGTCCAGAAAAATCGATGCGCCAAAAATAATAAAAGCCTGCGGAAATGTACCTAAAATAATAGAAGAATATATCGGATCAGTCAACTCCGGAAATAATAACCTTAGCATAGCTCGTATGATTAGCCCGAAAGGCTGGAGCGAGCCAGGACAAACTCCTGAGTTCGACGAGTACACAGTTGTCCTGAAAGGTTTTCTTATGGCCGAAACAAAGAAAGAGACCTATAAAATAAACGCAGGACAAAGCTTTATAGCAACGGCAAATGAATGGGTTAGATATTCCAGCCCAGAAGGTTCTGAATATATCGCTGTTTGCCTGCCTGCATTTACTCCAGACAGTGTTCATAGGGACGAATAAGCCCGACTCAAATTATAGGTAACAGGAAGAGAAAAAAAGAATTCAAAACTAGTGTAACCAGCATATGCTCTTAAACATAATCAAAAAAAGATGGTACTGCGAAGGCGGCTATAAAGAGTTTCTCGTTATAGCTATACCATTAATTCTCAGCACTTCTTCTCTTGCCCTTCAGGAGTTCGTTGACAGAATGTTTCTAGCTTGGTACTCTCCCGAAACTGTTGCTGCGTCCATGCCAGCCGGGCTTCTTCATCTGGCTATTACAGGGCTTTTCATAGGAACAGCAAGCTATACAGGAACATTTGTGGCACAATATTATGGAGCAAAAAATTACCGCAAGATAGGTCCTTCGGTATGGCAGGGCATCTATTTTTCTCTGATTGGGGCACTGGTCATTTTTAGTTTAATTCCCCTAGCTCCTGACATATTTGCCGTATTTGGACATGACGTGCTTGTTCAGAAACATGAAGTTACATTTTTTCAGGTATTATGCTGCGGCTCATTTCCTATGATAGCATCGGCAGCGATGTCAGGATTTTATGCAGGATTGGGAAAAACCTGGCCGATTATGTTCGTGAATCTCTTTGCTACATCGGTAACAGTTGCCCTTGACTATTGCCTCATATTCGGGAATATGGGTTTTCCTGAACTTGGGATCAAAGGCGCAGGGATAGCCACTGTAAGCTCGGGTATATGTTCTGTAATATGTTTTTCTATAATCATTTTGAGCCATCGCCAGAGTGTGAAGTATAATATCAGAAGTGGATGGAGATTTGACATAGTTCTGTTCAGCAGGTTGATAAAGTACGGATTGCCGGCAGGGGTGCAGTTCTTTATAGATCTTTCAGGCTTCACATTGTTTATACTTCTGGTCGGTAAGCTAGGAACAGAGAGCTTGGCGGCAACAAACATAGCTTTCAATATCAATACTATAGCTTTTCTACCAATGATTGGCTCTGGAATTGCCATATCTGTACTGGTAGGTCAATATATAGGCGCCGAAAGGACAGACATTGCCGAAAAAAGCGTATATTCCAGCTACCATATTACTTTTATATACATGGCGACAATAGCTTTGTCTTTTATATTGTTCCCTCATGTTTTTGCTGATTTGTTTATTTCAAAAAGCCATAGCAACAAGGAAATGGAAATAATCCTTCCAATAACTATCATGCTGCTTCGTTTCGTAGCTTTTTACTCTTTCTTTGATTCAGCAAATATAATATTTTCCTGCGCCATACGGGGAGCCGGAGATACAATGTTTGTAATGATAGTTTCGATCTTTTCAATAATAGCCCTGGCTTTTCCCACATATATAGCTGTGTATTGGTTAAAAGCAGGATTAACGGCTTGCTGGGTCATAGCTACAGTTTATATATCAGCCCTGAGTTTTGTCTTTTTCCTGCGCTTCAAACAGGCCAAATGGAAAAAAATGAGGGTTATAGAAAAATCTGTTTTAACGTTGGAAAAAGAGCCTATTACTTAAATTTTCACGCCCTTAATAAATATAGATATCGACATTGTGCCTGTTTTTATTATCATGTAAATCATGAAGAAGCCTGCCTTTAGACTGTAACAGATAAACACGTTTTAAATAAGGAAAAAAAATGGAAAACATCAAAACCAAAAAAAACACCGTATTAATAGCTTTACTCGCATATTTGCTCACCTTTGTCACCGGTGCTGTCTGCGTAATTCCATTTGTTATAAACCCTCAGGTAACTGCATATTTCCATTCAACTTCAGAAAGGGTAGGATTCATATTTTCTTTTTTTATGGTTGGATACCTGATTGCCATTATTATTAACAGTTTTCTTGTCAAACTATTGAAACCCAAAACAGAGATTTTCATTACCGCAGTTATTTACGTACTGTGTTCAGCATACATGTACTTGATTCAAGATGTGAATTCACTTTATGCTTCTGTAATTATACTAGGATTAGGCATAGGAATAGTGTACACAATTCCTAACTATCTTATTGTAAGCACTTTTACTGGAAAAGAAAGATCTTCCAATCTCAATATAGTTGATTTCTGTTACAGTTTAGGGTCATTTGCCTACCCTATGATTACTATGTGGATACTCTCCAAAGGCGGTTCCTGGCAAATGGTATTCCTCTCTGTGATAGTAGTTTTTATCCTTATTACAGTCATCGCTTTGCTGACACATTTTCCAAGTCTGAATCAAAAACAGGATGAAGTATCTAATGCCCAAAAGGTTGAATTTAAATTTTCCTCCTGGAATCCGAGCGTTTATATGGTAGCAATCCTGATATTTTTCTATCTATTATCATATATGGGATTCACATATTGGGTTGAGGATTATGTTATTGATACTTTCAAAATTAATGCCGATAAAGCAGCGTTCGGATTAACTTTATTTTGGGTTTCTTACGCTGTAGGATGCTTCATCTCAAGTTTTGCTGTGAAAAAGATAGCTGTTCAAAAGTATATTTTAATATCACAGGCCGTTGCGATCATTGCTTACCTATTAATCCTAAAGTCATATAATGCCGCAATGTTCTATACATTTATATCCCTGCTTGGACTTGGATGCTCCACGATTTTCTCTTCTTCCATATCGTACGGCTCTCTTCTTTTGAAAAACCCTTCTCCTCGATTAATTTCATTTTTTATAGCAAGCGCAACTGTAGGCTCCATTGTCGCCGAAAGTTGCACAAGCTTTATCCAGGCAAAACTGGGAATAACTGCGGTGATAGTTTTTAGCTCTGTCTTCATGTGTATCTCGATGCTGATCCATATTTCAGTTATGCTAAAAAACAGAAACCCTTTATAAGTCAATAAACAACAAAACAGACAAACATAAATAAATATAGAGGCATTTTAAAAGCGATAGTATACATTTGTTGAATAGCGTACTTTCAACTTTAAAATTCATTTAACTTTATGCTGGACTTCTTAAAGATAAGAAAAAATTTCGGGCTAAAAATAAGCATATACGTAATAACGGCTGTAATTATCATCTTCCTTGCAGTTCTTTTCTATAACTACAAGGTATCAGAAAGACTTATCCTCGAAAGCAATGAAGAAAATGTAGCAAATATCAGCTCTTCAATAATCAATCAGGCCAATAGTGTAGTTGTTCCGATGAGGGAAGTAGCAGAATGCGTGGCAAGCGTTTTAGAATATTCAGATACTACAGAAGAGGAAATAAAGCATCTCCTTAAAGAAACCGTTAGAAACAATAATGATGTTTACGGTTGCGCTGTAGCTTTTGAGCCATATATGTTCAAAAAGGATAAGAAATACTCCAGTTATTATTTTTATCAGGTAAATGATGATATCAAGTACTCTGAGAACGGCAGAGACGGGTTTTTTGACTATTTTAGCAGGGATTGGTACATCAACGCAAAGAAAATGAAAGAAGGGGTTTTCAGCGAACCATACAATGATACAAGTGACAAAAAAATTCGGATGGTTACGTATTCATTGCCTTTTTACAAACGCGTGAATGGCAAGAAAGAATTCTATGGAGTTATAGCAATTGATATATCTTTGGATCATCTGAATGGCATCTTCTCAAACATAAAGATATTCAAAACAGGACTGGCATTTCTTCTGTCTTCAAAAGGGACATTTATTGTGCACAGAAACAAAGCTTTTTATCGTGAAGGGCTAAATATCCTGAATTTACCTGAAGAAAATTATCCCGAACATGTAAAGAAGGAAATTACTGAAAAAGTTCTATCAGGAAAAAGCGAGCAATTAAGAATTTTCTCCAATTCGATAAAAAAGGAAGTCTTTGTTTACTATAGGCCGCTTGAAACAACCGGATGGATATTGTGCATCGTCATCCCGGTGGATGAACTCTATTCAAAACTAAATACTACCACCTTAAATCTCCTCATTATAGGAATTATCGGGTATATTTTAACTTTCTGCCTGGTTGTAATTCTCTGCTCCAGAGCAGTAAGTCCGCTTAAGAAACTTGCCGCTGTAACCGCAAAGATAGGGTTGGGGGACTTCTACGCTGAGCTGCCTAAATCAAAAACAGCAGACGAAATCGGTCTTCTGAGCGACTCCTTCATGCTGATGCAGGAAAACCTCATCAAATATATAAAAGACCTGAAAGAAGTGACAAGCAAGCAGGAAAGAACAACCCAAGAACTAGCCATAGGAAGGGAGATGCAGCAGAGCATGCTCCCTCATGAACTTCCCGGAACAAAAGAGATTGATATTTTGGCCAATCTGATTCCAGCTAAAGAGGTAGCAGGGGATTTGTACGATTATTTCTTTCTGGACAAAAACAGATGGTGTTTTGCTATCGGTGATGTTTCGGGTAAAGGAGTTCCATCGGCGCTGATTATGGCAGTCACATGTACTTTGTTAAGGGCGAAAGCAAGCCTTAATCTGGATACCTCAAAGATTGTTAGCGAAATTAATTCGGAACTGTGCAAGAATAATGAGTCTGCAATGTTTGTAACATTCATTTTATTCATTGTGGACATTAAAACAGGAAAAGTTGAATACTGCAACGCAGGCCATAATCCTCCTTTAATAAAATCAGGGGACAACTTTAATTACTTAAAGACGCTGAAGGCTTCTCCTCCTTTGGGGATTTTGGAAGAAGCCGAATATGTTTCCATGCATATGGACCTGAAAAAAGGCGATATCGTGCTTTTGTACACTGACGGAATTCCTGAAGCTATAAATGAAAAGGAAGAAGAATTCACCGAACAAAAACTTCTTGAAATAGCTGAAGCAAATAAGAACGAGTCTTTGCATACAATTTCTCTGAATATTCTGAATGCAGTGGAAAAACATGCATCGGGGCAAGAACAGTCAGACGACATAACATTGCTTCTTCTTAGATATAACGGATAAATTGGTTAGACAATATTGTTAACTTTCTGATAGATTGTTGATATGCCAGATCTCTGGATTCAGGGATAGGGAATATTTTTATCCTAAAAATTTACCCAAAACTAAAACTGAAGCTGATCTATAGGTTTTACTGCTCATTTCGGAGAAGAACCAAATAAATCATAATATTTATAAATTATGGATAACTGTTCATTCAAATTATCTGAAACAGGATATGTTTCATTCTTATCCAACTTTTTGATAATTATGGATTTCTTCTTTCCATATTCAAGAATAATAATTGAACTGTAATCATCGCCACTCCACTTAAAAGGCATAGTAAAACCATCACAGGAAACCTTAAATCCTTTTGTTAGTTCATCAACCAGTTCAGGAATTTCTGTGTGGGACCAGCATATCAGTATTGTCTTATTGTTTAAGTGAGATTTATTATATATGTACTCTGCAAGTTGTTCATATTCATCATTGTTAAAAGGAATATCTATCATATACTCAGATGTTTCTGCTTCTCTGAAAAAATACATCCATGTAGCGAGGGGAGAGACAGTCATAAGGTGTCTGAAACTCTTAATTGAATAATATTTTGAGTCACTCTTATAAGGATTGGTTGCAAATATGTAATCAGGGAAAGAATATCCGTATTTAGCATTCAAGGTGTTTATATAATATAACGCAAAAGCCATAGATCTGGCATTGCCTTTAGGAGATAAAGCAGGACCGCAGTTTTCTATGTCAAGTTTATCTGCATGCCTGATAATAATTATTGTCTTAGGGACAGAGTCATTAGCGATAATTGGGAAAATAAACAAATTAATGATTAGAGCCAAAAATGATATCTTTACAATCAGTTTCATATGGTGATCCTTATTAAATTGATGTTGACTAGAGGGAATCAATCATTTCATTGGATATATCCCAAAAATAAGTATAACACAACTCAAGTAATATTTTATAATAGATTTATTTAAAATAATATCATACAGGTAAGGGTAAAACTAAAGAGACCTTCACAACCTTGACGATCTGCAAAATATTTCTAAATAATTGGAATAAAAAGAGCAATGCCCTGTCATATTATTGTTAGCGTAAAGTATTAATAACAACGATATTAGCTCTCAGGCACTTATGATTTTTAATCGAGATAAAATTAGGGGGTCTTTCAAAAACGACTAATTATTGCAATGCCAGCATTACTAGTTTTTGTTGTTTATAGCTCTCCAAACTCTTTCCTGAGTGAACGGAGCTGTTTTCAGTCTGGCACCTGTTGCATTGTAAACAGCATTTGCAATCGCAGGCATAGCTCCATTGATCGACACTTCGGATACGCTCTTTGCTCCAAACGGTCCTGTTTCCTCGTAGCTGGGTACAAGTATTGACTTAATCTCAGGTTTGTCTCTCATTGAAAAGATGTTGTATGTCATAAAGTTGGCATTAGTCATCTTGCCTTTTTCATCAAAACGGTATTCTTCTGTAAGAGCATAACTTATCCCGTTAAGAACTGCCCCTTCTGTTTGCCCTTCGCATAACTGCGGATTGATAGCAGTCCCGCAGTCAATGGCTGCAACATACTTAAGAACTTTGATGTGGCCTGTTTCCATATCAACTTCCACTTCCACGAAGTGAGCAGTAAATGGTGGTGGGGATTTGTGAGTAACGTGAGATTCTATAGCAGCAATCTGGAACTGATTATTTTCATAAAGCGCATAATGGGCTATTTCACTATAAGAGACTTTACAGGAACCATCTATAGCTACCACATGAGAATCACATACATCAACTTCTTCTATATTCTTATGCAGCATGGCGGCCCCTACTGCAAGTATCTGTTCTTTAACCTTGGCTGCAGTTTTTCTTACAGCTTCGCCTGACAGATAGGTGGTACTCGATGCATAAGCCCCTACGTCAAACGGAGTCATGTCCGTATCGGAAGAATAAACAATAAATTTATCTAGTGTCGTTTCCAATTCTTCGGCCGCAATCTGAGCCAATACTGTATCGCTGCCTGTCCCAAGGTCAGTAGCTCCTACGAGCAAATTAAAAGAACCATCGTCATTTATCTTGATGGAAGCAGCACCCATATCTATTTCAGGAACGCTTGATCCCTGCATATGAATACTCATTCCGATTCCACGTCTATATCTGCCGGTTTTTTCCGTATGAGGTTTTCTTCTATGCCAGCCGATTTCCGCTGCTCCCCTGTCAATGCACTCGTCAAGCCCGCAGCTTCCTATAGTCATAGGCGCACCTGGTTTTCCTTCGCCTAGAGCTTCAAAAGCCGGATGACTTTCGCCTGTCTGTATATGGTTTTTCTTTCTGAACTCAAGAGGATCCATCCCAAGTTTTTCAGCCATTACATCAATCATTACTTCAACGGGAAAATATGACTGGGTAGCCCCAAATCCTCTATATGCTCCACCTACGGGCAAGTTGGTATAGATGGATATTGCATCAAAATGAATATTATTGACATGGTACAATGGCAACACTTTGCTTCCGGCACAACTCATCACAGTTAACCCATGGCCGCCGTAAGCACCAGTATTATTAATCACATCCAAGCCTATGGCGGATATTGTGGCATCTTTCATAAGTCCGTATCTTATTCTGATACGCATAGGATGTCTGGTTCTCCCCGACCTGAACACTTCGTCTCTTGTAAAGGCCCATAATACCGGCCTTCCTGTTCTGAGAGCAACCAAAGCTACAATATCTTCAAGCATCATTTCCTGTTTGCAGCCAAACCCGCCGCCTATTCTTGGTTTAATAACTCTTAATTTCTGTACCGGAATATCAAGAGCTCTGGCAACAATTCTTCTTGTGTGGAATGGCACCTGTGTACTGGTAGTGATTACTACTCTTCCGTAAGGATCTAACTGAGCCCATGAAATATATCCCTCAATAGGGCAATGCTGAGCATAAGAAGTTTCAAAATTCTCATCAAAGGTGAAATCTGATTCTTTCATGGCCTTGTCGAAATCACCTGCTTTCATTCCTACTTTAGCTACGATATTTTTCTTTGGTTCATAAGGAATCGGAATCGGAACATAGCACTCTTCTTCATCATGTATCACAGGAGCGCCATCTCTAAGGGCTTCTTCATAGCTAAAAACAGGTTCCAGAAGCTCGTATTCCACTTCAATAGCCTTTATAGCTTCTGAAGCAATGTCGGACGTCTCGGCGGCAACAGCAGCAACTCTATCTCCGACGAAACGAACCTTCTTGTCAAATATAAAGGTATCGTATGGGGAAGGTTCTGGGTAGCCCTGCCCTGCGGTGCAGTGAGGAATTCTGGGAACATTGCCATAATACAGAACACATTTTACTCCTGGCATCTTCTCCGCTTTGCTGATGTCTATGGATTTAATTCTTGCATGAGCATGAGGACTCCAGAGCATTTTCACATATAAAGCGTTTGGTGGAGTCAAATCCCCCGTGTACATATGCTTTCCCTGAGACAAAGCCGTAGAATCAATTTTTCTGAGGGATTTGTTAACAACTTTCATCTTATTTACGGATTTCATTTTAAGCCTCCTTTCTTATGGCTGTCAGAAACTTTTTTAATGGCAGACCATATTTTCTCATATCCCGTGCATCTGCAAAGATTGCCATCCATCTGAACTCTTATAGTTTCTTCATCAGGCGTATGGTTTTCATCAAACATAGCCTTGGCTGTAAGAACTATGCCAGGAGTACAATAACCGCACTGTACAGCACCTTCTTCAACGAGAGCTTGTTGTATCTCATGCAGTTTATTGTCCTTATTGCTTAATGATTCAACCGTCTGAACGTTTCTTCCTTGAGCCTGAAAAGCAAAAAAAAGGCACGAATTAACAGCTTTACCATCCATAATTACAGCACAGGTACCGCAGGCGCCTTCCAAACATCCGTATTTAGTTCCTTTAAAACCATGTCGCCTCAGGAGAGAAAGCAGTCTCTCGTTTGGGAACACATCAAACTCTTTCAGTTCGCCGTTTAAAGTAAATGATATTTTTTTTGTAGTCATTATTTGCATCCTCCTGCGGCTTCTTTGATAGCTTCACATATTACATCTGTTACTTTCACCTTGATAAGGTGTCTGCAAAATTCATCGGACATGAACTCTCTAGGGACAAGCTTCATTTTATTAAGTTTCTCAAAAGGTATTTCTTTCAATAGTGAACAGGCAGGTTTCTTGCCCGTAAGAAAGTCTTCTATATCTCCAAGTCTTACAGGGAAAGGAAGAACCGAACCGATAGCTATTCTGATTTTCGAAATAACTCCGTTTTCCAGTTGAACTCCGGCGGCGGCCGTTGCAGAACTGAAAGCACCGTAAGTCCTGGTTTCCTTGGCATAGGCAAAGCCCATCCCTTTAGTAACTGCAGGGACCTCTACATAGTCAAGAATCGAAGACTTAAAAATATCCTTGTGCATGGTTGATTTCGAAAAAGCTTCAGAAACCTTGACGTGCCTTGAAACAATGCCTGAAAGTTTAATTGAACCTCCAAGTGCAAGGATAGCCACTGGCATGTCAGACCAATAAAACACCCTCGCCAGATTTCCGCCGATAGTAGATATATTTCTGATTTGTTGGTTGGCTATAAGTTTTGCCACCCTGTCAAGAACCCATCCGTTATCCTTATGCTTCAGTATTTCATTGATGGTAACCAAAGAACCAATTCTGAAAGAGTCATTAGTTTTACTGATTCCATTAAGAGGCAACCTGGTTATATCTATAGCTACTTTTGAAGTTTTTGATGCAATAAAATATGTGGATGTCCCTCCGGCCATCAAAAAAGCAGAGTCTCCAATCTCTCTCATAAGAGAAGTCGCCTCCGATACCTTAGAAGCAAAAACAAAATCCTTTACCCTCATTTCCTCTCCTTGTTTTGTGTTGATTTATATTCTGAATTTTTAATTTGCTTTTAATCATGGTTCTGTTTCTCCTGAAATCAGCCTGAGAACCATATTAGCCTCCTGGGCCGCCGCCAGAAGTACTCGTGGCGCCACGACTCCCACCCCATTGCAAACATTTGATACGAAATCGCCCACAGCGTAAACTCTTTGGCAGTATTTGATAGTTTTTATCAGATTGGAAGAACCAATCCCACCCAGACCTGATGCGCAAACCAAGTATTTTGATAAAAAACTTTTCTCTTCCAAAAAAGCGTTAATGATCATGGATTTTTCACGCTCGTCATCAAAAGCCTCCACTATAATATCCGAACTTCCAAAAAGACTCTTCAGATTTTCAGGAGTTATCCTCTGGGCAGAGGTTTCCACTTCCATATAAGGATTTATCTTTTTCAGGTTGTCCTTCAGAGCCTCAGCTTTAGGCTTTCCGATATCGTCTATAAAAAAGAACTGCCTGTTGAGATTCGATAGGACTACACAGTCAAAGTCCGCAACAATCAGTTTTCCTACCCCTGCCCTGGCAAGAGACATAGCAACATTTGATCCAAGTCCACCGCATCCTGCTATTCCAATAACAGCCCTTCTTAATTTTTCAGAGAATGACTTTTCAAGACTGTTTCTTTCAGTTAAACCACTAAAAAAAGCATCTTCTCCTAAAATCATCATCCGCCTCCGACTGGAAGAAAAAGTTTAATCTGATCATTGTTTTTGACCACATAATGAAGAAACTCCTTCTTCTCGTTTACCATTGAGATAATGTAGCGTTTATGTTCCTGCCGTATACCTAATTGGGAAAAAAGGTCGCTCAAAGTGGAGCCTTCTTTGAGAGTTATATAATCACCGCTAAGAAAGTTTTTTATATCTATGAGTCCCGTAAAGTGCAGTTGAACTCTAATTTCATTCATAAACTTTCCCCGGTTTTTTATGAGAATTTGATCTTCGCAGAGCCTAAAAGTAAATTACTTTTTGTTTATTTCAATTTTAATTTTTTAATTTTAGCCCAACTCTCAAAGCAATCAACTTTCTTGGAAACTGAGATAGCGGAAGAAAAAACGGAAATTATAGTTATTATTGCAGTACTGAAATACTGTTTGTACCCACAGGCAAACAAAAACGATTTTTCTGAATAAAATCTAAAAACAAGGAGTTTCGGAATGCCAACTTCATACGATCCATGGCAGAACTGCATAACCAAAAGCGGACTAAATGCCGACGAAGTAATTTCAGGCATCCAGAAAAGCATCAGAAGAGGAGAAGTAGAAGATGCGACTGCCTTTGCTTGGGAAATGTATATTACATCCAAAGAACTGGAAAATTATATGTGGAAACGCCTAATGGTCATAAGTGTGGAAGACATTGGCTTTGGAGATGTCAATGCTCCTATTCTGATTAAGACTCTCAATGACATGAGAAAAGAGTTTTCTTATACAGCTCCAGACCGTCCGTTATTTTTTGTCCATGCCGTAAGATATTTATGCGCGCAACTAAAAGACCGCTCCAGCGACATGCTCAGAAACATAATTGAAAAAGAATTCAATAATGGCAGAAAACCGGAAATCAGGGACTATATCCTCGATATGCACACAAGGAGAGGCAAGGAAATGGGTCGAGACATCAACTATTTCCTCAATGAAGCCAGTAAGGTTATTCCCTTGAAATCAGGAGCTCACGATGAATATCTTCCACGTCTGTGCAAGTTAATAAAAAAGAAGTAAACAACCCACGCGGCAGAGCCGCGGGGCATTTTCATCACAGCTTCAAGTGAAGCTGTGCAGGTCCCTGCTCCAGCTCCCTGTGATGCCTTATATATCTTTCTATAACCTCACTCGTCATTTTACTCCCGATTGTACGAGCGAAATATCCATCTTCCCATAATTCTCCAGACCATAATCTTCGCTTAAACTCAGGAAACTCCCGAAAGAGCTCTTTTGCAGAAATGCTTTTTACTATCCTTACTGCATCTCCAATTGCTCGGTTTGGCGGGATTGAAACCATCAAATGCACATGCTCGAGTGACACTTCAAGCTCCTGCACTTCGAAATTATATTCACTGCAAATTTCACTTATCAGCTCTTTCGTCCGTTTCCTTATCTCTGTGGATTTGAATATATCCCGTCGATATTTTGGGCTCCAAACTAAATGATAGCTTGTTTCATATACTGAATGACTCGTTCTCCGCATACTTAAGGGCTTCTCTATCTCCTTCCGGGTAAAACCATCTGGATACTTTTGAGGTTGTCTCTGCTAATGGGATTAAGATTGGCTTTGCTTATATCAGATATGCCTGGCCACTCTCCTTCAGAGAAACTCTTTAATACTTTTTCCTGATGCTCCTCGATGTCTGAGGAGATTCTTATATCCCCATTATAGGATTTTGTAAGTGTGTATGTGTTGGCTGTTTTAGCATACTCCACATACTCCTTGAGTTCCGTTCCCTCTTGCCCAAAGAAGGCAAGAAGGAGTAAAATTTTGTGTTGGTTTATTGTTTTATGTAGCAGATGTGTTACTATTGTATATACTAAACATATATAAATAAGGAGAAGCTATGAATACTGCTACGATACATATAAGGACTGATAAACAGCTTAAAAAGAAAACGGATACTATATTTAAGGATCTTGGACTTAATACAAGTACAGCAGTCAATATTTTTTTGAGGGCTGTAGCAAATAATAATGGTATTCCTTTTGAGCTTAAAACAAAAGTTCCTAACCAAGAAACCGTTAAAGCTATGAAAGACTTGAAGACAAGAGTCGATTGTAAATCCTATGATAGCGTTGATGAATTTATGACTAGCTTAAGCAAAGAATAATGAAGATTATTGAACAATTAAAGTTCAGAAAAGACTTCAAGAGGCTTATAAGCTCAGGCTATCGCAAAGAACAGAGACTTTCTGCTTTGAAACATGCTCTAAGTACTCTTGCAACTGGTAAGACTCTTTCTGCAAAATATAAAAATCATGTCCTTATTGGTGAGTGGAGTGAATTTCAGGAATGCCATCTTGAGTCTGATCTGCTCCTAATATATAAAATCGACTCACAAAATGAAACACTGGAATTAGCCAGAATAGGAACTCATTCAGAGCTTTTCGGCTAACTCTCTTCATTTGATACTGATGTATCTTCCCGACTTCGGCGGTGGAATGATATTTTCCTGAGAAGCCAGCCTCAAGGTTTCAAAAAGCGGCCTTGTAGTGCCTAGTTATCTACATAGATTCTTATTTCTTTAAAATTCCTATTGAACTTACTTTGAAATGCTCTTAAATTATAGGAATAAGAAAAAGGAAAAACAAAATGTTCATAAGAGTAAAAAGCACGCCGAACAGCCCGAGACTATCAGTTCAAATAGTTGAGAATGTGAGAGATGGAGAGAAGGTTAAACAGAAGATAGTCAGACATGTAGGCATAGCAGCCAACGACAATGAGCTCAAAATGCTCAAAGACATGGCTGAATATATCAAAGCTAACCTGGAGAATGAAAAAGAACCGTATTTGATTGCTCCTGAAACAATGGCTGAGCTTGCCATAGAAGGCAGGAAACATAAGGAAGAAGTTCCTGATAATGTGAAACTCAAGGATGTGGAGGCCGTTCAGGATGTAGTAACTGGAATACACGATATTTACGGCGAAGTCTATCATGAGCTTGGCTTTGACAAGGTTATACCAAGACCAGCATCGCATGAGAACGCTTTGAATAAGCTCTTTCATATTATAATGGGAAGAATAGCCTCGCCTGGCAGCAAAAGGCATACTGTGGAAATATTAGAGAGCAATTTTGGGATAAGCTTTTCTCTTGACTCGGTTTACAGGATGATGGACTTAATAGATGAAGAGTGCGTCAGAAGAATCAATATGTTTGCCAGGGATTCTGCTGAGCAGTTGCTCAAAGAAAAAGTCAGGGTGCTTTTTTATGATTGCACGACATTGTACTTTGAAAGTTTTACTCCAGATGAGCTTAAGCAAAATGGTTACAGCAAGGATTTGATGTTCAATCAGCCGCAGGTATTGCTTGCTCTAATAGCTACTGTTGAAGGGCTTCCTCTGGGATATGAGGTATTTCCAGGCTCTACTTTTGAAGGAAATACTCTCAGGACAATGATAGATAAGCTCAAAGATAATTATGATATTGAAAGCCTCACATTTGTAGCAGACAGCGCTATGCTCAGCTCCGCCAATTTGGCATACCTGGAATCTGAAAAGATTAAGTACATAGTCGGATGCAGGATTAAGAACCAAAGCAAAGAGATAATATCCTCTATTCAGGATATATCATCCTATACCCAACTTGGAAACGAAAAAGCAAAAGAGATAGCCATCGGCGATAAAAGAATCATTTCCACCTATAGTATAACAAGAGCTCAAAAAGACGCTAAAGATCGTGAGCAAAACATTTTAAGGATGAAGAAGAAACTTTCTGCCAGCAAAGATCCGAAATCCATGATAAGCAACTCCGGTTATAAGAAATACCTAAAACTCAAGGGCGACTCGGAAATAGAAATCGACGAAGAGAAGATAGTCCAGTCAGCAAAATTTGACGGCCTTCATGCAGTAGTAACTAATGATATGGAAATTAGCCTCGAGGAAATAAATGAACAATACCATAACTTATGGCAGATAGAAGAGTGCTTCAGGATAACCAAGCACGACCTCAAGATAAGGCCAATATTCCATTGGAATCCCAATAGGATAAGAGCGCACATAGCAATATGCTTTATGTCGCTTGTCTGCGTAAGGCATGTAAGTTATAGAATTAAACTACAACATGAAGCCATGTCCCCTGAAAGAATAAGGACAGCATTGCTCTCATCAAACTTGAGAATTGTAAGGCACAAGAAAACCAACCACCACTACGCGATACCTTCCAACGCCTCTCCAGAAGCAGTAAAAATCTACAAGATATTCGGAAAAGACTACTCCAAAACACCATTTGCTATAAATATCAGCAAATAAAACTCTTATCAACTATTGCCAGAAATAATGTAGTGCCTAGAAAAAAGGCACTATTGTTGTCTATCAACATGTTATACAATTACACCGCCGAAGTCGGGAATAGGAACTCATTCAGAGCTTTTCGGCTAACTCTCTTCATTTGATACTGATGTATCTTTTGACCTTAGGCTGAAGTTTTAGAAAGTAAGGATTTTTACTGAAGAAGAAGTGAAGGATAAATTAACGAAAATCGCCCCGTCAAACAAAGGAGATATTTTCTCTGAAAGGCTTAAAAACCAGCCTCATGTATAGTTGTATGGGGAAGGATTTTGGCTGTAATGAATTACTTTATGCACCTAATGTAATGATATATATCTGAGTTTTTTTGAAGTACAGATATATTTGCAGTAATCTAATGAAATAAATATCGGAGAAAGAGTAGAATATTTGGGACAGATATGGTTTATAAAAAGAAAATCTCACCGAGGGACAGTTTTTTCCAAAAAGACGTTACTGAAAGCTCCATAAAAAGAAAACTTTTTGTTTTTACAGTTTATTTAAAAAGCTTTGCTTCATACATCAGGTACAGAATACTCTTTTTTGTATTCTTGTCTATTGTCGCTAGCATAGGACAGGGAATCGGGATATTCATGCTGATTCCGGTTATAAGGCTTATCTCTGACGGGCATGTTTCAGCCGGAAACTCAAATTTCATTACTGATTGGTTGTTAAAACTGTTTTTCTATTTCAATTTGCCGTTTACTCTGGGGACTTTTTTGTTTTTTTATTTCATTCTGACAGCTTTTCTGAAATACGCTAACTACAAACAGAATGTCTTAAACATGACGATGCAGAACGGATTTACTTCCCTACTAAGATGCAGGTTGTTCAACAGTATTGTTCTTTCAGAATGGAGTTTCATATCTCGCCAGAAATCTTCTAATATTGCGCATGTTCTTACCTCTGACATTCCCAGAGTAGCTACCGGGACTTTCTTTTTTCTGAAGGGAATGATAGGAATTATCTTCACTCTTTCATATTTGGCATGGGCGCTTATCCTTTCGGCAAAACTGACTGCGATTATAGTTATTATTTTCGTTTTGGTGTTTTTTATTCTCAAATCATATTTCCCTGAAGCTTTTTCACGTAATGTTAAAGCAAGAAACGCTTTATCAGGTATTTATACTTTGCTTCTGGATCACCTCAATGGGTTGAAGGTGGCAAAGAGTTACTGCATGGAAAAAAAGGAGTGCGAAGAGTTTGAGAAACTCTCTGATAACATATCTGCTACATCCATACACTCCTCTATAATTGCATCCAGAACCACAATGGTTTTTACTATACTTTCAACTCTTTTTCTCTGTCTTTTCCTATATCTGGCATATTATGTGTTTCTTATTCCTATAGACAGTTTGATAGTTATTTCCCTTGTTTTCTCCAGGCTTATTCCGGGGTTTATGGAACTTCAGAACAATGCCCAGCAGACCATAGGCATGCTTCCTTCTTTCCTTGCAATGAACGAACTTATTGATAAATTTGAACTCAACAGGGAAATGATAACGGAAAGTTCTTCATCTGCATCGAAATTCCGACTGGAAAAATCCATCAGCCTGAATGATGTGAGTTTCGCCTACGAATCAGACAGTACCCGGACTTTTGAAATAAATAATCTTTCCCTCGAAATTCCGGCAGGAAAAATCAGTGCCATAATAGGTCATTCCGGTTCGGGCAAAAGTACGCTGGCCGATCTCATTTCCGGAATGCTAAAACCGGATTCCGGCAATATTATGATTGATGGAATTGATCTGAACAGAGAAAATCTTTACCAATGGAAACAAAAAGTTGGGTACATGCCCCAGGATATGTTCCTTTTTCACGACACAATACGAAATAATATCCTGAGAGGAAAGCCTGATGCATCAGATGAAGAAATATATGAAGTTCTCAAACTGGCATCAGCTTATGAACTTGTCATGAGCCTGCCGGAAAAACTAGACACGGTCATAAGGGACAGGGGTGTCAGACTGTCCGGAGGAGAAAGGCAGAGAATCTCTCTTGCAAGGACTCTTCTGAGGAATCCTCTGCTTTTGATTCTAGATGAAGCTACAAATGCCCTTGATACGGCAAACGAAGAAAAAATATTAACCGACCTGAAAAAATTAAGAGGGAAATATACTGTAATAATAATTTCGCATAAACCGACAATAATTTCGTATGCGGACAAAGTTATAAAGATAAAACAAGGACAACTGGAGCCTTTAGGTATTATAAAATGAGTATTAAATCTATTACCGTTTTAAGTGGTTACGGAAAAAATAAGCAGGGAGACAAAGCAGACTCAGCCCTGCTTCAAATCAGGATTGAAGGACTCCTTATCGGTTGATATATATCGTTATGCCAAAGTATAATCTTTCAAATCTGGAATATCTTGAAGCCGAAAGCATTCACATAATCAGAGAAGTGGTCGCGGAGTTCGAAAATCCTGTGATGCTCTATTCCGTAGGCAAAGACTCATCGGTAATGCTGAGACTGGCGCAAAAGGCTTTCTATCCAGCGAAAATTCCTTTTCCGTTTCTCCATGTGGATACAGGGTTTAAATTCAGAGAGATGTATGAATTCAGGGAAAGGATGGCTAGAGAACTTGGTTTCGACCTGAGAATTTACATGAATGAAAAAGCAATCAAAGACAATGCCAATCCGTTTGATCTCGGGACTCAGAAATGTTGCTCTTTCCTAAAGACACAGGCATTGGTAGATGCTGTAAGAGAAGGGAAGTATGATGCGGCATTTGGCGGAGCCAGAAGGGATGAGGAGAAGTCCAGGGCAAAGGAAAGGATATTTTCATTCAGGGATAAATTCGGACAGTGGGAGCCCAAAAAACAGAGGCCCGAACTTTGGAGTATTTATAACTCCAGACATCAGAAAGGCGAATCAATAAGAGTGTTTCCGATATCCAACTGGACTGAGCTGGATATATGGACATATATCTACAAGGAAAAGATACCGATAGTTCCTATGTATTATGCCAAAAAAAGAGATATGATCGTTCGGGATGGCCAGTTAATACCTCTTGACGGGCCCATTCCTCTTAACAATGGCGAAACACCTCAGAAAGTATGGTGCAGATTCAGAACACTTGGGTGTTATCCATGTACCGGTGCGGTTTACTCCAGAGCTGCCACTCTTGAAGAGATAATTGAGGAAGTAATGGTAGCAAGGAACTCGGAAAGGATTACAAGGATTATAGACCACGATACAGACGGGAGCATGGAACTTAAAAAAAGAGAAGGCTATTTCTGACAATGAATATCAGGGAACTGCTAATTAGCAATAAAAAGAAAGACTTGTTGAGGATCAGTACTGCAGGAAGCGTAGACGACGGCAAGTCGACTCTTATTGGCAGGCTGCTTTATGACAGCAAGACTCTTTATGACGATCATGTTTCATCTCTAAAAAAAGATTCAGTCACCAAAGGTTCGGTTGGGGGTGAAATAGATTACTCGCTTCTCTTGGATGGGTTAAGAGCTGAAAGAGAACAGGGAATTACTATTGATGTAGCTTACCGGTTCTTTTCCACTCCCAAAAGAAAATTCATTATAGCCGATACTCCGGGGCATGAACAATACACAAGGAACATGGTTACCGGAGCTTCCACATCGGATTTGGCCATTGTCCTGATTGATGCCTCCAAGGGAATGCTTCCTCAAACCAAAAGACATAGTTTCATTGCCTCTCTTCTTGGCATAAAGCATATCATTGTGGCTGTAAATAAAATGGATATTGTGAATTATGAAGCCGAAATCTTCAACCAAATAAAAGCCATTTACACCGACTTTGCTGCCAGATTAACAGTGCAGGACATTCACTTCATCCCTTTAAGCGGCCTGAGGGGTGACAATGTAGTAGAACAAAGCCCTAATATGCCATGGTACAAGGGGCCTGCTCTTCTTGACTATCTGGAGACAGTTCACATAGCAAGCGACAGAAACCAAATTGACCTCAGATTTCCTGTGCAATATGTAAACAGGCCCGACATGGGTTTCAGGGGGTATTGCGGCACATTATCTTCAGGAGTTATACGGAAAGGTGATAAGATAGCAGTGCTTCCATCAGGCAGGCAGTCGTGTATCAAGTCTATCGTCTCTTACGATGGAGAACTCGAGGAAGCTTATAATCCTATGTCAATATCTGTCACTCTGGAAGATGAAATTGACGTTAGCAGGGGTGATATGATTGTTCACCGTAACAATATTCCCGAATGTTCTGACAGGATTGACGCATACATAGTATGGATGGATGAAACCCCATTAGCTGCAGATAGAAAATACCTGATGAAACAGAATAATTCCACAACCACATGCTATCTGTCTGAATGCTATTACAAATTTGATATAGACAAACTTGGCAGGAAGAATGCGGAATGTTTGGCTCTAAATGAAATAGGAAGAGTAAAACTTCAATTGAGCAGAAAAATCATATTTGATTCATACAGCCAAAATCGCGCTACCGGAGCTTTTATACTGATTGATGCCTCCACAAACCTTACATCGGGAGCAGGAATGGTCATCGGAGTTCCTACAGGGGATAAAATGTTAAATGAGTATTCTTCCAGGGTTCCCGAGCTTGAGGCAGGCAGCCCCTTTGCTGTTTGGGTAACTGAGGAGAATGATTCAGTTAAAAAAGAGTTGTTAGATAACCTAAAGAAACAGTTATCCGGAAGAAAGCTCAGGCCTTTTATAATTGACGGGGAGCATATCAAAAATAATCTCCATGATATTACCAAACCCGATGCGTATGATTTTCCTCGTACTATCAGGGATGTAGCTTGTATAGCCAAGATGTGTATCCTGAATGGCCTGGTGCCGGTAGCAGATATGCATTTGCCGGAGGGTACAGATAAGAATATTGTACGGGATTGCTTTGGTGATGTTCGGCTGGTTTTCGTTAATAGAAATATAAAACAGAAGGAGTAAAAGATAGTGATTGCAGGAATATTTCAGCGTAATAAAATTAAATTAAATCTTTCCGAATATAAGCAGGCTGCTGTTGAAACGCTTAATGCTTTTAACACTTCTGATGTAACAGGATGCTTTTGCAACAACAGGGTTCTTCTTGCGCAGGCTACCAGATTCAATACTTATGCCTCGCATAACGAAAAACCAATTACGACAGACGATGTAAACAAACTGAGTGTTGTTTCATGGGCAAGAATAGACAACAGGGATGCGCTTTCGGCCAAATTAAATTTGAATAAAGCTGAACTAGATTCCTTAAGCGATTCTGAGCTTATCCTCAAAGCTTATCTCAAATGGAAGGATAAATGCGTAGAGCATTTGCATGGAGATTTTGTATTTGCCATTTCCGACCATAAGAATGATACTGTTTATGCTGCCCGCGACAGAATGGGGATCAAGCCTTTCTATTACTATATCGACGAAAACTTCTTTATCTTCAGTTCGACACTGACGCTCTTTCACAAGCTGGATTTCATCAGGCTCTCGCCTGATATTGAATGGGCGTCAAGATATATACTGCATCTATCAATGGATTTTGAAGAAACAGCTTATACTAATATCTCGAAACTGAAGCCGGCAAACTCTATTCTTGTATCTCCTGAAAAATCCTTTATCAATCAATATTTTTCTTTCAGTGAGAATTGCAATCATTCTCTTTCCTTTGATGATGCTCTTAAAGAGTATCGAAAACTCCTGAATGACGCTGTCAGAAATGCATGCAATACGCAATATCCTCTCGGCTCGGAAACCAGCGGAGGGATTGACTCATCTACCGTGACAGCTCTGGCTGTTAAATTCTTTAATCAGCCAATCAGTAACTTTTATGCTTTCGGGTTTGCCAGGCTGCCTATGGAACCTGAGTACATTCTCGAAGTAAGCCGCCATTCAAAAATAGTCAATAATTTTATCGTATGCGCTTCTGACTGTAGGAAAGCTGAAGAGTTTAATGAGCGCAGGTCGCTTAAAGTTCTCGGTTATCCCGAAGAGCATGGCAATGCTTCCGGTCATGAAATATTCTACAAAACAGCATCTGCTTTCGGAGTCAGGACACTGCTTTCAGGATTCGGAGGGGATGAGTTTGTTACTTCTCTGCACGGGAACCTTGCAATGTATGAACTGCTTGAGTCAAGGAGCTACCCGGAACTTCTGCAGATGTTTCAAGGCAATCTGCCGTTAAGAGTTCTCAGAATGGGAAAATTCATACTCAAAAACAAGCTTAAGAAAAAAGACCAGTTCAATCCCAGATTTTACAATGCATTCAATGAAAGGTGGAAGTACCAGATAATCAAAGAATCAGTGGTTAAGGAGTTCAATTTAAAACAGGAGTATTACGACACCGCCAGATTCGATGCAGGATATACGAACATGAACAGTTTCACTCTTCAGAACAGGTGGGCTCCTTTTGTCTCCACACGAACTGATAACTGTACTCTTATGGCTAACTCATACGGCATTGACTACAGGTGGCCCCTCCTTGACCCAAGGATGATTGATTACTTTCTTTCCATCCCTTCCTTGTATAAATTCCACAAAGGCATCGGAAGGTATTTTCACAGAAAGGCCGTTGAGGATTCACTTCCTCATAAAGTTATCTGGAAACCGACCAAGTATATGGGAGAACCACAGGAGCTTTTTAGAAATCCCCCTGCTCTGAATCCGGACATCTGCGAAGATCTATACAAAATAGTTGATTTGCCAAAACTCCAGTCTCTCAGAGATTTTACTAAATCAGGAAAAGAAGCTTCATTTTCCAGAATCAGGAGCACTCATGCTTTGAATTCTCTTGATAACTGGCTCAAACTCTACTTCCCGAATGGTGTTAAATGGTAAGGCTCATTACAAAAGTATTTAAGCGTGCTTTTCTACTGCTTCGCTCCCAGCCTCCTTGCCTGCTTTCCTGGAAGTATCTTTTCCCTGACAAATACCCTGAGATACAAGCTCATCGGCAGATTTTTCTGTATATGGTCAGGCAAATCAAGTTTTATGAGATTCCTTTCAGATTGTTGTCACTCTTCATGTGGTACGGCTACCATGCCTGGAAGATGCCTCTAAAGTTCGTTATCCTGAAAAGAAAGAATCTAAAAACAGAATCTCCTTTGTCACTAATTACTCATTTTTTTCGTATGATGAGGTTATCTTACGGATATACATTGCCTCCACATTATTATCTTAAATATAAACTCTTTAACCAGAACAGAAACGCACATCTTCTTTACTACTACAAAAAAGAACTCCCTTACTATCATGAGGTCAGTAATTCAGGCATCAAAGACTGGAAGGCTTCACGGCAATTGATAGGCGATAAGGTAAAGTTTGCCAAAGCTCTAGATAAACTGGGAATTCCAACCGTTCCCACTCTCAGCATAGTCGAAAAATCCTCTGAAAGCATCGATAGTTTTTTTATGAAAAAAGATCTCTTCTGCAAACCTGCCTGCGGCTCCCAGAGTATTAACGCTTTCCATCTAAAATACATAAGCCAAGAAGGTCGTTATGAACTCTGCCCGATTCACGGACAAATACTAAGTGAAGAAAAAGTAGTAAGAAAATATTTAGAGGAGGTGATCACCTCCTCTAAAGAAATGCTCATTCAGCCTTTTATTATTGAACATCCCGAAATCAGAAAACTCTCCGGAGTAGAGGGGATAACAACTTTTCGGATAATAACTGAGCTTGCCGATGACGCGCAGATAAATGTAATCTATATCCAGATGGAAGTTCCCATGCCGGAAAAGAAAAACTGCAAGCAGTTTTACAATATTGTTCCATTGGATATCACTACTTTTGCTTCCATTCCCATCCCTCATTTCAGGGAAGTTAAACTCCCTGAACTTCATCTGCCTGATTCAGTGAAGCCTACCCTTAAGGAAGCTGTCAGTTACTGCTTGAAAGCTCATAAAGAACTGCTGAATTTGAGCTCGGTTTCTTTCGACTGCGTGATTACTGATAATGATCCACTCATTATCGAAGCTAATTTTAACTGGAACGTGGAGATGCTACACACGCGTGAGATGGATTGCAAATGTCAGGAAGCTAAACAAGTATGAAAGGAGGCGCGGGGCAGTCGGGGGGGTGACGTCATGGGAGACACATTTTAACGCTGGGTAAAGGGCAGGAAGCATTGTCAGGAGGCGCCTGAGGCGGGAAAAGTGACTTCATTATGTGACGGGTATTCTTTCGATCGGGGGGGCGAGGGAGGGCGCCGAATACGTATCGGGGTGACCCAGACTTTCACATTTGGATTTTCGGTGGAAGGGGTGTTTGGATTTGTTGAGTCAGGCATTTTGTAGTCATCTCCAATTTAGTTTGTATTATTTCAATTTCGATTTTGCCCAACCCTCCAAGAACCCACGACTTCCACCGCGCTAAATACCGAGAAACAATCTCTATGGTTCCATCCCGTGACCGTTGTTTTGTCTCATAAAGCCTCTTCGATTTGTTAGCAGATAGATAATCAAGTGTCTTCTTTGCTATTTCCAACCTGTTAGGGGAAAGTTCGTATCAAAGGGACTCTGATATTTTCTCGGTTGCCCTATAAATGTCTTGTCCTTAGGTAGTAGTAGCTGGGGCGTGCCGGTTAAATATAGTGTGTCAATCTGTATTTAAAGCCGGATCATCACCGTTTCGGGGAACACAGGCGGACCATGGCGAGACGAGGAGAGATCCAGACTTAGTAGGTGGGCGAGTTGGCTAAGCAGGATGGAACAGGGTTGTAGGTCCGGGGGGGGGGAGCGGTATTAGGACGCGCCAACAAACGTCAATTTCTCGACCGGTGAGTCCACAGGTTTACCGTCAGGCATCTTCTGGTTGCTCGCATGGTGAGGGCCGGGGGTGACCCAGACTTTCAGATTTGGATTTTCGGTGGAAGGGGTGTTTGGATTTGTTGAGTCAGGCATTTTGTAGTCATCTCCAATTTAGTTTGTATTATTTCAATTTCGATTTTGCCCAACCCTCCAAGAACCCACGACTTCCACCGCGCTAAATACCGAGAAACAACCTCTATGGTTTCATCCCGTGACCGTTGTTTTGGCTCATAAAGCCTCTTCGATATGTTAGCTTTGAGATTATCAAGTGTCTTCTTTGCTATTTCCAACCCGTTAGGGGAAAATTTGTATCCAAGAAACTCGAAACCTTTCTCTGCTCGCCCTATAAATGTCTTGTCCTTAGCGAGTTTGAGCTTTAACTTTCCGATTAAATTATAGAGTTTCCTGACATATCTTCCAGTCTGAAAACGGTTTTTTGTAAAAATTATTATATCGTCCATGTAGCGGCAGTAGTATGCTCCTTTTTTAGCGCTGAAATATTCATCAAGAGATTTCAGATAGAGAGTGCCAAGGAGCACAGAAAGCGGATTTGACCTGCTAATTCCGCGACGTTCGTTGTTTGTGATATAATACCCCTCAAAATAGGTGGTTCTTTTCAGGAATTTATAAATCAGAGAAAGAACGATTTTATCCTTGATGTTTTCACCAAGCTTTTCCATGATACTTTCATGGTTCATTGAGGCGTAATAACTCCTGATGTCGGTTTTTATTACATACTTGTAGGAATATTTCCGGAGACATACTTCCCTTACTGCTCCTTTTAAGCCGCCATGCCCTTTGAAGTTAGAGCAGTTTTTTGAAACTGTTTTACTGAAAAAGCCTCTCAGGACAATGTAAAGAGCTGTAAGAACTATGGAATCCCTTGCGCACCACGATTCAATGTTTTCACCGTCTTTTTGGAACTTTCTTACAACATCAAAGGTGTATGCGCCCGAAGTTACATCACGTTTGATACTTTCTTTTTCTTGTTCCCAGTTTGCTCTTAAATCCCATATATCGTTGTTGCAGGAGAATTTCTCCCTTTTGCGGCAAAGGAGGCGAAAAGCAAAGTCCAGATTTCCATCTGAACAAACATGAGAAAGCAGATCTCTCTCATGTATAATACGAAACCTCCTTGTAGTTATGCCGGCAATCGCCTCCTGTTACGATTATATCCCCGCACTGGAGCCAGGCATGGGCGATGAGTTTCTTTTTGTCATCTTTCCCTACTCCGAAATAGAGAGTGGTAACTATTTTCCTTCTCTTGAGAAGCTGTTTGGCAGAAATAGCATCGACATAGCAGGTGCATTTCCAAGGGACGACTTTACCTATTTTAAGCACATAATTCCTCGTCTTCCTGAGCTGAGAGAGAGTTTTTCTGTCAGTAAGGGCTGAATTTTTCATATGCACTCCAAGAAAAGGTTTTATGGCCTTAAATGGCAGAAACCATATCATGAGCCGTGAAGTAAAAAGCCAAAGGAGAGTTTCGGCAAGAAGAACTTTGTCGGCTCTTTTAATCTTTCCGGGAATCTTTAGTAATGTATTCATTGCAGGCAAATCAAGTTTCCAGTTTCAAATTTTAAATGCCCTAAGGATTCGAAACAGTAAAGATATTCTCTTCAGCCATCTTTGAGATAAACAAAGCTGACTCTTTCCGGCAAGTTTCCATCGGCACATCGTATTCGCTTTTGAGTATGGCGCAGAGGTCCCCGAATGATACAGACTTCTTTTCTTCCATGATCTGCCAGATCCTTGAGGCAGTATCGTTATAAGTCTTGTACTCCCCTGTCTTTTCATCCATGGTAACTATTTCGCTGTCCAGGCAGGCCGACAGAGTATTGGGAGAAATGTTAATTATTGATTTCCTTGTTAATTCCATTTTTGTTACCTCTTTGAAATTATAAATTTAAATTATTCTATTGCCGTTTTGATTTTCGAAATTATCCGGTAGGGATGGCTCTCCGAGTAGTCCGTTCATGAAAGGTGACCACCGTTACCCTGCGCCGCCCTACCTGTGACCAAAAACAGGGTATAAAAATTCGATAATCATTTCGTCAATAGTATATCAATTTTTGAGTTTGCCTTTCGAACCGGTTTCAGTTTTTTTATAAAAATGTTTAACAATAAAATCACAGAAAAAGTCATGAAAGATCAATACCCTGAAATACCTTCGCCTGTAAGTTGCCTCATCAAGGCTTTCAAGTTTAAGATGATTTAATATCTTTGCCAGTTTTTTTGCAGGTAGTCCTTTGAGTTCATCAAAATTATTTGTCTCGTCAATAAGCTGTCTATGCATCTTGACTGCCTTAGCGGCAATTCCCATAGCATTTTGAAAATCTATCTCCTTTCTGCGACATTTTCGTATTAGTTTGCAGACAAAAGAAGAGCATACTTTGGGGCGAACACATGTTGAATAGATGATGCATCCCGAATCACTGAAGTACTTGCATGGCAATTCAAAAAAATATCTGTCATCTATTTTAATAAATCCGAAATCTTTTGTATATATCTTTTCTTCTTCTTCAGTAGAATTAGCCTTTAGAAAAAGAGCTCCGTTGCAGCACAAACCACACTGAATGCATATGGCCTGTTCCTGGTTTATCGCGTTAGAATTATTATTCATACATCATTATTAGCTAAATATTAAATTGCCATTACAGTCAATATACCCGAATTCCAGCATGACTTCACGGTGATTTTCTATAAGGAGAGCAATCTGTTCGGCAGTCAGGTGCTTTTTCCATGTGGCTATTCTCCCCTCGCGGAAAAAATATTCGGCCTTGAGTGGTTTTTCATGGAATCCGTTCTTCTCTTCCTGCTTGCGCAAGACATCAAAACTTGAAAGCTCAATGGCAGTTCTTATTTCCTCATCAGTTTTATTGAGCTTTAAGAAGTTTGCTGATTTCTTGAATGTCTCGAAGGTATTGAGCTTCATATCTTCATATCTCATTACGCAGACATCAATAGGGGCTTTTGTCCAGCTCCTTGCATGTCCGCTCCAGCTAAGGTGATGCTGATACAGCTGATTAGCGATTCCCCTTATGTTCGGGCAGAGACAATAATTCTCATCAGCCATGCCCTTAATCATTTTATCAAGCGGACAGGAGTTGTGGTAAGAAAATGAAACAGCCACATCCAGAGGGTTCCTGATAAAATAGATCGCCCCCATTGTTGAATCAGGAGGGAATATCCATTCGCCGTCTGCGTTCTTTGTGAAGGCATCATGTACTTTGTGATAGGATGTTTCTTCAGAATTTTCAGCAATCATACTAAACACATGCGGTCGCAGATTCTGTATCTCGTCTCTGGTTAAATCTGATGCTTCCAGTCCGGTATAATCGTCAAAGATACTCCTGCAACTGGCTATTGGTGTTCTTTCAAGATCATTAATATCAGGGGCTTCTTTGGTCCCTTTGAGGAGATTGGAAAGAAAAATCCTGAACCAGGTGTTCCCTGATTTCGGGTAAGACGCAAGCCATACAAGATTCTTCTTCATCTACAAAATACCTTCGATGGCTTTTACGACTGAGTCAATCTCGCTCTTTCCTGAGTTCGGCCTTGAAAGTTCAAAGACAGGCCTTTTGACCAGGGTTGCCAGTGTTCTGAATCGCAATGATTCCTGGTTCAGTCCTTTTATAAACCTTCTCCTGTAAGTCTGCCTTTTGAGCAAAAAGAGTTTTTCCTGTTCCTTTTCCACTTCTTTTATGCCGTATTCATCCTTATTATGGGAGGAAATATTGATTATCCTGTCTATCGGATATGAACCAAATGAACTCTTATGGCCTGTCTTATAATAAAATTTTTCCATCGTCTCCCTGACTCTGGGCAGATCATCCTTGTATTCCCCAAGAAAATTCAAAGAGTTTCTCCAAAGCTTGAGTTCCTTATAGAAAGGCACGGCATAACAGCTTCCTTCTTTGAATAAGACAGGGCAAATATCATCTGAAATTATGCTGAACTGCTTAAGTTTATTCATGGCAGCGACCGTAGTTGATTTTCCGGCTCCTGAGACACCTGTAAAAAGAATCGCTCCATTAGAAGAAAGCACTCCTCCTGCATGAAGAGGAAGAAAACCGTTCATGATAAAATACGCACCGAAACATGAACCGGTCAGGAAAAGTTCAATTGCTCTTGGGTCTGCTCCAGACTGAGGGTCAATAACAATTTCATTCCTGTTTTTAATATAATAACTTGCAACATTCCTTACTTTGAGAAGGAATTCATTCTGCGAGGCCTGATAGCAAACCCCTGAATCCAACGGATTGTCTATTGACAGGGGAGTCTTCCCTATGGTTATTCTGCAGTCTGCTTCCTGCTCTTTGTCGTCTGAATGCATTAAAGAGGGCAACTCAATTTCAGACTCCAGGGCACTGCCGCACAAATCATATATAAATCGTCCCATTAAATATTTCCTGTGTTTTTACTTTGATATGCAAAGAGTTAGTTTAAACTTAATGATAATAATTTCAAAATCTAAAGGAATAATGGAAAATATTTTTCTAAAATTAATTCAAGTTCTGAAGGGAATTGAGAGTAAAGAGGGAGGAAAGCACTCTTTACTGCAAATTGCTGCTCATCACCGGGTATTCCCTCACATATCGGCTCAAGAGAAAGAACTGAAAAATTATCTCTCGGAAAATGAATTTAAAAAAATTGCTTCTTTAAGTAAGGCCAATAAAAACAGCGCTATCAGAAGATTAAATGAGCTGAGGTTTCTACTTAATTTATTCTCTGCTAATCATATCTCTTTTATTGTCCTAAAAGGAATTCCGCTTTCTGTTGAACTCTATGGAGATATCGGGATGCGCCCGTCTAAAGACATAGATATCCTGATAAAGAAGGAGGATTCCCTAAAAGTCCTTCATCTTATCAAAGACAGCCACTCGATTGATTGCGACTTCTACATCAAATATGCTCATCACTTCGCAATAAAAAATAAGACTAATAAAGTTTGTACCGAAATACACACAAGGCTATGTGACAATAAGCATCTTCTTGCTGGGTTAGACCCCTTTGATAATACAAGGATAATCCAAATACTGGATTTAAGCATACCTGTTTTATCATATGAGAATAACCTGTTCTTTCTTTTTGTTCACGGAGCAAGACATAAATATTTCAGGTTGATGTGGCTGGCTGATATTTACAACCTCTGCTCAAAAAAGGAATTCGATTTGCAAGAGTTGCTGAAGTTATCTGAACAATACGAAGTAACAAGAATAGTCGTGAGCTCCATAATTACCTGTAATGAAGTCTTTGGATCAATCACAAATATGCAGCTTCTCCTCGAAAATCACGCAAAGAAAGACAGAAAGATAAATCAGATTGTCAGAATGAATATTTGCACTATGAATTCGATGCTGGTTTCTGGACTTGACCGGCAGCCTTTGTTTTTAGAGATTAGAAGAAAGTTTTCTGATATGAAGCACATGCTTCTTTTGAAAGATGGCGTCAAGTATAAGTTTGATATATGGGAAAAGAACTTCTTTGCCAAACATAATGCCGTAATATTGCCTTTACCTGAAAAACTTCATTTCCTCTACTTTTTTCTGCACCCTTTTCTGTGTTTTTACAGATGGTTTAATGGCAGATATATAAGAAAAAGATAGAAAAAACTAAGTTCAACCCAGAATCATTTTTAAGATTGTTTCTGCTGCCTCCCCTGCACTGCATCTGGTTGTATCTATCTTCAAATCCGGGCTATCTGGTTTCTCATACGGAGAACTGATTCCTGTGAATTCAGGAATATTTCCAGCTAACGCTTTTTCGTAAAGGCCTTTTGGATCCCTTTTGATGCAGGTCTCAATATCAGCATCAACGAATATTTCGAAAAAGTTATCTTTTTCGATAATTTCAGAAGCCATTTTCCTGTCCTTGATAAAAGGGGAAATAAATGCAGCTATAACCATTACTCCAGAGTCATTAAGTATCCTGCATACTTCCGCAGAGCGTCTTATGTTTTCTGATCTGTCCTCCGGTGAAAAACCGAGATTGTTATTAAGCCCTTTCCTTAAAATGTCGCCATCCAGAATATAAACATTTATAGACATATTAGTCAGCTTTTCTTTCAAGGCATTGGCAATCGTGGTTTTGCCAGAACCGCTTAACCCTGTAAGCCAGATAGTTAAGGAACGGAAGCATTTTTTATTTTGCAGTGTTTGATTCATTCCAACAAGAATTGAATAGTTTTTATCAATAAAGCAAACAATACTATCAACTCACTGATAACTCAAGATAGTTTCTATTCTCATACAGACGATATAAGAGGGGACGGAGTACACTTGTCTACTGACTATGCAAAAAACCCAAAGACTGTTATAGATCACACTCTGAGTTTCTTCGACATACCCGCTACTCCTTTAAAGTAGAGGGTAATGTCTTCGTATTTAAGTGTTAATATCCGTAAGAGCCTATTCGTCATTTTTTTGTAATTTAGCGCTGCCTGAAACTTTCTGTTCTATTTTGGCAGGATTTCCCTTGTAAGTAATTTTGCCTGAGCCGCTAACATTTACGTCTAAAACTTCAGAAACATCTACATTGACATTACAAGAACCGGAACTGTCAATATTTGTTATTTTAGAGCTAAAGTTCAATGCGTTATACTTTCCCGAACCACTGATTTCAATTTTTTGTTTATCTGTTGTTCCACTAAGTATAGATATTTCGTTACTTCCTGAGACTTCAGAAGAGACAGTTTTTGCAATTAAATTTTGAATTGTAATTTTGTGACTCCCTGAACTTTTTATTACTAAGTCGTTTGAGACAATGATGGGTTCCTGAGAGTTGAAATTCCCGCTTCCGCTGAGTTTGATTGAAAGTTTATCTGTTTTAATAGAGGTAAGCACTTTTATTGCAGCAGCGCCATGGGCTGAAATAGAATTTAAATCTTTAAATGTAATCCAGAAAACAGCGTCATCTGACGAACTGAACAGTCTTTCAAACCAAGACATATTGCTTTTAATTATCAATTTTCCATTTTCTGTTTCTGCTGAAATATTCTTAAGTACACTACTATTTCCTTCAATAGTTAAAGCTTCAGCAATACCTTGCTTTAAATAAAAAGTTCCAGGGTATTTGATAGAAATACAGTTAAAATCCTTCACGTCTCTATTCATAGTTGTTGTTTCTCCCATCATAGAAAAACCAAACATTCCTGCAATTAGCATTAATGACAGCATTCTTTTTTTCATGACACCCTCTCTAAAAATTTAACTTTACTTAATGTGCTTATTTACTCTTCTGCTAAAATAGTTCAAATTATAAGTATTTCCGTAGGTATCTTTTTTTTTGTTTGCAAACTTCTGCATTTTTTATGGAGTCGTACAAGACATTAGGCTAAACTTTAGTGTTTAGTTTTAAAATCTAAGTACTTTTTCTAGGAAAAACATATGTCTGTCAAAAAGATTGGAATGATAGGATTGGTTATGATTAACCTCATAGCCATCGATAGCTTAAGGAATATACCGCTAACAGCTCCGGCCGGGTTATTTATAATAGTCTTATATATTGCCGGCGTACTTCTATTCTTTATACCATGCGCAATAGCAGTTGGTGAATTAACGAGTAAGTGGCCTGTAATGGGCGGGCTTTCAATCTGGGTAGGTGAAGCTTTTGGCCCAAACGCCAGCTTCTTTGTCGTGTGGCTGCAGTGGATATACAACTTGACATGGTTCCCTTCCATTACAGCGTTTGCCGCTACTCATCTTGCCTATGCATGGGCTTTTACCGTTCACAAAGACTTTATGCCTTTGATGAACTCTCCGACATTCATAACAATTCTATGTATAGTATTGTTTTGGAGCGCCACTTTAATAAACTGTTTCGGTATGAAACCCGCAAGCATCCTAAGCGGAATCGGCACTGTAGCAGGAACACTGATACCAATGATACTGATACTGACCCTTGGCATATCATGGATTCTAATGGGCAATAAATTACACTTGCTTTCTTCTAATTTTAGTTATGACCATGGAAGTGTAATGGGGCTTTTCCTAGTAGTCCTCTTTAGTCTGATGGGGCTCGAAATAGCTTCAGCACACGCAGGGGCCGTAGTCAACCCTCAGAAAAACTATCCGAGAGCCTTGTGGCTTACAGTCATTCTGGTACCGCTGTCACTTGTTCTTTCCAATTTGGCAATAGGTTTGGTTATTCCTCCAAACCTTATAGACCCGAGAGCAGGATTGATCGACTCTTTTGCCATATTCTTTAAAGCTTTTAAAATGCCATGGATGTCAGAATTTATAGCTTTTTCTCTGTTCCTGGGGGCTTTCGGAGCTATCGGTACATGGTCTTTCGGGCTTTCCAGATACTTAAATAAAATATCCGAACGAGGCTATCTTCCAAAAAAATTTGCTGAAACAAACAAAAACAGCGTACCCAAAAACGCCCTGATGCTTCAAGCAATAATAGTAACTATTCTCAGTTTGCTGTATTTGTGGATGCCCAATGTAGAAACTGCATACTGGTATTTGAGCTGTCTCACTGCCCAATTGGCTCTTATAGCTTACATAATATTTTTTATTGCCGCTATAAGGCTGAGAGTAAAAAATACTTGGGACAAGAAGAAGGAATATGTATTTGGCCCGACATGGCTCAGCGTATTTTTCTACTCTTTGGGAGGCATAGGTTCTCTGATAGGATTATGTGCAGGTTTCTTCCTGCCAGGAGATACTTCTATATCTCTCTTGAAGTTTAACATCATGTTGGGTTCAGGAATTATAACTATATGCATAATCCCGGTAATCGTAATGATAACAAAAAAGGCCAAGCTAAAAAACAACTAAAAGATTGGTTAGCACTTTGATTCAAAGTACATCAATAGCAACTCTTCACATTCATCAATGAGGCGTGAATATTCTTCTGAAGTAAATCGTTTGACAAATTCATTTCCTTTTCCACTCATTCCTATGTAGAGCCTGCCCGCAAAGCCTGATTTTGTGTACAGACTCTAAGATAAGAAGACAGGTCAATTAAAGCATATTCTGGATATGCACTGTTCAAAGCTCTCATACCCGCTAATGATGTCTATTTCCACGCGTAGGAAATAGAATTCAATATCCCTTCTGCTAAGGAGAGGAATTCGGACTGCATCCTTTTCTGTTGTTACTACCATAGTAGCTTTTGCTTTTTTGGCTTCGACAAGAAAGTCAAGAATTTCCTGTTGAGTGTAGTTATGATGATCGGCAAAGCTTTTGCTGTGCATTATGTTTGCGCCGTAATCTGTAAGAAATTTCTCAAAACTCTCAGGGACAGCAATACCGCTAAGGGCTGCAATATTCTTCTTTTTAAGCTCAGTTAAATGCAAACGGTTCCCCCTTTCAAACACATTTTCCAAGTATTGGGGTTTATGGCAGCATTCTATTATTTCCGCATTTCTATTTTGATGCTCCACAAACTTTTTAAGATGCCTTATTTGTCTACCGCCGTTTGATTTTGTTAGGAAGACATAGTCAGCTCTCCTCAGGTTTTTGATCGGCTCCCTTAAAAGGCCCCGAGGAAGAACATGGTGGTTGTGGAAAGGAAGAGTGGAATCGACCAAGACGATATTTACATGCGGCTTCAGATGAAGATATTGAAAACCATCATCTAGGATCAAAATATCAGACTCAAATTCACTAATGGCATATCGCCCGGATTTAACCCTATCCTTATCTACCAAAACCACGACATCCTTCAGATTCGATGCCAACATGTAAGGCTCGTCCCCGGCTGTTGCCGGATTCAGGAGTAGATTCTCTCCATCAGAAACAATTCTAGGCGGTACTTTATTTTCCTTGGAAGAGCTATAGGCCAGAATCTTTTCCCAAAATGATCTATCACGGCTTTTATAGCCCCTGCTTAAGATGGCAACTTTTCTTCCCTTTTTGGCTAGTGTCTTTGCAAATACTTCCACAACAGGAGTTTTACCTGTACCACCGCAAGTCAGATTGCCAATACTTACGACAAGACAACCCAAAGGAGAACGCCTTATAATTCCCTTATCATAGAGCCATAGCCTAAACTGCATGACATTCCTGTAAACTCTGGAGAAAGCAAAAAGCACCCCCCTCATAAACATCCCAAAATTGGAATAGTTCTTTTCGTTAATAACGTCGATCATGTACTTTTCGACGTGCTCTAAAAGATTACGGAATCTATACATTTAGAAATGTGTTACCCTGCTGCCATGAGTCTATCAACAAGCTTTACGGCGTCATATGCATCTGTACCATAACCATGCGCACAAATAGAGTCTGCGTATTCCTGAGTAACAGGGGCTCCGCCTACGACTACTTTGACTGAGGGGTTCGCTTTTTTGAAATGATCTACCACTTCTTTCATATATGGCATAGTGGTGGTCAACAATGCACTGCACAATAGCACCGTAGCGCCTTTTTCCGCAGCGGCAACATATTTTTCAAGAGGACAGTTTACACCAAGGTCTTCGACTTCATAACCTGCGCCTTTGAGCATAATAGAAACCAAATTTTTGCCTATGTCATGTAAATCACCCTTAACGGTTCCCACTGCTACTTTTCCTAATGATTTATGTCCTGCCTCAGTAAGAACCGGAGCTAGAATATCCAGGCCTGTCTGCATGGCTCTGGCGGCAACAAGCATTTCAGGAACATAAACTTCATGCTTAGAGAATCTCTCTCCGATATTGCGTATTGCCGGAATCATAGAATCATTAAGAATAATATTAGGGGTGGTGCCAGCGCTTAATTCGGATGTTACAAGGATACTGACCTGATTTCTATCCCCTTTGCAAATAGCGTTGAAAAGTTGCTCATTCATCTGAACATACCTCCTTTGGATTAATCACGTTTTCTTTAGTATATCTCTTAATCTCGCCTAATTTCAACAGAGGATCAACAGTTTTCAGCTTCGGAATCTTCTTATTGTGAAGAAATATTTTAGAGTTTGCCCCCTCTATAAAAATATGGCCCTCTCTGGCAGAGAGGGAATTGTAACCTGCAATCCCCACCATAATCCGAATAGACATGATATCCATAAACCTCTCCGCCTCAACAGGTAATTTTCCAAAACGATCAACTAATTCGAGCTTCAGTTCATCCAAATCCTCAAGCATCCATGCCTCGGAACTTCTTATGTAGAAATCAACTCTGAGCTTTTCGGACGGGATATAGTCCTGAGGGAAACAGGCGTTAATTTTACCTTTGGCCGGGGTAAGGCTGAAATCTATAAAATCAAAAAAGAGATCGACATAATAGACATTAAACGGCCTGTTATTTTTAAGTGAACTTACTGACGACTTAAGCAATTGGCAGTAGAGATTAAAGCCGACTGCATTTATGTGGCCGCTTTGCTGAGCACCAAGAATATTTCCCGTGCCGCGAATTTCCAAGTCCTTCAACGCCAAACGGAAACCTGCGCCCAATTGGGTATATTTCTTAATAGCAGACAGCCTTTCTCTTGCAGTATTGGAGATAATAGCCGAGTTAGGTATAAGTAAATAAGCATAGGCCTGCCTGGTCCAGCGCCCTACTCTGCCACGCAGTTGATATAGTTCAGCCAAACCAAACATGTCCGAACGTTCTATTATAATCGTATTGGCATTAGGGATATCCACGCCAGACTCAATAATAGTGGAACATAGAAGCACATTGATTTTTCCATCGATAAAATCAGCCATAACTGTTTCAAGTTCGTCTGATTCCATCTGCCCATGCCCAACGCCTATCTTTACTCCAGGAAGCAGTTTTCTCAGATAAGAAGCTCTCGAATCTATTGTTTTAACTCTGTTATGAATGAAAAAAACTTGCCCGTTACGCTTTACTTCTTCAGTTATAGCCTTAACAATCAAGTCGTCATCAAATTTACACAAAACAGTTTGAATCGGCAACCTGTTCACCGGCGCTGTTTCTATAGTGCTTAAATCCCTTATACCGGAAAGCGCCAAGTACAAAGTCCTTGGAATTGGAGTAGCCGTCATCGTCAGAATATCGACAGTTGCCCGCATACGCTTTAGTCTTTCCTTATGCTGAACCCCGAATTTCTGCTCCTCGTCAATGATCAATAATCCAAGGTTCGAAAAAGCTACATCGTTCTGAACTAAACGATGAGTTCCTATAACTATATCCACTTTCCCTTCCGAAAGAGCTTTCAGTGTTTTTTTCTGTTCGGCAGTGCTTTTAAATCTGCTCAATACTTCGATAATTATGGGATGTTCAGAAAATCTTTCAGTAAAAGTATAGTAATGCTGCTGCGCTAAAATAGTAGTCGGGGCAAGTACTGCTACCTGTTTGCCAGCCATGACAGCTCTGAATGCCGCCCGCATGGCTACTTCGGTTTTGCCGAATCCTACATCTCCGCAAATCAGCCTGTCCATGGGACGGGATGCCATCAGGTCTTTTTTTACTTCTGAAATAGCTTTCATCTGATCAGGTGTCTCAAAAAAAGGAAATGAATGCTCAAAGTCGCTCATTTCCTCTGTATCTTCGGGAAAACTGAACCCTTCGCCGGACAACCGCACAGCTTGAATCCTTAATAACTCGGCAGCAAGGCTTTTAGCCGAAGCCAAAGCTGCTTCTTTCACAGAAGACCATCTTCCTGAACCAATCCTGCTTAAAACAGGAAGTTCTTTTTTTGTCCCAACATAACGGGTCAAAAGGTAAGCTTGCCAGATCGGAACAAAAAGCCTTATACCATCTTCATATTCCACTTCTATAACCTCTTTTGATACACCGGAAGATTCAATCTCTGTTATCCCGTGATAAATGCCTATCCCATGTAAAAGGTGAACTACATAATCGCCAACTTCCAATTCAGGCGCGCTAGTTTTATCTTTGGAATCGAAGGTTTTTCTTATAGTTTTCTTGTAATAATAATTTTTTTTATGAGGCAGATAATAAATTTCTTTTTCTGTGAGAAAAACGCTCTTGGGATAAGAGGAGAGTATAAAACCATTGTGAAGAGGTTTTTCTTCAAAACGGATATTCTTTAGTGGAATCCTATTTTTTTCAAGCCATTCAGAAACAAGCCGCCGCCCTGATGATGTCTCAACAAAAATCAGTATTTTGTATTTATCCCCGATCCACGAGAGAATCTGGTTTTTCCTCATTTGCGAATAGAGTTCTTTGCCTATTTCTCCAAAGTGTCCAGAAGTATCTCCTTCAAATACATCCTGAATAGGTAAAAATAACTCTGTTTTTTCTATAGGGCAGACACCGATTTCGCTATCAAACGGCCTATAGATTTCAAATAGTTTATCCTTATTCCGTGCCTTATCTGCGAAATCTTGAAAAATAAATTTTCCATCTTCAGTAGAAACCTCATTTAAAACTTGCAGGCAATCATGAGGATATACCATTATCACTAAAGGACACTGAGAGAAATAATCGGCAATTATTCCCTGCTGACCGGCTTCTTCTTCGGAATATCTAGGGGCTAGCAAGTAAATATCTTTCTTTGAAAAAGTTTTCTGGGTATTGGGCAAAAACAACCTGATGCTTTCAATCTCATCGCCAAAAAAATCTATTCTTGCAGGATATTCTTCAATCGGCGAAAAAACATCAATCAGCCCGCCCCTGACTGCAAATTCACAGGGATCACTTATCTGGCATTCGTTATCATAGTCATATTCAGTAAGGAGCTGTGTAAATTTGTCAAAATTTATCTTATCTCCGACTCTGAGTTCAAAGCATTGCGATTCAAAGTGAACGGGGAGAGGAAGTTTTCTAACAAAAGACTCTACTGAACTAACAATTGTCGTTTTACCTTTCAAAACCTCCATTAGCATTTTTGACATTCTGGTCTCAGCAGGGTTTATTTTTTTGCCATACCCTGCCATTTCATCGTATAGTTCAATGTCAAACGGTTTCTCCGCAATATATGAAAGTTCTTCAATCGCATCGTTTAATTCTTGGGCAGTATATGCGTCAGGGGCTATTATCAAAGCTTGTTCTTTCCGTGAATTGAGTAAACAAAACGAAGTAATACCCAAGACTTTGTGATCACACATCAAACTTCTTGAAGGGATTCCTACCGAATCAATCAGAGTTTTTGCAGAAAGACTTTTAGAAGACATTAATTAATGATTTAACTTGATTATGAAACAAAGATAAATATATTCCAAGCTTTTGTTTAAAATTTAATAGACAACATTGAAAACTATAATATAATCGTTAACTACGATAAATTAAATTTAGAACTAACTATTCTTTGATCTATAAGAGTTTTTAGTTCTTTTTTTATCATTGAACCCCAAAAGTGGATCTAAATTTGAAAGCTCTATAGCTTTATGACAGTAAAAAGTTGAGTTTATTATGCCATCTAAGTTAAAAAAAACAGTTAAGAAGAAAACTCCTTTGCAGAGCAGAACTACTAAGAAGATTAAGCCAGACAAGGAAGAAGCTGTCACCAGTAAAAGCGTCACTAAGGTCAAAGCCGCAGCTAAATCTCTTGCCAAACTTGCTATAAAAGCTATACCGAAACTTCCTCTTAAAGTTTCAATAGACGATACAGAAGTATCTGCTGTGCCTAAAAAAAGGGGGCGTAAACCAAAGAGTGAAACACTTCCCGACAAAAATGAAGCTTCTGTTAAATTGCGCACAAGGAAAGCAAGGGAGAAACTTGCGGCTTCAAGAGATTCAGGCTCGCAACTGCTTGGAAAAAACGACACCATGAAAGTTTACATGCAAGATATCGGAAAAATTTCCCTTGTTACTAAAGATGAAGAGGTCGAACTTGCAGCAGACATTCATGGAGAAGATCCTCATGCCAGCGAAAGAGCCAGGGCTATCTTAATCAAGGCCAATTTGAGACTGGTAGTAAAAATAGCCCATGACTTCAAAGGGCTAGGCCTTCCGCTTTTAGACCTTATATCAGAGGGAAATATCGGCTTAATGAGAGCTGTTGAAAAATTCGATCCGCAAAAAGGCGCCAAGTTCAGCTCATACGCAGCATGGTGGATTAAACAATCCATGAGAAGAGCTTTGGCCAACCAGAGCAGAACCATAAGAATTCCTGTACAGTCTGCTGGCAAGATAAATAAAATCAAGTCCATGAGACTAAAACTCACCGAGGAACTCGGGAGAGAACCCACGGACGCTGAAATAGCAGAAAGATTGGAATTTAGCAGAAGAACTGTTTCCGGTTTGAGACTCGCTGATCTAAGGACTTTTTCGTTGCACGACCCTATTCAACAAGGCGAGGACGGGGAGTTTCAAGACATTATCCCTGACAGTGCCACTCAAACTCCTGAAAGAATACTCGGAGACATGGAGTCTGTTGACAGGCTAAAGGATCTGGTAAAAGAACTGGATGAAAGGGAAAAGAAAATCTTAAGAATGAGGTTTGGGCTAGATGGGGAAAAGCCTCGCACATTAGAAGAAGTAAGCCAGGAAATAGGCAGAACAAGAGAAAGAGTAAGGCAGATTCAGAATCAGGCTCTTTCAAAACTTAAAAGCATGCTTTTTGATGAAGCAGGGTTCTCAGGAGAATAACAAAATATTTTCAATTTTCAATTTGTTGTTTGTTATTTTTCATTTTGAAACTCTTTTATTATATATCGTTTAATTTACATAAGAAATAAACCAACGGAGTTGAAATCAAAACATGTCAGAAGTGAAATTAAAAAAAGGCGAACCAGTAGATAGAGCGTTAAGAAGACTTAAAAAAAAGCTCGACCGAGAAGGAACGCTAAAAGATATTCGCAACAGAAGGCATTTTGAAAAGCCAAGCGAAGAAAGAAGAAGATTGGCCAAGTCTCCAAAGCGCAGATAAAACTGCCAGAGATTCAGTATAGTTTAAAAGACCGAAAGTTTTCGGTCTTTTTTATTTATAGCCCCGTAGGAATATCGACAAACTCAACCTCAATTCCTTCAAACTGGTCTCGTACCAACTGCATCATTCTCAACACTCCAGGTGTTTCTGTAAGATAATGCCCAGGTGATATAACAGACAGCCCAGCTTCTTTGGCAAAGAAAAACGAAGAGTGGTTGAACTCTCCTGTAATCAGACAATCAAGCCCTTCAGAAATAGCGCTTAGAACACCATCATGACCGCCACCACCCGAAACAATTCCTACTCTATCGAGTTTTTTCCCTGAAGAATTATCTGCCCCAGCCGAACTAAGAGTATCTAATTTGCACAAACATGGCTTCGAATTTTTATTTACATACCCGTTAAGTTCATTATGGATTCTTGTACTGAGATCTTCAAAGCACAGTCCTTCATTTAAACGCCCCATGTAGCCTATATCTACACCATCGTACTCAAAAAACGGTCGCACATTCTGTAAATTTATCATTTTTGCCATTATCGCATTGTGCCCATACTCGGGATGTTTGTCCAATGGGAGATGCACAGCATAGAGAGAAATTCCGTGTTCCATTAGAGGTTTTATTCTAGTGTAGTTATTACCTGTTATATATTTAAGGCTGCTGCCCCAGCTTTGTCCATGGTGGACAAATATGAATTGAGCCTTATGTTCTATAGCATGATTGACTATTTCCAATGAAAAGTCAACTCCAAAGACGGCTTTGCTCACATCTATACAGCCTTGAATTTGAAGGCCGTTGTTGGATGCGTCATGAGCAACGGATTTCAAGTCTAAAGTTTCATTAAGGAAATTTGTTAAATTCTTCAATTTTATCATAAAGAAACCTCTGTTTATATTTTAAAAAAAGCATTCATTACGAACTCATGCACGGCCAAAGTGTCATCAACGTTGAATTTAAGAGCCCATGAAAATTTCTCGGCATACTCCAAATATACTAAAGTTTTCTTATAGTCAAGATTGGTGTCAGTAATGATTGTTTCATCAATAATTTCGGGGTTAGACAATGAATCGTGCCTTATGCCGAAACTTAGCTGATACAACAGTGAAAACCACGTAACTACGGCATTAATAATTTTTTCTCTTCTCAACATATATTCAGAAGAAATAGCCGCTTCCTTTGCAGGTGTAATATATTTTTTTATATTGGAAGCTGATTCTCCGCTTCTTTGGGCTTTTTCATTCCATTCTGCGGTAATTTCCTTTTCCGAGTCGTTCTTGATATCTGAAAGGATTTTGCATAAAAGTTCAATTTCATTAACGGCATTTGGAATTGCCTTTTCTACGGTAACTATTCTTTTCAGCGAACCAAACAGGTCATCAGCATATCTGAAGTCATAATTAATTCTATTAGTAAGGAGGGAGATTTTCTGGCATCTTGAAATGACTGTAGGCAGCAAAACTTTCGGATTGTCCGTACATAAAATAAAGTATGAATTAGCAGGCGGTTCTTCCAGAGTCTTAAGAAAAGCATTCTGGGCTTGCGGCATAATCCTGTCTGCCTCATATATAATTCCGATTTTCCTTGAAGAAATGCCTGAAAGCGAAGAATAATAGAAATTGGATTGAAACCACCGCATCGTATTTTGCTCACTATCATCTTCTCCAATTAATATCCGCCTTGATTTTGAAAGTGGTTCCAGCTTATAAAAATCCGGATAAATCCCTCTTTCCAAAGCCGTGCAATTTTTGCAAACATTACATGGAGAAGCCAATCCATCCTTTTCACAAGCAATCATCTTACTGATAACAGAAGCTAACGACTTCCCCAATAACGTGTCGTCGCTGTAAATAATATAGGAATGCGCAAGTTTGTCATTTTGCTTAGCACTTCTGACAGATTTTAATATATGCGGAAATTTCTCTTCAAAATAGCTTAAATTCATCTTCTAAAATTTTTATGATACAGTTGTGAATAGTTATTATTTCCTCTGACGCATTAATTACTCTGAATCTCTCAGGATTGTCGGCAGCCAGTTTAAGAAAAGATTCTCTGATTTTTATGTGAAATTCCAAATCCTGCTCCTCAAATCTATCTTTCTGAATTGAACAGTTTTCTCTAATATGAGCTCTGGATAAACCAATTTCAGGATCTATATCAAGAAGAAGGGTTAGATCAGGTTTCAAATCACAGGTGGAAAATTTATTTAATGCCTCAATCTCATATCTTCCCAAGCCTCTGGCTATTCCCTGATAGACAGTGGAAGAATCAGCAAATCTGTCACAAATTACTACATAGCCTTTCTCTAAGGCAGGCCTTATTTTCTCAAACACATGCTGAGCTCTGGCCGCCTGAAAAAGGAGAGCTTCAGTTTTAATTGACAGTACATCATTCAATGAAGTGTCCTTAAGGATACCTCTTATTGTTTCGGCAAAATCAGTTCCTCCTGGCTCTCTGGTCAGAACACATTGGATGCCTTTTGATTCCAAAAGTTCGGAAAGCATTTTAACCTGAGTGGATTTTCCCGATCCTTCAGCTCCTTCAAATGTTAAAAAAAAACCTTTGCGCATAAATTAAAGTCCAGTTTACTTATCAGTAATGGTATTAGAAAAATAGCATATATTGGAAGAAATATCCCTATCCTCAGAAAGCAAAGTCTTTAATATCATCTTTTGTGTTGTTCTTTGTAGATTTAAGTGGGTCTATTTTTGTATGATAAGCCCTTGAACTTACAGTAATAGCTTTTTTAGGAACTACGGGACAGGCGTTTTCACAGGCCCCGCATCCAATACAGATATCCTTTTCAACCTTAGGCGCCGGCAATCCATTTTTATATTTAATCATCCGCGTAGCGCCCGTAGGACACATTTCATCACAGGCAGCGCATGCAGTCCCCTTTGCATAAGGGATACATATATTTTCATCGATTGAGGCCAAGCCGATGCTTATGTTTTGCTTTTCATTCAGAGAAACGGGCTTTATAGCTTTGGTGGGGCAAATCTTACTGCATTTATTACAGTTATAGTCGCAATAAGATACATTATAATCCAGCCTGGGCTGCATAATTCCGGCTATTCCATATTCCAGTAGAGAAGGCTTCAGAACTTTAGTAGGACACTGAGATACGCATAAATGGCATGCTGTACAGTTTTCAGTGAAATGTTTTATACTGTCGCTTCCGGGAGGAACAATTGGTTTGGCAGTGGATTTTGCATGTAAAAGTTTTGAGAATGGATATGTCAATATTCCTAATACAATAAAACTTATGACGCTTCTTCGAGTTGTATGAGTTCCACTCAAACGATCTTCAGAAAGTGCAGATTTTTTAAATATACTGTAACTTATGGCCTTAAAAGCACATTTGTCTATGCAGTTAAAACACGTTACACATCTGGACGTATCAATTTTTTTATCTTTGGTATTGATGCACCCAGCTTTGCATGACTGTACGCATTTACCGCAAGATACACACTTATCTTTATTCATCCTAATAGCAAAGAGCGGAAACCAAGAGAACAATGAGAGGATGGCGCCCGTAGGACAGAAGGAGTTGCAATAGTATCTGCCTCTGAAGAAAGAAAGAATTATTATTGTGCATAGGATTGTTAAAGCGATCATCCCTGCATAAAAAGCCCCTACTTGAAACTCATCTCTAAACAAACTGTCCGCATAGGACATCGAGCGTGAAACAATGCTATAAGGTTCAGTCAATCCAATCAACGCAGATATTCCCAAAAATAAAAGAAGTATCGCAACCAACGGGATTGTGTAGCGAACCAACAAGGAAGGAGCGTAAAACTTTTTTTTCCTCTTGGCAAACATTCCAAAAAGATCCTGAACTGTTCCTAATGGACAAATTAAAGAACAGTATATCCTTCCAAATAAAATAGTTATAAGTAAAATAATAATCAGAGTTATGGCAAGAAAGCCCGATTTTAAAGTAGAGATTATTGCAGGAAAAAGCTGCCACGATGCAATATGTGAACTAAGATGTTCAAACAGCTTAAAGTGGATAAAAAAACCTGACAGAAAAGCAAGTAGAATCAAACCCGAAACACATATTCTGAATATTCTATATAACATTGGATTGTTTAGGCAATTATATATAGCAGAGCTATACTGTTATCTTCTTAATGTTCATTTTACTTACATCCATTTTGCCGAGATGATTATCGTAAGCCATTTTTATATAAGGGACTTCCCCTGTTACTATCCCCCATTGTCTTGCCTGTTTCAGAGAAACAGCATCTACAGCTACTATGTCTGTAGAAATAAACTGCATTTTAGGGTTTATTACTCTTGAATTCGACCTTCCTCTCGGCCCGCCTTCGGTCAAGACATAGTAAGCATCGACAACATTGAGAGTAGGCCTTCTGAAAAGAGGAATATCAGCTATGCATTGATCTAGCCCGTTTGTATGAAACTCTTTCATGTCCCATGTCGTTCCTATGAGGTTCTTCAAAGCACAGGACAATTTGGCTCCGCCGTGATGCTTCAATATAGGCATGTTGATGAAAACGTCAGAATTAATAACGAGTTCATTAATTTGAGTTGAAGACAGGCTTTTACCGCCGGGGATCCTGACTTCTTTATAATACTGGCTACCGTCTATGGAACGAACTTCCGCTCCAGCCTCTTTTGCTATTTTTGCAATTCCGTTCAATTCATTATCGTTAACAATCAGCAGATGATCTATCACATAAACTTTTTTGGCACCCGCCTTATAACATTGCTCTATCACGCGTTTGACAAGTATAGGGTTTGTTGTTGCAGCTTTCTCTGGAATGCTTGCAAAGCTCATATTAGGTTTCAACACAACTGTCTGATCTTTCTTTACAAAATTCTTAATACCACCGAGAGCCTCTATTCCAGCATCAAACATCGCATCGGGTGCTCCGCTTCTAACAGCGACTACATCAATGGCTTCACTACCACCATCATCAGCCAAAGCGGAATTACCCAAAAAACGAGTTACACCAGCAGCCACTGTTGCCATAGCGCATTTTTTCAAAAACTCTCTTCTGTCCATAATCGATCAATCCTGTTCCTTATCTTCTTTTACTTTTGGATCCGTTTTTTCAATCTTCACTATATCATCAGTAATTTCATCCTTTGCCTTTTTAAATTCACGCAGCCCTTTGCCCAAACCGCGTGCTATTTCAGGTATTTTCTTTCCGCCGAATATTAAAAGAATAACTAAAAAGATCAGAACTATTTCCCATGCGCCTATCATTTTCCATTCTCTCCTTTTTTATTTTTCATAGAATATATCTTTAAAACCACTTTCCAAAAGGGTTCATTCATAAACTCTATTCGATTTTTTATCCAAAATCGATATAACAAAAATACTTATCTCATAAAGAATTAACAATGGAATAGCCACAAGAAGCATTGAAAAAGGATCCGTTGACGGTGTAACAACTGCAGCAAAGATGAACGCTCCTACATAAAAATAGGCTCTGAGTTTTTTCAACGTTATTATCTTAATGATTCCCAAACTACATAATACGAACATCAGAAGAGGCAGTTCAAAAATTATACCTGCTCCAAGCAGCCAATAAAATACGAAACTTATAAATTCCCCTACTGACCAAAGGTTTTCTGCTGAAGATATTCCGAATTTAAGGAGAGCAAGAAGCATAGGTATTATTACCATGTATCCGCAAATGATCCCTGTAATAAAAAATAAAGTTCCGATAATCCCCGCCCAGAAAAACACTTTCTTTTCATTATTCTTCAAAGCAGGTTTTAGATATTGCCACACAAAGAAAAATACAGGCAGGTAGGCTATTACAATCCCGCCCATTAATGCAGCTTTAAGTTTTATTATCACTCCGTCAAAGGGATTTGTCAGGATTTGCTGCACTATGAACTCAGGATACCTTTCCTTAATAATCTCTATTGGGAGAAGAAATAACCGAAGTATCATATCTGATAAAAAAAGCCCAAGAATGGTCGTCACAACAAGCGTTCCAAGAATCTTGAAAATCGTCCAGCGAAGTTCTTCTATATGCTCCCAGAAAGCCATATGTTTCGGATTATTCATCGTGATTTCCCATTTTTCCTAATCTTTTTACCAACATAAATAATACCCTTAAAGTGCGGAATTAACAGATCTTTTCAGCATTGAAAACGATTGAACAATTTGCAAGCAGTCAAGTATTGTTTAATCTTATACTTAAGTCATCAACTAATTATCAATAATAAAAACAAAAAATGTTAAATTTAAAACATCATCCGAGTGCATTAAAACGGTTATTTTTTACAGAAATGTGGGAGCGGTTCAGCTTCTACGGATTGAATGCCATTGTAGTCCTTTACATCACTAAAGTGGTTGGGGTCCCTGAAAACACAGCTCTTGTGATTACCGGAAGCTACATTACTTACGTTTATCTTTCAACAACTATTGCAGGGTATCTTGCCGACAGGCTTTTCGGATATTATAGAGTCGTATTTATCGGAGGCATATTCATCTTCTTCGGACATATTTCTCTGGCAATATCAGAAATAAGCTTCTCTCTCTTTTATTTCGGGCTCGGGTTGATAGCCACAGGCACAGGTTTGCTTAAGCCAAACATAAGCGTTATGGTTGGCAAACTATACGGCGATGACGAAGAGAAAAGATCAGAAGGTTTTAATATTTACTATCTCGGAATAAATATTGGTGCATTTATAGCCCCGTTTATAGTAGGGTTCACAGCGCAGAAAATAAACTGGCATCTGGGTTTTGGCCTCGCCGCAATTGGTATGTTCATGGGGCTTGTGATTTTTAAATTGGGGTACAAGACTTACCCTGATAACTGCAAAGAATTTAAATCTGAGAAACTGAATAAGTCTTACGGGGGAATTAGGCTGCTTTATTGGATATATGCTCTATTGTTACTTATTTCGGTATTTTTTGCGCTGGTTTTGTCAAATCCGATAGAGTCGGGGCTGGTTATGACTCTTTGCTTGTTGGCTCTCGTTGTCTATATTTTTACCATATGGAAAAACCTTGACAGGGCAGACCGCAAAAATGTAGGTTTTATCCTCCTGCTTTCTTTATTCTCTCTAACATATTGGACACTTAGCAATCAGGTCATATCATCCATCCCATTGCTTATAGACAGAGTGGTGGACAGCCGTATATTCGGTTTTAATTTCCCCGCCTCTTCAATTGGAGGTTTTTATTCCCTTCTTCTAATACTCTGCGCTCCGGTGATAAGTTGGATATGGATTTGGTTGGCAAAGATAGGGCACAATCCCAACTATGCTGAGAAATTTATCTACGGGTTATTTTCGGCAGCACTTGCCTTCATTGTACTGCTTGCAGGAATCCACTTTAATGTTTCTGTAGGCAAAATATCAATCATATGGATATTATTCTGTTACGCTTTTCTTGTCTTCGGTGAATTATTTATCTCTCCTAACGGACTGGCTCTGGTAACAAGTTATGCGCCAAAACACCTCACAGGAATAATGATGGGACTTTGGTGGATGATCAATGCCTTTGCCGGATATACCGCGGCTCTTGTCGGCAAAACAATCGGGTTTCAGGGAACAGAGAGCTTATCTGTAACAGCACAATTAAAAATATTTGAAACTGGCTTTTTCCGTGTTTGCATAGGCGTTGTAATAGCGTGTATTATACTTCTGGGTCTAAAGAAATATTTTAAGCGTTAAGGTGAATATATTATGCTCTTGGTTGCCAATTATGAAGGTAGGTGCGGTGTACCCAAAGCCGCGGAACTCCTAAAAGCCAATACCAATGGGCTTAGAGCTATTATTGAGGGTATTAAGTTAGTAGAAGCAGAACTTAATATTCACACGGTCGGGCAATCAGCTTGGCCAAATATATTGGGCGAACTTCAGCTTGATGCTTCTGTAATGGACGGAAATACCAGAAGAACGGGCGCTGTCGGTGCCATGAGAGGATTCAAACATCCAGTCGAAATAGCATATGAAGTTATGCTTCGCCTGGATCATGAAATTCTCACGGGCGAAGGCGCTGAGAGATTTGCCAGAGAAATCGGAGCAGTTCCAAACAAAAATGAGACCGGTACCTCATTACAGGCATGGAAAAACCATTTAGACAACATTTTAACTAATGAACAGAAAAAACTATTCCCGAATATAAATCTGCTTGACCTAAAGTCAGCAGCCAGAGATCCTGAAAAAATATTTGATACCACCGTTTATATAAGTATGGACCACGACAAAAGAATCTCATCTGCGACAAGCACTTCGGGCTGGGCCTGGAAATACCCTGGCAGGCTTGGAGACAGCCCGATTATAGGAGCGGGAAGTTATGCAGACAGTCGTTACGGTGCCTGTGCCTGCACTCATACGGGTGAAATGACAATAAGAGCCGGCACGGCTAGGAGTGTAGTCCTGCTTCTCAAAATGGGATACTCTGTTAAAGACGCCGTTTACGAAGCAGCAAAAGATCTGGCAGACCTGAAAACCGGATACATTGACGAAGTAACAATTCACGCGATGAATTCCAAAGGAGAATACTTTGTCTTGGGATTAAACTCATCCGAGCCCATCAGGTACTTGGTATGGAATGATTCAATGCATTACCCTGAAGTAAGAGACGCTGAAATTTTTAGAACCACATAAAGGATATTAAATAAAAAATGATACAGGTGATAATTTTTCTAATCTGCGGGGCTTTGGTTTTCCCTTTTTTCTTCGTTTATCCTTTTACATATTATAAAACCGTACAGTATCTCTTTACTCTTCCATCGCTTTCCGCTTTGAGCCTGGCTTTTGCATTCCTAAGCTCATCCAGAATAAGACAGGCAGTAAAAGAAGGTAAATTATACATTATTTTAAGTTTGCTTTTCCTGATTTTTCCTTTAATCCATGTCTTCTTGTTCCGAACCATAACTCTTTCTGAGTTTTTCTACTCGATAATATGGATTACCATCCCATTTTTTGCCTTTCTTTACAACGAAGAACTGAAAAAAGCGCTCCCCTTGTATTTTTTTGTTTTTCTCCTTTTTGACATACTTAATTCCGCCCTGCAACAAACTGAGATAGTCGGAATAGCAGGCAATAGAAACTGGCATGCAGCAAGTCTGGCAATATTCATCCCTTTCTCTTTATATTTTGCTAAAGGCATCTATTCTAAACTTTCTAATAAAATTGGTAAGACGGCTTCAAAAACTATTATTTTTGTAGTTTTTTCAGTAACCACTGCCATTTCAATCTATCTCATAATCATCTGTCGCACCAGAATGATTCTGGTGCTTTTCCCATTGCTGCTCTTGGTTGCTATTTTCCTAGAAATCAGAGAGAAACACAAAAAACTGGTAATAATTTTACTAATAATGGTGCTAGTGGCTTTGGGTGGACTTTTTACCGTATCACGCTATTACAAAAATGCAGCAGCTAAACCAACGGGCATTGCCACCATCCAAAAAGACGAAAAAATACTTCAGACCAAACTGGCAAGCACACTTGACAGAGATGTAAGAGGCCCGCTGTGGCAAGGCTGCATTGAACTGATATCAAAACACCCTTACATAGGTGTCAGCGCTCCAAGGTTTGAAAGCGAGTATCAGCTCTACAGGCCTATTGAATACTTCACAAAACCGGATAACGCTGTACGCTCAAACCATCCGCATAATTCAATATTGTACATGTCAGCATCATATGGTATTCCGGGGATGCTTGTATGGTTGATTATCTGGATATTGCCGATGATAATATGCCTGATACGCTATTACAAACTTTCGACTATCTCCAAAATAGTCTTGTTCTCATATATTCTACTTTTTATACACGGCTTAATGGATCTGATCTTCTTCGAATGGCCTACTGTTTTTTTCTCCGCTTTGCTGATAGGTATTCTATGGGGAGATCTTCTTAAGGGACAGACACCTCCTCCAAAAGAAGCTTCCTCCGGAAAAAAGAACAATAAAAAAGTTCAATCACCCGCAATAAAACCATTTCCCAAATATATAGATTATTTGTGTAAGGTTTCAGCTTTTGTACTCTTGATGCTGACACTGCGAATAGTCTATCTCGACACGATGAGTTCCTACTACAACAGGTTAGGAGAATACAGCGAAGTTGACGGCTACAAAAAGCAAGCCGTATCGTATTACGAAAAAGGCGCTGCTTACAAAAAAGACCCTCAATACGTTTACAGGGGAGCAACCACCTGCATCCAGGATTTAAATGACCCCAAAAAAGCTCTATATTTTCTGGATATGTTTAAAGACATGTCAACTTCTAACTACGCTCATAGTAATGGGTTTATAGCGCTTGCCCTGGTTAAGGAAGGCAGACTCAAAGAAGCCCTGCCCTATCTCTTGAAAGAAGTCGTAATCTTCCCCTTGCAGGTAGGTTCGTGGTATAGGCTGGCTTATGTTCAGGGGACGCTCGGGTTAAAGCAGGACGCAGAGATTTCATTTAATAATATGATGGAAACTCTTAAATATAAAAATCTTCCTCCTAATAAGCGAACCATCTATTTCCTTCTGGACAATCCCGTCTATGATGCCCATCCGGATCGCATTCCGCCAGATGATATTAAAAAACTAAATGCGCCATGACACTAGACTCTTATAAATCTAAAAATTCCCGCCTCATATTTTTAATAGCATTTGCATTTGTTTTCCTTATCGGTGTATATCTGCGGATAAGGTATATCAATAGAGATTTGGAATACGATGAAATATGGACACTGTTGAATTATTCCTCGCACTCATTATCCAAGATCTTTACTGACTTAGCTACTCCAAATAACCATCCTATAAATTCTTTACTAATAAAATATTTAGTGGCTGTTTTCGGTGCAGAAAGCATTGTTGTTAGGATTCCCGCTCTGATCTCAGGGATATTTCTGCTCATTGCAGTGCCCGCTTTGACTTTTAAAATATCTGAAGACAAGTTCGCCACACTTGCCTCAGCTCTCATCTGTGTTTTAAATCCTGGACTTGTTTACTATTCACAAACAGGCCGTGGGTATGAATTCCAATCTTTGCTTATCCTGTTAACCGCATTTTTTATTGTCTCGCTAGAAAAAAAATCCTTGAACCCGATTTTGGCAATAATTTTTATCTTAGCAAGCAGTATCGTTTCTATATTAACAATCCCTACTTCTGTCCTCTTTTTGTTCCCTATAATCTTATGCCATATATTCTTCTTATTCAGAAAAAACGATATAGGAGTCAGTTGCAAGCTCTTCGCTTTTCAGTTTATAAAAGACAATATCTACATAATTGCTGCATATTCGGCACTTTTGTTCTTTTCTCTTTTCTGGTTTGGAACAAACTACGCCCAGTTCAAAGCAGGGCAGAATTTTGGAACGAGCGTAACTTCGATTAGAGAACTGCTTACATTTAGTTATTCAACTCTATTGGCACTAGTTTCATTGCCTATTCTGACATTCTCCTTGTTTTGCTGGCTGGGCAAGAATACAAAAAGCGCTTTTCCAGCCTATCTGTTAATCCTGATCACTCCGTTTGTGGGCGCTTTAGTTACTAAACAAGGACCCATAAGAGTATATCTCCCACTAGTTCCGATGATAGCCATTTTTGCGGCAATGGGGATATCGGGAATTATGAATTATTTTTTAAAAAAGAAAATCCTAGTCTGGGCTCAAATAATAGTTCTGGGTTGCATTGCAACTTTCCTTTTCAATAAAGTAGGACCAGAGCGTTTTAGTTGGCTTTCTCCTTATTGGCCTTCAGCGGTAAAAGCTGCTTATACTAATATGCCAGAAAATACCTACGTTAGCCTCCCTGCTACTTCAGGATATCCGGTGATGTTCAATGCCCCAATTATATTTGAAATAGAAAGAGAGAGAACTCCAAGAGGAGAAAAATCGATACTTGTGAACCTGATTGGCGGAAGGCCTAATTATAATAATAACGGCAGTTATTCAGCCTCATTCAATGGGATAAACCCTTTCAATGGAAATACTACCAATCAGGTATTAACTTTTAAAGCAGCTCCGATGATAATGGATCTTTCATCAAATATGGGGTGTTTCGCAGAGTTTTATGAACTAATACATATCACAGACGCTGAACTTCCGCCAGGAAATAATAACTTTTTTGTCTCGGTTTTGACAAATGGCAAAAAAAAAATCACTTTCGGGGAGAATTTTCACGATATGATTTTATTGAACTTCTGGCTTAGAAAGAATAAGTTTTCAAGCCCTCATATGACCTTTATTGCAAATGGAATCAGCTTGTCTAAAGAAGACTTGATGAAAGTCGAAAAAGCTACAGACGGACAAGTAAAATTCTATACTATAACCCCCATCTCTCTGTCAACAAATACGATACACCCATAAACAAAGCAACTGTGGCAGTTTTCCATGCTGCAAAAAGTTGGATGCCATTTCGCATCATAGTTTCTTGACAAACTCTTCTAATTAATTATAAAGATAGTTGTTATTGAGATTTTTTTCATTAATATAATAAATACAAAATAAGTTCCTTATCACAAGGATTGAAAGGGAAAACGGTTAGATTCCGTTGCGGACCCGCCGCTGTAATCGATGACGAAAGCTTAAAAAGCCACTGTTTCATAAATGAGATGGGAAGGCAAGCAAGTAGGATGAGTCGAGAGCCAGAAGACCTGCTTATTCAAAGAGTGTTTTTAGCCGAGGAAAAGTTAAAAACGCAAAAATTCCAGAAGATTAAAAACGCTATCTTCCCAAAAAAGGTAGCGTTTTTTTTATTTTAACGGAGTCAAATATGAATTGGAAAAAGGCTTTAAGAGCATCCCTACTACTGACTGTTCTGTCAGTTTATGGTTGCACAAGGAATGAAACAACTACAACCCCTAGCCCGATAAGAGTACAGACCAAACAGGTAATTTCAAAGAATGTTCCTATTGAAATAGATTCATTCGGGACACTCTCGGCATATGAGAATGTTGATATAAAAGCTCAGGTCTCAGGACAGATAAAAAGAATATATTTCAAGGAAGGAAGCTTTATTAAAAAAGGCGAACTCCTGATCTCTATAGATGATGAAACATTTAAAGCCAACCTGCAAATCGATGAAGCCGCCATCTCTCAGGATATGGAAGATTATAAATATCAAAAATATGTACTGGAAAAAGACAAAACACTCTGCGAAAACGGCGGCCTTCCCAAGCAGGAATATATAAAAATGCTCACGGCTTTTGCTCAGACCGAAGCAAAAATAAAATCCAATCAGGCAAGAGCCGAACTTGATAAGATAAATCTTAAATACTGTTCGATAACCTCGCCGATAGATGGAGTCATAGGTTATATAAAAGTGGATGAAGGAAATATAATTACTGCCTCCACAGATGTCCTGGCAAACATCAAAGATATAAACCCTCTTTATGCAGACTTCAGTGTGCCGGGAGAGGACTTATTCAGAATAAAAGATGCCTTAAAAGAAACTGGAAAAATAAAGTTAATCGTTAGTGTAAATAGCCAGAAAAATGACAACTCCAATTACGATCTTCAATATGAAGGAACCCTTGATTTTCTTAATAATGAAGCACAGGAAAGCAGCAGCACTATTCAGCTAAGAGGAATGGTGCCAAATCCGAAAATGGAACTGCTCCCTGGCCTTTTCGTTAATATAAAGCTCATAGTCGGAGAATTTAAAAACGCCCTGCTCGTCCCTGAAGAAGGATTGCTTCTTGATAACGACAAACACTACTTCTTTGTCGTAACCAAAGAAGGCAAAGCTAAAAAAGTGTTGGTTGATGTCATCGGTTCTTATGACGGATGCTACATCACGCTTAATGATGATTCTGTTAAACCCGGAGATCAGGTAATAGTAACAGGGCTGCTGAATATATTGCCTGATGATAGTGTGTTAATAGAAAATGACACTAAGACAACCCCCTTAGAAAATATCAAATAAGGAAAAGAACTAATGAATCTCTCAAGTTATTTCATTAAAAAACCAATAGGCATCACTCTCATAGTTCTTTCTATTTGTGCTGTTGGGATCTTTTCATATTTTAAATTAGCAGTATCTGATTTACCTACTGTCGATTACCCTGTCGTTACCGTTACGGCTTTCTATCCGGGAGCCAATCCACAGACTATGGCAGATGCTATAGCCACGCCTCTTGAACAACAGCTTATACGTACTCAGGGATTAAAAAACATTATTTCGGTTTCGACTGACAGCTTCACTAAAATAATACTTACTTTTGACCTCAACTGTGAACTAAACACAGTTATTCCAGACATCCAGACAGCTATCTCTTATGCCAAAGGGTATATGCCAAAGCTGCCTGATGATCCCAGCTTTACCAAAACAAACCCTTCAGAAAAACCAATCATGTTTCTGATAGCTGATTCCGAAACCATTCCGCATGATGAACTCTTTCAATTGACAGATAAAAAAATATCTCAGCCAATCAGTATGACAGAAGGAATATCAACAGTAACGATTTGGAGCGTTTCCTCAGCAATAAGGATTTATCTAGACCCTCATAAGCTGGCCGAATATGGGATAACACTGGCAGAAGTCACCAGTGCTTTATACAGCTCAAGTTCTCTCTCATCTGGCGGTTACCTGAGCGACAATTATCGTACATACTCCATCCTCCCTGACGGGCAACTTACGACCCCGGAAGGCTACAACAATCTTATTCTAAAATACAAAGACAACGAGCCGATAAGAATATCTGATGTAGGGCATGCTGCATTTACTGCTCAACAGACAAACTACATGTTGAAATACAGTAACAATATCATAGGTAAAAACCTTGTTAACCCGGTGATGCTATCAATTTCGCGAAAAGACGGCAGTAATACAGTCACTCTCATTGAAGCAATTAAGAAAATGACAAGGAAACTGAAATCTGAACTGCCAAGATCATTCGACTTGTCCGTCATGTATGACAGGTCTATTGCGATAATCAGTTCTATCAATGAAATGAAAATGACATTGATATTTGTCATCATTCTGGTCATTCTTGTAATTTATTTTTTTATAGGAAAAGCCACCGCCACAATTATCCCTGCAATAATAATACCTGTTTCACTGCTTGGTACTTTCATTATAATGTACATTTCAGGCTACAGCATCGACAATTTGTCTCTATTGTCCCTTACTCTGGCAGTAGGATTTATTGTAGATGACTCGATAGTCGTGCTGGAAAACACTTCGAGGCACATAGACAACGGATTATTGCCCGACAAGGCATCGTTGCGCAGTTCCATGGAAATAACGCCATCTATAATATCAATGACCAGTGCCCTTGTCATTGTATTTCTTCCGATATTATTCATGAGCGGAGTAACAGGCGAAATATTTAGAGAATTTGCCGTTGTTGCTATAGTGATGATTCTTATATCGGGAATTCTCTCACTTACACTCACGCCTATGATGTGTGCTAATATATTAACTCCTAGAGAAAAAGCACGGAAAAGCCGCACCCAGAAGATTGTAAGTATCCTGCTTAAAAAGGTAATAAAAAAGTATGCTTATTTCCTCATGCTGTTCCTGAAAAAACCCTCATTTTCTATCATCCTGTGGTTCCTGTGCATCGGATGTTCGCTATTGTTCTATTTTCTGGTTCCCAAGAATTTCCTTCCTAATGGAGACAGCGGAGCCATTTTCGGTTCAATTCAGGTTCCCATAGGAGTGTCTTCGGAAAAAGCTCAAGAGTTTCAAAATGCCATTGATGATATCCTGAAAAAAGATAAGAATGTCGCAAAGTTTTTCACAATTACAGGCATTTATGCCGGAGCTGATCAATCTTCAGGACTAATGACAATAATTCTTAAGAACAAAAGTGAAAGAGAAAGCATGGATCAGGTTTTGACAGAACTAAGGGATAAATTTGCAAACATGCCTTTCAACCTTGGTAATGTTTACCTTAATTCTGTACCTGTTATGGATTTAAATGTAGGTGGAGAGACGACTGCAGATGGCGCGCAATATTCATACCTGATCACCGGACTGGACAGGGATAAGGTGTTCAAGTACGGCCAGCTCTTTGAAAGGGAATTAAGAAAGAATACGAACTTTAAGGACGTCCAAAGCGATATAAAACTGAATTTGCCCCAGCTTGATATAAAGATAAACAGAGACAAAGCATCAAGCCTGGGCATCAGTGTAACAGATATTGAGAATGCTCTTCTCAATGCCTACTCCCAGGGAAGAGTTGCCCAATATATAAAAAACTCCAGCTTCTATGATGTCATAATAGAACTCGCAAAAAAATACACTCAAAATCCAGAAAACCTTTCCTCTCTATATTTAAAATCGTCTATATCAGGGGCGATGGTTCCTCTTAACGCCGTCGTAGCAATCAGCCAGAGTTCAGGTCCTCAATCAGTTACGCATTATCAACAGTTGTCGGCTGCAACTATTTCGTTTAATCTTGCTAATGGCCTTCCGCTAAGTACTGCTGTTGAAGAGCTTGAAAATACAGCTCTTAAAGTATTGCCTACAGATGTCACAGGAGAATTGCAAGGAAATGCAAAACAGTTTGTAAGCTCTATTCACAATCTGGCCGTTTTAATAATTATCGCAATCTTTCTCATGTATGTAGTCCTTGGCCTTCTGTATGAAAGCTATGTCTACCCGGTTGTTGTATTAACTACAATTCCCATAGCCGCTGCTGGAGCTATCGGGTCACTGCTTCTTTTTAAATCAGAGCTCTCTTTATTTGCCTATGTCGGGCTATTTCTGCTTCTCGGCATAATTGTCAAAAACGGAATTATGATGGTTGACCTTGCGCTCCAGAAAATAGCTCTCGAAAATAAAACAGCTTCGGAGGCTATCTACAGCGCATGCCTTATAAGGTTCAGGCCAATATTGATGACAGGGCTTACATCTATATTCGGGGGAATCCCCCTGGCTATCGGACTGGGAATTGACACCACTCTCAGGAGACCTCTTGGACTTGTAATAATAGGCGGCCTTATCATAGCCCAGATATTAACTCTTTTTGTCACTCCCGGGATATTCATTTACGCCCATAAAATCCAAACAAATATCCTGAATAAATACAGGCTCACTAAATCTTCGAGACTACAATAATCAATAGCCCGAAATATCAATTGAGTCCGTACTAATTCTTCATTTACTAAATTATTTTTATCAAAAAAAGCTCTAATTGATATTGATATAGTGTTATTATGAATTATTTTGTAAGTAAATATTTACTAACTTGGGAAAAATATGATTACAGAAAAACAAAAAGAGATACTTACAGCGAGCATAAAACTCGCCTCCAGAAAGGGCATTCAGTCTCTGACTATAAAAAATATATCTTCTGAAATAGGAGTTACAGAAGCAGCATTGTATAGGCATTTTAAGTCAAAACGCGACATTTTGCTTGGGATTATAGAGCTTTTCAGTACATCTTCCAAGAATGATTTTGAATCTTCTATCTCTTCCGAAGCATCAAGTATTAAGAGTTTAAAAGGCCTGATTTTTAGAAGAATAGAAGCATTTGAAAGGTTTCCCGAAATAGCCTATATAATGCTTTCAATCGATATATTTATGCAAGATGACAATCTCAGGCTTGCCGCTATTGGTTCTATTCACAAACACAAAGATTATGTCATAAAGCTAATATCTGAAGGACAGGCTAGTGGCGAAATAAAGCAAAACCTTGAACCTAAGGAACTCTTTAGGATAATAATAGGCTCTTTCAGGCTTCTATTGACTCAATGGTTTTTGAATAAATATTCTTTCCATTTGAAAGCAGAATTCGAATCACTTTGGAATACAATAAACTCGCTTATAAAAGCTTAAATGCTTTGGAAGGAGATAACATGAAACGTAAAATAATTGAAATTGATCATGATAAATGCAACGGTTGCGGACAGTGCGCCAACGCATGCCATGAAGGAGCAATCCAAATGGTCAATGGAAAAGCTAAACTCATAAGTGATATCTACTGCGATGGACTGGGAACTTGTATTGGAGAATGCCCTGTTGATGCGATAAAAATTATTGAAAGAGAAGCAGACGAGTTTTGCGAAAAAGCCGTTAAGGCAAAAAAAGCTAAGAACGAAACCGAAAAGCGCTATTCTCCTGCTCACACTTGCCATGGAATGGCTATAACAACTTTCCCCAAATCCAATGAACTAAAGAACGAATTTTCACCTCTTTCAGCAGATACCCCTTCGGAATTGGAGCAGTGGCCTATTCAATTGAGGCTAGTCCCTGTTAATGCTACATTTTGGGAAAATTCATCAGTTTTGATAGCCGCAGATTGTTCAGCCTTTAGCATGGGATCATTTCATAGAAAGCTTCTTAAAGGGAAAAAACTCATTATTGCCTGCCCTAAACTAGATGACACAGAAGGGTATGTTGAAAAAATTTCAGCAATAATAAGCAAGAACAAAATTAAAGATCTAACTGTAGTTTATATGGAGGTGCCGTGCTGCAGAGGATTGGCAGCTATGGTTACAGAGGCTCTTGAACAATCAGGGAAAGACATCCCTTTGAATTTAGTTAAATTAAAAATAAACGGAAATATTTTATAATTAAGGATATGCTATGAATAATCCAGAAAACAAGCTAACAGCAAAGATCTTCAAGTATGAAGACCTCCTGAGCTATCAGGAAGATACTATCGCAAGCAGAACCATAATCGACAAGAAGGCAGGAACCGTAACAGTTTTTGCATTTGATGCAGGGCAACGGCTCAGCACTCATTCTGCGCCGTTTGACGCTCTTGTTCAGGTAATCACCGGCAGAACGCTTATAACTATCGAGGACAAAGAATTTGAACTCAATGCAGGCGAACAGATTGTCATGCCGGCCAATAAACCTCATGCTGTCGCCGCCCCGGAAAAGTTCAAAATGGTTTTGATCATGATTAAATCTAATTAACCCCAAAAAACATAAGGAGGAAGTTATGTTTTGTTACCAATGTCAGGAAACAGCAGGAAACAAAGGCTGCAAATTCGCCAAGGGCGTATGCGGAAAACCAGCTGAGACAGCAGAACTCATGGATACACTCGTGTTCGTACTCAAAGGAATCTCTCTTACTCTTGAAAAGAGAGGAAACAACAAGATAGACAAAGAGATAGGCCGTTTCATAACGAAGGCTCTCTTCATGACTATCACCAATGCAAATTTCTCCACTCAGGCCATAATGGATGAAATTGAAGATGCCTTTGAAGTCAGGGACAGCTTGATAAAAAAATACGGAACATGCGGATGTGGATGTGACTCTGTAATTTGGAGAGGAAAAACTCAGGCCGAAATTATAGAGAAAGCTAAATCAGTCGGTGTTCTATCAACAGAAAATGAAGACGTACGTTCATTAAGAGAACTGCTTATATACGGCATAAAGGGAATTTCAGCATATGCAAAACATGCTGCAGTACTCGGTTATGATGACGATTCTATTTATGAATTCATAGTCAAAGGCCTGGCATCCACGACAAAAAATCTTTCCGTCGATGAAATGGTGGCTCTTGTATTGGAATGCGGCAAAGTTGCCGTTACGACAATGGCTCTTCTTGATAACGCAAATACAACCACTTACGGAAATCCTGAAATCACAAAGGTTAATATCGGAGTGAGAAACAATCCTGGAATACTTATTTCAGGACATGACCTGAAGGACATGGAAGAACTCATGAAGCAAACAGAAGGGACAGGAATAGATGTTTACACTCACTGTGAAATGCTCCCTGCCAATTACTACCCCTCCTTCAAGAAATACAAACACCTTGCAGGAAATTACGGTGGTTCATGGTGGCATCAGGATAAAGAGTTCGAATCATTCAACGGCCCTATCCTAATGACTACCAACTGCATAGTACCGGTTAATGATTCTTATAAAAACAGAATTTTCACAACAGGAGCCGCAGGGTATCCTGAAGTAAAACACATTGCAGACAGGACTGAAGGCGGACATAAGGATTTCTCTGAAATCATTACACTAGCCAAGACCTGCCCTGCTCCAACAGAGTTGGAAAAAGGTGAAATCATAGGCGGTTTCGCTCACAATCAGGTCATAGCTCTTGCAGATAAAGTAGTTGCAGCCGTAAAATCAGGAGCCATTAAGAAATTCGTAGTTATGGCTGGATGCGATGGAAGGCATGCTTCAAGAAGCTATTTTACACAAGTAGCAGAACAGCTTCCAAAAGACACCATAATCCTCACAGCAGGATGCGCAAAATACAGGTACAATAAACTTAATCTCGGTGACATCGGCGGAATTCCAAGAGTCCTTGATGCCGGACAATGCAATGACTCTTATTCCTTAGCTGTAATTGCGCTAAAACTTCAAGAAGTTTTCGGACTTAAGAGCCTTAATGAGCTGCCTTTGGCCTTCGATATTGCCTGGTATGAACAAAAAGCAGTAGCTGTATTGCTCGCTCTGCTGCACCTGGGAGTAAAAGGAATCAGACTTGGACCCACAATCCCTGCTTTCCTTTCTCCTAATGTGGTCAATGTTCTGGTTAAAAACTTCGATATAAAACCCATCACAGATGCAAAAAGCGATGTAAAAGCAATCGTTGAATAAGAGAAACAACACCTCTTTAATAATGAAGGCCCTGTCATTCATGCAGGGCTTTTTTTTGTGCCGAAATACCAGCCAACAAATGCAACCCTTTGAACTTCTGCTATAATGCAAAAAGAAATAATGTGAAACAATAAAATTCTCCAGGAACTTGACCAATGAAGCAAGATAGCATGTTGAGGATTTTGTCCTTAATAATCATCGCTGCAATTGTTGTATTTTTGTCAGGATGCAGAACCCCGTTGCCAAAAGACACAATAAACATCCCTGAAGCGTATAAGGACAAAATGACAACAAAAGCAGATGGCTCAGGACTCAGATCCGGCTGGGCAAACATTGAAGCAATAAAAAAGTATAATAGAATAATGCTTAATTCCAAACTTAGCTCACCTATGTACAAAAATACATGGTGGGAGAATGATAATGTCAGGCGGCTATTTTACTCGCAGAAAGAGGACACCTTATATGTCGAGAATTATATGACTACCGCATTCAACAACGCCCTTGCTAACAGCCAGGAGTTTCAAGCTGCCATTTTCCCTGGCGATCAAACTATGACCATGAATGTGTATCTTACTCAGGTAGTAGCCAATAAAATCATTCTCGGTACGCTGGCTAATTTTCTCTACCCTTCTCCGATCGGTTTGATTCTTATTCCAATCAAACTTGCCGTACAGAGTTCCATGGGCAATCAAGGAGGCTCTGTATCCGTTGAAATAGTTATTACCGATTCTCAGACAGGCGGAATACTTGCCGTACTTGCCAGCAGAGAAAAAGGCCCTACCGCGGTCTTTGATTCAAACAGGTTCTTTGCTTATGCTAATGTAAGAAATATTATCAACATATGGTCTTGTGATGTCATTTCTATGCTGGATCAGATCAAGGAAGGAGTACAAGATCCAAAACCGCCTAAGGTAATCCCTAGCTGGCTGTTTATAAGAATTATAGCAGATTAAGACATACCAAAAACAATAATTAAATGGAAGTTTCCCCATCAATGAATTCTTGGAACCCCGACAAAATCATAGAAATACTAATAGAATCTGCCAAAATAGCGCTACTCTATTACGATAAACCCAAAAAAGAAATTAAAGAGGACTTAAGCTTAGTTACGATAGCAGATAAGGCCATAGAAAATAAAATGGCAGAGTACTTTGATGATCCTGATAAAAATTCTTACATGATTGGAGAAGAGACAGTTAATCAGAAAGATAAAGCATATCTTAACAAAGCGCTAAACCACACGGCCTGGATAGTAGACCCCATTGACGGCACAGTCCCGTATGCTAACGGACTGTCCTACTGGGGAATTTCTGTCGGCTACGCAGAAAAAGGCATTATCAGAGAAGGCGCAATATATTTCCCTCTAACTAAAGATATGTTTATAACCAACGGGACAAAGGTCTTTCTGGGAAAAGTGGATCCTGACTCAGGGGAAACTCATCTCTTGAAAACTTTCAATGAACTAACTAAGCCTGATATGTCGGTGAATAAATACGACATTGTAGTTTTAACTCAAACTTTTGCAAAACACGGCAAAATTAATATTTCCAATCCAGTGTTGGTTTTATGTTGCGCCACTGCCTCTTTTTGTTTTACAGCATCTGGAAAATTTATGTCTTATTCAGGTTCAAATATCAAACTGTGGGATTACGCTGCATCTTTGGCTGTTTTAAAAAAATTAGGCTTCAAAATGACCTTTCTGGACAATACGGAAATGTCTGAAAAGATAAGTTCCAATCATGACACGGACACCAATAGCTCAATTAACTTCGCTATCAGAGGAAAAGTGACCATAGGAGCTACTCAAGAGATTGTCAGATATATAACAGATAATATTGATCTGTAACATGCCCAATAGACAAAGAACTACCGGAAACAATCAAGGTTCGTATCTATTACTTCTTCTCACAATCGATTACAGCAAAAGGAACACTCAACTTAAAAAATCCGTCTATTCCTGCCTTTTTGTTCATCCTGTTTTCTGTTTCTTTAAATATCTCCACCTGCCTGTTTGCAGGGATTAAATTTTTCCAGCTATCCATAAAGGCCAAACGAATAAAAAAATAATTCAACATAGTCGTCCCGTCGGCAAATTTATATTCAAATTTGTCCTCAATAACATCTCGCACCACAAAATTATTTTTCTCGAGTAAAAAAGCAATCTCATTCAAAGGCCTTCTCTTTTCGTAGATGTGTCTCTCCATATTTTCTATGCTGGCATGAAGGCTTCTCTCCAATAAGACCTGCTTCAAAATTTCATAAAACTCGGTCATTGTCGTATCTAAATTCATAGCCAGCAGGAACTGTCCCTTGCTTTTTATCACTCTGGAACATTCTGATAATACTTTGTTCAAATCACTTACATTGTTTATCCCGTTATTACTTACTATTAAGTCGACCGTACCGTCACCCAACGGAATGGACTCGGCCACACCTTCAATAATTCCAGTATTTTTTATTCCATAAAAATCAATTTTCTTTTGGGTTCTTTTTATTGCGGCCTTCCAGGGATCTATCCCATAAACCTTACAAGAATCCCCCAAACGCATGGCAAGTTCGGTAAATGGGAACCCTGCCCCAAATCCAATATCCAACACTGTAATGTTTTTTCTGATTTTAACGTATTCCAACAGTTTTAGCCCAAATGGCGCAGACCATACCGGAGTCTCATCAAGCACTTCAACAAGCTCATCCGATTCAAGATCAAATTTTGTGTTCAAATATTTCATTATGACTTAAAGTAACTGTTGATGTTTTCAGATAACGTCTTTCCCCTGAAACACATTTTTTATCCCAGTATAGTCCCACAGAAACAATCTACGACTCAATTTTAAGAACATTTTGAGTTTAAGCAATCGTAATTCCAAGAATACCCATTTTGAAAATTTCATTTTATTAAACTTGAGCTGTCCCATAACATTTAACAAGACTGAAAAGATCCGGACAATTCCATATGGCTCTGAACTGCTCCATGTTGGCATTGGATCAAAGGTAAGCTCTTTTGATTCAGTTTATCCAGTTTAAATTATTATAAACGCCATCCCAAAACATATACTCAAGCTTCATTGCCGTTTCGAACACATGTCTCATTTTTTTCCTGTTCTCCGCTGTAGTTTCATTCATATAGACGTTCACTAGATCAACAAGCGTTTTTGTATCGCTTGTTTCCCATGATACTGATCCGTAACCGTCAATCCATTCCCGATATTTGTTATTCTCTACTTGTTTTGAGTTTTTCATATCGGTGCCGATCTGGTAATAAATCCAATTACATGGCAATGTCGCGATTAGTCCAACTTCAAACGGTTCAAGTGCTGCAGTTTTTATAAGAAAAGAGTTATAAAACTCAGTAGAGGGATAAGGAGTTGAATTTTTTAACTCTACTTTTGTGATGTTAAATTTTTTAAAAAAAACAGTGTGGATTTCATTAATCTCTTCATCTATTCCTTTTATCAGCTCAGTTACAAACTTTATTCCGTTCTCATCTGTTGCTTTTGAGAGCAATATTCCATAAACTTTTCTGTAGTTTTGAAGGAAAAAATAATCCTGAATTATGTAATTTTTGAACACTTGCTCATCCAGTGTCCCGTTCAACAACTCCTTGTTAAACGGCATATTCAATATCTTCTGGTACAAAGGGCGGTTGTCATTCCAGATTTCCTGTGTGTAATTTCTAGCGTAGGCCTCAAAGGAAGTAATCACGAGAAGCGAAAAGAGTAATAGTTTTTTTGCATAATTAAGGTTCATAAACGACTCCTAATTTAGTAAATTTGTAGGCATATCAGCCATATCTTTTTGCATCTAAAACATAGCCGCAATCCTGGCGACCATTGAAATACATAATAGGTATATTGCTCAAAAACTTCAAGAACTGCAACGGGTTAGTTAAAAATAAAACAACCAAGCCCGCAAGATATCCCTCCTCCCCCACTTCTTAAAAATATTTCAGCCTTTATGGGCGAGAACTGACTGTGATTACTTAATAGGAACGCCTGAAACTATATTAGCGCCAATTAGTGAAGATTAGCGGTTGGAAAGCTTCTATATGATTTAGAGTTTGGTTCTATAGTCTGAAGCCAACAGGTATTGAACTTGAGCAGGCCACCTCCTGCGACATGGGATACCGTAAACACGGATATGAAGGAAATTGTACAGTCCATATTGTTAAAAAAGGTACTAAAATCAACCAGGAGATGGTGGAAACGCCGATCAGCCATTGAACCTGTCATCGGTCATGTAAAACAGGATAACAGAATGGAATGCAACAGATTAAAAGGCAAGCTTGGCGACAAGTTAAATGCAATCCTCTCTGCATGTTGGTTTAACTTCAGAAAATTACTCAGGGCAATAGCCCTATTTTTTGTTTTCGTTTTAAAAATGGCTGGTTTTGCATTTTGGACAGAAGAAAAATCTCATAGAAGGCTAACTTTTGCCTCCAATGGCGCTTATAATTTTTAAGTAAAATTCTTAAAAATAAGGTTTTTCAAGATCACTAAAGTAACTGTTGATGTTTTCAGATAACGTCTTTCCACTTAAAACACTTTTTTATATAAATAGTTTAAGGCAAACTCTAAATAGCAGCACTATGCCGGAATTCAATATCCAATCGAATCTATTTATCATTTCTTAAGATATTCTATATCACGAAACCCGGCCTCACATCATATCCAGCTTTTTGAGCTTGTTTATTAGTGTCCTTCGGCTTATGCCAAGAAGGTTTGCGGCCTTAGTTTGATTGCCATTAGTATTTTTCAGTGCGACTTTGATAGATGTCATTTCAGATTGTTCCAAAGTTAGCAGCTCTTCAATCTTTTCCCTATCGACATCATAAGATTGAGCATTTTTTCTTATATCAGGAGGGAGATGTTCTGGCATGATAAGCTCTGTTCTAGACAGAATTTTTGCCCTTTTCATAGCATTGGAAAGCTCTCTGACATTACCTGGCCATGTATAATTTTCCAAAAGTCTTATAGTGTTGGCAGAAAGTCGTTTTTGACTACCTTCAGAAGACTTAAGAAAATACCTGGCTAACGGGATAATATCATCTTTTCTGTTTCTGAGAGGAGGAACTTCAAGAGCTATTACATTGAGTCTGTAATATAAATCCATTCTAAAGCGGTTTTTCTTTATTTCAGACTCAAGAATCTTGTTGGTAGCTGTTATTATACGAACATCGGTTTCGGTCTCTCTGTCACTCCCCAAAGGACATACTTTTTTATTTTCAATGGCTCTTAAAAGTGAAGACTGTAGTTCAATAGGCATATCTCCTATTTCGTCCAGAAAAAGAGTTCCTTTATGTGATTCCCTGAATTTACCAAGTCTTGTCGAAACAGCTCCTGTGAAAGCGCCTTTTTCGTGTCCAAAGAGTTCACTGCCTATAATATTGGCAGGTAACGAAGCACAATTCATTGTTAAAAGCGGCATTTTAGATCTCAAACTGTTTTTATGAATAAAAGAGGCAACGACTTCTTTTCCTGAACCGCTTTCTCCAGTGATCAAAACCGTTACATCGCTTTTGGCTATTCTATAAGCATCATTAAATAGGTTCTGCATGACAGAGCTTTGAGCTATTATGCCTTCTAAACTATCTTTGGGAAATTCAAACTTCAGTAAAGGGCTTTTTATATTAAGTATATTGCTTACTGCTATTTTAAGTTCATCAAGATCGATAGGTTTTTCAAGATAATCAACAGCACCTAATTTCAAAGAATTCACAGCATCTCTGATGCTGGCATAGGCAGTGACCAAAAGAAATGGAAGTTCGGGATACATATCTTTTGCATTTCTTAAGAGTTCAATGCCATCCATATCTGCCATTTTTACATCAGATATTACTATAGAGGGTTTATTATTTTTTAATATAGAGAGAGCTTCTTCAGCAGAAGATGCCTCCATAACTTCAGTACCTAATTCTTTTAATGAACGGGAATAGAGTTCTCTTAAGGAAATTTCATCATCCACAACCAATGCAAGAGGTTTATTCATAATTAAATACACTTGATTTTTGAGATTTCGGTACGAGTACCTGTGTTAAGTTCTGAAGTCATATTTATTTCCCATCCGTGTTCTTCTACAAGTTTCTTAACAATTGCCAAACCTATACCATGGCCTTTATTATTGGCAGATACGTAAGGTTTAAAAATATTTTTTAATAATTCACTACTTACTCCGCTCCCGTTATCGGCAATGATCAGGTGGGCGTAATTCTGCTTTTTTTTGAAGCTGATTTTAACAAAACCGCCGGACTTACAAGCCCGAATGCTATTCATTAATATGTTTACTATTATCTGCTGAAAAAACTCCTTATCAGCTTCAATAGTTATATCATCAAGATCATGCTCCAACTTAAGGGTTTTATCGTCAAATTCAAACTGCATCATATCAACGATTTCCATTACGGCTTCCACAGCGTTGATTCGATTCAATCTCGGAGTCCTACGCTTTGCATAATTTATAAAATCAGAAAGCCTTTCTGTGGTTATATCCGTCTGATCAATTATTTTTACAGCAAGGGTTTCAACTAATTTATTATCATCCTTATGCTGCACCATATTCTGAGCAAAACCTCTTATTATTCCTAGCGGATTTTTGACTTCATGGGCCAATCCGGCAGCTGTGAGGCCTAGTTCTTCCAACTTTTCAGTTTTGTTCTTGGCCTTTTCTAATTCAAATTTAAGATTGTTATTTTTTATAAAATGTATCCAGGCCAAGACAAGAATAATAATACTTGCTAGGCTAATGAGATATGTTATAAGTAATTTGATATCTTCTTTCTTTATTTGCTGAAGAAAAGATGCGGCATCCAAACCTAAAGTTATTTGTTGTTTGGATCCTCTAAAATCAAAAAACTTATCAGGAAAATCCTTAACCACCTTCTCATCAAGAATCAACTTAAAAGGCATCTTGTTGCCATGAGGTGGTGGTGGTGGATGTTGTAAAAATTCAAAAGTCTTTGATCGATAGAATATATCACCGCAAAATACCCCTAAAGTTTCCAATGCATTGCTGTTTACATTCTTGGGTGCAATCCCCATCTCAAACATCAGTTTTTCTCTGCTTTCTATACTGATGTACTGAATCGAAGTTTTATGTACGACATTACTTAATATGAAGTCAAACATGAACCTATCTATTCTGCCTTCGAACATCTGAGTCTGAATGATACTTTTTACTGCTTCAAATATTACTTCCGATTCTTTGTAAACTATAGCTTCTGTTTGTTGTCTGAAAAGATTCCTCTCGTTATACGCCCAGGTGCCTACTAGAAAAGCGCAAAGCAACCCCAGTAAAACAGGCAAAGCAATTTTTAATAATAAACTATTTTTAGTGCGTCTTATCATAAACATTTATATTATTTGTATCTTTTAGGGCAATAATATAACATGAAACACCGTTAAAACAGCAATAAGGAATACTGCTATTCATATCTCAAAGCTTCTATCGGATCAAGTCTTGAAGCCTTCCAGGCAGGATAGTATCCAAATATCACTCCAACGGAAACAGAAACTGCTACTGCCAAAGTTATAGCACCCCATGAAATCATGATAGGCCACTTCAATACATGCTCAACCAAGAGAGATGAGCCGCTGCCTAGTAGTACTCCGACTATACCTCCTGTAATGCACATAAGCACGGCCTCCATAAGAAATTGACTTAAGATATCGTACTGCTTAGCTCCTACTGACATCCTTAATCCTATTTCTCTAGTTCTCTCCGATACGCAAACGAGCATAATATTCATTATACCTATGCCGCCTATAACAAGAGAAATAATCGATACACATAACAAAAGCCTTGTAATAGCCTTGGTACTGCTGGAAAGGGATTCTTCCAATTCAGATAAACTACGAATAGTAAAGTCATTTTCAGCCCCATCTTCAATATGATGCCTTATCTTGAGTACTTTCGTTATTTCCTGTATAGCTTTGCTTACTTCATTGCTGGAACGACCAGACAGGACTATTTGATCAATATTGGCAAACCTCGCATACAAAAGATGATTGGATATCCGGGATTCTGACTGTTCAGGGTAAAAGTCTGTTTCACTGTTACTATAAAGCCCCCTTGAACTGGTACTTGAAGTACTGCTTGAAGTACTGCTCTGATTGGTATTTGAGAGCGAAGAATTGGCAACTCTATATTTTATGGAAGTCCATGGCGCAAGCACGACATCGTCCTGATCCATTCCCATCATATTGGCTCCTTTCGGCTTTAAAACACCAATTACTTTAAAAGGGACATTCATTATACGTATCTCTTTGCCTATAGGAGATTTTCCATTGAATAATTCTTTAACTATCGTCTGTCCGACCAAGCAGACCCTATTTGCATTCATGACATCACTGTCAGAAAAAACACGCCCCTTAGACAATTGCTTCCAGTTCTGTACATCTAAGTAATCCAGAGTAGTGCCATATATTGAAGACGGAACCCAGTTCTTATTGCCATAGACTACCTGAGTTCTGGATTGTATTACAGGAGCCGCATCCAGAACAGAAGGGCACTCTTTTCTAATGGCGTCACTGTCCTGAGGAGTGAGTGTTTTTAAACTTCCTGATCCAAAAGTCACACCAGCATTATTGGCAGATCCTGGAAAAACTATAATGGTATTAGCTCCCATACTGGCTATGGATTTCTGAATTGAGTATGAAGACCCCTGACCTATTGCCATCATTGTGATCACAGATGCTATCCCAATCATTATGCCCAAAGTTGTAAGCATGGCCCTCATAAGGTTTCGTTCCATGGATTTCAAAGAAGAAAATATTATTTTATCAAGCTTCATTTGTCATACTCTCACTTTGCGCAACAATCACACCATCTATAATGCGTATTGTTCTTTGTGCGTAGTTTGCAACATTAATATCATGAGTCACAAGGATAATTGTCATGCCTTTTTCACGATTTAACTCTTTAAATGTATTCAAAACTTCTACACCTGTTTTAGAATCCAAATTGCCTGTAGGCTCATCCGCGAACAGTACATGAGGATTATTTATCATGGAGCGGGCAATAGCTACTCGCTGTTGCTGCCCACCTGAAAGTTGAGACGGTTCATGGTGAATTCGATTTTCTAAGCCGAAAAGGGAAAGAAGATATTCTCCTTTTTTGTGCATTTCTCTATAGGAATACCTCTCGTCTGCATAAGAGAGAGGCATTATTACATTACCTATAGCCGAAGTACGAGGCAATAAATTGAAGCTTTGAAAAACAAAACCTATTTTCCTGTTTCTTATAGCAGCTCTTCTGTCATTGGAAGCTTTTGATAGATTTTCGCCATCAAACCAATATCCTCCTGAAGTAGGCCTGTCCAAACATCCCAATATATGCATCAACGTGCTTTTCCCAGATCCCGAAGCCCCCATCAAAGCAACAAATTCGCCTTTAAAAACACTCAGAGAAACTCCTTTTAGCACAGGCACATTCAGTTCGCCTTTGCTGTATGTCTTGTAAACATCTTTTACTTTTATCAACTCCATAGTCTTTTTCACTTTCCCTTTGGAGGTTGAGGTAAAAACGGATTACTTCCTGATGTGCTTTCCGCTAATTGTGTTTGCACTCCTGTGAGAACCTCCATTCCTTCCTTAAGATCTTTTCCATTGACTTCCACCATGGATCCATCAGATAAACCGACTTTTACAAAGATAGGCCGTAATCTCTTGTCCTGTAATATCCATATAATTCTTTCAACATTCAATTCATTGTCTTCTGGATGGGGTTTTGATAGCTCTTCCTGATATTTCTCTCTGATTACTGATTCTTCAGGACTCCAATTAAGTGCCGATTCAGGGATTATCAGAATATCTTTTCTTGTACTAATTTCGAATTGGACATTTGCTGTCATGTAAGGAAGCAACCTGCCGTTTGGGTTATCGGTGGAGACCTCCACAACATAACTCACGACATTTTGAGTAACAGAAGCATTCAATCGTACTTTAGTGACTTTACCTGTAAAAATTTCATCAGGATATGAATCTACAGTGAATGTCACTTTCTGCCCCGATCGTATTTTCCCTATATCCGCTTCATTAACTGTTACCCAAACCTCCATTTTTTTTAGATTTTTTGCTATTAGGAATAAACTGGGAGTCTCCATGCTTGCTACTACAGTCTGGCCTATATCCACTCTCCTGTCTATAATAACTCCACTGATAGGAGACAGAATAGTGCAATAATCCAAGTTCTGTTGTGCGCGTTCTAAAGTGGCTTCAGCCACAATGACATCTGCTTTTGCACTATCAATTTCTGCAGTGCCTATTGCTACATTGGCTTTTGCTACTTCATACTCCGACTTATAGGTATCATAATCGGCTTTTGCATTTATCGAACGTAATTTCTCTGCACGATTAAACTCAGTAGTTGCCAGTGCGTATTTTGCTTTTAATTCATTTAAACTTGCCTCTACTTTTTGCAAAGAAGCTTTTGCCTTAAAAAGTTGAGCCTCTGCCTCTTTTTTGTCTGAAATGTATAAAGAATCGTCTATTTGGGCAAGAACACAATTTCTATCTACATAAGAACCATAGTCTATACTTTCACCTTTTGAGTCCTTGCCAAAACTGATAATCTTGCCACTGACCCTGGCACCTACATCAACAAGTTCTTCCGGTTCTAAAGTCCCTGTAGCAGTTATAGAGACCGTCAGATCACCAAGTCGAACAAGTGATGTTTCGTATGATTCAGCGGCATTATTTTCTCTATAAGCAAATGTCAGGAAAGAGACTATTGCTACAAGAACAAATATTGCCGCATAAATCAAACTTTTACGTCGAGCAAACAAAAACTTGCTTTTCATTTTTCAATTAGCTTATCTCTGTTCTGACAATGGTGCCGCAGGGGGTATTATAAACAAAACTTTTGCATCTTTGCCATCTACATTAGCCTCTATTGCATGTTCTTCTGCTTGCTTAATACTCTTCTGGATTCTATCAGAAATGGATTGTTTCATCCTTTCTATTTTTTGTTCATTGAGTTTGTCAAATTCACTAACTGTCAGAAGTACAAACTTGTTATCCATGGGAGGGTGCATCATTGGAGGCATACGAAACCCATCTCTATTTTGGTTTCCATGTGGCATTCCTTTTGATTGTTGAACCGATGTCATTCCCCCATTCACCCCGCATTGTGTTTTCTTGTCAGAACACATTCCTCTAAAGGGCAATGCATTATTATCAATATTTGTCTTAACCTCGGCCAGTTTTCCATCTTCTCCATATAAATAATAAGAAGGGGTTTTGTCTTTTTCTTCTGATATGAGGTTTTCAAAAGCCTGCTTAGGAATACAAATATAAATAGCCTCATTACCACTGGGGTTGTTAGTTTCCGGCGAGCCTTCCTGTGCGTTAAGGCTAGAGGCAATTAGAATAGCACTTAAGATTCCACACGCGAAAAGGTATTTCTTTGGCTTGTTTTGTGTTTTCATTTTCACTTCTCCTTGCTTGGATTTTTACATTTAGTCCGAAATAAAGACTATGTTTCTAAAAGCAAGAGCCATGCCAATTCCTATCTTTTGAGGAAATTTACTTGTTACCAAAGAGATGTATGATTTTATACCTGATTTTGCCTATTGCGCAAAATTTGCACAAACACCCTTGATTGTGCAGAATATATACACTTCGAGGAAGTTAAAAGAATGTAATCATTAATAATTAGAAAATGACTTACTTTTCATCCAATAACCGCGATTTCATTATTGCCCTTTACAAAAGATTACAAAAGGCTAACTACAATCAATCCACGCTCCCCGTGTGAGGAGCGACGCTATGTGCCCGATTGCAGACAAACAAAAGCTCGTTTCAATCCACGCTCCCCGTGTGAGGAGCGACCAAACAAGAGCTAATTTGAATGTGATGTCCTTTGTTTCAATCCACGCTCCCCGTGTGAGGAGCGACTTCTAATATTAACCAGATAATAAATAAATGTAAAGTTTCAATCCACGCTCCCCGTGTGAGGAGCGACATTGTCGGCGGTTATTTTGCTTTCTTGCTTGTAAGGTTTCAATCCACGCTCCCCGTGTGAGGAGCGACCTCCTCTTATTATCAACCTATTCGCCAAGACAGCGTTTCAATCCACGCTCCCCGTGTGAGGAGCGACAAAAGTATCTGTTCCGCCGTCTGATTGATAGTCTGTTTCAATCCACGCTCCCCGTGTGAGGAGCGACTCGCTCTATGCGCCTCTAGTGCTTCTCCCAGTTCTGTTTCAATCCACGCTCCCCGTGTGAGGAGCGACGTACTTGCCGGTGAAATATGCCTTGCTTGCTCTGTTTCAATCCACGCTCCCCGTGTGAGGAGCGACCAACTCTATCCCCCGGAGATAACATTACTATTGGTTTCAATCCACGCTCCCCGTGTGAGGAGCGACAATCAGTAAATCAATTCCATTAGATAATAATCAAGGTTTCAATCCACGCTCCCCGTGTGAGGAGCGACTAAATCTGGTTATTTAACTTTGGTAAAATCAAAGTTTCAATCCACGCTCCCCGTGTGAGGAGCGACAGATACTGTCAGACAACAGGATATTTCACAAGTGTTTCAATCCACGCTCCCCGTGTGAGGAGCGACAAAATTTCATCATCAGTATGAATCGGATAACAAGTTTCAATCCACGCTCCCCGTGTGAGGAGCGACGGAACAGGTCATGATTTATTGTATAAATATGTAGTTTCAATCCACGCTCCCCGTGTGAGGAGCGACTTGCGGAGCTAGCGGTAAAGTCACAGTAATTGATGTTTCAATCCACGCTCCCCGTGTGAGGAGCGACATACTGTTTCTGATACAGCCTTAATATCAACAGGTTTCAATCCACGCTCCCCGTGTGAGGAGCGACAAAATATCTCTCTGGAACTGATACCAAAGTAAAGGTTTCAATCCACGCTCCCCGTGTGAGGAGCGACCATACACACATTAAAGAAGCAACAGCACCAATTGTTTCAATCCACGCTCCCCGTGTGAGGAGCGACTAAGCAGGTTATTTCAAAGATTGAGGATTAACAGTTTCAATCCACGCTCCCCGTGTGAGGAGCGACATGTTTCAAGCTAAGAGATATCTAGATGAATACGTTTCAATCCACGCTCCCCGTGTGAGGAGCGACTTCCGTAAGCGGTTGTTAAAGTTCCTGTAACTCCGTTTCAATCCACGCTCCCCGTGTGAGGAGCGACATTACAACTTAAAGATTATCCCCTATTATCTTGTTTCAATCCACGCTCCCCGTGTGAGGAGCGACGGACGGCAACACTGTACTAGTTCACAACTACAACGTTTCAATCCACGCTCCCCGTGTGAGGAGCGACTCATATTCGCAGACCAAGGAGGCAAAATGAGCGAGTTTCAATCCACGCTCCCCGTGTGAGGAGCGACTTGCGCTGGTATTATTGATGGAAATAAACTCAAAGTTTCAATCCACGCTCCCCGTGTGAGGAGCGACATCTTTTTTGTTTTGTGAATAAAATTCAATTTTTGTTTCAATCCACGCTCCCCGTGTGAGGAGCGACTATCGAATTATAAGTCATTCAATATCATATGACAAGAAGTCAGTTTCTGCGAATCTCAAATTTTCAAAGAACATTGATATATATTATTGCAACAAGTGAATCTGCAATTTCTTATAAGGAAGATTGTTACATAAAATGCGAACCAATTAGGCTGATTGTATGATAGGCCAAGGTTCGCAAAAGATTTTAAACCATTAAAAAGCCTTCTAAGTCAACTGATGGTTTAGCGCCAATATGTTCAACTTTACCTTTCCAATTGTTGCCTAAGAAATAGAAACGCAGACTGTCTTGTTTGTCATCAATTTCGTCCAGAAGTTTTTTCTTCATAAGGACGAACTGCGCATTATCGACCAAGCATTCAAAAACTGAGTTTTGAACTCTTTGTCCATGGTTCAAACACACTTTGGAAACTCTTCTAAGTCTCTTTTGTCCACCTTCGGAAGACGTAGAAACATCATAACTAACCAATACAAGCATATTATTACCTCCAGATAAAGGGCGGATAAGAATCAAGATCACCTCTTATAAATCTAGCCATAAGAAGGGATTGAATATAAGGAATCATTCCGATATTTACCTTTTCCTGAATAAATGGGTGTAGAAGTTCATCTTTTTTCCGCTCTTGATACGCTATTAGCACTGCTTTCCTAGTTTCATCATTCATAATAACAGCACCGCTTTCAGTTTTCCTAAATCCTTTGGCATCAATTTTCTGAAGGTTAATCAAAGATAGGACTATCCTGTCAGCAAAAAATGGCCTGAGTTCTTCCATGATATCCAAAGCCAAACTGGCCCGGCCCGGTCTATCGCGATGAAGAAAACCTACGGCAGGATCAAGCCCTACAGTCTCGAGCGCAGATTCTACATCATGAGCAAGAATAGTGTAAACGAAAGAGAGCAGAGCATTTACATTGTCCATTGGTGGCCTCTTATTCCTGCCTTCAAAAACAAAGTCATCTTTTTGTGCCCTGATGAGTTTATTAAAAACTGAAAAATAGAGTTTAGCTGAATCTCCTTCCAGTCCCCTTAGTTCATCCAGATTTTTAGCTGAATTGAGCAGGGAAATCTGATTATTCAATCTGCCTGTCACATAATCTATTTCATCATCCTGTCCATAATCGCGGACAAACCTGTTCAAAACAATTCTGCAATTTGAAAATTTTCCCGTCAGCATATTTCTTGCTATCTCAAGGGATTTTTGTTCATCATCGGACATTCTATATTGGGCTTTTCTCAGAAGCACATTGCCTGAAACAGCCCCTTTGATTCTGGCTAGAAATTTACCGCCTTCAGTCAGGAAGGAAACTCCAACATCTTTTTCAGCGCAGAATCCCATAAGAAAAGGTGAAATCATAACATTTCCAAAGCAGACTATTCCCGACAGAGTATGAATAGGCGTTCTGAGTTTTTCCACTCTATCTACAGATACTACCACGCACTCGCCGTCTTTTGACAAATAAGAACCTTGAGTAGAGATATACAAAGTATTTAATAGCTTCTTCATGATGATATCTCCTTGAGATAGTTAGATACATTGGTTCTTAATGCTTTTGGCAGGCAAACTTCGATAAAGGAACAATTGGCACAACGACTTTTATCATAATCAGCGATAGGTGTATTTCCGATGTCAAGAAAGGCATGGACTTCAAAAATGACCTTGGCAGTTAATTCTCTTAGTTCAGGACTGAATGAAATATCATGCCTATGGCGGGTCTTTCCATAGTATAAGGCACCATTTTTAATGGTTACTCCAAGCATTTCCTCTAGGCAGAAAACCTGAGCGCAAAGCTGAACTTCATCGCATCTGTTTTCCTTGGGTTTGCCAAGTTTGTATTCGACTGGAAACGGAATCCACTTTTTCGAAGAGTCCTTACGGAATTCTACGACATCAGCTTTTCCTGAAAGGCCGTATTTTAGAGATCTGATTAGAAGGCCGCGTTCGGTTTTTACATCATTGCCTTGATTCCTGACTTTTTGTTCATCGGCTCTTTCATGAAAAAATTCCCCTTCGAGAGTGAACCTGTTTTCTACCCATATCTGCTCTATATGGATGAGAGCGCACTGTCTTTTGCAGAAAAGATAATGTTGAATGGCAGAGAGCTGTATGAGGTCGTCTTCGGAAAACAAAGAATATGTCATATTAGTCATATATGACCTATTCACCCTTTCTTCTACTCATTCTTGCCTTGAAGAGTCGCTCGGAAAACCCGCCCTTTTGTAAGAAATCCTGCTCAAGAGCTCTTATCTGCCTATCTAGAAGATAATTTGCCTGGTGAATCAGGCAAATAAGCACATTGGCTGGTATTTCAGGGTTCGGGGATTCGATGTAGGACTTATAAGTCTCATATGACCTATTATCAAGATAAGCCAGCTTTCTGCTCTTCTGAGCTTCAGTGTGTTCTTTGTTCCATAGGATATGTCCTTTCTGTCTCAGGAAATCCTGATAATCAAGCAGTAGTTCCTCAAGGCTAGCCCTGGCTACTCCGATTAACTTGAGTTCGGTCTCCTTGGATATGCCGGAAGCCATGCAACCCTCGGCAATGTTTTGTTTGCCGCTTCGCGCCGCCTGAACCATCTGGTCATTAGTTCGTGAACGGCGGTCTATAAAACGTTCGCAGAAAACTACCGTAGCATCATAAATAATTTCGGATGTTTGATATGATTTTAAATCCCTGTAACCACCATGCGGAATTATCGGCTTCGGCAAATCCATATTATCCTCTCTAAAAATGAGCCTTATTTGTCTTATATGACTTATGTTGGCTGTTTATAGCTTTTCTTCAATAGTCACCCCGGAAGGAAGATTGCTGCGGTCAATCTTTACTTCATAGTCAGCAAAAGCTCTCGCCGGATTCTCTTTACTTTCAAGCTTTCTTTCAATCTTGACACGCTCAAATAGCTGATGAGCGGGAGCATTCCCAAGCTCTGAATCATGCTTGAAAACTATGAGTTTTCTTGTGGACATCAAACCTCTGGCAGCAGAACGGTCATGCTCAAACATTTCGGAAAGTGATTTCCAGAACAACTGAAGGTCTTCTTCTGAAAATCCTGTTTGATTTGCAAGATTTGCCGACACAAAGCCATGAGCCACATAAACTCCGTAAGGTATAGTATTTTTGCGTCCCATTGTGCGATTATCGCCACTCTGTTTTTCTGCTTCAGCTTGAGTCGCAACGGCCATTCTGGTAATAGAATGTTCAAGAGTAACAACTGGCTCAACTGACCTTCCAAAAGTCATTTGCACAGGGCCTCTGACCTGACCACAATTTGGGGCTGACTTCAGAGAAAGAACTGCCCCAAAAGTTCTAATGTCGTAAAAATCTTTACACATCTGTTCCCGACCTTTTTCAGTTTCTTCTGCTGTGGGTTTTCTTGCTTTTGCATCCTTTAAAGCGGCTTTAATGAGTGCTGAGATTTCCTTTTGTGGTTTTTCTTCTTTAATCCAAGCATTAATGGCTTTCTTATCAGCATCAGCAGCAACAATGAGTACTCCATCTTTTCCTTCTTCTTCAAATTCAACAGTAAGCCCTTCTGGTAAAGAAAGGTTCTCTATAGTTTCAGCTAACTCAACCGGAACTGACTTCTTTGATTCTTCGCCTGTACTAATCTTTAGTTTCTTAAATGTTGCAAAATGCGCGTCTCCAAGGACAGCCTTTTCCTTGATATAGATGTCATAAGGAGAATTAAATTTTTTAGCCAATTGAACATAGTTTCTTACTTTTCTTTTTAGGCAGACATCAGTGACAAGCCCTCTGCCTGTTTCAGGGTCAATTCTCGGCAGATTTCCGGCATCAGGGTCTCCATTGGGATTTCCGTCCTGGACATCGAATACAAGTACAAAGTCATAGCGGTTTTTAAGTTCTGACATTTTTTATCTCCTAATTGTTAGTTTATTTCTTTGTGAAAAAATCATTTCTCTGGTGATAATAACCTATGGCAAATTTTCCCTGATCAGCGATAGCGAGAGTAGCCGGGAATCCTGTATTGCCATCAATTCCGGCGCTGGCTATTTCACCAATCAATCTTTCGAAGTTAATTCGTCTTCCTGCATTTTCGAGTTTTGCAAGGTGATGGTTCTTCAAGCGCATTAGATTAGGAAAGACTGTAACAGGCGTTCCTGATGCCGCGCCATAAAAGCGATCGCGAATCGTTGCATTAATTCCCGGACTTGCTTCTTCCTGGATTTTTTCCAGAGTTGCAAACAACCTTCCGAGCCGATATCCGATATTAGTGTTTGTCGGGTCGAGACTCATCTTGAGTTCCTCCTTTATATTTTGATTATAAAAACGAATTTTTCGATTAATACATGCTTTTATAAAAGCGGCTCTAGGATAAGAGATATTCTGCTCTGCACGATTCCTGCGAACAAGTGCTTGCAGTAAGGTTTCAGGATATGGCAAGCCTTCCAGAATTGAACGCATAGTATCACCTGCAAGATTAGGAGGAATATTTTCAGACTTCTCTTGAACGGCAGTAGATTTAAGCAATCTATGAAGTGAGAGAAATCCACTTTCTTTTGGTCCATGTGCAATTCTAATATCTTCAAAATATTGAGCAATTTTTTCTGACATTCCGGCAACGGTATCTACGATCCAGAAACGAATAGAAATACGAGCCGCATTTGGGGCAAGTCCTAGCACATAAAACTTATTGGTATTTTCAGGGACGGAAAAAGCTCCGTTTTGAATAGAACTAAATAGACTTTGGACAGCTTTAATCCCTCTATCTGGATCATCTTTATGAGGTTCGTTAAAAAAATCAAAAAAATCATTTTCCAAACCAGATTCTTTGGCAGACCAGAATACGGTTACTGCATCTCCAACTAACATTCTTGATCGTTCTGATCGGAGCAAAGTATTTAATCCAGTCGTATATGCAAACTCAGAAGATTTGCTAACTGGAGCATTATATCCTTGCTCTTTACCATACGAATCATACCCAGAATTCTTTTGAAAACTAATAAGGCTTTTGGTATCTTTATTTATGGGCGTTCTTGCGTGAGTCCTGGCAATTTCTCCAAATTCTCCACTCACAAGACAGCGACCAAATACTTGTACTTCTTTGTCTGATGAAGGCTCTGCAATTCCTGGAGTTGCTGCTATAGAGGCACGAACACACTTTTGTACAACAGGATGACAGGGAACAGGGAAAGATGCTCCAGAGATACGAAAAGTCATATTGCATGAATTAAGTTTAGCGCACTCTTGCCATAATGCAGAGTCTTTGACTTGTTTCACTCCATTAGCCTTATAGAATTTGATGATTGCAGATACTCCTTCGTTATCCTTCAGCTCCAGAGGTAACGCATCAAGAGAGTCCAACCATGTTTTATGTTGTTTTGGAGCTTTTTCGTCAGACTCAGGGTGATTAAGTAAGTATCCAAAATGATCCCATAATAAAAAAGTTGTTTCGTAACTTTTTCCTCCTGAGCGTGATTTAGATCTTGGAACAAGATATTGCTTGCCTACAAGTTTTTTGCCTATTTTTTCTCTTGTATCTTCAAGTGAAACCAACTTTCCATCTTTATCTATAACAATAATAAAAGGAAACTCTTTTTTCTCGAATCCTTCAGGAGCAATATCGCTTGATGGATCAGAAGCTTTTCTGTCGTAATATTCTTTTAGAGCTTGGAGAATCATCCTCTTACCTCCTCGGAGTTGCGATCTGGAACAACAATAGTTCCGTTTGTCATTTGAGCTCTGAAGAAGAGTGGCTTGATATTTTTGGGATCGAAAAAATCCATATCATAAAGCATCCAGCCAAAGTCTCTCGTTTCTGGAATTAGTGTTGAAGATTCCATCTGAGGATTAACTAATCTGAAACTGCAGGAAAACTCTCTGCATCCGAGATAAGGCTGATTGAAGCATTGTCCGTTTTTAGCTCTCCTCTCGAACATTGCCGCATATTTAGCTTCAGTTTCATCGCTCCTAGCCTCGACTGCTGGAGGAGTGAACTCAAATTCAGCAAAAATGCGATACTTTACATCACGAAGAAAAAGCCCTGCCCTCTGCTGTCTGTCTTCCTCAATGTAAATTCCATCAGAGCGAGATGAAGCGACTTTACCTACTTCATTTCTTCTCACAGATATCCATCTTATCGGAGCAAGCACTTCTATTTTCTTTACATGCCACGAAATAGCAGGTTTCCAAAGAATAGCTTCAAATATTGCTCTTGCCGCCGATGGAGTGATGACATCATAACTTACTCTTTCAACTTTCATTTCAGGACGAGTGAAGCAGGCATATTCCCCGCTTACTTCCAAACAAAATCCTTTCATATCTCACCTCTTTGTTAAATCATCAAATCTTCAGCAGGTAAACTTTCCCTGTATATGTCAAAACCTATTTTATTGTTATATAAATTCGGCATGGTTTGAACCAGTATGCCATTATCTATTTCTTCCAAAAGCCCATCATGTTTCATCTTATCTACAAGCCATACAGAAAGATTAACCGTATATCTTTGTAGCTTTCGCATAATTTCCCGAAGCGGTCCAATTTCTTTAAGTCTCTTTATGAGTTTATCGCTGTCTTTATATCTCACAATCACAGGCCTTTGAGTCTGGTCATCAATAAGTTTAAAATCATTGGCATAACTTCTGAATTGGATATTTGGCACATCACGAACAAGATCATCATGTAGTTTCTGTCCCCCAGTTTCATTGACAGAACTGTAAAATAATTTAAAGTATTTCATAAACATATCGGGATCGTCAGGCTTAAAATCAGAAAGACTTACCATTTCCCTGGTTTTATCTTCTCCTTTGCGGAGCAAACCTCTTGGAGTTGGTTTTGGAGGTATAAACACTCTAACTATACCTTTCTCTAAAGTGCCTTCACGATTGCATCTGCCAGCAGCCTGAGCAATAGAATCAATTCCTGCAATAGCTCGATAAACAACAGGAAAATCAATATCGACTCCAGCTTCAACAAGCTGAGTGCTGATTACCCTAATGGGCGTACCAGCTTTTAGTTTTGCCTTTATTTCAGATATAATTTCAGAACGATGTTCTCCGCACATCAAAGCAGAAAGATGTATTGATCCTTCAGGCATTAAAGAGTAAAGATCATGGCAATCTTTTCTTGTGTTGACTATGCACAGAACCTGTTCATTCTTTTTGAGATCTTCAGCTATTTCATCCCAACTTATCGACTTATTAATATCTGCAGGGAAATAGATTTCCGTTCTTTTGAGTTTTTCATACAGATTGAAGTCTTTTGGAATGATTTCGCAAACCTGATTTAATTTTGGTAAAGCCGGTTGAGTGGCTGTGGAAATAACTATTGAAACTTCATAATTGGATGACAATTCGTTGATAGATTTTACGCAAGGTTCAAGAAGTCCTGGCGGAAGCAATTGAGCTTCATCCAGAATAACAACGCTATTCACAATATTATGGAGTTTTCGGCAACGACTGGATTTTGCAGCATATAAAGACTCAAAGAACTGGACATTTGTACTAACAATGATAGGCGCGTCCCAATTCTCTGATGCAAGCTGTGATTTTTGTGTTTCTTTTTCAATATCAAAATTGCTATGATGCTCAATTACATTTTCTTCTCCGAGAATATCTCTAAGCGTTTTTGCTGTCTGCTCTATAATACTTGTATAAGGAATCACATATATAATGCGTTTCTTCCCATGTTTGAGCGCATGATCAAGCGCAAAAGCCATACTTGAAAGAGTCTTTCCGCCGCCTGTAGGAACTGTGAGAGAAAAAAGCCCGTTTTGACTATCAGCTGCACTTCGGCATGCTTGCAATATTTTCTGACGAATTTCATTAAGAGGGGTCTTCTTGACCGATTCCGTAAAAGACTTCATGTGTTTATCGAATATAATTTTTAATTCAGGCAGGCTTGTGAAGGTAGAACGACATTCAAATTTTTCAGGACCCATAAATGCTTCAGTGTCTAAATAGTCAGCATCAACAAGACATGAGTAAAGGACTCTCACCCAAAAGTGAAAATTCTCGGGCTTAACAAAAGAAGGCGGGCGTTGAACAGTTCGCGTATGCTTTAAGGTTTCATCTGCATAATCTTTAATACGACTGAGATTTTTCTTGCCTTCTTTCATCCTTACAGACAATGCGGCACTTCCAGTATCAGAAGAATCCCAATCAGGTAAACCTGCATGGTGTCCTGCAGATAGATAAGCAAGAACACGACCAATAAATTTGCCAAATTTTTCTTCAGCAAAAGCCGCTCCTGCGGATGAATGATTTACTGTACCGAAATCATAATCAGAATCATCAAGTTCGTTTTCACGCATCAAATAGCCTTGAAATGCGGAATCAGCTTTACCAAGATCATGAAGCCAAGCCGCATTATAAGCCCAATCTGTAGAATCAAATCGCTTTGCAAAATCGGCTGCTATTTTAGCAGTATTTCTTAGATGATCTTCTAAAGTCTGCCATTTTTCTGGAGGCTGTCCTTCTTTTGAATGAGCGTAATAAGTCATTTTCCCACCTTGTGATTTATGTCCCTCAGGTATTTATAACGTAAATCCTGATTTCTGCACGAATATTTTTTTGTCATTTTCTCTAAGCATATTGCATGAACCAGGACATATAGCGTCCTGGCATAACGAAAATAAAGAATTTTCAGAAGAATATTTCAGCCTTCATGAGCGGGGACTGACTGTGATTACTTAATAGGAACGCCTGAAACTATATTAGCGCCAATTAGTGAAGATTAGCGGTTGGAAAGTTTCTATATGATTTAGAGTTTGGTTCTATAGTCTGAAGCCAACAGGTATTCTGGAGGTTCATCCTCTTCTATTTTGGGAAATCTTCCGACTGAGTCGAAAAAACAATTATCGCTTGAATCGTCGTTTATCATCGAAACTTCCCCTACAAGGACATTGCCTTTGCCTTCTTCTCCGTAGAATGTGTGATAGAGTCCTTGAGTGAGGCAGATACTTTCTCCGGGTTCTAATCTTACTTTACTGCCTGCCTTTATGGTTCTTTTGTGCCCATCGACAGAAACTGTGACATCTGAGCATGAGAGTCGTTTATCTTTATCGGAGTTGTAGAGCTCAATGATAAGGTTTCCGCCGCCTCTATTAATAATGTCCTCCATCTTATGCCAATGAAAGTGCATAGGAGTGACCTGTTTTTCTCTGACTATCATTATTTTTTCGGCGTATGGTTTTGAATACTGAGGATTTTTTATATCTCCGTTTCGCAAAGTAAAAAGAAGAAGCCCTGTTTTAGTAAAATCCCCCAAACCAAAATCCGTAATGTCCCAGCCTAGGTTCAGGTCAAAAATCTCTTTTGTTTCAGCCATATTCTTTCGCCAGTCTTCAATGGAATAAAAAGCAAAAGAAGGAAGGTGAAACTTCATATAACAGAAGAACTCTGCTGCGTCATTAATTATTGCATTAACTTCTGACCGCTTCATGATAAGCCTCCATAATATTCTGATATGGTTCTTGATATTGTTTCATAGGATACTGCGCCATCAGCAGCAGTCGGCGAAAATAGATTGTAATAAGCAGAGACATTAGCTATACGGATTACTTCCTTTAATGACATGTCCTCATGAAGCCCGTACAAAGCCCCTGCGCAAAAAGCATCCCCTGCCCCTACAGTGCCGACAATATCTTTTTCCTCAATCCTGACGGACTTTATATATTCGGTTTGCCCTTTGGAATTTATACCAAAAGCCGCTTCAGGAAAATGTATAATCACGCAATCCTTAACTCCCATTTCCATCAGCTTACATGCCGCTTTTCTTAAATAGTCCTCGTTAACAGAGTTATCTTTTCCTCTTATTTCCATATCTGTAATTTTACCTGCCTCTATCTCGTTTATTATAAAATAGTCAAGATATTTAAGACAGGGAATAACTACTTCTTTATATCTGTTCCCTGTTTCAGAAATAACATCTGCAGAGCACTTATATCCCTTTTCTCCCATTTCTTTGAACAGTCTGGCAGCAACAACACCAAAATCCTTATCAGGGCTGTCCAGTTTTTTCAGTGCCAAAAGATAAGAATAGTGGAATATTCTGGCATCGTTAGCAGCAAAAAGGATATGTCCGGCATCCAGGAAATTATTGGCTCCCGGGTGGTGAAAGAAAGTTCTCCTTCCGTTATTCATATCTGTCATTACATCAGTAAAAGATGTAGGAGATTCTGAGGTCTTCCTGATCGCAGAAGCATCTATTCCTTTGTCTTTTAAAGAAGCAATGATATAATCGCCGTCTGCATCGTCTCCCACAAAGCCCATCGTATAAACAGGCAAATCAGGGCGCATAACTTTGAGATCCACAGTAGTATTATACACTCCGCCGCCTGAAAAACAGATAGAATTAATCATGGTAAGCATTCCCTCTTCGGGATAAGAATTGATGGTTTTTATTTTATCCACCAACAATAATCCGGATGTAAAAAAACCTCTACGCATAACTATCTCCCCCGTCTGCTACATTTCAGACCTTGTTAGAACTTCCAAAAATATCCATCTGCTCCATTACTGTTTTCTTAACGGTTTCTCTAACAACTTCCATAATCAATGGATAATCATTATAGGATTTACCAGCTTTCTGTATAGATTGCTGAAGGCTGTTAAGAGCTACTTGGGACATCCCCTTATAAAAGTTTATTTTCGCTATGCCCAGTGATATAGCCTTCCTAAAATCTTTATCAGATATTCCGGAACCGCCGTGCAGGACAAGCGGGCACGAAACTTTATTCCTAACCTTTTCTAATAAATCAAAATCAAGGTCAGGTTCTCCCTTGTATTTACCGTGACTGTTTCCGATAGCCACTGCCAGAGCGTCAATTCCGGTTTCTTGTACAAACCTTTCTGCCTGTTCGGGATTTGTCATCAATGAACGGTCGACAGAACCGACAAGCCCGCCGCCCTCTTCTCCGCCGACTGCGCCAAGTTCAGCTTCCACGGAGATTCCTTTTGGATGGCAGAGCTCGACTATTTCCTTACTTTTTCTGATGTTTTCCTCAAAATCATATTTGGAACAGTCAAACATCACAGAAGTAAAACCGCACCGTAACGCCCTGTTCACAGCATCTAAAGTTAAACCGTGGTCTAAATTTATGGCCACAGGCACAGGCGAATTTTTCGCCATAGAAATAAACATCGGCATCATCTGTTCCGGAATACAGTAAGGGTAATGGACTTCAGCAATATTGAGTATAACTGGTGAGTTTTTCTCTACCGCTGCTCCGATAACAGCCTTTACAAAGTGAGAATCCACAGCGTTGAAAGCGCCAACTGCATAGCCTCGACTGTAAGCCGGAGCAAGAATATCTTTTAGTGAAACAAGAGACATATATTATCCTCCATTTAGTATTTGTAGATATATGGATGATTCTACAGGAAGGGTTTTTGTAATTAAAGATTGGAAATACGTTATTTATCAAAGATTTCTGCGATATTATCATCGCATTATCTATTTATATCGAAAGCAGGCAATGAAGATTTTCATTGCCTGTAAACATATTAAACAGCAGCAGCTTAAGCCTTCAATAAAGAGTTAATAATATACATCTCCAATTCTTCATAATCTCTTTCTGCGCGGAGCTGTTCGATTTTAGCTGTATCAAGACTCCGGCTGATTGTAAGCAATTTCATGAAAATGTCTTTACTGTTAGCAAGATGCTTGCAGGCGACATTCTGTTTTTGAGTACGCATGGCTTTGACATCCAATCCTACCCACTCTCCGTTATTACCGAAACCGTGTTCATCGAGTATGCGAACTTGATTTAATGCACGGCGGAGGTCTACGCCGCCGAAAGTTTTATCCTGGTCGAATTTAAGGCCGTTTTGGTCGTTTAAATGAACACTCCAGAGCTTTTTATGCGCTAAAGCAAAACCCATTTCATCAGAAGGATCGAGCCCGGCAAGGATAGCGTGGGCAGATTCAATCAGAGCTCCAACTCTTTCAGGTGATGTAGTCATCATCCCCAAACTAATCGCATGCCCAATTGTAGGTATATAGGTATGATCCATCGGTTCATTCGGTTTAGCTTCAATCATGATGCGAATTTCGGAATCATAGTCCAACATGCTCTGCAGGGCTTTGGCTATTCTTTCAGTTGCTTTAACTGAATCTTTGGCTTCTCGAATATATGTTCCTTCGCGCGCCAGCCACAGAACAATATTCCTAGTGCCTAAAGCCTTAGCTATATCAATACATCTTTTGCTGCGTTCAATCGCGTATGCACGCAATTTTGGGTCGTTATTGGTATAACCGCCGTCGATAGTGCGCTGATCTTCCCAAAGGCGAGGAGCTACAAATTCAGCTACCAGCCCCTGGTCATCAAGCTTGGCTTTTAGTGCTTTAGCTTCAGTAATTATTTGAGACGCGCTCAAACTATTCATCATCGGAACAGCATCATCGTCATGAAACTGTACACCATCAAATCCCAACTCTTTAAAAGTTTGAAGTTTTTCGTTAAAAGTGACCGATTCACGCACTTTAGGACCGAAAGGGTCATTACCTTCGTGAATGTTCCATGGACCAAATGAAAATCTAAAAGTACCGCTCATAATAACCTCCTAGTTATATTGTTTAGTATATTGGGTACATTGTTTACATTATTTAAATTAATATTTGTTTTTTTTAAAACCTTAACAATATTATGAAAAACTAGCACTATGTTCCAAAAGACAAAAATATGAAACCTGTACAAGCATTGAGCAAAGATTTTTTCGAGGATAACGCATATCCCATAGCCTTAAGGAGCATTCTTGGAAATCATCAGCAACACCCCGGTGATTTAACTGATGTGGAGCACTGGCATGACTTTACGGAATTGGTAATTATCACAGAAGGTTACGGCACACATTCTATTGACGGAATCGGTTATCCTGTTTCTGCTGGTGATATTTTTATTTTTCAAGGGAAAACTCAGCATTTTTTTCCTGAACGCCACGGCTTGGTCATGTACAACATCATGTATGACAGCCATTATTTACAGCATTCATTAAAAAACTTGCATGGCTTAGCTGGATATAACGCCATATTTTTACTTGAACCGGCCTATCGGCGCCAGCACCAGTTCAAGAGTCGTTTGCATATTAGCCAAAGTTCATTGGCATATGTTAAAACAATCATAAACAAAATACAAAGCGAGCAGGAAGAAAAGCTGCCTGGCTATGACACTCTAATGTTAGGTATGCTGTTGGAGTTGATGGTATTTTTTTCGAGACAATATTCTAAGATAGATATCCCGCAGGCCAAAACGCTTTACAGAGTAGGCAAAATCATCGGTTTACTGGAAACTCAGTATCAAAAAAAGTGGGATATTGCCTTTCTTACCAAAGCCGCTGGCATGTCAAAGAGTTCTTTAATTGTGGCATTCAAGAATGCTACAGGCTATTCGCCGATAGACTATCTCATTCATATACGCATGAAGAAAGCAGCTGAATTGATGGTCAAAACCCGGGCTTCACTGTATGAAATAGCTGTTCAATGCGGGTTTCATGATTCAAACTACCTCTCCCGACAATTCCGCAGGGTTTACAAGCTCTCGCCCCGGCAATTTAGACAAAACAACAGTTTATAGAGTCTTTCGAAAATTACTTTTTCTTCTTTTGAACAGAAAAGCCGAATTTGCCAATCAAGCTTTCAACTGCATAATATTTGCCGTGAGAATAGCAAATAGGCCCGGCTTTGGCGAGATTAAACGAATCATCTTCTTTATTAAAGAGTTTTTCATCTGCATTTATAGCCACAACTTCAGCAATAAACATGTCATGAGAGCCAAGAGGTTTTATTTCCTTTACCATGCACTCAATATTAATAGGAGATTCCTGAATAATCGGAGAACTAACTTTCTGCGCATTCCCTCGTGTGAGTTTCATTTCTTTGAATTTGTCGAAATCCTTTCCTGATTTTACACCGCACCAATCTGTGGCAAAGGCCAACTTTCTTGTAGTTAAATTAATTACGAAGTCTCCTGTCTCTTTGATTATGTTGTAAGAATGCCTTTCTGGCCTGATTGATATATAGCACATTGCCGGATTGGTGCATATTGTGCCCGTCCAGGCTATTGTGATTATGTTGAATCCTGTCTTTTCATTGCCGCAACTTACCATAACAGCCGGCACAGGATAGATCATAGTGCCAGGTTTCCATGATATTTTAGACATATTATTTACTCCTGTTGAAATGGTTGACATTATCCATTGATTTAAATATCTAGTGAGGTTACCATTAGTCATTATTTTGATTCTAGCAAATTATGAAATATTAACAAGCTATTTCATCGGAGTACAAGATATGGGGAACTTCAAATGGTGGCAGACAGGCATTATTTACCAGATATATCCAAGATCTTTTCAAGACTCTAACAATGATGGAATTGGAGATATTCCAGGCATCATTAACAGATTAGACTATCTGAAAGAAATCGGGATTAAAGCCATCTGGATCTCCCCTTTTTATCCTTCTCCAATGAAAGATTTTGGCTACGATATTTCAGACTACAAGGATATTCATCCAATATTCGGCACAATGAAGGACTTCGATGAACTCCTCTCCGAAATCCACAAAAGAGATATGAAGCTAATCATAGACCTTGTCCCTAACCACACATCAGACGAACATAAATGGTTTATCGAAAGCAAAAAATCGGAGAAGAACCCTTATAGAGATTACTACATATGGAAAAACCCTAAAAATAACGGAAAGGAACCCAATAACTGGCTTAGTTATTTCGGAGGTTCGGCTTGGGAGTTTGATAAAAAAACCAAACAGTACTACCTGCATCAATTTGTAAAAGAACAGCCCGATCTTAATTACCAAAATCCAAAAGTATTGGAAGAAATACTCAACGTAATTGACTTTTGGCTGGCAAAAGGAGTTGACGGTTTCAGGGTCGATGTTATTTGCAATATGTGGAAACATCCTAGGTTCCCGAACAATCCCATTAACCCCAAGTGGAACGGCAAAATACCGATGGAGAAGTACCTCACTAAATACACTGTCAATCAGCCAGGAACGCATACCATAGTCAAGGCTATGAGAAAAGTTCTCGATAAATACAAAAACAGAGTGCTTATAGGCGAAACATACCTTCCTTATGAAGAACTATTAGAATATTATGGCGACAATGACGAATGCCACATGCCATTTAATTTTCATCTACTCGGGGTTAAATGGAAGGCTTCTGCTGTTAAGAAAAAAGTCAATGATTATGAAAAAATTCTTCCTGAAGGGTATTGGCCCAGCTACGTTCTAGGAAACCATGACCAGAAAAGAATAGCTTCTAAGCTGGGCAACGACAATCAAACCAGAATAGCCATGATGATGCTTCTTACTCTTCGAGGCTCTCCAATAGTTTACTACGGAGAAGAGTTAGGCATGAAGAACGTCAAAATACCCAAAAACATGATTCAAGATCCACCTGCCCTTAATCAGCCTGAAGTAGCAGATATAGTCGGCCGTGATCCGGAAAGGACTCCTATGCAGTGGGACGACTCTGATAATGCAGGATTTTCTGAAAAAGGGGTCAAAACATGGCTTCCGGTAGCAAAGGATTACAAAGTTAATAATGTAAAACTTCAAAGCAAAGTTAAGGGCTCAATGCTTAATTTCTTCAAAGAATTAACTACCCTGCGTTCAAAAAACAGTTGCCTTAATTCCGGCAAATACAAATATATCCCCACTGCTCAGAAAGACATCTTTGCCTATCTGAGGCATGATGACAATAAAACGATTCTGATAGTCCTTAATTTTGCCTCTGGATCACTTAAGTTAGACCTGACAAAAAAGCTGCCGTCTAAACAAGCTCGGCTCCTGCTTGCTACAGACATGAAGACTGACCATAAAACAAATCTGAAATCATTAAGTATTAAGTCAGGCCTTGGCCTAATAATGAGTATTACTTAACTCTTTCAAGGATAAGCAAAGTAATATCATCGAGTTTATTTCCTTGTTGATAATTTAAAACGTCCTCAATGATGGAATCACCTAGTCCATGTGTGCTCTTATTTTTCCTGCATAAATCCAAAAGCCTCTTAACGCCGTAGCTTACTAGTTCGTCATTAATGGCATCTGTGATACCGTCTGTAAGAAAAACTAATGCATCGCCTCTATTAAGGGTAAATTCAGAATAGCCATATTTAATATCGGCAAAGGCAGCAACTACGGTATTATGCACATCCAGTTTGAGTTCGGGCTCTCGGCCTTTAGATAGTTTTATATACTCAATATGGCCGGCATTCGTGTACATAACGTTTCCTGTTTTGATCTTGTAAACAACTAAATACAAAGTAAGGAACATTACGGAGCTTACACTTTTAAAAAGTATCTCATTTACTTTTTCGACTATTTTTCCAGTATCGCCTATTCCTTGTGCAAAACATTGTTCTCTGATAATGGCTTTTGCCATACTCATATAAAAAGCTGCGGTTATTCCCTTTCCTGAAACATCAGCTATAACCATAACCAGATCTTCATTGACATAAAAAAAGTCGTAAAAATCCCCTGACATCTCTTTTGCAGCAACCAGCCTGGCAAAAAGCATAAACTCTGCGCTCTGGAATTCATTGCTTACTTTAGGAAGAACAGATTTTTGAAGATTGCTCGCTATTTCAAGTTCGGTCTCCATAGATTGCCTTTCCTTGATTTCCTGAGCCAGATTTATTGTGTAATTCTTTAATTCGTTGCTTATATCGTTAAAAGTTCTGGATAGCTCGAAAACTTCTTTGACCCCATTGGGTTCAATTTTTCTATCAAAACACCCCTTCCCCAAATCAGTGAAATTTTCTCTAAGCCTGCCTATAGGCTTTATAATAACAAATCTGAAAAGGATATACGAAAAAACAATGGCAGATGAAAGCACTATAAGAAACAATATGGCATATTGAATTAATATATCCATTAATGTTTTATCTATTAAAATCTTATAATCTTTTAAAGGCCTATATAACTCATCAACTTTAATTAAAATAAGTATGATCCAGTCATTAACAGTGAGTTTATTATAAATGGCTAGATAGTCCTCTCCTTCAATACTGATGATCCGTTTAGGTATATCTATTTGGCTATCCTTGGAATCTTTGACAAATTCATCCAGGTTCTTATTTACAGCTTCACGAATCGCCGCGACATCTGGAAGATTAGAATCCGAATGACCAAGTAATGTTTTTGCTGAGTCTGCATTTGTAAAAGGTAGAAATAAAATTGCGCCACGAGACCCTGTAAGCAATCTTATTGTCATATAATTTTCATAATTGAGCTTGGAAAAAAAATCATATATTTTATTTACCAGCGCAGTTCTGTCAAGCGTAACGCCTACTACTGATTCCATTTCGCCGTTCTTATCCAGTACTGGCAGCAGAATAGTTATCGGTTCTATATTTTCATCTATCAAACTCTTAAAAGAATAAATTGGGGTATTCTCATAAAATTTTATAGAAGAAGCATCAGATAAGATATTTTGCAGGAGATCTTTATTAAAATCTTTTTCTTTAGAAAGTGCTTTTGTGTTCTTAAAATGTATAAGATATTTCTGTTTGCTGATTACAAATGTATCTACTATGGCATTATCAGGATTGGATATAAGCTTAATTATTTCGATGCCAAATTTTGACAGTTTGTATATCTGGTTTGCAGTAATGTTGAAATTTCCACTGGGCGCATCTCCCCAGTAATAAGAATAAAATTTGAACTCCTGTCCTGATATCACAGTTGTAAAATCAGCGTCCTGATAAGAGTAAACATCTGTTTTTTTATTGAACTCAAATCTGGATTTTATCTGATCAATAATTCGTTGATCGGCGTTCACGTGATATTGATTCACATAGCGCAGAGACTTGAGGATATCCAGAGAGTTCTGAAGTTCGGAATTTAGTTGGATAGACTGCTGTTTGACATCTTCTTTTATCGTAAAATCTATGAATCCTTTTATGTTTCGATGTATTTCTCTTTCCGAAAAACTACCGAGTTTTTTATAACCGGAGTAAGAATTTATAAAAAGTATGGCAAATGAGAGAAAGATAAAAACAAAAAGATAAAAGATGAAAAGAGTATTAAGCTTAATATTTTTCATCTTGGTAAGGCTATGCGCCTGATATTTTAATAAAAACATCAAGCTTTGAGACAGACAAAATGGCAGCAACTAGTTTGGACGCATTAACAATTTCAAAATTCTCCTTCCCTTGTATTTTAAGTACCTGAATGCATAACCTTATAAATGCAGATGCAATGAATTCCACATTTTTCATATCAAATACTACAGAAGAAGCACCTTCAATACCTTTCAGGACTTTAGGCTCATTTTCCAGCATATATTCAAAGTCACATCTTGGATTTTGAAAACAGCAAACTGTTTTCTCTCCATCTTTTTTAATCTTTATGCTCATATACACTAATGGTTTTGTAACAAAAATATGTTACGAGTTATATTTGCCAACGCCATCTTCTGGTGAATTTTAGTTCAAAAGGCAAAAGATGTAAACACCTATTGCTATTATATAATTTTTTAAGATTGTTTAAATGGGTCGTGTCTAGCTGAAATTTGCATCTTTAATAAGCTCCTGCATATATTTATCTTCAGATATGTCAGTATAGTATCCGAAATATTCTTCCGATTCATATAGATCATTAGAGGAGTCTTTAAAGAAATTCCCTCTTAGCCACCGTTCCTTGCCGTCTTTCCTTAATATCTTAAATTCGAAAGATATAGGGAATTGAATGACTTTATATAATTCTTCAAACAACACTTTGTGGTCATCTATTGCCAAGTCCATCATCGTTATGCTCCCATCGGTAAATGATGAAGACTCATATCCTGTTAATGGCAATGTATTACTCACATAAGAGTAGTGTGAAACATCATCGCTGCTTTTGTAAGCAGACCAAATGATTATATTTGGCATTGAATTCATAATTTTCATAAGAAGTTTTAATTTAAAATTATCACTATCCTCAGATATGAATCCTATGAAGGTCTCGTTTTCTTTGTCAAAATATATTATCTCTCTGATCCAAACCATTTTGCCTGTGTAAGGGCTATTCATGTAATAGTATCTGGTATTCGGATAAATACTTTTTTTCTTTTCCTGTATAAATCTGTCTTTGAGTTTCTGAGGAATTAAAGGATACCACAAACTTTCCCATTCTTTTGGAGCGATGAAACTCGTATCCTTATCTCCCCAAAAATTATCTTTTGAACCTAGTTTTAAATACAATAATTCTGAATAAGAAACTATGCTTTCATTAAGGTTTATTCCTCTGCCCACCCAAATTGTGGTTTTGCTTTGGGTTATGGCGTACTCAAGTATCTTTCTATATTTTTCATTGGTTATGCGCTCGGAAATGTCAACTATCACCCCCAAGACAGCCATAATTTTAGAATTTGAATCAAAAACGGGGATTTTTGAAATAATTCCCCACCTCTTCTTTCTTGACCCTATTATAAGCTGCTCCTTCTGCAATATCGGCTTGCCGGAGTTAATGACCTCATTGTCCTGCTCCAAATTTATTTTTGCTTCCGAGAGGGTTAAAAGATCGTAATCGCTCTTGCCTCTGACATTAAAACCGGGATTCAAACCCAAAACGTCCAAAAACTTTTGATTGGCCAGGATGTATTTCGAATCAGGAGACTTCAAATAAACAATATCCTGTGTATTAAATAAAATAGCATTTAATGTGATCGCCATATTTTGATACTCGCTCACCATGTTCCCGACCGCATTTATAGCTATTTTTGTAATGTCTTTTTGCTGAGACTGGCCTGATGATAACCCCAAGAGGTTTGTAAAAGGAATACTGTCTTCGATTTTGATTTCAGAAACCTGACGATAAGACTCCAAATCAGATATTTCCGAAACAGGAATATTCAACACTTTGGCCATTTCCCTGATTCTCTTTTCTGTGGGAATTCTTTTTCCATTTTCCCATTGTGATATAGATTGTCGGCTAACTTGTATTGCTTCAGAAAGAGAATTGATTGACCATCTGTTTTTCCTTCTTAAGTCTATAAATTTATCTCTGTAGAATTCCATAATCTAACTAATTTTATATAGTAAAATATTTACCGATTATAAACAAAATCTGTAAAATAGCTATCCGTTAACAAAGGATCGATTTCGGCTGAACTTAAAATTAATTTAACGAAACAAAAAAGCCGAATGAACCACTCGGCTTTTAATTGCTAATGTTATAATCGTTAATTTTGATAAAGTATCGTTATTGCTGTGCCTGATGCAGTAATAGTGCCTGATGCTATAGTGGGACTACTACTTGGAGGATTCCCATCTTTCATAGCGACTTTCCACTCTCCTTTAGGAAGATTGAATTTGTAATCGGGTGCGGAATTATAAATTACTATGATTTTTTTCCAAATGTCGCCAACTGCATTTCCATCAATTTCGGAAACTAATACGCCATCAGCAGGAACATGGGATTTAATGTAATTGTCAATATCTTCCCATGATTTCATCCTAAATGCCGGATGCTCTTTTCTAAGTTTTATCATTTGTTGATAGTAATTTACTACATCTTGGTTTACTGCCTGTAAACTCCAATCCATTCGATTGATATAATCAGGAGATTTATAGCTGTTGTGTTCCCTGTTTTTGGTCCTGAGCATTTCGTCGCCGAGTTGAAACAACGGGATTCCTTGTGAGGTTAAAATTATACCATTACAGAATTTATCTATACGCTTCAGATATCCAATATCGGTTCGTCTGTGCGTAATATCAGCCCAAATGCAGATTTTATCCCAAAGGTTTAAATTGTCATGGCATGTAGCATAATTAATACATTCAGCAGGTTCGTTTGCATACATAGGATCCCAAACATTAGGAAGAGGAGGCGGATCAATTCTGTGTGTGTATCTTATAGCTCCTCTCACACCTTGTTCAATGAGCGCCATCCCCCAATAAGAATCGGAGTGTTCGTTAAAAATATATCCGCCGCCATATCAGCTGTCAGTTGCACCTTTCAGAGCGTCCCTGAATTTGGGATTGAATGCGCCAACCTGAGCTACGGGTCTGCCATCTTCTATCCTTTCAGTTAAAGATATCGTTCCAAGTCTTACTCTGGTGTTTTCCTGAGGATCGCCGGCATAACCGTTCCATGGCTCTCCGTAAAAAATAAGTTTTCTGTCGGGATATTTTTTATTTAGATATGTGGCCCAGTCTTTTACCTGTTCGTAGCCAAAAATTCCGATTAAATCAAATCTGAAACCGTCTATGTTATATGTCGTTACCCAGTATTCTAGAGAGTCCCTAATCATGCGGCTTACCATAGGATTCGATGCATCAACGGAGTTCCCGCATCTTGAAAGGTCTTCTTTAGTATAATATTTGTCACTGATATTGCCAAAAACATCCTTATTGTAAGTATGGTTATATACAACATCCATTACCACCCTGATTCCTGCTTTATGGAATGTCTCTACCATATCCTGAACTTCTTTTATTCTGTCTATGTAGTGAGGTTCACTGCCCTTTGACGAAAACAATACATTATTCCACTTTGAATAACGCCATTCAGGCACATTATAATTTACAGGGTCATAACCCCAATTATAACAGCTGGGATTCTTTTAACACTTCTTCTATAGAGCATGAACCGAATTGATACATCGGCATTATTTGGATATGTGTAAACCCCAAATTCTTTAAATAATCAAAACCCGTAGAATAGGTTTTCCCTGTAACAAAGTCCTTATAGGTAGTACCAGATTGGATCATTCCTGAAAAAGTGCTTTTCAGCCCATCATCGATTCCGGAGTTAGGAGAAATGGAAAAATCCCTTATCATGGCTTCGCAGACAATAGCATCTGTTAGGTTATCAAGTTTAGGAACATTTAATCTGTTTTCCGAATTTTTTATTAGTCCAGAATCTATTACAATATCATTTTTATTATAATCTGGCTTTGTATAGTTAAGATCAACCATTCTGGCATATGGATCATGAGTGGATTTTCCTTTAATTATAAAATGGTATGGTTTAAGATTATAATCCCCGTCTATGTTTACATAATAAACATGATCCCCTCCTGCCTGATCCTCATTATTTTGAATGTCTTTTGTTTCCAGAGTTTCTCCATCTAGCCACAATTTCACATCTGATGTGTCAGGCGACCATATAGCAAAAGATGTTTTTACTTTTCCTTGTTCATCTTTAAAAACATTGACACCCAACGGAATGCCTGTACTTTGCGCAAAAATCGCAAATACCAGAGTGAAATAGATACAGAACCCTACAATGCCCGTATAAATTCTCTTAGTGTATTTATCGAACACCTTTACTTCCTCTTCTTTGTTATATTTTTGGGATTATCCTCGGAATAATCTATTATATAACAAGTTTCATAGCAATATTTAAAGAGAATCTGTAGAAAGCAAATAATATGTCTTTTTTGTAACTCACAGTATACTTATATGTAAGTTTTAAACGTCTATAATACTAACAAGAGAAAGGTATAAAAAAATACTAGTTTCCGTAAGAAGCTATGACAGCCTGTCCAAACGATATGCCGCCATCGTTTGGAGGAATTCTTTCATTTATAAATACTTTTAGTCCCATTTCAGAAATTCTGTCAGTTACTAGAGAAGTAAAGAGCCTATTCATAAAAACTCCTCCAGAAAGAACTATTGGCAAAGTATTTTTTGCTGCAACAGCATAATTGACCATATCGGTCAAAGCGTCACACAAAGTTAAATGGAATTCATAGGCATATTGCTCTCTTATATGTGTATAATTCTTATCTTTGTAAAAACTCTGTAAACTTTCCGGTGGGAAATTTTTAAAAGTCTCTGCCCAATCTATAACAAGCATGCCGTTTCTGCCTGTCTTTAAGTATTTGAACAAACCGCTCTGTTCTACCTCTCTACTCTGTGCGTGCAACGCTTCTGCTTCTAATCTGATGGCCCCCTGCCCTTCGTAAGTTATGGAATTTCCGCACAAACCTAACATCACGGAAATTGAATCAAAAAGCCTTCCGGCCGCATTAGACAAGGGTGAATTTATGCCTTTCAGGTACTGCATATGCCATATTCTTCGTTCTTCGTCAGTAATTCCAAAAGTATCGCAGAACTCTTTCTCAATGCCTGTACCTGCGTCCAAGTATCTGGCAAATAACTGTCTGACAGGATGGTAAACAGCAGTATCTCCGCCAGGCAATCTGACAGGATTAAATGCAGCCAGTCTTTCGAAGCTACCTTTGTTGACATACAACACTTCGGAACCCCATATAGTACCATCAGTACCTAAACCTGTCCCGTCAAAAATTACAGCTATAGCTTCCTCTAAACCATGCTCCCCCATACATGACATCGCATGTGCGTGATGATGCTGAACCTCTAAAACTCCTATTCCTTTTTCTGAGGCAATTTTCAAGCCTAATATTGATGAGTGCATGTCTGGATGAATATCTTTTACGATCAGCCCAATGTCTTTTCTGAAAAATGCGGGAAGCGTTTTGGACAGAAGCGTCAGGCTCTCTTCTGCCTCAAGGGTCTCAAGGTCTCCGATGTGAGGCGAAAGAACCACTTCATTACCAAAAGCTAACGCAATAGTGTTTTTGAGTTCAGCTCCCATTGCAAGAATAGCTTTGGGCAAATTCCTGTTGATATATATCCCATTTGGGGCAAAACCTCTTGATCGTCTCCATACCTGCGGTTTCCCTTGTTGCACAACACACAAGGAATCATCATTTCTGAAGTTAATTTCCCTGTCATGGCATAAATAAACATCGACTATTCCTTTCAGGGTGCTAAACGCATCATCATTGGAAATACAGATAGGTTCGCCTTTTCGGTTTGCGCTTGTCATCACAAGAAGCTCGAGTTCACCATCAAAAAGCATCTCGTGCAGAGGCGAATATGGAAGCATGAAACCAATTGTATGAGTATCAGGCGACAAAAGATTCAAAGGTATTTCTGAGCTGGCAGAAGGTTTAACTTGAAGTATCACGATTGGCGCGGCAGGGGATTTCAAAAGTTTTTCTTCCGCTTCTGAAACAAGGCAATATTTTTTTATCACCCGAATACTTTTAGCCATAACTGCAAAAGGCTTATGAGGACGATTTTTCCTAGCCCTAAGCAAAGATATTGCATCACCGTTTTTGGCATCTACAGCAATTAAAAATCCGCCTATTCCTCTTACCGCAATGATACAACCGTTTTTTGCTAATTTCCTAAACTCAGCAATACAATCACCTACATTCATTCTTATCCCGTTCCTGTCATGCAAAAAAACAGTTGGCCCGCATTTCGGGCATGCAATGCTTTCTGCATGAAAACGCCTGTCAGAAGGATTTGTATATTCTTTGAGGCACTCATCGCATAGACTGAATTTTTCAAGAGTCGTCCTACACCTGTCGTAAGGCATAGCATTAACTACTGTATACCGGGGGCCGCAATTGACGCATGTGGTAAATGGATATTGATAGCGTCTATTGGATGGATCATTTACCTCTTTTCTGCAATCTTCACACATAGCCAGATCGGCAGGAATTGAAATCCGGTAATTATCATCAGACTCACTTTCAAGTATCTGGAATTTACTCTTAATTGGGCATGGTTCGGATTTTATAAGAACGACAGAATTAATTCTAGCCTGCACTGGAGAATTATCTGGAAGGCCGGCAATGAAGTTATCTATGCATGCACTGTCGCCTTCAAGAGTTAAAACAACCCTGCCTGAAGTATTTTTTATACTCCCGCCCAAGTCGCTTGCCGTAGCAAGATTGTAGATTGCCGGGCGAAATCCGACCCCTTGAACCATTCCTTTTATTTCATAAATTCTTCGTATCATAACGTCAAAAAACCGAGTGTATGAGATTTTTCAAAAGATATATTACTTCAGCGGTTTTTAAAGTCTAAGGCAGCGCTAAAATAAAAGCAATGTAACCTTGGAATTAAGAGCGTGGCAAATGCCTTTCTTTATTAAAATCTATATTGCTGTTTTCATACTGCTTCTCATAACTAACATCTTTTTTCATTCAAAATTCAAAATGAAGTTATTATTTCTTATTTATGAGATACTTAGTGCTCTTTATATGATGGCATTGATCATTATTTACTACAACCCCCTTCTTTTAGAGAAACTAACAGTAATAAATATTATTCCCTTGCTCTTAATCCTGTGCATAGATATCTATTTCACCACAATTGGTTCCATAAAAGAACTAGGCCTTAATCTTCCTGAAATTCCGGAAAAATCCCATGAAACTGCTAAAATCGTTTCCATCCTTTTCAATTCCCCTGCATATATCATAGGGCTAATGGCATCACTCGAAATTCTTAAAAACAACAATCTGTTCTAAAATAATGCCCCTACAAATAACATGAGAAATTACATAATATCCAAGATTAAGACCGATTTTACTCCTTCTGCTGCTTTCAACGCTCCTGTCTGGACAAATGTCACTGCGCTAAGCATAGACACATGGCCTTGGCACAAACCCAATGAACCTGAGGTTCCTTCCGTGGAAGTACAGCTCCTTTATTCTGATGACAACATCTATCTCAGATATTTGGTAAAGGAAAAATTCATAATAGCAAAAACGACCGAGCCTCAAGGCAAAGTTCATCTTGACAGTTGTGTAGAGTTTTTTGTATCGCCAAATAAAAAAGGCTACTTTAATTTTGAATTGAACTGTATAGGCTCTATTCATCTCGGATTCAGACAAGGAAGGCTTTCCGGAAAATTAGTCGATCAGGCAGATTTAGATAAAATAACAGTCGCAACCAGTCTGCCAAAAGGTGTAGCTATAGAAAACGCCACCCCGGGCTATGAGAAAGAATACATAGTAGAATACTCGGTTCCTTTTGAACTCTTTGTCAAATATGCAGAATGCGACAAACCTCAAAAAGGCTCTGTCTGGCGGGCAAATTTTTATAAATGCGCTGATAATTCACCTGAACCTGCATGGGGTGTCTGGTCTAATGTTTCCACCCCAAATCCAGACTACCACAGGCCTGAATTCTTTGGCTCTATTACCTTTTCCTGAACTTTGTTATGACCTATTTTTCACCAAAGAGCGAGTTTAGTTGGTCATTATCCAGATACACTCTTTTTAAACAGTGCAAAAGAGCATACTTTTTCCATTACTACGCTTCATGGGAAGGCTGGTTGGCAGAAGCCGATCAATTCAAAAAGCTTGTATATAGGCTCAAACAAATAAAAACCGAAAAGGAATGGATAGATGAACTTCTACTTGAATCAATGGCAAAAGCCGTCAGGAAAGAAATTGTTCCGAACATTCAATCCGTAAAATCATATTGTTTTAAAAAAGCCTATGCTCAACTACTCAGCATGCAGAATAACGATTTCATCTATGATCCCAAAATGCTTTGCCTTTTCAATAGATATTATCTCAACGAAGGAATTTCAGTAATCAAAAATCGTGTCTCCGAGAGATTAAAAGACATTTTTGAAGGGCTTAACTGCAAACCCATTTCAACTTTATTAATCAAAAAGAATCTCGATTTCATATCGTCAAATGAGCTAGTTAAATTCAACTTAGGTTCAATTCCCGTATGGTGTAAAACAAATTTTATCTATCACGATGAAGATGGAATAGCAATTAATAATTTTAGATTTAATGCTTTTGATTGTGATGAATATTGGGCCTTCTCAGGAGCCATTTCATTCATTTATGCGCTTAAGAATCTGCTAAGGTATAATAAAAGACTGGAACCTGTAAGTACTTTTGTCTATGAAAAAGGCGTTCTTCCTGTTTACTCTACTCTGAACGCTAAAGAGGCTGCAGAAATAATTCTTACTTCAGTCGAAGATATGATGTCTTACAATGATAGCCAGATAGATAATTTCCCAAAATCTTCTGACAAAGAAAAATGCCGCACATGCAATTTCTATGAAGCATGCGCGGCAACAGTTTAAATTGAACTAAGAAATATTAGTCATTGCTTTGTTGGGTTTTAGAGTCCTTCTTTGTTTTTCTTAGAGATTTCTTATAGGTTTTAAGATCACTATTGGCTTTTTTATAATCCTGTTCGGCTGAAGCCAAAGTTTTAAGCTGTTCGCTCATTTTCATTTGAAAATCCGAGACAGTTTTAGCGTTGGCTGCAACATCCGAATTACTTGAACCTTGCTTTTCGGCTTTGTTAGCCATCTTTTGAGACATCTTTTCACATCTCTGAGCCATTTTCATGCAGCCGTTTGGTGTTGTCATCGCCCCGCATTCTTTCCCTTGTTTTTTCATCATTGCGGCACAACCGGGATTAGCTGCCATACACTCAGATTTGGTTTTCATTACTGTTGTCATCTGATCTGCAACTTTTTGGGAAGCTGCTGAGCAATTGGTTAAAAGCTCAGCCAGTTTCGTATCTCCTTTTGCAGTTGCCTTAGATGCTTGGTCCTTGAAATTCTGTGCTTGATCAGCATAAGATTTGGCAAAATCTTCACAGTTTCCTTTTTTGCACTTCATCATTGTCTGTCCAAGACTTTGGGTAGTAGCTGCCACTTGAGTTACCGCTGAGTCTTCCGCAAACATTGCCGATGAGCCGATTAAAGTTACCGCCATTATTCCAATAGCCAGTTTTTTCATTTGACCTTCTCCTTATTTGCTTTAGTTTGGACTAGGAACCAAGCATATTATTATTTGTCAAATATTAAATACAATTACTTTTGACAATAAGATGAAATAAAAAAGTTTTCATATATATTTTTCCATAATTTTACTAAACTCAACTGAAAAAACAGGAGAAAAAAATGCCCCAGCTTGTTTTAGGACTTCCAAAAGGAAGTTTAGAAGCCGCTACCGTAGAAATGTTTGGAAAGGCTGGCTATAAAATCAAAATTAATACAAGATCATATTATCCGGCCATAGACGACGATGAAATCGAATGCATGCTAATAAGAGCTCAGGAAATGGCAAGATACGTCGAAGAAGGCATTCTTGACTGCGGCCTGACAGGCAAAGACTGGATAGTTGAAACAGGAGCAGATATTGTTGAAGTTTCAGAACTTGTCTATGGGAAAGTGGGAAGGAAACCTCTTCGCTGGGTACTGGCTGTTCCTGAGAACGGCCCCATACAAAAACCTGAAGACCTTCAGGGCAAGAGAATTTCCACTGAAGCTGTAGGCATGACAAAAAAATATCTTGAAAGCAAGGGCATAACAGCTTCTGTAGAATTCAGTTGGGGTGCTACAGAGGTAAAACCCCCAAGGCTCGCCGATGCGATTGTAGAAATCACCGAAACAGGTTCGTCCCTTAAAGAGAATAAGCTCAAAATAATTGATGAGCTCTGTACTTCCACCACTAGGTTCATCGCTAACAAAAGCGCCATGGCTGACGATTGGAAAAGGGCTAAGATTGAAAAAATATCCTTACTTTTGAAATCAGTCCTAAATGCTGAAGGTAAAGTAGGCTTGATGATGAACGTTAAAGGCGATGACTTAAACTCAATATTAGGAATGCTCCCGGCACTTGAGAGGCCAACGATATCCAAGCTTGCAGAAGATGGGTGGGTAGCGCTCAATACTATTATCGAGGAAAATACAGTTCGCGATATTATTCCAGAATTGCTCAAAAGAGGTGCTCACGGAATCGTGGAGTATCCTCTTAATAAGCTTTTTTATTAAATATAAGCTTAATATGAAAAGCCGGACATCCGGCTTTTTTCATTATGCCACTTAAGATCGTATATATTTCTGTAATGTCGTCTTATTCTCACAGTTCGCCTGTTTACGGACAGTTGAGAGCTTTTACAGAACTCAATTACGCTTCACCCGTACAGTGGCTGCATATCGAAACCTCAAACAATGAAAGCTTCGATCAAACCATTAAAGAAATTATTAACTTCTCCCCTGATCTGATAATTTCTACTGCGTATCTCTTTAACATTAATAGCATTATTTCTTTAACACACAGAATTTCTTTGCTGCTTCCTAATGCAACAATAGTACTTGGCGGCCCGGAATTTCTGGGCGGCAACGAATCCTTTTTAAGGCAAAATAGTTTCATTTCCGCCATATTCAGAAGCGATGAGAGCCCTTTGCCCCAATTCCTAAGATGTTTAGATAGCGGAATAAAAGACTGGTCATCCATCAAAGGAATCTGCTATCTGGATAAAAAACATAGTAAATATGTGGACAATGAAACCGCCGCTGTAAATCCTAATCTGGATGAGTTACCCTCCCCATACCAAAAAGGATACTTCTCAACAAATAAACCATTTATCCACTTTGAGACTTGCAGAGGCTGCCCTTCTCATTGCTCTTTTTGCTCAAGCGCTAATTCTAAACTTAAACAGCATGGGATTGAAAGAGTTAAATCGGACCTGCAAATTGTCACAAAAACAGGTATTAAAGAGATAAGGATACTGGACAGGACTTTCAATGTGCCGGAAGAACGGGCTGTTTCGCTTCTAAATCTTTTTATAACACACTTTCATGATATTAAATTCCACCTTGAAATAGATCCTTCAAAGCTATCATCAAATTTCATCGAAAAACTGCGGACTGCACCCAAAGATATGTTCCACCTAGAAGCAGGAGTCCAAACCTTCTCAGTTAGAGTTCTAAAAACCATTAAAAGAACAGCTGACGTTGAAAAAGCATCTTCAAATCTTTGTAAACTTTGTCGTATGGATAATATCAGAATGCACACGGATCTAATAGCAGGTTTGCCGCTTCAAAAATTTTTAAATGTCATAGAGGATATAAAAATTTTAACTAAATTAGACCCCGCCGAAATCCAACTTGAAACCTTAAAACTCCTGCCGGGCTCACAGTTAAGGGAAAAAGAGTTTTTCGACGCTAAATACTCGCAACTGCCCCCATATGAGGTTCTGGAAACGCCGGACATGTCTTTTTCAGAACTCTTTAAACTTAAAGTAATATCCAGAATCATTGATATCTATTACAATACTGAAAACCTCAAAGTACTATTTGCATTTGCCTTGCAAACCGATAACAACTTCCTTGAAAATTTTGCCGAACTTAATGCCAATGCTTTGACTCGGAAAGAAAAGCCTTCTTTAACATCCAGGCTTTCCATGTTTTATCAATACACATCAAGAAGCGAAAATATGCCTCTCTATGAAATGACGCTTTTTGTTTCTTTTATCTTAGGAATAATTCCCAGAAAGTACACTGACCTAAAAACTCTCAAACAAAATGAAATAGAGCAACTAAATAGGAAAATAGTCTGGGCTAACAACAAAACTGAACTCTCATACAATCACGCCTTCATGTGCAAATTTGATTCAGATCCGTTGATTTTTTTCATGCACAAAAAAACTCCTCCCTCACATAATTCTCAGTTTTATATCTTCTATTTTTCTACCTTAAGCTTCTCAAAATCGATTTCGCATATAGAAGAGATCATATAAATTTAAATCTATTTCTGTATTTTCTGAAACAGCGGTTGATTTTCTATTCTGTCTAATTAACTTATCAACCTTTCACATTGTGTTCTGGTAGCTCAGAGGATAGAGCATCTGACTTCTAATCAGAGGGTCGTGGGTTCGAATCCCGCCCAGAACACCATTCATTTTAGCCCCAAATCTTGACTTAGTTAAATCTGCCATATATCATGTAATAGCGTGTAATATTATCTAGTAAAGTGGGACTAAAGTGGGACTAACGAAAATGGCTAGAAAAAAAGGACAAGGAAATATCAGAGAAAAAAACGGTCGTTTCTATTTGCGCAGAAAAATAAATGGCAAAGAAAAAGCGATTCTCCTCGACGCTAAAACTCGAAAACAAGCAGAAGAAGAGGCAAAGAGCTATATTCCCATCAGTAATATAAAAACCGAACAGGAATTACTCTTGTTTACTGCTAGAAATCGCTCACTTATAAAAAAAGAGGCCGATTATCAGTTAAAAGACATCTTCGACAGATTTAAGAATCATCCTGGGAGAGGTGTCATCACAGAAAAAACGCTTAATCAACATAGAACTTATTGGAATTTGTTTCTTACCTGGGCTGAAAACTATCGTCCTGAGCTGACGAAGGGACTTCAAATAGACAAAAATATTGCACATGAATTTTTCATATATCTTTCTTCTCTTAAACAAGGTCAATCGTATAATTATGTGCTTATTACACTCAAATACATCTATCGACTACTATATCCTGATCAGCTCAATCCTTTTAATACTATTTCCAAAAAATATTTCGCTCCCAAACCTAGAAAAGAATTCAATGTTCATATGTTCAATCAGATCCTTGATGCTTTTGAAGATCCACGCCTGTATGTGTTAAATAAGCCTCAAATGAAAGTACTATTCTATATAGCTGCATATTCAGGCATGCGATTTAAGGACTGTATTCGTTTTAATGACGATCAAGTGAATTACAAAAGAGATATTGTTAAATGCATTCCTTGTAAGACTCGGAAAAAGCGTCCTGATTATGTGCATATACCTATGTCTTTGGAACTCAAAGAACAGTTACTCATTGCTGAATCATGGAAAGAGAAAGGCTTATATGTTCCAGCTTTGTTTCAGAGATATCATTATAATGAATGGGGTGTAACACGCGATGCTAATAAAGTAATCAACTGGGGACTCTGGCAAGATGATAAATCAAAAGACTTATGTCAACGAACTAAAGCCACCCATAATAATTCATTTACTTTCTCTTCCCTCAGGCATACTTTTGTTTCATTCTGCGCAAATGCCGGAGTACCTCTTGAATATGTTGCTGCAATTGTAGGACATAGCTGTGTATCAATGACACGCTATTATACTCATCTTAATCAACAATCATTAAGTCAGGTATTAAATGCTCTGCCGAGCCGAAGAAAATAAAAATGAGTGAGAAAAAATACTCCCTCCCCGCCTGTCCCTCTTTTTTTCACCTTTTTTTTAAAAAAACAAAAAAGGGAAATTCCCAGGGAATTCCCTGAGCACAGAATTTATTTGATTATTGGATCTAATCTCCCTTTTTGGGCAGCAATTTTATCCGCGTCAGATTTAACTGCTGCACTTTGATCAATAGCAGCGACAAGCGGATGAGTATGACTAGAGAGAACAGTGAAACAATCGATTACTGCAGACATAAATTCTGAAACAAGTTGAAAAAGGTTCTCGTTTTTTGAGCCTATATAATTTTTAGGAGCTTTATATTCTTGAGATTGTCCAGCATTAAAAGAAACTCCCTGACCAGCAATATTATTAAAATTCTGCCCAGCAGTGCTATTAAGATTTTGCCCTGATGTGATATTTGTATTGAATGCAGATCCGTAATGAGAGGATCCTGTCGATATAAGTTTTATAGCTCCTGCAATTCTTTCGAATATTCCATATACTTTCTTATATGAAACTCCTGTCACATCGGTAATTTCGTTTGATATAGTTCTTACCTTGTTGATGCAATTATTAATTTCTTCATAGGATTCTGAAATAATATTGGAATTGGTTTTATTCGAAATATTTCCTGCACGATCAATATCAATAAGAGAGCTCCAGCTATTCTGCAGTCGAACAGAATCACTTGAAAAACCAGACAAAGAAAGCCTATAAGGCAAACAGGATCTTATAAAAGGTAAAGAGAGTTTTCCATAACCAAAAGCTATTTCTACAACAGTTCCAGGCTGAGGATAATTAATAATCCCTTTTTCCATGCCGCCTCCGGAGATCGTAAGCGGAACAGCCTCGATTTCAGGTTGCTTATCGTCAATGTTAAGATATTCATCGAGGAGTTTAATATTTACTGCATAATATGGTCTAAAATAATCGGAAACGCGTTCCTGATCCGGGGCGTCTGCAATTGCCGTGATCACCCCAAAAGCTGGTAAATGTTTTTTAGAATTCAATTCCGGAAACAGTCTTAAAATAATTGACCTGATAACTTCTTTCATTTTACACCCAAGGATTATTATTCCATTTAAGTCGCATATCAGTTGATGATATTTCAATTGATGTGATGATTGTTTGTTGATTGGCTCCAAACTTAACATTTAATCCCGGGCGATATTGCGGAATAATTGGGATTGTCGCACCTGTAATACTTGATTGAGTAGTGAGTTGACTTGGGATTTCCATGAGGACTTGTCCGAACTTTGAACCGTTCCAGGATCCGATATAAATTTTACCGTCAGGCTGGCAGTTCCAAATATATTTATTAATTTTGAGTTCCTTTCCTATCCAGTCAAGTAGTTCGTAACCACTCCCCACATTTATGCAATTAGGAATTGATGACAAATTCCAATCTGCATTTTCCAAAATAAATTCAATCCCAGAAATTCCGCTTAAATAACTGATAACCTGTTTTATCGTTGGATGCCTCAAAGATATAGGCATTCTCATTGACATTATAGAGCTTAGTTCTTTTACATTTAATCTCTGTTGCTTAACATCCATCTGCACACATGCTTCTATATATCCTGTCATATAAAGAACATATTCGCCGTTATACCCTAAAAAATACTGATAGATCCCTTGCAGCGGTTTTTCGCTTTGCACGACAATCACTCCACGTCCCGGGGAGAAAAGGTCAAGAACAATATTATCTGAAACAATTAGATAGTCTTGATTGTTAACTTTTAATTTCTTTTGCAACTTCATTTTATTCTAACGCTTTTTTTGTGACATCTAGAACCTGCTGTAATGCATTATCACTCGAGGCAGCTGAAATAATCTGGCCTGTAGCATCTACAGCTTTAATCATTGTTGAGAGTTCTCTGTTCTCTTTCTTTTCGGCAATTGAACTTTTTTCCGTCAATGAAAATTTGATTTCCCAGGCCTGTAGGTCTGCACTCTCTGAAGAATCGAGGGTGTCGCTGAAAACAACTTCTCGTATTTTAAGAACGTTCAGAAGGTCATGACTTACCATATAAATCTGCGGATCTCCGTTTTCCAGTACTGCTTCTGCTACCGCGTTTAATTCTTCGAGATCGTGAGGGTTAATCTTTGGTATAATAAGCGCACACGAAATCTTTTTAGCCTTGTTCCCTTCGGTGACAGTACTTGTCGATGAAGTTTGTCCGGATATGTCTTTCCTTGATAGATTTTGTGATACTGATACTTTCAGGTTTTTCCCAGGCACAGTAAAGTCGGTATTGTTTGCAGAGAGAATCATAAAAAAGCCTCCTTGAAAAACTTCAACTCGTCCTCGTTATTAGCCATAACAGCGAATAGAGCGCAATATTTAGCCGTAGACGTTGTGTTAAAATTCTGAATTTGAATACTAATGCTTTCCGGATTGGCCCCTGAAAAATAAAAGGCCTCTGCCGAACCTGTTTGAATCAAGCTCTGAAGGTCTCCCCACGCTTTATTTGCTTCAGTTATTTCTGTATTTCGTGCATCTATGGCATCGCACAACTCTTTAACAGGATCTATGTCTAATGCAAAAGCCTCAACAAACCCTAACAAAGCATCAGAATCTTTCTTGATTTCTGCTATTCTTGAATCAAAAGGATTAAAAAACTTTGCCCAATGAGGATTAAAAAAAGGTTTTGTCATCATCATTTTACTTGTTTCGATATTAAGGAGTTCTTCTGCTCTCTTCTGGCACATTGGCAGATCTCCGAACGGGAATATATCGCATAGGATTTTTAGTTTATCTATCCAGCTTTTCTGAGTGTCAGCATAAATAGCAAATACCATGCAGCACTTGACATTTGTATTTGAATCATCGTTAGGATCCGTGATCTTGCCAGCTAAATGACTAGCCGCTTGTGCTGGAGAAAGATAACCGATGCATTGCTCAGTATAATTTCCTTTGCCAAATTCTCCGGCCCCCATTGTCCAGGGGTGAATAGTCAGCGCATAGCCCCCTTTAAGAATTATTGAATTAATTGTCTGCCTTGCAGTAATAGCTTCACCTGCAGCTTTCTGAATAGGATTAGGGCTATAACTAATCCCAAGGCTGCTTAAATCAGATTTGACCTTGTCAAATTCTCCGGGTATAGCAGAGAGCGCCGGATCCAGAGTGGCTATAGCCTTAGTGACTGTCTGAGGAATTCTCACGCTATGCCTAGTAACTTCTTAGCGTTCTCAATAGTGGCGTATTCGGCAACTTCTTTAATTACTGTAAATTCAAAAGCTCTTAAACAGTTCTGCATGGAGCGTGTAGCCCGTTCAAAAGCTTCCTGTTGCGAAGCGTTTTTGTTTTCAATTTTGTTTAGCTCAAGCCACAAATCAAGCGTAGAAAGTATTAACTCTACATCTTCGTGGCTCCATCTTTCGCAATATTTCTTAATGGCACGATATATAATTAAAACTGCTTCAGACATTATTTAACTCCGGCTTTTAATGTTGTGGGTTGCAGGGCTTCCTGGAGCCTTAGATAGTTATTATCAGCATCAACTTTCTGTTGCTGAAATTGTGCGATCAGGTATATTATATACTCTACAGTAATGGGCTTTTCTTCCGGCAATTTTTCACCTTGTAGTGCCTTATTGATACTCATTATATTAGTTGAGATTTCATTGCACATCGCCTGTCGATTCAGTTCGTCAAGGGTTTTTTCTCCGGAGATCACACTCCGGCATTGCGTAAGTAAGAGCTTGTCCTCATTGAGCTGTTGAGCCACCGGCGCAACTGTGCAAGAACATAAAGCTAAAACTATGCCTATAATTACAGCGTAAAGTACTGCTCTCATGTTTTTAACTCCTTTCTTTTGTTTAATTTATATTTAAAATACACTACCAAGAACCATTTATATTTAGCTAATATTGTCAACTTTTACCTCTTTCTTGGTACCGTAATATTTATCGATGCATGACTGGCACATTGTATGCGACACCTGGAACTCAAATCCTCTAACTTTCAACTCATTTATAAGAGTTTTCATGCAGGGGCAATTACAACAGGCTAAAATTATTCCTTCCTCAGTCATATCCCATTTCCTATTCTTGGAGAATCATTTGCAAAGCCTGTTGAAAAATCAGAAAAGGAATCGCTTATATTTGTAAGCTCAGAATAATATTTGCTATATTCTTTAATGTCATGAGAATATTTCAGCATCCATTTAAAGTTACAGAAAGTTTCATCGATTAGGACTTCAAAATGATTTTTGGGAAACTGAAGCGGCAAATCTGGAGTCATTATCATGGGGTCAATTATAACTCTTGATTCATAATATTTATTATTATATTTATCTCTTTCTTTTGAAGTTATAATTCGGTACCATCCGGCCGCTTCATTTTGCATATTAAGCAGGATAGAAACAGCCCTGTCAAGCTGGGTTGCCATTTTTGAATTTTCGAGCGTGATTTCTTTTATTTCTCCCACTTGTCCAAGGGTATTGTCTGCTTTTTCAGATAGGCCGGTCGTGTTGGAAATTATCTGTTGATGATCTTTTTGCGAAGAATCCATCCATTTCTCGACAATGTCTGTCAAGTCACTTTTTGCAATAGCAATAGTTACCCCCACTGCTATGATGGCAAATATTATAGCCCACGCAGTAGGGGTAAGTTTTGAAAAAATTGCTTTTAGCAGCTCAATCATTTACTTCTGCAGAAAATGGATGATTACATCGAGTAGAGTTTTAGCTCCTGCGGTTTCAGCTTCTTTTAAGAGTTCCTGAAGTTTTGCTTTATCGCCAGGCAAATCAGGGTGATACGCTTCTGTTGCCTTAATTACCTTGTCGGCAAGCCCAAGCCCTTTACCTACATCGTCAACCACTTTTTCTGCCTTCTCCACGACTTCATCAGCCTTAGATAGTGCGCTATTTTTTTCTTCGGCCATAACCTTCTCCTTTTAGGTTATTATTTTTGATATGCCTCACTTGCTTGTGAGGGTAAATTTACCTTGCTTAAATATTCAGTCAGAGCAACTTTTCAGCTGCGGCCCTGCCGGAGTTGATAAGTATGTCCTGCTGCTCCGGAGTAATATCAAATTCCAGTACTCCAATCCCACATGGATCTACAACGCCGCTTCTGGCAACATCAATAGGAACTCTTGAGTACTTGTCAAATTCAGCGTTCATGATGGTCTGAACGAGATTGGAAAGGTATTTGATAATATTGTGCCCGAGGTGTGCGTCCTTAGGAGTGAACTTCTCAACGATAAATCCGATAGTCTCGTCAATAGCACAAGTTGGGTCAAACACATCGATTGGATAATCGTATGTAGTCCCGCCGTCAACACAACAATCTTTGTCTATTGTTACCGGTCTGAATACGATAGGAATTGACATAGAGGCATGAACAGCATCAACAACTTTCATATCAGGATATGTGTCTTTATTTATTACCATTGATTTATTCGTCGATAAATTGCAAACAATAGTCGTAAGGTCTTTACCGGTTAAATCGTAAAGCTGTGAATAGGTAACTGTTTTTGGGATTCCTTTTTTGGCAAGAATAGATTCAAACCAGTCTTTGATAGCTTTTCCCTTGCAAAGTCCCTGCCACTCAAGAATTCTTTCGCCTATTATAAGCGCATAGGTTTTATATGCTGAAGAAGGAACTTTTCCTTTTATTAAGGCAGGAATATCCAGAGGTTCAGAATCCAGAAGTGTCCTAAAGTCTGTAGATTTTAGAAGTTCAGTTAACTCCTTTGAATTAAACCCCAGAGCGCAGAGAAAAGCAGCTATAGATCCAGCCGACGCCCCTGCAAATCTAGTCATCTTTTGATAGATTCCCTTTTCTTCAAGTACCTGAACCACTCCCGCATAAGCGATCCCCAGGATTCCGCATCCTGAAAAAACTAAGTTTTTGAGTTTAGATGTGTCCATTTGTTTTGTTCTCCTTTTTATTTTGGGTTAGCAATAATAAAAACAGTGTAAGTACTGTTATCATTTTTTTGTGAAGTGACAGTTAAACCAGTTTCATCTAGTCCATCAACAAATCTAATTGGAGCAACCCCTTCAGGAACAGTTGGGCCATAAGGCATAATAAGATCTCCAACGATTGGATCAGTAATAAAAATAGTAAAATCATGCTCTTCCCACACTGGAGGAGTAGGAATAGTGGATGGAGGAATAGGAGGCTGCGGCAACTGTGTCATTATTTTGTATTTTGCACTAATTTGAGCTGTAATTTCTCTTTCCTTATTCATAGGATTTACATTCATTACTATTTGATATACATCATACTCAAACGGTATTCCGAGCATGGCGTTTTCAATTGATGAAGGATTTGGATAATCAGGATTACGCAGCACAAAATTTTCTTTGGATATTTTATATATATCAAATATATTTAGCGATGAACTCAACTCAAAATAAATAGGAATAGGAGACGATGGCTGAATTGGCTGAGGATCAACTATTGGGACCGGCGGTGGCCTAAAATTATAATCGCTTTTAAATACAAAGTTTACAGTTGTATCGGAAAACGTAGAAAGGGACATCAACGCAATTAAAATTATAAGAAGTTTTTTTATCATAAAACATCCTTTATTTTGCCTTAATAAATAAACCAGATTCAGGCGGTAGAGTTTTTATATAGTCGGAGTCGTCAGGAAGCCTAAAATAAGAATCCCCTGGCGTATAAGTAAATTCTCCGTTAGGAACTAGATTTATAGTGCCATTATTTATAACAAGATCATCAACCACTACATAATCGCCAGCTTTAAGCCCCTTACCGACAAGTGTAATAGTTATCGTCATCCACTCTATCGATGCTCCAATTTTTTGCGTGTCGATATATTTAAACCAATCTGTTGTTGTACTCGTTACGTGCGCATTCCCTTGACCCACATGCGACTTTGATCCATCATACATATCAACTTGTATATTTACTTCAGTTTTAGCGTCAATAAATGCCTGAGAGGCTTTTATCATTACAGAGAATGGACAACTAATTGCACCTTTTTCATTACCTGTTACAGGTATATAATCAGAGGATTCTACGGTACAGTCTGTGTTATCTGAACTTGCTTCAAGGTTAATTGCAGACGGGGCAGATACAAAATCGACGACATCAATTTCTGCCCCAATTCCAAGAGTCCAGTTTGGCATATTAGTTGATGAGTCCCAGCGACACCATTTTGTTTTATCAAACGGCCACTCATCTGGAGTTGCGCATCTTACATTGTTAGCTATTGACCAGTCGTAAAGAGCCTGGTAATCTTTAGCTGAATATTGCTGTCCTGTTCTTGGCAACCAAGTAGCATCAGGAGCAGAGTCAAAAAATGCAGCACTAAAACCGATGGGGAAATTCATGCTGCCGCCTGGTATTGGAGTCCATGCATTGTTTTGCTGTCCATACAGAACGCCATCTTTTGGGGCAGGCCCAAGATAATTTCCTTTAGGTTGATATTTATTATCAGATTCCGTTTTAGTATAAGAATCGCCGATATTCGCTTTCTTTTTTATGTCGGCGGTATTTGTAGCTATAGCTGTAGCATTTGTGCCGACATTTGCATTTGTTTGAGCTAACGCCGTATCAGTTGCTAGTCCTACTGCTGATAATTTTACATCACCGGTAGCTTTGTCTGCTAAAATAAACTCACTTCCGGTTATACTTGTAACTCCGGCCGTTCCGCCGCCCTGAACTACTGTCCAAACTTTATTTTGCCGCCCGTACTGTTTGCCGTCAGATGGAGCTTCGTCTATTTTTGTTGCTACAAGATCGCTAAGCGTATTAAATATACTAGTAATAAAGTTATTACTGCGGCAGTGGTCAGTGGCAAGAGCAGCTCCCGGACTGTCGTCTATAAGGCTATCGTTTGAGAGTTGCGCAATATGCGGTTGAAACTTTATTGCCACCGCAATTAAAAGGATTAAAAGTCCAGTAATTAGAAATAACCATGTATTTCTTTTCATTATTTATTCTCCTCATTGTTGATATATTTAATTAAGATTGTGTCATCCTTGGAATTGCTTTCGAGGTAAATAGGTTTGGTAGAATTAAGTCCTATAATGTCGCCCGGTTTCTTAGCCTGAATCAAACCCGCTCCGTTAACGAGTATTCCGGCAATGCTAGGCGTGCTTGAGCCTCCGGAATTATCTACATATTTCCAGGTCTTATTCTTGGAATCAAAAGCAAGAACCTGCCCGTCATTTTCTGCTTTGGGTTCGGGAACCGGATAGCCCCATAAACTCGTAATGACTTTGTCGTCCGTATATTTTTTTGCACTTTGCAGCGTTGTAGCATCCTGAGCATCGACATAGTTTTTGTCGGTTTTTGCTTTTACTGTGGGATTCTTGGCTATATCTGTGTCTAAATCTGTTTTTAATTCATAGTTTGCAAATTCTTTCTGCAGATCCTGTTGTTTGTTTATGTCTCCGGTGATAGCTCCCCACGATGCCGAGGATGGTCCACCACCTTGAACTTCTTCCCAGGCATTATTCTGCCTGCCGTATATCTTGCCGTCTGCTGGGGCGTCATTTATTTTTGCGTCGAGCGCTTCCTGTAGGCCTTGGACATAAGCTATTGCACTAGGATAGAAATCAGGTTTTCCGGGGAGTTTACCGAATAAGAAATCAGCCTTATTTAATTTCTCGACGAAAGTCTTTCCGTCAAATACATCTGTACCGTCATTAAGCATGGCTGCAGCAGCCCTGCAACTAAGATCAGGAGCTACTGCCGCGGTCGCTTCAAGATTTATTAAACCTGTTATCGGATCCGGAGCAATATTCACACTGCCTCCGGGAGATTGCAGATTGACATTGCCATAACAGCCATTGATCTGATAAACTGTTTTCGGGGCTGAAAAACTTATTAAAGCAATAAACAAGAAGAATAGGATTAAGATTCGTTTCATTTTTCCTCCCACTTAAGATAATGAGCGTGGACAAACAAGTTGAATCTTGCAGTCAAAACTTGATAACAATGACAAGTCAGAAAAACAGCACGAAGATATGAGCGGAAAACTAGCCATGCTAGCCGTGAACATATAAGAATTATCGTTATCCTCGGCCATATTCGCACCGCTGTTGATCCGGATATAATCTCCTCCATTTACGGCTGCAACTATTTCGATCTGGTTTATTGTCGCAGGGAAGACGATCGTCTTTTCAACGCCTTTCTTGAGTTCGAAAAACTTTTTTTGCCCTGCTATTTCCTTGTTTGTACTGGAATTATTTACTCTCATACAAGCTCCGTGTTAATTTGACTAAATAAAAAAAAGCCCTGAAGGCGATTGCCTCAATACAGGACTTATATAATCTCAAAATTAACCTAAAAATTTTTCAGGATTTTTTCATTGATTTATTCCATTGTTTAATATTTCAATAAGTTCTTCCATTGTCTTATTTGGCAGGTCTGCAATAACTGCTCCGGCCGAAATATCTGAGACAAAAGCAAATGGCGGCATATTAAAAGGTAGTACCGCTTTAACGTATTTATCCCAACGTTGTACCTCGTTAAACTCGTCAGTCTGCTCAATGATTTTTGTGATGATAGCTTGCATGACATCATTCTTTTTTACATCGTCAGGGATAAGGGAGTTTGAGTCTTTATCGTAAGAATAATATTGGATCTGATTTGGATAATCAGGAGCCTTAACAAACTTGTTTTCATTCTTGATATAAAAATCACCTTCTACTGTGTCAGGGGGGCATTCTATAAAAACGCCTTCTACAAAGAAATCCGTAGGATCGTAGTTAATTATTTCACATATTTGATAAGGACTATTGGACGCTCCTAGGATGTTTGCATAAAATTTACCGTTCACAGGTAACTCAATAGGGATTGCCTTTACGTCTATTCCTTCATTTACTGCTGTTGCTGTGCCGTACTCAAAAATCCATATTCCTCCATTTGTTCCTGCCGCATTATGATTACTTGCGCTACAACCCGGAAAAGGTGTATCCGTTGACGCATCTGCGGCACTTCCACTTAACGCAAATCCGCAACTCGAACCAATAAACCTATCAACAGAGCTTCCCCAGATACTCTGAGCGACCATGCCTATTAGTTTGTTTGATATAATCGCTTTGCCAGCAATATAACTTCCATCCGAAGTGTATGAAGATGCAGATGTTATATCAGAACCAAATGATGAACTATTAACCGCTTCACCATTATTATGTTGACACTGAGCTACTTGAATATTATATGAAGCTAAAGGTTTAGAAATATATCCAATTCCAACCGAGCCTCCAAATCCGGGCCCGTAATTACTTGAATATCCCGCACCTGATATTACATAAACTAATATTGCCGTAGTTCCCGGCGTAGGTGTATATGTAACAGGGGTGGTGTAATCTCGATATTCAGCCCCCCCGATATTTTTAGGGTCACCGGCATATTGATAACAAATCATTCGCTGAGCAACCGGCAGACTGCCTATAGTAGATGGATCCACATATTTCCAACTCCCATCTTTGTTACGCTCTAATAATTGAGCGTCTGCTAAGGGCACAGATATAGTATCCTGCTTTTTTGTAATTCTGTCTGCTAAAGTTTTTGTCGCAACAGTTGAGGCTCCTGTGCTAGATTGATTTAAATCAGGATTATCGCTTAGTTGTGTCGCTGGAGTTTCAGCAGACGCCCATGTACCTGTTTTATCTCCGACAGGATTAACTATCTTATTAGGAGTTTTTAAAGCCTTATATTCTTTCCCGTCTGAGCCGATCACCCTGCCGTTAACTTTAACATCTGCCGCCAAACTCGACCAGAAAGTGGTACCTTCTGTTTTATCGACATAATCTCCTTTTTGACCGCCTTCTCCCCAGTAACGGGTCTTGTCTGTTTTTGAGTGCAGCACATATCCATCCTGCTCAGGTGCGCCTAGGCCATCTTCTTTCTTGCGATAGTTTCCTGTAGTATCATCATTTCTGTTGTCCAGTACTGTGCCGTCTTTTTGTATAGTAGCGCACAGCTCTACATAGTGCTGCTGGTTTGCAGAGTCGAGATAATCACTCTGTGTCGTGGCTGAAATAACAAGCTGCCATTTAGCTTCTACGCCTTGGTAATTCCCTTCAAGCCATGCATCGATATAAACAAGTTGAGGCAGAGTACCCACTTTGCCTATGTCGCTTTGAATAGGGTTCAGGATTCTTATGCCTCTGATATATGCTATACCAGGCTCGATAGTGTAATTAGTCGCGCTCTTTTTAAGGAGGAAGGCGTCATTCTCGAAAAACTTATTGCCGTACAAATCCCAATTCGAGCATCTCTCCCTGTCATCAATTCCCTTGAAACGCTCAAAGAAATCGATCTGCCAAGTCTCGGCCGAAACTACCACGCCGGTAAGATCCTTAATGTTTAAGTACTGGAAGCCGATATTCTTGGAAATAGTATTGCCTATCTCAAACTGGCTTGTCTTCTGTTTATGCGTAAGGACATTATAGGAAATAACCATCAAGGTCTTGTACTCAGTATCGTAAATCCCTACCCAGTTGAAATCAAAATCCCCTACATCAGGCCCCAGTACTGCAGAATAAACCACGCAACTCGGACTGACATACCCTACCTTTGTCATGCCGCACTCGTAAACAATTTCTGACGGATCCGGCATTCCCTCGTCCGGAGAAGGTTCTTCACTCGGATCCAGTCCGGGAATATTAGCAAAGATAAATTTATCGATATCAAGAATCTTTTTTTCTGCCTGCAGTTGAGCGATCAGCTCTAACCCTGCGTTAGTTATAATAGCTCCCATAAAAAACCTTAATTTTGAGTTTTAGGTGTTGAGTTTTGAGTGTTTCCTGTCCCCGATCCCCTATTCCCGTTGCCCTGGCTGATAAGCCTGTTCGACATTATGCGTTCGAAGTCAAACTTTATCTGCGCTCTTGCCGGAAGGACTTCATTGAGGTTAAGCCACGGCTGTGCCATTGATGTCACTTCTGTTTTCACATAAACATCGAGAGTCTTTTCCGGATCCCCGAAACCTCCGGTGTTTTCGGGTTTGATTGCCATTAACTGAGGTGGCACCCGATGGGCGGCAAGCACATCATTAGCTGATATGCTTTTTACATTCTGAAATTCATCCTTCTGCGAAATGTCGCCAACAGGGACAATCTGCACTGATTTTTCCTTGCCGTGAGGGATATGCACATACATCGAGCGGAAATTGCCGATTCCTTTGCCTTTGCCCACAGCTTCTTTTATTTTTTCCTGTGCGTCTTTTGATAACGATGGATCAGAAGTGTAAAAGACATAGCCTATATGGCAGCCGTTCTTGTAATATTTACGGCGAAAAAGCGTCGCGTCCTGATTCAAAAGAGCTGACTGCAACGCGCTCATCCAGTCCGGGATCCCATAAACCTGCTGCTGTGTGTCGTATTCTTTTAGCTGTAGTATTTCCCCCGTTTGGAAATAGATATTCTGAAAAGGGTTTAACATCATAAACTGCGTGAAATCGCCCATTACTCTCATATTCAGAGCCGGCACATGCGTCATTTTTATCAGCGTGCCTATTATATTGTAATGCAACTGGACATACGCATTCCCGAAAGTAAGCAGGTCAAATTCGCAGTTCCTGAAATCATTGAGCGAAAGAATTTTATTCTGCACATACGCCGAAGAAAGGATATTGCGCCTGAAAATAAGGGCCGAACCGTGGTAAGCATTCGCATTTCGCATCTTTGAAAGCCCTGTCATGGAAACAGGCGGTAGAAAATAATTTCCTGCAGGAGCCTGAAATACGCCGAGATATTCGGTTATCGGCTGGTCAAGTACACTTATTGGTTCGCCGAACTGTATGGTAATACTGCTGTCGTCAATCATACTTTTGTGGCTCGTGATTCGTGGTTAGTGATTCATAATTCTTTGCTCAAGTATATAAACTCAAAAAGTTATCCTAAAAATTATTTAGATTATAAAACCAAAAAATCTCCTCTCCTCCAACCCCCATCCCCCATCCCCATCCTCTATTCCCTAAATCTGCGGAGTGCAGCAGAGAAGGTTTTGATATTCAAACTCAAAGACCCTGACGCGGCATTTTTCGATCTTGTAAGTTGAAAACCAGTATCTCCGGCAGGAACGGCCGTATTTATGGACTATGAAGTCAAACAGCGTTTGATTTTTAGCGTAGGAATCTTCATCAACTTCAAGGAGGATGACATCCCAGTCTTCCTTGCTTATCCTTTCCGACTGTTGCAAAGCGCCCAGCTGCAGGTTCTCCCAGATCGTAAAGAAGCCGGCAAGTTCTCCCGCGCTCTTTGCATTAGAAAAAGCGTACTTAACGCGTCTCCGGTACATGTCTTCGGGTTCATTCTGGAAGCGTTCTATATCCCTTTGGTAGGCTATATAGTCAACAATTTGTATCGGTACTTTATCTATATCGACATTTTGCGGCAAATAATTAAGCCATGTTTGCACTTTGTTCCACCAACTGTCTCCGCACTTAGCTATTATTGCCATCTGCCCCAGGCTTTCCCAGAATGTAAGGTCAATAGGAGGCCTCTGGATCTCGATAATATCGTTCGCGATCTTTAACTTAAGTTTTTTAAATCTGTCTTTAAAACTTTTCATCTTTAGTTTTTCACTATTCCCCATCCCCCATCCTCTATTCCCTAAATTTAATTCGTGGATCATTTTTTGTTTCAGGCAATTCTATATTGATGGTCAAAGTGCCAAGCCTTGGCACCCATCTTTCCGACACAATATCCTCTAAACTCCATTCATAAGATTGCGCTCCGGTGAAATAATTATGCAGTTCCTGGTCGAGTTTCGAGAAAGAGAAGCGTGCATACGCCCAGGTCTTTGACACATAATCATCGTAAGCGGAATTTTCCCGGAAAGCGCAGCGGATAAACTGCTCGACATCTGCTTTTAATTGTTCGATTTGTTTGGCTGTTAAATTTTCAACAGGGAATATCTTTACTTCAAGGTCGTAATCCTTGCCGGGCATTGCCATTGCCAGCATACTGTCGCCGTGCCCGTGGTTGCCGTCTGTATTGATATAGTCGTTTATTGAGTCAATATAGGACTGGCTGGGAGTAAAAGTATCGAAGATTATATACGCGTCAGCCGATCCGGGCCCGCGTGGAATATCGTTGTCGAAATATATCCTGTCCGCAGCTATTCCTGTAAGGCTGGACATCATCGCTGTGTATTTTGCATTTATGTGCCAGTCGGAGACGGCGGTAAACTGGTTTTGTATCCTTGCCCTGAAATCATCGTCGCTCTCGATATCAGCCCCCGGATAGGTCAGGTAATCCGTACCGTTTATAACGCCTGTAACTCCCGTAATAGGTTCTTCAAGAATAGAATAGTAACCGTCTGCAAGGTTATAAGCTGCCCCGGTATTTTCTGCCTCAGCTTTTACCAGGACAGTTTTTTCTCCGTCCACAAATGGAGTGTCCTCGCAAGTAATCATTCGATAGATGACATTGTTTATTGCTACGGTTCTAACTATCGTGCCTTTCGGAATAATGAGCGGAGTACTGACCGCAGTTCTACTAAAAGTCAGGTTTCCGATTGCCTTTGTGGCGCCCTTCCTGATAAGGTCATACGCCCACCCCAACAAGTCAAGAAACCATCCCGATGCAGTCTTTAAATAAAGATTCGGCATGATATACCTGATAATGAAGCATATCAGCCAGTAAACAGGCTTTGTGACGAGGGCTGTTATCAGGTTCCAGAATGGAGAAAAAGGCGAAGTGTTGGTTATTTCAAGGTCTGATTCATTGACAATTTCCTGCCATTGCTCCTGCAGCCCTTCCTCTGTCGTCGGGATCCCTGCCGCTTCAACGGCCTCCATGAAATTTTCTTCATCCGAAGTAAGGTTATCGAGATTTAACTGAGTAGGTTCCACTTGCTATATTTCCTTCTATTTGGATTTTTGCCTTGCCGTATTGGTATGTGTCGGCAACAATCGTATAAATTGCCACATTGTTTTTGAAGTTAATCGGGTCGGAATAGAACTTTGCAGTCCCCGGTATTATTCGTGTATCGTCTTCGACTATTGTGAGGATTTTATTCTGCAGGAGAGCCCGCTTTTCAGAGTTCCTTTCTCCGATCATATTTATAGCATAGCCTGATTCCCTGATCGCGTGGCAGATGTCCTGGACAATAGAGGGTTTGTCCGAGGTCATAACAGGTATGCCGTCCGCATCAAGCTTCAGGTCATCATCCTCAATAAGTAAATCGATATATTGTTCAGCCATTCTTTCGTCCCTTAACTATGCAGCGCATTCCACTCTTCCATTTGAGCCGGGCTCATTCCTCCGGAAGAATAAATATTCACATTGCCATAATTGGTTGTCCTGCTGCTCCCGAGATTATTTGTTATGCCGCCTGCCGGGATATCTATTTTCCTTTGTTCATTGAGATCCGACACGCCACCGGTTCCTTTTGACGCCGAACCGGCCATACCGGCAGCGGCAGAGCCTGAAGCTTCTTCCTCTCCTCCGAAAAGCTTGTCAAGTATCCACGAAACGCCCGGCAGGTTCGCGATAGTGTCTGCCAGATCTGATATCTTGTTAAATACCCACTCGACCGACATCCCTACGCCCCCGAAAACAGAAGTAGCCAATTTTGAGAGAGCTTCTATTATCGGCGAGAAGTTTGTCAGAAGTTCAATTCCTTTCCCGATCCAGCCGACAACAGTGGCAAAACCGCTTACCATTACCTCTATCCCGCTCATTACAAAACTGCCAAAACCTTTCAAAAGCTCCCACAGATACTCTATGCCGCCTATCCACGAGTCAAATACCTGACCGATATTCTCAAAACCATAAAGCTGTTTGATGAGATAAATGACACCTACGGCCAGAGCTGCTATGCCTGCGATTATCCATATCAGCGGACACTGATAAATTGAGAAATTGAGTAGCAATTGTGCTACTCTGGCCAACACAAGTATGCCTTTATATGTAGCCATTGCTGTATTTACCATACCTGTGATAATATATAAAACCCCCATTGCGGCGGTCATGGCAATGATTCCGACAGTTATCATCGCTAACCACTTTGAAATAGTAGGATATTTTTCGAAAAAACTATTCATATAAGCGCCGATCTCGACACACTTCTCTAAAAAAGGCGTTATGCCGGTAATAATGAGTTTCGCGAAATTCTTCTGCAGAACTTCGACCGCCGCTCCGAAGCGAGCGAAAAGATCAGTTTGCGCCTTTGCCATTTGCTCTGCGTTTTTCATCCCGCTAACCTTATCAAGACTTGTTATTGATCCTGATAATTCATTTGTCTTTCCTATAAGGTTTGTCACGACTGCGACAGCCTCATCGGAACCAAAGGCGGTTTTTAGTTTCGATATTTCAATAGCGTCAAGCTCTCCGTATTTGCCCTTGATCTTTTCAAGTATCTGCACCATAGGCAGCATCTTTCCTTTACTATCTACAAATGAAAGCCCCAAAGTCTGCTGCGCTTTAACAACATTATTAAGAAATGCCTTATATTTAGTGCCTGCCTCGGATCCTCCCATGCTTCCCTGCAAAGTCCCCAGGACTGCCATTTGTTCGGATAAAAATATTTTATTTTTTTCTCCTAAAGAACCGAGATTTTTAAACGCGTCTGACATACCCTGGCCTGTAGTTTTAAATACTCTGACCGCTTCAGATGTCATTCCGGTAAGAGTCTCTACCCATTTGCTCTTGCCCATCGCTATAGCCTGCTTATCAAATATGTTGTACATCGTACCCATATAATTTGTGATCGTGGCGGCATCGGCTTTTGTGGCTTTGGCAAGGATATTTGAAGCATTGGTAAAACTCGCCAGCTCTCCGTCAACTAAACCACCGATCGCAGACTGGATGTCATAGCTGGATCTGACGAAATCAGTGGCGCTTTCGCCGTAAGCTAGAGCAAATTTATCAGCTGTCTTTTCTAACAGCTTGAGTTCTTTATCAACGACACCAAGAGACTTGATTTCGCCTAGAGCCCTGGTCATTTCAATCCCCGGCTGAATGGCCTTGACAAGCGTATATCCTGCACCGGCCGTCGCAAGGACGCCTTTTGTCATATTATTAAATCCTTTATTCGCGTAGCTCTGCATTTGCGTAAAGGATTTAGTGATATTCTGTGCAGGCCCCGACATCTGGTCTATCAGGCTGACAATAAAGTCAAGATTTTTTACTGATGTGCTTGCCATATTAGTTAGGGGTTCGGGGTTAGTGACTCGTGGTTAGTGGTTAGTGGTTAGGGTTAGGGTTTTTTAAAGGCTATCCCTATCGCGTTAGCCGTAACTATTTTCTGCTTTTCCCAGTAGTCCCATTCAAGAAAAGTGGCTTCGGCCATGCATTCTGCATCTGCGTCTCGCCAGGGAAACCACTTTTTCGCATAAACTTTCATTTGTCCGTATGGATCCTCTTTGAGTTTAGCAAAGAGAGCATTTACTTTTTTACTTCTATTTCTACATCCTCCTGAAACTCCTTGATGAGCGTATTAGCCATTTCTAAGAAGTGAGTATCGATGTATTTATTGAGAAGCTCTTTACTCTCCTGCTTTACACATGATTTGAGCAGCCGTATAGCAGGCAGGCATTTATTTTTCACTTCTATGTCGTTAAGGAAGTTTTTGTATTCCATATCTGACATAGAAAAGTTAAGTTCCTTTTTATTTACCAGTAGGGTTATTTCTTTTTTTACGCTCATATTTACCTATATATAGTTGTTAGTTGATGGTTGGTGGGTTAGGCGCCGGCGGATTTAGATTCGAGATACGGCACGCCGTCGATATTGATAAAATCAGGGCTGGTGATCTTAAAAGGAACAGTGAACTGGCTTTTATCGGTGGACGTCTTGTCCACATCGAGGAGCTTAGACATAATTATCTTGCAGCCGAAGGCTTCTACTTTGAATTCGTCATCGCCAGCTTGAGCAAACGCATTGATATCAAAGGTCTCCATCATCTGAAAAGAGCCTGCTTTCTTTGCCGCTTCAACAATGAGTTTAAATTCAGTTCTGTCCAGTGTCATTTCCCCTGAGGCTTCGACATCGCCCTGCACCCATCCGTCAGGGCGGCCGTCTTTTTTAGCCACTGCCGTATTGTCAGTAATATCAATTGAAAACTTATCGGCATGGATGTCAGTGCCGCCGAGGGCGAAATCAAACGACATCCCGTTTATGCGCTGAATATTATTGCCCATATTCAAATCTCCTTATTTCTTTTTGTTTGAAGTTTCTTTGGCAGGCTTTTTGAAAGAGAGTTTGACTTTACCGACAGACTGAGTGCTTTCATCAGACTGGTATCTGGTAAGGTCAAGTGCCATATAAATCCAGATTTTCTTTGGGCAGTCATGAGGAGCTGCACAGAAACCTATTACCACTTCCGTCCTGCTCTTCCAGGTAATCGTAAGATCGCCTTCTTTAGGGGGCTGGATGATACCTGGGAATTCAAGCGGCCCGATAATAATAGGCTGAGCCGCCACTCTCATCGGAGTCATGAAATAGGTTTTATTATTTGCTATGGACTTAGGTGTGGAGTTCAAATATCTGTCGGCAATTCTGGCTATGGCCCTGAGCCTTACCCTCCTTGCTAAATAGTCAAGGACTCGCCTGTTTTCATACACCTGAAAATCGCCCGTCTCGGTATCAAGCAGCATTTGATCAGCCCAGTAAGTACCGGCATATCCGGCATACCACTGTGGAACAGAGAATCGGGCGTTTGACATATCTGAAATGTCAGCCATTGAAAGTTCGATCCCGTTTTTATCGACAGGGTCATCTCCCAGATTTATAAGCGCCCCGGTTGCTACTCTCATCGGAGTGTCTGCCACGGTTACCGCCGGATTGCAGAGCCTACCGCAAACCACTCCCAGATTGTTACCGTGAAGATTAGGCACGACGGCCACTCTATCGGCTACCTGTCCGGTAATAAGTGCCTTGATTCTTGCCGCGTAATCAGCCCAGGTTTCGGTAGCTTTGTCAATTCCTGAGCAGCACATTTGAGCAGTCAGGTATTTGCCGTAACTTGTCATTGTGCTTATCATTGCAGCCTGAGCACTCTTTATTTCGTTAGCATCTGTTATTTCGGTCGTTAGTACCACAGCTTCGACCTGCAGGTCAAAAGGCTTGTCCATCGCTGTATCGAGCACCTTTACCCAGTCGTCCGTTGCAGGGTCTATGGGTATGGCATAACAGTAAAAACTATCCGTCGCTGCATTGAGGACAGCCGCGCTGATATGGGTCTTGAGGTCAGAATCTCCCGAACCCAGCAGCTCGTCCAAATCTGAATCAGCTCCTATTGAAAGAATTTTATGAAGGTTGTCGGGATTTGCTGCTTTCCCGATATAGAGAAAAACCCGTTCAGCTTCAACCGGCTCCCCCTGCTGCATGTTCAGTTGTGTAACAATTACTTGTCCTATTGACATATTTAGCTCCTTTTAGATTAGAATTCTTGTTTTCCCGCAGCTCATATAGACGGCTAAAATTAACCTAAAAATTTTTTCACTTTTTTTTGTAAGAAATTAGTTTTTTTGGTTTGAATTACTACGGATTACGTAGTATAGTAAACACATAGTAAGAAATAAATGCTCTTTGAAAATCTGAGAATTGGCTTAAACAAACCCAAAAAACAAAAGGAGGTGATGAAATAAAAGCGAAGTTTAAGCCCCTGAAATGGTTCAGCCTGAAACTTAAGTGTAGGATACTCAAGCTCAGGCTGAAAGTCGAAATCAAATTGTAACTTCAAATTCCCCCCGAAAGGGGGGGGCTTTTTATAATATATATATCTTAATATTAAATAAGAAAGGTGTCCTATGAATGATTTCGAGAAATTTTTAAAAAAACATAATATAACGCAGTACCGATTTCACAAAATAACGGGTATTCCTCAGACAACATTGCAAGATATAAAAAAGCGCGATCATGTCCCCTCATATATGAAATACATGCTGCAATTGATGGAATTCAAAAAATCGGTTACAGGGAATTTTTAAGCCCTCGATCGAGGGCTTTTTTATTTCATTTTTGAATTGATTTTATCAAGTATTGCATCGCCCATCTTGTCCTGATCTGCCTGAGAAGCTCCCAGAAACGAGCGCGCCGGAGTTCTGATCTGCCAAACCTGATTGTGCGCTGAATGTACGATTGTGTGATAAATGGCTCCGGCCTGTCCAAGAGAAATATTATCCATTATCCATTTAACTGAAACTTTTCGTCTGCCGTTTTTGCTTTTAAGAGTGAAATCATTTTCAACAAGCTTTTTAGCCAGGGAGCGCGGGCAAGAGCCCTTTTTCTGTCTGTCAATATTAAAAGACGCTTCCTTTTTTTGAAGCTGTTTGACAGATCCTATATCGATAGCCCCTTCCTGCTGCTTTCTGGCAACTGATCCTGTAAGCGGGTTTTTGTAGGTAACTGTAGCGGACAATGAATCTCCATAGAATCGCATATTCTTCTGCAGAGAAACTTTTCTCTCCATTCGTTTTTTGCCTTTCTTTCTCTGCTCCCATGCACTGCCTTCCACATCGCTCTGATTCCGGTAATGGTCCCTGGCCTTTTTTCCCACGGCGCGAACCATCGATAAAAGGAATGTCCGCTTCTCCTCCGGAGAGAGAATAAGAAGTTTAAAATCCTTTGAGATTTGACGCAGCGCGTTCTTAGGATTTTCTTGTATTCTTATTACTTCCTGCATATTTCCCTATTCCCGAGCCACTTTCTTAATCGCATCCATGAGTTCGAAACTTGTTGCAATATCAAAGGTGTAACCGTCAATCTTCCATTTCATATCTATCCAGTCGATCGGGCCGTCATCGTCCTGCGAAAGATAGATATTGTCAACGAACGGAATCGAAATCTCCATGTCAAATAGTGTGTCATTTATCCTAAAGAACTCTACATTAGGCTGTGATAGCTTAAAATTTTCACGGGTGTTGTCATTGTCCATCAGCCAGGTCGTTACGAATAATAACAGGTAAATGACAAGCTCCTGATTGATGCGCTCGACTGTTATTACGCCCGTATAATGCCAGGAAAGGATCTGCCAGCCTGCTGTAGTTTCCTTTCTGCCTCCAAATTCCGCCTTTCCGTCCTCTATCCAGCTGTCGAAAGCTTCCTTATTGAGTTTAAGATAATCCTTTTTGGTCAGGATGTACTTGTATAATTCCGCGAATTTATTTGTGCTGCTCATATTCGTGACTCGGGGTTCGTGGTTCGTGGTTCGGGGTTCGTGGAGATTATATAATGCTGAAAGATTAAGCTAAAAACCACGAAACAAAAAAGCCCCGGATTTCTCCGGGGCGGCATAACTGCTAAATTTCTATAGTTTCTCCTCCGATCCATTTGTCGAATTTACGGCCTATTTCGTTTTCAATATTACTTGAATGCCTGGAATACGCTTGACACAGTGTATACTGGAGCTGGGACATGCACGAGTTTACGAAAGGGCATTTCTTTTCATAGAACAGTTCATTCACCGCTTCGGTTTTAATCTCATTCAGGTCTTCAAGAGCGCAGGCGGAATAGTCCTCGATTTGCCTCCCGAATTCAGGAAGGATTGCTTTCAGTTCCTTTATGAGGGCTTCGATTTTCTGTGCCTTTATTACCTCTTCCTTGTAGAGTTTGCAGTTCCTGTCAACCTCTTTTACTGTTTGGGTTTTTTCTTGCATTTTTGCATTCTCCTTTAGAATAAAAAAGCCCCCGACTGGAAGGCATCACCCTTGTCGGGAAACCGTACAACCAGTTTAACCCTATCCAATCGAAGGCAAAAAAATAGAGACTTTATCCACTATAGAGTTTGTGACGCTCTATCGTCCGTGTGGTCTGCTTGTGATGTAGCAGAATAATTGTCAAAGAAACGCTATAAGGATAGCACGCTATTATTTTTTGTCAAGCGGTTTAGGCAAAGGCGGCATTTTGCTCTTATTTGAGATAAAAGCTAAAACAATTGTAACAAGATTGGCTCCGCATATGATTGTCCCTGCCGTAGGACTTCCGCTATAAACAAGAAATCCGCCAATGGAAAATACAAATAGAGCCAGAATAAAAGCAAATATCTGCCCTTTTGAATCTCGGCCGGAGTCTCTTTTCTCAAGAAGATGCCTATGGGATTGTTCTTTCTCCATTTCAGTAAAAATGATTTCAGCAGCTCTTGGATATAGATTTTGGTAGCGCTCCAATTCAGAAGCCGAAGGAATAGGCCCGGATGTCTGAGATATTTCTATACGTTGATGCCTTAAAAAAAACGAAACAATAGAGTTTTGCTCATTCTTGCTTAACTTATTTAGACCAGGAACCAGTTTTTTGATATTCTCTATAGCAAAATCCTTAGGAGGTAGATTATTATTTTGTTCTGTGGTCATTATTAAACCTGATCAATGATTTTTCCATATCTCTTCCCAGAGCTTGTGTATCTGAATAAATTGCTTCTGCGTCGGTTCTAGTCTTATCCCTGCGGGATGTGTAATAGTTTCCGGTAATATCAAGCAGTGAACCCATTCCGATAATAAAATGGTTTAGTATTACTCTCGCTGTCATAGCACCCTCGTTTTTGTTTAGCCTGAACTATAATGTTATCGGGAAAATATGTATTGTCAAGCGCTAAATAATCGATACCATGGCGGCGGGTTCGCCGCAGACTGCTTTGATAGCCTGTTCGGCGAACTGCCGGTAAGTGGCCTCGGTTTCATCAGAAGTTTTAGCAAGGTTATCTGCGTCTTTTCTGCGGTCGAGAGTTTGCATTTCTTTTAAGGCCCAAGCTTTAGCGTAACAACTCACTGCCCTGATGTAATTAGTTACCTTTATGGAGACCTCATTGATTTTGTCTGCCGGGACTTCCGCAAGAGTTTTATAACCTTTTTTAGTCATGAAATACTTGTAGCATTCGAGTTCCTGATTGGCATCGCCCATCGAAATAACCAGATGATTGACTATCGTAGCGTCCGGGAGTTCCTGCGGGATCCTGTACTGATTAACATAGTCCTGCACATTGATATCGGGAAAGAAACCGTTATTGCTTATCGTTTCCGGAAGGTCTCGTTTTTTTTCCTCTTTCGGGCTTATTTCGTACGCCATAGATAGTTGATAGTTGATTAGTATTTCGTGGTTAAAAAGGCGTCCTTTGTTTCCTTGCTGATTTCTGCCCTTGGCACATCAACAATCCACATCGGACGCCAGCGGGTGGGGTGCTACTTCAGTTTCTTTTCAATAAGCTTCCGGAGTTTTGCTATAGTGGTCTTGACCTTTGCGGCTTTCTCGTCTGTCTTTTCAGCCAGTAAATAGAGTTCGAGAGCCTTTTCATAGTCGGCGTTCTTTTCGGCCTGCTCGGCAGCTATCTTGTAATAGCCACATTTTATAGCGTCATGTATTGGCCAGTCCATAACTTTAGTTAACATTTCTGAAAAATAAGGTTCGATAGACTCATTGTGCCTGAAGCAGTGTTCGCACCACTCCCTAAAAGAGTCCGCTATAAATACATGCAAAGTACGGGTGTATTGCGTGGGCATGGACTGTTTCTGCTCTATGCAGATATTTGCCAGGCGCAGCGCATTATTTATGTCATGGACATCAAAGCACCATATCATACATTGCACTAAAACAGGATTCTTGAAGACTTCGTCCCGGGCAAGGTAGTTTTCTACATACGGCAGATAACGCGGGACCAGCTCGTTTTTCTTGCAATTCGAGCGCGCCGACCCCTGAGGCAGATCGGTAAGGCGCTTGATATCAGAAGCAAGAGAAGTTATAAGCAATTCAAACTTTGCTATATCGTCAGTTTTCACTGCAATATCTTGTGTTTGCTTTTTGTCAAGAGAAGCTTTAATCGCCGCGATGCGTTTCTCTTTTGTGATACGATTCTTGAAATCAAGCGCTATGGTCATGGTATCCTCCCTTAGTTGACAAACTCTACATTGTCAGCTTCGATAGCAGATATGCCATCGAGGTCGCTTATCATGTAGGCTTCGTTCATACTGATATAATCTACGACGCGGTCAAACTTAGGTTCATCCTGAGTCCTGCGCCTTACAGATGTATCCTGGTAATTGATCTGCAGGTTTCTGAGGTCGGTAACCATGAAACCGTTTGTCGGATAATTAGCTACAACCATGCTCGGGAGAGTGCCATAAGACTTCTGCAGCACCTGAATCATGTTTTTTTCTGTCGGCCTTTCGCCCCATGTGCCAAGAGCCTTGCCCATGTCGTTAGCTACCAGCCCCTGTCCGATGACTACAACTTCCTGCCCTGTCCTGTCCTTGATAGGAATCATCTGGTAAACATCATAAACGAGCTGGTCTAGGTTCCTGTAATCGCCTGTAGGGCCTATCTGGATCTTGCCGCTGCCTTGTTTAGCTTCCGTGAGGTAGTGTTCAGGGCGTGTTTCTTTCAGGAATTGAATCCAGCCTTTATTTACGTCCTGCAGCTCAGGATATTTAACGCGGTCGGTATTTTCTGCAGCAAACTGGCCGTAGAAACCTATAAGCATCCTGTCAAGCCCTATGCGGCGGAAAACAGCATTCATATAGCGCTGTGAAAAATCGGGGAACCTGGCCCATGTGTCCAGGGTATTATAGGCAATGCCTACGTCAAAGTTCGTTTGCGCGCATTTGTATCTGGGGCCGTCCGGATCCAGAGCCATAGAAGGCTCTCTGGGATTGTTCGGGGACGCCGTTTTTGTCCTGCCGGCAAGCGTATTTTGCATCTGTATCCTGACCGCTTCGCCTTCCATGTCCACGACAGGTATCATGGATACAGCTTTCAGAAAATCGATCGAATCCTGAATGGCGTCATTGAGCCTGATAGCCATAGGGGGAAGCACATCGAAACCTTCGGCAGTATTTGTCACGGAATAGGTTCTTGCCATTGAAGCGACATGAGCATTGTATTTAACTCTGGTTGCGTTACGCATAATTAAAACACCTCCGCATCTTGGTTAGCGCCCGTATTCGGCGGCACTTTCGTGGCTCCTGCAGGATCCTTCAGGGCGTTGGTTATTTTTTCAGTCAAGGCGGCAATAGAAGCTGTCATAGTCTTCTGCCCTTCGACAAGAGAGGCTATCTGCGCTTTATTGTCAGCTTCTGTTTGCGCAGGAGCTACCACAACAGGTACTGCCGGAGCTGCCGGGGGCTGGGCGCCTTCTTCTTTCTTCGGAAATTTTTCTGCTATAACAGCTCCCAGAGCCGTTATGCCCTCGATGATCTTGCCGTTTGAGGCAATAAGTTGTTTGAATTGAGTTTCGTTCATCTCGTCATCATCCTCTTGATTAGAGTTTTTATTAGTGAAAAAATTTTGTAATGATTCAAAAAATGACTTCTTCTTCTGAGCGCCGTAACCTTCAGGCAGCGGCGGCAGATTAAGATAGTTGTCTTCAGGAATAACAAGGGCCACTGCTTTCATAGGCTCGAAAACTTCATCGACAAGGCCTACGGCTTTTGCTTCTTCGGCTGTCAGCCATTTGCCGTTGCCGTTATTTTCCTTCATGAGTTTGACTATCTCTTCTCTTTCGGATCCGGAGCGTTTGGCATAAACATTAAGCATTATATTATCGAGTTGTGACAGGGCTTCTTTTGCGTCTTCTAAGTCAAAAATATTCCCATCAAATGAACGCACAGTGGCATGATGGATAAGATAAAGAGAATTGTCAGACATCTGCCTAACCTCGCCTGCCTGGGCAATAATCGTAGCGGCGCTGGCTGAAAACCCATTTATTTTAGTTATAATTTTCGCTTTCGATTGAGCCAGTAAATCATGTATAGATATGCCGTGGTTGATATTTCCGCCAAACGAATTAATATTTACAATAATTGTATCGGCTTTAAGTTCAGCCAATGTTTTAAGCTCTGACTTTATCCTCTCTTTTGTATTAAGGGTCAGTTCGTCTCCATCATAATTATACTCGCCGACAATGCCGTCAATGTCTATCTCGGCAATTTTCTCTTTTGCCTCATTGACATACTCGCTTATCGTCATCCACGGGCTTGTTTTGTTTTTAGGGGGCATATTTACCTTATATATAGTTGTTAGTTGATGGTTGATAGAAAAACTCAACATTTTCTTACTGCTCTTTTACCCCCGAATAAATAACCTAAAAATCATTTGCTAAAAAAACGCAAAAATTTTTTACTTATTTTTTTGAGGCTATCTTCCCCCCACGAACCACGAACCACGAGTCACGATTCACGAAATGATAAGCCCTCAAATCAGAGCCGAAGCAAAAAGGATGTACCTGAATGGCGCCAGGCATTGCGAGATAGCCCGCTGCCTGAAAATAACTCAGGCCTGTATCCGACATTGGTCGAAGAAAGAAAAGTGGTCAGAACTCGGACTCTGCAGCCAGGACAATTTCGCCGCAGCGCAGCTCAGGCTTAATTACCTTATAAACAAAAAGAATAAAGAGCCGAAAGATTTTAAGGAAATGAAGGCTCTCATGGAACTTATTGTTTTGCTTAACAAGCAGAGGGTAGCTGAAAATCCGAACCTTGAAAAAAAGACCAGGGAAAAGCACCCCAGATACCATGACAACCGCAAGGAAGAAGGCGATAAAAAACCGAACAGATACACCAAGAAAAATGACTTCCGCGAGTTTGATAATGATTTCATCATAGAGAAATTCGAAAACGGGATCTTTGATTATCAGTTTGAACTCTTTGAAGCAAGGCATAATCGAATCCGAAACATTCTAAAATCCAGGCAGATTGGCCTTACCTGGTACTTTGCCAGAGAAGCCTTTTTTGACGCCCTCACCTCCGGAGACAATCAGATCTTCTTATCGGCATCCAGGGCGCAGGCCGATGTTTTCAGGGAATATATAAAAGGTTTTGCACTCGAATGGTTCGATAAAGAACTTTCCGGCAAAGACAAAATCACGATCATAACCAATCACGGCCCGGCCACGATGTATTTTCTCTCGACCAGCTCCACTACAGCGCAATCCTACCATGGCCATTTGTATATAGATGAATATTTCTGGATCCCGAAGTTCGACAAACTCAATAAAGTCGCCTCCGCTATGGCCTCTCACGCGAAATGGAGAAAGACATATTTCTCGACTCCGTCAACCATCAGCCACAGCGCTTACCCTTTCTGGTCGGGCGATCAGCACAATGAAATGAACAGGCGCGCCGGCAGGGCGCTTGCTAAATTCCCCGAATTCAATGAACTCAGAGATGGAATTATCTGCCCTGACTCCCAGTATAGAAGAATAATAACGATTGATGACGCAGTCAGAATGGGCTGCAACCTATTTAATATTGAACAGCTGAAACTCGAATATTTTGAAGATGAATTCAAGCAGCTCTTCTTGTGCCAGTTTATCGATGATACAGCAAGCGTCTTTAAACTTTCCGAACTGGAAAAAGGCATTGCGGACAGTTCCCAATGGGAAGATTTCAAAGCGGACAATTCAAAACCCTATCTCGCACCGGTATGGATAGGATATGACCCGTCAAGAGTAAAAGACGGAGCGGCTATTGTAGTAATAGCGCCCCCTTTGAGCATCAGAGGCAAGTTCAGGGTGTTAGAAAGGATCAGGATGTTTGACCAGTCCTGGCAATATCAATGCCAGGTCATAAAGGAGCTTACCGAAAAATACCGGGTCGATTATATAGGCATAGATCTTACAGGCCCCGGCTCGGGAGTTTTCGAACAGGTTAAGCAGTTCTTCCCCTGCGCTACCCCGATTCTTTATACTCCGGAAACGAAAACTAGACTTGTCCTGAAGGCGCAGCAGGTAATAACTGACGAAAGGCTTATCTGGGACGCCCAGTACTCCGATATCCCCGCAGGTTTCCTGCAGATAAAGAAAACAGTTTCGCAGAATGGCCAGATCGCTTACATAGCTCAAAGAACCGATACCACCGGGCACGCCGATTCAGCCTGGGCAATAATGCACGCCCTCATAAACGAAGGCATCCTGTCGCCGGGTACAGCACAGGAAGCCACAGTCGTCATCGGGTGATAATGATTTGACTTTAAAAATATCTTTTTAAATTTATTTTTATAGTATTTAACAACTCCTGCAAAGCTTTACCTATTTTAAATCTAGTATACGCTAAACTCTTTTCTAAATATGTTTTTTGCTTATCAGATAAATCCTTAAAATCAGGCATCTCTTTGGATTTTTTTATAACTTTATTATAAAATTCTTCCAATATTTGTTCCTTAATTTTCATCAGCTTTCTCTGTCTGCATTTCAATAGAGTAATCTCCTTCAGGAGATCCCTGATCCACGCCTATTATTATTTCTTTTTCGGATGCTATGCTAATCTCACCTGTCTCAGCATTAAGTACCATTATAGGGTTTTTCTTTAGTTGCTCAAACTCCTTTGCTTTTTCTTTCATTCTTTCTTTGTGATAAAACTCAGCAAATTCAATCGCTTCGGCACTATCGTGTACTTCTTTAACGGAATTTTCTAGTCTTGTACTACCACACCATTCTTTATATATTTCGTCAATATGTTTCATCCCTCGCTCTCCTTTTCGAGTTTACGGATAGAGGAACTAAACGCCTTGATCAAGGTCTTTCTTTTCTGGCCTGCGTTTTCCAGCCTGAGAGCTTCCCTGACTACTTCAATATCTGTATTAAATGATAAAGAAATTTTGCTATCTTCTACAGAAGTATTTACTAATCTCTCCGCTGCCTTTCTCCATTCTTTGAATGTCACATTTTCCTTCTTTTTTATCTCAGCTTGCATGTTCACTCCTTAATTATTTTGTAATAGCTTCTGACGAAGATCGTCCTGTACCCTTCAGGGACTTCCGCCGGCGCTTCGTCAGGAAGGTACTTTTCGAGTTTCCTTACAGCCTCAGAGAGCATGTCGTCCCTTAATTTGAGCTGCTTCTTAAGAAACTCGTTTTCATTTTTTATTGCTTTTGCCTTTTTGAAAAACATATCTATGCTACTTTCTTTTTTCTCATTTGAGGGCCGCGGCTGATGCGTTTGATGCTTGTGTTTGTCAGACTCAAAAGCAACATTCGCCAGCCAAACTCGGCCATATTTAATCCTTTGTTTTTATAGTCATTCCATATCTGGCACACGATACACTCTTTCTTAAGTCTCTTGCGCATTTGTTATTCTCCATTTACCACCTCCCGCATTAAATGTTAAATAATGATACTAGATTGCTTGATGATTAGTTAGAGTTTCGTTTTTCCACTCCTTATTCATTTTGATTGCGATTCTTAAATTGCCACATTCACATTTACATAGCCAGAAAGTATGTCTATCATCATTTCTATGACTAATATCTATAACAGTCCATCTATTAAATATTTTGCCTGTTAAATCTTTCATCTTTTACCTCTATCCATTCACTTTCTAAAATTAAATAACTGCATTTATTACATCTATGGACTAATTCGTCCCAGGGCCTGCACTCCTTAATTACAGCCTCCTGGATTTTTTGGCATTTAGGACATTTGATTGTTTCAATTAAGATTGAACATCCCATTAGACAACCTCTCTTTTATATGTTATTAATCTTGGCCTTATAAAGTTAACAGAAGAGCAGACATGGCGCGGCGCGAAGAATTCGCATGCGTTATCCCTGCACCACTTTAATTCATTAGTAAGGTTACAGAGAGCTTTCATGCCGCTCATCGTCCCTTCATACCTTTTGCATATTCCGCATTTCATATCGCCTCCTTATCGTCGTCAAGACAATCGTCAAGACAATCGTCTTCGTAGAAATCAGGGCCTACTACTGTTATTTCATTTAGCCTTGTCAGAACAAGGTTTTTCTTTGCCAGAGTTTTATTCAATTCATTGCGTTGATTAAGAAATTGCTCGCTCAATCGCCCGTGCTCGAGCGCCAGTTCGTTTTCGCTGGCCAACTCTACCTTTCTTAAGTACTCCTCATCCATTGTTGCCTCCTTCTATAGTTATTAGTTTTTTGGAATTAAATTGATTTTATAAAAGTCTTTTTTTGGAAGTCGTTTCGGGAAAAGGTAACAAAGGTAACAAGGGCATTTTTGCTTTATAAGTCTTTGATTATCAATACTGATTTTGTTACTTTTATTTAGTAACAAAAAGTAACAGGATTTTGGCAATTCTAAGTTAAGTATTTGATTAACAAAGAATAAAAAAAGTTACAAATGTTACCTTTATGTAACCTTTTCTGCTCTGAAAAAAGGTAACATTGTTACTAAAATATTACTCAAATGTAACTTTTTTTAATATTTCATAACATGTTATTAGATAGTATTATATGTATAAAATATTAGCAATGTTACTTTTGTTACCTGTTTCCGAAACACTAACGTCTTTTATGGCTCTAATTGTCAAAGAACAAAAAAATAAAACAGTCTTATTTAAAACTGTTTTCAAATAACCAGCAGTGTATCACTGAGTTATCTATTGATGACCTAGTCTTTTGCTGCCCAAGGAAGCGGCACTTCCGGGAAGTAGGCAGAAGCTTCTTAAGTTCCAGCGTAGATATGCGCTCTATCCCCCTGGACATAACAATCTCCTGAAAATGGTTAAGGTTAATGGCAATAAGGCCCTGATCTGTGGAATGATTGAGGATCTGCTTAGTCCTTGTTATGCCTGCTTCGGTTCTTGTAACAAAGTTAATATCCCTGTAAATATCCCAGAATTGTTCGATGTAAGGATGATCTGCAAGCAGTCTTTGCTGCCTGTTTACGCAGCGTTCCCAAATATGATTCTCAAGGTCATAACATAACGATGAAGGGAACTTATCTTCTCCGAAGATAAAAGGAAGTTGCCAGGTCCATGCTGCAGTTTGTGTATGATTAAGAATCAGGCGCGGCTGGATCCCATCTGCTTTTTCGCGAAAGACTTTTTCAAGTTCATCAAACTTTTTGAAATAGCTTTGCAGCAGCTTATCTTCATTCTCTAAAACCTTTTGAAGAAAACCTGCAGTATCTTCTAAACTTAAAGAAGCAAGCCTCCTGGCCTTCTTTTCTGTTTCAAGCGTGAAATGACTCCTTGTGCAATGGCAATGAATGATTCTTGACAATAACGCGTCGGATCCGCTGACAGTAGCGTTCTGTGAAATCAGGATAGCCCCCCTGAATTCAGGCTCTTCAGTTTCTGCGCCACGCTTTTTTATCCCCATCGAGCGGATCGAGCGGCCATTGTAGGCTGTCTTGAGTTCATCCATATCAAAACCGCGCTGCTTTGCTCCCTGCTCAGCCCTGTCGCCCTCAAGCAAAATCACCGGAAGATTTGAAACCTGTTGAAAGTTCCTTGACCTTCCGGCATGAGTTGACTTTGAAGGGTCAAAACCTTCATAGTTATCCCGGCCCATGCATTTCCACATGAATTCAATCTGAGTTGATTTCCCGGCTCCCTGATCACCTGTATATTCCAGGAAAGGCCACGACTGCTGCTTGCTCCTGATCTGTTCAGCGAAAAGAGATCCCAGCCACCAGCTCATAAGCACTAAGCCATTACTGCTGAAAGATTCTATAAAGTCATTTATCCAGTCGAGGTTGATTGATTTAGCCTTCAGGATATTCATTGACTTGAAACCGCATTTCAAGCGCTCTTTTCCTATTGAAATAAACCCATGCTCATTTACATCATGAAGTTTGCCATTGTGAAAAGCGAAATCCGGAAAGATATAGACTTTTGATTCCTTGTCATAGCCTATAAAAGGAACTGTCTTGACATATGAAATCTTTTTATTAAACCATTCGTCCCGGAGTTTTTTTAGGTCATTTGCTCTACCATCAAATGTTCCCCCTGGCGTCCTTACAAGCAGTGATTTATTAAAACTTGCGGGAGAATCAAAAGACCCTCCGTCCAGGCTTACCTGTACCGAAGAATTACCGCCCATGAAATCAAACTGGAAATAATAGAACTGTTCGTCGGTCAGCGTGTCTTTTTCAATGTAGAGAAACTGAGGGTTGCAGTTACTTATCCTTTCAATATTCGCGAATGAAGAGAATTTATCAATATATTCGTTCGCAAACTCATATTTGTATTTTGACCAATCCTGAGATAAGTATGAACTTACATCGGCTATTTCATCAGTCTTTTTGCCATCGATAGCGTAAGAATATAAAGCATTATTGAAATGAAAGATATGAGTGTATCTGAAAGGATGTTTGGCCCAGAAGTAAAACGCTTTTTTCTGGACAGTATCTGCCAGAAAGTAATACCCTCTCCAGATGCATTCCTCGATATATTTATCTGTTAGTCGGCCGTTGCGGTATTCGTCGTCCCAGTCCACTTTCTCATGTTCCGGAAAGGCTGCCAGGCATTTCTCTCCGAGCTCTTTTATTTTTTCGAGATGTTTAGCGGTGTAGCTGATTCCTGCCTGATCATTATCCCCTGCTAATACCCAGGTGATTCTCTTACCTGAGTGTTCTTTTATAATCTCACTTGGAAGGTTAGTGCAACTAAGGGCAGAAATGGATTTTTTGCCGATCTGAAGGAATGAAATAGATTTGAAGATGCCTTCTGTAATAAATATAGTATCGCCTTGCTTGAACTCCATTCCCTTTGGGATCCAGGCTCTGCCCGTATAAGATGTTCCATAACTTATATGGGCTTTTTTGCCTTCATTTTCCGCCACTTTGTCGGAATCGATGATTCGCTCCCAGTAATGCTTCTCCCACAAAGGAAAACGGATCGTAGCTGCAAAAGTCCCATTCTTTAGCTTCTTCCAGGATTGTTCATACATCCCTTCAATAGTTTCTAGACTGAAATATCTGTTAATGCTTAAATAAGCGTCAGCGGTGGCGTGAGGGTTGTCATCTGTCGCCGGGTGCTTCTTGCTTAGATTCTCAAATATCTCGGGATAAAGCGACCTGGTACTTTCGGAATAATTGCAGTTATTCGCCCTGCGGCATTGAACCCTCCACGGTTGCGCCAGGCTAACATATAATTCTTTCTCGCCGCATTTGGGACAAACGCCGTCTCTGAGTTCATTTCCTACTTGCCTGAATTCTAATTTACGGTCGTTTTTTAATGCTGAGATAAGCTCCTCTTTGATATCTGTTTTATACATAATCATTTTGAGGCCTTTTTGTGGTTAAAGTTTTTTTGCATTCCGGTTTGGATCTGAACGAAATCGACCAGGTAAACCCGAAGAGGAGATTGAGGCGAAGTATTTAACTTCATAATTGTTTTCTGATGCTTCTCCCAGAGGTCGATAACGGTTTTGCGATCCGTATCAAGGAGTTTGCATACACGGTCAAAAGAAATTGTTTGATAACAGTCCGGAAGTGATCTATTGCTTAAAATAAGTTGAGCTGCCGTCAGCATCGCATCAGCCTCATCTTTTGTAAGTATCGCTGCTAACTTTGCCCCTTCGAGAGAATGACGGATATAATTAAGTTTAGGGTCCATAGCACACCCCCTATTTCTTATCTTTATTGTCGTAGCTGCCAGTTTCGCAGGACAAAACAAACTCCTCCGTGGTGCGCTTCATTATTTCCCAGCGTTCGCGGATCTTTACGGCTTCGTAATTCTCGATTATGCCGTCCTGGGTAGATTTCGAGATCTCCTCAACTGTGCTCGAAAAGTCTTTTAATATTTCCGAAATCTTGCTGAATGCCGGAAGATCCGTAGCGTGTACCATCGGGTTCTTGATAAGCATGAAACCGAATTCCTCGGCCAGAGCTTCCAGGACAGTCATTTTTCCTGTTGTTTCGTAGGTGATATCAATGAAATTGTAAACACGGTCAAGAAAGTTCTGCGTGTTTCCTTTCGGCAGATATGGCAGTTCGCCTGCAACCATATTATTCAGGCTGCCTATATGTATTTCCAATATCTCGGCCACTGCCTTTCTGTCGCATCCCTTAAGCGCTTCTTTTAATACTTTGCGTGTGTCCATCATTGTCTCCTCATGATTAATTTATGTTTAAAATTTGTTGATTAGGATCGATATAGAATTTCCCGCCGAACGCATATCTGGCAGGAATAAGTTTGTCCTTGATTCTGCCCATTCTGTCGATTGCTCCGGGTAGGACTTTTGCCTGATCGACATGGGCAAATCGGTGATAGTTGATAGCTACGCCGTGGGTAAGATAATCGTCAATGACTTTGTAGATTTCTTCCTGATATAAATATAATTTTTCTCTTATATTTAGATCGGGTATTCTTTCTGCGTTTATCGTGAAGAGCCAGCCGCCGAAATAATCTTTCCGAATACTAAAGAGGTCTCTTTTTTGCTTACCTGCATGGTACATATGTACTATACAGGTCTTAATAATTCTATGAGATTTTAATCTTTTATATTGCCTTGAATAATCTATTCCGATATTCTCGCATATCTGTTTAACCGGAATCCAGTAATAGTCGTCTTCCCTTTTGATGATCCTTATCGGTTTCCCGTAGAAATCTAATGATAAAAGCTTATTCATTTGAATACTCCCGATGATTTTCAACCTGCCGCTTCAGTTAGCATTATGACTAGAAATCTTTTATAGTTGTTTTCTTGCATAGAACGCTCTTTGAAAAATAAGCGGCAGGGGTGCCTTTAGAAATCCTCTTATTGTCCAGGTGATAATAAGAGGATTTTTCCATCGTATTTATTCTTTACTCTTTCTTCGATCATTAATTCGGTGAGGCCGCCGATAGTCCGTTTCTCTTTTTTTGCCATAACCTTTATGGCGTTGCGAAGGTCTTTTGATATTTGTATTGTTGCTAAGTTATCTCTCATGCCTGCTCCTGTTTGTTATTTTACAGATAATCATTCATGCAATGTATTTTACATTCTATACAATGTATTTCAATGGTGTTCTACAGAAAATCAATAGTTTCTATAATCTCTAAGTTATAAGTTCTATGAGATAGAGAGGATATAATGTTTAAAAGTGAATTGGAAAACGCTATCAAAAAACGGATAGAAGATGCCGGAAGTGAGCCAAAGCTTAGTTTTGTCTCCGGAATAACACAACAGCGAATTAATGTGTTAAAAAATGGGCTACGTTACGGAAGTGTCAAAGTAGGGAGTATTAAGCTTGGCACGCTTATAAAACTCTTCCCGAACATGCAGATTGATTTCTTTGGAACCGGTAATCAGAAATCCTATGTCGGAAAAATTGTTCAACTGCTAAATCGCTTGCCCGAATCTGAACAAGAAAAAATCCACGAAGCAATCATTGCCTGCTATCCAAAGCTTATCGATAACAATCTTATTCAAAAAATAAAAGAAAAAGGAACTTGATATGTTTAAAAAATATTTTCTTTGTCATGCAGGTTCAGATTATCAACATCGTCAAGAGGATATTGGAATTATAGGTATGATTTATTATTGGGAAGGAGAATATTTAGAAGGTGCTTCACCTGAAGATGTGAAAGATAGAGATAATGAACCTATTATGAAATTATATTCTATAGATGGAAGCAACTCTAAAGTATATGGAAATATGCATTCATTCACAATGCTTACCCAAAAAGCTTGTGAGGATTTATTAAAAAAGAATGAAAGAAAAAGGGAGAATATAGAAATGCCTACCAATGAAGAGATGATAAAAGCCTATAATCGTCCCGATTATATTAAGAAAGCTATATCAGAACTTCAAGGCGTAGCTTCTTTAATAACACATGACGGAAAAATAGACGATTCAGAAATAACTTATTTAAAGACATGGCTTGAATCCCATATCGAAATATTAGATCAATGGCCTCTTACTGTTATTCATAACATAATTAATAAAATTACTAATAAGGCAGAAATACTCCCTAAAGATAAAAAATTCCTTTTAGAACAACTCGCTTGTTTTGCTGCAGGCCCTGAATTACCAAAAACTGTCTTGGGCATCTTTGATGAAATAGAAAGTATTAGTTTTGATGGAAAGATTTTTGTTTTTACTGGCAATTTAAATTTTAGCTCTAGAAAATTAGCTAAACTCAAAGTTCAAGATAAAGGCGGAATAGTTAAAGATGATCTTACTTTAGATACTGATTATTTAGTCGTTGGAGAACAGGGGTCTGATGCTTGGAAACATAGTAGATATGGAGCAAAAATAGAACGAGCCATAAGTCTGAGAGATTCCGGTAATGCTATTAAGATTATCACCGAAAAAGATTTCGTTAGAGCGTTTATAAATTATAATAAATCTCATGTAACACCATGTAACCCTATTAAATGATAAATTTATATAGCAAAGTGGGACTAAAGCGGGACTTAATATTTATAATATCTTAATAATCAACATAAATACATCTGACTTCTAATCAGAGGGTCGTGGGTTCGAATCCCGCCCAGAACACCATTCATTTTAGCCCCAAATCTTGACTTAGTTAAATCGGCTCTACGCCAACAAGATGGTGTGTTGATTGTCAAATGAGTTATTAACATAATTCTTAACAATTTCCTACTTCCAGAATTGGTGACACTAAAGAATCGTTATAAAGAGATTTTGCTATAATAAGTCTACGCATTACGCAAATCATTTTTCGCATTACAGCCCCTAATGCAGACATCTTAGTTTTACCTTTTGCAACGAGCATTACATAGAATCTGGCAAAACCATTATTTCCTCTTGTGGAGCTCATTGCAGTCAAATATAGAGCCTGCCTTAATCTTCCCTGTCCTTCTTTGCACATTCTAGTTCGACCCTTGACGGAAGTTCCTGACTCATATCTCCTGGGTGATACTCCGGCAAATGCAGCTATTTTCTTGGATGAGGAGAATCTATGAACATCTCCAAGTTCTCCTATCATGGTAGAAGCTACGATAAAACCTACTCCTGGAATTGAAGTCAATATCTTGACTTGTTCTTTAAGATTAGGGTATTCATTAATATGTTTTTTAATTGCTGATTCAATTCCTATAATACTTCTTTCCAAATCCCTTATGACTTTTTCCCTTACCTTGATGATAGCTTTTACCTGGCTTGCTTCCTGAGCCTGTACTTTAGCTGCAGTCAACATGTTTACCATAGCTTTTCTTTGACGGACAAGCTCTTTAACTGTGTCGTATTCTTTACTCTGCTGAACATAAGGAGAAGGACTCCGTTCAGCTCCGTACATTGCCAGTTTTGCAGCATCCATTTTGTCTGTCTTGTTTCTTATCCTTAGACTCTTTCCGTAAGCGTTAGCGCTTTTAGGATCCGCTATTACCGGAATGCATTTCGGACACAATTCAAAAAGCCAGGTGGCTAGGATTACAGAGTAAGAACCTGTAGCTTCCATTACAAAACCAAATTCATCTTCTTCCTGCAATCTCTTATTTGCCATTTGCTTAACAGCCCAGGCTTTGAATTCTTCAATTCCTTCCTTTGTTCTTTTAAAAGATGCTTTTGGCATTGAGGAAATATCTTTTATTCTTTCTCCTGTAAGGCAGAAGCTAACATCAAAGGTGGCTTTTGATACATCAGCTCCGAACCAGATCTTAAGATTCTTTTGGTTAGTTTTTTCATCCATTTTTCTTGTCCTCTTTTGTTACTTGTAGTAATGTTAAAAATTGTGTCCGCTAACCATTCTTGCCTTTGAACCGGGTTTCAATACCCAAGATGGCTGTCCGGTTTCAGGCGGAACACGGTAGCAGAAGACGGGTTAAATCTTGTTGACGGGATGTTGAATAAACTCCCTTAGTGGGCCACAACTCCGTCTTCTGCGATTCCTTCCCAAGTGCCCTAGGAAAGAAACCTTACCGGAAAATATATTTATTAACATCATCAACAGCTTCTGTAAAGAAAAAGTTAACAAAAAGAAATCACTACTAATACTTGATCTCTCTTTTGCCTGTTTATCACAGGCCACTAACTTACAAGTGGGGCAACGTTAATTAAGCGCATAAAGCTCTGACTCTCAAACGATAGTTTTCAAAATTTCTGAAACCGAACGCTCTTCTAGATATCATTTCCATCTTCGTATGGAAGCCTTCTGTTATAGAATTAGTCCTTGTAAACCTCCACATCCTTACTATCTCCACTTTCCATAGATCAAGCGTATTTCCCAGTGTTTCAAGACTTTCGAGTTTACAATATTTAAGTTCTTCTATCATACTAAGGAACTTTGGAAGGAGCTCTCTGGCCTTTCTTTTAGTTACATTCTTTATAAGCATTAGCTTTGTGAGTTCTTGTTTAAAAAAGTAAATCCTTTTCATAGGTTGATTTGCTTCAAGGTACGCATCGAGCCTCATTTTTTGCTTTTCTGAAAGATTATGTTCATGCCTTCTCATCAGAGAGAGCAGCCCTCTGTTCTTTCTCCCTCTGGGATCTATCTGCTGCCAGACTCTGAGAAAATGATGGTTTATCAATCTTACTACATGAAATCTGTCAGCTACTATTTTCGCATTTGAAAAATGCTTAAGGGCTATTTTCTTATATGCCTCTGAAAGATCCATCACTACGACCGTGACCCGTTCTTTACCTTTCAGGCTGTTCATATATGGTTCAAGAGCATTTTCTGACCTGCCTAGTGTAACATCATATACTCTTCTGTTTTTAAGGTCGCATATCGTAGTTGCATATCCTTTTTTCTTAGTAAAAAAGTGTTCATCAATGCCTATTACTGAAGGGCAAGGGTAATTATTGCTTTTTGATACCTTCAACCCAAGATAATCATGAGTCCATCTTTCTATTGTGGAATGGCTTATTCTTAACCTGTTCCTAAGCGTCTTCTGGCATATCCCATCCTGATGGTCCCGGAACACTTCATTTCTGAATTCTTCTGTGCTTCTCTTGTACGGAAGTATTCCTGGCAATCGTTCATTGAAATACCTGTCGCATCTCAGACAGCGATATTTCCTGCTTTTGAGCTCCAAATAACTGTTATGGGACAATATCGTCCCATGTCTGACTCTCCTTGTCTTTTGATCCTTAAGCCTTAAAAAAGCGCATCCACAGTGTGGGCATATTGCCTTTCCAGTGTAGTTGGTTTTGATAATTATGTTTTTGCCTTCGTAACGATAACTGCTTGTTTTATAGCCAGGTATCCCTACTATAATTTCTCCAAGGGGCATGACTCTTCTCCGTGTAATTGTGTTGTTTGGTTACTCATAATTATACTATGAGCAACTGCCTTGCCCCACTTTTTGACGAAGAGCCCTTTTGTGCCGTTTCGCAACACAAAAGTATCACAAAAGTATAACAGTCCTCTTGAGGCTGAGTAAAAATAGCTTCTATTATCTTTATGAAAAAGCCAAACCGCCAATCCTTAGAATCCGCAGAACTCTTGCACCTGCAACAAAGGTAGTTAAGAGCAAGAAGGTATATTCCAGGAAGAGGAAGACAGAGAAGGATAGCGTTTATCCTAAAAGCCTATAGTTGATTTAAGGAGATAGGAGAGATTCGAACTCCTGTGATTTCGACCCCCAGTCGGAATGCATTACACTCATTTATTGATATAACTGTATACATTTTGTATACAATGCATTCATCTAATAATATTAAATGTCATAGACTGACATTAGAGCTTATAAAAAAATTCTTTTACTAGAGTGTGGCTTACCTAACATTAAAATTCAGCTGTCGAGCTTAGCGAAGTCCGCTGGAATATTTTGTTATACTATAAATTATCTCCACTTAGCAAAGAAGGGAATTTATAGTTTCTTATATCAAAATGTAGTATAGTAGCTAGTTGCATATGCAAAGACATTATACTTACTTTTAACTCTCCGAAATCTTTAATTAATAATTGTGGGATTTCTCTAGTATTTTTTAGGACAATATTAATAAAATCCTGTTCTATATCTTTAATTCCTTTTGGATCTAAGTTATGTGCTAATTTATTTCTTAAGTTATTTAATTTTTCACAAGCAATCCATACCCAATCATTATCTTTTGGTTCAAAAGCTTTTGCTAAGCAAAGGAAATGATAAAATTTAAAATTTTTTAGTTCATTAGGTCGCTTAAGTTTTTTTTCAATAAATCTTACAAGTATTTCTTCTATTAACAAATGTCCTTTAAGAACGGTAGAAATAATATCTTCTGACTTAAAAGGAAAGTGTTTCATAAAATTAATTAATTCTTGAAACGTGTCATTAAAATACTTGTTTTCTATTTCGTTTTTCATTATTCAAGTATAACATTAGAGTTTAGTGGCAGCGCGATAGCGATATTCACTGAAATGACTTAGTTATATTTTCTTAATAATATAGTTTTCAGCTTTGCTATAGCTTAGCCTTAATTGTTTAGGGAGAAAACTCAATATCGTATTCTTTAGAAAATCTTTGGCAAGTTCTCCTCCTTTTTTATCACTAAATGACCAGGCATTAGCGATATTATTATTGGTAGCATATCTAATAATATCTTCAAAAAATGAACGTACTGAACTAAATGCATTATCTCTTTTCATTCTTTCTAGGTTACATACAATTGCATTATTTATAGTTAGTTCATCTCTCTTTTTTGAAGGAATAACATCTAATAATAAAAGCTCGTTTTCACCACTATAGCGCCATTTAGTTCTCTTTTCGAAATCTTCTACTACAGCAACAAATGCGTTGTCGCTATAGTTCCAATCTACTCTATCTATTTTTGTCACAATTTCTAAGTCAGGATACTCATTTTTTGACCAATATGCTCCATATCCGCAACAGAATATATCAATGTACTGTTTTGAGCGATGGTGAAAATAACTTAATGAGCTTATTATTTCATTTTGACAAAATTCAGTTTTCGGATTACAAAAAAGAACTGCAACTAAACAATGTTTTTTTATCTTAGAGTTAATACTAGACATCACTTTTTCTGTAACTGAATCGACTGAATCTAGAGCAATACATCTTATTGGTTGACGGTCTAGTTCGGTATTAACTTTGTTTGCAATATCTGTGTAACTGATAGCTGGAATCATTTATTATATTCCTTTTATATAACATTAATGATCACTTATATTTTTGGGAGGCGAGCCCAAAAATATTAAGTGCATCTACTGGTTAGATTTATTTCAATTTTTTCTTTACTTGCTTTTCTATTTGATTTGCTAGAATTATAATATCTGAAATTCTTTCTTTTATAAAAAACATATTTAACTTTCCACTTAGATCTAAGTTTAAACCTTCATGAACAAATTTATGCCTAACTTGCACAGTAGAACCTGTATTTCTGCTAAAGGTTCTGTCCCAATTTTCTTTGAAATTTCCTATTGGGTCTAAGTTAAATAACTCCATGCTTTCTTTAATAAAATCTTTACGTTGAAAACATGTGGAAATGGAACATACTTCGGAAAAATAGTGTTCAGATGTTAAATCTGAAATGATATTTTTTATGAATATTTTTTCAAGTCTATTATTTTGTATATACTTCAGTAATTTATTAGAATCTATTTCAGAAATTTTAGTTATTTTGGATAGTTCTGAAAATATATTATCATAATAGCCTTCTAAACTAGTAATCATTTGTACTACTGACATTTGCATTAGAAAACAGTAATCACTAAATGCCCAGTCTTGATCGCTTTCTGGTCCATATTTTAAGGTAGGGAGAACAAGTGCTCTTGCAATATTTTGATTAAATATCCACAGTGCATTAGTCTTTTCCCTAGTTTTTTCGACTAGATCATTATTCTTCAATTCTGTATATATTTCTTCTAATATCATTTCTTTATGTCTAGCATTAATTATATGGAAATCCTTTTTTTCTTTAACTTATTGTGAATTTTGTATAAATTTGTCAATAATTTCTCCATATTATGTTTAAATTAATAGTGTTATATAGATATCCATATAATTTTAAACTTTTCTTATTCCGTCATATTCTTACTCAATCACTATCTTTGACAATAATTAAAAAAACAATTTGACTATAAGTCAAAACATATTGAATACAATTAAAATTATTTTGTATTAAATATGTATATAATGTTGCAATTTAATTGCTAGATATTATCCTTCCTTGTTTCAAACCCCATATAAATAGTAATCATATATCATGGCTAATAAAAAACAACACGGACAAGGGCACTTACATAAAAGAGGAAAAGTGTATTATTACAAATACATGATTAATGGAAAAACTAAGGATGTATCTCTTAAAGTTACTACGGAAGCCGAGGCTAAAGAGAAAATCAAAACAGAATACCTTCCTTTGTTAAAGGCTACAAGTAAAGAGCAAATAGCCCTACATGTGGCAGAGGCCAGAAAGTTTATAAATAGGGTCAATACTGTTAAACTAGGAGACACTTGGGAATTTTATCTTAAAAGCCCATCCAGGCCTGACAGCTCACAAGGAACGCTTAGAGGTTATAAATGTGCTTTCAATGACTTCCTTTCTCATATTGAAAAGTCTTTTCCGTCAATCTCCAATTTTTCTGAAATCAATGAAGAAGTAGCCCAAGGATATGCTCAATATCTCTGGAATGAAAGAAAAATCTCAGAACGAACGTATAACGCTTATATCAAAGCTATGCATCTGATTTATCGGGTTCTTATCCCCAGAGAAACTAATCCCTTTTCCAAAGAGAATGTGACTCGTAAAACTGAGAATCAGCAAGGCCATAATAAATTCACAGAAGAGCAGATTCTTAATATTCTAGATTCTTTTAAAAATGTTGATCTTTTCCTTATGAATAAAGATGAAATGGGCATTCTATTCCATTTGGGAGCTTTAACAGGGTTAAGGCTGGCTGATTGCTGTTTACTTAAATGGAATGAAGTTTTTCTTTCAGAAGGTTTCATTAAACGAGTTCCAATAAAAACAAATAGAATAAAGAGAAAGGCGGTTATTCCTATTGCTGCAAAACTTAAAGGACAGCTAGAATTAGCTCTAAAATGGCAATTTGATGAATATGTACTTCCAAAAGTAGCTGAAAGGTATTTAAGAAACCCTGACGGTATTAGAGTTGATACAATGAAAGTCTTTAGATTTACAGGGCTAGAAACCTCAGAAGATAAAGGCTCTCTTCAAAGACAGAAAAATATTTGCAGATACGGATTTCACTCTTTCAGGCATTCATTCGCCAGTATTATGGCTTCAAGTGGCTATAATATTACTATGCTTGCTCAGGTTCTTGCCGATGATACTAAAACTCTTGAGAAGTATTACATAAACATTGATGATCATGTTATTAAAAATACCTTTAATGATATGTTTTTGACCGATGTAAAAGCAGTCACTTCAAATAAAGATGTCTTATTGAGTAAGCTCAATAAAGAGCTAATATCCAAAAGCATTGATCAATTGAAATTGATAGATCAGTTTATAGCAAAACTAGGTTAAGTATTTCTTTTCTGTTAATTCTTGATATATGTTGTTATTGGAGTATACTCTAATAATATAAATTATTTATTGGAGTATAATCATGAATTCTCAGATACTAAAAACATATCATAGACTATTATCTTCAGTTCCAAAAGATACTCACAGATTTCTTTTTTCAGAGTTCAACATGAATTCTAAACTTACTGGGATTATCGGGCCACGCGGTACAGGTAAGACAACGATGCTTCTTCAGCTTATTAATGAAACTATAAAGAACAAGGATGAATGCATCTATGTGTCATTAGATAATATTTACTTTTCCAATAATCTGCTATTTACCTTCATCGAAGAACTTTATGAAATTGATGGTGCTAGATATTTCTTCCTTGATGAAGTTCATAAATACAGCAATTGGGCTCAGGAAATAAAGAACGCATATGATTCGTTCCCTGATATAAAAATAGTATTCTCAGGTAGTTCAAGCATGGATATTGTAAAAGGAGTTTACGACTTATCTAGAAGAGCAGCGATATATAAACTTCCCGGATTATCATTTAGAGAATATATCCTATTCAAAAATGGTAAAGACTTTCCTGCTATCGGTTTGGATAGAATTCTATCAATAACCAATGAAGAATTAAAAGATATATCTGAGTATAAAAGGATATTAGGACTATTCGGAGAATATCTCGATTATGGCTATTATCCGTTTTCTATTGAAGATAAAGAAAAATTCCATAACAAAGTAATCAATGTCATAAATAAAATTATTTTTGAGGACATAGCATCGTTTTATAAGCTAAAAACAGAAAATCTTCATTATTTTAAAAAGATTTTGGCATACATTGCTACAATTCCACCAGGCGAGTTGAACAGGAATAGTATTTCCAAAAATATTGGATTAGATAATAAAACAATTCAAAACTATTTAGAAATTCTTCAGGAAACTGGGCTAGTTTCTCTAGTGAAAGAAAATAAATCCGGCAGCGGAATGCTTAAGGCAACAGAGAAAATTTATCTCAATAATCCTACTATCTATAAAGCTATAAGCAGAGAGGTAGGCTTTGAATGTTCTTTAGGCTCAATAAGGGAAATCTTCTTTATTAATATGATTCAAAATTCTGGGAAACAGATATTTTACAGCGCGATTGGAGATTTTATCGTGGATGACCATGTTTATGAGATTGGCGGTAAAAACAAATCTGACAAACAGATTAAGACTTCAAAAAATTCATTCCTAGTTAAAGATAACATTCTTTATAAAACAAAATCTGAGATTCCACTTTTCCTTTTTGGCTTCATGTATTAATTAAATCTAATCCAATTCAACTTTGATATACAAGGGAAGTAGTTTAATTAACTCTTCCCTTTTTTTATTCTTAATAAAGTAAAACTCTTTCTGAATCTGGAAGAAAAATACTTAGAAACTTATTTTTCCAATCATACCAAACTCGTTGAATATCTCTATCAAATATTTTTGAAGGATGTTCAAAATTTTTACATGCCAAAATATCTTGTAATTGTTTATTTAGCCTATGCCTTTGATATTTCGGAAATTCGTTGAGTACAGTCTTTAATCCACAATGCTTTGCTTTAAATAAAACTAAATCAAGGTAATTGTCTCCAGTTTTCTCTATTGAATCAAAGAACGATAGTTTTTTAAAAACATTATCAAATGTATCTATATTGAGAGGAAAGTCGGCTCTATACTGAAACTCTACTCTATATAAATATTCATGTTCACATTTTTCTTTCTGCTTAGCTTCAATCTCTTCTTTTTTGTTATAAATACGAATCTGGTTTTTTGAGTTTCCTGAGCCAAAATAAACTGATTGAATTCCATTATGATTTGATATTATCCTCGTTAGCCTGTTTCCAGTATTAGAGATTAAGGATAGATCAATATTCATTGCATAGTCTATAGCAATGTCTACTCTTGAAATCTTTATACCATTAACATTAACTTTGTAACGGTTTGATATGAATCTTAAAAAATCTTCAATTTCCTCAAGATTCCCTTTATTTGGATTGTATTCAAATCTAAATAGATAATTCCGATTTACATAATAAATTTGCCTTTCGTCTTCACCGTTTTCGGTTTTATGTTCTAACACTTTCTTGGCTGAGTATTTTGGAAGGAATTGAAAATCTATGTCTCCGACAAGCTTTTTATGAAAATGGTACCCTTGTGATACAAAGCTTTCTTTGATCAATTTATGTTCTTTGAGATAATCATTAATCGTGCTAACAAGCAACAAAGCTCTTCTCTCCCTGTCAGGAGCATTGTTTAAATATTCAGTTCTCAATAATAAACTTATTTTATCTATACTAGCTTTATTAATACTTATTAAATTCATTTTATTTTCTCCTAGTTAAAAGTTGCAATATCGCAACGGTAACCTGCTGTTAGAAAGGGTTACCTTCTTCCCCGTTGAATCGTTCATCTACAGTTCTTAAAAATAGTATCGGGACGGCATATGCGCGGCGCTCTCCCCGGACGAGCATCCGTCGCATCATGCCTCGCCGATCCAAATACATCTGATCAATCTTTCATGAGAGATTGCTAGTCTCTTCGACAGATTCTTAAATATTCCTCAACATCCTTATCAAGAACACCAACAGCCTTTTTCGAAATTTGAACAGTAGGAAGAACAGCTTTGGAAATTATCTTTCCATTCTTTTTGATAGTCGTTATCAATCTATCGACTGTCCTGAGGGAAACTCCAAGTATGTCGGGTAATTCCCCTCTCCTGTAAACTTTTGGTTTTGGATCAGTTGTTTTGGCTGGGTAGACTTTTTGCTGTATAGCTTCCAGTAGTTCGTCTTCTGTTAATGAGACTTCGCCACCAAGAGCCAGTACTGCCAGTTTTAGATTTTCTTTTCTGATTTCCATGACCTTTTCCCATTGTTAAAGTTAATAATTTTTCTGACAGTTTTTGTCAGATGTCATGGAGAATATTTAGAAAATGACTGAAAAGTATCTTCTTGCTTGGTTCTGGAAAATACAGAGGGATTCTTGTGGCAGTATGAGGCTAGATAAAAAATTTGCGTATAAAATGCAAAGGCGCAAACTAATGTCAAGGATGTAAAATTATTAAAATTTTTTGTACCTTATCTATGAAGGCAGGACTTTTCATGTCGTCTGCTCTTCGCTCTCATTCCTTCCGACGGACTTTAAGGGTCCATTCTCGCAATGAGAGACGCAGACTCCTGCAGCACTATGACTTGTTTATCTTTTTTTCTTAGCTTCTTTTTTATCTATATCAGTACTTCTTAACTCTTTATGAGCATACTTAAAAACACTATCAGCAAAGTATTTGTGAGCTTTTCCTTCCTCTTGATTACTCTTGACTTCTCCATTGGCTAACAAAGTTAAAACATCTGCTGAATGGCCAAGAACAATTCTTAAGAAGTCATTAGCCATTTCTCTATTCCATTTGCCTATAAAAAGGTTTATTTCCTTTTCTTCTAATTGATCATACTGATCATCTGAGAAAATAAAGCCTGTAGTTTTTTCAATATATGTATGATGTCTTCGTAAGGCTTTCATACTGGCTTTATTTTCTCTTTGATGTTTGAAGTCCATAGCCGTTTGGAATAGAAATATCAGACTATTCTTGACCTGTAGAAAAGTAAAAATATATAAGGGTATAATACTGCTATAGAAATATACAGACGGATGTTTAGCCAGTATCAGATACAAGAATATTGTTACTGAATACGCTAAAGCTATATAGGCTATTATTTCAAGAAGCAAATGGAAAAACAGTTTTCCTACATCTGACTTTACCTCATCCATAGTCATTGAATATACGGATGATATAACAAAAATAACAATAAGAGAAATAATAAAAAGTAAGCAGGCAGTATAGTTAAGAAAACCATGACTTTGCCCGTAATTAAAAAAGATAGATACGAAGAACATAGCAATAAAAAACAGTAAGACATTCTTCAATTTTCGATTAACTTTTAATTTCATAATCTTCTTTAGCCTAACAGTTAGATTGTTGTATTAATTCTCCCAATATTATGAATTAAACATATGTCTTTTTCAATGAGCTTGTTATTTTAAGATAATACCCTAAACTAAAATAGCGTAACTGCTTATTTTAAAAACTAAAATAACGAACTCATATCGAAGGTGAAAACTTGGAAACTAAAACTGGTTATTATGTACCTGTAAGCACTGTTGGAGAAAAATGCATGGCATTTTTACCAAACAGACTGCCCAATCTTTCTTCTTTAAATATAAGTCCAGAACTCAGAGAACAGCTTGATTCAGCTTTATTAGCTTTAGGAAGGTTGGATAGTATAAGCTTTCTTCTTCCTGATATTTCTCTGTTTCTGTATATGTACATAAGAAAAGAAGCGGTTTTATCTTCTCAGATCGAGGGCACTCAATCCTCTCTTTCTGACTTGCTTTTATATGAACACAAAATGATTCCAGGAGTTCCTCTTGATGATGTCCAAGAAGTTAGCAACTATGTCTCTGCTTTAAAATATGGAATCGAGCAAATCAAGAAAGGCTTTCCAATATCGTCAAGGTTAATAAAAGAACTTCACAAAATATTATTGTCAAAAGGAAGAGGCGTAGATAAACAACCCGGAGAATTTAGACATTCACAAAATTGGATAGGAGGAACTAGACCCGGCAATGCTGCTTTCGTTCCTCCTCCTCATGATATGATTGACTCATGTATCAGTGATCTTGAGAAATATATTAATAATGAATTTGAAAAGACCTCTGCACTAATAAAATCCGCTTTAACTCATATCCAATTTGAAACTATACATCCGTTTCTTGACGGCAATGGAAGAGTAGGAAGACTTTTAATTCCTATGATACTTTGTGAAAATAAGATATTGAAAGAACCTCTTCTTTATCTCAGCTTGTACTTTAAGACTCATAGAAACAGATACTATGAACTTTTACAAAGGACACGGATTGAAGGCTGTTGGACTGAATGGCTTTCATTTTTCTGCGAAGCTGTTGAGTCTACCGCCTCACAAGCTGTTAAAACAGTAGAGACTTTAGAAAAGATTCAAAAAGAGGACAAAGAAATAATTTCTGGCTTAGGCCGTATCAGTGGTTCAGCTATTCAGGCCTATGATGTCTTTCTTAAATCTTTATTTATTACTCCTAGATCATTATGTGATGAAGCTAAGCTATCTCCTGCTACAGCCAATAAGGTTTTAAAAGAAATAGCTGAGAAAGGTATCCTGAAAGAAATAAGCGGTAAAGAAAGAAACAGAATTTACTCATATCACAAGTATATAAAAGTTCTGAATATGGAGTAAAGCTTCATTCCTCTCTAGCCTCAAAGAGGACTGTATACAATGTGTATACAATCTTATCAATTTATGACACAAAATGACGCATATTGCCAAGAGTAGCATCTTTCAGGTAAAACTAGTGTTTTTGAGGCTAAAAATAGGCAAAAAAATGGTCGGGATGGAGAGATTCGAACTCTCGACCTTTTGACCCCCAGTCAAACGCGCTAACCAGGCTGCGCTACATCCCGAGCTTTTGGTAATGCAGTATTTAGATTTATTATTTCACTAAGTATTTCCTGGAAATTAGTATAACTTGAGTTACTATTGTTGCAGAAAACTGCCATTCTGCAAAAAATAAATCCTTCCAATACATTCAAAAAATACGTTCATAAAGTAAGTCTTATTTTATAACATTTCAATGGTGCTCCATGAATTACTTGGTAAGAAACTAACATAGTAGAGCTCTTGCCCAATGAGTTTTAAGCAAAGTTACTAATATTCTTTTGAGCCTCTTCCTGAAATGAACGAACATAGAAAGATCATACGGTTCTTCCGGTAGAGAACTTCAAATCCGAGGACATACTGAAGATAGATGAAAGCTAAACTTGCTTCATTTTGATCGGGTCGAATCCGGTTCTGGAATCATTAATGTCTTAAAATCAAACTCAGTCCAATTTTGGACAACATTCACTTTGAGACAAATACTGCAACACTTCTGGGGGAAACAGGAAACTCATTTCCAGAGATTTTTTCCTCTAAACCAATTTCTCTGATATCGTAAGGTGAATCCTCAAAAGTATTAATGGATAGGTGCCATTCCCTGCCTTTGAGGGGAGGCAGCTCAAAGCTGAGCCCTTCCCAGTACATATTAAATACAAACCATAAATCAGCCTCATCCCCTACTCCGCCTATTGTGAAAGACAATATTCTTGCGCTTGGGTCATCAAAACCCGGTTCAAAAAGTTTGACCCCGTGCCATGTAGGTTGATTGGACAACCCCCTGTCGTTCACGATTTCGCGCTCAACAAAATTTCGTCTGTGCAAGATTGAGTGTCTCTTCCTAAAGGCGATAAGATGCTTCCAGTAACAGAACATATCAGAATTTCTCTTCACCAGAGTCCAGTCGAAATAACTTATATCATTGTCTTGACAATATGCGTTGTTATTTCCTTTCTGGGTTCTTCTTACTTCATCGCCTGAAAGAATCATCGGAACGCCTTTGGAAAGGAGAAGAAAGGCGGCATAATTCTTTATCTGCCTGTTTCTGAGTTTATCTATTTCGGCATCATCTGTATCACCTTCAACCCCACAGTTCCAGCTCAAGTTATTATTTGAACCGTCATTATTGTTTTCACCGTTATCGGAATTGTGTTTTTCATTATAGGAGACAAGGTCGTTCATGGTAAAACCGTCATGAGCCGTAATGAAATTTATTGTATTTATGGGTTTTTGCCCTTTTTTATGATACATGTCGTAACTGGCAAAAAACCTATTTGCGATAGAAAAAGTCATGCCGGGTTCTGATCTTACAAATTTCCTTATGTCATCTCTGAATACGCCATTCCACTCAGCCCATCTGAAACCAGGAAATTCACCTACCTGGTACAATCCTGCGGCATCCCATGCCTCAGCTATGACTTTTGTTTCAGAAAGCGTTTCATCCAATTCTATCAGCCATAGTATTGGAGGATATTTCAGGGGCTTTCCGTCTTCCCCTCTGGCAAGCACAGAAGCTTCATCAAATCTGAATCCATCAACATGCATCTCTTTAACCCAATACTTCAGGCAGCTTATTATGAATTTGCTTACTATTGGATGATTGCAATTCATGGAGTTTCCACACCCTGAGTAATCATTATACTTGCTCATATCTTCCTGCAAATGATAGTAAATGCTGTTATCTATACCTTTGAAAGAATAGAAAGGCCCTTGTTCGTTGCCTTCATAAGTATGATTAAAAACCACATCAATAATCACGCTGATACCTACTCTGTGGAGCGCCTTAACCATATCCCTAAATTCTTTAATATGCTGTGCTTCTTCGTGGTTAATGCAGTAACCTGAATGCGGGGAGAAAAAACTTACAGGGTTATAGCCCCAAAAATTCTTTAATTTCTTCGTTTTACAGTGAGGCATCACAGAGACCTCATCAAAGTCAAAAACCGGCAATAGCTCTACCGCAGTTATTCCAAGATCAAGCAAGTATGGTATTTTCTCTATAATGCCGGAAAAAGTACCGGGATTCTTAACTTTTGAAGATGGCGATTTTGTAAAACCTCCCACATGCATTTCATATATAATCGCATGGTTCATAGGCATTGCCAGCGGTGCATCTCCTTCCCAATCATAATCCTCTGTATCAATGACAGCGCTTCTCATAGACTTAGCTATATTGTCTTCAGAAATACACGAAGCTTTGATATCCCATAATAGCTTAGTGTTGCCTTTGGCGTACGGGTCTATAAGGACTTTATTCTTATTAAAAATATGCCCTTTAGCAGGATCGTATGGTCCATCAACCCTATATGCATAAAAAGCGCCGTGTTTTAAATTCCGCACATACACGTGCCAAAAATTGAAAGTTTTATTTAGTAAAGGGTCTAACTTGATTATTTTAAATGGCTCTTTGTCGTCGGCTTTCCTGAACAGCAAAAGTTCAACGCTTGTTGCATTTTTTGAAAAAAGAGAAAAATTCACGCCATTTTTATCAACTGTGGCGCCTAAAGGAAGTTGCCTGCCTCTTTCAATTTCATGCGTAGTTTCTTTAGTCATATCTTAACATTCTCCTCTAAAGAGCATTTAATGGTGATCTACTCTATCATGCTTTATAGCCTGACTTTACAGAATAATCTACACAAGAACTAATTAAGACGATCGAATGCGCACATAAATAAACCAGAATCATATTCATCATCTCAAATATTACTTAACATATTATATTATAAGCTGTTATTTATAATAAATTATTGAACATATTAAAGAGTCTTTCATAAACCCAAAAGCCTGTTATAGGTACTGTAACTAAACCTAATAAGCCGTCTAATTTGAATGTTGTAACGATGCAACTTGAGCTTTTTGAAGTATAATGATTTTAAGTTTTACCGGGCAATTTTGCTCTTCAGTTTATAAAATATAAAGTTTATAGATAATTAATATGATATGTAAAAAATATAATTTGTTTTTGACAGTAATAGCTTTTTCTATCTGCGCAGGATGCAGTTCTACTCCCCCGAAAGAAGCCCATGATATACCCAAACCGTATGTCGAAAAGCTGGAAGAAATGGATAGCCAGACAGGGTTCAATTACGGATGGATAGACTATGACGCGATCAAGAAATACAATGAGATTATCATTGATGCTCAACTAAGCAAACATATGGAGCCTAATACCTCATGGGAAGATTTTAATTCCAGGCGGATATTCTACTCAAAAGAAGAGGACAATAAATACGTGGAAAATTACTGCAAGGAAACATTAAGAACAGCCTTTCAATACGGCAGCAAGGAGTTTAAACTCACAAATAAACCCAATGGCAATGCCCTCGTGCTTGACTTCTATATCGTCCAGATTGTTGCTAATAAAATTATTATCGGAGCCATCTCAAATGCAATAATGCCAACTCCGATAGGATGGATGCTTGTACCTGCTAAGCTTGCCTTACAGTATTCGTCACCTAATCAGGGAGGTTCAATAGCAGTAGAAGTGGTTTTAAGCGATTCAATGACAGGAAAAATTGTAGCTGTTTTTGTAAGTAAGGAAAAAGGGCCTACGGCATTCTTCGACAAAAACAGGTTTTACGCCTATGCAACGATAAGGAAAATAGTTGATGTCTGGGCTATAAATGTAGTTTCAACTCTGGATCAAATCAAGGAAGGCAAAACTGATCTTAAAGCAGAAAAAATAATTCACTCCTTTAAACTTCAGGATAGGATAGAAAAAAGCAGGCTATATAAAAGGTTTGACCATTTACTAAATAAAAATACACCTGATTCCCCGTAGTTACCCACACTCTCAATATAATTGTCCCAAGAAAAGGCTAAGCTTCTTATATATGCTGTTTCCTAAAAAATGGCTAGCCAATTTAAGACTGGCTTTTTTATTGCAAAAAAATTTACTGAATACGTTTTATCATTATAAATAAACTTCAAAAAGGTATAGTTTTACAATTAGCCTGGATTATAATTACATAGCAAAATATTAATCACGCTTAAACGAGGTACTTTCAGAGTAATTTTATGAAATTCCCAGGCCGAAGAAAAACTCAGCACTATTTCCCTGTTGGAGACCACAAACGTATTCCTCTTGAAACAGATTTTGCATCAGAGGAAAACACATACATTGTTGGCATAGAACAGTTGATTGTTGACATAGAAGCTAAAGTAAACGCTGACTATTTAACTAAATACAACATATTGAAAGGCCAATCTGTAGTTCTGGATGATAAGACTATAGAAACAATCTATAGTGAACTATCCATGCAAGGTAAAATAGTCGGAGAGTTTGCCGGTGGAACTATTGGAAATACACTTCACAATTACTCAGTTCTATCAGACAGCAGATCAGTCTGTCTGGCAGCAATACCAAAGAATATCACTGTCGGTGAGTATGCCTTTAAATATATCTGTACGACAAACTCACATGTGGATTTTTCCTATCTTGAACCTTGCGCAGGACAAATGGCAAGGGCAATATGTTTTGTTTCTGAAGATGGTGAGAGAAGTTTTGTTCTCGGTAAAGGAATAATGAATGAACTCTCAGAAAAATTTATCCCAGAAGATGTCATCAGCAACTCTGCCGGGCTTTTAATTACATCATATCTGCTCAGAGACGAAAACGCACCGTTATTTGGAGCAACGATGAAAGCGGTGCGTATTGCTAAGAAAAATAAAGTTCCGGTAATACTATCGCTTGGAACAAGCACATTAATCGAAGAGAAAAAGGGATTTTTCCAAGGCTTCATCAGAGATTATGTGACTGTTATTGCCATGAATGAAAAGGAAGCAAAAGCTCTTGTAGACGAAACTGACCCTTTTCTGGCTCTCGATAAGTCCCTTGAGTATAGCGATATGGCTTTTTTAACAGCCGGTTCAGAAGGACTTTATATTGCAGGGTACACTGACAAGAAAGCTGCCAGATTAACAGAAGACAAGATCCATAGCAAATCTATTCCTGAATATAACAAATATGAATACAGCAGATGTATGTTGAAGAATGATTGCAATGAACCTATTAAGATATTCAGCCACATAAACCCTTATATGGGCGGGCCTGGGAAGAATATAAAAAATACAAACGGAGCAGGAGACGCAGCTTTGGCCGCACTTCTTCACGACATATCTGCAAACCGTTTTCATAAATCTATTGTCCCAAACTCTCCTAAGCATGTGATTGATTGTTTAACATATTCATCTATTCATCAAATCTGTAAGTACGCAAATCGTGTTAGCTATGAAGTACTGATCCAAAATTCGCCAAGGCTTTCAAGGGGACTGCCTGTCAAAGAAGATAACCTTGAAAATAGTTATTGGGCACACTAGAAATAGATGCAGGAATGAAAACAGGCCATCAGTTCAGGCTGTTATTTGTATTATTACAATAAAAAAGAGTGGCTAAAAATTTTAACCACTCTCCGTTTTAAGCTATAATCAAAAAGTATTAAGCGGCTTGTTTGTTTTCTACTTTTGCCACATCCTTTAGCGCTTCAGCAGGAGGCAGATCGAGCACTTTATCTTTTTCGATATTTTCAATCATCAAATCTCTTATATACAAATCCTTATGCGTTTTCATGTCTTTAGCTCCGCTGAAATCGAAACCATCACCGCCTGTGGACATAAAATCGTTGACGCAAAGAGTATAAACTTTATCCATTTCTATATTTTTCCCGTCGAGCAATTTCATAGATATTATTCTCTGCCCTACCGGCTTTGACGCATCATATTCAATATCCAATCCATAAAACTGAACACATCCTACTTTTCCTGACAGCCCGTATTCCATTATTTTCTTAAGTTGCTTGCCTGTCACATCCATTGTTACAAGCGTATTATTGAATGGGGATATTCTAAACATATCTGCTACGGTAATATTGCCCTTATCTAACCCGCCTCTGATCCCATAGGGATTAACTAGCGCTACTTGAGATTTAGTCGCTTCAGCCATGAGTTTGGTCATATATACGCCCAAAGGGCTAAGCGTTTGCGGATCATAAGGTATGCCTTGGGTGGTACCTAAAACCCGGGAATATTTTTTCTCTATGCCATCAAATGGAGCTAACATCTTGACTCCATTATTTTCAGGAAGGATTTCTCCCTGAGCCGGAACATCATAAACTTCCGGCTGTATACTAAGTAATTTGCCTGTCTTGTCATCAACATTTATTTTCAAAACACCGTATTTTTCACCATAACATTGAGCCTGAATCACAGGGATGTTGTTTATTGTCCCGCAAACTCTCTTATGACTATGTCCGGACAAAACCGCATCAAATCCTTTTGTTTTGTCGCAGAGTGTATTAATTTCATCTCCTTCAATTTTTCCGCCGACAGTCGCTTGCCAGGAAGGGATGTGAGTCAGTGCTATTATCACATCCGGTTTACCCTGAGGGTCTTTGCCTTTCTTCAAAAAGTCTATCCAATACTGGGCGGCAGTCCATGAATCTACAATTTTAAGCCCCTTAAGGTTCTTAGCGCTAGTAGTAACAATCGTATCTATTGTAGCCAAACCTACAAAGGCAATTTTAACTCCATCCACAGTCACTATTTCATATGGCTTAGCCCAATCAGGAATTTTCAGTGTTTTCTTGTCAAAAATGTTTGCTGCAAGAAATGTGAAGTCTCCATCCTTTTGCCACTTGGCAAAGTGGTCTTGTCCCCAGTCAAAATCATGATTTCCAATAGCTGAAACTTTTACCCCCAGAGATTTATACATTTCATTGACCGGAAGGCCTTTTGTATCGTATGAAACGATTGTCCCTTGATAATTATCGCCGCCGCTAACTACTACTATATTGTCTTTTTGTCCGTCCTTTTTATCTTCTTTGAGAATGGAGTTAATAAAGTAAACAGCACCGGGAACCGTCCTGTCATCTATGACATTCTTGTAAAGCATACCGTGGAAATCATTAAACTCCACGACATATACAGTTTTTGCATATATGTTTGAAATAAATATAGTTAGCAAAACAAAGACAATAGCAAACGATAATTTTCTAAACTTAATCATAATAAAGCTCTCTTGAGTTAATCTGGATAATTACAAAAAAAACCGGAGTTTCTATCTCCGGCTGTGTAAAAAAATACTATTCCAAACTTCTTACGATCATTCCTGATCTGAGTTTAGGTTCAAACCATGTCGATTTAGGAGGCATTATCTCACCGGCATCAGCGATTTCCATTAACTGATCCATACCTGTCGGATATACTGCAAACGCTACTTTGCAATCTTCTTGACATCTCTTTACAAGGCCTTCCATTCCTCTTATTCCCCCGACAAAGTCTATCCTCTTGTCTGTTCTAGGGTCTTTAATGCCAAGAAGCGGAGCAAGAACATTATCCTGAAGAATAGATACATCCAAAGATTTAACAGGGTCGTTAGGCACAAACTCGTTTTTGGTAACAATGCTATACCATTTGCCGTCAAGGTACATTGAAAATTCTTTTCTATTCTGGGGTTTGGCATCTTCGGCATTTTTTACCTTAAGCTCACATACCACAAATTTTTCCTTGACCTTATCCATAAAAGACACGGAAGTCATACCATTAAGGTCTTTCACAACCCTGTTGTAATCCATACAGTTGAGTTGATTGTCAGGGAACACGACTGCCAGGCAATAATTATAGCCTTCTTTGCCTGTGTGCTTTGGATTATTGGCTTTTCTCATAGCACGAACTCTGGAAGCAGCCGCGGATCTGTGATGCCCGTCTGCAATATAGAGGTATTTGAGTGTTGCGAAGAGCTCAACGAATCTATTTATTTCAGTCTGGTTATCAACTATCCATAAAGTATGAGCTACCTTGTCAACAGCCACATAATCAATGTAAGGTTTTCTATCAGTAATTTTAGCTACAAGGCCATCAATTTCCTTCTGATGAGGATAGGTAAGGAATACAAGGCCTGTATTGGCATTGCATCTATCTACATTATTTACCCTGTCATCTTCCTTGTCCTTTCTTGTAAGCTCGTGTTTCTTTACAATCTGTTTGTCATACTCATCTACAGAATAACCGGCTACTAAACCAATCTGGGTAACATTACCCATCACTTGTTTGTAGATATAGAAACATGGTTTGGGAGATTGAATTAATACCCCGTCAGCAATCATCTTTTTGAGATTTTCTGAAGCCTTTACATAGACTGGCTCGCTGTGACCATCGAAATCGTCTGGAAAATCTATATCGGATTTTTCAACATGAAGAAAAGAGATAGGATTGCCCTTTGCCATTTCCTTGGCCTCTTTTGTTGACATTACATCGTATGGAAGAGCTGCTATTTTTTCTGCCAGCTCAGCTTTTGGAATAAACCCCTTGAATGGTACTACTGTTGCCATAAAAACCTCCCATTGAAATTAAAAAATAATGGCAGCCTAAGCTGCCATTGTATAGTTTATTACGCCGGATTGTCCTTGTGAAATTTTTCCATAAAGGCTTTCAAGGCATTTACAGCTTCGTCTGTAACTGCGTTGTAACAGCTTGCCCTGCATCCACCCACGCTCTTATGTCCTTTGAGCCCCACGAAATTAGCTTTTTTAGCTTCTGAGAGGAATTTTTCTTCCAAAGCTTCCGTAGGAAGTCTAAATACGACATTCATTACAGATCTGTAGTTTTTTTCCACATGGGATCTATAATAGCCATTACTTCCATCTATAACACTGTAAACTACAGCAGCCCTCCTGGCAGCTACCTGCTCTATAGTTTTAAGCCCACCTTGAGCCTTCATCCATTTGAGTACCTTACCAACCATATATATGGAAAATACCGGCGGGGTGTTGTAGAGAGACTTGTTGTTTACATGAATATCATATCTAAGATATGTAGCGATATTTTTATTGCACTTGTCAAGAATGCTTTTTCTCACAAAAACCATAGCCATTCCTGATGGGCCAAGGTTTTTCTGTACGCCGCCGTAAACAATGTCAAACTTTTCCCATGGAATAGGCCTGCTCATAAAATCCGATGACATATCAGCCACGATAGGCACGTCTACGTCCGGCCATTCAATAGTCCTTATCCCGCCAATAGTCTCATTTGTAGTTATGTGCAGATAAGCTGTGCCTTCCTGTAGTTTTATCTCAGAGTTCTTAGGCATTCTTGAATAATTCATGGACTTGCCATCCCATGCAGCATAAGTATCACCAAAAATCTTGGCTTCCTTGAAAGCTTTCCCGCTCCACTCTCCGCAGCAAATATAAGCAGCCTTTTTACCGGAACTCAAAAGATTCATAGGAACCATAGCAAACTGTAAAGTGGCTCCACCTTGAACAAAAATTACTTCAAAATCTTCAGGTGTACCGAAAACTTCTTTAGCCAATGCCATTGTTTCGGCATGGGTCTTGTCATACTCTTTACCCCTGTGGCTCATTTCGATAACGGACATGCCGCTATCCATATAGTCAGTGAATTCCTTCTGCGCTTCTTCCAATGAAGATAGTGGAAGAGTACATGGTCCTGCCCCGAAATTATAAGCTCTTTTAGACATAGAAACCCCCTTTTGTTTTTATGATTAATTATCTATGATTATACTTTTTAGAGACACTTGTATCACTTCAGAAAGCTTCCTGATAGAATCAACGCATTTTTCATCAGGGCTTTTACTAAGATGCAAAACTATCTGCTGCGTTACTTCCCCGTTAAAGACTTTGCTATCCATTTGCTGAATACTTATTCCCTGATCTTTCAGGAGTCCCAACACGGAAGCTAGTACTCCTACCTTATCAAATATCCTAAGAATAAGAGTGTGTTTGGTAATAGGCCTCATTTCTATATTAACAGGATACATTACTGTTCCTAATTCAAAATTCTTGAGTATCTCGACGACTTCGGCAGCAATGGCATCCTGAGCTTGTTCTGTGGAGGCTCCGATGTGGTGAGTACCGTAAACATTCGGGTGTTTGGAAAGAGCTGTTTCAAATTTACCTGCACTTTCTAATGGCTCATTATTGAATACATCAAGCCCTACGCGAATATTCTTGGCATTCATAGCTTCAATCAAAGCTTCATCGTCAACTATATCACCCCTGGAAGTGTTGATTAGAATTGCGTTCTCCCTGACATTATTAAGAAAATCCCTGTTTATCATGCGTCTTGTGTGAGGATTGGAAGGAACATGGAAAGTAATAATATCGGAATTTTTTGCCAGTTCTTCAATAGTCGCAACAAAAGAAAAAACTCTGTCATTTAGCCTTTCTACTATCTTAGAGGATTTGCTTAATATGGCTATAGGATCGAAAACTATCACATTCATTCCAAAAACTTTAGCCCTGTCTGCAAAGGCAATACCTATTTCACCCATTCCGACTATCCCGACGGTTTTGCCACAAATGCCTTCAGCGTTTGAATATTTTTTCTTATTCCAGATGGAGTTTCTCAAGTCAAACACATTATCCGGAATTTTTCTATCTATCGCAAGCATTAGCCCAAAAGCAAGTTCTGCTACAGCCAGAGAGTTTTTGCCCGGAGTATTTGTAACAAAAATAGCCTTTTTAGCTGCTGCTTCAATATCTATAGTATTTACTCCTGCGCCGGCTCTGATGATAAGAGACAGGTCGTCAGAAGCCTCAATTGCCTTGGCTGTAACTTTGGTACTTCTGACTATAAGGCATTCATATCCTTTAATTACGGAAGGAAGATCTTCTGCGGAAAGTTCAGGTTTGAGAGAGATTTCATGCCCCAAAGCCTGAAGGGCGCTTAAATAGTCCTTTTGAAATTTGTCAGCAATAAGTATTTTCATCTCATTTTTCCTAGATTTTATTTTAGTTTATCTATCAAATATATTCATAGTCAACGCTAAAAGTTTCGCGACTAAATATTGATTTTAGCCCTTTATATAGTTTTAGATAGTCTCAACATATGATATAATTTGCACAAATTTAAGAAAAAAACAACAATATCTCAGGAGATAAAATATGGATAACAAGTATATAATGGAAATAATTTCCAACCACTTTGTATGGGGTCTTGCTATCGGCCTAGCCCTCTGGATTTATTCTTCCATCAGATTTATGGTAAAAATCCATCACTTAAAAGCTGAAGCCAATAACAAACTAAGAACCATTACCGCTGATAAAGCGAAATATATGCAGCATCTGCAAACCCAGCTCGAAATTGATGCTGAAAGCAAAGAGACCCAGAAAAAAACCATCGAGACTCTCAAAATTGACAATGAAAATCTCAGGTCAATGGTTCAGTTCCTTAAACACGAACCTAAAAAAGAAGAAATATTAATGCTGCAAGTCTATGACAAAGCCATACATCTTATGCACGAAAGAGCACCAGGATTTGCTCCGACATGGGAAACTACACTAAGGGAAGCTCAGATGGAAATGGAAGAATCACAAAAAGGAATTATTCCTTTTTTTAAACGAATCATAAGGCCTTCTCATTATCATAATCTGGATAAGGCACTATCAACCAAACAATTGGAAGCCGGCAAAACAGATAAATCCAACCAACTTTAATATAAAACAATGTCCAAACTCCTTAAAAACATTTCTCTAGCCATCCTTTTTCTACTATTCGGACAAATCTTTCTCCAGTCTGCCACTTCCGAGGAATATGCAGAAGCTGCAAACTCCAACGTTGAATCAAAATATAAGGATTTTCTTTCTGACCCTTCCAAACCTATTTACCATTTACGTGCACCATCAGGATGGATAAATGACCCTTGCGGCCTCTTTTATTACAACTCCTCTTTTCATGTTTTCTGCCAATCAAATCCGTGGGGTGACGAGTGGGGAAATATGTCATGGTCGCATATTGTAAGTTTTCCTGACAAGAAATGGAACTTTAAGTGGTTTTATCCCTGTTCAAAGGACAAAAAAATGACTACTACGGCCATTCTTCCCTCTCTGAATATAAATGCGCCAGATAAAGATGGTATATTTACAGGCTGTATTAGAATGATCCCTTTCTGGGAAAAGAATAACAATGGACAGGAAATAGTGTCTTATTATCCCACCGCTTTCTATTCTGCTGTTTGGGGCAGCGGTGAAAATCTGCAAGAAGTTGTTTGTATGGCAAGAGCGCTTGACGCAGATAAATTGGACGAAAACGGAAACATAATAGATCCATATCTCACAAATTGGACGAAGTTTTCTTCTACGTCAAAAACAGAGCCCAATTCTAATCCAGACGTTATAATAAATCAACCTAAAGAGTTAAACCTTGTGTCTTTCAGAGATCCTTATGTCTTTACACTTCCTGATGATAGCTCCTACTATATGTTGCTTTCAGGTGGGGTAATAAACCAAAATGGAACCCCTGATGGTGTAATTCTTGCATACTCAAATGATGGAACCGATTTGACTAGGAACTGGAAACTCTTCGGTGATCAGGAGAATGGTTTCTTTTTTTCAGGGCCGGTAGCTGTCAAAGACCCTATAACTAAAGGAGGGGATTTTGAATGTGCCGCTGTCTATCGCCTTACTGACCATATAGGAACCACAAACAATACTCCTTATATTCTTATCTTCGGACAGGATGGGCCTGCTTCCGATTATGGAAAGAGTCTGTATTATGTACTTGGGACTATTTCCAAAACAGAAAAGTCAATTAAGTTTACACCTCTTGGGAACTTCAAAACAGAAGATGGCAAAACTATCTATAAACACCTTGACCTGAATCCTGAATTTGTCTTGTATGCATCACAGCCAATGAAGGTTGATAATGAACAGAGGCATTACTTGTTTGCATGGCTTAATATCTCCAGCCAATCTCCGGACAATGACAAATATCACTGGGCCGGCATGTTAAGCATTCCGAGATTCCTATTTTCCTACAGAGATGAAAAAGGAGATTGGTCATTAGGACAAGATGTTGCTTTAGTAACTGCCCTTAGGAGCAATAAAATTGGCAGTATCTCGCACGACTTTTCAGAAGCTCTCAATCAAAACTCTTTGAATTTAGCCGGAGCAAAAGGCCTGCATTTGAATATTGATGCCAAATTCAGTTCAGAAGATATTAAGAATTCTACGCTAGGGCTAAAAGTAAACTGCGCCGGCAATAACTGTACTGACATAAGAATAGATAAAGGCTCTCTGAGTGTAGGTAATGGTAAAAAAATTGACTTTCTTCTTTCGGACAGAACAACAAGCATTGCACTAAATGTTTTTCTTGACGGTTCATCCTTGGAAGTTTTTATAACCGCTTGTAATTCAGACACCCCTTTGCAATATGAAGTTTACTCTTCGGCTTTGCCTTACAACGGACAAAGCGGCGGTGGGACTGTCTCGTTATATGGAAGTGACGGAGTCTCAGTAAAAGCCGATGCCTATAATATGGACAGTTGCTGGGTAAATGCACCAGAATCAAAATAGCTTATAGCTTGCATGTCTAAAGATAAAAAAACAAAACCAGAAGAATCTATCGTTATTTCTGCAGGCAAAGGGCCTTATCAGAACACCCTAAGTGCTTTGGAGCCTTTTGATTTCTCGTTCCTAAAAAGTAAGAAAGTCCTTTTAAAACCAAATGCGGGACGAATAGCAACACCGGATAAAGGAATAACTACTCATCCCGAAGTTGTAGCCGGAGCAATAGATGTTTTCCGCTCTTTCGGAGCAATAGTCTCCATAGGCGAAAGCCCAATTTCCGGAGTGAAGACCATGGAAGCTTTTGAAGCTACAGGCATAGCAAATGTAGCAAATAATAGAAAATGCCCTCTTCTGGACATGGATATCAACAAACCTATAATTAAGAACATCCCAAACGCTAAAGTTCTGAACAGTATAAAACTCTGCAGTGAGGTGGCTGATTTTGATTTCGTAGTATCTATACCGGTAATCAAAACTCATATGCACACAGGAGTTACGCTTTCAATAAAGAACATGAAGGGCTGCTTATGGAGGCGAAGCAAAGTATTACTCCATATGCTTCCCGAAATTAAAGGCTCAAAGGAAAAACCAATTGATATAGCAATAGCAGATATGACTACAGTATTAAAACCTGACTTTTCTCTGATTGACGGTACTACCTGCATGGAAGGGATGGGGCCCAGCGCCGGAACGCCCAGAAATATGGACATAGTCATAGCTGGGGGAGACCCTTTTAAAACTGATGCCTTGGCATGCCATTTAATAGGCATCGACCCAAAAACAGTTCCTCATTTGAGGCTTTCGGCCGATTTAAACGGGACCAATATTGACCTTGACTGTGTAAAAATTGTGCCTTCATATTGGCAAAAATATAAAGTCAAATTCGTACTGCCGCCGTCAGACTTGGTCTTGGAATTTCCGAATATAACTGTTTTTGACAAAAATTCATGCAGCGCCTGTCAGTCATCGCTCTACCTTTTTCTAAAACAGTACGGGCAATCAATCTTGGAATATTGCCCTGACGGCAAACTTAGCATTGCCATTGGTAAAGGGCATGAAAGCTTGCCAGAACATACTTTATGCATAGGCAACTGTACATCTAAACACAAATCAAAATGCAGATACATTCAAGGATGCCCTCCTGTAAGCAGCGAGATATTAAGCTCCATTACAGGAGCGGAGGAATTTGACACGGAAGACGGAATGCCGTCTTAAATTTCCGGGCCAATATTTAGATTTGGATTAAGGCTTCCTTGACAATAGTTAGAACCTGTTCGATAATAAACGACTTTCAGCTCAAATCTCTGGAGCTAGAACCACGCGGAACCCGACATTTTTCTTTGATGACTTGTATGGAATAGAATATCTTACATAAGATTTCAAATCAGAAGTTTCGCTTACGAAAGAACCACCTCTGGCTACTTTCAAATTATCATTAGATGAAGCAGGCCCGACAGGATCTGTGACGTCATCCGGCAGATAATCTCCATCATACCAGTCATAACACCACTCCCACACATTGCCATGCAAATCATGTACCCCCCATGGATTAGGTTTTTTCTTGCCAACAGGAGAAGTTTTTTCCTCGCTGTTTCCCCCATGCCAGGCATATTCGTCAATGGCATATTCCCCTGCCCCTTCAGGAATATGATAATCTGTGGTAGTTCCAGCTCTGCATACATATTCCCATTCCGCCTCTGTAGGAAGCCTGAAAACATAATTTTTGGGAAGCCTTTTGGCATTTCTTTCTCTTGTCGTCAACCATTGGCAAAATTCATTTGCCGCAAGGTAGTTTATTCCGACCATAGGTTGATTCTTATCTCCCCATGTCTCTCCCATTCCTCTTTTCATGGTGTAATTCTTTTCGATTGGAGTATAACCTGAAGACCATTTTATATTCTTGTTTACATCTTCAGACAAAGAAGTGTTGGATCTGATATCGTTAAGAAAGAAAAGATATTCTCCTATGGTAACTTCATATTTCCCCATCCAGAAAGGCCTGCTTATAGTTACAGTGTGGGCAATATTATCCGCTTCTTCTCCATCTGTTCGAACAGATTCAGTTCCCATAGTAAAGGTCCCTTTCGGAATGGGCATCAATGAAATATCTATGCCAGGAATCAGAAACTCTTTGCCTACGGCAGGACCGGCATACATGCCTTTCCTTGCATCCTTTATGTTTTTCAACAGAGTCTCTATTTCTTTTCTGTCCTCTACAGTAAGCGGCAATTTAGGGTTATAAAGAATAGATTCGAGCATCCCAGTCGCTTCATCGTATAGGAGAGCAGGGTCTTTGGCAGAATTTCTGTCTTTTGCAGCCTTTAAAAGTTCAACAGCAGTAGCTATGGATTTTTCGATGTCAGCTTTCTGTTTAAGTCCTGCTTGTTCGGCTTCCGTAATCAAAGAATCTATTTCGGTTATGCTTTTTACATTTTTAAAAGTGATTATCTTATTAAGGGCTGAAGCCGCCTCATATGAATTGCCTTTATCCATCATTCTCAAGGCATAGTCAAGCAATTGCCCTGGAGTAGTAAGCGTCGGATCGTTAGTCGGAGGGACATCTTTATTGGCTCTTACGAGGTTTCTTATCTCATCTCCCGGAACCTGCTGCTTTAAATCCCTGAACTCTCTGGCAGCCTCAGTATAATTCTGGGAATCCAGGTTGCGCAGGCTCTCGTCAAACAGTTTTCCAGGTGTCATAGTCATTTTTACCGCTATCTCATCGTAGAGTTCAGGAAGTTTTTTTATGGCATCATCAAGCGTGTCGCCCGAGGTTGAGACATCATAACTCTTCTCTATTTCACCTGCCTCTTTCTTAACATCAATAAGTTTGGCAGAAAGTGTAATTTTGTCTCCGCTGTTGGTTACAGAGCCAGTTACTATATAATCAGCACCAATCATTCCCCCCATAGCAGAAGCGTCTATATTGGAAGATGATGTGATATTTTTTTCTTTAAGGACTTTTGCTATTTTGGCTCTTGTGACGATTCTATACATTCCATTCTGGGCAAGAGCTCCCTCTATCCTCTCAGCAACTTTCCAACCATTAATACCTTTCTCTTCGAGCTGTTCTGAAACGGTAAAGTCATGAACAGCCAACCATTGGCGTGTATCAGCTTTTTCGCTTTCCGAAAAAGAGTTGACTGAAGCCGATAAGATTAATACAGATAGAATGAATAAGGAAAATCTCTTCATTTTATATGAATTATTGCTACTAATTATTTCCCATGTTGTCCAGTTCATCAATCTGTGGCTCTTCCGCAGGAATTATCGGCTGATTTTTAGGTGGATTGGCTATAGCCTTCCATGTGTTTACTATGTTGCCTTTGCTATCCTTACCTGAAACAAGCATCCATGTATTGCCTGTGTAGGTGTCGAGCTTGAAAACCGAATTAACTGTGTTGTTTGATCCTCTTACATCGTAGGCGCCGCCAAAAAGGATATATCTTGCAGTGTTGATATTAGAAGTTATATTCTGGGCGAGAGCAGGCATTGCAGCATAAATGTAGGTAGAAACAATTGCCAATAATAGTATGGCGCTTATAGCTGTATATTTCTTAGCTTTAGAATTCATAATACCTCCTTGTTTTTTTAATTATGACTTAGTCTATTTAATCTCATCCGTTTCAAAAAACAATAATATTTAGACTTGATACTCGTTGATAATTCATAAAAAGTCTGTTTAATGAATTTACGCCGAGTCGAAAAACACCAAACGGAGGAAATCCTTTATGCTTAAGATGCTATTTATTTTTACACTATTCTCCACCTGCAGTTTAGCAGTAGCTCTTCCGCCAAGCAGCGGTGTCGGTGCTACAGTCAATAACTCTATTATCTCAAACAGTGTCAGCGGCGACTTCACAGCTACGGACAACTCTACAGTCAACACAGGGATAAATATCCCGACGTCAAATATCAATAATTCAATCATAACAAATCAGACCGACGGCAATGTAACTGCCAGAAACAGATCAAAGGTCAACACCGGATTAGACGCAGAATATGCAGACATCAGGAATTCTTCGGTATCAACAAGTTCCAATGTCAATATCGATGCAAGCTCTTCACATATTACTACAGGAGTATCTGCTACAAGCATAAGCAATTCTGAAATTTCAACTAATGTTAATGCCACGATAAACGCTCAAAATTCATCTGTTGATGTCGGCGCAGTAAAAGGCAACATCCAAAATAAAAAAATCACTACCAATGTCAACACTGCGGTCAGCGCTAAGAATGAGTCAAAAAGCATCGGCAGTGTATATGTATACGGCGGTCAGCACATTATAACCTCCGGCGGCAAAGCGAAAATAGGGCAGTCGGGCGGAATCGGCAATGTAGTTATCGAAAGCGACAAAGTTAGAGAGGTTAACACCACCATAGGAAAAGGCGGTAAAATAGGACAGAATACAAAGACAAAGCATATGGCAAAATACTTTGATGACGAAAGCGGAGTGGCCCCCGACGGCACAAAATACAACTATATCAGTAGGCAAGAAAAAAGAGCCGCCGAAAGAAGTAGAGGGACAGAGAATGTCGGAAATACTCTCATAGACAGAAAAAGCGATGTAAAGAAAGTCAATACCTATATAGAAGAGTAGGTGTCATGTTTTGAAAAATAATGAAAATTTCTAAATCACGGAGTTAGTGTGTCAGAAATCAAGAAATACTTTTGTTTAACAATAGCAGGCTTTTCACTTTTATTAAGCGGGTGCGGCTGGATTCAAGGCAAAGTCGATGACAAGGAGGTTCAGGAACTAGACGATCAGATGCAGGCTTTCAAGAGAGAGACCATAATGGACGAAGCACTGGTTAACTTAGGACAGATGCTCATAGCTTACGATATAGCCCCTACCCCAATTCAAAGTCAAAACATAGGCAATGCTACTGCAGATAAGGGAGTTCCCACCGACCTTTATGTGATGATTTCCACAGCCGTAAATAAAGTAGGCAGAGAAGTTGTTTTTATCCCATACGATACACAGTATTTAATTAATGAGGCTACTACCGGAGGAACTATAAAAAGAATTTATCCTGATGCCGTAATCTCAGGTGGAATAACTGGTGTTGACAAGGACCTTATCCAAAAAGAAAGAGAAGGTGATATAGCCGGTGGGTGGGCGGGTGCCTCTGGAAGCGCAAGATACAGTGCAGGGATGAATGTCTCAAAAATCACTCTTGACTTAAACATGCGAAACTACAAGACGCAGTCATACTTTCCTGGAGTACTGGCTACAAACTCAATAGTCATCAGACAGGACAGACTTGGATGGGCTGTCTCTGCGTCTTATATGGATTTTAGTGCGTCTTTCGAATCAGAGGTCAAAACAAAGCAAGGCATTTATGCAGCTTTGAGATTCCTTGTGGAATTAAGCACAGTAGAACTCCTGGGCAAATATTTTTCAGTTCCCTACTGGAAGTGCATAAAAGGCGCTTCTGCAGACCAGACTATGATAAAAAGGCTCAAGGACAATATCGAAATAATGCCCACTGGCAGACAAGTCAGATACATCAAGAAATACTTATACCTAAGCGGCTATACAGGAATAGACAGGGCAAGCGAAACTCTTTCCTCTTCAGAGCAGGCTGTTTTCTCAAATCAGATGAGGCTCTACGCAGTTAACGATTACCCATCCCTATTTATAGCTGTCTGGGAAAACCTGCCTATGGATAAATCTGTATCTATCATAGCTAAAGACAGGAAAAAAAAACAAAGAGACCAGAAGAAAAAAGAAGCCCAAGCAAGAGAAGATGCTTTGAAAAAAAAGAAACTTGAACAGCAAAAACAGTTTGAAGCCCAAAAGCAGTTAGAAATAGCCAAGAGCAAATATAATGCCGTAATTGCTTTGGCTGATAAGTATTACACTGCCGGAGATTTATCCAATGCTTACAACAAATACAACGAAGCCTTGGGATATATTCCAAAAGACCAATATGCCGAAAGCCAATTAAATAGCACAAAAGCACTAATGGAATCCATCGTCAATATGGAGAAAGCATATAATGAAGCAATTAAGAAAGCAGATGAGGCATACAACTCTCAAGATTACAGCACAGCTCTTGAAGAATACCAAAAAGCCCAGTCCCTTAAAAGCACTGATCTTTATGCCGCCAGCATGGCAATAAAAGTCGAAAAACTCATCAAGGACAAAAATCCTACAGGAATAAGAGATCTTTCGGAAGAAGATTGGACAGACGGAAACAACTAAAAACATTCTCTAACATACAAACAATCTCGGAGGTTTCATGAAATTTAGAAAATTATTTTATCTGTCATCCGCAGTTGCTATATTAACGCTTGGTTCCGGTTGCAGTGTTTTTCGCTGGTTTGCCGGAGATGTAAGCGATCAGGAAGTAAAAGACCTGGACGAATCAATGAGTCAGGCTCAAACCAGATTAACAAGATATGATGATTCTCTAAGGCAGTTTGGAAAACTGCTTGAAGCCTATAACATTGACCCTGTAAGAGTTCAGAGCAAAGTAATCAGCAATGATACAGCCGACCGCACTTTACCAGATGACGTCTCCAGGATGCTGACTACTGCTTTGAATAAAATCGGCCCCAAAGTCATATATGTTCCTTACGACCCCAACTACATAATAAACGAAGCAACTACCGGCGGTTCTATCAACAGAGCGTTGCCTCAACTCGTTATGACAGGAGGGATTACAGAATTTGATAAAGACATGATTGAAAAATCGAGAGAGCTCAAAGCCGAAGGAGGCGTAGACAAAGGCCAATGGGGATCTAATTATCAATACGATGGGAGCATGGGCTATAATGCTGAAGAATCTGTTTCACGCATGTCTTTTGATTTAAGCTTGTTGGACTACAGGACACAGTCGGCAATCTCAAGTTCTCAGGTATCTAATTCCATTAATATCCGAAAAACCAAACTGGGATGGGGTATCGGAGCCTTCTTTGAGGGGTGCGGCTTGACTTTTGATTACACACTTAAAAAACAACAAGGAATATATTACGGAATCAGATTGCTGGTAGAAATAAGCACATTGGAAACACTTGGCAAGTACTTCGATGTTCCCTATTGGAGATGTATTCCAGGTGCCACAGAAGACAAGGCTCTTGTAAGCAGGCTCAGAGAAGAATTCGGTTATCTTGGCAACAATGAAAAGATAGCTTATATAAGAGAATACATGTTCTTCCATGGTTACAATATTAACAAGACAGCTCCTATCTCCCAAAGCGACATAGATATGATTAATGAAGCTATGAAGAAAACCGGAACCTCGAACTATACAGACCTCTTCCTCAACCTGTGGGAAACTGTTCCTATTGATGAGGCTAGAAAACGCAATATGGACTACAAAAACAGACCAGTGGCTCCTCAACTTAGTACCGTACCTCAACCACCTCCTCAGCAACAACAGCCCAAGGCTGTCCAACAACCTCCTGCTGCTCAAGTACAAGCTCAACAGCCTGTTCAGCAACAAGCCCAACAAAGGCAACCTCCACCACCTCCACCCATAGCACGACAACAGCAGCAACCTGTAAAACAGCAAGTCAAACAAATTCCTAAAACCGATGATAAGGAAGCACCTGTAGGTTTCGGGAAAACAGATTGGTAATTTAAGGAAACGAAAGTTGAATAATAATGTGAAGAGATTTTATCTGTCAGGAGCGCTGGTCTCGGCGCTTCTTTTATCATTTCATACCTTGGCTGAAATTAATATTAACACAGCCACAGGTACAATTGATGCTCAGTTTTCAATATTAAATATTTCCGCCTATCCCGTCTCTTTTAAGTACAACCCTCAAATAACTAAGGGTTCTGTCGGTTCAAAATGGGAAACTTCCCTTGACGCAAATCTACAACTTTCTGAGGATGTGCCAATATACACGATAAGCGCATACTGCTCAAAGATTTTATTTATTAAAAATGAAGATGGCAAGTTAGAATCGGGCGGAGGACAGGGAGCCAAGTTTGAATTCGTAAATGGAGACTATGTCCTTACTTCTAATATAGGGGAAAAGCTCACTTTTGACGAATCAGGAAACCTCAAAACAATTCAAGATGAGTCGGGGAGCACATCCATAATTGCTAGAAATACCAAAAATCTCCTGGCAGGCTGGGAAACTAAATCAGAGAGGATACAAACCATCTCTATAGACAACGCCCTTTCTGGCAGTAGTCCGATTTCTAATGACAATTCAAAAGTCGAAAGAAACACAGCGGGACAAATCGTTTCCATCAAAGCTGACAAACAGTTCAATTTCTCATACAAAGACTCTGTACTTTCAGGAATACAAGTCAACGGAATTACCAAATACTACTTCGAATATGATGAAAGAGGACTCCTGTCAAGGCTACAAGAACCTGACCATGACTATTTACTATCTTACTACGAAGATGGCAGGGTGCAAAGTATTGATGATGCTTTAGGTGATAGCGTTTATGTCGAGTATAAATCTGATGCAGTTCAAAAAAACAATACTCAATTTGTCTATGTCTGGAATCTTACCAAATTCCTTAGAACCCAGTACAAATACACTCCCGACAAAGTTGAAATCACTGAGGGCCCTATAGATTCGGAAGATGTCCTTTTTGGAACAATTGACAGAAAAACCGGCGCAGTCGCGACAAAAAACATAAATGGAGACAATCTCGATATAGCTCCAGGCAAGGAAGGAAACTTTGTTGTTAAAAGTTCATTAAGAGGTTTTACTCCCTTTCAGATAACCTATTCCTTTGGAAACCTTGTCCTCAAAAATAAAAACGGCTCTGAATATTTCAAGGATTTGATTTCTCCGTCCGAGTTTGCCTTGGAAAAGACCCGCTCGGAAATCAAAGATGGTGGCATTATAAGAGATATAAATAAAAATGTCATTGAGCTTATCTCTGGCGGCATATGCATGATGAAATACTCTTATTCAAAAGACGGCTCATCATTGCAAAAGGCTGTAACAGCATCAGGGGATGAGTTTAATTATACTTACGACAAGGAAGGCAGAATGATTCAGATCGTCGATTCTCTGGGCAATAAAACCAGCTTCAGATACGGCAAAAACACAGTAGAAATAATCTATCCCAACGCGACAAAAACTATCCTTACTTTAAGTGAAGAGGGCCTTCCCATAAAAATATCGGATCCTATGAAAAGAAAAACCCTCGTGGCTTATCAGAATGCCAGGCTGCCTCAAAAAGTTGAACTCTGCAATTTTGACACCCAGACCTATATCGGTTCTCAGGAAAATGACCTCTACTCGATCCAAAGCAGCCTTTTCGGTTTATGGCTGTTTATCGATAACAACGATCAGACTATAACAAGAATTTCGCCTTCCGGGAATGTTATTACTTATGAAACAAACGATAAGAAACAGATTACCGCAATTAAAAATGAAAAGAACATAAACATTGCCAACTATGTTTATAATAAATACTCACAGGTAACTGAGGCTTCCACTGACAGTTGCAGAATAAAGTTCGACTACGATGATTACGGGAGGCTGTCCCAAAAAAGCTACGATAAAGAACTCTCTCTTGCCTTTGAATACGATAAAAAAGACATAATAAAAACACTTGCTGATTCCGAGGGTTTTTCTATCAAATACATAAGGGATGCAGGAGGAAAACTCACGTCAATTATTTCTGACAAAACAGGCACTTTCAAAGTTTCCTATTACGATTCCGGCATGATTAAAGAGATTTATTATCCTAACGGGGTAGTTTTGAAATGGACTTATGATGTTGAGCCCAAGATAATTGAATACTCGATACTTCTGCCTGGCGGCGCCTCTAAAACCACAAAACTTGGCTATGACAAGATAGGTAATATTACTAGGATAAATAATGGACAGACTACTGTTAACTTCTTCTATGACGAACTTAACCACCTTACAAAAGTAGCAGACTCAGGAGGAAAAGAAGTTAATCTTAGTTTTGATGTATGGGGCAATCTGCTTAAGTTGGGCAAAAATGAATCCAAATTATCTTCTCCTTCGATATTCTCTCAAATAAACTCTTTGACTTTAAGCTATAACAACGAAATCTCCTCTCTCTCTTCATATGAAGACGCCGACAATAAACGCAGCGTTTCATACGATTGGAACAACCGCCTAACTTCCCTAAAATTTAACAACGGAAACTATATCTCACTAGATTACGCTCCTATGGAAGACGAGATAGATTCTGTTACTGCCAATGGCATTAGAACAAAATACTTCTTCTATGGAACCCAACTTTACGCTACAAAAGATACCACATCAAAGAAATCTACAAAATTTATCTATGTTCCAGATACAAATATATGCTTAGCCGTAATCAGGCCGGATGGCGAAATCCAGTATCCTCTCTGCGATGTTTTCGGCTCCATAACAGACTTGACAGATAAAAAGGGAAGACTTACTGATTCCAGAACTTTTAATAGCATTGGGCTTATCAATTCTTCAGACACATTAAATATCCCGACCGCTTATGGTGGGCTGCTGAGTTTGGACAAAGGAAGCATTGTTTTTACTGAAAACGGACCGGTTTTACTGAAAATAATGAGAGCCTTCGGACCGAAAGCACAGGATCCGGGAGACATCAGTCTGGACTTCAGCAATAAACTTTCATTTATGGAATCAATGCCTCTGACAACCCTTAATGAAAATTCCGCAAAACAGAACCTTGGAATAAATAACCGGTAACTATGAAAAAACCATCCTTTAAAATATTTACTCTGCTGCTGTTATTTCTTCTTCCTGTCTTTCTGTTTGCCTGGGATCAGAAACTCATTAGCCTGGCCGAAAGGTTTGCAAAAGTCCCGCCGGACTCCTCATTAACAGAAGCAGACAGAGCCTATCTTTACCGCAACAATCCTGAGATCAACTATCTGGCAAGGGAAGGCGTAATCAATAATAATACCTTCCAGGCAAATCAGAAGTTTTTTGAAACCAGGACGTCGGAGTTTATGCAAAATGCCGCCGACAAGAGCGGCCTTACAGTATCCAAACAGCATTCTACCGGCCCTGCTAAACCAGGTGCCGACTACGACGGACACATTGGCAAGGCAGACCGCAACGTCACCTTGCAAGACGCCCAGAAAATGAGAAATAATGTAAACAGCGAAATTAATAAATGGCTTAAAGATAATGGACAAGCTTCGGGAAGAAGAGTCGACTGGTCCAAGAAACTCAACATCGATGCCATGCCGCTTATGAACCAGACTACTCAATTTGAAGTCATTAATGAATGGATAAACAAACAAGGCGGAAGAGCATACACCTCCAGGGAAGCAGGCTTGGTGGAACAGTTCATGAGAAATGGAAAGAACGACCATATATCACTCTCTGACGCAAAAATTTACAACGAACATATGAACACTCAGATAAAACATGCTCTCGAGTTGATAGAAAAAAACAACCAGTCTATAGCAAAACTTCAAGCCAGAGCCGCAAAAGGCCCGTTGCCTCCAGCCGCAGCAGATGCTCTCAAAAATCTCCAAACCAAGGGAGATATCCTTAATTCACAAGTAGCTAAATATTTAACCAGAAAAGACGCTGTGAATAATATGATGGCTGACAGATTCGGCACAAAAACCAATACTACTTCTACTCCGGATGTCGCAAAAGCAAACGCCCGCACTCCCGATTCAGCGACAGCAGGAAGGAATGTAGTGAAAAACGCCCAGAACCTCATGAATCAGGCAGATGATGCCTTTAACAACACTGCTAAAAATGTATCGAATGCAGCAGAGCGTCTTGATAACATCAAAGTCGGTTTAGCCAGGGCAGAATCTCAAATCAGAACAACGTTATGGAACAAAGCTGCTTCGTATGCAGGTGGCAATCAACAGCTTACCAGACTCATAAAAACTCCTGACAGAACACTTATGAAACTAGGGTATCGCGAAAGAGGAGCTCCCGGAAGTTTGCAGCGCAACATGAAGGGTTATGCCCCTAAAGCTCTACAGACCGGAGGGTTGATACTGCTTGCATTCCAGTTCTATGATGTAGGAATGGAGGCGTATCGCACTGGCAATTACAAACAGGGCGCCGTAAATCTTGCGATTACATATGCCTTTGCCAAAGGCATGGAGTTTGCCATAACAAAAGTTTTCGGCTCGTTCCTTGCAGCAAATCCTGTGACTGCGACAGCTATCGGCACTCTCGCAATATCGTATGGATTAACCAGAGAAATAATGTCCAGAGTAGAAATTAATGGAAAATCTCTTGATGTTCATACTCAAGAGTTTATTGATAGCCAGATATTTCTAAGCGACCAATACGATGTTGATGCCAAAGCTCAGATTGGAAAAATGTATATCGAAGCCATTAAAAAAGGCTACAAACTTCCACCTGGCATGACCATTGCCGATGGATGGAAAAAAATATTGGAGAATTACGATAAAGGTGGAAAAGTATTTGACGGTGTCTTTGCTCCTCCCACAGGCTCTGTTTTTACGGTTGTGGAAAACAGTACCATCATAAATACCGTCGAAGGGTCTTCAGAAGCTTCAGGCAAGTCTAAATAAATACAGGGATTAGTGCGGTAAACGCAAAAATAGAAGATTCTTACATCGAAAACCAAGGAGATGTAGAAGCTGTAGCTAAAGAAAATTCCAGAATTAATACTGGCGTAAACTTAAACCAATCCACAGTCCAAAGATCTTTCATTTCGACAAGGACAGAAGGAAAAGTCGAAGCTGTAAATAAGTCCACTATAAATACAGGACTCTCTGCTAACAACTCCGAAATAAAAGACTCCCATCTCACTTCGGATGTAGAAGGTACATTTAAAGCTCAGGATAATTCAACCATAAACGCAGGAATACAAGCCAATAATGCCAGAATTTCCAATGCAAACCTTTCCAACACAGTCCAAGGAGCAAATGTCACTGCTAAAAACAGGTCAACTGTAAATCAGGGTACCAAATTCGATAAAGAGGCAAATGAACAGGAAACTCCCGATCTGCAATTCAACTTCGGAAAGTAAAGTTCTTATATTGGTAAAAGACATTTTATTATATACAATACATGTAAACAAAAAAGAGGATTTAACAGAATGAAAAAGTCCATTTCAATGCTCGCTATGATTTTTCTATTATCACAGCTCTGGGCTTTGCCTGAAACCAGCGTGGATATTTCAACTATTGAAAATCAAGTCGATAATGCGTCTGTCATCAGCGGTGATTCTTCAGATGTAAACACAGGAATTAACGCCGCAGGTGATGTTAATGTAAAATCTTCAGACATAAAAAATACAAATGACGATGGTATGTCTGAAGCTCTGGGAAATTCAAAAATCAACACAGGAATAGAAATTGAAAATTCCTCAGTTGCTTCTTCTCAAATCACAAATACTAACACCGATGTAATAAACAAAGCAGATATTAACTCAGATATTGTTTCGGGCGTAAGCGTCAAAAATTCTGAAGTTAAGGCTTCAACGCTAGATAATTCCAATGATATGGTAACCAACACAGCAACAAATAATTCAGAAATAAATTCAGGGCTGGTCTCTGAAAGTTCGATAATTAAAGAAACAAATTTATCAAGCGACGTGGAAAAGGGGCAATCCATGGCCGATAATAAATCCAAAATAAATACAGGAATAAAGGTTTCCAACACAACTTTAAGGAACTCCAGCTTTACCAATACTGGAAACAGCAGCAACATTATAACTAAAGATAATTCCAAAGCCAATACTGGCATTAACTTCGGAGGGGAATAAAAATATGAATATGATAACAACAGTTGCTGTATTATCGTTTCTTTTAATTTCGATGTCATTGATAGCCATGCCACAACAAACTATTGTTGAAAATTCCACTATTGAAAACACCAATAAAGATGTTACTAACGAAGCCACTAACAAATCCAAAATCAACTCAGGCATCGAGGCCGTCGGCGCTACAATTAAAGATTCAGAGATTTATAACACTAATGATAATGTAACAAACACTGCAAAAGATGAGTCTCTGATTGTTTCCGGCATATCTTTAAACAAAGCACAAGTTACCGATGGAAGCTACATAGAAAATATTAATAAGGACGTCACTAATGAAGCCATCAATAAATCCAAGATAGTTTCAGGCATCGAAGCCAATGAAGCCCAGATAAAAGATTCTGAAATATACAACGAAAATACCAATGTCCAGAACTATGCCAGAGACGAATCTCTGATAGTTTCCGGAATATCTATGAACAAAGCAATTGTCGAAGGTTCTTCTATTAGCAATACAAATAAAAACGTGCGAAATGAAGCCACTAATAAATCTGTAATTATTTCAGGTATAAGCGCTAACAATGCACAAATAAAAAATTCCGAGATCACTAATGTTAATGATAATGTAAGAAATACAGCCAAGGACGGCTCGGAAATAAATTCAGGTATCAACTTAGGATATTAAAGCCCTATATAATAAACACAAGGAGAAAGCCTCATGAAAACAAAGATTATAGCAATCGCATTTGCTACAACCTTAGGAGCCGCAAGTTTGTTTGCGTTGCCTCAGACAGTAGTCGAAAATTCTACAATTGAAAACACCAACACTGATGTAACAAACGAAGCCACAAACAAGTCCAAAATCAATTCTGGAGTAGAAGCAGTCGGAGCCACTATAAAAGACTCAGAAATCTACAACACAAACGATAATATGGAGAACACAGCTAAAGACGAGTCTCTGATCGTCTCGGGCGTATCCCTCAACAAGGCTCAGGTCACAGACGGAAGCACGATAGAAAACATTAATACAGATGGTGTCAACGAAGCTACAAATAAATCCAAAATAGTCTCTGGCGTTGAAGCAAATGAGGCTACTATCAAAGGATCAGATATCTATAATGAAAACACCGGACAGGAAAATTATGCCAAAGATGAATCTCTCATAGTCTCAGGCGTATCTCTTAACAAATCAGAAGTTACAGACGGAAGCGATATATCAAACATTAATACAGACGGAACTAACACTGCTGAAGGCAAATCAGTCGTTATCTCCGGCATAAGCGCAAACAATGCCCAGATAAAGGGTTCTACTATAAGCAATGTAAATACCGGAGTAGATAATACTGCTAAAGATGGCTCCGAAGCCAATTCAGGTGTTAACTTAGGCTATTAATCACAAAATAAAGATGGGCGGTTCTTTCGAGCCGTCCACTTATTTTTTGTGTTATATTGTCCCATACTATTAAATTTATAATGAAACATATTTTTGCATATATTTTTTTATCTCTAATCTGCATAGGTCTGGCCGCTTCCGATGCCAATAAAGTTTTAATCCAAAAAAGAGTAAAAGAACTTAAAGAGCTCAATGAAGCAGTTCTGAAAAACTCCAAAATCCTTGAGAATTACAATGACCAAAGCGTGTATGTTAAGGCAAGAATAGTAGAAAAAGAAAATAACTCGTACGAATTGATACTAAAAGAGGTATCAAGTTCTCCAATAGACGATTCAGATAATTGGCACACTCCCACTATCCCTGAAAAAACCAACGACTTTATCTATCTGCAAGGGAAAGTCCATAAAACACCTGATACAAAGTTTACTATTGACTTTGACAATATACTTCCACCAGAGCCTAAAAATAATATTAAAAATAAAACACAGGAATAGAACAGTTTATGAGAACAAGATTTCTACTGGCATTGACAATAGCCATTCTTCCCGGAATAGTTTTTGCTCTAACCGACTCCCAAAAAAAGCTAAATTCTATTAATTGCGCAAAAATTCTAGCTGAGAGAAACATTGTCGAGACTGTTTACGGTATAAAACTCAAATATAACGAACAGGTTGACAATTTTATAGACGGGTGCTTTCAGGGGACCACCGAGACCAAAACAGGCAAGCGAAAAATAGTCGGCATAGAATTTGATGAAATTAAATATGACCCGACTAAGGACATAGCAATGGTTACTGCTTCGCTCAAACTCTCCAGAATTGCAGATCTCGTTGATAAGAGCAAATTTAATTTGGACAAATACCCTGATAAAGTTATTCAGAGAACAGCATTTGCCACTTCCACTCCTGCAAATGCACCAAAAATTGCTGCATTAAGGGCCGCGGAAATTGATGCTTACAAGAATCTTTATAAAAAAATCGGAGGCTTCACACTGGAAAGCCATACGACTGTGGAAAACTTTATGCTTAAGTCCGACCAAGTCAAAACTTCAGTAATTGGAGCATTGATGGGAGCAGAGTTTATGGGGTTTAGCTGGGAAGGCGAAGGAGATGATGCCATCGCGGTAGTAAAACTTCGCATCAATATGAAAGACCTTTCAGATATGCTTGGGGAAAAAGTAATCGACTTCGACAGGCAATATCTGGAAGCAGAAGGCCAAGCTGCCCAGAGAATTGAAGGAAAAGATCTGCCTGCAGAGCAACCTGAACCAAAACACATAAATAAAACGGAGCCAATTACAGGTGACATTGACGTTATACCGTAAAATTATTTGTTTAGTTTTTTTTTGCTTAGCTGTTTCCCTTTTGGGAGAGTCATCAAGCTTTGATGAATTGGATGCAAAAATAGTTGATGCCTTTAATGCCTCTCCTAAAAAAACAGCTGAAGTTTATTTGTATTCTTCTGAAATGCTCTCTCTTGCCAACAAACTCAGTTCATCTAACTCGCAAAAATGGAGGGAAAAAGCTCAGGAGCTTATTACCCTGTCATGTTATAATGAAGCGTCGAAATCAGCATCTAAAGGCGATGACAAACAAACTCTTGTTTGGTGCCAGCGAGCTTTGTCATCGGGAGCGAAACAAGGCAAAATTTCTGATTATGATGTCGGAGACTTCTATAAGATGACTCTCGCATTAAAACAACAAACAGAGACAGAACTTAACAACAAAGATGAGTCTTATTCAAAATATGAAATATCCCACCTTGCCCAAAGAACCTCGGATATTACCAACCCCAAGACGGACAGGGAAGATCAGAAAAGGCAAACTTACAAATTAGTAAAAGGCCCCCTGCAGGATCAGAAAGGCCTCATATATGTAATAGTAAATACTCCCAGAGAAGGAGACACAAAAATCATTTTTGCCAAAGGCAAAGGCTGGGCTGTAGAAGAATTCGGCAAACAAAAGCCTGTCTATTTCACTACATGGTATGATTGCGCCAAGTCACTTGACTGAACTTTCGTTACCCTTCAACGTTACATCCATCTGCGGGAAAGGTATTTCTATGGAGTTCTTTGCAAAATCGGAATATATCCTCTCCCTGATACTGCTTAGTGCTACAGTAGCATAGGCAATATTAGATAACCACACTCTCAACGTCATAGTTATTGCACTATCTGCAAAGTCCTGCAGAAAAACTGTTGGAGCGGGCTTTGAAAGAATATACTCAGCCTCATTGCCTATTCTCAGTAAAATTGATTTAACCTTTTCTATATCAGATCCGTAAGCAACTCCGATTGATATATCTTTCCTTACAACCAAATCCTGATTAGTCCAATTTATCAGTTTATTTGAGATTATCGTGGAATTGGGGATACATACTATCGCATTCTCCCAGGTTTGAACAACTGTCGATCTTATCGTAATTTCTATAACCTTACCTGCTAAACCATCAATTTCAACAACGTCGCCGTGCCTTATGGAATGGCTACCTAAAATAATTATTCCTGATACAAAGTTATTAAGTATGTCGCGCATCCCAAAACCTATACCTACGCTAAGCCCGCCTGAAATAACGGCCAGACTGGTCATATTAAATCCAAGCAGCTTAAGCATTACTATTATATAGACAGACCAAAGTCCATAATTAATAAGGACTCCAATCGAAGAGGAAGCTCCGTGTTCAATTTTAGAGGTTTCAGATAGCCTCTTTATCGTAAGTTTTGCTACATTGGTAATTGTTTTAAATACAAAAAAGAGATATATAGCAAAAGCAAAATTAGTGAAGTTTAACGTATAGTTGTAAATTTTAATATCAGTGTTTATGAATGAGGCAAAAAAATAAGAACCGAATATCTGCCCTACTCCCCACATAAAAATCAACAGCATAATAAAAAGCCATAAAACAGGGACACTTAGGCCTATAAGCAAAATTTTCAAAACCACATAATTTCCTCCGATATACTGCACCATGCCATTAAAAGAATAGCTTATATATCTTGCAAATTGAATTCCAAGGCAAACAAGAAACCACCCCATCATTATCAGTATCGAGAGATAAACAAGGCCAATAGGCACCATAAGCAAACAAATGATACCTAATACCATAGAAAGTGATACTAAAGCCTTTTCGAACTTAAAAAAATTCTTTTTAAACTGCTTGCGGGCAAAAAATAGATAAATCACAATACCAATAATCCAAAAAGAAGAAATGAAAATTTTGTACAGATCGGTAACTTGAAGGAAGACCCCAAAAACATAGAGAAGAAAAAGAGGAGCAAAAGGGGAAGACGATGCGTCCACATCGTCCGCTTTCTGAATTCGAAGTCCCCATCCAAGCAACATTAATGCCCTAGCCAAAAAGAGAATCGCAAGGGAGATTATAATAGAATTTTTAGGCATGAAGGCGACGCTGTAATTATATGCTATAAAGGATATAGCCAGAATGAACCAAAAAAGGCTTCTTTTAAAAGGCTGCAACCTTTTCCTGTCTACTTTTAAGTATTTATTGATAAAAATATTTAAAATTAAGAAAGCTATTGCTCCAAAAAACAAACAAATGCACAGAACCATAGTTTCGTTTTGATTATCAGGGAAGTTTTCAGCCATTTTTAAATAAAACCTGCTCATCCAGTCATGTTGCAAGTAGGTTGATACTTTCCATGTCGCTCCAGAAAAGAAGTCGAAGTCCGGCGTCATGTAAAAACTCTTTAACGCATTGAAGACTATTTCATTAAATTTAGTGGGATCATCAAAAGAAATTCCGGAATAAGAACCTGTGGTAGCAAGCGCTGCATTCAGTGAATCACGATATTCTATGAATTTATTCTGTATCACAGTTAAATCGTTGTTCATGGTATCTAGCGAAGAAATAATTTCAGGTTTGATGTTCTTTGCTTCTTTAAGTTTAGATAGTGAATCCTTAACCTCTTTAATTACTTCAAGATAGTAGTTGAGAGTATCAACGTCTTTTCTATCTGAATCGAGAATACGTTGAAAAGATAAAGCCACATGACATATCTCACGGAGCACCCGCCTATACTCGTAAGGACTCCCGCTGCCAATAACTAAATCAAACCTCAGTTGATCCAGTCTCTGGTCAGTTTGAGCCCTCATTGTAGTCAGCACGATAATCTGTTTTTCCATAGCTGCGCTTATAGGATCGGATAAATCTTTGAAGTGTGCGATTTCCTTTCCTTTTTCAATGATGGCTTTATTCCAACTTTCATTGTCATATGTTTGTTTATCTGTCTCTTCTGAATAAGTTTTAGGTATCAAAGAGATGACTAGGATGCAGACTAAAGCAATAAGAGTTTTTTTCATAGAATTAATTTTTAAGATTTGTTCCTTTGAATATAAAAAGCGTCATTAATAGATATTATAAGGAGTGTGCAAAATAATGAAAGCCATCAGTAATCATTCTTATTTTCTATTGATCATTAACTTTCCTGTATAGTATGCGGTTTAATCTTTTCCTTTTCTTTAGGTAAAATAAGATTGAGAACTATGGCAGCTAGCCCGCCAGTACCTATTCCCGAAGAAAAGGAGTATCTAATCAGATCAGGAAAACTCTCAAGGACAGCATGATTCTCGACAGTCATTCCTGCAGCAATTGCCACTGATATGATTATCAAAGACCTTCTGTTGAGTTTTTCCATACCTAAAATCCTAATCCCTGCGGCCATAATAGTCCCGAACATAATCAACATACCTCCGCCAAGAACGCATTGCGGAATAATCTGAAAAACATTTGAAACAATCGGGCAAAAACCGCTCAGCACCAAAAAACCGGCAATGAAAAATCCTACATGTCTGCTGGCGACACCTGTTATTTGAATGATGCCATTATTTTGGGCAAAGCACGAAAGAGGGAAACCTCCCAGAATAGAACCTATCAAAGAAGAAATACCATCAGTCATAACTCCTCCTGAAAGCCTGTTCATGTGAAGTTTGCCGCAAATAGGCTCTCCAGAGACTGAAGCTGTAGCTGTAATATCACCAATGGCCTCAATGGCAGTAACAAAAAAAATTATCAGCATGGGAAGCAACGTCGCCCATCCAAACTTAACTCCGTATCCAAAGAAACTTGGAATGTAAATCATTTGAGCCTTGCCTAAATTTGCAAAATCCACCATCCCAAGAGGTATAGCAACTACAAAACCAATAGCCGTGGCAAAAAGGATACAGCCTATCCTTAAAATTTTTATTCTTGAACTCTGAAAGATTATTATTAGTATAATTACGAACAATCCCAAAAGAACAAACTTTGAAGAAGCATAATTTCCTGTATCTCTCGCAGCTTGCCCTCCTGCAAGAGCATCAACGGCGACATGAATGAGAGTAGCACCTATCAGAAAAACAACAGTGCCGCTTACAACTGGAGGAAAAATATTCTTAACTTTCGGCAAAAAATATGCCACTACAAACTGTATTATCACTCCAATCATGCATGTCCCGAAAATGAGAGGCAATCCACCTATTTGTCCAGTGACTATCAATATCCCGACAAAGCCAAAACTCGTCCCCTGTATACTTAGAAGTCCAGAGCCTATGGGACCGATTCTCTTTGCCTGAAGAAATGTTCCAAGCCCTGAGACTATCAAACATGTTGAAACTATTGCAGACGTGGTTTTGAAATCACATCCTATAGCGCTTGCTACAATATAGCCAGGCACCATTATTGGGATCAAAATCGCACAGATGTGCTGAAAAGCCGCGAATGTTTTTTCCAGGAACGGCGGGTTGTCATTGAGTTTGTAAATTAGATCGTGATGATCATCCTGTTCCGTATGTCCCATACAATCACCTTTTCATTAATTCTATTTACCCTACTTCCCTCTTCAATCTTACTTATAGTAAATTATACTCGCGGACGTTTGGGAAAAACCAGTGAAACCCAATCTTTTTGTTCAGGCGAACGGATAAAATAATTAATTATAAAATAAACAATGCAAAAAACTATACATCCCAAAATAACAGTCAAAACTCCTTTCCAGTTCATATATGCAAAGACCTCTATATGTAAGCAGAGCTTTACTGCAAGAAGGGAAAAGAGAACAGAAACTACACTAACTGCGATAACTTTGAACAGACAAGACGCCACTTCATTACTGCCGTCAGTAATCTGATTTCTCTTCTTGAATATATACATAAGTGTCAAACAATTAACGGTAGAAGAAATGACCGTCCCAAAAGCGATACCGCCTTGTTTAAGCGGAAACATTAAGGCCAAGTTTATACAAAAATTCAAAAGAATGCACCATAGCGCCACTTTGACAGGAGTTCTTGTATCTTTCTGTGAATAGAAAGCCGAAGAAAGAACCTTCATAGCACAAAAAGATGGAATCCCGAAACAGTAGAATAGAGTAGCCCATGACGCCTCTTCTATTGATTTAGAACCAAATTCATTGCCGCCAAACAAAATATCAAGAATTTCGTATCTGTAGAAAACGAAAAATACAGCCATCGGAACAGTCACATAAAAGATTTGTTTAAGCCCGTAGCGCATATCTTTAATTACCATACCAAAGTTGTTTTCAGATATATGTTTCGTCATTGAAACCAGACAAACATTCCCCAAAGAAACAGCAAAAATACCTATAGGAAAATAAACCAACCTCTCACTAAAATAGAGCGCAGGAGCCGCATAACTGCTTATAAAAATAGCCATAAAACTATCCATGAGGGAACTTATCTGAACTGCTGCTGCCCCGACAAATCGGGGAATGGCAAGCGTAAAAAACTCTTTCACCACGGGGCTTTTCCAAAGCCCTACTCTCAATGGATAAGGAAAAGCATCTTCTTTTTTTAGCAAATAAAGGAGCCAACATAATTGCATAACTCCCGAAACAAGAGAAGCCCAACTTATGTTTACAAGCTGAGCTTCCGGAGAAGTTTTATAGAACAGCAATAGCGCAATAATGATACAAAGGTTCAAAGCCATAGAAGTTAAAGCCGGAAGAAAATACTTGTCAAAAATATTCAGGACACCTGCGCATATACTAGTAAGACAAACAAAAAATGTATATGGCATCAAAATCGGCATAAGCGAAAGGGCCGCACTTACGCGATAAACAGGAAAATAAGGTTTTATCACCAGACATACAGTCGAAACAACTATACAAAGTACTGCAAGAATAATAGCCAGCGTAGCTATCATTGTACCGAAATCGCGCCTAAACTTCTCTTTCCCTTCTGTGTGAATGGTGTTCCCGAGAATAGGTATCAAAGCCTGTGTAGCGGCTCCCTCTCCAAGTAATCCACGAAAAGTATTTGGGATCCTGAATGCAAGCACCCATGCGCTCATCACTGATCCTCCGCCTAGAAACCTGGCTATGAGCATATCTCTGGCCAAACCGGTGATGCGGCTAAGCATAATACCAGATGTCCCTGATACACCCTTATTTATAATTTTAATAGACATACTCTTCTTCTTGAAAGGAATTCATGTGCACTTAAATAAAAAATAGCATACTCCTATCGAATTCACACTAGAATAAAGCCTTAATTACGAAAAGCAGCTTTAGAATAATTCAACTAATATCGAAAATCTGCGAAAAATAAAAAAAAGCGGGATAATACCCCGCTTGATGAAATTATAATTAGTTAAAAAAGTTATATGGAACAAACTTTTCAGCCGGAGCAAGAGGCAACATGCGCCTTTTCTCCAATATTTTTGGAGGCGGAATCTCACCTTTAACTGATAAATCCGCCCCATCATAAATATTGTTAAGCAGATTTTTATCGTCAATTACAACTAGCTTTGTACCTTCTTTAATCCCTTCTCCCTGTATCGCATAAGCATCATAGGCTCGCCCTGACAATTCAACTTTAACGAGTTTTGCTTTCCCATTGTCATTGACATAGACAAAATTCTGATTCTCTGCCGCATGTATAATAACTGATGTAGATACAAACAAACCAGGCTCAACTAAATCCGGAATCTCGACACCTACCATATCATGAGGAAGAAATAACCATTTTACTCTGGCATAAGCAACTCTATCACCATCTTTGAGTCCCTTGTCAAAATACAGGCAGAGAACATCGTCATCTTTAAGAGAACCGGGATCAGTAAGGTTAACCATTGTAAGAGCTCCTCCGGCACCATAGTTAAAATCCCTTACCAGAGAACCTTTTTTTATATGCACTTTTTCTAGATAAAAGTCTATGCTTATACCTTTATCAAGAGAAAATGCCTTTTGTCCTTTAGCTCTATAAACAAATTCGCCATCTTTATCTGAGTGCACAGCTACATCAGGTACAGACAGCATTTGTTTTTGTTCATTAGTTAATTCTTCATTTCCAGGGTTTTTATCTATTTGGATCTTTGTAACATACTGTTCACTAAAAAAATGCCCCACAGGAAACAAACCATATACTTTCGGCAAAGCTATTTGCTCAGGCGTAAGCCATGTCAAATCAGGCACGACTTCATTTTCAACAAAAGCATAGATGCTAAATGGATCAGCGGGATTTAATTCAACCCAGCATGGAACAGGTTCGCTCATACCTAGGGGGTACACTTTTACTATAGTGTCTTTACCAAGATAATTAACTATTTCACTGGCGAAAGGAATCTTTACAATCATCGGATCCATTCTGGTGATAGTAGCAAAGTCATCACCTGCACCGCCGACTCCCATTCCAGGGCCTCTTTGAATTTTGGTAATAACTCCTGTATAAGGAGCAATGAGCTGAGTCCCTTCTAAATCGGCCTTTGCAGATATTAAATTAGCTTTAGCCTGATACATGGTCATTTTTGCCTGTTCCAAGTCCAATTTTGAAATACTTGGCCCTGCCTTAAGCAGCCGGTTATATTTATCTTGAGTTCCTTCCAACGCGGCAAGGCTGGCTTCGTAACTGGCAACCTGTCTGTCATCGACTATTTGACCTATCACTGTGCCTTTGCGGGCAATAGTGCCATCAGCATTGTAGATATTCGGAAACACTATATCCCCTACCTTCTTGGTTCTGGAAATAAGGCCTCTGTCCACGGCAAAGGCTAAATTTCCGCCTTCGGTTGACATAACTTCACCTGTAAAGTAAATGTCTTTAGGAGTGATCTTTTCGAGTGTCATTACATTTACCGGAAGGCTTTCTGCAAGCAACATTGAACCGATTAACAAAGCCCCCATGTTTAACAAAACTTTACGTTTCATATTCCCCCCTTTTTGCTTTTAATATACTGATTAGTTTTCTAAAAATAGACACTTATGCATAAACCACCAGATAAACAAAAATGGCCGATAAAAATCGGCCATTACGAAATGCTGTTATAAAATCTTATTATTGGATAGTAGCCGGCGAAGGACCAATTTCGACTTTGACCTTGTCGCCAGGCATAAATGTGTACATCCCTGCAAACAGGCAAACCGTATCGCCATCTTTGAGGTCTTCCGGACAATCCTGACTTGAAAGCAGTATGCAGCCAATATCATCAGAATCTGCTTTCTCATTCTTAGGATTAAATGTAACCATCCCTACATAAGAAGGAACACTGATTATCTTTCCATCTGTATCAACATTTACCTTTTTCACTTTATTCAGGTAATTAATTCCTTTGCCTGGAATACCTGATTTTGAGCCTTCAACCAGCCAAACATAGTGATTCCCTTCCTTTCCAAAAAGAGCATATTTAGAGCATATCAGACTATTTTCATGAAAATAATTATCCAAAGTTCCTCCATGATCAATTATTGAACACCATGTTTTAACTATAGGAATGTTCTTCCCATCTGCAGTCTTCAAGTTTACCGGAGGAGGAAGTGGTTTGTTGTTTACAAGAATCATGAGATTCCCATCTTTACTATCGCAACTTCTGCCTTGAATGTAACCTGTGGGTTTAGCTCCTGGCTTGTCAGATGTAGGATACACTGTAACAGGAGTATTATAGTTGAAATCTGAAGATGTAGTAGCTTGATTCAAAGGAATGCTTATATAAATCGGGTCTAGCTGTGAGACATTAATGGTAGCAGGAATTCCATTCGCCCATCCACCAGAAAATTTGACTTCATTAACATAACCGTCAAATCTGGCTCTCAGCGTACAAACTTCGTCCACAAACAGCTTAGACATCTCAGCAGTTGCCTTAGCCTTAAAAACCGCTATTTTATCTTTAGCCAAATCTCTTTTGCTTATAGCTGATTCTGCTTTCAAATCGCGCTGATACTGATCCAATGCATCCTGATATGCGAGTTCGTCGGCTTGATTCTGTAAAATACAATAATCTGGATTGATAGTAGCTAATACATCTCCTTTTTTAAGAAGCTGACCTTTACCATTGTACACAGGGCCGGTGAAGAAAGTTCCTGCCGGCATTACATAGTCAATGAATCCCTTGTATGTTTGGTCAATCCCATAGCAAATGTCCATAGTGACCATTGGTGTTACGACCCCTTCAACTGTTTGTGTAGCTGAAGAATCAGCTGCCGGCAACAGGCTAGCACCTAAAAGCCCTACAGCAGCTACCATAGCAAGTCCAGTTCCTTTTTTCATCAAAATCTCCTTTGTTTATTTTTGATTGAACCCATGTTGGTACAATTCTAAATATTTGAACCAATAAAAACAACTTTGCATTTAATATTTTTCAAGTTTTAGATTACCACCATTCTGGCGGTTGCCCTGTCGAAGCTAAAACACTAAGCCATTCCCTGCTATTACGCTCAACTCTCTTCTTTAGAGTATTGATAGTTCCCAGAGGCACATTGGTAAATTCCCCGTGCCAGTAGCCTATCATCATATCCGTTTTACCTGCCATAGCAGCATCAACGGCATATCTGGCAAGGTCTGCACAAAATATTTTGTCCTGACTGTTCGAAGGTACGCTTCTTATCACATAACTCGGGCTTATGTATCTCACATTTACCTCAGTATCAAATTTTTCCTTGAAATGCTTAGCTATGTCATAACGGATAAATTGCCCTACATCGTTGAATTTTTTATTGCCTGAAGCATCAGTCTCGCCGCTTGTGCCAATAACATCCTGCCCTGCGCCTTCTGCTATGGCTATTACCGCATGCCCCTTCTCTCCGATAGTCCTCCGCACGCTATCATATAATCCGCCTTTATCATAAAAAGGAATTCTCATTTCAGGAATCAGGCAATAGTCTACATTGCCATTGGCTCTCGTGGCATATGCTGTAATAAATCCGGCATCACGCCCCATCAGTTTAACTATACCTATGCCGTTTGGTGCACAGCTAGCCTCAATTTTTGCACACTCTAGAACATTTCTGCATACTTCTACTGCTGTTTGAAAACCGAAACTGCGTTCTACAAACGGAATGTCATTATCTATAGTCTTTGGTATCCCGACCACGGCTATTTCCAAACCTTGTCTTTCTATCTCTTCTGCCAGAGAATGTGCGCCTTTAAGTGTGCCGTCTCCACCAATACAAAACAGCATATTTATATTTCTATCAACCAAATTTTTAACCATTTCTTTTATTGGTTGTGTTCCTCTGGAACTCCCTAAGATACTTCCGCCTCGAAGATGAATGCTTTCTACTATTTCAGGAGTCAAAGGAATAGGCTGGTGTCTTGAATTGGGTACAAGGCCGGCATAACCATATTTGAACCCTATTATTTTTCTGACTTTATACCAATGCTCAAGTTCAAGAACTACTGAACGGATCACATCGTTTAATCCAGGACATATTCCACCACAGGTAACTATGCCGGCCTTTACTTCTTCAGGATCATAAAATATTTTACTCCTCGGTCCGGCTCTTTCAAAACTCTTTATATCAGGAAATTCCTTTACATTGACATTTGAGTCTAAAATTACTCTATTGCCTCTGTCACTTACGTATATTGAATCACTTAATTCAAAGTGTTTTAAATCAGCCAGAGGCGACTGAATAGCCGGAATCCCGACTTTCTTAATGGCAAACTCATATGACTTAGTCTCTACGCCAGAAGATTCAGCTTTTTTGTTCGCTACAGATTGTTTAAGGGATTTTTCTTTCTCTTGCATATAAAACTCCTTAATTTTATAGGTTTTAAGTTAACAGAAAACATTTTAACAGAAACTGCCTCAAATGTCATCATTTCGTACTTTTATTTTTACAAAGCTTTCAAAATCTGACAGAAAACAATCCGTTATATGAGGATCAAACCTTTTTCCTTTCTCTTCTTTAAAAAACTTAAAAATCTGATCTTTATTCCATATCTTCTTATAAACTCTCTTAGAAATAAGAGCATCAAACACATCAATCACTGCAATAATTCTTGCAGGCATAGGTATATCTTCGCCTTTTAGAGAGTCGGGATAACCTGTCCCATCATAATGCTCGTGGTGATGAAGAGCTATCTGATAAGCGGTTTCCATTAGGTGTGAATTCCCGTTTTCAAGAATTTTGCCGCCCAGTACCGTATGGCTTTTTATTATTTCATACTCTTCAGGTGTCAATTTTCCGGGTTTCAGAAGAATAGCGTCCGGTATTCCGATCTTACCCACATCGTGAAGTATACCTCCTAAAGCTATAGTTTCGTCATATCCTTCAGGGACATTACACAATTTGCATAGCAGTTTAGCATAAGCATAAACCCTTTTAATATGTAATCCGGTATTATCATCTCTCTCTTCTGCGGCTGCAGCAAGCCTATAAACCATTTCAGCTCGAGACTGACGAACCTCTTTGGTTTTCTCTCTGACAAGAGATTCAAGCCCGTCCTCGTGCACCTTTATCAATTTAAGCATACAATTAAACTCTCGATTCATATCGCCTATTTCATCTTTGTTTCTAATTATAAGATCCTCTGAATAATCCTTATCTGCTCCAATCTTTTTTGCATAGGCCGTTATTTTTGATATGGGTTTTATTATTATCATTTGAACGATTATTCCTATGAACGCAATAAGCCCGAGCCCGGAAGTAAGCAATATAATAAAAGTAATTCTGACTATCTTCTGAGACTTGGAAAATAGCTCTCTGGAGACAAATGTTCTAATGGTAAATGCCGGATTTCCGTTAACATCAGGATAAGCAGAAAAAACTTTAAGAGTCTCATTGTCGGCTGGTTTAATACTTAAAATACCTGTCTTTGTTATTTTCCTATTGATGACTTCTAAACGATCGGTATCACTCATGGTACTGATTGAAAAATTCTGCAAAACAAATCTAGACAAACTTGCCATCTCAGGAGTGTTTAGAATTCTTGCCATCATTAAAGTCCCGTTTGCTTCCCCCTTTTCAATAGAAGGAAATACGGAACAGGAGGCTATAGCCATTATGCTATTCTCGACTTTAATCAGCCCTGATACAGCATGCCTCTTTGAAGCCCCCTTAGGCGTAAACATTATTCCGTACGTTGAATGTAAAGTTGTAACCAAAGAATTGAGCGCAGGCTGTTTGCCTGCTTTGTCTCTGGGGTTAAAGCTATTCCCCCAAATCAATTTTTTATCCTGATCGAAAATCAAAATATAATCAATGTTGTTGTTTGTGAATGTGTTCTTTATAAGATTTACTTCTGGAAAGTTCTTGTAAGAACCGCCAATATAATTATATGCATCGTCCCAGACAGCATAATCCAAAACCAGTCTATCCATGTCTTTGCAGAGAAATCTGATAGATGACTGGCATCTGTTTATAGTTTCGACAGAAAGATTTTTTTCCATGGCAGTGTACGATGGAATCACATAAAAATACTGAAAAAAATAGTTTATCGCCCCATAAACAATTAGGGCTGAAGCAAAAGCCACAATGAATTTATTCTTGAGTTTCATAGGACTAACACATCATACAGATTCATATTTCTAGATAATAGCTCCATATAATCAAATTCTAAGTTTTAGCCAGTAAAGACAAAGCTCTTATGTGCTCTGGACTGGTTCCGCAGCATCCGCCCGCCATTAATGCGCCCTGCTCCAAACAAAGTCTAACACCTTTGGCAAAAGTTTCGGGCAACATGTCAAATACGGTTTTCCCGTTGATAAGTTTTGGCCTTCCTGCATTTGGTTGCACCAGAATGGGAAGATTGGAAGCATTCTGGTAAATTTTTACAAGCTCCACTGTTTGAAACGGGTCAATATCTCCGCAATTCGAAGCAATCACGTCTGCGCCATTCTCTTCAAAAAGCCTTGCACATTCCGAGGCACTGTGCCCCATAATAGTCCTGCACCCATTTTCAATAGACATATAGCTCATGGAAACTATCACTGGTAAACTTGATATATTCCTACAGGCTTTCAACGCACAAAGAGCTTCATTCATGTCCATCATTGTTTCGATTAAAAAACCATCAACCCCGCCGTCCAAGAGGTATTTGGCCTGTTCCGTGTAGGAGTCAATAAATTGGCTTGCAGTGTATAAGCCATACGGTTCAAGCATCTGCCCAGTAGAGCCAATATCACCTACTACAAAATGCCCGTTTCCGGCGCTTCTGGCAATCTTAGCCCCTTCAATATTTACACTTTTTAGATCTACGTCTATACAATGAGCTTCGCTGTAAATACTGTTCATAGTAAGAGTGTTTGTGATGAGCACATCAGCCCCGGCATTAAGATATTTCTGATGAACAGATCTAACTTTATCAGGATTCGTGATATTATTCTGCCCTCCCATCTCAAGCCCCATTTTGGCAAGCTCCGTTCCCATAGCTCCGTCAAATATAGCAAGCCTCCTCTCATTTATAACTGCTCTAAGGCTCATCTGGTTCCTCTCTTTTATATAGGATTTAAATTTGTTTCAGTTTATAGATTTTCCCGGGCAACTGCTGAATCACCCTCTTAACTTCAAGCTGCTGTAATATGGCAAGAAGTTTTCCTATCGGAATCAAAGTCTGGAGGGCCAGAGAGTCAACGCCTTTCTCTTCCAATTCCAACAATGATACGATTTTACTTTCTTCATCGGATAAAGATAACGTTAGCAGATCTTTTGAAGGCAACGAATTCTGGGAAGGTTCTGTTATTGCATTACTATCAGAAGGCATAAATCCAGGAAGGAATTCAAATTCTTCGAAAATATCATCCACACCCTCAACTAGTTTAGCTCCATTTTTAATAAGTCTGTTGCACCCCTGAGAGGACGGGTTATTGATTCTGCCTGGTATAGCAAAAACCTGCCTGTTTTGTTCCAATGCGAAATCGGCGGTTATCAATGCGCCGCTCTGAATTCCGCCCTCCACCACAAGAACGCCTCGGGACAAACCAGAGATTATTCTGTTTCTCATAGGAAAGGAGCGCCTTGTAGGAGAAAAGCCCATCGGAAATTCGGTGACGACCCCTCCGCCTAAATCAATCATTCTCCTTGCTAATTCTATATGCTCCTGAGGGTGAAACTTGACTAATCCGCCGCCAAGTACTCCTACTGTAATGCCTTTTGCATTTAATACAGCCTGGTGAACCGCACCATCCACTCCCATGGCAAGACCTGAAATAACAGTCCATCCAGCGTAAGCAAGAGCGGACACAATAGAATCGCACACTTCCTTGCCATACATAGTCATCTTCCTGGAACCTACAACAGCGATAGTACTGTTGAAATCAGCGGTTAAATTACCTCTTACATAAAGACAAAGCGGCGGATCTGAAATTTCCTTTAGTTGAGAAGGATATTCCTTTTCTGTGATAGTGTAAACTCTTGCTCCGCCGCGTTGCACCATATCAAGTTCTTTTTTTAGATCCGTAGATGTCTCCCATGCACAGATTCTATCGGCAAGCACATTGCCTATTCCGGGAATTCCTGACAATGTACTTGCAGAAGAAGAAAGCGCCGACGATATTGAGCCGAAATGAGCGATCAGGGACTTATACTTGGAAAAGCCTACCCCGCTAAGCAAGTTTAAAATAATTATTGCCTCTTGCTCCGTCATGAATATGCCTTTATAGATTGAAGAACTAAGTCTTTATCAATGTCACTGACCATTTTTACTTTGCCTATTTCTTTATCAGGGATAACAAAAGTTATCTTCCCACCTGTGGCTTTCTTGTCTGCTTTCATGGCATCATAGATTACATGAAAGTCCATATTCAAACCGGATTTTACAGGCAATCCCACCCCTTCCAAGATAGACTTCAATGTCTTGGTTTTTACTCTGTCAAAACAACCGAGGTTTACGGCAAGTTCACATGCCATGAGCATTCCTATAGCTATAGCTTCTCCATGGATAAATCTATTGTAACACGATGCCATCTCCAATGCATGCCCGAAAGTGTGCCCAAAATTCAATATTGCCCGCAAAGAGTGTTCATCCTCGTCTTGTGAAACCACGCCAGCCTTAAAAGAACAGCATTTAGCAATAATGTCAGAGAAGATATCTAAATCCAAAGAGTTTATCCCAGATAAATTATCATGCAGATATGTAAAAAAGCCCTTATCTAAAATCATGGCATACTTAATAACTTCGGACAAACCCGCCGAAACTTCTCTCTTAGGTAAAGTTTTAAGCATTGAAACATCTATCAGAACAGCTTTGGGATGATAAAAAGCTCCGACAAGGTTTTTCCCTTCCGGAAGATCTATAGCTGTTTTGCCGCCTACGCTGGAATCTACCATAGCAAGAAGCGTTGTCGGAATCTGAATATAATCTATTCCTCTCATATAAGTTGATGCTGCAAAACCTGCCATATCTCCGCAAACGCCTCCTCCAAAAGCTAGAAGGACAGATTTTCGATCAAGTCCATTTTTAACCATAGACCTTTGCAATTTTTCAAAAACTTTAAATGTTTTACTGCCTTCCCCTGCAGGAAAAGCAAACTTTCCCAAATACTGTGAATTGGTTTTTAATAAATCTTCAAAAGTTTGTCCATAAATCTTATTCACATTGGAGTCAGTGACGATAAATGAAGATTTATTCCTGATTACCGGAAGGAGAGCTTTTGAAGTCAAGTCATTTTTATTCTGATATATGTATATATCGTAGGAATTATTCCTTAATTTTACTGTAACTTTATTCATTTAAATGCTAGAGAGTTTGTGTTTTTGCCCTTATGATATTAATAATATCCTTAACCTCGGGAAAATCCATAACTGTAAGAGCGTTGGCTATGCTTTCTTTGGAGACAAGCGTAGTGTTTTTACCGTGTCTAGTAGGCCCGCTTAACAGAAAGAGTCCGCTAGGTTTATCGGTTACGTCCAGAAACCCTCTCGGAAGACGCAAAGACTGCTGTGAGGGAATTACATTCCAATCATTCAAAAGTAGATTATAAAACGAATCAACTGTATAATTATCGAGTATGAGTTGAATAGCCTAATAATAATTGAACAACAATCCATTAATTAGAAAAATATGAAGCTATGCAGCGCCTGTTTGTTAGGCAGAAAATGCCGGTACAACGGCAGTTCTTTTGAAAACAAAAAAATTATTGACCTCTCAAAAAGAGAAGTTTTACTTCCTGTCTGTCCCGAAGAACTCGGAGGACTGCCTACACCTAGAGAACCATCAGAAATCATGGAAGGAAAAGTCTTTTCCATTTCGGGGAAAGATCTCACAATGAACTTTATAAAAGGAGCAGAAGAGACACTTAAAATAGCTCAAAGGCATGGAATTAAAGAAGCTATACTCAAACAAAATTCACCATCGTGCGGGTTCGGACAAATCTATGACGGTTCGTTCAGTGGCAAACTCTTACATGGGAATGGAATCACTGCAGAACTTCTCATCGCAAACAACATCAAAATAATTCCGGAATCCTGTTTATAATTGCTGAAACCAAGCAGACACGTTTGTTTTATCTATTTTTAAGAGCAATTTTAAGGCTCACAATTAAAGTATCTGTAAATTAAATTATATTATGAATCTCATACTCTTGACTAAAAATGAATTGTCGTCCGACGATTCAACAGCTGAAATTAAAGGACTAAAGGTCAAACACATCATCCAGATACATAAGGCTCAGCTGCACCAGGAGTTGACAGTCGGTATCCTTAACGGTAAGATGGGCAAAGGCAAAATAATCGAAGCCAATGATGACTTAATTAGGATGGAGTTATCGCTTAACGCTGCTCCTCCGCCTCCACTTCCGGTCACTCTGATAGTTGCGCTGCCAAGACCTAAAACTCTGAAAAAAGTGATCCATGCAGCAACAAGCATGGGAGTAAAAAGGATTCTATTCATTGAATCATGGAAAGTTGATAAAAGTTATTGGAAAAGCCCCATTTTATATAACGGAGAAATACAGGAACTTTGCCATCTTGCTCTTGAACAATCAAAAGACACTATAATGCCAAAAATTTCTTTTAAAAAAAGATTCAAACCCTTTGTGGAAGATGAACTCCCTGAATTGATCCACAACTCTTTGCCTTTAGTAGCACATCCCTATAATGCCATCCCCTGCCCTGTTGGAATCAAGGACAAATCAACCTTGGCAATCGGTCCCGAAGGAGGATTTACGGAATATGAAATCGAATCATTCAGGAAGCTTAATTTCCAGGTTATAACTCTAGGGGAGCGAGTCCTCAGGGTAGAATTCGCCGTATCTGCATTGCTTAGTAAATTATTTTAACAAAACTAACTTAACAAGGCACAATATTATGAACAAACATAAACTCCGAAAGCTTAAAGAGCTTATCTACGAGATTAACGACATCAATATGGCTGCTGCTGTACTGGGATGGGATCAGGAGACATATATGCCGCAAGGTGGTATAAATGACAGGGCAGACCAACTCTCCACATTAAGCAAAATATCTCATGAGAAATTCGTGTCACCACAAATTGGAGACCTGATAGGAGAAATTAAAAGCGAAATAAAAAACCTTGACGAAGAATCAAACGATGTACGGTTAATAAGGGTTCTTGACAGGACATATAGGAAAGCAGTAAAAGTGCCGGCTTCTCTTGTCGCCGAAACTTCAAAAGCCTGCTCAATAGGACAACAAAAATGGGCAGAAGCAAAAAACAAATCAGACTTCAACTTGTTCAAACCCTATTTGGAAAAAATAATTGAATTAAAGAAAGAGTACGCAAAACTCTTTTCTCCATATGAGAGCATATATGATTCACTCTTGGACGATTTTGAGCCTGGTTTAAAAACCTCGGATGTAAAAAAAGTTTTTAATGAACTCCGTCCGCAACAGGTCAGGTTAATTCAACAAATAAAAGAGAAACAGGAAATCGACAACTCATTTCTGTTTAAAGAATATGAAGTTGAAAAACAATGGATCCTGGGAGAAAAAGCGATAACAAAGTTCGGATATGACTGGAACAAAGGAAGACAGGATAAAACAGCACATCCGTTCACTACCAATTTCGGAATAAACGATGTAAGAATAACCACACGTTTGGACAAAAACTATCTGCCTATGGCATTCTTTGGAACTCTCCATGAATCAGGACACGCCATGTACGAACAAGGAATATCTCCCGAACTAAGAAGGACGCCTCTGGCAAGAGGTGCATCTATGGCTATCCATGAATCACAATCAAGATTATGGGAAAATATTGTAGGACGTTCCAAAGCATTCTGGAAATATTTTCATCCAGAGTTCCAATGCACTTTCCCTCAAAACCTTTCGAACGTTTCCCTGAATGATTTTTATAAAGGAATCAACAAAGTAACCCCCTCGCTAATCAGAGTAGAAGCTGATGAAGCTACATACAATCTCCATATTATGCTCAGAATGGAAATAGAAATAGGACTTATGGAAGAGACTATGAGCGTGGCAGACCTGCCGTCAATATGGAATTTGAAGATGCAAGAATATCTCGGAATCATACCAAGATGTGATGCTGAAGGAGTATTACAGGATATTCATTGGTCCATCGGTGCAATCGGTTACTTCTCCACTTATGCTTTGGGAAATCTGATCTCAGCTCAAATTTGGGAATGTATTACCAAAGAAATCCCGGACATCTCCACTCAAATAGGGAACGGTGAATTCTCCGTCCTGCTCGGCTGGTTAAGAAAGAATATACATCAACACGGATCAAAGTTTGAACCTCAGGAGCTTGTCCAAAAAGTGACAGGGTCAAAAATTACACCTAGCCCATACCTGAAATATCTTAACTCCAAATATTCTGAGATATACGACCTTTGATTTCCAGCTTTTAGAGATAGAATGCTGATACTTAATATCCGTTGAGAAACTCCTCTAAAATTTTCTGGAATTCTATTGGAGTTTCTTCGATATTAATATGTTCTGAAACCACTATGTCTATTAGTATTGATGTGATTTTTTCGTCATAGGTTTTACCCATACCTGCTTTCAGCTCTCTAAGAGCAAAGTCTAACCCCAAAGCTTTTCGATAAGGCCTGTTGTTCAACATAGCCTCGTATGAATCGCAGACTGCAATAATCTTTGCCTCTTCTATAATTTCATCAGATTTAAGTCCATATGGATACCCTGAACCATCAAGCCTCTCATGATGCTGTAATATTACTTTTCTTATTGGCCATGGGTAAGCAACGTCCTTAAATATCTCATATCCTTTTTTAGGATGAGATTTAATTTTGTCGAACTCTTCTTTCGTTAGAGGAGTTACTTTATTCAGAAGTTCTGAAGGAATAGCCACTTTCCCAATATCATGAAGCATCGCTGCCAAGTAAAGGCCGATTATACGGTTATTGTCAAATCCAAGTCTCATCGCAACTAATACTGACAAGTTCGCGACCCTAAGTTGATGGAACTTTGTATATTCATCGTGCCCTTCAAGGGTAGTAGCTATGGCATTAATAGTCTGAATGAACAAATTTTTAATTAACCTCTCTCTCTTAACACTTTCAGTAGTTTCTCTGACTGTGCCAATAGAGTAAACACATCTGCCTTTACTGTCAAAGATATTTTCACATCTCTCTTCAACATATTTCTCGTTTTTAAACGCTGTAATAATCCGGTGGGTAATGTGATGAGGGTGTTTAGTGTTCATGGAATCAAGATACGCTTTGTTCACTCTGTCTCTGTCATCAGGATGGATAAAAGCTAAAAATTTCTCATATGTCGGAACAAAGTTTCTATCAGTAATCTCAAATATAGAAAATACCTCGTCTGTCCAAAACAGTTTATCTTTTAAAACATCAAACTCCCAATGCCCCATGATGGCTAATTTATTGGCAGCTCTAAGCCTGTTGTTAAGTTTTTGCATATCATGCTGGCTAACAAAGACGTTCTCCAGATTATCAAGAATGGTAATAAGAAAAAAAGTTGCTATCGGGAAAAAGATTAATGTCTGCAATAACGTATTCTTAAGAAACAGTGCATCATTAGGAACTTTTAAGATAAACAGCAAAACTGTTGATACTAAATAAACTAAAAAAGCAAGCATAAACACGTAACCTGGTTTGGCCAAAAAATCTTTCCTCTTCCTTAAGTAAGTATAGAGCATTCCAAGTATGCCGGATGTAATGGCTATACCTATCGCAAGAATCAATTCTTCGCCTCCAATCGTAAGTTTATAGAGAACTGCTATTAATATAGAAATGACACCCCCCCATATACCTCCAATCACCCCTGCGGTACAAATAATCATAGCAACTCCATCTAAGGCTGAATATAGATTGGAATAAAATGGATTGGCAAGTGGAATAACCGTCATCATCCCATACAAGAAACCAGTCGCTGCGGCTCTCATCCTGTTTGCAGGAAAAACAGACTTGGCAATAAAAGAATATAAAAGAGACAGTGTAAAAATTATCGAAATATTGGATATATTAGAAATTAAAATATTTATGCCATTATTCATATCGAAATATCCCTGATTTTATTTTTATGACAATCAACTGGAGTTCAAGTATAGTTTATCTGAACTCAAACAACAATAGTTAAGAACCCTAATTATCGTATATCATTCATGATTTCAAAGACGCAGTTCCTGACACATATTATTAATCCACACTTCGAAACTATGCAGATACACATCGGAAACTTCAGGAAAACCGCCGCTCCCGTTAGCATATTTAAGCAGCAAGTTGACGAACATTTGGGCCGATTTTTCTTCTTCTTTCGAATCAGAGTTTGTCAGGATATGAGGCAAGGTTCCATTTTCATAGATGTAAGCAAGCTTAACCAACCATACGTAACTCTTTCCTCCGCTTACTACTCTTTCAAGGTGCTTTATAAGCGTTTCATATAGAAAACGGCTTGGAACACCATAGTGAGTGTTGTTTAAAATAAACGGCACTTCTTTAAGTATTTTTCCCAACTCAATGGAATTCCAAGCCAACTTGTCAAAATCCCTTACGTACTCAATTACCAGAGGGGATAAAAGAGATTTACCCTTATCTGCAAATTGAATATTAAATAACCTAAAAAGATCAACTTCAGGGGACGATTTCCTGGTTATTTTCCTAGCCCCTTTGATAATAAGATCTATTCGGCCGTAAAATGGGCTTATGCCGGAAATAATCAGAGAACTCTCCATATAAGGAGTCTTCTTCAGTACTATAAATTGGGTCGAAATAATTTTATTGGGCATAATGCTTAAAGATAAAATCAGTTTTCAGCATGAAGTATTTTCTGCTCTGCTACTACTATAACTCAGACACTACATAATCGGCAGAATAAAACCAATATTGATTCAGTTTTTTCTCGTATAAGACAGCTTTTTTGTATGAATTGATTTTTTATAGCCCGAGTTATTGTTAAATATATAATTTCGGCTAAAATTATGATACTTTAAATATACTTCACTAGAGGAGGGAAATATTTTTATGGATTACGCGAATTATCAGACAAAGAATTTCTTTGATGAGATGATGGACAAAGAAGGAAAGATACGGGAACCATATGCCAAGTTATGCGAAAAACTCAAAGATATTCCCTTGGAAGAAATTCAGCAACACCAGTTCATAGCAGAAAAAATGCTGCTGAATAAAGGCGTCACTTTCAATGTTTATTCTGAAGGAACAGGCATAGAGAGAATTTTCCCATTTGACATAGTCCCCAGAATAATATCGAACAACGAATGGAATATTCTGGAAAAAGGCCTTACTCAAAGAATTACAGCTCTTAATATGTTCATTGATGACGTGTACAATGAACAAAAGGCCATAAAAGACAAGATAATACCTCGTTCTATCGTGCTTTCCAGCAAAGACTACCTTAAAGAATGCAAAGGCTTCAGTCCCCCAAAAGGCATCTGGTGCCACATTTCAGGAATAGATTTGATCAGGCACTCTGATGGCAATTATTATATTCTAGAAGACAATTTAAGAGTTCCTTCAGGAGTCTCTTATGTTCTTGAAAATAGAGACCTTACTAAGCGTACCTTTGCCGAACTCATGGAGAATTTGAATATCAAACCCGTGTTGAACTACCCTATGAAATTGCTTGAGATGCTTCATTTTATAAGCGAACGCCCCGATGCTCAGGCAGTTCTCCTTACCCCGGGAATATATAACTCTGCCTACTTTGAACACGCTTTTCTGGCTAAACAGATGGGAATCGAGCTTGTGGAAGGCAAAGACCTTTTTGTTGAGAATGATATAGTTTATATGAAAACAACAAAAGGCCCTAAGAGAGTCCATGTAATCTATCGAAGAATAGACGATAAATTCCTGGATCCATTGGCTTTTCACCCCGATTCTATGCTTGGAGTGCCAGGAATATTCAAAGCATACAAAAAACACAATGTAGCATTGGCAAATGCCCCCGGAACTGGCGTAGCTGATGATAAAGTGATCTGCGCATATGTGCCGAAACTCATTAAATATTATCTCGGAGAAGATGCTATTATTCCAAACGTTCCGACTTTCCTGTGTTCAATCAAGAAAGAGTTGAACCATGTCCTTGAAAATCTACCCAATATGGTGGTCAAAGCTGCAAACCAATCGGGTGGATACGGTATGCTGATCGGACCTGCGGCATCTAAAAAAGAATTGACCGAATTCAGGGAAAACATTATAAATAACCCCAGAAACTATATAGCCCAGCCCGTCATGTCATTATCTACTGTGCCAACACTTATTGACGATCATCTTGAAGGAAGACACGTAGATTTGAGACCTTATATAATTTGCGGAGAGAAGGTCTATGTAACAAAGGGCGGACTGACCAGGGTAGCTCTCAAAAAAGGATCTCTGGTAGTTAATTCTTCACAAGGCGGCGGCAGTAAAGACACATGGGTTTTAAATTCTTGATTATAAGGAGAAATTATTATGCTTAGCAGGGTAGCAAGTTCTATATATTGGATGAGTAGGTACATAGAAAGAGCCGAAAATTACGCAAGGTTCATTGATGTTCTAAAAAATCTGTCTCTTGAGCTCCCCCCTACTCTTAAAGAACAATGGAATCCGCTGGTTATGATGACAGGGGATGCTCTCTTATTTGATTCAAAATACAGTTCTTACACAAAAAGCAACGTTATAAGATTTCTGACTGTTGATACAGATAATCCCAATTCAATATACTCATGTATTTCAAAAGCTAGAGAAAATGCCAGAACTATCCGAGACACTTTGACTATTGAAATGTGGTTTCAAATTAATGAGATGTATCTTTCAGCCCAAAGCAGGCAAAAAAAGAAAAACTGGACAGATGAAACTCTTAACAACTTTCTTAAGGAAATAATAGATGGCAGTCAGCTCTTTTCGGGAATAATGCATACCACGTTTTCTCACGGGGAAGCGTGGAACTTCTCTCTCGTAGGAAGGATGCTTGAAAGGGGCGATAAGATAACAAGAATGATAGATATGAAATACTATTACCTTCTGCCAAAAGTCGAATATGTAGGCACGTCTCTGGATCTGCTGCAATGGAGCGCTATACTCAAGTCCGCAAGCGCTTATGAAATGTACAGAAAGACTTATCCCAGATTAACAGCTCCTCACATTTTGGAATTCCTGTTGTTCAACAAGGATTTTCCAAGAGCAGTAAGATATTGTGTAACACGCGCAGAGACAGGAATCCACACCATAACAGGAACTCCTGCTAATACATATTCATGTGAATATGAAAGGGAATTGGGCAAACTGAGAGCGGATATGGATTTCACGGATACAAACGAAATAATTAAACTTGGGCTTCACGATTATTTAATTGACATTGAGACCAGAATGAATGCTATAGGCGCAGCTATATCTGAAACATTCTTCTTCTGATTAAAATCTGTTGTGACTTACCAACCAGTTGCCTAAGAAAGGAAAATCTTAATGACATATTGTCTTGTTTTAAAACTGGAGGATGGCCTTGTCGGGCTTTCCGATACAATGATAACAAGCGGAAGGGAATACCTGACCGCCTCAAAAGTTTTGATCCCGCAGACTTTAGGTAATCATAAGTTTTTTATAATGAGCTCAGGCCTAAGATCGGTAAGAGATAAAGCAGTTACATATTTTCAGGAAGCTATAGAAGAAGACTCAGGAAACTTCAATAAGCTTTACAAAGTAGTAAACGCATTAGCAGCACAAATTCGGCGAGTGGCAAAAGAGGACAAAGAATATCTTAAGAGCAGCGGGTTCGATTTTAATATTCATACACTTGTCGCAGGACAGCTGGAAGACGATAAGGAGCACATGCTGTACATGCTTTATCCTGAGGGGAATTGGGTTGAAGTAGGAGAGAATTCTCCATACTTTTCCATAGGAAATACAGGATACGGCAAGCCTATTCTCGATAGGACCATCAACTACAATTCATCCATGAATTTTGCCCTTAAAGTAGCATTTCTGGCATTTGATGCGACAAGACTTAGTTCAAACGATGTAAATTACCCTGTAGATGTTGTTCTATATAGAAAGAATTCATTCAAAATAGCCACCCACAGGTACTCTTACAGCGACCTCTATACTTACTCCGATAAATGGAAAGACATGATAGCCAAGTCGGTCAGAGACATGCCTGATGAATGGATAAATACAGTTTTTTCCAAACTTGATTAACAATAGGATTTCTTATGAGATGCATAATAACCCACTCCACTTCCTATACCTACTCTGAAAGTGTAGGATTTGGAAATCATATCATAAAACTCACTCCGAAACCAGCAAAACACGTAACTCTAAACTCTCACAAGCTGACCATTACCCCTACTCCTTCTATGCTTTATAGATATGAAGAAACAGATGGCTCGTTGGTATACAGCGCTTTTTTCAATACAAAATCCAAAATATTAAGTTTCGAACATGTTTCAGATGTATCACTGGAAGAATATAATCCTTTTGACTTTATGATTTCCCCTCTCGAATATGTAAGAGTGCCTTTTACCATGAACCAGTCCACTCATCCTGACCTAATGCCGTTCTTACATGAATATGAACCGCTCTCTGACGAGCTTAAGGATTTTATTCATGCTGTTTCAGATGAGCTTAAAGATTCAACACTGGATTTCGCTATTACTATGTGCAGTAAAATTCGTGAAATGATAGCATATGGAAAAAGAATTAACCCTGCCCCGCAATTTGCCAACGAAACTTTCCATTTAAGAAAAGGTTCATGTCGTGACATGGCCAGGATTTTCCTTCAGATTTGCCGGTATGCAGGTATCCCTTCGCGTTTTGTAAGCGGATATGCTATCAAAGAAGTACCGGAAGGAGAAAACCCCGACCTTCACTCTTGGGTAGATCTTTACATTCCGGGAGGCGGATGGGTAGCTTTCGATCCTACATTAGGACTTATCCCTTCAGGCGGGCAGTTAGCTTTAACTTCTTCTGCCGAGCTGAAATGCACCACACCTATTTCAGGAGGATTTATTGGTAACGCAGATTCAAAGCTAGATCACTTGCTTACTTATAAATTCCTCTAGTCAGCATTACCTGCAGATACGATTCTTTAGTATACATAGACTTCAATAGCATGTTGTGTTTAGCTATTGAAAGGGATTAGCTATAAGAATATAATAACCCCATAAATCATATAAAAAGGGTTTTTATCAATGAAAAAAAAATTTTTAAACGCTTTAGCTATATCGGCTTTGCTTGTTTCTTCAACAATTGTTTCATCCTGTAGATCTGCAACAAACAATACCACTAATGACACTACCCTTACCCAAGCCAATATAGTTTTAAATCTTAAAAAAGGTGAAACTACTCAGGCCGAAGTACTTAACGCTTTTGGAGCTCCTAATATCATAACGACTGACGCTTCCGGCAACGAAGTTTGGAGTTATCAAAGAAATTCAATGTCGGCTCAGACAAGCAGTGACGGGTTCTATGCCACTATAGTTTTAGCCGGATACAATTCAGGCGGCGGCGGATACAACCAATCTACAAGAACGGCAACTCTTATAATAAAATTCGGCGCTGATAAAAAAGTCACGGATTTTAAATTTATGTCAACTTCTTTCTAACCTTAAAAAATAAACCATTATCCCTATGCTAAAAAAGTTATATTTAGTCCTTTTAAGCTCTTCCTTCCTTTTCATAGTTGGCTGTGAAATGCTTAATCATCCTCCTCAAATGACTAGCCTGCAAATACAAGCCATTCAATCAAGAGAATTTGAAACATCTAAAGCCATAGCCTTTGCTTCAACCATGTCAGTCTTGCAGGATTTGGGGTATATCGTCTCCATGGCAAGTATAGAAACAGGTTTTATAACAGCTCAAAGCCCCACTTCGTCTGACTTCTTCTCAGGAATTCAGACAACGAAGGTTACGGCCTACATTCAAAGCATGCCAAATAGCAGTACAAAAATCAGGCTCAATTTTGTCACACAAAGTCAAATATCCCAGCCAAATGGCGGCGGGGTCATAATTACCGATACAGCTATATACAACCCACAGCCTTATCAAGAAGCTTTCAATAAGATACAAGAGCAAATATTCATTAACACACCTTTCAGCAATGGCAAGACACCCACTGCGATGCAACAGCCTGACATGCCTTCCGGCACTCCGGCACAATAGTGTTGAGTACTAAATTATGAGCTTTAGATTTTGAGAACAGAAATAGAAAATACGATAGCCGAAATCCCAAATCAAAGTCTTATTAATTCTTCATTTGCCCCTTTAGAAAAGCTTCAAACAATTACTGAAAATTTGCATAAAGAGGATGTTTCAGCTTTATGCCTCCTTGATAATGAAGGATTCATAATCGGCAAAGATGAAACTTTGGATAATTACAAGAACAGGCTAAGCAAAATATTCAATGACATCAGGGATTTAAACAACGAGCTCAAAGATAACAATACTTTTATTGTTTATGGCAGACTTGGAATAAAAAGCAGTGACAGGATAGGACAAGAGCTTTGCAAAGAAGCAGTACACATTGTTTCCACAAAATACTCTATTGAACCTTCTTTGATCGAAAGCTTCTACGCTCCAAAAAGTTTTGGTCTATTTGTCGGAGGGTGCGCTGTGACATTCGACTCAGGATTATCTGTCATTCTTCTTAAAAGAAAATTTAAATTCAAAAAGAAATGGCTTCTCTACACTTCATCCGAACTTCTTGCGCACGAACTCTGCCATTCTGCCAGAGCACCTATCATGGATAATAAGCTGGAAGAATTTTTCGCATATAATATTTCTGACAGCCCTTTAAGAAAACATTTGGGTAATTGCTTCAAAAGCCAGTGGGATTCTATCTTAATTCTGCTTCCGATTTTCCTGCTTATGACAATAACAATATTTAAAGCTCTTGTATTCCCATCAATAAATACAGTTTTTTTTTGGGTGCTTATCCTTGTCTATCCTGCCTTTTTAATCATTCGTAATCACTTTGTAATGAGTAAATTTTACAGAGCCAAAGATGTTTTATCTCTCTATCTGACGAAAAAAGATAGCATCATGCCAATCTTATTCAGAAGTTCTTTTGATGAAATCTCAACTATGGCCAAAATAAAAAGCATACATGATTTTGACTCATTTATAGAGGGAAAAACTCAAGCCGAGCTTCGCTGGAAAATCATTTACTCCAGGTTTGTTAAACCGATTATAGAGTAGTGTTCTGGCCAATTTTCTGGTTGGAACTGGAAAGATTTAAGATACCTGCGATATCATCAGCGCCTAAAGTAAAATTCAAAACAAAGTTTTTCCCTTTCACTCCATTGGATATCGTATTTAAAAAAGGTAACTGGGTATTGCTTTTGGCCATCATAAAAATTTGTATCTTTAATAACGGCATATACTGATTGATAAGTCCGTTAAGGGTATTAGCCGCATCTGCATTCCGAAACATTACTGTGGTATTTACCGTCAACTTGTCAGAAGCCGAGACTGTCAGTGTAGCCCCGATCAGATTTTTTATAATGTTTCTGAGAGATGAAGCCGGACTCTGCGGTTGTCCGTCAGGTTGTATTTTACCATCCTCCTCTTCAAGTAGAGACCTGATAGCAGGCAGAACAGCAGCGATAACATAGAGTGTTGAGTCTTTGCTGACAAGTTTTTTTTGTTCAATCAGTCTGCCAGGCAAGGCAATAGGCTTTTTCCCTATGTATCTTGTAGCCAAAGCCACTATCGAATCCAAATAATCAGAAGCAAATAAGGTGTTTTTATCAGGCATAAACACAAACAAGGAATTACCCTGAGATTCAATTTCTGTTACCTTAAAGCTTGAGGCTTCAATTTGTCTGGTAGTGAGTTTTGATTTTCCTGGGGCTTCACCAGTAATAATTTTTATCACGCTGTCCTGTGAAATTTCCTTGTTCAGCTTAAAAGCCATAATATAGGATATAGTCTCTTTTTTCTGGGGCGTATTCTGAACCTGAATCAGATCGACTGAAAATGCAATTTCTGATAAGTCTTTTTCCGACAAACCATTAGCTGCGCCGGATGGATAAATAGCCGCGATTACATCAGAACTTGCAAACTTTGAAAGGAGATTGTTCTTAATAGCAGTATATATCTTTGTTCCCTGTAATTTTCCGGCGTCAAAATATAGAACACAGTATGAGTTCCGGCTAACCATATAATCGGCAATATTTGAGGCTGTCACTGTAATTGTCGACAACGTGAATAGAATTGCAGCAATAAGTATTTTTTTCATTTTAAACGACACTCATTTAAGATTTATGTTTGTTTTTGACCCATGCATCAACGAACTGATCCAAATCCCCGTCAAGGACTGCCCCTGTGTTGCCTGTTTCCACTTCTGTTCTTAAGTCTTTTACCATTTGATACGGATGAAGGACATAGGATCGTATCTGGTTTCCCCACCCCATTTCAGTCTTGTCACCACTTATAGAGTTAGCTTCTTTTCTTTTTCCGTCTTCTTTCAATGCAAAAAGTTTTGCTCTTAGCATTTTCATGGCCGTCGCTCTGTTCTTGTGCTGTGAACGTTCAATCTGACAGGCAACAACTATCCCGGTGGGAATATGTGTGAGCCTGATAGCGCTATCTGTTTTGTTTACATGCTGACCGCCTGCCCCGCTGCTTCTATAAGTATCTATTCTCAAATCCTTTTCGTCTATTTCTATCTCATCGTTGTCCTCTTCGAATTCAGGCATAACCTCGATAGAAGCAAAAGAAGTATGCCTTCTGGCATTGCTGTCAAATGGGGATATCCTCACGAGCCTGTGAATTCCTCTTTCTGCTTTAGAATAACCGTAAGCAAAAAGGCCCTTAACCAGAAATGTTGTACTCTTTATCCCTGCTTCCTCTCCAGGCTGAAATTCTACGATCTCTTCGCTCCACCCACGCCTCTCAAACCATCTTCTGTACATTCTGGAAAGCATAGAAGCCCAGTCACATGATTCCGTTCCGCCTGCGCCGGCATGGACAGAAATATAAGCATTGTTCTTATCGTATTTGCCGGAGAGAAAACTCAAAAGTTCAGCCCTGTCTATTTTGGGAGAGACTTCTTCCCAAAGAAGTTTAGCTTCCTGCAACATATCTTCCGTAGGGTTTTCCATTACAAGTTCAGCCATGGCTGTAAAATCCCCTAAATCTTTTGAAAGCCTATCATAACTCTCAAGCACTGTTTTTGCTGCGCTTAGTTCGTTCATCAATACTTGAGACTTTTCTCTGTTATCCCAAAAATCAACCGCAAGCATCTTTTCTTCAATATCTTTCTTAGACTGAATTTTTTCGTCTATTTTAAGGTGTTTTTTGAGGTTAAAAGTTCGCTCTTTTGCATCATTAACAAATGTATTAAGTTCATCAATGGTCATATAAACAGTTTACTCCGCTGTAAAAATCTTAGATAAATGCTAATTGATATGATATTATATGGAACAACTTAATGAAAGTAATTCTAGTAATAAACTGATTCTAATTTTAGTGCAAGGGATAGTTTGTATGTTTAACAAGCAGAGTAAAGATTTCCTGAAAAAGTTACTTATGACTTCATCGCCATCAGGCTTTGAATGTTTCGCAGGCAGGGTTTACAGAGAATATCTGGAAACTTTCTGCGATAGAGTATTTACCGACATTATGGGAAACAGTTTCGGGATAATCAATGAGGAAGCACCATTCAAAGTAATGCTGGCCGGGCATTATGATGAAATCGGGTTTCAGGTTGTTCATATTTGCGACAATGGTTATTTATATTTCCGTTCAGTCGGAGGAATAGATAAAATCACTCTTCCTGGCACAGAAGTAGAAATACTTACAGAAAATGGCAAAGTTCCCGGTGTTATCGGGAAAAAACCCATACATCTGGTGGAAGTTAAAGATAGGGATAAATCAATCGAAATAAAAGACCTGTGGATTGATATAGGCGTTTCGGATAAGAAGTCAGCAGAAGAACTTATCTCTATCGGCGACCCGGTAGCTTTCAAACCTAACTATACAATGCTTCGAAATGACCGGCTAATATCGAAGAGTCTGGACGACAAAATCGGCGCATTTATTGCGGCGGAAGTTATTAAGTCGCTGACTTTGAAAAAAATCAAGAATATAGGCATATACTGTGTCGGAACTGTACAGGAAGAAGTCGGTTTGAGGGGAGCGCAGACAGCCGCTTTCAGTATTCACCCTAATGTAGGTTTTGCTATAGATGTTGGTTTTGCTACAGACACTCCTGATATCAATGTAAGGCAATACGGTATGATAAAACTCGGAAATGGGCCAATTCTTCATAGAAATGCCGACAACAACATAGTTCTGGGCAAAATATTACGTGAGACTGCCAAGAAAAAGAAAATTGACTATCAGGAAGATGCAGGAGCCAGAGCTTCAGGCGGAACAGACACCTCAGCCATTCAATTAACCAAGAGCGGCGTAGCTACAGCTCTGATAAGCATCCCAAATAGGTATATGCACACGCAAGTAGAAATGATTGATATGAAAGATGTCGAAAATGCAGTAAGACTCCTGTCAGAGACAATATCAGTCCTGCAAACAGAGCAAAGCTTCATCCCTGAATGAATATGGGAAACAACTCATAAATGAAAAATTTCATCCTCATTACAGGCAATGATGAACTCTCCATCAAGAGAGAAGCTATGGCTATTTCTTCTACTTTAAAAGAATCGCTAAGCGACAATGTTTCATTCGAAATGATTGATGGCGATTCTGAAAAGAAAAAACTCTCTGAAAGCATAGGCGCCTTCATTGACAGCGTAAACACTCCTTCTTTTTTCTCTGACAAGAGAGCTATATGGTTAAAAAATGTCCCTTTCGATATAGTCTGTGAATCCGAAAAAAAAACAAAAGAAGACAAGACGCTCAAAGACCTCCTGTTGCAATCACTGGAAAATGAAATTTCCAATGAAAATCTCAAGATACTCATTAGCGGTCCACATCTGCCAAAAAAAACAGCCATCTACAAGTTTTTCAAAGAAAATGGCCAACTCATTGAACTTAATGAGATATCTTCCTTTGACTCAGATTTTCAGGCAAACATAACAGCTAAGATTAGAGAATTCTTCAAAAATGACGGCAAGAGGATCAATAATGAAGCTATCGATTTTATAGCTAATGCTTCAGGGACAAACAGCGGAAGGCTATCAGCAGAGATGGAGAAAGTCTCTGCCTACACAGATGGCAAGGTTTCAGTAGAAGTGGAAGACTGTAAGGCAATATGTTCCAAAACTTACGAAATGGCAATATGGGCTTTTTCCGAAGCTCTGGCAGCAAAAAACATTAAAGATGCCCTTTATTCACTGAATATTCTAATAGATAATCCTCAACCCAAGGATAAGTCTTCGCCAGAACTACCCTTGCTCTATACAGCTGTCAGAAAGTTCAAAGATATTTTGAACATGAAATCAGCCGCTCAGAAACTGAACATCAAAGGAGCACACAACTATTATACATTTAAAGCAAAGTTCGAATCTGTTGATAAAACATTATTACCAGACTCAATTTCAAAAATTCACCCTTTCAAGGCTTTTAAATCCTATGAACAGTCTTTAAAATTTGGTGAAAGAGAGTTAGCCAATATTTTCTCAGCACTTCTGAACGCTAATATTGAATTGGTTTCCGGTAACCAGACGTTAAGGCTTGTTCTGGAGAATTTAACTTCATTGATTTGCTCAAAACAAACATAGGTTTCTAGGCCATGAACAATGAGAAGCATTTTTTCGATCATCTTGTCATAGGAAGCGGCGCTGCCGGACTTTCTGCTGCTCTCAGGCTCTCCAAACTCGGAACCGTCGCAGTTGTTACAAAAAAGCATCTTGACGATACTAACACATGGAATGCGCAAGGCGGAGTAGCCTGCGTTGTTGATGACAAAGATACCTATGAAGAACATATCAAAGACACTATTAATGCCGGAGCAAATCTCTGCAATGAAGAAGTCGCCAGAAAAATTATAACAAACGGCCCTGAATGCCTGGAATCCCTGATATCTATGGGAGCACATTTCACAACCAGAGGAGAAATGGGAGAAGAAAAGAATTCAACCGAATTTCATCTTGGGATGGAAGGCGGGCATCACAAGAGAAGAATTCTGCATGCTGGTGACATCACAGGAAATGAAATTCAAAGAGCTCTAATTGATACCTGCAAAAAGAACAGAAATATAACGCTCTTTGAAAATCACGCCGCAATTGACCTTATTACAAGCTGGCGATTGGGATGGATAGGCAATAACTTCTGTTTGGGAGCCTATGTTCTTGATGGAGATGCCAATGAAGTTAAAACTTTCCTCTCATACTCTACTACTCTTGCCACAGGCGGAGCAGGAAAAGTTTATCTATACACAAGCAATCCCGATGTCGCATGCGGAGGCGGAATAGCTATGGGCTACAGGGCCAATGCAAAAATAGCCAATATGGAGTTTTTCCAGTTCCACCCGACTATTCTACATTCGCCCCAACATAAGACATTTTTAATCAGCGAAGCAGTGAGAGGAGAAGGCGGTATCCTCAAAATAAAGAACAGCAAAGACACACTTGTTGAATTTATGCATAAATACAATGAAATGCAAAGCTTGGCACCTCGTGATATTGTAGCCAGAGCTATAGATAACGAGATGAAAAAGACAGGACAGGAATGTGCGTATATTGATATTCGGAAACACGAAAAAGAGTTCTTAACTAGCAGATTCCCTAACATTTATAAAAAATGTCTCGAAATCGGTGTAGATATGAGCAAAGACCCTATTCCTGTTGTCCCTGCTGCTCACTACTGCTGCGGAGGAGTACTGACCGATTCGAATGGCTTTACCGGAATCAACGGGTTATACGCAGCAGGAGAAACTGCCTGTAATGGTTTTCATGGAGCAAACAGGCTGGCCAGCAACAGTTTGCTTGAAGCATTGGTTGTTCCGAAATTTGTAGCTGAAGATGTCGCTCAAAAACTCGATGGTCTGAAAACAGGAAGGCCTTCAGGAAATATACCGGATTGGAAAACAGGCAATGCCACCGATTCGGATGAATTAGTCGTAATTTATCATAACTGGGACGAAATAAGAAGATTCATGTGGGACTATGTCGGAATTGTAAGAACCAACAAAAGGCTCGAAAGAGCTAAAGCCAGAATAAGAAACATCAGAAAAGAAATAGAAAAATATTATTGGGATTTTTTCATCTCTCTGGATTTAATAGAGCTCAGAGATCTTTCCACAGTTGCTGAAATCATAATTGACTCAGCTCTTCAAAGAAAGGAAAGCCGTGGCTTGCACTTTAACTCAGACTATCCTAAAAGGGAACCCCAATATGACCTCATAAACACTATAATATCAAAAACTCATGCCATCTAAAAAAAATTTTATCACCAGGAACATAGATCTGAACGAACATTTGGGCTCTCACGCCGTTACGGAAATCATCTACAAACTCAACCGCCATGGGTTTGAAACTTATCTAGTCGGAGGTGCCGTTAGAGACCTCCTCATTAACAGAACTCCGAAAGACTACGATGTTTCCACTTCGGCCACTCCGGAGGAAGTGAGAGAAGTTTTCTCGAGACGAAGAGCAAGAATAATCGGAAGAAGGTTCAAAATAGTACATATCAGAGACGGCAATCACATCATAGAAGTTAGTACATTCCGAAAAAGTCCATCTAAAAGTGACATACAGGAGCAGGAAAAAGAATTAGCTCTTGAGCGTGAAAAAGAAATAGAGAACATTGAAGAACAACACTCCCATAGTGACAAAATTCATCATCACCAGCACGACAAAGACAATGGCTCTCTTATAATCAGAAATGACAACGAATACGGAACTTCTTATGAAGATGCGTGGAGAAGGGATTTTACAGTAAATGCCATTTTTTACGACCCTATAAAAAAGAAAATTATCGACTACACATCAAACGGTTTGTCTGATTTAGAGAACAAGACAGTAAGAGCCATCGGGGATCCGAAAATAAGGTTTTCTGAAGATCCCGTAAGAATGCTTAGAGCTTTAAAACTCGTCGGACAGTACGGCTTCACCCTTGATGAAAACACTCAAAATGCCCTCATAGGGATGATCAATGACATCAAACTAGCTTCTCTTTCGAGATTAACTTTAGAACTGGAAAAAATACTCTTAAAACCGTACTCATGGAAGATACTCAATGTCTTTTATGAATATGGTTTCTTGTCATCTTTTCTGCCTAATCTGCATGCGTCCTTTCAGTCAGGTGAAGCAAAGTTGTCCATGGAACTGCTCAAAACCAGATGTGAGTACCTGTCTAAGAACAAGATACCTGATTCATTGACCAACGCGATGGCTGTCATGGCTTTACCTTACATCGCATCCAAATTCTCAGGAAAATACGACAATATCACCCACATGTACGAACACGAAGACAAGAAACCAATGAGGAAAGTGCTGAGAGAGGTTTTTTATCCGATGAACTTTCCAAGATGGATGATTTGCGAGGCTGTAGATGCGATTTTTATGCAGCACAGACTGTTTACCGGCGAAAAATGTTTCAAATCCAGAAAACACCGTTCATTTTTCTCCGCCTTTGATCTTGCCAGACTCATTAATCACTGCATAGTCAAAGATGACAAATTCGAGGATTTCTGGGTAAATGTCTTCAACAAAAACCAATCCGTAAGAAGGCGTCCCCGAAACAATTAGAATTTATCCCTGCATCATAAACGGGAAAGTTGGTTGAAAAGTTCTGTAGTAATTTTTCCCTTCACAAAAAAGGGCTTTAGAGCTTTAGGAAAGTGGAGACAAAGAAACGCAGAAACTAACAGAAAAGAGCTTGCGGTTTTTCTGTGTTTTAAAAATCTTTGCTTGTTTTGGAAAACTATCTAAAAAAAGCAGAAAAGATTTTTAAAAGTTTCCGTTTCGGGTCGAGTACCTCTAAGCGTCCCTAGAGAGGAAAATTTTCTACTAAAAATTACTATCTAAGACTCTGTCTAGCAAAAAATGATTATGTTTACATACATATAAGAAATACATATGCATCATTATTCTGTAAGATATAATATATGTATGACTGTTTTATGGTATTAATTTATATATATTAAATTCTTATCAATGTTATGTGATATAAAACAGTAAGAATCGAATTATGATGAGAAAGACTGATTTGATAATAAAAGACATAAAAGAATTGATAACTAGAAAAGGATACATTTATGCCCTTTGTATGATTCTTTTTGAGGATTTTCATATTGACCCTGAACAATTGCATGAGATTGATAATAGGTCGAGATTAAGCATAAAAGAATCCTCTTTATTACTAGGATTTCTTATCCAGAATAAAATTAATTTTTCAACCCCAAATACACCACAAGATTTAATTAACCTAAAACAAAAAACTTATGAATTGATGGAGGAACTACACAATTCTTTCAAAATTCCATTCTTTGAGAAATTAAAAACTCTTAAGCAAGAACCTAAACTTGAGAATTACAGACAAGAGCAGAAAGAGTTTTTTGGTAAAGGTGATATGCTCATAGAACCAATATTCTATTCTGGGACAGGTGTATATGATTTTCAGTATTTGGATTTCTTGGAAAAGAAATACAAATATGATAAAGACTGGTTATTTAAAAACAGAAACTTTGATATTAGAAAATCGAAAAATATTGTTATACAAATTAAAAATATTCTTCAAACGAAATCTCAAAAGATTCGTTTATATGGTTTAAAGGAAAATATACCTAAAATTATTGCGAATCTGAAAAAAGAAGATCCAGTTAAAAATTGGGAACAATATACGAAAGAGATACTTTCAATGATGGATATATATCAATATGTTGAACTGTTTTTTGAAAATTCAAGTAGTAAAAAGGATTTAAGCACTGGAGAGATTAGAGCAGAAGGATGGAGATCGTTTTATGAAGGGTTAATTGAATTATTTGTTATTAGAAAATCTGATTTTGATGACCAAATTGAAATTAGCTCTTTTCTTGACAACTTTTCTATTTCGCTTGAAGAAAATTTGAATTCTCAATTTCTGGGGATTGGTAGTTTTAATCTAATAAATGCTAAACCTATTATTCGGCTAGACAAGGATAGATACTTGGTTCTTATTAGTTTTCTGCTATCTGAGGCAGTTTACGAAAGTCCTTTCTATTGGATGTGGAATGATAAACCTTACAGAGATCAACTTAGTAAAAATAGAGGTACAACTGGAGAAGAAATTGCATATGATTTTTTATCAGAAATATTCGGTAAGGATAAAACTTTTAAAACCGTAAAAATTACGACTAAAAAGGGGCAAGATGACACAGATATTGATGTTCTTTGCCTTCTTGGAAGTAAGGCACTTTGCGTACAAGTTAAATCTAAAAAACTTACTGAGTTTTCAAGAACAGGAAATGATGAACAGTTGCAACAAGATTTTAAGTTAGCAGTCCAAGATGCATATGAACAGGGACTCATATCACATAGAAAGATACTTGAAAAGCAATCAAAATTTTTTGATGTAAATGGCAATGAAATAAACCTTTCAGAAGATATAGATGATGTCTACATTATGGGAATTACGACTGAAAATTACCCATCATTAACTCATCAAACTCATGTAATGATAGATAAAAAAGGAGATGATCCATATCCAATAGTTCTAACTATTTTTGACTTGGAGTTAATAAGTTATTATTTCAATGATCCTTATGACTTTTTGTATTATATTAGGCAAAGAACTTCACTGATGGATTATTTCAAAGCTGATGAAGAGATGGGTTTTTTAGCTTATCATTTAAATCAAAAACTGTGGAAAATCCAGGATCTGACATATGTCTTATAGATTCAAGTATTGCTCAGCTAATAGATAGAAATTATTATCCGATTAAAAACGGTATAGAAATTTCAGATAAGGGCGATGCGATAAAAGCTAGATGGAAAAATGATGATTTTGATCGTTTGTGTAGTCATTTAAAATCTCTAAAGATATCAAAAACAACAGATATTATTTTCTATCTATTAGATTTTTCTGGAGAAGCCAGAGAAAATCTAATAGCCTATATTACCAAAATAAAGCAACAAACTCTGAGAGATAAAAAGTCCCACAATTTTTCTATGCCTCCAGATGATGCCTATGTGCCTCGTGTTGGGATTACTTACATTTCATCAAGTACAAATTCTATAGAGGAATTGAGGAATAGTTTGTTAACCTTATGCCAAGTAAGAAAGTATAAATGTAAGGGAGATGTTTGGATTGGTTTTGGTAGTATAATTAATAGTTCTAATATGATAGATGTTGTTATTTTTAATGATCAGAAATGGAAATATGATGCGGCATTAGAAGAAAAATCAAAAATCATGTTAGAAGGGCCCAATCAAGGCAGGCTTACCAAAATTGATAAAAAAATTTGTAGAAACGAGAAATGTCCATGTGGAAGTGGCTTCAAATATAAAAAATGTTGTGGAAAATAAAAAAATAAACAGAAAAAACTGTATATAATATACTAATAAAGGAGCTTGGTAATATAAAGGAGCTTGCGAGACAGATATTGAATTGCAAGAATTTAGAACAAATCAGAATGAGTTCCAGTCCTGAAAAGATAAAGTTCTAGTTCTTGTTTTTTTATTCGATATATTAGGAGCCAATCAGGTTTAATATGGCACTCTTTAAAAGTTTCATAGTTTCCAGTAAGACAATGGTCTCTATACTTTGCTGGTAAAGCTTTTTCAGCCATCAACAAATTCAATACAATGGCGAGTTCTTCAGAAATGGATTTACCTTTCTTGCCAAGGCTTTTAAGTTTTGTTAAATCTTTCTTGAACTGTGAAGAATAGCGAATTTTCATTTTATTTACTTAAAAAGTTCATCAACAGAATTACAGACAAAACCACCACCATTTTCTAGCTCTTTGATGGCCTCAAGAGTCTCTTTATTGGGTTTCTTAGTCTTAATTACAAAAGGGATGCCATTATATTCTGTGACAGCCCTTAAAAATATATTAACAGCAGTAGTCGTATTGAGACCTAAATCCTTAAGGATAGTTTCAGCCTGTTTTTTTACCGCTTTATCTGTGCGTATATGAAGCATAGTCGAATTCATAATTTCACCTCATTTTATATATCGATAAGATATATTATAGATATCTATCTGATAATATCAATGTTTTGCAGAACTTAAATTATTCGAGCATCGGAGCGAGGAACGGTCGGGGAGTACCGGAGCCACGAAGCGCAGAATAATTTTTCATCTACCCTCAATAATCATCATCAGCCCTACTATAGCTATTTAGGATATGTCCTAATGTTAACTCTTTTATTTATCATATTAAGGATATATACTTATAATTAAAATTTAATTAAAAGGAACTATATGTTTATTCATAGAAAATTATATTGGGAAAAGATTAAGAGTTTTATTGATAAGCCTGTGGTAAAAGTTATTACAGGTATGCGCAGGGTTGGTAAAAGTTATTTTCTTAAACAAATAATAGAAGAGCTGAAATCTGATGAAGTTTCTCTTGAACAGATTATTTATATAGACAAGGAGAATATTGAATTTGACTTTATAAAAAACTACACTGACTTGTATGATTATATAAAAAGTAAACTTATTATCAGTAAGGCTAAAAAATATCTTTTCATAGATGAAATCCAAGAAATTGAAAATTGGGAGAAAACAATTGCTTCTCTACATAAGACAGGAGAAGCTGATATTTATATAACAGGCAGTAATGCACACTTGCTGTCTTCAGAAATTTCAACATTGATTTCAGGTAGATATATTGACCTGCAAATATATCCTCTAAGCTATTCAGAGTACGTGTTTTTTAGAGGAGATAATTTTACTGAACATAAATCCGAATTTGAAACATATTTGAAATACGGAGGGCTTCCCGGACTTTTTCACTTTGAAAGAACTGATGAAGTTATTTATCAGTATCTTTCTTCTATATTCAATACGATCTTATTAAAAGACATTGTAAAAAGATATAATGTGAGAAATGTTTCGCTTCTTGAAAAGATATCGGGTTTTCTATTTGATAATATCGGCAATCTCCTTACTGCAAATAATATATCAAAATATTTAAAATCACAAAGAATCCAATCATATTCAGATACAGTCCAGATTTATTTAGATTATTTTACCTCAACTTTCATCACTCATAAAGTTTCAAGGTTCGATTTAAAAGGAAAAAGATTTCTATCTATAAATGAAAAGTATTACTTAAATGATCTTGGCATACGCCATTCCATCATTGGATACAGAAATGGCGACATTTCACAACTACTTGAAAATATAGTTTACCTCGAACTTATTAGACGAGGATACACGGTAAGTGTAGGCGTACTTGGTAACAGTGAAATTGATTTTATTGCAACAAATCAGAAAGAGAAAATTTATATTCAAGTTTCTTACCTTTTGAGCTCAGAACAGACAATTCAAAGAGAATTTACTCCATTACTCGATATAGAGGATAATTATCCAAAATACGTATTAAGTATGGACGAGAACATCTGGGGAAATGATTATAAAGGAATTAAGAGATTAAATATTATTGATTTCCTTTTGCAAGAATAATAATAACTTCTCAAGGGGGAAAATGGTGGGCATAACAGAACTCGAATCTGTGACCTCTACGATGTCAACGTAGCGTAACAGGCACATATTATTAAAAAACTTACCCTTAACTTACCCTTTTGATTGAAATGGTTCTTCATTGCTGTAAAATAATCGACAAATGATGACACTACTGTAAAGAGAGGAAAATAACATATGGCCAGACTAAAGGGACAAGGAACAATATACCAAGATAAAAAAACTGATATTTTCTACCTTAGAATCAGAATTAATGGTAAGCAAATTGTTAAAAGTTTAAAGACTAAAAAAGAGAAGCAGGCACTTAAAAATGCTGCGGACTTTCGAAGAGATAATCAAAATATAATAAATGCTCAAACTAAAGAAGAACTAGCCGTCCAAATACAGAAAGCCAGAACTGAACTGACTGCAAGTAAGGGTATTCTGATTGATGATGGATATAATTTTTTCCATGAAAGCCCTGCCAGGAAACAAAATACTGCTGAGGGCACACTAAAAAATTATGAAAGGATTTATAACTTATTTATATCATGGCTAAGACCAAACTATCCCAATATTACCAAAGTAGAAATAATTAATAAAGAAATCGCTCATGAATACGCCCAGTATTTATGGAGTTCTTACCGGACATATAAAGGCCAGCAGATGTCTGAGAACACATATAATTATCATATCGGGGCCTTGCAGACAATATTCGATATTCTCACTGAAAATAAGAATCCCTGGAAGTCCATAGAAAGAAAAGATGAAAACAAGAAAAAACATAAACTTTTATCAAAAGATGAAATACGCAGTATTCAACAGGTTTTCGCTGATGAAGGGTTTTATCTGTTGCATAAAGATGAAATGGAGATTCTAATTAATCTTGGAATATATACAGGCCTTAGGCTGATTGACTGCATACACTTAAAATTTGAAAATATTAATAGTGTCATAAAAACGGTTCCATTTAAAACAAAAGGATTTAAAAAGACTGTTACTATCCCAATTTCTTCTCAACTCGAATCTAAGATCAGTGGGATAGAGAAAAAGGATGACAGCCCTTACCTATTGCCCCAAATACAGGAGAGATATTCCAGAAACCCGGATGGTATTAAAAACGATATAAAGAAAGTCTTTATCAAAGCAGGAATAAAGCCTGATCTTGAAGGACGACAAAACACACATTTAAAATATACAGACCAGGAAGACGAAATTACTGGATTCCACTGCTTCAGGCATACGTTTATAACAGAATGCGTTAAGAATAACATGGATATTGTTCGTTTATCAACAATAACCGGAGATTCAATAAAAACTCTCCAAAAGTATTATATTCATTTGAAGGATGATGTTATAAAAAAAGAGGCGGATAAGCTGCCTTGTTTTTGACATGTTAAAAGGATTTGAGCCTGTAAATGAGCCTCTAAATGACACTGTAAATGAGCCCGTATATTTAGAATTACTACAGTGAATTAAACTTGAATCAACTTAGTAGCCGACAAAATGCATATTGGTGGCTTTTTTTCAGGATACATCCTAATATTTATCGTTTTATTTATTAAATCAGGATATATGCTTATGAAGATTTAATATCAGATCTGATTTTTTGGATTATCGGATTCAAAAAATGGCTAATATCATTTACAACTTCTAAAAAACTGTCAGGCATTTCAGGTGACGCTTGCTTATTTTTAAAGGCTTTCCACTGAACCTGCTTAAGCTTGGCAAATTCTTCAGAAAAAGCAGTTATCTTTTCTGGCAAAAAAGTTTCTCGTTTAGCGAAAGTAGAACTGATGGCTTTTGCAAGTTTATGGAGATCGAAAGCATATTGTCTGGATAATAGCCAAATATCATAAAAATCTTTCATTCGACTATTAATTTCTTTCATTTTAATCATGGTTTCAAATTTTTCAGCGATAGCACTTTCTCGACTGTAACATAGTAAAGATGGTGCTGGTGAATCCAATATACATGGCAATTCTTCCTTTTCAGGTTTCGGATATACTACATCCCCAAAACCAATATCTATCTGAATGTAAACTCTAGCTGTATCTAATGTCCCATTGAAACTTACTCTAATGCCCTCATAATCCGCATCTTCAGTAATTTTGTCTGTCGTTAAGGATTTTTTATCGTAATTCATTCCGTCAGGCTCAACTTGAATCGAAAGAACTTCTCTGATTATCGTGGAAATATTTGATTCATTATTGTCAGTCTTGCCAAGCATATCGATGTCCTTAGTAGGACGATATGTATCTGAATTCCATACTCTAAATAAAAGAGCACCCTTTAAAATAAACTTGTCAGAATATTTAGAAAGAGAAAATCTATATAGAAAACGTTCCATAGCATAATATTGAATCAGTTCATTAAAAGGACGATTTTCAATTCTGGCTTTATTAAGAAGTCTTTGTCTGATTGAAGCGGCGATATTAGTTGGATTTTTTTGGCTCATATTACTGCTTCAAGATAAGGTTTGACAATGTTTTCTATTCGGCATATCCTAGCATATTTAAGAAGCTTATCAACATCAAGCTTATTTCTTGACTTATAAAATTTGAGAGCTTCTATTGCTATGTCCATCCCTATTTTATTACGGAACTTAAAACAGTCCATTATTGTCTTTTCAGGACAGTAAAAATTGACTTTTATGCCATCTATATTTTCCTGCTGAATACCCTGTGTAAAGCTATCTCTGGAAAATCTATGAACAGAGATAGGAGGATAATTAATTCGAGGAGTTTCGGCGCCTTTTGGAAGGGCAATAAATACCTTATGAGGAATCTGTGTTGTAATATTAAAATATGAAAGAGCTGATATCAGACAAAAAACTCCATTTGGGATTCTCATGGCAACAGTAAGAATATCAGGATTAGAGATCGGCTTACTCTTTGCTAGTCTAAATATTCCTCTGGAGATTTCTTCTACCACACCTTCATTACGCAGTTTATATATGGTTCTTGAATGTATTCCCGCATTAATGGCTTCTTTAGTCCTAATAATGCCATTATGCTGATTAATAATCCCTATGGCTTTAGTAGCTGCTGTTTCTTTTTTGCTGTTCATGGTTAAATATACCTATACTTGTTTATATTTATAGGTAATATTATCCATTTTTAATAAAACAACAATACCACTTTGTTAATTAAGAGGAAAGTTCCATTTTTCGGAAAAAAATAAAATAAATTTTTGAAGGATTAATTATGGGTGGGGCATTGGGGATTTGGCAGCAACGTTTATTCGTGCGTATTTTCTTTGATAAATGAAAATTGCAGTCTAAGCTTCGTTAATCGGAGCTTTGTTTGCGAGCACTAATCACTGTGATAAACAGTGGTAATAATCTGTTGCAACAAATGGGCAATCGAAATTAAAAATCCCTCATTAGAGGGATTTAATATACTCATCTGTTAAGAATGTAGTTTACGGCTTTTTCGGCTTTCCCTGCAGCTATCAACAAAAGTTTGTTGTCGTTTTGAAGTCTTTCTAGCCATGATTTGATATATGCTGCATGGTTTTCTATATTTAATTTTTCTCCGGTTTCTGCCATTAAAAAGCTTGCTCCAAGTTCTGCGGTCAGCTCTTCTTTTGCATAGGTCTTAGATCCGAAAGCGAAAGACTGTCCCTCATCGTTAAATCTGTTTAGTCTACCCATGTGGCCAGTCGAATGAATTGCCTCGTGGCTAAGTGTTGAATAATAAGCATTTGCGCTTACAAATGAATCTTTTGCTGGAATTCTGATAGTATCAAGGCTCGGGCTGTAGCATGGTGTTCCTTGTGCTGTTTCAATCTTCGGGCAGGTTTTATAATTCCTTATTATTTCTTCTGCTGTGGGAATCTCTTTAAAATCATTTGAAACTGTCTTCGCCCTTTCAAGGTATTTTGCAGGGATATTATTAACATCGGTAATTTTGAAGACATTGTAATATTTGAGGCAGAAAAGAACATCCTCTTCTTTTTCTCCGTCCTCTGCTACAACTTCTTTTACAAAAGGCTTCCAGAATACTACCGGAAAACTCTTGGAACCTTTTTTTAAATTTGCACCTATGTCCTGGATTTGGTTAAAGGTTATGAAATATGGTGTATCAGATAATGACAATAAAAGTGGATTCAATCCCCTATAAATATGTCCTGTTATTAAGTTCTGAGGTCTGCACCCGTCAATAACCGGATTTTCCCATGCTATATGTCCTTTTTTTAATTGCTCTATGATTAAATTTGTAACTTTCTCATAGATGTTAAATTTATTATTTATCTCTGACCTAGATTCTCTTGAGCCGGAAGTTGTCTTAATTTCCGAAGGGTTAAGGTTTTCGTTAAGGTTTTGGTTGTTGTTCATAATTGCGTCTCCTTTTTTTTATTAATCCCTTGACTGAGTTCCTGTCGCCGTTTTTGTTTTCGCCCTAAAACGCAGAAACAGAGCAAGGGGGAGACTTCCCCCTTTTGCCCGTAAGCAAAAAGCAGAGCTTTAGCAAGACGAGTACAGAATGCACGCAGGTGAGGAGGTTCGAAGAAAAAGCGAGCAGAGACGACCGTCCCTTTTTGCAGGGCAAAGCTCAAGACAAGTCAGGCGAACAAAAATGGAAGATGGCAGGTATGAAGGCTTTACAAGGCATTAAAAGGAGAGCAATAATACCAAAACCAGAAAACCTTCCGAAGACAAATCACGCATTTATGCGTTAGCGCTGGAAGCCAATATAAAGCATATATCTCAAAGATTCTTTTGGGTGAATATCCGCGCTCAACTTCAAAAACTCTTCTACAGTGTATCCAAACATCTCACATATGACAAGATTACATAGAGAAATTGCTTAGTTTGCAGGTTGGTTATGATTATTCCCTCAAGGACACCGTTGAACAGTGCCTTGTTACTTGGTTTCTGATTCCTTCAGTTTCTTCTCAGCCTTCTAGCGTTAAAGCTTTGAAGCCAAGTCTATTTTGGGGTACTGGATTACGGCTGGGTAGTCTTGTGCCGAGAGATAGTAAATATTATATGGAATAGCTTATATCAGATCTAAGCTATTCCATATAATATCCTTTTAAAGATTATCTTTTTCATCAAGAATGCTTTCAAGCATTTTAACCGTATCTTTAATAATCGAAGTACAAACAATCTTATGATTATTTTGTGATTCACCTTCAGCTTTTTTGGCGTATTTTATTAATAATTCTTTACATTCTGTAGTCCCATGTTTTTCTAGAAATTTATTTGCAAGTTCACGTACAGTATTATAAGAATCTAATTTTGTTTGTAAGTCATTAGGTTGAGTGTTGCCGTATTTTAAACCTATACTCATGAATGCACCAGTAAGAGCTCCACATGTCTTCCTTAGCCTTCCCATTCCTGCGCCAAAAGTTGAAGATATTTTCTTTGCTGTTTCTAAATCGCCGCCTAATTCTTCAGCAAATGCTATAACAACTGATTGTGAACATGTATATCCTTCATTAAAGCATCTTTCGGCTTGTCCAATTTTATTCATCATATTTCCCTTTAACTTTAATTTATGAATACTAATTCTAAATATTCTCAGAATAGTTCTTTAATGTATTCACAATATCAGCATATGCTATTAATGAAGCTAGTAATAATTAGAATAAATAGTAAAGAAATTCCCTGAATAAAAGGAGGATTGCTCTGCCTCTATAAGAATAAAGATATACCTCTTTATAAGTTGATAGATACTCCGGCAGATAATGTTTCATTAGGAAAATGCTTCGCAAAAAATTCGATGACTGAAGATTCTACGCAATGGCATGGAAAAACTTTCTTAATATTATTTTCTTTTAGATAGTCTATTGTTTTCCTGGATGTATTATCAATCTTTTTAAGATGAAAGCCACCTAAAACTGCGTAAATATTGTTAATATTAGTTATCCTTTTTGCATGCTCAATAGTATTACAAATACCTGAATGAGCGCAACCTGAGATGACTATTAATCCTTTTTGGGAAGTTATTGCTATTCCCGAATCATCAATTACAAAATCATCTCTATTTTCTTCTGATATAAATGGAGTTTCTTTGGATTCAAAAGAGTTAATTCTTGGTATTTCTCCTAAGAAAAAAACATCATCTGAAATCTTATATGATCTCTTAGAAAGAATTAGATCATAATTAGTTTCAATTTCTTCCTGAGAATACTTTAATCCAATATATGTATTGTCTCTTTTTCTATACCTTTTGATAAAACAGTCAGGATGGCACAAAAGTGATTTTCCTTTGATAAAGCCTAAACCATTCCCATGATCCCAGTGTCCATGACTTAAAACTAAGATATCAGCAGAACTTATATCTACTCCTAATATATCTGCATTTCTTAAAAAAAGATCAGAGGCCCCTGTATCAAATAAAATTTTTATATTAGAATCAGTTTGGATAAAGAGTGAAAGGCCGTGTTCGGCTATACATTTACCATTCGTTCGATTGTCAGTAAGAACAGTTATTTCCATTTTAACCTTCAAGTATAATTCTTTATATAAAATATTTATTCGGATTTAGTAATTGACTTTTCCACTGAGTGAGTTGGTTCTGTTATTCTTTTAAGGTTATTTTCTAAATACAGTTTTAAACACTCTGCTATTGTCAGGTCAGTTTCTTCGATTCTATAAATATCAATGTAATTATTCTTTAGTTTGTAGAATGCAATTTCCCCTATTTGATTAGTAAATATCATGTCCAAGTCATACTTAATGATTACATTCACTACATTTAAGCCAATGTGAATTTTGTTATTGAGGAATTCATTTAAATAAAAATCTTCTATTTCAAAACTATTTTTGGCTATTTTGACAACAGCAAAATAAGGAGCTCTGCCAAAATGTCCGTATATATGAGAATCCATACCCCTAATTTCTGATACTGGAACAATTGCCTTGAGTTCCTCATTGCGGAGTGGTTCAGCATGAACAAATACCGATTCTATATTAGCAAATTTTTGCTGAATCAAATCTTCAATCTCGTCAGCAATAGAGTGTGCATTATATACGCTGATGGAAGGGTTCGTCATAAACTTCAATTCCACCATACGGAAAGTGCCTGCTTGGCGGATTTTTACATCACTGACAATATCCACACCAGAAAGATTTATTACGGTCTTTTTGATATCTGCCTGCAATTCTTTATCCAAACTAGCATCAAGTAAAATAAGAAGTGAATTCCATAAATTTCCCAGTCCCAGTTTAATGAGCAAAAGTGCTATTATAATAATAATGACACCTTCCACATAAGGGATTTTCCAATATGACATCAAAATTCCGGCTAATACTATTATTGATGAAATAATATCCAGAAATGACTCTGAAGCATTCGCTATAAGTGAAGCCGAATTTATTTCAATTCCGACGTGCTTCTCTTTGATTGCAATAAAATATGAAATGATAACAGACAGCATTGAAACTATTAAAGGAAGCAAAGGAAAACTTATCTCTGATGGGATTATGAAAAGTTTTTTCCACCCTTCGAGTAACAGCTCAATACCTGAGTAGCATATAAAACCTCCAATTAAGAGTACCGCAAATGTCTCTGCCTTAAAAAGACCGTAGGGAAAACGTTGAGTTTTTTTTGTAGAGGCTAACCATAATCCAAAAGCTGAAGCAAAAATAGCAATAGTGTCCGCTCCGCTGTGAAATGCATCTGCTATCAAAACACTTGAACCAAAACAGTATCCGATCCCACCCTTTAGCAGTGCAAGCAGAAGCGTAAGAAGCGTTGCCCACAAAGCAACTTTTTGCCCTTTTTTGAGCTGTAAAATCAGTTTCCTCATTCTCTTCTCTTATTAAAATTCAGCTCTTAAACTTAGCTGCACTTATAGTTAGATGTCAGCATTATCAGAAATATCGAACTTTCTGGTCATCGGTGTCCCGCAGTTAGGGCAGTTTGTCTGAAAACAGGGAATTCCCCTCTGATGAGGAATCAGCGTATTGCATCTTGGGCAAATGCAGTTTGTTTCACTTCCAATCTTACGGCATTGCCTATTTCTTACACACTTACCGGCACCTTTTCCAAATCTAAATGGCATATGGCTTTCTTCCTTCTAATTCTCAGAATTTTAATTTTTATCCTCAACAGAGATATAGAAACATAAAAATTTATTTCTATTTAGCCTTATTTTTTATCTCGGCTATAATGCTTTCCCCGGCTTTTACTTTGTCCCCGATTCTCAACTTTATAATGATAGTCTCATCTTTGGGGAGATATATTTCAGTTCTTGAGCCAAATTTAATCATTCCAAATCTATCCCCTTTTTTAAAAAAATCATTGCCCTTCGCCAGGCAGACAATTCTCTTTGCGACAGCACCGGAAATTTGCTTTACAGCCATAGGGAACTCAAATCCTGATATGTTCCCTTTGCATAATAATGTGTTTGATTCATTCTCTTTAATAGCCCTCTTGTCCCTTGCATCATGGAATTTACCTTTCTTGTATATAATACGGCTGACATTTATATTACATGGAGCCCTGTTCAGATGAACATTAAAAACAGAGAGGAATATACCGACTCTGAGAACTTCTATATCTCCGAATATTTCGCTGTATTCCTTAACTTTTAAAATCTCAATATCCTTTATTATCCCATCAGCAGGAGATACCAAGACATTGTTTTTTGAAGGAATTTTTCTATCAGGATCTCTGAAAAATGCTGCTATCGCGCACCAACAGATAAAGACAATAGAAGCAACATAGGCAAGAAAAATTATTTCAAATTCTGCATACAGGAACAACAGTACTAGCATTAGAATAAAAGCAACTATTCCGCTTCCTAGCCATTCCCTAAGCCCATATTTTGTTAAATACATAAATATATTCCTAAAGTTTTTGTCATAATCATTTTCGGAAATCCTTACCCTCCATTAGAATAATTGATCTCTTTTATTTTCATCTATTAAACGAAGCTTATCAGAAACGATTTTATTTCTGGAAGTATCAACAATTTTCTTTAACTCTTCGTCAATCAATGCAAACCCTGCTTTTCTGGTTTCCTGTGACGCGTAGTCAAGCAAATATTCCTTCAATGTAAGCAGGGCATTTGGAGTACAGAAATTTCCGATAAAGCCGGGAATAGCATATTCCATGAAATGTTTTCCCGTCCTTCCCAATCTGTAGCAGGAAGTACAAAAACTTGGGATATAACCAGTCTTGATTAATCCTTTTATGATTTGATCTAAAGAACGGGTATCGCTAAGGGAGAACTGCTCTTTGTTACCATCCTTTATTTCTTTTCCCTTGGAATATCCGCCTAATTCTATGCACGACCCTGCATCTATCTGGGAGACTCCGAACCCGAGAGCTTCATTTCTTATTTCAGCGCTTTCTCTTGCTGTAAGAATTAGTCCGGTATAGGGAACGCTTAGTCTAAGTATGGCAATAAGTTTCAAAAAATCCTTATCTCTGACAAAATATCTGCTGTCAAGATTAACTCCGTGAGCAGGCCTGATTCTTGGGAAACTTATTGTATGGGGGCCAACTCCATATCTTTCCTGAAGATACAAAGAATGCTTGATAATCGATAAAGCTTCGAATCTCCAGTCATAAAGCCCGAATAAAGCTCCGACTCCCATATCATCGCATCCAGCTTCAAATGCTCTGCTTAGTCCGTCCAGTCTGTAAAGGTAATCCCCTTTGCATGTATTTTGCGGATGCATTTTTCTATAGGTTTCGTGATGATATGTCTCCTGAAATATTTGATATGTCCCTATTCCTGAGCCTTTTACTGTTTTAAATCCTTCAATGCTCATTGGAGCAGCATTGATGTTTACCCTTCTGATTTCACCATGACCTGTTTTAATGGAATAGACTTTTCTGACTGTTTCTGCGATGAACTCAGGTGAATAGTCAGGGTGCTCGCCAAAAACAAGTACTAGCCTCTTGTGACCGACTTTTTCAAGAGTTTTAACTTCGGCAACAAGTTCGTCCGATGTAAGAGTTTTTCTGACGGTGGCACTCAAACTCCTCCTAAAGGCACAGTACTCACAGTCATTTATACAATGATTGCCTATGTAAAGAGGAGCAAATATAACAATTCTATTGCCGTAAACTTCTCTTTTTAGTTTTCTGGCAGTCTCTTTGATTTCCTCTACAAGTTCTACATCTTTGGAGGCTATAAGCGATGCGCACTCTTCGGGGGATAACGGTTCTTTTGATAAACTTTTTGCCAAGATTTCTTTAATCTTAGATTTATCTTCTTTTGTGTTTGCAATCAGTTCTTCAACTTTTGAATCGTTGATAAAATCAACGCAGTTTTTCGAATATTTTTCCATAATTATGTGGGGAGGTCAGATTGTTTTAGTTTTATAGTGAATTTTGAGCTACTCTGTAAACTTTCAGCTGTTGATTTCGATTCCTTCTAAACCATAAAATACTAATTTTTTGTTTTGTCATTTTTTAGCTGTCATAAGAAAGAGAGGGAATGCTTTCATTTCGCCACTAGATACTTCCTTTATGACTTCAGTTATAGTTTTGAATTTGATGTTTTTAAATCCAACACTAATGGCTTTATCTCTTAGCGGATTTCTCTCAAAGCCATTGTGTCCGTCAAACCCCTCTCCATGAAAAGAACCGTCTTCTCTGTCAAGATCCGCAATAAACAGGAATCCCCCAGAATCCATCATTGAATAAAAAGCGGCTAATATTTTGTCTGTATCAATGATATGGTGAAGAGTTAGCATCGTATAAATAATGTCAAACTTTTCATCCAAAGCAGGGGAGCTTATCAAATCCAATTCAATTGGAAAAATGTTAAGAACTCCCGCCTTTGTTACTTTTCCCTTTAATACATCAAGCATACCTTTAGAACTATCGGCGCAAACTATTTTGGAGACATGCGAACGAAGATATAAGCTCACAAGCCCGGTGCCACAGCCATATTCAAAAGCGCGGCATGGAAGCAGATTCCGGATCTCTTCAAGTATGGCATCCCCCACTTTCTGAGCCCTGATTGTTTTTTCAACATCCATATCCCAGGTTTTTGCTCTTGAATCAAACTTACTACTCATCGGATTCATAAAATATTAAGCTTTAGCTATAATTTCTTTAATGGCATCGACTACATCATCGACATCATGTTCTGTCATATCAGGGAAGAGAGGAATTGAACACATCCTTTCGGAGTTATACTCTGTATTCGGAAGGACTCCGGGAGCAATATTCATTGTTTCACGGTAGTATTTCTGGACATGGGCCGCAAGAAAGTGAAGCCCTGTTCCGATATTAAGTTTCTTTAGTTCATCCATAAATTGATTGCGGTTAATTTTTTTCGAAACAACTCTGATGATAAATAGATGCCAGGCGTGAGTAAAGTCATATTTGGGTTCGCCGAGGGGAAGGATTTCAGATATGCCTTTAAGTTTTTCTCTGTAAAGCATAGCAATTTTAGTCCGCCTTTCATTGATTTGCTTTATTCTTGCAAGCTGTCTTACTCCGAGCACAGCAGCTATATCGGTCAAATTGTACTTGTATCCCGGCTCAACCACCTGCGCCTGAGGAGAACGCCCCTGCATTTTCCTGTCGAAAGCATCAACGCCCAATCCATGGAATTTTAATCGCCTTAACTTTTCTATCAATTCAGAGTCATTAGTAGTAAGCATTCCTCCTTCGCCTGTCGTGATATTTTTTATTGGATGGAATGAGTAAATGGCGGTATTTTCACAGCCGATATGTCTGCCTTTGTAAAAAGTGCCTACTGCGTGAGCAGCATCTTCTATGACGGTAATGCCATGTTTTTTGGCCAACTTGTTAATACCGTCCAAATCTGCTGCTACTCCGGCATAATGGACAGGGATAATGAGTTTTGTTTTTGGAGTAATGCATTTTTCGATAGTTTCCGGCGTGATCAGTAAAGTGTCACGGTCCACATCAGCAAAAACAGGTGTAGCCCCAGCTAGAACTATCATATTTACAGTAGAAACCCAAGTCAATGAGGGAGTAATAACTTCATCCCCATGTCCGATATTTAATGCTTTCAGCAAGATGTGCATTCCGGCTGTGGCAGAAGTCAGCGACACCCCATACTTGGCTCCTGTATATTCACAAAGATTTTTTTCAAAATCGGCACTCCATGTGCCGGTCGTAATCCAACTTGAAAGTAAAACTTTACTTACAGCATCAGCATCTTCTTTTGTAATAGATGGTTTGCAGAAAGGTAAAAATTCTTGTCTCATAGCATCTCCTTTGCATCTAATTTTAAAAAAACATTACTTCTTCGGTAAAAACCAGAACATTGCCTTTTCAGGGCATTCTTTAATACATGTCCCGCAGGCGCTACATTTTTCATAAGAAAAAACTATCTCTTTAGGGTTACACGGTACTTCCATTGATAGGCAATATTTTAAGCACTTGGCACAAGATAAGTTAAGTGAAAGACTTATAGCATTACTAGGGCAAAGCTTAATACACTTTCTGCACCTGTTACATATGTCAAAATCTATGGCAGGTAGCTTAATCTGGTTGTCAAGATAATCCGAAATCAACGAAAAGGCTTCCTTGCTTGCAACTGTTTTAGACATCGAAGCATGTATTATTCCAAGATATTTCTTGCTCTTAATATGTCTGAACGACATCGAGAAATTTACATCAAATATCCAGGCAAGCTGCAAAAGTTTGAAATCATTTAAACTTCTAACATCATCAAAGTTTACACTTTTTTTATTTAATACCGATCTATGGACGTTTTCTGAAATATCCGGCGTGTCCGGAAGATTGAGTTCTATGGCGTTGCTCTGTCTGCCGCCATTTTTTCTATCTGTATAATACTCTGTAACGACTCTGTATATGTCTAGTTTGTCCGCATCGCGAAGGAGTTTAGAAAAGAAAAGGCACTCTTGAGTTTCGTCACCAGGAAGCAGCGCGCGGTTATGGTATTTGAGCGCCTTTAATATCAGCTCTTGTTTCTCTTTGCTCAGATTGTCGAGAACTTTGTTTTTGAGAAGTATTTCAATCCCAAGTTCGGCATGATTGACAGACTTGCCGTCCATAAAAGTGCCATAGGTTTTATACTGTTCAAAGCGGCCGACATCATGAAAAAGAGCAATAATTTCCGCCAATTGCAACTCTTCTTCATTTAATCCGAGAGATTTGCCTATCTCTATAATCGCTTCGCAAACCTTCTGAGTATGCAATTCCTTAAGGTTGACATTCTCCAAAAGATCAGTTCCGCTGCCTTTGAACGAGAGAACGTAATCGGAAAACCAATTCCTAATGTTCTTCAATTCGATTTTGTTTATTCCCGTATGCATTTAAAAACTTTACCCTGCTTAGAAAAATATTCGATTATATCACCCGGGACTATTTTTCCAGAAGTAATCACTCTGCAAAATAATCCTTCATGGAGCATGACAGATTTGCCTATTATGCGGAAAATACCATTTCCATTTTCTTTATAAACTTCAGGTTTCCCTATTTGGGTTACTTCAAGCTCCACATTGCCGATTTTGAAACGGTCTAAGAGTTTTACCCCTGACAGATCCAAACCGACTGTGGTAATATTTTCAGCAAACTCTCCAGACAGAATTGCAGTTCCGACTTCTCTTGAAAACTCATCAATTCTTTCCTTGTTAATAAGGCTTACATGTCTTTCTGAGTCGGCATAGTGAGCGTCTCCTATAATTCCTTTTTCACCCACAATTATTTCTGGAACGGGCTTTTTTATCGTCCCTTTTTGCTCTGAGATATTAACCGAAAATATCTTGCCCAAACATTTGTTTGTAATTTTAATCATTAATATTCCATTCCCAGTCTAGCTTCAATTCCTTTGTCATAAGGATGTTTTATATTCTTCATTTCCGTAACAAGATCAGCTCTGTCTATGAGCGCTTCTGAGGCATACCTCCCTGTTAAAATAAGGTCTGTACCATCAGGTTTAATATCAATAAAATCTATGACTTCCTTTTCTTTTATCAATCCAAACCATACAGCAACGATTATCTCATCCAATATGACCAGATTATATTTGGATGTCAGCATTTTTTCTCTGCATGTCAATAGCCCTTTTTCGATAGTTTGCCTGTGGGTTTCATTGACTTCATTTTTTCGAATGCATTTCTCCCAGCCGAACTGTTCTATTTCGATGTTCTTATCATCTTTTAGATAAATGTCTTCGCCGTAAGGCCTCCCCTTCATAAATTGGGCCAGATATACTTTTCTTCCATAGGCCGCACTTCTTATTGTCATTCCGAAAGCGGACATGGTTTTGCCTTTCCCATCTCCTGTGTAGATATGAACTAAACCTTTCATCCTAAACCTACTTATATACAAAATTTAACTTCTTAAGCCCACCGCTCTTATGAAAATAGTTTAACTGCTAGTTCGGCGACCCTTCTGCCTGTATTTTTAGCTGTTTCCATGCCAAATGTGTCGGTATTAATACCTCCCTGTTTTGCGTCATTGAAAAGAGTAGCCCCGAAATGAGCCGTAGGTTTTCCGTCGCAAACACAGACCATATCCTGACAGAACAGCGCGGATTGAACACATTGAATAGTGAGTTCCTGTCCTCCGTTTCGCACTCCGCCCACTGCTATTGCAGCGCCGACTTTCCCTTTGAATTTCCAGTTGTTTCTGCGAAACATTACGCATCTTTCAAGAAAAGCCTTGCAATGGGCAGCCATTGACCCGAAATAGACAGGCGTAGCAACGATTATGCCAGCTACCTCAGGATCGTCCAACAAAGGTATTATGCCGTTAAAATCATCATTAATGCTGCACTTTAGTTCTTTAGTACAAGCTCCGCAGGCTTTGCATGGCATAATAGTTTTTTCAGCCAGATCAACTATTTCAGTCTTTATCTTCTGTGAATATTCAGCGCAGGCATCAAGAGATGCTTTCAACGCGGTGTAAGTGCTTTGGTGTTTTCTCGGACTGCAGCAAATCCCCAGTACTTTCATTTTTTGACTCCTTAAATTAGTTTTGTAGTTATTTGGTTCGCATAAATTTTGCGTTTGATTCTACCATCAGTTCATCATTACAAAAAATCTCAGCTTTCATATAAAAAAGATTTCTCTTGCTTGATACCAACTCACCGTACAAATCAAGTATCAGGTTGATTGGAATGGGTTTATGAAACCTCACGTTCATATCAGCAGTAACGGCTTTAACTTTCTGGTAAAAAAGGCAATGAACCATCGCTGCATCGAGCAGCGCGCACATGACTCCGCCATGGATAATCCCGTTATACCCCTGAAGTATCCTTAATCCTCTTAAAGTAGTATGCACTCTTCCATCGCTTAGACAGACAAATTTCAGACCTAAGCCAATAGGATTGCTGTCTCCGCATAAAAGACAGTTGCAATGCCCAAACTTCTTGCTTATCTCATTGTCTTCAGAGGCCGACATGATTCACTAACTCCTTTATTCACATAAACAGGCAAATACAATCAGTTAATACTATTTTTTTTAACCAGAAAACTATTCAGTTTGCAGCCAATATCCCTTGCTATTACAGGGCATTTGACTTTGAGTAGGAAATAAATATTTTTATCTGTTCCGCTTAAGGTTTCATAATTTCCCTGCCCTTTGGAAATAATTAAATCTGACTTATCAAACATATCCCTGAATTCAGCAGAGCATTGATTCAAGACCGTCCCGGGAAGCCCCGAGCCGTTGCTTATGACAGGAACCATATCTGAGAGCCCGACCATTAGCGCGTCTTCCATCAACACGTCATTTAAAATAGCTTTCCCGCGAACAGCAAAAGTGATTTTATTCTTTGGCAATTGCTCTATAAAGAGTTTATCAAACACGATTTCCCCCGCGTTATCTCCAATATAAAGAATCTTTTCAGCTTTACCGATTTCACTTTTTAAAAACTCTGGACAGATCTCTTTTGAAGAGAGAATTTTTTTTATGTCTTCATGGATTGTTTCGTTCGTAAATTTATGGCTTGCTCCAAAATCTATCACATTTCCTGCTATCGAAAGCCGCATGGCGGCATCAAAAGGATCAGAAGACTCAGAAACCATTCGGGAAAGCTCATCATACATTCCCATTATATACAAATTGGACTCTTTCTTTGTTTCTGCATATGAATCAAATTCTCCATAATATTTCTCAAATATATCAAGAACACTCTTAGATATTTTCGGTGGAGAATCAGCAAAATCGGTATCTCCAAGAAGATGCAGCACTTCTTTCAATATCTTTTCATAATGGGCTGAATCCGTGCCTTTCAAAAATCTTAATGTTTGATTTACGAAACACGGAATACATTCATAATAAGTTTTCATTCTATCTCAGCTCTATTGATAATCATTTGTTTCATCTGTCCAATGTAACCAATTATACAAAACATATCCGTTTAAGCCCTGCTAGCGCAGCAGCGCCGGCAATGGTAACGCCATAAAATATCACTTTATTTTTATTTCCGGCGTAAGAGATTATTTCATCTATGGTTCCATTAACTAAAGTTGAACCAGTGGCAAGAACTAGGTCTGCCCATGCTAGGGCAGATTCTTTATTTTTTTCGCCGTCTTCAATTTTGACGCCGAGTTTTTCCTTGCCAATGTTATCGATATCTAAATCCAAAACTCTCACATTGTACTTTTTTGATAACGCGTCTATGATTGCCGGCTGATATCCGACAATGGTTATTTTTTCTGTCCCGGGATACTCCTGCTGAATAAAATCATTTATTTTTGAGGCGCATATTCCGGGCATTTCATCTTTGCAGTGTTCTGTATTGTTCACTAGTTTCCAGTACCGAGCAAGAGCATTTATCGTTGAAACTTGCAGAGCTCTTCTATAATTATTGCAGGATTTCAGATTAAATACGCCTTCTAGAGACCCTTTATATCCGCCATGCATATCAGTAAAAGCCTGTCCCTTGAAACCCATAAAATCGGCTTCCATTATTTTTTCTTTTCCTTTAAGGATTGGAAAATCGTAATTTTCAGGATTCCCTATGGCTTCTTCTGCCGAGAGCACTCTGGCTTTTATTGTTATGTCAGCGCCGATAAGATTCTCTTCTTTAAGGCGATTGGTTACAGACTCTATTACGGTATCAAGAATATTTTTCATACTATTTAGCGACGAATATCAATGATCGCAGACATTTGCTCCTGTTACAAGGTTCCCTGCAAGGTAAGATTTTACAACAGCCTCAGGCTCTTCGGATGGAGCGCCAACAACGACTTTTACATTATTCCCTGTAAAAAGCTGTTGGGCTCTCATTCCCATTCCACCTGCTATAATCACATTGACTCCAAGATCACCAAGCCACTTAGGTAAAACTCCCGGCTCATGAGGCGGAGGTGTTTGCACTGTTTTACTTTTAACTGCCTTAGTTTTTTCATCCGTTTCAAAAATTGTGAATACTTCACAATGGCCAAAATGCATACAAAGTTTTCCGTCGGTTGTTGGGATTGCAATTTTCATTTCTTATTTTCTCCTTTATTTCAGCGTTTTTTAGTTTGTGTTAGCTATTATTTTTTTTACTATTTCTCTGAAGGATTCAGCAGTATCAGGAGTGACCAAATCCATAAATGATTTTCCTGAATCGCCTGAAACTACAATTTTAGATTCGATAGGAATGCGGCCAAGATATGGCGTGCTGAGTTCCTGAGCCATCCTTTCTGCTCCGCCGTGGCTAAATATATTGGAAACTTCTCCGCATTTAGGACACTTAAATCCGCTCATATTCTCGATTACCCCCAATACGGGAAGATTAAGCTGGTCGCAGAAGGTAATTGATTTCCTTACATCGTTAACTGCTACTTCTTGAGGCGTGCTGACTATTACGGCTCCGGCTGGATTCTTAATAAGCTGGCAGACACTGAGCGGCTCATCACCCGTCCCAGGAGGGCAGTCTATGATTAGATAATCAAGATCCCCCCATCTTACATCCTGCAGGAATTGTTTTATCATATTCATTTTCATCGGGCCTCTCCATATAACAGGGGCGTTTTTATCCCTTAGAAGAAACCCTATCGACATTACTTTTATTTCACCGGCCTTAACTGGCATTATATCTTCGCCTTCTCCATGAAGTGGTGAGTCTGATACGCCAAACATCATAGGAATGCTCGGACCGTGTATATCGACATCAAGTATGCCGACTTTTTTCCCCATTGCCGATAAAGTGGTGGCGATATTTGCCGCTACAGTGCTTTTGCCGACTCCGCCTTTGCCTGAAAGAACAATTATTTTATTTCTTATTCTTCCTAATCTTTCATCCAGCGCCATTTTTTCATCTTTTTCAAGAAATCCAGTTTCGGATTTTCTTAGTTCGCATTCTTCTTTATCACACTTCTGGCAATCACTGTCAGGACTGTCACAAACAGCGGTTTTTTTATTGCTCTCTATGTAGTTGCGAACAGCGGCTTTCAGTGTATTAATAGAAAGCAAAGCGCAATGTTTTGATTCGTCAGGGATATTTCCAGCAATGCAAAGAATATCCTGCTGGTCAAGCTTATCTATTGTTTCAATAGTTGCCCCTTCACCAATCAGCGCTCCTATGCTGCCGCACTTAATGGAATGAGCACATCCGTCTGTCGTGTAAGATGCGGCGCAAACTTTTCCGTCCTCGATAAACACCCAGAACTCCATTGTGTCGCCACACGGGCCTGTAATTCTCGCATTTCCGTTAGCCCCTCTCAAAGGGCCAAAGTTAATTGGCAGTTTTCTGCTGTTTGACATTAAAATTTCTTCCATAAGTTTTCCCATATATTTGTTATTTCACTTACTGCTTTTCCTTTGCCCCATTCTATGACGCTCTGCCCTGCAATTTGGGCTTGCGTAACTTCGTTATCATACGAAATACGCCCAAGCACAGTCGCTCCTACTTTCATTGAGTCGCGTTCAATAACCTCGGACATTTCGGAGTTTATGTCAAATTTATTCACGCAGACATATAGTGGGATTTTGAAATGAGACGCTAGTTCAGCCACTCTTTTTAGATCGTGCTGCCCCGATAAAGTAGGCTCGGTTATTGCTACAACTGCATCAGCTCCAGTGATAGACGCAATAACCGGACAGCCAATACCTGGTGGGCCGTCAATCAGGAGCATATCGGCTTTAGTTCTTCCTGATATTTTTTTTGCTTCTGTTCGCACGACACTGACAAGTTTTCCTGAATTTTCAGCCGCTATGCCAAGTTTTGCATGAACCATCTGCCCAAACCGCGTATCTGAAACATACCACTCTCCGCAAAGCCTCTCCTTAAGCTCAATAGCATTGAAGCGGCAAAAATCATGGCACACTCCACATCCTTCACAGCTTATCGAATCAATGACATATGAGCCATCCTTGTTTTTTTTCACAGCGTCAAAACGGCAGATTCTTTTGCATTCGCCGCATTTCAGGCAAGCATCGTTTTTAATGACTGCTTCATATCCACTATAAAACTTATTCTTTTGTCGGATATTCGGAGATAAAATCAAATGCAAATCTGCAGCATCGACGTCACAATCTGCTAGAACAGCATTTTTGGCAAGGGATGCAAATGCGGCTGTAATGCTTGTTTTGCCGGTTCCTCCTTTGCCGCTGATAATAACAATTTCTTTCATTTATCGTTCCCTTTATTTATCTTATAGAAGTTTTTACCGCCAATTTGCTCTTGGGTTAAAGTCTTTTCAGCACAGAGGTGTTCAAGTAATTTAAGAATCTCGTTATAATTTACTGACATGGTATCGGAAATTTCTTTGCTCGTACACGGCCGCCTCATCAAAAGGCTAATAAGAGCCTCCTTGTCCACAGCAAACATCTTATCCTCCTTACCTTCTTTAAAATCAGCAATAGCCTCAACTTTTCCAGGAAAACATCTGCATAGTTTTTCCAGCTCATTCTTGGAAAGGCCTGCCGCATACTTTTCACATGGCGGTCGGGCAATCGTATTGAGTTGAGTTTTTTCAGGGTTAAGCCGTTTGACTATACTCGCCAGTTCTTTAATATGTTTTTCTTCAGATGACGGACCTTTTAATAAGAAGACTTCCAGCCAGGTTTCCCCTTTAAATTCTTCAATAAATGATTTGATGCCGGATACTATTAGTTCAAATGATAATTCTTTGCAGGGACGGTTAATGTATTGAAATATTTCTTCGTTCCCCGCGTCAAGAGAAGGTATGACAACATCGGCCTTCATAAGCGCTCTGCTTACTTCAGATTTCCATAACAGTGAGCTGTTTGTTAGTACAGCAACAGGTTTGTCTGTAAGTTTCTTAAGGGCTTCAATTATTTCCCCAACTCGAGAGTGCAAGGTGGGTTCTCCCGAACCTGAAATAGTAATATAATCAATTCTTATTTTTTCTTTCAGTTTATATTCAATGTCTGCCAATATTTCATTAAGAGGGAAATACTCTTTTATCTCAATGGTTTTATTTGTCGTATGTCCAAGCTGACAATAGATGCAGTCAAAAGAACATGTTTTGTAAGGGACAAGGTCTATACCCAAAGAATACCCGAGGCGACGTGACGGCACAGGACCAAAAACATGTTTTAATTTATGGCTTTTCATTGTGCGCCTCTATTTGATTTTACTTCCGCGGCAATATGATTAAGCAACTCCATCAATTTTCCCTGGATAATAGGCATTGCATCTATGATAGTTTTTCCCTTTGAATAAGCTTCAGCCACGCTTCTTGAATCTGGAATCCTCAACAAAAGGGGAATGGATTCATTTGCGCAGTAATCATCCACTCTTCCGTCTCCTGAATCTGAACGGTTTAGAATAACGCCGAAAGGAATTTTCAATCCTCTGACAGTCTCAACGGCAAGTTTCAAGTCGTTAAGCCCGAATGGCGTAGGTTCTGTCACAAGCAATACAAAATCTGCGTCTTTTACGGCGCATATCATCGGACACGATGTTCCAGGCGGACAGTCAATAATCGTGATGAAATCACAAGAAACATGCTCTTTAACTGCTCTTATGACAGGCGGCGACATTGCACGCCCTACGTCAAGCCTGCCCTGGAAAAATTGTATATTGCCGCAGACAGCTTCTTCCACAACTCCGACTGGAACTTTCTTTTCCGCAATGGCGCCGCTCTTACAGACCCTCACACACCCTCCGCAACTATGGCAGAGTTCAGGGAAAATCATCGGCCCTGACGGTAGATTAATAATAGCATTGAAGCGGCATATCTTTGAACACTTTCCGCACAATATACACTTGTCCTTTTTAAAATAAGGAATTTGTACGGTTACATTCTGGCTTCTAATATCTTTTAAATCTAGAAATATGTGACAGTTAGGCTCTTCTACATCGCAATCAAGAAGACAAATTTCTTCAGAAGAAACAGCAGCAAGCGAGACTGAAATTGTCGTTTTCCCTGTCCCGCCTTTACCTGAAGCTACTGCAATTGTTATAGGCTTTCTCATTACTTACATCCAGTGCCCTTCTACGTCAGCGCCTTCTGCAATCTTTAATCTTCCACTGATCAATTCATCAACGGCTTCTTTTACTGTTCCTGTTTCCTTAAGATATAATTTTACTTTTGAACCGCTTAAAACCCGATAGGCTTTCGGCCCGCAGTGTCCTGTGATTATACAGTCTGCTCCTGAGTTCAAAACGTTTTGTGCCGTCTGGATACCGGCTCCTTGCGCAGCATTCAGATTTTGGATGTTATCCATTGTAGAAAAAGTATTTGCAACGCTATCATAAACAATAAAATACCTTGCACGGCCAAATCTGGGATCTATTTGTGAATCCATACTGCTGTCTTGAGCAGAAATTGCTATTTTCATGATTTTCCTCCATCCATGTTTAGTGTATCGAGTCTACTTTTTATATTATCAATTTCAACTTGTAGATGTTTAAGCTCTACTTCCAAGAATTGTTTTTCGTTAACATTAGATTCAGCTCTTAAAACTGGAGCATTATAGGCAAGATATCTGTTCCTGTAACCTTTCCCTCGGCCTAAGCCTCTGCCCGAGTAGCACCTTCCGCATCCTCTCCTAGGATACGGGGCGACATTGATATTTTCACTTGCGCAATAACCGAATCCTCCGCCTGTCATTGGCCCTTCTCCCAATGGTCCTTTCCCATCTCTTCCTGGCATAATTATTCTCCTAAGCTGTTATTTTCTTGTCATTTTATTATTACATTTAGGACATAGTTTGTGTGCACATGGTTCAGATTCAATATAAATCATTTCATAACCACATGAAGGACATATACAATTCTGGTGTGATCCTTCAGTAAAAGGACCCCCCATTTTTGCTCTGTTTCCTTTTTTTATATTGACTTTACCAACTGGTCCTATACTCATAGATCCAATTCTGTTTTTCCCTGGCATAATTTCACCTCCAGTTTTTTTATTCTCTTACCATTTTTGTTCCACATTCAGGGCACACTCTGACGCTACAGGGTTGTCCTGCTATATGGGGAACTTTATGATTGCATTTTGGACAGACACAATTTCCGCCCGGCCCGGCAGCTAACGGGCCTCTCATTCTGCCTCCTCCTCTGATAGAGTCATTGCCCAACGGCCCTGTTCCATTTCTTCCCGGCATACTTTTACCTCATATTTTTAGATTTTACTTTCTCCTTGACCTCTTCTGCATCGGCCAGGATTGTATGTAAACTCCTGTCGTGATTGAACTTTGCTAATAGAATCATCATTCCCGCATTCCGGGCATTTTTGAATACTGTTTGCATTCATTTCCCATTTGTGTCCGCACTTAGAACATTCATGCATTTCAAACATCAGTTTTTCAGGCTGACCATTGATACAAATAGCCTTCCCATGCAGCAGGGCATCAGCTATTTTTTTGTGAGCTGAATTAATTATATTCCCAAACGTCTGTCGTGAAATTTTCATTTTTATCGCGGCATCAGCCTGATAAAGCAAATCAAAATCTGCCAGTCTGAGCGCTTCGAATTCATCTGGAGTCAGGACGACTTCTTCTAGTTCACACAATGGAATCCCTCTTGGCTTAAAGTATTTGACTTTTGCCTCTGTAGATATTCTGCGGCATCTGAATGGTCTTCCAGCCATATTCTGACTTCCTATTTTATTCATTTGATTTAAAATTAAACTATCAAAGCTATATTAGTTATTAGCATATGCTAACAAAATACAAAATAGATTTTCTAAAAAAAGGTTAAAATAAATGGATAAACTTCTAAAGGCAGAAAGTTATTTTCTTCAAGGTTATGCCTGTTCTCAGTCAGTTCTCATGGCATTTGCCGAAGAAACTGGCATCGACATCGAAACAGCTAAAAAGATATCATCAACATTCGGCGGAGGCATGGGAAGACTCAGAAAAACCTGCGGGGCTCTCACAGGCGCTTTCATGGTTATCGGGTTGAAATACGGGAATAGCAAACCTGATGATATGAAAACAAAGCTTGCCTCTTACGATATGGTCAGGGATTTAGCTAAAAGATTTACGGAAAAACACGGTACAATCGAATGCGATAAATTACTACAGAAATATACAAATAAGGCCACTGTAGAAGTAAGAGCGCACCACCATGTAATATGTAAAAATATCGTTAATGATGCTGTTAGTGTTCTTATTGATATTCTTAATGAGAAAGACTCTAATATACAAAAAGAGAAGTTTAACAGTTAACAATTTTAAATTTATAGGCATATATATTCTTATAATGATATCTTAGCTATCATACCCTTACAGTGCTTTACCACACACTCGAAGTCGGCTAATTTGCGAAGATCGAAATATTTGTACTCTCCGGTTTCCTTTTTCTGATAGGTTACATTCCCCCTATTCTGAGAAAAACCATAGGATTGCTTCTGGAAAACCTCAGATTTACCAAGATCGGATTCCGCAAGTTTAGCAGCCCGTTCATCTGCCTGCCGAAAATAGATTTTATTACAAAGGTTAAGAAGCAATGTTTCCGTCTTATAAACATCAAGCTTATTAAGAAAACTGGTTGTACTTTGAGTGCTGAAAACAACAGTTGAATACGTGCTTCTTATCTTATCTACAACAGTCGAATCGTCCATGCCTTCGGCGCTTGTAACTACAGCCTGGGCCTCATCAGCAAAGAATACCAGGAGATTTTTGTTTTCTTTTTCTTCAATTGATAAGTCTTCCCGCAATTGTGCATGATAGTAAAAAAGAAGTTTCATAAAGGTATTGATATAATTCCTTTGGGAATAGACATTTGATACAGCAATACAGACAATCTTCCCACTATCAATATCCTCAAAATTGAAAGTGCTATTCTCTGAACAGAAAACTTCCACTACTTCGTCATCCGTATATGGAGATAAGTAGTTGTTGATAGTTGAAACAACTCCCTGAAACTGCTGAGGCGCCTTTCTTGATTGTTCAAGAAAATCTTCGACAAAGTATTTAACTGTTTCATCTTCATACAATTGTTTCGGCAATGATTCAAAGAGTTTATTAATACCTTTTTCTGATAGGATGTCTTTTACAGCTTTCAGGGTAACTTGGCGGTTATTTCGTTCAAACAAATATATCTTGTCTAATAATTCCATAGCATATTTGATGGCAATAGTGGCCTGATGCTTAAAGAAGTTTTCAGTACTTCCCATACCTTTTGCCTGTCCCATGGATGAAGCTACATTTACTATCAGCTGAGCGTAAGTATGCCATGGCATTTTCCTGTAAGAAAGCAGATTAAATTTATGTCTGATATTTTGACCTGTCTTAAGAGTTATGATTTTATCATCCATGTTAAATTCAGGCACTATTTTTTCTATATCCCGATAACATGAACCTTTGGCATCAACAATAAGACCTCCCCAGTCAGGAACATGTTTAAACAACTGCCTGTAGATTGTCTGGATAGCTCCGGAAGTTTTTCCGCTTCCAGTTTCACCTGTAATAAGCCAACCTCTGCAGAATTCTCTCAAGTCCCATTTGAGACTTGAGAGATTTAAAACTGTTTTGCCTTTATCAAAACTGATAGTCTTACTTTTCCTTAGATGATAAACCAACGGCACTCCGATAGTAGGTATGACAATCATTACAGCAATATTATCGTGAAAAGATGCATAAAGCATGTAGGAAGCAATTATCAGACCTATACATGGCAGCCAATATTTTATCAATCTTAAGGGTTGTTCTGTAATTGATTCTATGTTTCTGATAGCCAAAACAGACAGTCCGAACATCAACAGAGGCAGGCATTTTTCAGGATAATTTCTGGCAAATGCGAAAACATTTTCGACTGTGCTAGAAATATCCATTTGTTTAAGCCTTTACGTCTGAGATTGGAGATGTTTTATCAACTGTATTTTCCTGAGGCTTTGTCTCAATGAGTTTTTTCAACTCATTTGTAGTTTCGGATTGCTTTTTAATTTTCTCATTCAGTTCATTCTGATTTTTAATCATGGCTTCGTTCTGTTTTATAAGAGAATCCATTTTTTGTGCTGATTGATTTATGTCCTGAGCTCCTTTATTAATCATCTCAGCATATTTTTGATTATTCTGAGCTACTGCATCCCTATAATCCATGATCCTTTTTTCCATTTCAGCATATAAGGGCTTAACCTCAGAAGTGTTGGTTAATTCCGGTTCAATAAGCGTAGAACCATCTGATAGCTTTATTGGCGGATTTGGACGCCTATTCCAAGTAGATGAATTAGCAACTCTGTACAGCTCACTCTTTTCATACATGATGTCGCTGTTATTTGGATCAATGTATCTGCCAACAGTATATACTTCGACATTTTCTGGATTCCTGACATCATTCATTCTTATTTCAGGCACATTTGTTCCAGCTACATAAACAGGTGTCATAACCTGTGTTTGAGGTTCAACTTTCGGCGTACTGCTGCAAGCGCTTAACATTAAAAAAGCTATTCCGTAAACTATGTTTATTACTATCATTTTCTTCATTTCTTATTCCTTCGTTATTGTAATCCTGGGTAATTTTTTAATAACATTTCTTTTTTCTGTTCCAGTTCATTGGCTTTTGGATAGATATCCTCCTGGGATGTAAATGCTTTTTCATCACTTTTTTCATTGTTATTAGTCAGATCGACACGAGAACCAGCTATTGACGCTTTTCTCATATCGATAGTCTGTTCTACATAAAGATAAAAAGTTGATCCGGCAGGACATCTGACAAAAAAGCCATCCTTCATGATATGACTTAACATTATATCGGCATAAAGATCAGCAGATTGCTCAAGACCTTTACCTAATGAATCAGCCCATGTACCTCCTGATTCAATCATTGCTGCTCCTCCGGACATTCCCACAATATTATTTTTGTACATACCCTGCCCCATGCCTGCAAGCATTTTTAATGCTATGGCTTTAAGTTCGGCAAGACTTCTGTTATCGATTGTATATCCTTTGATCCCAGCACTTCCGTCTGTAATAGACCATTTTTTACCTTCTGATCCTGCAATCCTGCCATCTTCAAGAGCAATCCCTTTTACTTTTAATTCAAGCCCATTATCTGTGCCATCAGACCTCCACACAAGAATCCATGAAGTACTTGTTGCGATATGATCTCTGATTGGCGTTGAACGTGCAGTCCCATGGACTTCAGTCCCGGAAGGGATTATAAGTTTCCCTTCGTTATACACATCTTCTGTTACAAGTCCTATTATTGGAGTTTCAGTATTAGCTGAATCAATAGTATTGATAAGTTCACAAGGAATCAGTCTTCCATAAGGAGCAAATTCTCTCATAGGTGAGCTATTATCTTGTGACTTTGCAGTGTATAGATCAAGAGGAGTAATACTAAGAGCTCTGCTGTTACTATGGATATTATTAACAGAATCCTTGTTTTGTTGCTTTGTTTCTGCTGCTTCAAAGGTTTTAACATTAGGAACAGCCCTCTTTTCTGGGATACTTGTATCAGATTCAGAATCATTCCTAACTATAACATTTGTGGTTTCTCTCCCTGGAATAAATTTCCCCGGATTAAGATTTACTGAACCTTCAGATTCCTGAATAGTATAATTGCCGCCTTTTGGCATTTCTGCAGAAAGCAGGCTTCTTAAAAATGGAGATATAACCATAATGAACAAAAGAACAATAAAAAGCATGACAAACTTTCCTATAGGCGTCTTTATAAAATTGATAATACTTCGTGCGTCTTTCATAAATGGAATGCTCATTTGATTAAATGACTTTATGTATAAGTCTGTAAAAATAATTGTGTTCTTCCTGATGTAGAGACTGTTTATCAATAGGCGTATCTTTTAAAACAATTACTTTATCAGATATGGGTGTAGAAATGTTGGATTTTTGTTGATTTTCAATCGCAGACAGTCTTTTTAGAATGTCGGATATAACATTGTTCTCATTCTTTCTAAAATCAGTCAGTTCTGATTCCAGAGAGTCGCTTCTATTTTTAAGATCATTTTTAAGGTTTGAAATATTATCGGCATACTGATTTTGCAGTGAAAATAATTCCTTCTGATAATCAGAAGCAGATTTCTTTAAGAGGCTTTCATATTTTTCTTTAAGATTTGAAATTTCATCAAGAAATTCTGAATTAATTTTCTCAATATTATCTGAATATTTTGACTCTTGATCTCTTAGACAAACACGCTGGTTTTCCAGATCTTTATTGAAAGACTCTCGGTCGTTCTGATTTTCTGTTTTTAATTCGTCAATTTTTCTGTCGTAGTCTTCCTTTTGCTTTTTCAGTTCCAGGTCTTTTTCTTCAATCAGTCCGGCATATTTGTTCAATTTTTCTATATGATCTTTATTGAGCCTATTAAGGCTATCAGTCAGTGCATTAACCTTACTTATGAGTTCGAGCCTTTGGTTAAGCTTTACAGCTTCTTCATTTTTTGGAAGATCTTCTGCTAATAGAATTGATGATGCTGTAAAGAATATTAGTATTGCGTACAGATATTTCATATGTAATTTCCTTTCTAATTCAGCGAGTTGAGCTGTTTTTGTATTTCTGAGAATTTTTGTTGAATGCTTTCTATTTCTACTTGAGTGTTCGCTTTGTCGAGTTCACTATTCAGGTCTTTAAGCTTCTGTTCTAGGATAAGCTTTTTCATTGCGTTAGAGCTGTTATCTGGAGCATCTTTCGAAGAGTCAGGATTATTTACGGCCAGCAGTACAAGGAAATTGTTATCTACGGCCAGCCAGTTTTTACTGCCGTCAGGAGTTCCTGTTATACAGAAATAAGCCTGAGTTGTTCCATTTGGAGGGATGACTCCGGATGCATCCGAAAGCGATGAAAAATATATTTTTTCTCCACATCTGATTGCTATGTTTGCCGGATCGTAGGTTATTTTCTGATCCGTTGAATTTGTAAGAATCACCCAGAATACAAGAGTATCAATATCATTAAATCTATAGATAGCATTGAGTTTTACCGAATATCCTTTGTACTTGAATAGGTCTTCTCTGTGTCTGTACTGGATATTTGCGACGTTATCAGGAAACTGCTGCAATAGCAATGGATACATCTTCGCTTTGTCAATCGCAGATACTAATAAAGACGGACCAACTCTCGGATTACAGTTACCGTTTGAAGAGCCTAAGGATGAATCAGCTATTTCAAATGTCACAGAGTTATAAGCTTCATTCTCTGAAACACTTTTTAAATTGATTACATATATTTTCCTGTTATAGACAATATTTAATGATGCTGTCTGATCACTTCTTATTGACTTGATTGAAAAGTAATAATTTCCTTCCTGATAAGTTAGCAGATATGCTCCATTATCTTTTGCTTTTGAAGGATCACTAATGATGTTTGAACCATAGATGCCCTGTATTGGAGAGGGGAACATTACAGTCGTAACACTTCCATCCTGAGCAATGTTTAAAGTATAAACTATGTTTGAATCAAGGATAAACTGTTTGATAGGCCCGGCATACATAGAAGAGCCTAATAAGACAACCGTTATTATGTATGTAAGTTTTTTCATTTTACGACCTTTAAGCTTTATTGTTGTCAAGCGGGCTTGTAGCCAGGGAATATTTTATGACAGCAAGCGGAAGCCTGAGGTTATTACCGAAATCAGGATTTTTCTGCATTAATAAGTTTAAAACAAAATTCATACCTTCCTGAAAAGGTTGTCCCCTGTATGTACCGTTTCTTATTAGCTGCCCTTTTACCTGGCATATTACCTGCCTGTCAGTTGTTCTTATTGCCTTTATAGACTTTATTTCAGCTTTCTGATGTATCAGGCGTTTTGAGAATCTGTCTGAATCTTTACTTAGCTCCTGTTTTATCTTCTCAATTGCACTATTGGAAAAAGTCTGGCTGAGAAGTTCGGCATTATCCAAACCATTAGGATTCCTGTTGAGAAAAGCTATGGCCGCAAGTTCAGCTATGTATTCGTGCATTTTTAATGCTTTTTGCATCCCAATAACAGGGTCAATATGAAAGTCTCCGGATGGATCCATAATAACAATATTTTCTTTATTTTTTGTGGAAAAGTATGTCATAAGGATCGGCTGGATTATCAGCCCTGCTAGCATTACGGAACAGCAAAACATCCAGAATCTTGCAGCCTTCATATTATTAGCAAAGAGCAAGGCAGGATTGAACTTTCTGATTATATCTATCCTATTTTTTTCTTTGGGTTTTAAATCCGTATCAGGATCCTTTTTTGCCTTCTTTTTTAAAAAAGTAAATTTCATTATTTTTATTTATTTCCTTTATCTGCTGTGAATGGTTTAACCGGATTGCCCCTTAAATCTAAGTTTGGTTTTCTGCTTCCTGTAGATGCGAATGTATTAGTTCCGGAACCATGTAATGTATTCCTGACATAATTGCTAATTCCACTCGCAGCGTTACCTGCGGCATTAGTGATATTTTTCTGAAGATTAAAGCCGCCCATAGCTACGGCTTTTTGCAAAGCAGTCGAACCAGCCCCCATGACAGCTGTCTTTGTAACGGTGTTTAATACCGCCTGTGTTGGATCAGCTCCATTAATCAGCTTCATTACGATTATCGGACCAAGCATATAAAAAAGAACGGTGCTTATAAGGAAGAATAAAGCTGTGACAATCGAACCAAAGATCGTAAGAGGAATGGCTCCAGATATAACAGAACTCCCGGCAACAAATGTAGCTGAAGCTGTTCCTGCTGCCGCCCCTCCAAATGTAATAAGCCCTGCAATAAGATCCCATGACTGAAACATCATGAGATCAGCAATGTTAAGGCCGATTATCCACATCATTACGCCAATTGAGGTGATAAGAAACTTAGCTCCGATTGGCCGTGTATCTTCAGGCTTGAGAAATGCTATCATCAATGGAGATAGAGCTATAAGAACATACTCAAGACATCTCTGCATACTCAATAGAAACTTGCGCAAAATTCTTGACATCCCGAATCCAAGGTTATAAAAAAACTTAGATATTTTGGCCGTAAAATTGAATGTAGAGTTTTCTCCCTCAATTGAAGCTTTGCTCCATGTATCCATTGCCCTGTCTACCTGTACAGTGGCCTCTTTGGAAGCGTCATATACGGCATCTGTTCCTTTTAGAAGAAGAGGAGGATAACCCATGATCAATGCTGTAATCATGAAGGTTCCAACAATATTTTTCATCGTGTGCAAAGATGAATTGACAGTATAGTTTTTTACCTGCCATAGCCATCCGAAGAGGATTATGATAAAAGCTATAGGCAACAACACATTTCTGATTTTTAAGGCAAAATCAAGCCCATTGAAATCCATATTATTCTCCTGAATTACCAAAGATTCATATCGTTTCTGGCTAATGCTTTATCTTCCTGTTCCCGTAGAGAGTTATAAGCCTCTTCATTGGTCAGATATTTAGAATTTTCTCTGTTCTGAGTCTCTTGATACGCATAGTTATTTTCTTCCAGATAATTGCGTACCGAACTGTAGATTTTCTCCCTGTTCATTAAGACTTGAAGATTCCTGTATGAATTTTCCTCCTGATCCTGAATCTGATTAAGACTTTGTTTGACAAGATCCATCCCTTTAGCATAGGCAAGTCTCTTGTTCTCTGTATCGGCATTGTCATAACAATCCTGGAGTCTTTCGAGCTCTTTCTGCAAGGTTTGTTTTTTTTCTATGTTTTCTTTTATTAAGGTGTCATAGTCATAATACGAAGTAGCAAGTTCCTGCAGATTTTCATAATGCTGTTTGGTATTATCTCCAGTGAATCTGTAAGTAGCGTTATCTACATGTCCGTAAGCTCTTTCGAAGTTCTTCCAAAGGCTCTGGTCAGTTACAATATCTTCCGGGTTCTGATAGTAGCGATTACTGTAATAGTCATATCGCCTGACAGTTCTTTTTGTATTTGCAAGAATGCCTATTAGTTCCTGAGGATCGCCTTTGAAATCCTTGATTGTATTGATCAGGCTGTTTCGTTCTATATCGTTTTTATATATGTCCTGAAGCTTATTGAATCGGTCAATGGCATTTTCGTAGAGTTTAATGCTTTGGCTATATGCTCTTAAAGCCTCTTGTGCTCTGTCTATGCCTTCGACAATATCGTTTGTTGTCTGTGCCGAAAGCAATGAATGCGTCCCTACATCAACCACAGGAAATGCAAATATTTCACAGCATCCTAAAGTTAATATAATTACTGTAATTAATGTGCATGTAATATATTTTTTCATACATCGATTGTCCTTACTGTTATGGTATGCGGAACGAATTTTACTCCGTCCACATCTGTTGGAGATTGAATTTTGTAATACTTGATGTTGTAGTTTTTATCATCGCTTTTTTTCTGCTGGTTCTGAATTATCCAGTACTGTCGTTTGACTGTATCACCCATTCCGAGATTATAGGCATCCCTGATTTCATCAGTGGACGAACAAGCTGTAATGGAGACAAGAGAAACTATTAGAGAAGAAAAGGATAATATCCTGCTTATATTGGACATTTGGATACCCTTCTATTTACTTAATTATCAGGCTATAGCAATATTTCTGGAATATCTTTTTATTGCTTCGACAAGATTAGGTTCTTTTTTTAGCTGCCTTGAACGAATATCAAATAATTCGGCGTTCGAACTGCTCACATAAAGCATTTCAGGACAGCATATGTTTCTGACCGTTCCGTATTCCGGAACCGGATAACTGTCAAAATGGTAAGTAAATGAAGCATATTTATCCAATGACTCATTATCAGCAGGGCTTTTATATTCCCTTATAATATTTTTTGCTCTTTCTGAAATAGTTATATCCTTGCTTAGATCATCAAGATCACTTCCAAGCAGTTGTTTCAAAATAAAGAACTGTTTGGAATTTCCCATTATAATCGGGCGAATGGTATCGTTTTTGAACATCGCATATTGCTGAACTATCGTCAGAACAAAAGTATTAAGTTTTCTCATCTGGGCATAAGCTTCTGATATGATTTCTGTTCCTCCGGGAATATTCAGAAGTTTGCCTGCCTCTTCAAAGACAATTCTCTTTCTGCACTTTCTGGGCAGTGAGATTATATGATTTCTGATCTGATTACTTATGAGAAATACTACGATCTCTTTGAGTTGTTTATCTGCTGAAGAAAGTCTGCCAAGTTCAAAGTGGACAATTTTTCTATCAAACCTGACATTTGTAAATCCATCAAATAGACAACCATGTTTGCCATTGTAGCACCAATCTTTTATCTGCTGAGCGATGCTGCCAATTTCTTTATCAGATCCGAATTCAAAAGAGGACATTCTTATAAGCTCATACAGTTCTGAATGCACGGGATACTCGTTATTATTGAACCAGGCAAAAGCAACATTTTTAATACTCTCTTCATCGCTTACCATCAGCTTCGAAATATCATCCTCTGAGATACTGTTTAATATCTCCCGGGCTATACTTTCTGGATCATTCCTGATGTCTCTGAATTCCACCCATGCTTCAATGAAAGAAGATCCTTCAGGCATTTCTTTTGTTTTGTATTTATTTACTGCAAGAACAGTCTTTGCAATGTCAGGGATCATATCCTGATGAGACTCTTTCCAGTCATTGTATTTGTCCTCATAAAGCATGTTTATATGCTCCGTAATAATTGATGTGCGCCTTTTCATAAGGCTTTCGTCTGTTGAGTGACCGCACATCATGGCAACCAGTCCTGATGCCGATGAAATATGCTGCGGAGTTATAGGAAGCCCTCCAGTATCAAGATAGTTGATTATATAAGTCGAGTTAGGATTAAAGATCACAGGTGCTTCTCCATAAGCCCTGGTCATCACTCCATAGGAAAGACCATCTTCGATGATGCAGCTAAAATCATAAAAACATTCAGTCTGAGAAAGAAGATCAATAATTGTCGCTGATTTTCCTGCCCCGGTAGACCCAAATACGGCAGAGTGCTGAGGCGAATTAGCTTTAAAGGTTTTAACTCCAATTATGTTGTACAGATCCCCGTCATATAGAGCTTCGGCATTTTCAAGCAATCCGGTATATGTAGAACTAAAAGGAATCATATCGGTAAGTTTGGGATCATCCTCTTCGATAGCATATCCTTCATCAGAATATTCACTGAATGTCCATCCAGGCCATGTCATGTAAAACAAATTTTTAGCTGTTGTGCAGTTAGGGATTTCCCAATACTTTGAGCCGTTCATCAGATTGATCTGACTCTTTATTATTGATGCGTTGTTTATCAGCTGTTCTGTATTACTTGCCCAAAGCCTTATTATTACATCTGCTTTAAAGGGAATCTTTTCTCCTGATGAAATGTTATAGAGTCTGTCATGTGCTTTATCTATACTGGCTTCCAGGCTTGCTTTTCTTTCCGCAGCCATATCGCCTTTGAGTCTTTCAATGAGTCTTTCGGTCTCATCGATTTTCACTTCGAGTTGTATCGGATAGATATTTACAGTGATGGAATAATTGATGATAGGCAATGATGTCAATTGATGCATTATTCCTGGATAAGTTGTCTCAGGCATTCTTTTTATCAGGATAATATCGTGATAATATTCATCCATGAAAAAGGCAAAATCATTGTTGATGTTTCTCTTATTATTTCCCTTGAATCCACTGAACCAGCAATTGTCCTGTATTGTTGAATCAACTTCAAAAAGAGTTAATGGATCAAATTCCATATCTCTGTCTGAAAAAGAAGGATTTAAGAATTTTACCCAATGCAGAAAATGGTCCTCATCAGTCATAGCCGAGACTTTTGTTGAACCATTAGAGAGGATGGCCTGAAGTTCATTAAATTTGCGATTAAAAAATAGCTCATAGTTCTTTAGCAGGTCTGTGTAGAAATCCTCCAGTTCATCATCAGTAAGATTATTAGGCACATGTTCTTTTATTTTTTTAGTGATGTATATATACAGATTTTCTCTTCTTAATTCTCTATTTAACATCATCTTCCAGTATCTGTTGAACCTTTCTTCCCGGACAAACTTAGTCCATTCATTTTTTGCTGTTTTTTCAGTTTCCGCTCTGTATAAAAGCAGTTCTCGTTGATAGTCAGAATCTACTCCCCATTGGAATTGAACTCTTGTATCATGCTCTATGGTTCGAAGAAATGTGTTCAATCTATGATGAATTTCGTTTAATGTCATATTAAATGACTGACGTGAGTCGCAGGTATTTATCTTGAAACCTTTTGACACATATCCTCTAGTATCAAGATCACCGAATACTATCATATTATTTACAAACCATCCATTTGGTTGTCTCATAATTAATTACTCCTTGTAGAAATATATGGATTCCGTTTTTGCTGTTTTGGATGCGGATTAATCGTGTCTCCTCTCATAAGCAGGTCTATTAAATCCTTCTGATATGCAGGCGGTTTCCCTATCCTGAATATTTTCAGGTAAACCATTACTAGAAGTAGAGGCATGATACTTACTGTTATTGCATTTATCAGCGGAAGCTTTATAAAACCAATTAGCAGTATCAGTAAGAACATAGTACTAAGCACTCCGGCTAGAAGTACAATAAAAAGATTGCCTTCAAGTCCGAAAGCCACGCCTTGTGATACCTTCATTGCGCTTGATGTCGATATTTTAAGCTCTTCATCCATTTTTCATCTGCCTGTTTATTCGTATATGTTATTGAAAATCGAAGTTGGTGGCCTGGACAGCATCGCCCATACCCATGATAGTAAATATTATTCCGACTATAAGTATTGAAGCAGGAATCCAGAGCCCAGCTATCATGGCATTATAGGCATCACTGTCACCTTTCTTTTTTGCTTGAACGCCATGCCAGATAACTATCAGACACCATGGAACTGAAACCACATACATAATTCCCTGTAATGTTCCGATCCCTTCTTTCAGAGTGGTTCCTTCGTCTCCAGCAAAGATGAAGTTAGAGATAAAAAACATAGCTATAGTTACATACCATCTGTACAATCTTTTTATTAACATTTTTACATTCCTTTCAGTTTAATTATTGATGATCATTATCTTGTTATTTCTAAGGTCGGCCTGAATCATTCCGTCAGCCAGAAAGCCATTAAGCAATCTGTTTGAAACAGCTGTCTGCACGGTAGTTTCTATACAATTTCGCAAAGGTCTTGCTCCCATGTTACGGTCAATACCATTTCGTATTACATAATTAAGGAGAGTGCTGTCGTATGAGATGTTCTGCCCAAGAAGTTTTATGCGGTTGATTTCGGAATTAAGCATACATTGCGCAATTTCTTTTTGGGTGTCATATTCGAGCTTCTTAAATACGCAGATATTCGATATTCTGGCTACAAATTCAGGTCTTAGGACAGATTTAAGTTCGAGCATTATAGCTTTCTTTACTCTTCCATAAGTGAGGTACTTTGAATCCTTTATTCTTCCTGAACCAATATTGGATGTAAAAACAATATAGAAGTTTGAAAGATTATATTTCGCTCCTCTGGCAAGAGTGACTGTGGCCGTATCAAGAATCTGTAAAAACAGATCCAGAATCCTTTTATCCGCTTTTTCCATTTCATCAAAGAGAAGAACACCCTCATCATGTTTTTTCAGGACTTCCTCAAGTCTTCCAATGTGTCCAGATTCATCGCCCCTGAATTCCTTGATACTGTCAAAGTGCATGAATTCAGACATATCAAATCTGTGAAGTCTTCCTTTACCGAATAAATAATCGCTGAATGTCAGAGTAATTTCGGTTTTCCCTACTCCTGTCGGCCCTAGGAAAAGGAATGATCCTTTTGGCCTGTCTTTGGACTTTAATCCAAACTCTCCATTTTGTAGCACTTGTACTATTTCAGGTATTACATGATTCTGTCCTTTGATTTTTAATTTGAGCGTAGTTTCCAGTAGTTTTAATTTGCCTGCCATTGATAAATCAATCATTTTTCTTCTTCCTTCACTCCTGAATAATTAATATTTTGAACTACCTTTGAGCCGCCCCTGTCAAACTCAATGCTTCCCTGCCCTTCATAGGAATAAACCGTCCTGTAGTCGTTATCGGTTTTCCATGGAATAAGATCAGCCCGCCAGGTTTTTTCCTGTGAGACATCATTAGGAGCGTCAAGGATGTCTATTACTTCACCTCTTGTCATTCCTGATTTAACCTGTGACATAGGAGACTTTTCCGGGATATTGCTGCAGCCTGTAATTACCACACTGCTAAAAACACTTCCGCTAAGGATTAATTTGATGAGTATATTCATATTCCCTTTGCTTTATGATTAGAGTTCGATAGTTGACAACTCGTGCCGGGTTATGGGATTTTTCATCAGATAATATCTGATCTGACCACGGCTGTACATGAAGTTCTGGTTTTTCAGAAAGTCCGCTATTTTTGCAACAGACATTCCTTTACTCTTCAGAATGACAAGCACCTCTCTTATCACATTCAAAGGCGGAGACATTGCCAGGCTGCTTGCGTTGTTTTTTACACTTTGAACTTTTTCGATTAAAAGTCCGTTTAGATTTTCATTTGTCATTTAAGCATTTACCTCACTCTTTTATGGGTTTGTACCTGAAGCAACTATTTCCATCTTTTTTCGATTTTTATAATTGCAAAAGAGAGAGTCATAAATACATTCGGTTGTTTTTCATTACATAAATTAGGATTATTTGCAAACATGTAATGATTCATTACATAAGAGGGAGTATGGAATTTTATTTTGAAAAATTTAAAACTATCAGAGAGCAAAAAAATATTGCTGTAAAAGAAATATCTATTGCACTCAATAAACATAGAGTAACTGTCTGGGCATGGGAAAGCGGCAAGCAAAAACCTTGTCTTTCAGACATAAGGGAATTAGCTAAGATTTTACATGTTGATATATCTGAGATCTCAGATATTAAAACAGGTCTAACAGATGATAGCGATTCTTCGAATATTGCAGATAATATCAGCGCCCCTCTTTCAATTGAAGACAGAATTTATTTACAAGGCATTGAGCATGAACTTCTGGCTTTAAGGAAAAAGGTTAGTTATCTGCAAAGAGAAAAAAAGGAACTCCAAAGCATTGCCAACAACATTCAGACCTTGATATATAGGAAGGATTCCAGTCTTAAATTTGTCTTTGCTAATAAAGCTTTTCTTGAAACTCTTAACCTCTCTACTAACAAACTTGTAGGAACTAACAACTCCAGTTTGTTTTTAGGAGAAGAAATGAGCCTTGTTCATTCCTTGGAGGTGCGGATTCTTAAAGGCGAAAGAATTACAAATCATGAGATTATAATTCCTGGCACAAGAAGACAACGAAAGGGCTATTTTTCAGGTAATCCTATATATGATAATAATGGAATCATATCAGGAATCGCCGTTTCTATAGAGGATATCACCGACAAATCTATAGCCATAGCAAGATATAAGCAGCTCGAAGATGCAGTTAATTTATCTCAGGATATTCTCTGGATTAAAGATATCAGGAACGAAAATAGTTATTCCTTCATCAGCAGTTCGATAGATAGGATCACAGGTTATAAAATCAAGCATTTTAATAACAATGTGAGATTCTGGATTGATACCGTTGTTCATCCTGATTCTAAAAGGCATGTTCTGGAGTTTTACAAGAAGAGAAACTGGGAAAAACCAGTTGATTATAAAATACTAACTGCCAATGGGGAAATTAAATATCTCCGGGAAAAGTGCTATTCTGAAAATGGGATGCAGTTTGGTGTAATTGAAGATAGAACAAGCAAAATGGAAGCTGAAAAATATCAGTTACTGCTTCTTGATATTATACACAAAGTTCCCTATGTCATATGGCTGTCAAGCGATTACGGCAAGAAGGTTGACATGATTACAGATACATATAAACCTTATCTGGATTCTAATTCAAAGTTTGTCCTCAACAGCCAGGAAATGTATGAAAAATTTATTCATCCGGAAGACACTCAAAAATACATTGACTGGAAAGAGTCGATTAGCGACTCTAAATGGTGGAATAACAAGTCTGCAAAGACCATCAAAACCTCTCTTAAGTACAAGTTATTACTGAATGGAAAGAGTGTCTGGGTGGAAGAGCAGATTTTTTCAGATCCCATGTTAAGGAAAAAAGGCATCAGATATGGCATTCTGAGAGATATTACAGAAGAAATCCAGAATTCAACAACCTTAAGACTTTTGAAAGATGTCATTAATAAAGTCGATGACCTTATATGGGTTTGTACACCGCCGCCTAATGCCAGATATTTGTATATAAGTAATGCTATAGAGAAAATATGGGGAAGATCAGTCGAGGAATTTAAAGATGATGCAAAGAGATGGCTGGAATTTATTCATCCTGATGATAGAGATACTGAAAAAGAAGTTATTGAAAAGGATAAATTTCCAATGCATAGAACCTACAGAATTATTCGTCCTGACGGCAAAACAAGAAAACTGCAAAGCTCCAGCTTCAGGGATATAGATGAAAACGGAAATATAGTTGATTTTGGAGTAATCAGAGATATTACAGACAGGTAGTTATGAAATTTGTTAATAAAGATTTATGCCATAAAATATGTAAAAAGCCTGAACGGATAGTCTGGGTCGTAACAAACTATAAGAAACTCAATATCTGCCCGATTGGCTGGAAGATGTTGACATCCAAAGAACCGCCTATGTTTGCCGTTAGTGTCTATAACAAACATTATACACATAAGGCTATTTCCGAAACAGGGGAATTTGTTGTTTCGTGGCTTGGAAAGAATCTGGCAGAAGAAACTTATTTCTGCGGGACTAACTCCGGAAATAATATCGACAAAATGAGTTTATTACCGAATCTAAAATTTGGCAAACCGGAAATTGTATCCGTTCCGATTATTGAAAATGCCGTTGCCAATTATGAATGCAGACTGGCTCATAAACTCATTACAGGTGATCATACGATCTTTGTCGGAGAGATTTTGACTGTCTGGTCAACAGATAATCCGGAGAAGATACTCTGTTCAATTGATGATTCAACGGGCTATGAAAAAGTGCTCGAGAAAGGCAGATTTAAGTTTGGGATTGTAGGCAATATCTAAAATCATGTTTTATTACTTAGGTATTTCTGCAGTTTATTCTGCTTGTTAATGATGTCAATAAAGGATTTATTTCTAGCTTCGGCATCAGCAATTATTGTCGAAGCACAAATAACATAAATAAAAGCGTTTATTTTTTCATAAAACCTATAGTACATCGGCCTATCGGTAGAAAATAAAGCTTGATATCCATCTTCTAATAACAATGTAGAAAAATCGTCATCTATATCAGTAACTAAAAATGCCCATACTTCTTTAATATTATTTTTCGATTTAAATGCTTTTACATATTCTCGTAATTGCACTAGCCCTGCAAATTTCTTTCTGGCTGGTTTACTGGAATAGTCAAATGGCTTTATTTCAACAACAACAGACTTTATGTCGCTACAGGCCGTATTTGGTTCTCGTTGAAAGAACAAAGATATATCAGGTTTATCTCCATCTATATCTGTTCCTGCCTCTAAGTTAATATTTTTTAGAATACTTTTTATTGTTTTATCACTTGCTGCATAAGAGTAACTTATAAAACGATCATCTAAAAGCCACAAGTTATTCTTGCCTATGCAATAATAATTATCATCAGTATTTTTAGGCATGAATAAATTGTGAATGAATTTTTCAACCTTTTCTTTTTTGGTATGCATAGTTTTCAAACGATCAATAATAATGACTCTGTCTTGAATATATGAAACCAATTCATTTTGTGTCAATGCTATGGCTTCCTGTAATTCTGTATCAGAATAACTATCATGGCCAATATTAGAAATAAGGCTTTCTTTGGCTAAATCGAATTTTCTTTTAGCTTTATCAATAATTTGTTTTTTGTCAATAAAACCAGCGATATCAATGTCATCATCATCTATGTATTCAATAAGATAAGGCCTTTCGTCTTGAATTGATGATAATTGTCCTTTATTAATTTTAATGGCCTCAGGAATTTCATTTTTTATTATATTTGATATTAAGGGCTTCAAACTATTATTTATTATTTCCCAAGAAATGGGTAAATAAGCATCTGTCTTCTTGGGCATTATCGTAAATTCGTTTCTATCATTGGCTACATTCTCATCAAGATATTTCGATTCAAGCAAAAAATATCCTGAGTAGCCTTCCGGAATTGAAATCTTAAAGTCTTGCTCGGAAAATGAGGAAACTGTCCTTTTGTTAGCACAATAGAATGAATGAAATAAACCAGTTTTTTTCTCTAGCTGATACGTAAAAGTGAATTTATAAGTTTCTCCATCTGAAGTTGGAATGCTGAAAGAATCATTCTTAAAATCAGGAATGTCAGAATTTGAAATAGTTTCACATTTCCCGGTTGCAACATCTATGAATTCAATTTTGATATTTTTACCATTTTCCTTATAAAAGTAAAGAGTTGGTATCAGGCTACTTAATATATCTTCTTTAATTTTTACTAAGTCCAAAGACAATCTTTTTTCGGCAAATTTCCATTTAGTATAATAATCATTAGTTATACCTTTTAATTCCAAGGTAGTTCTATTCTCTTCTAAAGAAGAATCATCTAAATTTTCTTTTAACGGTTCAATATTATCTAAAGAAAAATTCAAAGGAAAAGTAACCTTATACTTATCTTTGGCTAAGTAGCTTACATAGGATACACTTTCGAATAATTTTAAAAATAATAGCCGTCCTACACCCTTGCAGCCTAATTCTATTTTATGTGCAGTGCGGTAGTCTTTAAAAGATTTTATATTTTCATCTGTGAACCCTTCACCATTATCGATAACCTTAATTTCATCTATTTTCCTTTCATCTATCTCTCCATTATCATCTTTCAACACAGGTTGATAAGAATAAAGTTCGCATTTAATAGAGAATGCATTAGCCTGAACAGAATTAGAAATTGCCTCTAATATTATATGTCGTTGCGTAATTTTGTTGCTTATATCTTCTTTTACTATTCTTTGAATATTTGTACTCATATATATTGCCCGTCCCGTCTTTTATTAGGCTTCTAAAACTTCGTGGATGGATTTTGCATCTTTAAAGTTAACTCCCAAAGCGTCAAAATGAGCTTTACCGCAATCAACTTTTTTGTTTTCAGTTTCACGTCTCTTTTCACGATCAAGAGTGCTCTTTGTCTCCCGTACCAAGTACAGTTTGTGAGAATCTTCTACCACAACCGCCCAGTCCGGATTGTAATCTCCCAATGGCGTAGCAACTGTAAACCAACGAGGCAATTTACAAAAGAATTTAACTTTCTCATCCTGATCAAGAAGTTTCGCAATTTCTTCTTCTACTCCACTATCATAAGCAATGAAATTATATGGAGTCCTATTATCAGTGCTTTTAACTTCATAAAGTCTGCTTAGGTATTCCTCAACTTCTCTTTCTTCAAAGAGACGCATCTCATATGATTGTCCAACAATAGGTTCATATTTTATTCCATCGATTATCAATTCATGCAGAGCTCTATTTATAAGCTTTGCTGTTTCAGTCATAAACACTTGAGGATTTATAGCAAACTCTTTTATCCGATTTGATGATCTAAGGATTTTAACAATGGTATTTCTGGTTAATTCGGTTTCTCTTTGCAGGAAAGCCAATATGTCAGGAAGAGGCTGCTCATTACTCACTATATGGGTTCTATTGCCTGTAATCCTGCCCCCCTCAAGCCCTGATTCTTTTATTTCTAAATCTCTTTTTGTTATCTCTATTCTGGCAGTTCTAATTTCCGCCATTTTATTTATTTTATCTGTTGCTGACTCTACAAGCTTTTTAGAATCAAATTCAACAGAATAACGTGTTTTCCTGCTGATCTTATCCCACAAGATTTTAAAATCTGGGTTTAGCTCAACTCTCTTATTATAAGTTACCTTTTCTCTCTTCCTTGCATTTTTTATGATGTCTCTTGGCATGAACTTTCTCATACGCCCTATAACAGCTTCTTCCAAGCCTGAGTATTTTTCAGGAAGCATGAATTTAAAATCAAGCTTATCCGGTTGGAAGGTATTCGTAAAATCACCTTTTGCATCGATAAGCCCTTTCTCTAGAACAAAGTCCCATATTTCTTTTGATTCTTCCTGTGATAAGTAGTTCTCTCCTGTAGGGCTTAAAAGCGGAGTAAACGCAATTTTAGAAACTCTGCCAAACTTGAAGTTCCCATCCGGGTCTATAGCATTTTCAATATCAGTCTGCAAACCCTTGGCAAAGTTTTCAAAAGTTTCATTTGCTATAACAGTAAGCCTATTTATCTGTTCATCATACACTCTGTCTCCATTATTATTTACCGGAAGACGAAGCCCGCGTCCAATTGTCTGCCTGCGCTCTCTGTCTGTTCCCATTTCTCTTAGAGTGCAAATTTGAAACACATTAGGATTGTCCCATCCTTCTTTTAGGGCCGAATGACTGAATATAAAGCGTAAAGGTTCCTCTTCTGAAAGCAGCCTTTCCTTGTCTTTCATTATAAGTTCATAGGTTTCATCATCTTTCTGCGTGCTTCCTGACGTATCAAGTAAATCAACAATTTTACCCTTCTTTTTGTCAACAGAAAAATAACCGTCATGAACTTCATCAGCACTGTAAGATAGCAATCCATTATACATAGGTTTTTGGCTGGTTTTATTATAAATTTCCTCAAACCATTGAGCTATTTTTTCTTTTACAGGTAGCCCTTCTTCGTCATAAGATCTGTAACTCTTTACATGGTCTATAAAAAACAGAGACAATACTTTTATTCCCTTGCCCTTGAGTTTCTTTTCTTTGGCAAAATGTGCTTCGATAGTTTGCTCTAGCTGGCTCTTTATCCGCTCATCTCCCATACCACCTGATTCCTGGTACAGCTCAATTATCCTGTTGTTCTGAAATTCTATATATTCATTGCCAGGTTCAGCATTAATATTTGTAACAAGATAACCTTCATAATCGGAACGTTTTGTTTGGCTGGAAATATCAGTACCATGTTTAATTTTTATCTGCTTTTCTTTTGTGCCGTTTTCCGAATCATCAAAAATTGTTACCTTGGCCATAGGAGTTTTTGAATTTTTCGGATAATAAACAGAATCAAGTCTTATAAAAGTCTGGTTGTAGTCGCTTGTTCCTGAAGCATCTATTACTTCAATTTGTTTGACAAGCCTCAAATCATAAGCCTTGATAGGGTCTAACTGATAAATCAGATTATAAGGATTTATATGGGTAGCAGAGTATCTCAAACAAAACAAAGGATTAAGGTTCTTTATAGCCTTTTGGGATTTTTCAGTATTATCAACGCTCTGAGGTTCGTCTATGATTAAAACAGGATTTGTTGACTGCACATACTCAATCGGGCGTCTTCCAGACATCTTGTCCTGTTCCTGATGTATTACATTTAGCTTTTTCTTCTTTTCATCTGACAGAGAAGAATAATCTACATTTTCTCCGGCGTCTTTCTGAAAAGCCTGTATGTTGATTATCATTATCTGTATTTCGTTATTAACAGCAAACTGACGCACCTTACTCAAGTCTTTAGATGAATATACAAAATAATCAAAAGGCACATTGTTATATAAACCTCTAAAGTGCTCTTTCATTAAGTTGATAGAACTGATAACCCCTTCTCTGATAGCTACAGAAGGAACCACGACAATAAATTTTCTGAAGCCGTATTTCTGATTCAGTTCAAATATCGTTCTCAGATATACATATGTTTTTCCTGTTCCTGTTTCCATCTCAACAGAGAAGTTCGGAAAAGGATATAAACTTGTTTCTTCAATAAGTTTTCTTGATTTAGGAACATTGTTTTTGATCTGAACACTATGCAGGTTTTTGAGCAATTGATCTTCAGAAAGAATAGAGTTGTTTGATGATTTCATAAAGTCATCATCGCTCTGTAGAGTGAATTGTCTACTAGCTGTTTCAGGAAGAAGTCCTTCAAAAATATCAGTAACACTGCTTATAGCGTCAAGCTGGAACTCCAGTCCTGCATCAAATTTGAGTTTCACTTTTCCTTCTCCTCTTCATCATAAGTTCTTTCAGTTGTCGACAAATTGTCACCAACTCCACTCTCAGATAAGCTCGAAGCTTCAAATAGTTCATGCAGCTTTTGACGAAGCTGTTTCTTGTTAGGCAGCTTAAGCGTATAGTCTGCTACTTTCGCAGGAGACAGAGAACGACTGAGGGCATACTCAACTACTTCATCATCTTTACCTTTGCATAGCAGGATGCCGATACTGTAATTTTCATTTGCTTTTCTGACATCACGATCTAAGGCTTCAAGGTAAAAATTAAGTTTGCCAAGATATTCAGGTTTGAAGTCAGTTATCTTCAGTTCGAAAGCGACAAGGCATTGCAGCTCTCTATGAAAAAATAACAGATCAATAAAATAATCATGCATGCCAACCTGAACTTTGAAGTTCTCTCCAATAAAGAGAAAATCCTTCCCCAGCTCTAAAATAAAAAGCTTGAGATTTCTAATGAGACTTTTTTGGAGTTCACTCTCGCTATGCTCTTCAGGCAGTCCAAGAAATTCAAAAACATAGGAATCTTTAAAGAAAACTTTATCTTGTTTAGCCAAAACAGGAAGTTTCGTGAATTTGCTATCCGACAAAACAGTTCTTTCGTAAAACGCTGAATCTAATTGTCTTTCCAATTCTCTTTTTGAGTATTTTTCTCTTATAGCTAAACGGATATAGAAAATTCGTTCTTCTATGGATTTCGTTTTTGAAAGTATAATCAGATGATGCGACCATGGCAATTGTGTCGCCAGCGGCGTCACAATTTCGTTTCCGGAATAAGCTTCATAAAACTGCTTCATTCTATAAAGATTCCTTCGCGTATATCCTTTATAATCTGGCCCCAGAGCGCTTAAATAATCTGCCAGGTTATCAACTATCTTTTCACCCCAATTGGAATCTTTAACCCTCATACTGATAAATGATCCAATATTCCAATAGAGTTTCATCAATTCAACATTCACGCTCCTTAGAGCTTCATTTCGGGCGCTATCTATAAGTTTCTTTATTTCTATAAAGATATTGCTTAATTTGCTATCATTCATATAAATCCTCTCCCTAAACAGTCTTGAAAACTATTTGGTTATGCTTCTCTTTCTGCATATTCCGAGCTGCAAAAGTCTGAACGGCATTAGCTTTGAGCTGGTCATTACCTTGAAAAGCTGAATCCAGGCATATAAACTGCATAGGCTCTAAATCAGCAACTGCATCAATCAGTTCTTTAGTAACAGTGTTTTCCAGGCATAGCAGCAGAGCACCTTCTGCAACAGAATAAACTTTTATTCCGGCTATTGTCTTTTCTTCAATCTTTTCTGTGGGTGTAAAGCCTGCCTTTAAGAGTATTTCGTAAAGCAACTCTTCTGAAGTTGATGCCTTGCTGATATGGTCAATATGCAGTTCAAGTTGTTCTAGAATTTCCTCTGGCTTTGTATCAGGCTCTAGTTTCTGCCACTGTTTGAAGTTTGACTTATCCAGTTTTAGAACTTTAAAGCCACGATCTTGCTTAGTTGAATTATCTAAACCAAGTTTACCCTCGTATTCCTGATTTAATTTATTGATAACTCTTCTGATCCTCTCTTTTCCTATATCTGCAATTGTTTTATATCCGGCCTTATATGCTTCCGAATTTCCATCACATGGTTCAGGTAGTTGAATAAGAATAAATTGGCAATTATTATCTATTTTAAAATCTAAAACTGCTTGAGCTGTTGTTGCAGAACCTGCAAAAAAGTCGAGTATTATATCTGATTCTTGGCAATCACAAAGAATCATTAGGTCATTTATTAATTCTATGGGTTTTACATAATCGAAATATGACTTTTCAATGTTAAATACTTTTTTTATCGTTTCTGTACCTTTGGAATTTGTATAATTTTCGATAAATAATGTTGTTAGCTGCTTAACTCCTGGCTTAGTTTCTCGTATTTTCTCATAAACGATATAAGTACCATCTTCTCTTTTCTCAAAAATAACATCTCCATCAGCAACCCTTTTATGCATTTTTTCCTTTCCAAGTCTCCACCTACCTTCAGTTCCATCATTTCTGATTGGGAAAACATCTTCTCCATTTGGTCCTTTTATTGGAAACCACATACCAGGAGAATCTTCTCTTCTCGATCCAGCACCCCATTTATTTAATTCTCTACCTATTCTATATTTTCCTTTATCATCTTCTTTGTCTAGAATAATTTCTTCTTTTTCAAAACCTGAAAAGTTTGCTTCTTGATAATTTTTAACATAACAAAAACAGTAATCATGAACTTTTCTTATATTTTCAGATTTACTTCCTCCTCTAATTGTTTCTCTGCATATTGCAAACAAGCCATTCTCTTCTCCAAAAATCTCGTTACATAACTTTTTCAGATTATCCACCTCATTATCATCAATACTGATGAATATTACTCCATCATCTCTGAGTAGATTCCTTGCCAGATAAAGCCTTGGCAGCATCATATTTAGCCACTTAGTATGAAAACGGCCCTCGTTGGCAGTATTAGTGGAAAACTTTTTCCCGTCTCCGTCAATCAGTCCAGCATATTCCAGATATGTATTCAGGCTTTCACTGTAATTATCAGGATAAATAAATTCTTTTCCTGTATTGTATGGAGGATCGATATAAATCATCTTAACTTTGCCGTAATAACTCTTCTGAAGCAGCTTCAAAACTTCCAGATTATCTCCTTCAATAAAAAGATTTTCTGTAGTATCAAAATTAACGGATTCTTCTCTGCAAGGTTTTAAAGTGGCATAAGTAGGAGTTTGAATTAATTTTAAGGCTTCCTTCTTCCCAGGCCAGTCAAGACCGTAACGCTCTCTTCTAGCTTCAAAAAGGTCTGTAAAAGTTCCAAGTTCGGCTTTAAGCTTTTCAAAATCTACAGATTCAACAAGCTCACCCTTATCATTAACCGTCTCTGTAAAAACAGACGGGAAAAGTTCTTTCAATCGTATTCGGTTCTCCTCTGCTATATCAAGAGACGCCCCATTTAATTTTTCTATCATATTTATAATTCCTTATTTTTAACCACGAATCACTCGAAAATCACGAAACTTTATTTTTTTGAAATAGTTTTTGTAGGCAACATCAAAGGAATAGTGAATTTGATTTTTGAAAGGCTAGAAAATTCTTTGCCGGATGAAGCCTGTCCCCCGACTCCAACACTTGCTAAGAAGACTCCAATTCCACCCTTCTTCTCTGAGGCATTAGATTCAGATAAAGCTATATCAAATTCAACTAAACTAATTTGTTCTCTGCCAGTTGCAGAAGGAACAACACTTGTGTCATTTTTAACACCAGCTAGCATCGGATCAGAGCCAATTTTTGCTCCATATGTATCTACATCTTTTTTTGCTTCAACTATACCCTTTACTATATCTGTTATAGCTGTTTTTATAAAATCATCTAAATTCATTTCGTCTCCTTTCGTGTTTCATACAATCTCCCATTTTATCGTAAAAATTTTTCGCTCTTCAACAGTTTGTTTCAGTCTTTCTTCTACTGAATCTATTAGAGCATCTTTTCTAGTTTCTATTTCTTTAGCAGCGTCATCATAAGCCTTCCATGCGTCATTTCTCTTTTTATCTAAATCCCGCAATTTCTTTTGAATCGAAAGCTTATCAGGCAAATTAGTAGCTACTCTCACTTCTTTTTTAAGAGTTGAAATCTGTTCGTCATAATCTTTCAAATCACCTTTTAGAGCTTTGCGTTTATCCTCAGCCCAAAAGTCCAGTTTTTCCATTTCTTCTTCAAACCACTGTGACTGAATCAAAGATAACTCTGAAAGAATAGTTTGCTTTCTTTTCTGAACTTCATCCTCCAATTCTTTTGTGCTTTTTGTGTCTTTCGTAGTTATCTCTTTAACAGGCAAATCAAATATTCTTTTTATTGTTTCCTCCGAAAGAATTTCTTCTTGCTCTGTTTTGGCACAAAGTATTAAGTGATCCTGTTCGTCCGCTCCACTGATAGAAAGAAGTGATAAAGTTAAAATTCCGGATTTTCCAATATATGGAATGATGTTTTCTGCTTTTTTAGCCCAAGATGTATAATCAAAAATAATGTGACTGCCTGACAAAATTCTATTTTTAGATTCGGATATTATTTCCTGTGCAAGCGGATGACCAACTCTGTATCTATGTAACTCGTTCTCAACTCTGCTTAATGAATACACGCCATTTGATATTGGCGTTTTAAACTTTGTTGAGTTGTTTAATGAAAACTGCAATTTCTCTTCATTAAAATCGGCACAATCCTTTAGTGAGAATTTTGTTAATTCCCAAAGCATTGAATCATACCTGTTCAAATAATCTCTGCTTACAGAAAGGTTAATTTTCAGTCTATCATGCACATCTGCATCAAAGTTTTCCAGAAGCTTTTTCCTTGTATCGCTCATCGTAGCTGTAATCTGGCATTCCATCTCATTTTGAAGCCTTTTAAACTCTTCTTCAATTTCTTCAGTATTACGACAGTTTTGGTAAATAGCGGCTATTCTTTTTTCAAAATCAACTCCGGATTCAATAACTCCCAAAACTTCATCGCTAGCGCCAAATACTCCTGAAAAGAGTTTAAACTTTTGATCCAATAATTCATAAACTCTCTGATCTGCCGCATTCTTACGGTTGATAAAGTTAATGACCACCACATCATGTTTCTGTCCATATCTATGACAGCGGCCTATCCTTTGCTCAATTCTTTGTGGATTCCATGGTAAGTCGTAATTCACCACTATCGAGCAAAATTGCAGATTAATTCCTTCTGCTCCAGCTTCTGTGGCTATCATTATCTGAGCTGTTTCCTTAAAATAATCAACAAGAGCAGAACGCATATCTGCAGTTTTAGAACCTGCTATTCGATCGCTATTTTTATTCTTATCTATCCATCTCTGGTATATTCCTTTTGACAAAGGATCTGTGTTTGTTCCATTGAATAGAACTATTTTTTGAGCATAACCGTTATCTGATAAAAGTTTTATAAGGTAATCTTGAGTTCTTCTTGATTCTGTAAAAACGATCGCTTTTTGCGAAGCACCAAGCTCTAAAGCTTTACTAAAGCCTTGCGATAATGCACTTAATAATGCAAATCCTTTAGAATTCTCAGTAATACTTACAGCTAATTCTCTATACGAATTAAGTTCTTCAATTTCTTTTTCTATTTGTTCCTTCTCTTTGCAGGAAAGTGTGGCAGTATCTGATTCCTCTCCCCATTCTTCAGCTTCTTCTTCATATTCCACATCTAAGTCATTTTCAATCTCTTCTAATCCTTCTTCTATGATGGCCTCTTTTAGAATTTTATTTAGCCTTTTTATCAATGACTCTAAAGCTCCAGCAATAGCAAAGGTTGAAGAGGCAAGCAGCTTTCTTAGTATAAGGGTTATAAGTTGTCTCTGTGAGTTCGGAAGAGCGTATAATAATTCTTTCTGTAAGTAATTGGACACTAGATCATAAAGTTTAACTTCATCATCTGTAGGATAAAATTCCTCTGTTAAAGGAATTCTGTTTGTATATCTTATATATTCCAATACTTGTCGCCGTAATGTCCTATGGCAAAGAGGGGCTAACCTAGCTTTTAACTCTGTAAATGTTGACTCGGAAGAAATTCTGGAATATTGCGATCTAAAGCTCTTTTCATCTCCAAATGCATATTCATCTATAACGCTAACTAGTCCATATAGTTCCATCAGGGAATTTTGTAATGGAGTAGCCGTGAGAAGTATTTTCGGGACATTTAATAATGCTGTCTTTATTGCTTTGGCAATTTTATTCTCAGTTTTGTAAACATTTCTCAATCGATGTGATTCATCAATAACAGCCAGATCCCATTTTTGAGCCAGTATTAATTCTGAATATTTAGCGGCAAACTGGTATGAGCAAATAATTAAGGATTTTTGAGAAAATGGGTTTATTCCTGTCTTTTCCAACTGTTTATATGTCTTTGCTTCGAGAATAGCTGCTGGCAAATAAAATTTATCAGCCATTTCCATTGCCCACTGCTTTCTGAGATTAGCAGGGGTAATTATAAGTATCTTGCGTTTTCTTTCAGACCATTTTTGGGAAATGATTAATCCTGCTTCAATAGTCTTTCCAAGACCAACTTCATCAGCCAAGATTGTTCCCTTGGAAAGAGGAGATTTAAATGCGAATAAAGCCGCATCCAATTGGTGGGGGTTCAAATCAACTTTTGCATCAGCCAATGCAGCAGCTAGTTTCTCTCTATCATGAATAGAATGTCTTCTGCTCAGTTCATGTGCATAATAAGTTGCATGATATTCAGTTGTCATTTAGTTGATTCAGCCCTCAATGTTTTTTATATCTTCCCATTAATGAATATTTTATCATTATATTCTCTTATTTTAAAGATGGATTTAAGTCTATAAAGTTAAAACTTATTTTACTTTAATCTACGCCATAGGTCATATAGCGTCCTGGCTGGAGTTTCTCTTCTGGAAAAACACCTTTTGAAAAGAATAAATTGTCCTTTGGAATATAAGAATTCTAGGTTGAAATATGTGTCAACATATCTATAATAGTAATTAAAACACTAATATTAAGCGTAATATATAATATATTATGAAAAAACTAAGTACAGAAATATTAAATGACACTTTGAAGCTTTTAAATGACAGGATGGAACTTAATGGAGCTGTTCCTGTCAAAATTGTGGTTTGTGGCGGAAGTGCTCTGATTGCTTCCAACCTCGTAAACAGAACCACTAAGGATGTAGACATTGTTGCTTTATTAGATAATCAAAATCGACTCATCGCGCCAGTTCCATTGCCTGGCAGCCTATTAAAAGCAGCTGAACAGGTAGCCGAGATATTGGATTTACCTGAAGACTGGATAAATAATGGCCCCAGCAGTGGAGAAGGTGGAATATTTCAACTTGGATTGCCTGATTTTTTCCAGGATCGGCTAACGGAAGTTAAATACGGCAAAATTTTGACTGTTTACTTTATCGGCAGGCTTGATCAGATCCATTTCAAACTTTGGGCCTCCGTAGATAGAGGAGGATATCACATTGATGACCTTATGGCTTTAGCTCCTACCGTGGAGGAAATACTAACTGCTTCAAAATGGTCTATGAGTTTAGATACTTCTGAAGGATATAGGGAAATGCTAAAATTGCTTCTCAACAATATAGGATTCAAAAATGTATCTGAAAAAATTTAGAGATGAATACCTGGAATTGCTATTGTCGTTCCTCTGGCGGCAGTGGTCTTCTTTAGGGATTGGTGGATATGCTGAAAGTGAAGATAAATGGATTATTGATCCTGAAGCGTTGCTGATCTTCAGCCTTTCAATTGCAAGATATGATGCAAGATTATTTGATGAAATTTTAGATTGGCTCACGATAAACAGCAGATTCATTAACATTCAAAGAATTAATAACATAATCAAAAAATATCCCTTTTCTTCAAAGGGTGTTTTAAGTGCTGTTGCTGAGAAAATGGCTTTTCTTGATCCACGAAGAAAAACTAAATGGATACAACTATCAGAGTCTTATCCTAACAATACTAAAGAAATACTATTTTTTTCGAGAGATGGAATACCGTTAACTGCTGCAAAAGATATTGATATTGAATTTGAAAAACATTCTTATATAAGAAACAAACTAATCCTTAGAAAATATTCAAAAATATTTAATCCCGAAAAACCAGTTTCGCTTGTTCTAAAATTAAGGGCTCTTCTGGGATTGAATGCCAGATGTGAAATTCTGGCCTATCTGGCAGATGGCAGGATAGCTCACCCAAGCAAGATCGCCAGAGATATTTTTTATTATCAAAAAACAATCCAGGATAATCTTATTGATATGGCATTAAGCGGATTGATATATTGCTCAATTAGCGGGAGAGAAAAACAATATAGGTTATTGCCTGAAAAATGGGAACAGATTTTAGGATTAAACGAAACGCCTCATAAGTGGTTAAACTGGTCTCAGCTTTTTTATTGTCTCGAAAAAATATGGCTTAAAATAATATTTTTGTCAGAAAAAGATTTTAACCCGATACTTACAGCTTCCGAGATAAAAGAACTTACTAAAGAAATTATTCCGGAAATGGAAGAAAATGGTTTTATTCTTGAAAATAAGAATCTTTATCAGAAAGAAAATATTTTATCACATTTTACATCTGATATCAGAAAGATTTTAATTCATTTAATTTAAGTATAGGGCGAAATAGAGAAGGCCTTTTGATTTTCCTGTTCAGCATAAGGTGCTTTTGAAAAGCTATGTTCTTGTTTATTGTATCCTAAAATCAAATTCAACTTCTGCTTAATTTTCCTGGTGAATTCAGATAAGGCATTGATGATTCCAGTCTTTCTTTTTTCTGAGATTTCATGCCTTTTATTTTCAACGAGCTCCAGCACGGACTTTCTGTCACCTTCTTTATTATCGATTCTGATTAAATCCTGTTTATTCTCACAGAAAATCTTCATCTCTTCAACTCCTCTGGTTCCTGCTACATAGGCTGTTTTCTTATCAGCAAATCTTACGGAAAACCTGTCAAAAGTTATCAGAACGGCTTCAGTAGTTTTACCTTGTGCCTTATGAGAAGTGGAAGCATATCCGTATGTGAATTTTCTGGTCATAATCACTTTGTTGTCATTAGTGATAATATTTCCTGAAGTGTCAAAGCCTTTGATTTGTAATAATTCACCGTTAATTAATTCCCCGGTTCTGTTTTTCTCTCCGGTTCTAAGCATGATTTTATCACCTATACCGAGCATGATTTCTTTAGGAATACACACATCATAGAATTTAAGGTTATCTCTTGTGAAAGTCTGACGCTCTCCTTTTGAGGAAAGACATAGCAACCCTTTGCTAGGATCAACAGATTCAACTGTCCAAAAATGCCCTTTATCTTTTCCTCTTACAGATTCTATAATCATTCTAGGCTTATAGTTCTTATACTCTGTTTTCTGTGCATTAGTCCAGTTTAAAGGGATATTGACAGTTATCTTTCGTTCGTCTCTGATTAATCCTATTTCTTTTAGCTTTTCCCTTATCGCTTCAGATGCTAACAAATTCTCTTTATGTGTCGTATTAACAACAATAACGGATTTGTCTTTTTCATAGTATTGGATGTATTCATCAGCTAGTTTCTTATACATGTCATAGTTTTTAACTTCGATAATCGCTCCGATATTATCAAGACTGTTAAAAGCTTCAGCAATCCTGCCAAAAGCCAGGTCAATTGCTATTTGCCTGTATTTACCTTTCATAGCTGTTTTCTTCTGTCTCTGGATAGCTTTCAGCTGACATCTTTTTATATCAGAATATTTTAGTTCGATCCTGAATGCGTCCCCGGCTTCAACAGAGATATGCTGCCTAATATCCCCGACATGGAGCACTCTCCAGTTGTTTTTTCTTGCAAGTGCTCCAAGATCATTAAGCTGTTTTAGTGAAGCCATTCCGCTTTCATCCAGAATAACAAGAGAGTTTGCTTTATATTTAGACTGTAAGCTTTCTTCAACAAGCAATTTCTGAAGAGAAACAGCCTCTTCAAACGGTTTACCTGTTAATGGTTGGTTGTATTCAGTTTTTATTTTTATCCCGTCCTCTCGCAATACATCTCTGGCTCCGTTAGATGGAGCGCACAGCAGAACATCATAGCCATTTTCTATATTGGCTCTGACTATTTCGCTAACAGTAAAAGTCTTGCCTGTTCCGGTTCTGCCTATTAAAGCATTAAACTGATCTTCTGAAGAAATGATCTCATTAACGGCGATTTTCTGTTCCTCATTAAGTTTTTCAGAGGGATTAAAATCTCCTTTAGTAATTTCTTTAAACTTGTTTTTGCCCTCTTTGATATAGTTTATAATATTCAGTTCCTGCTCAAGGTGCGCTTTAGTCGCTATTTCATCTTTGATTTTGATAAGTTCATTATCTTCCATCATATAGGAAAGATAATTCTTCATCATTTTCAAATCAGTCCCCCGTCCCAATGAATGATTTAGCACAGTTGTGAAGTAGTCATAATCCTTGATGACGCTCTTCCTTTCAAAATGATGATCCTTAGAGTAATCCATTGACTCTCTTAAATTATGAGAAGATAGTCTCTTTGATTGTTCTATTTTTATCTGATTTTCACGCCGGATTGACCGTTCCCGAAAGTATTCCAGCCTCTTTAGTTGTTCTTCTGATAGGCTTTTCCTTTGGTTTTCTATTACATCAGGGGTAGTAGCCTCGACTAATCCTGAATCACTTGCTCTGCTGATAACTTTCAGGTATTCATTGAAAAAAGACTCTTTTGTCCAGTTCTGTCCATTTTCAGCTTCGTTGTATAGGCTTATAAATTTATCTTCATCAAAACCTCTTGTAGCAAAGGAAATGAGTTTCTTCTGTGAATTGCTCAGAACAGTTCCTATCTCGTCTTCAATTCTTTTTACATGCTCTTCAATTATTCTGGTTCTGCCAGAAAAATGTTTGATAATATCTTCTGTATTCTTAATTTGCGGTGCTCCCTGATCGTCTATTTCAATCTCATAACCGCCTTTGATAGCCTCTTTTGCAAGTTCATCCCTATAGACAGCTGTTATATATTTACATCGTTTGTAGAACTCTCCGAACTCTATCGCATAGTTATTTCCACTAGCTGAAGGAGTTGCATTGAATATGACAATATGATCATGGATTTGAGTCTCAAGTGATCTGTTTGCATCATGTTTAAAATGGGCGCTGCAGAATTTTCCGGTTTTCTCAATATCGTCGGTTTTATGCTCCTGTCTTGATGTATAAAGCTCCATCTCGGATATTGCTTTTCTTACAGCCCTGTCATGCCAGTTTCTGATTCTGCTGTCATCAAGAGTAACAGCCATAACAGAAAAGCTTTTTGGCGCCGATACAGTAAAATCATAAAAACTTCTTCTATTGGAAATTTCTTTTGATACTAATTCATTGCCGAGATTTATCGTCTCTGTCCTTGTCGTATTATTTCTGAGAGTTAACTTTTCTCCGGTTACTGGATTCAGATTGTTCCTTAGTGCTTCAAATTCACTATCAGTAACAATTTTTCCTTCCTGAATCCCGAACTCACTACATGCTTTCCCTAACCAGTAACCTGTTACGGTCTTCCCTTTTTCGTAGTAGTCATTAGATTTCAGATGGTTCTCAGCATATCCCTGACCATTTGTAAAAGCTTTTCCTGATAACATAAAACATTTCCTAAAATTAATAGTACCCTTTTATCTGAGCCGCAGACTGCCCATTCTGAAGACTGATAACTGAATCCGGCTCAATAGTAAGATACCAGCCATCCCTGTTCTTCACTTTGAATACTTCCGGTGCTTTGCTGCACTTCTCCAGGAACTCTTTTCTGACAGTATAAGTTTTCTCTATGGAGTTGAATGTGTAGCAGTAGTTGAATACCAAGCCAATAAACGTAATTATCACAACAATAGCAATATGGATGCTGCTATAGACATTTTTCTTTTCATTTATGCCTGCTTGAGAATTAGTACTTTGAACAATGTTTGATGGCAGGGATTTTTTAAAATCATTTATTTCTGTTGATAATTTCTGACCAATATCCTTCTGCTCTTTCAGGATATTCTCAATGGACTGTCTTTCATAGGCCATTCTTTCAGGGACTTCACCAACAAACTTTGCGATTATTGAGAGTATCAGGCTGATTTTTATCAATGGATCGTTGTCATCATGTATGTTCAAACCTCGCAAATTCCTGTACATTTCAGTTTTTTGCTCTTCTGTAAGGTTTAGATTTTCCAGAAGTATTTCCAATGATGTTTTCATTGTAAACAATGCCTTTCAAGATAAAGAGGGAGAAAGTGCTCTTGTGAAACATTTTCTCCCATTGTTTAAGTTACGCTGGCAGTAAGATTTCTTTTACTCTGTCAAATTCGTTAAATATCTGCTTCCTCCACATGTGGAGCCTGCATTTTGCTGAAATTTTAGAGAACATAGGGAAGCTGCTATCCATTGCTTTAGTTAAAGTCAGACCATGATTTTCAAGTTCAGTCTGCCATTCAGGAATTCTAGGTTTCATCTCGATTTCATCTACTTTAAAACCTTCTTTAAACTGAATTGCTTTTTCGCCTGAAAGCCATAGTTCAGGCATTCCTTGAAATGTATTCTTTACGATTAAGTACTTAACATTTTTCTGAAGGGCCTTGCCCCAATTGAACACTGTTTCAATTGATCCCGGGTTAGCTGTTACACTGCCTATAGCAAGAAATGAGATGCCCAGATCGTTAGCTGCAGGATACATTTCTTCAAACCATCCAATTAAATCCACGCTTGATCCGGCACCCAGATCAGCTACAACAACAGGAGAATCCTCTGAAGAAGCAATATCTATAAAGACATCCAATCCATTAGGCTGCCTGATATTTATTTTCTCGGCCTCAGGGAAGAACCGTTTAAGGCTTCCTGCTTTTTTATTCTCCATATCACAATCTATAAGTTTTCTGGATATTTTGTTTTCATCATAATATTCTACCAACGACACAAGCGAGGCTGTTTTTCCTACTCCGCCTTTTCCGCCCATAGTAAAAACGACAAGTTTATTCATTTTATAATTTCCTTTCAGTAAATTGGTTCATCCGGATTAAAGTCAAAGACAAAATCATCTTTGCTTTTTGGTTCTTTTTTGAGATCTTTAGAATTAGACAGCATCTGTGCAAAAGAGCTATTTGGAGGTTCGTGATTTTTATCTTCACAGATCGATATGACTTTCTTTCTTTTCTTAGATCGTGCTTTAACAAAAGAAAATATTGTTGACTGATCGACTTTTAACCCGTATTCTTCTTTTAGCAAAGCTGCTATCTTCTGATAACTAAAACCCTCACACCTGGCTGTTTTTATCTTCTCATAATGAGGTAATAGTTTGCTCTGAAATGGCTTACCATACATAATACGCCTCTTTTATTGCTCAAATGAACTTCCAATAATGTTCCAATACATTGGAGCTTCATTGGAACAATGTTTTAGCTTCTTTTGAACTTCTAGGAATCTCTTAGCAAAGCTAAGACGATAGTCTATATAAAAAAATAAAAACCTATTCATATACTGAGACCTTGGCTTTTTAAGTTAAAGTAATGATAGAAAAGGTTCCTTTTGACATGATTTAAATGAACTGGTGATTCTAAACTCAAGAGAGATTGCTTATGGAATTCATCCATATAGTCAAAGTGTCCTGAATATTCTATGAATTCTTTTAAGTCCTCGTATTGCTGCTCATTATCAGTTTGCTTTTCATAAGAAGCAAACCATTTGTCCATCTGCTCTTCATAAGCCTTTTCTTTGACTTGTTTGCTTTTTTGTATTTCTATCTCATCGGCGATAGCTTCTTTATCTTTTTTTGATTTATGGACATACTTCGCATAAGCAGCCCGAGCCTCTCTTTTAACTTTTGTTCTGATAAAGCCGCCTCTAAAATAGTTTCTGGATGCTTTTAATAATTTCTTTAGATAGCTTTCCCAATACCAGGACAAAGCCTCAATCGATCCGGCATAGTCTATCAAATCGTTTACTTTTCCTGCATACCCAAAATCTATTAACTCAAGCGTTAAATCATCCCTATTCATTTTCTTATCCTATAGTTATTACTTAGTTATTATTGGTTGGTTGGATTGTTATTTAGTTATTATTAATTAGTAGTGTTCAATTTCCGTGTCACGGAAAACCGTCCGCGGAAAACCGTGGCACGGTTTTTGATTCGCGGTTTTTTTCTTATCATTTTGGAGTTTCAAAAACATCATAAATAACCTCTCCGAATTTCTGGCCTTTTGCTCGTTCCTGGCTTCTTGTTATATATCCGACTCTAATCAACTCTTTTAATGCCGTAGATATAGCTCCAAGCCCATTTGAGAAATGCCGTGGCAGTTCACGCCGATTGATTATCCAGTCATCCGGCAAGGAAAGCAGATATGCTAATAACCCTTTTGACTGCATTGACATTTCAGGATTATTGAGGAAGCCTTTATTAAGTATTACATAAGGGCTGCTGTCTCTTTTAATTCGATATGTAGCCATGGATCAGACTCCGATGTATTTATCGACATCAGAAAATCTGTATCGCACCTGTCCGAAGTGGTTTTGAACTCTTTCGAGAATCCCTTTCTTTTCAAGGCGATCTACAGTCCTGGGAGATTTGTAGCCCAAGAGTCTTGCTATCTCTTTTTTCGAGATTAATCTGTCCTCTTTTTCTTCTGGCAGGTTTTCCGGAGCTCCTTTTAGTCTTTGGATAGTTTCAGAAAGTTCTTTCTGGTTAATTATTCCTGCATTAACAAGAGTCTTTGCGTACTCTCTGATAAGGCAGATTGTTTGCTTTGTCAGTTCCATTTGTCACTACCTTTCTTTGTTTGTGGTTTGAAGGGGCGACAATAAAATTGAACATTTATAGACAATGGCGATTATTGTTTTAGGTAGCGCTTAGATAATGAAGTTGTGTTTCGTTACATTTCCTGAATGTATTTGCAATTCAGTAATGTTCCGCAACTTGGCAGAATAAACTGATGCTTTAACTAGAGTTTACCGATGGCTCAAGGAAACTGCTCCACAGTTGGATAGGTTAGGACTTTTCCAGCCTGATCTAATCTCTTAAACTGGAATTGCGAACTATACAATTATTTGCCAACTACAGAATTTAGGATAATTTTGCTCAGGAATCGACTTATCAACAATTCAACAGGTTTTATTTTGCAAAAGGCTCAAAATAACACCTTATTTTTTTCTATTTTAATATTGAAATAATCTCAGCTTAGCCTTAAACAGAGATAACACGATTATAAATACTGTAATACCATGAGACAACATGAATAAACTAGTACGCTTCGGGGTTTCTATAGAGGAAGACCTGCATGACAAGTTTAATGAAAGGATAAAGAAATTAGGATATGAAAACAGATCTGAAGCAATAAGAGATCTAATGAGGAACTCCTTTGTAGAGGACAAGTGGAATAGAAACAGCATAGTTGTTGGTGGTATATCAATAGTTTATGACCATCACAAAAGAGAACTGCTCAACAAGATTATGGATTTACAACACAATTATCACGAAATAATTATTTCGACACAGCATGTTCATCTTACTCATAATGACTGCCTGGAAATACTTATCACCAAAGGTAATGCTCTAACAATAAAAGAATTGTATGGCAAAATCAAGGCTCTTAAAGGAGTTGGGCATGTGAGTATTATGCAGAGTGGAATATTATCTGAAATTATAAAGTCAGATGAAAAATAAAAATTTATAAAGGAGTCAAGAAAATGGTTGCAAATGATATGAGCTATACAGGTGTCAAGAGAAAAGCTATTTTGTTGGTTATTGGTTTGGTTATATTCAACTTGGCAGCATGGGTTCTAGCATTTGCAGCCTTTCATGACTCTCCGAAGCTTCTCATGATATGTCTCATAGCTTATGGTTTCGGACTGAGGCACGCAGTTGACGCAGATCATATTGCGGCTATTGACAATGTTACCAGAAAATTTATGTATAATAAGAAATATCCAGTTTCCATAGGGTTCTTCTTTTCTATAGGCCACTCTACCATAGTTGTGATTCTCTCATTTTTTGTTGCATTGGGTACAATTTTTATGAAATCGCATATGACCAACTTTCAGGAAATCGGCGGACTGATAGGAACACTAGTCTCATCAGCTTTCTTGTTGGTTATCGCGCTTATAAACTTTATGATATTTATTGATACTTATAAGTCATTTCTGGCCTACAGGAGAAGCGGTGGACAGAGCGAAGATGTTCAGAATATCCTTGCTCAGAAAGGAGTTATGACTTCGCTCTTTAGACCCCTCTTCCGTTTCGTCAGTAGATCATGGCATATGTACATAGTAGGATTTCTTTTCGGACTTGGTTTTGATACCGCTACGGAAGTAGGACTTCTTGGCATTTCAGCAACCCAAGCCGCATCCAACATGTCTGTCTGGGCAATAATGGTCTTTCCGGTTCTTTTCATGTCAGGAATGTCTCTCATTGATACATTCGACGGTATTCTGATGGTAAATGTTTACGGTTGGGCTATGGTCAAACCTACTAGAAAACTCTTTTACAATATGTCTATAACTCTACTTTCTTTCTGTGTTGCGCTCTTCATAGGTGCTCTTGAAGCTCTCTCTATAATTTCAGATCAGCTTGGCCTTAACAGCGGGTTCTGGGCTTATGTAAACAAAATAAATGACAGCTTTGATTACATGGGATTTTATATCGTAGGAATCTTCATAGTCTGCTGGATATTGGCCATAATCGTTGCAAAATTCGTAGATCTGGAGCCTGCAAAAGCTTCCATCAAATAAAAAACACTCCGGAGTAGAGATCCGTTTCTTATTCAGGGAAAATTTATTTATATAATGTATACAAATGTAATGCATGGAGAAACTAATGGAACCACATATACATAAAGGTAAAAGTTCTGAAGCGCTTTTAGATAAAATTCATATATTGAAAGAACTTAACATTACACCTGGGAATGTAATACTTGATGCAGGATGCGGAAACGGATACATGACAAAGGAGTTTGCCAGAATTTTGAAAAGTTCAGGAAAAATCTATGCGCTAGATCCTGACAAAGATGCAATAGGAAAGTTAAAGGAAGAAACGAAAGGTTCAATTGTAGAGGCTATTATAGGAGATATTACACACAAAACTATAATACTGGATTTATCGATAGACTTAATTTATATTTCACTTGTTATACATGGCTTTTCGAGCACTCAAATGTGTTCTTTTATATCAGAAGTAAAGCGCATCTTAAAGCCTTCAGGAAAGTTGGCAATTCTTGAAATAGTCAAAGAAAATACTCCGTTCGGTCCACCAATGGAAATTAGATTTTCGCCAGAGGAATTAATGAATAAAATTAATTTACATCCTACAAAAACTGTAAAAATTAATCCATGTTTCTATATCCAGTTTTTCGAGAAAAAAAACATCTAAAAATATGGAATTACAAATTATAGGGAATGGAGTTTTTGGCAAATTTTTAGCAACTCTCTTAGCCCCATATGCTTCGATTCAACAAGAAGCTGATAATATTATTTTGGCTATACCTCTAGAAGCATATGGACAAGAGGCTTCCACTCATATTGGAAAACATTTGATTAATGTTTGTTCCGTCCAATATGAATCAAATATAATTTGCAGTCGTTACACAAAAAATGTCACAGGGATTCATCCTTTATTTGGACCTCAAAGCTCAAAGCTTAAGAAAAAGGCTGTTTTGACAAATACATGCTCGAAAACATCGTTAATTATTGAGTTGTTCAAGAAAGTTGAGATAGAGATAATTTCTGAACTACCGGATGGGCAGATTATTGATGGGGAATTACATGATAAGATAATGGCAGTTACCCATCTGGCTGGATTACAAGTAGCTGAAGAACTAAAAAGAATAGTTAGTAATGCGTCATGGGTTCCTGAAAATCTCATCCCACCAAGTTTCCAAAAAATTCGTGATTTTGTAGAACAATGTCAGGATTTTAGTCTAGGAACTATATCCTCTATAAAAGCAAATCCATTTGCTTCTATGAATGCTCGTTAGCCAACCTGTATTCTTAAGTGATAATGTTTTCGGCAATTTTTTCGAGTAGGATTTACCACACCTGCTACAATTTAACAACAGGCAGATGATAATGTGATGTATGGTTTTTAATTGGACATTTGTAATTTAAAATCTTGCCAACGTCTGATAAATTATTACGGACAATAAGAATGTTATAATCAAAGTCCCGACTGTCCCCCATATTGCCCAATGCCAGTTTGTTTCCTTTGCTATCGCTACTACTGTAGTAAGGCAAGGAGCATATAAAAGAAGGAATAGAAATAAACTTATTATAGCTGGTAGTGTCCAGGCAGGATCTGATAGAAGCCTCTGCTCAAATATTTTTGAAGAATCCTCATCGTCCTCAGGATCTGAATTTCCCATCGAATAAGCTGTTGAGAGTGTTGAAAGAAATACCTCTTTCGCTGCAAAACCGCCGATAAGAGCTATGTTTATTTGCCAGTCAAATCCAGCATATTTAGTTACAGGTTCAAGCAGCGAGCCTAAACGCCCGGCTAGTGAGTACCTTAAAGCATCGCTCTGTATTATATTAGTTTTTTCATCATCATTCTGACCTTGCTGTTCAGAAGTGCTCTGCATAGCATCTTTTACAGTAGTTTCCGGCAGTCTTGGGAATGTCATTAGTGCCCACATAACAATTGAAACAGCAAATATCACAGTTCCTGCTTTTTTTACGAACTGCCATACCCTGTCCCATGTATGTGTAACAATACCAAAGACAGTAGGCAATCTGTATGGTGGAAGTTCCATTATAAATGGTGTAGGATCCCCTTTCAAAATAGTCAGCCTGAGAATAAGTGAAAATATTAGAGCAAAGAACCACGAAGCTAATGTAAGCAAAAGCATTACAAAAGTTGCCTCGCCTGGAAAAAATGTTTCTGCCAGCATCAGGTAAACAGTAGTTTTAGCTCCACATACCATAAAAGGAGCAGTAAGCACTGTAGCAATTCTCTCTTTAGGGCTCTTAAGTGTCCTTGCAGTCATTACACCTGGGACTGCACAACCTCCAGGAATTCCTCCCGCTACAATAAATGGCATTACAGATGCGCCATGTAGCCCGAAAGTTCTAAAAACTTTATCAAGCATATATGCAATTCTCGCCATGTATCCAAGATCTTCAAGAAAACACAACATTGCAAACATTATAAGAATAAGGGGCGCAAAACTTAATACCGCTCCAACTCCATCAATTATTCCTGAAACGATTAGAGACTGGAGTAATTCATTGGATATAATTTTTGCTGCAAGGTTGCCTATCCATGAGAATCCGTACTGAAGCATTTCTTGGGGAAATGCACCTAATGTAAAAGTTACCCAAAATAGAAAGTAAAGCACAGCCAGCATAATAATAGGACCTAATACCCTATTAGTTATTATTTTATCAATAGCCTCTGAAGTATTACGTCTGAAAACATTAGGACGGGATATTATCTTGTCTTTTAGAAGTGAAGTAATGAACCCATACCTATAATCTGAAATTAAGGCTTCAGGATAAGTTTTCAGAGTCTTTTCAGTATGGGTTGCTAAATTCATCACAATTGATCTTATATTATCAGAGATCTCTTTGTTTTCCTTTTCTCCAGAAGCAATTATATCTTGATCGTCTTCCAAATATTTAATAGCCAACCATCTTGCTAGGTGCTTATTAAGCATAAACTTCTTTTCAACAATTAATTCTTCAATTTTCTGAAGTGATTCTTCAATATCACTTCCATATGATATATGTATTCCCCGAGCATATTTATCAGGATTTTCATATCGCTCAATTATTGCATCTATAATTTCAGTTTTTCCAATTCCCCTTCTTGCCACGCATTCTATAACAGGTACCTGCAGCTTTTCAGAAAGTTTTGCGGAATTAATAACAATGCCTTCGCTTTTTACTTCATCCATCATATTAAGGCCAATAATAATCGGAATACCAATTTCAATAATCTGTATGGCCAGATAGAGGCTCCTTTCAAGCGCAGTAGAATCAAGCATGCATAATACAATATCCGGTTTTTCTTCAACAAGTACTTTTCTTGCTACGACTTCTTCAAGTGAATATGATGTAAGAGAATATGTTCCAGGCAAATCAATAAATTTTATTTTATAAGTGTCATTCTTCCAGTGTCCTTCCATTCTGTCAACTGTTATTCCAGGGTAGTTTCCCACTCTGGCGGTTGAGCCTGTAAGCATGTTAAACATAGTGCTTTTGCCACAATTAGGCTGCCCTGTAACTGCAACTGTAATGTTTTTTTTAGACATTTTTTATTCCACCTCGCAAACAATATAGTCAGCTTCGCTATTTCTTAATGTAAGAGTAAAACCTATAAGCTTGATAGCAACAGGATCATATAAAGGGGCCTTGCCGATAATTGTGAATTCAGAACCCTGCAATACTCCCATGTCTCTAATCCGTTTGCCGAGTTCTCCTTTGGCTATTACGCTTTTTATCACACCTTTCTGGTTGACTTTCATTTTCCGCATCGGAATAATCATAATCAGATTACTCCCCTGTTTGCCAAAATGTCTTTTCCCTTGAATTTAAGATATCTTTCACATTGCTGTTTACGGCAATACCCGAGCATTGTCCCAAGTATAAAATCTTCTTCAGGAGTATAATCCGTCAGGCGATCTTTACCTATCTGCTTTAATATTTCTATACAATCAGCATCGCCAAAAAAGATATTTATTGCCTTGTCGCTCAAGGAGTAAATTTGGTATGCGATTTTCAACTTCTCAAGACGCCTCACTATCTCAAAGTAGTTTGTCTTGGGTGTAGTGTGTAAAATCAGGTTTCTTAAACCTTTTTGATATTCATAAATATGGTGATTAAATACTTTCATAATATTCCTTAAACCTCTTAATCATGTTCAATGCGTTCTGATCCTGTTTCAAAAAAGAATTAAATGCCGATATTCTGCTCTTGAAATCATCATCTACTATATGTTCGATTCGGCATGCCGTCTTTTCAGAATATGCCCTGCTAAACCCAAGCACATCGTCAAAAAAATCAGCAAGAACTTCATGCCTTGCTAACAATGTTTTTGCCACTTCTTCACCACTATGTGTCAGCGTGACAGGTTGCCTTGTCCGATAGTTGATAAGATTTGCTTTTGAAAGGGATTGCAATACATCAACTACTGAAGGCATACTGATATGAAGTTCAGTGGCTATCTCACTGGTATGCGCATGCTCATGTTTTTCGCACAAAGAATGTATCGTCTCAATATATTCCTGCTGAGCTAGTGAAAGATTCTCTATTGAATTATTGTCATGCATAAGTAAAATAATTTTATATTAATACCTCGATTACGTAACCGGTTCCAGGCAGAGAAATTCATATCAATTTAGTCTCTGCCCCCTCTACAATATCCTGATCTATCTAAATCATAGAATTCTCTTCTATGAAAACCTTTTCAACTTTTGCGTTCCTACAAAGAATTGTTGAGATAGAAATCACCGCCAAAAACCTTTTTCATTTTTTTCCTCTATTTTTTAAGCAACCAGAGTCATAATTAAGGAGATAAAATACAGCAGAATTATTTCATAATTTTTGCATATTCATTTATCCCACAAGCTAATGCTTCTGCAATTTTTTCTTGTCCGGAATTTGATGATAGGAATTCCTCCTCTTCCTTATTAGAAAGGAACCCTGTTTCAACTAATATGGCAGGCTTGGTTGCAAACCTTAGCACAACAAACCTACAATGCTTTAGGCTTCTGTTTTCTCTTCCAGTCATAACCAGTGCTTTTTGAATTTCATATCCTAAAAGTTCATTATTTAGATTCCAAATATTACCATTTTCCATTGTAAAACTTGGTTCTTTGCTGTATGTCGAAGCTGTTCCTTGTGGTGCAAGCACAAAAGTTTCAAATCCTTTAGTATCAGGATTTGAAGCATGATTAGCATGAATTGAAATAAACAAGTCTCCATTGTATTTTGAAATAACGCCTGGTCGATCCCTAAGAGGAATAAATTTATCAGAACCTCTTGTTAGTATGACTTTATACCCCTCAGAAGTTAGTACTTTTGCAAGTTTTTTCGCTATAGGCATGACTATATCTTTTTCTCTTGTTTTTGTGCCTAGAGTGCCTGTATCTTTCCCTCCATGTCCTGGGTCAATTATTATAGTTTTAACTTTTTCTTTTTTCAGGGTAGACCTAGGATATAAAATAGGTTTAATAATATAGGTTAAATCTTCCTCACTTATAAGAGGAGAATTATTTTCACTCGAGACCGCATTTAAAAGAGAGACCTTTACTCCGTTTATAACTGCATCTTTTGAATCAAGTTCAAATCCCATGGTGTTTGATTCATTTTTTAGAATTAATAGCTTCTTGTCTTGATTTATAGACATACCGCAATCTTTAGCAAGGTCTTTCATATATAGATATTTTTTCCCCGCATAAGTGGTTGTTATGCTGTTTGCTGTACAAGGGGCAAATAATGTTAAAATCAGGAGAAGTTGGAAAGAGCAAATTATAACCACTCTTAAAAGTACTGCGTAATATTTATAAATCATATTACTGTTAATATCCTTATTGTTAATAGATAGATAGATATAGTAAATTGGTAATGGCTTGCTTGGGTTCAATAAACAAATGACTCCATATAATAAAATAAGTTTACACTATTGAAAGCAAAAGGCCGATTAAGTATGTATCGGCCTTTGTTAAAATATTCTATTTGATGTGTTCTATTTCTACATGACCAACATGTGCTAGAAGATCGTGAACATGCTCGTGCAAGTCCTTTATATGATGTTTTAAATCATGATAAGATTCACAATTTTCATGACCAGTTAAATCTCTTTCCATATGTTCTAGGTCTGCATGCATATGCTCCAAATCATTTTGCACATGCAAAACATCTTCTTTTAATAATCCCATTTTTGTCCACCTCATGCTCTTATTGTTAGTAAATTTGTAAACAAATTGCTATGCCTCATTCTTTCAATATATAATTTATTGAACAACCTCCTTTGATAAAATTCTATTGAAAGCTTCTGATTCACTAGAATTATTTTTAAGTTATCACCTAATTATAAAAATTAAGGCACAGCGTAATTAGGTCATCCTAATTATAGGATATTAGGGCAACCTAATTAATATGTCAATATATCTAAAATATTATTCTGATAAATAAAACTTATTTTTTAAAGACATAAGACATATAAGACAAATGTATTCGTGCTTATTCTATATTTTTGACAATACCTACGCTCTAATCTTTATTTTGGGATTCCTTCTAGATCTAACGGTATAAATTAGATTATATTAATCTTTCTTACCTTTAAGCATTTATTAGCTCGAACTTCTTCTTTTCTCATTTTTCTACTTGAATAGTTTTGTTTATTTCCTGTTCATCAAGATTTTTTCCTATACTTGAAACTAAAAATACGATTCTTCTCTTGATTTATATTATTAATACTACTATATATTCTACCACCCTCAGTTGCTTTAGTAATGGGGAAGACCTGTGAGAATCAGGCACAGTCGCGCTACGGTGTTGAGAGTATTAGACCTCTCTAAGTCCGAAAACCATGGGCAATTGTATTTTGTCGCGTTAACAAAAAGGATTATATGAAAAGCCTATCAGCTTCATTTAGCCGGAAGATATTCAATCTTCTTCCTTTCTTGAATTCAAAAGTGTATGCTACGCCTAGAGAGTTTACCTTCGTTTTCCTAAGCTTTCTGTTATTTTTGCCTATTTGCTGTTTTGCGCAATTGAAAATAGGGATTATCGGAGATCAGACAGGTTCCAGCAATTTACCACAATCATATGCAGTGCTACAAGAAGGATGCCAGGCCATAAGCGAAGCAAATCCCGACATTGTCCTGCATGTTGGAGATTTAGTTGAAAGCTCCCAAAGCGACAGTGATATCGAGACTTCATTTACTCAAGCTGTAAGTTATTTGAATGCAATAAGCAAACCCTGGTACATAACTGCAGGCGACCACGATGTAAATCCTCCAAATGATTATACCCCTGGAACAAAAAATACTGAAAAAGCAGATTTGTTCTTTAATCTTTTAAGAAATGAATATTCAAAGCGGCCTTCATGCATCGTTCCTGATAATCTGTATTACAGCTTTAATTTTCAGGAATATCATTTCATATGTCTGTATTCAGAAGATTGCCTAAGAACTGATCCCAGATGGGGAAATATCTTTATGGATAAAATATCTGACGAACAGTTTAACTGGCTGGAAGGAGATTTAAATGCCTCTTCGTTTGCCAAAGGAATCGTTGTGCTTATTCATCAACCGATGTGGTATAATCCCACTGGGTGGAAAAAAGTGCATGATTTATTGAGGAAATACCATGTGCTTGCCGTTGTAGCTGGACACTTCCATTACAACCAGGATGAAGGATATACTGATGGCATCCGCTATGTAGTAGTAGGTTCAACAGGAGGGACAATCAAAGATGCTTCAGAAAATGCAGGCGGCCTGTATCATGTAACCTTATTGACACTAGATGATAACAATAAAATCTCATTGCAGTTGATCCCGTTAAAAGATTACTCATACAACCAGTTTTCTGATAGAGAAAATATGGATAGAGTTCAAGCGATAGATACGATGTTGAGTAATATTGAATGGACACCTGGCGTTACAATTGAAGGGAACCCTATAGACATTCCAGTTGATATTTATTCCTCGGCTAATCAAGGCACATGGAACCTGCTATATAAAAATGTTCCTCCTGGAACTGGTGTAAGTATATCAAATTTATCAAGTGTTGAACTGAATAGTGATACAAACAGACCGTCTAACTTGCAGGGAATGAAAATCCAGTTTATTGATGGAAAAGGTCAAATGTTCTGGGATTCAATGCAATTTTGACACATATGGAGAATCAAGTGAAAGACAAAGGCTTGGTAGTTATCTTAACAGGAGATGGCAAGGGAAAATCTTCTTCTGCTTTCGGAATAGTAATCCGCTCTCTCGGATGGGGAAAGAGAGTCTTGCTGGTACAGTTTTTGAAAGGTTTATGGGAGAGCGGAGAAGGTCGTTTCTTTGATAAGTTAAAGACTGATAAACTGAATATAATACGGGCCAAATGCCCTTTTACATGGAAAAGCCAAGATAAGGCTAAGGATGCACAAATATGCAGGGATATCTGGGAGCAAGCATTAGAATTAGTAAATAACGGAACTTATAACCTCGTTGTATTTGACGAACTTATGATTACCCTTCAACAGGGATTTTTGGAACTTAAAGATGTTCTTAGTTTACTGGAAAACAGACCGCATTCATTGGATATCATAATGACGGGGAGAAATGCTCCTAAGGAGCTAATAGATAAGGCGGATACAGTTTCAGAAATTAAGGCTTTGAAGCATGCTTTTGATAAGGGAGTAATAGCAAAACAAGGAATAGATTTTTAGAATAACTAAACGGTTATTTTACGCTAAAAATAGAGAAAGGAGTAAATTAATCAAAAAAATGTTCGTCGAGAAGTTATTCGCTGTACAACATTAAGTTAGGACAGACGAATATCTTTATTAACCCTCAATTGCCTAGGTTATGGGGAAGACCTGTGAGAATCAGGCACAGTCGCGCTACGGTATTGAGAGCATCTAGTCTCTCTAAGTCCGAACACCATAGGCAATTGTATTTTGTCGCGCTAACAAAAAGGAGAGACCATGCAAACAAATTTATCTATCTGTCAGGAGATGATAGAAAAAGCAAAAAACGCCCAGAGAGAATATGAGAAATTTACTCAGGCAGAAGTTGAATCAGTAGTAAAGGAAATAGCCAAAACAGTGTATAGAAATGCCGAAATCCTGGCTGATTTAGCCGTGGCTGAAACAGGAATGGGGGTTTACGAGGACAAAGTATCAAAATGCCGAAATAAAGCGAATCTTGTCTGGAACAATCTAAAAGGCAAGAAATCTGTAGGTGTCATAGAACGGGATGACAATAAAAAAATATTTTATGTTGCAAAGCCAATGGGAATTATTTGTGCTGTTACTCCATCGACCAATCCTGTAGTAACTGCCATGTCAAATGCAATGTTTGCCTTAAAGGGACGAAATGCGATAATTATAGCCCCGCATCCTCATGCAAAAAAGACAACAACTCGTACCGTAGAGCTACTAAACGAAGCTATTTCCTCGATAGGAGCTCCTAAGAACCTGATACAAATAATAAAAGATCCTACTATAGAGCTGACAAATGAGTTGATGAAATCCTCAGATGTTGTAGTTGCCACTGGTGGGATGAATATGGTAAAAGCCGCATATAGTAGCGGAAAACCTTCTTATGGTGTTGGTTCAGGAAATGTCCAGGTCATATTTGATAGAAACATAGACTTCGAAAAAGCTGTCAAGGATGTGATTGGAGGGAGGAGTTTTGATAATGGTATCATCTGTTCGGGAGACCAATGCATCATATGCCATATTGATGACTTTGACGAGATCACAAAACTGCTTCAGCAAAACGGATGTTATTTTGTTGCAGACAGTTCAGAAGCCAAAAAGATAAGAGAAACTATCTTTATAGATGGAGTTATCAATAGAGATATTGTAGGCAAAAGTACAATGACTATATCCATGCTGGCAAAGGTGGGCATTCCTGAAACAGCAAAAGTTATTGCGTTAAAAGAGCAAGGGGAAAAGGATCCTCTAAGGAAAGAAAAGATGTGCCCAGTCCTTCTTATTTGCAGATATAAAGATTTTAATGATGCCATAGCGATAGCAAGAAAAAATCTGGAAATCGAAGGCGCCGGACATTCATGTGTTATTCACTCTAATAATATATCAAATATTGAGGTTGCAGGAAATATGTTGCCTGTTAGCAGACTTGTTGTAAATCAGCCTGGGATTACCGCAGGAGGAAGCTTCTATAACAGTCTAAATCCTACGAACACATTGGGCTGCGGTTCTTGGGGGAACAACAGTATTTCCGAAAATCTTACATATAAGCATCTTATCAACATTCAACAAATAGCTTTTAAAAAGGATAATGTCCATATCCCTTCTGAACAAGAGATATGGTCATAAAAACGGGAGTATCATGAGTACAAAATTATATTTCTTTTCTTCTGGTATCCTCAAGACGAAAAAACATCTGCTCTCAATGAATAGAGGGATAAATGAAGATATCGATATTCCGGTTCCATTCTTTTTAATAAAACACAATGGTAAAAATATTCTTTTTGACACTGGAATGGCAGAAGAACTTATATCAAATCCTAAAGAACATTGGGGAAGCGCTGTCAATGCATATTACCCTGTTATGAAGAAAGAAGACTATATTCTAGAACAGCTTAAGAAATTAGATATAGATTCTCTTGATATTGACATTGTAATCCAGTCGCATCTTCACCTTGACCATGCGGGTGCCGTAGGGAAGTTTCCAAACGCTGTGTACTATGTGCAGAGAAGAGAACTTGAATGGGCATATGTTCCAGATTTTTATCAGAAGTCTGCTTATATAAAAAAAGATTTCGATAAAAACATAAACTGGAATTTCTTATACGGTACGGATGATGACTATTTTGATATCTTTGGAGACGGAGTACTTAAAATAGTTTTCACCCCAGGGCACACCCCAGGTCATCAGTCTCTAAAAGTAAATTTGAAAAAATCAGGAACATTTATTCTATCGGGAGATAGCTGTTATCTCAACGAAATACTTGATGATGATATTATGCCTGGCCTGGTCTGGAGTTCACCAGATACCTTGAAATCAATAAATAAACTCAGATATGAAAGGAGCATCAACAATGCAACTATTATTCCAGGGCATGATCCTATAGCCTGGAAGAAGTATACCAAAGCTCCTGACTACTACGAATAATAAAGGGAAAAAACTCTCATATGAACTTGATACGACAGCCAGAAATAGTGCTTAAATGCGGAGCTATTAAATTATTACCTGAAATAATTAAATTTCTGGAAACTAAAAATGCTCTTATTGTTACTGATAGAGGACTCATTTCTACAGGAATTTATTCTAAAATTGAGCAGTCCCTAAAATCCAGCAATATAAAAACTATTCTTTATGGAGGTGTTCTACCTGATCCATCGATAAGTCTAATTTATGAGGCTCTGAGATTTGCCGAAAGCCATAATATCAATGCAGTAATTGGGCTGGGAGGGGGAAGCTCAATTGATACTGCAAAGTGTGTCGCGGCATTACTTACAAACAGGAAAGATATAAATAGTTACGTAGGGACAAATCTGCTCAAGGAAGATCCATTGCCTCTTATCGCTATTCCGACTACAGCAGGAACAGGCAGTGAAGTAACTCCTATAGCTATTTTGTCAGATGAGAATGAACATCTTAAAAAAGGAATTGTTTCTGACAAATTAATTCCCGACTATGCGATTCTTGACCCTGAGCTTACAGCAGCTTTGCCGAAAAATGTAACCGCATACACAGGAATGGATGCGTTGACTCATGCTATAGAGGCTTTTACTTCAGTCAATTCCAACATATATACGGACTCTATTGCTCAAAATGCCATAAGGATAATTATCGATAACATCGGAAAGGCTTATGAAGAAGGTTCTGACTTATCAGCAAGAGAAAATATGATGATAGGAAGTATGATGGCAGGAATTGCTTTTGCTAATGCCGGCGTAGGCGCAGTCCATGCATTTGCATATCCTCTTGGAGGAATGTTCCACATTCCGCACGGCTTGGCTAACAGTATAATGCTTCCGTATATCCTAAAGTATAACATACAGGGAGGATCGGAGAAATTTAAAGAACTTGCCAGAGCCTTCGAAGTTTCCCGAAATTCTCCTGAACTAGTAGCCAAGAGGATTACAGAATTAAATAGTTTGCTTAATATTCCGGAGAAGCTCTCAAATGTAGGAGTGACGAAAGACTATATTCATACCCTTGCAGAGCAAGTAGTAAGAATAGATAGGCTTCTAAAGAACAACCCAAGAGAAGTTACACTGGAAGACGCTTTGGATATATATCAAAAGGCATATTAAGAGCAGTTAGAAATATTTTTAACAATTAAAAGATAATATTAGTTAAGTTGCAGCCTCAAATATGGGGAAGACCTGTGAGAATCAGGCACAGTCGCGCTACGGTGTTGAGAGTATTAGACATCTCTAAGTCCGAAAACCATGGGCAGCAGCTATACAAATTTTGTCGCTGAAACAAAAGGAGTATTTGAATGAGTGCAGAAATATGGGTAACAGGGTTTCCAAGGATTGGCAAAAAGAGAGAACTAAAAAGAACATTAGAGAGTTATTGGGACGGTAAAAGTTCAATTGAAGAACTGCAAGAAACAGCTTCATCTTTGCGGAAAGAGCATTGGCTGACTCAAAAAGCAAAATGTATTGATTACATAAGCTGCAATGACTTTAGCCTTTATGATAATATGCTTGATACCGCAGTGATGCTTAATGTTATTCCATCAAGGTTCAAGTCAATCTCCAACAAAATAGAACGCTACTTTGCAATGGCTAGAGGCAACGCTGGACAGCCTGCAATGGAAATGACTAAATGGTTTAATACTAACTACCACTATATCGTTCCTGAGTTTGATGAAGACTTAAAGCTGGAACTTGATTTATCAAAAATCCTTTCTGAATACAAAGAAGCTAAAAGCCTTAATATTATTCCTAAGATCAATATTATTGGGCCTTTAACTTTTTTAAGGCTATCAAAAGATACAGCAGGAAGAAATACTTTCTTCTACTTTGAAAGCCTTCTTGCTATTTATAAGGAACTTATCAGAGAACTTTCCTGGCTGGACAAAACAGTCTATCTGCAAATCGAAGAACCAATATTTGTAAAAGATCCTTCAAAGAAAGATCTTCAATTATTGGAAGAAACATATCAAACTCTTTCTTCTGTGAACAGCAATGTAAGGATTGTCATAACTACTTATTTTGAGCATTCCTTAGAAGCAGCAGAAATCCTATGTAATACTCATGTTTGGGGCATCGGTCTGGATTTTGTTTCGGGCAAGGAAAATCTAAAAGCTTTAAAATACCTTGGGAATAAAACATTAGTCGCCGGCATAATAAATGGAAGAAATATATGGTTGAATAATACTATACAATCTCTGGAATTATTACACACAATAGCTCAGGAAATAGATAAAAATAAAATAATTATCTCCACAAGCTGTTCTCTTCTCCATGTGCCTTATAGCCTAGAGTATGAGAAAGATAGCAATGTAAAGAATTATCTCAGTTTTGCCTCTGAGAAACTTGATGAACTTTCGCTTCTTGGGAGGGTATTTGCCTCTTCGAAAATGTCTCCTGAAGATAAAAACCTGATAGAGATTAATAGTGATTTATTTCGCTACAGAGATAAAAGTCTGAATAGAAATAAAGCGGCTGAAATAAATATTGTTAATAAATGCACTAAAATTCAGCGTTATGGTAGCTTTTACGAAAGAGCGATAAAGCAAAGCAATAAACTAAATCTTCCCAAACTGCCTACTACAACTATTGGAAGTTTTCCCCAGACAGATGAATTGAGAAAACTCAGAAACGATTACAGAAAAAAAGTAATAAGTCAGATCGAATATGAAGAAGGCATTCGAAAATATATTGATTTTTGTATCGCTTTTCAGGAAAGAATCGGGCTTGATGTGTTTGTTCACGGCGAACCAGAGCGCAACGACATGGTTGAGTATTTTGGCGAACTTCTTGAAGGTTTTTACTTCACTAATAACGGGTGGGTCCAGAGTTATGGCAGCCGCTGTGTGAAACCTCCGGTAATTTATAGTGATATCATTAGGACGAAGCCGATGACCGTAAAATGGATATCTTATGCCCAAAGCAAAACAGACAAACCGCTTAAAGGAATGCTGACTGGGCCTGTAACAATCCTTAACTGGTCTTTTGTAAGAGATGACAAACCAATCGATGAAGTTTCAGGGCAAATTGCTATAGCTATTAGGGATGAAATTAGGGATTTGCAGGAAGCCGGAATTAGGATCGTACAGGTCGATGAAGCTGCATTCAGGGAAGGTTATCCTTTACGCAAGCAGAATATTGCCGGATATGAAAAATGGGCAGTAGATAATTTCAAGCTGGCCATCAGCAGTGCTGCAGAAGAGACTCAGATACATACTCATATGTGCTATAGCAATTTCGCAGATATGATAAAGACGATAGAGGATATGGATGCTGATGTAGTTACTATTGAAACGGCCCGAGGTGGAAATAATCTTTTGAACGCATTCAAAAACATTGGTTACCGGAAAGGGATTGGGCCGGGAGTCTATGATATCCATTCTCAAAGAGTACCTTCAGTTGAAGAATTTTTAAAAGAAATATCTCTAAGAATGGAGATATTCTCATACCAGAACTTATGGATCAATCCCGATTGTGGATTGAAGACCCGTAAATGGAAAGAAGTTGAAGCCTCCCTCTCAAATATGGTCAAAGCAGTTAAGAAAATACGCCCGATTTATATGTACCCTTGAATTAAGAATAATAAAGCCACAAAGGAGTCAGCCTTATGCAAAACCCGCCTTTTACCCAGCTCAGAAAAAGAGATGGCAGGCTTGTAGATTTTGATTCTAACAGGATCAAAATCGCAATTGAAAAAGCACTTAAAGCTACAGAATGCTACAATCCCAAAATCGCAGAAACTCTCAATGAAGATGTTTTAAATTCGCTTGCTTCTTATAAAGGACAATTTGATACTCCTGATTTGGAGTTTATCCAGGATATGGTGGAAAACGCTTTCATCCGCAGAGGGATGACCAAAGCAGCTAAAGCCTTTATTCTTTACCGCGCACAGCATGAAAGTCTAAGAAAGAGTCGGGAAATCCTTATAGATATTCAAAACCTTGTAGCTGCATATCTTGATAAAAATGACTGGAGAGTCAACGAAAACTCCAATGCAGGATATTCATATGCAAGTTTGTTGAATCATATAAGCGGATCGATTGTAGCTAACTTTACTCTGGAAAATGTATATCCAAAAGAAATAGCTAATGCTCACATTAACGGAGATTTTCATTTGCATGATCTTTCATGTGGCATAGTGGGGTATTGTGCAGGCTGGAGTTTACGGCTTCTTCTTGTAGAAGGATTCAGAGGAAAAGAAGGCAGAGCTAGCGCAAAACCCGCAAAGCACTTTGATACTGCTCTGGGGCAAATAGTAAACTTCATGTGCACTCTCCAGACGGAATGGGCAGGAGCTCAAGCTTTCAGTTCCTTTGATACAATGCTGGCTCCTTTTGTCAGAGAGGACTCTTTAAGCTATATCCAGGTCAAACAGTCAATCCAACAGTTTATCTTTGCCCTAAACATAGCAAGCCGTTGGGGACAAACTCCTTTTACAAATCTTACATTTGATTGGGTAGTGCCTGATGACCTAAAAAAAAATCCCATAATAGTAGAAGGGAAGATTCAAGAAAATAAATATTATGAGGATTATCAGAAAGAAATGGACATGATAAACAGGGCATTTCTTGAGATAATGGCAGAAGGAGACAGAGATGGAAGAGTCTTTACCTTTCCTATTCCTACTTATAATATTACGAAAGACTTTAATTGGGATTCAGAAAACGCAAAGCTCCTATTTGAAGTTACAGGAAAGTATGGGTTGCCCTACTTCCAGAATTTCATCAAAAGCGATTTAAATCCCGGAGATGTCAGGAGTATGTGCTGCAGGCTCCAGATGGATATGAGAAAACTAAGGAATAAAACAGGCGGCCTTTTCGGAGCTGGCGAACAGACAGGTTCAATCGGTGTTGTTACTATAAACATGCCCAGAATCGGGTATCTGGCAAAAAGCGAAAATGAGTTTTTTGGAATCTTGCAAAACCTCATGGACATGGCCAAAGATTCTCTTGAAATAAAAAGAAAGGTGGTTCAGAAATACCTTGACGATGATTTGCTGCCATATACAAAAATTTATCTTACGACTCTAAAAAATCACTTCAGCACTATCGGCCTTGTCGGTATGAATGAAGCCTGCCTGAATTTCTTGGGATGCAGCATAGCAGACCAAGCAGGAAGAGAGTTTGCGTTAAATGTGCTTGATTTTATGAGGAATAGAATAGCTGACTATCAGGAAGAGACAGGTCATATTTATAACCTGGAAGCAACTCCTGCCGAAGGTACAAGTTATAGACTGTCCAGAATTGATAAGAAAAAATATCCTGAGATTATCTGTTCCGGAGACGTAGAATACTATTACACAAATTCCTCGCAACTGCCTGTAGGGTACACTCACGATATTTTTGAAGCACTAGATATGCAGGAGGAATTGCAACAGAAATATACAGGAGGAACTGTTTTTCATGGATTCATAGGGGAGCGGATCGATAATTGCAAACAGACTGCGTTGCTTGTCAGGAAGATTGCCGAAACATACAAAATCCCCTATTTCACAATCACGCCTACTTTCAGTATCTGCCCGATACATGGGTACATTTCTGGAGAACATCAGGAGTGTCCATTTGAAACTAACCAATATAATCAATAGGAGTAAATTATGTCAAAATGTGGAATGCAATGCGAGGTTTATTCGAGAGTAACTGGGTACATGCGCCCCGTAAGCTCGTGGAACAAAGGAAAAAGAGAAGAATTTAAAGATCGCAAAACTTACTTAATGGAAAAGGAGTTGGAGTTAAATCCTGTTTGCAATGAACATAAGGGGATTAAATAAATTTACTCTGATCGATTATCCAGAAAAGGTTGCATGCATAGTATTTGTTGGTGGGTGTAATTTTTTCTGCCCGTATTGTCATAATCCTTTTCTGGTAATAGATCCCGAAAGCCAGCCGCTAATAAGCGAAAACAGTTTTTTCTCTTTTTTAGATACAAGAAGAGGAAAGGTTGATGCAGTAGTCATTAGCGGCGGTGAGCCGACCCTCAGGAAACGGATTATTGGGTTTTCCTCCGAAATAAAAAGCCGAGGTTTCCTGATAAAAATAGATACTAACGGCTCAAACCCTGAAATAATCGAAGAGTTATTAAGGAGCAACTTTATAGACTTCATCGGAATTGACTACAAGTCGCCCCAATATAAATACAATTCTATTATTGGTATTCCAGATATAGATATATATAAAAAAGTTACAAAAACAATTCTCTATATTTTAAAATCAGGCGTCAATTATAATATCAGGACTACAGTTCATAAATCGCTATTATCTGAAGCTGATATTTCTATGATGAGAACTGAACTAAACTCTCTTGGGGTTCAGGAATGGACGCTTCAGCAGTTTCAGTCAAATGATATTATCGATGGTAATTTGAATAAAATCCCGACATACTCAGATAATGAGCTGATAGAAATTGCACTAAACCTCGAATATACAAAGGCTATTGGAACAATAGTATGATATACATAAACTGAAAAACACTACTGATAGACCTTTAATAAGAACTGTGAATCTCTCCCACTGTATCAAATCCCTCATTTTTACCAAATCATTATCCTTGCCGATTCTCTCTTCTGAATTATAGCTGAAAAAGTCCATTTATATATTCCATAATATTATTGTTATTAAAGTCTTACACTATATAATAATATAGCAGATTATTACTCTTTTTCTCTCAATTATTTAGATATATTTCGAAGATTATCTGGAGTTGCGCAGAGGTCTCAAACTGGTATTAGAGATAGTGAATGGAAGTTACTTTAAAAGAAGCAGAAACAACTCTGGATCCTAAAGATAACTATCATAACAAATCTGAAGAAATTAATAAAAACAATCTGTTTCCTGAAAAAGTATTAAATTCAAAAATACATAGACTCAAAGATCAGAAATTGACAGAATAATTTTTAAGGTCTTGATCTGCGCTGTTTCTATTTTGCCATTCTTGTGCATATGTACATATATTTATTTTAATTGTTCTTATCTATTTGCTCAAATTTAATTCAGGGTTTTACGATAGGTTCGCTTGACTTCTTGTTAGTTTAGTAGCTAAATTATTTAGCAACTAATCAATACAGTTATTAATATTAAATTAAGAAAAGATTTATATGAGAAATAATGCCGAAAGGATATGGAAGACTCTTTTTAAAACGGTCGATAGCATTCGAAATTATTATGATCGGAATGTGCCTCATGAATTACGTCCGAAAGCCACAATATCACAAATGAAAGTTATGGGGACTATACTTTCCAGTCCAGACAGGAAAGTTAAAGTAAAAGATATAGCAAATGAACTTGGAATCACACCTGGAGGAGTCTCCCAAATTGTAGACACTTTAGTAGAAGAAGGCATGCTTGAGAGATGCATACAAGAAGACGATAGGCGTTCAGTAAACATCACTTTGTCTAAAAAAGGTGATGTTATTCGATCTCAAATGGATACTTTATTTACTGATTTAGCCAGCAATCTCCTTAAATCTATCTCATACGAAAAACAAATAATTCTTTGCGGGGTTCTGGAAGAAATACTTGTTGCACTTAATAAAGAGAAAAAGGGTAAATTGGGTGAAAAATGAGAAAGATTATCATTTACAGTCTATTTTTAGGCATGTTTTATATTGCATATGAACAAAAATTAGAGGCTTCAGTTAATGAATTACCTAAAGCTGTTGTATCAGTTGAAAAAGTCAAAGAAGTTAAAGATATTGAAAGCCGAAAATATACTGGTCTGGTTGTTTCACAGTCGAGGGTTCAGATTGTTCCCCGAGTTTCTGGCGAAATATTGGAAATTGGTTTTAAAGATGGGACTATTGTAAAAAAAGGCCAAATGCTTTATCAGTTAGATCCTATTCAATATAAAGCAACAGTTAAAAGCGCTGAGGCAAAGGTTCTTGAGTATAAAGCTCGGCTTAAATATGCTCAGATTAATTATGATCGCCAGGAACTGCTTTTCAAAAAGAATGCTGCAAGTCGCGATTCTATGGAGAATGCAGAATCGGCATTTGAAGCTTATAAAGCATCTTTGCTTGCAGCTGAAGCCGATTTGATCAAGTCAAAAGATGACCTTAAAAATACAACGATTGTTACTCCGCTGGAAGGAATTGTTGGGGTTACAAATTTTACTGTCGGAAATTATGTTACGCCTTCTTCAGGTGATATGGTTACTATTATACAAGTTGAACCGGTTCGAGTTCGTTTCTCCATCAGTACGGCAGATCTACTTTCCATGTTTAGTAATCCAGAAGATATGATGAAAAATGGAATTGTCAATGTTGTCCTCTCAGATGGAAGTCTTTATGCAACTGAGGGTAAAATCGAATTGCTAAATAATGAAGCAAATAATAAAACAGATACAATCCAGATTTTTGCTACCTTTCCTAATAAGGATCATAAATTAATTGTTGGCAGTACAGTCAGCGTAACTCTTTCAAAAAGAAAAGGACAGATGCTTCCTGCTGTGCTTCCTTCAGCGATAATGCACGACAATCAAGGTTCCTTTGTATATATAGTAGGTGAGGCAAATAAAGTTGAAAAACGCTATGTTGTACTTGGGAGTACTACTTCTGATTTACAGATGATAATTTCCGGGCTAAAAGCAGGAGAGATAGTAATTGTCAAAGGGACTAATAAAACTATGCCTGGCGCTGACATCGAACCTGTAGAGATGGGGAAATAGTATGTTCTCAAAAATGTTTATTGAACGACCGCGCTTTGCCATAGTAATTAGTATAATAATGGTTTTAGCCGGAATTATTAGCCTTTATAAACTTCCTGTTGCAGAATACCCTGAGATTGCTCCGCCTACATTACATATTTCTGCTACTTATACAGGAGCCGGAGCAGAAGAATTGGCTCAAACAGTAGCAATGCCGATTGAGGATGAGATAAACGGGATTGATAACCTTTTGTATTTTTCTTCAACTTGTGATAATTCAGGAAGTTATTCCTGTTCGGTTACATTCAAAACAGGAACAAATACTGATATTGCTATGGTCAATTTGCAAAATGCTGTTAAACGCGCAGAACCAAAACTACCTTCAGAAGTTACTAAAACTGGAATTACCGTGAATAACCGCGGGAATGATATATTGGCAATGTTTGCCTTTATGACTGACGGCAGCACTTATAATGTGATGGCGCTAAATAATTATATTATAGCAAATATCAAGCCTGCCATTGAGCGTATTGATGGAATCTCCTCCTCTTCTATAATGTCAAATGATGAATATTCTATGCGCATATGGCTCAACCCTATTCGTATGGCCGGACTTGCTATCTCTACTTCTGATATTACGAACGCAATAGAGTCGCAAAATATTCAGGCCGCTGCCGGGTCAATAGGCTCAGAGAATAGCAACCGTTTTGTCAATTATAAACTCAATGTACAGGGACGACTAAAAACAGCAGAAGAATTCGGGAATATTATTTTAAGGCATGATGCTGACGGTAGCGTTATCCGGTTACGTGACATTGCTAAAGTAGAAATAGGCGCAAGTTCGTATTCGGGCAAGAGTGTATTCAATGGCAAAGAAGTTGTAGGAATGGCCGTATACCGTGCTTCTGACGCAAATGCTCTATCTACAGTAAACAAGGTAAAAGCAGAACTTAATGACTGGGCTAAGAGGTTTCCTAAGGGTATCACTTATGAGATAGCTTATGATCCAACGAAATTCATTGTTGTCTCATTAAAGGAAATTGTTCAAACATTAGTTATTGCACTGTTATTAGTAGTTTTTATTACTTGGTTATTCTTGCAAGACTGGAGAGCAACATTTATTCCTTCGATAGCAATACCTATTGCTCTGCTTGGTACTTTTCCTTTCATATATGTTTTAGGATATAGTATTAACGTATTAACTATGTTCGGACTGATTCTGGTTATAGGCTCACTTTGTGATGATGCAATTGTAGTTGTTGAGAACTGCCAGGCGTTGATGGAACGTGAAAATCTTTTGCCCAAGGAAGCTGCTATCAAGTCTATGAAACAAATCACAGGTCCAATTATTGCCACAACACTAGTTTCGGTAGCCTGCTATGTCCCATTGGCATTCTATGGTGGTATGGTAGGAGCAATTTATATGCAGTTTTCAGTAACTATGTGTATTGCGTTATGTTTGTCTAGCGTGATTGCTATGACTCTTAGTCCTGCGCTTTGCGCAATATTTTTACGAAAACCGGATTCTAATATTCCTATTATTTTCAAACCTTTCAATATATTACTCAATAAAAGCAGAAACGTATATTCCAGCAGTGTGAAGTTTCTGGTGAGAAGGGGAATCCTCACGGCTATTATGCTTATTTTTGTATTTATAGCAGTATATTTACTGTATGGATTTACTCCTGGTTCTTTCTTGCCCGATGAGGATAAGGGAGTCATATTTTGCAATGTAGAATTGCCTAGTGGGGCTTCTTTAGCACGAACCGAAGCAGTACTTAAAACTTTTACCGAGAAGCTCAATGATATAAAAGGGATTAAATCCACAATGGTTATTTCTGGACAAAGCATGATGTCAGGAGCTAGTGAAAATGTTGCAATGTGCATTCTGAATTTAGACGATTGGAGTAAGAGAAAAACCCCGGATACTCAGTTAAATGCGATTATGTCGGAAATTCAGAAAAAAGCCCGTATGATTACCGATGCAAATATTATATGTTTTAATCCACCTCCAATTATGGGACTAGGAATGACAGGCGGCGTATCATTTGAGCTTTGTGGCGTTGGCAACGTTGATGCAAATAAACTTTCAGAAGTTGCGAAGGAGTTTATAATGCACCTTTCAGGAAAGCCTGAAACATTATATGCCATGACAAGTTATAATGCCGAAACACCACAATTGCACTTTGATATTAACCGTGAGAAAACAGAAACACTTGGGATCAATGTTGATACAGTATTTTCTTCATTACAGAGTAAGCTTGCTTCGCTATATATTAACGATTTTACAATGCAAGGACAAAATTATAAAGTAAAAATGCAGGCTCCTGCAGAATATCGTTCGACGCTAGATGATATTCGCGAGATACAAGTGAAAAATGATAATGGAGAAATGGTTCCTCTTAGTTCCTTGGGTACACTGCGCTATATCATAGGACCACGGCAAATTACCCGTTTCAATAAAATGACAAGTGCTGAAATAAATGCACAATCAAAACCGGGAACTAGTTCTCAAAAATTCATGAGCATGATCGAAAATATAAAGCTCCCAAATGATTATCATGTAGAATGGACTGGTTTAAGCTACCAGGAAAAACAAAATGAAGGACAAATCGTTTATCTTATGGCATTGGCACTTCTATTCGCATATCTCTTTTTAGTTGCCCAATATGAAAGCTTTACAATACCTATGCCGGTAATGTTGTCGGTTTCTTTTGCTGCACTCGGAGCTCTTATTGGATTAAAGTTAACAGGGGAGTCTATGAGTATATATGCTCAATTAGGTATGGTTATGTTAATTGGGCTTTCGGCAAAAAATGCTATCCTAATGGTTGAATTCTCCAAAAAGGAACGCGAGAAAGATAAGAGTATTTTTGAAGCTGCCATGAATGGAGCTAATTTGCGATATCGTGCCGTACTTATGACTGCATTTAGTTTTCTCTTTGGGGTATTTCCACTGGTGATTGCAAGCGGTGCCGGATCAGGTAGTCGTCGCGCAATAGGTATTACTACTTTCTCTGGAATGTTGCTGGCTACTTTGGTTGGAATTATTTTTACTCCGGCATTGTATTCGTTATTCCAGAGAATTCGGGAAAGAATCAAAATTAAATTTTATTCAGTGAAAAATAAAGGATAAACGGCCTTCAAAATTAGAATATTTAAGAGGCTGAGGCTTCAAAACTTCAAAGTATATTAGTCAAAATCGGTTTACGGTGTCTGTCAGATCGAGTCCTAATTATTCCATAATTAATCCTATAAACTCAATTGGTACCAAGTTGCGTTCATTAGTGTTACTACTATATGGATTTATGGCTTCATTCCTCTAAAGCAGATAATTCCTATATGAATAGCAGGAATGCCACTAATTTGCTTATACTTGATAAACTCGGATTTAAAAACTAACATCTATTTCTGTGGATCACTTCTTTGAAATAATAGTTAGAAGATATGAAAAAGGATCTCTTATCATAACGACAAGTAAACTCAACTTACTCTTTACTTAACTTTTTGAGTTCAAAAAATAGCTTTTCCTAAATGTAAATTGAGGCTGTTTAATAAGAGATAACAGACTGAATATTTAAGATATTCCTTTCAAAGATATAATATTTCTTGGAGTAGTTTTAAATAACTTACTGTTTTGAGCTCAAATAAGGCTAATAAATAACTTACCCTTAACTTACCCTTTCAAACTTTTAACTTACCCTTAACTTACCCTTTCAAACTTTTAACTTACCTTTAACTTACCCTTTTGGGCTATAGGCAAAAATGCAGACAAAGGGGTATTTTTGAGGCTATTTTTGGGATTTAAAATGGTGGGCGTAACAGAACTCGAATCTGTGACCTCTACGATGTCAACGTAGCGCTCTAACCAACTGAGCTATACGCCCCCAAAGAAGTCATAAAATCTATTATAGTTATCGATAAAAAACAAACTCAAAATTAAAGTTACTGAATAATATTTTGTTTTGAGTTATTTTTGCTATCGTTTGATATTAAGGAAAAGACAGGGTGGCTCTCTTTGTTTATTAAAGGCAAGCATTATAATAGAAGCAGTCTTTGCATGGCTTCTTCAATATTCTTACGATCTGTAGCCATATTGAGTCTGGCAAAACCTTCTCCATGCTGTCCAAAAGCCATTCCTTCATCCAATCCTATTCCAAGTTTTTTAATAAGGAAATTGCTTAACTCTTTTCCGTTTAGCCCGAGGCTCGAGAAATCCAGCCATACAAGATAAGTCCCTTCTGGCCTGAATACCTTAATCTTTGGGATATTAGCTTTGATGAAAGATTCAATGTAAAGATAATTACTCTCTATATAATTCATGACCTCCGCCAGCCACTTTTCGCCATGAGTGTAAGCGGCCTCTGTAGCAACATAGCCTAATGTTCCTATTTCATTCAACCCAGACGAATAGAGATTAGAGTCAAACTGTTTTTTAAGACTCTCATTTGGAATAATAATATTTGAAGTATAAAAACCAGCGAGATTAAAAGTCTTGCTGGCGGCTGTGCATGTGATGGAGATTTGTTCATGTTCTTTAGAGATAGATGCAAAAGGAGTAAATTTGCTCCATGAATAAATAAGATCTCCATGTATTTCATCAGAAAGAACAATAACGTTGTTTTTTAGACATATTTCGCCTATTAGCGTAAGTTCTTCTCTAGTCCAAACCCTTCCGACAGGATTATGAGGATTGCATAATATGAAAAGTTTTGTATCTCCTGAAGAAATGATTTTTTCAAACATGGCAAAATCGAAAAAGTATCGGTCTGCGTCTTTTAATAAAGGATTCAGTTCCAATTTTGCATTATTGCATTCGGCTGAAGCAAAAAAAGGGTAGTAAACAGGCGGCTGTATAAGAACTTTTTCGCCTGGCTTAACGAAAGTCCTTACCGCAAGCTTCAAAGCCGGCACCACTCCAGGCGTGACAGTTATCCATTTTCTGTCTATATCCCATCCATGTCTTTTCTTCATCCAGTTAACTACTGAACCAAAGTAAGAATCCGAAGCCATAGTGTATCCATATACTCCGTGTTTAACTTTCAGGGCCAGAGCATCTGTGACTTCCTGAGGGCATTTAAAATCCATATCGGCTACCCACATGGGTATGATGGGTTTCTCCGCATTAAATGAAGAAAGTCTCCTGAGAGTTTTGGAATTACCAGGCTCCCTTATGAAATCCCACTTTATGGAATCGGAATTTACCCTATCAACACTTTTATCAAAATCGTAGTTCATTATGAAACACTCGAAGACCAGAAGCAGCCTGTTTTAAGCGCGATAGCCCTATAAGGGCATGCTTCAATGCAGCACATACAAAGGATACATTTAGACGAAATAACCTTATATGAACCTTTCTTTTTTATGATTGCTTTCTGGTTGCATGCCTGGGCGCAAATACCGCATCGGACGCATTTGTTCTTATCTATATGCGGCCTTGTCTTGGCTATCATAGTTATAATAAAAAAAAGTTTTTCAGGAATTTTGAAGAGAAAGTCAGCTTTAGAGCGTTTATAGGGGACTTTGCCTATTTCAGAATATCCGTCTCCTGCCCTCTCTATAAAGGAAAAATCAGAAATCCCATATCCAAGATTAGATGCTGTTTTGAGATGTAGAATATCATTGGCTTCATATCCATACACAGCGCAAGCGCATGAATCCACAGCTACACCGTCCGCACCAGCAAAAATCAGGCCTGCAGTCATCGGTTTGCCTGAATTCGGTCCATCGCCATCCATGCCAAGTATTGCATCCATAACTACAAAGTCCGGTTTCAGCCGTCCGTAAAGATTCCCTATAAAAACAGACATCTTTTTAGGTGACGGATACAGCGTATGAAAATGACTTTTAGCATGGCCGATAACTAGTCCGTAACAGTTTTTTACCGATCCTGTAATCTTTGTCAAAACATGAGTTTTGAGTTTAGGTAAGGAGATTACCGCGTCAAAATTATCCAGCTCTTTTAATATCGGAATCTTAATCTCATTTACATTATCTTTAAAATCTATAGTTTTTGAGTTTTCAAACGGAATGAGATCAACTCCTTCTTCCAGACAAACCTGTTTAAGCCCGGTTTTCGTCCAAAGCTTATCCCAATCGTGAGTACCTGCAGGGCTGTCGCCTACAAAAACTTCTGCTCCTACCTCTTTTAATTCGTGAATAACTGCTCTTACAAACTCGGCATGAGTAGTAACAGCCAATTCAGGTTCTTTGGCTGTAAGAATATTCGGTTTCAGAAGTACCTTCGCACCTTTCTGGATTTTCTCTGGAAATCCTCCGGCCAGCCGTATTGCTTCACCTACTTTGAATCTAAGGTTAGTTTTCTCATAGGAAGAGCAATTAACACAAGAAACTATAGTTTTTGCCTTATCCATCGATATTTGTTCCTTAATGAAAAATCAGTTTGTTTTTTCTGAAATAGATTTAGCCTGTTTATAGTAATCAAGAGCAAGGAGTGCCACATCTTTTTCGTTCTTATCCTTTAGGCAAGAAACAGCGTTTTCCTGCGATTCTATGGCTTTATCCAATTTAGCAATAAAATAATAACATCTGGCCTCGGTTTGGAGATAGACACCCATATCATTACTATCAGGACTTATTTCTCTCTCAAGTTTTACAGCTTGATTGCTCATTCGTATGGCCTCCTCTAGTGAAGTGATCTGGAAAGGGACAATTTGCACTAAACGAAAAGCCATGGAATTTAATGCTGCCGAAGAATTCTGGAAAGTGAGATAATAATTCTTGGCCAGATCCTCAATGTATTTTTTGCCTTTCTCGTTCATCAGCCCCATAACTATCTCAAGTTCAGTATTATAAAGATAAAACTGCAAATAGTTATTGCTTGCGGCATACTTTCTTGCTTCATGAATCAGATTCACTGACTCATCTATTTTGTCTTGCTTAATAAGATCATCTATCTTGTAGTCCATTGCCACTCTGTCTGTGGGATCTATCTTAAGAATTTCCTCAGCTTTTTTAACCTGCCCTTCCTTATCAAGGGACTGGATACTGGTTCTTATATCTTCATGGAGTTTCTCTATTTCCTGCTGTTTTTGAGCGTCAAATGTTCCTCCTACTATATTGAGAAGTACCCTGTTTTCTTCAAGCGGGCCGCATTTCCATATTAACTTTTTATTTTTATCAAATATAAAAAATTTTGGGATGGAATCTTCCCCGCCCAAATATTCATTTGAGGTTCTTGAATGATCATCCACCCCAATATAGATATCGGTGCTTTGATATTTGTTAAAGTAGGTATTCACTCTCTGGGCATTCTCGGAAGATATTCCTATGAATCTGACATTTGCACTCTTATAGAGTTTAGTCTGCCCATCTATAAAATCGATAACATCCTGGCTGACATTCGCCCACGTAGCAAAAAAGAATATTACATAGTAGTCTGCCTTAAGAACATTTTTAGCGCCCCTTTTGGCATACAACTCTATTGGTCCATTCTTAACCCATTTCGAAACCATAAGCCCTGGAGCCTTTTGTCCTATTTCCAAAGAGAACATCATAGAACAAGTAAACAAGAGTAATGTCGAGATAAAGATCTTTTTCATAATCAAGCACTTCCTTTGCAGTCAGGTTGTAAAGACAATTTTCAAACGACAATAATGTAGCACCGTATTTTACTTCTTCTTTTTCAAATAGCTAAACTTTCCTTATTTTTTTAAAATCTTTTATCGCTTGGAATGATTGTTGCGCAATTGAAAAAACAGCGCTCAAGATTAACCTTATTATTGTTTATAAGTTCGTGAAGATTAATAAAATTGAGCCTTCTGTATCTGTCTTGTAAAGTAAGGGACTATATTTCATCAACATAAGAAAACTCAAACTTTAAGGAAGCAAGTTATGAAAACGATGAAAGCTCTCGTAAAATTGAAACCAGAACCAGGCTTGTGGCTGGAAGAAATTCCCGTTCCTGAAATAGGAAAGAATGATGTATTGATTAAAATCGCAAAAACAGCAATTTGCGGGACAGATATTCATATTTACAATTGGGATCAATGGGCACAAAAAACAATTCCCGTACCAATGGCTGTGGGTCATGAATTTGTAGGGAACGTCATCAAGGTAGGAGAAAATGTAAAAGGCTTTGCAACTGGAGATTTGGTTTCCGGCGAAGGACATATAGTTTGCGGCCATTGCAGAAACTGTTTAGCTGGCAGAAGGCATTTATGCTGTGATACCAAGGGTGTTGGGGTTAACAGAGATGGCGCATTTGCTGAATATCTTTCCATACCACAAACTAACGTCTGGCATTGTGATCCAAAAATCCCTACTGATATTTTGTCAATATTTGACCCCCTTGGAAATGCAACGCATACAGCGCTGAGTTTCGACCTTGTTGGGGAAGATGTACTAATCACAGGAGCCGGGCCTATTGGAATAATGGCAGTAGCAATAGCCAAACACGCCGGAGCCAGACATGTAGTAATTACAGACGTGAACGATTATCGCCTTGATCTTGCAAAAAAGATGGGAGCCACGCGTTCTGTAAACGTTTCTAAGGAAACAATCCAGGACGTAATGAAAGAGCTTGACATGAAAGAAGGTTTTGATGTCGGGCTGGAGATGTCAGGAAATCCTGCTGCTTTCAACACAATGCTGGACAATATGTTCCACGGCGGAAGAATAGCGTTGTTAGGAATTATACCTCAAGGCACGGGAATCGACTGGGACAAAGTCGTTTTTAACGGGATTAACATTAAGGGGATATACGGAAGGGAAATGTATGAGACATGGTATAAGATGACAAGCATAATTCAATCAGGGGTAGATTTTTCCCCTGTCATCACTCATCATTTCAATTATAAAGATTTCAAAGAAGGATTTGAAATCATGCGTTCGGGCCGCTCAGGCAAAGTAATTATTGAATGGTCCAAATAAGAAAACCTGGAGGTTGCCATGTACGGAAATTTTAAAACTCATTTGCAGAAAGAAATCAATAGCATAAAAGAAGCCGGGCTCTATAAATCAGAAAGGGTTATCGTAAGTCCTCAGAGAGCAAATATCAAAGTGAGCACTGGTAAAGATGTCATTAACATGTGTGCAAACAACTATCTGGGACTTTCCGACAACAAGGAAATAATAGAAGCTGTGAAAAGCGGACTGGATAACAAAGGCTACGGCCTTTCTTCTGTTAGATTTATATGCGGCACACAGGATATTCACAAACAACTCGAAAAAGAAATCAGCGATTTCCTTCAAACAGAAGACACCATCCTCTACGGATCATGTTTCGACGCAAACGGCGGACTTTTTGAAACTCTTCTCTCAGAAAATGACGCAATCATAAGTGATACGCTGAACCATGCCAGTATCATAGACGGTGTCAGGCTTTGCAAGGCAAAAAGGTTCAGATACGCCAATAACAACATGGAAGAACTAGAGGAAAGACTAAAAGAAACGCAGGACTGCCCTTTTAGAATGATAGCTACAGATGGCGTTTTCTCTATGGATGGAGTGATAGCTAACCTGAGCGCAATATGCGATCTGGCAGAAAAATACAACGCTCTTGTGATGGTGGACGACTCTCACGCTGTAGGTTTCATCGGCAAAACTGGCAGAGGAACTCACGAATTCTGTGAAGTGATGGGCAGAGTTGATATCATCACAGGCACTCTAGGTAAAGCTCTTGGCGGTGCCAGCGGCGGATATACCAGCGGCAGAAAAGAAATAATAGAACTTCTCAGACAACGCTCCAGACCCTATCTATTTTCCAACACACTAGCTCCGGCAGTGGCTTTGGGGTCTCTCAAAGTGCTGGAACTTCTAAAAGCATCAACGGCACTCAGAGACAAGCTCGAAGAAAATACAAAATATTTCCGAAGCAAAATTTCTGAAATAGGGCTTGATGTGAAAAAAGGAATACACCCTATTGTCCCGATCATGCTTTATGAGGCTGCATTAGCTCAAAAAATGGCCGAAAAAATGTTGGAGAAAGGCGTATATGTAATTGGTTTCTCATTCCCTGTCGTCCCTAAAGGACAAGCTAGGATAAGAACACAGATTTCCGCAGCGCACAGCAAAGCTGATCTGGATTTCGCCATAGAAAAATTTGCCGAAACAAAGAAAGAACTCGGCATATGACAATCCTGCACCAAATAATATAAAAAAAGTCAAACATCATGTCCAAAAATTATTTAATTTCCGTAACATGCAAAGATGAAATAGGAATAATAGCAAACATATCCTGTACGGTAGAAAAACTTAGAGGCAATCTGGGAGATTTAAACCAGAATGTTCTTGATGATTACTTTTCTATGATATTGCTTGCTTCTTTTCCGTCAGATTGTCCTGTCGACAAAATAAGAAAGGAACTAACAGACAACTATGCTAAGTTCACGAAAGAGGACTTTTCCATAATCGTATGGCCTGTAAAGGATAAGAAGGCTCCTGTTCTAAAACAGGAAACAGAAGAAATGTACATTCTTAGTGCGAGTGCAAAAGACAGAAAAGGACTGGTTGCCGAAGTCTCGGCTTTTTGCACAAAATGCAACTTGAATATTCTTAGTCTTGACACTGAAGTAAGAGATAATGTTTACAATATGATTTTCCTACTTGATGCAGGGAAGGCTATAGCACTAAAAAGCATTAGAAAAGATTTGAAGTATCTGGAGGAAAAATCAAATTTGAGACTGATGTTCCAACATTACAAAATATTTAAAGCAACCAATGAAATAAAAATTTAAATGCGACTTCCATACGGAGATTTCACCCATGCTTAGATCAGGACTTATTTTAGATACAATCGAGATGATATTAAAAGAGAATCTCGATGTCAGAGCCGTTACAATGGGAATAGACCTTCTCGACTGTAAAACAGGAAATATAGATTCGACATGCTCTAAAATAGTAAAAAAAATTCAAAGATACAGCAAAACATTCGTCTCCACTTGTCAAAGAGTATCTGAAAAATATTCCATCCCTGTGGTTAATAAACGAATCGCTGTTACTCCTATTTCTCATATAGGTGCAGGTTTTTCATCAGAAGGGTTCGTAAAAATAGCTATGGCTATGGATGAAGCTGCTACATCAGTAGGAGTAGATCTTATCGGCGGCTTTTCTGCAAATGTAGAAAAAGGTATAAGCAACGCCGACAAGGCTCTATTTGAATCACTGCCATTTGCATTAAGTAAAACAAAAAAAGTTAACTCTTCAATAAACGCAGGATCCACTAGATACGGAATTAATATGGATGCTGTGAAAACTCTCGGACATATTATAAAAGATATAGCCTTTATGACTGCGGACAACGGTGGTTTCGGCGCTGCGAAATTCGTAATATTTTGCAATCAACCAGGAGATAATCCTTTTATGGCAGGCGCCATGCACGGCCTTGGAGAGGCTGAAGCTGTTATTAACTGCGGGGTAAGCGGGCCTGGAGTAATAGCCAGGGCTATCGCAAGAAGGATAAAAGAAAGAGAAGGCTACGCTTCCCTTGGGTTGCATGATTTGGCCGAGGAAATCAAACTTGCTTCTTTCCGCGTGACAAGGTGCGGGGAACTTATAGGCAGAGAAGTGGCTAAAGAACTAAATATACCATTTGGAGTAGTTGATCTATCCCTGGCCCCTACCCCGAAAATAGGCGACAGTATAGGAGAGATTATGAAGCTCCTTGGGGTCGATGTAATAGGAGCTCCAGGATCAACTGCAATTATTGCCATACTCAATGATGCGGTAAAGAAAGGAGGCGCATTCGCAAGCCAATGCGTTGGCGGATTAAGCGGCGCATTTATTCCGGTAATGGAAGATTCCGAACTTGCCGATGCCGCAAAAAACAACACGCTTACTATCGAGAAACTTGAAGCAATGACGAGTGTCTGTTCAGTAGGCTTTGACATGATACCTGTTCCTGGAGATACTGACCCTGAGACTATTTCAGCCTTGATTGCGGATGAACTTGCAATTGGAATGATAAACAACAAAACCACAGCCGCACGAATAATCCCTGTCCCCGGTAAAAAAGAAGGCGAAGTGGTGTCATTCGGCGGATTATACGGAGAGAGCGTGGTTATGCCCATAAGAAATTCAGGAATGTCATCCAGATTCATAAACTTTGCGGGGAAAATTCCTGCTCCGATACACAGTTTAAAAAATTAATACTAATAATAAGGCCTTGTCTTATGAAAGGAATCATTTTAGCAGGCGGGTCAGGCACTAGACTGCACCCTATTACTATGTGTACAAGCAAACAGCTTTTACCTATCTATGACAAACCAATGATTTATTACCCTCTATGCACCCTCATGCAAGCGGGAATAAGAGAAATTCTAATCATCTCTACCCCCAGAGATCTGCCTGCATTCGAATCACTTCTAGGCAACGGCTCTAAATGGGGCTTAGCTATTTCTTACAGGGAACAGCCTAGCCCGGACGGGCTGGCACAAGCATTCATTATAGGAGAGTCCTTTGTTGGAAAGGATCAAGTTTCACTCATACTTGGAGATAATATTTTCCATGGCCCCAGCTTTGATGAAACCCTCAAAAAAACTGTTAAAGAACTAAATGGAGCTACGGTATTTGGTTATTATGTCAATGACCCCGAAAGATATGGCGTGGCAGAGATTGACAAAAAAGGCAACGTTCTTAGCATCGTAGAAAAACCTAAGGAACCAAAATCAAACTATGCAGTCACAGGCCTCTACTTTTATGATAACAGTGTCATCGAAATTGCTAAAAACCTCAAGCCTTCTGCCAGAGGTGAACTTGAAATTACAGATGTAAACAGAATTTATCTAAGTCAAAACAATCTAAAACTAGTAAAACTAGGCCTTGGATTTGCATGGCTCGACACAGGAACCCATAAGTCTCTCATGGACGCTTCCATGTACTTTTCTGTTCTAGAGGACAGGCAAGGATTAAAAGTAGCATGTCCTGAGGAAGTAGCATGGAAAGAAGGTTATATTTCTGATAAAGAGTTGGAAATAGTAGCCAAAGAAACTTTCAAAAGCGGCTATGGACAATATCTCTTAAGGATACTAGACAAAAAATACAGATAAATTAAAAATTTTCAGGCTAACAAACAGGCGTCACCAGTAGAGTAAGTAACAAACATTGGCGGCATATCCAATGAAATGGTGTCTATGTTTTTAAAAAATTCCTCTGCCTCTTCCTGAGACGAAGGAACATTTGTGCCAATAAATACTGCTGCTGAATCCTTAGAAACAGACGCCAATGTCGAATTAAAATCTTTAGAGACTATCACCTTGGGAATAGCCGTAATCCTGGCTGATTTAATAATGTTTTCGAATATGCTTACAACATCTTGTACCGACTTCTCTTCATCCACAATTCTTATAAGCCTTATCGTCATATCTTTCCAAACAGAGTTAGAGTTAAGTATATAAGCCATGATAATCATCAAAGATCCATTCTGGTGGCCTTTCCACCAAATATCAATAAATTTACCTTTAGGCTTTTCCGGATCAGGATGAATATCAGAATCCACGAAAATTACAAAACTCTTTTCCAATCCGGCAATCATCTTTATATGTGGAACAAAAGAGGCTCTCATATCCATATCTGATTTTGGATACCCCATTAAAATAATATTTGGTTTTAGTGCGCCAATAGAGTGCGCCTGTAAAAAAATGCGTAAGCCAGTATCAAAATCAGGGCTGATAATTACCTCTGGAAAAACCGAGTAAAGATTGTTATCATTAAAGAGTTTTTTAAGTCGCACTATTTTTTTATTCCTCATTTCTTTGAACTCATCAAAATCCCCGATAATGAATTCTACGGCAGAGATTATGCCTTTGCCTCCTTCAAATCCAAGCGCAAATTTAAGTATAGACAGATTGTCATCCTTACTGCTGAGATTGCCAGTAAACGCAGCGATTGTAGGCCTCCAGTTCTTGGGATTGAACGGCATTTCAGATAATTTTATGAGGTTGTTCCTGATTCTTGAATATACGAATCCTCTTCTGGCATCACCAAAATCCTGCGTCATCTCTCTTTTTTTGGCTAGAAAAAAGATAATAACAAAAAATATAAGAGCCAGAACAGCTGCCTGATAATCTATAAGAAAAGAAATCAACGCGCAAGACAAAACCCCTATCAGGGAAATAGACCAGTGGAAATATTTGAACTTAGGCCTGAATGACGGGTTACCTCCAAATGATTCCACAAACGCAGCAAGATTTACTATCCCATATGTATAAAGAAAAAACATCGTAACTATCTGAGCAACTGTATTCAAAGGATCTCTTCCATCCGTCTTACCTGCCTGCAATCCTGCCCATATAAGAATACCTAAAGATATAACAAAAGTAGCTATTAACGCCTTCCTTGGTTCTTTTCTACCGTTATTGTCTATAGCAAAAATCTCTAGCCATGGGATTATTTTATCTTTGGAAAGAGCTCTTAAAATTCTTGGTGCTCCAAGAAATGAACCTATCGCACTTGATAAAGTGGCACAAAAAACACCACCTACTACAAGAAAACCAAGTCCGAAAATAGCATTTCTTACAAGAGTTACATATGGATAATCTATCAAATCCTGTCTGGAGAAACCTGAACCGATAAAAAATATTTCAAGACTATAAACTGCTGTGGCAAAAATCACCGCAGAAAAAGTTCCCATAACAAGAGAAAACCCAGGCTTTTTGAGGTCTCCCGACATATTAATACCTGCCATAATACCCGTTGCGGCAGGAAAGAAGATTGCAAACATTACAAACATCTGAACACCCTTCAGAGGAGTACTATTTTGTACTAAGGTTTCATGGGCATAATGAGAACCAGCACCCAACAAAAAGACAGCAATGGCCAACATAAGCAAAATAAAAATGAATATCTGTGCCTTTATAGCCCACTTAGCTCCTGTCCACGCAAGATAAAAAAGAAGTATTCCTGTTAATAACGATATCCACAAATAGAAGGGTTGAAGAAAAGGAAATGTCCCAATCAGGGCTTCCACAAATCCGATAATATAAAATGGGACAGAAAGACCTTGTGCAAGAAACAAAGTTAAACCTATCGCTCCTCCGAATCCCGCACCGAGCGATCTTGATATCATAAAATATGCTCCACCCTCCTCAACCGGTGTATTGGTCGCGATGGCTGCAATTGAAAACGCTGTACAAAGAACTATTCCTTGGGCTACAGCAAGTACTATAAAAGTATAAATGGTGCCCAGATTTCCAGTGACATACCCGAAACGCATGAACATGATCGGGCCAAAAATAGTCAAAACCGAAGGTATAAATACTCCGGAAAATGTACCAAATTTGTGAGGTAAATTGCCAGTACTCAAATGGTAATCATTCCTTAATTTCTGATTTAAAGCTTATTCTTTCAAAACTAATATAACAGCTATATAATAAAAAACTCAGACTTATAGGGTCTGAGTTTAAGTTTTTTGACCTGTCTTAGGTTATTTCTCGTTTACAAAGGCTATAGCTTTAAATAGCGTATCAATATCTTTGTGTCGGAGAATAAATGTATCGTTGCCCATCGCTGCGGCAAAAGCTTCCGGAATTCTGGTATACTTTACTACTGTATCTCCAAGAGCATTAAGGACATCCTGTGTAGAATGCTTATACTTAATATGGTCTCTTCTAGAAACGTTCGACACATTGTATTTTCTTGTATAGCTAAGCACGTCTTTACCATCTACTACAAGTTCTGCCCAGATTCTGAAAAGGTCTATGTCTGCTACGTAGTTTAGCATATCTATAGAGAAACCTCCTGGGGGCCTTACATTGATTTCTATAGCCCAGTAGCTACCGTCGTTTCTCCTAAAAAACTCACAATGGAAGAATCTCTCTCTGACGTTAAAACCCTTAACCACATGCCTGCCTAGCTTTTCAAGTTTAGGATCTATGTCTCTTGAGTAAAAATAGAACATATCTCTCTTTTCATTGAGAATGTCAAGGACATTATCGCTCAATTCAAAAGATGCACAATACATGATTTCACCATTTTTGTCCGTAAGCCCGTCGAAGGTAACAATCTTGCCATCCACATAAGGCTCCACTATATACCCCGGGGGCAAATCCCTGAGAATCTCTGAAAGTTGGTGTTCGTTAGTAACCTTATATGTATTGCTTGCCCCTACCCCTCTCTCCGGCTTAATAATCAAAGGGAACCCATACCTTGAGACAAAATCATAAAGCATATCCGGATTTGAAATAGGCTGTGCTTCAGCAGCAGGAACTCCTGAATCATGAAAAACTTTTTTCATGCCAAGTTTGCTCTGGTTAAGCATAAGGTCTTCAGGTCTTTGTCCAAAAATATTAAAATCAAGCCTTATCTGGGCTTCCAAAGCCAGCCAATATTCATTGTGAGAATCTATCCTGTCGATTCTGCCATATTTATTGGCGAAGTATGCAATCGTTCTATAAACTACTTCATAGTCATGCATATTGATATGACAGTATTCTGTGATGGACTCCACTAACTCCGGCCTGAACTCAGAAGGTGGAGCATCGCCTATTGCCAAGACATTGGCGCCTGCTCTTCTAAGCTGAACGCAGAAATTATAGAATGTCGGAGGGAAATGAGGGGAAATGAATACAAAATTCATATTGCCATTACTCCTTGTTTTTAGTTGTTTTTGGCGTTGCTTTCTATTTTAGCCCAAGTGTCTTTAAGGGCAACAGTCCTATTGAAAACAATTTTATCAAAAGAAGATTCTTTGTCCACACAGAAATAACCCATCCGCTCAAACTGGAATTTCTCTCCCGGTTTAGCGGCATTCAAACTTGGTTCCACTTTACAATTACTGAGAATTTCCAGTGAATTCTTATTTATGTTATCCAAATAGGATTTACCTTCATCTGACTCTTCAGGATTTTCATTTACAAAAAGCCTGTCATAAAGCCTGACTTCCACATCTAAAGCTGTCCTCTCCGAAACCCAATGAATAGTTCCTTTAACCTTTCTGTCAGGAGCTGCATTTCCTCCCTTGGTAGATGGATCATAGGTACAATGAACTTCTATTACTTCGCCATTTGTATCTTTAACGACCCCTGTACAAGTAACTATGTATGCATATCTAAGTCTAACATCCTGCCCTGGAGTAAGTCTGAAAAACTTCTTAGGCGGAACTTCCTTGAAGTCTTCTTTTTCTATATAAAGGACTTTTGAAAACGGGACTTTCCGCATTCCAGCCGTAACATCCTCAGGGTTATTAATAGCATCCAGCTCCTCGGTTAAATCAGCAGGATAGTTATCGATAACAAGTTTAAGCGGATTAAGCACTCCCATAACTCTAGGGACACGTTTGTTCAAGTCTTCTCTTACACAAAACTCAAGAAGCGAAATGTCTATTACATTCTCTCTTTTTGCCACACCGACTTTTTCACAGAAAGCTCTGATTGATTCAGGAGTATATCCCCTTCTTCTCATTCCTGATATAGTAGGCATGCGTGGATCATCCCAGCCATTCACATGTTTTTCGCTAACCAACTGCAGGAGTTTTCTTTTGCTCATTACAGTATAGTTAATATTTAACCTGGCAAACTCTATTTGCTGCGGATGGGATTTTACTTCGAGTACATCCAATATCCAGTCGTACAAAGGCCTATGGATTTCGAATTCAAGAGTACAGATTGAATGGGTAATATTTTCGATGGAATCGGATAGGCAATGTGCAAAGTCATACATAGGATAGATACACCATTTATCGCCAGTTCTGTGATGGCTGGCCTTCTTGATCCTGTAAATAGCAGGGTCTCTCATATGGATATTTGGAGAGGCCATATCAATTTTAGCTCTAAGCACTCTGGACCCATCAGAGAATTCACCATTTCTCATGCGTTCAAAAAGATTGAGATTCTCTTCTATTGAACGATTCCTGAAAGGGCTTTCCTTGCCTGGTTCAGTCAAATTACCCCTGTATTCTTTAATTTCATCAATACTCAGGTCACAAACATAAGCCTTATTTCTTTTTATCAGTTCTACGGCATATCCATAGAGCGCTTCAAAATAATCTGACGCATAGTAAAGGTGTTCTTTCCAGTCGAATCCAAGCCATCTGACATCTTCCATAATGGAGTCGACATATTCGACATCCTCCTTAACAGGATTTGTATCGTCAAATCTAAGGTGGCATCTGCCGTTAAAATCTTTGGCTATCCCAAAGTTAAGGCATATAGATTTTGCATGCCCAATATGAAGGTAACCATTCGGTTCAGGCGGAAATCGGGTAATGACTCTGCCATCGTTTTTACTGGCTTTTAAATCTTCAGTTATAATATTTCTTATGAAATCCAATGATGGTTTTTCTATCGCGTTTTCCATATCTTATAAAACTCCATTTATCACCGAAAGCAGTCTTTCGATTCTATTTAATATCCTATCCTTACCTAGTATAAACATTGTGTTTGCCAAATCTGCACCGCTCGTTACTCCCGTCAACGATATTCTTAAGACCTGATTGAGTTTACCTTCCTGAAGCCCAAGCTCTTTTTCTGTATCTCTGATGGAACTCTCATAGCAATGCGTGCAGGATGGCGTTCTTTGTCGGAATACCTTCACAAATTGGTTCAGACTTTCAATAACAGCGTTTTTATCCTTAAAAGCTTTTTTAAGAGCCTTTTCATCATAGGAAAAACTTTTTGATGATAACTCAGACGAACATCCAAGCCCATTAAAAAGAGGCGACTCCTCAAAGAAAAAGTACTTCAACTCTGATACTTGAGAGAAAAGCTTAACTCTGCTTTTCATTAGTAAACATGCCTGATCGAAAAGTTTAGGATTCACTGAGTCATCAAGCCAACCCTGTTTTACGGCTTCAGCCCTAATCAACTCTAAAAAAACGCTGTCCTCCAGTTCAGCCATATAAAGCCCATTCATATTCAAGAGCTTTACCATGTCAAATTGCGCTGGAGCACTCTTTACCCTATCCAAGCTAAAAGCCTCAATCATTTCGGTTCTGGTCATCTTTTCACGGTTATCTCCCGGAGACCAACCCAAAAGAGAAAGATAATTAAAGAGAGCATCTGACAAATAACCCTTCTCTCTGAAATCACCCACAAATGCATCACCGTCCCTTTTGCTGTAAGGTTTGCCCTGATGGTTAACAATCATAGGCATATGGGCGTAATTCGGAACCTCGCTGCCAAGTGCTAGAAAGAGAAATATATGTTTATAAGTATTTTCAACATGGTCATCGCCTCGAATAATGTGGGTAACTTTCTGCGTAATATCATCGCAAACATTAGCCAAGTGAAATATCGGGGACAAATCGCTTCTCAGGATAACAAAATCCTTCATTGTGTCCAGAGGTTTGGCAAGTTCACCTTTTATTAAATCTTTATAGAATACTTCCCGTCTGAGAAAAGATATTTTAGAGCAGTTTTCAAATGAAAATGTCTTAGCACCGTTAAGTATCTCTGTAAGATTCTTTTCAAGTTCAAAAACCAATGAACCTTCAACTCCATAAACTTTCAGGTTCTTAAAACCTGCCAGCGATGCTGAAGACTCGACAGATTTCTGTTTCTCGTTGATATAAAAAAACTTAAACCCATCTATAGCTATTTCTATAGGCTTAGATGGATCCAAAGTCAGTTCAACCAAACCTACATCTCTGACATTAGGGTTGCCCTCGCAATCATACGGAAGCCTGTAAACTATAGGTTTTTTGTCGGAGGCATCACTTTTATTAGAGTAATAGGCATTATTTTCAGCAAGCATTTTCTTTGCCGCCTCTATGTGGAAAAGCTCCTGAGACGACTGATGAAAAATTTCACCGTCATAGTCAAGCCCAAGCCATGTCATACATTCGAAAAGCTTGTCTATAGCTTCTTTGGTTGACCGTTCCTTGTCTGTGTCTTCTATGCGAAGAAGAAATTTTCCTTTAGTATTTCTGGCAAAAAGCCAATTAAAAATAGCAGTTCTGATGTTTCCAATATGTACGTTTCCTGTCGGAGAGGGTGCAAATCTTACAATATTCATAATAATTTCAATCTTTAGTAAAATTAAAGCTTTTCCTTGTTAAAATTAATTTTTTAACTTAAGTTTGAATACCACAAAAAACACCTTTGGAGGGTATTTTTTAGCTATTTTTTGCTTTTTGACAATGTTTTGATATATTGTTTGCATATATTTTTACAGAAACGTAATAGGAGATAAATAACATTATGTATTATCAAAATTCAGCATTGGATACCACCGAGATTAGATTGAGAGAAAGCAACTTCATATCAAGAGTTTATGGCTGGATGTCTTTTGCTCTTGCGGTCACAGGTTTAACAGCTTTGTATGTCGTCTCTAACCCTGTATTGCTAAAAAAACTAGCCGCCAGTCAGGGTTTGTTCTTAGGGATAGTTATTGTGGAACTGGTAATTGTCGTTGCAATGACTGCAATGATAAATAAGGTCGCCTATTCTACAGCAATGATAATGTTTATAGCATATTCCGTTCTCAACGGTGTGACATTCTCATTAATATTCCTTATTTACACTACGACTTCTATTGCCTCGACTTTTTTTGCCACGGCAGCTACCTTTGCCGTAATGAGCTGTTACGGTTGGTACACAAAGAAAGACTTGACAGCTATAGGTAGTTTGTGTTATATGGCACTATTTGGGCTTATTATTGCTTCAGTGGTTAATTTTTTCTTCGCAAGCAGCATGCTCTATTGGATAATCACATATGTGGGCATTCTCATCTTCGTAGGGCTTATCGCTTACGACACCCAAAAAATAAAAAAAATGGCTCCTGTCTTCGCAGCAAACTCAGAAGAAGGCAAAAAATCAGCCCTACTTGGAGCATTAGCTCTATATCTTGACTTTATAAACCTCTTCCTTATGCTTCTTCGTATATTCGGAGACAGAAAATAGCAAGGTATTAAGGGAGGATTTTAAAAAGCTAAACTAAATAAATCCACCCTTTATGATTAAATTTTCACCACACTGATTGCGAAGGTCAAAAAATTATGTACTCTTCAGAACAGAGAAAATTTATGCTTGATTTGGCAAAAAACACTATTGCCAACAAGCTCCATGGCGTAGCTCCAGTCAAAAACAAAGAAGATATTCCCGATTTCCTCACTAAAATCCAATCATGTTTTGTAACGCTTCATACTAAAGACGGGCGCCTTAGAGGCTGTATTGGCAACATAATGGCATTTGAATCCCTCTATGACAACATCATTCATAATGCTTTTAACTCTGCTTTCAGGGATCCGAGATTTTCACCTGTTTCCTCTGAAGAAGAATTTAGTGCATTAAAAATAGAGATTTCGGTTCTAACACCAATGACGGCAGTTAATTCATATAAAGAAATCAAAATTGGAACTCACGGAATATTATTTAAACTCGGAAGATACTCTTCTGTGTTTTTGCCTCAGGTAGCACCTGAGCAAGGATGGACATTGGAAGAGACATTAATGAATCTGAGCATGAAAGCCGGGCTAGGTCCTGATGCATGGAAACACATAGATGCCAAATTTGAAGTCTTTGAGGCTAATATTATCTCAGGAGAATAATACTTTCTGTTTGCACTTAGATATTCTGTCTGAATAAAATATTTTTTACTGGCAAAATCTATCTATTTCTTAATATTATGTCTATAAGTTTTGCATTTTACTGATTAATAAATTTACAATTATATGAATTCATTTTATAAATTATCTCTCTTTCTTTTTCTTCTTGTTATCTCGACCTGCCTGTCAGCAGTTTCTGTAACTGTTACAGGAAGTGCAGAAGGCAACCCCGACAAAGCTGGTGAGCTCGCATTGGCAGAAGCGCTGAGAAATGCTGTAAGAGAAGGAGCTGGCGTTGATGTCATGAGCGAATCAAAAGTTTCCAATTTCCAGGCCGATTATGACATAGTTATGACTTCTTCTTTCGGGTACCTGGAAAGCTATAAGGTTCTTGAGCAGAAATATGACAAAACCACTTCCATATATACTGTCAAAATTCAGGCAGAAGTAGGAAAAAGTGCTCCAAAGATGGATAAGGTTATGGCTCTTAGGATGTTGGTAAAAAGAATGGACTCGCCGCGAGTAATGGTAATATGCAAAGAAAAAATCAAAGGGTTGGAAGATCCCGACTCACCTTTAGCTGCCGGAGTAATCGATGAAATTACACAAAACAATGGGTTTGAACTTTTCAATCAGGAGGCAGTAGAAGAGCAAAGTTCCAAAGAAGCAGCAAGAGCTGAAATACTTGGAGATACGCTTGATGCAAAGGCAAAATCAGCAGGAATCACATCTACATCAGACTTTAAAATAATCGCCGATATAAAAGGGTCTGTAGGCAAACTCAAAGAACCTTTTCCTGAAGTTTATGTAAGAGACACTGCTATCGGGATTGATTTGAGAGCACTATGGACTGACACAGGAGAGGTTATAGCTACCGTCTCTATTCCTACTAAAAATTTTAAAGGTGAGGCTAATATGAATTTGCCTTACGATATGCCGGACCAACTTATACGACATTACCTGACAACCATCCTTCAAGGAACTGAAAAGGGGTCGGAAAACAAAGATGTCTACAGGCTTTTTTCTAAAGTTATTTCTAAATGGATCACAGAACTTGATCTAGGTTCAAAAATAAAGTTAGAGTTCAAAGCCATCGACAAAACTCAACTGGACAATCTTATTTCAAAACTCAAGAATGTAAACGGTGTTTCCTATGTATGGCGCAGAGAATATGATAAAAGGCTTTTTTCTATCGTAGAAGTGGAAACCAGGCTAACTTCATCTCAATTAGAAGACACCATACTGGAAATTTTAGATTCCAAAGATAACATGAATAAATATAAATACGAAATTGATCAGACCACCAAGAAAAGTCTGCGTTTCATCCCGGTAAAAGATTAAAACTGATAAATATTATTATAAATACAAACCACTATCAGGAGAATAGATGTTTAAGAAAATCATCAAGCTGTATTCGGCTATTGTGGCTGCCGGATTGATAGCAGGCTGTACCACCGGCCCTGGAGGTTTAGCCCCATCAACAATTCCAATCACCTCAAATGACACCTACACGATCATAAAGCACGATGCAGAAGGAGTTGACACTGCTTATTCTGTTTTATTTATTCCAGTTACTCCATCTTGCAGCGCATATCAGGCGTTGATGGATGCAAAGGAAGAAACAGGAGCTGACGCTCTCATTAACGTCACAGCAGAAAACAAAAGCGTGTATATTTTTATAGTTAACTGGCAGAAAATAAAAATCCACGGAGATGCCATAAAATTCCAACAAGCCGGCGCAATGCTGGAATAGAAAGGAAAGTATAATTTATGATTAAATACGCATTAACTTTATCGCTGATGGTTTTCATTTCACTGTTAACAGGATGTTCAAGTATGACATCCATTTCTCCTTCCACTACACCAATAACAGAAAAAGATACTTATACAAAGCTCAAGGAATCATCGGGTTCTTGCTACAATTTTCAGATATTTTTTATCCCTTTCTTTTCCAACGACCCTGTGGGCGTAGCTAGAGATAAGGCTATCAAAGATGGCGGCGGCAATGCCTTGATTGAAGTTGTTGTAGAACAAACAACTCTTTACCTCTTTTTATATAATGCCTACTGGGTAACAGTTGAAGGCACAGCAGTAAAAGTTGAACATAAAGGAACAGAAGTAGAATGAAGAAAATTAAAAGAATATTACTAGGATTATCCATTATCGGATTGAGCGCCTGCTCTTCTACCCACATCCCCCCGTGTGACCCTAATCAGGCAGATCTGACTAAAACCCAAATAGGCCAACTCTCTCAAAGAAAACTCCACGTACCATGCAGAGTAGAAGTTCACTGTGTTGACGCTATAAAAGGTGACAGTACTGCATTTTGGAAAGATCATTACTACACTTATCCTCTACAGGAAATACTAACTAGCAGTTTTAAAAGCGCAATATATTCTGCGTTTGATCAGCCAGGAAGCGAAGTTGTGGATGCATTCACTGTTTATGTCCAAGTTCCTGAATCAAGGTTCGCTTATACGGGCAGTGGGGACAGCGAATACAAACTACAAATCATAGTTAGATTTGATGAACCTGGCGAAAAGAAAATAACAGCATTCTCTTTAGACCAATCCTTTGAAGGGACTATTACTAATTATAATGCAGTCCCTCCTGTAATTTATGACGCTTCAAGAACTCTTGCTTACAGAGCCATTGAAACTATCGTAAAGAACCCAAAAGTTATTAAAACTGTAAAGAGATTTGAAGAAAAATAATTCCAATCAAACTGTAAAAAACGCTATAGAGTTCAAATACCCTAAGAAAACTCCTTTAGACATCCCTAATAACTTCAAGAGCGATATTCATCATATCGCTCTTCCTGTTGACAGCAGACTTGCCAATGGTTTCGATGAATGGGGTTGCGGTTGGAAAAGCGACAACACTTCTTCTATTGGAATATGCCATCAACACCCCTTAGAAAATTGGGACAATTTCAACTGTATGTTAAGCCCTGATCTGAAAGGAATTCTTGTAGAAAAAAACCTAAACTTCTCTAAAAAAACTTCAGAGAAATTTATACTTGGTAATGGTATATCCTTTTTTGAACGGCTCTGTTTTTTAAGAGGTTTGGAAAACACTTGGATAGATGTAAAAAAAAACTCTTGCAATATCAAGCAGTTGCTTGAGCTTATCCTAAACCTAAATTTGCAAATTATTGACTTTTACTCAACCAATAATATAGACGGCATAATAATTTACGATGATTGGGGCATTCAAGACAGACTGATGGTTGCGCCAGATGATTGGAAAAGAATTTGGCTGCCATTCTACCAAAAGTTCTTTCACTATGCGAAAGGGAAAAATTTACACTGCTTTTTTCATTCCTGCGGTTACATCTATGACATAATCCAACCTTTGATAGATGCTGGTATCAGCGTTCTGGAACTAGACCAACAATTAAATATCGGTATCAATAAGCTCAGTGAATTCAAAGGAAAAATCTGCTTCTCATGTTCTGTAGACACTCAGATGTTTGCTGACAAAAAAAATCCTGAAAAGATCAACTCACATATGAAACTCCTCAAAGATTCTCTTTCTCTTCCCTGCGGAGGTTTAATACTCAAATACGACAAAAATCAATTTATAGGCAATTCAGATGAGGATGTCATAATGAACTTGTTCTATCAATACTAAAGCTAAGTTTAAGCTGCCTGCGAATTACTTACACCCCTAAAAATATGTTATTTATAAAAAATGCTATTATCTTTTAATATTTGCATCTTGTCACAACAAAATGACCATGATATGATTAGTGAAGTTGTCAATAATGGAACATTTTCTAACCAATAAACAAAAAAAACAGGAGAGGGAAAATGAATTGGAAAACAAGTAGCCTTGCAGCAGCTCTAGTAGCTCTTCTTGGCGTATCAACATTCGGAGCAGACGCTACAGATCTATCCGCAAAAAGAACATTTACCGGCACAGTTACATATTTGGCCGGCGGACAAATCCAGTTTGGATTTAACGACAGCCATCGTGGATGGGTTAACTATTCTGCCCGACCAGGATCGATTTTTAGAGGTCCGGTCCGCGATATAGACGGAAAGATTATCAGAGAAGGTGACATGATAATGCACATTGCCGATCAATACAGAGTCGCAATGGTAGATCAGGCAAAAGCGCTATTAAAACTGGCTGAAGTTAATTATAACTATGACAAATGGCAATACGAGATGGTTAAAAAGCTTGAGCCTACAAGCGCTGCATCTCAAATGCAAGTGCAACAGGGTGCGCAGGCTTACTTTGGCGCTATAGCATCTCTCGAAAGTGCCAGGGCAGTACTTATCCAAGCTCAACAACTTCTAGATGTATGTTCGTACAGAGCTCAGTATGACGGCATAGTCGATACAGTAATGGTGCCAGCCGGATATCTTGCTGGTGAAGAGCCTGTAATGAAAATTTATGAAATGAATCCTATCGGCGTAAGTGTTGCTTTGGACTCTAAGACAATAGGAGAAATGAGCTACAATACTCCTGTTACAATTACTCCTTCCAGACATGGGAAACCTGTCGGTAATATTCATGGCATTACTATATATACAGGGACAGGACTTACATTTGAAGTTGTAAACCAGCTATTGCCTCCTCCTGTAGAAGCTGAAGGTTTACCAATTTTTGAAAATTGGGGAGCTGCTGTTTATCTTAACAATGATGCTCAACCTGGAATATTTACAGCAAAACCGATAAAGATGCTTTATAAACGCTGTCTTGTTAAAAAAGGCAACGACTATTTTGCATGGAGAGTTGATGGTGTCAAAAACACTCTTCCTGGAACCGGAATGAATTATATTTCGACAGTTACTCTTGTCCCAATTACTCTTGGTAAGATCCAGAAGCTGATTGACAACAATACAGTGATGGTTGAAATAACCAATACTGACAATGATATAGCTGAAGGCGATACCTTCCTGAATGCTGAAATAGTCCCTGCAGATTTGAAGAACGGAGATAAAGTCTGCTTATACAAACCTATTTATACATTCATGAATGGGGATGTTGTAACCGTAGAAATCGGACCAAACCCTGCTACAATAAAATAACAGGTTAAACTGTTTTGAATCCAAAAGGCTGAGGCACCTCAGCCTTTTTTATTTTTATGAAATTCGATCACATCTCGAATTATATCTTTTAGCGTATATTCAGGAGACCAGCCAATAAGTTGTTTAATTTTGGCCGTATTAGGCACCCTATGTAGCATATCTTCAAAACCAGGAGCGTAGGCTTCACTATAAGGTTTATATATCAATTCAGAAGACGATCCGGATAATTTAATTACAGTTCTGGCTAATTCTTCTATACTGCACGATTCGTTACTTCCAATATTATAAATTTCCCCATTGAATTCCCTCTCTGACAATAACAAAAGACAACGCACAACATCTTTGACATGGCAAAAACATCTGGTCTGTTTACCAGTTCCAAATACATTCAGAGGTTCTCCGCGAATTGCGCTTTGCACAAATCTGGGAAGAACCATTCCGTATTTGCCAGTCTGTCTCGGTCCTACCGTGTTGAAAAACCTAACAATATTTACAGGCAGTTTATATTCTTGATAAAAAGATGTACAATAAAATTCGTCCAATAACTTACTGCATGCATATGACCATCTTGAATGGGTTGGAGGACCTATCAGTAAATCATCTTCTTCAGAAAAAACATGCTTGGTTGATTTGCCATAAACCTCACTTGTTGACGCTACCAGCATTTTAGTCTTGTTATGGAGCGCGCCTTCAAGAACTCTTTCGGTACCTTTGACATTAGTCCTTATGGTATGCACAGGGTCTTTTACTACCATATCCACGCCTACAGCTGCGGCTAGGTGAAAAACTATATCGCATCTTGATATTATGTATTCCAAAGCAGGAAGTTCCAGTATATTAGCTTCAATAAAATCCAGCTTGGGATTACCAAAAACTGTTTTTAAATTATCAATGCTTCCTGTAGAGAGGTCATCTATTATTATAATCTCATCGCCTCTTTTGATTAAACTTTCTGCAAGATATGAACCTATGAAGCCAGCGCCTCCTGTAATTAAACAACGCATAACGAGTCCTAAATATTAAAGTTTGCAAAAGAAATAAAATATATAGAAAACATATATCATTTTCCTGACATATTAAATATAATAAATAGAAAAACAGCCTTAATGTTAGTCCCTTAACAGCGAGTAAGATCTGTGGATAGAATAACTTCTGAAGCAAAAATCAAAAATAATTTGGGTCTTCATGCCAGGCCCTCTGCTGTTTTTGTACAAACTGCATCTAAATTTGATGCAGATATCACGATTGAAAGAAATGGCGATACAGTCAACGGGAAAAGCATTTTAGGCTTACTAATGCTTGCCGCAGGGCAAGGCAGCATAATTAGAATAACAGCATCAGGTTCGGATGCTGATTTTGCTGTCAGATCTCTTGTAAAGCTAGTAGAAGAAGACCCAGAATTTAATGAGATATGACAGATAACGTTGGCCTAAAATCTGAGATGGTACTCTCTGGCATTCCAGCTTCGCCGGGGATAGCTGTAGGTACGGCACTTGTCTTAGTTAATAGAATATCTAATGTTGAAAAACGCTTTATATCCCCTCAACAAGTACCCGAAGAATTCGATAAGTTGGAAAATGCAGTAGAGTTAACAAAAAAACAAATTTTCAGTTTTAAAGAAAAAGTGCTGAACGAGCTGGAGAATCAGCTAGATGCAAAAATTTTCGATGCCCATATTCTTATTTTAGATGATATCACCCTACTAAACTCCGTTAAAGAAGAAATCAAGCAAAATCTCCTATGTGCTGACTATGTCTTCTTCGAAAAAATTCAATCATACATAAAAGCCGTATCCAAAATTGAAGACCTCTATCTAAAAGAAAGGGCCTCTGACATAAGAGACGTGGCATCGCGGGTTATACTGAATATTCACGGCAAGGAACTTGAAGATCTCAAAAATCTTCCGGGACAGAGAATCATTGTTGGACTTGAACTCTCCCCTTCAGATACCGTTACGATGGACAGAGACAATGTTCAGGCATTTGCTACTGAAACAGGCAGCAGGACTTCTCACGCTACCATTATAGCAAGATCCATGAAAATTCCGGCTGTAGTTGGCATAAAATCCGGCCTGGCGCAGGCACATTCAGGCGATATTATAATTATTGACGGCTATCAAGGAATAGTAATAATCAATCCTTCTTTGCATACTTTAAATTTGTATGCTGAAAAAGAAATTGTTGGTGGAAAACTCATCGGAGCACTTAAAGAAGTATCCAATCTTAGTTCTGAAACTATTGACGGATACAATATTCACTTGAGAGCTAATATTGAGTTGCTGGAAGATATAAATGACGCAGAAGTTAATAATGCAGCAGGTATTGGGTTGTATAGAACTGAATATCTTTACATCTCCAGGAGCGAACTGCCAAGCGAAGAAGTTCAGTTTGAAAACTATAGTGCTGTTGCTCGTTCCGCCAAAGGTAAACCGGTAATAATCAGAACCCTTGATTTAGGGGGAGACAAACTTCTCTTAAACGACATCATTTTTAGCGCCGAAAAAAATCCTTTTCTGGGATTTCGATCCATAAGACTATGCCTCGCCTATCCCGAAATTTTCAAAATTCAGTTAAGGGCAATTTTGCGGGCAAGCATATATGGCGATATTAAAATTATGTTTCCAATGATCAGTTGTCTGGAAGAGGTAACTCAAGCCCTGCAACTACTGAATGAATCAAAACATGAACTAGACCAGAAACATATTCCTTACTCAAAAAATATCGAAGTTGGAATTATGATTGAAACCCCTTCGGCCGCTCTCATGTCCGACAAGCTGGCAGAAAAAGTTAATTTCCTCAGCTTGGGAACCAATGATCTTGTCCAATACACAATGGCAGTTGACAGGAACAGTGAAGAAGTATCTTACCTTTACCAACCGTCCCATCCTTCAGTACTTAGACTTATTAAACAAACTATAGATGCTGCAAAAAAACACGGCATATCAGTAGGCATATGTGGAGAAATGGCCAGCGATCCTCAATATACAGTGCTTCTTATTGGGCTTGAATTCAATGAATTCAGTATGAGCCCTGTTTCTATAAATATCATCAAAAAGATTATAAGAAATACAAACATGCACGAAGCTAAAAAAATTGTGGAACAAGCTTTAAATTGCTCCACGGCTGACGAAACTTTGAATTTATCTCTCGAATACCTAAAAAAAGTAGTGCCCGATATTTATAACATAGTAATTAAAGGTTCGTAAAAATGGATGCCAGACCAAATTGGGATGAATATTTCATGAAAATTGCTGAAGCAACTGCTGCAAGAAGCAATTGCTGCCGAAGACATGTCGGCGCAGTGATAGTCAAAGACAACAGAATAATTTCCACAGGATACAATGGAACCCCAAGGGGAATTAAAAATTGTTTTGATGGCGGTTGCCCTCGTTGCAACTCCAATGCTACAACCGGTGAAAAACTAGATCAGTGCATTTGTTCACATGCCGAAGAAAATGCAATCGTTCAGGCAGCTTATCACGGGGTAGCCGTGAAAGACTCAAAAATATACACGACTTATAGCCCATGCCTTATATGTACTAAAATGATAATAAATGCAGGAATCAAAGAAGTAGTCTACAAAGATATCTACAAATTTGAGGAAACTGTTAAAAATCTTTTTGCTGAGGCAAATATTATAATCAGAGAAATATTCAAAAATTGACGAACAATGTTTACAAAAGCCACAACTTTCAATGATTTTAATCTGATTGAGTCTCTCGCCAGAGAGATATGGACAGAACATTACACTCCTATTATAGGCAAGCCTCAGGTTAACTATATGCTAATGAAGTATAGTTCGGCAAAATACATGTCAGAGCAAACAAAAGATCCAAACTGCCATTACTACATTATAAAAGACAGCAAAGACCCCATAGGGTACATCTCTATCACATTCAAAAATAATGACTTATTCCTAAATAAATTTTATGTAATATCATCAGAACGCGGTAGAGGTTTCGGAAGAATGGCGATAAATTTTATTGAAAGTCTAGCCAGAGGAAAAGGTTTGGAGAAAATCACTCTGAGAGTCAACAAACTTAATAAAGATACCATAGATAAATATGAGAAGTTGGGATTTCTTAAAGTTGAATCCCTAGTCCAGGACATTGGTAATGGCTATGTTATGGATGACTACAAAATGGAAAAACTTTTATAGCCATCCATTCTTAGAACTTTAGAAATTGGATCTGTACTTATAATAATCTATTTTGGTTCTTCTCGATGTCTTTTCAATAATCTTCTTTGTAAAGGCGTTAGCTCTATGAAAAATATCCTTTTCGTCAATGCTTGTGAGTTTTCCATTCTCTACAACAACATTGCCGTTTACAATAGTATAATCGGTTCTCATTCCAGCGCCGCAAAATACAATTGCAGACATCGGATCTGACATTGCTCCTGCGAAGTCTAATCTCTCCAAATTAAATATAGCTATATCGGCCGCCTGCCCTGCTTTTATTGAACCAATCTTAGGGTTATTGAACACCCTGCTTCCTCCACTGGTTGCAATATACAAGGCCTTCTGAGGCGTCATTCTCTCTTCTGAAGAACCGATTCTATTTATAAGCATGGCAAGCTGTATTTCCCTGACAAAATTTCCGGCATCATTGCTTGCGCTTCCATCAACAGCAAGGCTGACCTTCACGCCTGCATCAATCATGTCAGGAACACGGCATATGCCTGATCCAAGCCTCATATTTGACGCAGGACAATGTGCTATACCTGTTCCGGTTTTTGCCAGAACTTTGATTTCTTCATCGTTAAAGTGGATCCCGTGCGCATAAAACACGTCATTTCCGATCCATCCGCAATCGTCCATATATTCCAAAGGCCGCTTGTTAAACATCCTAAGACAGTATTCTTCTTCATCCTTGGTTTCGCAAAGATGGGTATGCATCAGTACGCCCATTTTTCTGGCATACTTAGCTGTGTCCTTCAAAATATCCGTTGTTACTGAAAAAGGAGAACATGGAGCAAGAATGATCTTGTTCATCGCAAAAGGATCTACATCGTGATATTTTTTGATAATCCTGTCGCAGTCTTTCAGTATCTCTTCAGGAGACTGGACTACAGTATCGGGAGGAAGTCCGCCATTTGATTTGCCCCTTGTCATACTACCTCTGCAAGGATAGAATCTCATCCCCATTTTATTCGCTATATCTATTTCAATGTCAAGAATTTCATTAGAAGTTCCCTTTGGGTAAACATAATAATGGTCGGTGCTTGTAGTACAACCCGAGAGAAGAAGTTCTCCTACAGCTATCTTTGTACTTAGCTCTACGAATTCTTCATTCAATTCCGTCCAGATTTCATAGAGAAGTACCAGCCAATCGAAAAGTTTTACGCTTTGTATGGCAGGAATATTCCTTGTTAATGTCTGATAGAAATGGTGGTGCGTATTGATGAATCCCGGATAAACCACTTTATTGCTTCCATCAATGACTCTTGCCCCTGTCGGAACAGCAATATCTTTTCCTATTTCAGCTATTTTATTTCCTTCTATTCTGAGATCTACTCCGGTAAGAACCGTGAACTTTTCATCCATCGTAACAAGATTCCGGATATTTTTAATCAGAATAGACATAGACCCTCCCCTTTTTTCTTCATGCTTTTCATGTTCATTCATCCTGCTTCTTTAAATGGAAGTATATCTTTAAAATGAATATAAAAAAGCTCGGGGCCGAACTTTTAAAATAATTCAGTCTTACATTGAATTTGATAGAATGAGCCAAAACCGTAACATCCGCGGCGAGGCAATGTTAACGTAAAAGAGGATATATTATCGTGCTATAAATTGTTTAGCTGCTTTTAAATATGGGAGGTTTTGGCATTATGCCACATCCAATGGGCTTTTTACCCCCAACTTGTTCCGCTTTGCGATATGTGTGTATATCATTGTTGTCTGAACATTGGAATGCCCCAGCAGTTCCTGGATTGTCCTGATGTCATACCCTGCTTCAAGAAGATGCGTGGCAAAACTATGCCTGAAAGTATGAACTGAAGCCTTTTTGATAATTCCTGCATTATCCACAGCTCTCTTAATCTGTTTTTGCAAAGTAATAGGCTGTACATGATGTCTTCTTACTATAGCCGTTCTGGGATCGATGCTCAGGTTACTTGATGGGAACAGCCAGAACCATTTCCATTCTTTTCCAGCATTTGGATATTTTCTATCAAGGCCTTCCGGCAGTTTTACTCCTTCAATATTGTTTGCCCTGTCATTATCATAAACATGCTTTGTTTCTGCGATATGCGCCTGCAGATTATTAATAATAGAATCAGGCAGAAGGGTTTCCCTGTCTTTCTCTCCTTTGCCTCCTCTTACAGATATTACACGCCGTTCGAAATCAACATCCTGAATTCTAAGCCTTATACATTCCGCAAGCCTCAACCCTCCTCCATATATTATCTGAGTCATCAGTTTATAAACACCTTTAAGGTTGCCGATTACTTTCAGACACTCATCTGAGGTCATGACAACCGGAATCTTTTCCCCTTTTTTTGCCCTTACCGTTTCCGATAAATCTCCGGGACTTTTATGCAGTACGTTTTTATAAACAAAAAGCAAAGAGTTGAAAGCCTGATTCTGTGATGATGCCGACCTCTGCCTGCCAACAGCAAGACTGGAAATAAAATCCCTTATATCTTTCTGCTCGATTTTATCCACAGGCATGCCTTTTAAAAATTCATGAAACTTTCCTAGCCAGCCCAAATATATTTTCTCCGTGGAATATGACAGATGTTTCAACCTTAGGACATTCTTTGTTTCATTGTAAAGCCTCAACCAGTCTTCACTGTAAGAGCCGGCAGCATGATTAGCAAAACTGTTTTTCATGCTCTGAAAATAAAAATAATATCGTAAAGTGTCATCTGCCTGTTTTACCTGCCATTCCTCATATCTCAAACTCAATTTTCCTAAAAACTGTTTAGTATGCTCAGCCTTCATTTCAAGGAGGTTCTCATTGCAGTATTTTACATATTCGCTCAGCCAGAAAATATAATACTTTACATAATCTTTCCTGACACCGCATTTCAAAACCAGAAAATCGTTAAAATCTGTATCTTTATTCATAAATAACCTTCAATATTTATTCTCCTAAATTATCAAGATAGAGCTTTAATATAAAATACGTATATCTTGCTTAATTTACATAGATTATATACAGTAGTTTTTCATTTTCTACTTAGTTGAAAATCTTATTAAAAGAAATATAATGAGGCTATCAATCCTTCCACAGGAGAAATTAATACATATATAGAATTAATGTTAGAGAGAAATAATAAAAAGGGCAAACTTATGACTTTAATTTCAGGTTTCAGTAAAAACTATTGCCCGATTATTTTGGGAGATTTATTAATTTCAAATAATGATAGTAAAGAGCAATTAATCACTCTCCCAACAATTGGAAAAATTTCAAAGCAAGATTTTTCTAGATGTAGTTACTCGCCATGTGGATTTTCACAGAAAATAAACCTACTTAGTCCCAAATTAGCCTTAGGTTGGGCAGGAAGCAAAATCCATGCAAAAACATTTATGGATGAATTAATCACCTTAGGTGTACATGATGATCCTTCCCATCAAGCAATAAATGATATCTACAATAATATAGTGACTAATCCTAATGATTTATCAATAATTGGTATTTATAGAAACAATAGTGAAATAAGAATTTTTGATTTTAATGCTTGGCCAACCGACTCTAACTCTAATTTTGAATATTTTAAGTCTGCAGGTTCAGGTTATGGAACTTTGTTAGATATTACTGAAATAAATGATTTTAATCTGAATGTGACTTCTGGAAAAATCAATAAACTAGAAATAGGAATTGCAACTGCTGTTAATATAATTACGGCTTTATTAAGTGAAGAATTACTAACACAGTCTTCAATTCAAAATTTATTTGGTGCTGGTTATGAGTTAGTTCATCCTTATAAATCGATTTTAAAAAAATTTGATGATTTAACTTACTTATTTTGGTCTATAGAAGAGTTTGAAATAAATAATTGGCGACTTCAATCGTCTCCTTTTCTTGTTTCTAAATATTCGTACCACAATGATATACTAGTAATTAGAGCTATGCATATCAAACAAAATGATAATATTAATTCCTGTAAAATTGAGAAAGATGAATTACATATTGTATCTCCAATATATGGGACATTTAATGCTGATAAGTTAATTGGTTTTGCTCCTCAAACACTAAATTCAAAAATGATATGCAATGTTTTTTTATATAAAACAGTTAATAATGAAGTTGGAACATTTGCTGAGTTTGGCAAATATAATACAGAATCTCCACCTGTAATATTCAAAAATGAATTTACTAAAAATGAAGGAATAGATATTAATACTAATTTCATAAAAAAAGTTTTATTAAAATTTAACTCTAAATTCTTAAAAGAAGGAAAAAAGAACTCTAACAAGTAGATGCACTTAATATTTTCTTGCTCCGCTGCGAAAATATAAGTGATCATTAATGTTAGCTTGAAAAGAAATTGATAAAATAGAGATCATCCAGTATAATTATATCAGAAACTGAATCCAAATATAAAAAGGAAAGGTTACAGAAATGAGCATAACACTTCCATTAGATAAAATGACTGTTTTAGAAAAAATCCAGACTATGGAATCTCTATGGGATGATTTGTGCCATCATAACTCAAAGGACATTTCTTCCCCTGCCTGGCATAAGGAAATTCTCTCTGAAAGAGAAAAAAGTATAAAAACAGGGAAATCTTCATTTATTGATTGGGAACAAGCTAAGAAAGAAATCCGAGATGCCATAAAATGAGAATTCAAATCCTTGATTCGGCAAAGCAAGATTTGATTGATGGCTATTCCTTCTACGAAAAACAATCTTACTATCTGGGAAACTATTTCCTTGATTCCCTCTATTCTGATATAGACTCTTTATTGATATACAATGGGATTCAAGAAAAACATTTTGACTATTTCAGAGCATTATCCGTTAAATTCCCATTTGCTATTTATTACAGAATCGAAGATAGCATTATTAGAGTTTACGCTGTTTTAGATTGCCGTAAAGAACCAGCTTGGATAAGAAGTAAATTAAAAATTTTGTAGAGCTAACCAATCATTCCACTTAATCTGGAAAACGCTCCGCTTTTTTCCAGATAAGTGATTTCATTGTTATAAGAAAAGAAAATAGAGCGACAAATGAAAATATTTCAATTATGTGACAAACCTGAAATGGTTAAATATATTGCTGAATATTGCTACAAAGAATGGGGATACAAAAAATCAAATAACAGTATAGAGAAAACTATAGAGCAAATAAATAAAAGAGTCTATAATAAAAAACCACCAATAACCTTAGTTGCCATAGAAAATGATAAATATATTGGATCAGTTTCTCTAAAAATCAGAGAAATGAGCATATATCCTCAAAAACAATACTGGTTTGGTGATCTTTTTATTGTTCCAGAGAAAAGGAAAATGGGAATTGGTAGTAAACTTGTAAAAGCAATTGAAGAGCTTGCAATATCTATGGGAATAACTGAACTTAATTTATATACTCCAGACCAAGAAAAATTATATTTTAGTTTGGGGTGGAATACTGATGAAATTGTTCAATACGAGAATTCTCAAGTCGTAGTAATGTCAAAAAAATTGAATTTATAACCAGACATTTCTCTTAATATTTTTGGGCTCAGCCGCCCAAAAATATAAGAGAATTCCAATGTTAAATGAATGAAAATAATCATGGAAGAATACATAAAAATTGGAAAATCAGTAATACAAAAATATTATGATTATTCTGTCAAAAATATGATAGATGATGCTACAGAGTATTTCCCTACACTAAAAACAATAATCAATGGAATAGTTGAAAGCATTCCGAGCGCAAATGAAAAAAGTAAAATAAAAAAATATCTTAGAAGTTTTTCAAAGGAACTTTATTTAGACATGTGGGTAAAACAAGCTCAAGAAGATGAAGATTTTCCTGACATAGAAGAAGAAAGAAAGATTGCAGATAAAGAATTTGAAAAATTTTTTAATAGAAAAAAAGATTGGATTTAACGAGGTCGCTTCTCCTAACAGGCGAATATCCGGGGCGATTTTAGCATAAAACAGAAAGGATAAAGTTCTCTTGAGGAGTCAAAGTTTACTCCCATTCGCCTGTACGAGAGCTTTATGTTACCAAAAAAGAAAACATTAAGCGTTGAAGATAGCAACTATATTGCGTATTATATTTAGTACATAATATGGAGGTAAATATGAAACGCATTGTATTGGATCAAGATATTCACTCAGTTTCCGACTTCAGAGCTCACGCTAATTTTTACATGAAACAGATAAAACAAACGGCACGCCCATTAGTTCTTACTCAAAACGGAAAAAGTTCAGCCGTTGTTTTAGATGTAACAGAGTATGAAAATCTACTTGAAGAACTTGAATTGGCCAGAGAAGTTCGACAAGCTCGGAATGAAATTAGAAATGGTGAAGTTTTTACTCATGCCGATGTAAAAGAAAAATTCTCAAAGAAATTCAACTAATGAAAATTATCTGGTCAAAAACTGCTTCGATTAAGGCAGATGAAATATCCGATTACATTGCTAAAGACAGTATTAATGAAGCAAGAAAATGGATATCTCAATTGCTCTCAGAAGTTGAAAGACTTGAAACTTTTCCAGAACTAGGGAGAATTGTGCCAAATTTAAATGATAATAGCCTAAGAGAAATAATCTTTGGAAATTATAGAGTTATATATGAAGTCAAAAATGACTCTATAGAGATACTGACATTCTGGCATTCTAGGAGATTACTAAATAAAGAAAATTTAAAATGATAATCAGACAGTTCACTTGATCTGAAAATCGCTCCGCTTTTTTCCAGATAAGTGATTTCATTGTTATGGAAGATGAAATTGAATATTCTATCGAAATAAATATAATATCCATTATTAAAGATGGAGGAAAAAATGCTTACTCAAGAAATAAAAAAAGAAATATTGGGTTTAAATTCTTTAGATAAAATCCATTTGGCTGAAATGATTTTTGATAGCTTGGATAAACCAGATTCAGAAATTGAAAAAATTTGGATAAATGAATCAGAGAAACGTTATAAGGCATACAAACAAAATAAAATTCAAGGTATTTTTTTGAGTGAGATAAAAGAGAAATATGAAAAATGAATATTATTCTCCTTCCTCCATCTGATAAAGAACTTGATGAAGCTATCGACTATTATAATGACCAACAGACAGATTTAGGAAATAGATTTTATAAAGAATTTATTAGAGCAACTGAGCTAATAGACAGATCCCCTAAAACCTGGAAAAAAGTAGGCAAATGTACCCATAAGATAAATATCAAAAGATTTCCGTATCTTGTTTTGTATGTTATTGATGGAAATGAAATACTCATTACTTGCATTGCGCACCAACACAGAAGTCCTGATTATTATATTGAAAAAATATATTAATCATAACGAAATCGCTTCTCCTAACAGCTATTACGCTTCGCTCTATAGCTGTAGGAGAGCTTTTTGTTAGCTTGATTGAAAATTGAATAGACAATCATAATATGATATTTTTTGATAAATGCTTATTCTAAAACATATGAGGTATAATATGAGCATTACTTTATCAATAGATAAAATGTCTACTAAAGACCGTATTCAGGCAATGGAAGATTTATGGGATGCATTAACTCATGAGAAAAATGAAATAGAATCTCCTTCATGGCACGAGGATATATTAAATTCAAGAAGAAAAAGAGGAATGGTTGTGAGATTACTTCTTTGACTCTATTATTTCTGACTTGGATTCATTAAGAATTTATGCCGGTATTCATACAAAACATTATGGTTACCATAGAATGATGTCCAAAAGATTTCCCTTTGCAATTTACTATGATTTTTTTCAAGAAGTAGCAGTTGTTATTGCGGTTCTGGATATGAGACGTAAACCTTCATGGATACAAGAGAAATTAAAAAATAGAAAAAGCTAACTAAATCATTTCAGTTAGTATTTTTCGATCTGCCGATTTTACGTTGCTTTCTATAAATACGAATCAGGTGAGCCGAAATAAAATAAGCTGGAATAGCCATAATCAATCCCAAAATAGGCCCCCCCAGCATAAAGGATATAAAAAGATTCCATCCCAATCCAGTAAGCGAACTAAAGTCAAAAGAATAAATGACTTTTTCTATAGCTGACTGTATTTGGATAAAAGTAATAGGAATGCCAAGAATTTTCGCCCCTATAAGGCATGCCACAGGATATAAAATCGGCGTAGTGTAAGGATTGGAGAAAAAAGTAAAAAAAACAGCCATTCCCCTATGAGCTTTAAATATAAAAGCAAGGGGGACAACTACAATAACCTGTCCAATCGGAATCGCTACACTCATAAAAAAACCTATAGCTATTCCCATAGCCACACTATGAACTGTTCCTTTGGAATTGACAAGCTTAATATAATAGTACTTGTAAGCTCTCCTGAATTTTTTCGAAAGCATCAAAAAATCGGTTATCTCCTGATTGAAATCATTAACTGTTTGCTATTTACGGAATCTCCTGCTTTCACCTCTACCTTATCTATGGTGCCTGCAATAGGAGACAAAATTGAGTTTTCCATCTTCATAGCTTCGAGAACAAGAAGCTTTTCCCCTGATTCCACATGTTGGCCTTCCTGCACACCGATTTCTACAATAAGCCCCGGAAGCGGAGCATTGACAGAAAGAATACCTGAAGATTCTTTTTTCGATGAAGCATGGGCTAATTTGTCTGATAATTCGGCAGAGAGTTCCCTTTTGGAAAAACCAGCACAGGGAGTTTCTTCGACCTCCACGACATAGCATTTATCATTTACTTTTACATTGAAAGTTTTCTTCATAACAATTTACCTCAGAGTTCGTCAGTTTAGTACAACTTCTGTTGTTTCGTAGCGTTCGCCATTTTGAGAAACAATGGAAGTTATTTTGAATTCAGCAGTCCCTATGCAGGAAGCTATAGCAGAATATATTGCTGCTATTTCTTCCTGAGGAATTACCAGTTTATTACAACAACAATTAGTCATATCATAACCTGTTTATAATGGAATATTACCGTGTTTCCTTGCGGGTCTCTCGACATTCTTTGTTACAGATATATCAAGAGCCTTTATTATCACTTCTCTAGTTTCTTTTGGATCTATAACGCCTTCGATATAACCTCTGGAAGCGGCCACATAAGGATTATTGAACATATCCTTGTATTCCTTGATTCTCGCCTTTCTGGTTTCTTCAGGATTCTGTGATGAAGATATATCCTTGGCAAATATAATATTAGCCGCTCCATCTGCGCCCATTACAGCTATTTCAGCATTCGGCCACGCATAAACAAAATCAGCCCCAAGATGCTGCGAAGCCATGGCAATATATGCACCGCCATAGGATTTCCTAAGGATAATGGAAACCATAGGAACAGTAGCTTCCGAGTATGCATAAAGGAGTTTAGCTCCATGCCTGATTACACCACCGTGCTCCTGACCTACGCCTGGAAGAAATCCCGGAGTATCTACGAATGTAATAATAGGAATATTGAAAGCATCGCAGAACCTGATAAAACGGGATGATTTGTCAGATGCATCAATATCTAAAACTCCGGCAAGAATATTTGGTTGATTTGCTATTATGCCTACGGATTTCCCGCTTATTCTGGCAAAAGCAGTTACCATATTCTGCGCAAAGTAAGGTTGAACTTCAAAGAGACTATCTTTATCAAAAACCAGATTCAGTATGTCTCTTATATCATAGGCTTTCTTTGGGTCAAGAGGCACGATATCATATATTTTTTCGTCAAGTCTATACTCTATATCATAAGCTGCGTCTCCAATCTTATTCTTATTTGAAGAAGGAATGTAAGAAAGAAGTTTTCTTGCGATATTTAACGCTTCCTCATCGCTCTTGGCAGAAAAATGAGCAACGCCGCTTACACTATTGTGCACTTTAGCACCACCAAGTCCATTCTTGTCAATATCTTCATTCGTAACAGCTTTTACAACCGCAGGGCCTGTAATAAACATTTGTGAGAGTTCATCAACCATTATTATAAAATCTGTTATTGCAGGAGAATAAACAGCACCTCCTGCACAAGGACCGGCTATTACGGAAATCTGAGGAATCACGCCTGAAGCATGAGTGTTTCTGAGAAAAATTCCACCGTATCCGAAAAGGGCATCCACTCCTTCCTGAATTCTGGCGCCGCCCGAATCATTGATACCTATAAGAGGCATCCCGTACTTCATGGCCATATCTTGAATCTTCATGATTTCCTTGGCATGCATTTCGCCTAACGAACCGCCTTGCACTGTAAAGTCCTGGGAAAAGACAGCAACTTTCCTGCCATCTATAGTACCAAAACCTGTTATTACCGCATCATAAGGTATTTCCTTTTTATCAAGGCCGAAATAATAACATCTGTGTTTTACAAACTTACCTATTTCTTCAAAGCTGCCTTCGTCCAGCAAAAGCTCAACTCTTTCTCTGGCAGTGAGTTTTCCTTGGGCATGCTGCTTATCTATAGCCGCACTCCCACCGCCTAAATCGAGTTTATCCATTTTAGCTTTCAGGCCATTTACAAGCTCCTTCATATTTTCTATTTCAGACATTGCAAAGCTCCTTAGTTTTAGTTATGTTGGCAGATTTCGGTCAAAACGCCATTGGTACATTTCGGATGCATAAACACTACCAAAGTATTATGAGCACCTTGTTTAGGAGTATCGCTAAGAGGTTTAAGCCCGAGTTCTTTAGCCTTATCTATGTATAGTTGGACATTGTCAACACAGTAAGCAAGGTGATGCAATCCTTCGCCCTTAGTCTCAAGGAACTTGGAAATCTCAGAATCTTCTCTTACAGGCTGAAGCAATTCAATTCGCGTATCCCCGACATTAATAAAACAGACTTTTATCCCCCTTGCTTCGATTACTTCTTCTCCTGCAGGTTCAAAACCAAGAAGGCCTGAATAAAGTTTTAAAGCTTCTTCTATTGATTTGACGACGATGCCGATGTGATCAATTTTTTTCATATACTTGTCCTCTTTTTATATTTTGTAATGTATGTATAAAAACGCACAAACAGGCTATGCTGTTCTCGGTATAAATACTGCAAACTCGGTTAAAGCTTATCGTAAAGATATTCAAATTTCAATAAGGGCTTAAAGATATAAAGTTTAATGAATTATCCTTCTTTTTTTATTGCAACAGAGCTAATGATTTCCTATTGGATATTTTACCGAACTAGTTATAATGAACTCGTCAACCACTTTTTTAAACTCAAAATAACCCCAAGGACATTGTTATGGCAAAAAAAAACGTAGAGGATATTGTCATCAATAAAGTGTGGTGCAAAGGTTGCGGCATCTGCGTTCATTTCTGTCCCAAAAAAGTACTCGAAATGGATAAAGATTCCAAAGCATCTGTAGTAAAACTCGAGGACTGCATAGGATGCAGACTTTGCGAACTCAGATGCCCTGATTTTGCTATTCAAGTAAACTTTAAAGATAAGGACGAATAGGAAATATGGAAGGGAATGTAAAATTTGTACAAGGCAATGAAGCCTGCGTGGAAGGAGCAATGTACGCAGGTTGTAATTTTTTTGCAGGCTATCCTATTACTCCATCCACTGAAGTTGCCGAACAGTTAGCTTTAAGACTTCCTAAAAATGGCGGCAAGTTTATACAGATGGAAGATGAAATTGCCTCAATGTGCGCAATCATCGGCGCTTCGTTGACAGGCGCAAAGACTATGACAGCCACAAGCGGGCCTGGTTTTTCGCTCAAACAGGAAGCCTTGGGTTACGCAATAATGGCCGAAATCCCATGCGTCATAGTGAATGTACAAAGAGGCGGACCATCTACAGGCAATCCGACCCATGTCAGCCAAGGTGACGTGATGCAGGCTAAATGGGGAACACATGGCGACCATTCAATTGTGGCTTTAACCGCATCAAACATTCAAGACGTGTTCGAGATCACGGTAGAAGCTTTCAATATAGCAGAAACCTTCAGAACTCCTGTGGTACTCCTCTTCGATGAAATCGTTGGTCACATGAGAGAAAAACTGGTTGTACCCCAAAAAGGCGTGCTCCCTGTAATCGAACGCCTTAGAACCTCTGTTCCTCCAGGTACAGATTATCACCCCTACTTTCCTAGAAAAGACGGTAGGCTGCCAATGTCCGACTTTGGGGCAGAACATCGTTACAATGTTACCGGATTGTTTCATGACATGTGGGGATTCCCGACAGACAAACCAGAACTCGTTCACAGTTTAATGCGTCATCTTATCGACAAAATCGATACGCACCCTAAACACATTTGCAAAACTAAAAAATATTTTCTTGATGATGCGGAAACAGTTCTCGTATCTTATGGAGCATCTGCCAGAACCGCTCTTGAAGCAGTCAATTATTCCAGAGCCAGAGAAAGAAAAGTCGGGCTGCTTGAACTCCAGACGATATGGCCTTTTCCAAAAGACACAGTTGCCGAATACTGTGATAAGGCTAAAAGAGTAGTCGTAATTGAGATGAATATGGGGCAAGTAATGGAACAGGTCAAAGCCTCCGTAAAATATCCAAACCACGTATTCCTCTGCAACAGATACGACGGTACGCTCATTAATCCAAGTGATATAAAGAATGTCTTAAGAGTTATAGAAGGAAGGGGGTTCTAATATGCCAGTACAAGATTATATACGAAAACGCTTTTTCCCTCATATTTGGTGTGCGGGATGCGGACATGGAATAGTTCTTCGGGGAATACTATCGGCAATTGAAGAACTCGAAATCAACAAAAAAAATGTCGCTATGGTTTCGGGTATCGGATGTTCCTCCAGAATTGTAGGGTACACCGATTTCCACACGCTCCACACGCTTCATGGCAGAGCTTTGTCATTTGCTACTGGTGTTAAGTTTAGCAAACCTGAACTTACAGTAATAGCACCTATGGGCGATGGTGATGCCATGGCTATCGGCGGCAACCACTTTATTCACGCATGCAGAAGAAATATTGACATGACAGCTGTCATTATGAATAACAGAATATACGGAATGACCGGAGGTCAATTCTCCCCTCTTTCAGGTCAGGGAATTCATGCTACCACCGCTCCTTATGGTAACATAGACTATGAATTTGACACAGTAGAATTAGCCAGAGGTGCAGGAGCTACTTTTGTAGCAAGAACCACCGTATATCACGTTACTGAAATAACCAGTATTTTAAAGAAGGCTATTCAACACAAGGGATTCTCTGTAGTGGAAGTCCTTTCTCAGTGTCCTACTTATTTTGGCAGAAAGAACAAAATTAAGAGTGCCATAGAGATGATGGAATTCTTTAAAAACAATACTACTAACATCGGTTCTGATGCAAAGAAAGCCAACCCTTCCCTGATTGAAAGGGGTATATTTGTGCAAACAGAAAAGGGCGAATACTGCAGTCAGTATGACAAAGTCATAGAAATCGCATCAAAAGCGAAGGAGGCTTAAAGAATTATGGATATACATAGACTCGTATTTTCAGGTTCGGGCGGGCAAGGCGTAATTACAGCAGCTGTAATTCTTGCTGAGGCAGCCGTAATGTATGACAACCTACATGCTGTCCAAGCTCAGTCTTATGGCCCTGAAGCCAGAGGCGGGGCTACAAGAAGTGATGTAATTATCTCAAGCGAACAGATCAATTACCCCAAAGTAACAAACCCAAATATACTAGTTTGCCTTACACAGGAAGCCTATAATAAATTCTCAAGCATAGTTCTTCCCGGCGGGCTCATAATCACGGATTCAAGATTTGTAACCGTAAACAGAAACTGCGACGCTGTCCAAAAAGAACTGCCTATCTATGACACCGTAGTCGGAAAGTTAGGCAATCCTATCGTTCTTAATGTATGCATGTTGGGAGTAGTAGTGAAATTTCTGCCTGTAGTCAAGAAAGAATCTGTAATAAAAGCTGTTACTACAAAGATAAATCCAAAATTTATAGATCTTAATACTCAGGCATTCAATATTGGATTAAGCCTTGCATAAAAAAACAGATATATAACTTCAAAAAAAGAAATAAGAGGGTATCTATGTCAGGAAATATCAATGACTGGAAAATAGAAGCTGAAAAACAAATGAAGGGAAAGCCGGCAACATCCCTTGACTGGGAGAGTCCGGAAAACATTAAAATTAAACCTCTTTATACAGCCGAGGATTTAGAGTCGTTGGAAACTCTTAGTTCATTCCCTGGCCTTCCTCCTTTCACAAGAGGCCCCTACCCGACAATGTACGCCGCAAGGCCTTGGACAATTCGTCAGTATGCCGGTTTTTCTACAGCTAAAGAGTCAAATGAATTTTACAGAAAGAACCTAGCCGCAGGTCAAATGGGACTGTCTGTAGCATTTGACCTTGCTACACATAGGGGATATGACTCGGACAACCCGCGTGTGGCTGGAGATGTAGGTAAAGCTGGCGTGGCAATCGATAGCGTAGAGGACATGAAAATATTATTCGACCAAATCCCTCTTGACAAGATGTCGGTATCCATGACAATGAACGGCGCTGTTCTTCCTATTTTAGCTAATTACATAGTAGCCGCCGAAGAACAGGGAGTTAAACAGGAAGCGCTCGCTGGTACTATCCAAAATGATATTCTCAAGGAATATTTGACTCGTAATACTTATATCTATCCTCCGACTCCTTCAATGAGAATAATTTCTGACATCATAGGATACTGCTCAAAAAATATGCCAAAGTACAACACTATCAGCATAAGCGGCTACCACATGATGGAAGCCGGAGCTAATTCTGTAATGCAAACTGCATTCACAATCGCTGACGGTGTCGAATATATTAAATCTGCACTGCGTGCAGGACAGAGCATAGACGATTTCGGGCAAAGACTCTCTTTCTTCTTCGGAATAGGAATGAATTTCTTCATGAATATAGCGATGCTCCGCGCCGCAAGGTTTTTGTGGTTTGAGGAAACCCAGAAGTTTAATCCGAAAAATACTAAATCATGTATGCTTAGGACTCATTGCCAGACCTCAGGATGGAGTTTGACCGAACAGGACCCATACAATAATATAATCAGAACCACTATTGAATGTATGGCAGCTGTACTTGGCGGGACACAATCCCTTCATACTAATTCCTATGACGAAGCTATCGGGCTGCCAACTGAATTCTCAGCAAGAATAGCCAGAAACACCCAGATAGTAGTTCAGGAAGAGTCTCAGATATGCCGCGTAATTGACCCAATGGGTGGAAGTTATTATGTCGAGAGCCTTACCAACTCTATTATACAGGAATCCAGAAAAATCCTTAAGGAAATAGAATCTCTCGGCGGCATGGCTAAAGCTATAGAATCAGGGCTTCCAAAGAAGATGATAGAAGAAGCCGCTGCCAGAACTCAGGCTAGGATCGAAAGAGGTGAAGAAGTCATCGTCGGCGTTAATAAATACAAATTAAAAACCGAAACAGAAGTGCCTGTTCTTGAAATATCGGACAGCATCAGAATCGAACAAATCGAGTCCCTCAAAAAACTCAAGGCTTCGAGAAATAATGAATTAGTAAAAAAGACTCTTGCAGACCTTACAAACGCCGCTGAAAAAGGTGCAAACCTTCTTGAAGCAACCATTCCGGCAGTAAGAGCCAGAGCAACTGTAGGAGAAATAAGTGACGCTATGGAAAAAGTTTTCGGGAGATATAAGGCTAAAACAGAATTGATCACGGGCATCTATTCTTCAGAATACAAAACAGGCAAACACGACGAGTTTGACTCCACTAGGACAAGAACTGATAATTTCGCAGCAAAACATGGAAGAAGGCCTAGGATCCTTGTCGCAAAAATCGGTCAGGACGGACATGACAGAGGAAGCAAGGTTATTGCTACTGCTTTTGCAGATTTGGGTTTCGATGTCGATTTAAGCCCAATGTTCGTTACTCCTGAAGAAGCAGCAAAGATGGCAGTGGAAAACGATGTACATGCAATAGGGGCCTCTTCCTTGGCAGCAGGGCATAAATACATTGTTCCTACCCTGATTTCGGAACTAAAAAAACTCGGTTGCCCCGAAATAAAAGTCTTTATCGGTGGAGTAATCCCAAGACAGGATTATGAAGAGCTTTATAACGATGGAGCCGTCGGGGTGTTCGGTCCCGGCTCCAACATTGTAGAATGCGCAAATAAAGTATTAGACGAATTGGAAAAAAACTAAAATTACGGAGATTTTTATGTCCCTTGTAATAAAAGAGATTGATGGTTGTGTCGGAACAATCACGTTAAATGACTCCAAAAGGCTTAATTCACTAAGCACTGAAATAATTGGAGAAGTCATAACAGCTCTCAAAGAATTCAAAATCCAAAAACTCAGGTCTGTCGTAATCAAAGCCCCGAAAGGAGCAAAGGTTTTCTCAGCGGGACACAATGTCAGAGAACTTCCTATGGGAATTACCGATCCTCTTACCTATAATGATCCTTTGAGAAGGGTCATAAGAGCTATTCAAAAACACCCCTGCCCTGTAATAGCTATGATAGAAGGCAGTGTGTGGGGCGGAGCATGCGAAATGGTTATGAGCTGTGATATCCTTATTTCTTCTGATAAGTCTACATTCGCAATTACTCCTGCAAAACTCGGAGTCCCATACGATATTGTAGGAGTTCTTAACTTCATGAAAAGCGTCAATCTCCCTCTAATAAAGGAAATTTTATTTACAGCTCAGCCTATCTCTGCTCAGAGAGCCGTTTCAATTGGAATGATCAACCATGCTGTACCGGATGAAGAACTAGAAAAATTTACAAATGATATGGTAGGTATAATAGTTAAGAACGCTCCTCTTGCTATATCAGTCATAAAAGAAGAATTGAGAGTGCTTTCCAACGCCACACAATTAACTCCAAATGCATTTGAAAAAATTCAGGCAGGGCGCAGGCATGTTTATAACAGTTCTGATTATAAAGAGGGGCTGCAAGCATTTTTCGAAAAAAGAAGGCCAGTTTTCAAAGGCGAATGAGACTCTCTCAAAATACAAGCTATTGAATGTTTAGAGATGCAGAGTGTACAGGGCAAAATCACTAAATTTGGAATCATTCAGTAGCAATTGAGCGAATTTCATTTATGGTGTCATAATATGAAAATTATCGAAGGCAAACTTAAAGGCATTCTTATAATAGAACCCGATGTCTTTGCAGACAATCGAGGTTTTTTCCTAGAAAGTTACAGCAAAAAAAAATATCAAGAACTTGGAATAAAATGCGAGTTCGTACAAGACAACCATTCCGCTTCAACTAAAGGCACGTTGCGGGGAGTGCACTGGCAGCTAAATCCAGGACAAGCCAAATTAGTCAGGGTCACGCTTGGCGAAGTTTTTGATGTAGTCGTGGATATTAGAAGGGACTCGCCAACATTCGGCAAATGGGAAGGATTCAATTTAAGTGCCGAGAACAAAAAACAACTTTTCGTACCTGTCGGATTCGCTCACAGTTTCTGCGTGTTAAGTGAAAAAGCAGAGTTCATTTATAAGTGTGATACATATTATTCACCAAAAGATGAACGTGGATTTATGTGGAATGACCCCACTATCGGCATTAAATGGCCTATCAACTCCCCTGTACTCTCTCAGAGAGATTTAAAACAGCCTTTTTTTAGTAAAATCTCTCCCTCAGACCTTTTTTGAAATAAAAAACGTTTTTGCTTTTTGAATTACTTCTTTATACTACTATAATTACAAATTTAGTGTTTTATAAATATTAACAAAAATAAACTTCTTGGAGAAACCAATTGCTATGACTATTTCAGCAGCCAGCGTTAGAAATTTTTCAGTATCAGGACATTTGCGCTCAGGAAAAACTTCACTTTGCGATTTGATCCTGTTCAAATCCGGTAAGGTTGACAGACTGGGAAAAGTCACCGACAAAACAAGCATATCTGACTATACTCCTGAGGAACAACTCAAACTCAGCAGTATCTATTCGACAGTACTTAACTGCAAATGGAAAGATATTTGTTTCTTCTTCATGGATACTCCAGGCTATGGAGAGTTCATAGCCGAGCCTATTACAGCGATTGCCAATTCTGATATGAACATTATTGTCGTTGATGCTGTTGACGGCGTCCAAGTTGGCACGAACCGCTCATGGAAAATAGCTAAAAACAACAAACTTCCTGTCGCTTTCTTCATCAATGGCCTTGACAAAGATATGGCTGATTTCGACAAGGTGCTTTCTCAGATCCAGGAAAGTTTCGGAAAAACTGTCTGTGTCCCTGTAGTCATTCCTGATTCCAGCGGAGCTTCTTTTTCCTCCGTATTCAATATTCTTAAAACACAAAATCCGACCGGCGATGCAAAAAGCTATCTGGAAAAAATTACTGATTCCGTTGCTGAATCTGATGAAGAATTAATGATGAAATATTTGGACGGCACAAAATTAACCGATGAAGAAATTTCGAGCGGCCTCAAAAAAGCAATTCAGGCAGGTTCATTCGTTCCTGTATTTGCCGGCAGTGCCGCAAAAGATATCGGAGTAGAAGACCTTCTCAACGGAATGGTCGATTTAATGCCCAGTCCTCTTTCCAGAACCCTGACAGATAAAGATGACAATAAAATAGTTGTCTCTGAAAATGGTACAGGGATAGCAAAAGTATTCAAAACTACCAACGATGCATTTCTTGGGCAGTTAGTATTCTTTAGAGTTTACAGCGGCACATTTAACTCAGACACAGAAGTTGTTAATGTTTCGAAAAATACAAAAGAAAGATTCGGCACGATACTTCTGGTAAACGGCAAAACTCAGGAAAAAGTCACTTCAGCAGTTCCTGGCATGATCGGCGCTATGGTAAAGCTGAAAAACACCTTGCTTGATAACACATTGGGAAGTGCTTCTTCCGCTCCAGAGCTTCCGAACATGAACTTCCCTACCCCAGTGATGTCCTATGCTCTTACAGCAGTTAAAAGCGGCGAAGAAGACAAAATTGCATCCGGTCTAAATAAATTGTCTGCCAATGATCCTACTCTTAAATTGGAAAGGCATCCTGAGACCCATGAAATGCTCTTATCAGGAATGGGCGATCAGCATCTCTCTCTAGCTATTAAAAAACTAAAGGAAGACAGTAAAGTTGACGTAAATATAGCAAACCCAAAGATTCCTTATAGAGAAACTGTTACAGCTCTTGGAGAAGGACACTACAGACACAAGAAACAGTCTGGTGGACACGGACAGTTTGCTGAAGTTTACCTTAAAGTTTCTCCGAATGCCGAAGGTTATGCATTTGTCAACGACATAGTAGGAGGAAGCATCCCTAGAAACTTCATTCCGGCTGTAGAAAAGGGTGTGCTCGAAGCAATGGTGGACGGACCTCTTGCAGGATGCAATGTTGAGAATGTAAAAGTCTCTGTTTACGATGGAAAATTCCATGATGTTGACTCTTCTGAAATGGCATTCAAAATTGCGTCAAGAGCAGCTTTCAGGGATGCAGTTGAAAAAGCAAAACCTATCCTGCTCGAGCCTATTCAAAACGTCAGAATTTTTATACCTGACAAGTATATGGGAGACATAAGCGGCGACCTCAATCAAAAACGCGGACGCATTCTCGGAATGGAAGTTGAAGAAGGCATTCAGATAGTAAAAGCTGAAGTTCCATTGGCTGAACTTGCTAAATATGCTACCGAATTAAGAAGTATTACTCAAGGTAATGGTTCGTTCGAAATGAGTTTTGCCAGATACGAAATGGTGCCTTCCAATGTAGCCAAGGAAATCATAGACAAACATAAGAAAGAACTTGAGGCTGAAAAAGAATAATTTTATTTTCCTACAGCACTCTATATTTCAGAGTGCTGAGTATTATTAACAATTAAACACAAACAATCTAAACGGAAAACAACAAACAATGTCACAACAAAACAAACAACAAACCACTAACGATCAAAACAATTTACCTCTGCTCCTTGACCTTGACAACATGCCTTCCATGGACTCCCTCCTCAGCGACACGACGAGTTCTATAGGGTATAAAGAAGGCTCCATTATCAAAGGCAGAATAGCCGAAAAACGCGACAATGGAATACTCGTTGACATCGGGTGCAAAGCAGAAGGATTCATTTCAAAAGATGAATTCAAGGATTGGGATTCCATAGCAGTAGACGAAATAATAGATGTTTTTCTCGAACAAATAGAAGACAACAGACATCAACCTGTGTTAAGCATTCAGAAAGCCACCTTCTCTAAAGACTGGGCAAAAATTACTGAAAACTATAAGGAAGGCAGCATAACAAAGGGAACAATGAAACACCGCGTCAAAGGCGGCATAATCGTTGATGTTGACGGCATTGAAGCATTCCTGCCTGGTTCGCAAATTGATGTTGCGCCAGTTAAAGACATGGATGCTCTTATTGGCCTCGAGTTTGATTTTAAGATAGTAAAAATTAATGAAGAAAGAAAAAATATAGTCGTATCAAGAAGAGAACTGCTTGAAGCAGACAGAGCCGACAAGAGGGCTAATATTCTTAAGAACATTACAAAAGGAAATGTCTATAAAGGCGTTATCAAGAACATTACAGATTTCGGCGCATTTATTGATATGGGCGGGGTTGATGGACTATTGCATATTACTGATATGTCATGGGGAAGAATCAATCACCCTTCAGAACTTGTTCAGGTCGGACAGGAAATCGAAGTTGTTGTTCTCGACATTGACTTTACCAAGGAAAGACTTTCTCTTGGGCTAAAACAAAAATCAAAGAACCCATGGGAAACTGTTGCTGAAAAATATCCTATCGGCACAAAGATTAAGGGTAAAGTTGTCAACATCATGCCTTATGGTGCGTTTGTTGAAGTGGAAACAGGTATTGAAGGATTGATTCATGTATCTGAAATGTCATGGACTAAGAGAATCAGCAAGCCTACCGAAATGGTAAAATTAGGCGATGAAGTCGAAGCCGTTGTTCTTGATATTCAACCTGAAACCAAAAAAATATCGCTTGGGTTGCGTCAGACGACACAAAACCCATGGGAAGTCATAGCTACAAAGTATCCGGTTGGAAGCAAAATCAAAGGTAATGTCAGAAATATGACCAGCTACGGCGCATTCATTGAAATCGAAAACGACATCGACGGAATGATACATGTATCTGATATGTCTTGGACACGCAAAATAAACAACCCGACTGAAGTGTTGAAAATCGGGGATGAAGTAGAAGCTGTTGTTCTTGCCATAGACATTTCTCAGCAGAGAATTTCTCTCGGGATGAAACAGCTTGATACTGATCCTTGGCAGGATATCGAAAACATCTACAAAATAGGCGATGTCGTTACGGGCAAAGTTTCCAAGATTACAGCTTTCGGTGCATTTGTAGAGCTCAGCAACAAAATTGACGGACTTGTCCATGTATCTCAGATTACTGAAGAACATGTGGAAAGAGTCAAAGACGTACTTGATATCGGGCAGGAAATTAAGGCCAGGGTTATCAAGATAGACAAACCTGAAAGACGAATCGGACTAAGCATTAAGGCAGCCAATAAAGAGCATGTCAATGAAGAAGAGCTCAAAGTGGTTGGCGAACAGGTAGCAGAAGCCCTCCGTTCAGGTGAAGCCCTTGTAGGATTCGGCGAAGCTCTTGAAAACTCAGGGTTCAAAAGCATAGATACTAATTCACAACTCTAACTTCAAATGAGAGATATTGATGAGGAATTCCTCATCAATATTTTTTTGACTAAATAATAAAATAATATAAAGGTTTTTTACTATGAATTTTTTAACTCTTGCTACAGAAGCCGCTCCTAGCACTGGCGGACTCCAAGGAATGCTCGTAAGTTTCGGTCCATTTATTCTTATAATCGTAGTCATGTACTTCCTTCTCTTCAGGTCACAAAGCAAAAAGGCTAAAGAACGCCAGAAGATGCTTGACGCAATTAGAGCTGGAGACAAAGTTCTCACAGCCGGCGGAGTCATCGGCGTGGTTGCTTCTATTAAAGAAAAAACCATGTCTATCAAAATTGCCGAAAATGTAAAAGTCGAAGTAATGAGAAGCTCTGTAAACGGCGTACTTGAAAAAGGCGAAGATCAGGGAAAAACTGTAGAATAACTAAAGGCAATTTAACCAAATGAGCAAACCAGTCCTAGCAAGAATCATAATTGTATTGATCATTATAGCTATTTTCGCATGGTCAATGTTTCCATTGCATCAGCAGAATTTCTATAAGGTTTTAGCATCCCTGTCAAATAACAGCCCTGAGATAGTCAAGGTTATTGGCCTCGCTGAGAAAAAGCAAACTCAAGACCCAAATCTTTATCCGTCTGTAGCAGTCGATGAAGCAGCAAAAGAGCTCAATATTGACATGGCTAACTACCTGAATGTGAAAGATGTTTTAACTAATGCTGATGTACTAAGATTCGTAAGATCTAAATGCGCCAGCTCTATTAAGCTGGGACTGGATTTAAATGGTGGAACAGAATTTGATGTGAGCGTTGTACCCAACAAAGCTACAACAGACTCTGAAAAAGCCTCTCTTAAAGATGTTTCCATACCTCAACTAAGAGACAGAGTTATGGAAATTCTCAGAAACAGGATAAACAAATCGGGTTTAGTGGAGCCGGAAATAGCCGCTGAAGGAACAAACAGGATATCCATAAAAATACCTGTTTCCACAGAAGAGCAAAAAAAAGAATACATGAAGTTAATTCAGATGTCTGCTCGTCTGGAATTCAGGCTTGTGGCAGCTAATAACGAGCAGTTGGTTTCTCAGTATGAAGCTGCTCCCCAAAACTTTGTACCCCCTGTTGGTGTCGAAAAAATGACAATGGTCACTTCTGACAGATTCGGGAAAAAGAGGACTGATACGGTATTTGTTCAGATTCACCCCGAAATGTCAGGAACTAATATTGTCAACGCATTTGTAACGGCCGATCAATACGGGCAGAGACAGATTGCCTTGGAATTTAACACTGCCGGAGCCGCAGAGTTCGGCAAAGTCACAAGCGCCAATGTCGGCAGAAGACTAGCTATAGTCCTTGACGGCACGTTGTATAGCGCGCCTACCATACAAAGCGCAATATATGGAGGGAATGCTTCGATTACTGGTGACTTCTCACAGGAAGAAGCCCAGAATGTAGCTACAGCCTTAGCTTGCGGCAACTTGCCGGCTACTATTAGAATTGACTCTACTTTCGACACGGCCCCTACACTAGGCAGAGAAGCAGTAAACAGCGGAATGATAGCTGGGATATGCGGTCTAATTGCCATCGCCCTTTTCATGCTCATTTATTATATGAAAGCAGGGCTGGTAGCCAACGTTGCTCTAGTTGTTAATGTGATATTAATAATGGGAGCTATGGCTTCACTGGGTGCTACTCTTACCCTTCCTGGTATCGCAGGAATAATCCTGACAATGGGTATGGCTGTAGATGCTAATGTCCTTATATTTGAACGAATTAGAGAAGAAATTGAGTCGAAGAAAACTCTTCTTAATGCCATAGATATAGGCTATAAAAGAGCCTTTGCTACAATCCTTGACTCAAATATTACTACTTTGATAGTAGCTTTGGTACTTTATTGGCAGGGAACCGGTGCAGTAAAAGGTTTCGGTGCCACACTAAGCATAGGTATAGTTTGCAGTATATTCACTGCAGTCTTTGTGACCAGGCTCATCTTTGATATATATAACAAGTATTTCCATATCAAAGGATTGAGAATGTTAAGAATCTTCCATAATGTCAGAATAAAATTCTTGTCTCTATGGAAATACTGCATCACGATTTCCGCAGTCCTAATGATTGCGTCTGTTGTAATTGGCGTAGTAAGACATAGTTCTATGTTAAGTGTAGATTTCACTGGTGGAACTCAAATTATTATCAATTTTCAGAATTATGTCTCTCCTAGCAATGTAAAAAGTGCACTGGAAAAAGCCGGCTATGACGCTTCTATTTCTTATAAATATTCTCCTGTAGAAGGTAATAAACTTGAATTATTACTCAATAACAAAAATCAGGATACAGTTAAACAAAGCGGTGAGATGGCTAAAATAACAAATCTTCTAAATAAAGCATTTCCAAATGCCCAATATACAGATGGAACTGAAACTTCCATTGGAGGGTTTGTAGGCGCTGAATTTACTAAGTCTGCGATAATTGCAACAATCATTTCTCTAATAGGCATACTCATCTATGTCACGTTGCGCTTCGAGTTCACTTATTCCATTTCCGCAATAATAGCACTTTTGCACGACCTTATTATTGGAACTGGAGTGCTTCTAGCATTTGATAGGCAAATAACCCTTACAGTTATTGCTGCGTTGCTTACAGTTGCAGGGTATTCAGTCAATGATACAATTATCGTATTTGACAGAATAAGGGAAAATCTCAAGCTCCGCAAGGATATAAGTTATCGTGAAATAATAGATTTGAGTATTAACCAGACATTAAGCAGAACAGTTATTACGTCTTTCCTGACATTTTTGGTAGTAGTCATGCTTTACTTCTTCGGAGGTGTGAGCATCAATAGTTTTGCGCTTGTAATGATGGCTGGAATAATAGTGGGAACTTACTCCTCAATATTTGTGGCCTCCCCGTTAATCGCCTACTGGCATAAAAAAATAGCGGGAATCAGAGACTAATTATCACTCCAATAGCCCGATTAAATTTCGGGCTTTTATTTTTTTGACTATGCATAAAGAAATCAAAAGCATCTGCGTTTTCTGCGGATCCGACTTTGGGATAAGAGATGAATACGCTAACGCTGCCGCCAGTTTAGGCAAGATTATGGCAAAAAGAGGATTTCGGCTCGTCTATGGCGGCGCAAAAATCGGACTCATGGGGATAATCGCAAAAAGCGTCATTGAGAACGGCGGGCATGTAATAGGAATTATGCCTAAGCACTTGGCTGATTTGGAAATAGTATACAAAGACATTCCTGACATCCGTATAGTTAATACTATGCATGAAAGAAAAGCTCTCATGGAGAGTATATCCGACGCATTTATAGCAATGCCGGGAGGAATGGGAACATTAGAGGAAATATTCGAAATTCTCACATGGGCAAAACTCCAGCTTCACAATAAGCCATGCGGTTTTTTGAACATACTGGGATATTACGACAAACTTATGGATTTTCTGAACCATGCAAAAAATGAAAATTTCATAAAAGATGACTTTAATGCCTTATTTAAAATAGATGATGATATAGAATCTCTTTTGACAAAGCTTTCTCTTAATTGATATCAAATAATGCAAAATAAACCTATAAAATCTTTTTTCTTCTGGGTAGTTATAATTATCGGCTGCCTTATCGTATATTTCCAGTCAAGGCCATCCAAACCACAATTCTATATCCCTCAAAAGGAAAAAATAACCCCTGAAACCAAAAGCAAACCACTCTTTCAGTCAAACTTTATTCCGCAGCCCACATATCTGAAAGAATCTTACAGCCCTGCCCTGACCAGCATGCTTAACGGCGATTTGCTTTGTTTTTTCTATGCAGGAAGCAGTGAAGGAGCTCCTGATGTCAATATTTATCAGACAAGATATCATGATGGCAAGTGGAGCGAACCCAAAGTCACGGTTACACCACAGATGCTGAGTAACGACACAAGACAATATATAAGAAAAATAGGCAATCCAGCTGTCTATAGAGCTAAGGATAACAAACTCCACCTATTCGTAGTTTCAGTAACTCTAGGAGGATGGGCAGGGTCAAAAATCAATCACTTGATTTCGACAGATGAAGGAGAAACCTGGCAAAGTGCAATAAATCTAAAACTTTCTCCATTTATAAATATAAGCAATGCCTGCCGAACAAACCCTGTAGGACTGGAGGATGGCGGTTTTTATTTACCAATTTATTATGAAATGATCCGTTGCTACCCTGAAATACTCCGGTTTGATAAAGATGGCAACTTCGTCGAAAAAATACGGTTAAACGATCACAATGAGCTTATTCAGCCTGCGATAGTCCCGACAAGCAACACAGACGCCTATGCCTATTTCCGAAATAAAGGCGATACAGACCAAATAACATATATGCAGACAACTTCTGATGGCGGATATACTTGGGAAACCCTCGAAAAAACAAACCTTGAAGGTCCCGATTCATCTTTAGTTGCCGCCAGATTAAATAAAAATCTCTACATAATGATCTGTAATGTCGGTGACAGGAGCAAAATAGTCCTCATGGTTTCCAAAGACGGAACCAACTGGAGCCAAACCATGCTTTTTGACGAACTTAAAGATAAGACTTTCGCATATCCAGCGATATGTGTCAACGGTGATATGGTAGATATAGTTTATTCCTGGAATGACAGGGTCGCCCTGAAACATATTAGATTCAATGAAGAATGGATTATAAGCAAGGAGGCCGCAAAATGAGTCAATTCATAGCTGGCAACCTCGTGCTTGTCACTTACTCCTTATTTGTTTCCTGGATTATCATATCCATTCCTTTCCTAACCAGAAACAGAAAATCCGAAACCAAACTGATAATATTGTTATTAGCTTTTCTTTCTGTCAGATTCATTCCTATATTCCAGTATTACAGTTTAGCTTATATTATGTTTGGCGCATTTGGCAGTCTTAGTATAGCCACTTTGTGCTTACTTTTATATTTCATATATGCTGAACTTACTCATAATAATGAACCCTACAGGATAAATCCTTCCGTGTTTCTTATACTCGTATTTATGGCTGCTCTGCTCTATCTATCTCTTTTTGGATATATAACATTTGATGTTTATTCCTGGGGTTACTATCCTACATGGATGTTGGTTTTGTATTTAGCATGCCAAATCTTCTTCTCAATACGAAGCAGATTATTCGCTATCCTATGGTTAATAGCTTTGATTGCTTTCATATTTAAAATGCAATCTTCAAACAATCTTTGGGACTATCTTTTCGATCCGTTACTCATCTCAATGTCTTTGATATACCTGCTTACCTTAGCCATTGCAAGAATTATTGGTTTCAGACAAAAAAGAAGATAATATAGAACCATGGAGGATTCTTTTGAAAAAGATATTATTAGCTACTGTGTTTATCATCTTAACTGCCGTGTTTTCTTCGATTCTTTCTGCCGAAGATTCTACTACTAATGTTTCTGATGCCAACTCAGCCTCAATAATAGATCAATTCGCAGAAATGCAAAAGAGTTTAGTAAGCAATGCCTTTACTAACGATCCCTTCTTTAAAAACAATACAGAAGAATCCAAGCAGTCATTAAACCTTGGCCTCACAGGAGGCTATCCTCAGATGAAATACAAAAAAAATCCCGACAATTACACCATTACTTTTGTTACACCTGGCATCAAAAAAAAAGACTTGAACATTACTCTTAAAAACAACACTTTGACAGTATCAGGCGCCCCTCCGACCAAATCATCTTCAAATACCCAATCAATGAGTTATGATGATGATATAGCCAAAAAATTTTCAAGAACAATTCCACTACCTGCTGACTCAAAACTAGCTGATATAAGTTCTAAATACGACAATGGAATCTTGACTATCATTGTCCCGCGAGACAACAAAGTAGATACCGAAAACATCATGCCGATTACAATAGAATAACCTATAATATTCCCATGCCAAAAAAGAGGCTATTATGTATTATGTAGGAATCATGTCGGGAACAAGCGTTGACGGAATAGATGCCGTGCTGGTTAAAGATACATCGGCAGGACTCAAAATGTCGGGACAATACAGTTGCGAATTCCCCCCTGACCTTAAGCAAGACATATTGGAACTGTTGTCCACTTTTCAAGTTCACCTAAAGAAACTTGGAGAAATTGACGCCAGACTCGGGACTTGTTATGCTAATGCGGTAAATGCCTTACTCAAAGAGACAAAAGTTAATGCACAAGAAGTATTGGCCATAGGCTGTCATGGTCAGACCGTTTACCATGACCCTAGAGGAAAATACCCTTTCACGATGCAAATAGGAGATGGAAACAGAGTTGCCGCATTAACCGGCATAAAAACTATCTGCGACTTCAGAAGGATGGATGTGGCATTCGGCGGTGACGGAGCCCCACTGGCTCCTGCTTTCCATAACGGTTATTTGAACTCTGAAACAGAACAAAGAGTAATACTCAACCTAGGCGGTATAGCAAATATTACTATCTTAAATAAAGACGAATCGAAAGTTCTTGGCTTTGATACCGGCCCTGCTAACTGCCTCATGGATTTATGGATTCAAAAATCAAAAGATACAAAATATGATAAAAATGGGCAATGGGCGAAATCCGGCAAAGTAAATGCAAGCCTTTTGATCGATTTGTGCAGCGAAGAATACTTTGTCCTGTCCCCGCCCAAAAGCACAGGCAAGGAACTCTTTAATCTACTCTGGCTTGAACAGAAACTTGAAAAATACAGCCAAATTAAACATGAAGACATTCAAGCAACGCTATGTGACTTTACAGCCAAAACTGTTGCTGATGCGATTCAAAAGCATGCTCCCTTCTGCCAGGCGGTTTATTCATGCGGAGGCGGCAGCAGCAATATTTACCTTCAGGAAAGATTAAGCTTTTATCTAAAGGAAATAAAGGTCTCTACAACTGATGAATTAGGAATACCAGTACAATGGGTTGAAGCAATCGCTTTTGCTTGGCTGGCTAAAAGAAGGGTTGAGGGGAAATATGGAAATATCCCCAGCGTCACAGGAGCCAAGGCCAAAGTAAAACTCGGCGCTTTGTATGAATTCTAAACCATTGCTTTTACTTTAAGAGTCTTCTGTTATGGAGTTTGATTTCACTAAAGTTGATGAGTTGATAAAAAACGATATAGCAAACGGCTTCCCTGGCGCTGTGTTGCAAATCTCTCACAAAGGAAAAACCATCAAGCATTCCGCATATGGCTACAAACTCAGGTATGACAATGAATTCAATGAACTTCCTGTTCCTGAAAGAATGGATTTAGACACCGTATTTGACCTGGCATCGAATACAAAAATATTTGCTACAACGCTCATCTCCATGGTCATGGCGCAAAAAGGATTGCTAGATTTAGATAAACCGCTAACTGACTTCTTGCCAGATTATCACACTCATGACAAAATTACTACAAGAATGCTCCTTTCTCATTGCGCCGGATATGGCCCCGAAGTATGGTTTTTTGATTACAGCAATCCTCTAGGAAAAGATTTTTATTCTAATGATAGAGAACTTACCAAAAAACTGCTTATAAAAACCCCGTTAGATTATGCACCTCTCAGTGCTACAGTTTACTCAGACACAAGCTTCATGCTTCTTGGCATAGTTATAGAACATATTTTAGGGCAAAACATTTCTGACGCTGCAAAAGAACTTGTTTATAATCCGTTTGGCCTAAAAATGATGACTTTTCAGCCTCTCTCCAATGGCATAAACCTCAACCAAATTGCTGCAACCAGTATTGGCAACACCTGCAACAATACGATGAATTACCCAAATATCAGGACAGACCTGATCAGAGGAGAAGTCCAGGATGAGAAAGCCTACTACTCCATGGGCGGCATAGCCGGGCACGCAGGGCTTTTTTCGGCTTCATCTGATTTGGTAAAACTTTGCGAACTCATCCAAAATGTTTATCGACAAAAGGGCAGCTTCTTGTCGAATAGAATTTTACGGGAATTCATTTCCCCGATAGGAACTGATGATTCGTTTGGTTGCGGATGGAGAGTTAATACAGATGGAAAAGTATCACACCTCTTCGGAAATAAAGCTTCCGATTTAACTATAGGGCATAGTGGATTTACAGGCACTCTGACATTGATTGACCTAAAAAATGAAATCTCTATAGTCCTTCTCACAAATAAGATTCACTCGTACTGCTATGATAGGAAACACTATGCCGGTTCAGATTTTTATACCGGCAAATACGCTCCGGTAATAGAAGAAGCTTATAATTCGATATTAAATTAGCAGCTCTGCCCCGACAGTCCTCCTGAAAGACCAAACCATATATTCTTATTGAGTTCAAATTCAATTCTTTCAAGCGCAAGCATCGTAGCTTTGTTTATTGGCATCATTTTAGCTTCATGCTCTGACCCAATGGCTATTATTCTCATGGAATAGTCTGTCATGGAAAACCTTACTGGTTTTTTATCAAGGGACTCAATCGCTTTCTTGTATTGCTCAGGGAAATTCTCCTTTATGATTTTACAGACCGAATAAGAGGCTTTTCCTTCTTTGTTTTTTAATGCGAAAAAACCAAACAATCTACAAATTATTGAACGATAAGTATAAGCCGTACAGCGCCCCTTCCATTCCAGGTTTTCGTCTTTTTTAAAAAAAACGCAGGTACTATATTCATCTGTTTTTCTTAATAATTCTAGACACTCTCTGCCCTTTCCTATTTTCCAAAGCAAATAAGCTAACGGCAGCATCTCGAGAACTGTCGCTTCCACTTTTACACTGTTGCAGCAAAAACCACAGCCCTCTAGACAGTCAAGGCCTGTCTCTCTTTTCAGCTCAGTCGTTTTCCTGTCTATTTCGACATAGAGCCTAATCACCTGTGATATTTTGCTTCTATATTCTTTGGACAATAAAAAACTCATATTTTTAATATAATAAAAAATTAAGAATCGTATTATAATGTAGTTTTCTGTTACAAAAGAAATAGCAAGGAATTATAAATTCCGATTTAATTAATTATAGGACAAAAAACGAATGAATGAAAAAACCAAGATTAACAAGATAATATACTATTCGTTAATAAGCGGCGGTCTATGCGGATATACGCTCGGCGTAATTTCGGGCATACTATCGGTCTACGAAAAGGATTTAAGTTTCTCACCATCACAAATTTCAATAATAGCCGGAGCCATACTTCTCGGGTGTTTCCTTGCCAGCATATTCACCGGCGTTATAAACGATTTCTTCGGCAGGAGAAAATCCATATTAATAACTTATTCTTTTTTTATTTTAGGCTCTGCAGCGCTGATTTTCAGTTCCGCTTTCAATCTGGTTTACATAAGCAGACTACTTCAGGGAATCGGATTCGGAATGGCAGTAATCGTATTGCCTGTTTATCTCTCAGAAATATCTTCTAAAACCAATAGAGGAAAAATCATCACTACATTCCAATTATCCCTGACTGGCGGAGTACTCTTCTCCAACATCCTTAACATGCTGTTAATTCCCATCATGGGCAGTCAGGCAATACTGATATTTTCCTTTGTCCTGTCTTGCTTTGTCTTTCTGCAGTTATTAAAGCTCCCTGAATCTCCGCGTTGGCTATACAATTCAGGTTCTCTGGACAAATCTAAAAAATCTCTTGTTACCTTGTGCTCAAAGTTTAACAATCCAATCCAATGGGAAGAGATAGACGTAATACAGGAAAAAGACAGAGTCAGTCTGATTAAAACTTTATTGGACAAGAGAAATATATTCCCGATCTTTGTCGTGACAGCGGCTGTTTCGTTGAATCAACTCACTGGCTATAATAGTTTTATTCAATGCAGTGTGACTATCATAAAATCGTCGGGGATCAGTTCTGAACTTGTCGGGCTTATTGGTGGAGTCTTTATCACTTCCATCAATTTTATAGCAACTTTGCTTACCTTGATTTTCGTTGAAAAAATAGGCAGAAAGAAAATATTAAAAATAGGAACTTCAGGCCTTCTTGCTGTACTAATTTTACTTAGCATATTTAATTTTGCACTTCCCAATGGCGAACTTAAAGGTTATGCGACAATGGTTGGAATAGTTCTGCTTGTCGGATTCTTTGCCTTTGGCCCAGGCGGAGTAATTTTAGTACTGTGTGCAGAACTGCTTCCTAATAAAATTAGAAGCATCGGTTTCACCATTTCTTTTACCATCGGTGCTCTAGTAGGAATGTTCTTTGTTTCTGGCTTCATTCCGTTAAGCGATATTATAGGATACAGCGGCCTATTCCTCTTAATAGCGTGCTTTGTCGGATGCTATTTGCTAATAGCCTTCATAATACCAGAAACCAAAGGCAAAAGCCTCGAAGAAATAGCTCAGGAATATAACAAAAAATGATTTGTTCTAAATAATGGAGAGATAAAATGGAACTGTACAAAAAGTACCTTGCCTTGATGGTCGCTTTCTCAATATTGAACGGCCTGCTATGCGGATATGTCTATGGAGTTGTGGCAGGAATTATTCCGCTTCTGGAAAAAACAGTACTTGTAACAAAATTTCAGATTTCCCTTTTTGCGGGAGCCTTTGCCCTGGGATGCTTCGTGGCAAGTTTCTATACAGGAATCCTGAATGACCTGTGGGGCAGAAAAAAAGTGATGGTAATCACACTTGCTTTCTTCATTATCGGGATTGTTCTGTTTATCTTCTCAGAATCATTCGTGAGCATTTATATCAGCCGGACACTGCAATGCATCGGATTCGGGATGGCAACTGTAGTTGTTCCTATGTACCTTACGGAAATATCTCCAAACAGTAAACGCGGCGAAATAATGATTTGCTTCCAGCTATCAATGGGAGGCGGCATCCTGCTGTCAAGCTTAATCAATCTCTGGCTTCTTCCCGGAATGAATTGGCACTATCTTTTTTATATTCTAAATATTGTTCCAATATTGCTGATTATTATGACGTTAATCCTTCCTGAATCACCAAGATGGTTTGTCATTAAAGGAAATTTTGGTAAAGCAAAAGAAGTCATTATGATGTTAAACTCAACTGAAGATGCCCAAAGAGAACTTAGCAAGATACAAGTTCAGACACCTGGCAGAAAAGCAGTCAAAACTGAGTGGAAAACCATTCTTGAAAGAAGATACATGCTCCCCATACTTCTAGTAACAGCCGCAGTTTCGCTTAATCAACTCTTCGGAATGCCGGTATTTATCCAATGCAGTGTAAAAATCCTGCAGGATTCAGGCGTCGAATCTGTTGTAATTGGACTTATCGGAAGCGTTTCAATAACCGGAATTAACTTCATAGCGGCAATTCTTACTATGTTCCTCGTAGAAAAAATCGGCAGGATGAAAATCTTGAAAATCGGAACATTAGCTTTAACAATATCCTTACTATTTCTGGCCATGATAAACTTTTTTATGCCGGCGAACTTGTTAAAAGGTTACATTACCTTAGTGGGAATCGTCGTGACAGTCGGACTCTTTGGCTTTGGACCAGGCGGCGTGATTTTATTAATATGCACAGAACTTCTTCCAAATAAGGTTCGCGGCGTCGGCATAACAATAGCATTTGTCGTAGGAGCCACCATAAGTTTGTTTTTCGTATGCCTTTTCCTGCCCCTCACAGATTATATCGGATACGGCGGGTTATTCCTGTTGATAGGATTCTTTATGCTTTGCTACTTTGCCCTTGCCTTTGCTATTCCTGAAACCAAAGGAAAAACTCTCGAAGAAATAGAAAAAAGCTTCGAAAAATAATGCCATTGAGTTCATTTTCTTTTACAAGGCCTAACGTCTTCCTTAGCAAAATTTACGAATAGCCGTCCACTTTGTTGTCACCATTATTTAGGAGACACTAAGGCGTATTTCATTTGCGTAATCTCTAACAAAATCATGTGCTGTAAGTTTATGCTCGGTAATAGAAACAAAAACCTGATTAAAATTAATAAGACCTTTATAATTATTTATAAAAGAGTTATAGGGAATATTAAAACCTATCAGATTAACTAACACGCGGTTAAAATTAATGTTTCTTATATTTCCTGAAACAAACCGGCTATATGAAATATTATGTTCTATGAGATAAACCAGAACATTATCAAGATCCAAACTCTTTCTATATTTTGATATCACCCTTTTATATGGAATATCCTTGGCTATCAAATTCACTATAAGATGGTCTAGATTAACATCTTTTTTATGCCGCTCGATATACTCTTCGTAACCCGTATTCTTAGCAACCAGATTCAGCAATACGGCAATATTTTTATTTTTATCTTCTAAGATTGAAGAAGATAGCTTCTTGTTCCCAAAACAGCCTTTTTGCGAATTAACTGTATTAGCTTTTTCCACCCTGCCCCTCTTGTTATCCTTATTTATAGTTAAATTTAAGACTACTAATAAAGTAAATATACCCAATAATTGGGTGCAAAGCAATGATAATTATTCAATCCCTCATACTAGGTGCTGAAATAATAATATTGATGATATAAACCGTCTAAGAAAAATGCTATTGGGCTCTATATCCCTTTAGAGGGCCTAACGTTTTCCTTAACAGGAGTTCCGAGTAACCGTTCACTATAAAATTATCGATTTCCCCTATCTGCTTATATCCTAATTTATAGTAGAATTCCTGGGCTTTCTTGTTGAACGAAGAAACACAGATAAACACATTGGGAACTACTCTGAAAATTTTATCTTCAGCGAACTTAATAAGTTCAGATCCTACGCCTGAGCCCCTAGCCTCTTTAGAAACAGCCAGGCATTTGATATAGCCTCTGAAAGTCCCATGCATGTAGAGAACTATAAATCCCAAAACAGTATCGCCTTGTTTCGCCACAAATGTTTCATTCAGGCTGTCTTTGAACATTTTTATTAAATCATCATATCCGATATTCAAGGTTTTCCATGGATCAGAATTTATCATCATCATTGTGCACTCATGAATTTCCCCATCCGCAGAAAGCGGAACGATCTTGATTTCTCCATTCATTATTAAGTTTCCTGGAATCTTTAGAGTTTAAGAAATGGATTCTATTGCATAAGATGCAGTAAAGTTTTTCCCACCATCTAGACTGATGATTCCTGGTTTCTGTTCAAGTGTTCCTTTAAAGTCGGCAGGATCATTATATCCAAACCAAGGTTCTATGCATACATAATCGGCCCCGGGCTTAGCCCATATGCCCAAGTCAGGCGCTCCGCCAAAACAAACCTTTACGCATCTTTTGGTTTTATCATTCTTCAAATAGGCAAAGCGGGATTTTATCCCCGTAAAAATAAGAGCGTCTTCGTCAAAAATGTGGCTGCTGAGCCTGAAACTCCTCTCGTTATTCATGAATGGAGTTTTAAGCCTCTCAAGCAGCCCGTCATAAAGTTTGTACAGATAAACGGTTTCCGGCTGTTCAAACTCAATGTAATAATCTTCATGACATGTATCCTTAAGAGGCAAGTCTATTGCCGGATGGCTGCCCAAGCTGAAAAACATTTTCTTATTATCAGTATTTTTAACTTCGTATTCTACAAGAAGTTTTTTTTCGGAAACAATGGAGAATTTAACGCTGAATTCAAAGTTGAAAGGATAGATTTTTAAAGTCTCTTCGCTGGAGAAAATAGAGAATTTGACTGATGATTCTGTTTTATCGGTTACCTCAAATTTCTTATTCCTTACAAAGCCGTGTTTGGACATTTCATATTCTTTGCCGTCGTATGAATATTTGTTATCCCTGACTAACCCCACAAAAGGGAAAAGAACCGGTGCGGAACTATTCCAAATAGCCGGAATTGTTTGCCAAACCATTTGTTTGCCAGCAGCCTTGAAAGACTTAAGTTCAGCTCCGATTTCATTTATTTGCGCCGTAGAATTCCCAAGTTTAATTTCCTGCATATTGCCGCCTTATATTTTTGAAAGTTACAAAATCTTACCTTGGTTTATAATTTTAAGGCGAATCCGTACAACTGCAACAAAATCTTCTTTATAATAGTTCCGGTTTAGCATAAGCATTTAGTCATCAAACAGAGACAAGTAAATCTTAGTTCTTTCCAATGATCATCGATATTCTCCAAATTATCACTTGCCATGAATGCTAACAGCCCTTACTGCGACGTCTCTCGTAACAAGAAAAATCCCAAATAATTATTATAAAAAGATGCACTCCTCTATAAAAACACAGTGGCGGAATTTACAGAAAAATCATAAAATAAAGAGTAGCACTTTTGTTAAAAAAGAGAATCTGCATAGAGCCAATTAAATATTTGCATTCTATCGGCTGTTGTTTTGTACTCATTGAATTCTAATGATTTGAATAAAAAATGCACAAATCCGTATTTAAGGAGTTCGCTTAGGCCGCTTCTTAATGTTAAGACATACCTTTTTGGGGAAAAAACAGATGGATTTTAGGAGTAAACTTATGACAAGAACTGCTTATATTTCTGCTTTATTGGTTTGGCTGGCCATTCTCTCTAGTTGTTCAAACTACATAACTACTGAAACAACTCAGAGTATGGATATTACCAGAACTCCAATAAAAAGTGAGCCTTCTTTAGAAGTCTCTGGCATAAATAGCGAATCTATCATTAAGATAAAAGCAGAAAAGCTAATAGAGGAAAAAGTAGTTACAGACGAAGTCACAAAAAGAGAAGATGTCAGCACTCCGTACAGAGGATACAGGAAACTCTACCAAATGCCATTAGGGCTTTTGCTCTTTCCTGCAGCAATAGTCGTAAGTGTCGCCGATGTATGTACATTAGGCCTGATCCCAAATAGATTTACTGACGACCTGCTCGATTATTCTTTTACCGGAATGAACCCATTTCTTTGCTGGGAAGACAATAGCACCACAGTACGAACCCTGGAATCATCAACCAAAAGGCAAATTGATGCCAAAGAGGAAATTACTGTGCTGCCATTGAGAAATGTTGACCTATACATAGTCAGTAATACTTCAGAAACATTCGATTTAAAAATCGATGATAATAACCATTTGAATGTAACGTTGGTAAAAATAGCAGTTGAAGGAATTAAGAATCCGATTGACTTGCGTTATTTTGATCTCTACTTAGAAAGCACTAACAACAAACCTGTTACCAAAATAGTAATAAGCAGAAAAATGGCTTTTAAATTCTTAGAAGCAAAAAAAATGGTTGACTCTCTGCAAATAAACTCGTCTCCTGCAAATCTGGTTGAATGTGTGCTTGGACTGGAGAATCTTGGCTTTTCTGAGTATGCACTGAATGTTGAAAACGAATACAAAGAGAAAAACATTTCGGTTCCGGGATATAATGAGCAGTTTGATTCAGAAATGAAAAAGCAAATGAAGTTTTTCCCGCTAAATTAAGACACGAATGATTTCATCTATGATTCTATAGAGAACTGCCCGAATAGATAGGTTCTTTCCAAAAAGCTTCCCGATAGAAATTCTAATCCTGATATTTTGAGTCCTAAGAAAAAAGTTTTAATTTTTGTATTTTGTAACACATTTATTGCGGCTTATTTAATATATCTTTATCTAACCGGCCGGCTTATTATCTTTTAAGTGAGGTTGAAAACTCCCTCTTTCTAATTAATATTAGCCTTGAAGATGGAGTTAAAACTAGAGAAAAAATCAATCCTGTATGCAATAGCAGGTACAGTCCTGGAGTGGTACGATTTTACCATTTACATATATCTTGCGCCCATCCTCTCTGATATATTTTTTCCTACACACGATAAATTCGCTACATTGGTTTCAATATTCGCCATATTTTTTGCAGGATACCTTGCCCGCCCGATCGGAGGAATGTTCTTTGGAAGTCTGGGCGACAGGATAGGAAGAAAAAACACCTTGATTATTTCTATTTCTCTCATGACTCTCATGATGATCATTACATCAATACTTCCCTCATACGCTCTAATAGGAATAGCAGCTCCTGTCCTTCTGGCTTTTACCAGGATTTTCCAGGGATTTTCCGTGGGTGGGGAATATTCAGGAGTGCTGGTGATTTTATCGGAAAAAGCGCCTGAGGGGAAAAGAGGAATCATTACATCCCTTGGGCCATTGGTAAACGGATTTGGCCTTATTGCAAGTTCAAGCGTAGTCGCAGTGCTTTATGAAACAATGACTAAAGAGCAAATGATGACATGGGGATGGAGAATACCTTTCATAATAGGGTCTATAGCTGGGATTTTTTTGGTGGCACTAAGAACCAAAATGACAGAATCAGCTCATTTTGAATTATTAAAGTCTCAAAACAAACTATCAAAAAGCCCACTTCGCGAAGTGATAGCCCAATACCCTAAAAAAATACTTCTGGGAATGTCTCTCAGCGGATACGGGAGCATTGTTTATTATGTGACGATCGCATTTATTCCGACACTTCTGAGTTCATATCTCCATGTTCAGGAAAATATTGTAATGATGTTTTCTACGATTACAGCGATATTTTACACTCTTACTGCTCCATTCTGGGGCTTTATCTCAGATAAATTCGGGAGAAAAAAAGTATTAACTTGCGTTGCTGCCTTAATAGCAATACTAATCGTTCCTCTGTTATTGCTCATGTCATATCATAATCTAATGGCTATCTTGGCAGCTGAAATAATATTAACGCTTTTAGCCGTAGCATTCGGTGTCTCATATGACACTGCCACTACAGAGCTATTCCCTACCAAGGAAAGATTCAGCGGGATGGCAATAAGCTACAATGTCGGAATATCTCTCTTAGGAGGAATATCCCCTTTAATATGCACCTTCTTAGTGAAACTAATCGACAGTCCGCTCGCACCGGGATATTTTTTAATTATTTGCTCTCTTTGCATGCTTGTGGCTCTTACAAAGATGAAAGAGACTGCGTTTATACCTCTTGAGGATTAATACTTAGGCTCCTGTACATTTTTATCAAGTATAGACTTTTTCATACATTTCAGTTAGACTTTAAAATGCATCTCTTTAAGTAAATTCTTTCAATCTGAATATCGTTATGGAAATTTACATCGGGCTTGACATCGGCGGCACAAAAATAATGGTTGGCGCAACTGACCCCAATGGAAAAGAATTGTCCAGAATTAATGTAAGTACACCACAGTCGCTAAATGAAGGGCTGGAACTACTGCACAAATTGATTGAGAAAGTATCCAAAAAGAACTCTATTCTAGGAATAGGCGCCGCTATAGGAGGGCCGCTGGATTCGGAAAAAGGAATAGTTTCCCCGCTCCATCAGGAAGAATGGAGAAACATCCCTTTAAAAGAACTCATGGAAAAAAAATGGAACTGCCCTTTTTATGTCGATGTTGATACGAATGTCGCCGCTCTTGGAGAATACCATTTAGGTAAATACAAAGAAAAATATTTCCTGTACATCACTTTAAGCACAGGAATGGGCGGAGGATTCCTTATAAACGGCAAAATCTATCATGGGCTTTCTCATCCTGAAATAGGCCATCAACGCATCAGTTACCATTGCTCGCATCCAGAAAGAGTCCAATGCGAATGCGGCGGCGGTTCATGCCTAGAGGCACTTGTTTCAGGTAACGGTATAAGGAGAATCTACCATAAGAATGCAGAAAATCTTGACCGCCATGAATGGAAAGAAGTAGCATATAACTTAGGTATGGGACTGAGAAATATTACCACCATTCTTTCACCGGAAATTATAGTTTTTGGTGGCGGCGTGGCCCTTGGCGGAGGAGAATATCTGATGGAATACGCAAGCAAATATATGCTTACAGGACTTAAACTGGTCAAGCCTCCGGTTCTCAAACTTTCCTGTTTAGGCTATGATACAGCTTTGAACGGAGCATATTTTATCGCCACAGGAAAGCATTTGGCAATAAGCCATTGATATTGTTTCAGGGATTTTCTTGCGTTAGTTATCATGAATGCTTCTATCCTTGGCAAAAACCTTTTTCAAGCTATAATCAGTTTTTATTCATAAACATGAACCGTTACCAGCAAGCATGACAGGACTCCGAAACTTGACACTTTATGATTAAAACCAGAAATCTTCTCATTTCGATAGTATTACTCTTTAGTTTAATTGGGTTGAATGGATACGCTCAAAATACAACAAGAATTATTAGAAAAGATAACAATACATATGAAGTTTTTTGTGAAATTACATTTCCTAACAATTGCATTGACAAACTTTGGGATTTTTGTTGGGACATGAATAGTATTTCAAGAATACTAACAAATGAACCTGTAACCATTATTTTTTCTGAGGCAAATTCCATTCAAACCATTTCATACGATTATCAGTTCTTATTTATGCACTATTACTCAGAATATGAGCGAGAACAAAGTCCGAATAAAAAAATGATTAGTTTTAAACTCACAAAAAGTGAATGTTCAATACCCTTTATACCTAATTTGGAAAATGGCTATGGCACTTACACTTTAAAAACTAACAATAAAATAACAACGATGCAATACTATCAATATACTAAAACCAATGGCATTTTGAGTGACTTCTATTTTAATTATATAAAAAAAGACATTGAAGGTTTTTTCTTTAGTTTTGAGTCTGAATTTAAAAAATCCTTAAAGAATGCTAAAAACTAAATATTTGCTTAACTCATTTAAATATTCTTTTCGTACAAAGCTTCTAAGGCAAAAAACTCCTTTTATTGCAGGGATTGTATTAAACAATGAGTGCAATTTATCATGCAGTCAATGTTCATTGCAATTGGAAAGCAAAACATCATTGTCGTATCAACAAATATCAGATGGCTTAGACGAATTATATTCAATGGGAATACGTTCAATAGCAATAACTGGAGGCGAGCCTTTTATGTGGAAAGATGGCACGCTAAGACTAAACAATATAATAGATTTAATTTACAAGAAGAAATTTCTGGTTTCGAGTGTCTATACCAACGGTACGTTTGCATTGAATACCACCTTTGACAATGTATTTGTAAGCATAGACGGAACAGAATTAACAACGAACAAACTTCGTGGTCCAATATTTAATAAAGTCATTGACAATATTAAAGCATCAAACCATCCAAAAATATTTGTTAATTTTACTATAAATAGCCAGAATTTTCCCGAAATAGAAGTGTTCTGCCAGTACATAAAAACTATTCCTCAAATTAAAGGCATATTCTTTTATTTTTATACACCTTATAATACGATTGATAATTTATATTTGGAAAGGAGCAAAAGAATTGAAATAGCTAAAAGTCTCATTGCTCTTAAAAAAAAGTATATAATTTTAAACTCAAAAGCAGCACTTACTGATTTTATTAATGACAACTGGAGTCGACCATCGGAAGTTTGTGTGGTGTATTCAGATAAAGCAGAAATTGTAAAATGTTGCAGAGCAGTAAAAAACAAAGCAACCTGTAAAGATTGTGGATATTTGGGCTATTTAGAAGTTCTTGATGTAACTAAATTTAAGTTAAGTGCAGTATGGGAGGCATTCAAATATTTACCAAGTAAAAAATCAAGAAAATCATATGTTAATTAATACAATAACGAATGGTATTCGTTCGTACTATGCTGGTAATTCAAATCAGTTTACATTTACAAAACATCATACTCCTGACTTCGATAACCACAGTTTTGACAGCTTGCATTTATACATACATGTTCCATTTTGTGCAAACAAATGCCCATATTGTCCATACAATAAAATTGAAGTTGATACTGTTTTAGTAACGCAATTTTTCAATGCCCTTCATACTGAAATTGAACTATATTTTAATAAACTTGGGAAAATAAATCTCCCATCCATTTATTTCGGAGGGGGTTCTCCCGCATTGTTTCCAGAAGAAATATGTAAAGTTATAGATCATTTATCGAAACGATTTTCAATAAAAGGAGAATATTGTATTGAAATCAACCCCAATGACTGTTTTTTTGAAGAACTACAAGCTTTGAAAAATGGGGGTATAAGTACGGTAAGCATTGGGGTTCAATCTTTTAATGATAAAAACTTAAAAACAATTGGACGTTCTTATAATGGCAATATTGCCGAAAAAGCAGTTGAAATGGTACGTAGTATTTTCGATTCGGTAAATATTGATTTAATGTTTGCATTGCCAGCACAGGACGAGATTAGTATATTGAAGGACTTATCTAAAGCAGTAAGTTATGGGGTAACTCAAATTACCACCTATCCGCTGTTTACATTCCCATATTCAAAAGTTGGTGATTATAAGAAAATAAAGCATGTGAAAATGCCAAAATTGAGAACACGAAAAAAGCAATATTTCACAATTTATGATACACTTATACAACAAGAATATAGTCGAGTATCGGTTTGGAGCTTTAAAAAGGGAGCAGGGAACAAATATTCATCAGTAACACGCGATGGCTATTTGGGAATGGGAGCAGGAGCAGGAACACATATGCCTAATGGCTATTATTTGAATACCTTCCCAGTTAAAGCATATATTTCGGCATTAGAAAAAGGGAATTTTCCTTTAGCCCTAAAATTTAACATGAATACCAATATTAATAATTTGTTTTGGCTTTATTGGAGATTTTATGATACAAAGATTCCACTTGCCGATTTCAATAGTCGATTTAAAAATAATGCAAAGATAAAAAAACTATTATTTCTTTTCCAGACAATGGGATTGCTTTCTGTTACCCCAAATGATTTTGTTTTAACACGAAAGGGGTCGTTTTGGCTTCACTTAGCACAAAATTATTTCTCTTTAGGTTATATAAATAAAATTTGGTCGAATGCAATGAATAATGATTACCCTAAAGAAATCAATTTTTAAGAACTTTATAAAATGCCAGCAGGTAACAACGGGTATATCCAATGCGGGTTTCAGAGTTTTTGCAAGTTTAGTTCCCGCAGGCAAGTTTTGTATCGTGGGATAAGAGACGCAGCCACGCAAACCCCAACATCGCATACCGACGACCGTTAGCTAAAATACTACGCCGCATGAAGACAAAAAGAAAGAGATACGCGCTACCAGGAAGCAAAAACCGAGGATTTAGGTTCGGCTTAAGGTAGAATTACCCCCTCAAGGGTTCATGTTTCATCGCCACAGGAAAGCATTTGACAATAAGCCATTAATATCGCTACTGCGTCGTCAGAAGCCGTATCACTGTCGAGGTTCTTGAATTCTCACACCCGAGACGACCGTGATACGTAGCACGGGCATCTTGCCCGTGTTTATTTTCGAGTTTTAAAGAACCTAATCAATATATATTCATTAGCACCAAGCATATGTCATTTATCGCTAATGCTTCTATCCTTGATAAAAACTTTTTTCAAACTATAATCGGTTTTACTCTGAACATGAACCGTTAACGCCAAGCTTAAAAAGACAGACGCAACATAACTATGATACCAGATTTTCAATCAATTATGCTTCCGTTCTTAAAGATAATTTCTGACGGAGAAGAACATACAACTATTGAGACAAACCAAAAGTTGGCGGAACATTTCAACTTGACAGCCGAAGAACTAGACGAATATCTTCCAAGTGGAGCGCAAAAGACTTTTCCGAATCGTGTTGCTTGGGCTAAATCTTATTTAAAAATGGCAGGACTTCTTAAAAATACAAAACGGAGTTCATTTAAACTTACGGAGACTGGGAAAAGTCTTCTTGACACAAATCCAGAAGAAATTAACCTTAAATTTTTAAAAACAATTCCAGCTTATCAAGAAAGGACAGGTCGAACACGAGACGAGGATTCTTCATCAGACTCAGATAGTTCTCAAACATCAGCGACTCCTGAAGAGGTTTTAGAAAATAGTTATTTAACTATTCGAAAGAGTTTAGCACAGGAATTACTTTTCAAAATTAAAAGTAGCAGCCCTGCTTTCTTTGAAAGTTTGGTAGTCGAATTATTGGTAAAAATGGGATATGGTGGTTCAATCAAAGATGCTGGTCGTTCTATTGGACGTTCAGGAGACGAAGGAATTGATGGAATTATTAAAGAGGACAAGCTCGGACTTGATGTAATTTATGTGCAAGCCAAAAGATGGGAAAACGTTGTTGGCAGACCAGAGATTCAGAAATTTGTTGGAGCTTTAGCCGGACAAGGAGCAAAAAAAGGAGTATTCATCACAACTTCACGCTACACCAATGAAGCAAAAGAATATCAACCGAGAAATGAGTCTAAAATAGTTTTGATTGACGGAGAGCAATTAGCTGAATTAATGATTGACCATAATCTTGCAGTATCGACAGTCAATACTTTTGAGATAAAACGAATTGACAATGATTACTTTGGAGACGAATAAAAGCCTGGTGTTAACAAAAACTATATGTCAATTGGGGTTTCCGTGTTGACAACAAAGTCCGTAGCCCGCACCTACTTAATATCGGCTTGACAGGAAATCGCCTGCAATCCACACCTGCGTGTAGCTTCCAACGTTAAAATTTCATTCAATTTGAAACAATATGAGTTTTGCTTTCTGATTCCTGTCTGCCCTTTTTAAGCTTCTTTATTGCAATTATCAAAGAAACAGCCACGCTTAGAGCCGCCAGGATATAAGCAAGAGAAATACTTATAGACATTGCCATTTTCAGTTTTGAAACAAGAACCGGAACGTTATCATCCGTTATTATTCCCTTCAATACTTTGTCCCTTAGAATATCAGGAACTGACAGGGTTTTCATTATTGTATAATAGTATTTTGAATCTATGGAAAGAGAAGACATTATTGTTTCAATCCGCATTTTATCAGAATGATTAAAAATAGTGGACAGTAAAGCCAACCCAATAGTAGCCCCCATTTGCCGCGAAGTCTGAGTCAGGCCGGCTGCCTGTCCTCTTAAGGTAGCCGGAACTCTGTTTAGAGCATCAGTCTGGGAAGGGCCTATGGCAAAACCTGTTCCTACTCCAAGCAAAACCATATAAGGCAATATGAAGTATATGTTCTGAAACTGAAGGACAATCGGTGCTATAATGTAACTCAGAAGCACCAGAGTAAGCCCGAAAAGTACAGGTTTTCTCACCCCTACCTTGTCAAAAAGCCTGCCTGAAACATGCACGACTGTCGCCAAAGGCAAAATGGTGGCCATAGAAATAAGTCCTGAGTGCAATGGGGAAAAGCCAAGAACATTTTGTATGTATATAACATTAAAAAATGTTTGTCCTATCATCGCCAGTGACAGAAAAAACAGAACAAAAAAATTCACGCCAAAATTATCATATTTGAACAATCTTAAGTCTATAAGAGGAGATCCTTTTTTAACTTCCAGTTTTATAAAAAATAGAAGCATACCTATCCCAACTAAGATAAGCCCGATAGTCAATGGGGAATCCCATCCCATATTGGTAGCTTCCTGCAACCCAAGGACCAAACAAACTGCGCCAATAACAAAAGTAAGTGCACCTCGAAAATCAAATTTCTGTCCCCGTACTATAAACTCTTTCGGGCTTGAAATAAGTGTTAAAGTTATACTTACTACAGCTACCGGAAGATTTATATAGAAACACCATCTCCAAGAAATATATTGAGACAAGAAACCGCCTATAAGCGGCCCCAATGCCATGAATACCATTGATATCCCTGCATAAATGGACATAGCCTTTCCCCGCTCCTTCAGATCGAAAGATGTATTGACTATGGCAGCAGAAGCCGGCACCATCAAGGCACCGCCAATTCCCTGTAAGCCTCTGGAAAATATCAGGAAAGTCCCGGTCGAAGCAATTCCGCAAAAAGCAGAAGATAATGCAAATATAACCATCCCGGCAATGAAAGTTTTCCTTCTCCCGATTATATCTCCTAAATTGCCCCCAACAGCTACCAGAGAAGCCACCGCTAGGACATAGGCATTCATTACCCATTCAAGCCCGGTGTTTGACATACCCAGCTGGTATTGAATAGTTGGCAGACAGACCCCTACTATTGTTCCGTCCAGAAATATCATCGACAATGAACCGGTCATTGCAATGAGAACCCACCATTTCCTGTTCTCTTCGTTAATCACTTTATCAGGCGCTTATTTAGAATAATTTAGGAATATGAATTTAATTTTTAAGAGCTAAAATTCATTAGATTATAGACTAAAATTTTAGTAAAGCTATATTTAGAGAACAGTATGAACTTCAAAATAAGGGGAGGCAATATGTTCCAGCACATCGAAAAAGCACCGGCAGATCCGATTCTCGGACTAAATGAAGCATTTAAAAACGAACCATCTCCAAATAAAATCAATTTAGGTGTGGGTGTCTACAAAAATGAATCAGGCGATACACCTGTCCTTGACTGCGTAAAGAAAGCTGAAACAATTATGCTGGCCAAAGAAAAAACCAAATCTTATCTTGGAATACAAGGAACAGATGAATATGTAAAAATTGTTAAAGAACTCGTATTTGGCAAAGACAGCCCTCTGATTGCTGAAAAAAGAATTGCTACAGTCCAATCTCCCGGCGGAACAGGAGCCTTGAGGATCGGTGCTGATTTTATACGAAAATTCTTTCCGAAAGCCGGAATTTGGATAAGTGACCCGACATGGGAAAACCACAGGCAATTATTCGGCGATGCTGGACTGAAAGTTAATAATTATCCTTATTACTGCCCAAAATCCAAATGGCTAGACTTCGAGGGAATGAAGAGAACCCTCTCTTCTGTACCTTCTACTGATGTCGTCCTTCTCCACGCCTGTTGCCACAACCCGACAGGAATTGACCTGACTCAGGAACAATGGAATGAAATCGCAAAAATAGCCTCAGAAAGAGGATTTATCGTGTTCTTTGACTTCGCTTATCAGGGTTTTGGAAATGGCCTAGACGAAGATGCTTACGCTGTAAGATACTTTGCAGGAAAAATCAAAAACTTCCTGGTTGCCAACTCATATTCTAAAAACTTCGGTGTTTACAATGAGCGAGTAGGTGCGCTGTCAGTTGTAACAGAAACAGCACAAGAAGCAGACAAAGTATTATCCCAATTAAAAATATGCGTAAGAGTACTCTACTCTAACCCGCCAGGACATGGTTCATCAATCGTTACGACAGTCCTGTCAGATGCAGAACTTACAAAGCAATGGGTTGCCGAAGTAGCTGACATGAGGAAAAGAATACTCTCATACAGGCTTAAACTCGTTGAGGCTATTAAAGGAAAAGGCGTCAAACAGGATTTCTCCTATATCGCAAAACAGCGCGGCATGTTTTCTTACACAGGGCTTAATCCTGATCAGGTAAAAGAACTGAGAGAAAAGTATGCAATCTATATGGTGAACACAGGCAGAATTAACCTTGCCGGACTTAATGGGAAGAACCTGGACAAAGTAGCAGAAGCCATCGCTTCTGTAGTTAAATAACAAATGCTGCAATAGACGCCACGGGCATCTTGCCCGTGGTTCTTTTTTTAAGAAAATCCATGAAAAATTTCATATCTTCCCTGAATGATGCTTCTAAAAAACTCGGACTGGAATTCGATGAATCCATCTATACCGTCGAAAAAGAGTACCCTTTCCTTATATCTGACTATTACCTGAATTTGATAGATAAAAAAAAGCCTCTTTCTGATCCTGTCTTCATTCAGTCATTTCCATCTACTGCCGAAATGTCCGACGATAAAAACCTTTCTGAAGACCCGCAATGCGAAAAGAATTTCGTTCCTGTTCCTAAACTCATCCACAGATACAAAGACAGAGCGCTAATATTAACTACGAACAGATGTAGTTCTTATTGCCGTTTCTGTTTTCGTAAACGCTACTGGAAAAACGGCTCTGAAAAAGAAGATATTTCATCTGAAGAATTGAATCAGATTCTTTCATATATAAAGAAAACAAAATCACTTGAAGAGATCATTCTCTCAGGAGGAGATCCTCTTATGCTGTCCAATGCCAAACTGAAACTGATACTTGATTCTTTGCATGAATTGCCTCAAATTCGAACAATAAGACTGGCAACGAGAATTCCTGTCGCTTTCCCGCAACGCATCACACCCAGCCTTGTCAGGATGCTTTCAAAGTATAATAATCTCTGGATTGTGACCCATTTTAACCATCCCAACGAGATAACACCCGATTCCATGGAAGCATGCAGAAAAATAACATCAGCAGGTATACCAGTTTTGAATCAGACAGTACTGCTTAAAGGCGTCAATGATTTATCTATGACATTAAGGAAGTTATTCAGGGAATTGGTAAGCCATAGGATAAAGCCTTACTATCTATTTCATATTGATCCGGTAAAGGGAGTTACTCACTTTGCCACCGGCATTGAAAAAGGGCTTGAGCTTATGCGCTATTTCAGGAAAAACCTTTCAGTCATGGCCACCCCGCAATTTGCAATAGACCTTCCTGAAGGCGGCGGCAAAGTATCCCTTCAACCCTGTTACACAGAAGATAACATAAGTTTTCTGTCCACCGATGAAAATCGCAAAATAAAATATTACAGGTGATCTATGAAGAAAAAAATAATAATTGATACAGACCCCGGCATTGATGACGCTATGGCTATCTTTATGGCACTGAAATCTCCTGAGATTCAGCTAATGGGATTGACTTCAATTTTTGGAAATGTTAATTGCAGACAATCAACAATCAATGCTCTAAGATTACTCGAAATAGCCGAACGAAGCGACATTCCGGTAGCCAAAGGTTGCGATACACCTCTCATAGTAGAACCACATAGACACGCAACACATGTGCATGGCGAAGACGGAATGGGCAACACCTATTTGCCTACTCCTACAACTAGCCCCATTGATATACCGGCGGCGCTTTTCATTGTTAATACAATTCTTGAAAACCCCGGCGAAGTTACATTAGTTCCCATCGGGCCTTTAACCAATATTGCGTTGGCACTAAAGCTAGAACCAAAAATCGTAAACATCGTTAAAGAAGTAGTAATTATGGGCGGGGCCGCAACAGTCCAAGGCAATGTTACGCCAGTAGCAGAGGCCAACATCTGGCAGGACCCACATGCAGCATCTATCGTCTTTAGTTCAGGCCTGCCGTTAACTATGGTAGGACTCGATGTTACAAAAAAAGTAATTCAAACTGAAGCCTATCTTAATGAAATTTTCTCTGCTAACAACAGAGCCACCAATCTCCTGAAACTCATTACGCCTTGTTATCAGGACTTCTATTACGAAGCTTTCGGTTCAAAAAATCTCCATACCCACGATCCGTCCACTATTGCCTATTTGATCAACCCTGACCTTTTTATTACTCAAAAAATGCCCATTTTTGTTGAAACTGAGGGTCGCTGCGCAGGACAGACGGTACCGGATTATCGTAAACAATGGGGTAATCTTCCGTTAAGCAATGTCTGCATAGAAGTAAACTCATCAGGAGTGCTCGAGCTTATTAAAAACAGGCTGGTTCGCTAGATAATAGAATTCTGCCCTTTTAAAATAGAAACTATTTCTTTGGCAGACCTGAGGCCGACATCTTCAATAAAAATGTTTTCTATCGAAATAAATTTATAACCCGATACATCATCATCAGTCTTGATATTGCTGAAATCTTTAACAGTGCAGGTAAAAGCCAAATCAAGGGTATGATATAGAATCCCTTCATATTCGTATATATTTGGAATAGATAGAAAATATTCTATATTAAATATTTCTAGATTGAGTTCTTCCTTAATTTCGCGGGCCAATGCTTCTTCCGCATTTTCTTCGTAATCAACAAACCCACCGGGAAAATCCAGCATTCCTGCATAGGGATCATGCTTTCTTTCGGTAAGAAGAATTTCGTTTTTTTCGTTTCTGATTATCGCTATGACAGCAGCTCCGGCATTAAGAAAAATCCGAAACCCGCATTTATGGCACATTACGGACTTGACAGTATCTTCATTGAAAGCATCTATTCCGCATTTCGGGCAGAACATAACAACTCTACCTTAATTTGCCTAGATATTGAGCAATGCCATATATAAGGACAAAGAAACCAATATTCTTCAATCCATTGGACAAGAGCATAAATTTTACAGATCTGACTGAATACTGCCTCCTCTTCATTTCAACATAAAGCCAATACCCTAAAATCCCAACTAGGAATATCACGCACAAAACAAAGAAAGAGGATACAGCTACAATACCAAATTGAAGCTTCTTAAGAATAAAGAGAACAAATACTGCAAATACTACTATGGCACTTATAAAATACTTATTCAGTTCCGAATATAACTTGGAAAGTTCGACTTTTTTATCGATAGGAATATGGTTGGCCGCTCTTACTACAAAGATGTGGCCAAGCACATTGCATATCGAAAACAGGACTATGCCTAAAACAAGAAACAACATCTAAGAACCTATTTACTCCTAGCTGGATATTTTAGCAGCAGTGTCTTTTTCCTGAACTGTCTGATCAGTAAATACACTTGTGGCAACTTTAACAATTGAAGCTATATCAGCAAGATTTGATGGGATAATTATGGAGTTATTGGCCTTGGCTAATTTACCGAACTCGCCAAGGTACTGTTCCGCTACTCTGAGGTTAACAGCATTCATTCCGCCTTTCTCATTTATTGCAGTCGCAATAGCTCTTATTCCTGTAGCAGTAGCATCTGCTATTTTTCTTATTTCCACGGCTTTGCCTTCGGCAAGATTGATTCTCTTCTGCATTTCACCTTCAGAATTGGCTATGGCAGCCTGCTTTTCACCTTCTGCTCTGTTAATTTGTGATTGTCTCTGTCCTTCTGATTCTGCTATTATAGCCCTCTTCTCTCTTTCAGCGCGCATTTGTTTTTCCATAGCGTCTTTAATGCTCTGCGGAGGGGATATGTTTTTTACTTCGTATCTGGAAACTTTTACACCCCAAGGTTCTGCAGCTTTGTCGAGAGCATCGACTATAGCCACATTGATAGTATCTCTCTCTTCAAAAGTCTTATCAAGTTCGAGTTTGCCCATAACGCTTCTCATTGTAGTTTGTGACAACTGTATTGAAGCCCATGCATAATTACCTATACCATAGGAAGCTAACTGCGGGTCAATTACCTGCATATATAAAACACCGTCAACTTCTACAGTAATATTGTCCTTGGTAATGCACTGCTGCGGAGGCACATCAATTGCCTGTTCCTTGAGTGTATGGATGTAAGCCACACGATCCATCAGTGGTATTAGGATATGCAACCCGGCTTCAAGAGTAGCCCTATATTTACCAAATCTCTCAACTATAAAAGCCGATTTCTGAGGGACTATTTTGATTGATTTTAAGATCAGAATTACGATAAATACTACTACTACTATGAGTGCGATCGTATTGGGATGAATCATTGTTTATCACCTTTAGTTTGGGGTTTTACTTCAAAAGTTAAATTATTCTGTTTTTTTATCACAACCATTGCCCCTTTAGGAATCACAGTATCAGAGACGGCGTTCCAAAGCGCACCATGGAATTCTACTTTGCCTACTGAATCAGGATGTATATCCTCCCTGACAACGGCACTCTTTCCTACATTTGTATCAATGTTTTTAGGCAGGAAATCCTTTCCTGAAAGAAAACCTTTAAAAATACTTTTAAACCATTTTCTCAGAAGGAAAAGAGATAATAGCGAACTAACTATAAATATTATTATTTGGAGATTGATACCAATATCTGCAAAAAAAGTCACCAGAGCCACAATAAACGCCCCTAGCCCAAAGAAAAGGATGACGAAACCAGGAGAGGCGAATTCCCCAAAGAGCATAACTATACCAATTAAACACCAGATAATCTCCGGTCTCCAAAATGAACTCATTTCATGCATAAAATCGCCTTTTCCTTAATTTGTTAGCATACCTTGTTACAGTAAAGCAGAATTTATTCTAAACAACCGTGGTAAGAATTCTTTTCTCATGTTTAATATCGTGCTGCATCTTTAAAAAGAGCCAGAATAGTCTCTTTCTTGTAGCCAAGTCCTATTAGGACAAGCGTCGTTGTCTTAAAGTCGTTAAAGTGAGCCAAAGCGTCTTTAAGTTCGGCTTTTTCTGTAGTGCCGTCAACTATATATTCTTTCCCGTCTATTCTGGCAAATCCTTTCAGCCTGAAAACCACCTCTTTAATCTTATCCAAAAATTGATTGAAGCTATCAAAAGTAAAACCCTTATCCGATTCAAGAGTCATTGAATTAAAAGGGTCTGGCAAACCGCTTCCAGGAAGCTCATCTGCGATGGTTCCTTTCCTATCTAAATTATCCAGTAGGCCAACGTCCAAATCTGCGTACTTTGTAGCTATGACAGGAGTCATAGGAGCTAAACTCTTAACGCTTTCTTTTACTTTATCTAAAGCGTCATTATCAACCAAATCTGATTTATTGAGCAGAACAATGTCTGCGGATTCCACCTGAGACACAGGAGCTTTTGCGTATTTTCTTATCTTGATAAAATTAGTGGCATCGACCAGACAAACACATGCTTTAAGACGAATCCTGTTTCTCAGTGACGGAAGAGACAGCATCTTCTCCATCTCGTCAGTATCAGCAAGGCCGGTGGCTTCAATTATCAGAAGATCGGGTTTAATCCTGTCAGCTATTCGTTCGACTTCCTTGATGAAATCAGTCCTGATGCAGATGCAGAAAAGACTCCCTTTATTAAGTTCGACCTTCTCATAATTTCCTTGCCTCAGAAGAGTTCCGTCAATCCCGACAGAACCGAATTCATTAATAAGTAAAACGCTTCTCTTAGAGCGATAATGCCCAATAAGCCTATTAAGCAATGTTGTCTTTCCTGCGCCAAGAAAACCCGTCAAAAGAATTGTTGGGATCATTGAATATCCTTAATCCATTCCTTCACTACATCCACACTTGGTATTCTTCCTGATGATTTGACTCTTCTTTGTTCTATCATAACAGCAGGCAATGTGTTTATGCCATAATCAGCAATGATTTTCTGATCTTCTATTAACTCTACATCAATATCGCTACCCAACTCCATTTTTGCCTGATCTGCCACCGATTCAAGAGAGTTCAATTGTTCCTTATTCCCGAAAAGGATAAGTTTATTGCTCTTTTTGGATACATTGATGTGAAGCTTCTCATTTATTCTTTTTTGAATAGCCTTTACGAGTTCTTCCTTGGATGGTATAACACTGACAAACTTGATAATTCCGTCGATACAAATAGTCGGTATATTTTTAACGCTTAACCACATCATGAATTCTACGGCCTCGCGCTGCTTTACTTTGTGCTCTCTCCATGCCACGAGATCTCCAAACTCTTCTGCTGCGCTTTTTACTGCTTCTACCATATATTGACATGGAGCACAAGCCTCAGAGTCCAAGGTAATCACATCTATGACAACCTTATCTGACACGCCGTATTCATTAAGATTAACTTTCTTAACATCAGACACCTCTTCCGTCTTTGAAAGTTCTTTGACTATCTGCCTCTTATACGGATCGTTAACGATTTCAGTAACGGCTATCAGATTTTCTATAGGCGTATCGTAAGGAAGATCGCATCCCGGGGCGAGGATAAAACCTTTTCCTACGCCAAATTCAATGCATTCCACAGCGTCTTTTCTAGCATCATCCTGAGTTCCCATAAGTAAAACTACAGTAAGCTTAAGATTTCCGCCGTAAGATACGCCATGACTTGCACAAATGTTTTTTACATAATCAAGTGGGATATTTTCATCTACAGAAATATTGTCCGGCTTCGTCTCGCACATCGCCTCAATATTCTTCTGGGCATGGCCGCAGACAAAGAAGGAACCGGGAACCTGCTTCTCTCTTAAAAAGGCAAACAATTCTGTCACGTATGGAGTTACAAACTCTCTGAATGCTTCAGGGGATATCTGGCTGGTCATCGGGTCCACAAGCGCAATAATATCGCACCCGGCTTCAATGTACATCTGTGCCATCTTTTTACAGACTTTGTTACAGAATGCCATTAATTCCATAACATCAGTTGGAGTGTCGTACATGTCCATAAAAATATTTGTGCCCTTGAGGTGAAGAGCCAAAGTAAATGGTCCAATCACCAGGCCGTATAAGGCCACATCATGATTTTTAGCTTTTAAAAGCCTTGTCGCTTCCAGGGCGACCGGGATTCTTCCGCTCTTTTCATCTATTACCGTAAGTTCAGTCAGCTTTTTTGTATCCAAAATATGCGAAACTACTGCCGGAGGATTGTCTTTTGCCCAAACAAGTTCGCAACCAAGAGCTTCAGCCTCTATTTGCAAATCAAAGACCACAGGTATTCCGTCTGGTTTGTATAGCCTTATAGCCTCTTCAATCCCTTTGACTATGAGTTCAGGAGATTTTAAATATGTTTCTGCATCAACGCTTATGAGCTTTGCCCCGTGAACTCCTACAAAAGGAACCCATGGTATTCTGGCACTAGTGTTTTCTGATCTTAACGCGTCAAAAAGCAGTTTTTTACCCATAGTTTCTGTCTCCTAAACAACTGAATGTTTTCTAAATTAATTCCAGAAAAAATCTTCTCCTCTTCTATTTTAGAGCTTCCATATAAAATAACAGCAGCCACTAAAATAGAAAGTCTTTTTATCTCCATGCTATCGTCGTAAATGCTAAAACGGAGCAGATAAACTACGATAAAAGCCAAACACTGGAAATAGCCAAGTCAAAAAAATAATAGTTGAATTAAACTTGCGCATTTCTATGTTATAATAACCATAGAATTAACTTAACAAAACTATTCATTAGAATGGATTTGAAAAGCATAAAAAAAGCCATACCAAAAACGCCAGGAGTAATCTGGAGTAAACACTACAGAAATGCTTCCATTTTTATTCCGCTTGTAAAAATTAATAAAGAGTATCACCTTCTTTTCGAAATTAGAAGCGAAGGAATAAGACAGGGCTCTGAAGTCTGCTTTCCTGGCGGCAGAATTGATAGCACTCTAGACAAATCTGAAAAAGACACTGCTCTAAGGGAAACAGTTGAAGAGCTTGGAATAGATAAAAAGAAAATAAGTATTATAGGCCAGTACAATACATTGGTTCATCACATCGGAATGCTTATTTATACTTTCGTAGGGTTGCTTAAGATTAAGTCTCTTGATGAACTCAATATAGACAAAAAAGAAGTTGCTTCGGTCTTTACACTTCCACTGAGTTATTTCAAAGAAAATCCCCCGTCTGAATACAGATTAAGAATAGAGGCTAAACCTGAAATAATAGATGAAGCAGGCAACAAAATTACACTTTTTCCTGTAAAAGAATTGGGGTTGCCAGATCGCTATCTAAAACCATGGGGTTCGGATGATCACAAAGTAATCGTTTATAAAACACCAAAAGCTGTCATCTGGGGGATGACGGCCAATGTAGTTCATGATTTTTTAGATTCTATTTAATTTTTTACTGAATAACATTACCTGAGGCAAAGCAGAAATATAATTCAACCGAAACCAGGAAGAAAATCATCCTCTTTCTTATTGATCGCTTCTTCTCTGTTTTGTAAAGGTTTAATGCTTTTCAGCCATTCTTCAAGCGATAATGTCCTAACTCCAAGCAATCTGGCTCTCTTAATTTTAGAGCTTTCAGATGAGACATCAGCAGCCACTAAAACAGAAAGTCCCTTTGTTACGCTGTCAACAGCTTTGTACCCTTGTTTTGATGCTAAATCCTCATAGAAGGATCTTTTCTCTGGCATCTCTCCGGTAAAACAGATTGACCTCAGATCTTCTTTGAGAGAAGAACCTTTGGTATTTGATATTTTGACACACTCCAAAAGTTCATCAATAATATCAGATTTCTCACGAAAAGCTTTAAAAATAGCTTCAGACATTGTCGGCCCAATCTGGTCAATTTGTAAAAGCTCATCCCGAGACATTTGTCTTAATTCGCCTAGTGAATGTTCAGTAAGAATCTTAGATGCTAAAGTCTGACCTAAGCCTTGGATATTCAAACTTGCCACCAACTGATAATCAGTTGTCTCTCTGGCCATCTGGATGTTCTTATATAAGTTGGACGCTGATTTTTCTTTAAAACCATCAAGTTTGAGTATGTCGCTCTTTGTCAATTTGAATATATCGGACAGAGATTTAACTCCCAAAGTGTTAATCATTTTTCTTATAGTAGGTTCGCCCAGTTCCTCTATTCCGATATTGCGGACTGACGCAAGAATCCTCTGTAATTTTGTCTCCGGACAGTCAGGATTGATACACCGCAATTCCTTATCATCTCTGGCAAGTTTGAATGAACATGACGGACACTCTGAGATAATGCATGGTTTGCGTTCATCTCCAGGTTCCGAATCGACAATATGCGGTATGACATCTCCTGCCCTTTCGACAGTAACAATATCTCCTATCTGAATATCCCTCTCCTCAACATTGGCAATGTTGTGTAAAGTAACGTTAGAGATTGTAACTCCGCCTATTTCGACCGGCTCAATTCTCCCGACCGGAGTCAAACAATTCTTGCCAAAACTCCATTCCACGCCAATCAGTCTGGATTTCTTCCTTAATCCACTGAATTTAAATGCTATCTGTCCTCTCGGATGATGCGCAGTTTCGCCTAGTGATTCGCTGTAAGTTTCATCAGCAAGTTTGACTACTATACCATCCATCGGATATGGCAGATTTTCTATCTCATCAACGACAGATTCCCATTTGCCTTCTATCTCATTAAACGGCACAGAATATGATATCATGTCATAGTCAACAAGGGTGAGTTTTGCACCTTGGACAAGCATAGGTTTTATATCTTTGAGCCCCATGATTCCTGCAACGGCGTTGCGTGGATTCTTATATGATGAACCATCAGTTTTCTTTATCCTAGAGTAGAGGGTTTTAAAGTCATCATCCCTGATGATTATCTCTCCTCTGACATATCTATCCAGAGTACCCTTGTATCCGGTCGTCTCAAGTTCGATCAATGGAACTTTGTCCGTCACATTCTCATCTTCCGTTCCCTGCCCTCTTGTGGCAAGAATACCATTTGAGTAACATGAGGATATCCCATCGTACTTGGGTTGAATCAGAAAAATCTCGTCTTCACTTCTCTTTATTTCTGACGCCCATTTAATCAAACTCTTTTTGCCTTTAGGAGCATCTTTGAAGAAATAAGTTTTCTCCAGTGAGATCATTGGCTTGTTAAGTACAACCTTGCCAAGACTTGCCACATCGGCAGAACCCACAGTATCCAGAAGCGGGTTCTCTGGATCAAGCTCTTCAAGCCTTTGAAGCAGCAAATCATAATATTCATCCGATATCTCTGGAGTGTTCTTATCCCAATAGAGCTTATTATGCCGCTCAATCTCTTGAACAAGCTCTTCCAAACTAAACTTTTTTATCTTATCAGTATCCATTCTCTTCCGTACCATGGGTATCCTGCCCGTGTGTTTTATCTTATTATTTACACGGGCGAGACGCCCGTGCTACATTTCAATTTCATACCCTTCCGTATGGGTTGCGACACATCATTTACTCTCACTTTCGTCATCAAGTTGCATTTCCTGCATTAAAGACAATTTCAACGCATCTGCATCTGGAAGATTATCTTTAAACTCTTTAGGCAGTTTCTTCGTAAAATAGTATTCAGCTACACCTATAGGCTTTCTGGCACCGCGTAGCGCATATTCAACCACAATGTTTTCTTTATCTGCGCACAAAATAATGCCAATAGAAGGATTCTCGTCTTTTAACCGCACCTGTTCATCCAGAAGATGCAGATAAAAATCCATCTTCCCTGCATATTCAACTTCAAATTTGCCTGTTTTAAGTTCAATCGCCACAAGGCATTTAAGTTTTCTGTTGTAAAATAGCAGGTCGATGAAGTATTCATTATCATTTAATGTCAGGCGATATTGATTACCGATAAAGGAGAAACCAAAGCCAAGTTCCAATATAAACTGCTTCATTTTCTCGATAAGTCTCTTTTCCAGTTCTCTTTCAAGCACAGGCTTTGTGATTCCCAGAAAATCGAGATTATAAATGCTTTTGATCGATTCATCAGCCTGCTCGGCAAGATGGGTAGGTAAAACTTTTGAAAAATTATGAGTCTTTTGTTTTAGACTCATCTCATAAGCGCCTGCCTTTATCTGATTTAAAAGCACATTTCTTGACCAGCCAAATTCACGAGACGATCTAAGATAATATTCCCGTTCTTTATCTAAGGCTACTTTTTCCATAACCAACACATTGTGACCCCACGGTAATTCTGCAACAAGCTGTTGCAGAATTAGGGTGTCTTTGTATTCCTCATAAAATCTGCGCATATTCCAAAGATTTCTTTCCGAAAACCCTAATGAGCCGGGTAAGGCTTTTTTCAAATCGCGGGCAAGTTGTTCTATTATAGATTCGCCCCATTTATATTTTTTCTGCCGTTCAACAATGCTTCTGCCAATATCCCAGTAGAGCATTATAAGCTCTTTATTGACAGCTCGAACAGCCTGAATCCTGGCAGTGACAATCCTGGACTTTATCTCATTGAGGAAACTAACATATTCTTTTGTAATTATGCTTTTCATTTTAACCTCTACTTTTCTCCCTCTACGATTTTTATCTCGTCATCGGTCAATCCATATAATTCACAAACAAGTCTGTCTATCTCTAGCTCAAGTTAATATCGACCTGTTGTATTCACCCCATAATGAACGAAGGAAATGGTGTCCACATCGACCATAAGTGTTACAGATATTATCTGCATCATTTTTACAGTTGTTGTCGTAAAGTTTTTTAACAATAGATTCAATCATATCAAGTAATTCTTTGCCGTATTTAAGGTTTTGTTCCATTTGTTCTGATAATTTTTCTAAGTAAACTAAAGTATTAGAAAAATGTTTATCCATATCATTGCCACGGGTCAATACACTATCTTCCCCTTATATTATACCATTTTGCAGCTAGACCTTTTTCTTTGCAGTAGTGTTTTCCTTCCCCATACCATGGGCATCCTGCCAATGTTTCTTATCTTAGTTATTTACACGTGCAAGACGCCCGTGGTACATCTGAGAACCAACTAAATAAACAATGGGACTTTTTCAGGGCCTGCCGGTGTCATTTTGATTAAAGATTTATCGGAAATTTTGAGTTCGGGTATAACAGGAAGCTGAAGGAAAGCCATCGTTAGAAATGAAGAAGTAAGAGTCCCTCCCAATTTTCTATAGGCTTTATCTATCTCCTCGTGCGATTCAACAACTTTTGCAGGTTCTTCTATAGACATCAACCCCGCAAACTTCAAAGGCATTGAAGCAAGGACTTTTTCGTTTTTAACAACGACTATCCCGCCTTGGATTTTTTTGATTTCCTCGACAGCAAGTGCCATGTCCTTGCCATTTGTCCCAATTACCCCCAAGTTGTGCGAATCATGGCCGATAGTTGATGCCACAGCTCCTTCCTTAAGCCCAAATCCCATGAGCAACCCCAGGGCATAATTCCCTTTATTGTTATGCCTGTTTATGACGGCTATTTTGAGAATATCTCTATTGATATCAGCTTCTATCTCTCCGTTGCAAGGGCGAAATTCCTCTATGGCCTCATCTGTTACCAACTGGTCTTTTCTGAGTTTAATAACTCTTGCCTTTTGTACAGGAGCAGAAGATAAAATTTTAAAATCATCCTCCTTAAATTCTTTTTCAATTTTTACGGAGTTCAAAATATAAGCAGGATGCGGATATTCCTCGTACTTAGTAAGGAGCTTATCCTTCAGGTAAACAGTTTTGCCATTTACAAAAGTGGCATAAGATTCAAAATTCTCCAAATCCTCAAAGACAGCAATATCCGCTCTGGACTGAATGGAGAGTTTGCCTTGGTATTTAAAATCAAAAAACTCGGCAGCATTTATTGTGGCCATCCTGATTATGTCGAAGATAGATGTTTTGGAATTCTTCTTTGTTTTTAAAATAGCAGCCGCTTTTCTGAGAGTATCGTCTATGTGTCCCTTGGAAATAAGATCATGAGGATTCTTATCATCCGCACAGAAAATCAGTCTTCTTGTATCCAGTTTTTTATCCAGAACATAGTTTAGGAGGCCTTCCATGTTCTGAGCGCTGCTCCCATCCCTTAGCATGACATATAGGCCTTTTGAAAGCTTCTCTTCCAATTCCTCTCCTTTCGAACATTCATGATCTGCCATTATACCGGCATTGATATAAGCAGACAACTCTCTGCCATGCAGCCCTGGACAATGTCCGTCAACAATCAGCCTATTTTTCTTGAATCCTCTGGCACGATATGTTTCACTTATTTTAGAAAGCAGGTCAGGAAATGATTGAATTACTCCCGGGTAGTTCATCACTTCGCCAAGCCCTATAATGTTGTTGTATTTCAAAAGGGATTTGACATCGTCCACAGATATCATAGCTCCGCTCTCTTCAAATTCCCCGCCTAATGCAGGAACACACGACGGAATGGTAAAATAACACCGGAGATTAGTATCCATCGCTTCATTTATTATATGCCTTATCCCTCTCTTGCCTAAAACATTTGCTATTTCATGCGGGTCATTGATAACAGTGGTTGTACCATGTGCAATAACAATTGAGGCAAAATTAGAAAATGTCATCATTGAGCTTTCGATGTGTATGTGAGGCTCAATCAACCCGGGAAGAGCAAATCGCCCGCCTAAATCAACTATCTTAGTATTAGCATCGGCATAACCTGAATAGTCCTCGTAAAGGCCGACTATCCTACGGCCCTTAATTGTTATGGAACCTTCTCTTATTTTGCCTGATAAAACATCTACAATGGACGCATTCTTCAGTATAAGGTCAGGCGGGGTTTTCCCGAGCGAACAGTCTATACTTCGGCCATATCTGTCATCCATCTAAGCCCACCTATTGTTTATTATGGGTCATTATATCAAGGATTACATCATCAGTTTTTTGCATTCCGGCACTGGCTAGTTCGCCAATATTCCTAATGGTATCTTCAACATTTTTCCCAACGATTCCATCGCCGCCATGCAGCGCTTTGTGATTCTGAGCTAACATCGCTCCGTCGAAGGCCGCATAAATACCTGTAGCTATTTTCATAGCGCAGGAAGCCTTGGCACCGTCGCAGATCATACCGGAAATAGTTCCCAGAGTATTGCTGATGGCATTGGATACAGTCAGAAAATCTTCATCATCGAGAAAAGCTATTGCTCCGCTCACAGCCGCAGCTGCACATACGGCTCCGCAATAAGCTGAAAGTTCGCCGACTTCAGTTTTTATATGGATCGTTGTAAGATGAGAGAAAAAAAGACTGCGAATCAACTTTTCATGATCGATTTTCTTTTCTTTGCAGTATTTTATCAGAGGAAGAGACGCTGTCATGCCCTGATTCCCGCTTCCGCTTGTAATCATTACAGGCATAGCACAGCCGCTCATCCTGGCATCACTCCCAGCCGCAGCATAACTGGCACAAACATTTTTCCTATCGTACCCATAAAAACCTTGGCCTATAGTTTTCATAATGCAGCTTCCGAGATTGACACCGTAAGTCTCTTTCAATCCCTCTTCAGCTATGTTGGAATTAAGTTCAATGACCTTTTCAAGCAGCGGTTGTATAAGCTTAAGATCAATTGTTTTGGCTAAATTGTAGAGAAGCTCCACTGTTAAGATTTTTCTGTCTGTCAATGGTGTATTGAAACTTGTCTCATTGCATATGTTCTGAGTAAGTACTTTGCCGTTTTTTTCAATCTTTGTAATGTTCGTATGAAGAAGTTTTATCTCTACACTGGCAGTTTCCTTTCCGGCAGCAAGCTCAATTCTGATATAAAGTTTCTCAGGGGAATGTTCATGGATAACCTGCACAGGATGTTCTCTCATGAAATTGGAAACTTTCTTCATGTCCTCCGAAGTCACATCATGAATGACCATTAATTCTTTTTCAGGTTTTCCAAAAAGCGCCCCCATCGCTGCCACTACTTCGATTCCGATCTTGCCTCCACTGTTTGGCACTACAACACTTTTTACATTTTTGATTATATTGCCTGAAACGTATACCTTCATGCTGTCAGGTTCGCATCCCAATACTTCTCTGGTTTTAGCTGCCGCATAAGCTATAGCTATAGGTTCGGTACAACCTTCGGCCGGACGAACTTCTTCTTTTAAGATTTCAAGAACCTTGTCGATTGTGTTTTTATCTATTTCCATAATCCTATTTACCCCCTGCTATTTAAAATTTTTACTAACTATGTTATCATTATTTTTTAAAAATAAACAAGTAAACAAGGAGTTTTCACATGAAAAAAACAAAGATTATCGCAACCATCGGCCCTGCATCCGACAATGTCACAACAATAGAAAGGATGGCAAAGGCCGGCATGAACGTATGCCGTCTTAATTTTTCATTCGGAACTCCCGAAGAGCATATGAACATGATTCATAAAGTCCGAGCCGTAAGCGAAAAACTAGGCCAGTCGCTCGCCATAATCCAGTGCATTCAAGGGCCAAAAATAAGAATGGGAAAACTAAACAACCCTGTTACGGTCAAGAAAGGACAGGTAATTATATTATCAGGAAAAACCGAACACAAAGAAGAGTTCACCTTACCAACTACTTACGCTCAAATAGCAAATGATACAGAGAAAGGCAAAACTATTCTTATCGCTGACGGAAAAATTATTGTCAAAGTAGTAGAAACGCATAAGGAAAAGAAAGAAGTTATATGCAAAGTTGTTGAAGGCGGCACAATCCTTACGGGCAAGGGAATTAACCTGCCTTACACTAAAATTTCGCTTCCATCACTAACGCCTAAAGATATCGAAGATGTCAAGTTTGCGGTCAAGTCGGGTGGAATAGACTATATAGACATGTCTTTTGTCAGAACTCCTGATGAAGTTAAAAAACTCCGCAAATTATTGAAAGAATTAGGCGGAGAGCATATCGGAATTATAGCTAAAATTGAGAAGCCTGAAGCTGTTGATAACATAGATGGTATAATTGACGAAGCAGACGGAATAATGGTGGCAAGAGGAGATCTGGCAGATGAGGTGTCTTTTGCAAAAGTCCCTGTAATACAGAAGGAAATTATCAGAAAGGCTGGCAAGAAAGGAAAATTTACCATAGTAGCCACTGAAATGCTCAGCTCAATGGTGGATAACCAGCTTCCGACAAGAGCAGAAGCAAGCGATGTGGCTAATGCTGTGTTTGACGGTACTGATTGCGTAATGCTCTCAAATGAGTCTGCTATGGGGAAATTCCCTGTCGAATCAGTAAAAGTAATGTCTGAGATAGTAGAGGAAGCAGAAAAATCCCTTTATAAGAATAAATTCCTTACTGTACTGGAGCTGCCCGATGTCCATAAGCTTAACGAGGCCATTTGCAAAGCTGCTTCAGAATTATCATACACCATTAAAAATGAAGTTATGGCTGTCTTTACACGCAGTGGGCTGACTGCAAAGATCTTATCAAAGTTCCGCCCCGAATGTTATATTTTTGCCGCTACTCTGGATAGAAAGGCCTATCAACAGCTTGCCATTGTGCACAACATTTACCCGATATTGCTTGATGAATCAAATTTGGGAAGTAATCCCTATGTCACTATCCCTTCAATGATTAAACAATATTTGCTCAAAGAGAAATTCGTTAAGAAAGGCCAGAAGATGATAGGAATTACAGGCAATTTCGATACAGAAAAGCAATGGGAAATAAATACAATAAGAGTTCATACAATATAAAGAGCTATCTCTTGGAGCAAGATACTAACTTTCAGGAAGAGCAGGTTTAATTATACTGATGGTGTGGCTGTCATCGATTTTATATAGTGTTTCAGCAACCTCAGTTTCCTGCTCTTGCTTGTTTTTTATTTTGTATTTGAGATAAATAGGATATTTTCTTTTTTTTCTCAGATTTACTCTTTCTCTGTAATCTTCAGGAGACAATATGCTCTGTATTGTTTCTACAGGATTTTTGTAAACAGTTTCCTTCTTAAGATTCGTCATTGTTTCAAAAGATTTATTAACATAGATAGCTTTGAATTCATAGGGTTCCTCTTCTAATAATTCTCCTATCCAGACACCCTCATTTATATAGTCCAGAGCCTTTTCGAGGAATACTCTTTTCTGTTCTGCTTTTTTCTTTTCTGTGGTGTCCTTGAAAATACCTATGACACCGGTAATATCTTTATTTTTATCGAAGACAGGCAGTTTGCTTATCAAGCCCCATCTGGATTTTCTCGTTCCTGGAAGATACCCTTCCATATCCTGACAAATTATGCCCTTTGCTATTACTTCTTCATCCTGCGTTGAATTTGAAGAAGCTTCTTTTATGGAGAAAAAAAAGTTGTCTTTCCTGCCCGAAATAACAGGATTTTCATCCTTGCCAACCATTTTCAGGAATGCCTTGTTTGCAAGTATGTATTTCTGGTTGACATCCTTAATATAAAATGCAAAATCCAGAGATGATATAATGGCATTAATAGCAATGGATGAATAATATAACTCTTCTTCTATTGCGTTGACTGCATCTTTGATTGTTCTAACCTTGTCGGGGGTGATTTGTTTCGTCAATGAGGACAAACTATGTAACGCCGTCAAAGAATCCGAAAATGAATTGTATGTGATATTTTTTATTCCTTTCAAGTTTGAAATATCAGAAACGTTTACTTCCAGCGTATTGGCTATAGCTCTCACATTAGCAGGAGACGGAATGGTCTTTCCTGTTTCCCACGCCCATAAAGCGGTTCTGGAAACTCCTGAGTGTTTGGCAAGTTTCGACATTGGCATCTTTTTCTGTTCACGAATTTGTATAACTTTTTCAGGATAAAATTCCATAACCTTCCCGCCCTTATCAACATTACTATTTTTGTTCACATATAAACATTATTATGTTAATAATTGTTATTATCAACAACGAATACAGGATTGCTCGGTATTTTTGTTCTTCTTGCTAAAATCCGTTGCTATATTTCATGTTAACAAAGGGCTTCAGTTGGCAAACCAGAAAAAACAACACTAAGGAGAGAAGACATTATGAAAAAACTAATTTTCTTGTTAACGGTCTTTTGGGTTGCGGCATTTTCGCCCTGTAATTTCGTTATTGCAGATACGATAATGACAGCGCCTGACGGAAAAACTCTGTGTTTCGGGCAAGGTTACATTTACTGCCATCTAGACGCTAAAAACCCTTCAAAGAATCATGAATGCTTGCTGATGGGAACATTCAGAGGAGTTCCGGTCATCGCTCCAGTAGATCAGAAAGATCCCGCTGTAGCAAATAAACTCTACATGGTTAAGTTGATAGATAAAAAAAATGCAACTTATGGTTTTCTTAAACAAAACATCATTACATTCACCGATACCCCTCTTTCTAATTACCTGTATGATGGGACGGTTTATGAGGATTGGACAGGCCAATGCTGCGAATGGGTAGAAGGTAGCGAAGAATATTTGCTGATGACCGATCAGTACTCAAGTAATGGTATCGGTGTTCTCAAAATAGAAGAGAAGAATTCGCAAGACGGTTCTAATCTTGGCTATGAGGCAAAATTTTATGACCAGATAGGCATTCCTGGTTCTGCGCATATAGTTAATGCTTTGGATATAATAGATTTAAATGCGTTTGCAAAAGAACCTGATAACAATAGTTTGCCAAGAGCTCTTATGGTATGGTGCAAAGAAGAATATTTGAAAGGATGGGATAATCGCCAATTGACAGCTCCTACCTGCCTTAAAGTCTGCCGATTAGAATTCAAAGGAAATTCCTGCAAATTGGATATTGATCAAGTAATAGACTTAACTTTTAACACAGAACATAAATATAAAAAGAAAAAATATACCTTCAAGTTTGGTAATGTAGTACACGGATTTCTGACAGCTCCTGATGCAAATGGGAGGTTATCTTATTGGTATGGATATTCTGGTGACGGCGAGTTAAAACAGGAGAAAAATACCTGGAAGCTTAAATGTGCCAAAGCACCTATTTGCAGAAACATTATATTTGACAAGGAGCAAAACAGGATAACACTTAGCGAGTTTTCATCATACTTCTACAAGTGTAATTATGAAGCGTCGAGTACGGATGACAAAACATTATCCAGGCAAGCTTATACAAGAGGACCTGGGATTGAGATACGTGTTGACCCCTCTTCTGATGCAGGAATATATTCTGTAGATATAGATATTGCGGAAGGTGATTATCATAAGAAAGAAGAATGTGACAATGCGATTATCGGTAAAATAAAATATATGTCTCCGTCAGATGTCTTCGAATTGAATAAAACCCTTTCGGCAAACTTACCTGAAATTCCGGAAGAAACTGTTCAGCAAATGATTGAAGCAAGACTTTTGAAAGATGGAGTAAAAGTATATGCTGTTATTTACGGCTGGCCATATTCTGCGGTTGAAGACGTTTTGAATCCACCTGCATATCCTTCTTACGAACAAACAGATGCGCAAAGTTATCTGGAAAGTAAAGGATCAGGATGTGGAGATAGCCTGAGCAATGAAGTTGGAGTTTCAGCAGGGTATAAAGGACTTTGTTTTAAAGTTAATGCCAATGCCGGATTTAAATCAGATTTTCAGACGATGTACAGGGAAAGTACAGACAAATCAGCTTCTCTCAGCCTCTCTTCCAGGATATCAAAAGGAGATATACCGTCTGAAGAGTGGAGAAAAACCGGAATAGTTCTTTATAACAAAATAAAACCAGTAATCGTTTCCTACGGGTGGATAGAACCCAAATACGGAGATATAAAAGTTGACGGCCTTCCCGGAGTACCGTTTGTAGTGGTTATGATGGCAGTAGGCGAAGGAGCTGATTCAGGAGTCATGATAAGTAAATTTGATGTGACTGATCCATCTAAACTGATAGTGCCGCAATGGGATGATGTGGTTCCCGGAAATACATATTCAGGCCTTTCTGATGGGCTTTTATCAAGACCCGATGCTTTTCTTAATAAAGATAACTTTGATAATAACGCCAGAGCAATCCAGAATTGGCAGACAGAGAAAAGTAATGATCTCAATTATCTGATAAATACTCTTCTTCCTGAATACAATGCCACAAAAGTAGACATGGGGGTAGTCCCTTACCTAAGGGATTGTAGTGGAACTCCTTACAATTTAAGCATGGATACGAGCATAAAAGGGCAGACTTGCATTTCCGAGGGTACCTCAGATGAAAGCTCTACAGGATACGGCGCTGCATGGTCTTTCAAATCTAGTGTTTTTGGATTTGGAGGGTATGATCAGGGAAGTTTTATGCACACAAGCTCATCAGTTTATAAGACAGACGAAAGCAGCAGCAAAGGGTTTGCAATCTCAATTCCTGCCTGCACTACACTCAAGTCTGTAAGTTTCAAATTATATACATTATACATAGATGTACCTGCACTTAAGGGAAGACTGGCTGATTCCGAAGGCAACGTAAAGAAACCTTCATACGTCCCGAACTGGAATTGGAAATATAACCAGAGCTTTATGCTGATAGTTCCTTATGTTCCCCAAGGGTACAGTATGGCAGATGCTGCTCTGTAAGGATACTAAAATAATTTGTGTTTCTATAAAAATTAGTATCTCGGTATAGACATCAATATCCCAGCTCTGTAGCTGGGATATTTCTTGACAAGCGCACAACTATTTATGTTCTGCGAGATAAACTCCTGAGCCTACGGCCAATTTTTTACCGTCCACATTTACAGCCTCAACATATATGTCTTTTGCCGCAAGTTTTTTAGTTCTGGGGATAGGAGCTTCGCTTCTCAGCCATCCCGAATTGGATTTTTCCAGCAAATTGTAAATATCCCTTATGACATAACCGGAGTCGACTTTGAAATCAATTTGATTTTTGCCGACTAAATCAGGATAATTAGGGTTATATAAACAAGTTAAATTATCAGCAGACTTAATTTCATAGACAAAAATATAAGTATCTTTGAACCTGAACATGCCATTTTCTTTATTGAAAACCTCGAAAGCTTTTTCCGTGCCAAGTTCTTCGATTACTTTACATGCTTTGTCAACAATTGTTGTCACAAACAGCCTCTGCAAATCTGCATTGGATTTTCCTATGGCAACAGCATAAACCTTGCCGTCCATAGTTATTGCAATTTGAGTAAGATAGCTGTTGTACACCTCTCCCATCGAATTCGCCCAGCTTTCCCAATTGTCAGTTCCGTAGAGTTCGGTGTAAGCTTTCAAGATAGCTTCTCTGGCAATAGCTTTACCATTAATTTCACTACTTTTCAAAGCCGCCTCGCCAATAGATTCTACTGACGGGCTCACAAGAATCTTTCCTGTAGCAGGGTCGATTACAAATATTCCCTCTCCATTGTTATTTTTTTCATTGTTTTTCTCAATGGTTTCGAAGGCTGCCTGGCCTTTCTCATTAATTAGCTCTACTGCTTCCTTTAATTTAGATTGGATCTCATTGTATTCAGCTTGGGCAGTACGGATTCTTCTGAGACAATCAAGTTCCAATGCAGGGCTTGCAGCATGCAGCTCAGCTAATGAAGCAAATAAAGTTAAAGTCAGTGAGGCGGCTAGGAATAATAATTTTTTCATATTGGACCCCTTTATAGACATTGTCAATATTACGTGTTTCTATAAAGTGCATTCTAATAAAATCACAACAAATTTCAACTAAGCTGATTGATGTTTGAGTAAAATAATAACGCCATAGTAAAAAATATATAACTTCTTTAAAATTCCAGAATAGCTACTACTTCAGATGGGTAACCCGCAAAGTTTACTTAGCACGTAAACCAAGTTTTACTTTTATGTTGAAATTCAATATGTTTGCAAAAGATGCTTCTTCACTGGGGCATCATCGGCTTATTATTACTCAGGAAAATAGTAGTTTTAAAATTTTAAATCAGGAAATTTTATGGGGAATGGCTAACAATTTCGTTAACAGTGATAGGCAGCCTATAAGCTCTGAAGCTTTCGATTATCTCAAACGCATAAAAGAGTTCGGACTCAGCATCCTTATGACATCTCAGGGTATTGCGTTCTTTCAAAGCGGCGATGATCAAGGAATTCCCGATAACGCTATCGACTCGGCTGGAATACATGGAGAAAACTGGAGAAGGGCTATAGTTGTCCACTTTTCAGGAAGCGAATATTGGTTCAACCCTGGCAATGCTCCAGATGGATGCGAATGGATATTAGCTATGTAGAAAGGACAGCCCTACAACGAAAACGGCCCAGTAATAAATCCGGGCACATGGGTACAAATGCAAGGAACTTGTTCAACAATATTCTACGCAAAGAAAAAGTAAACATCCCCAAAATCAACTTGAACTCTCCTAATATATTGTATATAAATTCGGAGAGTTCATTATTTTTATTCACAGCTTAAAAATATATCCGTATGCAAAACAGTTACATAATTAGAAACATGACAAAAAATGAAGTTGCCGACATAGCTATTGAATGGGCAGCTAATGAGGGATGGAATCCCGGATTACATGATCTCGAAGCCTTTTTTGCTACTGACCATGAAGGCTATTTTGCTGGGTTTCTTGAGAATCAGCCGATTTCCTGTATTTCTGCCGTAAAATATAATGACTCTTTCGGATTCATAGGATTCTATATTGTAAAACCCGAATACAGAAGCCTCGGGTATGGTTTCCGGTTGTGGGAAACTGCAATAAAGTCTATGCCCACTCAAAATATCGGCCTTGATGGGGTAATAGCTCAACAATCAAATTATATAAAATCGGGTTTTAAGCTTGCCTACAGGAATATCCGTTATGGGGGAATCAGTAATAAGGCGCGCCAAAATTTCAACGATGTTGTTGAGTTGTCGGATGTTGCATTTAATGAAATACTTGAGTACGATTCAAAGCATTTCCCCACTTTAAGAACAAACTTTATTAAACCATGGTTGAAACAACCCGAAAGCCAGGCTCTGGCGACAATTCATGATGGAAAAATAACAGGTTACGGCCTTATCAGAAAATGCAGGACAGGATATAAAATTGGCCCGCTGTTTGCAGACAATAAACTTTTCGCAGAAAAGCTCTTTATAAGCCTCTGCAGGTTCGTAGAATCAGGGACACCCATTTTTCTTGATACCCCAGAGCTAAATCCTTCTGCCATGGAGCTTGCCGAAAACCATGGGATGCAAAAGGTTTTTGAGACAGCCCGCATGTACACAAAATCGCAACCGGCTCTTGACTTAACTAAAATTTATGGAATAACTACTTTTGAATTAGGATAAATTTATCAAAAACACCCTAACAAAAGGCAGAATCCAAAATGCTAAAAAAACTTTTCCTCTACTCTCTGCTCTCATTAACCCTGATAACTACTCTGACTGTCTTTGCAGGACAAGAGCTTATTTTTGCTGTAACTCTTATCAGGCACGGGGACAGGAGCCCGTATGCAGCTATGGACAGTACGGTTATAAAATATAAATGGCCGCAAGGCATAGGACAACTTACTCCCGAAGGAATGAATCAGGAATACAACCTTGGGAAAGAGCTCAGGGAAAAGTATATCAAAACCTACAGACTTCTTCCGGAATCCTATAATGTCGAAAAGATGTACGTCTTATCTACCAACTATGATAGGACTCTTATGAGCGCTGAGTCGCTTCTCACCGGATTCTACCCTCCAGGAACAGGGCCTGACCTCGAAAATGGTTCCCCTGCACTTCCTGGTTCTCTCCAGCCTATTCCTATTCACATAACCCCTAAAGGGGAAATGAATATCATAAACCCGGAAATATCAAATGCTAAAGAGTTTGACGCCCTCCTAAGTAAGTATGCCTATACCCAAAAAGCCTGGATTGACCAGCAAAAAAAGCTCTCGAAAGATTTCAAACGCTGGGGCGAAATCCTCGGAGTAAAAATCGATAACCTTAATGAATTTCTGATCCCTTCTGACAATGTAAACTGCATGTACATTCATCATATCCCTTTCCCTAAGGAGCTTACGAAAGAGGATATTGAGCAGATAATTAAGAACAAAATGTCCGCATGCGCTATAAGATTTGTCCCAAAGGAAATAGCAAAATTCATGGCAACACCTTTCATGACAAAACTGAAGACCGATATGAATATGGCTGTGAACAATGATGCTACGCGCTTTAACTACATTCTCTATTCTGGCCACGATGACTCAATACTCGGGATTATGAGCGCCCTGAATGTGCCACTGGCAAATAACCCGCCGTATGCTTCCCACGTAGATTTCGAACTATATAAAGATAACAATGACTATTTGGTCAAGGTTTTATACAATGGGAAAGTACTCCAATTATCAGGAGTTAACTCAGATGGTTATAGTTCATTGGAGGATTTCTACAAGCTTATAGCTCCTTATACGGAAGTAAAATAAATAGTCTGTAACCTGTTTGAAAGAACAAAAAATTTTATGAAAACCAGAAAAATAAGCATTCTTTTAGCACTCGTTCTGCCTTTAGTATTATTGAGCGGCTGTTATGAGTCCAAATACCCGATAACAGGAGCCAAAGAGCCTGTAAAAACAGAACTGATCGGCAATTTCATAGGAGAAAACTTTCCTGAAATGAAAGTCATTCCTATTTCCGATACTGACTATTTCATACTCTTCTCTAACAAGGAAGGAGATACCACTATGGGGAAAGCCTACAGCCTTCCCATAGGTAACAGCAATATAATGGTCTTTCAGGAGATGTCTTCTGAAAAAAACAACTATTGGTTCTTCAAATATAATTTCAGCAAAATCGGCAATACTTATGCCCTAACTGCCCAAAGCGTCAGCGAGAAGTTTATTAATAGGGCACCTCCAAAAAGTCAGGGTGAACTCACGGACATAATTACAAAGAATATTGACAATGAAGAAATGTTCGACACACCGCAAACATTTCTCAAATTGGCCAATACCGATGTAAAAATAGGCCTATACATCCCTGACGAGGATTAGAGCATCCTAACAACAAGTAACGATCAAAAAAGCACACCCGGATTATGAAGAATTTAAAGAAATGCGCTGCCATTTTTACTATTTTACTTCTGTCATTACTCACTGGATGCAAATCCAGTCATGAAAATCTCATTCCCAGCAAACATATTTGTATCAATTTTTATTCGGAATCAAACTCAGTCATACTCAGCTTTAAAGAAGCAAATTCCGCAAAATATACAGATATCCAAATGAAGAAAGCACAAGATGGCTGGTGGAAGGCCAATATATCAACTTCACAACCAATTGAATTCAACTTTGCAGATGGCAAAGGAACTATTTACAATCTGGGTGGAACTATGGGCGATTATCCTGAAAATCCGGCTGAGAATTTCCGAACATCAGTTGAAAATTTATGGGTGAAGAATGGTCTGATCTATGATTATGATCCTCTCTCTCAATCACCTTCCGGTCAGATTGTCGTACTTACATTAAACATGCACACTTATCAGGAAACTGAACAGGATAGAAAACTTCAAACCATTGCAGAGGCTATTAACGAACTTAATCCTGATATAATCGTACTACAGGAATGCGCCCAAAATAGAAGTTCAAAAATTGTCGAACATCATTATGGCAAAGACATCAGAGCAGATAATATGGCGTTGCTTCTTGTAAATATGCTGCAAACTAAGTTCGATAAAAATTATTTTTACTTTTGGGACTGGTCCCACTATGGATTTGATATTTACGAAGAAGGCACAGCTGTCCTATCCAAATACAAATTATCAGAAGAGAGCAGCAAATATATCTCACGCAGCCATGATCAGTCTTTCTGGAAATCCAGAAAAGTCACAATGATCCAGACAGAGATTCCAGGCATCGGAAAAATCAATGTTTTCAGTGCTCACATGGGATGGTGGGACGATAAGGAAGAGCCTTTTAAAGATATGTTCGACAACTTAAATCTTTGGATGTTGAAAGAAAGCAAAAATGCCGATGCTTCTTTTGTTTGTGGCGATTTCAACATCGAGGCAGGAAGTAAAGGCTATAAGTACATGATGTCTTCAAAGAACTATATTGATGCATATTATCAGGCAAACCCGAATGGCTTTCTTGATCCAACAATAGGAGGCAGAATAGATGGTTGGAAGGAAGGCAATGCCGATGGAAAAAGGATTGATTTTATGTTCCTGCTAAAAGGCAGCAGCTTATCAGTTGATCTTGCCCAGCGTATTTTTACTGAAAAAACTTTTGGCCGGGTCTCTGATCATTGCGGAGTATATTTTTATCTAAGTAAAGTCTCTGCTGAAAAATAGCCTCAACCCTTTCTCTAGCTGGTCAATACCAATAAAAATTATCCACTAAATCCGGAATCTTATTTTGAACTGCAAAGAAGACTTTTCACTATACCTTTTTAGTTAGTCGATGCCGAAAAAGTCTGAATTGGACTGGATTTCCCGACTTCGGCGGTGGAATGATATTTTCCTGAGAAGCCAGCCTCAAGGTTTCAAAAAGCGGCCTTGTAGTGCCTAGTTATCTGCATAGATTCTTATTTCTTTAAAATTCCTATTGAACTTACTTTGAAATGCTCTTAAATTATAGGAATAAGAAAAAGGAAAAACAAAATGTTCATAAGAGTAAAAAGCACGCCGAACAGCCCGAGACTATCAGTTCAAATAGTTGAGAATGTGAGAGATGGAGAGAAGGTTAAACAGAAGATAGTCAGACATGTAGGCATAGCAGCCAACGACAATGAGCTCAAAATGCTCAAAGACATGGCTGAATATATCAAAGCTAACCTGGAGAATGAAAAAGAACCGTATTTGATTGCTCCTGAAACAATGGCTGAGCTTGCCATAGAAGGCAGGAAACATAAGGAAGAAGTTCCTGATAATGTGAAACTCAAGGATGTGGAGGCCGTTCAGGATGTAGTAACTGGAATACACGATATTTACGGCGAAGTCTATCATGAGCTTGGCTTTGACAAGGTTATACCAAGACCAGCATCGCATGAGAACGCTTTGAATAAGCTCTTTCATATTATAATGGGAAGAATAGCCTCGCCTGGCAGCAAAAGGCATACTGTGGAAATATTAGAGAGCAATTTTGGGATAAGCTTTTCTCTTGACTCGGTTTACAGGATGATGGACTTAATAGATGAAGAGTGCGTCAGAAGAATCAATATGTTTGCCAGGGATTCTGCTGAGCAGTTGCTCAAAGAAAAAGTCAGGGTGCTTTTTTATGATTGCACGACATTGTACTTTGAAAGTTTTACTCCAGATGAGCTTAAGCAAAATGGTTACAGCAAGGATTTGATGTTCAATCAGCCGCAGGTATTGCTTGCTCTAATAGCTACTGTTGAAGGGCTTCCTCTGGGATATGAGGTATTTCCAGGCTCTACTTTTGAAGGAAATACTCTCAGGACAATGATAGATAAGCTCAAAGATAATTATGATATTGAAAGCCTCACATTTGTAGCAGACAGCGCTATGCTCAGCTCCGCCAATTTGGCATACCTGGAATCTGAAAAGATTAAGTACATAGTCGGATGCAGGATTAAGAACCAAAGCAAAGAGATAATATCCTCTATTCAGGATATATCATCCTATACCCAACTTGGAAACGAAAAAGCAAAAGAGATAGCCATCGGCGATAAAAGAATCATTTCCACCTATAGTATAACAAGAGCTCAAAAAGACGCTAAAGATCGTGAGCAAAACATTTTAAGGATGAAGAAGAAACTTTCTGCCAGCAAAGATCCGAAATCCATGATAAGCAACTCCGGTTATAAGAAATACCTAAAACTCAAGGGCGACTCGGAAATAGAAATCGACGAAGAGAAGATAGTCCAGTCAGCAAAATTTGACGGCCTTCATGCAGTAGTAACTAATGATATGGAAATTAGCCTCGAGGAAATAAATGAACAATACCATAACTTATGGCAGATAGAAGAGTGCTTCAGGATAACCAAGCACGACCTCAAGATAAGGCCAATATTCCATTGGAATCCCAATAGGATAAGAGCGCACATAGCAATATGCTTTATGTCGCTTGTCTGCGTAAGGCATGTAAGTTATAGAATTAAACTACAACATGAAGCCATGTCCCCTGAAAGAATAAGGACAGCATTGCTCTCATCAAACTTGAGAATTGTAAGGCACAAGAAAACCAACCACCACTACGCGATACCTTCCAACGCCTCTCCAGAAGCAGTAAAAATCTACAAGATATTCGGAAAAGACTACTCCAAAACACCATTTGCTATAAATATCAGCAAATAAAACTCTTATCAACTATTGCCAGAAATAATGTAGTGCCTAGAAAAAAGGCACTATTGTTGTCTATCAACATGTTATACAATTACACCGCCGAAGTCGGGAAGACTTTTCACTATACCTTTTTAGTTAGTCGATGCCGAAAAAGTCTGAATTGGACTGGATTTTAGGAAACAAACCGATGGTGTACTCTGTACTCCGCTCCGAGGTGAAGTCAACGCCAAAGACGGGTCTATTCCGGCTATCAAGTTTTGCTTATTCATTCTATATTTACTAAGATTTTGAGAAATTTTTATAACAGCCTTGTAACTGTTTTTGTCCAATTCCTATCCATTTTATACTGTCTGCTTCGTCAGTTTTGCCTCGCTGTAGTTACTACAGCTTCAGCTCATTTCCTCTCATACGGCACAAACTTGGGTTTTTCTGCGACGACTGGTTATCACTTACTCAGCCGTGACGTATTTTGTCCTATAGATGAGTATATAATTTCCTTGCTGTTAATTCTCGGCTATACTTGATAGAATAGAAGAAAAAGGGAGAAAGTGCGATGAATATCAATAAGAAGCAATTGTATAGGCTTGTAAAATTTGTGGGCGAACTCAAGGAGAACCGTTATCCTAACTGCAAGTCCTTCTCAGATGAAATGCGAAAGACAGATATTGAAGGAAATATTAATATAAGCTGTTCGGCTAAGACTATTCAAAGAGACATAAAACTGCTCAAGGATTACTTTAAAGCTCCTATAGCATTCAGCACGGAGTTAAACGGTTTTTATCTTACCAGCCACGGATGGAACTTTAATCCACCAATTTATTCTGAAGAGGAACTCTTGGCCTCTGTTTTCGGTGCCAAACTTGCAGAAGACATATTGCCTGAACCTCTGAAGTCTGAAATACGGCGTGCTGTTGATATGCAGTTAACCGATAATAACCCTGACTTTCTTGATACTGCGACAATCTCTACATTCATTGCGGCCTCTGGAGTTAAGGTGAAAATAGATCCTATTGTTTTTGGAAAACTCTTCAAAGCGTGGCAGCATCACAAGTCTGTTAAGATTCTCTACAAGGGACATGAAGACGAAAAGGAACACGAAAGACAGATTGATCCTTACATCATAACATATTACAATTCAGCCTGGTACATAAAAGCCTTTTGCCACCTCAGAAATGGGATACGAATTTTCGCTATTCACCGAATCAAACAAGTCGAGATTCTGGATGAAACTTTTGAAGTCCCAACTGAAATTCTTAAAACTCCTTTCAAAGGTGAACCCTTTGAATTTAACGAGGTCAAAGACATTGAGATATGGTGTTCGCCCGAAATAGCCGGTTATGTCCTGGAACGAAGTGAAGTTTATGATCAGACCTACAAGATGAATGAAGATGGTTCCCTAAATCTTTATATCAAATCAGCCCCATCCCGTTCAATAATAAAATGGATTCTCTCCGAAGGCGGAAATACCAGACTCATCAAGCCAAAAGAACTTGCAGAAGAGATCAGAAAACAGGCTGATACAGTAAGAGTTTTCCATTCTTGAATAACAAGCAATAGGACATATAATCAGAAAAAACGAAAAGAGAAAAGAATATGGCTGAAGATGGAATAATAAAAGTTGAGGCTATTCAAAACCGAATTTACACATTGAGAGGTGTTCAGGTTATACTGGATAGAGATTTGGCTGATTTTTACGCAGTTAAGCCAATTCGCCTAAGAGAGCAGGTCAAAAGGAATATAAAACGCTTTCCTGAAGACTTTATGTTTCAACTAACAGATGAAGAAATAGAACTCATGGTATCGCAAAATGCGATACCTTCAAAACAGCACTTGGGCGGATATCGTCCATATGTATTTACTGAACAAGGAGTAGCCGCTATTTCTTCTGTTTTGTCCAGTCAGAGAGCCATTGAAGTAAGCATCCAAATTATGCGTGCTTTTGTCTCCATGAGGAGGTTTATCCTTGCAAATGCACAAGTTTTTCAGAGGCTGGACACTCTCGAAATAAAGCAGATTGAGACTGATAAAAAGCTCAATAAGGTATTAAACGCAATAGAGAGCAAAGAAATTCAGCCTAAACAAGGCATTTTTTATAACGGACAGATTTTTGATGCTTGGCAGTTTGCCTCTGATTTAGTCCGCTCAGCTCGGAAATCTATTGTTCTGATTGATAATTATGTGGATGATACGGTTCTTTCTCTTTTTGTCAAAAGGAAAAACGGCATCTCTCTTACTATTCTAACAAAGAACATCTCCAGACAATTAGAACAGGATGTTAAGAAGTTCAATGAGCAATATCCGCCTGTAGTTATAAAACAATTTACGCTTTCACACGATCGCTTTTTGATAATAGATGATTCAGATCTCTACCATTTTGGAGCCTCCCTTAAAGACCTAGGGAAAAAATGGTTTGCCTTTTCAAAAATGGATATAAGTGCTGTAAAAATGCTGGATAAAGTTAAGCAGCTTTAAAAACTTAACCACGAATTGGACAAATTAAACGAAGCGTACCACGGGCATCTTGCCCGTGTAAAAAAAATGAAAACCAAACAATACGAAATGAAGAATAAAAAAACTCCTCAAGAATCAGGCTATGTGCCTCCATTTAAAATTACTCCTTCAATAATTTCTCTTATTGCAGATATATCCGAAATAATAGGCCGCTATTTTGTTAATCTGGAGCTTGCAAAGAATTTGCGCTTGCGCAGAGCCAACCGCATAAGAACCATTCAGGGGTCGCTTGCTATTGAAGGCAACACACTGAGCACGGAGCAGATTACGGCTATTCTCGAGGGGAAGAGAGTTATTGCGCCGCCCCGTGAAATCCAGGAAGTACGAAATGCCATAAAAACTTATGACAAGTTTACGGATTGGAGCCCATATTCAGAAAAAGATTTGCTCGATGCTCATCTGATGCTGATGGCCGGGCTTCTTGATAAACCTGGCGTTTTTAGAACAGGCGGTGTCGGAGTAATGGCAGGGCAGGCGCTTGTTCATACGGCTCCGCCTGCAGGACGAGTCTCCTATTTAATGAAAGACCTTTTACATTGGTTAAAAACGACTGATCATCATCCATTGATAGCCGGATCGGTTTTCCATTATGAATTTGAGTTTATTCACCCATTTGAAGATGGCAACGGCAGAATGGGCCGTTTGTGGCAGACTCTCATACTTAGCAAATGGAATAGTGTTTTTGCAAATATCCCTATTGAAAGTCTTGTCTATGAACATCAGGCAGAATACTATGCCGCCTTGAATCAAAGCACAAATAACGTGGAATCCTCACCCTTTATTGAGTTTATGCTCAGAATGATCCTTGATGCTCTTAAAGGTGTTTCTGCCCCCGAAGTAGACCCTGAAGTTACCCCCGAAGTCGAAAAGATGCTCATTGTAATAGATAAGGAGATGACACGCAAAGAAATTCAGGCAAAACTCGGTTTAAAAGATGAAAAACACTTCAGAGAAAAATACCAGCAGGTGGCAATAAATATGGGACTCATTGAAATGACTATCCCCGATAAACCCAACAGCCGTTTGCAAAAATACAGATTAACCCCAAAAGGAATTGTTTATATAAAGAACCAAAAACCTTAACCACGAATTGGGCGAATTGAACGAAACTAAAGGCGGAAATGCTAGACTTATCAAACCAAAAGAACTCGTTAAAGAGATCAGAAAACAAGCTAAAACTAATACTACTCACTGAAAAACATAAATAATAAACAAATAGGAGTATCTCAATATGAACTTTAAGCCATGTGATGAAATGTCTCTACGACATTTATTTTCAACAGATTTTGCTCGTACGCTTCTTGGGCTTTCATACATCGGTCCAGTCTTAAATAATAATAACTCAATAGAATCAAGTCCAGATTGTCTAATCTTAGATATGAGAACGATTGGAAAACCTCGTATACTAAGATGCGAATTCAAATATATGCCAAAAGGAAAGAGAGATTTTGAAGATAATAAAAGTTTTGATATAGCAATAGTATGGGAACTTCTAAATTGCACAAAAGAAGAATTATTGTCCGAATTACATATGCAAAATGGCTGTAAAGAAGTGCTTATTCTTACTGAAACTGGGGCATTTAAATCTTTACCTGAATATAAGTATGATTTCTTAAAGAATACTGATCTATTCGCAAAGTCTTTAACGGATGGATCAAATGCAATAAAAGAGCTAGTATTAAAAAGAGAGCCTTATGCTGTATGTGCCTTATATATTGCTGCCAAAATTTATCCAAAACCATTTGATTTAGATAACATGGTCAAACTACTTAAAAAGATTTTTCCAACATTAGAAAAAGATATTAAACCTAGAGGATGGGCTAATGCAATTCTTCCATTTGTTCAGACTAAACCAGTGTTACTGAAATTTTCGAATCGCAGATACTACAAATGGACAGATGAATACGATAGTATAATTGTTGCTACAGAATTAGCTCAGCTTCTTGTCTCAAACTTTGATATTAGACTCCCCGATCAACAAGATATGAAAGATGTACTCTAAAAATGATTGATTTTCAATTACTTGATTTAATCAAAAAGAGTAAAGAAAACTCATATTGGGATTTCAGTAACTCTGTTTTATATGATCTATGCAGAAACAATCCAGAACACAAAAGCAAGGAAATTATTCTAGCTAAAATTATGCTTATCGGTCGATCATATGCTGTAGCAATAGAAAGGAGGAAAAAAGATGAAGTTAATGATATTAATGATGATTTCTATATTTCAAAAGTTGAACCAAAAATTTCAAGTTCAGGAATTGATGATTGGATATGCAAAAGTAGACTTTCAACTAACTTGTGGGATCATATTGAAACTCATAAAAAACTTACTGACTTGTTCTATGAAATTTCAAAATTAAATAAAAGATCTCTTGCTTCAAAATATCTTCATTTTCACTTACCTGAAATTTTTTTCCTCTACGATTCACGAGTAGTAAAATCAATAAGAATGCTATATAAAGTTTTTCGTATAGATACTTTATCGGAAAACATCGACATAAGAATTTCAGACAAAGAGTATGCAAAATTTTATTTAAATTGCATTCACATATTGAAAAAGATAAAAGAAAATTACTTTATCGACTTAAACTGTAGGCAACTCGATAATTTATTAATTGAGATCGGAAACTCTTACTTGCGTCATAATAATTCTAATATCTCATAATTTAGCCAGGACGCATTTTGTCATGGCTAAATAAGTAAATTAATCTCCAAGTTAATAATCAAAAACGCTGGAGGTGGTTTATGAATAAGAGGAAATCTCAAAAGACAACAATCGTAGATTTTTATTTGCTCAATAAAATGCTTACATACAGTGCGATTCTTGTAAGCGATAGGTTCTTTCTGGAAAAGATGGCTGACCTAAACAACCTGCCTAAGTTGATATTGCCTTATATTGAACCTGACTTATTAGAAAAAACGGCGATGGTTTTGAAAGAGAAGCAAGAAGAAATCACAACTTCTTACAAGAAACAGGAACTATTGAAAGCTGTTCTTGAAAAGCACGGTCAGGCAGAATGTGAAAGTATTGTAGATGAAATAATTGCATCTCTTGAAAAGAAAGCGATATCATACCAAAAAGCTGCAAAAAAATCTTATTATTCCAGGAAGATTCATGACTTGATCAAATCTCTCTCCCTTAATGAAATTGACGCGGAATTCCTAACTATCTTACATATATTCGAGTCTTTCCAGAGCTTCAGATATATATTCGATGACAACAGCTGCGTTGCAACAAAGAAAAGCCTGATTAATAAAGTCCTTGACGGGCAAAACATTTCCCTGTATCAAATATCCAGAAGCGCTGAAAAATTAAAGAAACTAGGTCTTATTGACAGGTTTTTTGATTTAGAAGGATTTATCAAGGAATACTTGTTAGGACTCTCGGGAGATTCTCTGATGTCTGTTTTTTATACAAAATCAAAACAGGAAGTGTTGCCTCTTGAATACTTTTCCTCAAACAAAGAACATTTAGACACAATTCACCATCTGATAAAGAATAAATCTGAAAATGACGGGTTAAATATACTTCTTTATGGAAGCCCAGGAACAGGTAAGACAGAGTTTACCAAACTTATAGCAAAGCATATTAACTATGATCTTTTCGAGATAAACAATTTCCATGAAGATTGTAGAGACAATAAGATGTTTAGATTCATAGCATTAAGAGCATGTCGGAACCAGGTTAAATTAGACTCTTCGATCATCATGATAGATGAGGCAGATGATATGCTAAACGGCGGATTCAATTTCTTTTCAAATGATTCCAGAGCAAAAAGCATTATCAATGCTGCGCTTGATGAGTCAAAACATATATGTGTCTGGGTTACGAACAGATATGAACTTATTGACGAATCCACAAGACGGCGATTTGATTATTCTATAGAGTTTAAAAAGCTTTCTATAAGTTCAAGAATCAACATTTGGGAGAATACGCTCAAAAAGAATGGACTTACGGATTTGGTTTCACAAGATAACATCGAATATCTTTCTAAAAAATACGAAACCAATGCAGGCAGTATCAACATAACTGTAAAGAATTTCAATAGGCTTGCATCTATGTGCAATAGAAGCCCTCTTGAGTCAATGGAATCAATTTTGAGTTCTCACTTGAAAATTATGGACATAAAAGTTAATTCCGTCTCGACAAACACCAGATATTCTTTAAAAGGACTTAATATCAAAGAAGATATGCCATTAGCAGATATTATTATTGTTTTAAAGGAATTCAGTAATGTTCTCGAAAGTAGAACCGATTGTTCTACGAAGAATATGAATCTCCTGCTTTACGGGCCTCCAGGTACTGGAAAAACAGAATTTGCCAGATTCTTGGCTAGAGAAATGAACAAAGAACTTCTCATTAAGAGAGGAAGTGATCTTCTAGATATGTATGTTGGAGGAACTGAGAAAAAGATAAGAAATGCCTTCAAGGAAGCCGAAAACGAGAAAGCGATTCTCTTTATTGATGAATTTGAAGGGATGCTCGGTTCAAGAGAAAAAGCTGTAAGAAACTGGGAAGTTACTCAGGTAAATGAGCTTCTTGCTCAAATGGAAGAGTTCAAGGGTATTCTTGTATGTGCTACTAATCACAAAAATATGCTTGATTCAGCAGCCATAAGAAGGTTCAATTTCAAGGTAGAGTTTGATTACATTAATAATGACGGAAAATTGCTCTTCTATGATTTACTCCTTAAAGGTATAACTTCCAACCCTCTGGAAACAGATGAAAAGGATAACTTGCTATCCCTGGAATATCTGACTCCCGGCGATTACAAAGTCGTATCCCAAAAGTTTTCATTTTACCCGAAAGAGAAGATAAGCAACAAAGCGCTCATATCGGCATTAAAAGAAGAAGTCAAAGCAAAAAACAATATCAGAATGAACCGGATAGGGTACTAATCCAAAGTGTCAATCTAAAAAAAAATCTTTGAACATAAAACCTTTTACTCCAATTATGTTAGTTGCTGGATTAGAATAGAGTTGTACAATAATAGATCAAAAGAGTATATGGAGGTAGTCCGACACTATAACGAAAAGCAGCAGGATTTGGGATATGAATTTTCAGATGAAGTAAAAAGAACCTTGCTTAGAATTATAGATTTTCCGACAGCATGGCCAAAACTTTCAGAAAATACCAGACGAGTTCAAGTTAATCGTTCTTCTTACGGCATAATCTATCAAAAAAGCCTAGTAAAATACTTATCTTTTCGATTATGCACCTCCACTCAGAACCCACTACTAGTTGGGAAAACCGGGTTTAATCTTTAATATAGAACTCATATATATAATAAAACTCTTATGGGATTGAGAAAGATATTTCTGGATTGGGACAGAGAGCTGGCAAAAGCAGCGGCTGGAAGACTTCTTAAGGACGCTAAGCACTCAGAATTCATTGACTTAAGCCATATCCTGGTCGTGGTATCCACAGCTCATTCCATAAAAAATCTGGGACTCAGACTGACAGAAACAGCAGATGAAGAGGGTTCTGCCCTTCTTCCTCCCAGGATAGTTACTCCTCAATATTTTTTATCAAACAACACCGGCAAAAAAACTCCAAACGATACGCAAAGAATATTATGTTACATTGAATCAATCAAAAAGACTCCCTGCTTATCGTTCCTATTCCCAAACACATCTGAAGAAGATAAAAATTTTCTATGGTACATGGATAAAGCAGAGCATATCTCAGGCCTTGCCGACTCATTGGCTTCCGTAGGTTTGACAATAGAAGATTTTTTATCGGTTCATCAAAAAATCCTGGGTGATGAAATCAATAGGTTCGACGAGCTTTCCCATATTGAACACGCTTACTTTCAACTGCTCGCAAAAGCAGGGTTTGAAGACCCAAACAAAGTAAAAATAGAAAGTGCCCTGAACCCCAAACTCCCTTCCGAAATATCCAAAGTTATCTTTATAGCTGTTACAGACCCGACTCCAATCATCTGCGAAACAATAAACATTCTATCGTCGCACACAGAACTGGAAATATGGATAAGTGCTCCTCCTGAACTTGATCGTGCTTTTGATATATTTGGCAGGCCAATCCATAACTACTGGAAAGAAAAAGATATAAACATTGCTGATTTTAAGAACAGAATTTTCCTTTCCGATTCTCCAAATACTCTGTCTATCGATTTCACGAACCTGATAGCCGAAAAGATCCCGCTTAATACAAAAACGTTGGACATTGAGGATATTTCTATTATCATGCCTGATTCGTCACTTGAACCTCCGATAAGGCATTCTTTCCTAAGACATGATATTGAGACGTATAATCCATCAGGCAAGAAACTTCATGAATGCCTCCCCTATTCTCTATTCATAATTCTTATGGATTTTATACTGCATCAAAATTACATAAGTTTTAGTGCGCTGATCAAAAATGCCGATTTCCTGGCTTATGCCGAAACAAAAATTGAAGGCCTTGATTACGCAAAACTCTTTTCGTTGAACGATAAAATCCAAAATGACTATATGCCTAACTCTTTTGAGTATTTATCTGGCATTGTCATTTTACATAAAGAAGCATTACATCCTTACTCTGAAGTCTTATCGATAGCAAAGCATTTCCTAAAAACAGCAAATAATAACATATTCTCTGCTTTTTCTATTATGGAAGAAATCTACAATTCCATATTTTCCTGTTCAGAAATAAAGCCTTGTGATTATTTTTCAGAAGCAGTCAAAGCCATAGCCAATACTGTTTCTGAAGTCAAAGATATCGCATGTATTTATACAAACATTCAAAGTAGCGACATTTCCTTGCTTTTGCTAAAGAGCCTCCGGGACATAACTCTGTTTCCATCACAGAAAAATGGGACTCTGCCACTCAGAGGGTGGCTTGAACTCCAATGGGAAGATAAACGTTTATTGACTTTCATTGTAGGGATGAATGAAGGCATTGTTCCATCAACAACGGCAAACGACATATTTCTGCCTGATTCGATAAAAAAGAAAATCGGCCTTCCGTGTGATGACTCCAGATTTGCAAGGGATGCCTACATCCTGGAATCAGCATTACACTGCAAAAACGGCAACAAAATCAACTTTGTAGTCATGAAGACAAATCAGAAAGGGGAATATTTGAAACCTTCAAGGCTCTTGCTGCAAATACTCAATCAAGACTCTTTTTATGAAAGGTTGAACTATCTCTTCAGACAAGATTCCATAAGTTTCGAACATGGTACGATCGGGCAATCAGATTACCCCGTTAAGTATTCTGTACCTCTTGAAAGGTTGAGAGATAATAAACTTAGGGTTACCGACTTTAAAAGTTATCTGGAATGTCCGTTCAGGTTCTATCTAAAAAGAGTGCTTGGTTATGAAAACGAATCTGATGATGCCAAAACTGATATTGATGAGGCGCGATTCGGTTCAATCTGCCACGACATACTTAAAGAGTTGGGCGAAGTTCTCAATAACAAAAACAGCAAAGGCTTAGACACAATGCTCGAAGTAAGGCTGCAACAGGCAAAATCCGCATTCTCCCCTTCAATTCCTGTAGAGTTCTCTTTCTACAGTTTGGAACAAAGACTTAAAAAAGCATTGAGTTTGATGATAGAAGATAGGGCTAACGGCCAATGGAAAGTTCTGGCAACTGAAAAACCTTTTTCTCTGACATTGGACTCTGAAAAATTAACTCAATGGTTTGGCAAAGAAATAAATAAAGAAATTATGTTCACGCTCAAAGGAAGGATTGACAGAATAGACATCGGCGCTGATGGTAAATCCTTAAGAATAATCGACTACAAAACAGGAAATGTTCCTGAGTCCCCTGAGAAAGAGCACTATAAAGCCATCTCTGCAAAAACAGATGAGTCTTTGCTAAAAGATTATTCTGTTTTTGAACTCAACGGCAAAAAACATCGTTGGACTGACCTGCAATTGCCGCTCTATGCCGTAATCCTCGGGGAAATGGAAGAATACAAGAATTTCACCATTACGGACTGTTCGTACTTTGTCATTCCAAAAGCCGTTACTGATACTAGAATAACCGCCTGGCCAAACATTGGTGCGGAAGAAATTTCAGCGGCCAGAAAATGTGCCGCAGGTATAATTATAGACATCGCAAATCACACCTTCTGGCCGCCTTCTGAAAAAGTAAAATACGATGATTTCGAGAAGTTACTCTACGACTCATCATACAATGACTACATCAGGTTTAAAATCTAAATATGGGACTATTTAAAAACACAGTAATTTCAGCATCTGCAGGAAGCGGAAAAACTTTCAGGCTTACTCTCCGCTATATAAAACTGCTTCACTTGGGTGTTGCTCCAGAAAGAATAATAGCCCTCACATTTACAAAAAAAGCCGCAGGTGAGATATTTAATAAAATTATTGAGAGGCTTCTTATCTGGTTTTCAGATGAATCGATAATGGACAAAGACTGCAGAGTGGACGGCATTGAAGGAATGACCAAAGAGAAAGTTGTTGAACTGTTAAGGAAAATCATCGTTTCGCAGCACAGGCTATCCATTGCGACACTGGATAGCTTTTTCTTTAAGATATTACAGTCATTTCCATACGAGTATGGCCTTAATTCCAAACTGGAAATCATTGATGAAGACAGTTTCTACCTTATTCTGGACAAGACTCTAAGAGAGCTTTTCCTGCAAAAATTGTCGGATGACGAAAAGAAAACGCTTTTTGAAGCATTCAAACAAGCCACCTTCGGCAAAGAAGAAGTAAAAGTCTATAAAATCATTCAAGATTTAATCGAATCCTACTACGGAAGTTTCAAATATTTACCAGACAGCAACGCCTGGGGCAATGCCAATATCATCTCTGAGGAACTAAAAAAAGAATACAAAGTAGATATTCTTAAAGCCAGAGCAATGTTCGAAAACAAGGACATTGAAACTAAAGTTTTTTTTCAATTTAAAGACGCCATACTTAATGCCAACGACTTTAATAAAGAATCTTTTCCTAATGATTCAGTCGATACGCTTTTTGAAAGAATAGCATCCTGTGACGGTGGCTTTTTATCGATAATAACAGCCAAAAAAGAGAACAAACCGGCTTTAGTCAAGTTCGGCAGAAATTACTATGAGTTTGAAGCTGATGTTATCTACTCAGCGGCAATGAAATATTTATCCTGTATTTTGGCCGGACGTTTCGAAAAAACCAGAGGCATATATAACGCCCTAAAACTCTACAACAACAAATATATAAACAATATTAAAAACCAAGGAAAACTAGTTTTTAATGATATTATCTCATTCCTTCAAGGTAGAATTCTGACTTCAGCGACGGCGCAAGAACCTAATCAGTTGTATATAGATTATCGTCTGGACAGTAGATACGATCACTGGTTGATAGACGAATTCCAGGACACAAGCAGCACTCAATGGAATGTCATTTCAAACCTAATTGATGAAGTAATGAACGCCGATGCACAAAAGCGCAGTTTCTTCTATGTAGGCGACGTAAAACAGGCCATATACAGCTGGAGAGGCGGAGATTCCTACCTTTTCGACGAAGTCAAAAATAAATATGACAGCCGTTTTGAAGAAGAAAAGCTCGTCAGGTCATACAGATCATCCAAAGCTATTATCGAAACTGTTAATCAGGTTTTTGACAACCTTGACAGGCTTGAAGATATAAACTCTAATGTTGTCAAACTCTGGAAAAAAAATTGGAATACCCACGAAACTATAAAAACGGATAATGGTTATTGTGCCGTTTTAGGAACTGACAAAAAGAAGTGCTCTGAAGAACACAACTCAGAACTCCCTTTGGCTGATATAGTCAGGATCATCAATGATGTCAACCCTATTGAGAGAGGATTGAGCATAGGAATTCTGGTTTTGAGAAATAAAGATTCAGATGAAATCGAAAAGCATCTTACTGAAAACTCAATTCCATGCTCCAAAGAAGGGAACTTCAGCCTCATCAGTTCACCGCCTGTCAGACTCCTTCTTGCTCTGCTTAAAATAACTCATCACCCCGATGATACCATAGCTTTAGGAATGATAGAACTCAGCCCTTTACTGGAGTTATTGCCTCACAACGGAAATAAATTGAGGATGAATGATACAATCAAATTGCTTATAGGCGACCTTCACGAATCGGGGTTTGCAGGATTTACCTCAAAATGGGCTAACATAATTCAGGAAAAAGTTCTGGAAAACAATTCCACTATACACAAAAACAGATTGGATCAAACGGTTTACGCAGCGGAACTCTACAAGAGCGAAGAACCCGGTACGCTTGCCTTTATTAAGTATATCGAACAATACAAAATCCCTGTAAAAACTGAAGATAAATGCGTCCAGATAATAACCGTCTACAAAGCCAAAGGCCTGGAATATGATATGGTCATACTCCCCAAACTCTCAGTTGGTAAAACTATAACCAAGTCACAAATAAGCGAAGGCATCCAACTGATGGCTGATGAAAACAACAGAACAGACGCTGCCATCCTTCTACCTCCCAGAGATTATGCTGTTGCTGATCCTATTTTGGCTGAACGTATAAGCCGACTTGATGTAAAATACTGTTATGAACAACTATGCGTATTATATGTTGCTCTGACAAGAGCTAAGAATGCTCTCTATATTTTCAGCGAACCCGACTCAAAAAGCTCAAAAGCCCTACACCTTTCTACCGTTATAAATAAACTATTAATTTCAGATTCAACAACCTCACTTCCTGCTCTTTACGAGACTGGAAATCAAAATTGGTTTGCTGAAAAAAACAGCTCAGAAAATAGCAACAAAACAAAAATTAAACCTAAACTTTTAAGCTTTACAAAACCAAAAACAAAACAAACAACAATTCCGTCTGAGTCCAAAAAATTTGACAAGGGTGATTTTCTTTCAGATTCAGACAACCAAGCCCTAAATCTTGGCAAGTGTATTCATGACATTTTCGAACAGATACAATGGACTAATAATTCAACTCCCGAACAGATACTTAATTCTATATCTATAAATAACTACTACGACAGCGAATTATTCGAATCATCAAAGCTCAAAGTTATGGAGGCATTGAAAAAAACTGAAATTAAAAATATCCTTTCAAAGGCATCAGCAAATACCGAACTCTGGAGAGAGAAAGAGTTCTCTATCCTGATCGGCAATGAATGGGTAAAAGGCAGGTTCGACAGGGTTTCGATAGAAAAAGATTCAAACGGCAAAGCTGTCAGTTGCACGCTAATTGACTACAAATACGAAGAAAAGCTTACACAAGAAGAAGTCAAGACGAAGTACATGTCTCAGATAAACCAATACAGATTCGCCCTCTCAAAAATCCTCAAAGTCTCGCTAGATTCCATACATGCTTACTTAATTTTAGTAAGAACGGCCTCTATACTCGAAATACTATATATTGAAGACAAATGAATATTCATTAACATGACATTTTAGAAAGCAAGTAATGGCAAATGACAAAGAAAGAGTATAATTAATCACATGTTATATAATTAAGATTTTACATATAAATCCGAGACTGGAGCTTTTATGAACATTTCAGTAATGGGCGACGGAGCATGGGGCAGTGCCATAGCCAATCTGTTTGCTAATAACTCTCACAATGTAAAACTATGGGGCCCTTTCCCTGATTACCTTCAGGAGATGGCAAAGACTGGAAAAAATCCCCGCTTTTTACCTCAGATTTCCTTTAACAGTTCAATAAAATTTTCAGCAGACATCAAAGATACAGTGTCTGACTCAGACCTCATTATCCTGGCTCTTCCTACTCAGTACCAGCGGAAACTCATTGAGGATATAAAACCATTCTTCAACAACAAAACCATTATCGTAAATATAGGCAAAGGAATCGAAAACAACTCTCTGGAAAGATTGAGCGAAGTAACTAAAGAAATTCTTGGTGAATGCAAATATGTAGTTCTTTCCGGCCCAAGCCATGCAGAAGAAGTTTCAAAGGGTACACCGACTGCTGTTGTTGCCGGTTGTCTGGATAAAGAAACTGGAGAACTTGTTCAAAACCTTATGATGAATAACTCTTTCAGGGTTTATTATACAGACGACTACATAGGAGTCGAACTCGGCGGTGCATTAAAAAACGTATTTGCGATAGCAGCCGGTATTGCCGATGGCATGGGATTGGGCGATAATTCCAAAGCCGCTTTGGTTACAAGAAGCATCGCTGAAATGTCAAGGTTAGGCAAGGTTCTCGGCGGAAGGTACGAGACTTTTTCGGGTTTAAGCGGAATTGGAGACATGCTTGTAACTTGCTTCAGCAAGCACAGCAGAAACCGCTTCGTAGGAGAAAGGCTCGGACAGGGCATAAAAATGCCAGAAATTCAAAAGGAACTTGGCATGAAAGTCGCTGAAGGAGTCAAAACTACAAAGAGTTCTTATGACCTGGCAAAAAAACTCAACGTGGAAACTCCGATTATTGACGAACTATACAAGGCGCTTTACGAAAATAAACTCCCTGCCCTGTGCATAAAAGACCTAATGGAACGTTCAGCAAAACCCGAAATCTACTAATTTATATCTTTTTATTGTTGAGCTTTCAGTTTTATTAACTAGAATGTGTGGTGATTGGTTTTTTGTATTCATTTTTACCCTTACAGGAGTTTCCTTCATAGTGCCATACAGAAAAATTCTACTATCTTTTTTTGCAATATCGCTCTCTTTGTGCATTTCCAGTTCAGGATTTGCTGCTGACACAGAAGCTGAAGAAGCATTCAACAAAGCAGAAATTGAGTACAATCAGGGCAACTACAGGGATGCCGCGAAAGGTTTTGGGGATGCCCAGCTGCTGGCAGACAGTTATATGCTAAAAGTTAATTCTTTGAAATCTCAGGCTATTTCATATAGAAAAGCAAATATGCTATATCAGGAATTTCTTGCTCTTAAAAAACTAACAGAGGAATATCCGGATCAAACATTCTTCAGTTATGCGATTTTACGCGAATATCACATTGGCAATTCTTTCTACGAAGGTTACAGGGAGCAGCCTTGGGCCTGGGTTCCCTGGATAGAAGATGATGATAAGTCAACAGAAATTTATGCATCAATATTAAAACAATCGCCTTTTGCCAGTTTTATCCCTGAAATGATGCTAAAAATGGGGACAAGGTATGTCGTTAACAAAAAACCGGATAAAGCCATTGACATCTACAAAAAAATGATTCTTCAGTATCGATCTTCGCCTCTCACGAGATTTGCATATCTTGACTTAGCAAATATTTATCTACAGCTGGCCGCATCAGGAGACGGCGATGGAAGCAAACTTCGTGAAGCCAGAATCAACTTGAAAGATTATGTGGATAAATACCCCGCCTCTCCTGAAATTAAATGGGCAAAGAATATGCTCAAGAAAACCTATGAGATGGAGGCTATGAGGTTATACAGGCTCGCTAATTATTATTATAAGGCAGGCAATGACAACGCCTCAAAAAGATACATCAAAGAAATCTTGGTAAATTATCCTGATACCAAAGCAGTTAATAAAGCAGACGAACTTCTCGATATAATAGAAATGCCGCTGTACCCTAAAGAAAAACCTCCTCTTCCTGAAGAGCCTACCAAATACACTACCAGAGGCATGAGAAACACAGATGACAGGATTTTGGTTATCCCTGTGAACAGCGGTAATAAATGGCTTGTTCCTCTCAAAGAAACCGGGATCGGCAACGATAACTTAACTAAAGAAAAGTATATAAATAATCTATAAAAAGATAAAAAGGTGACAAATGCGGGCATTTAGCAGATATTTTATATTTTCAATATTAGTATTGCTTCTTACTTCGTGCGGATATCATGTAGGTTCTATAGCCAACCCACAAATAAAAACTATAGCTTTTGCTCCAGTAGTCAACGAAACATACCTGCCAAACGTTTCTGAATACATGCGACAGTCTCTTTCCGAAGCTTTCCAAAAGGACGGTTCATGGAAAATTGTAAGCATCGAAAAAGCTGACTGTATAATGTATGGAAGGGTAGTAAATGTCACTACATCGGCACCAGATATTACTGTCGCCTCAGGAAGTGTTAACTATGCGACAAACCAGTTCGGGTTGACCCTCACATTTGAATTTACCGTAGTCGTTCTGGGACGATCCCAGCCTCTTGTTCCAACAACTCAGGTCAGCGGTCAAGTTCAATATCAGGTACCTGTCGATTACTATGTGGCACAACAAGAGGCACTTCAATCAGCATGTTATCAGACTGCGATAAATGCAGTTCATGCTACTACTGAATCCTGGTAGTATCCTAGGAGGTTTCAATGCAGTACAGAATCGGACAGGGCTTTGATGCTCACAGATTTATCAAAGGAAAACCTCTTATTCTGGGCGGAATTAAAATACCCTATGAATTGGGATTGGATGGACACAGCGATGCTGATGTTTTAACTCATTCTATTATTGATTCTCTCTTAGGCGCTCTTTCCCTCGGAAATATAGGAACATGGTTTCCAGACAGTGATATCAATTTCAAAAACGCCGACAGCATTGAGCTATTAAAAACGGTTATTTCCAACGAAAACTTTAAGACTTGGAAAATAGTAAATATCGATTCGACCATAATCGCCCAGAAACCTAAGCTTTCCCATTTCTTGAAAGACATAACCATGAGATTAGCGAAAGTCCTTTCCATACCCCCTAATTGTATAAGCATAAAGCCGAAAACAACAGAAGGCATGGGCTTTTGCGGGCGTGAAGAAGGAATAGCCGTACTGGTAAACACTCTTATTGAAGAAATTTAAAAAAAGATATTGACTTAACCATAGTAAAAACATAAAATGCAAATGTATTTCCATAAGCTGAAGTACTTGGATTCTAATATTTTTATTTTAATTTTAAGGAGATATAAAATGTCACAAGAACTTCAAGGGTTGTTGGACCGGATACAGAAAGATGGTTTGGACCAAGCGCAAAAGCAAAGTGATGAAATTATCAATCAAGCCAAATCCAATGCTGAGTCTATAATCCAAAGAACTAACATGGAAGCAGAGGCTATATTAAAAACGACCCACGAGGAAGTCAAAAAAATCGAAGAAAGATCCAAAGCCACTATCCAGCAAGCATCAAGAGATATCGTCATATCTTTAGAAACAGAACTTCTCAAGCGACTCAGAAAATGCGTAAAATCTGCTGTCAGCGAATCAATGACACCTACTCTTATGACAGAAGTTATCAAAAAAATGGTTGAGGCCTATGCAAAATCATCCAATCAGGAAATCAAACTTGACCTTATCCTATCCCAAAAAGACGCTGACATCCTGACAGAATCGTTAAAAACAACTTTGGTAAAAGACCTCAAAACTCAACCACAAATTATTAAAGGAACAGATTTCTCTTCCGGCCTTAAAATTGGATTCAATGGTTCAGACGTATTCTTGGATTTTTCAGATACGACTATTACTGATCTAATCTGTGATTGTGTCAGCCCGCGTCTAAGCGCAATTCTCAAGGGGGAAAGCAAATAATGTCCATTTACTATCTGGTAAGTTCATTGCCCTCATTTAATTTTGGAGACAAACCTTTCTATTCTTCGGAAGGTTTTGTCAGGCAATGCTCAGACTGGATCAGTTCCGATAAACTCAAAGACCTGGAAAACCTTTCCCTATTACTCAAAGATAATTATTCAGGCAAGAATCAATTTATAAATTCATGGTATGGATTGCTCGGAGCCTTAAACCATGCTTCAGTAAAAACCAGAGCCGCAAAACTCGACAGGGACACAACTCTGGCTCTTAGAGAACCAAACATCCTCGACTCTTTCATAGAAAAGAGTGTTCAGGAAGCTTTTTCATCCGCAAACCCCATGGAAAAAGAAAAAAAGCTCGACCACCTGAAATGGAGCATTTTGGATTCTTTGGAATCAGGGCATTCCTTTGATTTTGAGAAACTTTGTATTTACAAATTAAGACTGTTGCTTTGCGAAAAATGGCTACCCAGAAAAGAACCGGAAGGAAAGAAAAATCTCGATAATGCGCTTTCAGCCCTATATAAGCCTGCTGAGGAAAGTAAATAAATAAATTCATATATTAGGAGATTAACCAATGCTGGAAAACAACCAAGGTCGAATAGTTGGTGTGAACGGCAACATGATTACCGTCAGATTCGACACCTTCGTTACTCAAAACGAAGTAGGATACGCTATCCTCGGAGAAAAAAGGCTCAAATGCGAAGTAATTCGCGTAAGAGGGTCAAATGCAGACTTGCAGGTCTTCGAATCTACAAATGGACTGAGGATCAACGATATAGTTGATTTTACAGGAGAGCTTCTCAGCGTCGATTTAGGCCCTGGACTTCTTACAATGGTATATGACGGACTTCAGAATCCGCTAGATAAACTTGCCAAAAAATCAGGATACTTTTTGGAAAGAGGAGTTTACCTACCTGCTCTGAATGAAACAATCAAATGGGATTTCACCCCAATTGTAAAAGTTGGCGACTCTGTCTCAGCAGGCGACTATATAGGACAGGTGCCTGAAGGTATATATACTCATTATATATGCGCTCCATTTGATTTGAACGGTTCATGGAAAGTAGAATCAGTTTCATCTGCAGGAAAATATAATGTAAAAGAAACAATATCAGTTATCAGCAGCGAAAAAGGCGAAAAAAAAGAGTTGGCAATGAGCCAAAAATGGCCAGTCAAAATTCCAATAAAATGCTACAAAGAAAAATTGCTCCCTGAAAAAACTCTTATTACACAACAAAGAGTGATAGACACTTTTTTCCCAGTGGCTGTAGGTGGAACATTCTGTACTCCAGGCCCTTTCGGAGCAGGCAAAACGGTTCTCCAGCATGCCATAAGCCAGCACGCCCAAACTGATATAGTAATTGTTTGTGCCTGCGGTGAACGTGCAGGTGAAGTCGTAGAAATTCTTAAAGAATATCCACATCTTGAAGACCCAAGGACTGGCAGATCACTTATGGAAAGGTCGATAATCATCTGTAATACAAGTTCAATGCCTGTTGCGGCCAGAGAGGCTTCCGTTTATACGGCTATAACACTGGCAGAATACTATAGACAGATGGGATTAAACACCTTGCTCCTCGCTGACTCCACGTCCAGATGGGCGCAGGCTCTTAGAGAAATGTCAGGAAGACTTGAAGAAATACCTGGAGAGGAAGGATTCCCCGCTTATCTTGAATCTCTGGTTGCAAGCTTCTATGAAAGGGCCGGGTTAGTAAAACTCCACAGCGGGAAAACCGGTTCAGTCACTATCGGAGGAGCAGTAAGCCCTGCAGGCGGTAATTTTGAGGAACCCGTTACACAAGCAACCTTGAAAGTGGTTGGAGCGTTCCTTGGCCTTTCAAAGCAAAGAGCCGATGCGAGGCGCTTCCCTTCAATCCATCCTCTTGAAAGTTGGAGCCACTACACAAGCGTGGTAAAACCTGAAGAAATCGCTGCTGCAAGAAACATGCTAAGGCGTGGTTCGGAAGTCAATCAGATGATGAACGTAGTAGGAGAAGAAGGTACTAGCACAGACGATTATGTTGCTTATCTTAAGTCTGAATTTCTGGACTCTGTCTATCTCCAGCAAAACACCTTTGACCCCGTTGACGGGGCTACAGATGAAGAGAGACAGCAGCACGTCTTCAGGAAAGTCATACATGTCCTTGATATGAAGTTTGGCTTTGACACTAAAGAAACCGCCAGAAAGTACTTCAATCAGTTAAGACAGATGTTTATTGATTGGAACTATCTCAAGTTCAAATCAGATAAGTTCAACTTTCAGGAAGAAAATATTAACAGCAAACTAAGGGAGTTTGCCAATGCGTAAAGTATATCATAAAATATTACAAGTTTCTGGCAATGTCATTTCTGTGGAAGCTGAAGGTGTTGCCTATAACGATCTTGCTGAAGTTTCAACAAAAAGGGGCGTTTCTCTAGCTCAGGTAATAAGACTTGCTGAAAACAAGGTTTACCTTCAGGTTTTTGCGGGAAGCCGTGGGATTTCAACCAATGATGAAGTAAGATTCCTTGGTAAATCCATGCAAATTTCAGCTTCCCAGAATCTTATGGGAAGAATATTCAACGGTGCAGGAGTCCCGAGAGATAACCGTCCTCATATAAATGAAGACCTGAAAGAAATCGGAGGGCCATCTGTTAATCCCTCTAAAAGAATTATTCCCAAAAAGATGGTTAGAACAAATATTCCAATGATAGATGTATTTAATTCACTTGTTGTATCTCAGAAAATTCCGATCTTTTCTGTGGCAGGAGAACCTTACAACCAACTCATGGCCAGAATTGCTATGCAAGCTGAGGTCGATGTTATTATATTGGGTGGAATGGGATTGAAATATGACGACTATCTATATTTCAGAAACACTCTTGATTCGCATGGGGCATTAACAAGAACAGTGATGTTTGTGCATACGGCTTCTGACCCTGTAGTAGAATGCCTGCTAGTCCCTGATATCTCTCTGGCAGTAGCTGAATCTTATGCTCTTGAAGGCAAAAATGTACTTGTGTTGCTTACTGACATGACAAATTATGCCGATTCCCTTAAAGAAATAGCCATCACAATGGAACAGATTCCCTCCAATCGCGGCTACCCTGGCGACCTGTACAGCCAGTTGGCTGCCAGATACGAAAAAGCAGTGGACTTTGATGGAGCTGGCTCAATTACCGTTTTGACTGTAACTACAATGCCTGGTGATGATGTGACTCACCCTGTACCGGATAATACCGGATATATCACAGAAGGCCAGTTCTACCTCAAAAATGGCCGAATTGAACCTTTCGGATCACTCAGCCGCCTAAAACAGCAGGTAAACGGCGAAAGCAGAAAAGACCATAGGGCCATCATGGACACAATGATAAGACTCTATTCGAGTTACAGAGAAACATGCGAAAAGCAATCAATGGGTTTTTCAATGAGCAATTGGGACTCTAAACTTCTCAAATACGGCTCTCTCTTCGAAAAGAGAATGATGGATTTGACTGTAAATATCTCGCTAGAAGATGCGCTTGACAATGGTTGGCAGACTTTAGCCGAGTGTTTCGATAAGACAGAAACAGGTATTAAGACCGATTTGTTAAATGACTTCTGGCCTAATACGGAAGGAAAGGCTTAATTTTAAGTACGATTTGGAGTTCAACTAATGGCAAAAATTAAACTTACAAAAAGTGAACTCAAAACACAGAGAGATTCTCTTAAGCAGTTCACTAGATTCCTTCCTACTCTTCAGCTCAAGAAGCAGCAATTGCAGCTGGAAGCAAGAAAAAGTCAGGAGCGAGTTGAATTGAATAAGAAAAAAGAAGAGGACTTCAAAAACAACATTACCTCTTGGATGGCAATGTTTGGCTCGCAGACAGATGTGGAACGAATATCCAGCTATATCAAAACAGAGGGCATTTTTACAGATAAGACCAATATCGCAGGAGTTGAAATTCCTGTCTATAAGGGCGCTGAATTTAAGATTAACGAATACGATTTATATGAAGAAGACCCTTGGGTAGATGATGGCATCAAAGCCTTGTGCGACCTTATAGAAATACGTGCGGAAAGAGATGTCATTCTGGAACAGTACAGAAGGATCAGTAATGAGTTGCGTATTACCACGCAGAGAGTTAATCTTTTCGAAAAAGTTAAGATTCCTCAAAGTAAGGATAATATAAAAAAGATTCAGATTTATCTGGGGGATCAACTAACATCCGCTGTAGGCAGATCTAAAATAGCAAAGAAGAAACTATCTGAGGCTGTATCATGATTGAAAAAATGTTGAAAGCCGCAATTGTCTGTAGAAAAGAAGATCAGGTGTTTACACTCAAAGAATTGAGAAAATTTGGGGTAATACACGTTGAAATCGCTCAAAAACCTACCGATACAGAAGTTTCGTCTTCTCTTCTTAAAGAGCTGGAAAAAGTTAATCGCTCAATAATTACCCTGTCTGAAACCCGTTGCAAAGAAGTAGCACATACTTTCCGTAGCGATGACCCTAAGACCCTTACTGAAAGGCTAGTGACTGCTGTTTCTGAAAATGTCTCTTACAAGAAAGATATTGAGTCTCTCCACAAAGAACGGGAGAAGTTGCTGCCTTGGGGCGAGTTCTCGTTTGATTCAATAGACAAAATCCAGCAAAGTGGTTATTTCATCTATCTTTGTGCCACCCCAAAACAATTCGTAAATAATTACAGCGACAAGGGAACAATAGAGATTGTATCCAAAAACAAGACAACCGTTTATTTTCTTATTATCAGCAAAAACGCTTATAAGAAGGAAGAATTGCCGCTGGCGCCTTTGCCAGCCCAAAAAATATCTATATCTAAAATAGATACCAAAATTGCTGAATTGAATTCAAAATCTAACGAAAACAAGTGCGTCATCAGCAGCCTTACAAAATCTTTGGCCAGTATCAAAGAATATAAAACATACATTGAAGAGAAGTTGGAATTCGCCATAAATAAAGAAACTATGGGCGTAGAAAAAGATCTTCGCTACCTAAAAGGATTTGTACCTAAGAAATGCGAAAAGATGTTACTGGAAGCGGCCAGAAAAAGCGGCTGGGCCATACACCTGGAAGAAGTTACAGACAAAGATAATGCGCCGACGTTTATAAATCCGCCAAAAATATTTAGTCTGGCTACTCCTATATTCGATTTTCTGGGAATTTCGCCTTCTTACAATGAATGGGATATCAGCGGAGCAATGCTCTTCTTTTTCAGTTTGTTTTTCGCTATGATTATCGGAGATGCAGGATATGGAACCATATTCCTGATAGTCACACTTGTTGCAAAAATCATTTACCGTCGAGTCCCCAAATACGCAAAGGCTCTCAATCTATTTATACTGTTAAGTTTCTTGACTATAGTCTGGGGCATACTGACTGGTTCTTTTTTCGGTATGGATGCCAGCCGTTTGCCTAAAGAAATGAGAGGCATAGAATTTTTCAGCAATCCTGATACGTATAACGTTCATATCCAATATGTTTGTTTCATGATTGCTGCCATACACCTATCATTAGGCAGAGTCTGGAAAGCTATTCTTTATTGGAACAGTAAAAAAGCTCTTGGCCAATTGGGTTGGGCTCTCGTCATTTGGGGCAATTTTTTTACTGCTATTAAAGTTGTAGTTTACCAGGAAGCACCTTTTCCTACTTTCGCATTTTTCCTGTACGGGATTGGCGTGGCTTTAATCTTATTTTTCTATGTAAACTGGAAAGAAATAACCGCATTATTCGAATTGCCTCTTTCTCTAATAGGCAGCTTTATAGATGTTCTTTCTTATATCCGTCTTTTTGCCGTTGGGATTGCCGCCATATACATAGCTGAAAATTTCAACCAGATGGGGCTGCAAATAATGCATATATCAGGCTGGCTGTTTATTTTTGGTTTGCTTATCATAGTAGCAGGGCATCTTTTGAATATTACTTTGTCACTTATGGCTGTTCTTGTACACGGGGTCAGGCTTAACATACTTGAATTCTCAAACCACATGGAATTAAAATGGGGAGGAACTCCCTTCAAGCCATTTGCTGAAAAATTTTCTAAAATGAAAAAACTATCAAAAATACAAGAAACAACAAAAGAAGGAGTAAAATAATGGATCCAATTTTAATGAAATCCCTAGGACAGGCCGGGGCTTTTTGTTCTATTGCTTTTGCCGCTTTCGGTTCCAGCTTCGGTACCGGAATAGCTGGCAGCGCTGCCATAGGAGCCTGGAAAAAATGTTTTCAACAGAATAAGGTGGCACCGTTTCAATTGATAATTTTCGGAGGGGCACCACTTTCACAGCCTATATATGGAATGATATTGATGTTTATTATCAATGCCAAAGCAATAGCTGTCCCCACCCACTGGCCATTGTACCTAATGGTTGGGATAACAGGAGGCATCTCAATGGGGATGTCCTCTTGGTTGCAGGGTATAGCAGGGGCAGCAGCCAGCGATTCCTTTGCGGAAACAGGTAAAGGGTTTGTAAACAGCCTTATGATAATAGGAATCGTGGAGACCGTATCAATTTTTATTCTGGCTTTTGCTATAGTACTGATTGTTCCAGTAAACTGATACTATATAATATTTAACTTTAGAAACACTCCGCTTAGTGCTGAGTGTTTTTTTATTTTCTGTTAAAAACGCGACATAACAAAAAATTTGTTGAATTTACCCTCATAATGCAATATAATGAAAACACTTATCAGTGTTAACTAAAAAAAAAGGAGGGATTCAGACTATGGATGAATCAAAACTCATAACCAAAGACACGGCTGAAAAGTTGACGAAAGAAGAACTTGCTTCACAGCTTAGCCTAAATATTAATTCCGGCCTTTCTGATGAGGAAGTACAAAATAGATTGACTGAGTATGGCTACAATGAAATTCAGGAAAAAAAGCAAAGCACCCTAATGAAGTTGCTTAAAAATTTCTCTGGCCCTATACCGATTATGATAGAAATAGCAGCCATTCTCAGTGCAGTAACAGCTGCCTGGAATGACTTCATAGTCATAATGTTCCTTCTGATAATGAATGCACTTATTGATTTTCTCCAAACAAGAAAAGCTGATAATGCTATTTCTGCACTCAAGGCAAGTCTGGCTTCTAAATCGAAAGTAAAAAGAAATGGAGAATGGAAGGAAATCGAAGCAAAAAACCTTGTTCCTGGCGATTTAATCCGCTTAAGACTTGGCGACATTATTCCTGCTGATGTAAAACTTGTTGAAGGAGATTACCTTCTTGTAGATGAAGCAGCCCTTACCGGAGAGTCCCTTCCTGTTGAAAAACACGCAGGAAAAGTGGCTTTCTCAGGCGCCATAGCCAAACAAGGAGAAATGAACGCTATTGTATATGGCACAGGAGTAAATACATTTTTTGGCAGAACGGCAAAACTTGTTGCAGAAGCTAAAACAAAAAGTCACTTTCAGGAAGCAGTTCTTAAGATTGGACAGTATTTGATTGCATTAAACTTTTTACTGGTTGCGGTAGTTATTTTAAGTGCCTTATTCTCAGGTTCACACGATATTAACTGGGCTAAAGAAATTACTTTCTGCTTAGTTTTAACAGTTGCCTCAATTCCTGTAGCTCTACCTGCGGTACTAAGTGTCACTATGGCAGTAGGAGCACAGACCCTTTCAAAGAAAAAGGCCATAATAAGCAAACTCGTTGCCATAGAAGAAATGGCAGGAATGGATATTCTCTGCTCTGACAAGACAGGAACTATTACAAAAAACAAACTTACGGTGAGAGGATATACACCTCTTACCAATTTTACCGAACATGATATAAAACTTTATGGAGCACTAGCCTCAAAAGCTGAAAACAATGACCCCATAGACACTGCTGTAATTTCAAAAGTCCAAGACATGAAAGACCTGAATCAGTATACACAGGTTTCTTTCAAACCTTTTGATCCTGTATCAAAAAGAACAGAAGCAGAAGTAACATTCGGTGGAAAAACAATAAGAGTTTCCAAGGGGGCCCCTCAGGTAATAGTTGCATTAGTCGAAAACAATGAAACTATAAAAGCCGAAGTCGATAAAATAGTTGACGAAGCAGGAGAAAGAGGATTCAGGACCCTTGGCGTAGGCCTGTCAGATGAGAGTGGAAAGTGGCAATATGTCGGACTAATTGACCTTGAAGACCCGCCAAGAGACGACTCAGCTCAAACCATAAAGGAAGCTAAAGCACTTGGAGTAGAAGTCAAAATGATAACCGGCGATCATGGTGCGATAGCAAAAGAGACTTGCCGTCAAGTAGGCATCGGGCCAAACATTCTTGAAGCTAAAACTTTAGATAATCTTTCAGACAGAAAAGCTATAAAACTTGTAGAAGAGGCCAATGGATTCAGCCAAGTATTTCCTGAACACAAATATGAAATAGTGGAAATTCTACAGAAAGCCGGACACATAGTAGGAATGACAGGAGACGGCGTAAACGACGCCCCTGCTCTCAAAAAAGCTGATTGCGGGACGGCCGTCGATGGCGCTACAGATGCTGCCAAATCTGCCGCAGACATTGTTCTTACAGAACCCGGTTTATCGGTAATAGTTGATGCTATCAAAGAATCCAGATGCATATTCCAAAGGATGCGCAGCTACGCTACATACCGCATAAGTGAGACTCTGGATATTCTGTTTTTTACAGTTATAGCGATTTTAATTTGGGGTAGATTCCCCGTTGCTCCTATTATGATAATCCTATTGGCTGTATTTAACGACTTCCCTATTATGGCTATTGCTTCTGACAGAGTAAAGTATTCTTCGCTTCCTGACAAGTGGAATATGCGCAGAGTTATCGGTATAGCCACAGTTGTAGGATTTCTGGATGTGATATTTACTTTAATTCTATTTGCGGTCGGTTATAGGTTCCTCCTTAGCGACCCTGGTATCACTCTGGTAGCAGGAAATTATGTAAACGGCATTGTTGAAGGCGGAAAAGTTATATTCCCTGCTATTAACCACTATGTCAATGCTCCTGAATGGCTTAGAGGATTATTACCTTCCATCACATATCCTCAACTGCAGACAATCACGTTCTTGCAACTTCTGATTGCAGGAAATATGACTATTTTTGTCACTAGGACAGACGATCATTTCTGGTCCATAGCTCCTAGCAAAGGCCTATTCTGGGCATCAGCTTCTACTAAAATCATAATATCTTTAGCTGTTTGGGAAGGTTTCTTCCACGGGACATGGGGACTACTTCCAGGAATACAGGCCAAATATATCTTCATAGTATGGATATATGCGTTTGTAGAAAGGTTTATAATTTCCGATGCCATAAAAGTTGTGGCATACAAACTTTTTGACTACAAGGGAATAAAATTCCACAGGTCAGGAAGAGTTCACGTTTAATTCCAAAATCTACTTAAAATCTATAAATACACTTTGCAGGCTTGCAAAGTGTATTTTTTTATGGCTAGAATTAGTCGATTAAATTTTACAATACAGGAGTTATAATGTCTTATATTTATAAAAGAATTCTACTCAAAGTCACAGGGGAAGCCCTCAAAGGCGAACATGATCTGGGGTATGACCCGAATGCCATAAGTAGTCTTGCAAAAACTATAGCAAGCGCATTAAACGGCGGACTCGAGCTTGGCATAGTCCTTGGTGCCGGAAACCTATGGCGTGGAGCCGTAGGGAAAAAAGTCGGCATGGACCCTGTCAGGGCAGATTATATGGGAATGCTCGGAACAGTAATGAACGCACTTATTTTAAAGGACTCTTTCGAACAAAGAGGGATTAGATGCGAAGTCCAATCTGCTATTAATATGATGCCAATAGCCGAACCTTTTGATCATGAAAAAGCTATCAGATACATGCAAGAAGGCAGAATAGTAATATTTGCTGGAGGTACCGGACATCCTTTCTTCACCACAGACACGGCTGCCGCACTTAGAGCAATCGAAATAGGAGCTCAGGCTTTCTTCAAGGCCACAAAAGTAAACGGTATCTATTCTGACGATCCGGTTAAAAACAAAAATGCTGTTAAATATGATAGAATTTCATACGATGAGGCTCTTTACAAGAACCTGAAAGTAATGGACTCTACCGCATTTTCGCTATGCAGGGATAACAACCTTCCGATAGTCGTCTTCAATTTCTCGCTTCAGGAAAATCTCGAAAGAGTTCTTTCAGGAGACACAAGCATGGCAACAATCGTTTCGAATAATTAAAAGTCCTCCTCCTTAAACAAAAACAAACAATGTGACTTATGATAGTCCTTCTTGGTATAGTAATAGTCGTAATCGGCTTCAAGCTAAAATATGATACAATAGCTGTGGTTGTATTCGCCGGAGTAGTTACAGGACTGCTTGCTCATATCCCGATACTGGAAATCATCAGGATACTTGGAAAGGCCTTCGTTGATACAAGATATATAACTATCTTCATACTTACTCTTCCTGCCGTTGGCCTTTGTGAACGATACGGTCTTAGGGAAAAAGCCGTGGATTTTGTAAAGAAATCCAAGAAAGTTACTGTAGGAAGGATTCTTTTTGCTTATCTTCTTTTCAGGGAACTGGCAGGAGCTCTTGGACTAAGACTAAGCGGAATTCCGCAGTTTGTGAGGCCTCTAATCAATCCCATTGCACAAGGCGCTGCCATCAACAAATACGAAAAAATTGATAACAAGGATGAAGACCTGATAAAGGGGCGTGCCGCATCAATGGACAATATCGGCAACTTTTTCTCTGAAGATGTATTCATAGCAAATGCAGGAGTGCTTCTCGTAGTAGGGTGCCTCGGTTCTTTAGGATACAAAGTAGATGCCGTGGGAGTAGCAATAGCATCCATACCGATAGCTGTTCTTTCCGTGATATGGTCTTTCCTTGAAAATAAATTCAGAGACATGCTTCTTGACAAGAAGTATTTGAAGAGAAAGGAATCAAAAAAATGATTAATACTCTTCTTGAACTATGTTATGTCCTTTGCGGCATAATGATGATTCATACCGGAATTGAAAGCATCAAAGACAAACAAAATCCTGAGAGGCTCGGAACTTTCTCTTTCTGGATAATAATCGGAATAATATTCATAGGCGGGAATAATATCCCACACGAAGTAACTGGTCTCCTGATTATAGTTATAGCTATTTTATCTCTGCTTAAAAAAGTAAGGATAGGCGGATTGAAAGACTCTTGCGAAAAATTCAGAAGGAGCGCAGCCGATAGAATTGGCAATAAAATTTTCATTCCTGTCCTGATTTTGGCTTTTGTGGCCTTTCTTATCGCTCAGTTCACTCCTCTTGGCGGGCTGATCGGCATAGGCATATCTTCAATCGCAGCCTTGATTTGCGCCAAATATATAACAAACTCTCCATACCGGCATATCGCAGACGATTCAGACAGACTCCTTCAACAAATTGGCCCTCCCACTATCCTACCCCAAATACTAGCAGCTTTGGGAATACTGTTTACCACTGCGGGTGTCGGAGATGTAATTTCAAAAGAACTTGCTGCCATAATACCTCAAAACAGTATTTTCCTTGGTGTAGTCGCCTACTGTGTAGGAATGTTTATTTTTTCAATAATAATGGGCAACTCTTTCGCTGCTTTTGCAGTAATCACTGCTGGCATAGGATTGCCTTTTGTAATAATGAAAGGAGCTAATCCTACAATCGCCGGAGCATTGGCTCTAACAGCAGGTTATTGCGGCACCCTTATAACCCCTATGGCCGCCAACTTCAATATTGTACCAGCAGCTCTTCTGGAAACAAAGAACAAAAATATAGTCATACTAGCCCAAGTCCCTGCTGCTCTTGTAATGCTTGTTGCCCATATCCTGCTTATGTATTACTGGGCTTTCTGATTTCAAGAGGGCAAGCCCAGACTTCTACAAGATAAAGATTGACAAGTTATGGTCAGTTCTTGGTCAGTGCATTTATCGATGCTTCAAGGGCTTTCACTATATCATCCAAAGACATGCTTGGTATATCTTTTTTATCAAGCACCTGCTCGGGCAAATACGGCACATGAATAAAACCGCCTCTAATTTTTTTGTTCTCCACTGATATCAAATGAAGAAGCTTGTACAAAATATGGTTACAAACAAATGTCCCCGCAGTATTTGAAACTGCGGCGGGTATCCCTGCAAACTTTATCTCCTGAACCATTGCCTTTATCGGAAGGTTTGAAAAATAAGCATTCTCCCCATCCTCTTCTATTTGTATATCAATCGGTTGCTGCCCTTCATTATCAGGAATCCTGGCATCGTCTGTGTTTATCGCCACTCTTTCTACATTAATCTCGTATCTGCCGCCTGCCTGTCCTACACAGATGACTATATCAGGATTATGTAGATCTATCTGGTCTTTCAGAATCTGAAAAGATTTTTTAAATACAGTTGGTAGTTGCGCTTTTAATATCTCTGCCCCGTTAACAAAGTTTTTAACTTTTCTGACAGCTTCAAACGAAGGATTCATTTTCTCGTTTCCAAATGGATCAAAGCCAGTCAAAAGTATTTTAATTGTCATGCCATCTCCATTGTTGGTTCTAGTTTATCTACCTTCAATTAATGCCTTAATCGCCTTTAGCTTTTGACAACTGGTTCTTTGATAACTCAAATTGGAGGCTTCAGCTCCCAGTTTAAGAGCAGTATTTGTAAAATTATTAACTATTTCTGCGGCCGAAGCATGAATATCTCTGACGAATGTCTTTTGAATAATTTCAAGAACATTCCCTGCATTAATACCGCTCCCTGCCATAATTTCTATTCTGCCGTTAGCAAGAGCATTAAGCTCCTTAATCGTTTCCATTCCTTCAAAAGCGGTGCTTTTGGTTCCCGAAGTCAAAATCCTTCTGACACCAACCTCCATGAGAAAATTAAGAGCTGATTTAATATCGGGAACAAAATCAAAAGCTCTGTGGAAAGTTACATCAAGTTTAAGCGAATTTGCTTTAGAAACGAACTTTTCTACTGCCTTGATGTTGATTGTAAAGTCGTTATTCAAAATACCGATAACAACGCCGTGAACTCCAAGTCCGGCTGCAATATCTATATCATACAACATAGAATCAACTTCCTTTCCACTAAAATAAAAATCCCCTCCCCTCGGACGAATCATAGAATGCAAGGAAATGGAAGTATTTTGTTTAGCGTAGCTGATAAGAGACAAAGAAGGAGTCAGTCCGCCTAGAGCCAAAGCACTGCAAAGCTCTAGTCTCTGAACTCCTATTTTATTTGTTACATCAATAGACTCTATATTATCAACGCAAACTTCAAGGTTTATCGAAAAATTCATAATTCTGTTTTTTTAAACTATTGGGCTTCTCTCCGGCTATAATTAGCTGCCCATAAGTGTATGCAATATTCGTGCTTTTGACAACATTTTTTTACAAATGAATGCCACACCTATTGTGATGTTCAAAAGTCTGCCTTAAAATCAGACAAAATATATCTTAAAATCAGACAAATTTCCTAATAAAAAAGTTCAATGACAAACAAGTATACTGCTATAGAACAGAAAATTATGGGATTGGTTGATAGAATCTCTCATTCTAACCTAGTAAATCATTACAGGAAGGAAATCACTCATGCCATCATTTGAAATGTTTCTTGTATTTATTGTGTCTTATCTTTTCGGTGCTGTCCCATGGGGCTATATAATAGGAAAATCTCATGGAGTAGACATCCGCGAGCACGGCAGCAAAAACATCGGCTCCACAAATGTAACAAGAACACTCGGTAAAAAATGGGGTGTGCTGTGTTTTATCCTTGACTTCTTCAAAGGGTTTCTACCTTCATCTATTGCCATGTATATACTTCCGAAATATCTATCTCTACACGGCAATTACATCGATATTTGCATCGTTTTAGCTATTATAGGTGCATTCATAGGCCATATATTCCCTGTATATCTGAAATTCAAGGGAGGAAAAGGTGTAGCCACAGGAGCCGGTGCGTTGATGGCTTTGACTCCTATTGCAGTACTTATCGGCCTTTCCGGATGGTTTATAATATTCAACATTACAAGATATGTCTCGGCAGCAAGCATCTTTGCCGCACTAATCGTAACTGTAATGACCTCTGTTCTGTCTGTATCGGGCGTCTATCATCTTTCTGCCATTCTCCAGATATTTGTAGCCTTTATCTGTTTAATAGCTATCATTAAACATAGAACCAATATAATCAGACTGCTTAACGGCACAGAGAATCGCTTCGAGAAAAAATAAATTCACTCCAGATATTTCAAAAAAGGAGATGAGCCCCATGGTGAAGAAGTTCTACAAGAAAATCACAGATGATATATGGCAATTCACCGAGAACGAAGCAAGCAAGGCTAAAAACGCCTTTGTCAGGAGCTTTAAAATCGCAGTACTCACATGTAGAGGATTCAAGGAAAACAAGTGTTATCTCAAAGCGTCGGCATTGACTTTCTATACAATTTTATCCGTTGTTCCTGTTATGGCTCTAGCTTTTGCCATAGCAAAAGGTTTTGGCCTTGACGAGAAACTTACGGCTGAGCTCTACGCTAAATTCAGCGATCAACATGTAATACTCAATAAGATTATAGAGTTCGCAGACAAACTTCTGTCCAGAACCCAGGGTGGTCTTATCGCAGGAATAGGCGTAGTACTTCTTTTATGGACTATCATCAAACTATTCAGTAATATTGAAGGTGCTTTTAATGACATATGGCAAATCAAAAAAGGAAGGGTTTTCTTTAGGAAAGTAACTGATTATCTTTCAATGTTTTTTATCTGTCCTATTCTTCTTGTGGTTTCGTCAAGTTTTACGGCATTTCTTTCTTCTGACCTAAGCAAGACATCTTATCTGCCAGGATATATAATTATACTCATACCTACTGTATTTTCACATATTGCTATCTGGTCTTTGCTTGCTTTCATATATATGCTTTTGCCAAACTGCAAGGTCAAACTGACCTCCGCACTGATACCAGCCATAATTGTCGGTACTCTCTTCAATTTCATACAATTTTCGTATTTTGATTTACAAATACTCATAACCAAGTATAATGCCATTTACGGAAGTTTTGCTGCCCTTCCTCTATTTCTGTTGTGGGTTCAAATCAACTGGACTATAGTCCTTGCAGGGGCACAGATGTCATTCTACATTGATAATATCGAGCTTCACGAATATGATTATTCTCTTCACAAAATAAGCTTGAAACAGAAAAAACTCCTCTCTCTGATGATAGTAAAGCTGATAGTTGATAACTTCCAAAAAAGCGATATACCTCTAAACGCAAAGACACTGGCATATAAACTCAAACTCCCTTTTAATCTTACTCAGGAAATTATTGACAATCTAGTCTCAGCTAAACTAATCTCTATCGTTTATAAAAATGACAATACTTTCGCCGGATATCAACCGTCAAGATGCGTTACATCTATCTCGATAAACCATGTCATCTCCAAACTTGAAACACTTAATACCAAAGAAACCCTCCGTTTTAGCCATATGGGGTTCGATAGGATCCAAACTCATGTCAAACATCTGGAAAACTCTCAAGAGAACTCCGATTCAAATATACTTATAAAGGATATTTGATCTATTGATAGGCAAAAAATATCTGCCTTACATCGTTCCGTGCTATTTTCCGTGCCTCACTTTGAATCGACAGGTTCAGTAGGAGGAACATCTAGATACTTCAATGCTTTCTCTGCTATTTGGGTAAATGCCGGAGCCGACACTACACCACCATAACTTGCACCCTTTGGTTCATCAATTGACACAAGAAGCACAAATGCTGGATCATCAGCCGGAACGAAGCCAATAAAACTAGCTACATATTGAGAGTGCGAATATTCGCCGTTTACCCATTTTTGCGCAGTGCCTGTCTTGCCGGCAACTTTATACCCGGGGATATTGGCTTTAGTAGCTGTCCCGCCTTCTTCTGTTACAAGTTTCATCATTGTTACTATTTCGTTGGCAGCTTTCTCGCTGAATATTCTTTCCGCATTCTTAATGGGAAAATTATAAACTGTGTCATTGTCACTACTCTGAATTTTATCCACAATTCTAAGTTTCATTCTTTGTCCATTATTCGCCAGAGCCGTATAAGCACTTACCATCTGTAATGGTGTTGTCAATATTCCCTGCCCTATTGGAAATCTAGTCGCTGACAACTTGTCCCATTTTTCATATTTCCTCAGGATTCCAGTGGCTTCCGGTTCGAATGGAAGTCCCGACTCTTCTCCAAATCCGCATTGTACTAATAAATCATATAGTTTTTTCTGCCCCATTGTAAGAGATATTTTTGCAGTTCCTATATTACTTGATTTCTGTATTATCGAAGAGACATTTAGCATCCCATAAGGATGAGAATCCCTTAGCAATTTCCCTGCATAAAACCATCTGCCTTTTTCACAGTCAAACACCGTTTCAGGCCTAACCACCCCCAAATCCAAAGCTTTTGCCACAACGAGAGGTTTCATAATCGAACCTGGCTCAAAACCCTCTGTTACTATTTTATTCTGCCAATCATTTCCATTAAGATTCGAACGGTCATTGGGGTTAAAACTCGGTCTCTGCCCCATTGCCAATATTGACCCTGTCTTAGGATCTACCATCACTGCATATGCGCTTTTGGGTTGCCATTTCTCCATCAAAACATCAAGCTGTTCCTCTACGATTGCCTGCAGAGGTTCACTGATGGTAAGATAAATGTCATCGCCTTGTTTCTTGTCTTCAAACCGATTGTTCCCATAAGCAAGAGGTATCCCGTCTCTGGCTCGCTCATAAACTGTAATATTGGCTCGGTCCGGTGATAGAATACTGTTATAGGCTCTCTCAATGCCTGACACTGGCACTACATCTGTTTCATCAGCGTTGATAAAACCCAGCACATTCGAGAGAAGCTGGTCTTTTGGATAATATCTCTTGGATCCGTCAGAAAAATAAATTCCGTTGATTTTCTTCTTCTTTATCTCATCTTTAAGTATATCAGCATCTTCTAAAGACGCTTCATTCTTTATCACAACCTCATGTACTTTCTTTCCATTGTTCTCTTTTCTGCTTAATCTTTCATATATCTTCTTATATGGAATTTTAAGCCTGTAAGAAAAAAGTCTTGATACTCTCTGAACATCACCCTTGTCTCCTATAAGATTTGGATCAGCTCTAATATCAACACATGGTATATTTCCGACTAAGAGATTACCGTCGCAGTCATATATCTCCCCTCTTGCCCCCTTATTTTTCTTTATAGATGTGTACTTCTTTTTGGCCTTATCATAAAGCTCTTTGTGTTGGTCTATCTGGAGAAAATATAAATGGACGACAAGGTAAATAAATATTGATACTATGAAAACCGTTACACTAATGATCTTAAGTAAGAAACTCTTGCGCCCCATAGCATCTCATTATAAGGAATATGATTAATCGTTAACAACGCTTTTTGAATTAGCAATTTGGGGAGAATAAACAAATTTTTGACCTTTAACCGATGCACCTTTAAGTTTAAAATCCGAAGGTATCAATTTAACTATCTGCTCAGGCTCAGCAGGACGAAGTCCAAGGTTATTTCGTGCTATCTTCCCATATATATATTCTTTCCTGCTCTTGATTTCCAGAGAGAGCTTTAAATTTTGTATTTCTCTGTCTAGCTTGTATATCTCACTCTCATTAATAGTAATCTCTTTCTTCATCCTTTGGCTTTGTCCATCAAAATAAACTGTAGAGCCGAACACACCGAATGAAAGCATCAATACTACTATCAAATAAACTGATAATTTTATTATCGTGCTCCCTCGCCGGCTCTCTCCCAAATCTCTTTTAAGAGAGCTTTTTCTGGCCCTTAAATTCATAATACAAAACTCCTTATATAACCTTTATTCTAAACAATCTTCTCTGCTACTCTAAATTTTGCCGATGAGGACCTTCTGTTTTTCTTCACCTCTTCAGGCGATGGCTCCAATGGTTTTTTGGTTACAAGCTTCATCTTTGCTTTATGCCCGCATCTGCATATTGGAAACCTTTTAGAACACAAACAATCAGTCGCCTCTCTTCTCAAAATGTTTTTTACGATTCTATCTTCGAGAGAGTGATAACTTATCACTCCCAATCTGCCGCCTTTTTTAAGAATTGAAATCGCTCCTTCTACCGCCTTTTCCAGTTCTCCAAGTTCATCGTTTACAGCTATTCTCAAAGCCTGAAAACAGAGAGTTGAAACTGGAGGTCCGTTCTTTCTCGGACTCTTCACTATCTCCTCGCAAAACTCGCTGAATTCTTCTGTTGACATCCATGGCCGCTCTGCCCTTCTGGCAACCACTGCTCTTGCTAGTTTCAAAGAACCGGCTATCTCTCCATACTGTCTAAAAATATCTGCCAATTCAGTAATCGATTTTTTATTTAAAAGTTTTGCGGCTGTCAGCTCCTGAGAAACATCCATTCTCATATCCAACGGCCCATTTTTCCTGAAAGAAAACCCTCTATAATCTTCGTCTATCTGGACTGATGAAACCCCGATGTCCAATAAAACTGCATCTACTTTTTCCCATCCTATCGAATAGGCAACATCTGCTATCTCGCTGAATCTTGATTTATACACTATTACCTTGTCAGCTACATCACAGAATCTCCTCTTAGAAGACTCCAATGCCTCAGAATCTCTATCCAAACCCAATACTTCTGCATCATGGTTTTTCTTAATTATTGCATCTGTATGTCCGCCAAAACCAATAGTACCATCTACAACTTTTATTTTTCCTTCTGGTGCTATCAAATGTTCCAACACCTCATCAACCATCACTGGCAAATGTTTCAAATTCTCATCAAGTCGATCCATTTATTTTATTTCCTCTATTGATTGAATCACATTAAGTAATTCATCATCAGTGACCTGGAATTTATTCCAATTGGATTTAGACCATATCTGAATTCGGCTGAATGACCCGGCCAATACAAGTTCATTATCAATTTCACTGCCTCTCTTTATCTCAGCATATTCAAGCAATTGATCTGGAATGTGAATCCTTCCCTGCTTGTCAGGATTACACTCTTTGGACCTAGCTCCTAGTTTTGCAAGGGTCAAAGATGCTTTAGGATCTGCAATAGAGACCTTTTTGAGCTTATCTGTCATGTCTTTGAAAACATGATATGGCATCAACTGCAATGCACTGTGCCTACCAGGAAGAACGTAAAACCTATTATCTTCTCCTTTGGAACGCCATTCGCTCGGAATCGCAACGCGGCGCTGATTATCTATGGCATGAGTAAACTCACCCACATAGAGCATCTCAGTATTATTATTGCCGCTATTTGCTTCCATATTCACCTTTTATAACCTTTTTACAACTATTTTACCCTAAATAAAAAAATAACACAATAGAAATAAAGTTATTTTCTTATTAAATTTTGAAGACTTTAGAGATGGAGTTAGTACCAGAAGATGTATATAGGACTAAAAGTGCCAACAGCTCAAAGGCTGTGGGTAGCAATATATTTTGTATATCAACCTCAGAAAAAAGCGAAAAACAACGTAGGCTGGATGTCTATTGAAATTAAAGATACAAGGATGAAAGTGGGAGAATAAAAAATAGTGATCAGGATTTATCTGGAGGCTTTTTAGCAGTAATGTTTTTCAACATGGACTTTATCGGTGAAACAATTTTCTTAGAAGCTATTTTTAATATAAGCGAAGGCAGGTTGCCGATAGCTCCTATAAGAAATAATGTTAATGTCAAAGCGCGCAATTTAAAAAGAAGTTCATCTTCCGGGATGACTATTCCTAAAGTGCAGCCTGTTAAAGCAAGCGGCTGATAATAGAGATAACAGTACCTTTTTTCATTATGAGAGTAATAGCGCTCATAGCCAGTCTTTCCTTGCAGCATCTTTTCGCCAAGTTCTCTCTCTTTCTTATCATAAAATTTATCGGCAAGTGTAAAAAAACTCTGATGATTCAGATAGTAGGTACTATTCGGGTGAGCAATAAACTTGCCTTCAGGAGAAAGAATAAAAGCGTAACCTGTTTCAAAGATCTTTATTTTAGAAATAATATCTTCCAGCCAGGAAAGAGATATATCACAAGTAACAACACCACAGAACTTTCTTTCTCCATTGATAGTCTTGTAGAACGGTTGAGAATAGGTAACCATTACTACATTGCCGCCATCCTTATCAAAGTATGGTTCACTCCATAATGCTTTGTTTAGCTTTTTTGCTTGGCTATACCAATTTTGATTGAGATAATCGTATTCAGGCGTTCCCAAATTTGCATATAAAAGTTTATTTTCTGATTCATAATAATAAGGGCAAAAATACTTTAGGTTTTTATTTAGCTTATAGGGTTCAAAAGCTATTGCGCTTCCGTATATATTTTTGTTATTCTCTATCAAAGTTCTCAAGAGATCCTTAATTTCTGTTTCGTTAAGATCTATGCACTGAAGGATATAAGAAATATTCTCCGGCATCTTTTCAGCAGAGACAAAAATCGTGTTTATCTGCGAGAGGGTGGAAATAGCAAGAGCCCTGGTATTGTCTCGGATATTATCGAGAATTATTCTTTTCGATACATAGTAGTTATAGCCAAGAAGAATAACGAAAGTAATCAAAGATATCGTAGCAATATACAGGCTTGCTCTTTTAAAGACTTTATTTTTAATACTTGGTATGCGCATGTCTAAACCCTCCTATACCCGGATAATTATATCTGATATCTCATTCTATGTAAGTGTTAAAATGAAGTACAACTGCTTATAATTAATTTCAAAGAATGGGATACTTTTGACAAAATATAAAATACACATCACGTCTAAGTCCTTCAGAATATTAAAACACTAACGTGGGGAGAGCTAAATGAAAAAGAGTTTGCCATTATTGTTGGCTGCTTTGGTACTAGTCGGGATTTCAACTAATAATGCTTTTGGCTGTTTTGCTGTCGTTGTAGGTAAAAAAATATCTACCGATGGTTCTGTACTTCTAGGACATAATGAGCAAAATTCCGGCGAAAGATTTTTAAATTTCAGAAAAATTCCACGCATGTCTCATCCTGATGGTTCAGTAATAGTTTTAAAAAACGGTGCCACGATGCCTCAGGTTCCCGTAACTTACGGTTTTCTCTGGTCGCAAAACCCTGGATGTGTTTCCAGTGATGCGTATATTAATGAGTATGGCGTGGCAATTGTGAGCGATTATTGCCCCGACAGAAATGTTGAGAAGGTTGACGATAGTTCTCAGGACAAAGAAAAAGTTGACCTTGCATATATGTTCCGCAGGCTCCTTATTGAGCGCGCAAAGACTGCAAGGGAAGCCGTACAGGTGGGCGCAGATCTCATAGCCAAATACGGTTATGCTAGTACCAGAACCTTTGTTATAGCCGACCCCAATGAAGCATGGTTGATGTCAGTGACTAACGGCAAACAGTGGGTCGCCGAAAAAGTTCCAGATGATAAAGTCGTTCTTCTTCCAAATGTGTATATCATAGCTGAAGTAAACCTGAGTGACAAAGATAATTTTATTGGTTCTCCAGACCTTATAGATTATGCTGTAAAACAAGGCTGGTATGATCCGAAATCAGGAAAACCTTTCAGATTTGATGAGGCATATTCCCTGCCAAGAGAAAAACTTGTTGACCCCCGCCAACGGGTCGCCCAAAGCATAGTCACGGCTCAGAATATAAATCAAACACCTGACAGGCGTTTACCCATGATGGTCACCCCTGCTAAAAAAATGGATATAAAAGATGTCCTTACAGTGCTAAGATATAGTAACATAAAACATACTAATCAATGTCCGGCAGAAGTTGTTCAGTCCATTAAAAAACTTTGCCAGACATGCGCTCCCGAATCAGATCATCAATTTGGAGACATAAGCGCTCCGAATGTTCAGGAAGCAGCAATCTTCCAACTCCGAAATTTCCTGCCGCCCTCTATTGGCTGTGTCTATTGGAGGGTGACTGGCGAACCTTCTGTTGGCGTTCTTACTCCATGGTATCTCGGGATCATAAAAACCCCTGCTAACTATCACTCCGCCGGAGACCTGAACAAAATTCTTACAGAAGAAAACCATTTTTCCCAAACTGAAAATAATTTTAAGCCGCTTATGGATAAAGCATGGTGGATTTTCAAAACTTTACAGGATCTTGTAGATCAGGATACCAGCGGAACAAAACTTAAAATCGTCCGTGAAATATGGAATAATTTTGAAAAGAAAGAATACAAAAAACAACCCAGAATTGATGGAAAAGCTCTGGGACTATTCAACAACAAAGGAGAATTTTCTTCAGATCTCTATCTGACATGCTACTGCTTCAAACAGGCTATCAAGGCTGAAGAAATCGCTAAGAAACTCATAGTCGAATTCAACGATAATGAAATATAATCCCTTATTTAAATTGTGGAAACAATAGACAAGCTCAAAATATTATCAGAGAGCTCCCAGTATGATCTTGCCTGTGCCTGCGGCACTAATGATTCAGATAGGAGAAAGAGAGGAGAGGACGGAAAATGGATATACCCGGTGACTCTGCCAAACGGAGGCCATTCGGTACTTCTGAAAACTCTGATGTCCAACTCATGTGGCAGCGACTGCAGTTACTGCCCGCTCAGGAATTCAAGCAATGTCAGAAGATGTACTCTTTCCCCTGAGGAAGTTTGTAAAACTTTCATGAACTATTATACATCAGGAAAAGTTTTCGGGTTATTTCTGAGTTCAGGTATAATTGACTCTCCTGACACTGCTATGGATAAACTTATCGCGTCTGTTTCCACTCTAAGAAACAAATATTCTTTCAAAGGATATATCCATCTTAAGGTAATCCCGGGAGCATCTGATGAGGCCATAGAAAAGGCAATGTCGCTCTCAAGTGCCGTATCGTTAAATATAGAAACTCCCGGCAGCAAGTATTTCAATAAGTTGTCAAGATATAAAAACTTTGATAAAGATATTTCAAGATCATTGAAATACATGGCTTTTCTGTCGGAACATAAATACAGAAAAGTTAAACTTACTACACAGTTTGTCGTAGGCGCGTCGGATGAACCTGATTCAGATATTCTGAAATGTTCTTTTGCATTATACAACAAACTTAATTACAACAGGGTGTATTTTTCAGCTTACCAGGATTTATCTAATATAGAGCTCCCCTTTAGACTGGAAGAGGAAGTACCTGAGAACTGTTACAGAATCATAAGAGAACACAGGCTTTATCAATCTGATTTTCTCATAAGGAAGTACGGTTTTAAAGAAGAAGATTTTCTTTTCGATGGCAAAGGCAACCTGAGCATAAATGAGGATCCAAAATCTGTATGGGCAGCCAGACATCCGGAATTCTATCCGGTAAACATAAACTCAGCTTCTAAAGAGATGTTATTGAGAATTCCCGGCATCGGACCAACTTTAGCGTCCAGAATTATAGGATTAAGAAAAATTCATAAGTTGGCAGATTTATCAATGATCGGATTAAGAGGCAAATCTGAATTGAGAACCAAACAGTATACAGCTTTTTAAAATACCGAAACAAACAGACAAAATATTTAGAACAGAGTAAGTATTACTCCACCGGTTATAAGAGCTATACCCAGCCAATTCACTAATGAGAGGTGTTCTCCCAGAATGAACACCCCGAAAAGCGCAACTAATACTACACTGAGTTTATCCACAGGAGCTACCCTTGCAGCATCTCCAATTTTCAGAGCATAGAAATAGCACAACCATGAAGCTCCGGTTCCCAATCCGGACAGGAACAGGAAAAACATACATTTTGAGTTTATGCCGGATAACACATTAAACTTGAACTCGCCTGTAAAGAGAAGAATAAATCCCAACACTACAATGACTACTAAAGTTCTGATAAAAGTAGCAAGGTTTGAGTTTATTTCAGATACTCCTACTTTTGCAAAAATTGCTGTAAGAGCCGCAAAAACGGCTGAAAAAAAAGCCCAGAATTGCCAACTTGAGAATATTTTCATATGCCCCTTTATCGTTAAAGTTAATTCCCTTTGGGAAAGCATCTGCCTAGGCACTAACCTACCCCAAAAGTATAAACGGGCCGAAAGAAAAAGTCATTCTTGCAAAAAGTTTTCTTATATAAGATTACCAAACATGGCTCTTTCTTGCATTAATTCAACGCTTATGATATTTTTGAAAGCAGTAAATAGAAGACAACTAAAAGAGTTTAACTAAAGGTACTGTGATGATACTTCGCGACCATATCGGTATATTTGGACGGATGAATGCTGGAAAAAGTTCTGTGATGAATCTCATAACACAGAGCGACACATCTATAGTAGATCCTACACCAGGAACAACAGCCGACACAAAAGTTACACTTATGGAACTGCATGGCATTGGACCGATAAAACTCTTTGATACTGCAGGGACAGACGAACAAAATGAACTTGGAACTAAGAAGAAAAGCAAAGTGTTTTCTTGCTTGAAAGAGTGTGATCTTGTTCTTATTATCATAGACCCCAGAATTCAGGATTTCTCGATAGAAAATGAAATCCTCGATAATGCCAGAGAATTGGACAAACAAATTATCGTTGTATTTAATTCTTTCAATGGTATCGACTACACAAAAGAATTTGCTCACTTTGAAAGCAAACTGCCGTTGATTAGCTTCTACGGAAAAATATCTATTGCTGCTAACGACCCTGCTTTCCGCCAAAACCTAATCGACTTTATTTTAAAAAATTATGTTCCAAAAAATATCAAAACCGATCTTCTTCCTTTTCTTCAGAGAGATGAATTCTATCTGCTCAATATCCCGATGGATGAAGAAACGCCTCCGGGAAGATATTTAAGGCCGCAGGAAATGTGCGAGGAATATATAACCAGGCACTGGGCTTTCCCTGTTTCCTACAGAATGGATCTTGGCAATGCCAGGGCAGGACGATGCGAAGAGAATGAACGCTTCACCCATTTCCTAGGAAGCTTCAACAAAAAGCCAAAAATGATGATAACTGACTCACAGGCTATGGACATAGTAAAAGACTGGCTGCCTGAAGACATCATGCTAACAACCTTTTCAATAATGATGATTAACTACATGTCAAACGGTCGACTCAAAGAATTTGTGGATGGCATCAAAGTTATTAAGGATTTGCAAGCCAATGATAAAGTTCTAATAGTTGAAGCCTGTAACCATTCAAGAATAGCTGAGGATATTGGCACTTCACAAATACCTAAAATACTTCACAAAATAATTCCGGAATTGGTGATCGAACACAATTTTGGAAGGGAATTTCAGGAAAATACCAAGCTAAGAAGTTATAAACTAATCATCCATTGCGGTGGATGTATGGTAAGTCCTCAGAAGATATCCGCCAGAATAAGAGATTTATCCCAGATCGGGGTACCTTATACAAATTATGGAGTTTTTCTATCTTACATCCATGGGCAAGAATGCCTCGCAAGAGTGCTCAAACCGTGGGGGTTGACTCTTTAATTTTCATTTATGGTCTCAGGGGCTGGCCACCCTCCTAGATGATTATCCGGTTAGTGCTGATTAATACCTGCGGCAGCATCTAGCTGTGCCCGATATATGTTTATATTTGCTTTGGATTTCATCAGTTGCTTTTCTGTACTTATTAACTCATTTTGTGTTTGAATAAGTTCACTAATGCTAACTTTGCCTTTTTCATATTCCTGAGCAACAAGATCTCGGCTTTGAAGCCCCAAATCGTATTGGTCTTCAAGTATTTTTTCGATACCTGCATTTGCATTTAACTGATTATATGAAGTTCGCACTTCACCTAAAGCCTGGGTATATGATGATGTCACTTTCTCTTCTGCTGAATCTTTTAAGTCCTGAGAAGATTGAATATTAGCAATAGCAGGTGTGGGATTCAGATTTTCTGCAGCATTAATACCTGTCGGCGGGTTTTTATTTAATTGGACGGTTGCGTCTATTGTAGGAGAGAGCTGTCCATAGCTGGAGTACAGATTATATTTTGCAGAATTTAAATCATATCTGGAAGCCTGCAAATCAGGTCTCTGGCCTATGGCCATGTCTAAATATTGATCTACGCTAAGATCTTTCTGTGGTTCCGCCGGAATCTCAATTTCGGGAAATATTATATCAGAAGGCAGCTGTGCTGTAGTTAACCCCATTAGCACGGCAAGAGCACACTTGTCGTTGTTGAAGTTTTCTATGCTTTTGATAACGGCAGACTGCGCTAGATCTATATTTGTTTTAAATTGGAGAGCATCACTGATAGCTAAAGCACCTGGATTGGGTTTCGACTGGAGTTTGCGCAATTGCTCCTGATAGAAAGAAACATTGTCTTTTTGTATTTTGATCCTAGCTTTATCTAATAAAATAGTGTTGTAAACTAATGCCAGTTGCTGAACATAAAGCCTTCTGGTATTCATACTCATTTCTCTAGCTGACAGATATTGAGCCTTTGCCGCAAGGGTATCCATCTGATTAGCAAGTCCATTCCATGCAGCTATTTTTCCGGTGATAGCCCCTTTCGAAGCAGTTACATCAGGAGTATATGCCGACAAACTCCCGTAGTATTGTGCTGATGCGGCAAGGGCTTTAAGTTCTCCTATCTGGATATTCGGATTATTGGACAGAGCGGTTTTTATGGCTTCATCCAGTGTGAGGACTTTTCCGCTCTGAGGAACTGCATGCGCAATGCTGATATTGCTTGCTGAGTAACTGTCAGAGTATAAAATATCGGCCGAATGAGAAGCGGTGTGCTTCACGCAGCCCATATTTATAGCAAATAAAACTGTTAGGCCTGCGATTGATATGGATTTAGGTTTACTCATAACTAGTTTTGGATGCAAGGATAAGCCCATATACCGGAAACCCTGAGCAGATCCCTGTAAATTATCGTTAACTCTTTGTCAGGCACCTTTGAAGCTTCATCAAGCGTAGGATAATCCAAATATACCAGGTTATTAAATTTGATTTGGACCCCATTCTGCATGGAAGCCTGATTAAAAAGCGCAAGAGCCCTGCGAATATGGCTGGAGCTTGTAACAATTGTAGCGTGTTCAAACTTATATTCTTTTAATATATTGGCAGTATTAATAGCATTTCCTACAGTATCCTTCGATTTATCTTCCATAATAATTGAGCCAGCAGGAACACTATTTGATAGCAGCCACTCTTTCATTACATAAGATTCTGTTACTCCGCCCATTGCCATTCCGCCGCTGACAATGATTTTAGAAGTCCTGTTTAACCGGAAAAGTGCCAAAGCTTGTTTCAGCCGTTCAATCAGAGTCAGTTGGGCTTGCCCTTTGTCATCAAGCGCATAACCCAGAATTATGATTGCTCCGTTTTTATACGGATACTTTTCGGCTTTGATATTGAGTCCCTGATTGATCACATTGTCCGCGGAGAGAATTATTTTACAGTATTTCTCAGTGAGCTCAGGAAAGGCCTTTCCAAGTCGGTTCAATTCTCTTTCATAATCCTCATTATTTCCTAATGCTTTGGAATAGGCTCCGTAGAGTATTCCGGCATTGAACGCATAGGGATCTGAATTGATTATATCTTTGTAAAGAGCCAGAGCATTGTCATAATCATTTTTAAGTATTTGTGTTGAGGCAAGGTCGTATTTGAAATCGATTCTGCTTGGGGCAAGCTCAATGGCCTTTCTAAATAGAAGTTCTACCGCATCCAAATTACCTCTAAGCGTAATGCCTTTGAAAATCTCATTCTCTGCTTTCTTTATATCTCCGCCATTCCAATAGTACTTGATTGCATCTTGTACGCAGTTATTTATTTCAGGCTGGTTTCTCAGGTAGGTTTTGTAATTGGAATATGATGGCAGGTATCCAACCAGAAGCCCGGCAATAAAAAATACAACCAAAAGTACAGGAGTAATTAACTTCTTATGGGCAATAAATGACTTTTTCAAAGGGGCAAATTCATCTGGCATAATATTTCGCTTTTTGGATTACGGTTTGAGTTTATTATCCGATTCAGGTAAAGCCGAGGCCGAGTTTTTATTTGGGTCTCCGACAGCAGCATCATTAGTTTTGACTTTGAATTGCAAAGTGCTGGAGTCCGAAGGAGGAAGTTGAATATCTCCTGAAATTTTGGCTTTTTGAGCTTTAGGTTTTTGAGGGATTTTTTTTATCAGGACTGAACCATGGGTAGTTTTAAAATCCAGAATTGTATTACTGTTTTGAGAAATCTGGCTATCATCCTTGTTGTTATCGGCAGGCTGTCCATCTTCTCCTTCAGTGGCAATATTTGGAATCATATCTGGTTCATGAGAGGTTTGCGCCCCATTCTCGTTGTATTTGATTGGCGGCTGGGCTTCTTCTCTAGGTGAGGAAATACCAGTACTTATTTCAGATCCTGAAGAAATATGACTGTTGTTACTACCCTGATTATTGTGTTGATTAGTTTCGCCACTATTACTAATTTGAGCCGGAGCTGGATTTGTGCTGACTCCTTGGCTGGCAAAAACAAACAGAGATATAGAAGTTAGCAATATTGTTAATAGTTTTTTTGACATGACTTAAACCTCCTAGTCTATGGAAAGATTGAAATAACTTCGATTATCATACATTTCAGAAAAAAATCAAGGTATAACCCAAAAGTGCCAATGCAAAATGCTTTAAAATGTCGAAAGCTAACCCAACTAATTTCTTCCTCTCGATTTGTTCCGTTCTGCTATATAGGTATAAACCCAAATAATGCAACTCCAGGAAGATAGCAACAACAGGATCAACAGGCATTCCCAGGCAGAAAAGGTGTTTGAGTCAGCCAGACAGTTGACGAGTGTTATTATCAAGTGGCTCAAAATAAGAGATGTTGTGCTTCGTTTTGACTCAAGCGTAATTGTAAGGTACGGCAATCAGCAGGGGGCTAAAAAGGGTTACAACCCTACGAAGAAAGGAAGGTTTTCCCATAATCCCCTGATAGCCTTTATTGATAATGGACTAATAGTCAATCTATGGAACAGTCCAGACAATTCTTCTTCCATCGGCGGAATAGTAGATTTCTTCGACAACACCATAATCTTTTTGAATGTAAATGTGTACAGAATTGCAGCTGATACAGGATACTATCTGGTGAGTTTCATAGAACATCTTGAGATGAAGGCTTTCAAGTACATTATAGGCGCTCCGATGTGCCAGGTTATGCAGAAAGAAATACTGAATATAAAGCTATAGAGACAGGCAACTGAAAGCATAGAAGTAGCTGAGTTTTATTTTCGGCATTATGATGTCAAATGGGAAAAGGAGCGCAGGTACATAGTTGCCAGATAGGAAATCATGAAAAGGCCAGATGCGGCAGGTATAGAAATCAAATGCGGACATTACGTACAAAACACTTTATCATTCCCGGCATAATGGAAACAGGCAGTAGAAAATACATCTTAAGGCTCGGGATAAAAGATAAAATCAAACAAGTGAAAATAACCCAAATCCTTAAACAAATGGAAATTATGCCTTATTGCTTCTACAGTAATGCAGTTGGATTTTCTTGATAAATTTTAGAGCCATAACTGGCAGTTTTAACCAAATTTTCACTCCTATTGCAAAAAATGGGATAAAAAGGTCTTGTGTTTAAAAGCAGCTTACAGGCTCAATATTTTATTGGCAAAATGATTTTGAATTCAGCCCCAGTATTTTCTGAACTTTCTACCGTAATTGATCCTTTATGTGCATTGACTATTGATAATGCTAAGCTAAGACCAAGACCATTGCCAGGCTTGGATCGGCTGGAATCGCAGCGATAAAAACGGTCAAATATGTGTTTTTGATCTTCAGGTTTGATGCCGCATCCGTTATCGTGTATCGATATACATACTTGCTTGTCATTGCAAAAAGCTGAAAGTTTTATCATGCCTCCTTCTTGAGTGTATTTTATTGCATTTTCAAGAATATTTGAAATAACACGCTGAAGGCGTATGGCATCTCCTTTTATCATTAAAGGTAGTTCAGGTTTTTCCAGATAAATACTTATTCCTTTGATATCTGCTAAAGGCAGAAATAGCTTGTAGGCATTATCAATCATATTGCAAATATCTATATCACCAATGTTCAGAGCAGATGCTCCAGATTCTGTCTGGGCAATTTCCAACATGGTATTAATCATAATGATAAGCGAGTCACACTCTTCAACTGCTATACCTGAAACCTCTATCAAGTCTTTTTTTTCGGGATTACTGTTAACTGTAATTTCAAGCAGGCTTCTAATTCTGGTTATAGGTGTCCGCAAATCGTGGGCTATATTGTCTGATACTGACTTAAGCTCGGAAATTAATTCCTGAATCCTTGAAATCATATTATTAAAGGCTTCGGCAAGTTCTTTGATTTCAACGCCCTCTTTGCCGATTTCTACTCTTTCGTTAAAAAATCCCGTACCAATCATATTTGCTGTCCTGACTACTCTTTTAACACCGGATAAGGCTTTTCTTGTGATCAAAAAACCAAAGACCGAGCCGCTAATAATAATAAATCCAAAGATTGAAATAAAGACTGAGATGTAAAGTGTGAGTAAAGCATTCTCTTTATTTAAACTCTTACCTACTAATAGGGTATATCCATCGAGAATGGTACTGCAGACTCTTATATCTCCTCCCCTCTTATCAGAAAACTCTAATGTTTTAAATCTCTCTTTTTTTATAAATTGATGAAGTTTACCGGGATGCTTTAATAGTCCTGTCCATGCTTTCATATTTGAACTGGCAATGATTTTCCCTGAAGAAGAAAAGAGAACGAAAAATACTTTATTTATACCTTCTTCATTTGCTTCATAGTCAAAATCATTTTGAATATGCTTTATATCAGTTGTTTCCGGAGCAATTTTCTCCCATTTTTCAGACAAGATAATAATTTCTTTGGTAAGTACTTTAAGTTCCTCATCTGCATTTTTTATCATACTGACAAGAAGGACAAAATAAATTGTGAGAAAGACTATAGATGAGGCTAAGGCAAAGAGGATTGCATAATATAAGGTAAACCTGAATTTTAAAGTGCTGAAAAACTCAATTACGTTCTTCAAGTACATAGCCAAATCCTCTGATTGTGTGGAGAAGTTGTGTTTTGAAAGGTTTATCTATTTTATCTCTAAGGCGGCAAACCCTCACCTCAATCACATTTGTACTTGGATCAAAATTATGTTCCCAGACATTTTCCATGATCATTGTTTTAGATACTACTCTGCCTTTATTCCTTATCAGATACTCAAGCAGAGCATAATCAAGAGGTTGAATATCGATCTGTATCTCACCTCTGTATACTTTATGGGTAAGAATATCAACAGATAAGTCTCCAATTCTTAGCGTAGTTGGTTCGGCGATAGAATTTGATCTGCGAAGAAGAGCCTGCATTCTTGCAAGAAGCTCAGTAAATGAAAAAGGTTTGACAAGATAATCGTCGCCTCCCTTATGTAATCCCTTAACTCTGTCTTCTACTGAACTTTTTGCGCTTAGCACGATAATTGGCGTAGTAATTCCTTTCTTTCTAAGTTCTTCTATCAAAGAAAATCCATCCAGGCGAGGAAGCATAATATCGACGATAATAATATCATACTTTTCTGTAACGGCTCTGAATAAGCCATTTGCACCGTCAGGAGAATATTCTGTTGTATATCCGGCCTGATTGAGACCTTTAATAATAAATGGAGAAGTTACTTTATCATCGTCGACTAATAGAATTTTCATACAATTATTCCTTCATAAATAGATATAGGTTAATCCTTCTGAGAAGAATTGTCCAGTTTATCAATTTCTTCAATCAGAGCCAGAAGAGACAATCGGCATGTTGTAGGATCCTGATGAAAAGCCCGTATTTTTCTTAATACATTATCAAGCAAATCATCAACTTTTGTCCAATCTTTTGTGTTCATGGGTTTCAAATACGCTTCTTTATTATCCCATGTTGACTCCAGATCATTCACTTTGCTTTTAGCTTCTTCTAATTTACCGGAATCGACTAAAGAAAGAGTGCTTACAGCGATAGTTTTGAATGATGACAGATCGCCTAGGGGGCGAATAGCGTATGCTACAGCCTTCCCAGGGGCATTTGCATCTATCAACTGTGAAGCAATTTTAAGCTTAATTGTTTCCTGAAGTTTTATATTACTCCACAGATATCCACTCCATGAAGCAGATAGAAGAATTGCAAGGACAACAGCAACTTGAATAAATACACTTTTTCGAGATAAAACTTCTGTTTCCCTTATGTTTTTAGCAGTAATCACATCACGTTTTGTGATACTAAGGTAAATTACCGTAAGCATAATTGCAGAAAGGAAAATAATGCTTGTTACAGTCGGTCCAAAACCAAGCCCGCCATTTTCACGTGATTGAGACAAGTAATCTCCAAGTGAAGCACCAAGCGGTCTGGACAAAATATAAACAATCCAGAAGGATAGAACTGAATTAAGTCCAAAACTCCAGGCTAATGAAATTACCGCTATAACAGCACAGACTATGGTGCCAGTAACCAGGTAACCAAGACCTAAACTTTCTGCCATAAGGTCACCTGATGCAGTTCCCAGCGCAAATGTGAAAAGAATAGTAAGCCAATAGAAAGATTCTCTGCGTCTAGTAAAAATAGAGTGAATGGAAAGTGTTTTTTCTGAAGCATACCAGATTATGAATGTTGCAGCCAGTGCGATGCCAAAGAGTATCGTACTGACTTCAAGAGGAAGATGCATGCTGTCTGTGAAATTATCTGTTATCAATGTTCCAAATACGCTTATAAGAACAACGGCAATCCAATAAATACCAGGAACATATTTTGAGGCACGAAACTGAAAAATGAGAACTATCCCTAGAAATATTCCAGTCAGAAGAGAAATCCCGCTAAGTCCAAGCCCAAAGCTCATATTCAAATAGTCTGCCGCTGTTTCTCCAACAGTAGTACACAACACTTTTATAATCCAGAAATAGATGGTAACTTCAGGGACTTTGCTAAGCATCATTTCTGCTTTTTCTTGTAAAGCCATTACAATCCCCTTTTAAATATTTGTGTTCTTCTAGAAATCGAAACTAGTTTATGGGAGCAGCATACGTTGAGAATAATATATGATATTACTTAAGGACTTATTTGGCTTTATCCGTTGTGCTTGAAGGCGGAACAGTCTCAACCTTTTTAACTTCAATTTCAGTATTGGGAGAAAATCCTAAATAGCGCAATTTACTTTTATCAACTTCTCCATAAATTCTGACACTCTGATCCGGAGTTACATTGATATTGTTCCAAGCCTTTTTGCATATTTCTACTTTTATTTCTCCTGTAGAATCTTTGAATATGTAATCATCTTTGCTTGTTTTTTTAATTATATTCCCTTCAAGCCAGATGTGGCTGTCATCGTCAAGTTTCAGTGCATCGGCTACTTTTGTGATTGTTATTGCAGGGGCGGCTGTTTGAGCATGAGGTGTTATCAGGTCTGCAAATGAAGTGTAGGTGATTAATGAGAGTGCTGTTGTTAGAATTGTCAGGAATGTTTTTTTCATCATTATTTCTCCTTTTTCGTTAGTTTTCGTCGTATTTGTCTGAGTTTGAACTTGGGTTTCTAATGTTTCAATATTTCTTACTCGTACAACAGGGTTAATTTTTTTGCTGATAGCCCTGAGAATATTTGTTTTTATTTTACCGGTTAATTTTACCTGAGCCCCTTCTGAAGGAATCTTTATATTCCTGCCTGCCGGGATATCTAGCTTCACTTCCCCTGTTGAGTCCTTGAGATAATAATCATTACCTTTTTTAACGAGAACCCCAATCAGTTCAACATGCTCTTTACTGTCTGCCTGTTTTACCAGTGCTACTGTGTTTATAGTTTGGTTTGAAACGTTATCAGTGGCTGCAATCAAACAAGTTGCCATAATGAAGCAACATGCCACAGCTAGGGAATTAATCATTCCTTTCATAGTTTACCTCTTTATTTTGGTTAATAAATATTGCAGTTAAATATGTTAAAACTCCTTATTTGGGATAGTCAGGCAGCCGTCAGGGTTCTGCCTGCTCCTAAAAGAACAAAAGAGAATTGTAATCATAAAGATAATAGCTAAGACTGCAGAAGACCCTATTGTTCCAAATCCCAGCCCACCATGATCATAGTTTTTTGTGAGTACATCTCCGAATGTAGCCCCGAATGGCCTAGTCAGGACAAATGCTGCCCAAAAAAGAAATACTCTTGAAGTATTTGTAAAATAATATGTTAATGCGATTATAACTAGAAGTAACCCTATTAGAACGGCGCCTCCGATGAAACCTAGTCCTGATGAATCAGAGATAAAATCGCCTAATGCAGTGCCTAGGGTATTTGAGCAAAGAATAGCTGTCCAATAGAAAATTTCTTCTTTTTTAGTTGTTACATTGCTTACAGAGAGGGAAGAGCCTGTTAATCTCCATATCACAAATATTATACACAGTACCGTTACCAGGATTGATGTGCCTGTTACATAACCTAGTTGCAGAGTCCTATCCATAAAATCTGAAATTGTTGTCCCGACAGTACTCGTAGAAAGAATCACAATCCAATATATGGAAGGGTGATATTTTTTCACATTTAGCTGTGACAGCAATGTAATGACAAAAATTCCAAATAAGATTATGGAACTTACTGTATATCCAATATTTAGTGTCATTGAGAGCAGATCACCTACTGTTTCGCCAAGTGTTGTAGCGCATATCTTCATGACCCAGAATGCGAATGTAATCTCAGGCAATTTATTCATTGTAACCCTTATAAAAAATGAAATTTATAATTAATCTATTTATTTAAATTATTCTTTTATGATTACATGAATATTTCAGAAAGATTACATGTTTGTAATCTTTCTAGAAATTATAGTATTATCTATCTGAACATTAAGAAGATAAAAAATAATGCAAAATTTCCGAAATTGATGGATATGATTGTTTATTTTCCATCTTCTCCCGAAAAATTAGAGCTTCAGAACTAATTGAGTCTCATCACTTTATTAGAACGATTTTGTTGCTCTTAGGATTACTGTAATGCTGCCGTTTTTGGGACAATAAAATAAATATAACCAATCATTTCAACAAACCTTTCCATCAGCCGTGAGATTGATATCTGAATTTTACTAGTTACTCTGGTATTATTTTTCTGTCCTCCTGCCTTTACAATAACTTCTTCCGGAGTTAGCATTATTATCAGATAGGATAGAGAGAATATCAGCACAATCAATGCCATGATAAAAAAGAGATGTAAGATGATTAATGCTATATTTTTTGCGATAATAGCCGCTGTAGGAAATGCCTTATTCGCATATGGACAGACAGGAGCAGAAAAAACAAAAAATCCATTTATTTTTATATTTGGAGCCGTAGCTGTATGCACAATACTATTCTTTGTATCAAGTTTATTTTATAATCAGGGAAAAAGTGCCTCATATCTTCTTATAAACTGGAAGTATATCTTGGTAAGTGGAATAGGGTTTTTCATCACATTTTTCGGTTTTTATTTGCTGTATTCTGGTTTTGGCGCATCCACCTACATTATTTATGCTGTGGTTTCAATAATAACTACATCAATAGGTGTAGGGGTATTATGTTATCATGAACCTTTTAATACATGGCATTTCATAGCTCTCGTATTGTCAATCATTGCTATTGGATGTTTTTGCTATGGCCAGCACATTGCCAAAATAGAACTAAAAGAAAAAACAAAAGCTATAACAGATCATCAGCAAACATTAGGACACCGTTGAATTCAATGTAAAAAAGAGAAACAAAATGGTACAAGTTAAATACAGAAAAGCCGGCATTTCAGATACTGAAATCCTTGTAGAATGGAGAATGAAATTTTTAAAGGATTTCTTCAAAAAGACAGACGAAGAAGAAAATAAAAAACTGGAAATTGAAATCAGGAAATATCTACAAAAAACTGTACCCACAGAAGATTATGTTGCTTGGCTTGCAGAAACAGAGGAGGAAATAGTCGGAATAGGAGCAATGGCTGTTTATTACGCTCCTCCAAAATACTCTGTTCTGAACGGTAAAATGGGATATATCCTGAACATTTATACATTGCAGCATGCAAGGGGAAAAGGAATAGCCTCATTCATACTGGATAAATTGATTGAAGAAGCAAAAGCAAAGGAAATATCTTATTTGCATTTGCATGCCTCAAAAGACGGATTAAATATCTATAAAAGTGCTGGATTTGAGTTCGTAGACAATGAGTATTATTTAAAACTGGAATAGAAGTAACGATTTTTTTGCAATCTGGAATCAAACATTAATACATGCTAATTGGAACTCATTCCCTGGTTCTGGGATCAAGGGCATCACGAAGCCCGTCGCCAATGAAATTTAAACAAAAAAGAGTAAGGGAAAAAACAACGCTTGGGAAAAAGAGCATCCAAGGATATTCTTCCATGACTTGTGCTCCATCTTTTATCAGCAATCCCCAAGAGCTCATAGGAGGCTGTATCCCTAAACCCAGGAAGCTCAAAAAAGCCTCTATCATCATCACTCTAGGAATAGTAAGCGTCACATAAACAACAATTATTCCCAATAAATTAGGAATTATGTGTCTTAAAATTATTTTCCACCAAGGCAAGCCTATAGCCTTGGCCGCTTCGATATATTCCTTCTTTTTTATAGATTGGACCTCGTCCCTGACAATACGCGCCATAGTCAGCCATTCTATTGCACCTATTGCCACAAAAATCAATATAAAATTTCTTCCCAGCCAAACCATCAGCACAATCACCAGCATTGTAAAAGGCAAAGCATACATTATGTCCACAAATCTCATCATAAGAGAATCTGCCCTTCCCCCGAGATAACCCGAAACTGCTCCGTAAACTACTCCGATGGTTAGTGAAACCAGCGTAGCGCAAACTCCGACCGCAAGAGATACTCTTCCGCCATACATCATTCTTACTAACAGGTCTCTGCCAAGATTATCAGTGCCGCAAAGATGTGAAAGAGAAGGGGCTGCAGCACCAAGGCTTAAATCCTGCTGATAATAGTTCAATGTCATAACCCACGGCCCAAAAACAGCAAATATCACAAGTAAAGTCAATGCGAATATGCCAAACACTGCAAGCTTGTTTTTGCATAACTTGCGTAAAGCATCTTTCGTTAAAGAATTTCCTGCCTCATCTATCTCTCTGGAAACAGATGATATTTTTTTTCTGATATTGAACATCAATTACGGCTTCGACAAAGCGAAACCCTCCATTCTTTAAATAAATTTAACCCCAAAACTTACGCTCAACACTTCCTTATCCTTCGTTAAAAGACCTTTTAGGATCTATAAAAATCTGAACTATATCAGCTATAGTATTAAAAATTAAAATCATGACGGAGAAAAAAAGTACAGTTCCCATAATCATGGTATAGTCTCTGTTGAATGCCGCAAGAACAAAAAGTCTCCCAAGTCCTGGTATCTGAAATATGCTTTCCACGACAAATGAACCTGTTATTACCCCGGCAATAGCAGGGCCAATATATGAAACAACAGACAACAACCCACCTCTTAAGGCATGCTTGATTATTACCTTATATTCAGGCACTCCTTTTGCCCTGGCCGTCCTGATATAATCCTGAGAAAGAACTTCAAGCATTCCGGCTCTTCCAAGCCTGGCTATATTAGCAGCATAAATGGCACCCAAAGTTATTACCGGCAACACTGCGTCCTGCATACTTCCCCAGCCCGATACATTGAAATACTCAAGTTTAATGGCAAAAATCCATATAATAATCGGGCCAAGCACAAAAGGCGGCACGCATATTCCTATCATGGCAAAAGACATCGAAGAATAATCACGAAAGCTGTTAGGTTTGGTAGAAGCCATGACACCAAGGCCTACTCCTACCAGGAGTGCAAATATCATAGCCATCATTCCCAATTCAAAAGAAACAGGGAACGCCTCTGCAATCATGCCGGAGACACTCCTGTTAGGATATTGGAATGATGGCCCTAGGTCTCCCTTAAAGAGCCCTATCATATAGGAAAAATATTGTTCATACAAGGGTTTATCCAGTCCGTAGTGTTTATTGATGCTTGCGAGAGCCTCAGGCGGCATGGTTTTATCATCGCTGAAAGGCCCCCCAGGCGCTACCCTGACAAGAAAAAAGGTAATAGTCGCCACGACCAGAAGAACTGGTATGGCATGAATAATCCTTTTAAATATGAATGTAAACATATAACTCTTTAACTTATCTGCGTTTTTTTACGAACCAGCCCCACCTATAACGATTTGGCATCAATTATTTTCCGTCGTCTTCCAAACTCATATACTTGTAAGGATGATGATCCAGTATATTAGGGTACCATCCTTTTAGCTGAGGCGATATTAATGCCATTGAAGTATAGTAATATAGAGGAATAATCGGGGACTGTTCCATTAAAAGCTTTTCCGCATCCTGAAAAAGGTCGAACCTCAGACTCTGGTCGGAAGTAGCAGATGCATCTGCCATCAGCTTATCATATTGCGGATCAGACCATTTTGCTCTGTTGTTTGTACTCTTGGAAGTCCACATGTCCAGAAATGTGAGAGGGTCGTTGTAGTCTCCAATCCAACTGGCTGTCGCAATCGAGAAATCCCTTGTCCTAAAGCAGTCCAGATACATTTTCCATTCTCTATTGACAAGTTCGACCTTTATATTAAGGTTTGATTGCCACATGGCCTGAATAGCCTCAGCTATCATTCTGTTCCTTTCAGATGTATTATACATAAGTTCTACAATGGGAAAACCTTTTCCGTCAGGATATCCGGCCTTGGCAAGGCACTCTTTGGCGTATGCTACATCAAATTGAACTCTGCTAATACCTGCAAAATAACCGTTGGTATCAGGAGGCGTAAAACTAACAGCCGGTATCTTCCCGCCTTTAACTACATTTAAAGCCAAACTTTTTTTATCTATGGCATAAGATAGAGCTCTCCTGACAAGAGGTGAAGTAAAAGGTTCTTTATTAACATTAAAAACCATGTAATAGGTGCCAAGATAAGGTGATATGTGAATGTACTCTGGCTTGTTTTTCTGATAATAATCAATCTTGCTTGACGGCACTGTGTATGTAAGATGCAGTTGCCCTGCCCTGAAAGTCCTTTCTTCTGCCTGATTATCGCTTATAGGAAAGAAGTCGATTTCATTAAGCTTTACATTGTCAGCATCCCAATAGTAAGGATTTTTGACGACGGATATGACTTTATTGACCTCCCAATCTTTTAACTTGAACGGGCCATTGCCAACATGATTACATGGAAGTGTCCATTTAGTTCCCCGCTGATCCATTTGCCCGTAATGTTCAATAGTTTTCTTGTTTACAGGAAACCATGCCATATGAGTGATCAATGACAAAAAATATGGGGTAGGTTTTGAAAGTGTTATCTGAAGAGTATTTTTATCAATAGCCTTTACACCTACTTTGGAAAAGTCAGTTAATTGGCCTTTGTTAAATTTTTCCGCATTTTTTATGCAATAAAGCATATACGCATTCTGGCTGCCTAGTTTAGGGGAAAGAATCCTATTATACGCATAAACAAAGTCATCAGCTGTCACAGGGTCTCCATTAGACCATTTGGCATTTTTTCTGAGATTAAAAGTATAAATCATTTTATCATTACTGCTTGCCCAGGACTGAGCTACGGCACATTCAGGAGCAAGAGTTTTGGGATTTTCAGACATGAGCCCTTCAAATAATGCTGAAACAATCCGCTGTTCTGGTACACCAGTTACAGTGGATGGGTCAAGATCCTGTGGTTCAGATCCATTCCCAACATACAAAATACCCTTATCTGCAGCATTTTTCAGATTGGACTCTTTCCTTGAACAGCCGGATAAAGCCAGCAAAAAAACAAACAACGACATTAAAATTAATCGTAGTAGTTTACTCATATATACCCCTTCTTTTAACTACCTGACACACAACAGCTATTAACTTAAACTCCATCATTTTTCAAAAGCCTAGGTTTGGTTGAATTACGCCCCAATCATCTTTGTTATCCTCGTCATCTTTCTTATCTGTTGGTTTTGCCTTGTGAGGAAGCATAGTTTTTGCTCTTTCCTTCTTTGATTTCTTACTGATGGTGCCTGCTTCCGAAAGTTCCTCTTCTTCTTCGCCAAAGAGAGAGAGCACGTTTTCATCTTTCTTCTTCAGTGGTTCAATATCTTGATCCGGACTCGCATCGATAACTTCTTTTGTTGCTTCCTGAGGCACTGAAACATTCATTTCCGGTGTTTCTTCAGAGCTCGATTCCTCATTAACATCAAGGGTTCTTTGAGCAACTTCCACCTGACCCTTAAAAATAAATTTTATTATTTTTTTATTGGTAAGCAGAAACCCTCTTGCTCCCGGAGCTCTGATTGGCGACTTCGAAAAATCAGCCTCTACTAATGCTTCCTTATTCTTTCTGACACCTTCAACAACACAATCATAAAGCGAATTTTCTCTGGTAACTATAAACTCCAATTGTGAGTCAGATGGTATAAGATTGTACTCTTTATCTCGGATAAATTTCGAAACGACGCACCGTTTGATGAAATACTTTCCTGTTTTTTTCTCCTTGTAAATGACCGAATAGACGTTGGATTTATCATACTTATTGAAGTAAAAAAGTTTGCCTACATAAACTTTCTGTGGAATGGCAGTCACCTTATATCTCCCGCTTTTCTCAATACATATAAGGTTGTCAAATTCGTTGCAAAGAACTGACTCTTCACTCCTGACAGAAGAACCTATGTAGCCGTTGCCCCTATCCCATCCGACCTTAATATTGTTGAGAGCGACAGATCTCTTGTCTATCTCTTCAAATCCCTCTTCTATCTCGGTTCTTCTTGGGTAATTTTTTGCATACAATTCTATTAATTTTTCAAGATATTTTATCGTGTATTTCTTCAGAGACATAAGATTCTTTTCGACAACTTTAATCTGAGCGTTTATCTCTTTTATCTCGTCCCTGTTTTTATTAATATCGTATCTGGAAATTTTTCTGATTGGTATTGCCAGCAGTTTTTCAATATCCTCATCAGATATCTCTCGCCTAAGTTCGGAAACATATTTCACCAACCCTGCCCTGACTGCTTTTAGTACGAGTTCATAAGTTTCGCACTCTTCGATTTTCTTATATATTCGATTCTCTATAAAAATGCGCTCCAGCGTTTTCTCATGGTATTTATCATTTAAGTTGCAAAGTTCTATTTCCAGTTCTCTTTTGAGGTAGCCTACAAGACTATCTGTATTATAACGGATAACTTCCGACACAGTTACCAGAACAGGGCGGTTATCTTTTATAACCAATATCGATGACTTTACAGACATTGAACAGTCTGTATACATATATAGAGCTTTAAGCGTCTTTTCAGGATTATATCCTCTGGCAGGGACAACTTCGATTTCCACTTTATCAGAAGTAAAATCATTAATTGAGGCAATTTTGATCTTGTTTTTATTGGCTGCCTTTTCTATTGAAGCAATAAGTTTTTCAGTATCGGTCATTGCCGGAATTTCTCTGATAAGCAGCCTTCTTCCATCAATATCCACTTTTGCCCTTACAGTTATCTTACCGGCACCATCACTGTATTCAGCGACATTCATCACTCCTCCCTGAAGAAAGTCAGGACATAGCTGGAATTTTTCGCCATTGAGGTAAGATATCTGGGCTTCAAGGACTTCCCTGAAATTGTGTGGGAGTATTCTTGTAGTCATCCCAGGAGCTATCCCTTCCTGTCCAAAAAGAAGTAGAACAGGGATTTTAGCAGGAAGAAACACAGGTTCTTTATTCCTGCCGTCATAGGAATCGGTAAATTCCGTTATGTCAGAATTAAAAAGCACATCCTTGGCCAATGAATTAAGCCTTGCTTCTATATATCTGGCAGCGGCGGCCTGATCTCCAGTAAAAATGTTCCCGAAATTACCCTGTTTTTCTATGAAAAGCTCTTTATTGGCAATTCCAACGATGGCTTCATATATCGGAGCATCACCATGAGGATGGTATTGCATACAATGTCCGACAATATTAGCTACCTTGTTGAATTTGCCGTCATCCATCTTAAAAAGTGACCAGAGGATTCTTCTCTGAACAGGCTTTAGCCCATCTCTTATTTCTGGAATGGCACGTTCTTTTATGACATAAGAAGCATACTCAATATAGTTACTGCTTATAAGCCGTCTCAAGTGAGTATTCGTCCCGTCATTGACAGCAAGATGGTTGAAAACGGAAGCGGCGACCTGATCATGAAGTTCTTCTTCACTGGAAGGTTTCACCTCATCAACAGATATAACAGCATCCTGACTATCTGCTGTCCCGTCACTGTCATTATCTTTTTTTATTTCAGAGTCCTTCATAAATTCAGACAAGATTGTTCATTATGTAATCTCTTCTTTCCGTAGTATTTTCACCCATATAGAATTCTAAAATACCCGGAACATCTCTCATGTAGTCAACGTTCACATTAATAAGTCTGATATCCTTGCCAATAAACTGGCCGAATTCAGACGGAGAAATTTCTCCCAAGCCTTTGAACCTGGTTACCTCAATTCCTTTTTTGCCTAACCTGTCAACAGCCCTATTCATCTCTTCTTCATCATAACAGTATATTGTCTCTTTTTTATTCCTTACCCTGAAAAGAGGGGTTTCCAGAATATATAGATGGCCTGATAAAACAAGCTGTTCAAAATAAGTAAGGAAAAATGTAATCAGAAGATTTCTTATATGCAGTCCGTCAACATCAGAATCCGTAGCTATAACCACCTTCTCATATCTCAAATTTTCTATATCTTCTTCCACATTAAGAGCCTGCATTATGTAGTAAAATTCTTCATTCTTGTAAACATTATCAAAACTCTGATTAAAACAGTTAAGAGGTTTACCCCTCAACGAAAAAATGGCCTGGGAAAACACATCGCGGCAGCTAACCATGGATCCGGCCGCAGACTGCCCTTCTGTCAAGAACAACATAGACTCCTTGCCTTTAGGGTTTTTGTCGTATAAGTGATATTTGCAATCCTTGAGTTTTGGAATCTTTAAAGCCATTTTCTTGGCTTTTTCCTTGGATTCCTTCTTAACTGCCTGAATGTCTTTGCGCACCTTCTCATTCAGCATCACTTTTTCGAGAATGAGTTCGGACTCCTTTGTGTTTTTATGCAAAAAATCAACCACTGCCTGTTTGACAGATGCGACTATCCAGCCTTTTATATCAGCATTGCCTAATTTGTTCTTTGTTTGGGATTCAAAAATAGGCTCTTTCAACTTTACAGCTATAGCCCCTACTATACCATCTCTAACATCTGACCCTTGAAAGCTTTTCCCTGAAAACTCATTTATTCCTTTTAAAATCCCCTCTTTGAAAGCCGAAAGATGCGTCCCTCCGTCATTTGTGTATTGCCCATTAACAAAAGAGTAGTGAGTTTCACCGTAGTTCGGAGTATGACAGAAAGCAAATTCCAGATTCTGTTCCCTGTAGTAAAAAACATCGTACATTTTTTCATCGCCTACTTCGCTGTCTATCAAATCCTTAAGGCCATTCTTGGAAAAGAATTTCTCTTCGTTGAAATATAGCATAAGACCACTGTTCAAGTAGGCGTACATCCAGAGACGTTTCTTGATATAATCAGGGTCGAAAGAATATTTATGAAACATTGCCTGAGAGGGAATAAATGTCACTTTGGTGCCATCTTTATCCTCACTGTTCCCTTCATGAGATTCAAGAAGGACTCCTTCTGAAAATTTAGCAGTAAAAAACTTTCCTTTTCTTACGGAAGTTACTTCAAACACCTCAGAAAGAGAATTGACGGCTTTAGTTCCTACGCCGTTGAGCCCGACTGAAAATTGAAAAACATCATCGTTGAACTTTCCACCTGTGTTTATAACCGAGACACACTCGATAACTTTTCCCAGCGGAATACCTCTGCCATAGTCGCGAATTGATATCTTGTTATCGGACAACTCAATATCTATCCTTTTTCCGGCACCCATGATAAATTCATCTACGCTGTTATCTATGACTTCCTTAAAAAGGATGTAAATTCCGTCATCAGGGTGAGAACCATTACCCATCCTTCCGATATACATACCAGGCCTGGCCCTGATATGTTCAAGGGAGCTTAGGGTTTTGATTTTGTCTTCTGTGTAATTGTGTTCCTGCGTCATAAATATTGAAGTGTCACGCGTAGCCGCATCCGAATATGGTTTGGTTTCTGTTTCTATCTGAATAAGAATATAACATATTTGACCAATATATTTAAGTCGCAAGCTAAAAAAGGGAAATAAGAAAAAAATAGCTGTCTGTAAGAAATTAGACTTTTTGATTTAGAGTTCTATTCCCTAAAAAACCGTAGTACTACATTTTTCGTCAGAAATGTCGTATTCAATATATAATGAGCAGTTATTCCCCTTAAATATTGTTGCTGATATTTCAGAATATATGGGCCTGATTTCTCCATCCGGTTTTATGATGCGATATTTCATCACTGAATGTTTCATGTCAAAATCCAGCAAGGTTTTGCTGTCCTTTATGTCACTGAATAATTTTATGTCTTCATTGTAAACACAGTTATTTATCCAGAATTGATATCCGCCCTTCATGATTTCTTCTTTATTCCTTCCATATATTTTCTCACAGGCTTCATTTACATACATAAATGTCATAGTATCGATATTCATTATTGATATTCCTGCCTTGGCAATATCCATGTATATTTTCAATAAGTCCCGTATTTCTTCATTATTTTTCTGTTCGGTAATGTCATACTCAATACCGAATGCAAGGTTATCTTTCTGATATTCAATTTGCCTAACCCATCTTTCTTCTTTATCTGATGCTCTTATTATTTTGTAATCAATCTGTTTTGGGTATTTATCAATCTTTTCAAAATCATCAAGTTTTTTTTCAAAGTCCGGGTGATAATATTTTTTATTGATAAATGGATCTTTATAGAATTCAGATGCTTTGATCCCTGTAATCCTTTCTACTGCCGGATTAAGATATATTTTTTCTTCTCCTACAGAATCCAACGCCCTGAACCATATTCCTTCATTGAGATTATTGACTATATATTCTAACTTTTTCCTCTTTTCTTCATGCTTCTTTCTTTGAGTAATATCAATAAATGTCCCTACAATTCCCATTACTTTCGAATTCGCATCCAGAATAGGGAATTTTGATATTAATCCCCATCTTTTCTTCCTTGTTCCCGGAATATAATTTTCTTTGTTAATTATGGGTTTTCCTGTCAACAGAACTTGTTTGTCTTCTTCGCTATTTTCTTTTGCCTCTATATGCGTAAAGAAATCCATATCTGTTTTTCCGGAAAATGATAGTTGAGAAGAGGCGGAAAACATATTAATAAAAAATTCATTTGCCGATATAAATTTCAGATCCAGATCTTTAACATAAAACATAGCATTAACCGAATTCAACATAACATTGATAACAGCGGAATTCTGTTGATACTGTTTTTGAAGACTGGCCATGGTTTTATTAATAATTTCAAATGCACAGTTCAAATTGCCTTGCTCGACGTGCTCATTATTTATGCCTTCAAAATACTGATCTAACCGATTGCTAGACAAATGCCTGTTATCGCTTAAATCAGATATCAGAGATACCGGCATGCCTATAATTTTTGCCAGTTCCCTTATAATATTTCCTGTGGGAACAGCTCTGTCATTTTCCCAGTTCCAATAAGCTTTTCTGCTTATATTAAGTTTTTTCACTATGTAATTTACAGATATCCCATTCTTTTTCCTTACATCTTTAAGCTTCTCGCCAAACAATCGCATATCCAATTCTCTTTAATCATTGCTAATATTTTACACAATACCTATTGATAGGTAATATACTCTCTGTATATAGGTATAATAAGTTTATTATTAAAAACAAACATAGTTTTTACAATAAACATTATTAAAATTAAACTTGTTTGTAGGAATCTCGTTTTTAGATTTTCGGATAATAAGGATTTCTTTACAATTTTATCAGTTGAGAACAAAAACATTCTGCTTTTAATAGCTCGAAATTGATCTTGTTCCACTAGAATATCATATATCCGTTCACTCTAATAATTATACAAAATATTGTTCATTAACATAATATCATATATTTAATTACGGCTATTTTATAAAAAACAACAAAGCAAACAAGGAGAAAACCATGTCAATGGAGCAAGCCAAACAGAAAGCTGATATTTTGCTTGGAAAAGCTAGAGAATCAGCAGCTATTTTTAGCCAGTTATCTCAAGAACACACGGACAGAATAGTTAATGCTGTATTTGAAGCAGCTTTCAAGAACCGTGTCAGGCTAGCTAAAATGGCAGAAAAAGAAACAGGTTTAGGTAAATGGGAAGATAAAGTAATTAAGAATGTAGCCGGATCGCTACTCGTATACGAAGATATAAAGAATGTAAAGACTGTAGGTGTTATTTCAGATGATAAAGAGACTGGCATTATGGAAGTCGCTCAACCCATAGGGCCTATCCTTGCTATTATACCAACGACTAACCCTACTTCCACTGTGATTTTTAAAACGCTTATAGCGCTTAAAAGCCGTAATCCAATAATTATAAGCCCTCACCAGAAGGCAGTTGGCTGCTGTGTTGAGACAGCTAAAATTTGTTACGAAGCCGCACTAAAAGAAGATGCACCAGAAAATTGTATACAATGGACGAGAGAAGAACCTATAGATTTTGCAACATTTGACATCAATGAGTATTATGCAGAAACTCAGGCTCTAATGTGTCACCCGAAATTGGCCGTAATAGTAGCTACAGGGGGTGGCGGAGTAGTAAAAGCTGCCTATACCTCCGGAACTCCAGCTTATGGAGTTGGTTCAGGAAATGTTCCTGTTCTTATAGATAAATCGGCTGATATTCCTTTTGCCGTTTCTAATATCATAATATCAAAAACTTTCGATAACGGAACAATCTGTGCAAGCGAACAAGCGGTAGTTGTTGAGAAAACTATTGCAGATAAAGTTATAAAGGAATTTAAGACTCAAGGCGGTTATGTCCTATCTAAGGAAGAAGTAATAAAGGTAGAAAAAATAGCTTTTGATAAAAAGCGCGGAATTATGGCTGCAGATGTAGTAGGACAGTCTGTGGAAAAAATAGCCAAGCTAGCCGGCATTACAATTCCTAGCGGAACAAAAGTACTTCTAGCCCCTCTCACAGGCGTAGGTCCTGACTACCCCATATCTTCTGAAATTCTATGCCCTTTACTTGCATTTTACACTGCTGAGGACTTTAACAATGCGATTAAAATTTGCATAGATTTGAACTTTCACGGAGGAATGGGACATTCAGCTAGCGTCTACTCTAACGATGAAAATGTAATAAGAGAATTTGCTACAGAAATGAATGCAGGTAGAATTCTTGTAAATACTCCCTCTTCTCAAGGCGCTGTAGGTGGAATTTATAATAAGTTGCATACATCACTTACTCTAGGATGTGGCACTACAGGCAAGAATATTACTACGGACAATGTAACTGTTACCCATCTTTTAAATATTCAGAGAGTAGCAAGAAGAAGGGCCAATGAAAGGCTGAATAATTTCGACGCGAGGTTATTCTATGATGAAAGCCTAAGCAATGAAGAAATTCTCAAACGTTATAATATAAACTACTAAAATTGTTAATATTTCAGGAGGTTTTATGTCTCTAAAATGCTCAAAATATGCAGGAGGAAAAGTCGAGTGTAAATTTTCGGAAAGGATGGACACTACACAATGCATTAATGTCGAACAACAGTTAATGGAAAACATAAAAGGGGCAGAAGTGATTATTTTTGATCTTGATGGAGTAGAATATATCGCTTCTTCTTTCCTTCGTTTGTGTAGTAAAGCTTCACATATTGTTCGTTCAGAAAATTTTTCAGTCATTAATGTCACACCTCCAGTGAAAAAAGTCTTTAAAATTGCAGGTCTGGCTGAAGCTCTTAATCTAAGTTAATTATTTCAAAGAGTTTAAAATAACGTTGGCTTAACAATTATTTCATTCTAAAAACAAAAGGAAAGGGTTAAATTATGGCAATTAAAGTTGGTATCAACGGATTCGGAAGAATAGGAAGAATGGCTTTCCAGGCTATTTGCGACCAGGGCCTGCTAGGAAAGGAAATTGATGTAGTAGCAGTAGTGGATGTGTCAACAGACGCTGATTATTTTGCTTATCAAATGAAGTATGACTCTGTTCACGGACACTTCAAACATCAGGTTTCAACCTGCAAATCAGACGCTTCAAAAGAAGAGAATGACACTATCGTCGTAAACGGCAATAAAATTCTCTGTGTAGCAGCTACAAGAACTCCTGACCAACTCCCTTGGGGAAAACTCGGCGTAGAGTATGTAATTGAATCAACAGGTCTTTTTACTGATTCAGAAAAAGCTAAAGGGCACATCGCCGCAGGCGCAAAAAAAGTTATTATTTCAGCTCCTGGAAAAGGCGAAGTCAAGACTATCGTTATGGGCGTAAATGAGAACGAATACGATGCATCAAAGCACCACATCGTTTCTAACGCTTCCTGCACAACAAACTGCCTGGCTCCGGTCGTTCATGTCATCCTCAAAAGCGGCATAGGAATTGAAAAAGGCCTAATGACCACCATTCACAGCTATACAGCTACACAAAAAACAGTTGACGGCCCATCAAAGAAAGACTGGAGAGGCGGACGCGCAGCAGCTTGCAATATTATACCTTCAACAACTGGCGCAGCAAAAGCTGTAGGCGAAGTTCTTCCTGTCACAAAAGGAAAACTCACAGGTATGGCTTTCCGCGTCCCAAGTCCTGATGTCTCTGTAGTAGATCTTACTTTCACTGCAGCAAGAGATACATCTATAGAAGAAATTGATAAGCTCATGAAAGAAGCTTCTCAGACTTACCTTAAGGGTATCCTTGGTTATACTAACGAAGAACTTGTTTCCACAGACTTTGTACATGATCAACGTTCTTCTATTTATGATTCTCTAGCCACAACACAGAACAATCTCAAGGGAGAAAAGAGATTCTTCAAGGTAGTTTCATGGTATGATAATGAATGGGGTTACTCCAACAGAGTTATTGATCTTATCAGACATATGGTAAAAAAAGCCTAAACTTAAATAACTTTACATACAAATATGGCAGGGCAACCTGCCATTTTTTCTTGCCAAAGAATTGATGATATTTTGCTAAAAAGAAAGAGGTAAGCAAGACGAATCCATAAGGATGTGAGATTGGCTGTTATGTGCCAAATCGATTCATCATATAATTTCCCATTCCTCTATATCCCCGCTAACAATTTCAAATATCGGATTAACATCGAAAGCCTTCAGTATCAGTAACTCTTCATGTCTTTGGCTATTGCGCGTTTTCAACTTTTTAAGCAGATGTTCAGCTTCGAAGTTTACTTGCCCTTGAGTCACAGTTAATCTTGTCTCTTTAAAATTCCAATCAATTTTATTTTTGTTGAAGTTGTAGCCCCTGTTCGCCGCGTCGTAGTAAACAAAACTAAGGTATTGATTAACTGCATGGAGTGGATTTTCGGACTTTCTAAATCTTTTCAACTGAGGATGGCACAGATATCCTTTAGTTTTTCCTTCTAAAACTTTTTTGGCTAAAAGGGTTTCACGCCAAAGAGCCAAAATACCTTTGGAATCAAGGTATTTAGGATGTATAGACCAAATTCTCATTTACTGCGATGAAAGTGTTTATGACATCAATCGGCTGAAGCCAAAATAGTTGAAATGCTATTTTACCTTTTCAAAACGGCCCTTTTCTACATTTTTAACAACTGTGTCAGCTTCAAAAACTTTACCGCTCATAACAATGTACACTCCAGGAGGAAGACATTGAACTGCTGCTAGAGCCCCACCGACATTGAATTCAGCATCGCTTCCTTTAAACATCGCCGGTGTCATGGAACCCGTAAAAACTACAGTCTTTGAAAGTTTAGAACTCAACAGTTCTTTCTTTACTCTTTTGGCGGTTTTTACCATAGTGTCTGTGCCGTGAGTGATAACAATCTTTTTGGCTTTTTCCTCGGCCACTTTTTTAGCAACAATTTTTCTGTCTGCGTCAGTCATATCCAAACTGTCTTTGTGCAAAATGGAATCCACTTCATATTTCAGAGTAACACCAGCTTGAGTCAGAATACTAGTAATAGTTGGTTTCCCGACCTGATAAAGGCTTTTATCGTCAAAATAGACTTTATCAATGGTTCCGCCTACGGCAATAATCTTTACTTTCCCGCCCATTTTTTACCTCAGTTTATTTAACTTTAATTCCCCAAATTTCTTTAGCATATTCAGCTATAGTCCTGTCGCTTGAAAAATATCCCATATTAGCTACATTCATAATGGATTTTTTAGACCACTGCAAGTTATCTCTATATACTTTATCTATATTGTCCTGACAGTCTAGGTAGCTTTCAAAGTCTGCCAAGAGCATATAGTGGTCGCCTTCATTTAGCAACAGGCCATAGATCGGCTTAAATCTATCATGATCGTCTGGAGAGAAATAGCCGTTACCGATGGCATTGAGGATATCTTTTATCTGGCTATTCCAAAGATAATAGTCATAAGGATTATAACCGGATTCTTTAAGTTTGGCTACTTCATCAGCATTCATGCCGAATATGAAGATATTGTCATCCCCTACAGCGTCCTTTATTTCAATATTTGCTCCGTCCAAAGTGCCAATTGTCAGAGTGCCGTTAAGAGCAAACTTCATGTTCCCTGTACCGGAAGCCTCTGTCCCTGCAGTAGAAATCTGCTGAGAAAGTTCGCTTGCCGGAAATATTCTCTCAGCTAGAGAAACCCTGTAATTGGGCAGAAAATAGAGTTTCAAATAGTCTTTTGTTTGTGGATCTTCATTGATAACTTTTGATACATCGTTTATGAGCTTAATAATAAGTTTAGCAGTTGCATAACCAGGAGCGGCTTTCCCACCGATAAATACTGTTCTCGGAACAACATTTTTCGGTATTGACCCTTTGAGTTGAAAATATCTATGAATTACACTTAATACATTGAGGAGCTGCCTTTTGTACTCATGCATTCTCTTTACCTGTACATCAAACATGCTTGAGGGATCAATGACAAGCCCATGTTCCTTACCGAGATAATTCGAAAATGCTACCTTATTATTTTTTTTGATTTCAGCCCACTTCAAACAAAAACTCTTATCCTTTGCATATTTTTCCAAATTCTTGAGCTCGTCAAGATTTTTAATCCATTTATCACCGATGGTGTCGGTTATTAAATTCGATAAAGCAGGGTTGGCCTGCTTCAACCAACGTCTCTGAGTAATACCATTGGTTTTGTTGTTAAATTTCTCGGGGTACAACCCATAGAAATCGGACAGCAAGGTTTCCTGCAAAAGTTTTGTATGAAGCTTAGCTACTCCATTTACAGAGTGTGAACCAACAATTGCAAGGTATGCCATTCTAAGTTTCTTTTCATCCCCTTCCTCCACTATGGACATAGCTCTTTTCTTGTCATTGTCGTTGGGGTAGGCTTTTTCTACCTCTTCCAAGAATCTCGCATTTATCTCGTAAATAATATCAAGAAGCCTAGGGAGAAGCATTTCGAAAAGACTAACTTTCCATTTTTCTAGAGCTTCAGGCATAAGGGTATGATTCGTATACGCAAATGTGTTGGTTACTATCTGCCAGGCATAACCCCATTCCAAACCATGAACATCCACAAACAACCTCATTAGCTCGGCAATAGCTATAGACGGGTGCGTGTCATTCAATTGTATTGCTACTTTTGATGAAAATTCATCAAAAGTTTTATGTTCCTTAAGATAATCTTTAATAATAGTTTGCAGTGAAGCCGAAACAAAGAAGTACTGTTGCTTCAGCCTAAGCTCTTTCCCAGAGGAATTGTTATCATTGGGATACAACACCTTGGTAATAGTTTCGTCAAGCGCCTTGCCTTGAATAGCTTTCTCGTAGTCACCATTATTGAAATAATCAAGATTGAAATCATCGCTCGATTTAGCAGACCATAGAACCAAACTATTTACAGTGTCTGTCTTGTAACCAGGAACATATACATCATACGGAATAGCTATAACTTCTTCGGCATCAACCCATTCAACTGACAATTTACCATTTTTATCCGTAGATTGCTTGGATTTACCATAGAATTTCACTCTGACCGAATCTTCTATCCTCTGAACTTCCCATGGATTGTTTTTGAAAAGCCAGTTATCCGGTTTCTCTACCTGATACCCATCAACTATATCCTGATTAAACATGCCGTATTCATACCTTATGCCAAATCCATATCCTGGAATATCCATAGTGGCCATTGAATCTAAGAAACACGCAGCTAACCTTCCTAAACCTCCGTTGCCCAAGCCTGCATCATATTCCTGTTCGTAAACATCTTCCAAATCTATGCTTATTCTTCTAAGCGCATCCCTTGTCACTCCTTCCATATCAGAGTTATCAACAGCATTACGCAGAAATCTCCCCATCAGAAATTCCAACGACAAATAGTAAACTTTCTTTATATCCTGGGATTCGTATTTCTTCTGAGTTTCTACCCATTTCTCAGAAAGGATCGCCTTTTGAGAAAAAGCAATCATGCGATATTTGTCATAATCAGTAGTGCTGGAAAGCCTCTTTCCAATAACATGCTGAAGAATATTTTCGCAAAATAAGTCGAATTCCCGTTTATCTGTCAGTTTTTTTGAAAGCATGGCTCACCTCACTTATTGTTATTATATTGTTTACTTTAAAACACAATCATTCTAGCACATGACTTTTGGGTATGCAACAAAAACAGGCCCTTTTATCTTTAATGAAAGTAACAGGAAATACATCGCTGTTACTCATTCATTTGGCAAAATACCTTAAAATAAGGCAAAGTCAATTCTGTTTTTATTTGAGCAATCAGGCTATAATGGTTTCTTGCACCTAATTTAAGTAAAAACGAAAGACTATTGTTATTAATGAAAAAAGACGCTGATCAACACCTAACAAAGCATACTGACGGACATGTGATAACCGCTCCCACTCCTTCCTATGTTATAAATCATACGGAACTTACACCAAGAATCTGGGGTCTTTGGCTCATCACAGGAGCTGGCTTTGCTCTCGATGGATTTGACCTTTTTGTTATAGGCATAGCTTTCCCGCTTCTTATAAAATATTTCTCTGAACTACTGAATAACCCTATGCTTTTGGGTTTACTTGGAGCCGCCGCGCCGATTGGAGCAATACTGGGAGCATCGGTGTTTGGAAGGCTTACTGATACACTTGGAAGAAAATTTATATCCGTGCTAAATATGGTGTTCTTTATTATTTTTGCTTCTCTTTCTGCATTTGCATGGTCTGTATGGTCGCTTATAGCATTTCGCTTTATGGCAGGCATCGGAATGGGCGGAGAATATCCTGTTAATTCTGCTTACACTGCAGAAATTATTCCCAAAAAACACCGAAAAAAAATGCAGATAGGAAATTTCTCGTTTCAGGCGATAGGAGCAGTGAGCGGCGCTCTGGTGGGATTAGTTATACTAGAACTGCTTCCTTATAATTGGGTATGGAGGCTTATGATAGGATTTCAGGCTATTTTTGCCTTAGTTTTGTTTTTCTTTAGGCTAAAAATGCCAGAAAGCTCTAAATGGCTTGCTACTCAAGGACTTAAAAAACAAACAGATGCCTCTCTTTCTAACATAACAGGAGATGTAGTCAAAGTTAAGGAAAGCCACAAAAAACAAACCAGCTTTACAGATATCTTTAATAAGGATTACATAAAGCTAACCATCCTTTCGAGTATCCCATGGTTCCTTATGGATATAGCATTCTATGGAATAGGGATATTCACACCTATAATCATCACACGTTTATTCAAGCATATACCCATGGGTCTCATAGAGAGAGATATCTTCTCTATCAAAGGCACACTTCTTGTCGAAAGCTTCCTTCTCGTAGGAATATTACTTTCATTGCTGCTTATAAAGAGATTTGGAATGATCAAACTACAGGTGAGAGGTTTCTGGGGAATGGGAATCGGGATGCTTATTCTGATGTTTACTCAATTCACTTCAGACCCATTTCTTTTTAATCTGCTAACATTTTCAGGATTTATTTTATTCTATCTCTGCCTGAACGCAGGGCCTAATCCTATGACTTTCCTTATTCCGGCAAGAATTTTCCCGACTAAACTGAGGGCCACTGGACACGGATTTTCCGCAGCTTTTGCCAAGGCTGGCGCCACAGTAGGGATTATACTCTTTCCATGGCTGCAATATAGTTTTGGCTTAACCAAAACTATTGTTTTTATGTCCCTTATGTGCTTCACAGGTGCCCTTATAACCCATGTTTTTGTCAGATTAATCATAAATGATAAAAAGAGCAAGAAAATTTCAAGAGCTCTTCACAATGTCATTTATGATAATTACAGATAATTCGAGTCATGTCCCCTGATATTAATATGCTAACAATAAACTAACATAGCCAAGAATAAAAAAATTGCTCATAAAAAATATTCGGCTAGAATATTGTCTGACTGATGCACAATAAAAATTTTCAACGAGACATCCTATGGCTAGTGAAAAAAAAGAATCTTCAAGCTTGCGTTCCCATGGTCATGCTAAAAATGCAACAACGGCTTCTCGCGCAATTAACCATTCCTCTCTTACACCAAAAATATGGGGGCTCTGGCTGATAACCGGCGCAGGATTTGCACTTGATGGTTTTGATTTGTTTATAATAGGTATAGCATTGCCGCTTCTCATGAAGCAATACACCATACTTGCAAATAATCCATTTTTAGTTGGCTTGCTGGCTGCCGCTGCCCCGATCGGAGCAATAATAGGCGCTGCAGTATTTGGAAGGCTTACCGACACGCTTGGAAGAAAATTTATCTTGATACTCAATATGATTCTCTTCATAGTATTTTCCATTCTATGTGCTGGAGCATGGGACGTCTGGTCGCTAATATTTTTCAGGTTTATAGCCGGAATAGGAATAGGCGGCGAATACCCTGTCAACTCAGCCTACATAGCTGAAATAATTCCTAAACAACACAGAAAGCAAATGCAGGTCGGGAACTTCTCCTTCCAGGCAATAGGAGCTATTCTGGGCGCACTAACAGGTGTGATTATACTGCAGCTAATCCCACAAATCTGGACATGGAGGCTCATGCTCGGCTTGCCTGCAATAATCTCATTCATCTTATTCTTTTTCAGGTTGAATATGCCAGAAAGCTCAAAGTGGCTTGCTACTCAAGGAAATAAAAAAGAGACAGCCAAATCTCTATCAGTCATTACGGGAAACAAGGTAAAACTTGTTGACAACAAAAAGAAAGTTGAAACTAAATTTTCGGATATTTTCAAGAAAGACTATATAAAACTTACGGTCCTTTCCAGTATCCCTTGGTTTTTAATGGATGTGGCTTTTTATGGAATAGGTATATTTACGCCAATAATATTGTCTTCTCTATTTAAAGACGCTCCGACGGATTTTATCCAAAAAGATCTTCAGTCCATCAAGGGGGCACTTTTTGTAGATAGTTTTCTCATTATTGGAATTATAATAGCCATTATCCTCGTTAAAACCAGAGGAATGATCAGCTTGCAAATAAAAGGCTTTTGGGGAATGGGAATAGGCATGCTTATTCTGATGACTACAACTTACATAAGCAATATGTCATTTTACTACTTTACGATATTCGCCGGCTTCACGATATTCTATTTAAGCCTTAATGCAGGGCCAAATCCTATGACTTTCCTAATCCCCGCAAAAGTCTACCCCACAGAACTTAGGGCTACCGGACATGGTTTTTCCGCAGCTTTCGCTAAAGCAGGTGCTACGGTTGGCATAGTAATTCTTCCATGGATGCAGGCTAAAATGGGCGTAACAAATCTTGTATTCTTTATGGCTATAATATGCATATTGGGAGCACTAATAACCCAGCTCTTTGCCCATTTGATCATTATTGACAAAGAGCTAAAGAAATATCAGAACATTTTGGAAGGTGTATTCACAAAGAAACAGATGCTCAACAAGAAATTGTAGCTCCACTGCTTTTCTCTGAAAAATATTTTATAGTAGCTTCAAGCCCTGAATCAAAATCGCTTATCATTCTGTATCCTGATTCAAGCAGTTTGCCTATATTGCCCAGAGAGTGCTTAATGTCTCCAGCACGTTCCGGCAAATATTGGATTTCAGATTTTGACTGTGTAGTTTTTACTATTTTTTCGGCAAGTTCCTTTATGGTAGTCTGTCTTCCATAGCCGGCATTAAATACTCCTCTTATGCCGTTCTTAGCTAGATATATATTAGCTTTGGCCACGTCCTTCACATAAATAAAATCACGTGTCTGCTCTCCATCTCCATAAATATCGATTGTCTCATTCTTCACAGCGTTGGAAACAAAAATAGGTATAGCAGCAGCATATGCGCTTTCCGGCGACTGCCTAGGGCCAAAAACATTGAAGTATCTGAGACAGGCAGTATTGAGTTTTCCTGTGTTCCTAAAAATCGAACAGTAGTATTCTCCGTCAAGTTTACTAACAGCATAAGGGCTTTTAGGTTCAGGCGCCAGAGTTTCGACTTTGGGAGATACTGGGTTATCACCATAAACAGCACATGAACTGCTGAAACAAAGCATTTTAACCCCTGCCCTAGCCGCCTCTTCCAATACGATCAGCATTCCACGGTTATTAATATCAACGCACTCAATAGGATTATCCATAGATTCAGGTACACTAATAAGCGCGGCAAGATGGAAAACATAATCAACTCCTCTCATACATTTTCTGACAACATCCCTATCTCTTATATCTCCAATAACAACTTCTGATTTAAATCCTTCAAGATTTTGCAAATTGCCTGACCTGAGATTATCCAACACAATAATGTCAGCTTCGTTCTGAAGAGTTTCTACTATATGGCTTCCAATAAAACCCGCCCCGCCTGTAACCAGTACTTTCATATTCTATCCTTAAAATTTATCAATAAATTTACACATTTTATCCCATTGATGCTCTATTGAAGCAATTAACGCAAGCTGAGTCCTGGCCCTGTCTAAGTTATGTTTTGGCCTGTGTATTTTGTAATAAGTATCTCCATTTAGGTAATCAGAAAGAAATCTTATACTCTGCTCTAATGTAATAACATATCCGCCGTAAGGTAAACTCTCAATTTCTCCGTTTGTAAGAAATCCTCTTGCAGATGACAAAAAACCTTCGGCTATAGCCTCAAATGTATTAAAATCCATTTTAACTTTGGAACAGTCAACTTCATCTTCGGCTACAGAAGTCGTCATAGTTCTTACCATATCTCCGAAATCATAAGCAGAAAAACCTGGCATAACCAGATCAAGATCCAGAACACATACCGGCTCATCAGTCTGAATATCAAAAAGAATATTATTAAGCTTTGTGTCATTATGGACAATTCTTTCAGGTATTATACCTTTTTTATTCATCTCGATTAGAGAAGCACTCTTTGAACTTCTTTCAAAAATGAAATCTATTTCCCTCTCCACTTCTTTACATCTTGAAGCTGTATCCAGTTTTACAGCCTTTTCAAGCGCCTCCAATCTCTTGGGCGTATTGTGAAAATCAGGAATTGTTTCCGCCAGTGACGCACTCTTCAATCCAAACAAGGATTTCTGAAATTCACCAAATGCCCTTGCCGTATCATAGGCGGCCTTGGCATCTCTGACTATGTCATAACTTACTGCGCTTTCGATACAGAAAAAAACACGCCAGTATTGTCCTTTTGTATCAACAAAATAATACTTCCCTTCAAATGTCTGAATCGGAGTGAGGCACCGTCTTGTAACATCCCTGAACTTCTTATAATATTCTTTCTGATAATTTGTTATCTCTACAATATTATCTGTAAGCTTACATGGATTCTTGAAGATACTGGTATTTATCTTCTGTAATGCATAGGGAACTATTGTTCCTCCCTGATTTAGAAGAACTTTAAAAGTAGTGTTGATATGCCCGTTACCAAGCCCGTCAGACTTGACATAGTCGCCGTAAACCCGAAAATGAGACATGATCTCTTTTATATCTCTGTCATACATAAGGCTCGCACTCCCTGTTTAACCTTGCCACCGGTTGATTAAGAGTGAAATCCAATGGGGGCTTTAGGCATTGCTTTATTTGATAGTAATTATGGCTCAAAATTGTCTAAAAAGCAAAGCCACTTATTTAAAGAATTTTTAGTGAGTTAAGCCGAGAAGTATAGATTCTGATTCTGGAATAAATACTCCTTTACTTTCATCTCTTCCCTGTAGAATTATTTTCCGATTATCGGATTCTTCTGATCTTAGAGCTTTATTTCTGAATTCGCCTATTTTGCCTGTTTGTTTTCTATCAATCAGCAACACGAGCTTTGTGTCTTTAAAATCACTCATCATAGCATAGTCGCCACTACTATCTCCGCCGACAATTAAAGGTCCGTATCCATATTTCTTTACAAGAAACCTTTTTATATTTTCAGTTTTACCTTCGCTCTGTGTCTGAGTATAACATTCTCTATATGAATCTGTTATAGTTCCAAAACTATCTCTTTCAAGTTCCATTGCAATAACATTTTCAGTAGGAATATTATATCCATATTTTTTATTTGAAGCAAAAAGTTGAACAACATCAACAAATGATGCCGAGCAAATATATACATCAAACCCGTTCTTCATGAGCGTAGAGTAAAGATCCTGCATTTCTCTGATAGTTCTAAGACCAGTTCTGTATGAAACTGTTACCACGCCTGTTTTTCCTCTAAGTTCAACAGGGCTGGAGTCACTAACAATTGTCAACGGTTGCTTAAGGCCGTAATCTATAGACCTCTCAGCCATAGACTGTACTTCTTCTTTACTCATCCCTCTAAAGAGATAGAGCACCCAAGGATAACTGATATCGTGGCTGAAAGAGCCGCTGATTGCATCATAAAGATACATCATCTTTATATTAAAATCTTTATATTGAGGAGTCCCTTTAATTTCATTAAGCGACATATTGCCTTTTAAGCCGCTATAGTTGGAGTAAAGATATTCGTAATCTTTTATGAGGTCTGATGAAACCAAGGCTATATTAACCTGGCTGCCGTCACGGCTATTAAATTCTTTATTGAAGGGCGTTTGAGGGATATCCTTTGTAATAACTTCATAGAATTTTTTGGGACTCATTTTAAAAATGAGATTCTGGAGCTGATATCTTAAAAGGTTTTCTTCGACGTCATTTATTATCGATGTATTATCCCAGTCAAACACAGCATACGGTTTCTTGTCGGGGTTATATTTTGGATTATGGTCACCGTATTCAGAAATAATGCTGACTATTGAGTTATATGCATTTATATTCCAATTATTTTTCTGCAATTCAAAATTCTTGGCCGTTGATTTGTTGCTTAAAGTTCTAACAGAATCTCCTACCAATTCAGTACTTTGATTTGTAGTGGCACATCCCAAAAACAGCAAAGAGGTAAACGCAATTCCAAAAGAGATTGCTGTCTTTATAGTATTTTTTCTATTGCATAGAATCATATTTGAGTACCTTATTAAAGGATTATGCTTCTGCTCTGACTTTTTTCTTCCTGCAAAAAATAAATTTTGCTACTAACACAGCAGTAATGCCAGCAGTGAATTTACCAACAATCATCGGGAATATCATATCTTTGTTCACCCCTGCAGTAAATCCAAGATGATCACCAAAAACAAAAGCCGCACTCACAGCAAAAGCTATATTCATTACTTTCCCGTTTTCATCCATTTTTTTGACTAATCCCAGCATAGGTATCGCATTTGCCAGAGTAGCTATCATTCCTGCCGCTGCCACATCGTTCATTTTTAGAATGCCGCCCATTTTCATAAGTGGCTTTTCAAAGGTTCTCGTAATAAAATGAACAAGTGGAAACGCTCCTGCTAAAGTAATGGAAATTAGTCCGATTATCTGAATACCGTCCGATATCGGCGCCATTCCCGGAATTACCACTACACCTGTAAGGGTCTCGATTACTATTGCAGCCAATGCTAGCGTAATGATTATAACAACAGCCTTGCCAAATATTGTAAACCCATCAATCATTTTGTTTGGGGCCTTCCATAAACCTATAATAATAAGCACAGAGAAAATCACTATAGGAATCAGATTCATTAATATCATTTTCAGGCCAAAACCTGCAACAAGCCCCCCAACAAAAGTACCTAAAGGAATCGTCACAACTCCTGCCAGAATGCCCTTTGCCAAAAACGGCCTGTCTTCTTTGTCCAGAATCCCCAGAGCAACCGGAATTGTAAAGACTATTGTAGGCCCGAGCATTGACCCTAAAATCAGCCCGGCAAACAATCCAACGTCGGGACTTCCGGCAAGTTGCATAGCCAGAGGATACCCCCCCATGTCATTAGCTAACAAAGTAGTGGCAAACATAGCCGGATCCGCACCAAGAAACTGATAAACAGGCCCTACGACAGGCCTTAAAATTTTCGCAAGGACAGGAGCCAAAGAGACAACTCCAACCATAGCCATGGCGAGAGCTCCCATAGCCATAAAGCCCTCTTCAAATTTAGCGCCATAACCATATTTGTTTCCTAAACATTTATCTATGGCTCCGACAAACATAAAGAAGACCATGATAAATAAAATAATCTTATTAATATCCATTTTTCTCCCACTAAAAAATATTTATAATTTTAAGTCAACACCGCTGGTCTTTTTCTGAAGCATTATATTCATCACATCTGCTATGTAAGCTCCTGCTTCAGCGGGACGCAAACCCTGTTTGTGAATATTCGAAACTACCGTCATTCTGGCCTCAGGCATTCCTTTGAATGCTTTATAAACGATGTAGGCACTCATACTTTCAGCTGTTATAAGCCCTGGCCTTTCCCCTATCAGATTACAAACCACTTCTGCCCCGATTGTTTCTGAGACATCATCTACAGTCCTTACTCTTCCGTATTTAACAAAAAACGGCGTTCCAACAGATATTTTATGTATTTTTAACCCTTGAATAATAGCAGGAAGAATGTTCTCCAGGTTAGATTCAATAGCCACTGAACTCAACCCGTCAGAAACATATATTTGAACTTGCGGGTTCATGACGCATTTTTCTTTTATCGCTGCTATAGATTCAGGAGATAGTTCTTTTCCAAGGTCAGGCCTTGTAATGTATTCATCTTTGGTTTTACACTTACTTTGAACCGTAAATAGATTCATCTGGCTTATGAACTTTTCATCAACATTTGTAAATACCGCATCCTGAGCAGCTGCGTGGTCTGCTCTGAACCTGAGTAAAGTTTCAGTTTTGTACCTTGGGCCGCAGCGCCACACACCTATTCTTGCAGGTGTGTGTTCTTTTAATTCCAAATAAGCGTCTCTGTTTACCGAGTTAGGCACCAGTAGCTGTTTTCTGATATCGATTTTAGTTAGATCTGCTATTTCATCGCAGCAGCAACTGTTTTTACATTTTATGTCTTCCATGATTTCTCCTCTATTTAGTTTTAGCTTACAAAAATTGAGGCGTCTCCAGCTTTCTTTGTCAATCGGCCATTTTCTAATATCCCCATTCTTTCGAGCCAGAGTTCGAATTCTTTAATGGGTCTCATTTTCAACAATTGCCTTAAAGTAGCCGTTTCATGATATCCAGTGCACTGATAATTAAGCATTACGTCGTCCCCATGCGGAATACCCATAAAGTAGTTGCATCCGGCCGCAGACAGCAGCACGGCCAAATTCTCGATATCATTCTGGTCTGCCTTCATATGATTTGTATAGCACGAATCGCACCCCATTGGAATTCCAGTAAGTTTGCCCATAAAATGATCTTCCAGCCCAGCTCTTATAACCTGTTTGCTATCATACAGATATTCTGGTCCTATAAATCCAACTACAGTATTTACCAGGAACGGATTATATTTTTTGGCAAAGCCATAGCATCTGGCTTCTAAAGTCACCTGATCCGCATCAAAATGACTTTCCGAAGAGAGTTCAGATCCCTGACCTGTTTCAAAATACATTACATTCGGCCCCGAAGCAGTGCCTTTTTCAAGCGCTAAAGAATAAGCCTCCTGAATCAAATCGCCGCTTATGCCAAACCCGCTATTGCCTTTCTCTGACCCGGCAATACTTTGAAAGACCAGATCGAGAGGAACTCCTTTTTTCATGCATTCGATCTGAGTGGAGACATGCGCTAAAACGCAAATCTGTGTCGGAATGCTCCATTTACTTTTAAATCCATCAAAAAGCCTTAGGACTTTGCTTACGCTTTCAACCGTATCATTAACAGGATTAAGGCCTATAACTGCATCCCCAACGCCATAGCTTAGCCCTTCCATCAATGAAGCCGTTATTCCTTTAATATCATCTGTCGGATGATTTGGCTGAAGCCGGGAAGCAAGTATGCCGGATTCCCCTATTACGGTATTGCAATGCGCAGTTATTCTTATCTTTGAAGCCGCATATATCAGATCAAGATTAGTCATAAGCTTGGTAACTGCTGCTATCATTTCAGCAGTAAGGCCTTTACTGATCCTTTTTATGGAAGTTCCATCAGAATCATCACTTAAAATCCATTCCCTCAAATCCGATACAGTCCAATTCTTAATTTCTGAATATATTTCAGCATCGACCATTGATTCAATGATTCTTGTGACTTCATCCTTATCATAAGGCACTACAGGGTTGTTGCGCAAATTCTGCATTGTAAGACTGCTCAGCACTATTTTAGCAGCAACTCTTTCTTCGGAATTAAGCGCTGCTATTCCTGCGAGCTTATCGCCTGACTTTTCTTCATTAGCTTTGGCCAAAACTTCCTTTACAGTTTTAAAGCTGTATGACCTTCCAAATAACTTGGTTTTGAGTATCAAATTCTTACCCTCCCCTTTTCTGTTGATTGACTATATGTTAATTCTTTTCGAAAACTAAAGTTTTAATCACGACCGGCAGCACGCTTCCATTCGCAAGTGGATTCCCCACGTCTATATAATTGCCGTTATCGACAGAAACACTGTCAATACACACAATATCTTTATTATATCCCAAATCAGTAAAGATTGTCTGCCCCAAAACTTTTGCAATATCGGACTCGACCAGAACAAAAATCAGGAATGGAGTTTCTTTGTATTCTTTTAGCCCAACAAGTATCTCTTTGCTTAGGCTTTTTATGTACTTAAACGAATGATTGTCTTCCCCCTTAAAGGCTACGGCAATCTGTTGGAATTTGTCACCAACTTTAAACCAGTCAAGTTTTTTCCTAATCGCTTCTCCGATAAAGCATAAAGCTTCCTCTTCTCTATTTAACTTCAAAATTGGAATATTTTTTAGAGGGAAAAGATTTTTATTGTAGAAAATAGTGCTGCCGCTTATTTCAGTTGTATGAGAACCAGCGCCGATTACTGTAGCCCTCATAGTTTCATATGGCTTAAGCACTTTATATTTTTTTACAATCTCGGATTTACTAATCTCTCCTCCGAGGATTACTCCTATGTCTCCATATTTTAAAATATCTTCATCAGTTCCATATATTAAATCAGCAACCCCTCCAGAAAAAGTAACAACATCAATTTTGCAATCGTCCGATATGCTGTGATTAGTTACTATAGTTTTAAAAACATCGCTTTTGGGAGTAATATTCAGAGCCATCCCTAGAATTTTTGACATTTCATGGGCTATGCTATAAATGGTCTCAGTTTTAATCGTTTCTCCCTCTAGAATCTTAAATGAGTTGAATTCGGCAAGTTTCTTGATTTTAGGTGCCACATACAGGACTTTCAGATTTTTATCTAGCCTGATGAGTCTTCCTCCTATATCGAGACATCCAACATCTATCAATTCTCCATTCTTAAAAACGGAAATGTTAGTCGTTCCGCCGCCAATATCCAAATTAGCCACGGTGCAGCCCAGCTCATCTGAAATTCTATCAGCTCCGGCTCCTTTCCCAGAAATTATGCTTTCCAAATCAGGCCCGGCCGTGGCCACCACGAAATCCCCCGCAAATTCGGACAAAAATTTAGCTACATTTTCAGCATTGTCCTTTCTGGAAGTTTCGCCTGTAATTATTACCGCGCCAGTTTTAATGTCATGAGGATTAACTTTTAAATCTTTATATTCTTCTGATATTATTTCTGCCAACTGCAGCGCATCTATCCCGCTACTTGAAAGAAGAGGGGTGAAATAAATTTTTCCCCTCTTCACTATTTTCTTGTCAACAATTTTGATTTTAGGGACATTGAATACAGATGCCGTATTTTCAATCAATAACTCACTGAAAACGATCTGTGTTGTTGATGTCCCTACATCTATGCCTACACTGATGATTTCTTCCTGCATTGTGGTTATATATTTCGCATTATGTTAATAAAAAAACGTTTATCGTATATAGTTCATTCGTTTCTATTCTGATATTTTGATTTCGTCTAGATACTTCATTTTGATTTTTTCCCATCCACCTCATGATAAAAGCACCCGATTCCAGTAATAGCCAGGAAGACTGCAATGCAATAGTTAAATAAAGCTAAGAACTGCCAGTGCCAGTATTCCGAGGCTGATACTCCAAGCGTCGCCGCCATGAAAACACCAGTAGTTGTCCAGGGAAGCATGTTTTCCAGCATAGTACCTGTATCTTCAAGCGAACGAGATAAGACTTTTCTTGGAATTCTAAGCAAGTCGAATTTTTCTGCAAAAACAGAACCAATTATGAAACTGGTAGCAAACTGATTGGATGTCATGGCGTTTGTCACAGCAGTAGTACCGAGTGCGGAAAGTATTGCCACTCTGCGCGTTTTTACAAAAGCAAATGTTTTATCCACCACTGTATGAAGTGCATTTATTACATCTAACGAACCTATGAACAAAAATACTATAATACAAATCGTTATTGCATCTATAAGGTTATAAAGTCCACCCCTGTTTAATATCTTTATCACATTGAGAGGTATCTGATTATATCCTTTTATCATTTCCACGTTGAATCCCTTGCAGAGAGTTATTGCCACGTCCGACAGATTAAATCTTTGGAATATCAATGCCAAGATTGCCGCACACATAGAAGAACATAACAGCACCGGCACGGTAGGCTTTTTTGTTATCGCTCCATACACAACTATTATCACAGGAGTAAGAAGGAAAATATTGAAACTGAAAATAGCCTGAAAAGCAGCAAGTGTCTGAGTTATAGGCGTGGTGTCTCCACTCACCAACTTTGGAGCATAAAAAAAACCTAGTATAAAGTAAACAATTCCGGCAAGAACATATGAAGGCATGGTAGTATTCATCATAGATCTTATGTGATCATATAAGTTCACATTGGTTGCCATTGCCGCAATGTTTGTGGTGTCGGAAAGGGGAGACATTTTATCTCCGAAATATGCGCCGCCCACTATCGCTCCCGCTGTGATGGCCAGATTTGCATCAATGACTGACGCTATCCCCATAAGTACGACACCTATCGTTCCAGCGGATCCCCATGACGTGCCTGTAAACGTAGAAAAAATACTTGGAACAATAAATGCAATAATATAAATATATGAAGGATTGACTATCTTTATCCCATAATAAATCATCATAGGAATCGTGCCGCTTACCACCCAGCTTCCTATTACAATGCCTATTGAGAAAAGAATTAAAATTGCAGGCATGGCCTGAGAAAGTTTCTTAATCATTTTTTCCTGTATCTCTGTCCATGAATATCCAAGATATAAAAGCAAAACTACTGTTACTACGGTTGCCAAAAGAAAGATTATTTCCAGAGGAAAACTTTTACCGCCATATATTCTGGGATGTATTATCAGTCCATATACGAGCAAAAACAGTAACGTCAATACAGGAATCAGGCAGTAAATAAACTTAACTTCTTTTTTTCCTTTATGAGATATCATGGATTTCCACCTTTGAATTTATTAGGAACCGTAGCGGGAAGCGCATATAGCTTTCCAGCTATTCTACTACTTCCAATGTAAGTAGTTTTTAAATAAAGATTTTAGCCAGACAATAATAAATATCAACGAAAGAGGATTAACAATGAAACTTTGATAACTTTAATTTATCGATAACAAATCAACCCGTTTTGATAGAAAATCGTCATTTGAAAACTTTAGATTTTTTGACACAAAGCATCTTTTATTCTGAAAGCCTGTCAGATATATTGAAAACATTAAACATATGATTTAAACTTACATATTAAACAATTGTTTGAATTAAAAGATATTACTACAGTCAGGAAAACCGATGGTGAGCACAAAGACAAAGATACTGACAGCAGCGGCCAAAGAATTTGCCTCGAAAGGGTATAACCGGTCAACGATACGCGATATATGCAGGCGTGCCGGAGTAAATGTAGCTTCTATTAACTACCACTTCAGAAGTAAGGAATCCCTCTACAGGGAAATGTTCGAATTTCTCTTTTTGGAGACCCACGGAGAGAATGTTCTTGACAGTAAATATAGCGAAACTTTTATTGAATGGAAAAATCTTGTTAGAAAATGGATAGAAAATATCATCCTTGATATCATTAAGGAAACCCCACTAAACAAGTGCAAATGGAAAATATTCGGCAGAGAGATGCAGGATCCGTCTGATATGTTCCCAAACATATACGAGACATTCATGAAACCCAGTCTTAATTCGTTAGCCTTTCACCTCAGAAAATCACTTCCGCCAAATACTAGCGATGAAGACATATACATACGTGTGTTCTCCATAATATCCAACTGTATTTTCTACTTCCATGACAAGGTATTAGTTAATATGGTTTTCCCTAACCAAAAATTCATATCTGAGAACATGGAAAAAATTATCGATAACATTACTGACATTGCCTGCATCGGGATATGTCCGAAAAAAAAGGATTTTTGCTAACATGAAATTACCTAAATCGCAGCACAACCTTAAGCCAATTGTTTTAACGCTTATTACCGCATTTCTGTTAACTTCCATGAATGGATGTAGCCCCAAAAAAACAGTAACTAATAGTAAAACGCCCGAAGTGTCAGTTATTATCGTAAAAAAAGAAAAAACAGTGATATCCACTGAACTGCCGGGACGAACCTCCCCATACCTTATAGCGGAAGTCCGCCCGCAAGTAGGAGGTATAGTTCTGCAACGCCTATTCAAGGAAGGAGCAGAAGTAAAAGAAGGAGACATATTATACCAAATCAATCCAGCCCCATATCAGGCTATATTCGACAAAAGCAAGGCAGAACTCGACAGGGCTGAAGCCAGGATTATTTCAATAAAGTACAAATTTGAGCGGAATAAAACATTAGTTTTATCTCATGCAATAAGCCAGCAGGATTTTGAAATATCTGAATCTGACCTTTCTACCGCGCAAGCTGAAATAGAGGCAGCGAAGGCTGCTAAAGAAGCTGCCCAAATCAATCTGGACTATACAAAAGTCAGAGCTTCTATTTCAGGACGTATCGGAAAATCACATGTGACTGTAGGCTCACTTGTGACAGCCAATGATATAAATCCGCTTGCCACTATCCAGCAGATAGATCCTATTTTTGTTGATGTAGTACAATCCAATGCCGACTTATTGCGTTTTAAGCAAAATATAGCAACCGGGTTCATTAAAAAAATCGATAATAATAAAGTAAAAGTCAAGTTGTATCTGGAAGACGGATCTTTGTATCCTTTAGAAGGCGAATTAAAGTTCCGCGATATAACAATAGACCAAAGCACGGGTTCTTTTATACTGCGAATTGTATTTCCAAATCCGGAATATTCACTATTGCCAGGAATGTTTGTGCATGCAGTAATAAAAGAAGGTGTAATAGATAATGCAATCTTGGTTCCTCATCAGGCCGTAAGCCGAAATACCAAAGGAGAACCTATTGTTTATGTTGTAGATAATTCCAATAAGGTCGAAGAGAAAAACATCGTCGTTGATCGCTCAATAGGAAACAGCTGGCTTATAAAAGACGGCCTAAATCCCGGAGATAAACTAATAATGGAAGGCTTCCAAAGAATCAGACAGGGGATAGCTGTCAAAGCAGTTCCTTTCGAACCAACAAATAAATAAATACAAACAACTAATATGTCACAATTTTTTATAACTCGTCCGATATTTGCCTGGGTTATCGCAATAGTACTCATGCTTTCAGGTATAGTGTCCATATTCACATTACCTGTTTCACAATATCCGGCTATCGCCCTGCCGGAAGTATCAATAGATGTTTATTACCCTGGCGCCTCTGCCAAAACCATCGAAAATACAGTTACACAGATTATAGAACAAAAGATGATAGGTATTGATAACCTATGCTACATCTCTTCTTCAAGTGATTCAGCAGGTTATGCAACCGTGACTTTGACTTTTAATTCTGATACCAATCCGGATATTGCTCAAGTACAAACTCAAAATAAACTGCAGTTAGCATTGCCTCTATTGCCTCAGATAGTGCAGCAACAGGGAATAAAGGTTACTAAATCCACAAGAAATTTCTTAATGGTAGTAGGGTTCATCTCTGAAGACAACAGCATGAACCGTTATGACCTCACCGATTATGTAGTGGCTAACATTCAGGAGCAAATCAGCAGAGTGCAAGGAGTAGGCGAAGTCGAGACTTTTGGTTCACAGTACGCTATGCGGATATGGCTTGATCCTGAAAAATTAAATAACTACAGCTTAACTCCAGGGGATGTCAAACAGGCAATCAAAGCGTATAATGTCCAGATCTCCGCAGGACAGTTGGGCGGTTCTCCATCTACAGAGGGGCAACAACTCAATGCTACGATAAATCTGCAAAGCCTCCTGCAAACCCCTGAAGAATTCGGGCAAATCCTACTGAAAAGCAACAGTGATGGATCAAAGGTCAGACTTAAAGATGTCTCACGAATAGAGATTGGAAGCGAAGACTACCAAACTGAAGCATTTTACAATGGAAAACCCGCAGCCGGAATGGCTATCAAACTTTCGGCTGGCGCCAATGCTCTACTAACAGTGGACAGAGTAAGGAACAGATTGAATGAGCTATCTAAATTTTATCCGAAAGGAATGGCTATGGTTTTTCCTTATGACACTACTCCATTCGTAAGAATCTCCATCCATGACGTAATAATGACCTTTATCGAAGCTATCGTACTAGTGTTTCTGGTTATGCTTCTTTTCCTTCAAAATATACGAGCTACTTTGATTCCTACACTCGCTGTTCCTGTGGTACTCCTTGGAACATTTACTGTTTTAAAACTCTGCGGTTTTTCAATAAACATGCTCACCATGTTTGCAATGGTATTAGCAATTGGACTTCTAGTTGATGATGCAACAGTAGTTGTAGAAAATGTTGAACGAATCATTCAAGAAGAAAACCTCTCTCCTCTGGAAGCCACGAAAAAATCAATGCATCAGATTTCTGGGGCATTGATAGGCATAACAATGGTACTTACAGTTGTATTTATACCAATGGCTTTCTTTGAAGGGTCAACGGGTGTTATATATCGTCAATTCTCAATAACCATGATCTCGTGTATGGTTCTATCTGTAATCGTAGCTCTAGTCTTTACGCCTGCTCTATGCGCAACGCTGCTCAGATCTGCAAACGATATTCAGTCACAACATAAAAAAGACATTATACTTATCGGCCCTTTTCTAAAATGGTTCAATAAATTTTTCTTATTGAGCAGAGAAAAGTATCTTTCTGCTGCAGCCAGGGTTCTTAATAAGAGCATACGCTATACTGTCATATATATTTTTATAGTAATTGGCGCAGGTTACTTATTTTTTAGATTACCCTCTTCGTACCTTCCCGATGAAGATCAGGGGATACTGTTTACACAAATAATTCTACCGCCCGGATCGACGCAGGAACAAACCCTTAATGTGATAAAAAAAATACAAAACCACTTCCTAAATGATCAAAAAGACGCCGTTGAATCATTCTTCGGAATAGCAGGATTCAGTTTTGCCGGAAGGGGGCAGAATGCCGGACTTGCTTTTATAAAATTAAAAGACTGGAATTTAAGAAATAGGCCTGATTTAAAGATTGGCGCAGTAGTAGGAAAAGCTATGGGCTCATTTTCCAAAATAAAAGAGGCGCTTGTTTTTGTATTTGCCCCTCCTGCTGTAATTGAGCTTGGAACTGCTAATGGTTTCGACTTGAAACTTCAGGACCGCGGTGCTGTCGGACATGAAAGACTAATGGAAGCCCGTGATATGTTATTAGAAATGGCTGCACAGAACCCCAATGTCACTATGGTAAGGCCAAACGGTCTGGACGATACCCCTGAATTTAAAATTGATATAGACTGGGAACGTGTCGGAGCTTTAGGTTTGTCGATTGATGAAGTCCAGGATGCTATATCTTCTGCAATCGGAAGTTCTTACGTCAATGACTTCATAGACAAAGGACGAATAAAGAAAGTTTATGTCCAGGCGGATGCTAAATTCAGAATGAAACCAGAGGATCTAGATAAATGGTATTTGCGCAATAAAACAGGAAAAATGGTTCCCTTTTCGGCTTTCGCAAAAACAAACTGGACATACGGTTCGCCTCTCCTTGAAAGATATAATGGCTTTCCTTCCGTTGAAATAATGGGTCAGGCTGCTTCAGGAAAAACTTCCGGCGATGCAATGAAAACTATGGAAGAACTTGCCTCAAAACTCCCATATGGCATCGGATACGAATGGACAGGCCTCTCGTATCAAGAACAAATGTCCGGCAGTCAGGCTCCAATACTTTACGGCATTTCACTTCTCGTAGTATTTTTGTGTCTTGCCGCTCTATATGAAAGTTGGATTATTCCGCTTTCAATACTTACAGCCGTCCCAATAGGTGTATTCGGTGCGGTTGTAGCTACTTTCTCCAGAGGATTGTCGAATGATATTTACTTCCAAGTAGGACTGCTTGTCACAATCGGCCTATCGGCAAGAATTGCAATTTTCATAGCTGAATTTTCTAAAACAAGAATCGAACAGGGCGCAGGATTAATAGAAGCCACTCTTGAAGCCTCGCGTTTAAGGCTCAGGCCGATTCTTATGACATCATTAACCTTCGTTGTCGGAGTCCTTCCCTTGGCAATTAGTACTGGCGCAGGTTCTGGTGCTCAGAATTCAATCGGTATCGGGGTAATGGGAGGAATGCTTGGAGCAACCTTCCTAGCGATATTTTTCATCCCTCTCTTCTTTGTCCTTATCCTTCAAATATTCAAAAAATGGTAGAATTTTCTTTAAATTTAATATTCGAATTTAAAGAATAAGATTTAAACTTTTAGAATTAATGTTATTTTAAAAATTCTTTTTAATTCTAAACTTTAATTTTCAATTTCTCAGGAGCGCTAGATGTTAGCAATATTTATTTCTTTTGGTATCGGAGCAGCAGCAGGAATTATTTTGTTCTGGGTGGGCTTTGGCCCGTTTATGTACTTAACAATAGGCTTTTTAATATTTGCCGCGCTTCAGGTCCTGACAGGGCTGTTGATAAGGAAGCTCGTTAAGAAATACACGAATGAAATCCAGGCTGTGATATCCGAAGCGCAAACTAAACTCAATAAAAAAATTCAGTTCTTCCAACAAAAACCCCAAGGCGGCATGAAAAACATGCAAAAACTTCTTGAGAAAGATCAACATGCCTTTATAAGAGAAGCTCTAAATGAAACAAAGAAGTTTGAGAAACTCTATTCTTGGAATGTGCTACTGCGAAAACAGGTAAACACCATGAGGATGCAGTTTTACTACCAACTAAGGGAATTCAACAAAGTCGATGAACTCATTCCCAAATCTCTCTACATGGAACCAATGTCCATAGCTATGAAAATGACAAGACTGTACAAGAAAGGCGATGCTTCATATAAACGTATTTTCTACAAAAAAGCTAAGAAATTCAAAAGTGAAAATGGGGTTATTCTATACGCTCTCTATTCATGGATTTTAGTAAAAAACGGTCAGATTGAAGAAGCTATCAAAGTGCTTCAGAAAGGCAAAGAGAAAACAGGCAGCGAAATCCTTGAAAGAAACCTTGAGCACTTGGTCAATGGCAGAGAAAAACGTTTCTCCAATGCCGAAATAGGTGATTTATGGTATTCTTTGTATCTTGAAGAACCGAAAGTCCAAAAACCAAAACAACAGATGGTTTATAGATAGGCTTCAGTCCCACGTCTTCCATCCATGGCCTGGTTAATAAAATGAACCTCAACTGATTTAAGAATCTAGACATTATCTCGACATAAACTGCCCTAACGAACTTTGAGATTTATAGGTTTCAGAGTATCAAGAACTTCTACAGCCTTTGTAATACTATATCTCTAATTATGGTATTATTGACATCCCCACGCTGCAAGATATACTGTCAATAATTATTTAAAGGGAGCTAGAGAATGAACCAAAAATCAGAAATACTGAGCTTTTCTGAGGACTTCATAAAACTGGAGTATGTAGAAAACTCTGAAACCTATACCATAAAAGAAAGGACGATTATTGTAAATCTTGGCAAGAAAGGATTTGAAATAAGTGAGGTAACATTAAAACCTTTCGATTCAGCGATATATTCCAATATCGAACTCAAAAACATCGAGAAACTGCTTTTCATTACTATGGAAACAGAACTGTTCTCTGACAATAGTTTTGCATTCTCAAACGAAACCATTAATTCATGGAAGAAAGTGTACGAAATCTTTCCTATTTCAAACCTGAAGCATACAAAACTCTGGAGGTCAGATAAAGAAAGAATAGGAAATATCGAACTAAATCTCTGGTTTGCCTCGGCCGGAACAAATTGCGGGATTCACAACGAACATAATTTCAGGGAAATGCACACGCAGATATTCGGGCTAGGCAGGATTCAAAAATTTCATACTAAGGATTTTCATTCATTGTATCAGGATATATATCTATGTCCAGGATATACCCATGATCCTCTTTGCAATGAAAAGAAAGTATATCCTTATCACCAGTATTACGCCGATACAGACTGCCTTTGGCTTGCAATAGAAATTTACGAATAGGTAGATTCTATTCTAGGAGAATTCGTCCGTAAAACTATCATTACAAAATAGAGACAAAAAAAGCCGCGACTTAAAATCGCGGCTTTTTTTATATAATGATCAGTTTGTATTAACCGGCCCTACATTCCAAGTAGATATTTGTGGTACTGTGGCAGGCACTCCCGGATTGCCCTGATTAAAGTAATAAATGAGCCCGTAGAAATTGCCGTACATTCCTTGTCCTTCAGTTGTAAGATTTTCAACTCTGAGGATATTTATACCCTGATAGTTGGCATTGCTCATAGCATAGAGAAGTACTGACCAGGAATAGGCAGATGTATTGCTTGAATTTGCATTGTTTGAGTTTAATCCCCAATATTGATTTCCTATTGGAATTCCGTTGAGTCCGCCGTTTGCGTACCCCCAACCATTATTCGGAGCCAATGCGTTTTCTCCCTTGACAGTAAGGCCTATCTGGTTAGCTTCCTGACCAATGCAGTAAACAAGAGTTGCTGGCCAGCTATACCCCTGAGCCTGATAATCCATATTGGGTTGCTCAAGACAGGTAAAATAGAGCTGAACGAAATGTTTTGTAGTATTATTGGAATTTGTATTCATACCATACACCATTTTGAGCAGTCCGCTGTAGTCTTGTCCGCAAGATGCATCGTTCCATGTCTGCTGTCCATTTACTGTTACGGCTGGCCCGCAACCGAAGTTATAGACATCCTGCTGGAAGCTGCCAGGTATAAGTCCTGCGCATATTTCTGCTGATCTTGGTATAGATGAGCTGCCCATCTGCCATGTAATACCTGGAATCTTATTTTCTACTGTACATGTTTGGAGCTGTCCGGCATCGCTTCCCAAGGCTATCAGAGCATCAGTAAGCATTTCCTGTCCATGTTGAATAAGGCAGCCATTGTACCAATTGATAAAATCTATCGCATATTGCGGCCTTGGAGTTTGTACAGCATATTGAAAGAAAGCATCTCCGTTAGTAGGAGGTGTAACATCATTGAAGGAAGAAAGGCTTGTGCTCCAGGCTTGGTTCAGGGCATCTATTGTGCCATATTTCTGCTGCATGGCATTCTGAAAAGCAGCGAATGCATTTGCCGAGAAACACATTAGGAATCCTCTTGATGGCCAGCCGGCTCCGATATTATAGCTTACGCCGTTGCTTGTCACTGTATATGTATCATATGAAGGGAATCTGCATTCGCCTGAAGGACCGCAGCTAATGTTAATAGCCTGCATATCGTCAGCAAATCCGTTTTGGTTTACAAATGTTGCGAAAGCGCTAATGAATTCCTGATACTGTTTATGCACTGCACTGTTGTTAGTTGCCCATAATGCAACGACTTCAGGATCGCCAAAAGTTGCTTCCTGTTCAGGTGACAGAAGGGTGTTAACCGTATGTGACGGGATAGTAGGATTTAGTGGGTAAGCTGTTCCATTACCGTTTGTATAGAGCTGTTCCGGGATATATTTGGCACCGTTGCCTGCTACAGACCATATCCAGGAAGGAAGTGGGACATTAACATCATCACCTATGTTTCCGCCACACTGATGAAAGGACATGATAGCCTGAATTTGTAGTCCAGCATTGGCTATATCCTGAAAAATATTTTTATAGTCGTCCCATACAAACTGTTGGTCACCAGAGCCTTCAACCATTCCCCACCAGACATCGGTGCTGACTGCATTTACTCCTATTGCTTTAGCTGCGGCAATCTGTTGCTGAAAATACGCAATATCCTGCTGATATGCCGCTTTGTTTTGAGCCGTAAGGGTGCCTCCGTTAATATAATCCTGGCCCGTCCTGATTGAATAATACCAGGCCGGAAGCTGTAATGGAGCCATTACATTGAAAGTTTTTGAACTCGCAGAAAATACGGCGATTGATACGAACAAAAAAAATGTCGCACTTAAGATCTTAGACATTCGGTAGAACATCATGGTGTTTCCTTTATACTTATAAGTTATAATTTGTTAGACCTAACTCTCTAAATAGTAAACAAAAGCGCGAATTTTAAGCCCGCGCTTTTCTATTTAGGTGCTTCTGTTATAGAGGATTAGCTACAGGTTTAGTAGGATTAGCCATATTAGCTAAAACCGTAACCGAAGTTCCGCAGCACAATACATTATCTGCCTGATTGAAAACAGTTCCAACAGCGGGATACTGCCCAGGTTGAATGCTAGTAATTCCTGTATCGTTTATATTTGTAAGGAGCATCCAGCTTCCTGACCCAATCTCGTAAGTATAGTCTGAAGCCGAGTTGTATATCACTATAAACTGGTTACCTGAACTATCATTCAGCTGTCCGATTAATACTCCTCCATTATTTATAGGATATTCACCTGGGTCAGCAGAGGTATTAACTTTACTATTATTTGTTATATCAGTTAATGTACCCTGAGTAAATGCCGGATTATTCTTACGCAAAGCAATTAATTTCTGGTAATATTTGAAGACATTCAAATTTGTTGATTTGGCACTCCAAGAAATCCAATTCGTAGTCAATGGAGCATTATAACTATTGGCATTCCCATCTTTAGTCCTGAGGAATTCATCGCCTTCAGCAAAGAATGCTACACCCTGAGAAGTCATAATAATTCCCAATGAGAACATATCGATCTGTTGTAAATACTGGTTTGACCAGGACTGGGCTTGACCATTATAAAAGGCTTCCTGAGCACAAATTTTGTCCCAGATACAAAGCCCATCATGACAGCAAACATAGTTTATTGCTTCAGAAGGCATGTTTGCATAAGGAAAAGCGTTCGAATTATTAAAATCTGGTGGAACAGAATTTGTTGTAGTTCCAGAAAGTCTTATAGAACCATTATATCCCCATCCTATTTGTTGCATATTAGGAGATTCATTAAAAATATATCCACCTAAGGTCGAAGTTGTTGTTGAAGGGGCGCCTTGGGTAGGGCCAATGAGAGCGCATCTATATGGGCCATTGAAACATCCTACGCCAGGAGTAAGAATCCCATTATTCATGTATTCTGTAGAGGAGATATTGCCTGTATTACAACCATTAGAAGGTTTACCCCATGCGTCATTCCATGGTTCTCCGTAATATATGTAGTTCTGTCCAGGATTCAGATTGTTCAGGTATTGAGCCCATGAGCTGACAATAGGGTATGGAAAAGTTGCCATTTCGTCAAATCTGTATCCGTCAACGCCATATATTGCCATCCAATAAGCCAGAGAATCGGCAAACATATTACTTACCATTGGATTTGATACATTAACGGTATTGCCGCAACCGGTATAATCTTCATATCCACCTGGATTATTAGAAGTAACTGCGGATGGACTTGTTATATAATACGCATTTGATACCGGACTATTAGGAGAAAAGACAGAACCACCATAAGTATGGTTGAAAACTACATCCATAACGACTCTGAGACCGTTCTGGTGATATGCATTGACCATATTTTGAAGTTCTTGGATACGACCAGTATATTCAGCGGAAGTATAAAAGGCAGTATTACCATTAAAATACTTCGAAAATACTTCCTGAGGAACGTTATATTCCAGAGGATTATAACCCCAGTTATATGAATAACCCGTAAAGCTAAATGTGTACATCGGCATTATCTGTATATGAGTAATCCCAAGATCCTTCAGATGCTGAAGCCCGGTACTCTGTCCGTTGCATGTTCCGCTCTGGGCAAGAGCTGTAAATGTTCCGGGATTTGTTACCCCTGTCCCTACATCAGGATTGGTCGTATAGTCTCTAACTTCTAATTCATAAACTATAGCATCAGTAAGTTTAGCTAAGGCAGGACGATTTGCGTTGAAGTTCGGAGTATTTAACGTACTCAAATCGACTACTACTTGAGTGCTTGGACCTGGAATCGGAGGACTGTTTTTAGAACAAACAGCAGGTATAGGATTAGTTAAAGTCCCAGTATTGACAAACTGTGATTCAGGGTTTGAGAGATCATTGATATTTGAGGTATCAGTAACATACCCTGTAGTCATTTTTGCATACGGATCACGGACTACTGTGCCATTAAAAGTAAAGTAATATTGACAGAGATTGCAGTTTTGTGGAACTGTAACAGAATAAACATCTGTGTAAGGATTTACGCCATTATCATTATATTGTGGCATAGCAGTTAGAGGATATTCTGTAAAATTAGAGCCCCCAGGAAGCTGTACCCAAACGCTTGCCGGTGTAATGTTATCAGGATTCCAGATAGCAAATCTGGTGCCTGTTGCTGGTTTGGAAGTCCCATTAGCGTAAAGTACTGTTGCACCCAGCGTATCATACGCCGCATAAGATGCCACTGAGTAGAATAATAGTACCCACGCAGCAAAAATTAGTTGTAACCTTTTCATTTGCACTCCTTTTTTGTGATTTTATTTTTTTAATAACCCATTACATAACTAATAAAACTTAATTAACAGGACTTTATGAAACATTATGCATAATTAAGCGTATTATAATGTAATTTATCATAAATAGGAATAACTATGAAATACAAAATGCTCATTAGGTGCTATCGATTTTCCTTATACCATAAGACCTATCATTCTTAGCAAATCATTGTATCCCTGGCTTTTCCTCTGAGCTATAATAGTCGATCTTGAAAAACCCCGTTTTTTCTTGATTCACCTAAAAATTATAAGCACCATTGGAGGCAAAAGTTAGTCTCCGATAGCATTTTTCATCTGCCCAAAATGCAAAAACAGCCGTTTTTGGGACGAAAACAAAAAATAGGGCTATTGCCCTGAGTAATTTTCTGAAGTTAAACCCGCAAGCCGATAGGATTGCATTTAACTTGTCGCCAAGTTTGCCTTTTAATCTGTTGCAGTCCATTCTGTTATCCTGTTTTACATGACCAATTATAGGTTCGATGGCTGAACGGCGTTTCCACCATCTTCTGATTGCTTTTGGGATCTTCTTACGGTATCTGTTTACAATATTGATCGTACAAGTTCCATCATATCCATGTCCTTTGTAGCCCATGTCGCAAGTTCCCTGCTCAGGAACAATCCCTGTTATCCTTTTAACTTGTTCAAGGTTGTCTTTTAGCGTATGCCCATCGTATGGATTACCATGAAAAGCCATTGCTCCGAGTATCCAGTTGGATTGAGCACTCGTAACAAAGCCTACCTTGCAGCCAAATTCATATTTCTTGTGAGCCTTGCCTTTGCTGATGCACTCAACCTCTGGTTCATGAATTGAGTAAATCTTGTTCTTGCTTTGTCTTTCCTGAGTCAGAACTTTGTCTGATAAGGCCAAAAGGTTATCCATTTTAGGATTAGATTTTTGCATTTTTCTTCTGATGTCTCTTGCTACCCTGCCAAGGTAAACCTTGAGCTTTTTACTCTGCTTTTTAGCTTTCTTCATCTGATTGGCGTGAGCATGCGAACTTTGTTTATGCAGAGCCTTCTTGGCAACTCTTTCATACGACTGTCTTAAGTCTATTCCGATACTATTTGCTTCCTTTACAAGCTTTTCCCTCAGCCTGTCATAAAGTCTTGAATCTGTGGGGAACCTGACATTCTTTTCCTGTACTGTCGTATCAACATTTACTTTCTTGAATTCAGATAGCTTGATAAACCCAAGCCTTACTGCTGCTGAAAGGATTTCCTTGAAAAGTTCCTCAAGCCCTTCTTCTCCTATGCGTTTCCTCCAGTTGGTCATGTTAGATGAATCAAACGGTATTTCGTGCTCGAAAAATACTCCTCCTGTAAAATACTGCCAGTAGGGATTTTCCAGCCACGCAGCAAGAAGAGCTCCATCTCCAAGGTTGTAAGCGTTCTTCAAATAAAGAAGCCCTGCTATCATTCTTACTGGCAATGCAGGCCTGCCGTTATTCGAACAAAACAGTGGTGAAATCTTATTCTCAATCGCTTCCCAGTTGATAGAATTTGCCAGCGTTACAAGCGAATGCTTAGTATCCACTACATCTCTTAACATTACTTTAAACAAATCCCCCTGATTCTTCTCGTTATCTGATATTTTCTTCGGCAACATTTGCAAGATTCCTTTTGCTTTTATCATCTTTTCTTGCAATAATATACAACTTATATCAAATATATCTATATGATAGCTAAATATTTAAGTGCTTTTTCAAGATCGACTATAATAAAAAAGTCCATTTATACATTCACTAACACTCTTGGTATCATCATATTGCGCTAACAATAATATAGCATAATCCTGTTCATTGTTTCCCAATTTTTAAAGTATTTTATATGTTTGCCAAGGGGGGGGGTGGATAGGTCCTCGCTTTGACCACGCAGTTCATTTATATAAAAAAAAAGCGCAGACTTTTAAAGTCCGCGCCTTTCTATTTAGGTGGTTCTATTATAGAGGATTAGCTACAGGTTTAGTAGGATTAGCCATATTGGCCAGAACTGTGACAGAAGTTCCGCAGCACAATACATTACCTTCCTGATTGAAAACTGTTCCTACAGCAGGATATTGCCCGGCCTGCAATGCAATTCCCGTGTCATTGATATTTGTAAGAAGCATCCAGCTCCCCGATGGGATTTTATAACTATAATCTGTATTACAGTTATATATTACTGTGAACTGATTACCTGAATTATCATTTAAAATCCCAACCAAGACACCATCCTGAGTATCGCTGTTAGAAGCATCATAGACTTTGCTATTATTAGAAATGTCAGTCCACGAGCCTTGACTAAAAGCTGGGTTATTTTTACGAAGAGCAATCAACTTTTTATAATAGTTAAAGGCATTCAGATTTGTATTCTTGTTGCTCCAGCTTATCCAGTTGTCAGACAAAGGACCATTATAGCTATTAGGATTTCCATTTTTACTCCTAAGGAACTCATCGCCTTCGTAGATAAATGGAACTCCCTGAGAAGTCATTAGAATACCTAATGAGAACATATCGATCTGTTGTAAGTACTGATTTGACCAAGACTCGGATTGACCGTTATAATAGGCTTCCTGAGCGCTAATTTTGTCCCAAAGGCAAAGCCCATCGTGACAGCTAACATAGTTTATCGCTTCAAAAGGCATGTTTGCATAAGAAGTTACAGAATTACCAGAATTATTGGGAACTGCTAGCGGAACAGAATTCGTGGTTGCGGTACTGGCAGTCCTTATCGAACCATTAAAACCTGCTTCCACGTTTCCCATAACAGCTGCCCATTCATTACTATTAGACACCTCATTAAATATGTATCCACCGAATGTATTATTATCTGAGCTAGGCCCTTTTTGTGACTGGCCAATGAGAGCACATCTATATGGGCCGTTGAAACAGCCTGCACCTGGAGTAAGAGTTGTTCCATTCATATATTCTGTGCAGGAGATATTGGCTTCACTGCATCCATCATCATATGGTTCACCACCTGGAGACCACCAAGGTTCTCCGTAATATATATAGTTCTGATTTGGATTAAGTCCGTTCAGGTATTGAACCCATTGGCTTACGACTGTATCAGGGAATATATACATTTCATCAAATCTGTAACCATCAATACCATATACGGTCATCCAGTAAGCCAGAGAATCGGCAACCATATTACTTACCATTGGATTTTTTACATCCACGGTATTACCGCATCCACTGTAGTCTGTCTGGCAACCATTACTCATGACATAATATGCATTTGACACCGGACTATTAGGAGTAAAAACCGAAGAACTATAAGTATGGTTGAAAACTACATCCATAACGACTCTAAGTCCGTTTTTATGGAAAGCATTAATCATATTCTGGACTTCACTAATACGATTAGTATACTGATCAAGCGGATACATTGAGAACTGAGCCTGAGGAACATTGTAATCCAAAGGATTATAGCCCCAATTGTATGAATATCCTGAAAAATCATATGTGTACATCGGCATTATCTGTACATGTGTTATCCCTAAGTCAACTAGGTTTTGGAGCCCTGTAGTTTGACCGTTGTTAGTACCGCTTTGAACTAATCCAGCAAAAGTTCCCGGGTTTGTAACTCCTACTCCAGGATTATCAGTAGAAGTATTATTGCTGGTATAATCTACTACATTCAGTTCATAGACTATAGCATCGGTAAGTTGAGCCAAAGCTGGGCGTTTATTATTAAATTCTGCCAGAGTTTCAAACTTATACTTTGGGTTGTTAAAATCTATTACTACGTTAGTTGCCGGACCAGTACAAGCGGGAGTAGGGTTCGGCGCTGTAGCAGGAGTAGCATATTGTGACTCAAGTACTGACGGGGTATCTGTAGTCATTCCTGTAGTCATTTTTGCATATGGATCACGGACTACTGTGCCATTGAACGTAAAGTAATATTGGCAACCGTCAAGGTTTTGAGAAATTGTAGTTGAATAAACATTTGTATATGGATTTATACTATTATCGCTAAATGTTGACAATGGAGATAACGGACACTCTGTAAAACTTTCTTGTCCGGGATACTGTACCCAAACGCTTGCCGGTGCAATATTGTCCGGGTTCCAGATAGAAAATCTTGTACCTGTTGCATCTTGGGAAGTCCCATTAGCGTAAAGTACTGTTGCACCCAGCGTATCATACGCCGCATAAGATGCCACTGAGTAGAATAATAGTACCCACGCAGCAAAAATTAGTTGTAACCTTTTCATTTGCACTCCTTTTAGTGATTTAATCTTTAATTACCCATTACATTATAGTGTATCATAGTAAATCTAGCATGAATTAAAAGAACTGTGAAATACAAAATTCTTATTAAATGCTATCGAATTCTTTCATATACAAGCAGATTGTCTAGCGTTCAAGAAATAAGCTCAAATACATCCCCAATTAGACTTAGCAAGTTCAAATTGTCGATAAAGGAACTCACATGTGTTATTTCTGCCAATAACAGCTTCAACCGTAGAAAGATATTTTATCAACAAAGATTGCTTTAATATTAAGCCTTTTCCTGAATCAACCTGAAATGCTATTCTAAAGCTATATGGTAAACATTTATAAATTTTCAGCTATTGCAAAAAACTACTTTCTGTAATAGTATGAATTATCAGCTTCTTCATGATAAAAAAAGGATTAGTATGAAACAAGTGAACCTATCAAATATAAATGCTAATTTTTTAAAAGTTCTGGATCTGCTTCTAGAAGAAAGAAATACAACGGTTGTAGCTGAAAAATTAAGGACGTCGCAATCTGCCATTAGCTACACTCTAAAACAAATCAGAAATATTTTTGATGATGATATTTTGATTAAACAGAGTTTTAATAATAAAATGGCTATTACTCCTCTTGGGAAAAACCTTATAGGGCCAGTAAGAAACGCAGTCATGCAAATGGAAAATGTTGTCCGTTTGCGAGGATTCGATCCAAAAACATCCACTAGGAAATTCAAGATATCCGTTGGAGAATACTGCCTTGTCCACTTTATCCCTGAACTCTATGCAAAAATAAAAGAAATTGCGCCTAATGTATATTTTGAAATACATGAACTGAATTACTCCATGATAAGAGAACAAATGGAGATGAATGAATTTGATTTTGCGTTAGGATTATTACCTCAGGCACCACCATCAGATAGCATACATTATTCTCTGCTTTTTAAAGAAAGAAGATTTTGCGTTGTCAGCAAAAAACACCCTGCTTTAAATTGCGGAAGAGACCTTACATTAGAAGAATATAATAAATACCCGCATGCCTTTGTAAGAACACCAAAAGATGTTCATTTAGATTCTATTGAAAACTATACAAAAGAAAATAAGAGGAGTCATCTGAGTATTCATTCAACGTACAGTGCTATAAATCTGATTGCTGACACTGACTTGATAGCCTTTCTGTCAAAATTAGACTTTACCTATTGGAGCAAAATTTATCCTCTGGATTATTTAAAGCCAACCTTTGTGGATTATACAGTAAATATCTCACTATGCCAAAACAAAGTATCTTTACAGGACAAGGCTATAACCTGGATGATAGATAATCTTAGAAAAATCATATCCCAAAAAACAAAACACAACTACTGGGAGTAGAAAATTACCTCCTCCTTCTACATGAAGAAAACAACCAACTACCTTTGTCTTAAATTATGAAGAATTATTCGCTTCTCCCTATATATAAATGTATCAAAAGGTTACTTGAAACAACTCAAGTGACTTAATAATTTTTTAGTAGGAGTCTCTTATGGCAAAAACTAACCTCAAAGGCAACGCAATAAATACAATCGGTGAACTCCCCGCGCTTGGAACAGCAGCTCCAGATTTCATTCTTACTAAAAATGACCTAGCTGATGTGAGCATAAAGGATTTCAAAGGAAGCACAATAGTTCTAAATATTTTTCCTAGCATTGACACTCCTGTCTGCGCCACGTCTGTCAGAAAATTCAACGAAAGAGCTGCAAAACTAAATAACATCGCAGTGTTGTGCATCTCCAAAGATCTTCCATTTGCACAAGGCCGTTTCTGCGGAGCAGAAGGTATTAAGAATGTTACTACTCTTTCGGAACTACGAAACTGTGATTTCGGCAAAAACTACGGCGTGAGAATTGTTGATGGCCCGCTTGCGGGTCTTTTTGCAAGATCTATAGTAGTAATAGATTCTAACGGCAAAATCGCTTACACGCAACTCGTCTCTGAAATCACAGAAGAGGCTGACTACGATAAGGCCATTGCCTCATTAAAGTAAGCTACAATTATAGGTCAAATTGACTTGATATAGAGTCACCCTGCCATAATAGTTGCAAAGTGGGCTGATGAAATAAATCCTTGATGGCAACGCAGTATTTTTAACCACTTAATTTACTATTCTGAGTATGGGCGTGCCTTTCTTTATTATAATTTTTGCTCGCAATACACCTCATGCAGATAAACACAAACACCGACGATATAAGGTTCTCATCAAACTTACTTCTGCGTTCTATAGTACCCAACAACCAGCAGTTGTAGGTTTAAACCCTTCAAAAATACGAAAAAGCCTTTCACCAGCTAGTTCAATATTATCTCTGTATTTTAATCCGTACATAAAATCTCTGCTGATATCTGCTCTTAGTGGAATAAACTCATTTCTTTTATCCCAAGTACTCCATCTAATTCTTTTTCCTTTCACCTGTTCAAAAAATTCTTGCTTCGTGTTTGTCATAATTTCCTCGCTTGTTATCCTTAATATATAGCTGCGGCAAACTAATATAGCATTAAAGAAATTTCTTACTATCTTTAAGGAAGATTATTATCTAATTGATTATAAATACTTTAAATTATTTTTATGTTTTTTAGCACATATTTAGTGATAAAAATTTTGGCTCTTTGCTGTCCCAGCATACCCTTTCTCCGCAAGCGTTAATTACTTAAATAAAACAATCCCTCTACGCTGTTCTGCTTCTCAGGGAGACAATGATAGTTCTTATATCAGCCTCAACAAGCTTTGTGCCGAGTTTGTGCCTTGTTTGTGCGATATATCACGATAAATGATAGTAATTTACAGTTAAATAAAATCTCATTTTGAGGCTAATGATTGAAAAATATGGTGGAGGCGGGGTGAGCTTCGCTATTTTTTTGATTGAGTGTAAATTTCATAAATTTAAACATTGCTAGCCTCAAAAATATCGGATTTGGCTAAAGTTATGAGAAAAATATAAGCTCTCAAAAATGGCACTTCTTGGTACTTTCAACCCTATAAACGGTACTAAATGGTACTCTTTTCTAAGCCCATAAAATGAGTCTAATATACTAATCGATAATTAATATTAGCTGACTTTTGAAATATTTCTACAGTGTTACTGACAAGTTATCTCAATACTGTCACTGTAGTTGCATTTTTTTGGCACTATCCATATTAGAGATATGGATCAAAAATAAACCGTTTTAAAATTAGTTTTTCAAAGATTGACTAGATATTATCATTTATAGGCCTAGAAAGCCTTATCTGTATAACACTGTTGTTTAGTGTCTTATAATTATATTGCGAACAAATCTCTTGTCACACTATTTGAAGAAGAGCCATTTTAAATGGTGGCGCCTATATTGACTCTATACTGATATTGGTTACAATTTAAAAAGTTATGAATTTTATAAAGGGATGATTGAGTTATGAAAAAAACTGGAATTTTATTTGTGTTAATGTTCATATGTTCTGTTTTACTTTTATCTAATCTATTTTCTGCTGAAAAAGAAAATATCATATACATCCATGATGGCTCTATTGATGACACTTTATTTCCTATGTTTGTAAGCACAATGGATAATGTAGAGGTTAAAGGAATAGTAATACTTGATGCTGATTGTTGGGCCGATACGGCTTGTATTGCGCAAAAAAAGTTAAATAAAACTATAGGGTATGGCGACATACCTGTAGCAGTCAGTAATGCTGTGGCAGTCCATCCTTTTCCAGATTCTTATAGAAATGACTGTATAGCTCTTAATCTACTGCCGATAATTAATAGTCCCGAAGATAACACAGATCAGACCCTTCAGAATGTAAGAAACTCTGCTGACAAAAAAGATGATACAGAAGATCAGGGCGAAAATCTTATGGTTAATATTTTAAAGAATTCTGAAGATGGAAGTGTAACTATCTGTTTGTTATGTGCTTCAACCCCTGTAGCTAATCTGTTGAAAAAGCATCCTGAGTTAGAGGTGAAATTAAAAAAGATTGTATGGATGGGAGGATCAGTATCTCCTGAGGGGGGAAATGTCTTTACTGATAAATTATACTATTGTGAATGGGATATGTACTGGGATCCGATGTCTGCTAACTGGCTGCTGAATAATACTAAAGTGCCAATAATACTTTTCCCATTGGAAATTACTAATGAATTACCTTTATACTGGTATACAGGCACAAATGAAATTGACCCTGCTGCCAGAAAATTTATTAAAAATCTGGCAGAGAATTATAATGAGTCTTTATACTGCGCAATAGCTCATGACGGTTATAATATTGTAATTACGGAAAACGGAGTGTTTTATTGTTTATGGTCAACGATAACGGCATGTTATTTTTCTCACCCTGAATACTTCCATATTCAGGAATTTAATGTTGGAGTAGTGGATAATTGTAAAGGCAAGGATGGCTTGCAAAATCCTATGCCTGACGGCCATTTGTATATAAATAACAACGGTGGCAGAAAAATCTACGCAGCTACTAAATTCTCTGAAAATGTTACTTCAAGTACCATATATGACTACATAGTAGGCCAGTATAAAAACGCGAAAAAGTAATTTTATAGAAGTAAACAATATCTTACTATCTGAAACAAGTAATTTGACAAAAATATGTGGAGGTGGTTTTATGTATATCAAAAGACTAGCAGCTTTATTTATTTCGTACTTAGTACTATCCCAAATACAAATCCATGCCATTGAAGATAAAAATCTGGATAAATCGCTAATCGTATTTTGTGCGGATAGTTTAAATAAGCCAGCTAATCAAATGAAAGTTAAGTTTGAGAAAGAACATCCTGGAACTGAAATTATCTTGAAAATAGCAGGTAGTATAAAATGTGCCAGAGAAATAACAGAATTAGGCAGCCCCTGCGATGTATTTATATCAGCAGATTATAATGTTATTAATGATATGCTTATTCCCAAATATGCTTCCTGGTGTATTAAATTCGCTTCTAATCAAATAGTTATCGCATACAATGAAAAATCACAATATGCTTCTGAAATTAATAGCACTAACTGGTATAAGATACTTCAACAATCAGGGATAACATGGGGACATACAAATAAAAATGATGATCCTTGTGGATACAGAGCACTACAAACTCTTAAATTAGCAGCTATTTATTATAAAGATTCAGATATATATCAGAACATCATAAAGAATAATTGTATTCAAAGGCCTATGGATATAGAACTTGTATCTTTACTCAAACAGCAGAAAATCGATTATATTTTTGTATATAAATCAGTTGCGATACAAGATGGCCTTAAATACGTAGAACTCCCTAAGGAAATAAATCTTGGCAGTGCAGACTTAAAGAAATACTATTCTCAGGTTTCAGTAGATATAGACGGGAAAAAGCCTGGGACAGAAATCATTCAAAAAGGCGAGCCTATGATTTATGGGCTAACAATTCCTAACAATGCTCCCAATAAAGAGACTGCAATTAAATTTGTAAAGTTTGTTTTAAGCAAAAATGAAGGCCTGGAAATAATGAATAAAAATGGGCAGCCTTCAGTAGTCCCTGCTCAAACAGAGACATATGATTCATTACCAGATAAATTAAAAAAATTTGCGACTAAATGATAGCTACAAAATTCATATATAATTCTAGTAAAAGCTTAAATCTATCTGCGCTAAAAATTGATTTATGAGCATTTTTAGAATATAAGTGATTTTTTTAATAATGAAATCTATAGTTCAAACAAAAAAATAAAGCTGTACCAGTTAATTTCCGGTACAGCTTTATGAAATCAATGTTTTACTCTTTCTGAGAATTAGCGGTTACTTCCTCAAGCCACTGTGAGATATAAGGCTCTGCTTTTTGAGCACCCTTATAACCGATGAATATCCCGATTCCAAGGATAATTCCACTAAATAATGTATCCATAATCATTTCTCCTTTTAGGGTTAAAAATAAGCACCCAGTATAGTAGTACTGGGGTGGGTAAAAACAGGTGTTTCTGTGTGAAAAACCCCTCGATTAGGGTAGGTTTTTTAAAGCTATTTTCAGTTCGTTATAATTTTACTAAAATTTGAAAGTTATTCATTTTCTTCTTTTGTAAGAGCTTCTATTATAGCTGTAGCAACAGACGCAACAAGAATAAGTATTTTGATGTAATTCATGCTGCCTCCATTTTGTTATTAAGCCCGAAGAGTAAGCCAAGCTTCCTGTAGCATTGATCCGCCCTTACAGGTGAATACTTCTTAGCTATCTCCGTAAAGCTATTGTATAAACTCCACCTGTTGCGTTCAGAAAAATCTTCATATCTTGGATTTACAAACTCTTCTATTACCGGGATAATGTCACAGCTTGGTATAGCTTTTTCTTCAGCAGCCTCTACTGTGATGAGCTTAGCCTGGTCTATTGTTATGCTCTGACACTTCAGGTTATCAACATTTCTTTCAAGTCTGATAAACTGATGGGTTACAGCGTTAAAGGCTTCAGGGATTAATGTTTCTATCTCTATGCCGCTTGTATGCTTACGGTGAATGGTAGTCTCTCCTCCAAACGCCAAATTATCGCACACAAGAATCGAGAGCCCTACTGTTAATCCTACAGCTAAACTCTTGTCATGGCTGTTTCTTATTCCCAATGCTCTTGAGTATTCTGGATGCCCTTCCGGGTGAAATCTTAATACTCCGAACAATTTATCACCGTTCGGGCTTAAGCCATACTCTTCAGAGCTTATTGCATAGCCTCTGTTTTTTGCTTCCTGTGAGACAAGTTCAGCTATGTGGTAATGAGGAACAGGCCTATAGGTCTTTGTTGGCATAGGTGTTGGTATTTTTATTAGTTCACTTCTTGGAACCCTGTTGGCTCCGCAATGTAAAATTAGTCCGTTCATGATTTATCTCCGTTGTTAAACTGCTATAGGCAGTGATATGGTTTTAGATTGGGTTTTATGCCAGGCTTTGCAGGCAGAGGCGTATTGGCAGCCGGAACAGTAGAAGCTCTGATCGTTAGGGAAGAATATTTCAGACTGAACAGCTCTCTCTGCTAAGGCTATAAGCTTTTCCAGCCGCTTAAAATCATTATTAAACCTGTAAGCAGGGTACTGAATGTACTGAGGGTCTTTGGTTTTTGTAATAACGTCATACCTGAAAAGACAGTCTTGGTTATAAGTCTTCCTATACGCATAACAGAAAACCGTAGCCTGTAAGTCCTTATTGGCTTTACTTTCAGGCCACTTCTTTTCAGCTGTTTTCCAGTCGATTATGACATTGGTGCCAAGATCATTTTTGACAAGAAGATCATATTCACCGATAAGAGGCTTTTCAGATGAAGCAACCTTAATGCTGAATACCTTGCCTACAGCCACAATGTTATCCTCAGTCCACTTCCTGCTCAGGCAGTCAATCATCTTTCTGCCTAAAGCATCAAGTATATTGAACTCCTCAGCTGATATTTTGAAGTTGTTTGCGGCTTTGCACTCTATTTTCCATGCTTCGCTGAAGACTTCCTGTGCTTCCTGGGGATTTTCATATATACCTTGCTGCCTTAAAATAGCTATCCAGCTTGCGGCTTTGTGAAATGCAGAACCAAATAACAGGCTGACGGATGTCAGTTCAGGTTCAAGGTTGTAAATATACTTAAAAGCCCATTGCAGTGAACAAATATTAAGTAGGCCATTTAAACTGGAAAAGCTCCAGTGAGGCTTTGTTCGCAACTCTGTTAATAAGTTGTTCATAACTTCCTCCCTCATGCGGCGGCATAATTGCTGATGCTTTTTATCAGAGCGCTACAATTCTGCCTGCTTAATTGTGAAACATCGTTACACCCGCACTTCTGAAGATAGCCAACAAGAGAGATATTGAGCTTACGGGCAAGGTCGGTCAAATATTTTACTTGCCTGGGGCTTGCAGGATCGTTAATCTGTTGCCTGGTTGCTTGTTTCTGAGTAGATAATGACGAAGGATGTTTTAATTGTTGTTGATGATGCTGACGAGCATTGCTATTCTGGGCATTGCTATTTATTTCAGTTTCTACAGACTGGCGCACCATTTCAAAGGTCGTATGTATTTTTTCCCTTAGTTGTTCCTGAGTCAATCCATCAGGTATTTCTAACTCAATAGAGGCAGAATAACCTTTTGAACTGAACTCTGTTTCTGCAGGGACTTTCTTGTTGAATGAGGCGTTTAACTTTAGCATGTTTATTACTCCTGACTTTGCGGATTAAAACAAAGAAGCCGTCTTCGCTTACACGAAAACAGCCTCATTTATAGTCTTCTTATAGGATTACTTAAAATCCTGATACTTTCTTGAGTTTATCTATCAGCTCGCTGGCAACTTTGAATTCTTTTTCCTTGGCCTTGGTACTTTTTTGTATATTCCGGAGCTGGTTGCTGACATCTATAGAGATATCAATTATCTCTCTTGCCTTGCTTCTTACTGAGCTAATCTTGTTAATGAGTTCTTCCATTAGGTCAGTTTTTACTTCTGTTCCCTGGAATGTTGGTGTGTAATTTTGTTTGGCTGTTTTTGGTGTAGTTGTTTCCATTTTGGATTCCTCCTTGGGCTTTATAATTTGTGTAACGGTCTCTTTTGAGTTAATTGTTCCTTCGATTTGCTTAACGATTTCCTCGTGAGTCTTCATAGGCATAAAGACCATAAACGAGTCGCTGTTGCCTGATGCGATAATCGGTGAGTTACCTTCATTAAAACTGAACTTGTTGAATCCCAGACTGAAAGCTCTAAGCAAGAACTCGCTCTTTATTGTTTTAATAATTGCTTTATTGCTGCCTTCTCTGGCTACAGGCAAAGTTATAGACTTGCCATTAGATATATCTTCTGAAAAAATCGTCAGCTTTTCTTTGTCTAGATGCAAATGGATGGCTTTTAAATTAGATGAATATTTTAGGTTTGGAATTTCTGATTTTAGCCTTTCAGTATCTCCTTTAAGTATCGTAAAGGAAGCGGCGCTTTCCTTTGGTATGACATTCATGTAATTTGGATAAGTCTCTTCTGAAAGTTTTACAGAGTATTCCCATCTGTAGTTAGAGATGCAGAGATATTTGAAACCATTAAATTTCTGTATCCCTATTGAACTATCTCTATCAGAAAAGACAGCGCTGCTTATGAATTTCGTTACAGGAATAAGAGCCTTTTCATTAATACTTGCATCTAAGGCTAACTTTATCAGTTCTACGGCATTCGAGGCGACTACTGCTTTCTCTTCAAGAAGAAGGCATTTTAACGCCGCCCTTACAGACTCCTTTGCCGCGGCTGAAGGAATAGCCGATTGAATGACTTTTAGAGCGTCTTTTGAGATAGTTCCGAGTTTTGTTTTGGATATATCAGGTATATCTGGCCAGTCAAATTGCTGATAGCTCATTAGAGTCTTTTCCTGATATTCCTCGATGTCTGAAGAAATTCGTATATCTCCTTTATATGACTTGGTGAGCGTATAGGTTGAGGCTGATTTTGAATACTCTAGGTAGTCCTTAAGTTCATCCAAACTAACTACCATAGAGGTCACTGCCTCTTCTGATTTTCCTTTGATGTTAAAGGAAAGGTGTTCATTGAGGTTCGTTGCTGAAATCCTTAATCCTGTAATAGCACTGCTTATCCGTACACAGGACAGAATTGGAACAGACGGATTTTTTGTTATTACTTTTGATAGTGAGGCGATTGCCTCTTTAAGATTGTTGCGTTCTATGGTTATGCTCATTGTTACTCCTATGATTAAAGTTGATTAGATATAAACAGCAAAACTCCCTCCTGCTCGATTAGGCAGGAAGGAGTCATTTAATATTTTGAGTCTGAAGTTTTATAAATAGAAGATTTTTAGAATAAAGATATGAAGACGAAATTGGGCAAAAATACCCCGACAGTCTATGGGAGTTTTAGGCCTAAAATCTCTCAGAAAACAGTGCCGTGTATAGTAGTATTGAGTGTACTGTTTTATTCGTTCAATGTAATGATATATACCTCAAAAATTTTGATCTACAGTATGTAGTAATTTGAAGAGCTAAACCTACTTATAGAATTGCTGATTTGTAAATTGAAAGCTATGCAATATTTTTTAGGGAAAAATGATCAGGTTTATTTTATGCAGAAAAATCAATTAAATAATAATTCATATACGATATGGCTGACAGGGCTGAGCGGTTCTGGAAAAACCACGATAGCTAACGCTTTGCATCAGGAGTTTGCCAGTATGGATATCCCTTCGTATGTATTAGATGGGGATATTTTAAGGAACGGTCTGAATAAAGGCCTTGGTTTTTTGGCTGAAGACAGGTCGGAAAATATCAGAAGGGCATCTGAAGTATGCAGGATACTTAACGATGCCGGAGTGCTGGTTATTGCTGCCTTTATTTCGCCATTTGTTAAAGACAGAAAACTGGCTTCAGAGATTATCGGGAAAGGTAATTTTTTTGAAATTTATATAGAAGCTGATATCGATACTTGTATTTCCCGTGATCCTAAAGGACTGTATCAAAAAGCTATTAAAGGTCTTATTCCTGAATTTACCGGAATTAGTTCTCCATACGAAACACCTGAAAAACCTGTTCTGAAAATTAATACTTCTAAAGTTTCAGTAAAAGAATCCGTTGAAATGCTTATTGAGCTTTTACGTTCGGAAAAAGCCTTATGAATTTAAACTTTCTTAAGGTATCTCGCATTTGCCCATCGATAGACACACAAAAAGGAATGTATGAAAATATACAGGAAATGGAGTTTTTCAGGAAGAGGCAGGGTCACCATGTTATGCTTTGCGAAAAAATTCTTTTCGTATATATAGAATTTGTATTTGAATCCGTTTTTAAGAATTAGCAGATGATACATAAGCGAAAACTTTTTTCTGCATTCAAAAATAAATGAGCCTCTTTTGGAAACATCTCGAGGCGTATGAATAGCTTTCAGATTGTTAATAATAATTTTTTCTACATTCTTATCTTTTTGAGCAAAACATCTAATATCTGGATATGTAAAATTGCTGAAAATTTTATTACAAGTTAGCAGTGAACTTGCCAGTATCCTTTCCATTTTATATTTTCCAAAGAGATGTATTGCCTTTTGAAAATCAAATTGCTCCTTTGAAGCAATAGTATAAATATCAGTAAGCCACATAAGCCTGAAATACCTATGTACTGATCCATGAATCATGAGAAACAGCAGAGTATTTTCATAGGAAAGCACAGGCATGTCAATACCAAGGACCTTTACTGCTCTCTTATTCTCGAAAGGATTAATTTCAGGAGCTAAATATTTATTGTCAAAAAGCCTTGTGTGGACTTCTGTTTGCACATTGTTTTTTTTATTTTTAATATGAAAGTGATGAGCATATTTAAGATAATATTCGCATTCAATATCATGCGTGGTTTTTAAGAGGTGAATCACTTTCTGGGCATCTTCCTTTCTTATCAGGATATCTATGTCTTTTGATGGCCTTATCCCTATATCCCCATAGAGCTCCATTGAAAGCGGGATGCCTTTCAATACCAGGAATTCTATCTTGTTTTCATTAAAAAGTTTTGCTAAAGAACATAACTCCATTACTCTTTTCATGGTTTTCTGTTTATTCTGTTCATTAAGGATGTAAAGTTCTTTAATTTCTTCCTCTGTAAAATATTTTTGTAATTCATCTGCATTTTGTCTTGCTATTAGAGGCAATACCCTATGATGCAGCGCTAGGTCAATTAACGACATATTTGGATGTTTTTCTTGTATTGATAAAAGCGTTTTAACCAGAGGTAAGTATATGTTATCCATCTTCATTAAATTCATTGAAATCTCCTTGTATTAAAGATATCGTTTGCTCCTGTGTTATCAATAATATTTTCGAGGATAAGGGATATAAAATGATCGCTGGGATTTTTTTGAGGAGAGAAAAAAAACTCGAGTCTCTATCGTATAAAGACACAATAGCTGTTACTCTCAATCAGTTTAAAACGGCCGATAAGGTCGGATTATATCATAACGATAATGTGCTTCTTGTACAAACTACAAGATTTAATACTCCTGAATCATTTTTTGATCCTACCCCTTATATAGACAATGCTACAGGGAACGTAATAGTTTCCTGGGGAATACTGACCAACAGAGAAGAGCTGGCCAGAAAACTTGGTCTTGCTTCTGAAAGCTTGAAGGAAGTGTGTGATTCCGAACTTATCATGAAAAGCTATCTTAAATGGGGAGAAGAATGTGTTTCTTACATTTACGGAGATTTCTCATATGCGATTTACGATAAGAAGAAAGATTCCATGTTTTGTTCAGTAGATCATATGGGAGTAAAACCTTTCTACTACTACATCTCAGATGATTATTTTATCTTTGCTTCAACTTTAGCAGTATTTCATAGTCTGAAAATTGTCCCTATGAAACCTGATATGGAATGGGCTGCAAAATATATGCTGCATCTCTCTATGGATTTTGAGAAAACAGCCTACCATGATATTTTTAAGCTTAAGCCTGCCAATAGCATCAAAGTAAGCAGAGATAATCACAGCATCAGACAATACTTCACGTTCAACCCTGAAGAGAATCATTCACTTGGCAAGATTGAAAACTATCTTGAAATATATAAAGAGCTCTTAAACAAAGCGGTTTCTTTCAGGATAAGGACTAAATATAATCTCGGTTCCGAAACAAGCGGAGGGATAGATTCATCCACAGTAACAGCTCTGGCGGCTAAACTCTTTGACCAGCCGATTGATAACTTCTATGCATTTGGCTTTGCCTTTCTTGAATATGAACCGCAATACATTCTTCAGGTCAGCCAGAAGTATGGGATAGTCAATAATTTCATCTGCTGTGGCATGCAAAGTAAAAATAATGAGATAAATGACCGTGCATTAAAAATCATGGGTTCGCCTGTTGAACACGGCAATGCAACCTTTCATACAATTTTCTATGAAAAAGCTAATACTGAAAATATAAGGACATTGTTATCGGGGTTCGGAGGGGATGAATTCGTCACTACTATTCACGGATACTTGCTCCTGGAGCAATTAATAGAAGAGAAGAAATATTTTCAGCTATATAAAAATTTGCATGGCAATCATATTACCCGTCCCTTACGGTTCGCTAAAAAGTATTGTAAGCATAAATTCAAGAAAGAAGAATACAATCAACGTTTTCTAAACGCCTGGAATCAGAGATGGCCGTATTGTTTAATCAAAGACGAAGTAATAGAAGCTTACGAATTAAAGAATAAATATTTTGAGACCGCTAAATTTGATGCCGGCTACACTAATATCAATGCTTTTACTCTTGAGAACCGTTTTGCCCCGTTTGTCCCCACGAGAATGGGGAATTGCTCTCTTGTAGCCGATTCTTATGGAATAGATTACCGCTGGCCCTTGCTGGATGTACAAATGATTCAGTTTTTCCTCTCTATTCCTTCCTCAATGAAGTACCATAAAGGCACAGGGCGATATTTCCACCGTAAAGCTGTTGATGATATCGTGCCAAAGATGGTGAACTGGAAGCCAAGCAAATACATGGGAGAAAAAGTCAAAGAACGTGTTGACGAAATTGCTTTCTGTAACTTAGATCTCCATGCCTCATTAAATGATATAGTCGATGTCAAAAAAATGGACAAGCTTGTCTCTTTGGATAAAAATAAGAAAAACAGCAAGGAAATTGAGTTTAGCTACAGGAGAAATATCTCTTCTGTTGCTGCCGTTAATCAATGGCTTAAAACTTTCCATTAATCCTGAGATGAAGAAAATACAACTAACCACGAACGACTCGAAAAATGATGAAGTTGGCACATTCATTATCGCAGGCTGAGCTTATTTTAAAGCATGACTACCCCAATGAATAAAATATTCAGGCATTTAGGCTTATTTTTACGTTCAAGGAAACCATCCTGCATAATAAGCTACCGTCTGTTCGATAGCAAAAATGAATGCATAAAAATCCACAGAGAGATTTTTATGAACGCATTTTTCAAATCAGGTGTTATTGGCTTTTTAAAAGAGTCATATGCTTCTCTAAGATGGTATTTCTATTATGCATGGAAAATGTCAGTAATATGCCTTTACAATAAAGGCAGAGAAACCAGAAAAACTTACGGAGTAACATTAACAAGGCAATGCCTGTCCTTGTTAAGGCTCGCGCTTATTCACAACATCACTCCCGACAAATACTATAAATACCAGTTCTATCTCAATGAGAACAAAGAAAAAGAACTGGTCTATTTCTACACATTTGAACTGCCTAACTTTCACATAGTATCCAACGCAGGCAATAAAACTTTTAAGGAAGCGACAAGATTTATCGGGAATAAAGCAGAATTTACACAAGCATTAAAAATGCTTAACATCCCGCATGTGCCTATAATCCAGAATCTCGAAGATATCGAAAACCCTGATATCAATCTTTTCTTCAGAACAGAAGACATCTTCTGCAAACCCAATAAAGGTTCGCAGAGCAAAGATGCTTTCAAAGTAAAATACCATAAAAATATAGACAGCTATAAAATACTTCCTATCAATGGCAAAGAAATAGAGGGTTTCGAGGAAGCAAAAGCCTTTCTTAGAAAAATGCTGACGCATTGCAGAAATTTACAGATTCAACCCTATATTGAAAGCCATAACGGTTTAAAATCACCATCGCAGCCTGAACAATCAACAACAGTGAGAATTATAACTGTTCGTAATGGAGACATAGTCACTCCCATTTATATGCAAATTGAAATCCCTGACAAAAGAATTAATGAGAGGCAATTCTATAAATTATACCCACTTGATTTAAATACTTTTGAAGTGAGTGAGAAATTCAAATCAACCCTTCACTTTAATAAGGATATGGGGGTGTTCCGTCCATCCTCTGATATTAAGGAAATGTTATCAAACGCAATGGATGTGTGCATCAAAGCCCATAAGGGACTAATAAAACTTAAATCTGTCGCTTTTGACCTGTTTATCACTGCTACTGGCCCCTTGATTATAGAAGCAAACTTTAACTGGGATGTTGAGATGCTCTACAGGTCTCTCAATTCTCACGAAGTTTCACTGAGTTTTGCATCGGACACACACTGATGAGCGCTATTCAAGAAGAAATGATTTATTTCGACACTAAGTCAAAGTTTTTTATCTCATTTTCAATGAGCCGATTCAAAATAAAAGAAATATCCTGTTTTTTGCGTTCTGCTATTTTATTTAGATATTCGTAATTATTCTGGCTCAGGTAAGCAGGAATATCAGAAATGAACTTAAAAAAGCCCAAAAGATATACTTTTGGGATACTGGAGTTAGAAATGCCATAATAGGCAACTTCGCTCCGCTTGAACTAAGAAGTGATAAAGGGGCATTATGGGAAAATTTCATCATATCGGAACGGCTTAAGAGAAATAATAATGTAAATTATTCTTGTAGTCCGTATTTCTGGCGTACAACTCAGCAGCAGGAAATTGATTATATAGAAGAGGCAGATGGAGGAATTTCAGTTTTTGAGATTAAGTATTCAAAACTCAAGAGTGCCAGATTCCCTATCACTTTTACGGGGAACTATAAGGTTGAAAAAGCTGAAATCATTAACTCATTTAATTTTTTACCTTTTGTGTCAGAATAGTCGTCGGGCTGGATTTAAGCCTGTTACAGCCTCAATTGCCCATGAGACATAACAGGCTTTGGATATTTGCGTAAAAAAACCCACAGGGAGTTGATTAAACTCAAATCTGTAGCTTTTGATCTGTTTATTACTGATCATGGTACTCTTATCATCGAAGCAAATTTCGACTAGGATATCGAGAATTTGCATTTAACTCCAGACCAGCCTAGGATGACAGAGTACTTTATTTGATATTGATCGATATAACATCATGGATAGTTAGGCCGGAATGTCGGCCGTGGAAGTAAATTGTCCCGAAAGGGCGTGATTCACGAGAGCGCGCAGGTTTTCAAGGGTAGAGTGCTGATTTATGAGCCAACGGTCAAGGAAATCTGCGACGTCCCACATACCATTTATTATTTATCATATGTAAACATTGAGTGTCGTAGTCGGACTTAGCATCTGATATATTTAACTCCCTCATGATAAGTATTACAGCAAAGCGCCGCGAACTATTAAACCATCATAATTGTCAAGCTGCCTGTTGCGAACGCTTGACATTGCTTTTGATATCCGAGGTCCAGAGACATGGCACCACCCCTCACGGGTGGATCAACCCAAATGTCGCCCATGCCATCACCTAGCTCATTACGATGGTCCGATTGTTCGGGTTTAATGAAAAACGCTTCCGTAGGCGTCGTTGGTTTCCCGTCGATTATATCGAGCGCCGCTTCGTGATTACGCACTTGAGGCACTTCATAATTTTTCTTCTTACGCTGTGGTTGGCTGTTGTTCTGTTCGATTTCGGCTTGGTTTTCCATTGTTCACTTTCCTTCTAATTGTAAATTGTTCTTTCCATTGCCCAAGCCCGCCGTAAGCCCAACTCATCCAGCGCCGGACGTAAAGAGAGATACGAGTGTGAGGATTTAACCTCTTTTCCCTGCATCCTGGCTCATAAAGCCGCTTCTTAAACTGTCCGCCGAAGTTTTCAATTGAACTATTTGAAATGGAGATTTCATCCCCATAGAATCTATACCCCACGAACGAGAAGCCTTTATCGATCCTGCCTATAAATGTCTTGTCCTCAGCTAGCTTAAGCTTTAAACTACCTATAATAGTATATGTCTTTTTGATCAATCTCCTCATCTGAAATGAATTTTTTGCAAAAATAATAACATCATCAACAAACCTGCCGTAAAAGATATTGGGTTTGTTGCCGAATATATCGTCAAAAGCTTTAAGGTAAAGAGTGCCAAGGATTGGAGATAAAGGGCTGCCACGGCAAATACCTTTGCTGCGCTCAAGGTAATATCCCTCGTAATAAATGGTTCTTTTCAGGAATTGGTAAATCAGCGATAGTACACTCTTATCAGGAATATATCTCCTTGCAATGTCCATCATGGCTTCATGGTTAATTGACGCATAATAGCTTTTTATATCGGTCTTGAAGAGATATTTGAAATTATTTTTATGGTACATAATAGCTCTGACAGCTTTCTTGGCACCTCCATGGTTTTTAAAATTGTAGCAATTTTTTGATATTTGAGGATCAAGATATTTGGTAAGAACTATTGAAAGGGCTTTTAAAACAACGGCATCCCTGGAAGACCAGATTTCCAGGCATTCATTATTTCTGAGTATTTTCTTTACCGGGGCTAACCTGTAAGTTCCATCTACTATTGCCTCTTTGATCTTTTCTCTTTCGGCTTCCCAGTTTTTTCTCAGTTCCCAGATATCAGAGCTGCAGCTGTAATCAAGTCTGCTCTTGCAAACATAACGGAAAGCCAAATGTAAGGTTTTGTTACTAATGATCTTTTGAATTAATACATTTTGCATAATAAAGTATCAATTATTTATGCGCATTATAAACAAAGTCTAACCTTTTGAAGAGATAATCCAAGATGTATTCTTATTGTTTATACGGGTTGAAGCTGGCATCTGAAATACCGCTTGATCCCCTGGAACAGATTGAAGATGGTCAGGTCAATGCACTGCCAATAAGCATAAGGTGGGGAGAAGTGCCTGAAACCCTAAGCCAGCTACCATTGAAGAAAGGAATATGCTATCAGGCCGCTGAAGACGAGTTTATCCTGAAGCATAAGGACATTGGTGTAGGCATCTATATAAAAAACTCTTCAGAGATAGTAGTTGACAGGAATAATAATAAGGATACCGACACAACAGTTCTTTATTTGCTTGGCAGCGTTATAGGCGCGGTACTTATGATGAAGGATTTTCTGCCTATACATGGAAGTTCAGTATTAACTGATAAAGGGGCAGTGATTTTCACAGGAGTATCTGGAGCAGGTAAATCCACTATAGCTGGGGCGCTCTTAAAGAGAGGGTATAAAGTATTAACAGATGATATCTGCCCAATAAAAGTCGAAGATAATATCCCCTATGCGTATCCCGGGCATTCCAACCTCAAGTTATGGGAAAGCTCTCTTAATATTTTCAAAGAAGACTGCCAAAGTCTTTCCAGAGTCAGGGGAGAGATAAACAAGTATTACTATAATCACGACACCTCTCATTCATGCGAAAAATATCCGGTCTGTAAAATCTACAAGATAGAATCCCATAATGAAGACAAGACAGAAATCATCCCTGTGGAAAACGGCATTAACAAGCTTACTTTGATTCAGAATAATACATACAGAAAACAGTTTATCGAAGGGCTGAAGAAAAGAAGGATGCATTTTAAAATAGCATCTGCCCTGGCAACACTGCCTGTATCAAGAATAAAAAGACCCAATATAACAGAAAACTTTGATGCTTTCGTTGACGAAGTAGAAAAAGAAATGGATAATTGACAATGGAAAAGTGAGAATTTAAAATGAGTTGGGGAAAAGAAAATATTGTTATGGACAAAGCTTATGCTTTTGCGTTAAAAATTATAAAGCTTTATAAATATTTGACTGAAAGAAAAGAATTTGTTTTGTCAAAACAACTTCTTCGCAGCGGAACAGCAATTGGCGCTTTGATAAAAGAAGCCGAGCACGCCCAATCAAAAGCAGATTTTCTTAACAAGATGAATATAGCTCTTAAGGAAGCAAACGAAACAGAATATTGGCTTATGCTGCTCAAAGACAGCGAGTATATTGAAAAAAACGAGTTTATTGCAATCCATCCGGACATTGTTGAACTAATCAAGTTATTGGCAAGTATCGTGAAATCACTTAAGCAATTGAAAATGGAAAAGTGAGAATTTAAAATGAGTTATATAAGAGAAAAACCAGCCCATTTCCCATTTTTAAATTTCATCTGTCAATTCCCTGTATTTAATTTTCACTTTTCACTTTTTACTTTTCCATTATGAAAAATATAGTTTGGTTGGCATCTTATCCAAAATCAGGGAACACATGGTTCAGAGCGTTTCTGAGTTCGCTTCTCAAGGAGAAAGAATCGGAACTTGATATCAATGACATGGAGAGAACTCCGATAGCCAGCGCAAGGACTCCTTTTGAAGACCATACAGGGCTTGAATCGTCTGAATTGACACTTGAGGAAACAGAACTGCTCAGGCCTTATGTTTACAAAGAAATTTCAGAGGAGGCAGGAGAAACAAGACATTACATGAAAGTCCACGATGCTTTTACCAAAACAGGCGAAGGGGTGTGGCTTTTTTTCCCTGAAGTTACATTTGGAGCTATTTATTTTATCAGGAACCCACTTGATGTGGCGGTTTCTTTTTCTTATCACAATTCAAGTACAATTGACCACACTATAGAATCGATGAACAATATGGATTTTGCCCTGTGCAAAAGCAAGAGAACCTGTCCGAACCAGCTTAAACAGAAACATCTTACCTGGAGCGGACATGTGGAGAGCTGGACAAATGCCCCTATTAAAGTTTGTGTCATGAGGTATGAAGACATGCTTATGGACAGTTTTAATACCTTTAGCCGGGCAGTAAAGTTTTTGGAACTTGATAAGACCGATGATGAAATACATCAGGCCATACTCGAAAGTTCTTTTGATAAACTAAGACAAAAAGAAGAAAAAGAAGGCTTTCATGAAAAACCCCAGAAAGCTCAACATTTTTTCAGGGAAGGTAAATGTGGAAGCTGGAGAAAACATTTGACGATTGAACAGAAAGATAAGATAGTAAGTGATCATATAAAGATTATGAAGAAATACTCTTATCTTGATGAGAACAACGAAGTTATTTTTTAAATAGTGAGGTTTAATATGGGACAGAAATCAGAGTTAACATCAAAATCAGTAATAACAAGAAGCCCGGATCAGGAATCTTCATATCTTGACGGTGAAATCGTCATGATGAATGTAGAAAACGGCAACTATTATAACTTAAATGAAGTCGCCACAAGGATATGGGAAATTATTGAGGAAAAGCCCCTTTCTATTGAAGAGATTGCAGGCATGATATACGATGAATTCGAAGTGACAAAAGAAAAGAGCCTGGAAGACGCAATCAAGTTCTCTCAGCAGATATACGAATGGGGACTTATAACAATTGTCTGAATCTATGTAGAAGTTGAAAAATGAGATAATAAAAATTGAAAAGGAAAAATTGAAAGTTGAAAATGATGAGAAGGTATGATGGTTCTTTTTCTGTCTGTATGGTATTTATTAATGTTAAACTATCAATTCTCAATCATCCATTATGAAAATCTTTGTCTACTCATATAAATTTGCACGACTAAAGTTTTCTGATAAGCGTCTGATTGTTGAGGCGGTGGTATTTCTTTTCATAGCCAGAATGACCATAATCATTATGCCTTACAAGGTTCTTAAACCCATGCTTGGGACTTATAAGAAGCAAAGCGTATCTTCCGAAGCGGAGCGGAGAGCAATCCGAAAGGTTGGCAATATTATCAAAGCCGCATCGGAAAGGCTTCCATGGAAATGCAATTGCCTCCCGCAGGCTATAACAGGAAGGATAATGCTGAAAATAAGAAAAATCGACAGCACTATTTACCTTGGAATGAGCAAGGATAAAGATAAAAAAATCATAGCCCATGCTTGGCTCAAGGCTGGGGATATCCCTGTAACAGGCGGCTACGATAACAGCGAATTTACTCAGGTAGCCTACTTCGGATAGATTCTTAAGAACAGATGAATCTTATTCCTCTTGCCTGTTTCTCAGTTATTGTCCAGAAAATATAACTTGTAGGTCTTCAAAATAGCCGCCTATAAATTTCCTTTCAGACTCATCATTCAGATGCAGTTCCACGATAGGAATTAATCTGTTAGAAATACACATTCTGACAATAACAGCAATATGCTTGACACTCAGAGAAAAATCATCAGAGAGTCTCATTTCAGCCAATGATTTTCTGACAGATTTTCCGTCAATGATAAAATATTTGAGATTCTTTTCATGCAGTTTTTTCTTGAGGCTATCCAAAATGAATTTTCTATCATGTCCAGTCTCTCCTGTTACCCAATAAACAACCAACTTATTGTTTTCAATATCTGAAAATTTGTAGGAATCAATAAGTGCTTTTTCTTCGGGAGGCTTTCCGATGATCATTCCGGCTCCTGAAGTAAGATTGGTAGCTGAATCAATCAATACAAATGCCCCGGTAACACGGTTTTTGCTATATGGGTCAAAAATAATCTTTCTGTTTAACTGCAGCTTCACTCTTCCTATTTCATTAAGATCAAGATATGCAGAGTTTTGTTTCCTGAGCTCATTTATGTCAAACTTATAATAACATTGATTCAGGAAGCACGGTGTTATGGAGTTATTCTGTTTCATCAAATATTTTTGGTTTGCATCAAGAGGTGTTTCATCCATCCAGACAACGTATGCGTCAACAGTATCTGAACTCTCAGGGATATTATTAGAGTGGACAATCATATCTCCCCTGCTTATATCGATTTCGTCTTCCAATTCAACTGATATGGCCATAGGCTGACAGGCTTCCTGAAGCTCTTTGTCATAGGTAACGATAGATTTTACAACAGAGTGTTTCCCCGAAGGAAGAATTGTAACCTTGTCCCCTTTTCTCATGATACCTGAAGATAAAGATCCGCAATAGGCCCTGTAATACATATCAGGCCTGTTTACATACTGTACAGGGAACCTTAAATCAATCTGATTTCTATCGCTTGCTATATGAACGTTTTCCAGATAATCAAGAAGAGCAGGCCCATTATGCCATGGCATATTACAGCTTAATTCGACCACATTGTCTCCTCTAAGCCCGCTTAACGGGATAAAATGGATATCCTGCACAGTCAGCCTGGCAGCAAAATTGGTATACGACTGCTTTATTTTTTCGAAAACTTCTTCCTTATAGTCTACAATATCCATCTTGTTTATGGCTACAATAATGTGTTTTATACCAAGAAGGGAAGCTATAAAGCTATGCCTCTTTGTCTGGGGGAGAATCCCCTTGGAAGCATCGATTAGAACTATCGCCAGGTCTGATGTTGAAGCTCCTGTTACCATATTTCTTGTATATTGTTCATGCCCTGGAGTGTCGGCTATAATGAATTTTCTTTTGGGAGTGGAAAAGAATCGGTAAGCTACATCAATAGTAATTCCCTGTTCTCTTTCGGCTCTTAAACCGTCAAGCAGGAGCGAATAGTCGATATCCCCTCCTGCCGAGCCCTTCCTCATTGAGTCTTTTTTCAATGACGAGAGGTGGTCTTCGTAAAGAGTCTTGCTGTCGTACAGCAATCTTCCAATAAGAGTGGATTTTCCATCATCTACGCTTCCGGCAGTGCTGATCCTTAAGAGATCTTTCTTTTCGTTTTGCAGCAACAGTTCCTTAATATTCATTATTAGAAATACCCTTCTCTCTTTTTGATTTCCATGCTCCCGTCAGTGTCGTGGTCTATAATCCTTGTAATCCTCTCAGAGTTCCTTGCTACCATTATTTCTTCTATGATATCTTCCAGAGTATCTGCTTTGGAGTAAACAGCCCCGGTGCAGGGATAACAGCCAAGAGTCCTGAAGCGGCACCATACTTTCTGAGGCACCTCTCCTTCCTTAAGAGGGATCGGCCCGTCGAGAGGGATCAACTGGTTATCCCTGACTACCATTTCCCTTTCTTTGGCATAATACATCGGGACTATAGGTATTTTCTCCTTGTGTATATATGTCCATATGTCAAGTTCAGTCCAGTTGGATATCGGAAAGACCCTGATAGATTCATTCTCCTGATGTTTTGAATTATAAATATTCCAGAGCTCTGGCCGCTGATTCTTGGGATCCCATTGTCCTAACCTGTCCCTGAATGAAAATATCCTCTCTTTTGCACGGGATTTTTCCTCATCTCTTCTGGCACCTCCAAATGCCGCATCATATTTGCCTTCCCTTATGGCATCTACAAGCGCCTGTGTCTTAAGGAAAGAACAGCATTTCTGAGTCCCGAGGTCAAATGGATTAACATTGCCTTTACGTGCCTTTTCGTTTTTGTAAATCCTTAAGTCAAATCCAATCTCTTTTGCCATTTTGTCCCTGAACTCATACATCTCTTTGAACTTGAAATCGGTATCGACATGAAGAAGCGGAAATGGAATCCTTGCCGGATAAAAGGCCTTTTGCGCAAGCCTCAGCATTACTGAAGAGTCCTTGCCTATAGAATATAGCATCACGGGATTTTCGAATTCCGCAACCACTTCCCTTATTATATGGATGCTTTCAGCTTCAAGATATTCCAGATTTGAAAGATTATACTTTGTCATTGACTTGTTTCTATCCTATCAATAACCCTTCCACTCGAACCTGCAGCAAGGTTTTGCCTTCTACTTTAATTTTATTGATGAAATTTATAAGCCCGCTGTGCCGCCATTGGAGCATGCATTTATGGGGCATGAACCAGTATCTCATCCCGAGCTTCAGTTCCTTATTGCTTCTCAAGACTATCCCCTCATAACCTTCCGCAGAATAGTAGCCGACATCCTTGAACCCTTTGCTTCTTGGCCCGAGAGGCCCTGTAACACACCAGCTAATCACTCCAGTAAGTTCATGCACATCCACAACTATTCCGCAGTGAGTCACCGGACATCCGCAGGACATTCCCAAAGGCCTTCCTAGTATTATATCATTCTTTTTAATATTGAGTTTTTCCGTAAGGAGCGGATTATGCAGTTTGATTATTTCTCTCGGGCCGGGATCTCCAGGGAGAGAATCCAGAATAAAATCAAATTCCCTGTCAAGTGAATCTTTCCACTCTTCCTTTGGCGTTTCAGATGTGCATGTTGCACAGGAAGAGCATATTTCTTTTGATGAATTGGAATTTGTAGTTTCTCTGGCTTCACCCTCGGTGATCTTTCGCTCAAGTTTATTAACATGTATGCACTTATAGAAAAGAGAGGGGTTTTCAACAAGCTTTGCCGCGAAATTCCTGCATGACTTTTCCCCGCAAAGCCCGCAGTCATAACCGGGCAGTTTGTTTAAATACTGATCTTCTTTTGATTGCCAATCCATAATCATTCCCCTTGATAAAATATATCGTTGTCCATAGTCCTGACTACTCCGAAATGCTGCTGCCAGCCTATTTCTTTTTTCCCTACGCAAATGGTACATGTTCCCACAGGCGGGTTCCCTCTGAGCTGAGTCGGCATCTTTAAATCTTCTGTCTCCTTAATCCTGTTAACAAGGAAATCAATATTTATACCGTGTAGAGCATCTGATTCTATTATCGAAACGCTGGCGCTATCCATGATGTTTGCCCTGAATACTTCTCTTTCTGCCTGCGAAACAAGGTCTATTTTTGTTACTACTGCTATGTCTGCAAGAGAAAGCATCGGGCCAATCTTCCTCGGCAGGTTCATTCCGCTTGTTGCTTCCAGCACTATTACTCCAAGTGCCCCTTCTACATATGGTGAACACCTGAGGCACAACCCTGCTGTTTCTACAAATAAAATATCAGATGGCTGGGACGCCGCCCACCTTATAGCATCTCCAAGCACTACTACATTGCAATGGTCAGGGCAGAGTTCTCCTGAATATATTTTCTTAGTAGGTATTCCAAACTCCTTGCTAAAAAGCTCATCTTCATCTGCATATTGCACATCTATCTTTAAATAAGATATTTTATAATTTTTTAAAAGTTTCCTTACGGTCTGTTTTAGGACTGTGGTCTTGCCACTTGTGGGCGGCCCTGCGCATATTACTACTTTCATATCTTCCCCTTATATCTTTTTGTATCCTCTTTCATGCAGCTTTGAAAAAACATGCTCACTATCTACCCTGCCTCCTTCACGGATTGTCGAACGTAAATTAAGCAGGACATCGTCGATTTTTGTTATTTCCATTAGCGCTTCTTTCTCCGCATCGTTTGTCGTCATTAAACTAGTCATTCCTCCGTTCTTCATTATCAGCCTGTAATCTGATAAGAGGGCTATCCTGGGGTCATGCGTCACAAAAATAAATATCTTCTCATACCCCCTTAAAGCTTCAAGGGCCTTTGTCCTGTTTATTCCGGCGTTTTCAATCTCATCTAAGAGAATTATAGGAGAGTTCCCAATAATAACGGCGTCCGCTATCAGAAGCGCTCTGGTCTGTCCTCCTGAAAGTTCAGTCATGGAAGTAGCCTTGACTATCGGCTCTCCTGTTAAGCGATTGGCAAACTCCAATGTCTCTTCTACTATTTTATGACTCCTGTTTTTTTGCCTTATTCTTGCGTGGGTCTCAAGAAATATATCAACGGGTAAATCAGAGAGGAAATTTGTATGCTGCGTTATATATGCTATAGGGTTTTTTGACGGGTCAAGAAAGTACTCTGCCGGCGGCTCTGTTTCATTAACAAGTACCTTCCTCATACTCGGAGTGTTCCTGTCGGCGAACATTGCTATATCGTCTATAAGTGTTGTTTTGCCAGAACCTGTAGGCCCTACTATGCTTATTACTTCTCCCATCTTGAGCGTTATTGATTCGACTTTGTCCTGCTGCTTGTCCTTACCGTACCCGCTTAGCACTGTTATAGAGTTTATATTCATAGTTATATTAGCTCACCTTCCCGTTTTTGATTTTAATAACTTTGTCAGCATATGTTACTATTGACGGTTTATGCGAAATTATTAACACAGTAAACCTTCCGCTTAGTTTCTTTAAGTCGGCAAGTATCTTCTCCTCATTTGCTGTATCCAGGGCATTGGTCGCTTCGTCAAGGATAAGAAGAAGCGGATTCCTTATCAGAGTCCTTGCAAGGGATATTCTTTGCCTCTCCCCACCGGAGAGGCGTATGCCTCTATCCTTTATGACAGTATCAAGTTTTTCAGGAAGACTCATTACCAGATCATAAGCCGAAGAGAGTTTCAGCGCCTCGTATATCTTTTCATCAGACGCATCCAGTTTACCTCTCAGAATATTATTCCTTATTGTGTCATGAAAAAGGAACATATCCTGAGGCATATAGCCTACTTTCTGTTTCCATTGGTAGAGGTTTTCTTTGGCTAGAGCTATATCGTCTATAAAGATTTTACCTGAAGTTGGTTTCAGCATTCCCGATATGAGGTCTGCTATTGTGCTTTTCCCTGAACCTGAATGCCCGACTATAGCCGTAATCTTGCCGGCTGGTATTTCAATAGAAAGGTCACTTATCGAAAATGCATCCTGCATGCTTTCTTCATATGCAAAGTTTATATTACTGAGTTTTATTGATTCTTTTAATTTAAACTTGTTTTCAAGGATTGTTTTATCAGACAATATTTCCCTGTTCTTTTCAAAGGAGTACATAAGTTCGTTCATAGCCAGAAATGATGGTAACATACCTATTGTCTGCTGGACATTGCTCTGAAGATCCATAAGTCCGGGTATCAACCTTGAAAACACTAAAGTAATTACTATCAGGTTCTCAAAAGGTATCTTGAAAACATAATACGAAAGATATAGCAATATGCAGAGAAAAAGCGTTGAAAGAATAGTAAAAACCATGCTGGTACGCGATGAGATTATTGAAGATTGGATAGATGTTTTGGATATATTGTCAGAAAGCTTTTCAAATTCTTCGCACTCTCTGTTCTCCATACAATAGCTTTTGGCTATCTTAAGCCCGTTAAGATGGTCAAGAAGAAGTGTATATATTCCTGAAAGTGCATGCCTTGCTTTTACATTTCTTGAAAAAGCTTCGGGAAAATACGATTTAAGAATAATAAATACCGCAGAAAAGATAACTATAACTATCAGTGTAAGTTTCACAGAAAGAACCAGCGCCCATGCAATATACGATAATGTGAATACCAACCCTATAACACTCTTCAGGAAAAAGAACGTCCCTGTAGATACCCTCGGTATATCAGAGGTTAGGACATGGGCTATATTTGAGGATTTCTGGTGGGAAATAAAGCTCCATTCCGAAAGAATAATGCTGTTGAAAAGCCTGCACCTGAGTAATGAGGTAAACTTATTTTGCATCGACATATTCAGGACATTCTGCCTGTAAGTTATATACTTCAGGAATGCAGTCAGAATAAAGTAAAAAAACAACAGTGTCGCAAAGGTAAAAGGAAGATGCATATAACTCAAGACCTTCAGCAGTGCATCCGTAATTAGATTACTATTCCCTGTTACTTTTTCATCTGAAAAGAGCCTTATCGCAGGAATAAGCATAAATATCCCTATCCCTTGCCCTAAGCATGTAATTACCGATAATATCAAAAAATATACACTCCTTGTCCCTGTAAAGGAGAGGAAGCTATTAATAAAAGGAATAAAGGCTTCTATTTTATTTTCTGAACTTCTTTTTCTCATAAATGGAGGAATGTATTTTTTTGCCCCCACGATATTGTTGTTAGTTAAATAACCCAAAATATTCTTTTGGAATATAACTCCTGTCCTATTTTATTCTATACACTTAGGACGCTGCTGTCTGAAATCTTAAGACGTATTTTTATAGGTCAGATTCCGCCTTAGTTTGTTACAACTTTCAACTGCTATGCACATACGCTTACATACGGTAATACGCTTGTTTTCAATCTTATTTTTATACCAGTGAAATACTCAAGTCTTTGCATGAAGCAGAAATAACCCCAAAATAACTCAGGGTAAGCGTGGGATTAATTACCTGAAAATGTGCTAAAAACAGGGGGGCAATATAGGTATACTGATGGTTCTTATTAATAGCTGCGAACTGGACTTATTGCTGGATAAAGCATTTAATGAAAAGAACTATTTATCCTGTTCTATTTTAGAGTGTCCAAAGGTGTTCATGTGTTTAGGGATAGACTTAGTATTGACTTTAGCTAGATACGAGCTCCATTCCAGGCAGTGGTTAATCTTATCTTGGTAATCTGGTTGATCTTTACGGATCATGATGCCGTTATGCTGAGGTTGTCCATTACGGCTTTTCGTACATCTGTCTATAAGGCCGTTGTTGCTACTGGGGTCTAAACCGAGTTGTTTATTCCATAACTCTTCAGCTTTATCCATATGCGGAGTGATGCTTTTAGTCTTCTGTCCGTCTAACAGGAAATAGGTATGCATGTGGGTATGCTTCTCTCTTGATCTTTCTTTACACCAGGCATAATGTGGATCTAGGCCTTTACGATCTAAGTATCGGTTAAAGCTGTTCATAAAGTTCTTAAACTTTATTGATTCATCCGGATAATGAGTATCTTTAGGAAAGCGAACATCCATACGCATGTAAAGTAGTTTGCTGTGATTAGCGGTTGCTTGGTTAAATACTTTTTCGTTAGTATCTAAGATGCTCTGATAACAGCCTTGGTTAGATGCTTGATTGGTTAGGATGGAGTGATCGTTATAGGTACTGTCGTAAATAATGCGGTCTTTCATAATTCTCTAGGTGGTTATAGTTGTTATTGCTTTTAGAAAGAATCGTATAGACATTGATAATGTTGATATATAGATATGAGAGTATGGTTAGGCTTTGTATAATATGGTATTGCCTTACGAACTATCATAAGTAGTTATGTAGATGACTGATAGGAGATAATTGAAGATGGAATAAGGATATTATAAGCAATCAAGTAGAGATGTTGTCTATATCATAAATAGCTTATGATGTACTGGGGTAAGATGGCTAATGAATGTTTAGAGATCTAGCTGTATATAATATTTACAGTTAGATATTGTATTTATCTATCAGATACTACCTATATACCTAGTAAGCAAATTGTTATACAAGGCTAAAAAGGCTGATGGACTACTGGGTTTTTGCTATATTTCAACATAAATATTTTGTCATACTTCTTTCTATATTATGATCTATATATCTAAATAGTTATTAATCCAATAGTTAAAATGATGAGGATGCAGTTTATGTAAAAAAATATTAATTCAAATCATCATATGCAAACATAGGAGGTTGCATATGAATAAGATAAGTATAACTCCAAAGACAATAACCCTGATTTCCAAAATAATTAAACCGATTTCAGATGAAGGTTTAATCCCTGTATCTGAATTTAACGAAATAATCTTACAGCTGAAACATCTTGCAGAAAAGGGAACAACTATGCCTGTTATTATTCCTAAACTGATTGATCAAGCCGAAGCCGCAGATATGCTCGGAATTGGCCTCAGCAACTTTAAAAAGCTTGAGAAAGATGGAGCTTTTACTTTTACGCGCCGGATGGTTGGCAGTGCAGTTCGTTATAGAAATACTGATATCATCAATTTCATTTGCGTGACTGATATTAAAGAAGATCAGGGTGGATGACTACTGTGTCTCTAGTCTATCTTGTCTTTTATATTTATGTTTTTTCCCAAGTTTTTCTTTTCTTTCAATTACCTTAGATTTCCCCCAGCCAAGATAATTGCCTATAAAAACGTTTGAATGCCCCCTTCTTAAGAGATCTTCCAATATCCTGTTCTCAACTAATTCTCTTTCTTCTGAATGAGCAAGATGCCATGCGGGTTTATTTTTGTTGGTATCAAGAAATACACTAAAAGGTTTCTTGCTGAAGCCAAATATGTCTCGGCCCTTTTCAATTTGAATTTGGAATCCCAAGTCAAAGTCTTCTGTTGATTTTTTGATTAACTTAATAACATTGTCTGCGGTGTTGGTCTTAGCACTGGTGCCTCTTTGGTCTAGGTTTTTATTCGCATGATGTACAACTAGTGACGAGCACCCGATTTGTTGTAATTCATAGAGCCAGCTATTAATGACTTCCCATGCACTGGCACTGTCATTATGTTGAGTAAAACTTGAAAGATTATCTATTACAATAAATTTTATTCCTTCAGACTTTACATATTCCAAGACCTCGTTCTGAAATTCGGCTCTGGGAAGAGAGAATAACTTGTCTTCTTTCAGGATTATTCGCAAATTGCCTATATTCTTTTGTATTGAATAAAATGACCGATTATAATTCATTTTGCGGATAAGATTAAGCCTCATTTTGAACGTAAGTGAGTCCATTTCGTTATCAATATAGAGAACTTTGTTGGAACTCTTCGCATTCCATGTGTGAAAAAATCTTCCACCAATGGAAATCGCATAGGCCATGGTTAAAGCAAGCCATGTCTTACCAACTGATGTCGGAGCATATAGAATGGTAACAGTTTTATGATAAATTATAGGCGCTAATAGAAAATCCCTGTCTTCTGTATTCTTAAGTGCTGAAATCACTTTAGGATGTATCTTAAAATATTTTCTAGAAGGTAGTGCAGGTAATTGTAAATCAAGTATACGCTCTGCATCTATCTTGAAATCTTCACAATTTTTTTCAGATATAATCTCAATTGCAATCTTGTTCTTCTTTTTGTCCTTAGCTAGTTGTATTTTTACTTCGCAAAAAAAAGGCTTTAAATCTGAAATCTTCTGATAAACTTCATATGCAATTTTGTATTCTCTTTTAAGCCCCAATTCATCTGCATGTTGAATAATCAGATATTTAACTTTCCTTCCCTTCAATAAGTCAAATGACACATGCTCAAGAGTATCTATTCCCCCATACCAGGATAACATAAGGATATTACTTTTATTCCTATCGGCAAATGCAGCCAGGGAAAGCTGACAGGTTAAGAGAATTTCTGCATCTTTATAACGAAAAAGCAAATCTTGATTCAATAGTGGAAATTTCTTTGTATTTAAATTGCAAAAAGGCACATTAACTTTAATTGGTAAGGTGGAGCCATCTTTTTGCCAATAACTTGCAGGAAGTGTATTTCCTGTAGTTGGATCATGTTCTATGGAACCTATGTATACTATATTTTTACTTTTATCACTATGGCTAAAGTTTATATTGAGAAAATTGTCACACTTTATTTCATCAGGAATTGGCTTGTGCTTCCAGCGTTGCCTTCCATCCAAAACAAATGGCTTAAGAGTGTCTTCACGGGAAACTCCTATGTTACAGGGTAACTCATCATAAATCTCATCATAATTTTTTCCTGTCAATTTCTTATACAGTTCAATAGGAAATTCTACCTCACTTTGATCAATAACAGAATCATCCGTAGGAATAACTTTCCCAAAAGAATGATCATACTGTCTTGAATATGGATTAAAAGGAATTTTGGATTTATCAATTCCTCCAGCAGAGTAGACCAACTTATAATTATCTAAATGCACATACCCGCCCTCTATACGATTAACATAGTCAGTTAACCATTGGGTAATCTCACCAGTGCCAAGGGTTGTCCAAAGTTTTAGTTTTACCCTATCTTCAAATATCTTTTGTTTTTCATTCTCAGTTACACAATTACTAAAAAGACTAAGATCGTTAAATTTATTTATTACAAAATTATTAAAATGTTCCATGTAATCGTCTGCAAGGTTATTTGCCTTTGTTTCCAATAATCTCAATGCCTCTTTTTTGAAGTCTAAAAATAGCAATACTTTTATCTCTTGTTTGACAAACTTAAAATCATAATTAAAAGGCTCAACAACCTGGTTGGCATATGTAAATCCAGAATAAATAATGTATAGTTCTTTCTTGTAAGTATGATAAACTTTAAACTCATAATCAGCTATTTTTTCTGAGTATAATTCTAAAATTGATTTACCTTCAGATTTTACATCACTTAGGAATACTTTGTCCATGTAATTGTTTAAACATGCACAAAACTCTTCTATAATTGATCTGTATTCATTTTCTCTTGGAATTCTTTTAAGAAACTTATCTTCTTCATCGAGGATAGATTTTATGTTTCCATCTCTATGCTGCTGATCTTTTCTAGAATCATAGGCAAATCTTCCATACTCCATTCTTTTATCAAAGGATATTGATCTATTAGGTGCAAGAGGCGCTAAGAATTTTTCTAATTGGGTCAGTAAACTTTTTTTATAATCAGCTTGGATTTTCCTTGAAAAAGCATCTTCCAATTCTTTAAATAAAAATAAATTGTAATTCATATAAAATATATATATAAGTACATAATATATTTATTTATATTACTATAATTGTGAAAAATATAATATATATGGAAGTATAAAAATAATAATAATTATTATAAAAATATATAATATTATAAAATAAGTCTGAATATAAGTAAATAAATATCATAAATAATAATAAAAGCGTGATATATTTAAATAAATATTATAGTGGCTGGCTAGAATTCAGTATGATTTATTGAAGAAGTAAATTTCCAGAAAATTCGTTAGTAAATAGGTCTAAGAGCTTGCTCTATTTCTTTGATATCCTGTGTCTTTATTTTTATTTTGTCGATAATTCCAAGAGCTGCAATTATACATTCTTTGTCGGTTGGCCCTAACATTCCGCCACTGATTGCCATGATAGCTTTCTCCTGGGCTTCTTCGCCAATATGGGTATAGTACTTATCGACTATTTCCGAGTCAGTGCCAAGTATGGATAAAACAACTGCTTTAGGCACTCCTGCTTCTGCGCAGTGAGAGGCAAAGGAGTGTCTCAAAGAGTGAAAGCCGTAAACTGTAACGCTCTTCTTCCTGCCTGGAACTTTTACTGACGGCTCAAGACCGATCCAGCGTATTGCTCTCAATGCGTCTATATTAACAAGGTTATTTCCAACATTTTTTCCATTGGTATCTGTTCTGTTATAGCGTTCCGCTACATTAGGACAGACATATTGGTTTGCTTTCCAGCTTTTAGCTTCTTCAAGTATCGATAGCAGCTCCGGCGCTATCGGTATTGTGACTTCTTTCCCGGTCTTGAACTGCTTCACCCAAATCTTTTTTTGATTGAGGTCTATGCTCTGCCACTTAAGTAACACGCAATCTTTAAATCTCTGCCCTGTGAACATTCCAAGGTAATATACCACTCTAAGTTCAGGTTTGTGCATTACCTTATATTTTGGGTCTACTAGTACTTTTAGTAGTTGCTGTTCTTGTTCTTTGGTGAAAGATAGCCTACGGATTTCATTCCCTTGTTCTTCCCGTTCTTTACGCATAAGAGATTTAGCCGTGAAGGGATTTTCGTCTATATACTCGCCTAGTGTAGAAAAGATTCTTCTGAGTCTTTTAATCTTCCTGTTATGAGTTGAGACTGAAATCTCAGAACACTTTAAAAAAAATATATATTTATTGACTGTATCTGGTGTAATAGATTTAACATCGGAGTTTTCATCTCCTGTTAATCTTATAAACTCATCAAGCGTGGCTTGATAAGAATTCTGTTCACTGACTGTTGCCGGCATTGCTCTATCTGAATGGTTTGAATAAAACTCCCAAATTTGATGTAAAGAAAGAGGCTTCTTTTTTGAAACTAAACCTTTTGCGTGTTTAACGTGCGCTGAAATGACTTCTGCATTTGGGGCTTTAATAATAGGAATAATTTCTTTAGCTTTTTCTACAGCTTCATCATATCTAGAGGTTTTAAGGCTTATTGCTTTTCTCTGACCATTAATTTGATATCTGAAAAAATAATTACCATTGCCTTCTTTCTTGTATATTGCCCCTATCTCTAATTTAGGATTCTTCTTAGCCATAAAACACCTCAAGTATTATAGAATATCTATTTTGGCTTATTATAGCTGAAAAGAAAGGTCTGAAAAGAAGAAACGGTACCATACGGTACTTATTTCTTATTTTTGTGCTCAACATGGTGGAGGCGGGGGGAATCGAACCCCCGTCCTAAATAAGCTTCCTGCAGACATCTACATGTGTATTTTGTCTTTAGTGTTTATCGTCCTTCAACCTTGCCGACAAACAGGCGGCCGTCAGACTACACTTTCTAAAGATTCGAAATCAGTCCGAAAGTTAAGAACCGAATTCTAAGCAGTCGTTAAGAGTGTGCCTTACTGCTGTGAGGCATACAATTTACAGTTGTCCTAAACTTAATTAGGCAGCTAATGGCATAGCCATTGGCTGGAATGCTGTATTTTTTGCGTTTATTTGTTAATCGATGATTAACGAGGCCAACGATCATCCTCGACATGCCATCTGCGTTCTACCGACCTAGTCGAAACCTGAACGCCCCCGATTCATATGACATCGCAAATGTAAGCCAAATAGCCAAAATAGCAAGGATTTATTACAAAAACAAAAGCTACAACCCCAGTTCAGCACTTATTGACTGCATGGCTTTTAATGAAATTTCGGCAAATTCGTCTATGCTAAGAGGCAGCTTTTCGCACTCCATTATTATTCCCCTGTTAACAGAGGCGGCAAAAGATTTTTCCTTCAATCTTTTTACTATAGATTTAACTTTAACTCCCGATATTTTCTTATCAGGGTAAACCAAAGTCGTCGCAGTTATCAGCCCTGTGATGGTTTCTCCCGCAGCAAGAGAGTGGTGAAACAAAGTATTTCTTTTCAAATGAGTAGATTCCTCATTATGCCTGACTATGGCATCTATGATCTCTTCATCAAATTTAAGTTCCCTTAAAATTGCTGCTGTTTTCTGCCCGTGCACTTTAAGGTCTGCACCAGTTATTTCTACATCCAAATCGTGAAGCAACCCTGCCATTGCCCACTTGCCTGTGTCCTGCCCTAATTTCTCGGCTAATTTCGCCAGTACGGCTTCTGAGGCAAGGCAATGCTTTATCATATTTGGGGTTTGAATATACTTAGATAAAAGCTTTAAACATTCTTCTCTATTCATCATTATCCTCTATGCAAAGTGATACTATTTTTAGCTCGTCTTTTTCATCTAATTAAGCAACTGCGAATATATTTTAAAGTTCTCTTCATCTAAACAGGCAAAAATTACTTGTTCAATGAAGCCATTATTTAAAATAAACCGTGAAACCTCTTTAACGGCAATGTCAGCTGCCAACTCTTTTGGAAAGCGGTAAATGCCTGTACTAATGTTAGGAAAAGCTATACTTTTTATCTTACTGAGAACAGCAAGTTTCAGACTGTTTTGATAACAAGAAGCTAAAAGCTTTTCTTCATTTCTACGTCCGCCATTCCAAACAGGCCCAACAGTATGTATCACGAATCTAGCATGCAGTTTGCCTCCTGTAGTAATAACAGCCTCTCCTGTTTTGCATCCCCCCTGTTTGTTTCGGATGATTATGCATTCTTCCAGAATTTCAGGTCCTCCTGCTCTATGAATAGCTCCGTCTACGCCTCCTCCACCCAACAAGCTGCAGTTAGCGGCATTAACTATGGCATCAACATCGAGTTTGGTAATATCTTCTTGAACAAGTTTTATTCTGTTTGTGCAAAAAAAATCCATAATTATCTCATGTTTTGATGAAGAGTTTTATCTAGAAACTTTGTCAACTGGTTCGCAAATGCCTGACGGTCTTTAGATTTAAAAGCGGCAGGCCCTCCCGTCATCAAACCTTCATTTCTCAACTCATCCATGAGGTCTCGCACCGCCAATTTCTGTTTAATATTAGACTCGTCATACAATTCTCCCCTTGGATTGATAGCGTGTCCACCTTTTTTAATAACACGATATGCCAAGGGAATGTCTGCACTAATAAGCAAATCTCCTTTTTCAATTTTTTCAGCAATGTAGTCATCGGCTACATCAGGCCCTGATGACACATGGATATTTGAGATATAGTTAGATTTCGGTAGTCTTATGAATATGTTTGCCACCATGATCAGTGGTATTTTAAGCCTCTCAACAGCCTTGAAAAGTATTTCCCTTAAACAGCTAGGGAAAGCATCTGCATCTACAAATATTCGCATTGTCTTTTCACCTTATATATCACTAAACCAAGTGTCTAATGCTTGGCAAGTTGAGGAAATGCTTTGTAAATTTCTGAAGAAGCTATGGCAAAATTTACCCCCTCTACCCTATCACCAGTCATGCTGTCTTTGCCAATAAAGCTTACATTTACTCCAACCACTTTACCTGTTTTGATATTGATCAAAGGCCCGCCGCTATTTCCATGATTTATTGCAGCATCTGTTTGTACTTGTGGGGTTCCTGATTTCGGATCAATGCCAAAGTTACTTATTATCCCCTTTGTTACCGACCAGTCCAAGCCTATTGGAGCTCCTATAGTAATCACATCATCTCCGGTTTTCACATTTGCGGAATCCTCAACCTTCATGGCTGGAAAACCACTTCCTGATATTTTAAGCAAAGCCAAATCTCTCTTCGCATCTACTTTGACAACGTCTGCGATAAATTTTTGTTTACTGTGGGTTTCAATTGTAGCTTTGGATTGGCCTGTAATAACATGCTCATTTGTAATTATGTATCCATCATCAGTAACAAAAAAACCAGAACCAAAAGATCTATTGACTGATACAATAACTACTGAGCCAAAATAGGAGTCAAAACCGACTTTTGAACCCGGTTCTTCAAATTTTGCCAAAGAAACAGAATAAGTATCATATTGAGTTTGTTTATCGGCTATAGCTTTAGACAAACTGGAAATTATTGAACCATACTGCTCATTTAAAGCCTCCAATTTAGCTTCATTCCTTTTTATATCCTTCTGACAGTTTTTTACATTGGTTTGGTCATACACTACGGTGGTAGTTCCTGAGGACGACTTATAGGTTTTCGTCGCTTGGGATATCTGCAACTTGGTCAATTTATCTTTCAACTCTCTTAAATCATTTTCGACTTTTTCTACTTTAGACGAAACAGGACTTAATTCTTTCTTCAATTTTTCTATTTCATTATTTAATCTTTTAAGATATTTTTTTGCATCTATCGGACTGTTCGCCATATATATTTCTTCACCATCTAGAAAATAGTTTTTATATCCCAGATAAACTGTATTCTTGTAGGAATCGTTAATACGTTGAATAGTTTCTCCGTCCAAACTATAGATATTACCGTTTCTGAGAATCACGGGTTTTCCATATTTGCGAATTTTATCTTTTAAGGTTTCTGTTTTTGCAGAATCAACTGTTTTTAATTGTTTCGGTTTTTCTACGATTCTCTCCGCTTTTGTAGCCGGCTCAGTTTCCACCCCTCCTTTATATCCATATTTTTTTTGATATACTTCTTCCATCTTTGAAAACGGGACAGTTGTAACCGTCCTATTTTCAGAGTTCATCGTTTTAGAATAAGCTATCCCCAATGAAGTGGGAGTTCTCTTCAAGACTTCTACATTAAAATAGGTTCTTCCATCTTTTGTTGTTATTATCTCAAAATCATCAGCATACGTAAAAAGATAGAAAAACAGAGAAAGTGTTGTAAACAAAAATTTAAATAAAATCTTATTATACATATCGGGCATGTTTTTATTAATAGCTTTTTTGATTATAGTTTATATTCGTTTTATAGCACCCATTGCTTTATAGTTTGAGTCGTTTTTATATCAAAGTAAGTTGAATTTTATATGGCAGAGCTCAGTAATTCGGTCGTTTTCAGTGCAGACAGTCTAAGCATTTCATTCGGGGATCAGGTTATCCTGAAAGACTCCTCGCTTGCAATCTGCGGCATGGAAAGAATTGGCCTTGTCGGCAGAAATGGTTGCGGAAAATCAACTTTCCTGAAAATCGTGGCTGGATTGGAGCAACCGGATTCCGGAAATGTCATAAAGAAGAAAGGATTGACTCTGGCATACCTTTCACAGGAATTCTCCTTAAATCCCGATTTAACTGTGTACGAAGCCGTTTTGGAAGGTGCCTCTAATATTACCAGACTAATAGAAGAATATGAAAATCTACCACCTGAATCCAACGAACAACATATAATTGAGAATAAAATAAATAACCTTGACGGCTGGAACCTGAATAATAAAATAGAAAGAGTTCTCCACGCTGTAAACGCGCCTGAAAGGGAAAGAAAATTATCAGAATTATCTGGTGGTGAACGAAGAAGAACTGCTTTGGCCAAAGCCATAATCGGGGAACCTGATTTACTGATTCTGGACGAACCGACTAACCATCTTGATACGGATTCCATAGAGTGGCTTGAAAAATATATTGATTCCTACAAAGGCACAGTAGTTTTTGTAACACATGACCGCTATTTCCTTGATAATCTGGCAACAAGGGTGATAGAACTTTCCCAAGGTGCGTTCTATTCATACATCGGGTCATATTCCGACTTTCTGATTGGAAAGGCAAAGAGGATAGAAACTGAGGAAAAGATGGAGCAAAAAAGAAAAAGCTTCATCAGAAGAGAAATCGACTGGATAAGACGCATGCCAAAAGCCAGAACCACTAAATCTTATAGCAGGGTTGAAAGGTTTAACCAGGCAATAGGCCAACTCCCTCCGGAAAAGGAACTGGATATCGAATTAATCATACCTCCCCCACGCCAATTAAGCGATAAGGTAGTGGAATTTACCGATGTTTCAATTTCTTACGGTAATAACCAAATTTTAAAGAATTTCAATTTTCTAATAAACCCCGGAATGAAAATCGGACTGATCGGAAAGAACGGATCAGGAAAAACTACATTCCTTAAAGCCTTGACAGGAGAGAATCCTACTACAACGGGAAGTATAGAAAGAGCATCCAACATTGAATTCAATTACATAGATCAGGAAAGACTCAAACTTAACGAATCAAACACCGTTTACGAGGAAATCGGTGAAGGCTATGATTTCGTTAAATTTGGAGAAAATAAAGTAACCATATGGACGTATTTGAAGCGTTTTCTTTTTGAGGACGCAAAAATTAAAACCATAATATCCGAACTTTCCGGCGGAGAAAAAGGCAGACTCATTCTAGCCAAAATGTTGAAGAAAGGCGGAAACTTTTTAATACTTGACGAGCCCACTAATGACTTGGATTTACAAACCCTAAGAATTCTGGAAGAAGCTCTCCTCGCATTTAAAGGCTGCGCAATAGTCGTCAGCCATGATAGATTTTTCCTTAATCGTGTATGCTCTACTACTTTTGCCTTTGAAGAAAAGGAACTCATATATTATGTCGGAAATTATGACTACTATCAAGAAAAGAAACTAACCCGTAAAATTGACTCAGCCTCAAATCAGACTGTAAAGATACCCAGAACAGCAGAAACTCCTTCAAAAATAGCAACCAGAAAATTAACTTGGAAAGAGCGCAAAGAACTTGAGACTATAGAGGAACAAGTCACAGAAACAGAAGAAAAAATCGAAAAAATCGAAAAGATATTCGGAAGTTCCGATTTCTTCGAGAAGTATGGCAATAGAACACTGGAACTGCAAACAGAATTAGAAACGCTAAAAACCAATCTTGAACTACTCTATGATAGATGGGGCGAATTGGACTGTATCAACTCTCTTACATAGTTGTGAAAAACTGCTATACTCATATATAAAACATAAAAACTAATCCATAATATACTTGTCAATAACACGAAAGATCGCATAATTTAGAATATCATAGTAATCACCAGCGAGACTAAATAAGGGGAAACATGAATAAAATTCTAAAATTGTCTCTCCTGTTTTGCTGGATTTTAACCGCTGTTAACCTTTCGGCAAACTCAAAAAGTTCGGATCAAGTAGTTAATACCGTGGCTCTGGCAAAACAGGCAGACAACAAAGCGCATGTGACGTTAACAGGCGTAATTGTTAAGCGAGACGGAAATTATTTTATTAGAGATCTCACAGGACAGATAAAGCTTGATTTTCCACCTGCAAAAAAAATAGATGTGACCACCAATGTAAATGTCATAATCACTGGAAAAATTAAAACTAATCTACTTCGCCTGATCACCAAAAACATCGAACCTACGGTAAGAGTAAACAGCTTAAAAATAGCACAACCTTTGTCCGACACCGAAAAATCTTTAGATAACAAATAATATTCAATCATAAGGAATTTCATGGAGAGCATGTATAAAAAGAATAATTTCATCTTATGCCTGATTATTTTCGCAATAATTGTGATCCTATTGGGAATATATACCATTCATAAATACAACAAGGTATCATATGGAGTTCAGTCTGTCTTAACAAATGAAGCTTCACTTATTTACGGCGCTTCAATCTCTATTTCAGAAAAAGAACTTTCTGTTGACAACATGGTAAATTTTCTGAGAGAAAAATTTATTCAAGGCAATTATACAAGTAGCACTCAATCTATGAACAGCTATATCGAAAATGTCGAGTGGTATTTAAAATCTTTAGTAACAGCCGACAATACAATTAACGGTGCATGGTTTACTATTAATCCTGACCTTTTTATAAAATTAGAAGGTAAAAAAATAACACTTCAGGACTTCTCATTTACTTCATGGTACTGTAGAGACACGAATGGAAAAATTGTAATAGGCCCCAGAGACAATAAAAGAATCACACCTGAAGATGACCCTTATTATTTCGAGGCTGTCAGGGTGGGAAGTATGATAATAACTCATATTTACGAAGATACTAAGACCAATGTCGAAATGATTTCAATAGCATCACCAATATATAAGGATGACGGCTCACTTATCGGTGTCGCCGGAATAGATATATCAAAAGATAGCTTGACAAAAACATTTAAGAACCTTAAGGAAAAATCAAACTCTTCAGAACTTTACATATTCGACACAGAAGGAAAATATATCGTTGGCACAAACGAGCCTTCTGACCAATTGATCTCATATATCAATAGCGCAAAAGCATCTATGGGAATCAAGCCCTCCTTAAGCAAAATACTCAACGGAAACTGGATTTTGATTGAAGACAAAAACAACAAAGGCCCATACGTTGCAGCTGAAGTTTCACTAAATAATATTCGTAACAACTTGTCCTGCATTCTATATATACTATATGGAATGATTATAATTCTATTCATCAGTCTGATATCCTATTTTTTCTTACTAAACAAGAGAATACCCGAGATAGAGCCGGCAACAGAAGACCCCATTCAAGAATAAAATCTATTTTCAGCCAAGTAAAAAAAATAAATTCATGAGGTAAAAATGACAGGCATAAAAGATTCAAATCAAATACAGTTCAACAAAGTTGAAATGGCCAAAAATACATTTATAAAAATTCTTATTCCGCCAGATAAGAATAACAACTTCGCGATGAGAAAATTTATCATAAAAAAAGGCGGAATGATACCTTTTCATAGAAATCTGGTAGAACACCAGCAATATATTCTCTGCGGCAAAGCAGAAATAAGAATTGGCGATGAAGTCTCAATTGTCGAAAGGGACAACGTAGTATTCATTCCTGCCGAAGTACCACATTATTATAAAAATATCGGTGAAACCAATTTCGAATTTTTGTGCATTATCCCCAACAAAGCCGACCAAATGACCTTAGTAGAATAGCCAAAATTATAATCAATCATCATAGAAAGGCAGAACTATATTGTTTTATGCCTCTCTATTTGCTTACCGAGGAGGTATCTGGTTTATGTATTCCTGATAAACTATTAGAGCATGCCTATCAAAGACTTTATCTTGCGGACTCAAGCTAAAATAGCACCAAAATGAGCATAGCCCACCAATCCAGGAAGAATCGGAACCTGATCAAGATTATTACCAAACCAGTTATAAATATTAAAACTCTTCTCATACCTATTTACGAAGTCTGGTCTCCCAGGACACGGCTCAGTCAAAGGAATCACATTAAGATTTGGAGTTTTTACTATGTTGTTTTCTATCAAATACGCTCCTCCCAATACAGAGCAACAGCCGCCCCTAGACTGTGTCCCGTTACAAGAACACATGGGTTATCTTCTCCTTTTATCTTATTTATAAAAGATTTATAACTGAATTAATAAATTAAATAATTCGTTTGGCGAACTTTAAACTTCCAATGATATATTATTTGATTATGAAAATCAAAGACATGAATAATGAATTAGATATGCTAAAGCGCAGGGTGATACGCAAAATCACCGGGGCAAATGTGCACAAAGCTGAAAACCTCCTTGGCGCCGCTCGTGTAATTATAGACCAATACAGCCAGACAAAAGACGAAAAATGGTTGCCCCTTTATAGTCAGGCTAAAGAAGAATTAATGAAATTTATTAACTCCTAAAAAGAAGGTTTACAGAATTTTGTGTAAATGGTCATAGTCAAATATAATAAAAATACTCTTAAAAAAAAGGAGAAAAGACTATGACAAGCAAACTAACTGATTCGCTAATCGATGAACTGGTAAAGAACTGCAAGACTGCTGAAGATGTCCTGGGAGACAATGGAGTAGTCAAGGAGATAACCAAACGGCTTCTTGAACGTATGCTCAGCGCTGAACTTACAACACATCTTGGCTACGAAAAGAATCAACCTCCTAAAGAAAAAGACGACAACAACCGCAACGGATACAGTTCAAAGACCATTCTTACTAAAGATGATAAAATTGAAATTGATATGCCTCGTGACAGGAAGGGCAGTTTTGAGCCTGTAATTGTACCAAAGCATAAAAAGCGCTTTGAAGGCTTCGATAGTAAAATTACTTCTATGTATGCCAGAGGCATGAGTCTAAACGACATAAAGGAGCATCTTAAGGAAATTTATGGTGTAGAAGTATCACCAACTCTTATTTCAAATGTAACTGATGCAGTCATAGAAGACGTCAAACAGTGGCAGAATCGACCATTGGATCCAATTTATCCTGTGGTGTTCTTTGATGCAATAATTGTCAAAAGCAGAGAAAACGGGCAGACAGAAAATAAGGCTGTTTATCTTGCTTTAGGGATAAATATGGAAGGGCGTAAAGAACTATTGGGAATGTGGATAGCAGAAACAGAAGGAGCCAAATTTTGGCTTAATGTAATAACCGAAATTAAGAATCGCGGAGTCAATGACATACTCATCGCCTGCATAGATGGACTCAAGGGATTTCCAGAGGCTATAAATGCAGTATTCCCAAAGAGTGAAATTCAGCTCTGCATAGTCCATATGATCAGAAACTCATTGAAATATGTGCCGCATAAAGATTACAAAGCAGTTCTTACAGACCTGAAAAATATTTACAAGGCTCAGACTGAAGATGAGGCTATGCATAACCTTGAAATATTTGCTGGCAAGTGGGATGCAAAATATCCGACAATCTCTCAGCTATGGAAGAGGAATTGGGAGTTGATAAAAACCTTTTTTGCCTATCCTGAGGACATCCGCAAGGTCATTTATACGACCAATGCCATTGAATCAATCAATAACTCCCTCAGAAAAATACTCAGAAACAGAGGTGCATTTCCAAATAACGATGCTATTCTGAAGCTGATGTATCTGGCTTTACAGAATGCAGCCAAGAAATGGACAATGCCGATAAGGAACTGGAAACTGGCTTTAAATCGCTTTGCCATCAGGTTCGAAGGGAGGGTTCAGCTATGATTGACTCAATGATGAGCTTCGGGGTCTCCTACGGAGATCTTACTTCCCCTCAGCTCATAAAAAATACAGAAGACAAAAGACCAAATACACAAAATTTCTTAAACAGCCCCTAAAAATTAATTTTAATCCCAGTAAACAATATAACGGCTATCTTCTTATAAAGAAAAACATTGTGTTGCTATTCGTAAGCATATTGAACTACTTGCTTTTTATGTACTAGGACTGTTACTAATCATGTTATCTTTAATAAGTTACACGCTTTCCATATTGACAATAGTCATTTTTCCCTTATCATTTTTGTCAAATAGAAAAAAGGAGTTTTAATATGAATAAATCTCTTGATGATTTGATTATTGAAATCACCTGCCCATATTGCCTGAAAACTCTGGAAAGATCTATCCATTTGATCAAAACTAATAATAGTTGTTGCCCTCAATGTGGTTCCGTGTTTAAAGCAGAAGCATTTAGAAAAGAAATAGCAAAAGTCGAAGAAATCCTTAAGCTCAAATTCAATAAATAACATAGCTTTTGAGCAAAAACTCTATTCCGAGATGCTTTTTACTAGTTGCAATCTAATTAGAACTAATATCAAATGTAAGCCATCTTGTGGTCAATCGAAATAGTTCAGATCAGATATCATTATTAATTATTCACCGACAACCTATTTCCCCAGATGGGGACTTACTCACCACCAGCAATATTTCATAATTTTATGATTTACTACTAGCTTACCTTGTTCACTCCTTGCAATAAGGGCAAAGGATTTTCATATCTTGTCCTACGCCATAAATCGTTGCCTTTATTATATTGAAATACCTTTCTAATGCTAGATGTTTATATGAAAATGTTCATTCTACTATTTTCTTAAAATTCTGCCAGCCTCAAAAAAATTGATACTATTTGATACTGTATTTTTAGTTTTCATGTAGTATCAGATGCTTTCAAAGGAAAAATAAAAGAAAAAGCCTCAATCAGCTTTTAAGTGCTTTTTGAGGCTAAAAAGTGGTGCCCGGGGGGGGACTCGAACCCCCACATCCGTATTAGGGATAACGGATTTTAAGTCCGTTGCGTCTGCCATTTCGCCACCCGGGCTGCCTAATATTTACAAATTAGTACCTGTAGTGTTCAGGTTTGTATGGACCTTCTGACGAAACCCCGATATACGAGGATTGTTTTTCTGTCAACTTAGTCAATTTAACTCCGAGCCTATTTAAATGCAAACGGGCTACTTCTTCATCTAGTTTTTTATCAAGTCTGTACACACCGACTGGTTTGTTTGTCGTAGCCAGATCTATCTGAGCAAGTGTCTGATTAGTAAAAGAATTGCTCATTACGAAACTGGAATGTCCTGTAGCACAGCCAAGATTTACAAGCCTTCCTTCAGCAAGCAAATATATTGCGTGTCCATCAATAAAAATATATTTATCTACTTGAGGTTTGATATTTACCCTCTGTACGCCTTTCAAGTTATTCAAGGCATCAACTTGTATCTCATTATCGAAGTGTCCAATATTGCAAACTATTGCCTGATCTTTCATCTTCTGCATGTGATCAACAGTCAAAACATCGCAATTACCTGTAGTTGTTACATACATATCAGCGACAGGAAGAGCATCTTCTACGGTAGCTACTTCAAAACCTTCCATAGCTGCCTGCAGAGCACAAATCGGATCTATTTCTGTAACAATAACTCTAGCTCCAAATCCACGAAGTGATCTAGCCGAACCCTTGCCAACATCGCCATAACCGCACACGCAGCAAACTTTGCCGGCTATCATCACATCAGTAGCCCTCTTGATCCCGTCAGCAAGAGACTCCCTACATCCATACAAGTTGTCAAACTTTGACTTAGTTACAGAGTCGTTCACGTTAATGGCAGGAAATAAAAGCTTTCCTTGTTCAAGCATTTGGTAGAGCCTATGAACTCCTGTAGTAGTTTCTTCTGATACGCCCTTAATTTCTTTAGCAAAACTGGCCCACTGATTCGGGCTTTCTTTCAATATTTGTTTGAGTAGTTTATTAAGCAACTTTTCATCTTCTCCGCCTGCAGGAGCATCAAGAATCGAAACATTCTTTTCAGCTTCAACGCCTCTGTGAATCATAAGAGTGGCGTCTCCACCATCATCAACTATTAAATTTGGTCCTTTCCCTGCCGGAAATTCCAATGCCTTTCTCGTACACCACCAGTACTCTTCCAATGTTTCGCCTTTCCAAGCAAAAACCGATATTCCTGCTTTAGCTATTGCCGCAGCAGCATGATCCTGAGTTGAGAAAATGTTGCAGGAACACCATCTAACGTCTGCGCCTAGAGCCACCAGAGTTTCAATTAAAACCGCAGTTTGAATAGTCATGTGCAAACTGCCAGTGATTCTAAAATTTTTAAGTGGTTGACTCTTACCAAATTTATCTCTTAATGCCATCAAACCTGGCATTTCTTTTTCTGCTATTTCTATTTCTTTTCTGCCAAAATCAGCTAAAGAAATGTCAGCTATTTTATAATCCATAATATGTAAACCTTTTTCTAAAATTTATTTATCTTGCTTCTTCAACTTTCTTGAAGTCAGCTATTATTTCTGTCCATCTCCGCCCTGGAATGGAAGCTCCCATTACCTGAACAACTTCTGCTCCCAGCCTTGCCGCGAATCCACCTGCTTCTTCCAACAATTTTCCAGTCAACTTTTTGCATGGCATGTATCCATATAAGAAGCCTGCCTGCCAAAAATCACCAGCGCCTGTGGTATCCACAGCTTTAACAACTAGCGCAGGAACTCTTACTTTCATATCCCCTGCTTTAATAATAGCGCCCCTCTTGCCAAGCTTTACAGCTATCACATCGCAGACTCCATCAAGCATTTCAAATATGTCTTCAGGATTAGTGGTACCAGTGAACTGCATTGCTTCGTCTTCATTGCAAAATACAATATCAACATAGTTTTTCAGTATTCCGCCAAGTTCATTTTTAAACTGTTTGACCACTTCAAATGAAGCCAAATCCAAACTAACTATCAAGGAATTTTTTTTAGCTGTTTGCAAGACTTTCAAAGCTACTCCGGAAGAATACTGAAGAGTATATCCTTCCATGTGCATGTGCGTATAGCCTTGAAAATCAGCATCCGTTATTTCTTCGGAATGAATTGTGAGCGCAGCTCCAAGATAGGTTCTCATTGTCCTTTCGGAATCTTGCGTCACCATACTCAGGCAACAACCCGTCCTTACATCATTGCTGATTTTAAATTTCGTTCCATCTCCACCCATACTTGAAAAATGCCTCGTAAAAAAGGAACCCAAATCATCTTTGCCGACTTTTCCTAGAAACCCGGTTTTGACCCCAAGTTTCGCCAAGGCTCCAATAGTGTTGGAAGCAGATCCTCCCAAGACCATGGATTTTTCCATTGTTGCTTTATGAAGAATCCTGTCAATAACCGAAATATCTACTAATTCCATCCCGCCTTTCTGTCCTTCGACATTATTACGGAGGAATTCGTCATCAACATTAACCAAAATGTCTACTAACGGCGATCCAAACCCAAGTATTTTGATTTCCCTATCTGTCTGCATAATAAATTGTTTTTTTTTAACTTAACAAACCAAGCTTCTTGGCGGACTGAACCAAGGCATCTGCTTTATTCGTTTTTTCCCAAGGAAAATTAGGGCGTCCGAAATGCCCATATGCAGCAGTCTGTCTATAACACCAGCCGTTTTTCTGGGGATATTTGAGTTCGAGTGTGTCGATAATAGCAGCCGGTCTCATATCAAATACATCTCTTATGATGGACTCCAAATCCTCGTCTTTTTCGAGTTTGCCTGTCCCATAAGTATCTACGTTTAGACTCAGCGGTTGAGCTACTCCGATAGCATAAGCCACCTGAACTTCGCATTTTTCAGCTAATCCTGCAGCAACTATATTCTTTGCGATATAACGGCACATATAAGCAGCTGAACGGTCAACTTTGGAAGGATCTTTGCCAGAAAAAGCACCGCCGCCATGCGAACCTACTCCGCCATAAGTATCAACTATGATTTTCCTTCCGGTTACACCAGTATCTCCATGAGGCCCGCCAATCTCGAACCTGCCGGTAGGATTAACAAAGTACTTTACATTTTCATCCATAAACTCTGCTGGAATAACTCTTTGAGCAACTTCTTTCACCAAAGCTTCCAATACTTCCATTTTTGCATCAGGCGTGTGCTGATGTGAAACGACTATTGTTTCTACTTTAACAGGTTTGCCATCAATATAACGAATTGAAACCTGACTTTTTGCATCAGGCCTTAGAAATGGGTATTTTTCAGGTTGCTCTTTTCTCAGCCTGGCAAATTCTTGAACTATTTTATGAGAATAGATAATGGTTGCAGGCATAAGTTCTTTGGTTTCATTTGTTGCATAACCAAACATCATACCTTGGTCACCAGCACCCTGCTCATGGGTTTTGCTTGTTTCAGCCGTAACTCCAAGAGAAATATCAGCTGATTGGCTGTGAATGCAAATCATAAGTTTTGCTCCATCAGCAGTAAACCTCATTGATTCGTCATTATAACCTATTGATCTGACTATGTCTCTCGTAACAGTTTCCCAGACTACATCAGCGTGTGTTGTTATTTCACCTGAAACAACCATTAAATCAGTGGTAACCAATGCCTCGCAGGCTACTCTGCTATTAGGATCTTGTTCTAGACAAGCGTCAAGAACTGCATCAGAAATCTGGTCACAAACTTTATCAGGATGTCCTTCAGAAACGGATTCAGATGTAAAAACATGTTCTGCTCTAATTTTACTCATAGTATTCTCCTCATACAATTTAGATTCATACTTAAACAAATATGTGCTAATATTCTAGTAAAATGACCTAATTGCAAGCCTTTGCCTAAATTATTAGCATACAATCTCCATATGAAAAAAAACGCATTTTTTCTTTAATAGCGTATTGATAAGCCGTCATAATATTATCCAGTCCGGCAAAAGCCGAAACCAACATTAGCAAAGTGCTTTTGGGAAGATGAAAGTTTGTTAAAAGAATATCAACTGTTTTAAATTTATAGGGTGGACGGATAAAAATGTCTGTCCAACCTTCTCCATTTCTAACGATACCATCTTCTGAGGTTAAAGATTCCAAAACTCTAACAGAGGTTGTCCCTACAGCGGCGATTTTATGCCCCGCTAATTTTGTTCTATTGATAAGGCCAGAATTAAATTCATTTAAAAAATATTCTTCTGAATGCATCTTGTGGTTTTTCAAATCTTCTGCCTGTACCGGCTTAAAAGTCCCTGCTCCGACATGAAGAGTAAGCTCGGCAATGCTAACTCCATTTTCAGTAATTTTGTTCAAGATTTCCTTTGTAAAATGCAAACCTGCAGTAGGAGCTGCGACAGCTCCTTTTATCTTTGAATAAACTGTCTGATATCGCTCAATATCGGAAAAATCGTCCTCTCTCTTTATATATGGAGGCAGAGGAATATGCCCGAAACAATCCATAAGTTCGTAAACATTCTCAGCACTAAATTCGACGATATAAGTGCCGTCCTCTTCTGAAGAGAGCACGGTAAAATAAACAGTGGAATGACTGCTAGATGCCTTGTTATTTACAAGAAATACTTTTGTCCCAGGTTTTACCCGTTTGCCAGGTCTTATGAGACAACTCCATCTTTTGGCACTTGAATGGGCCTGGTTAATAAGCATAACTTCGACATTTGCACTAGTTATTTCTTTTTTTCCATAAAGTCTGCCTTTTATAACTTGCGTGTTATTTAAAACCAAACAGTCTCCACTTGAAAAATAGTTGAGAATCCCATTAAAACTTTCGATATGGATATTCCCTGAACTTTTGTCAAGCACAAGCATTCTGGAAGCATCTCTTTGAGGTGATGGATAATAAGCTATAAGCTCTTCAGGGAGGCTATAATCGTAGAATTTGAGCTGATTCATATAGGAAACTATTTGCCGCCTGATCTCATATTTTCTCTGGCCTGCTTGAGCGTGGAGAGCTCGTCCTCCGTTAAACTATTTATCCCATTTTTGGAAATTTTGTCGAGAATATCGTCTATTTTCGTTGTAGAAATTCCAGCCATTTTCCATTTTTTTGCGGCTTTAGGGCTAAAATTCTTTGGTGCTTTGTGGAGAGCAGGAATTTTCAGAAACTTAAATATATCATACACATTTGCAGGATACATAAACCTCATAACAAGATAGCCTCCGATCAAACCGCCAATATGCGCCAGGTGCGCAATTTGCCCATCAATCCCAGTAACAGCAGAAAAAGTTTCGATTAAGGCATAGATAATTGCAAAAGTTCTTAATTTCAAAGGAATAGGCGGTATAAGAAGCATTATCATTGAATTAGGGAAGAGAAGAGCCGCGCCTACCAGTACTCCAAACAAGGCTCCGCTTGCTCCAATACAAACTGCCATACTGCTCCAATTGAAAGCAAGCCAAAATACACCCCCGGAAAGACCACTGATGAAATATAGCAACAGGAATTTCTTACTACCCATATATTGCTCTAACATCGAACCGAAAAGATATATACCCCACATATTAAGAAGCAAATGCCAGAATCCGCCATGTAAAAACATGTATGTAAAAACGCGCCATATTTCGTAATTAGTTGTTACGCTATAGGGAATTAAAGCCATCGAATAGGTTAGAGAACTGTACGAATAACCCCCGACAGTTCTCGTCATGGTCATTTGTTGAAGGAGAAATATTATGACATTTACCAGAATTATTGCAGGGACAGCATAATTCCCCGCACTGTAATTGCTAAAACTTCTTTTGTATTTTCTTTCTGAAAACATAGTTAATTAAAAATGAAAAGAAGCTCTCCGAAGAGCTTCTCTATTTATGATATTATATATTCAATCAAATACGCCTGCTGCCTCTTCCGGTCGCTACAGCTCTATCGCTAGTTTTTACAAAATCAATAAACTCTTTAACTTCGGGAAGCATCTCGACTTCGTTTTGTATCTTTTCGATAGCATTGCTCACATTGAGACCGCTCACAAAGAATATTTTAAATAGATCTCTAAGCGCCCTTATTGACTCGAGACTAAACCCATTTCTTTTTAATCCAATAATATTCAAGTTTTTTATAGCTCCGTTTCTGCCATCAGCTATCACAAATGGGGGAATGTTGACTGAAGTTACAGAGCCTCCGCTCATCATGGCAAACCTTCCAATTTTTACAAATTGGTGCGTTCCACAAAGACCTGATATAACACAACTATCACCAATCTCACAATACCCTGCAAAACCAGAACCATTAACCACTGTCACCTTATTTCCAACATTACAGTTATGAGCCACATGAGTGTTAATCATAAAGTAGCAGTGGTCGCCAATAACTGTCTCAGAACCTTCTTTTGTCCCTATATTGGCTGTAAAACCTTCTCTGAAAACATTATGGTTTCCGATTTTAAGGTAAGATTCCTTTCCAATAAAACCATGATCCTGAGGTTCCGTCCCTAGAGAAACAAACGGAAAGACAGTATTATTTTCGCCAATTGTAGTATATCCATCTACATTACAGTGAGATACAAGTTTAGTCCCAGCTCCTATTTTTACATTTGGCCCGATCGTGCAAAAAGGGCCTATTTCAACACTTTCAGCAATTTGAGCTTTTTCGTTCACTATCGCAGTGCTATGAATCTTACTCACAATCAAACTCCATATTTAAATGTTTAGGGTCAACTATTTTGCAATTGTCTCTGTATGAAAGAAATGGAATGATCTATAGATTTATCTTTCAATCGTTCTTTTCTTATCTTGTTAACAGCGTTTATTACTGTCGCATGAGTCCTTCCGCCAAACAGGTTTCCAATCTCGGGAAGAGAATTCTCAGTCAACTCTCTTGACAAATACATTGCAATCATCCTAGGCAATGCAATATTTTTGGGTCTTTTATCACCGATCAGATCATTAAGCCTCAGGTCAAAATGTTCTGCGACTTTCTTTTGCACCATATCCACAGTGACCTTTGCGGCAGCCTCTTGTATAATTATCGGGTGAAGAATTCTTTCGGCAACACCAAGGTCTATTTTAGCTCCTGTCATAGAAGTAAGAGCGGTGAGACGAATAAGCGCCCCCTCTAGCCTTCGCACATTGGATGTTATTTTGCTGGCAATAAAATATAAAATCTCATCATTGAGCTTAACTACCTGTTCCTCTTGTTTCTTCCGCAGAATAGCTACTCTCATTTCCAGCCCTGGTGGTTGAATATCAGTTGTCAGCCCTGTTTCAAATCTTGACACCAGCCTGGCCTCCAAACCATTTATTTCTCTTGGCGACCTATCTGAAGTTAGGACAATCTGTTTATTGTCATTATATAAAGCATTAAAAGTATTAAAAAACTCTTCCTGAAGTTTTTCTTTGCCGGTTAAAAACTGTACGTCATCTATTAAGAGCATATCGATTTTTCTAAACTTCTTTCGAAATTCAGAAATTTTGTTATTTTGAAGAGCTTCTGTGTAAGCGTTGCAAAACTCCTCGCAAGTATAATATTCAACTTTCAGTTTTTTGTTATTTTTAATAGCTTCATGAGCAGAAGCCTGTATCAAGTGTGTTTTTCCCAGCCCTGTACCGCCATAGATAAAGAAGGGATTAAAAGAAATTCCAGGGGCTTGACCTATTGCAGCTGCGGCAGAATAAGCAAAATCATTTCCATCCCCTACTACAAATTTATCCAGTGTGAATTTAGGATTACAATTCACAATATGTACCACATCTTGATCTGAGGAGCCAGAAGGCTGTATTCTAGAGAAACCACTAATATGCCCTTCAGACGGTGTATGGCCTATCTCAAACCTGAAAGATATTTTGTCATTTCCGGAAGCTTCTCTGAGCGCATGCCTTATTTCTTCAGAATAGTGGTCTTCAAGCCAGTCAGCAAAAAACTCATCCGATACCCCTAAAACAAAATCATCTTCATAAGCAATAGCCTTTATTGAGCTAAACCAGTGATTATATATACTATCATCGTTAAGCTGAATCCTTAAGATATTCCTGGCATTCAACCAAATTTTATCTTTAATGAGAACTTCTTCCATAATTACCCCATGCTCACACATAAATTCTTTTTATGAAAACTAACACAATTCTAAGGGACATTCCATAACTTTCAACAGGTAAAAATTTTTACAAACTTTTTTCCATAAAACTAACGCTTTTTACTAGAAATAAATAAATGATTATTTTCGTTATCCATCTTTTTTAAGCTCATTTTTTCTGCTTTTGTTAGTGGTTTTCGACTGCTTGCTACCAATATTGCATCAAGTTTTTTAAGAATTTTGCTTTCAAATTTTCTTATATCTTGTCAACACTTGTCAACAAGTTATTAACAGTCTGGAAGACGCATTTTTTCTTGCCTGTTTTTCTTAATTTTTCAGAAACTTTGTTAAAAATTCTTATCAACAACCGCTTTTCAAAGAAGCAATGCGTTTTTTCGTTGTCAAACTAGGATAAAAATGATATAGTTTCAGAAAGACATTTAAAGTTTAAAAATTTCATTTTCCCAATTATGTCCGAGAAGCCAGCAATCATACAGAGAATATTATTCAATGCTGATTATTGTTATACCCCATTTAGAAAGATAATAAATGCTTCCATTCTATGTGAAGAAGATAAAATCGTAGCCATAGGTAATTCTTCTTCCTTTAATGTCGATCAAGCTACTAACGTATTTCACCTTGCAAACACATATGCAGTCCCAGGATTTATTGATACTCATATACACGGAACAGGTGGTTTTGATTCAAGTTCTGCAGAAGAAGGCAAAGCAAACTTCAAATCTATGGCTAAAACACTAGCCAGCCACGGAGTAACTTCTTTTTTGCCAACTCTGGTTTCTAACCCAAATGATAAGATGTTAGCCTCAATTAAAACACTAGTCTCACTCATTTCCAAAGAATATCAAGGGGCCTGTCCAGAAGGAATCAGAGTGGAAGGGCCATTTATTAGCAAAATAAAAAGAGGAAGTCAAGACGAAAGTTTTATTCGCCCTATAGACATCGGAGAACTCAAAGAAATAATAGCAACAGGTCAGGGAAAAATAAAAATCATGACTTTCGCCCCCGAATTGAAACACTCATTAAAACTCATAGAAATTCTGAGAGAAAACAACATTATACCTTCAATAGGACATACTATGGCGGAAGAGGAGACAGTAATCCAAGCCATAGATGCCGGCGCGACTCACTGCACGCACATTTACAATGGCATGCCGGTACTTCATCACAGATCCGTAGGGGTTGCGGGAGTAGCACTTACAGATGACAGGGTAACTGCAGAAATAATTCTGGATGGTTACCACATTCACCCCAGAATGATAGATATTGTCTGTAGAACAAAACCAAAAGATAAGATAATAGGAGTAAGTGATGCAATAGAAGGGGCAGGACTTGCAGACGGCGTTTATCATATCGGAACTACTCAAATAAATGTAAAAAATGGGAGAGCTCTAACAGATGACGGCATAATTGCAGGAACAACTTTGACCCTGGAATTAGGATGGGATCATCTGGTAAGGTATTCTCAATTGAAAATTACCGATGCCGCAGCCTGCCTGACCATAAATCCGGCAAAACTCTTGTCCCTTGACTTTCTAGGAGAGCTTTCCCCGGGGAGAATAGCAAATATTTCATTTTTTAATAAAAACACTAATAAAGCAGTCATGACTGTAAGAAAAGGCAAAATAGTCTATATAGACCAAGCGTATAGCTTAAATTCACAAAAATCAAACTCTGTTAATCAACTGAGAAACCATATACATGCAAAATAATTCAACTGACCAATACCATATTTTAGATTCAGGAAATCTTCAAAAACTCGAACAAGTCGGCAACTTCAGGTTAATTCGCCCTGCACTAAACGCTTATTGGCCTCCTACCCTATCTAAAAATGAATGGGATAAAACCGTCGGCATTTTTCAAAGAAACTCTACAGGTGGAGGAAAATGGACTTGGAAATCTAAAATCCCGCAAGAATGGCTCGTTTCATACGATAGCATAACATTCCTGATAAAACCTACAGATTTTGGACATTTGGGCTTTTTTCCTGAACAAAAAGATAACTGGATTTGGCTCAGAGATACTATCTCAAAGCACGCTAACCAAAAAACCATAAACCTTTTTGCCTACTCAGGCGGAAGCTCTTTGGCTATGGCACAAGCGGGAGCAAAAGTCTGCCATGTCGATGCCGCTAAAGGAATGGTTGATTGGGCCAAAACGAATTTGGCAAACAATACGAACATAAAAAACTCAGTCAGATGGATTGTTGATGATGTTAACAAATTTCTTCAAAGAGAAATCAATAGAAATGAAACTTACGACGGTATAGTTTTGGATCCGCCGTCTTTTGGAAGAGGCCCCAATGGACAACTATGGAAAATAGAGTCTGATATAATCCCATTGCTCGAAAAATGCAAAAAACTCCTCTCGCAAAAACCATCATTTATATTATTAAGTCTTCACAGCCATGGCTTCTCTGACAATACTCTCGATAGAATCCTCCGGTTTGTTTTCGGCAAAAACGTTGAAATCTCAACAGGGGAAATGAAAATAACCGAATCAACTGGTAAAAAAATATCAGCTGGCTCTTATGCAAGACTCCTTTTTAAGTAAAAACTTTGAATGATAAATAGCTAATGAAAAATTTTCTAGGAATAACAAGCCTTCAAAATGACAGAATCAAAGAAATAATAAAGCTGAAAGACCGCAAAAGCAGAGATAAATTTTCGAAGACTTTTCTGGAAGGATATAGATTAATCAGTAGAGCTCTTGATGCCAAGTTTCCGATAGAAAAGTGCTATTTCTGCCCTGAACTCTTTCTTGGCTCAAATGAAAATGCATTATTATCAGAACTCGAAGAAACTGGCTCCACTCTCATTAGAGTAACAAAAGCTATACTTACAAAGATGGCATACAGGGACAGGCCAGAAGGACTTATCGCCGTCAGCAAAATTAAAGAACACCCACTAGAATCTCTGCCTGTAGTTCAGAATGGAATGTATCTGGTTCTGGAATCTATAGAAAAACCCGGCAATCTTGGTTCAATTATGCGTGCTGCAGATGCATCTGGAGTTGACGGGATACTTATCTGCGATAAAAGGACAGATATTTATAATCCGAATGTACTGACAGCCAGCACTGGAGCCATATTCTATGTCCCGTTTGCCGAATGCTCTTCTGAAGAAGCCGTTGAATGGTTAAATAAAAACAAAATAAAAACCCTGGCAACGACTCCCCACACAGACCTGAGCTACGATAAAATAGATTTGACACAAGCCATAGCTATTGTGGTGGGTACAGAACAAGTAGGGTTATCAGATTTCTGGATGAACAACTGCTCTATAAAAACGGTTATTCCAATGAGAGGAAAAATAGACTCTTTGAATGTAGCCATAGCTACAAGTGTAATACTTTTTGAAGCCTCAAGGCAAAGACACCTTGCCACTAAGTAAGTTTGAGTTATAATCTAAATACAGTCTCAACACTATAATATTGTGAGGATTTTCATGAAATTAAAAATCACAGGAATTTTTTCCCTGTTTATTTTTTCACTTTTCGCCTTTACTTCATGCAGTAATCTGGGCGGAAATTATCAAACAGTCTATAAGCCCAATCCCCCAATTAAGGAAAAAGGCTTACCTATAAATAATCCCGTATTTATTGCAAATCTTATTGATACCAGACCTGCTCAAGAACAAATCCCTATAGATCCTAACATAAATCCGCTTCTTTTAATACCGTTGTGGCCATACACTCACAGCGAGACAAGCCCTGTTTTAAGATACACTTTCATGCAATCTTCTTTATTAAACACAACAAAACATTTGATAGCAGATGACATAAGAACTTCAGGTATATTTAGTTATGTCATTACTCAGACTTACGGGGCAATGGGAACAAAAGAGGCAAAATACGCTGCCAAAATACCTGATGACGCATATATTCTGGAAGTAGCCGTTAGAAGAGCCGTATGGTCTAGATATCTGACTACTTATGGCTTGTCTTATGCCGGAACAATACTATGGATATTCTCACCGGAATCCTACGGTAGCGTCAGCATAGTTTTGGACGCTAAACTTTATTCTCCTTCTGACAGAAGCAACCCCCTTGCCCAAACTTCGATTTCCAAAGAGCTTTCCTGTACAGAATGGTCATATGACCAAATCAATTATTTACCACCCATATCAGAATTCAAGTTGGCAGAAATGTTCCCTGAAGTTATGACTGATTTGAGGTCTTTTTTAGTTAAATCGCTGACAACTAACAGAAAAGATTAAACTTTTATCTTTTTAAAAACGGCTTCCGCAAATAGTTTGGCATCAAATTTCTGCAAGTCATCTATGCCTTCTCCCAGCCCCAAAAACAATACAGGAATATTAAATTTTTCTTTAATGGCAACAACCATGCCGCCTTTGTAGGAGCCGTCAAGCTTAGTGCAAATCAGGCCGTCAATTTTGCAGTATTTGGAAAATTCTTCGACTTGAGACAAAGCGTTCGACCCCATACTCCCATCTATTACTATTATGGTTGTTGATTTGCCGGGATTAAGCTTCTCTACCGTCTTGGACACCTTTCCCAGCTCTTCCATAAGGTTCTTCTTTGCATGCTGTCTTCCAGCCGTATCAATAATAAGAATATCGTATCCTCTGCTCTTTGCTGCGCTTACAGCGTCATAAGCTACAGAAGCAGAATCTGCCCCTGCTACGCCGGAAACGACATATGATGAGGTCTTCTCTCCCCACAATTTAAGTTGTTCGGTAGCAGCAGCTCTAAAAGTATCGCAGGCTGCTAACATCACTTTTCTTCCCTTATTTTTGTAATAAGCAGCTAACTTACCAGCACTTGTTGTTTTTCCACAGCCATTTACTCCCACCAACATCACGGTAGAAAGCCCAATGCCCTGCTCTATTTCTATGGATATTTGTTCCCTAGAAAAAACTTTTAAAACTTCGTTAATTGATATAGAAAAAATATCGTCATCTGTTTTTACAAGGCCTTGTTCATATGAGGATTTTATACTAGAAACTATTTTTCCCGTTGTTGAAACACCAAAATCAGAATTAATGAGCGAAGCTTCAAGCATATCAAAGTCAGAATCAGACCATTGACTTTTCCCTGTAAAACAACCTGTAATTTTCCTAGAAAGAGAAACAGCCGTTTTTCTCAAACCGCTCTGAAATACATTAAGTAGGTTCTTCATTGCTGAACAGCAGGCTCTCTTGGTGACCTTTCAAGTGAATCTTTAATAGAATTTAAAATGCCATTAATGAAAGAAGGTGAGTGTTCTGAACCATAATCTTTGCCGATTTCTACTGCCTCATTAATGCTTACTATAGGAGGAACATTTCCACAAAAGAGCATTTCATAGACAGCAACTCTCATAATATTTTTGTCAACTGGATCTATTCTTTCAATAGGCCATTTGGATTTCTCTGAATATTTGGAGATTTCTGCATCGATTTCGTTTATCTTTGGAAGAATTCCACTTAGTATTTTTAAAGCAGCTTTGTATGCTTTTTTGAATACATCTTTATCAGGTAGCTCATAAAGTTCGGTTTCCCTTACCTGGAAAGAAAATGTTTCCAGCAAAACTGACTCTTCCATTTCAGAAATATCACGTTGAAAGAGAAATTGCATAACCCACTCTCTGGCATACCGCCTAAAGTGTACCTGGGTTGTCTTCATTTTGGCATTTTTTGTCATAAGTATCTCAACTGTTATTTATTTTCATAATCTTGGCGGAAAATCGAAATTAAAGGCAAACAATTCGGATAGTTCGCTGCAGGCCTTTTCTTCATTCACACCGATTACATTAATTTCTACCTCATCTCCCTTTTCCAAACCAATGCTAATTAGCCCAAGAATACTGCCTAATTCAGCATCGCCTTTGGCACTTTTTAAAGTCATTTCGCAATCAGGAAACTCAAGAACTTTCTGCACAATCCTACTTGCAGGTCTACAGTGAATCCCTGCATTATTCGTTATAACAACTTTTCTAGATATCATAGGTCTAATAAAAAAATAGGTTCTCTCCTGAAATCCGTAAAATATTATATCTCACTGATAATGGAGAAAACCACTGTTTAATCTGACAAATAAGCCAAAAGCTACTCTGTGACTCTGGAAACTAGTATTTCAGGATCTATCTGTTCTCTTAGATCGCGCTCTATACCATCCTTTAATGTAACCATTGCGTGAGGACAACAACCACAGGCTCCAACGAGCTTCAGTTTTACATCTTTACCGTCGATGGAAACTATTTCCAAATCTCCCCCGTCATTTTGGAGGAATCCTCTAATCTCTTCAAGTCTTGCTCTAATTTTGCTTTCCATTATTAAATCCTTATTTTTATTGTTAGAATATAAATTCTGATGTTTTTAATCGGTTTTCAACTTCAGTCAACACTCTCTCTTCATCTTCAATTCCGCCTCTTGCAACAAAGGTAGCACTGAACCTGGCGTAGTTGCCAACGTCATCCCAAGGAACAGAACTGATTAGTTTATCTTTTATTAACCACTGCGTAAAGTCCTCAGCGTTTGAGAATTTTGGCCCGTTCTTTACAGCTTTTGGTATTTGAAAGTATAGATAAAAACCACCTCTAGGCATTTTGGCAGGAAATCCCAGTTTCTGCAGTGTAGCAACCAATTTTGTAAGCCTTCTCTCATATTTTTCATTGATATAGGGAGTAATATTAGTCCAGTTTTCCAATCCTTTGATTGAAGCTTTCTGAATAGCTGCAAACTGACCGCTGTCTGCATTGTCTTTAACATAAGCAAAAGCTTTGACGGCAAGTGCATTTCCACAAACCCAACTCAGTCGCCATCCGGTCATATTAAAGCCCTTAGACATACTATGGAGTTCAATCGCGCAATCTTTTCCGCCTGGTACAGATAAAATACTCAAAGGTTTACCCTTAAAAGTAAGCGGGGCATAAGCAGCGTCAGATACAATCAGAATATCATTCTCTTTAGCAAAAGCTATAGCTTTCGCATAGAACTCTTCCGTAGCTGTACCTCCTGTTGGATTATTAGGATAGTTCAAATATAGAAGCTTGGCTCTTCTCTTCTGTTCTTGAGTAAGAGATTCCAATTCCGGCAAAAAACCATTCTTTTCATAAAGAGGAAGATTGATTACCTCTCCGCCGAAATATTTTGTCCAAGTACCAAGAACAGGGTATCCAGGCACTGTCATTATCGTTATATCTCCTGGATTAATAAAAGCCGATGGCAATAGTGTGAGAGCTGATTTACTCCCGATTGCGTGAATAACTTCAGAATCAGCATCAACTTCTACAGCAAAAGCTTCTTTCATGTATCTACTGACTGCAGCTTTAAACTCTGGAATTCCATTGTCGGTATATTGTCTATTTTCCCACTTTGCTGATTCAATGGACAACGCATTAACCACATCAGGATGAGCCATTTCATCAGGTTCCCCTACGCCCATATCTATAATTTCTGCACCAGGATTAACTTCCAAAGCTGCTCTTTTTGCTCTCTTGATTTTTTCGAACTTATAAATTTTATCATCTTTCCCAAATTTATCAGATCCTATTCTTTCAGCAAAAATTTGCTGTACATAACTTTCCAACATAGATCTCCTTTTTTTTATTACTGATTCAAGAAATCTCTAATCTAATGTGTTCTTTAAAAATTAACATTTTAAATTCATAATTTAATGTAATTTTCAGTCTGAATAGTGCCCCCTGAAAATTCTAATTTTTAAAAAAATTTGTTAGGTTTTTGTTAAAATGACACGGAAATAGAGTTTTTAGATTTGTTTTTTATTTTTCGATGTTATTGTAGGTTCTCATTCTGAAAAACATATCAGAAGTGCTAATTGACATAACAAATTGAAACCGAGTTTACGCTCAGTTTTTTATATTTTCGGTTTTCCTGTAACCTTATTCAAATCTCCCTATCCCCACCACATATGTCCCATTACGGGAAAACCGATTTACTTTTTAAAGCTTCTGATTGATTTCAGAAGCTTTTTTTTATTCTTCAAAAAACTAATTCCTAACTAGTCTGGCTACAAACATAGAGTCACAATCGGCATCCCACGGGTAAACTTGAAGAAAACCCCGGGTTTGATTTCCGTTTAACGGGTTAGTAAAGGGATCCAGTTCGAAGTCTTGGTGGTCAGTTAGAAAATCTTTAATTACTTTAATGTTCTCTTCTTCAAAAAAAGAACAAGTAGCATAAACTAACACACCGCCACTTTTTACTACCGACGAGACATTTCTAATGATTCTACTCTGTATTTTGGACAATTCTTCTACTTCAGAAGGCTCTGTATGCCACCTCGCGTCGGGATTTCTTCTCCAGGTACCAGAACAGCTACAGGGCGCATCAACCAACACGCCATCAAATGTTTGAGATTTCTTTTTCCTCAGAGAATCGCCGTCCCAGGCTCTGCATTCGATGTTTGATTTTTCATCACGTCGAGCTCTCTTTTTCAAATCATCAAGTTTATACTCTCTTATATCTGAAGCAATGATTTTTCCCTTATTCTCCATTATAGTTGAAAGTTGAAGCGTCTTTCCTCCTGCCCCTGCACAGCAATCCCACCACCTCTGCCCTGGTTTGGGAGAAGCAACAAGGCCTATAACCTGAGAACCGATGTCCTGTATTTCAAAAAAACCCTTATTGAAAGATTCAAAATTATAAATACTTTGCCTAGAATTCATTATGCAAAGAGCATTTTTTACGGTTGCGTGAAAGCGATAAACAACATTATTTTCAGCTAGCTCTTTCAGTAGAAGTGAGTTATCCTTGGCTTGAATTCTCAACCAAATCGGCGGACGGGTTTGCCCATACTCAATAAATTTATCTTTTTCAGCATCGGCCGGGATTTTTGCATAAGCCCATTCAGGAATAAGTTCGCTGCACAAAACTTCTTTGTGTATGCCGAAAAATCTAAGAAGACCCTTAAATAAAGACACTTTTTCAATAACTTTTTTTGCGTTCTCAAAATCTTTTAAAACAGAATGATTAACTTTTAATTCATTCATCCAGTACAAAAGAATTTCCTTTTCTTTGAGATTATCCAACAGTAATGACGATAGAATAATTTGAAGCATCACTCTGTCAGAAACTGCAAATAAATCCAGTTTTAGGCTATGACAGCTTTCCTTGAGCAAATACCTTGTCCAGCCTAGCCATCTAAAAAAGCTAAAAACAACTTCGTAAAGAAATTTTCTGTCCTTGGAACCATATTTCTTATTCATCTTAAAATAAGAAGCAACAGCTCTGTCAGCCGGTTTATTTTCAATTAAAACTTGAGTTGCGATACTCCTGATTATATCAAAACATGAAAAAGTTTTGGTCCTAAAAAAAACCGGATTCATAAATGAACCTTACCCATAAAAAAGTTTATTTTATACTCAAGGATAGTGCTATCGAGTTCAAACATCAAAAATTGAAGAAAAATAAAAAACGAAAAACTATTCCCACCAGCTTTAAAAGAACGCACAGTCCAATATAATATGGCTAGGAATAAGTTTATTCCTTTAATATAAATTTACATAATAACTCGGGTTGGTCGAGCCTGCTTTGAGAAATGCAGTTCAGATATGAAATTTGTTTATGCAACGATTCAAGAAACATAGGATTGAGCCTATTTTTTGACTTATTAAACTAAAATTTTGTCATTTTCATAATACTCTTTGCATGGAACTCTATCCGACCTGAAAAAGTCAGGGGTACGGTTTTGGATTCTCTTTTTTTAGATATATATGAATCTGAAGGTGTTGTTTCTTCCTTAAAAGAGCCACCTCTCCACGCTCCTCTCGCCGCTAGGCTAAGACCTGAAAGTCTGGATGAATTCTATGGTCAGGAACATTTAGTATCCAACGGCAAGCTCCTTAGAAAAGCTATTGAAAGCGACACATTCTCTTCGATTATTCTTTACGGTCCGCCAGGCGTGGGAAAGACGAGTTTGGCCGAAATCATAGCAAAAACAACAGACTCGGCTTTTGTAAGGTTGTCGGGGGTAAGTTCCAAAAAAAGCGACCTGCGTTCAGAAATCGCATCGGCTATCACGAGAAAAGACATGGTCAATAAAAAAACCATAGTCTTCATTGATGAAATACATCGCTTCAATCGCGCCCAACAGGATTCGTTATTGCCCGACATAGAAAATGGCAATATAAGATTCATCGGAGCTACAACCCAAAATCCTTATTTTTTTATAGTCTCTCCTCTTCTGTCAAGGTCTCTTGTTTTTCAATTAAAACCTTTGCCGAAGCAAGAAATCGAAAAGCTCGTTAAAAAAGCAATATCTTCTCCTAAAGCTTTCAGCGCCAATACAATCAAAATAGACTCTGATGCCATGGATTTCCTTTGCGAAATATGCGAAGGAGACGCAAGAAGAGCACTAAACACTCTTGAACTTGCTGTAGCAGTTTCCTCAAAATCAGATTGTGTAGTAACACTTACGCTTCAAACACTTCAGGAAACAGTCCAGAAAAAATCTGTAAACTATGGAAAAGACGAACATTACGATACTATCAGCGCTTTCATAAAGAGCATGAGAGGGAGCGATCCTGATGCCGCTATTTACTGGCTGGCAAAAATGCTTAATGCTGGCGAAGATATCATGTTTATAGCAAGAAGGATTACTATTTTTGCATCTGAAGATATAGGCAATGCTGACCCCAGAGCCATACAAGTTGCCACCTCTGTAATGCAGGCAGTGGAAATGATCGGTTTACCGGAGGCCAGAATACTTCTTGCTCAAGCTGTTACATACTGCGCTACGGCCCCAAAAAGCAACGCATCATATCTGGCAATAGACATGGCAATTGAAGACGTGGAAAATAACAGAACTGAGCCTGTCCCTATTTATTTGCGATCAAAATATTGCCCTAGCACAGGAGAAACAAAAGGCGAAAATTACATGTACCCGCACGATCATGATAATAAAATTGTCGAACAGTCCTACATCGGAGTGAAAAAGAATTTTTATTTGCCTAACGATATTGGTTTTGAGTCAAAAATTAAAGAAAGAATAAACTATTGGAACAGTTTAAAGAATTTCAAAAAAACTTTATAAGTTTCGATATTTTTTATATAATTTTCTATAAAAATTTTAAATAAAAGGAGAAAGAAAGATGTACACAACAATAGCATTTATTCTTCTCGGAGTTCTCATAGGTTTTTCCTTTTTCTGGTTCATTTCTCTTTTAAGAAAAAATAGTGCCGTTTATTATTCATCAAAAATAAAAAATGAAGCATTAAAAGAGAGCGAACATATCATCAGAGATGCAAAAGTTTCGGCAAAAAGTGATGTTGTCAGGCTCAAGGAAGCATTTGAAGATGAGTGCAGAAACAGGAGAAAAGAACTATCCAAGATAGAGCAAAGACTTGATGCCAGAGAAGAGAGTTTAGACAAAAAACTAGATGCTCTCGAAGGAAGATACGATTCTATAGACAAGAAGGAAAAGGAGCTAATAAAACTCAAAGAAAAGCTTGAAGAAAAAGAAACAGAACTTCAACAAAAAGTTAATAAACAAATCGAAGAACTCCAGAGAATTGCTGAGCTGAGCAAAGAATCGGCAAAAAAAATACTGTTTGACAAACTGGAAAACGAGCTCAAACAAGAATCAGGACAGATGATAAGAGATATTCAAGACAGGACTAAGGAAACGGCAGATATTGAATCTCAAAGAATTATAATCTCAGCCATTCAACGATACGCTTCTGAATGCACATATGAAAGAACCACTGCGACCATTCCTATTTCAAGCGACGAGATGAAAGGAAGAATAATCGGAAGAGACGGGAGAAACATTAGAGCATTGGAAGCAGCCACCGGGGTCAATATTCTTATTGACGACACACCGGAAGCAGTCGTTATATCCTGTTTTGACCCGATAAGAAAAGAAATAGGAAGACAAGTTCTTGAGAGACTCATTTCTGACGGCAGAATACACCCGACAAGGGTAGAGGAAATCACCAAGAAAATCAGAAAAGACGTCGAAAAAGAAATAATGGATGCAGGAGGGCAAGCAACTTTAGAAATCGGCATACAAGGTATTTCTCCTCAGATAATCAAACTTATAGGCAGACTCAAATACAGATTCAGTTTTTCTCAAAATGTCCTTAAGCATTCACTTGAAACTGCCTACTTTATGGGAATGATTGCCGCAGAACTTGGATTAGACCAACAAAAAGCCAGACGAATCGGACTTCTACATGATATTGGGAAGGCTGTTGATCATGAAATAGAAGGTACTCATGCTGCAATAGGAGCAGATATACTCAGGAGAAACAATGAAGATCCTGTCGTAATCAACGCCGTAGCAGCTCATCATGATGAAGTAGAACCAACAAGTGTATACGCTGTATTGGTCAACGCATGCGATGCCCTGAGTGCATCAAGACCCGGTGCAAGAAGCGAAACCACAGAACTTTATCTCAAGCGTCTTGAACAGCTAGAAGGAGTGGCGAATAGTTTTGAAGGTGTTGAATCCTCTTATGCTCTTCAGGCAGGCAGAGAAATCAGAGTTGTAGTAGAGCCTGAAAAAATTTCAGATGAAAAAGCTCAAAGCTTGGCAAGAGACATTTGTTTGAGAGTTGAAAAAGAAGTTACATATCCGGGAAAAATACAGGTAACAGTTATTAGAGAAACCAGATCTGTTGACTACGCTAAGTAGCCGAATTGAGGAAAGAATGAATTTACTTTTCATCGGAGATATAGTCGGAAAAGGTGCAAGGAAAGCGGTCAAGACACTGGTTCCCGAAATAAGGCATCAATACTGTTGCTCGTTCGTGGTAGCGAATGGGGAAAATTCCGCATCAGGATCAGGCATAACGGACAAATGTATAAAAGAACTTTCTGAATCTGTTGATGTCATCACTCTGGGAGATCATGTCTGGGACCAGAAAAATTTTGACAACGATATAAGAGGCTTCAGCAATGTAATCAGACCAGCCAATTTGAACCCTCACCAGCCAGGCAGGGGTTACGGCGTTTTCAAAAATCCGGCAGGAGGAGAAATCGCCATAATAAATTTAATCGGCAGAACTTTTATGAAAGCTCCTGCTTTCTGCCCCTTTCTCCAAGTTAAAAAAATTCTGGAAGAACTTCCTTCTTATGTAAAATGTATATTGGTTGATTTTCATGCAGAAGTTACTAGTGAAAAAATAACAATGGGCAGATACCTTGATGGGAAAGTCACAGCAGTTTTAGGCACACACACACACGTACAAACAGCTGATGCGTGCGTACATAGCGGCGGAACAGCATACATAACAGATGTCGGCATGGTTGGCGGGCAGGAATCAGTTATAGGCCGTAAAATATCCAGTGTCATACATAAATTTACAACGGATATGCCATGTAGGTTAGAAGTAGTGGAAACAGGAAAAATACGGCTTGATGCAGTAATAATATCATACGACATGAAGACTGGCAGAGCCACAGCTATTAAACCTATTTCTGTAGTTACTGAAATTTAAGAAATCTATAGTAATATAATTATGATCTGTTTAAGTTCTACAGCAGTACTGATGTTAATGGATGACGGGTCTAAGACGCAGTTTGACTCGGAGGCTCTCCAGACAAAGCTCATTAAATGTTGTCTAATGGCCGGCGTAAAGGATTTTTGGATTGCTGAAGATCTTACTAATGCTGTTGAAAGCGCACTCTCATTCCAGTCAGAAAAAGGTGTCTTTTTTTCACAAAAAGAAATAGACAAACTAATCTCAAAAATGCTCTATGATTCGGGCAACTATGAAATCGGAGCGGCATTTAACACTACTCTTGATACATCCCACAGAGATATTGATTCATCCGAGTATCAAAGCATAAGAAAAGTTATTGCCAAAACATTGCTTATGTCTGATGAAGAACTGATAAAAGTTTCTGATAGAGTTTTCAACGCATGCAGTGAACTTAAAATATCCAATGCCCCGCAGTCTCTTCTTATTGAACTTGCCAAATTCTACAGAAGCGATTTCAAAGAACTTCCTCAATTTTCAGAAGTCACTGTTTCGCAAAAAAATAGTTCAAAATGGATTGTTCAAAGAGCTGAAATTTTGGAAAAATTAACTCCAAAAACCCAAAATCTTATCTATCTGAAGATGATAGATTTCTCAGGAGTAAGCTCTATTTTCCCTTCTATCAAAATTGACATAAGATTTAATGCTTTGGCTAAGTATTACAACTTGGAACCGGTGATTACCGAACTAGAATTTTTTCCATGTTTTACTATAGCCATAGATGCCATAAATGAAGTGATTGAAGTCACAAAAGAAACCATTCTCAAAATACAGTCTAATCCCGGCTCAAATGATATTCCCGTTTACCTCAAATTTTCTGATGTTTATTTCTTTGCCGAAAAGTATTTTGCAGTCAATCTTTCATTTGGCGAAAAATTCTGCAAAGAACTTGCAGAAGCATTTGCAGAGAATTTAAAGTATCCCGTACAAACTAAAATTGTGAAAATAATCTAAAACATAGAGGTCAAAGTTATGAATATTGCCCTTTTCGATACTATGGAACGTAAAAAACGCATATTTACTCCTATGAAAGAAAAAGTTGCGAAAATGTATACTTGCGGCCCCACCGTTTACAATTTCGCCCACATCGGAAATTTTAGGGCATATCTCTTCGAAGACATTCTAAGACGGACACTTGAATATTTCGGATATAAAGTTATTCAGGTTATGAACTTGACAGATATTGATGATAAAACCATCAGAGACTCCAAATCTTCCGGCATTTCCTTAAAAGAATATACTAAAAAATACATCGAAGCTTTCTTTGAAGACCTGAAAAAACTAAATGTTGAAAAGGCCGAATACTACCCAGCTGCAACAGATCATATAAAAGAAATGATTGCTTTGATTGGAGTTCTAGTTGATAAAGACTACGCTTACAAAAGCGAAGACGGTACGGTTTATTTTTCGATTGCAAAATTCAACAACTATGGAAAACTCGCCAGAATCGACATAAAAAACCAACGTGCCGGCGTCAGGATAAATTCCGATGAGTACGAAAAGGACTCTGTTGCCGACTTTGCTTTGTGGAAAGCCTGGGATGAAAAAAGCGACGGAGATGTCTGGTGGGAAAGCCCATGGGGAAAAGGAAGGCCTGGCTGGCATATTGAGTGCAGTGCTATGAGCATGAAATACCTTGGAAAGACTTTCGACATCCATACTGGCGGAATAGATAACATGTTCCCACACCACGAAGATGAGATAGCACAAAGCGAATCAGCCAACGGGCAGAAATTTGTAAACTACTGGATGCATTGTGAATACCTTATTGTTGACGGACAGAAAATGTCAAAATCTCTTGGCAATTTCTATACTGTAAGAGATTTAATTGCTAAAGGCTATACTCCATCTGAAATTAGATGGGTTCTCATCTCAGCCCACTACAGGAAAAAACTGAATTTTACGTTCGATTTCCTAAAGCAGTCCAGAGAAACCCTTAAGGGCTTTAAAACCCTATTTTCAAAACTTCATGAAACCCTTAAATCTGATAAAGATGGAGTGCCCATTACTGCTCTTGTGCATGATGCTGTAGAGAACTTCGGAAATGCAATGGCTGATGATCTCAATATCTCAGGAGCTCTCGCTTCAGTATTCAATCTCCAAAGAGAGACCAATAAGCTTATAGCCGCAGGAACTCTTGGTAAAAAAGGGGCAAAAGCGGTGCTTGGAGCTTTCCATAACTTTGATTTAATTCTTGGAGTTTTTGATTTTGAAGAACCCCAAGAAGAAATTCCTGCTGATATAAAAGCTCTTGCAGAAGAGAGGTTTGCCGCAAGAAAAATTAAGGATTTTGCAAAATCTGACTCTCTTCGAAAAAAACTCACGGAACTTGGCTGGATTATAGAAGACACTCCCAGCGGCTTCTCCCTGAAACGAGCTGACTAATAATTATTTTGTTGCATGGGCGAAATGTCCATGCAATACGACATTATAATTATCCACAATCCCTAAACTTACCATTTGGGCTTATTATAACCTATAGGAACAGACGGTCGTTTCCATGCAGCTTCAGTAACAGAGTATTTTATAGGATGCCCGAAATACTTAAGATGTCCATATCCTGTGTTATCATTATCAATCATTAATTTATCAATTACGCTCTGTTCAATTGGCGGAGGAGGTATAATGCCATTATTGACTTTTCCAAACCTCTGTAACCACATAGCTGTAGCACATAGAGAAATTTTAACGTGATAGCTTCCACCTAAAACGTGGCGTTTCAACAGTGCAGCAAGGACTCCGTATGCTGCAAGATATCCTGTAATATAATCATTTGGATAAGTAGGAAGGAGACGTGGTTCAGTCCCTTTAGACATACCTTGTTCATATGCAAGACCAGTCGCAGTCTGCGCGAGTTGCTCCCATCCCGGCAGATCCTTCCACGGACCGACATGCCCATAACAGTTTATAGAAACATAAATAATTCCTCTATTCTTCCTTTTTAAATAATTTGCTACTTCCATCGGAGAAAGTCCCTGTTTATCAAATGTGCCTGGGCGGTAGCTTTCAGAAATAACATCTGTACCATCATCAATGAGGTCCCAGAGTATACGATTCCCCTCTTCTGACTTAATATCTATTTGAGTATTTAGCTTGCCATGCCCTGTATCCATGACAAACGGAAGTATAGAAGGTATCTGAGGGCCATTAACACGCATTACATCTGCCCCCTGCTCAGCAAGCATCATACCGCATGTCGGCCCTGCTAGAACATGAGTCAGATCAAGTACCCTGACACCGGAAAGTGGGTTTTCCCCATCGTTTAAATTAGAAAAAGGCTGTGGCTTTCCATCACATAATTCTTCAATCACAACAGGTTTGACTAAACCATTATCGACTAGGGAATTAACAAGAGCCTTACCCTGTTCTGTTGTTTCCCATTCTTCAGGACTACGACACATGGCGCAACAATAGCCACCTCGCTGCAACTCACTTTCAATATCTGCAGCATTCCATTTTGACAATGCCAAGCGTATCCCTTCTCTGTCATCAGGGCAATTTAATGTCTTAAGAATTCCTCTTCTCAACCTTGGAAAGCCTCCGTTTATAAATACATATTTGCCATCTTTTACAGGATATAAGCCCACAGTGGGATAATCTATATCAGGCAGAGGGACTGGATATCCATTTTGACGCATAAAATTGCATCTCAAAGTCGAAAGAGCAGATGTAACCAGGTCAATATCAATAGTTTGATCTACTGTTTTTTTAACTCGCTTTTTCCAGATTAGAGTCAGAGCTGCTGCCAGCGCTGAAAGAGCTGTAGCGGATGCTTCGCCAATATGCCATGGTGAATCCATTACAGGTTCTTGTCCGGTAATGTTTATTTTTAAGCCAGAAAAGGGAGTTATTCCTCCGTTATCAAGCAAGTTTCTAAGATGCCGGTCTATATTTTTATTACCAGTATTCATGATTTTCCTTATATTTTAGAGCTATCTTTATACTCATTTTATCTTAGTTATATGCAATGTCTTTCTTCTTTCATTCATTAATCTTAGATTCGGATTCTTTAAACTCATCTGAAACTCAAAGGCCAGGCAGTATTGATACATCACTTTTGACATCAAATATCAAATAAAATAAAAATTAAATTTTCCTGATTAGAGTAATAGCTAAACCATGGAAGCTAATATAGACTTGTCAAGATATGGGGGGATAACTTTTACTACCTGTTTTGCCAGAGCTAGTGAAATAAAAAGTTAAATTATTCATTCACTAAAAACCCAAAAATATAGGAGAGAAAAATGAGGAGATTAAAACTAAAGGCAAAAATACTGCTTTTATCATTTGCGGCGTTCGTTTCATTTATAATGCCTGTCTCGACATCTGCAGATCAATTACCAGAAGGTGTAAAACAGGTATGGACCGCAGTAGAGGGTAATCTTATTTATTATGTAAAGCCCGGAGATAAAGTAAAAAAAGGAGAGCCTTTGTTCTTGGTAATAACACCTGACAACAATCCGGAAGTATTCTTTCAGATACTCCACAAAATCTATTACTATAATAGACTTTACTTGCGCAGGGAAAGCCTCATCAAGAATCATGCTATTTCACAGGACGAATTTGATAATGCGTTAAATGATTTAATTTCTACAGAAGATGATTTAGCTTCTTATATCTGCAAATTAAAAGAGGGTTTCTACGTGGCACCGTTCGACTGCGAAGTTGTTGAGCTTTTATATTTAAATGAATCTGGAATTGGAGATGGAAATCCCGCTATTAATATTAAAAGCACTGATGTGAACTATAAATTTGAGCCCAAAAAACCTAATAAAAAGTTAGTGGAAATAATGGCACTAAGCGATGAATTACTAAAAAATCAAGTAGAAAACCTTGATGTAAATAAAGTAATAAGTTACCTAAACAATCAAGACTAAAGTGTCTATATTGACGAGGAGAAAAAAGATGAGATTAAAACTAAATACAAAAATAATGCTTTTATCATTTGCGGCTTTTACTGCGTTTATAATGCCTGTTTCCATATTCGCTGATCAATTACCAAACGATGTAAAGCAGATGATAGTTTCAATGAAAGGAAACCTCACATATTATGTAAAACCTGGAGACAAAGTAAAGCAGGGAGACCCTCTATTCCTGGTAATAACACCTGATAACAATCCGTCAATGTTTTTTCAGATAGTTCATAAAATCGATCATTACAATAAACTCTACCTGCGCAGAGCAAACCTTATGAAGACTCATGCCGTATCACAGGAAGAGTTTGATAATGCATTGAACGATTTAATTCTTGCAAAGGATGAGTTAGCCTCTTACATCTGTAAGTTAAAGCAAGGTTTCTATGTGGCACCGTTCGACTGCGAAATTGTCGAGCTTTTATTTGTAAACGGATCAGGAATTAAAGATGGGTTTGCTGCTATTAACATTAAACCTGTAGACAAAAATTATAAGTTTGAGCCTAAAGGTGCTAACAATAAGCTGTCGGAAATAATTGATTCCAGCAATAAATTGCTAAAAACCCAAGTAGATAAACTTGATCTAAATAACGTAGTTGAAATCTTAAAACGAGTACAATAAAAGCCCTTTTCCTTTTAAAAAACTCCCAAAAGACATGGCAGCCCTGAGATATTCATAGATCAGGGTTGCTCATTTAATATCTGTAAAGTTTATATTGATGCTTCATTAGCTTTACAAAACCGTACCAATATTAAAAAAAATACGAAGTTATGGAAAGGTTGGCACAAAAAACTCAGACATATTGATTGCTGCCCCGTTTCTTGAGTCGATGAGGCATAGATTTTTTTCTTATTTGGGGCTTTTGCCTCTTTTCGGTAAAATCTTCAGATGGGACTTCGGGGTGTTTTGATACTGGCAGCATCAACCTTATTAATCTCTCAATCTTCCATACATCACGGCTCTGGTCTGGAGTGGCAAAAGATATCGCATGACCCGGGTGCCCTGCCCTGGCAGTTCTCCCTATACGATGAACATAATTTTCAGGATCTTCAGGAAGATCAAAATTAATCACCAGCTCTATCCCTGTCACATCAATACCTCTGGCTGCAACGTCGGTAGCAACAAGCACTTTATATTTTCCAGACTTGAATCCATCAAGAGCCTCACGTCGCTGCAGTAAAGAACGATTGGAGTGAATCTCTGCCGCATCATATCCCATCTCATAAATCGATTTGGCTAACTTTCGTGCATTGTGTCTCGTCCGGGAAAATAGAAGCACAGATCCCTGATACTCTGAGAGCAGTTTCTTCAGAAGAACCAGCTTGGATTCCTTATTGACAATGAACAATTCCTGAGTTACCCGGTCAACCGTAGTCCCTGAAGGTGCAACCTCGACAGATACAGGAAGTTTCATATAAGTATTGGCAAGTTCCATAATCTCTTTGGGAATCGTGGCTGAAAACAGCATGGTCTGCTTTTCTCTGGGAAGAACACTAAGAATCTGGTTAATCTGAGGGGCAAACCCCATGTCAAGCATTAAATCAGCTTCGTCCAAAACAAGCATCTGAACTTTATCAGAATGATAATTCTTTCGCCTGATATGGTCTATAAGCCTACCTGGGGTAGCGACAACTATACGCGGATATTTGCGCAATGCCTGCGTTTGTCTCATCATGTTAGCACCACCAATCAGACAGGCTGTTTTAATTCCAAACGGGCGAGCTATATCATGAAACGCTTCGCTGATCTGTAGAGCCAGTTCACGGGTCGGAGCTAAAACCAAACCATCGCCCTTTCCCTCGGATAGAACCTGAACCATAGGTATTGCAAAAGAATGCGTCTTACCGGTTCCTGTTTGTGCTACTCCGATAATATCCTTGCCCTGATTGGCAATCGGAATAGCTTTTAGTTGTATTGGAGTCGGCTCTTTAAAATTTATTTGTTTAATGACTTCAAGGATTTTGGGTGAAATACCCATTCCTGAAAAACCCGTCCCCTGAGTTTCCTCTTCTTTGGACAAACTCGGATCAAATGACTTACTGAACATTTTTTAACCTCTATCTTTCTTGAAAACCTGACCTTATAGAGCAAAGGCATGCAATATGGATCTGGCGTATTAATAAATCGATGGATTGTGTATTAGCAGAGATCAGAGTTTTTCTTAGTAAAGACAATGAGGTCTTAAATGCAATCTATCACGGACAAACACTAATGCCGCTTGCCTGATAAGTCAAATTGAAGCATCCTTCTTATGGATAAAACTCCTCTCAGAAGGCAGATTACACTTTTTTAATCATCAATAGTGTCAAGCGCGGAATATTAATCTTAAATCTGTAAGCGAGCCCTTGCCAATGGTAATGTTCCGTCTGCATCGGAATCCACGGGCGGCTGGTACCTCCATATTTTTCCCAGTCAGTTGACAAGGCGACCTGATAACTTCCCTGTTGAGGAGCCGCCAGATAATAGTCTTTCAATTCCCAATTCGAGAAGTTAGCCACTACGATAACAAAATCATTCTGATCCCACCCTTGCCTGCGCAATACAACTGTGCAATTATCAGGATCGCTAGCCTGAATAGTTGTCCCTTGGTGTCCTTTGTCAAGTTGCCATAAAGCTCTATTATCTCTGTAAAATTCATTCAGATGTTTAACAAATAAATGGACCTGTTGATATTGTTTAATGTTCAATTTGTCCCATTCAAGCTGAATATCAAAACGCCACCCATGTTCCTGAGCGAATTCTGCCCCCATAAACAAAAGTTTTTTTCCGGGATGCGCTGTTTGCCACGCCAAGAGAAGTTTAAGGTTAATCAACCGTTCAGACGCATTTCCCGGCATTTTCTGTACTAAGGAATTTCTGCCGTGAGCCATTTCATCATGAGAAAATGAAAGAACAAAATTTTCATCATGAGCATATTCAAGAGTAAACATAAGTTGCTTGTGATGATGCTTTCTGTCATTAGGATGGTGCCTCATGTAGTTTAGCACATCATGTGTCCAGCCCATATTCCAGCGGAAAGTAAATCCTAAACCATGACTGCCCCCGTCAGTAACCTGCCTTCTACCGCTTGAATCTTCCGCGATACACAAAGTCCCGGGAAACCGTTCATTGATGGCATCATTTAGTTTGCGTATAAATTTGGCTCCTGCGTTATGTCCTTTGCCACTTACATTAAGCATATCAGCTACAGCATCCACCCTTAGTCCGTCAATATGGTATAGATCAAGCCAAAAAAGAACACTGCTGATGAGAAAACTTTGCACTTTGAGCCTTCCAAGCGCAAAGTTATTACTTCCCCAGTTGTTCTTTACGCTGCGGCGATAAGCATCATATTCGTAACAAGGTTTGCCATCATACCATGCCAATCCGTGTCTGTCACGGCAAAAATGCCCCGGAACCCAATCTAGGATTACCCCAATGCCGGCCTTATGGCAGTAATCCACAAAATACATAAAATCTATAGGATGTCCAAAACGGGCATTTGGGGCAAAATACCCCGTACTCTGATAACCCCATGAACCATCGAACGGATGCTCCATTATAGGCATTAATTCGATATGGGTGTATCCCATATATTTTATGTAATCAACTAAACTATGAGCCAATTCGATATATGTATATGGCCTCCTGTCATTATGCCGACGCCAAGAGCCAGCGTGCAACTCATAAATTGAAACAGGCCTCTGCCATTTATCATGATTCTTCTTTGCCGCTTGCCAATCATGGTCTTCCCATTCAAATTGCGTTAAATCAACTACCTTACAAGAAAAATCCGGAGCTATACCTGTTGAAAAAGCGACAGGGTCTATTTTATGAAACCTTTTGTGGTCGTGATTTATAATCTCATACTTGTAGTGAGTATTAACTCCGACACCCGGGATGAAGAGTGACCAGACACCTCCACGGTTTTTTTTCTGCATGACATGATAATCTCCATGCCAATTATTAAATGATCCTACTACACGAACACTTATTGCGTGAGGAGCCCATACTGAAAAGCGCGTCCCTGTTTGGTAATTCTCTGTAGCAAGGTGAGCGCCCAAAGACATGTAATCAGTGTATTTTTTATTCAAAGAATATCCTGCTCGTCAGTTAAAATTAGAAATATATTACGCTAGAATTAATTAGTTAAAAATAGACTCTCTTCTCTGAAAAAATCATCATCAGAAAAATCAAATAAGCATAAATTTGACATGGAGCAAAGTATGCCTTCAATGTATGAAATATATGATAAATTCGCACTCGAATATGATGAGTTGGTTTCGAATGAAGACTACAAAGGTAATCTTAAGAAATTTTTAGATAAGGCCATCAGGAATGGTGCATCTGTTCTTGAACTCGGCACAGGTACTGGCAGGGTCACGGCCATGTACGCCGAAAAGGCTTCAAGAATCCTATGTTGTGACAGGTCTCCTCATATGCTGGAGAAAACAAAACAAAAACTTAAATTGCACAAACACAAAATTGAATATCGCATATTGGACAATAATGAAATCGACAAAATACAAGACACCTATGACATCATTATAGAAGGATGGGCCTTTGGCCATACAGTATTGGATAATAGCCATAATATTAACAATATAGTCGAAAGGCTTGTCCAAAGTTCCGAAAGTAAAACCAAAAAAGGCGGTAGTTTAATATTTATCGAAACAATGGGTACTAATACGGACAAACCACTTGCACCTATTTCCATACTGAAGCAGTTCTACTCAATACTGGAAAATAAATATTCTTTCGTTCCATCTGTAATTTCTACAGACTATCGTTTCCAAAGCATAGATGAAGCAAAAAAAGTGATGGGGTTCTTTTTCGGTCAGGAAATGAAAGACTCCGTCACAAATAGCATCATAAGCGAATATACAGGAATTTGGACCAAAACTAAACCTGTCTGAACTTCAGAAGCCTTCTGAAAATTCAAAAACGTTCTTACTCCTATGCGCTTTTTAGCTTGCTGTTGTAAACCTTTAAGTCTAGCTCCTTTTCGGTTTTTGCTACTATTACAGCGGCTATTCCGTCTCCTACCACATTGACTGTACTTCGAGCCATATCAAGAATCCTGTCTATGCCTGCAATAATAGCCACGCCTTCCATAGGCAATCCGACGGAACTAAGTACCAGCGAAAGCATTATCAGCCCTGCTCCAGGAACGCCAGCTGTCCCTACTGCAGCAAGTACAGCGGTTAACACGATCGTAATATAATTAGACACTGTCAGGTCTATCCCATAAGCCTGAGCAATAAATACAGCACATACACCCTGATAAAGAGCAGTACCATTCATGTTTATAGTAGCTCCTAAAGGCAAAACAAAACTCGATATTCCTATAGAGGCTCCCAGGTTCTCCTGAGTGCAGCGAAGAGATACCGGCAGAGCAGCCGAACTACTGGATGTTGAAAAAGCTACAAGCGTAGCATCAAGAAACCCCTTAAAGAATCTAATGGGGTTTAGTTTAAACATGGCTAATCCGCCGCCAAGGACAAATATCGTATGGATTATACAACCAACGTAAACAGTAAGAACAACCTTGAGAAGAGGCAAAAGAAACTCTATCCCATATTGCCCGATAACTGTTGCAATAAGAGCAAACACTCCGTATGGGGCAAATTCCATAATGATAGAAGTGAGCTTGTACATTATTTCGGCAAGGCCTTCAAAGAAAACTTTTACAGGTTTAGCCTTAGTCCCAGTGAGGTTGATAGCTATACCTAAGAAAATCGCAAAAACAATAATCTGGAGAATTTCTCCCGAGGCCAAGGCTCCGATAGGATTAGACGGAACCATATTAACTATCGTGTCGATAAAAGACGGAGCTGCTTTGGCCGATACATTCACTGCGGATCCCGTAGTAAGATGAACACCAGCCCCGGGATGAGTAATCCAACTGAATCCCAGCCCAATAACTATTGCCATTATTGTAGTCACACAATATATCAAAACTGTTTTTAACCCAATCCTTCCCATTTTTCCCATATCTTCTATACTTGTAACTCCAACTATCAGAGAAGAGAAAACAAGAGGAACAATAAGCATCTTGATACCGTTTATAAAAAGAGTGCCTATCGGTTTCAAATAAAGGCATTTCTCCTTAAAAATAAGGCCGACAATAACACCTAAAGCTAATCCAATCAGAATTTTTCCCCAAAGTGGTACTCTTTTTTTCATCTCTCCCTCCACGTAAGTTTGGACCAATTTAAATTATTAAAACTTAATACATTTTATTCCATAAAATAACATGCGCCTGTAAAACTAAGGTTAAAACCTAATAATTTCTATCATACCCACAGCGACTTTGCCATCAGGAGTTGTAAAAATATCTTCAGATATATGGAACAGACAGGTAGATGAACTAATTCCTAAACATCATTTTATGACTAAATATGCCAAATAAAAATTAGTACAGCATTTACTTATCTTAAGAAGTCGCACACTTTATCAAAGACTCTCTTGAAATTTTCATCTATCAATAAGGAATCATCATTATTTATCGGGAAGGGATTCTCGTGAGTGTAGTTAAATTCGAAATCGAATTCATCTACCTTAATGTTTATGTTTCTAAAGGCTCCCTGTAATGTATTGACTATTTCAAAGGTGGGAATTACAGAATCCTTCTTTAACGATATGGAATAAATGTGGTTTTCTGCCTTTTTTAGAAGACCTTCTCTTACTTCTCTCATCTTTTGATAATCAAGCATTGAGTGAAATACTTTTCCCTCTAAATGGTCCTCTTCAATATAGTGCCGTAAATAGGGGTCATTTTTCAAAAAACTATCGAAATGTTCAATCAAATATGAATAGAGGGCAACATTTGCTTCACTATCTATAATAAATTTTGAAACAGGTGACAAGCGATTGAAAACGGCGCCGCTGCAAAACAAACAAACCTTTGCCTCAGAAAAATATCCCTTATGGTTCGAGAGTTTTAATATCTGAGCTAGAAGTCCGCCTATTGAGTAAGCGAATATATTAAAAGTAAAGTCCTTATCAATCAGCTCATGTTTTCCTTCTTTGCAGTCTTCTATGAATTGGATCACATCATAGTAAGTTTGCAAGCCGGACCAAATAAAGCGTTGAGGCATAGAATGAAGACGCATGCTAATCGCCACATTCGCCAAAGTAGAATTGATAATATTAGGAAATCTTCTTTTTCGACTTTCGCTTAATACGAACATCTTTCTTTTGTCGCTCCATGTCAAAGGAGCTCTCTGCATATGAAAAGCTATAGGAAACAATATGATTGCGCTCTGAGTCTGCTCCACAATTGTTCTAGCCCAAACTAAGTACTTATCCCAATTTTTCTCATTAAATCCGTGAAAAAGCAATGTTGCATTTTTTATCTTTCTATCTTTGCTGGGAGCTATGATATAATAATGGAAATTCCTATTCTCATCCACTAGGTCGTCTTTAACATAAACATTGTCTTGAATCCTACCTATGTCGTTGTAATAGCTATTGTTAATAGCAAAATCCAAATCGTGTTTCATGCAATGATAATGTTTATTGCCAGGCAATAAATTGAAATAAGAAGAATGAAATTGGAACTTGTATATTGTAATGTTATCCAGTTCTAACTTGGACTCAACCAGAGAGAAAATATCCTTCAATTTCAGGTAAGCATTAGTGTATTTCATATAAAAATAAATTATTGTTTTCTTATATAATTTATCTCGCTGAATATTACAGGGTATTCAAATATTTCAACGCTTTATCCTGTTAAGAAGTTTAAATTTGATATGAGCTGGAAGAGATATAAAAGGAAAGAGCAAACATAAATTGAATATATCCCAAGAATTTTGCCTAACATCACCAATCTAACCTGTATGGCTTTCCTTTTTACAGCAATAGCGTTACTTGCTGGGACTGGAGCAAAGACGGGGAACCTCCGATGGGCAATCTCTCCTACTATCTCAGGTACTGCAAGACTTTTAACCGTATGGGAGGCGAAATGAAATACCTCTGCCGATAACCGCGATTTTCTTATTTCGCTGTATAACACTCTTAGGAAAAGAGATAACCATGGCGAAATGGTTTTCAAATTTTAATACAATGTATCCCACAAATGGTAGGGCATGTCTCTCCGAGACCGCCGAAAACAAACGCCTGCGGAGAGGCATCACTAGCCAGTATTTTCGGAAACAATCGATAGCGATATAACTGCATCTTTCTACTTTATAAAGATTTGCATTAACTTTCTCGGAAAAATATTTTTCCGTTAACCTGAAAGGTGTATAATTAACAAATCAATAGAATTAATGTTATAAGAAAAAAATTAATAAAACAAAAGTGAGATTTTTAAAATGAATTTGAGATTAACTATTTTATTTGTTATTCCAATAATTTTAATGGGTTGTGCAAATCCATCAATAGTAAATATTAAACAAGCAAACTTCCCTAAAAAAAATAATATTATTGTATTTGTACCACGATTTGAAGGTAACCCAGATTTTGTAGAAGAAAGCACTGATTATTACATATCAAATTTAGAAAATGAATCTAAGATAGAAGTAATTAGGGGAGATTCTTTAAGAAAAGAAAGTGAAGACATTCTAAAAGGAACAAATACAGCTCCTAAAAAGCTTGCGATAGAAGAAGCACAAAAACATAAAGCAGATTTAGTTATTGTTGGCAAAGTTACAAGCCATAAAACTGGAGGTATGCTTAATGGCTTCTGCACGGTAAGGATTTATAATGTATCTACAGGTAAGTTAGTCGCTAATTTTCACAGACCAAGTGGCTTGCTTTTCGGAAATAGCGAACATCAGGCAGTTATGGCTGCAGTTGAAAGGGTAGCTGAAGATAGTACAAATATGATAAATGAAAAAAACTTATAACGAATCATTCCAGCGAACCGCGCAAAGCTCGGCCGCTGAATTCGATGTTATGAAGAAGAAAAGATGAAAATTGAATTACTAAAAGACCATCCTGAATATATAGACGAGTTAAATGAATTATTTTTCCAGGAGTGGAGTTACTTTCACTCTGATTTGAATAAAGAGCAATGGAAAGAACGACTTCTAAAAAGAATAAATGATGAAGCTGTACCTACTTTATAGCCATTAAAGATGATATTTTATTAGGTTCTGCTGCCTTAGTAAAGTGTGATATGACAACTAAAGCTGAATTATCACCATGGTTGGCAGGTGTGTATGTAAAAGAAGAATTTAGAAAACAAGGAATAGGGAAAAAGCTAGTAGCTGGCATAGAAAAATTAGCAAAAAAATTGTCCTTTAAGAGCTTATATTTATATACACCGGATAAAGAAACTTTTTATAACGCGCTTGAGTGGAAAACAATTGAAAGAATAGAATATAAAAATACCAAAGTAGTTATAATGAAAAAGAACATTTAACTAGTCACTTCACTTAACATCGCAAAGCGCTCGGCTAGTGACCAAATTGTTATCACGAAAAAGATTATGAAATACAAAGTCATAAAAGGTAGAAAATCAGATTATCCAAATCCAATAAAAATACAAAAAAATGAAATTGTTTCTGTTGGCGAAGAATACACAGAAAATGAAAATTGGCAAAATTGGATAGAATGCACAAACAAAGAAAATATAACAGGCTGGGTTCCAAAACAAATACTAAAAATTGAAAAAGATTCCGCAATAGTTCTGGAGGATTACTCAGCTAATGAACTGAATATCAAAATTGATGAAGAAATAGAAATAATAAAAATATTGAATGGATGGGCTTGGTCTAAAAATTCAGATAATGAATTTGGCTGGATTCCGCTAGAAAACATTAAAGAAATAAAATAGAAATTGATAACTTGAAGATCCTCTTAATAGTTTTTTGCTCAGCCGCAAAAAAATATAAGAGATCAGAATTGCTATAAAAAAGAAGATAAAATGAATAATAAATTTTGTATAGATCAAACCAAATGCATAAAATGCAGAAAATGCATTGAGGTTTGTCCAATCGATTTAATAGAATGGTCTCCAGAAATAAAAGAAGTTAAGTTCACTAAAAATGTTGATGAGTTTTGTATTAGGTGTGGTCATTGTATGGCAATATGCAATAACCTGGCAATTACATTACCGAAAATGAATAATAAGAGTCTACAAAAGGTATTAGACAATCCTAAACATTGTAACGATATTGTAGAAAATATAATCAAAAGCAGACGCTCCATTCGAAGATATAAAAAAATAAAAATACAAAAAAATGAAATAAAGAAAATTATTGATACGGCAAGCTACGCCCCTTCAGCATCAAATGCCCGTCTTCTAAATTGGAAAGTGTATTCTGACGAACAGATTTTATATGAAATATCTAGACTGACAATGGAATGGATGAAAGAAAAATTAATGAATAAAAACAATTCTCTTTCAGAGCGTTATGTTAAAATATTTAATAGATATATTGATCTGTGGAATAATGGTATTGACGGCATTCTTAGAAGTGCGCCTCATTTTGTCATAATTCATGGACCGAACACAGGAACCATGAGAAATATTGATGGAATTATCGCACTTGATTATTTTGAGTTTTCAGCCATATCAAAAGGGTTTGGTACTTGTTGGGCCGGATTGTTCTATTATGCTTTTGAAGATAATTATGAACCATTGCTAAGATTAATCAATTTACCAAAAAACCATACTTGCTATGGGGCTATGATGCTGGGTTATCCAAAATACAAATATCCTCTGACTTTAGAAAGAAAAGCAACAGAGATTTGTTTTATTAACAATAATGACGAATAATATTTAACTTATAATTAATCAGTCCAGCTAACGCGCTAATGGCGCGCAGCTGAATTTCAATGTTATAAGAAAAATGAATAATCATTATAAAATTCAAATAGTAACTAAAAATGATGCTGAAGAAATCCAGAACTTCGTAATTAAAGTTATAGATACCTCATATACCCCATATTATCCTAAAGAAGCTCTTAACTTTTTCAAAGACTATTATTCAATACAAAAAATTCAAAATGACATAAAATCAGGGTATTATATCTTTATAAAATTAAACGATAGAATTATTGCAACTGGATTATTTAAAGAGAGCTATATTGGAGGTGTTTTTATTGCTGCAGAGAAGCAAGGAGAAGGAATTGGAAAAATTATTATGAACAGATTAGAAAGATATGCTGTTTTGCAAAACACAAAAGAAATACTTCTCGATGCTTCAATACCAGCATTTGAGTTTTACAAGAAACTTGGCTATATAAAGATATCAGATAAATTTATACCCGTAGATAATGGAAAAAAGCTCGAATATATGGAAATGAAAAAATTATTAAGTTTTAACTAAGTCATTTCTTCCAACTCGCTATGCTCATGGGAAAATTCAATGTTAAGAACAAGATAATTGACACAAGAATCCAAGTGCTGTATAATCTTACAAAGACTAAATGGAGAAAAGATTATGCCTACAATATCAGAAAAAATTACAAACGAAGTGCTGTCATTGCCTTCAGATGAAAGATTATTTTTAGTAGACATAATAATCAGAAGTTTGAATCTTCCTATATCGTCAGACATTGATAAACTATGGGCAAAAGAATCCGAAAGAAGATTAAAAGAACTTCAAAACAATAAAGTAGAAGAATTAGATGGTGAATTAGTTTTCAGAGAGTTAAGAAAAAAGTACAACAAATGAAATTTACAATTCACCCAGAAGCTAAAATAGAGATAGCTTACCATGCCGATTATTATGAAGATAAACAACTTGGTTTAGGAGCAGATTTCATTGAAGAGATTTATGCGACAATCCAACGAATATTAGAATTTCCTCAAGCTTGGCAAAAAACTTCAACAACAACAAGAAGATGTTTAACTTCATGCTTTCCATTCGGAATTATTTACTCTATAGAGCCAGATAGAATACGAATATTATCAGTTATGCTTTTGAACAGAGAACCATATTACTGGGAAAATAGAAAGTAAAACCTAACGAGGTCGCTTCTCCTAACAGGCGAATATGCAGGGCGGTTTCAATACATAATTAAAACTAATAAAGCTCTTATAAGGAATTAAAGTTTATTCCCATTCGCCTGTACGAGAGCTTTTTGTTAAAAAAAAATGAATAAAACAGAAGCTATTCAACAATCAGTAAACCTTGTAAACATGAGTAAAGTTGTCATGGTTGGCAGCCATGACAAGAACGGCTATCCAAACATCAAGTGTATGCTGAAAATGAAACATGAAGGTCTAAAAACCTTTTATTTCAGCACAAACACCTCTTCGAAACGAGTGCAGCAATTCAAAGAAAATTCCAAGGCCTGCCTATATTTTGTAGATTCTACTGACTGGCAAGGGTTAATACTCACCGGTAAAATGGAAGTTCTACAAGATAAGAATTTAAAAGAGAAACTTTGGGTACAAGGATTTGAGAAGTACTATCCATTGGGAGTAGATGATCCTGACTATTCAGTGCTGAAGTTTACTGCAGATAAAGGAAACTATTATCATAAATTGTGTAATATTGATTTCGACGTCAATGAAGCTTAGAATCAGCGAATCTGCTTTTGCATGTTTTCAGTTTTCCCGTCAGCGAGTTTATCTTTTTATCAAGCATTCTTCATTGTGGAGAAATTATATTTTTTATATGTAAAATATGTTTAATTAATGAATAATGTTTATTGATTACTTGAATAATAGAACTTTTAGTTTTTATTTAAATTGTATCCAAAATTTATAATAACTTAATGAAATGGGATTTATGTTAAAAAAAACAGTAACTATTGTCTTGTTTATTGCTATTGCATCTATTGCTTTAAAAACAAATGTTTTATTAGCTTATGATGCAGATCATACAACAAACTATTTAGATGTTACAGCCGATTTTAGAGATATGTATTTTTTTAATAAAAAATTATATCTGGTTAGTTTCTATCAATTTCCAGGAGATTATCCAACTCTAAAGAATTACAAATATAATCTTGAAAATGAAGGAAGAATATCAGAGGATGGAAAGGCTTTAGTAGATGCTAAAGTAGGTGGATGTGCAGGAATGAATGTTAAGTCAGTAGTATACAAGGGATCTGTTTATGTTTTTTATGATAAAATAGAACCTGATCCAGCTGAGAAAAACAATTATAAAATATTCTACAAAACATCCAGTGATCCAGATACGGGTTGGCTTCCGGCAGATGATTCAGGCTTTGACACTGGTATTAAAACTACAACATATAACAGTATTCATGCTAGTTTTAAACCTGTTGTATTTAATGATTTGTTATACATTTTTTATTGGAATAATGATGGAATAGCTGGTATTAACTATAAATGTTTTGATGGTATGAAATGGAGCGATGCTAAACATTTACCTCTTGCAACAACATCAAATGATTTAGTACTGGAATCAGTTAAACCATATTTTTTTGCAGAGCCTGTTGTAATAAAGGATAATTCTTATGTTTGTATGGGAGTCAGATTTGACCTAAACCCTTCTGAAATGCAGTTATTTTATATTGATAGGGATAATAATATCAAAAAAGGTCCTTTGATTAGAGATTTTACATCAAGAGCACAAGCAAATAATTCTGTTTCAGCTGCATTCGGTTCATTGGGTGGAGGCAAACAGCAAAGCGGTAATATGCTTCAGATCTTTGCATATAATTGTGCAGCATTTGATTCAAATGTTGTCACACGTGAAATAAATCTAGATACCGGAGAGGTTTTTTCTTGGAGAGATACTAATATGGCTGTGCTCTGGTTTGATTCAAAGTATACAGTGCCTTTGCCTGTTGTAACTGCTGCTGTTGGGCTAAGTAAAAAAAGTTTTAGACAGTACATTATTGTTCTTTGTAATAAGTCTAATTTTAAGGGGAGGTATCTTATTGCTTATGATTCTGATTACCTACAGGTGGAGCATGATTCAGGTGTTATCAGTACTAGCGATGAAAGAGGATGCTGGAATTTAATTGGTGTAGTGGAGGGATGTCCGCCATTTACAAGAAATGGTACTGGTGGAGAAAGCAAGACTTCATCGATTGTGTATGGGTATTCTAAAACTAAAAATGTAAAATTGGAAACTAAGTATGGCTTATCTCTTTCACTGAAAGGAACGTTGGGCAACGATTCAGTAAGTATTGGAGGGCAGACAAAGCAGACTTTTGGAGTGAATATTGATTCAAGCTCAACAATGACCTATAGCTTAATTATGCCTCTAAGTAATGTATTTAGTAATAAAAATGGAAAAGAAGGCTGGTTATTGTATGCGCAACCTTCTTTGAGGAGTAGAACTTATCAGAAGTTTGCAAATATGGATACAGGCAAGAAAAATGCACTCTGTGAGTATACTGCTGTTAATGTCGAAAGTGTGGCATATGCATTTATACCATATAGTTTAGCCCATCCTCCTAAAGGTATGATAGAAAGAGCTCCATCAACGGATTTAGAGAGTTGGAAAGTTAATAAACCTGTTGAAAATGTCCATTTTATAAATACGAATTCAATTAATCCATTGACCGTTAATCTTGCAGGGCAGGAGTCCTGTACATCAAAATTAACATTTGATCAGAGTGAGACAGTGGCCAGTTCAATGGAGACAACTATGACTATTTCAGGTAAAGCTGCTAAAAAGGATATGTTTGAGCTGGAAACAGAAGGTTCAGTAACGTTGGGCTTTACAACTTCTACCACTACATCATGGAGCGATTCAGTTGAAGCTAATTTGAGTATAGTTCCACCTGAAGAAGGTACAGAGGGTATTCTTTCTATGGAGGTAACTCCATTATGGTATATTGTAAAAGATAATGTTTACATGAGTGATTTTAAAAAGAAACCATATTGGGTTCCTGATTCCCATACAAAAGCATGTCAGTCTGTTCCATGGTGTGTGTCTTGGGTTGTTAATTCATATAGAAAAGGCAAATACTATAATGCAAATCTTTAATTAAAAATTTTTTTATGAAAGAGCAGATCTGAAAAAAATTCAGATCTGTTTTTTTTACCACTAGTATATGTTGTTTTTAATAGTTCTTGCATTAATTGGCGGCAGAGTCATGCACGAGGAAAAGACAAGATCAAGATGCTACACATGATTTAATCAAATATTTAAGTCTCCTACTGTATCAGAGAAAGATAGTTGATTAAGTGTGTTTCTAGTTTATTTGTTCAATTCTACGATAAATGCCTCATAAGGCTTAAGTTTGACTGTGCCTTTACTGTCTATTTCAGGAACTATTGGATAATTGCGGATTATGCTTCTGTAAGATACATGAAAAGTTCTTTGAATATCAATATTGCGACAGACTCCGGATGATATGAATGCAGAACTGATCATGCGGAAAGAGTTCCTGTCACAGGCTGAATGTCCAAAAATAGGAAGACAGCCATGAAAGTATTTCCATTTGTCGTTTTCCTGAATAACTGATAGAGCATCAATCATAGATATTTTAATCTCTTGGTATTTATTTTTTTATATAGGGATACACCATTCCCGACTTCGGCGGTGTAATTGTATAACATGTTGATAGACAACAATAGCGCCTTTTTTCTAGGCACTACATTATTTCTGGCAATAGTTGATAAGAGTTTTATTTGCTGATATTTATAGCAAATGGTGTTTTGGAGTAGTCTTTTCCGAATATCTTGTAGATTTTTACTGCTTCTGGAGAGGCGTTGGAAGGTATCGCGTAGTGGTGGTTGGTTTTCTTGTGCCTTACAATTCTCAAGTTTGATGAGAGCAATGCTGTCCTTATTCTTTCAGGGGACATGGCTTCATGTTGTAGTTTAATTCTATAACTTACATGCCTTACGCAGACAAGCGACATAAAGCATATTGCTATGTGCGCTCTTATCCTATTGGGATTCCAATGGAATATTGGCCTTATCTTGAGGTCGTGCTTGGTTATCCTGAAGCACTCTTCTATCTGCCATAAGTTATGGTATTGTTCATTTATTTCCTCGAGGCTAATTTCCATATCATTAGTTACTACTGCATGAAGGCCGTCAAATTTTGCTGACTGGACTATCTTCTCTTCGTCGATTTCTATTTCCGAGTCGCCCTTGAGTTTTAGGTATTTCTTATAACCGGAGTTGCTTATCATGGATTTCGGATCTTTGCTGGCAGAAAGTTTCTTCTTCATCCTTAAAATGTTTTGCTCACGATCTTTAGCGTCTTTTTGAGCTCTTGTTATACTATAGGTGGAAATGATTCTTTTATCGCCGATGGCTATCTCTTTTGCTTTTTCGTTTCCAAGTTGGGTATAGGATGATATATCCTGAATAGAGGATATTATCTCTTTGCTTTGGTTCTTAATCCTGCATCCGACTATGTACTTAATCTTTTCAGATTCCAGGTATGCCAAATTGGCGGAGCTGAGCATAGCGCTGTCTGCTACAAATGTGAGGCTTTCAATATCATAATTATCTTTGAGCTTATCTATCATTGTCCTGAGAGTATTTCCTTCAAAAGTAGAGCCTGGAAATACCTCATATCCCAGAGGAAGCCCTTCAACAGTAGCTATTAGAGCAAGCAATACCTGCGGCTGATTGAACATCAAATCCTTGCTGTAACCATTTTGCTTAAGCTCATCTGGAGTAAAACTTTCAAAGTACAATGTCGTGCAATCATAAAAAAGCACCCTGACTTTTTCTTTGAGCAACTGCTCAGCAGAATCCCTGGCAAACATATTGATTCTTCTGACGCACTCTTCATCTATTAAGTCCATCATCCTGTAAACCGAGTCAAGAGAAAAGCTTATCCCAAAATTGCTCTCTAATATTTCCACAGTATGCCTTTTGCTGCCAGGCGAGGCTATTCTTCCCATTATAATATGAAAGAGCTTATTCAAAGCGTTCTCATGCGATGCTGGTCTTGGTATAACCTTGTCAAAGCCAAGCTCATGATAGACTTCGCCGTAAATATCGTGTATTCCAGTTACTACATCCTGAACGGCCTCCACATCCTTGAGTTTCACATTATCAGGAACTTCTTCCTTATGTTTCCTGCCTTCTATGGCAAGCTCAGCCATTGTTTCAGGAGCAATCAAATACGGTTCTTTTTCATTCTCCAGGTTAGCTTTGATATATTCAGCCATGTCTTTGAGCATTTTGAGCTCATTGTCGTTGGCTGCTATGCCTACATGTCTGACTATCTTCTGTTTAACCTTCTCTCCATCTCTCACATTCTCAACTATTTGAACTGATAGTCTCGGGCTGTTCGGCGTGCTTTTTACTCTTATGAACATTTTGTTTTTCCTTTTTCTTATTCCTATAATTTAAGAGCATTTTAAAGTAAGTTCAATAGGAATTTTAAAGAAATAAGAATCTATACAGATAGCTAGGCACTACAAGGCCGCTTTTTGAAACCTTGAGGCTGGCTTCTCAGGAAAATATCATTCCACCGCCGAAGTCGGGACCATTTATACAGTGTGGTAATGCTTATCTTCTTCGGGCCTGCTGTTGCTGAGTTTACAGGGTGGACATTCAGCCCTTTTACAAACGAAGTAGGTTTTGCCAATTTGAGCTATGCTATTATGGGTTTTATTGCTTTTAAAGCAAGTGCGCCTTTTCAAAATGCAGTTCTTATGGTTGTAGCTTTCTTTGTTCTAGGTGCATTTTGCGGACATTTTTATCAGCTTATTAAGGCAGGCAACATTACTTCAGGTAATTTTGGAATATTCTTCTGGTCTGATTTATTCTTTCCATTTGTGAATTTTGTTCTTATTTATTTGAGATATAAATTTAAACCGGACAAATTAAAAGCTTAATAGATAGATTTGCTTAATCTGGCATACGCTAGACAATTGGATTCTAATATTGATATAATGATTATAAAAGTAATAAAAAAGATTTGAAAACCTATGTTTATATATGAACAGCATGATAGTACTCTAAAATTCTATAACTAACCCCAGGGGCCTATTTATGAAGAATCTAGGTGAAATATTGCTTTCAGGAAAAGTATCTACCGAAATATTAATGGGAAATTATGCCCTTGTGAGAGCTTTTGTTGAAACAGGGACCAAGATTGTCACATCCTATCCGGGTTCGCCTGTCACGGAAGTCGCAGACGGGATAAAAACAATTCCTGCAGACAAGCGGCCTTTTTATTTTGAATTCTCAACGAATGAAATTGTCGCAGCAGAAGTAGCTTTGGGAGCATCTATAAACGGAAATCTTTCATGTGTTTTCTTTAAAAGTGTAGGACTGAATGTAGCGGCGGACTGCTTTGTTCAACTTTCATCATTCAATCTTATCGGCGGTATGGTCATAGTACTGGGAGATGACCCGGGAGCGCACTCATCGCAAAACGAACAGGATAACAGGCATTTTGCCAAATTAAGCTATACTCCCGTCTTTGAACCTGCCTCTCCTTCAGAAGTATTAAGTTTTTATAAAACAGCCGCTGAAGTGTCAGTAAAAAACCACATGCCGGTTATTCTTAGATTGACTACGCATGTCTGCCATGCCAAAGAAAAAGTAAAGTTAAATTCATATACATTAAAGAATAATGAGTTTAAAACAGACTTCAATGCCGCAAAAAACGGCCCGTACATCCCGCTGATGCCCAATATAACAGATTTGAAACTTAGGGCTTTAAAGCGACTTGAAGCAGTTGAAATATGGTCTGAAACTTCGGCTATAAACAAATTGCATGTTAACAATAATAAAAGAGGGATTATTACTTTTGGCCTTCCGTATCTATCTCTTTTTGAATGCTTAAAAGAGAAAAGCAGCTCTGTAGACATTTTAAAATTGGGGCTAATACATCCCCTGCCCAAAAAAGCAGTTATAAACTTTTTAAGAGAACATGAAGAAATAAAAATCCTTGAGGAGCTGGATGACATACTGGAACAGGCAATCAAGTCTGTTGCTTATGACAACAAGTTAAATATTAAAATCATAGGTAAAACTTCTAATGAAGACTATATAGGCGAATATACTCCGGATAAAGTACAAAAAATAATGGCTAAAGTATGGCCCGATATATTCCGGCCTAAAGCTGATGCGCTGCCTCATGAAAATTACGTTGGGCAGAGGCATCCCCAGATGTGTCCCGGTTGCGGACACAGAAGTGCGTTCTATGCCATAAAACAGGCATTATGCAATACTGATATTACAGTGGCTGATATTGGATGCCATTCATTAGGTTTTCTCCCACCTTATCAAATTGGAGAGATATTGGTGTGCATGGGTGCTTCTATTGGTGTTGGAGCAGGACTGTCCCTCAAAAATAATTCAAGAAGAGTCATAGCATTCATTGGGGATTCAACTTTTTTTCATGCCGGCCTGCCTGGCATAATTAATGCGGTTTTTAATAAACATAACCTTACCTTAATAGTTATGGAAAATAATACTACAGCTATGACCGGCCATCAGGATCACCCAGCTGTTGGAGAGAATTTTAATGCTTCAACAGAAAAGATTCCTATAAGAAGTGTTCTTGAAGGTATCGGCGTAAATATCGTTGCCGAAATAGATACATATAGTCAGAAAAAACTGACGGAAGCTGTTCTTGCCGCTAAAGAGCAGACAGGTTTCAACGTCATAATAGCAAAGCATATATGCATGCTTAAATTCACAAGGGAACACAGAACAATAGATACCAAAGTAAAACAGGTAGAAGTCAACCGGAATGTGTGCAGCAATCTTGAAAAATGCATAGCGTCTTTCGGATGCCCAAGCTTCACAAGACATAAGGACGGATCAATCACAGTGAATAAGGACTTGTGCATAGGCGACGGTTCGTGTATTCAAACATGCCCGAAACAAGCTATAGAAAAAAGCACCAATGATTAATGGTTAGTTATTAACTTTTACTTATCAGGAGAATTTATGGACAGTTTTAATATATATCTATGCGGAGTCGGAGGTCAGGGAATCGGCCTTTTGAATGAAGTTCTTATACGTGCAGCTGAACATGCAGGACATGACTTAAAGGGCGTCGATACACATGGTTTGGCGCAAAGAGGCGGGATTGTTCAGTCTCATCTGAAACTTGGAGAACATATTTACTCTCCCATCGTATCTGAGAATGATGCAGACATGGTAATAGCTCTTGAGATTCATGAAGCTTACAGAGCTATACCAAAATACTTAAAAAACAATGGAAAACTTGTTTACTACAACACCGAATGGCAGCCTTCGGAAGTACGCCTTGTCAATAAGGGCAGGATTACTGTAGATATGATAAATGAAGAATGCAAAAAAAGAAACGTGGAACTCTTTCAGGTTTTTGCTCCAGAGATCTTGAACAGCAAAATGCAGAATATAGCTATCATTGCAGCAATCTGTAAAAACAAGATCATACCTAAGATCAAACTTGAACACTATGAAAAAGCCATGCAGGATTCGATCAATCCCAAAATCTACGATGAAAATATAAAACTCTTTAGAAGCCTTCTGTAATTTTAAAGGGATAAGAGAGACTCTATGCCTACAATAATGATGAATAAAGTCAGCATAAGAAAAATTGAATCTTCAATCAAAAATGCATTAAAGCAGTCACTGGATGATATAGGAGGAATTAAGACAATATTAAAACCATGCGACAGGGTAATGTTAAAGCCTAACATTAATGGCGACGAATGCGTTACGAACATTGAACTTGTTGAAAACCTGATCGAACTGCTGAGAGAAAATTCCATTAATAATATTGTTATTGCAGAATCGACTTTCGGGAATGCCCAAATCACTGAACACTGCTTCAATGTCAATGGATATAAGAGCCTGGCAGAGAAATATGGAATAAAATTGATCAATCTTAACAAGTCAGAATTTTTAGAAAAAGTAGTTCATAACTGCAAAATTGCGCCCTCTTTAAAAATAGCAAAAGAAGTTTTTGAAGTAGATAAAATCATTAATTTACCTGTAATGAAAGTTCATTATGCGACAGGAATAACATTATGTTTGAAAAATCTTAAAGGGCTTCTGGTAGGAGATGAAAAAAAACATTTTCATGAAATAGGATTAGATCAGGCAATCGTAGATTTAAACTCCATAGTTAAACCGGATTTAAATATTGTTGACTGCACAAGCTGCATGGAAAGAATGGGTCCGAAGGGGGGCGATATCGTCAAACTGAATTCAATTATTTCCGGAATTAACGCTGCGTTGGTAGATTATGTGGGTATGAAAATTATGAGTTATTCTTTAGAGGAAGTTAAGCATCTGAAACTTTTCATAGAATCAAATAATATCAACATCAGCAATATTGACATAATAGGCAATAAGATCGAAGAACTCAGATATGAATTCAAGAAAGCAAACCTTAGCAAGATCATAAAAGAAAACATAAAGATCATTAATAATGATGCATGCAGTTCATGCATGAATGCGCTGATTCTGTCTCTACAACTGGCGGGAGATATTGACCTATCGGATAAAACAATCTGCTTAGGCTCTAAATTTCATCCAGAAGATTTTGATGAAACTCCAAAAATAGCATTTGGTAAATGCTGTATAAACAATATGAATAATTACGACTATAAAATAATTGGATGTCCTCCATATCCATTTGAGCTCAAAAAAGTTATTGACTTTAAGTAATTTTTAATCATTTTAGCATTAATAAAAAAAGTCTTTATAATAAACGCATGTAGAATTAAAGTTAAAATAGAGAAAATGAATACAATCAGTTGGGATGATTTTGAAAAAGTTGAATTGCGAACAGGAACAATTATTGAAGTGAATGAATTCCCGAACGCAAGAAAACCTGCTTATATTTTACAAATTGATTTTGGGAAAGAAATAGGAATAAAAAAGTCCAGTGCTCAAATTGCAGATTTATATTCCAAAGATGAGTTGATTGGGAAACAGATAGTAGCAGTAATTAATTTTCCTCCCAAACAAATTGGACCAATTAAATCAGAATGTTTAGTTACAGGCTTTCTTCAGGATGGTTCTGTAGTACTTGCAGTACCTGATAAGAAAACAGAAAATGGATTGAAACTAGTATAAAAAGTAAACCTTAACTTGTCAGTGCACTTAATCTGGAAATCAGTCCTCACTTTTTCAGATAAGTGACTCTTATGTTACACGCAAGGGAACAACATGGATATAAATGGCTTTCTCATAAGAGCAAAGATTTCAGGGTATGCCACTGGTGGAGAAGGAAAAGAAATCAAATTAGATGACGGTGGACTAAAGTTTCTATACACAGAGAATGAATTAGAATATTCCGACATCTATTATGGCTTTAACCCTTTTGCAGGACAGGAACTTGTCAGACAAAATAATAAAGTAATTTGGATGATGAATTACTTTGGCAAATCATTTTATCCACAAAATGAAATTATTCTAATTTACAGATTTCTTAAAAAAGCATTACAGAAACCTGAAAAAGACTTGCCATTAAGAGGACCAACAAAATTTTCGGATGATAAATTTACGTATTCAAATACTGTAAATGGTGATATAAACTTTTTCTCAGGAAAAGAAGAAATCAAAGAGGGAGAGAAGCTTATATACGAATTATATTATCATGGTGGAAACCTATAAAAATCAAGATAAATGCGTAACAAGTCATTTCAGCGAACCTCGCAAGGCTAGGTCGTTGAATTTTAAAGTTATAGAAGAACAAAAATAAAATTGGTATACTGTTCCCGACTTCGGCGGTGGAATGATATTTTCCTGAGAAGCCAGCCTCAAGGTTTCAAAAAGTGGCCTTGTAGTGCCTAGTTATCTGCATAGATTCTTATTTCTTTAAAATTCCTATTGAACTTACTTTGAAATGCTCTTAAATTATAGGAATAAGAAAAAGGAAAAACAAAATGTTCATAAGAGTAAAAAGCACGCCGAACAGCCCGAGACTATCAGTTCAAATAGTTGAGAATGTGAGAGATGGAGAGAAGGTTAAACAGAAGATAGTCAGACATGTAGGCATAGCAGCCAACGACAATGAGCTCAAAATGCTCAAAGACATGGCTGAATATATCAAAGCTAACCTGGAGAATGAAAAAGAACCGTATTTGATTGCTCCTGAAACAATGGCTGAGCTTGCCATAGAAGGCAGGAAACATAAGGAAGAAGTTCCTGATAATGTGAAACTCAAGGATGTGGAGGCCGTTCAGGATGTAGTAACTGGAATACACGATATTTACGGCGAAGTCTATCATGAGCTTGGCTTTGACAAGGTTATACCAAGACCAGCATCGCATGAGAACGCTTTGAATAAGCTCTTTCATATTATAATGGGAAGAATAGCCTCGCCTGGCAGCAAAAGGCATACTGTGGAAATATTAGAGAGCAATTTTGGGATAAGCTTTTCTCTTGACTCGGTTTACAGGATGATGGACTTAATAGATGAAGAGTGCGTCAGAAGAATCAATATGTTTGCCAGGGATTCTGCTGAGCAGTTGCTCAAAGAAAAAGTCAGGGTGCTTTTTTATGATTGCACGACATTGTACTTTGAAAGTTTTACTCCAGATGAGCTTAAGCAAAATGGTTACAGCAAGGATTTGATGTTCAATCAGCCGCAGGTATTGCTTGCTCTAATAGCTACTGTTGAAGGGCTTCCTCTGGGATATGAGGTATTTCCAGGCTCTACTTTTGAAGGAAATACTCTCAGGACAATGATAGATAAGCTCAAAGATAATTATGATATTGAAAGCCTCACATTTGTAGCAGACAGCGCTATGCTCAGCTCCGCCAATTTGGCATACCTGGAATCTGAAAAGATTAAGTACATAGTCGGATGCAGGATTAAGAACCAAAGCAAAGAGATAATATCCTCTATTCAGGATATATCATCCTATACCCAACTTGGAAACGAAAAAGCAAAAGAGATAGCCATCGGCGATAAAAGAATCATTTCCACCTATAGTATAACAAGAGCTCAAAAAGACGCTAAAGATCGTGAGCAAAACATTTTAAGGATGAAGAAGAAACTTTCTGCCAGCAAAGATCCGAAATCCATGATAAGCAACTCCGGTTATAAGAAATACCTAAAACTCAAGGGCGACTCGGAAATAGAAATCGACGAAGAGAAGATAGTCCAGTCAGCAAAATTTGACGGCCTTCATGCAGTAGTAACTAATGATATGGAAATTAGCCTCGAGGAAATAAATGAACAATACCATAACTTATGGCAGATAGAAGAGTGCTTCAGGATAACCAAGCACGACCTCAAGATAAGGCCAATATTCCATTGGACTCCCAATAGGATAAGAGCGCACATAGCAATATGCTTTATGTCGCTTGTCTGCGTAAGGCATGTAAGTTATAGAATTAAACTACAACATGAAGCCATGTCCCCTGAAAGAATAAGGACAGCATTGCTCTCATCAAACTTGAGAATTGTAAGGCACAAGAAAACCAACCACCACTACGCGATACCTTCCAACGCCTCTCCAGAAGCAGTAAAAATCCACAAGATATTCGGAAAAGACTACTCCAAAACACCATTTGCTATAAATATCAGCAAATAAAACTCTTATCAACTATTGCCAGAAATAATGTAGTGCCTAGAAAAAAGGCACTATTATTGCCTATCAACATGTTATACAATTACACCGCCGAAGTCGGGAAAGAGGGAGAGAAGCTTATATACGAATTATATTATCATGGTGGAAACCTATAAAAATCAAGATAAATGCGTAACAAGTCATTTCAGCGAACCTCGCAAGGCTAGGTCGTTGAATTTTAAAGTTATAGAAGAACAAAAATAAAATTGGTATACTGTTTAGCCTCAAAAATTTTATTATTTACTGTTGCAATAGCAAAAGAACAGGAAATTATGTAGCTTTTGCGATATTTCTATTATCGATTACTTGTCCCAGCATTCTATATCTTTGAGGTAGGCAAAGCTGTTTTTGCGGAACACAGGATTTTTGCCCTGTTTCAATTGTGAGATATAGTCATTAAGTACATCTATGGCTACTTTGCAAAGCAGTGTTATTGCTATCAGGTTCGTTATTGCCATTAACCCCATGATAAGGTCAGCGGTATCCCAAACGATAAGCAGCTGCTGTATAGCGCCGTAAAATACCATGAAAATAACAGCTAAACGGTAGATAAATATAACTTTTTTGTTGCTGCTGATGTATTCGACATTTGTTTCTCCATAGTAATAGTTTCCGATTATGGAACTGAATGCAAAAAGAACTATGCAGAACGCAATAAACAAGTCTCCCCAGCCGCCCACTAATATAGATAGGGATTGTTGGGTTAGCTGTATCCCCTGTAAAGAGTTGTTATCATATACTCCGGCCAAAAGAATAATAAAAGCTGTAGCGCTACAGATTACTATAGTGTCGGTAAAAACTCCCAGAGCCTGAATTAGTCCCTGTTTTGCCGGATGGGAAGTAGTAGCAGTAGCAGCAGCGTTAGGAGCGCTTCCCATTCCTGCCTCATTTGAAAAGAGGCCTCTTCTGATACCTAAATCCAATGCTTTTTTGACAGCAACGCCAAGTATTCCTCCGGCAGCCTGCTTCAAGCCGAAAGCCGACTCGAAAATATTAACAAACATGGATGGTACCTGAGAAAAGTGCGTAAAGATCACATAGAAAACCACAGCGATATATGACAAAGCCATTATTGGAACCATTATTTCAGAAGCGGCGGCTATTCTTTTGATTCCACCGAATATTATCAAAGATGTGGCAATAGCAATAATCAAGCCGGTAACCCATAGCTCGGTGCCTGTAGCTTTTTGGAATGCATAGGCAATGGTGTTAGACTGAACTGAATTAAAAATAAAACCATAGCTGGCAATCATTAGACATGCGAAAAACACTCCCATGTACTTATTTTTCAAGCCTTGCTTCATGTAATATGCAGGGCCGCCTCTGAAATGATTCCCTTCCCTTATTTTATATACTTGGGCAAGAGTGCTTTCTATAAAGGCAGAAGCCCCTCCTACCAAAGCCACGATCCACATCCAGAAAACCGCTCCAGGGCCTCCTAATGCTATGGCTATGGCGACTCCTGATATATTGCCTGTTCCTACTCTTGAAGCCAGTCCGATACAATATGCCTTGAATGAAGATATGCTTTTTTCTCCTGTGGAAGTCTTGGTGCTTTCCGTGAGCAGTTTGATCATATGGAATAGAAATCTGAACTGGACGAATCTTGTTTTGATCGTAAAAAATATCCCTAGAATAATAAGCAAATATACTAGGATGTAAGACCACATAATGTTGTTAACCGGAACCACAAAATATGTATGTAAGAATTCCATAATTACGCCTTTCTAAATATTTCCAATTTTTAAAATTACCATGTTTTATATCATATGAATTGGCAAGATGGAAGACCAGTATTGTTTTTTATGTTAAGTATCTAAAACAAGTTAAAAGTCCCCTACTACAATTCAATCTTTTCGATGATATAATAAAAAGTCTATTTTTGTTGTAATTTTTGGCACGAAGGGGGATTTTGCGGCATGAAAATTGTTTTGGCGTTCGATTCATTTAAAGGATGTTTATCTTCAGAAGACATTATAAAAACTTCTACAGAAGCGATAAGAAGAATAATTCCTACAGCAGAAATCAAAGGGTTTATTATAGCGGATGGAGGGGAAGGGACTCTCAATGCTCTGGTATATGGCATAAACGGAAAAATCATAAAAAAAGATTTTACTAATCTTGAAGGTAAAATTATTGGCTCCGGTATAGGTGCAGTTAACGACATTTGCATTATTGAGTGTGCCCAAACAGTAGGAATCCCACAATCGACACGCAAAAATGTTGAATTCAAGACAAGCAAAGGGATGGGGGAACAAATAAAGTTTGCCCTCGATTCGGGCTTTAGGAAGTTTGTCATTGGACTTGGCGGCAGCGGCACTAACGATGTAGGGCTAGGAGTAATTGGCGAACTTGGATATCAATTCATAGATGACAGAGGAAATAAAGTCGAACCATTGTTGAATAATATCCATGAAATTTCGAAGATAGATGAAAGCAATGTCGATAAGCGTATTTACGATTCCGAATTCACTATACTTAGTGATGTAAAGAACCCTTTGTGCGGAAAGAGCGGTGCGACATATGTTTATGGCCCACAGAAAGGGGTCAGGGAAGATCAGCTTGAATATTTTGACAAAGGTATTTTTAAATTCTCAGAAATAGCATCCAGACATTTTGGCTTCGATAAATCTTTCGAAAAGGGGGCAGGAGCAGCTGGCGGGCTGGGGTACGCTTTCCTTCAATTCTTCAATGGTAAAACTGTTTCAGGAATTGATTATATATTGGAAGCTTTGAACATAAGAGAAGCTATTAAAAACTCTGATGTAGTGTTCACGGGTGAAGGGAAAACTGATATTCAGACAGCTAACGGCAAAGTGGCAATCGGCGTTGCCGAACTAGCAAAACAATTCGGAAAACCCGTCATATTAATTTCAGGAGCTCTTTCGGAAGATGCTTACGGATTGCATGAGTACGGCATAGATTATCTTTCTTCTATTCAGGACTATCCTGCTAGGTTGGAAGATGTAATTGAACCTTTAGCAGCATCAAGACTATTGGCTCACAGAGTAGAAGAGACTGTAAGGCTGCTTTTGGTCGGTAGAAAACTAACGGAGGATAAGGAGTAAGTATTATGTTTATAAGCGCAGGAACTATGACTATTATCGCTTTGGTTGTTTCCATTGTTTTTATTATTGTATTAACTGCCCGCTATAAGGTTAACGCATTTATAGTGCTTATCCTAGCAGGAGTATTGTATGGTGTGTTAGTAAGTATGCCCATGGGTGATATTATCCAGAATATCCAAAAAGGCTTTGGGAATACTTTGGGATATATCGGTATAGTAATCATAGCAGGTACAATGATGGGAATAATCCTGGAAAGAACCGGAGCTGCTTTTTCTATTACCAATGCCATTCTTAAAATAATAGGTAGTAGATTCCCAAATCTTGCGTTAACTATCGCCGGTTACATCACCTCAATTGCAGTTTTCTGTGATTCTGGTTTTGTGATCTTGAATTCGATAAACAAAGCCTTGGCAAAGAAATCTAAGCTTTCCATTACCGTAACTTCGGTGTCTCTTGCTACTGGCCTATTTGCGAGTCATTGTTTGATCCCGCCTGCTACGGGGCCTATAGCTGCCGCTCAAATCATAGGGGCCAATGTCGGGTTCCTGATGATTATAGGAGCTGCAGTAGCTTTATTTGCTGCCGCTGCAGGTTTTTTATGGGCGACGTTTGTTGCTAAAAAATATTATGTCGAACCGAACATAGCAGAAAGTTACGAAGAACTCATTAGTGAATACGGGAAACTTCCTTCAGCGGGAAAAGCCGTTATGCCAATAGTTGTACCTATTTTTTTGATACTCTTGTCGTCTTTGGCTAATCCTAAATTAGATTTGATTCCGCAAGGCAAATGCGTAGATTTTTTGAATTTTATAGGCAGCCCGTCAATTGCATTGATCATAGGATTATTTACAGCGCTTGTTCTACTTGTTCCCAAAGAAAAAATGAAAGAGGCTGTTAATGAGTGGTTTACTGAAGGTGTCAAGAGAGCGGCATTGATAGTAGCTATTACAGGGGCAGGCGGAGCGTTTGGACAGGTGCTGAAAGGTTCTCCAATTGGAGATTTTTTAGGAGGCACTCTTTCTCACTGGCATCTTGGATTATTGTTGCCTTTTATAATATCAGCTGCTCTCAAAACAGCTCAGGGATCTTCGACTGTAGCTCTTATTACGGCATCTTCCATTATAGCCCCGATAATGCCAGTGCTTGGATTAAATCCATTGCTTGTTGTGGCGGCTATAGGTGCTGGAGCAATGACGTTCTCTCATGCGAACGATTCCTATTTCTGGGTGGTAACACAGTTCTCAGATATGGAAACGTCAGTTTCGTATAAGGTTTACTCTGTCGCGACTTTGATACAGGGCTGCGTAGCAATGATCGTTATTTATGCAATATCTTTATTTATCTAGGCTGGTTTCTTTTATCGGCTGAGCCTTTAAAGGAGCATTGGATGGCATTTTGAATTTTTCTACCTGAAATATCATAAAAGATGCATCTTTCCAAGAATCGGACGGAAGGAAAGCCTTTCTGGATAGATGTTTAAGGGTTTCTTCCAGATTCCAGCCTTGTTCAGTAGCCACCTGAGGAAGAAATACCGCTGAATGTCCGTCTTTTTGCAGGATAATTCCATCTTTTCCTAAGACTATATCTTTGTAGGTATTTATCTTTTCAGGCGTAGTAAGTACAGATATTTCATAACCCAAAAACGGGAGTTCTTTCTTTGTCACTGGAGAAAAACGCCTGTCCCCGAAAGCTGAACTTATAGCTAGATTTATTACAGCCTCATAAAGTGGGTAAACCGGATATATGTTGCCTATACATCCGCGGAGCTCGCCGTTTTCGGAAATGGTAACAAAAACGCCTTTTTCTGCTTTCATAGGTTCAGTTATTTCTAGTTTTAATTCATCAGGAGACGGGATTTTGCCGTTATCCAGAAAATATTCTACTGATTTTGCTGCCGCCATAAGAAGTGCATTTTTGTCGTTTTCAGTTAATTGGTTTTCTATGCTATTTTCCGTTTTGATTTCTGTCGGTTTTTGTGTCTCCCATTTGCCTGTGAAGCCAATGGCGAAATAACTTACGCTGTTGCTGAAATCCTTTGTAATTTTGCCTGAAGTCGAATAGTTGAGCAGATATGATTTGGTATCCTTAGGCAGTATTTGAAGCAGAAGTTCTATGCCGCATTTACCACAGATAGTATCGTCTGTTCTTTTTATAAAATTCCTAAAACCGATATAGTCAAGGTTGAGAATATTCTTTACTGCTTCCATGTCCAGAATTTTCAGTTCGACTTCGGTATTTCCGTCAGAGGGAAAGGGCAGATAATCGTAATTGTCACCATAATGAGTGAAGTCCGAACTTATAATTACCAGCGTGTCATTCTCCATCATCGGTTTTAACTCTTCACTCAATTTCTCAATAGTTTCATCGTCTAGTGAGCCAAGCATGATTGGAACTATTTTAAAATCGGTTAATGCGCATTGAAGAAGGGGTATTTCTATTTGTATGCTGTGCTCCCTGTAGTGGGCAAGATAGTTTAGTTTGCAGTATTGGGGAAGCTTTTTTAGTTTCGAAGTGAATTCTGTATCCACCTCGACTTTCCCGAGAGGCGTAGTGAAATATTTTACATCAGGCACGCTGAATTGATTGGGCAATAGGACACGATGAGAAGTTCCGATAATCATTACTCTGGGGTACTTCTTTCCGACTATTTCCTTAATGCCATAGGCTGCGGTCTGCGCGGAGAACTCATATCCAGCATGCGGAAGAATAAGGGCGATTACATTACCTAGTTTTTGCGGTTTTGCTTTGTTTAAATACTTATCTATCTGAAGTTGCAATATCTCTTTATTGGATGGATACCACGAACCGGCAAGAGGCGAAACTATCTCATCAGAAGAATGGATATTGATAAGCAATGTGAAAAATATAACGATACATATAAAAAGTCTACTCATATAAACCTCTCTTGTAAAAATGGTAGCGGGGATTGGAATCAAACCAATGACTTTCAGATTATGAGTCAATTATATCGGTTTTTATCTAAATTCAATTATGCTGATTTGAGACCCCCTGCACAACTGGGAAGATTATCATTTTCTAAAAATTGCTGATATTTTCCTGAGAGAAACTTCTTTTCCCGAAGAAAGAGTTAAATATTTTTCTCTTTTTGTAATGAAAATCCGAAGGTTTACAGAATTTTGTGTAAACTTTCTAGCTCGTAGCGTGCATAGCATTCTTTACATCAAATCGCCGAGTGGGCCTAGATTCAAATTTAATTCGTCTTTTTCAATCCCAAAGACTTTTTTCAACTCTTCCATTTTCTCTTCAAGCTTCATAAGAGTAATACCCAACCTTTCCACTTCTTCATCCGTAAGCGAACCCCTATCAATCCTTCTCATTCCCTGTTTTTCCATCAACTGCCTTAATAGCTCAATTAAAGTCAAGACCAATTTTGCCAATCCCTTTTCTACATTATCTGGATTAGCATCTATTCTGTTTGGAAGGGTTTGTTGGATTTTTTCAATTTCTTTGATGAATTCTTCAGGAGAATCTGTAAGAACCATGCTCATAATTCACCTTTTTAGTGTAATAAAATTGTATGGAGGCCATGGGCCTGTAAATAAAAATTCGTATTTGCCTTCCATATCTTTTCTTAATTTATTAAAAGCTTGTGCAAAACTATCCTTATCTTTTTTATCAATGAGATATGCAGCACTTAAAAAAAGGTTATCAGTTCGTAAAACATGTAACTTTTTATCTACAATAAAGTTATCGAAATATTTATTTATTTCATCTGCACTAATCTTTGCTAAATCCTTTAAGCGTTCCCTTTGTTTGTATTTGTTATATACGGTTTTTAGATAATTTTTAGACTCAGAATTACCATTTAGAACACTTTTCCCCAGAGAATTTAAATCTATATTTTTTTTTATTTCGTTTACAAACCAAATAACCTTCAGTCCGTATTCAATTTTATTCCTAAGCTTTTTGACATTATCCTCAAAATCGCTGTAGTGCTTTTGAAAAGAATTAATTGCACTAACTTTATCTTTAAATACTGTATGAAATTTGACTGGCAGGACTGTGTATTTTTCCATCAAGGATTCGGTAATCTTTTCATGCAGCATAGCACATCTTTTTATGTAACTTTGATCATCGTTTTTTTGAGTCCTAAAGTTACTGACAATCATGCCCAAGCCATTCAGGGGCAATATGAAAACTTCATGCCCCTCTATCCCTATCAAATTGAAATTCTTATCCAATGTATTGCTGTCAATAATACAGTAGACATAAACTCCTGTAGTCATTTCCATACTTGTCATTCAGGCTTGTAAATATTGTTATTTTTCACTGTTATCATATCAAAATCGGAATTTCAAACCACTAGATAATTCAATCTGTCCGCCATGGCCAGCACTGCCCTGCACAAGCAGCTTTTAGAAAGTACAGGCAACCAGTATAACTATCTGTAAAACAGCATCAAGTTGGTTCGTTAAAATGGGCGAGCTTCCTAGATTCCATTGTCTCTACTGAGGACAAAAGAACCTTCAGGCCTAAATAAATCAAGTCAATATCTGCACAAGAAATCACAATATCTCCTGAAATAACCACGCCTTTATCTAGTATTCTGTCTAACACTTCAAGTATTGTGACATTGTCAGATTTTGTACAAAAATCATTACTCACTTTAGGTTCTCATTTCGTTAATTTCACAAAAATTATATGGAGGCCATGGCCCGGTAATGTCTATAATCAGTCCTTTTTTTTCATAATCAGGTTTAAGCTCTAATGCGGTCTTGGAAAAATCCAACACAGAATTTCTATCAAGTAAAAAAACCGAATTCAAAATCATCTCATGGGCTTTGCCTGTCAGTTCTTTAGCCTGCAGTTTATTTTCCTTTGAATTTTCAGCTATTTTTTTCAGGTAGGAATAATAGCCGTTTGCATATTCGTATGTTTTTTCTTTTACTACATTCCGAATCAATTCATCCTGTTTCTTTTTCATAAAATAAGCTTTACCCTGTGACGCATTCAGAATCTGAGTATTAAAATCAAGTACTTGCTGATTTGTGCTTTTGACAAACTTTTCAACCTGTTCCGTATTGCAATAGATTTTGACCCCCCACTCCTCTTTATCTTTTAATTCATTTAGCTTACTCGTTAATGCCTCTGCATATTTTTCCAGAAACAAAGATAGGGTATCTTCTGAACAAAAGACTGTGGCGAATTTGAAGGGAATGACAGTATAGCCTTTCAACATTACATTCTCGATAACAGCTTCATGCATTCTTACATGTTTCTCAAGCCATTGAATAGAGTTTATGTTCCGCTCAATGTTTTCCTTTCCGAAATCTTCTTCTGAAACGCTTCTTACTATCGAATAAAAAGATTTGAATTTAAAGGTGCTAAGCCCCTCGGTATTAGCCCCATCCTCAAAGTTCGGCTCTTTATCAGAGATGCAGTATAAATATAATAAAGAGGATTCATTACTCTTATTTTCTATCTTCATCGTTGCCTTCTTTCTCTTTCCTTATTGACTCAAGCCTGTCCATTATCTCGCCTTCTAACTTATTATATTCCGCTTCGTCAATCTCATCCAGCTCAAAACGTAACTGAAGCCTCATCAATTCGTCCATAACTTTCCCTTCATTGGAAAGTTCATTCTGTGCTACTTCATCTATTTGATTAGCAATCCAAGCCAATCCCTTGAGAGGTGCCAGTAATATGTCATCTATAATAAACATAAATTAGACTCTTAAAAAATTACTTATATTTACAAATCAATATACTGAATAACAATTCCAATTAAATTTGAATTGTCAGGTTTACAAAATTAAAAGGCGGCACAAAACTGACATATTTGATTTTAATTAGATCGAAATATTTTTTGTCGAATTCATTAATAAACCTCTCTATCTTCTCTTCATCCTTGTTATATATCAAAAATGCCGCATTCAAAATCATTTTCTCTCCGTATGTCTTATTAGCCACTGTTTCTAATGCCATAGAGCGTAAATCGTTCATAAGCAACTTTTCGAAATGTGTTTTTTCAGCTTCCAATGCCTTCTCGACCATTTCGCCTATCCTTGCTCTCTGGTAGTGGGTTTTTTCCGGCGGCTTGGCTGCAATGATTTCCTTAAAATTTGCAATTTCGGTATACTTCTCCAAAATATGTTGAAAGATGGTTTCGTCTTTAAATACAACCTTAAGCCCAACTTCCTTTTTGTCTCTCATTTTAATAAGCAGTTCTTTTAATCTGGAGTATTCTCGTTTCAACACCTGTTTTAACTGCTCTTCCGTATCTGTGATTGTGCCGAATTTTACAGGCAGAACAACACTGTCTGCCATCACCTCTTCGATAACTTTCTCATGACACATTAAATGCATCCTCTGAATCCTGTACTTAATAATGGGGGATCTGCTAACTACTGCAGCTATATCATCTTGTATGACTGTATATACTTGATCATTCCTTTCTCCAATGCCGGGATTTTTAAAGATCCTTTCTGTGTGGCATTCAATAATACAGTATACATATATCCCTTCATTTGTACTCATTTTATTTCTCCCATTCTTCCGGATATATTGTGACATTCACAAAATTAAAAAGAGGTAAAGGCCCCGCATATGAAAATTTTACTCTGTCCTCCAACTCATCACTAATATCATTTATAATATTATCGAACTCTTTCTCATGGCCTTTGCCTACAAGAAACGCGGCATTTATAAACATCGAATCGCCAATGGTTCTGTTAAGTTTGTAGTCGTAGGTTATTCTTCTGAAACTATCTATTATTTTTTCTGCTTCCTCTTCCTTTTTATGCTGCAAAGCTTCCTCTACTTTTTTGCCGATTTCCACTCTGGCTTTCTCATCTGCCTCTTTCCCTTCTTTGCTGATTTTATTTTTAATTTTTTTTATCTCCGCATTTTCCTGTTCGATTTCCTTAAATATTTTACTTATATTTTTCCACGAACCTTTGACATTCAACTCCACCATATGGTCTGTTTCTTTCAAGGCATTTGTGAATTCTCTATACCTCTTATCAAGCAAATTTCTTATTTCATCCGCAGAAGTAGCAATGGTCCCGAACCTTACAGGAAGCACACTGGAGAATTCCCCCATAGCCATTTCGATCACTTTTTCATGAGTCAACATATTTTCATTACTGACCACCACTTTCCCAATGGGGTGTAGGCTTATAACCATAGCAAGGTTTTCGTACCCTATGGTCAGGACTTCTTCGTCGTTAATACCAATTGGGCCAAAATTTCTATCATGGTCGGTGGAGATAATACAATAAATATAGTGTCCAAAGTTACTCATAATTATCAATCTTTTAATTTTATCAATTTTGTATTTTTAAGGACTTTTTCTTTAGCAAAGGAACAATACCCATCAAATGCAAATGCCTTATAATAAGAAGACAATAAGAGGAAAGCTTTATTTAATTCATTAAATTTGTCATCCTTTGCATCCTTATTTCTATCAGGATGGACTTTCATTGCTTTTATCTTATATGCAGATTTTATCTGTGCCAAATCCGCCTCGACTCCGAGTTCAAGCAGTTTAACCGCCCTTTCTATGCTATTACTATCTACATCGAGGATTTCCAGAGTACAAAAATTATAGCATGGCAAAGGGCCAATGCATTTAAATTTTATCGCATTATCAAATTCGCTATCCAGTCCATTTAAATGATCCTCAAAACTCTTAATTCGTTCCTTATCCAACATGAATGCCGTATTCAAAAGCATTTCATCGTTCATAACTTCATTTTGTACGGCTGAAATGCTGACTTCTCTCAAACTATTTACTATTCTTTCAGCACAGTCATTTTTCTTTTGCTCCAGCGCTTTAGCCACCATCACTCCTATCTTCATCTTTTGTTCGGCAGTGATATTCTGAGGGTTAGACATTAGAAGGTTCCTCAAGCTCTTAATCTCCTGAAGTTCTCCTATTTCTTTCAATACTAGACCAAAATCTGTCCAACATGCAACAACATCGAACTCTATTTTGTTTTTTACTTTATCTATAGAGTTTTTTATTAAATGATGTCCTGCTTTTAATATTTTTTCGACTTCCTCATTATCACCAAGGTAAGTTCCTAGTTTCATTGGAACGATTGAAAATCCCGCGTTCATAATTTTTTCTATGGTCTGCTGATGTTCGACAAGCTTCCATGCTATTTGTTTATTATCTAGCGAGAATATATCCACAATTTCAGCATCAGCAGTGACTGCTGATATTTCGACATCGTGCACCAGTTTCAGTTTCGCATCGATTCCCGAAAAGATTTTCTCTTCGGCTTCACCAGGGGTTGAGATCAAACCATAAATGTATTTTCCAGTTTTTAACATTATCAACCTTTGCTGTCATTAAATTTTTGCTGTTTCACTAAATCAAAAGCCTGTATAAAATGGCCATGCGTTATTTTGATATTTTCTCCAGATTTTTTGCCACTAGCTTTTGCTTTTTCTACAAACTCCCTAATAGCAAACATGGATGCTTTTCTACACATCAGTTCGATATCTGTACCGGCCATACCTTCAGTTTCAGCTGCTAACAAATCAATATCACAGTTGGTGTCCAATGCTTTATTCTTTGTATGAATGAAAAATATATCTTTTCTTGTTTTGGTATCAGGCAAAGGAAGCTCAAATAATAAATCAAACCTTCCACTTCTAAGCAATGCTGGATCGATTAAATCGGCCCTGTTGGTCGCGGCCAACACCATCACTCCTTTAAGTTCTTCTATCCCGTCCATCTCGGTTAAGAACTGACTTATGACACGCTCCGTCACGTGAGAACCATCTGCCCCCGAACTTCGTTTTGGAACTAAGCTGTCAATCTCGTCAAAAAATAGAATCGTGGGAGCCGCCTGTTTTGCCTTCCTAAAAACTTCCCTTATACCTCTTTCGGATTCCCCTATATATCTACTGATTATCTCTGGCCCTTTTACTGAAATAAAATTAACACCGCTTTCATTTGCGACAGCTTTTGCCAGGAGGGTCTTCCCAGTTCCAGGTTTGCCATGTAAAATAATACCTTTAGTTGGAGTAGTGTTCGTTCTAGAAAAAAGTTCTTCATATTTTAGCGGCCATTCTACAGCTTCTTTCAGCTCTTGTTTAATATCTTCCAGCCCTCCGACATCTTCCCATTTCACGTCAGGAACTTCTACAAAAACTTCTCTTATTGCAGAAGGCTCAACCTCTTTCATTGCATCGTAGAAGTTGTCCATTGAAATCGTTAAAGAAGCTAGCATCTCATATGGGATGTCTGCCATCTCGTAATCAATTTGAGGCAATATTTTCCTAAGGCAGGCCATAGCAGCTTCCCTTACTAAAGCTTCTAAATCAGCACCGACAAAACCATGACTGATTTCGGCAAGCTTCTCTATGCTTACATCATCTGCCAATGGCATTCCCCTTGTATAAATTTCCAATATTTGCTGCCTTCCTTTCTTATCTGGAATAGGAATAGAAATTTCCCTGTCAAAACGCCCTGGCCTTCTCAACGCGGGGTCAATTGTATTTGGAATATTTGTAGCCCCTATTACAACCAGTTCACCTCTAGATTCTAAACCGTCAAGTAGAGCCAAAAGCTGCGCAACTACACGCCTTTCTACCTGTTTTTCCCCTCCCATATCTTCTCTTTTCGGAGCAATTGCGTCTATTTCATCTATAAAAATTATTGCAGGCGCATGCTTTTTTGCGTCTTCAAATATACGTCTTAATTTTTCTTCGCTTTCACCATACAATTTACCCATTATTTCCGGCCCTGATATATGAGTAAAATACGCTTCTGTTTCATGCGCTACGGCGCGGGCTATCAAAGTTTTTCCCGTTCCAGGAGGGCCGTGCATTAATACGCCTTTCGGGGGAGCTATTCCCAATCTCTCAAATATCTGGGGAAAACGCAGAGGGAGTTCTATCATTTCGCGGATTCGCTGGAGCTGGGAACCAAGGCCACCTATATCCTCATAGGAAACGGTATGAGTTCTTTTTGCATTTTCATCTTTTGACGAAACTGATTTCATTTTAATAACTGTAGTTTCGTCTATAACAACAATTCCGTCAGGAGTCGTATCCAACACTTTAAAGTCGCAAGTTTTAGAACCGAATAAAGTAGCTCTGATGGTGTCACCAGTTATTACTGGAAGTCCTTCTATAAGAGAGCCTATATACTTCGAATCCTGTCCTCCCCTGAGGTCTGCTGAGATTGTAATAGGTTCTAAAGTTACTTTGATGGCAGTCTTGGAAGGACATTTAGAGATATTAACTTTTTCATCAAGGCCTGCCTTGGCATTCCCTCTGATGATTCCATCAATTTGAATAATGCTTTTTCCTCTGTCTTCTGCATAACAGGGCATTATTTTGGCAGAAGTGAACTTCTTCCCTTCAATCTTTACAATGTCTCCCATGGATAAAGAGAGTTTCGACATCTCTTCCGGGTCTATTCTCGCTATTGCCCTGCCTACATCTTTCTTTAACGCCTCTTGTACTTTCAAAGTAAGAATTTCAATTTTCTTCATGTATAAATTCCTTTGCAACGTGACATTAAAATTAGCCAAAAATCAGGTTTTTGATTTTATTTAAATTCTCTATTCCTCTTATCTCACTGTTCTGAAGCGGAATCAGGACTATTTTCAAATGGGCAAATTTATCTTTTAGTTGATTGATATAATACTGCTGCTGATTTTTCCTGTCTTTGCAGAATTGACAACCATCAGAAGTGATGACATTGTTAATAACAATTCTCTGTATATGTATCCCATATTTTATTAACTCTCCGATGAGTCTTTCTGTTTCTACAATAGACATTGCCTCCGGTATGGCAACAGGGACGAATTCACACAGATCCTCATCCCTTAATAACTTTTCCACCCTTGTGATAGTTCTTTTCAAATCCATTAGAAAGTCATCGCTTGTATCAGAAGTGTTCTTACCTGAAAAGGCTTTGACCATGTATTTATATTTCCACCTCATCTTAGCCATGACTTTAACATAGTCATTGATAAGTTGTGGTGAAAAAATAAGTTTCAACGCATGTCCGGTGGGGGCCGTATCAACGATATATTTGTCAAAGTTGCTTTCTTCTATCAAATCTACTATTGCTTTAAACCCCATCAATTCGTCCATCCCAGGTATAGGAAGCTGGAACATTGATTCAATATCTTCTTCATCTAAATGAGTAGCAGTATCAAGAAGTTTTTTTATCGCATCGCCATGCTTTTTCTTAAATTCGTCTAGTCGCTTATCTGAGTTGATTTCCAGAGCACTAAGGTTTTCTACGCCCTCTACTTTACTTATTTCATCTCCAAGTTTCTGCCCATAACTATCGCCAAGCGAGTGTGCCGGATCGGTACAGATAACAAGGGTTTTCTCTTTGTTTCCTGCAAAATGCAGTCCGCTGCTGGATGAACAGGTAGTTTTTCCAACACCGCCCTTGCCACCAAATAATATTAACTTCATAACAAACAGACCTTCCTCAAAAAGTGTTTTTGCGATATAGCCCTTAAAATTAATTTAATATGCTGCCATATTAAAATTTTCGAAGGTCTAACTTGGTTTACTTCTTTATCTTAATTTCCAGTATCCCATTCTTGTAATTGCTTGTAAGGTTTGCCGCCTTTAATTTTTTTTCCTCAAGCAAGACTTCCTTATAATATTTTTTGTCTTTGGTTTCGGCAGATACTTCAAGAATATCTCCCTTTAAATCAACCTTGATATCCTTGCTGTTTATCCCAGGCATTTCCATCACTATAAGAATTTGATCAGTTTCATTAAAAACATCGGTGATAGGTTCTCTTTCTTTTTCTACTTTAGGCCCTGTGGGGGTTTTTTTGATATTGCCGAAGGGTTCCATAACAGTCTTTCCGCCAACGGCAGTCTTTACCGAAAAACCGTAAACGCCTTTCATTCCCTCCTTAAGGTTGCTCAGATCAATCTCTCCCTCTTTCTTGATTTCATCTCCTGCGCTTTTCAGGTTATTTGCAAGATCTATTAAGTTTTCTAATCCTTTAAAAATCCCATCAAGGCCAAAATTAATATTTATCCCTTTATCTTTCTTTTCTTTGTTGTCTGCCATTTTAAAATCTCCAAATATTATCAATTTTTAGTTAAAACACTCTCATTAGTATTTCGCAACAATTTAACCTAAGCGACAAATCATATGGATACTTGCTTTTTACTCCACCTTGGCTTCCAATTGCCCAAGCCTCTCTTTCAATCTTGAATTTTCCTCTTCCAGTTCCTTTGTTTTTGTATTTGAGGAAAGATATGGATCTGTCTGCCACCAATTTATTCCGATTTCCATAGCCTTATCAACAGAAGCAACAAGCAATCTTATTTTTATAGTAAGCAAATCTATGTCAGCTATCTGAATCTTTATATCGCCCGCAATAACAATGCCCTTATCTAATACTCTTTCGAGGATATCTGCTAAAGTGCTAGTCTTTACTCCGTGTGTAATATCATTTGACATTTATTTACCTTTTAATTACCCTTCGTCGGCATTTAATTTCTTCAGTATATAAGAGACGACTTCAAACTCATCTGTTAATTTTATTTCGTAAAGGTTTCTGTCTTTTACTTTGGCAGGAAGGCCAAGAGCTTTGATAAACGCGCTATCTTCAAATATTTCAAATTCCCCAACCCAGCCTTCTTCTGTTTTCTTTATTTGAATGATTTTAAATTCCTGACTGATATGTTCTTTTATAAAATCGCCTATTGATTCTTTAGCGATTATTATTTTAGGCTTTTTCTTTTCCATTAGCTGCCGCCGTCTTTATATTAGAGTTGTTAATAGTTCAGCTTCATCTTTTTAAATTCTTTACCCTTATTATCTACATCCATAGCGGGTTCTTTCTCATCTGCTTCGATTTCCATTTCCGATAGAGTTTTTTCTTTTAGTTCTTTGTTTATTTCATTCAACCGCTCTATGAACTTGTCACGTTTTTCGTTTAAAGCATGAAGCATCGTTGTAATAGTTTCTTTTTCTTTTGCAAGTATAAACTTTTTCAAATACACCGAATCTTCGCTGCCTTTCGGCATGGAACGCCTTTTTATACTTGAACTTTTTAAGCTCTTCATCCCTTTGACTTTAACAGTTTTAGTAGTCATCTTGATTTCCTTCCTATAGCTTTAAGAAATATTATCTGTAACCGTTTTTGATTGCTCATTACTTTGGGAAAGTTCTTTATTAACTAATTCAGAAACTATTTGTTTGACTCTGCTTTGATTAGTTTTAGAACCTACCCTGCTTGTTTCTGAAGCTAAAATGTCTTCGCACAATGTAATAAATCTAGCAGGATTCTGAGCAGGGTGAAAATTCAGCACTTTCAATGTTTTAGCGATCATTATGCAGCCCCTTATCGTCGGAGCAAATTCGCATTTTCCAGAGTTCCTAAGATTTCTAACGATATTTACGATTATCTTCGCATTTTTATTGGAAATATGAGATTTCTCTAACGTAATAGCCAATTCTGTTTCATAATCGAAATAGTCTAAATCCATGGTAATCATCCTATCCCTCAATGCATCCTGGCTTCTATGGACACCGGCATATTCCTCGGGGTTAGATGTAAAAATAGCATTAAATTCAGGATGAACTTTCAGGTATTGCTCATTATTCCCTCTTCCTGTAGGCAGATCCATCATCTTTTCCTGCAGAATAGATAAGAGAATATTGTTAGCTTCTGGACGGGAACGTGTAAATTCATCATACAGTAAAGTAAAGCCATATTTACATGCAATAGTTAACCGGCTATCAACCCAACGCTTAACCATGTCATGCTCTTTTTTAACAACCGTGTGAATAAATCTATCTACAACTTCCCTCACTCTGTAGCCATATTCTCCCCCAACCAAATCTGAAGTAGAAAATTCTTCATCACCATGAATTAGAACTACAGGCCTTTTCAATTTACTGGCCAAATGCATAGCCAAAGTCGTTTTCCCCGTACCGGAAGGCCCTCTGAGATGCACAGGAAAGCCTGCTTTAAAAAATGCCAAAGCTCTTGACTCAAGATTCTTAACATACTCAGTTTCTATAAAATCCGGCATTGGGGTCGGTTCAAGCACTGTAGTCATTTCATCTATCATTATTCTTACTCCAAAATTATTAATTATAGACTGCGCAGCTCACACGTACGGGATGGCAGTCCTTATTTACTTAGATAAAACTGTCCCGCATTTTGGACAGTTATTGTATGTTTCTGAATAAATATGCCGCGTTTTCCATCCGCATTCCTTGCACTCTATATCAAGTTTTTGCCCACATTTAGAACAAAATTTTAAATTACCCCACGTGCTAATTCCGCATTTAGGACATTTGAAAGCATTCATAACTCTTAATCTTCTTATTTATTATTTTTTGAATATGTATTCACCTCACAGCAACTTGCTCTAGTAAGTCAATGCACCTTGCACAAAATCTTCTTGCGGCAAATTGACTATTCATAATTTTTCAAAGTAAATGTCTTCTACTTCTGTTTATTTAAGAAAGTGGATAGTACCTGCCATTCTCATTCCCAATTTCTTCTTCTTCATACATTTCTTTTGCAATTTTGCCTAATAGCAATTTGGAAACACCTATAGCATCTTCCATCTCTTTTACTTTTATGCCATCTTCCGGGTGTTTTTTTACTAAATCCAATATCATTTTTTTCAATTCTTCGTGTCCGTATTCTTTTTTGCTTTCTTCTGTAGGGGTACTTTCTTCTTCTGCCACTACTTCATGCTGTTCTTCTTTTACATGAATCTTTGCGGGTGCAGTTTTTGGAACTTTTTTAGTCTTATTTTTTTTCTGCTTTATAGCCGCATTGGATTCAGCAAGCAATCCTTCTACATAATCGAATATATTCTTAAGCTGGTCACGGATCTGCCCCATCATTTCATTATAATTGGACATCCTATTCTTTTCCGCATCAGCAAGGCTACTCTTGAGCTCAAGGGATGAGGCTTTCAGCTCATCTATCAGTTTCTTATGTTCTTCTTTGAAGTTCTTCATCATTGTATCTGTTTCAGAAGATAATTCCTCTCTGAAATTCTTCAGCATTTGATCAACTTCTTTTTTCCTCTCTTCTTTGGCCTTTCCTATTTCTGTAAAAAGCCTTTTTGATTCGACTCCTATCTTACTGGCAAGTTCCTTTCTAAAGCCTTTAAGTGTTTCAGCTGTTTGAGCACTCCTCTCTTCTCTTGACTTCTTCGTGCTTTCCCTTAATTGCGCTGTATCTGCAGCAAGCTTTTCTCTGAAACTCTTTAACATGTCAGCTGTTTGGGCTCTTCTTTCCTGCTGTTCCTGTTGAATTCTTTTCATTAGCTCATTGGTTCCTGCTATGGAATCTGTAATCCTGCTTTTCATGTAAATCTCCTTTGCCTTATTATCTTTTTAATACTTCTTTCAGTCTTTTTATATTCATCATTTCCCCGCTCTCCAATGCTTTGCATACGGATTTGAGAAAATGCTGGTATTCAATTTGAAATTCGTTCAGTAACACTTCTACTTTCTTCAATTGAGCTTCCTGTTTTATCTGGTAATCGGATAGAAATTCTCTCAGTTCTTCAATATCAACAATCTTTTCCTGATTTAATTTTTCGTGAATGTCTCGATTGCTGTTCTTATGATCTTCAAAAAAACGGGTAAGGTGATTTTTAATTGCTTGTTCTTTTAAATGGTAATCATCATCTATGTCTTTCATAAAAGCATAAAAGTCTTTATGTCGCAATGATTTCTGTTTTGCTAGTATCTCACTGATCTCAACGTTGATTTGCTCTCGCTGCGTTCTGAATTCATCAAGCGTTCTGTAGGTGTTTGCCACCATAGCCCCTATTAATGAGACTCTCATCTCATATAAGGATATGATTTCACGCAAAAAAGAAACTTTTTTTTCTAGGGCAGTTGTCATAATCATATTTAATTGATCGGTAAGAATAGTTTTTGGCGTTTCATGCTTTGATTTAAAGGATGAAGCGGCAAAAACTGTTCACTACAAGATTAAGCAGCAGTAGCTGTCAATCCGATAGCTTCTGCATACTTCAAGTATGTTTCTACGGAAGCTACTACTACACGTGTTTCCACTGCAAGCAATTCTATGCCCACTAGAGAAACTCTTACCCATGCGTCTACCACGATGCCCTTGTCTAATATACGGTCGATAACCTCTACCAGACTAGAACTTCCCATTGTTTTTTCTACAGCCATGATGTCCTCCGTTTTTTATATCCAACTGCTGAACTTCGACGACCTCTTGACTAAGAGATCTTTTAATCGAACTAAAGCATTGAATTCCAAACTACTTCAAAACAGCTTCTTTCTTGGGATTACCTCCCAAAATTTTCTCAACTTTGCTTAGTATATCTGTATGGGCAAATGGTTTTTCTATGAACCATTTACATTTTCCCGTCAGTTCTTTTTCCAACTCCTTTGTCGCAAACCCTGTTATTGCTATTATTGGAACGTCTATTTGAACGTCTTCCAATTGTTCAATAAGCTCTAATCCGCCCATATGCGGAAAATAAATATCAAGTATCAGCAAATCCACATATTCTTCATCTCCAGGCGAAGGATTGTCAAAAATTCTAAAAAACGCTTCAGCCGCACTTTCCACATAGCTGACTCTATAGCCTGCTGAACGCAGGAGAATACTCAATCCTTGTCCAACCAGTTTGTCATCATCTGCTATCAATACATGCTTCATTAAATTAGCAACAAATTTAATCTTTATAATTCGTAAGTTATGATTAGCATTTGCTATGCCAGAAATGAAAAATATTCACATCGAATTGGATATTAAGATCATGCAGTAAGTTTTAGTAATTTTTCCTCTTTATGAATCCGATTGACAAAATATCAATAAAAAGACAAAATGTAGTCTTGACTATATAGGATATCTTACTAGAGGAAAAGGCATTATAAATCAATTGATATATTGTCGACAAATCGACAAATTGTCTATAGAGTTGATTTGCGCTTATCTCTGTATTTGATTCTTTTATTCAGAGCCTGAGAAGAAATGCCAAGCATTCTGGCAGCAATAGTCTGTATCCCATTGGCTCTTCTCAACGCTTCATCCACAACGATATCGTTGATCATGTTTAAAGGTGGAAAATTTTCGGGCAGCATAGAAGCCCAATCAATATCTTTCTCGTTAGATGGGTTAGCCTGTCTGGCCAGTTCTTTATTTTCTTCTATTGAATTGTCAATGTATTCCTTAAAAGACTTTGATGAAAGCATATGGGATTTATGTTTACTAACAGCATTATATACCATTCCTTGCAACTCTCGTATATTGCCAGGGTAATTATATGTTTTAAGCAGCATCACAAGGTCTGGATGGTAGGATGGCGGTTTTATCCCCAGAGACTTAGACGATTCACGTATGAAGTGATTTAATAGCAATGGGATATCATCAATACGATCTCTTAAAGGCGGGATTTTAATTTTATGAGCAGACAAGCGAAAATATAAATCTTTACGAAAGCGCCCTAACCCTATTAAATCTTGCAATTCAGTATTAGTCGCCATGATAACCTTTGCATTTGAAAGTATTGCTAAATCACTGCCTAGTTGAGAGTATTCCCTTTCTTGTAATAGGCGAAGCAGTTTAACCTGAGATTGAAGGCTTAAATCCCCTATCTCATCAAGGAACAACATTCCATTCTGAGCCTTTTTTACAAGCCCCTCACGGGAATTCAAAGCGCCAGTGTAAGCTCCTTTCGTATGGCCGAATAGGGTATCTGTAAACATATTATCATCAAGGCCTGCTGCATTTACAGGAACAAATGCTCCATTAAAGTTATTCAATTTGTATAGCGCTCTTGCTATGAGTTCTTTTCCAGTACCTGTTTCTCCTGCTATCAGAATAGGCTGCGAACTGCGCGCTATGACTTCGCAATACTTGAATATTGACTTCATGAGGTTATCATTTGTAATAATAGGTGAAAAAGCTTCGTTAAGCTCAGAAGTACCTGAGAGTAACTTACTTTTCAATCGTGTGTTTTCCACACTGGAATCTATCCTGTCCAATGCCATTTTTATACTTATGTTCATCACATCTTTTTCGACAGGTTTTACTAAAAAATCAAATGCTCCCTTCTTTATACAATTTACCGCCGCGGAAACTTCATTGATACCTGTGATTATGATAACAGGTATTTCCGGATAATTGTTCAGAAAATAATCAAGGACTTCATTTCTGCTGTATTTCGGAATCACCAAATCAAGCAATATTATGCTTATCTCTTGAACTTTCATGATATCAAAAGCTTTTTTAGGATCTTCGCAAGTTATAAAATTGTTGTATCCTAGTAAAAGCAACACAGCGCTATAGGCTCTAAGAATTTCCGGCTGGTCATCTATCATCATTATAGGTTTCCGCGGGTATGGAGTTTTTATATTTCCATTCATAATGCTTTTTTTATTTTCTTTCCTGAATAATTTCTTTGATTTTTCTAGAACCTTTTTCAATCCCTGCTATGAGCTCTGATAGAGTTTCGACTGCCTGGCCTATAGGTAAGCCGATTATAGATTTGTCGGTGCTATCATAAGAATCTTTTATTATTTCGAGTATTTCGTTTAACGCTTGCCTTACAACAGATGAGTTCAACATAATAACATGGTTCTGATTATTGATTGAGTGAATTGTCTCGGAAATCAAAACGGTTGATTTATCTGCACGCATAGGCGTGGTTTCACTCGGCGCTGTTTCATTCTTTAAATTATCTGTTCTGGCAACTTCTGTTGAATAATTCTTCAAGTATCGATTAAGCAAATTGCCCAAATCATTAGAGAGATAAGGCTTGGGGAGATAGTCGTTAAATCCATAATCTTCAACATTTTCCAGCGTTTTAATATCAGAGTAGCCACTGCTTGCAAAAATTGGAATTTCTGAATTAAGAAGGCGCATTTCCTTTACTGTTTCTATCCCATTCATTCCACTGCTAATTGTCAAATCTAAGATAACCGCGACAAATGGCTGACCAGTTCTTTCAGACTCCCTGAATAAATCAAGAGCTTTATCACCGTTTCTGGCACTATCAACGCAGTATCCCATGCTTTCTAATATTAATTTCAGCGATTGGCGAACACATTCCTCGTCATCCATGATAAGAATACGGCCTTTCCCGCGATGGATCCTCTCTGTTTCTTGTTCTGGCTCAGAGCTAGGGTTACTTTTCAATGACGCTGGCAAGTAAATATGAAAGATACTGCCTTTTCCTATTTCGGATTCAACGTTTATCTTTCCATTATGCATTTTAATTATCGAATAAGCTGTGGATAGCCCTAAGCCAGTGCCTTGTTGTTTTGTTGAAAAAAATGGCTCAAAAACTTTTTGAAGTATTTCTTTAGGTATTCCGACACCGCTGTCCCTGATAGATATTTTGACATAATTACCTCTTCGCAATATAAGATCCTCATTCTTCTTGAACGTTACGTTTTCGGCCGAAATAAAAATCTTTCCCCCATTAGGCATCGACTGCTTTGCATTGATTATTATGTTATCGAAAACCTGTCCTATCTGATTTTTGTCAAAGTAACATTTCCATATCTTCTTTGGGACATTAAATTGACACGAAATATTTGTTCCGCACAATATAAATTCAGCAACATCTTTGACAAAAGGAAAAATTGAATGCCTTTTTTTGATTGGAGGACAATTCCCGGTAAACGTCAGTAGTTGCATACTAAGGTTTTTTGCGCGATCAATAGTGTTCAATGTTTTATCAAAGTAGAAGGCAATCCCTTTATCCTTAGTCTCCGCCTTCGCCAAGTATATATAGTTGTATATTCCTGTAAGCAGATTATTAAAATCATGAGCGATTCCTCTCGTCATAACGGAAAGGGTTTCATGTTTTTCCATGTTAAACAAATATTCTAGTTGCTTTTTTCTTTCTGTTATATTACGACAAAAAGCGATTATTAAGCCGGTTTCATTCCCCAAAAAAGAGGCGGAAACCTCAGCATCCCAACAAGAGCCATCCTTCCTGCGATGTTGGGACTCAAATAGTGCTGATCCATTTTCGATAATGGATTTTATTATTGCATCTTTTTCGCTGTTGCTATACGAGATGGCAATATCATCTATTGTGAGTTTTGTAAGTTCATTTCGGCTATAGCCTGACATCCGACAATATGCCTCGTTGACTTCAGTTACTCTTCCCTCTTTCGTAAATGTCAAGAAGCCATCTTGTGTGGTCTGGAGAATTAAATTTCGGTATTGTTCCCGCTTGAAAAGTTCAACCTCTGTATTCTTGCGATTGGTAATGTTGTGAATAGTAGATTGTGTATTAATCACCTTTCCTTGCAAATCGGTAATTGCGACGACATTGATGTCCAGCCACAAACGTTCTCCGTCACGCCGCAAGCCCTGACATTCAAAATGCGTCGGTACTTTCTCACCCCGAATACGGGCACAATGCCGCTCACGTAGCAATGGAAGATATTCTGGAGTGATATAATCATCCATTTTAAGAGAGTGAAGTTCTTCCTGGCTGAAACCGAATAGATTGAAAAATCGGCTATTGGCAAAAATCACATTACCTTCGACATCATCAATGATGATTGCATCATGCGTGTTTTCGACAACATCTCGATATCTTTGCTCTGATGATCGTAACCTTTCTTCAGTTAACTTGCGCTGTGTGATATCATGCATAGCATGCACACAGGAAGTCGTATTGCCATCTGCATCAAAAACAGGAGATACAGCAATATCGTACCATTTATCGTTGACCTTTACCTCGGCAGCACTAATTATTCCATCTTTAATGAATTTCCGGAATGGGCAGTATTCCGGCGGAGCATCAGTCTTGTGGACGACTTTATAACAGTTAAGACCTATGGCTTCCTTAATGTGAATTCCTATCAAATCAGCCATAGCTTTATTGAGTCGTTTTATTACGTGATTACTATCAATGATACAAACAGGACCATTGATCGAATCAAAAGTACGTTCCCATTCCTGCTTAGCCAGCAATATTTTTCGACTCAACTCCATACTCTTCATTGTCTTGGCTCTACTTTAGATACGAGATACCTGCTTAGTTCTTCAAAAATAGCTTTATGCTTGTTTCGATAAAGAAACAACCGTTGATATTGTCTTATTTTCCTTGCATCCTTTATTTCTTCAAGTTGTATATCGCTATTTAACTTATCCTTAATGTTGTGATATGCTCCGATAAAGAGAATACCTTTTTGTTCAGTCTTTAAGGTTTCATTTATTCTGTCAGCAATAAATTCATCTCTTTTGCGCAGAAGGCGTACTTTTGCAAATTTATATTTGACAAAGGCTATTATTCTTAAAAGGTTTGACCTTGCTTTAGTTATGCTTAACAGCCTATCACGCTCTTCTATAACAAGTTTCAGATCTTCTGTCTTTTGTAAAACAGCCCCTTTCTTAAGCAGTCCCGAGACCAATTCATAGTTCCTGCTTCCAGCTTTTACACAGTCTTCTACTATCCTCTGACCCAATTCACCATCTGCTACTAATCCATCTTGATAAATCTTCATTCCTGATACATCAACAGAAGCAAAATAGTCTATTATCTCATCCCAAAAACCATCAATTGTACTGATATGTTTTTTCCAGACATCTTCTCCTAAGTCAGCAATGCCTCGGCCAGCCACATCTTTTGCCAAAGAGCCAAGATCGGCGCTTGTATGAATAATGGGGACTATTATAAGTGATCTCAACTTGCACCCTCTAATGTTCATTTCTTGTATTAAGAGGATAATTCACAACCCCAGATTAGTCAATACCAATACGACTGACTACGGATATGTCCGGCGCCTAAATTTTTATTTATTGGGCTTTAACAAGTATTTATACTTTTGGTTTAGGTTATTTACATACTTCACAAAGTCGTCAAGGCTGCACTCTTCCTGATTCCCGGCAAATGACAACTTAATGTACTTTTGATTGTACCTTACTTTAACTGAATAATTTGAGTCTGTGTCTTTGTATAGTTCTATTTCGATATTGGCTACGAATTTGGGTTGTTCATTTAGAGGTGAACCAAGTAGAGACATAATGCCTAGAATAGTTAAGTCGTGCCCCGAATAATAAACCATTTTATAGTCGCTTGCAGCATTCGATCTATCCTGCAAATTCTGTAGGATTCTGTTAAACAATTCATGATTTTTATAATATGCAAGCTCTATGGGTTTGTATTGTTCAAACAAAAAGAAACTATCAAAATCAATAATTTCCTGCGCATCGCTCTTACTAAGCTGTTTTGGTAATGTATAACCGTTTGCTTTAAGAGAATTAAGAGTATCGCCCATACCAACAACTTCGTTGTATTTTTCTATTTTATTCCCGAGTGCTTCGGACCATTGAGCATACTTAGGTTGAATCTCTTTAATTTTGTTTTTCCATAATACGGTAGAATAGAAATATTTATTCATCAATTCAACAGGAACGTCCAAGTCTCCCTGAATCATATTCGAATTCCCATAAGGCAAAGTTCTTATAGGAATAGGCTGGCTGGCGTATGGCAATGCTGGCTTATCACTTGAAAGCTCAGGTCCTGTTCCGGGGGGGTATAATCCCATCAGCACACATTGAGCAGTAACTATTGTACGTTGAAAATCACTTGAAAGGGTATATATGCTCCCGTTTGAATAGGCTTCGGGAAGCAATTTTAGATCATCTATATATGTCTTCTTAATTTCACACCCAAAGTTAAATGCCTGACTCATTCCTATAGGCGTTAACTGCTGGAGGTCATTTTTACTCCAATGAAAATCAGCGTTATTTATATTCTGGAATCCGGCTCTGGTACCATGCCTGGTAAGAAGGACAAGAGAATCAAGGTCTTTAGACGCATAGCCTAAGTTAGCAAATAAAAACACCGTAAAGAATACAATAATAGATTTTTTCATGTTCACTCCCTTTTATGTCATGCAACTAATTACAGATGAATAGCAACTCTCCATGATAAAATACCCTTATCATGGAACTATTTGTGATACTTAGACAAGTGTAACACGGTATAAACTCTTCGTCAAATAGTAGGGCAAGAAGGTTGCTCGTAATTTTGAAAATGGTGCACCCGGAAGGACTTGAACCTTCGACCCGATGATTAAGAGTCATCTGCTCTGCCAACTGAGCTACGGGTGCATTTTATGTGAGACAAATAACCTATCGAGCAGAGAAAAAAAATCAAACTCTATTTAAATTTTAATAGTTTTTTTCAAACAAAAAAACTAATATACATTTACTGTTATTCTAAAATAAGGAGTTTAAAATGTCGATAAAAATCACATGGTACGGGCACGCTTTTTTCCTGATTGAAACAAAAAATACAAGAATCCTGATAGATCCATTTATCAATGGGAACAAATTATGCCCTATTTCTGTCAAAGACGCAAAGGCCGATTACATCTGTATAACTCATGGGCATGGAGACCATTTAGGCGAAACATTGGAAATAGCGAAAATTTTCGGATCGACTATCGTCGCAAACCCTGAAATTTGCGAATGGCTAGGTAGAAAAGGCGGCAAAAAGTTCCACTCAATGCAAATCGGCGGATCATATGAATTCCCCTGGGGCAATTTAAAAATGACCCATGCTTTGCACAGTTCTCCTCTCCCTGATGGTTCATACGGTGGAAATCCCGCAGGATTTATCGTTCAGGCTGAAGGCAAAAAAATATATCATGCAGGAGATACCGGGCTTTTTGGAGATATGAAGCTGATCGGTGAGGAAAAAATCGATCTTGCACTGCTTCCAATCGGAGATAACTACACAATGGGAACTAAGGACGCAACCAAAGCCTTACAAATGATAAAACCTCGGAAAGTCATCCCTATGCATTTCAACACATTTGAGCTAATAAAACAAAATCCTGTTCATTGGATAGAAGAAGTCAATGAATCAAAAATTTCCGAAGCTATACAACTCTGCCCGGGCGAATCTATTAACCTTTAATGCTCGGAAAATTCTATGTTCGAACCTGAAATTTACAAAAACAGAAGACAGAAACTAAAAGAAGCACTAGAGAAGGGTTTAATTCTTTTTTTGGGCAACTCACATTCAGTAATTGACAATAAAGGAAATGTTTATCCTTTTCATCAGGACGACTCCTTCCGTTACTACTTCGGGATAAATATGCCTGATTTTGCCGCTGTAATAGACATAGATTCAGGCGATGAAATCCTTTTCGGAAAAGAATATTCAATCAATGACAGAATATGGTCCAGCGGGCTATGCGAACTTCATGAAACCGCTCAGTTTGCAAATATATGCAAGACAGAAAATATTTCTAAACTTAAATACTTTCTTTTGAAGGAAAGGCAAAAAAATAGGCCTATACACCATGTACCATACGACAGAGTAGCTAACCAGTGTCTGATTAAAGAATTGTTGGGTTCATACAGCCCATCATTTACTCTAATTAAAGCTATTATTGAACAAAGATCTGTAAAATCCAAAGAAGAGATAGCCCAAATTGATAATGCTGTTTCAACCGCCAAAAATATTTTTGAGACCGCTAAAAATATAGCTATCCCCGGAACGACAGAGTCTGCCATTTTGAATAAAATGGTTTATGATACAGCTACAGCAGGTACAACAACATCATTCCAGCCTATTGTTACTGTCAGAGGTGAAACTCTGCATAACCATACATACAATAACACTCTAAAAAAGCATGACCTTCTGCTTATTGATTTTGGAGTACTTTCTAAGGAGGGGTATTGTTCGGACAACACAAGAACCTATTCTGTAGGCGGGAAGTTCCTGCCGGAGCAAAAAGATATTTATTCAGCTGTACTGGAAGCTCAACTAGAGGCAATTTCTGCTATTAGACCAGGGATCAGCAATCTGGAAGTCCATAGAAAATCATGCAAGTCTATAACTGAAGATTTAATAAATCTTGGGCTCATGAAAGGAAATCCTGATAGTGCGGTAGAAGCAGGCGCGCATGCCCTGTTTTTCCCTCATGGAATCGGACACATGCTTGGGTTGAACTCACATGACATGGAGGCTTTCGGAGAAGAGCTTGTCGGATACGATGATAATACGAAAAGAAGCCCGCAATTTGGGCTCTCTTATCTCAGGCTTGCCAAAAACCTGATGGAGGGATTCGTAATTACTATCGAGCCTGGAATCTACTTTATCCCTCAGCTAATAGATATGTGGCAAACTGAAGGCAGACATAAGGACTTTATCAACTACGACAAGGTCGCTAAATTTAGAAATTTTGGCGGCATAAGAATCGAGGATGATATTTTGGTTACAAACTCCGGATATAGAGTTTTAGGGAAAGATATTCCAAAATAATGTATTTATATTGTGTTAATATTTTTTTGATGTCACAATAGTGTCAGATAAAAATTAAGAATTTAAAAGAATATATGTTATGGGAAAAAAATCTATATTGACACTCCTAATATTAACTATTGCCGCATTTTGTTATGGAAATAGTAATTTGCAAATATCTAATAATTCAGGGCATGATGTTTATGTTTATGACTGGGATACAACATTAAGCCCGGCTGTTGGGATTACTCCTTTAACTGATGCTAACCCGCTTAAGAATGGTGACTCTTTTTCTTTGCCAATGAAAGAAGTAGCCAATCCCAAGATCAAAGACGGAAGGAGAATATATTTTGCAAACCAGAGACTAAATAATAGCTTAGAAAGAAAAGGCACAGGTCTGGCTCCAGCTATGCCTGATGCTTTTACCCCATGGTACGATGGAGATAAAATGTATTCATTTGTAGAATATTTATATGAACCCGCACAGAGTAGGTACAACATAGATTTATCTTACATAGATGACTTCTCTTACCCTGTTACTATAAAATTTTCAGGATGCAGTTATGTTGGCTTTGAGGAGAACTTTGAATATGGGTTTACTAGTCTTGACAGTGCGGTAAATGCGCTAAAAGAGCAAGCCACTTACTCTTGGGGTAGTCTGGTCTGGCCAACAAATGACCCGTCCAACCCACTAAAATACGCATGGCCTAAAAACATATACAGAATCATAGGCCCAAATAAAGTCTGGACATCACAAAGTTTTGGACTATCTGGTTATGCTCCTGACTCTTACAAAAATTTTGTCAGCAGTTTGCCCTTTAATGGCACTCAACTTTTCGACACACAAGGAAATTTTGCCGGATGGCAAAATTTGGTTTCGGAGCCATCCTCGACCGGATATGTGAAAGCATTGCATAGCATTAGTCCACAAGATAAAAATGGCAAATATGGATTTTTTACTTATTGCAGAGACAATACTACCGGCGAGTTTACCTGGGTACCAACAAATGCGCAATGCACTTTAACTATATATCCATATGATCAATAGCTTTTAAGCCCTGTCCGAAATAGTTTCTGTCAAACTACTTAAAAATATCATTCTTCCTTTTTGCCGCTACGCCATTTTAGTCCGCCTTCTATTTTATTTTTCAGAATAAAAATAAAGACTAAAGATGATATTATTATTTCGAGGATGAATACGAAAATACCTTTTGTAGAACCAATATCCGTAAAACACTTCTCGATATAAAAACAGGCAATTAATAGAATAAGAGATAACCAGCCTTCCCAACTTATCGGATAAGATATTCCCCATCCTCTTCTTTTAGGTTTAAACCAGTATTTATTCATTAATTCCTATTATTTTTATAATATTGGGTAATGATATTCGAAAGTTCTTTGTCTGGATTTTTAATCATCTTTGCATTAACATTAAGAGTGTTATTCACAAGTGAACCTGACACAAGTTTCAGCCCGTGAGGATAATCTTTAAACTTTGAAGAACAGATTGTATAAACTGTCATCCCCGATTCCATAGCCTCTTTGATTATAAGTTTTTCAGATTCTTCATCAAAATTTAAGGCCACACCGTTATCTGCTGTAAACTGCTGGGCAAACTTATTAATGTCATTCTTCAAAACAGCGCAATGAGAATCTTTAGAGTCTAAAATTATTTTTTTCAAACCCTCTTCCGGTTCCCTGACTATTTCAGAATCTGCATGGAAAGCATTCACACCTATTGAAGGCAATTCATATTTGAAGTTTCTGAAAATTTTCTCCATCACTGTCATAATCCCGCGGGCTCCGGTTTGCTGCTTGTAGGCTTCTTTGGCAATAAACGAGATAGCTTCCCTATCAAGGTCAAATCTTATGCCGTAGCCCTCAAAATCAATAATATACTGCCTAAGAATACTCCCTTCCGATGAAGTCATAATAAGTTCCAAGTCGTCAGGAGTAAGTTCTTCACAGGAAACTCTAACTGGAATTCGGCCGATGAATTCCGGTTCAAACCCAAATTTAATAAAGTCTGAAGTATTTGCCTGCTTTAGATAGACTGATTTTGCTTTCCCTTCGTTACCTTCTTTGCCAAAACCAATCTGTGCACCATGCATTCTTTTTTTGATTATCTCTGAAAGGTTTTCAAAAGCTCCGCTAACAATGAAAAGAATATTTTTGGTGTTAATAGTACGCTTCTTGTTCTTTCCTTTACCGTGCATCATATCCATAACGGATTCAAATTGGCTGAACATATCTGTTTGGCTAAGCATGCTGACCTCTGAATCTTCCATCAGTTTCAGGAGGTTTATTTGAACACCTTTGCCAGACACATCACGCCCGTCATCGACTGTGAATGAAGCGATTTTATCTATTTCATCTATGTAAATAATCCCATACTGAGCCAGTTCGGCATTTCCATCCGCAATTTTCACAAGATCGCGAACCAAATCCTCCACGTTACTTCCGACATAGCCTGTGGCTGAATACTTGGTAGCGTCGGCCTTGACAAAAGGAACACCTATCAAATTTGCCAGACATTTTATAAGATAAGTTTTTCCCACGCCGGTGGGTCCGAGAAGAAGAATGTTCTGTTTTACATATTCTATCATCGATGAAGATTTTTCATCACCTGCCAGACAACGTCTGATATTGTTGTAATGGTCGCAGACAGCCACAGACAGGACTCTTTTGGCTTCATCCTGTTTTATCACAAAACGGTCTAAATATTCCTTTATCTCTTTGGGTTTGAAATTAAAGTTCTTTATTATTTCAAGAATAGCTTTTGAATCACTTTCTTCTTTTCCTTCAGAAGGTTTTTCCGGCCCCTGTTGAGGTTTTTTCCCATTTATTGGTATGATAAAAGAATTTGTCCCCCCGAGATTTTTTAAAGCGTTTTGGATCTGCTTCTGTAAATCATCAAAAGAAAACTCTTTTTCTTCTTTACCTTCGTTTTGTTTTTGTTCATTATCTTTTTTTTCTTCGTTCATAAGTAAAATCCTAATTATTATTCAAAGCTTTAAAATATTCCCTGTTTCTTATATAAAACAAAAACAAGAGCAGCAAAGCCATAGAGATTGTGGCCATCAATAAAGCGGCGTTAAGGCTATATTTCATAAGATAACCTCCTAACGGCGCGCTTAAACTCCACATGCCAAATCCTGTAATATAAATAAAACCGACAACTGCACCCTGAAACTTCTTTTCTACACAAAGAGAAAACTGACTGATAAGGTAACAGAAAAGGACCACATCGCCAACTGCTACAGGCAAAGTACTTGACCAAAATATTATATCTGCTAATCTGTCGCCAGGGAAAAAAGAGGAAATGTACGCAAGAGAAACTCCTATAAACCCAAGCCAACAAGAAATAGTTATGAGTTTTAACCCTGAAATATTTTTCATAAAGTATGGTATTATCACTCCCGATGCAATAATTAGCCAAAATCCAACTAACCCCATAAGTATTCCGACACTCTTTATATCGTAACTAAAAACAGCCTTGGCAACAGCCGGCAAGAAATCATAGTAAGTACCCCATGAAAGCTGGTTCAAAATATGAATTACCAGCAAGCTCAAAAGAAGCTTACTCTTGAATATAACTCTAATGCCGCTAAAGCTAAACTGTTCCTTGAGGTTAGAACGCTCTCTTTTTCTAAGGGTCTCTTTCATAAAAAATTTTGAATGAAAAATCAAATATACGGCACACACAAAAAGTATAATGAAAGGCAGCATATAATCATAACTTAATATTTTCACACCAGCGACATATCCTCCTGCTATTGGCCCAATCGAAACCCCTATGCCAATAAAAAACTGGACAAGTGCCTGATTTTTAATTTTGTCGCTGCCTGCTTCGCACAAGTCGTTTATAGCTGCGGTACAAACAGGTTTTGAAGCGAAAAGGAGGGCATAAAAAAAACAGCCGATAATGAATATCCAGACGCTATGAAGAATTATTGCTCCGATCGAAGAAACAGCCAGAATCAGCATGCCCGCCAGCGTAAGAATCGTAGTGAACTTTCTGCCCATAATATCAGAAAGTCCACCAAAAATCGGATTGCATATCATTCCGGCAAATTTGTAAAAAGCCAGAAATACTCCGAAAAGCAGAGCCCTTTCAGATGCTGGCGCATCTGCCGGAAAAAGAGTTGAGGCACCGGAAAAAAACAAGAAAGCAAACACGGGAGACACCAGTGCCGTTGCAAATTCCGATAATGATAAAATAAGGTAAATTGACCTCATTAATAGCCGCTTAAACAGCAGACTCCTTATCCAATCCTATTACCATTAATTCCGCAACTTTCCTGGCAAATTGGAGGGGGTTTGCAATCGGACTTCCTTCTGCAAGGAGCGCCTGATTGTAAAGAAGTTCTGCATATTCTCCCAATTTTGGGTTTTCGCTGTTTTTTTCATAGAGTTTTCTCATGGAACCAACTATCGGGTGGTCTGGATTAAGCTCAAGAACTCTCTTAGTTTTTGGCATGCTCTGATTCATGGCCTTCATAATCCTCTCCATGTACGGACTTTGATCGTAGGCTTCTCCTACCAGACAGCATGCACTGTCAGTCAACCTCTTGGAAAATCTTACTTCTTTTACATTTTCATCAAGTTTCTTCTGCATAAATTCAAGAAGGGAACTGTACTCTTTCTTGGCCTGTTCTTCTTTAGCCTTCTTCGCTTTCTTCTCTTCTTCTGAATCTATATCAATCTCCCCTTTTCCAACAGCTTTCATAGTCTTTTCGCCATACTTGAACATGTTCATCACGACGAATTCATCTATAGGTTCTGTCATAAAAAGAACGTCAAATCCTTTAGCCTTGAACACCTCCAGATGCGGGGAGTTTTCCACGATAGCTCTATTTTCGCCCACGATGTAGTAAATTTCTTTCTGCTCGGATGGCATCATGGCAACATAATCTTTCAAACTTACGAGTTTGCCAGATTCGCTTTTCATTGTTTCAAAAAGCAAAAGGTCCTGAAGTTTGTCTTTATTTGTATAGTCTGTATGTACACCTTCCTTAATAAACCTTCCGAATTCCTTAAAAAATGATACATATTTTTCTGATTCATTGTCTTTGATCTGGGTGAGAGTGGTAAGCAGTTTCTTCACTAAGTTCTTTTCTATTTTTTCGATTGCCGGATTGTCCTGTAAAGTCTCTCTCGAAACGTTTAAAGGTAAATCACTGGAATCAACTACGCCGTTCACAAATCTTAAATACTCAGGTAAAAGCTCCTGGCATTCGTCCGTGATAAAAATTCTTCTGATATAAAGATGCAAGTTTTTCTTGCGCATATCAGGCATAAAAGCGGAAAAAGGATTTTTTGTCGGGATAAAGAGCAACGCTTTGAATTCCGAAGTGCCTTCTGCCGAATAATGAATAGTCTTAAGAGGGCCTTCGCTGGAATGGCTGAGGTGCCCGAAGAACTGCTTGTACTCATCTTCTGTTACATCTTTGGCATTCCTTACCCAAATCGCTTTTTGCGAGTTTAAAATTTCATCCTTTTCGACATCTATGTATTCGACTTTTTCATCCTTATCGTCAGGATTTTTCTTTGGTTTTGCTTCCTTGACTGTATCTTTCATTCTTACAGGATATTCTATAAAGTCGGAATATTTCTTGACTATTTCTCTAACCTTCCACGCATCAAGATATTTCTCTTCGTCTTTCTTAAGATGAAGTGTGATTGTAGTGCCCTGCTCTGTTCTTGAACTGTCATCAATGGTATATTCACCATTACCAGAGGAAATCCATTTCACGGCCACCTCTGGTGAGCCTGCTTTTTTCGTTTCTATCTCAATATCGTCAGCAATCATAAATGCAGAATAAAAACCTACACCAAACTGGCCGATAAGTTCAGGAGCGCTCTTGTCATCGGCTTTGGACAGTTCCTCGAGGAATCCTTTTGTACCTGACTGAGCAATTGTTCCTATGTTTTTGATAATTTCTTCTCTGGTCATCCCGATTCCATTATCGCTAATAATTAACTTTTTACCTTTTTTGTCGGAATGAACTCTTATACCCCAGTCTTGAGCTACCTCTTTATGGGAAAGTGAAATAAACCGGGCTTTATCTATTGCGTCAGCGGCATTGGCTATTAGTTCTCTAAGAAATATATCTTTATTGGAATAGAGAGAATGGATCATCAAATCCAAGACTTTTTGTGTTTGTGCTTCGAATTTTCTAGTTTCTTTACTCATAAAACTTCTCCTTGATCAAATTAGATTTTTAAATTTTAGAATTTACATGCATACAACAATAAAATAGAGTTCTGAAATATCAAATTTGAGTTAATTGAAAAAGATAGAACCAAGTGTCTATTAAGCGCCCGTTATTACTATTAACTTTTTAAATTATTTTAATCACATAAATGCCAATTTTAGATAGAATAGATTTCCCAAGTGATTTGAAGCGCATTGCAGTTTCCCAGCTAGAACCCCTGGCAGGAGAAATAAGGGAAAAAATCATTGAAACCACTTCTAAAAATGGCGGACATCTGGCTTCAAATCTTGGCATAGTCGAACTTACAATAGCATTGCATTACGTATTCAATACTCCGAACGACAAAATAGTTTGGGATGTTTCGCATCAATGCTATTCTCACAAAATCCTTACGGGAAGAAAAGATTTTATCAGCACTCTCAGACAGGACGATGGCTGCATGGGTTTTACATCAAGAATCGAGTCTGAATATGACATCTTCGGATCGGGTCATGCCGGCACTGCCATCTCAGCAGCATTGGGAATGGCTGCGGCAAGAGACAGACGAAAAGGACAAGAAAACATTATAGCTGTGGTTGGTGACGCTTCTTTGACAAATGGCATTTCACTTGAGGCTTTAAACAATGTATCGACCACCACAAAAAATCTTATCATCATCCTGAATGACAACAAAATGTCTATCGACGAGAATGTAGGAAGCCTAACCAGGCATCTCAATAATCTCATTCAGAAAAGAGGATATAACCGTTTCAGAAATTATATAAAAAACCGTTTGGCCGAGATTCCAAAGATTGGAAAAAAACTCTACAACTTTGTAAATAGGTTTGAAGAAGGCATCAAGAGCATGATTGTCCCGGGAGCTTTTTTTGAAGGGCTCGGTTTACGTTATATTGGCCCTATTGACGGCCATAACATTGAAGGATTGATTAACACCTTTTCTCTTATCAAAGAGTTTGACAGCCCCGTTTTTCTTCATGTCCTTACAGGAAAAGGCAAAGGATTCAAACCTGCAGAGCTTTGCCCTGATAAATACCATGGGCTTGGCAAATTTGACCCGCAAACAGGTGAAGTCATAAAAAAAGAAAACGGTTCGCCAACTTTCTCAGAAGCCTTTGGCGACGCAATAGTAACCCTCGGCACAAAACATGACGATGTCGTAGCAATTACAGCAGCAATGTGCTCAGGGACAGGCCTTGTAAAATTTGAGGACAAATTCCCTGACAGGTTTTTCGACGTTGGAATTGCCGAAGGGCATGCCGCAGTCTTTGCCGCCGGCCTTGCCGTAAATGGATTAAGGCCCGTCTTTGCGGTCTATGCCACTTTCCTGCAAAGAGCCATGTCTAGTTTATATCATGATGTCTGCATACAAAACCTACCAGTAATAATCTGTGCTGACAGATCAGGGATCGTGGATGACGGACCGACTCATCATGGTATTTACGACCTCTCATATATAAGAACTTTGCCAAACATTTCCATAATTTACCCTTCCACATCAGAAGAGATAGAACTTCTTATGGAAATGGCCTATCAATCAAAAAGTCCTGTAGTAATCAGATATCCTAAATCTTCTATAAAGGAATATCCTATAGAATTCGATAACAAGAATTATTCTTGGGGAAAATCCATAACTCTCAGAGAAGGAAGAGATGTTTCAATCTGGACAACAGGGGTCGAGTATTTCACTGCGCTTAAAACAGCGGAAATATTATCGAAAGATAATATCGAAGCTGAAATAATAAATACACTATTTATAAAACCCTTTGACCAAAAAAGACTCATAGAATCTGCCCACAAGCAACTTATTGTTACTATAGAAGACAACGCTATAATAGGAGGGTTAGCTTCAATAGTCGATGAGATACTGATTCATATTGGCCACAGGGAAGTTATTCACTTCGGATGGCCCGATAAAATCATCCCTCATGGCACAGTGAACGGGATAAAAACAAAGGAAGGGCTTACACCTGAAGCAATAGCCAAATCCATCAAAAACAAACTTTTAAATAGATCTGAACAATGATTACTTATCCACACATAAATCCTGTAGCATTAAAAATCGGCCCAATAAACATAGCCTGGTATGGCATCATGTATCTTTTGGGTTTTCTGGCTGCATGGTTACTTGGCTCAAAAAGGTCAAAGAGAATAAAAGGCCTCTGGACACAAGAAAACATAACAGATCTGATTTTCTATGGCATGCTGGGAGTACTTCTTGGAGGCAGATTGGGATATGTAGTTTTCTACAACCTGCCTTTATATTTAAAACATCCTTTGGACATCTTTAAAGTTTGGGATGGCGGAATGGCCTTTCACGGAGCAGTAGTAGGCGTGGTTATTGCTTTTATACTCTTTGCAAGAAAAACCGGAAAAAACCTTTTTCAGGTCAGTGATTTAATTCTTCCTGCAGTACCCATAGGTATAGGCCTTGGCAGAATAGGAAATTTTATAAACGGAGAACTTTGGGGCAAGGTTACAAACCTCCCTTGGGCTATGGTATTTCCTAACGACCCATCACAACTGCCCAGACATCCTTCTGAATTATATGAATTCCTTCTTGAGGGTGTTTTACTATTCCTGATACTATGGCTTTATTCAGCAAAAGAACGCCCTAGGATGGCCGTCTCAGGAATGTTTCTTGCTCTCTATGGCATATTTCGCTTCATAGTCGAGTTCATACGATTGCCTGACGCTCAACTTGGATATCTGGCCTTCAACTGGTTTACCATGGGACAACTTTTATCTATTCCTATGATTATATGCGGCCTTTTCTTTATATACCGTGGATACACCAAACATCCGCTTCTGAACGGAATGAATCAAGATGACTTCAACTTCCTTGCCAAGACAAAAAAGAAAAAATTCACGGGCAAAACACCCGTGAAATAACAAAGTGGACCAACTCTACATTTGGCCATCTGCAATTACATCTGTACTGTAGGCGGCCTTAAATGGATTAAGTCAAACTTCTGTCCCAAAACAAAAATAAGCACGAATAGACATACAAAAAACATTATGTAACCAATAGCTTTCAATGGTATCTTATGTCTCGGGAAATGTTTGGCAATTTTTAATATTATAATTGCCGGTAATATTCCAAACAGAATATCTTCTCCAACCCCTCCTACAATCGACAAAGCTTTTAAAAACAAATCGGGATAAACTAAAGTGACTACCAATGGAGGAAGAAATGCGATACAGCCAACCAGCATTTTATTGTTATTCTTTAAATAATGGTAGCAAATATCATTGATAAAGCCAAACAGTCCTGCGCCGTTTGTCATAAAAGATGAAGTGATGGCCAAGCAGGCAAATATTAAACCCGATACGGAGAAAATTTTACTGTGGAGAACAGCACTCATGGGTACATTCGCAGTATAACTATGAGCATTGGCATACACGATACTAGTAACTCCTGATCCATTTTCTGGTAAGGTTCCCAAAACAAGCACTACCCATATTAAATTCACAATAAGGCCTATGAATACCCCAATAAAAATAGCCTTATATGTCGCCTTTTTATTGTGGTTGAGAGAATTGTAAACAGTCGGAATAATATTATGAAAATGAAACGCGGAAACTGCTATAGGCAAAACTATAGGAATATATCTCCACTCAGTAAAAAGAAGAAATTTCGGATCCATCTTTTCCGAACCCGATATAACCATAATAATAAAGCATACCCACAATGCTATCATCAGGTACACCATCCCTTTCCTAAGCGCCTTGATCCCATAAAGAATCAGTGCTATTACAATAACAAAATAAACTACGATTAGTAAAGATTTAAATTTTGCCAAAACAGGAAAGAGCCCTACAACCATTGAAGAAAATCCACTTAAATAAGCAACCAATACCCCGTATAGGATAATCAAGTTACAAAGTATGGCTATCCATTTAGCTGCAGTTCCAAGCTCTTCTTTGTAAAATGACGGCAAGTCAAAGTTCTTTTCATTCGGGTTAATTTTCGAAGCAATCAGCCATGCTGCAAAAAGCATAAAAAGCCATATAACAACTGTACCGAGAAGAGCAGGTAAAAACCCGCCAAGCCCCGCAGTTATCGGTAACGCAAGAACTCCTACACCAAGGACATTACCCAGCACCAATAACGAACTTAAAAAAATTGCTCCGTTTTTTACTTCCGCAATTCCTTGATTGCTTCCCATGTTTCCTCCATCTTTATAAATATTTAAAAGCTATTAATATGTATTGAATGCCTCTTCAATTTTGCTATAATCGTTTGTTTTTAGTAGAACCAATCTCAGAAGTACTCTAGCCTTTGCCGGATTTAGAGTGTCTGCCGTATTGAACTTCAGTTTATCGTTATCCATTTCAGAATTTTTCCAAACACAACCACTACCCACTCTCGAACTCATCACTATGGCCATCCCTTTAGCTCTGGCATCGCTTAAAGGAGCAAAATCAGTCTTGTATATATTCCCGTCACCAACTCCTGCAACTACTATCCCTTTGAGTTTTTTATCGCCGATTATACCATTAATAACATCTGTAGCACCGCCCTCGTATTCATAAACTATGTCAACTTTGGGAAGCTCGGTGATCTTGTCAATATCAAACTCTGTATCAAGGGTGTGTTTTCTAGTAGGGGTTTTATAGTATTTAATATTCCCAAAGTCCACATATCCTATTGCTCCTGTGTTGAATGATTGAAACGTATCTACGGTAGAGGTGTTGGTTTTAGCACAATCTCTGGCATCGTAGATCCTGTCATTCATAACAATAAGCACACCTTTTCCCATTGACTTCTGAGAACCAGCAACTGCAACAGAATTATAAAGGTTGATAGGGCCATCGGCGCTTATCGCCGTTGATGGCCTCATAGAACCTGTAACAACTACGGGTTTATTTGTTTTCAAAACCAAATCGAGAAAGTATGCTGTTTCTTCCATTGTATCTGTGCCGTGAGTAACAACAATCCCAGACACTGAATCGTCATCAAGATATTTTTGAGCCGTCTTAGCCAGTTTAAGCCAGACCTCATCGTTCATGTCCTGGCTGGGAATGTTTGCCACTTGTTCAAACTTCAGATTTGCTATCTTATCGATACCGGGAACGCTGGCAACCAAATATTGGATTTTAACTTCTCCGGCAGTATATGAATTAGAAGAAGAGGATGCGCCTGCACCTGCTATAGTTCCACCAGTGGCTAAAATTACTACTGTAGGTTTATCGGAGGAAAACCCACCTACACACAAGAACACACAACAAACTAAAGCCAAAAAACATTTCATTTTCATATTCATCCCCTTTTTAAATTATGATAGAAACAATCTTGGACTGTCTCAATTATATTTTATGTAATCTGGTTTAAAAGATTCAGAATCTTATTTATCTCTGTTTCATCTGTTATTTCTGCTTTAGCAAAGTATCTGATAACTCCTTTTTTGTCTATTATCACAATATTGCTGTCATCTAAATCGAAACCGTAATCAACAGCGACTTTGCCATCCCAATCTCCATAAATGTCCATTTTTTTTGATCTTGAAGCCTCTGCCAATTTCTTCTTCCAAATAAGATCAATAGGGAAAAAAGCCGCCTTACAATTTATTATAGCCAACTTAAAGCAAGTGCATTTTCGTTCGCCGCTTTGTGAATCATAATACTTATTAAGGGTTTCGCGTAGTTTGGCATTTCTAGATGCTGTATCTCGTGAGGTATAAATCAAAACTACGACTTTCCCTCTAAGCATTTCCATCGTCATCACTTTTCCATCTCCGGATATAACACTTACATCAGGGGCTTTGTCACCAACACTAAGAGGCAAGCCAATTGCAGGAAAGACAAAAACCACAAAAGTGGACAGTATCAAAGTGTAAAGTAGGCTTTTAATACGAAACTCCTTGAGGCTAGGAATTAGTTGGATAATTTATCGCAAATAACATCTGAAGCCTGTTTGAAGCGGAGATATCCCAGATGTCCGCCGTGAGAAAATGTTGTAAGCTTATCTCCCAAGGTTTTGGATAACCAAGCTCTCTGCTCATTAGATACAAGAAAATCATCTTTTGTATCAATCACAGATATCTTATCATTAGTTTTGAGAGTGTTTTCTATGGCCGTCAGACTGGAAGCTTTATTCAAGTCTTCAGTTGTCATCTTAATATCTAGCTTACTGGCATAGTAGTTCTCCAGAAAGTCAACCAGATAATCTTCGAAGTTAAAAAGCTCTATTTCATTATAAACCGCAGTTCTGGAGAACCACGAGGATTTAGCTTTTATCACTCCCAAATCTTCATTGGAATTAATAGAGTAAATCAACGCTACCAGTGAGTTATGAAAATCAAAACCTATAACATATTCAGCTTCGTCTTTAGTCAATGGGATTTTATCGTTCTGATTAAATTTCTTGCCGTTAAGCTTACTCAAAAAATCGACTGCTCTGGCTATAGCGTGGTCTATCTTTTCCTGAGACCATGTGCCTGCCACAGCGTAGTATGAGTCGAGTTTTTTCGCAGCATAGAGCAAATCGACTGGAGGATTTAAAGCAAGAAACTTGGAAAAACCTATTTTGTCATTACCCAGTTTCGTTTCCAAATCAGCTATAAAGAGGGTGTGCAAGGCACCCATAGAATACCCGACAAGCAACTTATCATTGATTCTCTTGGGATAAGTAAGTTCTATCTGATTTAATATCTTACTAAGAGCAAAATACAGGTCTTCCGAATCAACAGGGGTAAAGCCTGGAGTCAAAACGCTTGAGGCTGCCTCAGTGAATTCCCAGTTAAAAACATCGCTTATTGCAAGAACAGAATACCCTTTGAGGTAAAACAGTTCAGCAAAAGCCGCAATTTTACTACTTGTGTAATTGGCACCAAGCCCGGGAAGAATAACGACAATATTGGCATTTTTCGGCTGTAGCCATAATTTATACTTCAAATCAGGATGGCCCTTTAAAACGTTGATGCTATATACAAGCCCCAATTTGTAGAATGTATTTTTTATAAAGAACTGTTCATGTAAAAAAGAAAATTTCTCATTTCCAGGGTAAAAAAGCTCGGAACGCAATGTGTCCAGGTCGGGGTCCTGAGCCGGATACCCGACAAGCTGAAAGGGAGATGCTTTAGCTGAAAGAGTTGCCATCAAAATGCACAGCAACACAAGTGTTTTCCTAATTGTTTTATTCATGTCTGATCGTATCTCCGTCATATCTCAATCCGTTATTTTTCAAATCTTCCATTGTCACTATTTTCATAGCGAAGTATAAATTTTTCATGGTTTCATAAGGATCTTTGCTAGATTCATGAATCCTGACGTAGTCGTCTATAACAAGAGTCATATCATTAAATTCAATACCACATCTTATTCCCATTCTGATAAAGCTAAAAAATGTATATGGAGGAATATAGGTGATCGGATCTGCAAAGTAGTCTCCAATCAGGCCTATACCGTCTCTAAGCGTAGTGCTTCCTTGTATAGGAAGTATAAGATAGCATCCCGGTTTCATTCCCCAATATGCAAAAGTCATGCCAAAGCTATTAGTTTGCGGCAGCATGTCCATATGTTTGTCAGCAAAATCCCAAAATCCTGCTACGCCTAAGGTAGTATTGGCCCCGAATCTGGCTAATTCTATACCAGCTCTTTCCCATCTGGTTTGAAGCAAACAGTTAATTAACCTGCCAGGCATTTCAATATTATCGGCCATTCTGGCAAATCCTTCTCTCATATATTCAGGCATAACAAAAGAATACATTTTCCCAAGCGGCCTGAAAACATAACCTATCACGGCACTATTGAATTCATACATTGTCCTGTTATAGCCTTCCAATGGATCGGGGGCTTCGTATCTGCTAAAAATATTCAATGATTTATTCTGAAGGATAGGTTCTGTCGGTATAGCGTCAACGCCTGAACCAGCAGCAAGAACAATTGACAGGGAAGATAAAAAAAACATCAAAAACAGAAAAAGGCAAAACCGCAAATGTCTCATTTAGGATAGAATAACAGTTGTTTTTAGAATAATATGTTGCCGGTATTTTATTATATAATCTGTATAACTGCAAGCCCCAAAAAAAATCTATCGTCTGGAATAGATACAGCCACAATAATCCTGCCTGTAAAAGCCTTCATGCTTTGCAAGTAATGCTGTTCTATCAGAACCGCCGCTCTTACGCCAATTCAAATCCCAGTAAACCAGATTAGCATACTTCAAAGCAGCCCGTCTGCCGCTTTCTGTGATTTGTTCGAAATCTTTATATCTGGAAATACCTATTGATGAAGTAAAAATATCAAAACCGTTTTCATGGGCAAATAAAGCCGTCCTTTCCATTCTGACATCAAAACAGACAGAACAGCGTTTGCCTTTTTCAGGTTCTTTTTCCAGACCTGACACTCTGTTAAGCCAAAGGCTGTTATCATAGTCCATGTCAAAAAAAGGAATGCTTAGTTTTTCCGAATACCTAAGTGCCTCAATTTTCCTTTTTGAATATTCATCGAGAGTATCAATATTCGGATTGCAAAATAATACAGTAAAATTTATCCCTGATGCTTTTAACAGTCTCATTATTTCACACGAACATGGAGCGCAACAGGAGTGAAGAAGCAGTCTGCTGCACCCGTCAGGCAATTGGAGAGCCAACCCCTGCCCTTTTGAAATTGAACTATTCATTATTTGTCCGCTGTAACGCCTACTGCAATTATAACAACTTTACGAAAACTATCCTCTGGTTTAGTGAGGTCTCCCTCGCCAACATAATTTATATTCTTACCTTTTACATCCCACGACAAATCGTAAGAGCCGGTTGTGCCAGAAATATAGGTAACATTGAATTTAGGCTCCGTTCTGTATATAATAATTTTCTCTCTTCTCGTAATTTTGCTCTCAGGAAACTTTGATATAACCTGCCTAGAGTAATTAAGCAGCACCGAATATTCCTGAGGTGTTATTTCTCTAATTTGGGACGAGTCAGTACTAGAACATGAGGTCAAAAAGATTGCCGCAATAACAAGAAACGATAGTCTAACTAACTCCTTGAAATTCATAATAGCGCCTATTTGCCAAAATTCTTAAAACTATTGATAAGATTTCCAACTGAGTCCCCACCTCCTTCAGATGAGTTCCCTGATAAAGAGCCTGTAATCGAATCCACAGCGTTTAAAACAGATTCAGAATTGATGTTTCCTTCTCCTTTTTGAGCTACGGTTTCAAGTATGTTTCCAACCGTATCTGCTGTACCTTTCAACATTGAATTTACCAAGCTTACGGTGTCGGGTTTAGGATCATTGATTGTCCCAGTGATATGAATCGGGATAACTAAACCGCCGAGGTTAGTGATAGTATTAATATTAATGCTCTGGTTCTTATCTATTGTTCCTTTAATATCCATTTTTTTAACAGCGCTGCCTGATGCACCAATAAATATGAATTCTTTTATGTCCACATTGCCATTATTCATAACAGCCTTGACAGAACCTGTTTTAAACTCGATAATTTTCGCTCCCGTCAAAGCCTCTTTAGAAGTGTCGAGAACATCGTCAGCTTTAGCGTTGAAAATTTTACCACTGATATTAGTATCGAGTTTAGATATCACATCTATAGGAAGAAGAAGAACACCTAATATGGGACTATGATCCAGACTAGCAGGCACATATATATTCCTTACCAGAATATCCATATTCCCGTTAACTCCGTCAAGAGAGGTAACACTACCCAAATCAGAGCCGTTTCCATTTAAATTAAAACTGTCAATATATCCATCTGTCTTCTTGTAGCTGCCAACTAAAAAGGTTTGAAAAAATGGCTGAAGCGGCAGCTTGGACACGCTTGCAGACAATGAGAATGGGGTTTTCCCAAAAGCTTCAGAAGATTCAAATCTTACATTAATTGGAGAACTGTCATTTCCCAGATTAAGCAAACTACTGAAAACCATTTCCTTTGGAAAGGTTTTGTCATTTAATTCGGCAAATAACTTCCCTTTAAAACTACCGCTCAAAGTATCTGAGGTTGTCGAAGTAACAATACCAGACGAAAAATTAGCCAAGGCTTTACCCGATGTTTCAAAATAAGGAACTTCAAGACAGAAATTCTTTATCTCGCTGACTGTGTTTAAAGACTCATCAGTTCTTTGAGCTGTATATTTAAGGTTAAAATTAGCTATTTTCACATCTTTAATATTTAACTTATATAGTTTTATCGGCTCTTGAGAAACAGGCTTGGTTTGAACTTCTTTTCCTTTACCGGCTTCTATGGCATTCTCTTTTTGTTTTGAGACTATCTCTACATCGGAATCTTCCAAAACAAATTTGCTTACTTTTATGTTGTTAGAAAACAACGCAAACAATTTAAAGTCGGACTCAAACATCTTAACTTTTGCAGTAATATCTTCTGTTTTGAGGGATAAATTGGTAAAAGCAATTCTGGATCTCAAAGGAGAAACCTCAATTGAATCAACGGTTACTGTCCCATTTATCTGATGGCCAACTATCGGAAGAACGACTTTCCTGATAAAAAATGATGATGTCGCTATGAAATAAAGAACAATAATAAGTACGATTATAACAATTATAAGTTTTACTAAAAGCTTAAAAAGTTTATTCATTTTCTACCTTTTTGTTTGAGTGATTAGTTTACTTAAAAGAAACAGCAATAGTCATATTTAGGATATTTTTGTTGCCATCCCGTTTATATTTCATTCTTATGCACGATTTTTTGACTAGTATTAGCCCAAGCCCTCCAATTTTTAAATCTGAAACAGAAGTTGGTTCTCTATATTCTCTTGCTAAAGTCGGATCAAAAGGAATTCCGTCATCACTAATTTCCATGCTGAGCGATTTTCTGTTAGGAATAATTCTCAATTCAATAAGTCCATCCCTTTTGTCAATATAACCATATTTTATAATATTAGTAAGAATTTCTTCTACAACAAGTTTAACTTTCCGAAGAGAGGTAGGACTTAGGTTGATGCTATCCATTTGCAATGGGAACTCCTCTAAAAACCTCTGCATGCCAGATAGCGCATTTCCTATTTTAAAGTCTATATAATGTTTCATAAGAAGACTCAAATTTTCCCGCTTAGCAAACCATAGATATTATTCATTTCAAATTCCAGCATCTCAACACTGTTAACGGACGGAACAAATATAATAGGACAGTTTATATCGCATCTCTTAAATATTTCCATCCAGTATTTTAACAGTTTATCGGTAACATAATTCCCTGAGGCAGCATCATAACACAGCCTTATAAACTCTATTCGAAAACTCAAACTATGTATAAAATCATCAAAACTGTCATCTTTCTTAGTGTCGTGGGGAAAAATATTTAAACTTATTCTAAACCTATTTAACATCAAAGTGTAAAACACCCTTTGTATGCAATGAAAATCCTTTTCCATTCCGGGTATAACAACAGGCAGACAAATATTTTTAGAACTGCTCGATAACTTGAAATAAAGTTTTTTCACAAAATTTATTATTTTCCCTGAATCTTCAGTAGATATTCCTTCTCTGAACAATCCTAAATCAATAGTTAAATTCCCTAGGGCCAAATATGCCTTGTCTGATAACAGCGACTCAATCGTAGATAAAACTTCGCCTTGAAAAATGTCAGACTGCTCAAGCGAGTTTATGATAGTTGAGTTCTTTATATAGTCATAACTATTCAAAGGATAAATGCCTTTCTCCAGAATTGTGTCTACTATTTTGGGTTCGGATAAGGCGGATCCCTGAAGTTCCAGAAAATTTATCAATGTTGAGTCCAGTTTTTTGATAAAATCTCTTGGATTCTGAACTATTTGTGGAATTGAAATACCAAACATAACAAGAACTCCGTTAAGAGTATTGTCTTATAGCTTTATAAACATCAAACATCTGAGCTGTTTCCTTGACATCATGGACCCGCACTATGTCAACTTCGTTAGAAACAGCCCATGCGGCCGCTCCCAAGTTCGCAAAAAGTCTTTTCAAAGGATTATTCTCGTGAATTATATCTCCAATGAATCCTTTTCTGGAAACTCCGACAAGGACAGGATAGCCTAATTCTTTAATCATTTTAATGTTGGCGAGAAGCTGCAAACTTTGTTCTCTGGTTTTCCCGAAAGAACCACCGCCTAATCCCGGATCAATAATGATTGAATCTTTTCTAATCCCTGATTCAAGGGCTTGCAAGGCAATGTTGTTAAGCTCTGATGTTACTTCTTCCAACAGATTTTTATAATCGTAATTACAGATATTCGACTTCGGTTCTCCGTGCATATGCATAAGAATCAGTCCTGCACCTGTTTTTGCCGCAATGTCAAGTATCTGCGGGGAATTTTTAAGGCCGCTTACATCATTAATAATATCCGCTCCTGCTGAAATGGCTGCATCTGCTACTTCTTCTTTCATTGTATCAATACTTACTATGCAATCCGGCCTCTTTTCCTTCAAGGCCTTAATGATCGGGATAGTTCTTTCCACCTCTTCTTTTGCACTCAGGATTGAGCAGTCACCAGGTTTGGTAGACTCTCCGCCAATATCAATTATATCGGCTCCTTCTTCTATCATCTGAATACAATGGGCAACCGCAGATTCAGCACTTTTATACATTCCTCCGTCAGAAAAAGAATCCGGCGTAGCATTATGAATCCCCATAATAAGAGTACGATCTGATAAATCTATACTCCTATTTTTGAAAACAAATTTCATTATTCCTGTATTTGTTCGTTTTCAGGCGTTGTGTTTTCAGAATCAGCTTCTCCTGGAGCTATATTTTCATTGGAATCTTCTTCCTCTGATTTCAGGACTTTTGTAACACCGGAAATGGAGTCCTTTTCAACATTCTTTATCCTCATTATTCTAACGCCTTTGGAAGCTCTTCCGACAGTCCTTATTTCGTCAGTAGGGATTCTCACGGTCTGTCCCCCTTTTGTAGTTATAAGCAAGTCGTTGCCCTCTTCTACCTGAATAACAGCTATAATTTTTTCACCTGAAGCCAATCGCATATTTAGAACACCTCTGGCTCCTCTCCTTGTCAGTCTATATGAGCTGATATAACTTCTCTTGCCCATACCGCCTTCGCTTATTACCAAGATCTGAGCACCTCCATCATCATCGCCAATTTCTTCAGAATCCTCATCTTCAGAAAGTTCGTCGATATCCGTAATTTCTTCATCATCGACTTCTTCAGCGACATCTTCATCTGCAGCATTATCTAATTCGACAGCATTATCATCATCTATTTGAGATGATTCTGGGACAACAGATGGCTGTTCATCCTCGCCATTCATAGACCCTGTTTCTATGGCAAGCATACTTACAAGGTAGTCTCCCTTGATTTTAAATCTTATTCCTCTGACTCCTTTAGCCGTTCTTCCCATTGCTCTGACATCTGACTCTCTGAATCTGCATGCCATTCCAAAAGCGCTGGACATTAAAATATCGTACTTGCCATTCGTAAGAGCGACGTCTACAAGGTCATCTCCCTCTTCTATAGATATTGCTCTTATTCCGCCCTTTCTCAGATGTTTGAAGGCTGATAACATAGTCTTCTTGACCAAACCGTTCCTGGTCGCCATTGTTATATAAAGATCATTCCTTTCAACATCGTCTTTCCTCACTGTAAGGAGAGATTTCACCTGTTCACCAGGCTCAACTTTTATCAAATTAATAATGGCTTTGCCCTTACTTGTCCTTGAGCCTTCAGGAACTTCGTAAGCATAGAGCCAATGCATATTGCCTTTGTCTGTGAAGAAAAAGACCATATCGTGGCTATTGGCGCTAAAGACATGCTCTATGTGATCCTCATCTTTTGTATCCATTCCACGTACGCCCTTACCGCCTCTGTGCTGAGTTTTAAAAGTATCTGCAGGAACTCTTTGAATATACCCTGTATTTGAAACTGTTATCAGGCACTCGTGTCTTTCTATCAGGTCAGCAATACTGTAATCATCTTCAGACTGCTCTATTGTGGTTCTCCTGACATCTGCATACTTCGCCTTAACTTCCAAAAGCTCATCTTTGATCATATTGAGCCTTAACTGCCTGCTGGCAAGAAGAGATCTTAAGTATTCGATATGTTTCATCAATTCTACATATTCCGTTACCAAATCTTCAATGGCCAGACCTGTTAGCTGATGAAGTCTCATTTCTAGAATTGCATTCGTCTGTATTGTTGACAAGCTGAATCTGGCCTGCAAAGCCTGGGCGGCACTATTTCTATCTCTGGATTCTTTGATTATCTTTACTACTTCATCAATGTTTCTGACTGCTATAAGCAATCCATCAAGAATATGAGCTCTGGCCTCAGCCTTTTCGAGTTCAAATTGAGTTCTTCTGGTTACTACTTCAAGGCGATGGTCGACATAAGCTTGAAGAATTTGTTTAAGATTCATCATTCTAGGCCTGTTTCTGTCTACGACAAGGAAAGAGCTTGGGAATGTGTTTTCCAGCTGTGTATGGGCGTAAAGTTGATTGAGGACAACGCTTGCCATAGCATTTTTCTTAACATCAATAACAATTCTTATTCCGGCCCTGCGGCTGGTTTCATCTCTTAAGGCAGCTATACCGACTATTCTCTTGTCTCTAACCAGGTCGGCAATCTTCTTAACCATGTTTTCCTTATTCACAGCATAAGGAATTTCGGTTACAATTATTTGCTCCTTGTCTCCATCATCATTTATAGTGGCTCTGGCTCTGATCTTTATTACACCCTTGCCTTCATGATAAAGTCTATGGATTTCAGCTTTACCTTTGATTGCTGCTCCGGTAGGAAAGTCAGGACCTTTAATGAATTCCATCAAACCCATTATAGAAATATTAGGATCTTCAAGAAGCGCTATGGTCCCATCAATAATCTCACCTAGATTATGAGGAGGTATATTGGTCGCCATACCTACACCAATACCTGTAGTCCCATTCACAAGCAAATTGGGAAATTTTGCAGGTAAAACAAGGGGCTCCAAAGTGGCTTCGTCGAAAGTAGGCGCCATATCAACTGTGTTTTTCTCTATATCGGCAAGGAGTTCTTCTGCCAACCTCTCCATTCTACATTCTGTATATCTGTATGCAGCTGCAGGGTCTCCGTCAATACTACCAAAATTACCCTGCCCATCTATCAAAGGATTTCGCATCGCAAAATCCTGCGCCATTCTTACCAGAGTATCATAAACAGACGAATCACCGTGCGGGTGATAATTACCTATAACCTCTCCTACTACCTTGGCACTCTTTGTATATGAATGAGATTTTGTCAGGCCAAGCTGCTTCATCGCAAACAAAATTCGCCTGTTGCCAGGCTTCAAGCCATCCCTTACATCAGGAATAGCTCTTCCCACATTTACACTTAGAGAATACTGCAAATAAGCAGTATGCATTATTTCTTCAATATTTACCGGAATATCATTCATTGTAACATCATTTGTAGAGTCTATCATCTTTAAAAACAACTCCTAAAGTATTAAGATTGGTGGCAGTAGAGCTATATGTCTCTTTAGTTAAATTTTGAGCTATAATTTAACACCTCTAACTGTTTTTAACAAGCTATATCCCTTTGTATTTTCATAATGTCATGTTAAAATAAAATTGACTTTCAAACTCTACCATTTCTAGGCAAATAAAATGAACATACTCCTCACTAATGATGACGGTTACAATTCGGAAGGAATAAATGCCATTTATAGAGTGCTTTCCGTCAAACATAAAGTTTACATGCTAGCCCCCTCTTCCCAAAAAAGTGCGGTAGGCCATGGAATAACTATCAATAACTCCATGAAATTTCACAAAACCGAACATGGATTTGCATTGGACGGAACTCCGGCTGACTGCGTAAAAGTCGCTGTCTATGGACTTTTTAAAGATGTTGCTTTTGACTTGGTAATCTCAGGCATAAATGATGGAGCTAATTTAGGCACTGATGTCTTTTATTCAGGCACTATCGCAGGAGCAAGGGAAGGCCTGATAAACAACATCCCATCTATAGCCTGCTCAATGTGCAGGCCGGTAGATAAGCAAAAACTGGACTCTGCCTCTTCAATAGTAGAAAAACTCGTTTCTAACCTGACAGATAATTTCCTGAACCAGAAACTCATCCTCAATATAAATTTTCCGAGCAAAACGCTGTTCAGGGAAATCAGGCTTACTAATCTTGGCGTAAAAACTTATAATGAAACAATATTTGTAGAAGATAAAAACGGCATAAGTTACGCTACGGTAATCTATCCTTATAAACTCTCATTCGTGAGCAAGAAAAACAGCGATTTGGATTGCATAGAATCCGGCTCCATCTCGGTCACTCCGATGACGAACGAGCACCTATTCCCTCCGACAATAGAAAGCCTCTCTTCAATTCTCGGCCACATAAAATTTTAAGCATTTTCACTAAACAGCAATATTCTATAAATAAAGACAACCTGAATGAGAATGGCTGGAAATATTTTTTCTTTGCATTATTGACTCTACATCTCGAACAAACTATAATCTGCAGACAAGATATCTTCTTAGAAAAACCAAAGTTTCGTTATTAAAAGAAACAGCAATTGACAAATATTAAAACTTCTCAGATCATCCATAAGTTTTACAACTAATCAATAAGAGGTAAAAATGAAGAAAATGCTATTATTGCTAACAGCAATCCTGTTTGGATGCGCTATTGCAGCGTCAGCACAGGAAATCACTAGTGAAACTTCCAAACCTGACTCCACGGCAATTCAAAAACAGCCGATTCCAGCTCAACAAACTACCCAAACTCCGGCGAACACTGGTGTGTGGGATTTTTTCCAGATCGGATTCTGGTTTGGAGTCCCATCGGAAACTGAGACGACAGACGTTTGCGGCATAAAGTTAGGCATTCCATCCTGCGGCGGCTCGGCTCATGTTTACGGTCTTGAAACTTCAGTATGCGCCAGCGGCACAGATTATGTAAAAGGGGTACAGTCTTCACTTCTCGTAGATGTCAGCAAGGAAGTAACAGGTTTGCAAGGCGGAGTGATTAATTACTGCGAAACAGTTCATGGTCTCCAACTTGGCGTATTGAATATGGCAAAGAACGAAGCATTCCAATTTGGCATAATTAATTATATTGAAGACTCGCCCCTGCCATATCTTCCAATATGTAATATCCATTTTAAATAAAAAATAAGGAACTTTCATTAAATGAAAAAAACTATTCTGTTTTTGGCCTTTATTTTTGCCTTCTCAATCATTTCTTTCGCTGATGAAGTTAATGCACCTGCAGCAGAAACGCCGGCTCAAACTGCAGATCAATCTATTGAACCGGCACAACAACTCCCTCCCCTGGACAAATGGTCATGTTTCCAATTAGGTTTCTGGTTTGATCAGCCTTCTTCAACGGCTAATTCGAATGTTTATGGTTTGAAAACAGGCTGGCCTATCAGCTCAGGAAACGGGCGCGTCAATGGTGCCGAAATATCTTGGTTGGCCTCTGGGACTGCCTATATTCAAGGGGTTCAAGGTTGTTGGATTTACACAGGAAATAAAGAATTGCAGGGACTCCAGGCGTCTTTTATCTGCAATATCAATCAAGATATGCTCAGAGGTTTGCAAGCAGGCTTAGTTAACGTGGCAGGAAACCTGCAGGGGTTTCAACCTGGCGGTGTCAACGTATCTAAAGATATGATGGGGATACAGGCGGCAGCCTTGACCAATGTAGCTACAGGAAAAGTTACAGGAACGCAGCTTGGATTCTTCAATTACTCACAAGAACTCAATGGATTCCAAGCCAGTGCTTTTAACTACTCAGCAGGCAAGTCTAATGGATTCCAGCTTGGTTTTGTAAATATCAGCAATACAGGCGGTGGTTTTCAGTTTGGCGTAGCAAACTATATTAAAGATGCATGGATTCCTTTTCTTCCATTCTTTAATTTCTCTTTCTAGCCTGCCATAGTTACTGTTTTGTGTGAAATCGTGAGCCTCTTGAAAAAAAGAGGCTCATTACTTTTACATCCTAACCCTTTTATAGTATTATCTCTTCACCAGTCCCGATGAGTCTAACTTCTTCGCCTCTTATTAACAAGGCCTGTTCATCATTCAGTACGCGCAGCAAATACCGCAAGTTTTTAGACTTCTCCTTTAAAAATTCTAGATTCCCGGGCGTAGAATGAGCATTGATTAAAAAGGGCACAAGGCTCATAGCATTCCAATCAATAACACCGCACTCGTCAACACCGCCAAACCAAGTAGCCATGATAATAGATGGGCAAGCGATATACGAACCTGCACTTACCCCCCAGTAAATCAACCCGTTTTCTATCTCTTCTTTTACTATTTTCTCGAAACCTGTCTCGCGAACTGTCTTTAACAAGTAAAAGGTATTCCCGCCCTCAACATAAAGCACGTTGCTATATTTTAATGCTTCCCGTAGTTCCAGATAAGACTTGCCTGCTATATCAAATTCAGTATAAGATAAACCAAGCCCCTTCATTTTCTGTTTGGTAAGTTTGACATAGCTGGCATCATCAACCTTCTTTGAAGCCGTAGTAACGTATAAAATATTTACTTTATCCGAAGACATTGGCAAAATAAGTTTTACATTATCAACTGTAATAAACTGATTGCTAGAGGCAAGAATTAAGGTTTTCATAATATTAAAAAAATTTTACGGCTCTAATCACAGAGTCCTTCCGAACCTTTTTTCGAGTTCTTTCATAGATATGTTTATGATGGTTGGCCGTCCATGCGGGCAATTAAAAGGCAGGTCACATTTCGACAAATCGGAAACTAGTTTTATCGCTTCACACATTGAAAGTTCATCATTAGCTTTTACAGCTAGGTGACAAGCGGCCTTAGCAATTGCAGTTTCATCGACCCTGCTGCCTGTGGTGTTTTGCTCTATCAGGGAATTCAGCAGGTTTGAAATCAGTCCTGAAATATTTTCTGTTTTTATAGCAGCCGGTACAGAGTGTATCATCACTGTATTTTCGCTAAAAAAATCGATTCCAAAGCCTATATTGCTGAAAGCCTCTGTATATCTTTTCAGAAGTTGGAGTTCGATTCGGGATAAATCCAATGTTACCGGAATCAGAAGTTCCTGCTGAAGTTTTGATTTTGAAAAATCCTTTAATAAGCGTTCAAAAATTATCCTTTCATGCGCCGCATGTTGGTCTATTATGACAAGTCCGATATCTGACAGTGCCAGAATATAAGTCCTGTTTAAAATGTCTACTACTTTCAAATAACCGCAGCCAGGAAGAGCCAGAGATGCATTTTTGCCGAAATTACTTTGAATATTGTTTCCGTCAGAAATGTTAGTTGACTGCCTCTCTGTATTAATAAAGTCGCTTGAGGAATTATCCTGATAAACAGGCAATACAGGTTCCTCTGCTTGCTCTCTAATCGCATATTCAACTTTTGACGAATCAAATATAGCGCTAATCGGCACTTTGGATATAGAAACAGACGGCAAAGGTGCAATAGATGGATAGAGTACCTTCTTTATGGCTTTGGTTACGATTTCATAAACAAATTTTTCATGTTTGAATCTGACTTCGTGTTTGGCAGGATGTACATTCACATCAACGTCCGCTGCAGGAAGCCTTAAAAAAATAGTAACAGACGGAAATACCCCCTGCATAATCAAAGAACCGTAGGCTTCTCTCACTGATGAATAAAGCAAAAGCGATCGAATCGGCCTGCCATTTACAAAAAAGCGTTGTTCTCTTCTTGAGTTTCTGGTAACAGAGGGTTTGGAAACATAACCTGATATTTCATAATTATTTTCTTCATCTCTGAAATAAAGAGAATTATCAGCAATTTCCTTCCCCAAAAGTAAAGAGAGCCTGGGAAGTAAACTACTGTCAGCAGAGGAAGAAAACAAAATCTTTCCGTTCGACTTCAGTTCAAAAGATATTTCACTATGCGCCAAAGCAAGAAGAAGAACCGTTTCAAATATGTGCTTCTCTTCGGTAATTTCTCCTTTCAAAAACTTTTTTCTGGCAGGAACATTATAGAAAAGGTCAGAAACAGTTATCTCCGTCCCACAGGCACAACCGACAGGAGATTCGGAAAAAAATTTGCCGCCATTAATTATTACTTCAATACCTTCAAGAACATTATGCCTTCTTGTTCTGAGCTTTACCTTTGAAACAGAAGCAATGCTTGGCAGGGCCTCTCCTCTGAATCCCATAGTCGAAATATTAAAAATATCGCTTTCTTCCCTTATTTTGCTAGTGGCATGAGGTTCGAAACACAAAAGGGCATCGTCAGCATCCATTCCAGATCCATTGTCAAGGATAGAAATGGATTTCATTCCTGACCTTTCTATTGATATTCGCAAGGAAGTAGCGCCAGCATCAATGGCGTTTTCTATTAATTCTTTAACTACCGAAGAAGGCCTTTCAACAACTTCACCGGCGGCAATTTTGTTGAATACATTCTCTGAAAGAAGGCTTATAAATCCCATAACTCAACAAGATAGGTTTTAAAGGCAAAGTGTGTATATCTAAAAACTACTTCCCTAGTTTGGAAAGTTCGTCTTGTAAATTTCTAATAGTCTCTTCAAGATTAGATACTCTGTCCTTAAGTTTCTTGACGACATCAGGCAACATACGCCTCTTCATAAAATCCCTTGCTGGTTCAGCTGTAGTTCCCATAACCGCTATTCCGGCAGGAACATCATGAGTTACACCAGCCTGTCCGCCAACCTTAGCACCGTCCCCTACCTTAAGGCCGTGGCTGATGCCGGCTTGTCCGGCTACTATTACGCCCTGCCCTAATTTTGAGCTTCCCGCAACGCCGCACTGAGCTATAAGCAAAGAAAACTCGCCTATCACAACATTGTGGGCCACCTGTACCAAATTGTCCATTTTAACGCCCGTTTTAATCCACGTTTTTCCAAATCTGGCCCTGTCTATTGTACAGTTAGCACCGATTTCAACATCGTCTTCAATTTTTACGATACCTACCTGCGGAATTTTAACTATGCCAAACGGCCCTGCTTCGTATCCAAATCCATCACTTCCAATACAGACTCCAGGATGGATTATCACATTGTTCCCAATCTGTATTCGCTCTCTTATTACACAATTTGGATATATGAAACAATTCTTACCTATGATTGTTTGTTCTCCGATATAGCACCCTGACAATATTTTAGTATTCTCCCCCAAAACAACTTCCTTTTCAATAACAACATAAGGCCCGATATGGCAGGAAATAGGAACAGTTACCCCTTCAGCAATAATAGCCGTAGGATGGATCCCCTGCTTATATTCCGGAGGAGGGGGCGCAAAAAATTTAACCACTTTGATGAAAGTAATATTAGGATTTTCACAATGAATATAAGTTTTACCTTCAGGCAAGTGCTCCATATAGCCTTTAGGCACAAGAATAACCTTGGCTTTGCTCTTCTCCAGCATATCTTTGAACTTCTCAGCCGCCAAAAAAGACGCTTCTTCTTCTTTAGCATCAGTAAGAGAATTGAATCCTGATATAACAAAATCACCATTGCCTGTGAATTCGGCATTTAACATTTTTGCAAGCTCTGAAACTGTGATGGTCTTCATGTTAATCTCCCTTTAATTATTAGAATTAACTTCCTGTAACGCGGCAGATGTAGCTTCATTTCCAAGATTGAGCTCCTTAATAATCTGGTTTGTCATATCCATACTCGGATCAAAATAAACCACCGCCGGAATATTGTTTTGAGTATTTCCTGAGCAATCCAGAACCAAACTATACCCTTCTCTTTTAGTCCTGCTCTGAATAACTTTCTTTATTTCATCTATCAGGCCTTTCCTGGTTTTCTCATACTCTTCGACAAGAAAACGCCTCTTTTGCTGGTTATATTGCTGAATTTCTACGTCTTTGGCCTGGAGTTCTCTATACTTATCGAGAGATTCGATTCTTTTGCTCTCGCGCTCCGCATCGCTCAGGGCTATATTCTGAGATGCATCTCTTAGCTCTATATAGGTAAGTTGTATCTTTTCTCTGGCATCATTTAGAGAGTTTATATACTCCCTAAATACATCTGTTTGTTTCTTCATCTTTGCATCTTCTATCTTGGTCTTATAATACTCGGTAAAGACCTTCTCCATATCTATAACAGCAATTTTTAACTCTGCAGCATTGGATATTGCAGGACCTTCAATCCAAGTAATAAAACCAAACAGAACACAAAGGAAAAGCGATTTTTGAAATTTCATTTTTATCCGCCTATAAGTTTTAGTTCTTAGAGAATTGGATTTCATGGAAGTATTTATATCTGCCATCAGGCTTGGCCACTAATTCATCATGTGAACCTGATTCAACAATTCTACCTTTTTCCAAAACCAAAATTGTGTCAGCGTTCTTTATGGTGCTTAGCCTATGGGCTATTGCAAAAACCGTTCTGTTTGACATCAGATTCACTAGTGCGTCCTGAACAAGTTTTTCTGTCACAGTATCCAAAGCGCTTGTAGCTTCGTCCAAAATCAAGATCGGGGGATTCTTTAGTATCGCTCTGGCTATAGCAATTCTCTGTTTTTCTCCGCCGCTTAACTTAAATCCTTTCTCGCCTACTACTGTGTCATAACCATCGGCATGATTTCCACCGATAATAAAGCCGTGAGCATTAGCTTTTTTAGCTGCACTAATAATATCTTCTCTTGGTGTTTGAGGGTTTCCATAAGCAATGTTATTAGCAATGGTATCATTAAACAGAATTGTGTTCTGAGTAACTATTCCTATCAAGTCCCTTATGTCGCTTATTTTAAGATCCCTAATATCAGTTCCGTCAACGGTAACCTTACCCGAAGAAATGTCATAAAATCTTGCTATCAGATTTGCTATGGTAGTCTTTCCTGAACCTGTTTCTCCAACCACCGCAACCATCTTACCCTTACCCAGCGAGAAGTTGACATTATCTAAAATATGCCTTCCTTCATCATAAAAAAACGAGACATCTTCAAACTTTACCTCATTCTGGAATTCCTTAATCCTTTTGGGGTTAAGAATTTCCTTTATTTTGGTGTTGGTATCTATCAGGTCGAAATATCTATCGGCCGCCGCCATGCACTTCTGGATATTTGAGTTGACTTTAGCCAAGGCTCTTAACGGCTGATACGCAAGAAGCGCAGGCACAATAAGGATAATTATGTCGCTCAGTAAAAGATTGCTCATATAACTATACACAAAAAATGCCGCCACGGCAGTAACCCCCAAAAACTCAGTCAAAGGAGCCATTAATAGTTCAGCCTTCATTGCTTTAATAAGAGATCTCAAATACGTGTGATTAACTTTCTTGAAGTTATCAAGCTCGAACTTTTCAGTATGATATGCTTTTACTAATATTATCCCGGTGAATACCTCATGCATTCTGGACATAACTTCAGCAATTTTTTGAAAAGCCTTTTTATACACTTTTCTAACTTTCTTGCCTACAAGAACTATAGGCAACATAATCCCACATCCACCTAACGCCATAATTACCAAAAGAGCCACGTTATTGTTTGTAAGGCTCACAAAGATAATAAAACCTACACAACTAAGAATCTGAAAAGGACAGCTGGTTAAGTCACTGATACTATTTGACACAGCCGACTGAATCTGGCCTGTGTCTTCGACGCATCTGCTTATAAGTTGGCCCACATCTGCTTTACCGTAGAATACCAATGATTGGTCAAGAAGTTTGGTAAAAACTTCATTCCTCATATCTGCCACGACTTTTGTTCCAACCCATCGCATACAATAGTTGTTCACATAATCTGCCAGATTTTTACAAAACCATACCAACATAAATGACCCCACAAAGAGACATAGACCGAAAAATGTCATACGCCCATGGGCATCCTGAGTTTTTATCCCAAACTTGGCAGCAATAGCTAAAACTGAATCCAATTGAGCAGCAGTCCCTTTAAGGTTCTGATTAACAGCATCAGTAGGTTTCTGCAGAGAATCAGCTGCCTTCTCAGGTGCGACAGTAGAATGAATACCAACTACTTGCGGAGCTTTTTCGAAAGGCTGAATAAACCCTTTTAGCCAGAAAAAACTCGCTCCGAAAAACCCCCCTGTCATTATACCGGCGATAATTCCTATAGTCAGGATCAAAGTATACGGCTTCGCATAGCCCAGCAATCTGTAATAGGACTGGACTTTCATATGGCCTGTGTTCATTTATTTCCTTAGGTTCTTAAGAGAGGATTCTCTCTATTGTCGAAACAATGTATTTTCTTTGTTCAGTAGTAGATTCAGGATATATAGGAATAGCTATAATGCTATCTGCAATTCTCTCACTTACAGGAAAATCGCCTTTCTTGCCGCCTAAATACTTAAAACACTCCTGAATATGAAGCGGAACCGGATAGTAAACGTCAGTACCAATTTCTGCTTTTACAAGCCCTTCTTTTAACGCATCGCGTTTACCACCTTTAACTAAAATACAAAATTGGTTGTAAATATGCCTTGTGGCTTTCTCCACATTAACAGGAGGGACTATTTTGTCAGCAACCTTTGACTGAGCAAAAAGTTTACGGTATTCATCTGCGTTACTCTGTCTGGCTGCACTCCATGAATCTAAATATTTAAGTTTAATCTGTAGAACAGCCGCCTGGAGAGCATCGAGCCTGAAATTGCCGCCTATATAGTTGTACATATATTTGTTCTGGGGACTTGCACCATGATTACGAAAACTCTTTAACAACTCATACTTTTCTTTGCTATTAGTTGTTACTACTCCGCCGTCGCCAAAACCTCCAAGGTTTTTACTAGGGAAAAACGAGAAGCATCCATAATCGCCAAAAACCCCTGCCCGCTTGTTCATATATTCTGAACCTATCGCCTGTGCTCCGTCTTCAATCACAATCAGATTATGCTTTTTAGCTATCGCCATTATCTTATCCATTGCTGCCATCTGTCCATAGAGGTGCACGGGAATTATAGCTTTGGTTTTTTTTGTTATTTTAGCTTCAATCAGATCAGGATTGATATTGAAATCGTCTTCATTAATGTCAACAAAAACCGGTGTAGCCCCCACTCTTGCTATAGCTCCAACCGTAGCAAAAAAGCTAAATGGCGTAGTTATAACTTCGTCTCCAGCTCCAATTCCTTCTACCATCAATGAGACCAGTAATGCATCTGAACCTGAAGTAACGCCTACGGCATATTGACACTGACAATATTCCGCAATACTTTTTTCAAAATCGTCAACTTTTTTACCTAAAATAAAATATTGCGCATCACAAACGTCCTCAATAGCTTTCATTATTTCTTCTTTCATCGGCTTAAACTGAGCTTTGAGGTCTAAAAGTGGAACTTGCATGAGGAATCTCCTTTAATAAAGATTTTAAGAGACAAATATTAGTCGATATTATACCTTTATATCATATAATATTTGATTCAATCTTCAATGACTGTTCTTCAATTAAATGGACAGATAAAGTCTTAATTGAGCTTTTGTTTTGTTAGTATTTTTCAGTTAAGAAACAAGATCAAAACTCATTTGCCCCTGCTTCTTTCAACTTTTTCTTTAAGGACACGAAGTAATTCCTGCGTATTTTCTTTCAATGTGGCGCTGATAGGAACTATCTGTGTTTCATAGACTTCTTCCCTGAATTTCTCCAGATTTTCTTTGGAATCTGGCAAATCCATTTTGTTTGCAGCTATTAATGAAGGACGCAAAGATAACCCTTTCATATACAATTCAAGTTCATTTTTTAGCGAATTGTAGTTTTGTAAAGGATCCATTCCTTCCTGTCCTGACATGTCTATGACGTATAGTAGTACTTTGGTTCTTTCAATATGTTTTAAGAAACTATGGCCGAGTCCTATATTATCGTGAGCCCCATCAATCAGGCCTGGAATGTCCGCAATGGAAAGCCTGGAGAAATCTTCAAAGTCTACAGTTCCCAATATCGGATGAAGTGTTGTAAATGGATAGGGAGCTACTTTTGGCTTCGCTTCAGAAACAGCCCCTAACAAAGTGGATTTTCCTGCATTTGGAAACCCCACAAGGCCTATGTCTGCTATTGTTTTAAGTTCAAGTTCAAAGTGTCTCACTTCCCCTTTGGTGCCCGGATCGCTTCTTCGGGGAGCCCTGTTCGTACTAGTCTTAAAATGGATGTTGCCTCTTCCCCCCATTCCACCTTGGGCCAGAACAAATTTTTTGCCTGTTTCCTCAATATCACATACAATTCTACCCTCATCATCCAAATCTTTGACAATCGTTCCGGGAGGAACTTTTAAATACACATCTTTCCCGCACTTCCCGTATTGATCTTTTCCCTTTCCATTTTCTCCTTTTTGCGCTTCGTAATTAGTCTGATATACATAATCAACAAGTGTCTGCTCATTGGTTTCTGCTATCATAATAACACTTCCGCCATTCCCTCCGTCTCCGCCATTAGGGCCGCCATAAGGTATAAACTTTTCTCTTCTGAAACTTGTACAACCGTTTCCGCCATCGCCGGCTCTCACAGTTATTCTTACTTTATCAACAAACATATATTTCTCCTGAAACAAAAAAAACCCAGCAAATGCCGGGCTTTTATTCAAGCGATACTTTTTTTAAGCTTATTAAGCCTGTTCAACTACACTGACTTTTCTTTGTCTTTTATTGAACAAAACCATACCGTCTTTAAGCGCAAATAGAGTAAAATCGCGACCGCAACCTACATTTTTACCCGGGTGGAATTTTGTTCCACGCTGACGGACTATTATGCTGCCGGCAGGGATTAATTCACCGCCGTAAGCTTTAACGCCTAGAAACTTAGGCTTGCTATCACGACCGTTCCTACTGCTTGATTGACCTTTTTTGTGTGCCATAATGACCTCCAAACATATATATTCCTGAGAGATAAGAGCTCTTAGAATATGTCAAAATTTATAAAATACAAACAACGTTTCATTTTTTGCAAAAAACTATTTCTTAACTGAAGTATCAGTCGTCGGGGCTACACTTTTAACAGGAGCATCAACCTGAGAGGCCTTCGATGACGGCTGTTGATCAAGAAGGCTGTTCAACTCAGAAATATTCTGGCTGTTTATGCCTCTGCCAGACATTATTGCCAATGCTAAAGTTACTATTAAGAAAATGGATGCAAAAACAACTGTAAGTTTGCTTAAATGAGTACTAGCGTGAGCACCAAACAAAGAATCAGATCCGCCACCGCCAAAAGTTGTACCCAAACCACCGCCTTTTTTTGATTGCTGAACTAGAACCAAGGCAATAATCAAAACTGCAACCAATACGTCAAATACTGTTAAAATTGTAGTTAAAATTCCCATAATATTATACTAATCAAAGTCCCTTTTACTTAATAGCATTCGCTATGAGATTATAGAAAACTTCAACTTCAAGGCTTGCGCCTCCAACTAAAGCTCCATCTATGTCCTTCTGATTCATGAGCTCATTGCTATTTTCAGGTTTAACTGAACCGCCGTATTGAATTATTACTTTTTCTGCTACTTCAGCGCCATGTGATTCAGTTAAAAGCCTCCTTATCAATGCATGAACTTCCTGTGCTTGAGCAGGGCTGGCTGTTTTTCCTGTTCCGATAGCCCATACCGGTTCGTAAGCTATAGTAGTTCTAATCATTTCTTCAGCGTTTAAACCTTCCAATGAACCTTTTACCTGTGTAGTAATCACACTGTTCATTCTGCCTGATTCACGTTCTTCAAGAGTTTCACCGATACAAACTATAGGAAGCAATCCTGAAGATAGAGCTTTTTTAGCTTTGGAGTTAACCAATGCATCAGTTTCTCCATGATATTGTCTTCTTTCGCTATGTCCTACTATTGCATATTTAACGCCGAGATCCAATAGCATTTTTGCTGAAACTTCTCCTGTATAAGCTCCACTGTCTTTTGCAGAAATATCCTGAGATCCGACTGCAATATTCGAGCCATTCAAAACTCTGGCTGATGACTCAAGAGCCGTAAAAGCAGGACAGACAGCTATATTGAGTTTTCCGTCAAACTCAGCAAGTTTAGCTTTAAGTTCAACAAGCAATTTTTCCGCTTCACTGGCAGTTTTGTTCATTTTCCAATTGCCGGCGATGAAAAGCTTTCTGGTTTTCATTTGTTAACTCCTTTCTTGTGTTTAATTATAAATTAATTTCAGAATATAGTTTAGATTGTTTATTTTACGATTAAAGATGCCAAATAAAAGTAAAACTCTGAAAGTAATACGGAAATTCAGCCAGTCTTAGCCTAAATCTAGCTCTAATGAACTGTCATTTTCTCTTCTTTATTTTGACATTAGAAGAAAGGTCTTCCGATGGCAGCCTCATATACCTAAAGAAATTAGTTCCTGACCTTCCAATAAAAATCCCGCTAAAAAAACCTGAAACAATGTAGCTTACTGCAAGAAATATTATATTTTTGAACATTTCAGGATGCACAGACTGTTCATAACCATAAAAATAGTTCTTCACAAACACCAAAATTATAAGTATTAAAGGAAGCGGAGAGCCTGGAACTCTCAATAGTCTGTGTTCACGGTCCACTTTGATTTTGTTTTTAAAACAACTTAAAAATCCGACAATCGCCCCCAGAACGAGAAAAACTCCATACATAACCGGATCTTTCACATGAGATACAGTCATTAGCAGGAAAACTATAGGCATGATAAGAAGTTTTTTAACTTCTATTGTTCTATCAAAGAGAGCTTTCGAACCTACATATATAAGAAAAGCTAAAAGCAGCCAAACCCATGTGGGCGTCCCCTTGATTAGTTCTATCATTCAAAATATCCTTTGTTTCTTAAGCTGTTATGATTTTTAAAAAGCCTCTAATATATTCAAGCTTGAAGCAATAGCAATTTTTTAAATAGACAAATTTGAGTTTGCCACAATGTCTTTTTGCTAAGATATGCTATTTTAAACGTTTCATTTTTAAAAATTTTAGAAAGTATTTGAGGTTCTTTTTAATGAGCGCAATCAGGAATGTAGCAATAATAGCACATGTTGACCACGGCAAAACAACTCTTGTGGATCAGATAATCAAACAGGCAAAACTCTTCAGAGATAACCAGGCTATGCAGGAATGTCTTCTTGACAGCAATGACCTTGAAAGGGAAAGAGGCATTACTATTCTGGCAAAAAACATAAGCGTTATCTACAAAGAAACGAAAATCAATATAATAGATACTCCGGGACACTGTGATTTTGGCGGGCAAGTAGAGAGAGTGCTGAACCTTGCTGACGGCGTAATACTTCTTGTTGACGCTGCAGAAGGCCCTATGCCGCAAACAAGATTCGTCCTTGATAAAGCTCTTCAGCTAAAGCTCAAGCCTATTGTTATTATTAACAAAGTCGATAAACCTGATGCCAGAGAAGAAGAGGTACTAAATAAAATTTATGAGCTCTTCCTTGAGCTTAATCCTTTGGGCGACGATGCACTGGACTTCCCTGTTTTATATGCGAGCGGACGAAGTGGTTGGGTAGGAACTGAAAAAAATCCTGCTCAGAAATCAATTATACCTCTCATGGACGCTATTATTGAGCATATTCCTGCTCCAAAAATCAAAACCGGCCCGGTACAGATGCAGGTAGCCACGCTAGACTATTCCGATTATGTCGGCAGGATTGGTATCGGCAGAGTTTATAGGGGCGACCTTGATATCAAAAAGCCAATCGTAGTGATCAAGCGGGACGGTACTGTAAAACAATCAACGATTAAACAGCTTTTTACATTTGACGGCCTAACAAGAAGAGATGTAGAAGAAATTCCCTGCGGAGACCTCTGCGGTATATCAGGTATAGAGGGAATCGATATCAGTGATACGATATGCGATGCCGAGCGGCCTGAAATATTGCCGCCCATAAGTATAGACGAACCTACTATTTCAATGATTTTCAGAGTCAATGACTCTCCTCTTTTCGGTCAGGAAGGCAAATATGTAACAAGCCGCCACATCAGGGCCAGACTCCTTAAAGAAGCAGAAAAGGATGTAGCTCTCAAAATAGACGAAATGGATGGGGATTCCTTCAACGTAAGCGGCAGAGGTGTGCTTCATCTCTCTATCCTTATTGAGAACATGAGAAGAGAAGGCTATGAAATGACCGTTTCACAGCCTCATGTTATACTTAAAACTATAGACAGTGTTAAAAATGAACCTATTGAAATTCTCTCTGTGGATGTACCCGACGAATACGCTGGAAAAGTTATTGAACTTATAGGAACAAGAAAAGGCGAAATGGTCAACATGGAACAGAGAGGAAAAAGAAAGCTTGTCGAATTCCATGTACCTACTCGCGGACTCATAGGCCTTAGAAGCAAAATGCTTACTTCAACTGCTGGCGAAGCTATAATGTCACATAGATTTACCCATTACGCCCCTTACAAAGGCGCAATACCTCAAAGGCTTAATGGCGTGCTCATAAGCATGGAACAAGGTAAAGCATCAGCTTATGCCATCGATGGACTCCAAATAAGAGGAACTTTCTTCACTTCTCCTAATGAACAAACTTATGAAGGAATGATAGTTGGTGAACATTGCAAGGAAGGAGACCTGGTAGTCAATCTACAAAGACTAAAAAAACTTACTAACGTCAGATCCTCAAGTTCCGACAGGGCTTTGGTAATAGTACCTGCCCAAAAGCAAAGCCTGGAAGAAGCTCTTGAATACATAGCCGATGATGAACTCGTGGAAGTTACTCCCAAAAGCGTCAGGCTGCGCAAGAAATATCTCACAGAGTTGGAGCGAAAACGTCTATACAAAAAAGAAGAATAAGTCCGATACTTGAGTTGGCAAAATTTACACCTTATAGATGAGTTCATTTCTCTATCAGGTGTTTGTTTAACCTAGAAAAACAGTCTTACAGTTTAAAACGGTCAGCCGCAAATAGAAGGAACAGTTTTTTAGAATCTGTTCTTCTAATCAGCATATTATTCGTCTCTGCCGCCAAACACGCCTGCTCTCAAAAGATAATAGAGTAATGTGAGGATTGCGCTGACTGCTGCTGCTACATATGTAAGGAATGCTGCATTAAGCACTTCTCCCGACATTCTGGCCTCATTTGGAGTTACTATTCCGGCAGTTACCAGCATCTCCTTTGCTCTTGCGCTTGCATCCCATTCAACAGGGAGCGTCACTATTGAGAAAAGAACAGCCACACTGAAAAGTATTGCTCCGATAAGTATTAATTCCTTGGACATTACAAAACCAAGAAAGATTATAAAGTATGACATTGTACTGCAAATATTTGTGAGCGGCACCATAGTTGTTCTGAGTTTCAGAGGAGCATAGCCTTTGGCATGTTGGATAGCATGCCCTGCCTCATGGCAAGCTACACCGACAGAAGAAAGGCTCTTTCCCTTGAATACATCAGGAGAGAGTCTGAGAGTTTTCGTCGTCGGGTCATAATGATCTGACATAAAACCTGCAACTTCCTCTATTTTTACATCGTAAATACCTGTCATCTGCAACATCCTCTTTGCAGCCATTGCTCCCGATAATCCCGAAGAGGTAGCCACCTGTGAATATTTAGCAAAAGTGGACTTAGTATAAAAAGAAGCCATCAAAGCCAAAATGAGCCCTGGAACAGCAAAAATCAAATACATCGGATCGAAATAAAACATAGCAACCTCCCATCAGAAACAAATTCAATTTTACATATCCAGATCGCCGACAAGTTCGGATATGGAATTATAACCATGTGTATCCAAATACTCATTGACACCATTTAATATAGTCATTGCTGCCATCGGGTCAACAAAATTTGCTGTTCCGATCGCCACAGCATCAGCCCCGGCAAGAAAAAATTCTACAGCATCAGCAGCACTGAATATCCCTCCCATTCCGATAATCGGCACATTAACCGCCTTTGAAACTTCATAAACCATTTTCACTGCGATGGGTTTGATGCAAGCTCCGCTCAACCCTGCAAAGACATTAGCTATTTTCGGTTTTCTCTTCTCAATATCAATAGCCATTGCAGTAAAAGTATTTATCAGCGAAACCATATTTGAGCCGGCATCAACAACACACTTGGCAAAGTTGGAAATTTTCGTTACATTCGGGCTGAGTTTAGTAATTAACGGAAGGCGTTTTGTAACCTTTCTGACTTGTGAAACAACTTTAGCCGCCTGCCCTAAATCAGTACCGAAAGCTATTCCGCCTTCTTTGATATTCGGACATGAAATATTTATCTCAAGAGCCGCTATTCCTTCCACGCAGTCAAGTCGTTCTGCAACCTTGCAATAATCTTCAATGCTCTTTCCCCAAATATTAACAATGACTGTCGCTTTCTCTCTGATTAGAAAAGGCAGATATTCGTCCTTCTTAATGAACGCTTCTACTCCCGGATTTTGCAAACCTATCGCATTCATCATTCCGCTGGCTGTCTCGCATATCCTCGGCACAGGATTACCATGGTGAGGGAAAGGTGAAATACCCTTTACTACTACCGCGCCCAGAGAACTTAACGGATAGAAAGACGCATATTCTTTTCCATAGCCAAAAGTACCTGATGCCGTCATTATCGGATTTTTCAGAAGAATGGAACCAAGTTTTGTAGTTAAATCAGCCATATTCAATCCTTCTTATTCGATATAAATATCTTTAGCATTAAAAACCGGCCCTTCTTTACATGATCTTGAATAAACCCAGCCGTCTCTCTGTTTGTTATAAACCTTCACAACGCATGCAAAGCACGCCCCTACCCCGCAGCACATAGGATGATCCACGCTTACCTCGCATTCAGTCTTGCTTTCCATTGCCATTTTGACAACAGCATACATCATACCGTTTGGCCCGCATGCATAAATCATATTTCTTTTGCCGTCAAGATATGGTTCAAGAAGAGAAGTGACTAAACCTTTGGTCCCCGCACTTCCGTCTTCAGTAGCCATCTCTACATCAAAACCGATTTCCTGATATTTGTCAGCAAGGATAAGATCATCTTTCGTTCTTGCTCCGATAAGAAGTTTTCCTTTTTTCTGGGACTCTTTGGCAAGCATATAAGTTGCTGCCGAACCATATCCGCCGGCGACTATGATAGGGAACGTATCTTTGCCAACGGCACTATAAGAATTCCCTGACGGGCCGAGAATATCGCAGTACGTTCCGGGCAACAAAGAAGCAAGCACTTTGGTTCCAAAACCAACAATCTTATAGACTATTGAAAGGGTTCCTTGCCCTGTAGTGTCGTATATACTGAACGGGCGCCTGAAAATATGTGCTTCCATATTATTTATCCTGACATGCGCAAACTGTCCGCCTTTGGCCAAAGATGCTATCTTTGGCGAATAAAAATCAACCTGATAGTAGTCGCCTTTAATATTTATATTGCTGATTATTTTTGCCTTTTCTGTAATCATCTTGTCACTCGCTTAATTCTGTAAAAAATGAATCTTTGATGCTCTCATTGAATCTAATATCTTTTATTCTATAATCTATCTCTGCTCCAAAAATAGACGATTTAATGATTGAGGGAAAGAGAGTATCTCCATCTTTTTTATAATTTTCTATCACTATCGATTGCAACAATTCTCTGCCATTCATGGAACAAGGCATATCCATTCTTTGGACCAGATAGCTGTCTTTGTCTATATATAGGATTAAAGGTAATTTAAACCCGAACTTCTCTTTCAGTACGCAGACGAGTTTCATGCACTCATTCCCATTAACTTTAATAGGCGTATAATCGGTACTCATGGAATTAAAAACATTATCAGACCATTCTCTCATGTCAGGAGTTTCCATTTTCGCACTCAGAACAAACGATTCTTTGTCCAGGCCTTCTACTTCTTCAATTTTCCCTGTTTGTGTTGACCATTTCCAAACTCTGTCCCCGTCAAAACTTCTTATCTCCTCCGCTCCATCCGCAAAAATCGTGTCAATTCTGTATTTGTCAGGTTTTTTAAAATAAGACTTTACCTCTGCCTTGACTTTCTGGGCAGGCATTTCAAGAACGCCCTCCGTGACCTTGGTTTCAGATGCTGCAAGCTTTCCTGATGGGTCAATAGCCATCTGGACTTTATCTAAAATTCCCACATCTGCAAATAAGAGCCCTGATAAAAAAAATAGAAAAAACAGCACGGGCATCTTGCCCGTATACACTCTCATTCCCTCACGGGCGACTCGCCCGTGGCTAGGATGGCTTCGGATAATACAGTTCTGTCAGAAAATGGATACTTTACTCCCATTATTTCCTGATAATCTTCGTGCCCTTTTCCGGCAATTAGAACAATATCTTTATCATCTGCCATCCTTACAGCTTCAAATATTGCCTCCCTGCGGTTTTCAATGGCTTTAAAAGCCGATTTACTGCCTATTCCCCGCAAAATATCTTTAATAATCTCCGAAGGGGTTTCACGCCTTGGGTTATCGCTTGTAATGATTGTAAAATCGGCAAGCTCCTCTGAAATTTTTCCCATTCTAGGCCTTTTGGTTTTGTCTCTGTTTCCGCCACAACCAAAAACGCATATCAGACTTTTGGGATTCAAATCCCTAAGGGCAGTCAAAACTCTTCTCAAAGCATCATCTGTATGAGCATAATCAACAAAGTACAAAATGTTTTCTCGGCCATAAACTCTTTCCAGCCTGCCAGGCACACTAACTCTCTCTGATAACGCACGGCTTATTAAACCTGAATCCAAGCCAAGTTCAACGCACAGAGCAAAAACTCCTGCAGTGTTATAGGCATTGAATAAACCCAAAAGTTTGGGAGAAAAATTCAATGCCCTTCCCTTAATACTTATTCCGTCAAGGCACCTTTCGAAAAGATTGGACGATTTAATTATCCTATAATCGGCTTTTTCGTCTTCTCCAAAACCAACTGAGTTGCTTTTTGAAACGAGCAGTCTCTTACCATACTCGTCATTCGAATTAACTGATGCTATCCCCGTCTCCTTGAGATGTTCCGTAAAAAGCCTTTCCTTTGCATTGAAGTAGTTCTCCATATCCTTATGATAATCCAAATGATCGCCTGAAAGGTTGGTAAAAATGACACCGTCGAATTTTGCACTCCCCACTCTTCTTTGGTCGAGAGCATGACTGGAAACCTCCATAACGCAATATTCACATTCATTTTCAGCCATTGAATAAAATAACTTCTGAAGTTCGTACGCTTCGGGAGTAGTGCGGTCCGCAGGAATGACGTTCTCTCCAAATGAGTACTCTACTGTAGAAATAAGCCCAACCTTTTTATTTGCGCTCTGAAGGACACTTCTCAGAAGATAAACTGATGTAGTTTTGCCATTTGTACCTGTTACTCCAAGTATCCTGAGTTTCTTTGCTGGTTCATCAAAATATTTTTCGCACAGAAGCGCATAGGCAAAATACGAATCTCTGGCCCTGATGTAAACCACATCATCAACCCGCACGCTAATTTTCTCTGTATAAACAACAGCTTTTGCTCCTTTGCCAATAGCATCATTTATGTATTTGTGTCCATCATTTTCCGAACCCTTGATTGCTGTAAATATCGAATCGGCACTGATCATGTGAGAGTTATTAGACACATCCGAAACTTCAAAATTATGAAAATTCGTGACTTCTTCTGCGATGTCTCCGAGATGTCGTATGTATTCAGATAGAAAAAAAGTTTTCATATTCCTTCAGCAATAGTATTAGCTTTTGCTTCTAAAATATCATTCTGAAAGTTCTTTTGAAGCGATTTACTGAGGCAATTGGAGATTTTTATATTTTTCATTCAACATGGAAATATGATCTTCCAAATCTTTAATAGAACAGTAGTCTTTTCCATCCATGACAGGCAATTTTACATACTCTCCATTATAAAGTACCTTGACATTGTAATTCGAACCATCTTCATACAATTCCAGAATCACATTAGCCGCATATCCAGGAGATTCTTCGAGAGGTAATCCAAGAAGAGACATTACAGGCAATATCGTAATATCGTGCCCCGAGTAATATACAAGCTTATATTTAGCTTTCTTTTCTACGCTGTCCTTCAAGTTTCTTACAATAGCATTGACAAGCTCTCCTCCCATGAGGTACGAAACAGTTTCTGATTTAAACTGCTGAGCCAGCCCCCAACTTGTAGTTTGCAGTATTTCTTTAGTATCTTCAGTACTCAATCCCTTAGGCATTGGAAGATTGTGTTGACTGGCAACGATAAGCACATCTCCTATTGTCAACACGTCCGCCAGGCTGTCTATTTTATTTCCAAGTATCTTCGACCACTCTTCAAACTTCCCTTTTAGTTCATTTTGTTTATCTGCCCACTCCTTGGAATTATAAACATATTTATTAAGGATTTTCAGGTAAACAGGATAAGGAGTTTGTATCATATACGAGCTGTCAGGAAGAGACCTTACCGGAATTAATTGACTCCGATCCGGCAATGCAGGCTTGTCTTTAGCTATTTCGGGGCCTGTCCCGGGAGGATACAACCCCATAAGCAAAGATTCAGCACTTAATATGGTTCTATTTGTATTGCTCGCAACTGTATAAATCGTGTTTGCTTTGTAGGTACTATCAAGAAATTTAAAATCTTCGACATAACGTTTTCTGAGTTTGGAACCGAGCATAAATTCCTGATGCATTCCAATCGGCGTAAGCTCTGATAAATCAGTCCCCCATTGATAATTGGCGTTGACGATATTATCAAATGGAGTCCTGTCTCCATGCCTGGTTATCAAAACCGTAAATATTAAATTCCCCTCTGCAAGCAAAGATGCCGCCAACGTTAAAGTCAGAACAACAGTCAATAAGATCTTCCTCATAATTACCACCCATTTCATTTTTTGAATACGTTACAAAAACTTGCTAAATGCTCATTATAACTATCGAATATCGTTCTTTGCAAGGAAATCATTTACCACCTGCATATATTTATCAGTTTCTTCAAGATGAGGCATATGTGAACTATTTTCGAATAAGGCCCATTCAGCTCCGGCAATACCACGCTGTACAGTTGCTGCGATTAAAGGAGTCGCTTCATCATACTTCCCCGAAATTACCAAAGTAGGTATATGAATTTCATTAAGTCTTGCTGTGATATCCCATTCTTTCAATACTCCTGTGACATGGAATTCGCTAGGGCCATTCATAACATTATAAACTTCCGGATTTTTTGTAAGTTTTTCAAAAGCCCTGTTCAGGCAATCCGGCCAAGGATCCAATCTGCACACATGGCGATGATAAAACGCCATCATTGCTTTTTCATATTCGCTGCTTTGAGTGTTTCCTGTTTCTTCACCCTTTTTAAGAGAATTTTTTAATTCTGATGGAAGTTCCGAAAGAAGGCGGCTCGTTTCTGATATCCATTGGTGCATACTGGCAGGAGAATCTGCTAGAATAAGACTTACAAGATTTTCAGGCTTAGTCAACGCATATTCCATGGCAAGCATACCTCCCCATGATTGCCCAAGTATATGGACTTTATTAAGTTCTAGCGCTTTGCAAACATGTATAAGTTCTTCGACAAACAACTGCACAGTCCACAAGGAAGGATCATGAGGCTGATCAGAATTCCCGCATCCAAGTTGATCATAAAAAATAACATTGCGCCCTGTCCCGGCAGTTATGGCTTCCAGAACTTCAAGGTAATCGTGTGGAGCGCCTGGCCCACCATGTAAACACAGTAAAGGTATTTGATCCGGGTTTTTATCGCCTGTAATGCAATACCAAACTTTATATCCCCGAAAAGAAACAAATCCCTCTTTCCTATTAATTTTTCTTTTCATCAATACACCCCTGTTTTTATTTATCACACAATTTCAATTAAAGAATAATTGCTTTTATTTATGCCAGCGTCCCAACCTGCTCTCATTATAATTTGACTAGCTCTTATTCAATAGCAGTTAATCAATAAAAAATTTGATGCGCATTATTATTGTTTTTAACTTTTAACTATAGTCTTTCGACTAACCCCTAACTGCTACTTATGCAGCCTTTGTCCCATCGGCCTTTAGTGTCTGGTCTCCGAAGAGTTCAGAACCGTCATTAATTACTCCATCACCGTTTATATCTCTTGCTAATATCGCATCGTCACCCTTTATCCAACCTGTTTTTTCGGCAAAACCGTTCTTATCTAAATCGAAGTACGCACTGCTTTCATCTTTGCCTATTGTTTCAATCCCATCTCCATCCATGTCTATTGCGATAGGGTCAGGCAAACCTTTGGACATCGCCTTCGTAAGGGTATTGTATTTACTTTGATTGTTAATTACTGACGATAATACATTTGAAATAGATTCGGGCAAAAGGGAACTGACAAGAGTTATATTTTCCTCTTTTAGCTCCTCACAAAATTTATTGAGCAAATTTTTGGAATCTGGAAAATCGGTTGGCAATCCTTTAATTTTACCATAAAGAAAAAGATATTTATTTAAATTCGCCGGATCTGATTGCATCATTTTTAATAGGTTCTTGCAGTTGACTTCTCCCTGAACGATATTGCCTTCAGAATCAAACTCGAATATCTTCCATTTATCGACTCCATGAAAGAAAAAATCCAGCACTGGATCCTTGGAATATTCTCCATCTTTTGAATAAGGGTTTATAATATTTCCCCAGTGATTCGAGGCGGAGCTGACTAAATCATAAGGACTTACTAGTCCTCTTTTAATCTCATTCAAATATTCTGCAGTAGCATCGAGATATTGTTGCCAATATGCATAGAAGCATCGACAAGATAATCTTTCGGATCATTTGTACCCCTATCTACAACAAACAACTCATTGCTTTCTCTGTTGTAAAAAGTAGTAGAATAATACCCTGTTTTATCATTCTTATAGCCTCCTGCAATTTCCCACTTGTCGAGAGTGCTGCCGTAAAAGTCAGGATAGTTCTTGAGATTATCAGTTAATTTTTTATATTTAGGATTATTAGCAAATTCGGCTTTTATTGTTTTACCATCGTCTTCAAAAAAGACTTTACTTAAAGCTTTACCTTTTTCAGCGTTCTCCAAATCTGAATAATCAAAATCGTTCAGCACTATTCCGGTTAAATCGTTAGCCATAAAATCACTCCCCTAGATTAAATGTTAGATAATATTTTTTTAGATCGACATAACTTTTTATTGCTTCAATATCATTAGGATAGATGACAAGTCTCTTTGAAATTAATTTTCTTAGCCTCCAAGCAAAACCTCCGTAATTTTCATATTTTTTATATTCATCCTTGATACTTTTGTCTTTGAAGTAGTTTTGGTCGAAGAAGTAGATAACAATTTTGATCTCACCGAATTTCTTATCTTTCAAAAAAGTGATCAGAGCATATATGTTTTTGAGAACCTGATCCTCGTTTTGTGGAGTTATGTCAAGCGCTACATAGGCTTCAACATATACTCCGGACTTATCTGGGTAATTTCTTAATATCTCTGACGCAGTTAATTTTTTGCGGATAATTGTTTTGAATTCTTCATCAGTTGTATTTCTATAAAGCAGATTAGCGCAAACGACAATATTGTTTGGAGATATCTCATTTATGAATGAAGATATCATTTTTTGCACTTCAAAAAATCTCTTTTGTGATAAATACTGATCCGTAACGCCGCTTTGAGATATATGTCCAAGTTGAGCAGTAAATTTGAAATCAGGTTCATTAACAGGATGCGCTATAAAATTATATGAACCTGTAGCCCATACATATTCGGCTTTATCAATAGCAAACTTTTCTCCGTACTTCTTATTAAGCACTTCCGTTACATAGCTTCTTGCTGTGTTAAGTTCTTTATTTAGGGCACTTTCTTTTTGCCACCAGATAGCTCCTACGATAATGAATATCAATGCAACAACTGTAATAGTTATAAACAACCAATTTCTTTTTTTCTTAATTCCCTCGCTCATATTTCTCCTTTTTTAAATAGCGATTAGCGTCTAGCTGTTGGCTAACTGCTAATGGCTATTGACTGTTGGCGATTATAGTTATCTTCCCTTCAAATTGTTTAGGGATATTTAGATGGTTTTTCAAGAGTTGTGCAGAAGTCTTCCTTTGGAATTCCAAAATAAAAAACTAGCAGTTGGTAAGTTTATGATTACATTTATAAAAACAGTTTGGATTCCAAGAATTGCGCAGACTCTCTGTTTACCGTATTTATACAAACGAACAACAACGCTAGTGTGGAAATCATAGCTTTATTACAGCTTTCTTAGCCAAATCTTGACATTTTTTAAAGTGTTAGAGATATTAAGCACTTGCTTAAAAATAGTACACTTTGGCAAAAAAAACTTTTTTTGGTTTTCAAAATAGGAATTTGGTATAAAGGTACGCTATTCTACGTTGGTATTGGTTTAAACTTTGAAAGGAAATAAAAATGCTCAATATTCTCTTCTATATCTATGTGGCTGTATTTGTCTTGTTCTTTTTCGGTTTCTGCATATTCATCCATGAACTTGGACACTTTCTCGCCGCAAGGTGGAGGAAGCTGCATGTCGTAGCATTCTCGATAGGCTTTAAGAAAATTTGGGCTTACAAGCGAAATGGCATAGAATACAGGATCGGATGCCTGCCTTTCGGCGGTTATGTCGATTTGCCTCAACTTGATTCGACAGGGCCGGTTTATGACGAAAACAAAAAGGAACTTCCGAAAGTTAAACCTCTGGACAGGATTATCGTTGCATTTGCAGGGCCGTTTTTTAACGTACTGTTTGGTTTTTTCCTGGCTTGTTTCCTTTGGATTTACGGAATACCATCTGCCTCCCCTGTAATGGATTCTTTCACCGTTGCTTCAATCAGTCAGGATGGCCCCGAATACAAGGCCGGGCTTAGAGATGGAGACAAAATCGTTGAGATAAATGGCGATAAATTTCATGCCTCATGGGAAAAAATAATCCAAAAAATGCTTTTCACCATCGGACAAATTCACCTTGGGGTCGAAAGAAATGGTAAATTCTCTGTCATTACCTACACTCCCAAAGTAAACCCTGACAATACAGGCATGGCTAAAGAAGGTTTGCCATATCCTTTTTTCAAACCGGAAATACCTGTTATCATCAGCGTCCAGAAAGATTCACCGGCAGCTTTAAGCGGCTTGGAAACCGGCGACAGGATATTGAAAATCGGTGATGTTTCAATATTGGACCAGAATGATTTTTACAAGGAAATTATGGGGAAGGCCGAGTTTCCCGTTACTTTGGAAAGAGAAGGCAAGATCATTACGCTCAAAGACGTTAAGACAGAAAAATTAACTCAGTATCAGGCATATAAAATAGGCGTCCTTCTTGAACCTGAAGACGATGGTGCCAGAGTTACCGAGGTAATGGATAAATCCCCCGCAAAAAAAGCAGGAATATTGCCTGGAGATCTGATAGTCAAAGTTAACAGCACTCTCATCTTTAAGGATAACAAAATCCCGGAAATATTGGCTAATGATAATGGAAAAGAAGCACGCTTTACCGTTGTAAGAAATGGCAAAACACTTGAGCTCAATATCACGCCTGAACTCTCTGCACCCCGCCAGCTGGAAGGGCTGAGCATCGCATATTACAACCATATCACACCATGGCAGCAATTCGTAAATGTTATTGAAATGAGTTATCAGTCTCTCCGCGGTATTTTTTCAAAAAACAGTTCAATAAGCGCAAAACACATGAGCGGGCCTATAGGCATCGTCACAGTAATCGGGTCAGCAGTTTATCATGGCTCCATCCTTCACGCTCTTAACATAATAGCCATTATCACATTCAGTTTGGCACTATTGAATTTACTTCCGCTCCCGATCCTTGACGGGGGACATATACTCTTTTCGTTAATAGAAATGATCATAAGAAGACCTCTGCCATCGAGTTTGATGAAGCCGTTATGCACTCTTTTCATAATTCTTCTTATAGCTCTTATGCTCTTTGTTACTTTCAATGATGTAAACAGGCTGACAGGCTTTACAAAATTATTCGATAAGAGCTCTAACTCGAAAGCTGAAGTCAAAAAATAATCATATCACCGATTAGGAAACCACTCCGGCTATTATGAATTTTACTTTAGAACCAATAGGCTTCATAAAAAATAATGTCGAGAACCGTTCCGCTATGACAATGTCAGGAACGAAGAGCACCATTGAAATTGACCCTAAATTCTCTTCGTCTCTGGATTCCATAGAAGAAAACTCTCATATAATTGTATGCTGTTTTCTTCATATGGCAAAAAGAGATGTCCAGAAAGTCCACCCGCGAAAATTCAATATATATTCTCTTTCAGAAAAAGGGGTTCTGTCCACAAGATCCCCTGACAGGCCAAACCCTATTTCAATCTCCGTCGCAAAACTCTTAAAAAGAGACAAAAACACTTTAACATTGGACAACTTAGACGTTATAAACGGCACTCCGGTTATAGATATAAAGCCTTATATAGCTGACAGCGATGGGGTTTTTAACGCGCAAAGGCTCAATGTCAAAACATCCCTGACGAATGCTAACGAACAATATTATTATGACTTTCTGAAGGAGAGCGCACTGAATTATATATTTGCACAGGACAACAGTCTGGATCTCGGTATTTACAGCCTGATTAAGATAGTAGAAACGTTCAAGGAAATGCCAGACAGAAACACAATAGAATATGCCGAAACGAACTTTGCGGGAAATGCGCTGGACTGTATCTACTATCATTTCAAAATCACTCCCGGAGAGAATAAAATCAGAATAAGAAAAGAAAAGACGCAAAACTATTTCCTTAGAATATGCTTTAAGACAGGGAAAATCTGGGAAATAAGCAATACTAATAATGATAAACCTTATACTCTGACAACTCTGAAAATAAACCAAATATCTTAACTATGTCAGGAAAACTATCCAATATTGAATTGGCATATGTGGCGACTTTCGGAACACTGTGGGGAGTATCAGAAATCACACTCGGATTCTTTCTTCATAATTTACATGTGCCATTCACGGGACTAATTCAGACATTCATAGGTACAGTTATCGCTCTAATAACACTGAAGCTAACGAACAAAAAAAGAGTCATTATTTATACGGCCATGATAGCTGCGATACAAAAAATGCTTTCATTTACGACCATTAAGATATTTCCGTTTATAGGGATATTGATGTCAGCAGTTCTGGGACAGTCGGTTATTTCTGTTTTAGGCATAAATATAATCAGCTTCATGATAGCCGGCGCCCTGATGTGTGGATGGCCGTTAGCTCAAAGCCTTCTTTTTTACCTGCTGGCATACTCTCCGAATTTCCTTGGAATATACCAGGATTTTTTTGATAAAATACATCTCGGAAACATTAGCGTGTTAATGACCGTAAAAATAATATTTGCCATACACTTCATAGTGGGAACAGCAGCGGCTGTACTGGCATGGAAAATAGCTGGTTCCGTACAAAAAAGAATGAAAGAAGAATTAAATGACACCTAAATACAAATCATTCATCATCTTGCTTGTCATAATACTGCTCTTCATCCTCAATGTCACAGCAAGTCTGATTCTGGCTCTGGCTGCTATGGTTTTTCTTTTATTCACTGAGCCAAGAATTATCAAATTTTTCACAAAGCCGGGATTCCTCTTATTTGCCGCCATAGCTCTTGGGATTCCGCTGCTAATTAGTTTTTCACTACAAGAACTACAGCAGAATTCATTGATTCTTTTGAAAGGAATATTGATAACCCTCTGGATATATCTCTATACTCAAGGTTTTACCAGCAGCAATACTTATAAAAAAATAAAGCGGTTCCTGCCTGGCGAATTAATAAGCCTGATTAACATATCTTCCGGTGCTATTGCAGCCATACAACAAACAACTTTCAAAGAAATCGGAAAAATCAAGGAAAAAAAGAGCTCATACTACGAACACGTAGTGAACTTTTTCTATACCTTTGCAAAACTCTCAGAATCTATTTCTTCAAAAATAGACAAAATGAACTCAAAAAAAGTGTTCATCTTAACAGGAAAAATACATGAGGGAAAAACAACCCTGGCGTCAAATATTGCAAAAGAAGCTATTGATGCCGGATTAAAGGTGGGTGGAATTTTGGCAAGGGCTGAAATGGAAAAAGGAGAAAACATAGCATACTATGTCGAAGACCTCAAAACTCACCAGAGAGAAAAACTAATAACAAAAGAACCTGTTACCGAATATTATGACCGCTTTTGGTCTTATTATTTTTTAAAAGATGGTATGAAACTGTCATTAAAATGTTTATCTCCGAGATACCTTCGTGATAGAGATATTGTAATTATTGACGAAATAGGAGCAATGGAGTTAGAAGACAGAGGATACAGCAAACAGTTATCAAAAATTTTGAACTCTGACATCTCTATAGTCATCCTGATAATCAGAGAACAATTCATTGACGCTGTCAGCCGTAAATTCAGCCTGGCCCCCCAGCAAATCATAAGAATCGGGGATTCTCCCACATCGGCAATCAAATCAATACAAAGCTGTTTGCATTTTTCTCTCACATAAAAAACCAAACCTGTGGCTTCGACTGGAACAATCCTTTGATTGCTATAAAATAAATATTGCATTGTAAACTCGATAACATATAAAAATATTATGTATCCTTTCAGAAGGGCAACAAGAAGTGTAAAAATTGGAAATATTTGGATTGGTAGCTCTTATGGAGTTTCAATCCAATCCATGACCAATTCTGATACAAAAGATGTCAAAGCCACTCTCGAACAAATCTGCGAGCTTGCCAAACTTGGCTGCCAGATAGCAAGAGTTGCCGTGCCTGATATTCAGTCTGCTGAAGCTCTAAAGGATTTAGTAAAGTCGTCTCCCCTGCCTCTGGTAGCTGACATACATTTCGACCATAAGCTGGCTATTGTTTCTATTAAAAACGGCATTCATGCCGTTAGAATCAACCCTGGAAATATCGGGTCAAAAGACAATGTAAAAGCCGTGGCTGAAGCCGCTGGAGGTGCAGGGATTCCCATACGTATCGGAGCAAACACAGGAAGCCTGGCAAAGGAATTTCACATTGAAGATAAAACAGGAGACAAATTTGAAAAGGCACAATTGTTAGCTGACGCATTAGTTAAAAGTGCTCTCAAACAATGTCAGTTATTGGAAGATTTTTCCTTCAAAGATATTAAAGTATCACTCAAAGCTTCAGATGTTTTAACCACCTTCTTGGCATACAAAAAATTTGCATCCAAAACAGACTATCCTCTTCATTTGGGAGTAACAGAAGCAGGAACTCTCTTTAAAAGCAGCGTCAAGTCTTCAATTGGAATAGGTTCGCTTCTGCTTGATGGCATCGGAGATACTATCAGGGTTAGCGTAACAGGCTCACCTTTGGAAGAAATTAGAATTGCCAAAACAATACTAGAGGCAACCGGGCACAGGGACTCTTCTCCGGAAATAGTCTCCTGCCCTACCTGTGCCAGAACCACTACTGATATAATAAAAGTAACAAAAGATATCGAATCCCTGATAGATTCTTTAAAGCAAAATGGCGCATCTTTCGCTCCTTTCAAAATAGCAATAATGGGCTGTGCAGTCAATGGCCCCGGAGAAGCCAGAGACGCAGACATTGGAATAGCTGGGGCGAATGGCAAATTTATACTCTTCAAAAATGGTGTATCTCTTAAAAACTCCTATACTGAGGAACAAGTCTTTTCCCTCCTGAAAGAAGAAATCTTTAAAAGGAAACTTTAGACATGCCTCTTAAAATCAGCTATAAAACAAATGAAAACGAGCTAAGAATAACAATCTCAGGGCAAATAAATATCTCCAACGCCGCTGAATTTGAGGAAGAACTCGTTTCTGCCATACATAATGACGGGAAAAACTATGTCCTGGATCTTGCCGATCTTGACTTTATATCCAGCGCTGGAATGCGCGTATTAATATTATGCTCTAAGAACCTTGCCAAACATGATAAAAAAATCACCTGTTTGCTAAACAGCCAATCAAGAGTGAAAGACGTTTTTCTTATGGCAGGTTTGTATTATGTCATGGATATTAAAGAAATATAATAATCATTGTCCTCTGTACTTCAGTATCACCATACAAATATCATCGCTCTGCTCAGCTTTGCCCTCATGGGCTAAAACTGCCCTATAAACATTTGCCATAAGATCATTTGCAGTACAAGTGCGGTTCTCATCAAGAACCACTTGCAAATTCTGTTCAAGGAAAAGATTAGAATTAATGTCCATAGCTTCGGTGACGCCATCGGTATACATAAACAGGATATCTCCTGGTTTAAGGTTTAGCACCCTCGTTTTATATTCAAAGTCAACCATTCCGATAGCCGGCATCACAGTATTTGTATCCATAAACTCAAATGGATGAGAACTTCTGGACATCGCAGGCGGACAATGTCCGGCATCGCAGGTTTCAAGAGTACCTGTCCTAATGTCTAAAATCGCTGCAAAGAGCGTCAGAAACATACTTGAAGTGTTTTCTTCATTGATGCTGCTGTTGACTGAACTTATTGCATCAGCTAATCCAAGCCCTGATATCAACCTGGATCTTATCATGGTCCGGGAAATAGCCATGAACATGGCTCCTGAAATGCTCTTCCCTGAAACATCACCTATCATGAAGCAGAAATGGTATTTATCAATAAAAAAGAAATCGTAGAAATCGCCGCCAACTGTTTTTGCAGGATGTATAAATGCGCTGAATTCAATCTCTTTGATATCAGGAAAATTGCTTGGAATTATGCTCCTCTGAATTTTCTTTGCAATATTAAGTTCATGTTCGATCTGCTGCTTTGCTTCAGTCATCAGCCGCACATTCTCAATATGATTCTTAATGTCCCTTTTCATTTTTGCAAACGCTCTGCTAAGTATTCCAACCTCATCTTCTGTCGTAATTTCGGGAAGTTCTGCATCAAAGTTACCGTTACCGATTTGTGCGGCAGCAACAGTAAGTTTGGACAGAAATTTTGTCTGTTTAAGTGTAAGATAGACAATAACTGGAATAGGTATCAGCAAACATATTAATCCAATGATTAGAAGTCTGGAAATCCTTATAAACATTTCCGCAAAAAATTCTTTTTCAGGCACCATAATGCCAAACCACCATGACTCATACGGGTAAGTAAAAACCAGAAACCATTGACCCGATTCCGGATCATAATACCGTACAAAAGCAGACTCCTGAACCATAATTTTCTTCAACGCATCGTTGATAGACGGGTTCTTTGTATCTTTAGCATATTCAAATGCATTTAAAACAGTTCCGTTTCTTTCTAGCATATCACCATCTTTCGACAAAAAAGTACAGAAACCGTTTTCATAAGTTTCCACCTTATTAATCAATGCGACAAGCCACTCGAGTTTAAGGTCGACCTTTACAACCCCCTCCTCTATATAGCTTTCTCCTTTGCATGAAAAAATTGGATATACATAGGATATTATGTCCTGATCGAAATATTCCCCAATCCATCTGCCATCATGCTTCAGCGTTTCTTCAAACCACTCTTCTTTACAAAAATTTTTATGTATTATTTGTGCATACGCGCTATCATCATTCCCCTTGATATCCTTTGGATAACTATAGTATACCGAATCTGAATATTTATGTTCAGGGTCAAGAGATACCTTTACACTTTCATAACCAGAAACTTTATTCTTATCGCTGAGGTAGGCAATAGTTATGCTTTTAATGTTCTTGTTCCATATCAAACTTTCTACGAGGCTTTCGTATATGTCATTGTTATTAAGTTTTGGACTTAAAGCAGAAACCGTATAGGAAATATCGTAGGCAATTTGCTCGGTTTGTCCGAAAAGTTTTTCGCAGTGCAAGATGAGCATTTCCACCTGAGAGTGCGCCTTTTCTTTCAGATCTCTGATGGTATACTCTCTGGTAGATTTATAAAAACATGCAAGTATCACGGAAACAATTACGACCAGGCAGGCAATATATAAAAGAAGAACTTTAGCGGCCAGGCTTTTTCTAAATAGACGGTTCATATTAATCCTTTGTCTTCTCCCTCATATTTATGAACTTGTCATAATCAATCCTGGCTTGCATGGTCTGCTCGCATGAATTAATCATGTGCTTGATCTTTTCTGTGGCAGCTTTCTCAAGCCCCAATCCCGAGAGATCATTTAAAAGAAAATCTGTATAAGTTTTTATCACGTCTAGTTCCGTAATCCCAAAGTACAAATCATATTTGTCTATACAATACACAGAAGATTTGCAATTTATTATTTGCTTATTGTCGGGGCATTTCATCTTATAGTAAATAGTTGAGAATCGTTCGGTTTTAAGTTTTTCCAAATCATAAGCTGCAGGAATTTCCTTGAGTGAATCGAGGAATTCCATGTGTTCATAATCAGAAGAAAAATTCTCACAACCCGAAAAGTTCTTTACAACCAAAGAGTCTGAAATATACACCAACTCCTTAGGACACAGTGACTTATTTTTAAGTTCAACAATTTTCCCTGACCCAAACCAGATGATCTTGTTTTCCAGGAACTCAATGCATCTTTTCAAGTCATTTGCCAGGAATTCAGTCTTTTTTCGCTGCGTAATGTCAATAAAGGAGCCTATCAAGCCTGTCAGCTTGCCTTTATTATCAAAGGTCGGTATTTTTGAAATAAGCCCATATCTTTTTTTGCGGCTTCCGGGAATATAGGCTTCCCTGTTTTTCACGCTTTCACCGCTGAAAATAACCTGCTGATCTTCATCGGTATTTTTTCTCGCTTCTTCAGATCCAAAAACATCCAAATCTGTCTTGCCGAAAATATTAAGCTCGCTTGGTATCGATAGTAGTTCAAGAAAAGCTTTGCTTGCCGCCATGTATTTCTGCCTATGATCCTTTACATAGAGCATAGCATCAGAGAAATTAATCAACGTCTTGATTAACCTGACAGCCTTAGTCGATTCGTTGAATTTCTCCTGTATCGCGCTCAATATAGAGTTTTGCGATTCTACTCTTTTAGCCTCATCAATATCATCAAAGCTAATCCACTTCTTTAAAAACTTCTTCTCTTCAATGCTATCTTTGTCAGTAACAGGCGCTTCTTTGGGTAGGCTGGAAATCTCCTCCACCCCGACATTTAACACCTTGGCAATAGATCTAATGTATTTCTCTTTCGGTAAAACGTCGCCTTTCTCTACCCTCCACAAGGTCACTCTGGAGATATCCGCTTTACGGCTCAATTCTGAAAGGGATATTTTTTTATCTGTTAAAATCCTGCTGAGTTTATCAGGATAAAATTCCAACGCGCTCATTACTGGCCTTAAACCTTGAATTAATACCTTTTCTCTAGCTTCTACCTCAAATTTTAAAGCTGTCAGGTCATATTTGCTACAGTACTTTTCCAATGCGGACAATGAAAAAATCAAAATATCCTTGCAGGGGGCTATCTCATCAGAACACTTTTTATAATCTTTTCATTATTAATAATTGCATGTTTATATTTAACATTCCTCTGTTAAAAATATCTCTTTATACTAAAATTTTATTCACTATATTGTGTTTTATGTCTATACTTCTCCCATAAGAAAGGAAGATTCATAAACTTCCCACGAAAAAAAGCACGACTACGCAAACGTTGAATATTTTTGATGGGGCTTGATGGCAATTAAGTTCTCTGATACAAAGCAAGTACAAAATTAACAAAAATGGAGGTAAAACATGTCCGATCCAATAAAAAAATTAAATACTGTAAGAGACAAATCGATAACTGCAATTCTCGTTGTTTGGTTTGCATTGTTCTCGACAATCGTATTTGCTGGAACCCAGCAACCACAAATATGGGATGGCTGCTACTCCATTAAAGACGGAGTTCTCAAAGTCAGCTGGGAAACAAACTTTGGAGATAAGGCTACGAGTGCGGATTTGTATAATAAGGAAACAGGAAAAATTATTGCATCTTTGTCCTCAAGCCAGATAGCAAACAAAGGAAAGCCCGGAGAAGGCTGCAAGGGGGAATTTACTGTAAACAATATTCAAGGAGACAGCATAACAGTTTATGTGGTTCTTGACAACAACCCCTCTATTAAGTCAAAAGATGTTACTGCAAAAGCTGCTGGCTCAGGAGATGACAAACAAGGCGATATAACTTACAACTGCGGCTACGATGCGAATACTATCCCGCCAGTTACAAGGGAATTTACCATATGGGGAACCAATGGACAGAAAGTTGAATGCAATTTAAAAATAACAAAAGAACCATCTAAAGGAGCCCTTCATGTGGATGGTGCTAAGTTCATATATGAGCCAACTGACCCTGAACTAAAAAGTGCTTTTACCGATAATTTCTCTTACAAGCTTGAACAGAACAATACTGACAAAGTACTCAAAGAAGGGATAATAACTTTAAACTTTAAGTATTTCGAACCCCTAAGAGACCTGAAGTATTACGAAGAGCATATCAATGATTTTAAACCGAATAACTGGCTTGATTTCTGGGCAAAAAGTAATTTACCTGGCACGAAAGGTGATTTTACTTCAAAACTAGCCACCCTAAAATACTACATTAGGGTCAGCAATGTCGATCTCTCTAAAATCGAAGAACAAGAAAGCCCTAACAACCCTGATAATGTTAATCGCATTATTAGGATTATGCCAAAAGCCAAATTTGAAAAAGTCTTTCCGTATACCGCAGATACAAAGACAGAAAGAAACGGTTTCATCCCGGGGATAACCTTCAGTTATCTTAATTTCCTGAAAGCTGCAGCCGTACTGCCGGGTTATTGCGGCGACTATGACGACTTTCCACTTAACGATTCAACGCATCTTATGTGTCATGATCCGGAAATAATCGCAAAAAGATTCCTCGCTACTACAATGGCGCATGCTGTACAGGAGACATCAGATCAAGGGCCAAAAGAAAATGAATTTGATCTTGATTTGAAGATTAAGGGAACTTTCGGACATCTCAAAGAAGCTAATGCTCAGAGCCTAAAGTATCATGATGCAAGTGGACCATTCGGCCCTCAGGGATATTTATACTATCTAACCGAAAACAATTGTTATTATGGCCGCGGAGCAAAACAGCTTTCATACCCGTCGAATTATGCCAATGTTTCGCTGTTGCTCTATGGCGATCTTCGCCTTGTAAAATACCCGCAACTTGTCGAAGAAAGCGTACTGCCATTCCTTACTTCAATAGCCTATATGTTGATTCCAAAGAGCGGAAATCCATCTCTGGCTGAAGTTATGGATGGCTCATGGTCTGAAGCATTACATAATGCTGCTCCTGCTGACTTCAAAAAAATTTACGACAGGGATTTTCCTCTAACTGTTCTACTGGTAAATGGCGGGCCGGAATGCAATGGAAAAACTGATATTCCTTCCGTAAACAGGTCAAGATACAGGATTGACGCTTATAATAAGTTTTCTACTGACGGCGCTCTGCTTGACCCCACAGTCGATTATAAAGTAGAAAACGAACCCGCTAATGAATATTACAAAGTTGACAAGTTAAAAACCGAAACAATAAATTTTGGCCCAAATAAATGGAATACGCTCTTCGCAAGACCGTACTATTATAATGGGAAAAAAGACGGCGTGGTTAGCTGGGATACCAACATTCAGATATTCGGCGGCAAATCTGTAATGGACAATATAATATTCTGATTTCCAAATCCAAACCAAATACTTCTTCTAAGGCGCAGGAAAAATCCTGCGCCTTTTTTTAGCTATAAGTATAGAACGCCTCAATGTAAAGTTTATATGCGGTGTAGATGAATAATAGCATTTACGAAATATCGACGATAAATATATTCTAAAAACAACTTCGCATAATAAATAAACAATGCACTGTTAATATTTAACAGTATAAACGTTTAAAAAAACAAAATATAACAGATTAACTTTCCTATTTAAAAAAGATGCTCCAAAATAAGAATCAGAGTTTAAAGTCAAAATATAAATTAGGAGGTTATTTGTGATTAAAAAACTAGTCAATGATTCTAATGGTTTTAATAAAAAGCGCTTATTATTAAAGGCATTCTCGTTGTGCGGTTATAATTATCAGTTAATAATCTAAAAAATAAGGAGAATAATGAGGAAACTATTAGTAACAACATTATTGTTGATTTTGCTGTCAGTATCACTATTGGCAGACAATTTCATCTCGGTAGGAACAGACTTTCCGCTGATCAGTGGTTATTCAATTGTAAATGTATACGGTTTGCCGGGCGTAGTGCAGGAAAGGAACTACCCGTGCAGGTATTACGGACGAATAGGTTCAAAATATCTGGTGATTCCTTTTGACCAATCAAGAGTAGGAGTGGATAATACAAGAGATGTAGACTTTTCACAGCTCGCAAACAAGATGTTTCTCGTCAGCCCTTCCGGCAGCGGTTCATGGTTCAATGAGTACTGGAGCGGTCCCCAGTTTATAAATGACTGCGAATTTTCAGGGTTGCTTCAGGACACTATAGAAGATAAAACAGGTATTGTCGATAAATTAACCAGCGAAGACGAACCTTATGGCAATGTAATGGTTGGGCTTGGCCCTTCAACAAAGTATGAAGGCGAAACTCTTATGCTTGTAAGAGTATTCGGACCCAAGGCAAAAAATCCTAAAAATATCTACGGGATATACTTCAAGCCCTATTACGAAAACAGTGTTGCGAGAATTAGTATTACAAGAGTGGAAGACTTTCAACAGGCCCAGGGCATTTATCCAACAAGTTTGGATTACATAAACCTCGTTAATTACGGTTCTACAAAAGACTGTGCCGTATGGATAGGAAAATTCAGCAATAAGAATGAGAGGGATGTACAGGTTAATTTCATAGGCAGCGTCAATATTGACGAAAAAAACAGAACTTTTCAATATGATCTCCAGAATACTGATGCTCACATAGATATTAAACAAGAGTTTGCTGTTTATGCAAAAATTGAAACACTCAAAAGCTCAATAGTTTATAGTCAGGGAAGTATGCTCTTTACGGGGCCTGACGGGAATATTTATTATTACCTTGGAGGATGGAATCTGAGAGAAGGCCCAATGGGCATAGGGACAAAAGGTATCATTATGAAATCCAGAGTAATCGGCTGGAAACTTATGTATGATAATGAAAAGAAACAGCTTAGACTTACCAGTCAAACTAAACAACTTGTAAATGATAGAACCTTAGGATGCATAACGACATTTAATTCTCAAATTAGTAAAAACCTTTACCCGTATGTCTGGGAGCAGTTCCTCAGAAATCCGAAACCTGTTACCCTTTATGATTGGGGTTGCGGCCTTGGCATTACGCTTTGTGTTGAATTGCCAAAAGCTGATTATATGGCGTATTACGATAACAATGTAACTACTGTAAGCTGGCCGGTGATTATCCCTGGAGATAAAATAAAATACGGAGCGGAATCAAGCTGGATAGTTGATCCTGCCGCATTTAACAATTCAGGAAAAGTCAATCCTCAGGAAAGAAAGTCTGAAAGGATGGATAGGGCAAAAAACGGCAACATGGTGATGGCTATAGTTTACGGCATTCCTTACTGGGCTTACCCTGAAAATGAAAAAATCTACTCTCCCAAGATATCTTATTCCAAATATGATCAGGTAATGAGCTCTAAAACGCTAGGTAAAGGGTCCTACTCCTCTTTCTCTATCGGAGCAGTAACGAAATTTAAATATGGCATAGCCAAAGGTTCTGCAGAGCTCGGGTACAAAGGTTCATGGAACAATATGTTCAAAAATACCGAGGGCTGGAAAAGCAGCCAGGAGATATCCCCTTCCTGGGAATGGGAGGATAGCAAGGACAGCAGAACGAGGGGATTTATTTACTACTACGAAGATGGAGCCATAAGCCCGAAAATATTACAGATAATGGGAGCCTCAAGAGTAAAAGACTCTGAGAAAGATATGATATATACCGTTGAAGGCTTCAAGGACGATAACGGAAAACTGATGCCGCTCTCATTCATGGTGCCGATGTTCGGGGCTGGAGATATTGCAAAGAGAAAACTTACTACATCAGTTTTCGATATTACATCTCCTGAATATTTCTATAAACCGAATCAGGCTGATAAAAAGAAATACTATTCACCACTTACGGACGGGATAACCCCATTCCCCGAAGATATCGACAGATGGGTTTTTGTCAAATCCGACGATACCGCAGCTAACGCTCAATATATAATGGAAAAACAGCGCAAGGCTATCAAAAAGTGGCAGACTGAAAATGGATTTGACAAACTTATAGAAAAAGTAAATCAGCCAGGCACAGGCATATATAGACTTGGCACAGGCTCAGACGCAGGATTCTTCGCTCTCAATACGAATAGCGGAATGAGCGGCAAAGTAACAATGGGTAATTTCTCTTCAAATGAGAATAGCCGTTCATGGCAGAACGGTTTGTACGGAAAGCTGACAGTGACAGCAGGAATACCGTCAATAAGTGGAGGAGTTTCGACATCCTTTGAAGCTTCATGGCTCGGCTCGGAAGTCGATGTGAGCTCCAAGGAGAGCTCTACAACTATCAGCATATCAAATAATCAGCCGCCCAAGATACTCCCCATGAAGTATAACTCGGAAATATATGTGCTATACATTGCAGTCGAACAGGTCAAAAGCGATACAAAATGCGTTAAACCTGACTGGATGCCTTACTACTGCTGGGAGAACAACAACAATTACTTTATGATCCTGCCTTACCTTCACGAAGGAGGAGTCTTCCACTCTACAAAAAAATAGTTATTCCATTTGGAGCCGGCTCTTACAAAAGGGCCGGTTTTTCTTCCTTCAAACAAAAACAATCTTAACTTTCTCTTTAAACTTGTTGCCAACTAAAATTCTATCTGATAAGATTGCTAGCGTTGTGTCCGGTCTATGTGCCTGACCAAAATGTTTGTCGTAGCTTTCTATGAATCAACATTAACAGTAAAATGGAGAAAATTAGATGAAATTTGGTTTTGTATTCTCAGGACAAGGTGCACAAGCGGTCGGAATGGGCAAAGATTTATTTGATCAGATACCTGTAGCGGCAGAATTTTTCAAAAAAGCCGATCAGGCTCTGGGATGGTCTATTTCTGATATCTGCTTCAACGGCCCTGATACAAAGCTTACAGAAACCCGTTACTGCCAGCCGGCAATTTATGTAATGAGCGTGGCATGCCTAGAGGCTTTCAAGCAAAAGTTCCCCGATATAAAACCTGCTGCCACAGCTGGCTTGAGTTTGGGCGAATTTACAGCTCTTTATGCCGCAGGAGCATACTCTTTTGAAGATGGCCTGAAAATTTTAGAAAAACGCGCTTTGTATATGCAGGAAGCATGCAATGCCACAAAAGGCACAATGGCTAGCGTAATGAAGGGCGAACTTAGCGTAATTCAGGAATATTGTAACACTGCAGGAATTGACGTGGCCAATATCAATAATTCCAGCCAAATCGTAATAAGCGGAGAAGAAAGCAAAGTTCAAAATGCTATAGCTCTGCTGAAAGAAAAGGGCATAACAAAAGTTATACCGCTTAAGGTTGCAGGGGCCTACCACTCACGGCTAATGAAATCAGGCGAAGAAAAACTGGCAGCTTATCTGGCAAACATTACTCTGGAGGCTCCTATTGTACCGATATCCCAAAACTTCATAGGAAAGCTAGAATCAGATCCAATAGAACTTAAAGCTAATGTAATAAAACAGGTTACTGGAAGCGTTCAATGGATAAACTGTGTAAACTCCATGGCTGATGCTGGTATAGATACTATAATAGAGTTCGGCCCTGGCAACGTGCTTACTGGACTTATTAAAAGAATAAAACCTGAAATAAGCACAGTAAACGTTAATTCAGTTGAAACACTTAATAACTATAAATAACTAAAAAAAACAACAAAGGAAAAGCAATTATGAGTTGTTGTAAAAAACTTGAAGGAAAAGTTGCTATTGTTACTGGCGGAGCAAGAGGCATAGGCAAATCTATCTCAGAAAAACTTGCTTCTGAAGGGGCCTCCCTGGCCTTAGTGGATGTGTTGCTCGAAGTAGCAGAACAGACAGCAGCCGAATTCAGGTCAAAAGGAGTAAATGCGTTGGCTGTCAAGGCAGATGTATCTAAACTTGCAGAAGCTGAAGAAGCCGTAGCAAAAACCATTGAACACTTCGGACAAGTCGATATTCTCGTAAATAACGCAGGCATAACTAAGGATACTCTTCTCCTCAGAATGACCTCGGACGACTGGCAAAAAGTTTTGGATATAAACCTTACAGGCGCATTCAATTTCATAAAAGCAATAATCCGCCCGATGATGAAAAAAGGCGGGAAAATTGTCAACATATCCTCTGTAGTAGGAAGAATGGGTAACGTTGGACAGGCTAACTATTCAGCTTCAAAAGCCGGAATGATTGGACTTACTAAATCTGTTGCCAAAGAATTCGCTTCAAGAAATGTCACATGTAATGCAATAGCCCCCGGATTCATAGCCACAGAGATGACTCACAAACTTCCTCAAGCGGCCATAGATTCTTTTCTGATAGTAACACCTATGAAGAGACCAGGCACTCCGGAAGATGTCGCAAAGGCTGTATGTTTCTTTTGTACAGCAGATTCTGACTATATAACAGGGCAAGTCCTAAATGTTGACGGCGGAATGTTAATGTAAGCTGAGCATCTATTTAGTAAAAAAGTTTGAAAATTGCTTGATTTGTGTTCTATTTACCCGTATAACATCGAGAAATGAAACTTAAAATATAGTTTTTATAACTCACATAAAAAAAACAAAAATATCGGAGGACAAAAAATGTCATCAACAGCAGATAAAGTAAGAGAAATTGTAGTAAATCAGCTCGGAGTATCTCCTGATCAGGCTACTGATAATGCAAAGTTTGTAGAAGATCTCGGTGCAGATTCTCTAGACCAAGTAGAGCTTGTAATGGCTCTTGAAGAAGAATTCGGCGCAGATATTCCAGACGAAGATGCTGAAAAATTAACTACAGTTGGCGACGCTGTTAAATATATTCAGACTCATATTGAAAAGTAAGATTTCACTTTCTTATAGAAAAGGGCATTCGCAATAGTCGTATGCCCTCTTTTTTTTAATAAACAAATCTCTTTTAAGGATTAAACAGATGGAAAGACGAGTAGTAGTTACTGGAATCGGCATGGTTTCATCAGTTGGAAATAGCGTAAACGAATCTTGGGATTCAATTGTAAATGGCAAATGCGGGATAGATTTGGTTACCTGCTTTGACACAACTGACTTCAAAACCAAAATTGGAGGACAAGTAAAAAACTTCAATATTGAAAAATACATGTCTCTTAAGGACGCTAGAAGAATGGACCCTTTCTGCCATTATGCTATTGCTGCTGCTGATGAGGCAATGGAATCTGCAGGATTGCCCAAGGATCTGTCTACTATGAATCCTGAAAGAGTCGGAGTAATGGTAAGCAGCGGTATAGGCGGGCTTCAAACTATTGAAGAACAAGCAGCTACCCTTAAAGAGAAAGGCCCAAAAAGAGTTTCACCTTTCCTTATACCTATGATGATTATAGATTTAGCTGCCGGCAATATTTCAATGCGCTATGGAGCTAAGGGCCCCAATTTCGGTATTGTTTCGGCTTGCGCATCTTCTTCACATGCCATAGGCGAAGCTTACTGGCAGGTAAAAAGAGATGATGCTGATATTATGATTACCGGCGGAGCTGAAGCCAGCATTACACCTCTTGGTTTTGCCGGATTCTGCTCTATGCAAGCCATGAGTACACGCAATGACAGCCCAAAAACAGCAAGCAGGCCTTTTGACAAGGACAGGGATGGTTTTGTTATGTCTGAAGGCGCCGCCGTTATTATATTAGAAGAGTTGGAACACGCAAAAAAACGCGGAGCTACCATTTTAGCAGAAGTAATAGGTTACGGTGCTTCGGGTGATGCTCATCATATTACAGCTCCGGCTCCCGGCGGCACAGGCGCAATACAGGCCATCAAAGCAGCTATCAATAGAGCAAAAATCCCATTAGAAGACATCTCGTATGTCAACGCCCATGGCACAAGCACACCGCTTAATGATAAACTTGAAACCATGGCATATAAAGCAGTCTTCGGCAATAAAGTATCTAATGTAAATATCAGCAGCACGAAAGGTGCTACTGGCCACGGACTGGGAGCTTCAGGTGCTATAGAAACTATAGTTTGTGTAAAAGCGATTAATGAGAAATTGGTACCACCTACAATAAATTATACGACGCCTGACCCTGAACTCGATTTAAACTACACGCCTAATCAGGCAGTTCAAAAAGATATCAAAGCAGCATTAAATGTAAACTTAGGATTCGGTGGGCACAACGCTGCTCTCATAATTAAGAAGTTTGAATAATACTACAAATAGGAGCATCGAATGAAAACGAATTATTTAATAATGGCCTTTGGCCTCGTAGGCTTGCTTATCGCAGGTTGCGCTCCTGAATTGGCAAGAACTAATTACGGCCCCGAAGAACAACAATGGAAAAACTACATTCAAAAATCATATAATGGATGGCAGGCACCGCCTACTCCTGCGCCGTTTAGTGAAAACAATGTGTCTCAAGGCGCCGTTTCGACTATAGACATAGTACCTGCCGCATCAATAGCTGAAGCAACACCAGTTACTATTACCGTCGATACTCCCGCCAAAGGTTCCGTTGTTTCGGACACAACATATACTGTTAAAAAAGGAGATACCCTCTGGTCCATTTCCAAGATAGTATATGGTGACGGAAATCAGTGGCCGAAAATAAAAGAAGCCAACGTGACTGTTCTCGGGAACTCAAATACGCTTAAGGCTGGTACAGTTTTGCAAATACCAGTCAAATAAGAACAGGACATAAAAATTTGTCCTCTCTTTAAAAATGTTGTCAAAAGAACTTCATCTTGACGTGTCATCTATGAATTCTATATTCGCGGGTGACATTGTCAAAAATACTAGAACTCTGGAAGAAAAGTTTGGTATCAAAGTTCTTACTAGAGATACTCTCTTAAGATTATCTTCTAAGGAACTCCAGCAAATTGATTCTGCTCTTTCCTTTCTGAAAAACCTTATTAAGTTCCATGAAGCGGGACATCAAATTAGACAAAAAGATTTTGAAGTAATGTTGTCAAACTCCTTACTGAACTACCATCACGAGGAATCTATAAAAAGTTTTTTCACGGAAACAATCAAAGTTGGGATCAAAAAAGGCTCAATAATTCCTAGAACCCTTAATCAGTATCACTATGTAAAAAACATCGGGAGTAAAGATGTTACTTTCGGGATAGGACCAGCTGGCACGGGAAAGACTTATTTGGCAATGGCTAAAGCTATCTCTTCATTTCTTTCCGGAGAATATAAACGAATTATTTTGACAAGGCCTGCCATGGAGGCAGGAGAAAATTTAGGATTTCTTCCGGGAACGCTTGAAGAAAAAATTAAACCTTACCTGCGTCCTCTTTATGATGCTTTATATGACATGATTGATTTTGAAGAAGCCAACCGCCTTTTAGAAAGCAATATCATTGAAGTTGCTCCTTTGGCTTTCATGAGAGGACGGACACTAAATAGTTCGTTTATTATACTCGACGAGGCACAAAATACGACTATTGAGCAAATGATGATGTTTCTCACAAGAATAGGTTTTGAGTCAAAGTGCGTAATTACCGGAGATCTAACTCAAACAGATTTGCCTAAAAACAAAAAGTCAGGACTTTCTCATGCATCAAAAATACTAAAGAATATAGATGAAATTTCAATTATCTCTTTCTCTGCGAAAGATGTTGTGAGGAATCCTCTTATTGAAAAGATAATCAACGCTTACGAGCAAGATAAAAAGCAAGTTTCATACAGGAAAAAAGATAATAAAGAAGAATTTTAATCTGCAATGCCGCATTTTTTTAAAAGTTTAAGAAGAAGAAAACTGGAAAGAGAAGGTTTAGCCAGCTCCAAAATCAGGCCCAAATCCAGTGAAACTATCAGCTATTATATCAATAGTTCAAAAATAGTTACAGGAATCATTTTTGCCTTATTATGGTTCTTCTTCGCTTTGGTCTTGGTTCTGCCATCAATTGATGGAAAGTCCAAATTTTATTTAGTACTGGACCAACAGGCACCAAAAACAATCTATTCCGACTTCAATTTTTCTTATCTGGACGCTTTAGCGACAAACAAGCAAAAGGAATTAGCTTCCAGCTCAGTACCGTTGATATACCAAATAGACGATACCGTCAGCGAAAACAATATTGAAGAAATCTATAAGGTTTTTAAAAATTTTCCTGATTCCTCTGATGAAGTTAACTTGAAACCTATAAAGGAAACTTTTGACATCAGCGATGATACAATCCCTATTTTAGAACAGTTTGAAAATGACCGCAAACGACTAGAACTCTTCAGGTCGAAACTCTCCGGAATCATATATAAGGGAATAATCAGCAATGATGATCTAGCAAACATTCAGGATCCAAACACGACTGAGATTTGTATCATCAATAAAAATAAGCTTCTTAGAAACCCTATTCCTGCCGTCCTTCTTTCGACGCCAAAGGATGCTGCTAAACAGTTATCAAATTTGGTATCAGTAGATTATGTGCATCAAAGCAGGGATTTATTGAAAAAAGCTATTTTCAATATAACCATAAAGCTGTTCAAACCTAATCTTGTATACGATAAATCTCTGACTGATGTAGAGATACAATTTATTAGCTCGTCTGAGAAAAATGATGTTTACCAAGAAGTCAAAAAAGGTGATACAATTATCAGAAAAGGAGAAAAAATTGATGCGTCAATACTGGAAAAATTCGAAGCATATGAGACCGAAAGAGCTAAAAGAAACATTTACGCCAACTTCCTAGAGAACTTTTCCTATAATCTGGCAATAAGTTTTATTCTTTTAATTATTACTATCGTTTATTTCTACAGCATACACAAGAAAACTATCTTTGACAATCAGAAAATGGGAACTACCGTTTTCGTCCTGATATCATCACTTATTTCTGTTTACTTCTCTCTCAAATTTTTTAATCTTCTGAGCTCAGAGTTTAATATTCCTAGTTCGCTAAGTACTTGTATCATCCCTTTAGCATTACCCTCAATACTTCTAACTCTATTTATAGGAATAAGGGGAGCCGTTTTTGCTTCCGTGATTGTGTCTATTATTGCCGCAATAAAGGTCGATAATTATTATGCTATAATAGTAGGAATCGCACTAGGCTGTTTCACTTCTCTTGCAGTAATAAATTCAAGGAATTACAAACACTTATTCATCAGGTCAGTAACAGCAATTCTATTGACTCTCATTCCGTCAGAACTTCTCTGTTTCTTTCAACCCATTATTAACAACACGAATACGTTCTTGCCTATTATAGCGTTATGTATTATAAACGCAATATCTACAGGTATTCTGGCTCTTGCTGTGCTCTTTCTAGTAGAATCGCTTTTCCAAGTAAGTACGGACATGAATCTTATTGCGCTTTGTGACTACAATCATCCGCTGCTCAAACGGCTACAAGTAGAAGCACCTGGAACATACCACCACTCCCTTATGGTCGCAACATTAGCCGAGCGCGCCGCCATTGATGTTGACCTAAATCCCGTTAAAGCCAGAGCCTGTGCTCTTTTCCATGACATAGGCAAACTTCTAAGGCCTGAATATTTTACAGAAAATAATGCTTCAACTGAAACTTTGCATTCTAATATCAAACCTGGAATAAGCAGCATGATTATTCTAAACCATGTCAAAGATGGGATCACTCTTGCTATAAAATATAAATTAGGCGGACTTATTATCGACGCAATAGAACAACATCACGGTGATGACCTTGTTTACTACTTTTACCAAAAGGCGTTGGAAGAAAATGCAAAAAATGGCGGCACAAAAGTTACTGAAAGTGAATTCAGGTATCCCGGGCCTAAACCTATCGACAAAGAAATCACGATAGTCAGCTTGGCAGACTCTTGTGAGGCAGCATCCCGTTCCATAGAAAAACCAACCGCATCTAAAATAGAAACCCTTGTTTGGGAAATTATCCGAAGAAAAATCAGAGAGGGGCAGTTGGATAACTCAGAACTTGGACTTGGAGAATTAGCCAAAGCCAGAATAAGTTTTACGAAGACCTTAACTTCGATGCTTCATGCCAGAATAAGTTATCAAATCAGCGATAAGAAACGATGAAAGTTTATTACTCAAAACAGGTAAGGACAAACTTAAAAATAGCCAAAGCTGGTTTTTATAAGCTCTTAACTGAAATAGTCTACTTAGCAGGACTACAAATCTCAAAAGATATGGAATTGTCTGTAAATTTTGTTACAGCTAAAACCATAGCCGAAATGAATGCGGAGCACGTCGGGCACGAAGGGATTACCGATGTCATCACTTTCTGCTATCTGACACCTGAAGATTTCAGTTCTAACTCAGGAATCTTCGCAGAAATCTTTATATGTATTGATAAAGCAAAGGCAGAAGCTGAAGAAAGATCCTTAGATTTATCCGAAGAACTTTCTTTGTATCTCGTCCACGGAATACTGCATGTCGCAGGATATGACGACTTAAATCCCGAGGACATAATAAAAATGAGAAAGGCAGAAGCACAATGCATTTCGGCATTAAAAAAACAATTTGACCTAAGTAAGATTTTCAGTTTGAAATAATGCTGTATTAAAACTAACCTTATTTGTTTAACCTTTTACATCTAGGCAAGGAGGCTTTATGAGACAATGCCAAGCAAAAATCCTCATTTTTTTTATCGTTTCATCTTTTATAATTCCGTTTCTTTCCGCCTATGACAATTCTGACAGAAATGCCCAAGTACAAATAATGACAATATTAAGAAACAACGAAGATAAACTTAATACTCTCAATGAACGCGTAAAATATGTCCAAGACAATTATTCAGCCCTCTATCAGGAAATTAATTCATTAAAACAATCTTTGGCTGCGGAAAAGCAAAACAACGCTCAACTCGAACGAGAAATCGCCTCTCTAAGACAACAGATAAATGCTGATAAAGCTCAAATGCAGAAAGCTCTTGATGGCGCCGTTGACAAGATAGCTCAGGAAACCAGTAAGGCTGTCAATGCTGCAGTAAAAACTTCTCAACTATCACCGCAGTCTTCCGATAATTACTCTTCTGGAAAATTCTACAAATACGAAGTACAAAGCGGAGCAACCCTCTCCACAATAGCTAAGGCTTACAAAGTATCGGTCGATTCAATCAAAAAAGCAAATAACCTTAAAAGTGACAGCATTTTTACAGGACAAACTCTGTTAATACCAAAAACTAACTAATCGTGAAGTCATGTTCAAAAAACAAACCATCTCTTTTCTAGCCCTGTTGGGAATCTTATTGTCTTCTTACTTCTGTCCAACGCTCAAAACCAATGCTGATGAAAAATTGTCCCCTGTACAATTCCTAGACAAAGTCAGAAGGAATCATCCTGTGGACACATGGGCAATACTTGAAGGAGAAGTCTCCCATAAAAGGAAAGGCTCCGAAACCATTACGTCACCCATAAAGTTCGCTATAAGGTTTACCCCATCAAGGCTTCTTGCTAAAATAACGATCGATAAAGGCGAAACTTACACCGTAGGGCAACCCTATTCAGAAACCCAGCCTAGCATAATAGCTAATGAAGAAAGTCTGGCCGATTCCAGCCTAGCTAACTACGGATTAAGACCTGAAGACCTGACTATGACATTTCTATATTGGAAATTTAAACAGGAACTTGAAGAAGCATCAGTTAAGGGTATGAACTGTCGTGTTTTTCTTCTAGAAAATCCTGAAACCAAAGAAGAAGTGAAAGTTTATATCGGTTCTGATTATTTCTACCCCATTAAAATAGAATGGCTCAGACCTGGAGAAAATACGGCCTATAGGACATGCTTTATCAACTCTTTCAAGGAAGTAAACAAACTCTGGACTCCTGATTCGTTCACTCTGTCAGGACCAGGGTGGCGGACAAATGTCGATTTTAATCCTGATGAAATTCGCTTGGGCTTGGTGAGCGAAGGAGTTCCGAAAAACCTATTTTAGTTCTGCGCTTTCTTACCATATCTATTGAGGTCTAACCATCGTCTGTGGCTCCAGAGCCACTGGGTAGGGTCCTTTCTTATCTCTTCTTCTATCGCACTCGTAAACATCTGAGTTAAAGTTTTAATATCATTTTCCAAATTACCGGAAGGCTTTTCAAGTTTAAATGGGCCATAGACGGCAAATTCATAATTAAAATTATCATCAAGCCTCTTTGCTACACCAAATATCAGATCCGCTCCTGTTTTCAGATGAAGAATAGCAGGCGACGTGTGGGTTCTTGCAGGGTGTCCGAAAAAAATTGTTTCGACTCCTACCGAACTTCCCGCATGCTGGTCTGCAAGAATGCCTACTGCTTTTCCGTCTTTTATTGCCTTCAGGATTGGCCTTGAAGCAGCCTCTTTTGAACACACTTCCTGTTTAAACTGTCTCCTCTTGGAAATAAAGTATGCACCTATTTTTTTGTTGTCAAAAGGCCTCATTATACTCAATATTGGCCTTACTAAAACAGATGAACCTATTCCTGACACCTCCCAATTCCCGTAATGAGCTCCAATGAAAATAAAAGATTTAGAATTTTTGATGGCATCTTCTGTTTCCTTGGTTTTAAATCTGAACTTAACGTGCGACGCCATATTCTCTGGTGTTAAATACTGATCGAATTTAATCACGTCCACCGCAACCTTTGCCACATGAATAAAACTAGCTTTTGCAATTTTTGCCGCTTCCGCCTTATCTTTGGCAACTCCTGCATGAAGCAAGTGTTCTATTGCTCTGTTCTTATGAAGAAAATCTAAAGCAAACACTAACCTCCCCGCAAACTCAGCAAGTTTGTATGATATCTTTAGTGAAAGCATCCTTAATACATTTGCAGATGCAATTACACCAAAATATTCTAGGTTTTCTATAATGGGGGATTTTGTTTTAGCCATGAATTTAACTCCTTTTCTTCTTTTTCTTATAGAGTTCCATCCACCTGCGATGAGTCCATACCCATTGTTCAGGATACAACCGCACATATTTTTCTATAGAAGTAGTTATCATCTGAGTAAGAAGTCTGGCATCATTGTCAATATCCCCTGTCGTTTTTTCAAGTTTTATGGGCCCTTCCAGAATGATATCATAGTTGAACCTGTCATTCCGCCTTTTGGTTATTCCCACTAGTATAGGGCAATTGGTTTTCATGTGCAGCAAAGCAGCAGACGGGACTGTTTTTGCCGGATGCCCAAAAAACTCAGTCTCAACTCCCATTCTGCCTGCATGCTGATCGCTAATAACGCCGACAGATTTCCCATCCCTCAAAGCTTTAAGCAAAATATTAAATGAGAATTTTTTAAAACACAGTTCCTGTCCAAATATAGCCCTCTTTGAGAGCAGGTAATCTGTTAATTTCTTGTTAGGCATCGGTCTCATAACACTTACTATTTCATTATGCATCGCAATGGCCACATTACCTGACATTTCCCAATTGCCAAGATGAACTCCTGCATAAATTATAGGCACTGACCTGTCTTCAAATATCTCTTGAGCCTCTTTGGAACTGTAGTATATTTTTATATGTTCAGGTAAATTCTGAGGTGTGATGTATTTATCAAAAACCATAAACTCAACACCGATCTTGAACATATGGATAAAGTTCTTTCTGGCTATGGTAAAAGCTTCCTTTTTACTCTTTGTTATTCCTGCATAAATGATCTGAGTTATCATTCTTTTTCTCAAAGGCAAAAGAAATAAAAAGAAAATATTCGCAAGGAATGTCGCTAGTCCAAAAGCCGCTCTCAACGGAAGCAAACGTAAAAATTCCATCCCGCATTTGATCACGTAAAATCCAATATTCTGAAACAAACCGCCGTGTTCTTCTTCCATTAACAATCCATAAAAAATCAAGTTTATATTAGTTCTCTCGAGACATTATAACATATATGACGTTAGCCCTAATGCTACAAACTTTGGTATGTAGATAAAAATAGATGATAAATTTTCATTATTTGCATTTCAAACATTTAAACACTTCTGTGTTATATCATCCACCAACTATTATCGTCCCCTGAAATAGACAGCAATGGCACAGTTAATGGCATTAACTATTTTTTGGCGGGTTTCAGGGGTTGCCAGGATTTTTTCCTCTTTGGGGTTACTAACAAACCCGCATTCTAAAAGCACAGCAGGAGAAACAGCATTCCGAAGAACAAAAAGACTGTTTGGCTTGGTTCTGTTATAAATACCCTTCTCTCTTTCCATAGGTTTCATACCATTGTAAGCATGATATTTATTTGGAGAAAACCCCTCCTTAATCATCTCTGCAGACAAGGATTCTGCAAACTTTAAACTCTCTTTGGGAAAAAGATGTTCATTCCCATTCCCATCATCATAATAAAGCACACAAAAACCACTCATTTCATCCCAACAAGGAGAATCGTCCCCTTCTTTTTTAGCCCTATCGACATCCTCCTGAGAGCCTGAATCATGATGAATTTCTATATATAGATCGGGCTTTACTTTTTTTGCCAATTCTACTTTATTCTGGAGAGTAAGATCCTGTGAACTCAATGCAAGAACATATTCGATATGGCCAATTTGGTTTTTCTTTTCAGAAAACAAACTTACAATACCGTCGTTAAACTCATTTTCCCATTTTCCAGAATGAGTCGGAGTCCCCCTGTTGCCATCTATTGAAGTGTGTCCGGCAAGAATAAGAACAATGAACTTTTTATCCTGTGCCTCAGTTGGCAATGGATAAAAAAGCATCAATGCCAGAATAAAAAATATTATTCTCATATCTAAGAAAGACCAAAATCCAGACTGAACTAATTAGCCAAAAATTCCTTGAGCAGATCTGTCATCCAAATGTGGTCTTTTACTCCTGCAAGCTCCCTTATTGAATGCATAGCAAGCATCGGAACTCCAATATCAACCGAATTCAACTGCAGATATTTACCTGAAATCGATCCAATAGTTGAACCGCCCTTTTCGTTGGAGTTATTTACAAAAACCTGAACAGGAATTTTCGCTTTCTCTGCCAAAGATCTTATGACAGACGAAGACTGAGCATCGGTAGAGTATTTTTGATTTGCGCTTATTTTTATAACAGGGCCTTTATTAATCTGGGGTTTGTTCAACGGATCGTATTTTTCAGTTTTATTCGGATGAATTGAATGTGCTCCGTCAACGGAAATTATAAAAGAATTTGCCATTGCTTTTGTCAGCGACGTTGCAGAACACGAATCGTTTGCTTCCATTATTCTTTCTATGATGGAATGAAGTAAAAGAGAATCAGCTCCCTGTTTTGTAGCGCTTCCTACTTCTTCATTATCATAACAAGCCAAAACTTTAATTATATTTTTATCTGCTTTTGCGTTAATAATTGCCTCTAATCCTGCATGAACTGCTTCCAAATTATCTATTCTGGAAGATGATATTAAATCATTATTACAGCCAATAAGTTTCGCCTCGTCCGATTCATATAGAAACAGTTCAAAATCAATAATCTCATTCAAGGATATTTTAAGCTCAGTCGAAATCAATTTCAAAAGATATTCCGATACTGTTGCTTTACTATCCATGCCAGACATAAGAACAGGAATCATATCTTTTTGATTATTAATTTGATATCCATTATTAACTTCGCGGTTCATATGAATAGCGAGATTAGGAATTATTGCCAGAGGCTTTTTAAAATCCACTAGCTTCTGTACAGGAGAAAAAGGGTCTCTTCCTCTTACGAAAACTCTCCCAGCGATAGAAAGGGGCCTGTCAAACCATGTAGATAAGATAGGTCCGCCATAAATTTCTGTGTTCAACTGAAGAAAGCCTTCCTTGATAAACTCCGGGTTAGGTTTGATTTTTATCCCTGGCGAATCAGTATGAGCTCCAATTATTCTAAAATAAGTCTCTTTGGAAGAGGTATTGTTTATAAAAGCAACCAAAGTTGTACTATTTATAGTAGTATAATATTTCCCGCCTTTCTGAATATCCCAATCATCACCAAAAAAGAGTTGTTTAAACCCTTTATCTGCTAAAATGTTTTGACTATTTTTAATCGCCTGATAAGTACATGGGCTAGATGACAAGAAATCCAGAAAACCGTCTATATCTTGAGTTTTACTCATTTTGTACCCCCACTTGTTTAATATCCATAAAAAAGGCATCTCAATGACAGATTATATCACTGAAATGCCCAAAGAGGAGATTCGCGAAAAATTTTACTCCATATCTATTTCAACAGGTGAAACGTTCCATATGTCTTTAGCATATTCTGTAATTGTTCTATCGCTTGAGAAATAGCCCATCCTAGCCGAATTTATTATAGCTTTTTTAGTCCAGGCTTCTTTATCTTTAAAGAGCTCTGAAACTCGCTCCTGCGTATTTACATAATCTTCAAAATCAGCTAAAAGCATATAAGTGTCGCCATAATACATCAAAGTATTGTAAAGCCCTGTAAATTCTTCCTTGTTATTCGGAGAAAATTCACCGTTAATAATCATATCAAGAACAGTCTTAAGTTCAGGATTTTTATTGTAGTATTCCTGAGGATTATACCCCATAGCTTTCTTTTCCTTTACCTCATAGTCTCTCAATCCGAATATGAACATATTTTCTTCGCCAATATTTTCAGACATTTCTATATTAGCCCCATCCATAGTTCCTATAGTCAAAGCTCCATTAAGGGCAAATTTCATATTGCCTGTCCCGGATGCCTCGTACCCCGCGGTAGAAATCTGTTCACTCAAGTCAGCTGCAGATATTATTTTTTCTGCTAGGGAAACAGAATAATTTTCAAGATAAACTACTTTCAGGTACTTATTTATTGCCGGGTCATTATTGACCTTAAACCCTATGTAATTAATTAGTTTAATTATCTGTTTGGCCAGATGATAGCCAGGTGCAGCTTTGCCCGCAAAAATAACTGTCCTGGGAACAAACTCTTTATCAGGATTATTTTTGATTCTGTTATACATTGCAATCACATGTAACGCGTTAAGCAATTGCCTTTTATATTCATGAATTCTCTTTACCTGAACATCAAATAGAGAGTTTTCATCGACTTCTATGCCATTGTATTTGAGTATATAGTCCTTTAATATCACCTTATTGGCCAACTTTATGTTCTGCCAGCTTTTCACAAAATTTTTGTCAGCTATGAAAGGTTCGATTTTCTTAATTTCATCAAGATTTCTAATGAAGTTGTAGCCTAACTTCCCTGCTATCAACAAGAAAAGATCATAGTTAGCTTCTTTCAACCACCTTCTGGGAGTAATACCATTAGTTTTATTATTAAATCTCTCAGGATACAACTGGTGCATATCGCTAAAGAGGTCTTTCTTTATTATGTCTGAATGCAATTTTGCCACACCATTGGTAGAATGAGAACCAACAATGGCAAGGTTAGCCATTCTAACTCTCTTCTCTCCACTTTCTTCAATAATGGAAACTTTAGGAACCATACCTGGGTGTTTCTGACCAACCATGTTAAGAAAATCTTGATTTATGTCAAAAATTATCTTCATATGTCTTGGCAGCAATGTATTCATTATATCCAAAGGCCAGCATTCCAAGGCTTCAGGAAGAACTGTATGATTGGTATAGGCGCATGTCTTTACTGTAATATCCCAAGCTTTATTCCATTCTATTCCTTCTTCGTCTACTAGTATTCTCATCAGTTCAGGTACAGCCATTGCAGGATGCGTATCATTCAATTGTATAGCTACTTTTTCGTGGAACTTACTCATGTCTTTGTGATTGACCTTGTACTGCCTGATAATGTCATAAAGAGAAGCAGAAACCAAAAAGTATTCCTGTTTAAGCCTGAGGATTTTTCCTTTTGTATAATTATCATTAGGGTAAAGAACTTTGGATATGTTTGCTGCTTCATTCTCGTGAAGTACAGCATTGATATAATCGCCACTGTTGAAAAAGTTGAAGTCGAAAGGTTTAGAAGAGCTGGCCTTCCACATCCTAAGGTAATTAACTGTGTTGTTCATATACCCGGGAATCAGAAGATCGTATGCTGTAGCATCAACGATATCAGCATCTACCCATTCGTATTTTAGTTTACCGTTCGCATCGGTCGTCTTCTCTAGTCTGCCATTGAACTTTATTTTGTATTTGAGTTCGTTTCTCGGAATTTCCCATGGGTTTCCATTTTCAAGCCATTGATCAGCTACTTCGTGTTGCTCGCCATTTACTATTTTTTGCCTAAAAATACCATGTTCGTACCTGAGAGTGTAGCCATGTCCAGGTATTTGCAATGTAGCCATAGAATCCAAAAAACATGCTGCCAGTCGTCCTAGTCCTCCATTTCCCAAACCCATATCCGGCTCAATATCACGGATTTTTTCCAGATCGTAACCTATTTCCTTGAGAGTCTCATTGCATTTTTTGAACTCAAAAAGGTTCATAAGAGTATTGCCTAAAAGCCTTCCCATCAAAAATTCCATTGAAAGGTAATAAACTCTCTTTGCATCACGTTTATTATACTCGTTTTTAGTTCTTATATACTTATGCACAAGTTTGTCTCTTATCGCATAGGCCAGAGCCATATATGTATCTTGTGTAGTAACAGTTTTTTTGTCTTTAACAAGAGTGTACTCAAGATGCTCAAAGAAATTATCTTTCAGGGAATTTCTTATGCCTGAGTTAGTGTTTGTGAAAAAGCAGGAATCTTTCTGTTTATCCATAATTTAGTCACCGATTCTTTTTGGTTTCTACTAATTAGCAAATCTAAGATTAATGCTGTTAAGTAAAAACACATTGTTTTGAATTTATAATTACAACTAGAAATCCTAATATAAAATTATGACTAACTTTTACAAATAACCAACCTAAACTCTTAATGCATTTTATCTAATCCAGCACAAAAATAAATAAATATTTCCTGATGGCTTTGACGGATAATATATTAAGGGTATATTATGGCTTTTTAATGAACGGAGAGGTGCCTGAGTGGCCGAAAGGAACGGTTTGCTAAACCGTCGTACAGTGTAAAACTGTACCGGGGGTTCGAATCCCCCCCTCTCCGCCATATCTTTAGCTATTTCCTATCATATTCTTAAGATTTTTATCTTCTACAGCCTTTACACAGAGTTGAAAAAAGCGGCTCTACGCCAACAAGATGGTGTGTTGATTGTCAAATGAGTTATTAACATAATTCTTAACAATTTCCTACTTCCAGAATTGGTGACACTAAAGAATCGTTATAAAGAGATTTTGCTATAATAAGTCTACGCATTACGCAAATCATTTTTCGCATTACAGCCCCTAATGCAGACATCTTAGTTTTACCTTTTGCAACGAGCATTACATAGAATCTGGCAAAACCATTATTTCCTCTTGTGGAGCTCATTGCAGTCAAATATAGAGCCTGCCTTAATCTTCCCTGTCCTTCTTTGCACATTCTAGTTCGACCCTTGACGGAAGTTCCTGACTCATATCTCCTGGGTGATACTCCGGCAAATGCAGCTATTTTCTTGGATGAGGAGAATCTATGAACATCTCCAAGTTCTCCTATCATGGTAGAAGCTACGATAAAACCTACTCCTGGAATTGAAGTCAATATCTTGACTTGTTCTTTAAGATTAGGGTATTCATTAATATGTTTTTTAATTGCTGATTCAATTCCTATAATACTTCTTTCCAAATCCCTTATGACTTTTTCCCTTACCTTGATGATAGCTTTTACCTGGCTTGCTTCCTGAGCCTGTACTTTAGCTGCAGTCAACATGTTTACCATAGCTTTTCTTTGACGGACAAGCTCTTTAACTGTGTCGTATTCTTTACTCTGCTGAACATAAGGAGAAGGACTCCGTTCAGCTCCGTACATTGCCAGTTTTGCAGCATCCATTTTGTCTGTCTTGTTTCTTATCCTTAGACTCTTTCCGTAAGCGTTAGCGCTTTTAGGATCCGCTATTACCGGAATGCATTTCGGACACAATTCAAAAAGCCAGGTGGCTAGGATTACAGAGTAAGAACCTGTAGCTTCCATTACAAAACCAAATTCATCTTCTTCCTGCAATCTCTTATTTGCCATTTGCTTAACAGCCCAGGCTTTGAATTCTTCAATTCCTTCCTTTGTTCTTTTAAAAGATGCTTTTGGCATTGAGGAAATATCTTTTATTCTTTCTCCTGTAAGGCAGAAGCTAACATCAAAGGTGGCTTTTGATACATCAGCTCCGAACCAGATCTTAAGATTCTTTTGGTTAGTTTTTTCATCCATTTTTCTTGTCCTCTTTTGTTACTTGTAGTAATGTTAAAAATTGTGTCCGCTAACCATTCTTGCCTTTGAACCGGGTTTCAATACCCAAGATGGCTGTCCGGTTTCAGGCGGAACACGGTAGCAGAAGACGGGTTAAATCTTGTTGACGGGATGTTGAATAAACTCCCTTAGTGGGCCACAACTCCGTCTTCTGCGATTCCTTCCCAAGTGCCCTAGGAAAGAAACCTTACCGGAAAATATATTTATTAACATCATCAACAGCTTCTGTAAAGAAAAAGTTAACAAAAAGAAATCACTACTAATACTTGATCTCTCTTTTGCCTGTTTATCACAGGCCACTAACTTACAAGTGGGGCAACGTTAATTAAGCGCATAAAGCTCTGACTCTCAAACGATAGTTTTCAAAATTTCTGAAACCGAATGCTCTTCTTGATATCATTTCCATCTTCGTATGGAAGCCTTCTGTTATAGAATTAGTCCTTGTAAACCTCCACATCCTTACTATCTCCACTTTTCATAGATCAAGGGTATTTCCCAGTGTTTCAAGACTTTCGAGTTTACAATATTTAAGTTCTTCTATCATACTAAGGAACTTTGGAAGGAGCTCTCTTGCCTTTCTTTTAGTTACATTCTTTATAAGCATTAGCTTTGTGAGTTCTTGTTTAAAAAAGTAAATCCTTTTCATAGGTTGATTTGCTTCAAGGTACGCATCGAGCCTCATTTTTTGCTTTTCTGAAAGATTATGTTCATGCCTTCTCATCAGAGAGAGCAGCCCTCTGTTCTTTCTCCCTCTGGGATCTATCTGCTGCCAGACTCTGAGAAAATGATGGTTTATCAATCTTACTACATGAAATCTGTCAGCTACTATTTTCGCATTTGAAAAATGCTTAAGAGCTATTTTCTTATATGCCTCTGAAAGATCCATCACTACAACCGTGACCCGTTCTTTACCTTTCAGGCTGTTCATATATGGTTCAAGAGCATTTTCTGACCTGCCTAGTGTAACATCATATACTCTTCTGTTTTTAAGGTCGCATATCGTAGTTGCATATCCTTTTTTCTTAGTAAAAAAGTGTTCATCAATGCCTATTACTGAAGGGCAAGGGTAATTATTGCTTTTTGATACCTTCAACCCAAGATAATCATGAGTCCATCTTTCTATTGTGGAATGGCTTATTCTTAATCTGTTCCTAAGCGTCTTCTGGCATATCCCATCCTGATGGTCCCGGAACACTTCATTTCTGAATTTTTCTGTGCTTCTCTTGTACGGAAGTATTCCTGGCAATCGTTCATTGAAATACCTGTCGCATCTCAGACAGCGATATTTCCTGCTTTTGAGCTCCAAATAACTGTTATGGGACAATATCGTCCCATGTCTGACTCTCCTTGTCTTTTGATCCTTAAGCCTTAAAAAAGCGCATCCACAGTGTGGGCATATTGCCTTTCCAGTGTAGTTGGTTTTGATAATTATGTTTTTGCCTTCGTAACGATAACTGCTTGTTTTAAAGCCAGGTATCCCTACTATAATTTCTCCAAGGGGCATGACTCTTCTCCGTGTAATTGTGTTGTTTGGTTACTCATAATTATACTATGAGCAACTGCCTTGCCCCACTTTTTGACGAAGAGCCAAAAAAGCTAGAATTAAAGTCTCGGGCAATTGAAATATTTGCTCAAATGTACAAAAACAAATCAGCACAGGAAAGAATATGTATTATCTTGGTCTTGGTGTTGCACTAGTAATTTTTATTGCAGTATTAATTATGTTACTCAATAAAAAGAAAAAATAAACAGACAATTTACCGAACAGTATTACTTGCTCTGATAAGAAGAAATTCTGCAACGACATTTCCCTTGCTGTATTGCTACGACGATTAAAAAAGAGTGAAAACTATGTTTTCACTCTTTTTCTTTCCTGCCCTTAAACTATTTATTCACTTGAAAAGTTCTGTCGCCTTTTTCCAGGAAAGCAACAATTTGCTTAGCTGCCGCAAGTCCTGCGTTAATATTTGCTTCACTTGTTTCAGCTCCCATTTTCTTCTTGGTGGCATGGTAGCGTTTTCCTAGTTGCTCTACAATTTCGGCGTGGCAATCAGGCGCAATATCAGTGGCGTATTTTAAATCTTCTCTCTCCGCCATGATCTTTTTCAGCCCCTCCTCGCAAATAACTTCTTTTCTGGCTGTATTAATTAAGGCAGCGCCCTTTTTCATTCTGGACATCAAGTCATGGTTGATTGATTTTTTGGTCTTCTCATTTGCCGGAATATGCAATGAGATATAGTCACAGTTTGAATACAACTCCTCTATGGTAGAAAATACTTTTATTCCTTCAGCTTCCATTACTTCAGTTTTTACAAAAGGGTCGAAAGCATAAACTTCCATTCCAAACCCCTTGGCAATGGCAGCGACCAATTTTCCCACATTGCCATATGCTTGAATGCCTAATTTCTTGCCCCTGAGCTCCGAACCATTGCCTTCAGTGTATTTATTTCTGGCTAAAAACACCATCATACCTAAAGCTAATTCAGCAACAGCATTGGAATTCTGGCCGGGAGTGTTCATGGCACAAATGCCTTTGGCGCTTGCTGCTGCCAAATCAATATTATCGAATCCAGCGCCGGCTCGTACAATAACCTTTAGTTTGGCTGCTGCATTTATAACTTCTGATGAAGCTTTATCTGATCTTATGATCATAGCATCGACATCGGCAACAGCCTTCAGAAGATCGGTCTTATCCGTATACTTTTCCAGTTTAACCATCTGATAACCAGCAGCGTCAAAAATCTCCTGAATTCCGTCAACTGCAGATTTGGCAAATGGTTTTTCGGTAGCAAGCAATACTTTTTTCGTCATAATTACTTTCTCCCTTTTTTTTAGAAAATGATTTAATTAGAAATTAATTTTAGTTTCCTGAAGCTTTCAGGTAAGCATCATAAGTTCTCAAATACTGGGAATAGCTCCAAGTCAGATTATGAAAACTGGTTTCCTTACCTGTATTTCTGTCAATCTGCTCAGACATCGTGTAAGCTTTTTGACCTTCTTTTCCCTCTTTATTTCCAAGGTATTTGAAAATCAACTCCATCTGTTGGTTACCTTTTGCCAAATAGTCTTTATTATTCTCTTCATAAGCTAGAGTATAGTAATACTCGGCCAGAGCGGCTGAGCATAAATACCAGGGATTGCCTTTATTTGCTTCTACATTCCATGTAAGTCCGTTAAAAATATCACCAGGATACCTTCCAATCAGGCAAATTCCATCATCCAGATCTTTGTTAATAGGATAATAATCCATCCCTTTTTCTATAAATGCTTTTCTGGCTAACAAATCAGCTGTTTTCTTGATTCTTTTGGAAGAGAGAGAAAAATTCCTGTCGGTTATGCGGAGAATTTCTTTAAATTTTTTAGCAAGCATTTCATCTTTGTTAAGAGCGATGTAAACCCATGAAGAGTCTTTTGTATACTCAAAAAGGTTTCCGTAAATCGCACCAAGAATCACTGATGTATCCAGACTCATTCCCCTGTATTTAGAGAAATTATTGTTTGTAGTAGAAGGATAAACAGGGAAATCCAGATCTGCAGGAATAAAACCTTCGCAATAAGCTTTATACTTCTGACCATTATAAGTAAAAGTCTGATAATGTTTCTTTAACAATTCGCAAAGGTCAAGACCCGTATTCAAATATTTAGAAGCCAAAGAATTGTTTCCAGTCTCAGTCGAAAGTGCCGCGCCTGCTACAAGTGCCTTGAGTTGTACAATTTCAGGAAAAAACAATTTTCCCGAACAAGACTCCCAGATATCCATGGTATCTTCCATAGCGTTATCTACAACAAAAGCAAGATAGAAATTAATCATGCCGGAGCCATCTTTATTTATAAGATACTTCTCTACATAGTCTTTATTTAAAACGGTATCATTGATTTTAATATCTGTTTTTGAAGACAGAATAGTTTGCGCAAAGCATGTTAAGAAAAGAGCGTCAAATGCTGGCCCGTCGTTTTGCGGATTCATCCATTCTGTTACAGGTTGTCCTGAAAGAAAAAATTTTGCGATACCAGGAGAGTAACTTTTCTGTGTCACTGTAAACTCAAGAAAACCTATGTAGTCGAGTATGAGTTCTCCATAGTGGTTAATATCAGCTTGATTTGCTGCTTCCACAGCGTCAGAAAATTGCTTGGTTATCTCAAGCATAGTTATGCCGTTATCTCTGGCCCAGCAATAAGTATAGCTAGCCTTAAGTTCCTTATCTCCTGGATTATCCATAGCAAAAGGAGCAGCTACAGCAGATCCAAGACGTGCTTCTTTTACTTTCTGCCCTTCGGGATAAATGGCATTAGTGAACTGACCTTTTTGGGTCGCGATATTGTCTTCACGATTCTGTTGAATATTTTTTAGCACTTCGGGTGCAAAATACTCTGCATTTACTGATGCCGCCAAACAAGCAAACGACAACAGAAATAGAACGATTGTCGACCCCAAGACACGGTACATGGTTTTATCTTTTCTCCTCATTGTTTCCCTCCGATTCTTTGATTTATTTTACTAAGAAAATTTCGAATACTAAGAAGAGAGTATAACAATAAAGCAAAAATCATCAACTATAACAAAGCTTATATGTTTGCGGAATAGGATTGCACAGCGATCCTGTTGGTTCGGGTGACGCTACATCATCAAAAAAATAGACACCTTGAAGACTCATCTTTGCCTGTCAAGGTGTCTATAATCTTTAGGTACAATCAGAAAAAATTTTTTGTATAAAATAGCTAACTATCTTAGTTCGACTGATAATTTATCCACCAATCTTTTTCTGATTTTATCGTGAGCTTTGTTTACCTCATCATCATTAAGAGTCCTGTCTGGACTTCTGTACGTAATAGAGTATGCCAGACTCTTCTTGCCGTCTCCTAATGATTTATCTTGGTACAAATCAAAGAGTTCAACATTTTCAACAATACCACATTCAGTTGAATGAATACACTCGATAACCGATGAGTTTTCCATATTCTCGTCACAGCTCAACGCAATATCCCTTGTTGTCGAAGGATATATGGCTATAGGTTGGTATTTCACTGTCGGCCTATTTCTGATTGTCTCTACGATTTTTTCGATATTTACTTCTGCACAAAAGAGCGGATATCTTAATCTAATACCTTTTGTAAAGAAATCAGCAACTTCTCCAAAAGACACCAGTACATCCTTCCCTGAAGAAATCTGAACCGCAGTTCCTTTCTTAAAAAACAATGAATCTGTTCTCATTAATGAGCAGTTGCGGATTCCAACAGAGTCCAACCATGATTCGACAAGCCCTTTCATGTCATATAAATCATATGTTCTCTTCTTTTCATCTGAAAACATCTCAGGATGAGGCCTTCCGCTAATAAGTACTATAGAAGAATAGGATTCTTCTTTACGGTTTTTGTTAGCTGTATAAATCTTACCTATTTCAAAAAGGGTGAGATCATGATTGTTGTAAGAGATATTCCTCGTGAAAGTTTTCATCATTCCAAAAAACAATGACGGCCTCAGAATAGAACTTTCAGAACTAATCGGGTTTATCACTTCAAGGAGATCTGCTTCTGTGAACAATGAATCTTTAGTTACAGCTTTTTTGTCTATCATTGTGTAAGTCAAACATTCAGTCAAACCCAAGGATATAAAACTATTTCTAAGCAACTCTATGTGCTGGTATGTGTCATTCTTATACGATGAAGCGACCCTCGCAATGATGTCCTTATATACAATTTTATCCAATCCATATATTCTGGAAATTTCCTCTGCTACATCAGCTTCCCTTTCAATATCCAGCCTGAAAGTTCGTCCGGTAACGTCAAAATAACCGTTACAAATATCCGTTATGCGCAAATCCAGTCTGTTAAGAATGTCTATCATCTCTTCATTTGATATATCTACTCCAATAAGAGTTTTTATTCTCTCGAAACAACATCTGACTTTCTTTGGCTGAGGTAGAAGAGTAGTATCCGACACATCCATCAAATCGGAAGCCACTATGCCGCCGGCTATGGACTGAATCAACGAAATAGCCCTGTTGCTGGCAGTGTTAACCATTTCACTATCAACCCCTCTTTCGAAACGATACGAAGAATCTGATGATAATCCCAGTTCTTTTGATGCTTTCTTAACTATAGAAGGCCTAAAATAAGCACTCTCCAACAACACATTTACAGTTTCCGAAGTTATACCACTGTCAAAACCGCCCATGACTCCGGCTATGGCAACAGGTTTAGAAGAGTCGGCTATTACCAGATAATCAGTTTTCATATCATAGGTCTTCCCGTCAATGGCTACAATCTTTTCGCCGTTGTTGGCCTTTCTCACAATAATGCTTTGCCCGGCCAGTTTATCAAAATCAAACGCATGAAGCGGCTGGCCTGTTTCAAAAAGAACAAAATTGGTAATGTCAACAATATTATTGATAGGCCTTAGTCCAATGCTTATCAAGGCACTTTTCAGCCACTCTGGGCTTTCACCTACTTTTACGTTTTTTATCAATCTGGCGGTGTATTTTGGGCATCCTTCAAAATCCTGCACCATAACTGATGGAATGCCCTGCCTTTCAAATGCAACAATTGAATTATCAGGGTAGTTCAGGGTTCTTCCAGACAAGGCTTTAATTTCCCTAGCTACCCCAATGAAAGAATTCCAGTCGGGCCTATTGGACGTTATCTCAAGCTCATATACTGTGTCAGGAATAAAAACGTCCTTCAGTTGCTTGCCAATTTCTAAAGATAAATCGAGTTCCAAAAGCCCTGATGCTTCCGAAGACACTCCCAACTCTTTTGCGCTGCACAGCATTCCAAATGACGCAACACCTCTGAGCTTGGCTTCCTTTATCTTGAATTCTCCGCTCTTATCGTCTTTAAAAACAGCCCCGATCTGAGCTAGAGGAACCTTCTTGCCAACGTCACAATTTGGGGCCCCGCAAACAATTTGCAAAACCTCCTTACCGCTATTGACTTTACAAACAGACAATTTGTCGGCATTCGGATGGGGGTTTCTCTCTAATATCTCTCCAACTATGATTCCATCAGGAACAGAGTTTATTTTGGAAACAGATTCTACTTCTATTCCAACCATCGTAAGCCTTTCTACCAACTCATCTGGAGAATACGGAATATCAATATATTTTGAAAGCCAATTATAGGAAATTTTCATATTGCACCTATGGATTAAAACTGGTTGAGGAATCTGACATCATTATCATAGAAGTATCTGATATCGTTAATCCTATGCCTGATCATTGCTATTCTTTCGACGCCCATACCCCATGCAAAACCAGACCATATATTAGGATTATACCCGACATTTTTAAGAACATTTGGATCTACCATGCCTGCCCCGCCCATCTCAAGCCATCCTGATTGTTTGCAGACATTGCAACCTTTTCCTTCACACATGATACAGGAAAAATCATATTCCACACTGGGTTCCGTGAATGGAAAAAAATGAGGCCTGAACCTTATCTTTACGTTCTCGCCCAAAAGTTCCTTGGCAAAATAAATCAAAGTGCTTTTCAGATCGGCAAGAGAAACATTTTTATCTATATACAAACCCTCTATTTGGTGAAAGTTAGCGCTATGCGTAGCATCAGAAGTATCCGGCCTGAAACATGGCCCTGGAGCAATAATCCTTATCGGTGGTTCCTGTGACTCCATCACTCTGATTTGTACTGTAGATGTCTGCGTCCTTAATAGCCTCCCATCCGGAAAATAAAAAGTATCGCTTGTATCTCTTGACGGATGGTCTTTTGGCGTATTCAGAGCATCAAAGCAATGGCGAACAGTTTCAATACATGGACCATCTGCGACTGTAAAGCCAATTCGTCTGAATATTGCCACACAATCATCGATAGTCTGAGTGATAGGATGCTTTTTGCCATGTTTCCATATCCTTCCTGGCAATGAAACATCAATAAACTCCTCTTTATCTTTGGATGAGTTGACAATCTCATTCAATCTGTTAGTTATTAAAAAAGTAACCTTATCCTTTGTATCGTTGAAAATTTTCCCGGCTTCAGGTTTCTGAGCCTTTTCAATTGAAGCAAGTTCTTTTGTGAGAGCTGTAATAGACCCTTTCCTTCCAAGAACAGAGATTTTAAGATTTTCGATTTCTTCTTCTGTTGAGATCTCATTTATCAGCGATTCAACCTCAACTAGAATCTTCTGTAAACCCTCTTTGATAGTATCAATACTCATAATATTTGAATTATAGATAAAAAGCCTTTAACAAATTTTCATATAAAATTTGTCAAAGGCTCAGTTTTTTGTTAATGCAAAGTCCGCATTATTTCTTTAATGCTTCTTTCACCTTTACAAGAAGTGCATTGAAAGCCTGTTCATCATGGATAGCCATTTCTGACACCATTTTTCTGTTTAAATCAGAATTGATAAGCTTCAAGCCGTGAATGAAAGAACTATAGTTCATTTCGTTAGCTCTGCATGCAGCATTTATACGGATAGTCCAAAGCCTTCTGTACTGCCGTTTTTTCTGCTTTCTTCCTACGTAAGCGTGAGCGTCAGCCCTATTAATTGCGTCATAAACTGTTCTTATCTGTTTACTTCTTGCACCGTAAAAGCCTTTGGCTCTATTTAAAGCTTTTCTGCGTCTTTTGCGGGAAGCTACTGAAAATGTGGTTTTCATATACTAATCACTCCTTTTATTATCTTGGCAAACCGTATGGGAGAGCGGCTTTTATTCTGGATTTCTCTGTTGATTTAACCTCTCCGGCGGCGCCCAGATGGCGTTTGCGTTTCGAGCTTTTCTTTGTCAGGATGTGACGGTTACCAGCCCTGTTGTGCATAAACTTTCCAGTTCCGGTCTGTTTCAGACGCTTAGCTGCACACTTTCTTGTTTTCATCTTTGGCATCGTTTAATCTCCTTTTGTATAGATTATTTTATTAACCGGCAGGCAGATGCCTAGATTATCAGCCTTTCCGGTGAATTTAAAAGTTACTTGGGATTCATCGTAACTAGTATAGTTTTCCCTGTCATATTTGGCGTCCCATCAGGAGCTCCAAATCCTGCAAGATCATTAACGGCCCGATTAATAATCTCAAACCCTTTGTCTTTATATGCCGCTTCACGACCCCTGAAAACTAAGGCTATTTTAACTTTATTTCCTTTTTCCAAGAAGCCAGTAGCATGGCTTATTTTTACTTGATAGTCATGTTCGTCAGTATTTAAATGGAACCTCAGTTCCTTTAATTTCTGAACCACCTGATTTTTCTTTTGATTTTTCTGTTTACGCTTCTGATCATAAACAAGTCTTCCAAAGTCAAGTATCTTGCAAACAGGAGGATTTGACTGTTCTGCGACCAGAACCAAATCCAGCCTTGCTTCTTTTGCAAGCTCAAGGGCTTTCAATTTGGAAACAACACCAAGCTGATCTCCATCAGCCCCAATCAGCCGCACTTGATCGACATTCAACTGAGCGGCAGTTTTAACTAACTTAGCTATAAGAATATCTCCTATTTAAATTACCAATTAAGAAGTCTTTAAAATACTCTAACTTAAATGACTTTCAACTAACCTTATTCTAAAAAAAATCAACTAGTCCGAAACATTAAACTTTCTGCGCAATATCATTAATAAGTTTTTCTTTCAACTTATCAAATGCTATAGGCCCTAATTCACCTTCTCTTCTGGATCTTACCGAGAGGCTTCTTTCGGCAGTTTCTTTATCCCCCACAACGGCAATATATGGGATTCTTTCATTTCTTGCGTTCTTTATTTTAGCTCCTATCGTTTCGGAACGAACATCTACTTCCACTCTGATATTCATACTTCTAAGCTCTTGAGCAATCTCTTTAGCATAAACATGATGATTATCTGTTATAGGAAGAATTCTGATTTGTTCAGGCGCAAGCCATAAGGGAAAAGCGCCGCTAAAATGTTCAACCAGAATACCAAAAAATCTCTCAATAGAACCCAAAAGAGCCCTGTGTACCATAAACGGCTGATGTTTCTGTCCATCCTCTCCAATATAGGTCATACCAAATCTTTCGGGGAGATTAAAATCAAACTGTATAGTAGACATTTGCCACTCCCTGCCAATTGCATCCTTAATCTTAAGGTCAATTTTCGGTCCGTAGAAAGCTCCTCCGCCTTCGTCAACTTCGCATTCCAAATCCAATTCTTTTACAGCTTTCTCAAGTGAAACAAGCGCTTTTTGCCATTTTTCAGGTTCCCCTACAGCTTTTTCCGGCCTGGTCGCAAGATAAGCTTTTATATTAGTAAAACCAAAGGCCTTCCAAATATTAAGGCTAAATTTAAGTACTTCCAAAATCTCTTTTTCGATTTGTTCAGGCGTACAGATAATATGCGCATCATCCTGAGTAAAACCTCTGACTCTCAAAAGCCCATGCAGAACTCCGCTCTTTTCATACCTGTAAACTGTCCCTAGTTCTGCCCATCTCAACGGTAACTCCCTATAAGACCTGAGTTTCGACTGGTAAATTTCAATATGAAAAGGACAATTCATGGGTTTGACATAATAATCATTTCCATCAATATCCATCGGAGCATACATAGCCTCTTTATAAAAACTCAGGTGCCCGCTGATTTCCCATAGCTGTGATCTGCCAATATGAGGTGTATAAAGGAGATCATACCCATTCTTGTAATGCTCTTCTCTCCAATATGTCTCAAATATGTTTCTTACGAAAGCTCCTTTTGGATGCCACAGCACAAGCCCGCCGCCAATCTGCTCAGAAATGCTGAACAAATCCAGTTCTTTCCCAAGTTTTCTATGGTCTCGCTTCTTAGCCTCTTCAATAAGCCTCAGATAGTCGTGAAGCTCTTTCTTATCAAAAAATGCCGTGCCATAAATTCTCTGAAGCATCGGGTTGCTTTCTTTTCCTCTGTAGTAAGAACCGGCGATAGAAAGGAGTTTTATTGCACCGGCCTGACCGCTATGTTCCAAATGAGGGCCTCTGCATAAATCTATAAAGTCACCAAGTTTATAAAAAGAAATCTTCTCGCCTTCAGGAATATCCGCCAGTCGTTCAACTTTGTATTTCTGCCCTTTTTCTTTCAGAAATTTTTCAGCTTCTTCTCTGGAAAGTTCAAAATATTCAAAAGGTAATCTTGCGTTTATTATTCCTTTTATCTCATCTTCTATCTTTTGTAAATCCTCAGGTACCAACCTGTTCTTAATATCGAAATCATAGTAAAAACCATCAGCGGTAGAGGGGCCTATATCAAACATCACATCTGGAAAAAGTTTATTAACTGCCGCTGCCATGACATGTGCAGCGCTGTGACGAAGGGTTTCAATTGGAAATTTTGACATATTTTACTCCTATTATAAAATCAACTCCATTTGGACTTTTGATTCTTTTATCAACAAACTCTTTATTGGTTCAAAACTCTTTCTGTGTATCGGCGAAGCACCGTATTTTTTTATTGCTTCGAGATGTTTTACCGTACCATAGCCTTTATTCCTGTCAAACCCGTATTGAGGATATAACTCAGCATATTTGTTCATTAATCTGTCTCTATGAACCTTAGCCAAAATACTAGCAGCAGCTATGCTTGCCGATTTGGCATCTCCTTTGACTATTGCATTTGAGTTTACTGGCATATCAGGCACAGGTAAACCATCTATCAAAACAAATTCTGCTATTCCCAATTCCTTTACTGCCATTCGCATACCTTTATGCGTTGCCTGCAAAATATTTAATGAATAAATTTCTTCTTCGTTAATTTCAATGATCGAGTAATTCACCGCCTCAGCAATGATTTGATCAAATAACAAATCCCGCTGCTTTGCCGTAAGTTTCTTTGAGTCGTTGACTGCTGGTAATAGGTTTCCTTTCTTAAATATTACGGCAGAAACTACTACAGGTCCTGCTAAAGGCCCCCTTCCTGCTTCATCAACCCCGGCTATAAAAGAAAAACCGCCGTCCCACAACTCTCTTTCGCAAGATAGCATAGGATGACGGTAATCGAAAAAGTCCATCAAAAAAGACAGAGTCCTAAGTTAGTGGCTCTGCTCTTTTACTTTAGCAGCTTTACCTACTCTATCTCTCAAATAATAGAGTTTTGCTCTTCTTACATCGCCTTTCTTCTGAATTTCTATTTTTGCAATTCTTGGAGAGTTGATAGGATAAACTCTTTCAATTCCCGAACCATAAGCTACGCGCCTTAATGTGAAAGATTCATTAATTCCGGAACCGTTTCTAGCAATAACTGTTCCAATGAAAGCCTGAAGTCTTTCTGTTTTACCTTCAACGATTTTTGAATAGACTTTCAATGTATCGCCAACATTAAAGTCAGGAAGGTCAGTTCTGCACTGGGCCTTATTGATCTTTTCCATGATGTTCATTTTTAATTTCCTCCGATGAATTATATAAATCTATTTATTATTATCTAAAAACTTATCATACAAATCTGTACGAGATTTCTTTGTTCTCAGCAATGACTGCTCTTCTCTCCACTCACGGATTTTCTTATGATTGCCTGACAACAATACATCAGGCACTTTAAGTCCTCTGAATTCCAAAGGTTTAGTGTATTGCTGATATTCTAAAAGGCCATTCGTAAAACTTTCATCCTCAGATGAGGCATCATCCCCCAAAACTCCAGGCAAAAGCCGCGCTATGCTGTCAACAATCACCATGGCAGGGATATTCCCACTGGTTAGCACATAATCACCTATAGAAATCTCTTTGTCAATGAGCAGTTCTTTTACTCTTTCATCAACACCTTCATAATGTCCGCACACTATTATCAGGTGTTTCCTGCAACTCAACTCTTTAGCCATCTTTTGGTTAAAAACCTCTCCTGACGGAGAAGTCAGCACTACTAATGAATCTTCCTTTCTGCAAAACTCAATCGCTTTGCACAGAGGCTCTGCCATCATCAGCATTCCAGGCCCCCCGCCGTAAGGCGTATCATCTACTGTTCTGTGCTTATCTTCTGTAAAATCTCTGGGATTCACAGTATTGATGGTTATTAAGCCATCTTTGATAGCTCTTGCAATTATACTTTCCGCAAAAGGCCCAAAGAAAACATTAGGGAACAGAGTGACAATATCAATTCTCAATCTGATCAACCACCTCGACATTCACTTGTTTGTTAACCCTACTGGCAGCTCCGGAAACCAAAGTACGGATAGCCATAATAGTCTTTCCGTTTTTTCCAATTATTTTACCAATATCCTCTTTCTTGCAGTTGATATTGATGGTTTGCTCTCTTTCACCCTTCTGCATGTCAATTCTGACTTCATCTGGATAGTCCACTAAAGACTTCACAACATAATCAACGAAGTTTACGACGTTATCCATCGATATAGCAGAATCGCTGGAAGGAGCAGAAGGCGTATTGCCTACAGTACTGCTTTTCCCCGTAAACATATTAAACAATTTCTTAATCACGGTATTTTTCCAAAATATATGTATATGAATTATAAATCAGGCAAGAATCAATTAGTAAGAAATCTTACTTTGCTTCTTCTACTTTCTCTTGTTTAGGAGGATAGACTTTCTTTGGCTTCTGAATACCTTTGGCACGAAGAATAATGTCGTTTACAGTTTCAGAAGGTTGAGCTCCGTTGGCTATCCAATAATCAGCTCTCGCCAAATCAATTTTTTCATCTTGGTGTCTCGGGTCATAATGTCCCAAATTTTCGATTATTTTCCCGTCTCTTTGGCTTCTTGCATCGGCTACTACTACGCGATAAGAAGGTTTATTCTTTGCACCGGTTCTTTTTAGTCTAATCTTTACAGCCATTTATTTTTTCCTCTCTTTTTGCTGTTAACCGAAATTTTGTATCACAGTTAAAAATTAACAAATCTTCGATCTAAAATTATTAAGAAAATCTGAAGCGCCTAAGATACAACTCGTTTTAGCCTTTTCAAACACTGGATTTTAAAAAACCATAGTATAAATGAAAATCACCTTTCTTGAGCTTAACACTCTTGATAAGAATATCAAAGGCAATAAACTTTAGTATAATTCTTAAATAATGGCACAAAACAACAAACCGAACTCCCAAAAATATACATGAAAACTGTTTTTTACATCCTTATATTAGTTTTTTTAAGCAGTTGTTCTATGTTTAAGTCAACACCTGTCACAACTCATTTTGACTTAGACAAATCACCCCTTGTTAATTCTCCTAATCTGGGAATCTCAGTACCGCAAAGGTTTATGTCAACCTTGCCCTCTTCAACCAAGATGATATTCTACTTCCCAGGAAATGAAGTCAAGTATGACTTATATAACAACTGGTCTCAAACGCCTCAGGAACTTGTAGCCAGATATTTCACCCTTTATTTTAACAACCCGGCAAAACCTATACCTCTTTCTTCTACAGTTCAGTATTCGATGAATGGTTCCATATATGAGTTCGGTTGTGACACAACTGCAGAGGAAGCTTTATTCACTATAGGCATAGTGATTACTGATAAAAATGACAAAGTGATTCTGGCAAAACTTTACAGTTCAAAAATAAAAATGGAAAAGCTGACTGCTTCAGCTTTTTCAGAGGCCATGTCAAAAGCTGTTAATGATGTAGCAACTCAAATATACAAGGATATACTAGATCTCAAGAAATAAATTCTAATATTTAGGTATAAGAAAAACCACTATGGATACTTTTGAAATCGAAACACCAAGACAGTTGGTTAGCAAGGAAAAAATAGCAGAGCGCATTGAATTCCTCGGTAAACAAATTACTGAAGAATATCAGGGAAAAGACTTAACTATAGTCTGTATCATGAAAGGGTGTATCCCATTTGTCGCAGATCTAATGAGGCACATTGATATACCTTTCAAACTCGATACAATCCATGCGTCATCTTACCACGGCGGGACAGATAGTTGTGGGACCGTAATAATTCTTCAAGATTCGACTATCGATATAAAAGATAAATACGTAATAATTGTTGATGATATTCTCGACACAGGCAGAACCATGAAAAAAATAGTTGACGGATTTAAAGAACGAGGACCTAAAGATATAAAAGTTTGCGTTCTACTTGATAAACCTTCGCGCCGTGTAGAATCGATTTATTCTGATTATTCAGGTTTCCAAATCCCAAACAAATTCGTCGTCGGGTACGGATTAGACTACAATGAGTATTACAGAAATCTTCCATATATCGGCGTTCTAGGTTCAGATTGATTTTTACCGCACCATTAAACTTTAAATTAAAGAAATGATTTATTACCTTAGTTACCTTGAGTCCTTTTTCGGGCCTTTCCGTCTATTCAAATATGTAACATTTCGAGCAGGGCTGGCAGCAACAATAGCATTCCTATTGGTATTGCTTCTTGCGCCAATGACAATACGTTTATTAAAAAAATTCAATACCGCTGCGCCTTCCAGGCATAAAGGTTTGATTCCCGACCAATTCATTGACTCCAACAAAGAGAAAACTCCAAGTATGGGCGGAATTTTGATAGTTTTTGGAATCGTAATTTCTACCCTGTTATGCGCTGTTCCCACAAACAGGTACATGTACATATTTATAATCATAACTCTTGCTATGGCCGGAATAGGTTTTATTGATGACTATTCAAAGGCGGTTTATAGAAAAAGAGACGGTATCCCTGGAAAACTGAAACTTCTGCTGGAATTTATAGTAGCAGGAGTTTGTGTGTCATATTTGATGGTGTCTGCCGAGGGATTTGTAGATCTTAGGTCTTTGTATCTTCCATTTATAAAGGATCCTGTGCTTACAGGATTCATAGGCACTATCATAACTCTGCCCTTGGGAATTCTGGTAGTAGTAGGCGCATCAAATGCCGTAAATTTAACTGACGGTAAAGATGGCCTTGCTACCGGATGTATAACTTTTGCTGCTATGGCTTTTTCTGTTTTTGCCTACGTTTCCGGCAACAAAATATTTTCTGAATATTTGTTCATACATTATGTTTCCGGTGCAGGAGAAATAGGTATTTTTGCTGCTAGCATAATTGGAGCCTCAATTGGTTTTCTATGGTACAATTGCCACCCTGCTTCAATGTTTATGGGAGATACCGGAAGCTTGGCTCTGGGCGGGTCCATCGGGCTTATAGCTGTTTTACTTAAGCAGGAAATAGCATTAGTCGTAGTCGGCGGGGTCTTTGTAATTGAGGCTTTGTCTGTAATCATACAAGTTTGCTCTTTCAAATTAAGAGGCAAACGCGTTTTTCTATGCGCCCCTATACATCATCACTTTGAAAGAAAAGGTTGGAAGGAAACTCAAATAGTTACAAGATTCTGGATATTGGCTTTCATATTTGCCTTGCTCGGACTAGCTACACTAAAATTAAACTAAAAAAGAACAAAGAATCCACCGATACCGAGTATAGCTACTGCCAGCAAGTACATCCAGATACGATTCTTCAAGACTGATAAGCTAGGAATTCGCTCTCCAGCTATCATTCTGCAGCTATCCAAACGCAGTTGATTGGCTATCTTCTTTCGTTCAGCCCTGCTTATTCTTCTATAATCTCTCATAAAGTACCCATTGCCACAAGAATAGTTAAAGAGATTATCATTGCGGCAAATATAACGCCTATTATTAATGGCAAAAATAGTTTGAACCCAAATTTGAAAAGCTGCGAAAAGGTAGAACTGAAAATATCCGTGGCGGATAACGGCGTAGGAGTCACAAGCTCGTTTAGCACTTTTTCAGGTATTTTAAACTTATCCTTACAAATTATGTTTTCTATTCTTGCATGCTCCACAAGTTTATTTGCATCAGATAGTTCAATAGAAAAATCATATTCATTCCACTTTGATTCATCAATAGCGTCAATTTCATTGATAGAGCTTTGAAGTTTATCCAATGAAGTTAGAAAAACATCTCTCCTGCTTTCTAATTCCTTAGAAGCCTTAGTAACTTCAGATAGAGTCTCGTTAACACTTCTGAGAACAACGTCCTTTGTTCTTAAATATTCTGCTTTTTTCCCTTTTAGCGCCTTCAACAAATATTTATCAGGTTTCTCTCGTTTTTCTTCTTCTCTCACAGGCATTTCACTCTTAGTTTTCAATTCCATAGAAATTTCAGGAGAAGGCTCTTCCACTGATTCAAGCGATTCCTGAGAAAATAAAACTTCCTGAGTAGGGATTTTTTCTCCAGTTTCTGTGTTCGCTTCCATTTCGGTTGATGGCTGAATTACCTGTGCTGTTTCATCCTGTGCCTTTTGTGCCGAAGAGAGTTTGTCTTTTATACTAATCAGTTTGGCTCCAACAAAATTAGATCTGCTCATAATCCCTCTCAAATTTAAGAATTGGCGAATAGCATTTATACTCTTTTATATTTTATCACAGAGAGTTGTATGTCCACTCTTTCAAAACTTGATTTAAAAACAAGTCCAATTATTTTAGAGGCTCTTTTATCTTCAGTGATTACAAATATGAAAATATTGTTTTGTATTTTACTTTAGCTTAAAACTATAACAAATAAAGGAATAAAGACGATGAAAAGAACTTATCAACCATCGGTATTAAAAAGAAAAAGAAAATGTGGATTCAGAGCCAGAATGGCTACAAAAAATGGTAGGCTTGTCATAAAAAGACGCCGTGCTAAGGGCAGGAAGTCACTATCTCTCTAGTTTTAACTTCATGGCTAGTTCCTTTAAAATAGCCGCTCCTTGGTTAATTATTTTATGGACGAGTCTTGTTCACAGTTTAAGAAGGAGCTTTTTCAATTTGGAGAATCTTCAAAAAAGGAAAATTCTTGCCTGAGATTGAAATCAGAATTTGATGAAACAAAAAACAACTCATCAAAATTCGTAAGCAGAAGTTTCATATTGCTCTATTCAGAAGCAGCCGATGAAAATCTCAAAATTGGAATAATATGCGGCAGAAAATTCAGCAAAAAAGCTGTAATAAGGAATCGCGTCAGAAGGATTGTAAAAGAGGCTTTCAGACTCATTAGAAACAGGGTGGGTTTGGCTCATTTGGTTATAATTCCCAGAAGAGGGTCAGAATTATTAAAAGCTCAGGACATTCAACACGAACTTATTCGGGCTTTTAAAAAAACAGGTTTATGGAAAGAAGAATAACGACGGCAAAAAGAAAAAGCGTTTTAGCTTATATATTGATCTGGCTTATCAGAGTTTATCAGTATCTCACGCCATGGATGAATTGTTGCCGTTTTTATCCTACCTGCTCTGAGTACTCTGCGGAAGCTATAGAAAAACATGGGGCAATAATTGGAATAATATTAACTGTATACAGGCTTTTAAGATGCCAACCGTATTGCAAAGCCGGGTTTGACCCCGTCCCTGAAAAATTTGGATTTAAATTAAAACTGAAAAAGGAATTGAAAGGCGAAAATGTTTAAAAATCTGGACAGAAGCTCAGTAATAATTGTTGTTGTGTGCTTAATTCTCATATTTTCCTGGAGTTATATTTTCGGACCCAGCGGACTAAATATGCTACCGGTTCCAAAGCAGGAAACCACCAAACAGGTCGAATCATCAGCGCCTGTAGTCCCTCAATCACAAACTTCGGAATCTAAATCAACAAGCAACCTCCCTTCCGAAAGAGAACAGCCATCTTCTCTCCCATTGGCACAAATATCGCAAGAAGTAAGCAATCTCCCGGAAGAGACCCTTTCTAGCCCTGACAAGTTGATGGATGTATCTTTCAATCTTAACATCGGATGTATATCATCCGTCAAGTTAAATGCTATCACTGATGCTTCGGGCAAAAAAAATATTGTATTAAACAACTCTGTAAATCCCGGTGCCCTTGAAATAACAGATGCCAATACCCCATGGACAGTAGAAAAAATCTATCAACCTATTATCAATAAAGCCGACAGTTCTCTGATGCTCAAAAGAAAAATAAAGAGTGCTGACGGGGAAGAATTTATACTTGAGCAAAACTGGAAATTAGATAAAGAATATGTTACTGATTACTCGATAACAATTTATAACCAGGCTCAAGAAAAGCTTAAGTTCAACCAACTTTTTGTTTGGGCTGGTGGAATCCCTCCTATAGAGTTTGTTTCCGGAGATATTGCAAGAAGTGAATCTCATTTAGTTGACGTGCTCCTTTCTGATAAAAACGATATTCGTTCCTTTAAAATTGAAGACAAAAATTTCTCTGCTCAAGCAGGGCAAACTGATCCTATCAGATGGGTTGCCATTACAGACAAGTATTTTGCAGACATTTTGAGGCCTCTAAGTAATGACGGCAATTTTTATGGAGGTAACTACAACACAAGATATGAAGAGAAAGCGACAATCCACAATACAGCAAAAACTTTCTTCGTAGGAACTTCAGCCGGGATAATAAAAAACGTAAACATCGCTGCCGGAAATTCATCAACATGGAATTTCAAGTATTATTCAGGCCCGAAAGACATAAAGTTATTAGCGTCTTTTGCCCCAAAAGCCCAATATATAATGCACCTTGCCTTTACAGGGATAGAGACAATTGCACAATGGCTTCTTTACTTCCTGATATTCCTTCATGGATACGTCGGAAACTACGGCTGGGATATTATCATTCTTACTGTAATAGTTAAACTCGTATTCTGGCCTATTACGCATAAGTCTAATGTCTCAATGAAAAAAATGCAGAAAATCCAGCCTGCAATAAAAGAACTCAGAGAGAAGTACAAGGAAGATAAACAGAAACTCAATACTAAGATGATGGAGCTTTACAAGAAAGAAGGAGTCAATCCACTTGGCGGCTGCCTTCCTATACTTGTTCAGATCCCTGTATTCTTTGCCCTATATTGGACTTTGGACGGAGCTATCGAACTTCGCCACCAATCTTTTCTTTGGGTCGCAGACCTTACACAACCCGACACTATAGGCCACATATTTTCAATACCCATAAATCCATTGGCGATATTAATGGCTCTTACAATGGTTCTTCAACAGAAGCTTACCCCTGTAGCCACTGACCCAATGCAAGCAAAAATGATGATGTTAATGCCATTGGTCATGCTCATATTCCTATACAATCTGCCTTCAGGCCTTACACTTTACTGGACTGTGAGCCAAGTCATAAGTATAATTCAATTGCTGGTTAATATTTATAACGACAAAAAAGAAAAAGCAAAAACCAATCCAAAAACCGCTTAGGAGAAAAAATGACAGAAATAACTGAAAAACTGGAGAAGTCAGGAAAAGTTCTAGCCACAATGCTTGATTACCTTGGACTCAAAGCTGATGTATCTGTAAAAGAAATTGACGGAAAATCCGTTCTGGCTACAGACTCAGAAGATGCCGGACGCATTATAGGCAAAAGAGGACTGACATTACAAAGTTTGGAATTGCTGATCAACAGAATAGCAACTAAAAACGATAACGAGTGTCCATGGATAACTATTAATGTGGACGGTTATTCATCATCCAGAAGAAGAGAAAAACCCAAATATAGAGAAGAAAGGAGTCACGGAAATTTCGGAAGAGAGAGAGGCTCATTTTCAAGACCTAGAAGAGAACGTTCAGATCGTGGCGACCGCCCAAGAAATCCCCGCTTTGAAGATTCGATTGATGAAACAGAAAGTCTTACAAAACTGGCCTTAGATTCAGCTAAAGAGGTTAAAAGATGGGGTGATTCGGTTACGCTCAGATCCATGAATTCCCATGACAGAAGAATAGTCCATGTCGCACTAAAAGATGACCCTGAAATAAGAACTGAAAGCCTTTCTGTGGATGGCTCTGAAAATCTGAAGAATATCGTTATCTCACTCAATAAAAGCAGTGAAACTTCTCAGAAAGATTGATTTAGGTTTTAATTTCATTTAAACTTATACATTGTTTCGATATCACTCTAACTCGGGGCGTGGCTCAGTCTGGCTAGAGCGCTGCGTTCGGGACGCAGAGGCCGGAGGTTCAAATCCTCTCGCCCCGACCATTCTTTCAGTTAATTTTATATTGTTCTGGAATTTATATAGGGGAAATAATTGTATGGGATTATTTAGAAAGACGAATTTCGATTCACTACAGCAAACTGCGAAAAATACTGAGATGAAACGTACCCTCCAGTGGTACGATTTGATAATTCTCGGGGTTGGAGTGATAGTCGGGACAGGAATATTTGTTCTAACCGGAATAGGCGCCGCAAAATATGCCGGCCCTGGAATGACCCTTTCTTTTATATTCGCCGGACTTACCTGCACGCTTGTAGCTTTGGCTTATTCTGAGCTTACATCCATGATTTCTGTCACTGGCAGCGTATATACATACACTTACGCTATTTTTGGAGAAATCCTCGCATGGATAGTCGGGTGGGCATTGGTTCTTGAGTACTCTCTAGCCGCTGCTGTGGTCTCCGCAGGCTGGTCCGGATACGTAACAATGACATTGAAACAATTTGGGATAGTTATACCTCAATCCATTACTACTCCAATTTGCAGTGGAGGGATTATAGACCTTCCTGGAGCTTTAATCATAGCTTTCATTACAGTTCTGCTAGTGCTTGGAACAAGAGAAAGTGTAAAGATCTCAAGATTCCTGGTGGCTATTAAACTCGGAGCTGTCTTCATCTTCTTGCTTCTTGCCACGCCTAAAGTAAATGTTTCCAATTGGATTCCATTTCTACCGTATGGAGTAAATGGCATTTTCACAGGAGCATCTTTTGCATTCCTTTCATATTTAGGTTTTGATATTCTCTCAAATGCAGCAGAAGAAACAGTTAATCCACAAAAAAATCTTCCCATAGGTATTATTGGGTCACTGGTAGTGGTAACGATTCTATATGTAGTTGTTTCAGCTGTTATGACAGGCGTTGTAAAGTACACAGACTTAAACACTCCGGCTCCTGTTTCTCTTGTGTTGGACAGAATTGGCTATCACTTCGGAGCTGCCATAGTAGGAACTGGAATTATATTTGGGCTAACTACAGTAATTCTAGTTTGTCTTTACGCTCAAAGCAGGCTGTTCTTAGCTATGAGCCGCGATGGATTAATACCTACTAAACTTTGTAAAATCCACCCAAGGTTTAAAACGCCCTATATTATATCGATTGGAAGCGGTGTTGTTATCATATTTGCAGAATCAATTCTACCTGTTTCTTTAATAGCCGAGCTGATAAACATTGGCACTTTGTTTGCTTTCCTTCTCGCCTCGGCAGGAATTTTCGCTCTCCGAATCAACAGGCCTGACCTGGAAAGGCCATTTAAGTGCCCTATCCCATTTGTCATAATGCCCTTGGCTGTGATATGCTGCGCGTATCTAATGTATAAATTAGATCCGCTTACATGGAAGTTCTTCATATATTGGACTATAGCCGGACTGGTAATATATTTGATGTACGGCTATTGGAATAGCAGGCTATACAGGGCAGAAAAAATAGGCGAGCTTAAAGGCATTGTCCAAAGGATCAAAGATAGAAACAACAGCTAATACAAATTAAAGCATAAAACACTTGTTTAAAGTGTCTTATGCTTTAATTCTCTAGTTACGCTCACAACTCATGAGTTAAATACATTTAGCGTGTCGCAAACAGAAACAAGCTTAGACTCAAGTTCAGCTAAATGCCCTCTGGCACTCTCCACAACCTCAGTTGCCGCACCATTGATAAATTTCGGGTTAGAGAGCTTCGCCTTTGACCCGGCTATCCAGCCTTCAAGTTCTTTTTTCTGTTTGTTTAATTTAGCTATTTCGGTTGGAATATCTACAGCATCTTTAAGAGGCAAATAAAGAGTTCCAAATGAAAGGATACTCGATGGAGCCGGGCCTTCGAAAGAGCTGTCAGAGTTAATCGCGACACTTTCAGCATTAAGCATAGCTTTTATTATTTGCTCTTGAGAGAAAATGAAATCAGAAATGCGTTTATCATCGGTCTTTAAATTGAAGTTCAACTTTTTGGAAGGGGGAATATTATACATCGCCCTCATGTTCCTTCCGGCTTTTATAAGCTCAAACTTTGATTCGACAACTGCTATCAAAGAAGAATTTTCGATAGCTTTGCCCAATGCTGTATTTTCCAAAGTCGATGGATATGAGACAAACATAATAGTCTCCTCCGAAGCTATAAAACCCATAAAATGAGCTAATTCTTCAGTAATAAACGGCATAAATGGGTGCAGAAGCTTGAGGATATTGAACAGTACATAATCCAAAACACTAAGTGTTATTTCTTTTTCTTCGCCTCCGCCGTAAATTCTGCTCTTGGATGATTCTATATACCAGTCACAGAACTCATTCCAGATAAAATTATACAATTCCTGAGTAGCAAACTGAAAGTTAAATTTTTCCAGATTGGTGTTCACTGAATTGATCACCGCATTCAGCCTGGAAATAATCCATTTGTCGTCACCGCTGAGTTTCGACAAATCAACATTTTCCAGATTATTGAAACTTTGAGTTGTGTCTCCGTGCATCTGTCTAAATCTGCAGGCATTCCATATTTTATTTGCAAAATTTCTGCCGAGTTCGCACTTCTCATTGCTGTATCTGATATCAAGCCCGACCGGCGCTATGTAAATAATAGAGAATCTTAGGGCATCAGCTCCATAGTTAGCAATCACCGCCAAAGGATCGGGAGAGTTGCCAAGAGATTTACTTAATTTTCTTCCTTGGGCATCTCTTATAATACTGGTGAAATATACGTTGCTAAATGGAATTTTCCCTTTGAATTCCAAACCTGCCATAATCATTCTGGCGACCCAGAAAAATATTATATCAGGCCCTGTTACCAGATCGCATGTAGGATAGAAATATTCCTGTTCTTCAGTGTTTTCAGGCCAGCCCATGATAGAAAAAGGCCATAGCCATGAGCTAAACCACGTGTCAAGCACATCTTCGTCCTGTTTCCATTTATCCGGTTCTGAAGGTGCCTCCATTCCTACATATAGTTCACCTGTTTGGATATTAGTCCATGCAGGAATCCTGTGCCCCCACCATATCTGACGACTGATACACCAATCCTGAATATTTTCCATCCAATTAAAATAAACCTTCGACCATCTGTCAGGGTAGAAGTTGATCTCTTTTGAGCGTACAGCTTCGATAGCAGGTTTGGCGAGTTCTTTCATATTTACAAACCACTGTTCGCTAACTCTTGGCTCTACCGGCACATTTCCTCTTTCTGAATACCCGACATTATGCCTATGGTTTTCTACTTTAACTAAAAGCTGCAATTCCTCCATCATGAACAATACTTTTTTTCTGCATGCAAAGCGTTCAAGTCCTACAAAGTCCTTACCTGCATTCTCGTTCATAGTAGCATCGTCATTCATAATATTTAGAATTTCCAATCCGTGTTTCTTGCCTACTATGAAATCATTCGGGTCATGTGCAGGAGTGATTTTAAGGCAACCTGTTCCAAAAGCAGGGTCAGCAAGTTCATCAGCGATAATAGGGATTTTTCTCTCAGTTAACGGTAGGTTTACTGTCTTGCCTACTAAATGTTTATATCTCTCATCATTGGGATTGACAGCTACTGCGCTATCGCCCAACATTGTCTCTGGCCTGGTAGTAGCTATTTCTACATAACCTGAACCGTCGCTAAGAGGATATTTAAAGTGATAGAAAGCTCCGTTAACCTCTTGGTGAATCACTTCTTCATCAGAAAGGGCTGTTCTGGAAACAGGGCACCAGTTAATCATCCTGACACCCTTATAAATATAACCTTTACTATAAAGTTCCACAAAGACCTTTTTTACAGCGTTGCTCAGACCCTCGTCAAGAGTAAACCTCTCACGATCCCAATCGCAGGAACATCCAAGTTTTTTTAGCTGTTCGATAATTGTACCGCCGTATTCTTTCTTCCATTCCCAAACTCTTTCAATAAATTTTTCTCTGCCAAGATCCCTTCTGCTTTTGCCATCTTTCTCTCGCAGCATCTTCTCAACGCGGCTTTCTGTAGCTATACCGGCATGATCAGTACCGGGAAACCAACACACCGAATACCCCTGCATTCTTCTCCATCGTATAAGAATGTCCTGAAGAGTATTATTTAGAACATGCCCCAAAGTCAGAATACCTGTTATGTTCGGCGGAGGTATAACTATCGAATAAGGCTTCTTGCTATTATCTATTTCTCCCTTGAAATACCCTCTTTCTTTCCATATTGAAAACCATTTAGACTCAACTTCAGATGGTTCATATGCTTTTGGTATAGAATTTGAACTCATTTTGTCTTTCCGTGATTAAATAAGATTTAAGATAAAAAAAAAGCAGTCAGATAAACCGACTGCCCTACTTCCAAAAACAAAACAACTATTTTTAAGCTTTTTGAACTTTGCCTGAACGGATACAAGCAGTACAAACTTTTATTCTCTTGACATTACCATCAACAGAAGCTCTTGTCACCTGAAGATTTGGCTTAAAAATCCTCTTGTTGCTTTTTACAACGTGCATGCCAATTCCGCCCTTCTTCTTAGCCAAACCTTTTCTAATAATAGATCCGCCAACAACTTTAGTCTTTCCGCAGACATCGCAAACTGTGCTCATTTGTACTCCTTAAACCGAATATGTATAATCTAAATTTTTTTCGAGTTGGTGGGCTTGCTGGGATTCGAACCCAGGACCCCCTGCTTAAAAGGCAGGTGCATCTACCGCTGAGCTACAAGCCCGAAAAAACAGAGTCATTAAGATAGTAAAATTAAGTGAGTAGTCAAGCTGATATTCGAAATATTTAGTTTTTTTTCAGTATAGTGTTTTATAGCACTAAGAAATCAAAACGAGACTTCTGGTTTTACAGCGGATTGAAGCGATAATTGACTTGAATTGAGCTATAGCATATGAGACATCATAATTGACTATACAATACTCATAATCCACAAAATGTTTTATTTCTTCTTTGGCGTTAAGAAGCCTCTTGGCTAGAGAATCTTCCGACTCTGTGGCTCTGCCTCTAAGCCTCTTCTCCAGATCTTCAAAAGTCGGTGGAAGGATAAATACAAATTCGGCAGATTTCCCTATTAAAGTGTCTCTGCCAAAATTTTTCTTTATTTTCATAGCACCTTGAATATCTATGTCCAAGAGAACATCTTTACCTTCTAGGAGAGAACCTTCTACTTCAGATTTTAAGGTACCATAGTAATTGCCGTGCACATTCGCATACTCAATAAAAGCGCCTTCCTCTATTAAAGAGGTAAACTTCTCAGTGTCCACAAAAAAATAGTCAACACCTTCAGCTTCCCCCACACGAGGCTTTCTGGTTGTACATGAAACAGAAAAATCAATATCAGCATCTTCAGCTATTACAGGCTTGCAGATAGTGGATTTACCAGTTCCGCTAGCTCCTGAAACGATGATAAGGCTCCCTAACCTCCTGTAATCTAAAAAATTAAAAGACATAACTACTCCTGTCCGTTCACGTCGTAATTTATGGCAGCCTTATCGTTAAACTGCCATGTACTATGAATATAATTTCTGTAATATGCTCTGCCCCATCCTATCAAAACACCGTTCTCAAATACTAAAGGTGTACATTCTTCTTCAGTTCTGGCACAGTCAGCCCAATCCCAATCAGTGTAATAGAACCAAATATTCGGCTTGTTGTATTTCTCATCTATAAGCGGTTCCCCCATAATAGCTAATACTTGCTTTTTTGTCATCCCGAGTTTCAGTTTCTTAACATTTTGAGTATTCTGCTGCCTTTCTACAAAACCCGAATCGTACCTGTCCAAAAATGAGCACGAATTCATGACAAAACAAAACGACAACAAAACCAGAATCAACGGAATATTATATTTACCCATCAGTTTACCTTTTAGAATTATTCAACGCTAAGCTTATTATATTTGAAAAGGTCTTGTTTTTCATCATATTCTATCAAAGCAAAGCATTTATTTGCAGTTGCTGAACCTATTATAATTTCTCCCCTGCCCCGCTCATCAACCCGCGCAGTAGGCCAATGCACATGCCCGCACAACGAAAGGTCTATGTCTTTATTTATCAATGCATTAAGCACCTTTTTTTCATTCCAGAGTTTATGTCTGCATCTCAAAAAAGGGTGTTCTTCGATAAGCGGATAGTGCTCTACCAGAATTTTTGGTTTGCCTTTCTTTTCTTTAGCCCAGTTCAATATAAAAGACTGGTTCTTTTTGCTCATTATCGCAGTGGAAACAAAAAGGTTTGTAGGTTTGCAGACATTCACAAGGCAAAAATCAATGCCTTTTAACTCAAACGACACAGGGAGATCTTCTAAAGAGAAACGCCCTCTGTTAATATTGAAAAAAGCTCTTTTAAGCGACTCGTAGCATATATTATCATTTACATAATAATCGTGATTCCCAGGAACATACAATAAGTCAAAATCCCTGTTCTCAATCAATGGATCAAGTATTTTCAAAGCTGTCTCGAACTCTGCTTTATCGCCGCTTGTCGTTAAATCCCCTGTACAAATAACCACATCAGGAGACAATCCTATGATTTTCTCGACTATCTTCTCCAGATACTCTTTTTTGTGTTTATGTTTCCTAATATAGAAGTAATTAACCAGGCCTATGGCTCTTTTGTCAAATAAAGCATTCCAACTTGACGGATGCTCAAATGAATGCGAATCAGAAAAGACAGCTATTTTCATTTCTGTACCAAAATTTCTTTAATAAAAAAGGCACCCTGCGGGATGCCTTTCTATTCCTAATAATAACCAACTGTCAAAACCTCTTAACGGCTTCATCCAGCGATTCCTGAAGGTCAAAAATAGAAGAGAAACCACTGATATCGAAAACTTTCTTTACACTTTCATTAGGTGAAGCAAGAACCATCTTACCACCCTTGGCTTTTATTTCTTTTGCGCCAACAAGCAAAACTCTGAGTCCTGCACTGCTTATATACGCAAGTTCCGCAAGATTCACAATTAGTCTGGAACTATCTTCTTTAATCGCTGAAATAATGGCCTTTTCAAATATAGGAGCGGCGCCTGCATCAAGCCTACCTTCTACTTTCAGACAGGTAATACCATCTTTTTTTTCATTAAAAACTTCCATTCTCTGTTCTCCTTGGAATTAGGATTATGAAGTAATCGCATTGTAGTAAGTCTAGTTGCCTTTTCAGAATTAATCCAAATTTTATGACTAAAAATTACAAAAAAAATTTTTTTGTTTATTTAATACGTTATTTTAAGATTTTTGATAAACAACCAATGCTTCACAAGAGGAAAAAACATGTCAGACTTTTCGAAAGTTACCGTAAAATTTAGAATGCTTGAAAATTGTCAGGATCTAATCCCCAAAAAAGCTCATCATGATGATGCTGCCTTTGACCTGATGTCCAGAGAAGATACTATACTTGAAGTAGGAAAATCCAAGCTTGTCCCCACTGGACTTTTCATAGAACTGCCGATTCATTACGAAGCCCAGGTCAGACCCAGAAGCGGTCTAGCCTTAAAACACACTTTGACTGTAACAAACAGCCCTGGAACCATTGATGCAGGATATAGGGGCGAAGTTTGCGTAATTATGCTCAACGCTGGCAAAGAAGATTACACCATAAAAAGGGGTGACAGGATAGCCCAAATGGTCATAGCCAAACTTCCGGAAGTAGAGATGGTTCAGGTAAATGAACTCTCAGATTCAAAACGTGGCGCCGGCGGTTTCGGAAGTACTGGCAAAGCGTAGCGCTACACCATTTTGGATACGTCTACAGCTCTGTCGAACTCTCTCTCTGAGATTAGCTTCAACTCCATGGCTGCCTCTTTGAGCGAAATATCATTATCGTAGGCGTATTTTGCTATTCTAGCAGCATTGTCGTACCCAATGATTTCATTCAGGGCAGTAGCTAGCATATAAGATTTGCCTATAAAGTACCTGACTTTTTTTTCATTAACTTTTATCCCTTCTACCAGGAATTTAGAGAAGGATTCGCTGGCATCCGATAAAAGCCTTATCGACTCAAGAATGTCGTAAATTATTAAAGGTTTATATACATTTAGTTCAAAATTGCCTTGGGAACAGGCAAATGAAATAGCTGTATCATAGCCTATAACCTGAGCGCAAACCATTGTCATAGCTTCGCACTGGGTCGGGTTTACTTTTCCAGGCATAATGGACGAACCAGGTTCATTTGAAGGAATAGTAATCTCTCCAATCCCACATGAAGGGCCGGAAGCAAGCCACCTGATATCATTTGCTATCTTAATCAATGCACAGGCCAGAGTCTTTAAGGATCCGCTAACCATAGCAAAATCGTCATGTGCTGCCATATAACAAAACTTATTATCGGCAGGAATAAAGCTATAAGAGGTCAAATTATTTATATACTTAACTACAGTCCCGGCAAATTCCTTATGAGTATTCAAACCCGTTCCTACGGCACTCCCTCCGATTGGAAGAGGAAGAAGTTTTACAGATGTTTCCTTTACGTTCTCTATGCAGTTGCAAATTTGCTTAACATACCCGGAAAACTCCTGACCGAGGGTAATAGGTACAGCATCTTGCAAATGAGTCCTTCCAATTTTAATAATGTTTGCAAACTCTTTTTGCTTTGCCTCAAAGCCACTCAACAGTTCACTCAAGACAGGAATAAGCCTTTTCTGTACAGCCGTATAAGCAGCAATATGCATAGCTGTCGGAAAAGTGTCATTTGAGGATTGGGACATATTTACATCATTATTTGGATGAATAGGGGTTTTGCTCCCCAGTTTATTGCCTGCCATCTCGTTAGCCCTATTGGAAATGACCTCGTTCAAATTCATGTTTGTCTGTGTGCCGCTTCCCGTCTGCCAAATATGCAAAGGAAAATGCGAATTGAATTTGCCGTCAAGAATTTCCAAAGATGCCTTTTCTATAAAAGAAAGTTTCTCCATTCCTAACTTGCCAAGTTCATTATTAGCCCGTGCAGAGGCAAGTTTGATTAAGGTGTAGGCAGAAATAACTTCCCATGGCATTATGTCTTTTCCAATCGAGAAATGTTCAAGAGATCTTTGTGTTTGAGCGCCCCAATACTTGGAAGAATCAACTTTAACTTCGCCCATGGAGTCCGTCTCAGTTCTATATAAAACGTCATTCATTTCAAATACTCATATTTCTTATTTTTCTATATGACAGGTACTTTGAGTCCATAGTCTTTTTCCTGTCTCTGCTTCTATATCTGAATCAGAACTAAGTCCTGTTACAGTGTCCGCTATTACCGTTTATCTCTGGAACTTCTTTCCAGTTCTCAATCATGAATACACCTTAGTTAAATCGTCTCAGACACAATAAACCTTCTTAACCGCAATGGAAGTAACGCTGAACCAATTCCTTGAGTGCGTTGCCGTTTCCAAACAAAGACTCGCTTAGATTCTCATCTTGGTATTTCTTCAGCGTATTGCATACGCCGTCTATCATTTCGGGAGAGAAAACCCCGTCTTTTTCATAGATTGCTCTATCTTCCAATAGTCTCTCTGCCGCCTCAAAACAAGAAGCAGGAAGCTGAGGAAGATTAAGATCTTTCTGATTCTTTCCCACATCTCCGCTAACATAGAGTTTTTTGGCTACTTCAAGTGAATCTGAACTCTCCAGTCCTTGTCTGGCAGCCACAGCAAGTCCGGCTATAAGCTGGTGAAGGTTAGCGGAACCATCGGGGCTTCTTATTTCTATTGTCTGGTTATTAATGTAATCTGGAATCGGATCCTTTTCTTTTGGATTGGCGTCATAGATCATATTGCCGACACCTTGCCAACCTAACGGAACCCTGACAAGTACAGACCTGTTGCTATCTCCCCAGCAAATATTAGTCGGAGCTTCCTGATGAGGTACAAGCCTTAAAAATGAAGTAGGAACAGTGTTGCCAAAAGCAGTTAGGGAAGGCGCCATTTTAAGATACCCTGCTATCATTTTTCTTGCTGTATCATTCAGAGAACCAGTTTCATCGACTATCATGTTTTTACCGTCTTTGACAAGTCTGGAGTGAATATGCAGTCCGCTGCCGGCATGGCCTACTATGATTTTTGGGGCAAAACTTATCTCAAGATTGTATTTGTACGCAACTTCCCTGATAGCCCATTTAGCTAAAACAAGCTGGTCTGCTGCATCCTCAATCTTAACGGGAAGAAATTCGATTTCATGCTGCACATATTCCCTGTCTCCAGTAACTATATTTCCCACTTCTGAGTGTCCGTATTTTATTCTTCCTCCCATCTCACTTATAGCTTTCATTGCTTCCATCCTTACAACCTGCCATTTTGCAAAAGGATGTGATTCCTGATAGCCTTTCTGAGGTATAATGCCGTAAATATTATCTAGCTCAGAAGAAATATAGAATTCCAGTTCTCCCAACGCTTCAAGTTCAAAACCTGTAGCTCTTTTGAGTGAATCATGGGCCTTTTTGATAATATTCTCAGGAGCAATATCAAGCGGCTCGCCTTTCTTGTTGTAATACGAGCACATCACATCAACCGAAGGAATTTCAGAAAATGGATTAACAAAGGCTGTTTTATACCGTGGCACAATATAAAGGTCACTAGAAGCAGGATCTATATATGAAAACAAACTCGAACCATCGACCCTCTCGCCCACAGACAATATCTTATCTATATATTTCTTGTCATTGATAATAAAATTCAGGAGCTTGAGCTTACCTTCGCCTCCCACATAACGAAAGTTAAGCATCTTTATTCCGTTCTTTTCGATATAGTCCAAAATATCTTTCTTAGTAAAGTCCACGGCGGGTTTGTTCAAAAAACTTACGATTTTGTTCGGATTTAAAGCTATTTCCTGATTCATTAACTCATCCCCCCCTTTTTTTTCGTAGCAGATTTACATAGGCATTGATAATTAAAAAAGCAAAAAGAAGCTATGAGTTGATTTTAATGGATTGACTCTTTTATTGCAAATAGCTAATCTTTAGTTAAAGATACTAACTAAGTTTTACCTGCTTGAATTTATAAAACATCAAAGCATTGAAGGTATTTAAATGAGCGCTTCAAAGTCCACAGTCCCAAAAACTATTGTCATAGGACACAAGAACCCTGACACAGACAGCATGGTATCCGCTGTAGCCTACACCGAATTCAAAAAAAAGTGCGGAGTGGAAAACATTATTGCGGGAAGAACCGGTTTTCCTAACGCAAGAACAGAGTTCCTATTTAATAAGTTCAGAGTTGAACTCCCCACCCTTTTTCAGGATATAATTCCTAGTGTGGAAGATATTATGAATGCGAAGAAGACATGCCTTAAAAAAGGCGGTGTTCTCTTAGAAGCTGTGGAACTCTTCCAAAAAGAGCATGAATCAAGGCTACCTCTTGTAGACGAAAACAATGCCTACATAGGTATGGTAAGTTTATTTGACATTACAAACAGGCTCTTTAGCGTACGGGACGATTCTTTAGGCAGGCCTATCGTAGGGGTGCTGGACAGAAAAGTTACCACCAGCATAACTCTTGCGGCAAAAACTCTTAATGCCGAAATACTAAACCTGCATGAAGAAAAAGATTTGGAAGACCTCTATGTATATGTAGCGGCTCAAGGGTTGTACAGTTTTAGGCAGCATATCATGGCCCGTTCCCCAAACCATCTGGCTGTGGTCGTAGGAGACAGGGATGACATTCAGTTTATGTCCGTGATGGAACTTGGGGTAAGGCTTCTTATTATTACGGGTGATGCCCATGTTAATGAAACCATTATCGCAGCTGCCAAAGAAAAAAAGACTTCAATACTCAGAACCCCATTCGACTCTGCCACAACTGTCAGAAGGCTGAAATTCAGCATGCCGGTAGAATTTATGACGCAGAAGAATGCAATTACATTCAAAAACAATGACAAAGTGACAGAAGTAAGACATAAAGTCCTCTCATCCCAGGAAGACCTTTTCCCTGTCATGAACAACAAAGGAATCCTTATAGGCACTATCTCAAAAAATGACATGGGCAGCTCAAAGAAAGTTCGCTTAATTATGGTTGACCACAACAATCTTAAACAGGCCGTGGAAGGAGCTTCCGAAGCTCTTATAGTCGAAATACTTGACCATCACCATCTTGATTATCCGACTACTTCCTATCCCATCACAGTAATGAATGATGTCGTAGGAAGCACATGTACTCTGGTTGCGGAAAAATACAAATACATGGGAATCGTACCTGATACCGCTATAGCAGGAATACTTATGGGAGCTGTTATAGATGATACGCTATTCTTAAAGTCCCCTACTTCCACTAAACGCGACAGCGATGCTATTGAGTGGCTACAGGGGCTTTGTAAAGTCTCACCTGAAGAACTAGCCAAAGAAATGTTTAGTGTGGGCTCTGTAATAGCCGCAAACCCACCTGAAAAAGTCCTATGCGGAGATAAGAAAAACTATAACATCGGAAAGCATGTCTATTCAGTTGCACAGGTTGAGGAAGCCAACTTCAATAATTTCGAACTCAAATTTGATGAACTTGTGGCTGCCGCAAAAACTTTAGTAAAGCAAGACGGACTTTCGTTTTACTGTATGATTGTTACTAATCTTCCGAAAGAGACATCTCATATGTTGGCAGTTGGAGAACCTGATTTTATGGATTTGCTTCCATATAACAAAATCAAGGAAAATCTTTATGACCTGCCAGGAATCATGAGCAGAAAAAAACAACTTATCCCTCAGCTTATCAAAGTCTTTCAGCCTTTGGAATAAAGAAATGACAGCGTACGAGGTCGGAAATACACTTTTTAATGATTTCCCTTTATTAAATACGGACAGGCTAACTCTTAGAAACTTTCATTCTGACGACACTCCCTTTCTATATAAAATCAGATCAGACGAAAAAATAGCCGAAAGCGCGGGCATAAGAAGGCATTGCGACTTATCGGAAACAAAAAAGCTGATGGCTGACATAGAAAAAGCGCTTAATGATGGAACAGGGATAGAATGGGTTCTCTGCCTAAAAGAAGACAATACGCCAGTAGGATATGCCGGAATCTGGAAAATCACCAAAGAGCATAACAAAGGAGAATTAGGATATGCCCTTAGACAGGGCTATACAGGTAAAGGCTATATGGCTGAGGCTCTCAAGAAAATACTAAATTTCGGTTTTAACAAACTTAAACTTCATAGACTGGAAGCTAATACCGATTCAAAAAATACCAACTCAATAAAACTCTTAAAAAAGCTTGGTTTTAAGCAGGAAGCTTTTTTGAGAGACGATTATTTTTTAAATGGTAAATACAGTAGCAGCGTTATTTTCTCAAAGCTTGAAAATGAGAGCTAAACTCTATTTCAGAACCTTAACTGCATCCCCTGATGCCTGAGTGGTTTTCCTATAAAGTATCCAGAAGAAAGCCGCGCCTGTGGAATCTGTCTCAGTACTCATATTAGTAATACCATCAGCACCCATGCTTTTTGATTCCTTTATAAGCATTTCTGAAACATCGCTGACTTTTGCATCATCAGAGAAAAAAACAACTGATCCTACATTCTTAGAACTGCCTGATGCCATAGGAAGGAAACCCAGAAAATAATAGCTGGTATTAACTGCATTGATATGAGCTATGGCTTTATAGTTACTATTCAGCTCTGTCTGTGTATGATTAAAATTTTTCGCCACATCGACACTAGAACAACTCGTTGCTATAATGGCAACTAACAAAATCAAAAATAAATTTTTATACATAATCAAATCCTCTTATTTATTTTATTGCATTGCCTGAAACCTGAACATCTTTATACCAAAATATCCATAAGGTATTCAAACCTGAATTTGCAGTCCGAGATGTCAGATTAGTAACTTTTGTAGCACCCAAACCTGATGCAGTTTTCGTAAGAAGAGCTACAGCATTTTCCACTTTAACTGTATCTTGAAACATATTCATGCCCCCTTCAGAATTTGCACTGCCGGTAAATACGGGAAAGACATTAAACAAATAGTAGCCGTATATCTCATCATGAATATTAGCTACTGGTTTCTGATTCGCATCCTCCAACCATAACCCTTTGAAATCTCTGTTAACTTCTACGTTTGTACATGATGCAAGCACTAGTGCCGTTATTGTCATGAGGCAACAAAAAAGGAAATATTTCATAAGATACTCCTCCTCCTAAATTAGGTTTGAGACAATTATAGAAATAAGTCAACAAAAAATCAATAGGTCAAAAGCCTAGCTTATTGTTGCAATTTACATTATGACAAGATTGTCCCTATGTACGGCCTCTTCATAACCATGGCATCCGAGAACTTCATCAATTTCTTTGGATTTGAACCCAACAAACTTCTTTAAATCCTCAATGGAATAGTTTGTTAAACCTTTAGCTATTGTTTTATTGTCTTTATTTATTATATCAACGGCACTACCCTTTTTAAAAGAGCCGCTCAAGGCCGTAATCCCCGATGGCAAAAGGCTCCTGCCATTCTTAACAATGGCAATTTCTGCACCTTCATCAATACAAATTTGCCCATGGCTCTTAACAAAAAACGAAAGCCAGCGTTTTCTCGATGACATTAGGGTATTCTTTGGCGGCAAAAAGAGAGTTCCTACATCTTCGGCATTAAAGATTTTCTCCAGAATCCCCATGTCCTTCCCGTTTGCTATCCACAAATACTCTCCGGCAGATGCAACCATACCAGCAGCCTTGATTTTACTGGCCATTCCACCTACAGAGCTCTGGTCATCATCTGTACCCATGGCCATCTTTTTAATCTCAGGTGTAATTTCCTCGACCAGAGATATTCTGTTCCCGAATTTGCCATCTTTGACTTCATATAGCCCATCCACACTTGTAAGAATAATTGTAAGCTGGCATCTCATCATCATCCCCACCAGAGTTGCCAAAGTGTCATTGTCTCCAAAAGTAAGCTCTTCCACTGAAACAGAATCGTTTTCATTTATGATAGGCAGCACATTCATTTGGAGAAGAGTGTTTATACAATTCAAAGCGTTTAGGTGCTGTTCTCTGTCTCTGAGCCCGGTCATAGTCAGAAGTATCTGCCCTACATGAAAACCGTGTTTCCTGGCTTCAGCATCATACAAAGACATAAGCTTGCCCTGTCCTATTGAAGCTAAAGCCTGCTTTTTAGCTAATTCCCTCGGCCGCCTTTTTAGCTCTAATGTTTTCATCCCCAGCCCCACAGCGCCTGAAGTTACTAGTATTACCTGGTATCCTTTTTCCCTTATCTTATTTATTTCTCTGATAAGCTCTCCAATCCGGCCTAAATCAGTCAGGAGTCTGGTTCCTACTTTGATTACTACTTTTCCTTTTGGCGAAATTACTTTTTTTCTAAGCGTTAATATCATAGTCTCTTCCAAAACAGGTTAAAATAAATAAGTATACAAGCTAAATTTATAGCTGTATAAAGCCTAACTTCAAAATATTTTGATTCACATATGCTTGTATTTTTTATAAACTCTTATAAATTCTACACTTCAGTTTCAACTATAATTTTTATGAAATACTGATATATCAAAAACATAAGGAAAGAGGATTAATGAAATCAGAGGTCAAAAGCAAATCCGTCAAAAAGTTTGCTACATCTAAAAATGATACAGGTTCAACTCCTGTTCAAGTAGAGTCACTTAGCGCAGACATCAAGTCTCTTACAGAACATTTGAAAGTGCACAAAAAAGACCACAGCACAAGAAGAGGTTTGATAGCTAAAGTAAATAAAAGAAGAAAACTTCTTAACTATTACAAAGGTCAAGACCTTGAAGGCTACGGAAAACTAGTAGAAGGGCTCAAGATCCGCCACCAATAGATTTTTTTAGTTTTCAGGGTAGGTTTGAAAAAGCCTACCCTGAAAGTTTTTAGAGGGAGGGAATTTTAAGCTGAAGTTATTGTGGAATCCCTGCGACATCAGCATCCGAAATTTTCGGGAATTGAGGTCGCGATTCCACTTATAAACTTGTAGTTTCCTTAAGAATTTAACAAGTTTTTTACATCTTCTACTTAACTGATTTCTTCCTCTTTGAGTTTAATAATTTTTTTTAAATAAAAGAGGTTCACTATGACAGAAAAAAGTATCACATTCAAAATGGCTGGCGACAAGGAAATCACTATCGCCACAGGCAAACTGGCAAAACTCGCAAACGGTTCCTGCACGGTAAAACAAGGCGACACAATCGTATTCTCGGCAGTTTGCTCCGGCAAGGCAAAAGAAAATGCAGACTTCCTTCCGCTTCAGGTAGATTATAGGGAAAAATACAGCGCTTCAGGGATTTTCCCTGGCGGATATATCAAGAGAGAAAACAGACCCAGCGATAGAGAAATTCTAATTTGCAGAATGGCAGACAGGCCAATCCGTCCTCTGTTCCCTGAAGGATTCTTCGACGAAGTACAAGTTCAATCGACACTTCTTAGTGCCGACTTTGTAAATGAACCCGATGTATTGACGATACTGTCAGCATCTGTGGCTCTAACAGTTTCAAATCTTCCTTTTAAAGGGCCTATCGGAGCTTTAAGAGTAGGGTTGGTCAACGGCAAATTCATAGCAAATCCGACAATAGAAGAGATGAAAAACAGTTCTCTGGAACTCGTTTACGCAGGCATTGCAGATAAAATTATAATGATCGAAGGCGATGCTAATGAACTGGACGAAGAAACATTCAGAAAAGCTTTTGAATTCGCAAACGATCAAGTAAAAATCCAGATTGACGCACAAAATAAGTTGGCCGAACTTGCCGGCAAAAAGAAAGTTGCTCCAAAACTTTTCGTAGTACCCGAAGAAATCAAAAGTCTAGTTAACTCATTCTGTTCAAATAAATTAGAGGATACTTGTTTTATCCACGGCAAAGAAGAAAGAAGCGAAGCTCTTAATAAGGTATTTACAGAACTATTGGAAAAAGCAAAAACCCAGTTCCCTTCCCAAGCCGATGAAAAATCTCTTGAGTTCAACCTCAGGGTAGCTTTCGATTCCACAGTCCAGAAAACTATTAGAGATGCCATTCTATACAAAAACAAAAGAGCTGATGGAAGAAGCACAGACGATTTAAGAGTGTTATCAGCCGAAACAAGCGTACTACCAAGACCTCATGGAACAGGGCTTTTTGCCAGAGGCGAAACTCAAGCACTCGTTCTAACTACACTTGGTTCCCCAAAAGATGCACAGGAGTCAGATTCTATAGCTTATGCAACAAGGACTAATAAAAAAACATTCTTCCTCCATTACAATTTCCCACATTACAGTGTCGGCGAAGTAGGAAGAATATCAGGCCCCGGCAGAAGAGAAATAGGACACGGCAATCTGGCCGAACGTTCCTTAGCCAAAGTAATGCCTGACAACTATCCTTACACTGTCAGGCTGGTTTCTGAAATTATGGGCTCAAATGGTTCAACTTCAATGGCAAGTATCTGCGGCGGTTCATTGGCATTAATGGATGCCGGAGTCCCTATCAAAGGACATGTGGCAGGTATCTCATGCGGTTTAGTCAAGGAAGGAGATAAATCTGTCCTCCTAGCCGACATAATAGGTTCAGAAGACCATTACGGCGACATGGATTTCAAAGTAGCAGGCACCAGAAAAGGCATTACAGGCTTCCAACTCGACCTCAAGATAGCAGGTATTTCAATAGACCTGATCCTTGAGGCGATGTATAAAAACAAAACTAACAGGGAAAAAATCCTTGATGTCCTTGAAAATTGCATATCTACACCGAAAACAGACATGAGTCCTTTCGCTCCAAGAATTCATGTATTAAAAATCAGCACTGAAAAAATTGGCGCACTCATCGGCCCCGGAGGAAAAGTCATTAAAGGAATATGTGAAGCTACCGGTGCTCAGATTGATGTAAAAGATGACGGCACAGTAACTATTTTTGCTACAAACAAGAATGCCATGGAAACCGCATTGGATGAAGTAAATGGTTACACTGCAGAAGTGGAAGTGGGAAAAATCTACCGCGGTACAGTCAGAGGGATTAAAGAATTTGGCGTATTCGTAGAGTTTCTCCCTAATCAGGAAGGACTGGTTCACATATCTGAACTCGCCGACTACAGGGTAAACAACGCAGAAGAAATCTGCAAAATGGGCGACAAGATGACAGTAAAAGTCATCGGTTTTGATGTCAGAGGCAAAATAAAGCTCAGCCGTAAGGCCGCTCTTGCTGAAATAAATTAATTTCTGTTAAGTTTAAAAAAGGGCCGGAGTGAATTTCGGCCCTTTTTTTGTTATACTAATGACATATGAACACACTTCTATCTATAAAAAATCTAACATTAAGCTTCAAATCCCATACAAAGGTCTTTCATGCTTTGAATGGAGTGTCTCTGGATATTTCTCAAGGTGAAACTCTAGGTATAGTTGGCGAATCTGGTGCCGGTAAATCAGTGACATTTTATTCAATTCTGGGCCTTATCCCCAAAAGCAAAAACACTATAAGTTCAGGCGAAGCTATTTTTAACGGCAAAAACCTTTTGACCTTGTCGGAGAAAGAAATGCTAAAGATCAGAGGTTGCGATATTTCAATTATTTTTCAAGACCCCATGACATCGCTGAATCCATACCTAAAAGTCGGGGATCAAATTATTGAAGCGCTAATTACACATTCAAGAGTTTCACGAAAGACAGCTCAGGAAGAAGCGATGAAGATTCTTGAAGAAGTCGGCATCCGTGAAGTAGAAAAACGGTTCAGCCAGTACCCTCACGAATTTTCAGGCGGAATGCGCCAAAGAATAATGATCTCTATGGCATTGATAACAAAACCGAAGCTGTTAATCGCAGACGAACCCACAACAGCTCTCGACGTAACAGTTCAAGCACAGATTCTAAATCTTATAAGAAAGTTAAAAGCTGAACACTCCATGAGTATAGCATTTATCACTCATGACATGGGAATCGTAGCTGAAATGTGCGACAATGTCTGCATCATGTACGCAGGGACTATTGTTGAAAAAGCGAGTGTCAAAGACATATTCTACAATGCAAAGCACCCCTATACCATTTCGCTTAAAAAGTCACTTCCAAGCATCACTGAAACAAAGGAAACCCTTTACTCTATTCCAGGAATTCCACCTGACACATCACTGGAAATAAAAGGCTGCCCGTTCGCTCCACGCTGTTTCATGGCAAGCAAAGAGTGTTTTTTAAGAAATGTAGAACTAAAAGAAGCAGGGGAAAATCACTTCTCCTCCTGCCATTTTGCCAATATGCTTTAGTTATAATTACGCACTTTTCGCTTTTATTTTTTTACTTAATAGATGCCGGCGCCGCTTCCGACTCCGCAAATAATAGTTTGAGGTTCTTTTCCTGTCTGCACTTTATAGGCTGCAGTAATGCGCTCCCTGTAAATCTCAGCCATTTCTTTTTTCACAAGATGAAGAGAAATACCGCCGAATCCGCCGCCGCTTAGCCTAGCTCCGATACAACCAGGGATACTCTTTGAAACTTCCACTAGATAATCTAGCTCAGGGCAGCTATTCTCAAAGTTAGCTTTTGAGCTTGCATGCGATTCATAAAGATAAGAGCCAAAGAGTTTAATATTCCCTTTTCTCAAGGCATCAATTCCTTTCATTACCAAATCACCTTCGGAAACAACGTGGGCAGCTCTCTTAAAATCAGTAAAATCAACTATTTCCTTACACTCGGCAAGCATTGATGGAGTGACATCTCTAAGCGCACTAATCTGGGGGAATTTCTTCTTTATTGAAACAACTGCTCTCTCACAACTTTCCCTGCGAAGGTTATAGTCCGATTCGACAAGGTTATGCTTGATCATTGAGTTGACAATCACAAATACATAATCAGATGGAAACTCTACCTTGTCAATAACTTCAATCTTCCTGAAATCACAAAGAATCAGATTATCTTTCTCTCCGTAAATGGAGCTGAACTGGTCTAACAGTCCGCTTTTTAACCCCAAGTAGTTATTCTCAACCCTTTGCCCCAGTTTTGCCCATTCTTTGTTATCAAGCTCAATACCAAATAGCTTTCCTAAAGCAAAACAGGAAGAGACTTCCAATGCGGCAGAACTGCTCATGCCTGCTGACAGCGGCACATCGCTATAAATAACAGCTTTGAATGGACTGATTTTGCCCAGTTTGCAAAGTTCTACCAAAACTCCTTTTATGTAGTTGGACCATTGCCCCGGCACTTTGATATTAAGGGCATTGTCCAGCTCTAATTCTGTAGTGTTTCCCATATCAAATGAATGGACTACAGCATTTTTGCCGTTACTATTTTTAACAGCCACATATGTATAAAGATCTGTAGCGGTACTCAACACTAACCCTTCATTGTAGTCAGTGTGGTTTCCGAGAACTTCTATTCTTCCCGGAGCGTAGGCCATAGCGTCAGGGGGTGTGCCATAAAAACCATGAAATTTTCCGCTCAAACTATTTTTATCTGCCAAAGCCATATTTCTCCCTCATAAAACTATTTTTATATATGACGGTAATTATTCTAACATATTCTATTAAGTACGGCTATCTCTAAACATATTGATAATATATATAATTACGCTCGCCCATATCAATGTAAAACTGATTAGAGTAGCCGTTGAAAAATTCTCTTTATACAGAAATACTCCTATAAGAAAAGTTAAAGATGGCACTATATACTGAAAAATTCCTGCAGTGCTCATTTTAATCATCCTTATACCATAAGCGTACAATATGAGTGGGACTGCTGTGATAGCCCCTGTACAAATTATAAGTATCAGCGAAACAAACAAATTTTCAGAATTATAGGCAGGAGAGGAAAACCTCGTAAACATAAACATATAAATGATGGTAAAAGGAGTCAGGGTAAATACCTCTGAAGCCAAACCCGAAAGCGCTCCCTGCCTGGAAGTTTTCCTAAGCAAAGCATAGCATGCAAAAGTGAATGCCAATCCTATGGCAACCCAGGGAAAGTGATCGTATTTAATTCCTAAATTCAAAACTGCTGCTAACGCTATGAAGGCTGATAGAGTTTCCAGAATATTGAGCCTTTCCCTCAGAAAAATAAAACTCAAAAGCACTACAGCCAAAGGCATAATAAAGTAACCAAAACTGCACTCTATTATACGTTCATTATTTATTCCCCAAATATAGATCAACCAGTTGGAGGCAAGAAAAATAGCTCTGGCTGCCAAAAATTTGACTTCCCTAAGATTAACAAAGGTCATCCTGACTTCCGGCCAACTCTTATAAAAAATGACCAAGGCAACCATAAAAATTGCACTAAAAACAATTCTATAACAGAGAATATCAATTGACGGAATATCCTCCATCAGTTTCCAGTATATTGCAAGTATTCCCCACATAAAATAGGAAATCAAAGCATAAAAAAAACCTTTCCTTCTCTCTCTTTTTGACGATTCGGGAATCATTCGGAATATACCTCAAAAGATGAGCAAACAACAAGGCTCGGTTTATATAAATATACGATAACGAAATAATTTATACCTTTTCTCTGAATTATTTCTTGTCAAAACCATTCTTTTCGGTATTTTTCTATGCACAGACAACAATACAAACTAAATACAGTAAGAGGTGAAAGTGTATGAGTAACATATCAGAACTCCTTGATCAACTATCAGATAGAATGGACAAAGCCGTTGAACACATGAAATATGAATTTACAGCAATAAGAACAGGAAAGGCTTCCCCTGCTCTCGTAGAAAACATTGCTATTGAATACTACGGAACTACTGTCCGCCTCAAAGAAATGGCGAGCATAACTACTCCAGAGGCAAGACTTTTGGTAATTCAGCCTTATGATCCAAGTTCAACAGGTACTATAGAAAAAACTATCCGCGCATCTAATATCGGCATCAATCCGATTAACGATGGAAAAATCCTGAGACTGCCAGTTCCTGAACTCAGCCAGGAAAGAAGAGCCAGCCTATCTAAACAAGTTTCAGCTAAAGCAGAAGAAACCAGAGTAGCAGTTAGAAATATCAGAAGAGAAGGAAATGATCTGGCTAAAAAAGCACAAAAAAATAGTGAGATAACTGAAGATGAACTTTCAGTAATGCTTAGCGACATACAGGAACTTACCGATAACAGTATAGTCGAGATAGACAAAACACTTGCTTCTAAAGAAAAAGAGTTGATGCAAGTATAGACCGTTTTCTGGTTTTTGATGATTATCAGGTGTCAGCGACATATGTATGACTGACACCTTTTCTATTTAACAGAAAAAGATTGTTCTGTTTTTAAAAGACCCGTTTCAGTATCTTATTGAAAACAAACTTTAAAACCGGTGTAAATAGATTTTCGTTGTTCTTCTCTTCAGAAGACTCTAGTTCCTTTGCTATTATTTTTTCCTTTTTCTTGATAGCATCAGAATGACCCTGCTCTGCAGCTTTTGATATCCAGTTCAAAGCCTCGGAATAATCCTGACTGACTCCACGCCCGTAATAGTAGCAGCACGCTAGATAATATTGTGCTTGTGAGTTTCCGTACTCTGCTGATTTGGTCAGCCATTTAACCGCTTTATCATAGTTCTGAGTCGTACCTTCTCCAAAATAATAGCAATATCCCAGCATATACTCTGCTTCATGGTCTCCTAATTCTGCGGATTTTAAATAATGCTTAATAGCTTCTTCATAATTCCGATCGACACCCTGCCCATAGAAATAAAGATCTCCCAAATTGAATTGCGCATAAGAGTTTCCCTGTTCCGCAGACTTCGTAAAATATTTGAGAGCTTCAGGATAGTTCTTGCTTATGCCTTCGCCATGAAAGTAACAGTAAGCAAGCATGTACTGGGCTTCTGAATACCCCTGCTCCGCCGACTTTAAAAACCAGTAAACGGCTTCTGTACTGTTTTTCCCTACCCCTTCTCCATGAAAATAAGCGCACCCAACATTAAATTGAGCTTCCGTATCACCCTGTATTGCAGCTTTTAAAAACCATTTAAATGACTCTTTATGGTTCTTATTAACACCCTCTCCATTGTCAAAACAAAGTCCGAGCATAAACTGGGCATCAGTGTTTCCTTTATTTGCCGAAACAATAAAATATTCAATGGCTTTATCGTAATTTTTGGAATGCCCTTCTTCTCCGAAATAAAACATTCTCCCTCTAATCAGAGAATTTTCTGCGGACAATTCAGAAGAATTTTCCTGAAGTTCCTGTGGCGAATGTCCACAAGACGGACAAACAGTTACGCCTTCTGCAATAGCGCTTGAACAAACTGGGCATTCAAATATTCTTGGGCTGAGAATTTCCATAAACCTCCTGTATTATATAGATATTAGAAATTATGCAATTCACCCTTTAGTTACAGTCAAAATCCCTCTATAAAAACAGTCAATAGCTTTCTTAAACCTATCTCCTGTTACTGCACCAAAACCAAGCCTCAGGTAACAACCTCTTAACGAACCGAACGCATTACCCGGAATAACAGCTACCCCATACCGCTCGATAAGTTTTTTGGCAAGTTCTAGCGATGCCATATCACAATTGACTTTTATATAAAAATAAATAGCCCCTTCAGGCTCCGCAAACTCTACGGCATTCCCAAGAGAAGAAAGGCAGGATAATGCGTACTTTCTATTCTCGTCTAAAATATTCAGAAATCGCCCGCAATATGAACTTCCCGTTTCCAATGCAAACAATGCAGCATACTGCGACAACGCACATGGACATATCGCATCAGTATCCTGTATTTTCTTAAAAGAGTTAACAAGATTTTCAGGTATGACTACATACCCTACCCTCCATCCCGCCATACCATAGGATTTAGACATCGAAAATAAAGATATAGTGTTTTCTTCTGAACCTCTTATAGAAGCAGGTGAAAAATGTTTACGGTCATTATAGACAAAATACTCATATGCTTCATCTGAAATGTGATATATTTCTCTTTCTTTGCAAAGGCCATTAATTTCTCTCAAAAATTTTTCACTGTAAACACGGCCAGTGGGATTGTTTGGAGAAATAGTAACCACTGCTTTTGTTTTGCAAGTGATCTCTGCCTTGATCCTGTTGTAAATCTCCCCTTCTGAGAAAAATGAATCTACTGACACAGGAACGCAGTTGAACATCCTTATCGCCATTTCATAATTAAAATAATACGGAGAAAGAATTATTATCTCATCTCCGGGATCAGTGACAGACATAAGTGCATTAAAAAAAGCCATATTGGCTCCTGAACTCACAAGAACTGAATTCACCCCATCTCTAATAGCAATCCTGTTATCGTTCCATAGTTTTTCCTTAATCTTTTCAAGCAAAACAGGAATACCGCCGACAGGATTGTAAAGGTTTATCTCAGGCGTATTCAGATCAAGGCTTGAAACCCCGGTAAAAACTCTTTGAGGTGGTGGATAGAAAATAACCCCCTGTCCCAAAGAAATTGTTTCAGGATTTTCAGCAACAAGTTTTCCAATAATCGGGATTACTGGATTTTGTATAGATCTAATATTTCTGGAAATTTCCATAATTGTCATTTCAGAATTTTTATTCAATCTAAAGTACTAAAGAGGCTAATAAGTTATTTCTTAACAATCAGGAAATAGCATCCGATTCTTTAATTTTTTCCGCCAATAATTGTTTTATGTCTTTGATAAAATTTGCGGCTCCTTGAACATTCAAGCAAAACCCGGGATCCTTGTATATAAGTACAGATTTTAAAAAATCAGACGAAGCAGGCTCGTACTCTTCAAACCAAGACATACAATCAGACAAAGTTTCTGCTTATTGCTATATCCAATAAAGAGCAATTGACTTGGCTCATCGTTTAAATTAAAATAAATGTGTTCTATATCAGGTAAATTTTTAGGAATATTCATACTACCCTCATTCATTTATTTTATATACTATTTTCAGAATACTTCCAGAACCATACACAGAAAAGAATAAAGAAGCCTGCCAGAAGAGAAAATGTAAAACAAAAAAAAGCTGGTGCTCACTGTCAGCTAGCATGAAGGTTTTATCTCATTCGCATATACACAAAAAAAGCCCTGAAGCTACTCAGGGCTTTTCCATTTACTTATCAAATTACTTTTACGGCAATACATCTCCGGCAACAGTGGTCTTCACAGGAGTTAGTATCCATGTGATAGGAGGAAGTACCGACCATTTCTTTTCCGAAATTGATTCAACTATGTTTACTTTGTTGCCATTGAGCCTTTTGGATTCCTTCATGAATTCGTTAAAAGTGTTTGTATACGAAGCATCATAAATAATCGGCCATATCCCAAAAAGGTGGCATGCTGTAACCGTGGTGTTAACATGAGCTATCGGCGTACCGCTTGTAGTTTCCATGCCTTTGTAATTCATGTCAACATTGTTTGTTCCGCAACCCGACAATATAACTATTGCCGCTACAGCAAATGTTAAAGCTATTAGTCTTTTCATTTTCCCTCTTTAGTTTTATTATTACACAAAAACAAATTCGCCCTAAGCTAAAAATAAATTATATCTGATGCAAAAAAATATAGAACGCCTAAAGAAAAATAAATTTTATTTTAATATAGAATAGAAACAATGCGCATCTAAATAAAAGAACTTTCATGCCCGATGATTACCATGGTTTGATCATCAATTATTTCGTTAACGCCAATGAACTCATCTATGGTCCTAAGGATTTTGTCGGTAGTCTTTTCCGGTGAGTTCTTCCTGCAGCAAGATTCATAAAAGACTTCTGACAGCCTACCGGGGCCAAACTCTTCACCTTTATTATCAATAGCTTCTATGATACCATCAGAAAAAAGCAAAGCGGAATAGTACGCTTTAAATGTAAATCCTATTGTATCGTAAGAGCCAGCCAAATCGGCAGGCAGTAAACCCAACGCCGTGCCATGCGGTTTTAATTTTCTGGTTTTCTGCCGCGAAGAAAAAACAATAAGCTCTGTATGACCAGCTCTAGCAAACTCCATTGTCTGCTCTTCTTTGTCCAAAAGGCAACAAGCTATAGTAGTAAACCTGCCATCTGAATTGTCCCTGCAAAGATTTGAATTCAACTCAAGCATCATATCCGAGAGTGTAGTAAATCTTCCTGCATTGGCTCGTATAAAACTTCTTGTCATAGCCATCATCATGCATGCAGGAATACCTTTTCCGCACGCATCGCCAAGAACCACCAAAAGCCTATCTGAATCTATCTGAACAAAATCATAGAAATCACCGCTAACCTCTTTGGCGGATCTGGTAAAAGCATATATCACAAATGGCTTCCAAATCGGCGGTTCCTTAGGAAGTAAGGATTTTTGAAGCAATCTCGTAATTTCGATTTCCTGATTCAGTCGATCCTGTTTTGCCGCCACTATATAAGACTGAATAATCTGATACAGCACTGAGACTATTTTTGTGACTGAATCGAAAAGGCCAAATTGTTCTTCAGTAAATATTCGGTTCTGAGTGCTGTTTACTGCACAAACTACGCCTATTATGGAATCATTGGAAATCATGGGCATTGCCATAAAAGATTTTATTTCATTGCCGCAGCTCAATACAGCAAGCATAGGATCAGAGGATGCGTCAGGAATAAATAAGGCTTTTCGACTGTTTGTTATTTCCCCCAAAAGCCCATCATTTACTGCTGCTTTGTCCTGCCTTAATGCGTCGATAATAAACCTTGGCTTGCTTAACATAAAGTTTTTCTTGTCGAACAGTAAGGGGAAAGTATCTGTGAATCCTATTGGAACATAATATGCCGATTCATGCAAATGGTATACACAAACATCTTCAGCCTCAATTATTTTTGAGATTTTAAGAGCAAGACTGGAACATATTTCAGAACTCTTCAGATTTGAACAGATATTCTCCGCAAAAAAATTCATAAAATCCGCAATTTGCGAACTTTTGCCCGAAACAGATTTTATCTCTGTTTTAAGTTCATTATAAAATCTTCTATAGCGCAAAAACAATATCAGGAAACAAACTATAACAAGTCCTAACATTGTCGAAAACACGATAAAAACGTTTAGTATTGCCTGCATAACTTCTAGTGTTATTTCATGATATTCTTTTCTCTTTCGGTCTAATAATATATGATTTGTACCATAAAACAATTGCAAAGAAGTTATGCCGTCTAAAACGAATACTAAAAAACATTTTAACTCTGAATTATTTCAGCATGGCTCGTTTTACGAAAACAGCATTGATTTTTGGAAATTATCTTCAATATTTATATATCCCATGCTGAAATGAAACTCGCTTTCAGCTATAGTGATATCTTAAGAATAATCTATTTATAAAAAACAATTAATAATACTAAAGACAGGAGAACTACTGTGAAACGCCAATTAATGGTTTTCGTCAAGCAGGTACCTGACACAAAGAACATTTCAGGTGAAGCAATGACACCTGAAGGAACAGTAAATAGAGCTGCTCTACCGGCTATATTTAATCCTGAAGATTTGAATGCGCTAGAGTTGGGACTTCAACTCAAAGAGAGATTTAATTTTAAAGTCACCGTTGCGACAATGGGGCCTCCTAATGCCGCAGAAGTACTCAGAGAAGCACTTTACAGAGGAGCAGATGAAGCAATTCTTATTACTGACAGAGCCTTTGCAGGAGCTGATACCCTGGCTACAAGTTACGCCTTGAGCTGTTGCGTAAAAAGTGCGGGTAATACTGACCTCATTCTCTGCGGAAGACAGGCCATAGACGGAGATACAGCACAAGTTGGTCCTCAATTAGCAGAAAAGCTCAACATCCCCCAAATATGCTATGTTGAAGAAGTAATTGACGTCAAAGAAAAATCAATCAAGGCCAGACGCAGCATAGAAGGCGGTTATGAAATTCTCGAATCCCCTCTGCCGGCTCTCCTCACAGTAATTGACGCAAATGAGCCCAGGCCAGCTTCAGCCAAAGGCATAATGAAATACAAAAAAGCTAAAACCCGCTCGGAACTTGCTAAACTCCACAGAGACGCCGACTACACTGAAGCTACAGTTCTGCTTGAAAAAGAAAATGAACTCAGAAGTAAAAATCTTTGGATTCATGAATTTGATGCCGAAAAAATCAAAGCTGACATAAACAGAATCGGGCTTAAGGGCTCTCCTACAAAGGTAAAAAAGATTGAGAGCGTAGTTCTTAAAGCTGGTAAAGTCGTGTCTATTGAGCCAACTGAAAAGGGGATCAATGGACTAATACGCGAACTTATTGAAGATCATACTTTAGGGTGATAAATATGAGTAAAAGAGGAAATGTCTGGATTTTTATCGAACAGGAAGGTGGAAAAATAGCCGAGGTAAGTCTTGAGCTCGTATGCAAAGGGGCAGACTTGGCTAAACGCCTTGGTGTGAAAACAGAAGCAGTAATACTTGGGGACAAACTCGATGGCAAATTTGATTCCCTTTTTCATTACGGATGCGATACAGTTTATCAGGTAGAAGACAAAGCACTCGAACCTTTCACGGTTCTCCCTTATGCACAAGCTCTCGTAAAGCTCCTCAAAGAGCATAGGCCAAACATACTTCTCTTCGGCGCTTCACTTAAAGGAAGAGAACTGGGACCAAGAGTAGCCTCAGAAATGCTTTGCGGATTAACAGCTGACTGCACAGATCTTCAAATCGATGATTTTGAAGATAAAGTAGCAAAAATAGACTATAAAGACAAACTAATGCAGATAAGGCCCGCTTTCGGCGGAAACATCATAGCTACAATCGTTAATACATGGGAAGACCCTCAGATGGTCACTGTAAGAGAAGGCGTAATGAAAATTACTGTTCCCGATACAAACAGGAAAGGGAAAACCATTAAAATTACACCTGAACTCTCGCCTGAAACGAAAGTTATGAAAGTCCTTGAAAGAGTAAGACAACCAAAAACCGTTGACCTCAAGAAAGCATCTATTATCGTATCCGGAGGTTACGGCGTAGGAAGCAAGGAAAATTTCAAACTTGTCGTACAACTAGCTGAAGCTTTAGGAGGCCAAATAGCCGCTTCTCGTGCAGCAGTTGACGCGGGATGGATAAACCATGACTACCAAGTCGGGCAAACTGGCGTGACTGTCAGACCAAAGCTCTACATCGCCTGCGGCATAAGCGGTTCAGTTCAACATGTAGCAGGAATGAACGAAAGCAGTAAGATAATCGCAATAAACAGCGATCCCGATGCTCCTATCTTCTCTGTAGCTCATTATGGAATAGTCGGCGATCTGAATGATGTTATTCCAAAAATAATTAAGGCCTTCAAGGCTAAGATTTAAGGAGGTTTCAAATGTCTAATTTTTTTACAGATAATAACGATTTGCAGTTTACTCTGGCAAATCTTGACTTGAACGAAGTAGTAAGGCTCCGCGAAGAGAATTACAAACAGGCTAAAGATTTTGACTACGCTCCTGAAGATCTGACAGATGCAGTGGACAGTTATAAGAGGGTTTTGGAAGTAGTAGGAGAAATTACAGGCGAAAGGATCGAACCAAGGTCAAGAATTATCGATGAAGAAGGGCCTCACTTCGCAAACAACAAAGTAACCTATCATCCACTTACAGTTAAAAACTTAGAAGACTTGAATAAAGCGGAACTAAGTGGAGTGATGCTTCCTAGAAGATTCGGAGGGTTGAATTTCCCTGTCACAATTTACACAATGATGACTGAAATGGTTTCAAGAGCTGATGCAAGCTTGCAAAACCTTTTCGGCCTTCAGGATATAGCTGAAACGATTAGTGAATTCGGTACTGAGGAACAAAAACAAAGATTTCTTCCCAGGTTTGCAAGTGGCGAAGCTGATGGTTCTATGGATCTGACAGAGCCTGATTCAGGCTCCGATCTCCAGTCTGTAAGGCTAAAGGCCACTCTTGATGAAAAGACAGGGAAATGGCACTTAGATGGGATGAAACGCTTCATCACCAATGGTTGCGCAAAAGTTCACCTCGTACTTGCCAGATCTGAAGAAGGAACTTCTGACGGGCGTGGACTCTCAATGTTGATATGTGAAGCTTGCCCCGAACTGGTAGTTAGAAGAATAGAACACAAACTCGGCATCCACGGTGTGGCTACAGCAGAACTCCAGTATAATCATGTACCTGCTGAACTCTGCGGTCAAAGAAAACGCGGATTAACCAAATATGTGATGAGTTTGATGAACGGAGCCCGCGTAGCCATCAGTGCTCAGGCGCTTGGTGTAGCAGAAGCCGCTTACCGTGAAGCAAAAAAATACGCCGCAGAAAGAAAACAGTTTAAGAGTTCCATCGACAAGTTCCCAGCCATCTATTCCATGCTTGCCGGAATGAAGGCAAGAATTCTTGCTGCAAGAACATTGCTGTATGAAACTACAAGGTTTGTTGATCTGCGCAACTCTTATACAAATATTGTTGACCATGGTAAACCTGAAGATGTCACTCTAGACGATAGGCAAAACCAAAAACTGTACTCCAAAATAGCTGCTGTCCTGACTCCGATGAGTAAAGCTTACGCCACTGAGATGGCAAACAAAGTAGCATATGAGGGCATTCAAATACACGGCGGTACAGGCTATATGAAAGACTTCAATGCGGAAAGATTTTACAGAGATGCCAGGATCACCAATATCTATGAAGGTACGACTCAACTGCAGCATGTTGCCGCAATAGGCGGAATAGTCCAAAGAGTTCTTGATCCAATAATGGATAAATATGCCCTGCTCCCATATAGTGGAAAACTTAAAAGGCTCTCCACTTTAGTGCATGAAATGCGCAAAAAACAACAAATTGCTGTTCAGTATGTTGCAGAAAAGAAAGACTCGTCATATTTTGACATGGTTACAAGGCATCTCGTGGATATGGAAACCTATATCTTTGTTAGCTATTTGATGTTAAGAGATGCTCTAAAAGTAACTGAAAGAGAAAATTTTGCCGAAAGATTTATTTTAGATTCTGTTCATGAATTTGAAAAATGCTATTCAATAGTAATGAGCGGAGATGTTACAATAATAGATAATCATAGAGAACTTCTTGATTATTAATTCAGGAGAATTATGAACGATACATATCTGCTAAAAGCACTGGAAAAAGTTCCAGACAAAAGAGCCCTCATCCTTCTTGCATCAAAGAGAGCCAAACAGTTGGCCAGAGGAGAAAGGCCGTTGATTAAACACAATGAACTCAACCATGTTGATGTAGCCCTTCTTGAAATTGCAGAAGGACTTCTCACTTACGAGCTCCCAAAGAAATCAACATCAGCCGATTTCTTAGACTAAAAAAACAAACTAAAAAGGAGTGAGAAATCACTCCTTTTTAGTTTTGAGGCTATCCTGCTATGAGCTCTCTCTCTGTAAAATTAAACAAATTATACTCTCACACATTTATCCTTCTTTTTTTAATTTTTCTACTTGCGTTCGGCTTAAGACTCGCAAGACACCTCCAGGAAAACCGCAAGGAGCCCGATACATACGCATATCTAGCTTTCTCAAATACATGGAAAGAACATGGAGCAGATTACGCTTTTTCTGATCCTCTTGGAGCATATCCGCCTGCTTTAGTAACGGTTTATTATTGTGCAGCAAAATTAAACATTGATATGCTTTCTGCCGGGGTCTTTTTGGGGGCTCTTCTGGGAGCACTAATGATCTATGCAGGGTACTGTAGCGCTCTTTATATTTTTGAGAAAAAATCGCTCGCATCACTAGTTGCTCTTTTTGTAGCGATACATCCATTTTTAGTTAGGACTAGTGTCAGCGGCTATCGGGAAATGCTTTATTTTCCTTTCATATCTTTTGCAATCATGTTTGCCATAAAAGCTATTAAAATGAAGTCAAGTTGGAGTTGGCTCCTGTCCAGCATACTTTTATCGATGGCTACGACCATCAGGAAGGAAGGAATTATGTTTCTGGGGATTTTCTTAATCTGGCTGTTGATAGAACCTTTGTTTAGCAAAAACTTTAAATTAGAAAACCTAGAAAAAAATATATTGAACTTTATTTTAGTATTGCTTACTTTCTCGACAATTATCTTCCCGATATGGTATTCAATGCCGAAATCATCTACTTGGAACCCTCTATACTTAAATTCGCTAGACTTCTCACTACAAAATGATTGAACCAATAGATTTCCTGATTATTATCAAAAAAATTCTGGAAGGAGTTATCTTTCCTCCGATAGTAGTTATGCTAGTCTTTATGTTTATTAATGTTAGGAAAGTATCTGCAACAAAAAACTTGCCATTTCGCTTTGGAATCTACCTATTTGTAATGCTTTTTTTAGTGAAGCTTGTCCTTACTCTGCAAGGCTCTATGACTACCTTGAGATACTGCTATGATCTCATTTTTCCAGCTATTGTTATATCAATTCCTGGCTTGTACTTTGGAACAGATTTTTTAAGCAAGGTTTTAGGAAAATTTAAAGCTATAAATAAAAAAACAATATTTTTTATTTTGACTCTCTCGATAATTATTTCCTGCATGGGAAAAGCATTTAGCCCGCCATCTTTAAAGCCGAGTACTGAACAGTTAATACAAATTATGAAAAGAGAAACTAATAACAAACCCTTTACGCTTATTACGGAATATGAACCTCTTACTTTCAAATATCTCCTTAAAAATTCCAATGTCCTAGATTTGAATGTTGTTTATAATCCAAATCATCCTGAATACTTTAATTATGCTTTAGACCATGTAAAACGCTTTCACAAATGCCCTGTATTTATAGCCATAAAATCAAAGGACTCGGATTTTAGATTGTCTTTTGAAACATCAGGGATAAAATTTCCAATAACCTTGATAAAGGAAGTCCATGACAAAAAAAATTATTACTCTTTATACATCTATCGTTAATTATGTTTTCTGAAATAAAAGCCAAGATCATTTTTAGTTTATCCCATAATTTTTTTTTATTTAAAAGACTATTAATAAATCATTCCTTTCTTAGACGACTATTAATCGTTTTCTGGCATATAGGGGGATGTGTCATTACATATTTCATTGCATATCTCCTACGATTTGAATGGAATCTGCCTACTAAAGATTTTTTTACTTTCCTATATACACTCCCGTTTTTATGCATTTCATGCACAATCATTTATACTGTATTCAGAATGCACTCGGGCCTTTGGTCTTACTTCAGCTTTAATGACCTACCTAAGATTCTTTTAGCGTCAGTTATTAGCGTATTAACCTTCCTTTTCCTTATAGCTATCTTCCTTAAAAACTACTTGCCTAATATCCCTAGAAGTGTTCTTGTTTTGGAAATTATTTTTCTTTCCCTTTGGGCTTCCGGAGGAAGATATCTAGTCCGTTTGATATACGAACATAGATCAGCTAAGAAAGCTAATAACATTAATAACACATCAAGAATATTAATAGTTGGGAATCTTCATGACTGTGATCTGCTGATGCGCAACAACAGGAGAGAAAGCATAGGCCGCATAGTAGGAATCATAACTGACAGCATCTATGAAAACAAGATGACTCTTCAAGGAGTACCTGTATATAGTAAACCAATTCAGGATACAGGTATAATTGCTGCAAAAAAGCAAGCTGACTATGTTTTAATTCTCCCGCCATTTAACAAGCCCTCACAAATGAATATAATTGTTGAGAGTTGTTCTTTGGCTAAAATTGCATGCCAATTTCGTATGATCCCATCCCTTACAGAACTTACATCTGGCAACATACAGGTTTCCTGCATTAAACATGTCGAACTCGAAGACCTTCTTGGCAGAGGAAAAAGAGAATTGGATCGTTCTATACTAAAAACCTGTCTTGCTAATAAGAAAATCATGATCACAGGCGCTGGCGGCAGCATTGGCTCTGAATTATGTAGACAAATAGCAAGTTATTCGCCTGATACGTTACTTGTTTTTGAAACTAATGAATTTTCCTTATATACGATAGAACAGGAATTGAAAGGCTCCTATCCTTCTCTTAATATCATTGCATTTGCCGGTGATATCAGACATGAAGAGGAAGTAAAATCAGCCATAAACTTAGCAGGCGGTATAGATATTTTATATCATGCAGCAGCTTATAAGCATGTCCCCCTCATGGAAGAAAATGTTCCTGCTTGCATAAGAAACAATGTCATTGGCACTTATAGACTCGCAAAAACAGCAGAAGATTGCCTGGTTAAGAGATTTGTAATGATTTCAACTGACAAAGCGGTACGACCAACAAGTATTATGGGAGGAAGTAAAAGACTTGCTGAAAAAATAATATCCAACAGAAAAAATTTATCTAAAACTGTTTTCGTAGCCGTTCGATTTGGAAATGTGCTTGGCAGCAGTGGCAGTGTAGTACCCCTCTTCAAAAAACAAATTAAAAATGGTGGACCTGTAACTGTAACAAGCCCAAATATGAGAAGATTCTTCATGACAATACCTGAAGCTGTAGACCTCGTTCTGCAGGCTGGGGCTATTGGTGATCAAGGCGAAATTATGGTTCTGGAAATGGGAGAACCTGTAATAATAGCAGATATGGCCCGAAAACTTATCGAACTTTCTGGACTAGTTCCGAATGAAGATATCAAAATTGAGTTTACAGGTTTACGTTCAGGAGAAAAAGAATATGAAGAAATCATAACAGAAGATGAGAACGTAGCCCGTACACCTTATGATAAAATCTGGGTGATGAAAAAGGACCAGAACAAAGCTAAATCAAATGATATCAATATTAAACTTCTCGAAAAATATGTTCTCTCCAACGACGAACAATCTTTGCGTAAATTATTAGCTCAATACATTCCGGAAAACATGTTTCTTTAATGCCGTTTCCCTCTTCTTGATATATAACACAACAACTGTCAGATATATAATGGAAATAATTATTAGATAAAAAACACCTAAATAATTATTCCTATTACAAAACAATAAGCTAACTACAATCACATTATAAGCAACCCCAATATAGAATATAGTCTTGTGGCTTGCTCCGGCAATATTCAATCTTTGATACCAGTGCTCCCTGTGGGCCGACCATACCCTCTTCCCCTGCAAACCTCTTTTGATAAGCGTACAAGTAGCATCAAAAAGAAATAACGAAGCTAGCATGACTGCCTGAATAATGCTCAATTCCTTTAATGTGATAGAATATAAGATCATTCCACCTAAAATATAACCAAGAAAAATGCTTCCGACATCTCCCATAAAGATTCTAGCTTTAGGGTAATTCACTCTTAAAAAACCTAAAACAGAAAGTCCAAGGATAAGAGATATCACCCCTACAAAAGCCCCCAAAATAAAGAGCCCAAAACAAATGAAGAATGCCTCTTGCGTCGCATATCCGTCAGTCCCATCCATGAAGTTAAACAAATTTATAAACCATAACCAGCAGAAAGCTAGGATTACTTTTTCAATTAATATTGGCATAAACATCCAACCTCTCGGCAAAAATAAAACACTAATTATCACAACCACAATCTGAACGATAAATCTTAAAGCGGCAGATAAATCTTTAAAGTCATCAAGCAAACCAATACCTGCCATAATTACAGAAGATGCCAAAATTACAATTATAGGGAAACTAAATTCGCCTGAATCTAGGAAATAATAAAAAACCATTCCAATATAGAAAACTAATACAAATACAATTCCACCCCCTCTCGGAGTCGTACCAACATGAGAACTCCTATGGTTTTCGACATCCATAATTGAGAGTTTCATAGCATAAGGAATTGTCAAAGGAACTACTAGAATACTAGTAATCAACACTGTAGTAAAATAAACGTAATGCACCGTCATATTATCTTAAATTTTGTATCGTTTTAACTAGCCCTTCAGATGCCGAAATAGGCATTTTTTTTAACCCTAATGCTCTCTTTAATTTAGCATTACTAACAACATAATTTTCTGTTAATTTCTGTAGTCTTTCATTAGTTAAGGGTAAATGTAGAATCGTTCCTATTTTGGCACAGATTTTTACTAGCAATTTATTACATTTCCATATCCTAAAAGGGTTTGACATAGTTTTCGCCATCATGGAGATTATTTCATTTGTAGATAAGTTTTCATCATCGCAAACATTATATATCCCGCTGGGTATGTCTTTTTCAATCAATTGGGCTATCACATAGCATAAATTATCAATCGATGTAAATGAACGTCTGTTTTCAAAAGATCCTAATGGATACGGAATACCTTTTTTAACAAAATTGTATAATAAATTTAAGTTGCCTTTATTACCTGGCCCGTGGATCATACATGGGCGAAGAATGTACACTAATTTACCAGTAACTGTATTCTGCTCTAAAATGTATTTTTCGGCAGCAATTTTACTTTCGCCATATGATCCTTTTGGATTAGGAACAACATCTTCTGTCAGCACATGATTGTCCAATTTGTCTGCTGCTGCTTTTACCGAACTGAAAAAGATAAACTTTTTTGCTCCCGATGTACAAAACCAATCAAATATCGTCTTCGTCAGTCCTGTATTTATATCAAAATATGTCTGAGCATTAGTTTGATTCTTGGTATCGTGTGCTTTCCCTGCCAAATGAATAACAATATCAACAGGAGGTATTCTTCCCAAGTCACTCCAAGCATAAGTTTTAAGTAGTCCTTCTTTTTGAAATGACACGATGTCCAGCCCATAAATAGTGTACTGCTCTTTAAGGGAAACTACTAAATTGCTACCTACAAAACCATGAACTCCTGTAATAAGTAAATTCATATCAATTTTCTTGAAATATTTTTAATAATCTATCAATTATAATTACTTTAGAAAAGTTTTTATCATAGAATTGCTTGCCATTTATTCCTTTTTGCTTCAAAATTTCCTTTTTTTGCCGATAAGCATTCATAACATTATTTGCTAGTGAAACATAATCAGATGAATTACACACATAACCACAATTAGCTTCTTTTAAAACTTGAGCACCTATTCCATTCAGCATGCCAACAATTGGTTTTCCAAATGCCATATATGATTGAATTCTTGAAGGAATAGTTTTTGAAAAGTTATTATCTTTTTTTAGAGTAACTAACATAATATCAGCGTGAATAAAAAAATTGGGCATCTCTTCCAATGGAAATCTTCCAAGCAAGAAAATATTTTCTTTTAGGTTTAAACGAATGATTTCTTTCTCTAGGAAAGCTTTTTTCCTCCCGTCACCTACAAATATCCATTTTATTTCTGGAATTTCTTGAGTTAAAATAACAGCATTAATAATAGAGTCAAAATCTTGTGCTTCCCCAATATTTCCAGCAAACATAACCTTAAAACCATCTGGCATTATACTTTTAAATTTATCTCTATTAGAATTTATTGTATTGCAAAACAAGTCCTCTGCCCAATAAGGAACATATCTTATTTTTGTTAATCTATTAACACCTTTTTCTTCTACTGAAGATATGAATGCTTCTGATTGTACCAATATTTTGTCAGTATCTTTATAAATATATTTCACCATTTTATTCAACAAACTTATTAAAATATTTGATTTTACTTTCCCAGCTGCTGAAACACTTTCTGGCCATAAATCCTGTAGCCATAAAAAAGACTTGCTACTAAATAATCTTTTATGTAATAGAGCCGGAAATACTTGTGTAATGGGCGAAACAGCATAAGTAAAAGTCAGATCATATTTCTTTGTATGAAAAAGTATAAAGATACAAGAAAATATAACAAATGAAATATAATTCAATGCCAGAGTCAGTCCGGTTCCATTACCCCTTGGAATAAGTGGAACTCTATATATTTTGACTCCGTTGTAATATTCCTTATTAAAACCCAAAAAACTATAACCTTTATAAAACTTTCCTTGTGGATAATTTGGTTTTCCTGTTAAAACAGACACATCATACCCTCTCTTGTATAAGTCAACAGCTAAATCATTTATTCTAAAATTTTCAGGCCAGAAATACTGACTTACAATTAAAATTTTCATTTATTTTGCTAGGATTTTTATATTTCCTATTTTTGAAGATTTTGTAAATTAGATTTTGCAAATAGGAATTATTTAAAGTTCACATTTAGCCCATGCTACATACTCTTTAAGACCTTCGAAAATCAAAACAGTTGGATTATAACCTATTGCGGTACGAGCAGCAGATATATCAGCCAAACTATGAAGCACATCTCCAAGTCTTGGTTTTCCATAATTTACATTTGGTTTAATTGCACTGGCCAAGCCAAGCAGATCTACAAGACGGTTAATAGTAATCCGATCGCCGCTACCAATATTAAATGCACCAGATACTCCTATTGACATAGCCGCTTTGATATTTGCTTGTACGATATCTTCTACATTAACAAAATCTCGCGTTTGTTCTCCGTCTCCATAAATAGTCAAAGGTTCTCCTCTTAACATTTTAAAAACGAATATTGGAATAACATTACCATAAGCATCGAATCTCTGATTAGTTCCATAAACGTTAAAATAACGAAGGCAAACAGCTTCTATATCATATATCTTAGCATACGCTAAACACTCTTTTTCCATACACAGCTTGGAACTGCCATAGGGAGTATCTGGTTCTATTGGATGATCTTCCCTAATTGGAATAGTTTTAAGTTCACCAAAAATTCCTGCTGATGAAGATGCCACAATCTTGCGGACTCCTGCTTTTCTTGCAACTTCCAGTACTTTTATTGTTCCCATCACATTAATATCTGCATCAAGCAAAGGGTTATCAATTGAACGCTTATTGCCGACTGATGCGGCTAAGTGAAAAACCACTTCGATTCCCTTCATAACCTCTGTGAGAATAGATTCATCTCTAATATCACCGTTAACAAAACGCACATCTGATATGGTATTTAAATTTGAGCGATAACCGGAAAGTAGATTGTCCAATACAGTAACAGTATGTCCTTCTATCAATAGCTGTTTAACTAAATTAGAACCAATAAAACCAGCTCCGCCAGTAACCAATGTTTTCATTTATTCTCCTAATCCTATTATTCATAATCTCACAATAATTAAATCCTCTCTGTTAGTAAAGAGGTATTAATCATAATATTGGCTTTTCATCAATTCCATGCCAACGATTTGAAAGCTTGGTAGTTCCAAGAATGAGTTTTAAGACGCGCCATGAAGTATTATTTACCTGATATTCTGGGCATATCTGACTGCTGTAACCCCCGGTCTTTTCAAATTCAAAAATAACAAGTTCAATAGAATCCATAACAATATCTGGATTAAGGCCTGGAAGTATAATGGTTCCGGCATCTATAGCTTCGGGTCTTTCAAGGGACTGCCTGATAGTAACAGCCGGAAAATTCAATATACTTGACTCTTCGCTTATTGTACCACTATCAGATATGACGCATTTAGCATTCTGCTGAAGAGCAATGTAGTCAAAAAAGCCGAAAGGTTTTAAAAATTGAATACGGGTATCAACCTCTATATCTTTGATTTCTTCCAAACGTTTCCGGGTGCGAGGATGAGTCGAAACAATCACAGGGAGCTTATATTCATCAGCAAGCCTATTTAAAACAGCAAGTATCTTTTTGAGATTTTCCGGAAAATCCACATTCTCCTCTCTGTGAACACTTACAATAAAATATTTCTTTTCTTCAATATCTAGTAACTTTAGAATTTTAGAACTTTCAATCTCTTTCCTGTGTTCTTTAATGACTTCAAACATCGGAGAACCTGTTACATAAATATATCTGTGAGGAATTCCTTCAGAAAGCAGATGCCGACGGGAGTTTTCTGTATAAACCAGATTAAAGTCAGCAATGTGGTCAATAATTTTGCGATTAATCTCTTCAGGTACATTAAGGTCATAAGAGCGGTTACCAGCCTCCATATGATAAATTGGAATTTTCATTCTTTTTGCCATAATAGCTGCTATACTTGAGTTTGTATCACCTAGAATAAGAACAGCATCAGGTTTTTCCGCTTTGAAAACTTCTTCTATTTTAATCAACGTATCTCCCAGTACATGGCCTAGAGAAGAAGTGTCAACACCAAGATAATAATCCGGTTTGCGAAGTTTTAGATCTTCAAAGAATATCTGGTTAAGTTCATAATCATAATTCTGTCCTGTATGGACAAAAATATGGTTAAAATAACAGTCAGCGAGTTTAATAATCTTAATTAGCCTTATAATTTCCGGCCTTGTTCCGACAACTGTCATTAATTTTAGTTTTTTCATATTATAATTATTTTTTTGCTATTAAAGTATAAGTAGGATAGTAATGCTTATGTTTCATTATCCAATTCGCCATCTCTATAACCATTTTTTCATAGTCTGGTATAATATAATCTAAGTCGAAACGAGTTCTCTTTAGGGATTTATCTAAAACAAATTCAGAATATGGACGTATATTTAATTCATTATTTCTCATATACTTATTAAATAATTTCAATAAGTCATATTTGCTGATTGGCTCTTTATATACCATATTAAAAAGTCCATTAGCTTTTACTCTAGCTGCATACTCCATTGCTTTAGCAAGTTGCAAAGTTGTTAAACCTGTCCACATAGCTTTAGTATAGCCATTTATTGTGCCATTCTGCTTCATAAACCAGTTAAATAGACCTATCCCATTTTCGTTTATATCAGGGCCAACAATGGAGTTTCGCATAGTTAGATTTTTATTGTCAATTAGTTCACCTAGAGCTTTAGTTCTATCATAAAAAGTTTCACCATCTGGAAAATCAGCTTCTGTATAGCCTCCTTTCTTACCAGAAAAAACGCAATCAGTGCTCATATGAATTACCTGTGTTTTCATGCCCTGTGTAATATCTGCAAGTAAATGAGGAAAATAGGAATTCAAATATATCGCTAATGCTTTTTTATCTTCGGCAAATTGATTTAGTATTCCGATACAGTTGATAACTGAATCGTATTTTCCATCTATTAATAGATTCTTCACAAATGATATATCACAAACATCACCCTCTAGATAATTACAATGTGTAACTTTTTTTTTATCACATCCTATTACATCGTGTCCTTTTTCGCATAAGTATGTCGTTATGACATGCCCAGCCATCCCTCCGGCACCAAACACTAAAAATTTCATATTTACTTAAATCTATTAAAATGGTTATTGGTTAATTGAAATTTGCAAATCTTTCCTGATAAAATCCAGATTGAGCAGCAGTTTCTTTGTCTCTTCAATATCCAACAATTTAACATTGTGCGAATTATATGATTCGACTTCCATAATATGTTTGTCCCCTTTGGTGAAGAAAAGGTCATAGTTTAAATCTCTGGTATCGGCAGAAATTCTGTAATAGTTCCCCATATCTTCTGCTATTGCTATATCTTCCTTGCTTACCAGATCTTCATAAAGCTTTTCGCCATGCCTGTGTCCAATAATTTTTATCTTGCTGTCTGCCTTATACAGTTCAATAAGAGCTTTCGCTACTGTCTCAATTGTAGCTGAGGGTGCTTTCTGGACAAAAATATCTCCCTGATTTCCGTGTAGAAATGCAAAAAGTACAAGCTCTACTGCATGATCCAGAGTCAGCATAAACCTTGTCATTGCAGGGTTGGTAATTGTCAAGGGTTTTCCTTCCTTTATCTGTTGGACAAAAAGGGGAATTACTGATCCTCTTGATGCCATCACATTGCCATATCTGGTGCCGCAGAGAACAGTCCCTCCTTCATGAGCATTTCTTGAACGGGCTATCATCACTTTTTCCATAATGGCCTTACTCATTCCCATAGCGTTAATAGGATAAACGGCTTTGTCAGTACTAAGGACTATAACTTTCTTCACATGGTGCCTTAGAGCCGCATCAAGTACATTCTCAGTACCGATAATATTGGTATTGACGGCTTCAATAGGGAAAAACTCACAAGACGGGACTTGCTTAAGCGCTGCAGCATGAAAAATATAATCAACCTTATACATTGCGGTATCAACTGATTTAGCATCCCTTACATTTCCTAGATAAAACTTAAGTTTAGGGTTGTTATACTTTTTACGCATATCATCCTGTTTCTTTTCATCTCTGCTGAAAATTCTTATCTCTTTAATTTCCGTGTGCAGAAACCTATCCAGGACAGCATTCCCGAAGGAGCCAGTTCCTCCAGTAATCAGAAGTATCTTTCCTTTAAACATTTTTACTCATCTTTTTAATATTTTAGCACTTAACTCTTTATCAAATAAACTTATCACTCTATTCATTAAGCGGTATCATCTCTTGCGTTATTTTTTTCTTAAATAAAGAGAGATGCTTTTTCGATATGGCTTGGATAATTAATTAATACAGCCCTAAACTTTCCTTTAAAAACAAACATACTCCCTGCAGCAACACCTATAATGCCATACTGCTTAATTACAGTACGGACATCGTCAAGGGATCCAGCTCCTCCCATAACTGTTAATGGAATACTAATGACATTCCTGATTTGATTAATAATATTCAAGTCATATCCTTTCATTATACCATCCTGATCAATAGAATTAATGACTATCTCACCAGCCCCCAGTTCTTGCATTTCAATAGCAAAATTAACTGGGTTTTTTCCTGTAGATATTGTTCCATTATGAATATATAGTTCGTATTCACTACTACAATTCTTTTTCTTTACATCTAATACAACCACAACGCTTTGATTCCCAACTTTTTCTGACATAGACTTAATAATAGAAGGGTTTTCAATTGCAACTGAACTCAAGGCTATTTTTTCCACTCCTAAACTAAAAATCTTTTGAGCCTGCTCTAAATTTTTTATTCCGCCTCCGTAACAAAGTGGCATTCGACACTCAGCTGCCAGATGCTCAATCATTTTATAATCTGGTCCATGTTGTTCAACAGTTGCATCAATATCGATCACCATCAATTCGTCCACTTCTTTTTCATTAAAAATCCTTACTGCATTTATAGGATCTCCAAGATATTTAGGATCTTTAAATTTTACAGTCTTTACAAGACCTTTATTATGAACCAATAGACAGGGAATTATTCTTGAGCGCAACATTTTTAAAACCCTAAGATAAAAGATTAAAGGAGGAAAGATAAAAGAACATTATCGGCTCCCTGTCTTAGTTACAATTGAACCTAAAATTTTCTTTAACTCATTCGATTCACTGACAAGTAAGTTTAACTCTTCAATATTTATGTTATTCCCTTTTATTCCATCAATTATTCTTAGCCAATAGCTTGATTCACGCATTTCTCTAAGAGATATTCTCACTTTGTTCACAAAATCAGCTTTAGATGAGCCAGCCTGAGACTCTTCATAATTTGCGCCTGAAGATGTAGAACTCTTTGCCAATTGGTATTTGATTACTTTAGGGTATTTCTAAAAATACCGTTTTTACGATTTTGCTTTAAAAATGAAATATTTGAAAACAATTTTATCGGATAGGACTGAAAATCTCAATGCTATTGATGCTTTGATTTCAGTTCTAAACGATCAGTTAGGTATCTTTTCCGATGGATTTATTTCCTTAAACTGCCAACATGCTCAACCTATGCATATTATAGGCAAGGTTTCTCAGTCCGATTTTTACTTCGGCTCTGACTATTCCAATTGTTCTTACTATCAGCGTTTTTGCTTTTTGTGCCTGAATACCAAACACATGTTCTACTCGGGATCGGATTCTGGATCTCGTATGATTTCCTTGTTGTTCCCATTTACTCAACTTCTTGTGTTTACAGCCTTTACGCTGAAGATGCTCTCTGTACCCCAAATTCTCAAGCTCTTCCAGGCTATCTTTAGACCTGTAAGCAGAATCGGCAAAAACATCTTTGTTGCTGTTATTAGCATCAAGTATTTCCTCAAAAACATTGCTGTCATGCGTGGCAGTAGGCGTAACTTTGTATTTGCGAACAATCTTGTTCTTCACATCTACTTCAACATGGTTTTTGTATCCAAAATGATTCTTGCCATTTTTCTTAACCCAATTAGCATCTGTATCTTTATGGCTTCGTTTCTTATCACTCCATCCTTCAGGGATTTTTCCATCCTTTATCTGTTCATTTTCATCTCTGCTGTTACGCTGTTTAGGTGCGGCTACTATCGAAGCATCAATAATCTGCCCCTTCTTGGCTTCAAATCCGTTTTCAGCAAGATAACGGTTAAAGGCAGAAAAGAGTTTGTCTACAAGTTTGAGTTCCTTAAGTTGCTCTCTGAAAAGCCATATAGTTCTTGCATCAGGTACAGAATCTCCAATAAAAAGACCAAGAAACCGCATGAAGGAGAGCCTGTCTTTTACCTGGAATTCCATTGCCTCATCACTCAGATTATAAAGAGACTGCAGAATAAGTATCTTGAACATCAGGACAACATCATAAGGTTTTCTGCCGGCTGTGTTCTTGCGTTCTTTATCGTGAACCTTGCTCAATTCATTGCGAAAAGATTCAAAGGGAACTATTTCCTTAAGCTTTACCAAAGGGTCTCCGCACTTGCTAAGCTGTTCAAGCCCGTCATCTATATCAAAAAATCCATTTATCATGATTTATTATCCTTAACTAGTTACACAACATATTACCTATTAATAATATATCATATATTCATGGATATTAAACAACAATTTGAACTTAAAAACAATTATTAGAAGAACCCTTTATATTCAGTTGAATCTGGTAAAGTTCTAATAAATTTTAAACACCTTATTGCAAAATCAAAGAGTCGTTGGTTCAAATCATTCTGCATATTCTCTCACACTTTACTTTGCTCTTTTTGCTTTTTACTTGTATCTTTCCTTATCCTTACATTTCCGCAAAATTCTTCAAGACTTTAATCCCATTATGATGGCTTTTCTCCGGATGAAACTGTACTCCAAAGATATTATCTTTCCTAACAGCACATGTAAAGTCATAACCATAAAAGGCAGTGGCGGCTGAATTTTCCTTATCTGCGCAATCAAAATAATAAGAATGCAAAAAGTAAAACCTAGAATCAGGTTCGAGATCTTTAAAAATTTTATCTTTTGTCTTAACTTTGATACTATTCCAACCCATATGCGGCAGCGCCAAGTGACTCCTTTCTCTCTTATTTTTTTCCATTTCAAACTCAAAATTAAACTTCTTAACTTTTCCTGGAACCCACCCTAATCCCGATAACAAACCTTCTTCACTTGATTCTGCCAATATCTGCATACCTACACAGATACCAAGTACTGGTATATTTCTTTCAAGAACTTGCTTTTCAAGTTCATCGCGCATTCCAGAAGCATTCAATTGCGACATAGCATAGTCAAAGGCTCCAACTCCAGGTAAAATAAGTTTCATGGAATCTTTCAGATCTTCTTTTATTGTTGCTGTTTTAACAGCAATATTTAAGTGATTAAATACATTAATAAAAGCTTTGATATTTCCCAAACCGTAATTAATGATGGTAATCATCTAATCACTCTTTTCTCTATGCCTAATAACTGCAATATTTTGGTTCCGAATTCTATTAACAACTTATTGTTCTTATAGTCACGGAAACTCTTGTTTTCTCCATTAAAGATTTCCTGTAATTCAGAGGTAGTTAAACCTAACTTCTTTGCAACAAATTCAAAATCCTTAATCATATCTTCTTCACTTATTTCAGACTTAGCAATTCGTTCAAGAGCTTCATTACGAGTTATTTGATTAGTCAATATTAAACTTGATAAATGGGCTTTGCGCCTGTCAAAACCAAATTTTTTAGGTAACCAGAAACACTCAATGAACTTAGTAAAACGAGATTCATGATGTTTCTGAAGATATTTTTGCCATCCAAACCTATCAGTTAATTCTTGAATAGCTTGCTCCTTGATATATGGCATATAATTCAACGGTTTCACAATTTTTATACCCTTAATTAGGCAATAATAGATTTTATATTTAAAGATATCAGCAGTTGGAAAAGTTTTTAATGGCCTTGTCCCATAACGCTTATGAATATCTTTGACAAAACGCATGTCAGTTTGATAATAGGCTCCCCATTCATGCGGTTCACGAACACATTCGGTCGAAAAGTTTGCTCCAGTTAAAATATATTTAAATTTATTTTTTATCGCAAAATTGTAAAGAGATGAAAAAATTGCTAAATCTTGTGGTGTATCAACATTAGCTACTTGTGCTCTAAAAAAAGCTAACTGCAAGTCTTTCATTTCCTGCCAATCAACAACATCAGTATGAAGATCAAGATGCAAACTATCAACTAATTTTTCAATATTGCTTACACTTATCTGAGAATTCCAACCAGTATCGACATGGTGTAATAAAGGTCTCAAACCAAATTTCTCTTTAGCTACATAGGCCACATAAGAACTATCTACTCCTCCACTTAAACCAATCAGACAGTCATGTTCCTTGCCTTTCCCTTCAATTTTAATTTTCTCAATTAATGGCTTAAGCATCTTTTCTCCTGTTTCAGAAGGATACCAGTTTGGTTGTATGTATTCGTAATAATTGCGACAATAATCACACCATCCGCATTCATCAAAAGTAATATTTGAGTCTGAACTATCCATAATGCAATTTGCACAAATCTTATACATCTCTTTCCCCATAATAAATAAGTTCAATAATTATTTACAAAGCTTTCTCTAGGAGTAAACTTGTTTAGTAACAATATGCTTTTTAAAAAGTTGACGATTATTTTCTATTGCAACAGGATCAATAAGGCGATTATTAATCCTGAGTTTTATAAGAGCCCTCTGTTTAAGACGGTCACAATAGCTAAATAAGTGGAACTTTTCAATTTTTTCAACAAAAGAATTCATCTGAGATAAATCTAGATCCCATCCAAATTCATCTGCCTCTAGATTACGCCAAGGAGTCTTATTACTTATTAATACTGGCGTACCTGAGATTAAGGATTCAGCAATCACATGACCATAATTCTCTCCAGCAGTTGGGAAAAATAAAAGATCATAGCAACTTAATGCATTTATCACTTGATTAGGATTTAAACTTCCTTTGTAATTAACTTTAATATTAGTAGGCAATTGATTTATTAATTCCTGACACTCCTTCCAATATAATGCATTCTCTGCCGGTCCGTAAATGTCAAAACTCAAATTTGCGTTAACCTTAGCTAAAACTCGAAGGGCATAATCTAAATTCTTTTCACGCGAAATTCGTGACAAAAACACTAGTTTTAAATTATATTGTTTGGTAGAAGAATTAAAACCATGATTAAAGAATTCTCCAGAAATAATTTTTTTAGGCAAATCAAGCGCAATATGAATTCTATCAGGCTTTATTTTCATAATCTTTACTAAATCAATGCGTTCATATTCGCTCGATACATGCCAGGTAATACCTTTATAAAGCCCCAAAAGCCTAGCAATATTGATAAAGATAATTTTTTTGGGATATTTTTGTTTCAAGGAAGCCCAGGCAAATTCCCCTCGTGGAGAGAGAATGACAGGTTTGGATTTTATTCTTCCAAGTTTCCTATTCAATAACACCATTATCGTTAAAGGATCAAAAAAACTGTTTAAATGATATACAGAACAAGAAACACTTTCTATCAATGTTGATATACTTTTTAATCTGATTGAACTGGGAGGCAAGTAATAAACCATTGCATTGCCAACTTGTTGCCATTGATCATGCTTGATATCAGCGTACGAAATAGTATCTCCTAAATCACGATCCCTCGTAACTATCCGAAAATCAAACTCATTAGACAAGTGGTCAACTGTATTAATTACTGAACGTAAAATTCCACCAGCTTTATAACCTGGAAGATAGTTGCCTATAAATACGAGGATAACTGGCTTGGGATTATTAGACAAAATTGCTGTATTAGTAGATTCTTGCATCACTTTAAATCTCTTTTATTACTGATAATAATGCTTCCTCATACTGTTTTATACAAATATCTCTAGAAAAATACTTTTCAGAGTAAAATCGAGCGGCTGCACCCATTCTTTCTTTTAATTCTCTGTCATTGTGTAACTTCAATACCGCATGGGATAATGCTCTGGCATCACCTGGAGCCACACAAATACCACAGCAAGCGCTTCTAATAATACTAGCCGTATCACCTTGATAATTTACAACAGCTATTATCGGCTTGCCACGAGCCATTATATCTGCAAGCTTACCAGGTACAGTTTGCAAAGGAGTATCTGGACTTAAAGGAACCAAACAAACATCTGAAGCATAAATAAATTCTATATATAAATTTTTTGACATCATTGGATACATTTTGATATTATTGAGTTTTTTTTCATGTATTAAATTTTGCAAATAAGTTTTTGAAGATCCATCTCCTGCTATAATAATAAGTATATTATTGTATTCTTTAAGGATTCCAGCCGCTTCTACTACTATCTCAAGTCCTTGAGCCTCTTGGATAGTACCTGCATAAGTAACAAGAAACTTATCAGCGATAAGCTTGTCATTTCGAAAAGAATTCGTTTTCCCTTGTACTGCTTTTTCAGAAATATCCACCCAATTTGGAATAATAAATATCTTGCTTAAAGCGACATCTTTTCCAATTAGATAATCTTTATTCCCTTTTGAGTAAACAATAAAAGAACTAGCTTTTCTGTAACACAGCTCTTCCATCTTTAAAAATAATAGCTTCAAGAATTTATTTTTTATTGCACCTGAATCAAACAGGACTTTTGGATGAATATCCTGCATATTAAATACCATCGGTATTTTTTTGACTTTAGATATAAAAAAACCTGCAATTCCCATATATAAAGGCGGAGAGTACACGAGAACAACATCTTTCCGGCTTGTAAATATACCTCGGAAGGTGTACAAGATAAAAGAAAAGAAAAATCTCAATGCTTTAGTAAAAGAAAATTTCGAAAGAAATGATAATTCCGATATCCTGATTACTTCAACACCATTTATATTTATTCTCGAGGAGCGATTAGTATAATACTTATGGTTTTTATCAACAGCGTTACCATCTAATGGATGTTCAGTAATCACCGTTACATTATGCCTCAATCCGTTAAGACTTTCAGCCAGTTCAGAATAAAGCCGAGCACAAGAACTTATTGTAGGAGGGTAATTACCTACTAAAATTAGTATTTTCATAAAATTTGTAATTTTTTTATCATTGCTTAATCTGAAGCTTTTGCAAGAACTAAAAGCGTTTCCCCTCCAATCAAGCGAACTCCAAAATCCTTATTGATTGAATATGCTAGACAGCGCAGTAATGAGGCCAAACGAGTCTTAAGGGTTCTATTAGGCTCAGTTAAATAACTATTCGTATATTCGTAGTGTATTATATCGAAACCTGTCTCACGCAAAATTGCTAGTGCAAGACTTTTTGTAAATACCTGTATATGCCCAACTTTTAGTCTTGATTGAAGTAAGGGCTTCTCTCTTAAGACAGTACATACATTCAAATCCAATGGTATGTGAAATATAAAATATTTTGCTCTTTCCTGTACTATCTCTAAAAAGGTATATGGATCTGTTAAATGCTCTATAACATCCAAAATTAAAATACAGTCGAAATTTCGTTTATTATGATTTAGAAAGTCTCCACAATGGAATTGAATACCTTCCCCAGCATGTTGTTGCCAAAACGGCAGAAGTTGTGGAGAAATGTCATAACCTATAAATTCATATCGAGGATATGATTTTTTTAAATGAACTAATATATCGCCTGAACCACAACCAATCTCGCAAATTGAGTTAATTTCAATTTTGAATTTATCAAGGACACTTTTGACTAACTTGGCTTTCCACAAACAATCTTTACGATCCCAATCTGGATTCTGGGCAAAATATGTGCCATCTAAATACTGATTTTCTGGATTGTTTACTGTCATTAACTAACCCCAATAAAATGTTTAATACAAAGATAATAATCAAATGAGTGTCAAGCCTTCAGGGTTTTTGCTATCTTAAAGGCTAGAAACAGAACTTTTTCATACTGTTTAGAACAAACATGGCGAGAAATATGTTGCTCAGCATATAGTTTTCCATTTTCTCCCATTTTTTCCCTCAGCTTTTTGAGCTGCGCTCTTTTTCTGTACTGATATAATTGACATGATAGGTGTAAAAATCCTTAAACTATTCTTTGGTTATTGATGCATTTCAAGCCTTCTGCATAAACTTTGTTAGGAACTTCATATCCTAAGCTCTGATGCGGTCTTGTAGAGTTATAAGCCATGAAATACCTGTTAACCCCTTGCCGCAACTCTGATATTGACTGATAATCATTGAGATAGATATTCTCGTATTTCAGGCTCCTCCATACTCTCTCCATATATGCATTATCGAGAGCTCTTCCTTTGAAATCCATGCTTACCTGAATATTCTTTTCCTGAAGCATGGATATGAACTTTTCGGATGTGAACTGGCAGTCCTGATCCGTATTGAATATCTCAGGTTTGCCACTCCTTCTAAGAGCTTCTTCCAGCGCCTCAAGGCAGAAGGTTGTGTCCATTGTATTTGATACCTTCCAGGAAAGTATCTTTCTGGAATACAGGTCTTCGATTGCTACAACATATGCTCTGCTTCCTTTTACTCCGGTGTAGGTAATATCGCTAGCCCATACTTGGTTGGGACGGGTAATAGACATACCTTTAAGCAAGTAGGGATATTTCTTGTCCGTTTTGTCTGGAACAGAAGTATTGATCCTTCTTCTGGGATAGATAGCCTTAATGCCAAGGTCATTCATGCACCTTCTTGTTCTCTTGTCTCCAATTTTCTTCCAGCCGTATTCTTTTCTGAGTTTGTCTTTGATTCTTCTGTACCCATAGGTAGGTTCGCGCTTGTAAATTGACAGGATATCTTCTTTTACATAGCAGTTCTTATCCAAGCCTATATTACCATGGCAATAATAGTAACTGGACTTGGCTATGCCAAATAAGCCTAACTGTAAATTCAATGAAAGAGTTTCTGATGTGTTTTCAATCATTTTTAGCCTAATTTCCCTACCCATTGCTCGTACTTTTTTCTCATGAATTCATTCTCCACTTTTAGCTGGCCTATCTGTTTGATAAGATCATCTTCAGAATATCTGGATTCTTTAGCAGCCTTTTTTTCAGCCTTGCTGGAAAAGGCATTTGGAAGGCTTTCCAGTGCTTTCTTCCTCCATAGCGTAACCATGTTCGGATGCACTCCGAATTCTGATGCAATTTCTGCTATGCTCTTTTCTCCTTTGATTGCCTCCAAGGCTACTTTGCTTTTGAATTTGCTGTCATAGGTCTTCTTCATAATTTTCCCTCCTGAATTTGCTTATTTTTAATTATACATACTCAGGATCTTTTCCACCTATCTTTCCAGTTCAGAAAATCGGCAGCATTACATTTTTACTCTACCTATTGCATTTTTTATCGGTACTAAGAATGATGTTAATAGCAGTTTATGCTGTTTAGTAAGAATAAGGCCAAAAACATATGTTAATCCACAAACTACTCCTTTATATAGTCCAGACAACACTAAACAATCTATTATAGTAAAGTTTGCTATATTCATGACAACAATTATCATAACTAGAATATAAATATCGGGTAACAAGTTATTGAAAAATTTCAAACTGCTTTGTCGAAATCCTCTATGTACCAAGAAATAAAGCATAGATAAAAAATGCATATTATAAGCAATTGCAACACCAATTGCAACAGCCTCTAATTTGCCAATAAATATCCCTGTTAAAATTGCGATTATTGTAATAAGTGTTGTTACCAAACCTCTAAAAAACTGTAAATTTGTCTTTCCCAGTGTCTGAAAAATAGAACCAGATGTGGAGACAATCATTTGCGACCAAATAGATATACTCAACCATTTAAAGCAAGGAACTGAAGCTTCCCATTGTGATCCTAAAGTGATAAGAACTATTTCTTTGGCTGCAAAGAAACAATAAGTACTGATAAAAATAGCGATTACTGATAGAAGTCGAATCATTTGCAAGAAATGATCATATATATAATTTTTATCGTTTTGGTGTTCAGACAATATTGGGTGAATAACTGGTGTGATAACGCTGGTCAAATTGGAAACCGGGTAAAGCATAAGATTGTATGCCATATTATAATATGCTAATGCCCCATCTCCCCATAACTTGCCAATTATCAACTTATCCAAATTTCTCGTAAAATAAGTCATAAAATTAAAGCCAAATAAAAATACGGAATAATTTCTGATTTTTACCAAACTCCTTTTATCAAGCTTCAATCTCAACATTAAATTTTGACCTTTGTAATTCAAAATAAATGTAAAAAAAGCTATTATAACTGAATTAATTACCAGCGCATAATATTTAAAACCGGCAATTGCCATAAAAATAGTTAAGATACTGGAAGCGACAACAACAATTATCCGCCTTAAGCCTAGAAGCACGAACTTCTTATCCTTTAACAACAGCGCATTTGGCACTGTATTTAATGTATTAAAAAATAGCGAAACAGATAAGATTAACCCCAGTGGCATATAAATGTTATTATCATATATCAACGCCAATGGTATTGAAAAAAATGTAAATACTAATGCTACCCCAATAGCCAAATAGATTGAAAAAGAAAAAATATTCTTTACATCATCACATGAAAGCGATTTATTTTGAATTACAGCAGATCCCAATCCCATATCAGCAAATATTGAGAAAAATATCGTGAATACTGATATTATTGCCACTATTCCAAAATCATTTGGCCTCAATATCCGTGATAAAATTGCAATATATAGAATTTGTACAAATAAGTCTGCATACTTTGATGCAAAGTTGATTATTATAGCTCTCTTTAACGAGATATCCTCAGCCATTTACGCTTTTCTCCAAAGTTGTGAAGTATAAAAATGTGCAAAGGAAGATTGGTATTTATTTTCAAATGACAACTAAGCCTTACTTACTAGAATTTTAAAATGATTATTATTGTTTTCTCTTGCGTCATTTGAGCTGCGCCAATACCCTGATTTTTTAATCAAAAGCTGCGTAATAAACACCTGATAAAAATATTCTAATCCACAACACCCCATTTATATAAATAGATGTTTTGTTAACCTCCTAACCATGACTCCGATATTACAGCGTAACATCAATAAATATATCTGGACATTCTTGGTGGAGATTATTCGGAACACTCAAACGCAATTCGAACATATCTATTTAATTTCAAATAACGTTATGACATACACAGCACATTGTGAAATACATAAATTATCTAGAAATAAATACATCTTTAAATCTTTCTCAATTTCACCAGTCATTATAATTAATATTGTTGCGTTAATTTATAAGTTTTCTAATTTTATCAACAACGCGCTTATAAAATGGCATCGGGTATCTTGACATGTCATCAGGGTCATACCTTACGCGAAAGTTCTTATTCAATCCGGATATAAGACTCACTTCTTCATCAGTCAGATTGAAATCAAATATATCTATATTGTTTTTTATTCGAACTGGATTCCCTGATTTTGGTATTACTATAAATCCACGTTGCACACCCCATCGAAGAATGGTTTGCGGTATATATTTTTTATATTTTTTTGATAGATTATTTAATAGTTCATTTTCAATTAATTCTGAACTCATTCTAGCCAGAGGAGTATAAGCCATTATCTTTATATTATTTGATTCACAATATTCAACAGTCTCTTGCTGGATATATAAAGGATGTATTTCAATCTGATTTACTGAGGGAATTATATTAGCCTTGTTGAGCAAAGGTTCCAAATGATGTTTTTTACAATTACATACACCAATATTTTTAACAAGCCCCTCTTCATAAATCCTTTCCATCTGCTTCCACGTATTAATGTAATGATTGGGATAAGGCCAATGAATTAAATACATGTCGATATATTCAACACCCAGCCGTTTCAAACATCCCTCTAAGGCCGCTCTTATGCTATGTCGCTGTTCCTCTGTATCGACTTTTTCTATCAGTTTCAATTTACTTCTATCAATAGATAATTTTTTTATTGCTTTTCCTAAACTAACATCGTTGTTATAATTAGGCGATGTATCAAATAAGCGGTATCCAGATTCGACTGCGACATTTACTGCAGATTCCATATGTACTTCGTCAATGCCAAATGTTCCAATTCCCACTTGAGGTATAACAATCCCATTATTCAATGTAACACATTCCATGATTTTCGACTCAGCCAATTATTTATAACATTTCTTTTTTATCTGCGTAATTTTCCATAAGATATTCATATGTTGTGGGTGGTACATATTTTTTCAATTCTTCATATTTCGCCTCCTCCAAAAATCTTCTAACTTTAGAAGCGCTTACGACTCCTTCATTGGAGACTTGAAGTCTTGGGATCTCTACAAACTCAATGCTGTACTGCGGTAATATTCTACGCATATTGTCATTATATGATTTTGTGATCATGTCAATAGGTTCCTCGCCTGCAAATCTAACTGTAATGTTTAATCCTGGCGCAATGTGCATACAAAATACTTGTAAATCTCTAGTTACATCTATTTCAATGTTCTGGACATAATCTTTATTAAAATATTCCGGGAATGTATATGCGGAAATCATGAATTCGCGGCTTGGCAACACAATTACATTTTTCAAATCTTGAGTCCCCTTCTGTACCAGAGTAAATCTGTCCTTAAACTTAAAGAATGACTTGTCTTCTTCCACTACAAAAATAAACAGTCGTTCTACCTTTTGAGACGCATAATCTATCAAATATCGATGACCAAAAGTAAAAGGGTTACAATTCATTATAATTGCACCACACTTTATGTTTTTATTTATAGGATATTTTTTATTAATCTCTTCCAAATATCGGTGCAAATCTAACAAAAAAGGATCCTCATCGTCATTCTTCAAGTATAGCTTAATATATTCCCCTTCCACTCCTCTCGACAAAACACTAGGCATGATATCTTTACACTTAAATTCTGTTCCAATTAGTTTATCAAGAATTATGTCTGATAAAACATCATATCCCTGTCGATTTGCATGACCGGGCCTGTCGAAAAAAGCCCACCGACTTTCCTCTCTCTCATGAAACTTTTTTGTGCAGTCTAAATAATGCAGTCCTAACTCTTGGAATTTTGCCAATTCTGGAGTTGAGAAATGCTCCATATAAATAACTACAATATCTCCCGTTTTCATCGTTTGTGCATCATGAATAATATTATGGTTAATAAAAGCATCGTCACCTCCCCACAAACCATGATTAACAACCGCAATGTCCGTATAACCATTATTTATGAGTTTGCGTTGTAATTGGCTCGGAATATTATCTTTATCTTCTACTGCATATCCAAAAACTCCGCAACGGCCATACATATGGATGGTCATTTTACAATTTACGGGTTGATTTATCACAACCCTTTTACCCCCAAATATATTTACTAATTCAGATTGCATGTCATCGTGGACATAGGCAGTGCCAAGTTTAATGACTTGTGATATGCGCCCCAAGTGTTCAACATAAGTGGGAGAATACAATTCTCCTAATATTTCTTTTAGACTGTCAACATATTTCTCTTGATTGGCAAGTATTTTTGGAAAATCTATTTTATTCTCAATTCTTTTAATTGCTGACTTGGTATAATGAAACTTGTTAATTAATGCAGGTCTATTGAACATATAACAAGGAACACCTTTTTGGGTCAACATTAAAAATACTTCTTTTAATGTCACAAATTGCCTTGCCGCGGTCTCAGCATCTGATAAAATAGCGACATTATTTCCCAAGATCGCTGCAATCTTGCGTTGTACTTTATTAGCTACTAGAAGAATATCTTTAGGGTTTCTTTCAAACAACAATCCACAGTATTTTATACAGTTCGTTACAAATCGTGGAGTTAGTCCTTGAGCTTCATAGTACTCGCATACTAATTTTTTCGTCTCCTCGCTTGGTGCAATGGATAAAAAAGATTTTCTAGAAGTTATTGCCCTAATACTAGTGCTATTTGATTTTTCCATAATGTTTCCTGCTTTATTTTCTCACTGTAAGCTTAATTAATACTATTGACCTGCTACTAATCTATAGGCCAAATTCAAAGTTAGTCTTCAGTTAATAATTGATACCTCTTTTCATTGAAATTAAAAGTTTCTGCATGCATTTTCATTAATTTTGTTGCCACTATTCTGCAGAAGTGTAATGCTGCATTTCCTGCAACGAGAGTAAGCTACACTGCATTAGAAAATTTTAACAATTTTCTTCTCACTATTTAATGGCTGCTGAATAATTCCTATTTTTATCATTTTACCCTGTAATAGCCAAAACTGGTCTATATTGCCAATAAATATTTTCAATGCAACATGCCTTCTGCATGGCTCTCAGGATTAGTCGAACTAAAATCAGGCCATATTGCAGCAACAAAAGCAAGGACGATAAAATCCATCTGAGGATTTTATCAAGATTCATCACCAGAATTGTCAGAGAAACTGCCGCAAATACTGTCTGTGGCAGTTTTTCCATAATAAGCCCCATTGAGTAACGCCTTTTGGCTAAGCCGAACTTCCTTTCTACTTCTATTCTTTCGATTGCATCCTGTTTGATTACCTGCTTGATCTTCTTGAGCTCAATTGCATTTTGTGTGTTTTCTGTTTTAGGTCTGCCAAGATTTGGTCCCGATAGTCTGATATTTAGGCTTTTGCAGTAATTTATATTTTCACGATTCCTGTATATCTTGTCGCATTGGACCACTTCAGGATAAAAGCCGAATCTTTTACGATATGCTTCAAGCTGTTCTTTCAAGTCCAGCGCTTCATTGTAACTGTCGAAACTGAAACGATCCAGATAGGTAAAGCCATCTACGACGCTCACTGATATTTTTGCTCCAAATTCTGTCTTGGCTTTGCTTTTGCCTCTGACTATCGGTCTGATGTCAGGCTGGCTTATGCTTACTATCCTGCCTTCTACTACATGTACTCTATTGCGATACATTAGGTTTTGTTGCCTGTAGAGTTCAGATATTACCAGAAGGTCTTTATATTGCCTAATGCTTAATTTGGCAATTGATAAAAACTTGCATAGTTCCCTTATACTCTTGAGATTCCTCCTTATAAAACGCAACTGTTTTCCTATTGATTTACGCATCTGATTCCTGATGACATTGCGCTTCTTTGCTGTTGAGAGATACTCTTTCCTAGCCTTCTTACGGTATGTTCTGGGTTTGATAATCTCGGTGTTTTCACAAAGTGTAATGCTGCCGATTTTCTGAACTGGAAAGATAGGTGGAAAAGATCCTGAGTATGTATAATTAAAAATAAGCAAATTCAGGAGGGAAAATTATGAAGAAGACCTATGACAGCAAATTCAAAAGCAAAGTAGCCTTGGAGGCAATCAAAGGAGAAAAGAGCATAGCAGAAATTGCATCAGAATTCGGAGTGCATCCGAACATGGTTACGCTATGGAGGAAGAAAGCACTGGAAAGCCTTCCAAATGCCTTTTCCAGCAAGGCTGAAAAAAAGGCTGCTAAAGAATCCAGATATTCTGAAGATGATCTTATCAAACAGATAGGCCAGCTAAAAGTGGAGAATGAATTCATGAGAAAAAAGTACGAGCAATGGGTAGGGAAATTAGGCTAAAAATGATTGAAAACACATCAGAAACTCTTTCATTGAATTTACAGTTAGGCTTATTTGGCATAGCCAAGTCCAGTTACTATTATTGCCATGGTAATATAGGCTTGGATAAGAACTGCTATGTAAAAGAAGATATCCTGTCAATTTACAAGCGCGAACCTACCTATGGGTACAGAAGAATCAAAGACAAACTCAGAAAAGAATACGGCTGGAAGAAAATTGGAGACAAGAGAACAAGAAGGTGCATGAATGACCTTGGCATTAAGGCTATCTATCCCAGAAGAAGGATCAATACTTCTGTTCCAGACAAAACGGACAAGAAATATCCCTACTTGCTTAAAGGTATGTCTATTACCCGTCCCAACCAAGTATGGGCTAGCGATATTACCTACACCGGAGTAAAAGGAAGCAGAGCATATGTTGTAGCAATCGAAGACCTGTATTCCAGAAAGATACTTTCCTGGAAGGTATCAAATACAATGGACACAACCTTCTGCCTTGAGGCGCTGGAAGAAGCTCTTAGAAGGAGTGGCAAACCTGAGATATTCAATACGGATCAGGGCTGCCAGTTCACATCCGAAAAGTTCATATCCATGCTTCAGGAAAAGAATATTCAGGTAAGCATGGATTCCAAAGGAAGAGCTCTCGATAATGCATATATGGAGAGAGTATGGAGGAGCCTGAAATACGAGAATATCTATCTCAATGATTATCAGTCAATATCAGAGTTGCGGCAAGGGGTTAACAGGTATTTCATGGCTTATAACTCTACAAGACCGCATCAGAGCTTAGGATATGAAGTTCCTAACAAAGTCTATGCAGAAGGCTTGAAATGCATCAATAACCAAAGAATAGTTTAAGGATTTTTACACCTATCATGTCAATTATATCAGTACAGAAAAAGAGCGCAGCTCACAGTGCAATTCCTTACACTAAAGATAATATATCACTCTTTCATCTATTTGCACTAGAAATACTTATGATTTATTCAGGAATCTTTAATTACACAATGTGCTCTATTACCTATAAGGAAATGTATTATTACCCTAGAAGATTTTTCCTATTACTTTTCAATTCTGCTTAGTAATTTACTCAAAAATATTTGTTTATTCCTACCGACTTTGATTCTGAGTTTTTCAAAAAAAGACTTTCTAGAACATTGTTGTACAGCTACTTCGAATCCATACTTTTTAAACAGTTTAAAAAACATCATCCGTTTTGGACTTGCAATCGGCGGACGTATAAGATGTTTACAACTTTGCATAGCTTTTTCTTGTGTTGAAATCTCAAGTCTCATTGCTTGTTCAACACTCTTAATAAGTTTATTCCCCTTTTCAGTCGAACATACTATTAACGAAATGCCTCCATCAGGATTATCCAATTTTAACGGACCTTCATACATCCAATAATCTGCCAGAGTAATATCAGCAACTCTGGGTAGACTAGCATAATCACAATTTTCGCAAGACGATCTACAATAAAGGCCACTCAGGTAGCCTGCGTGAAATAAATGTTTAACACTAGGCTCTCGTACAATTTCGTCATTGTCAAAATAAATTGCAATATGATTATTCTTCCATCCGTTGGTTTTGTCTCTAAATACTATTTGTATAACTTTAGCAGAATGTTTTATCTCTAATTCGTGAATATATTGTTTAAAGGCCTTCATTGAGGGTATGCCATGGCATACAACATCACATGTAATCAAATTATCGTATGTCTTTTTAAGGAATCCATATAGGCCGGCAATCTGGCAACCAGTCCCGCTAAACAATACAACCCTCCCTTGCATTAAGTCATCCTGTACTCTTATATAAGTATTACCGATAGAACTTTGTAAATACTTAGACCGTTGGAACTTTTTAGCCTCTATTATTGTATTTGCTCTTTCATGATGTACATCGAAAATACTTTCCTGTACAGCTCCATACACAATTCCATTCGATGATAATACTTTTTCGGAAATACCCCAGAATGCGCCTCCTGAAGATACACAAGTCAATTGAGTAGTATCCTTCAAATAACCAGCATAGTATTTTGTGGAGTAGAGATTTCTTTGTGATAACTGTGTACTTGCTATAAAGCAAACTTTTTTACACTCATCACAACTAATGCAAAGTTCAGGTTTTAATTTCGGATAATAGAATCCTTCATGATCGTATTCCATAAATAGAGCTTGGGTGGGGCAAGCGCAAGCACAGGCACCACAGCCAGTGCATCTCTCTTTATTTTTCACTATGTATCGACCTTATCTGTTTAATATTTGCCAATAATTGCAATTTAAGTTCATAATCTATTTTATACATTAAAGCAGGATTATCTTGCATTTATTGAATCAACTCAGTTTCCGAAGATAAATGTGTTAATTATTATGGTTCCCTTCCAAGCACATCATATACATTATGAGTTTGTATTTTTTCCAACACTGACAATATAGTCTCTTTCTCTTTTGGATGTTGCCTTAACATTGTATCAACAGCTATTTCAAAAGCCGTTTCTCCTACATTATTTCTAACATCAAAATAATATTGTTCTTGTTGAAATTCTTTAAGTAACTCATAATATTTAGTTGCCCAGCCCAAAGCTATGCATGGTATGCCATGCTTATACGCATGAATAACCGAATGGTATCTTGACGCTACTAGAAATTCAAATTTTTGTATCAATCCATCCAATTCAATGCAATTCATATTATCTGAAATGATACTTACAGAGTCATTATCGGCAAAGCGTTCTTTTATCATTTTGCAAACTTTAATATCTTCGTATGAGTGTCGCACAAGATATACGTTTTTTTTCATTTTAATTATTTTATTTATTGCGGTATCATACAAAGTCATGATTTTATCAGCATTGCCGTGCTCAAAGTTTCTCATATTGGGAATAACTGCAACAACAGCTTTTGTAATTTTAAAATTTAATAATTCCGGTATTACCTTGAATATATTTGATATATGTGTTTTCTTATTCAGCAAAACCAAATCATAGGATTTGATAACATTATTCAACCGGTAATCGTTGTGAAGAAGGTTATACCCTTCACTTTCTCTGGCATAAATTACCTCAGGATATTTCATATACTTTTTGAGCATAGAGCCTATTATTGTTTTAAGCATGCCTTTATATGAAAATGGTCCAAAAGATTGTGGCATTAAATAAACCTTTATCCCATATTTTTTAGCAAGCCCTAGTCGTGTCAAATATTCAACGACACCTATAATACTCAATTGGGATGACAAAGCATATCCACTTATATCAATAAGCATCTCTGTATTCTCAAGCACTGCTCTAAGCAATGGTATATTGGCATTGCATTCTTGTTTATTTTCCCTTTTTGCCTTTAGCCTCCAGAGAAGTTTATAGACACCACCAAGCAACTCAAAAACAACACCTATTGATATTACCGGCAAAATACCAAATGTTAAATTACTATTCTCTTCTCTAGAGTGTTTATAATCTATATCGGAAAGTAAAATTATCTCTCTTTTCGGAAATCTTTTTTTTATTTCATCAACAGTCACAAAGGTCATAGCCTGAGCCCCTTTGTTGAACAAATTACCGCCTATTATCAGTATATACTTACTCATGCTTCTCTCCGCTTCTGTGTTATTGTCTATACTAGTCGATCTTGAAAAACCCCGTTTTTTCTTGATTCACCTAAAAATTATAAGCACCATTGGAGGCAAAAGTTAGTCTCCGATAGCATTTTTCATCTGCCCAAAATGCAAGAACAGCCGTTTTTGGGACGAAAACAAAAAATAGGGCTATTGCCCTGAGTAATTTTCTGAAGTTAAACCCGCAAGCCGATAGGATTGCATTTAACTTGTCTCCAAGTTTGCCTTTTAATCTGTTGCAGTCCATTCTGTTATCCTGTTTTACATGACCAATTATAGGTTCGATGGCTGAACGGCGTTTCCACCATCTTCTGATTGCTTCTGGGATCTTCTTACGGTATCTGTTTACAATATTGATCGTACAAGTTCCATCATATCCATGTCCTTTGTAGCCCATGTCGCAAGTTCCCTGCTCAGGAACAATCCCTGTTATCCTTTTAACTTGTTCAAGGTTGTCTTTTAGCGTATGCCCATCGTATGGATTACCATGAAAAGCCATTGCTCCGAGTATCCAGTTGGATTGAGCACTCGTAACAAAGCCTACCTTGCAGCCAAATTCATATTTCTTGTGAGCCTTGCCTTTGCTGATGCACTCAACCTCTGGTTCATGAATTGAGTAAATCTTGTTCTTGCTTTGTCTTTCCTGAGTCAAAACTTTGTCTGATAAGGCCAAAAGGTTATCCATTTTAGGATTAGATTTTTGCATTTTTCTTCTGATGTCTCTTGCTACCCTGCCAAGGTAAACCTTGAGCTTTTTAGTCTGCTTTTTAGCTTTCTTCATCTGATTGGCGTGAGCATGCGAACTTTGTTTATGCAGAGCCTTCTTGGCAACTCTTTCATACGACTGTCTTAAGTCTATTCCGATACTATTTGCTTCCTTTACAAGCTTTTCCCTCAGCCTGTCATAAAGTCTTGAATCTGTGGGAAACCTGACATTCTTTTCCTGTACTGTCGTATCAACATTTACTTTCTTGAATTCAGATAGCTTGATAAACCCAAGCCTTACTGCTGCTGAAAGGATTTCCTTGAGAAGTTCCTCAAGCCCTTCTTCTCCTATGCGTTTCCTCCAGTTGGTCATGTTAGATGAATCAAACGGTATTTCGTGCTCGAAAAATACTCCTCCTGTAAAATACTGCCAGTAGGGATTTTCCAGCCACGCAGCAAGAAGAGCTCCATCTCCAAGGTTGTAAGCGTTCTTCAAATAAAGAAGCCCTGCTATCATTCTTACTGGCAATGCAGGCCTGCCGTTATTCGAACAAAACAGTGGTGAAATCTTATTCTCAATCGCTTCCCAGTTGATAGAATTTGCCAGCGTTACAAGCGAATGCTTAGTATCCACTACATCTCTTAACATTACTTTAAACAAATCTCCCTGATTCTTCTCGTTATCTGATATTTTCTTCGGCAACATTTGCAAGATTCCTTTTGCTTTTATCATCTTTTCTTGCAATAATATACAACTTATATCAAATATATCTATATGATAGCTAAATATTTAAGTGCTTTTTTAAGATCGACTATACTATTCTCTTTTTATTTTCCAATACCTATGGTTTGGTTGTCATTTTTTTATAAATGTATATCTCCGTAAAAGGCGGCATATTATTTGGTCTTTAAAAGTTAGAACTCCAATACCAAATACACAAGTAAAGAGTAGTAATATCTTATTATGCACACGAGCACCAGTATGCAAATAATCAATATATAACTTCACATAATTGCATTTTATTTTTTTTTGCTTATTATATATAATCAGATTCTGTCTAATTTGCATTAAATGCTCTTCCAAGAAAACGTTAAATAATTTTCTTTCTTTTTCAGAAAGTCGCTTTTCCCATTTTTGTCTTAAATCATCCATCGCTATTTTTCGATTATACGGATTAAAACCTACTTGCTCTCCGCCATGATCCTCGTGCTTTATAACCAATCTATTATCTACATAATCAAACTCGTATTGTCTCGCCACTCTGAGCCACATATCATAGTCTTGAAAACTTTTTAGACACTCGTCAAAAGTACCAACATTTTCAAAACACTCTTTTCGAACAATGAGCAAAGAAGTGCTAGAAGGAGACCAACCAACCAACAACTTTTCAAACACGATTCCGCTATATAAAGCAGGTTCTCCTTTTTCTGAATAAAACAACCTCCCTTTTTTTTCAATGAAGTTTTTGCAATATACCGCTCCCACTTTCGTATTATTAAATCTAACCATCAATTTTGACAAAAAATCTTTAGTCCATTCATCATCGTCATCAAGAAACCCGATAAAATTCCCTTGAGCGTTTAGTATGCCGGTATTTCTGGCGGCACAACCACCCAAATTTGTTTTATGCTTCAAATATTTAATACATCTCGTGTTTTCATATTTTTGCATATAGTTTTCTGTTATGGTTTGATATTCTGTGCCAATTCCATTATCATCAACAACTATAATCTCATAATTATGATATTGCTGTGCTAAAACACTTTCTATAGCCCGCCCGAGCATATCAGGTCTGGAGAAAGTGGGGATTACAACACTAACCAATGCACTCATATTTTAAATTCCAAATTATTAAAGATTAGCCATTTTGTGTTATTTTCACTATACATTCTAAAAGACTACATCATTTTTACTCGACTATTAAACACTTCTTCAGGTCGTCTAATTATTGTAAAAATATATACTATAAATAACAAAGTAATTACTTCGTTAGATGTGAAAATAGGACCTTTGAAATTTGTTACAATGAGAATCAAAAAGATTAATAAAGATATGTATTTATTAAGGTCTGCATATTGTCCTTTGTGACGATATATTTGTAATAACATATTACTGAAAAATAAATAGATCATAATAGAACAAAATATCCCTCCTCTCCATATATCATTAATCCAACCAATGTCGCTTACCAATAAATATTTTTTGCTTCCTAAAAGGAAACTACCTTCTCCAAATAAAAGACCTACTCCAGATGGCAGGAGGTATTTATCTTTGTCGCTGAGATAAGTAAAATATCCTGTTATATTCCCTTGAGTAAACTGTTTTATTTCATCAATACCAATCTCCATCCACTCATATGTCTCAGTAGAATTATGCTCAATAATGTTTAATAAATAAATCACAATTATTGTGCTAACTGAAACGATTACAATACTTCTGAAGACAAACTTATAATCAAATTTAATTATCGATAAAAACACCATCAGTGAACCTATTAAGATTACAATCATTGATGTGCGAGCATTAATTATTGCAGAGAATAAAAGTAAGGGAACAAAAATAATGAAAGCTAGATTACGCCTAATGGATAAATGTAACGCAATCATCGCCAACATGCTTTGCGCTATTGGTGTTGCAAATGTCAGATTTGAAGACACCCCATACATTCTAAACTCCGCAAGCTGTAGCGTTGTTTCTTCGTAGCCGTATTTTATCATTTGCTGAACAAATAAAAACTTAAATTCAGGATAGCAAAAAGCTATCAAAGATAACAGCCCTTGCAAACTACCCACTATTAATAATAGAACTAAAACATCCATTTCGGTGTATTTTCTATGTAAACTCATATCAGTTACTACAATACAAGCGGGAATGATATCAATCATCCAATACAAAAATGTTGCTAATATTTCATAAGAGTTTCCATTTAACATAGCAATGATAAAAATATAAATAGTAACTAATATAAGAAACAAGTATAATTTAATTATTTTTTGTATATTCAGATTATCAATGATAGACTGTTTTCTGCAAAGAATATAAATCCATGAAAGACAACCAATAATGTGTAGTGAATTTACCATAAACACTGGAGGATAATATAATAGAAAAAACACTAGTGCAATTAAAACAATGCTATGAGGTTTCATCATCTAAATTGCTCCTACAGAGGATCGGTCAATTTCCATTAATATGTGGAAGTCAAGACTCGATCTGACAGACAGTGTAAGTCCATAAGTTAACTTGCTTAAAAAATTTATTTTTGCTTTCAAGTCACCCGAAAGGAAAAAAGGGTGAAAGAAATAATAAATTGATTTCTAAGAGTTCTGACACTGTCTGAAACATCAAGTTCCATTTTTTACAATTAATACTATTTCAGTCTTTTTTACTGGATATAAATACTTTTATTTCTTCCAGTTTTACATTTTTAACCTGCAATACTGCTTTTGGATTTCCAAAATTTGTTAACAATAGTATTTTAATAAATTCTGTTTTGGGATATAGTTTATTAACAAAAGTAATCATAGATTTATCGTTAATAGTTGTTATAAGATTACTAATATTTGTCCATTCTTTTTTCAAGACAAACTCACTAGCGACATTGTATATGTAAGTATTCCCCAGTAGATGAAGTCTAACTTTCGTCCCTGCCGGGTATGTTACTCCGCATGGATGTTTCAATTCAACGCTAGTACAGTCTTCATTTTTCGTGATTTTTTGTATTCCAGCTGAAGATAAGTTAAAATTTGGCAAATCGCTGCAATTTCCAGAATCATCAATATTGAAAGCAACACAAACATTTGGATTGACCTCCCAGTTCAGTGCATTTTTCACAAATATAACTTTATCATTCTTCATGCAATCTTTTACAAGTTCTGTCTCTGTTTTTTCAATGTAGTTTGATGATTCATGAGAAATAAATTTCTTTTCCTTTGTATAAGGAGCAAATCCAAAATAGAGAATGCTATTTATATCGCTTAATGATTTAAATTCACCTGAAAGCTTATAAATACTATCTGGGCAGACAGAAATAAAATCTGAAGAACGTACTGTTTGGGAACCTTTGAAAGTAAAAGAATAGTCTTCGCCTTTTTCGAATATACCGGTAAACGAACCGCCTTTATTGCTATCAAAGAGAGTTGTGGACTTGTTCCAGTCGATTTGAATGGAATTAACACTTAGATCATCCAACCATACAGTTCCTGTGCCATCCGCAAAAATGCAATATGGCACAATCTTTGAGATATCTGAAGCAAAAATAAATTTCTGTGAAGTTTCCTGCCAGTCTGTTTTATTAGTTTGAATATTAGCAGAGACTTTTTGTATAATCTCCTTATCAGAATCTCCCTTCAAATATACATCGAAGATAAGTTGAAACTTCCCTTTATTATCTTTAAGGCCTTTTGTCTTGCTCCAAACACTTGCAGAGAAAGATTGAACGGGCTTATTAAAGACTATCGGCTGCCCTTTCCAGGAGGCATCTGTTCCTCCGATATTTTCGATTTTCAGGGAATGAGCACTATTATGAGTAACTTCAGTATCCCAGCCTGTAACATCATTAAGGAATTGGTTTTTAGTGGTCCACCCTTCGGGATATGTTGTTCCTAGTTCAAAATCGCCGTTGTAAACGAGATTAGGGGATGAGGACTGGGGGTTGGGGGATAGGGAAGTGTCAGTTGTTGGTTGCGAAGTGTCGGATTTGCCGCAGGCCGAAACGAAAATAATCGATACACTTAATACTGTAAGCCAGCTTAAAGATTTAATTTTCATCATTATTACTCTCATGAGTTAATTATTGTTACTCCATTTTGATGGCAAAATTCTATAAAATCCTTATATCCTTTTTCAGCTATATATCTGACAATACTGTTATCAATAGTTTGATACTCATGGATCGCAATATTTCTGAAACCAGTCATAGCCTTTAAACTTTTAAAAAGTTTTTCGTCTATTATTCCATTTTTACATAGCAATTCAAAAGCCCCAGAACTTGTTTGGGGCATACCAAGATGTTTAGAAGCAACTATATGCATTGACATATCAATGGCAGCCTGGCAGGCTCTCTCGATATTAAGAGTTAATGCATCCAAGTGCGTAAAATTATCTAGTTCAGGATTAGCAGAATATTCTTCCTGAATACGCCGTATACAGCGTTCTATGATAGCTGATTTATTTAATATAATGTCATCAATTTCTATATGCATTTATAACCTCTCTTCTTTCAAAATTAAAGTCAACATACATAGCTAACAATTCTGCCTCTCTTGTTTTTCTTAATATTTCATTAGCAGAGAATAAGCAAATACCATTATTGATAGATTCTTTTGAATAAACAAGATTATCGGAAGATACGATACCAATATCCACGATTCTTTTTAGTTTTAGTTCAAGATCTGAGGCAATATCGAGAAATTTTAATTTATCTACTTTTCCAGATAAAAACATTATTCCTAGATCAATATCGCTTCCCGATCTAGCGTTTCCATTTGCCATCGAACCGTGCAAGTAGGCGGCAAGTATTAAAGGAAAAGCTTTGAAATATTCTTTTATTACAAATTCTATATTTTTAATTTCTTTCATAAAGGATTGTGTATGTTTAAAGATGAGAATATTCTACTATTTGGCGTATAAACTCTTCAAAATCTCTTAAGTTTTTAGTACAAATAGAATATACAATATTCCAGTCTATGACCTGATAATCATGAACTGAAATATTCCTGAACCCAACAGCTTTTCTCATCCTTTCGCTAATTTCTTTTGTGATTATTTTTCCTTTTTCAAGGCAGATAAAACTGTCAGACATGGTTTGAGGGGGATTAATGTTAGTTGCAGAAATAATATGTGCAGCTATGTCGACACTTGCCTGAATAGTCCTTTCAAGGTTTAAGGCGATAATGTCCTGAGCATCATAATTCGCAGCTAATTCATCTGACGAAGCAGGAATATGAGTCTTAATTCTTCCGATGGTCTTTATGATAATTTCTATTTTGGCAGCTATCACATCTTTATTCATATTTTAAAAGCTTTTGCTGATAAGAATTTATCTCTACGATATTTCAGAATATATCGTGTATTGGGCATAACATCAGATTGATCGTACCACATCTTTTTGATTAGCCTTGCATACAATTCAGGATATTTGTTGACAACCAAAGTTCCAGTACATAAAATTTGCTGAAGTATAGTTCCCGAAACCCTGTTCAAATCTACAATATCAAATTCGCGGTTAAATATATTAGATAAATCAAGATTTAACTGCAATAAAAAATCCGCAGAAAATTCTTTCTCTCCCGCAATACCAATATCAATATCGCTTTCTTTTTTAAAGTATTTATTTTTTAAAACAGAACCGAAAACAAATCCCAATAATATCTCATACCTATTTTTAAGAGATTCCGCCAATTGCGTGATAATTTCCATAATATCTTCCCTCAAAACCTTATAGCTTTGTGTACTAAATAGTCTATGCTTTTATGACATTTTCTCCAAAAGGTACCGCATTTCTTGTATCTATTATAAGATTAGCATTATTGCCTATATACTTAAAATCAATGCAGTCATGATCAGTTGAAACTACAACTGCGTCAAACATTTTCAAATCGTCTAAAGTTTTTATAGATTTTTTGCGGGCATATTTGGGGTAATGCCTAGTGTCTCGAACTTCAGGGCAATAAGGATCATAATAGTCAACAATAGCACCCTTCTCTTCAAGAAGTTCCCACAGCTTAAATGAAGGACTTTCTCTTATGTCATCGACATTCTTTTTATAAGCAAGACCGACTATAAGGACTTTAGCTCCATTTAATGTCTTCTTTATGTCGTTTAGAGCGTTTAGAGTCTTTTCAACAACATATCTGGGCATAGCTGAATTTATCTCTCCGGCAAGTTCAATAAACTTCGTTGGATAATCAAATTCTCTGGCTTTCCAGGTAAGATAAAAGGGGTCAATCGGGATACAGTGCCCGCCTAAACCAGGACCTGGGTAGAACGGCATATACCCGAATGGTTTAGTTTTAGCAGCATTTATAACTTCCCATATATCAATACCCATTTTATCAAAGATAATTTTGAGTTCATTAACCATTGCGATATTAATACATCTGAAAATATTTTCCATAAGTTTCGTAGCTTCAGCCGCAGCTGTTGATGAAACAGGAACTGTTTTGCATATAACTGTGTCATACAAAGTTTGAGCTGCCTCAAGAGACGCTTTATTATAGCCGCCAACGACTTTGGGTATCGTCGAAGTTGAAAAGTCTTTATTGTTTGGATCTTCTCTTTCAGGCGAAAAAGCAAGAAAGAAATCTGTTCCAGCCTTAAGTCCTCCTTTTTCTAAAATAGACTTTAAAACCTCATCAGTTGTTCCAGGGTAAGTGGTAGATTCCAGACAATAAAGCTGATCTCTACGGACGAAAGGGGCAAGGGCTTCAGCAGAAGCTACAATATAAGTCATATCAGGCTCACGCTGTTTAGTAAGCGGTGTGGGAACACAAATCAGAATTGCATCACAATCAGATATATGTTGGAATTCTGTATAGCATTCAAACTTACCTCTTTGGATAAGATTCTTAATTTGTTCTTTGGGAATATGATTGATGTAACTTTCTCCATTCTCAAGCATTATTTTTTTATGTGAATCTGTATCAAACCCTATAGTTTTAAATCCTGCCTTGGAAAACTCCAAAAGCAATGGAAGACCAACATACCCCAGTCCCAAAACACCAATTACAGTTTCTCTATTTTTGACTTTTTCTGAAAATTTTTTTAGCATTTCAGTCTCTTTTTGATATGTCTAACAAATATTGAAATCATTCTTGAAAAAAAACTCCATAAAAATTAGCCCTCTCATAATTTTAGGTCGAATTTCTGTTCACTCATTTTTTAAAAATTCTCAGTTTAGCCAGATCTTTTTTTAACTCTTCTAGAATGAGAGTAACAATATTTTCATCCTGCCCCGTTATCTCTCCAATGTTACGGATAATTATTATCACGATACCAAAAACTAAAAACAAAAACCCAAGTATGGCTGCATTTCTTATATATTTCGGAGGGAGAGGTTTAGCCGGAGCTATAGCTTTCTGGAGAATTATCAGCAATGGTGACGACTGTAAAGAATCAATCCCAAGTGCCTGAGATTTTTCCATAAGAGCTTTATAAAAGTCCTCTTTCAAAAGAACATCATCCTGTAAACTCTTCAGTTCAGCTTTAGCTCCTTGATAAGCATATTCTCTATTATTGTCATCTGCGTTTCCCTGCAACTGCTTATTGCTCTTAATAAACTTTGTTAGGTTTGTTCTTGAGTCATCTAGTGTCTTTTTAGCTTCAGACAGCTGCCCTTTTACAAATTCATAATTCCGTTTCGTAGTACCGTAGAACTCATTTTTGTAAAACTCATTAAGCTGATTGATAACATTATTCACTACTTCAGCAGACAAGTCAGGAAAAGGCGAAGTATAGGACAATTTAAGAACAAATGTTCTTTTATCGTAAGATATTTTGAGGTTGCTGCTTACTGTTTTAATTGTGCCTTCTATTTCATTGTTCTTATAAAATCCTTTCAAGTCAGAAGTTATTTTATTATTATCGTAAGTGTATCTCTTGTTTATAATGTCGATAATAAATCCCCTGGAATTAAGCACAGTGTCATAGGAATACTGAACAACATTGCTTGGAGAGCTTCCTGTACCGCCTGAGCGAGTATCCTGTTTAATTCTTTCAGGCGACTGGAGAAGGACTGCGCCTTCTGCAAAGTATCTAGGAGTATATAGCAAATAAGTTATAAAATAACCCAAAGCTATACCCAAAAAGAGCATTCCAATGATAAACCATCTTTTTTTGATAATGACTTTGAAGAAAGGAAGGAGAGAGATTTCAGAATCAAAGTGATTTTCCCCATCCGATAGGTGGTTGGTACTTTTTAAATCCATTTCATTTTCTCCCATTATTCAACAGGTACAATAATTTTTGAGCCTCGTTTGACAACAGGATCTAACAGCCATAACCAAAAATACGCATCTATTTTTTTGCCAGAAATAGAAATAACACTAGTTTCATATTTTTGTGCATTTCCAGTAAAACCTCCTGCCAAATCTATATAGTATCCTGCTGTTTCATCATCTTTGTAAGGATAAAAACCCGGAGACATAACGCCTCCTGAAACTTCGACAAAAGGCTCTTTTTTATGTAATTCCAACTTGTCGAATTTAGTAACAACAAAATTGTTTTTCTCATTAGGATTATCAATTATACTACTTAGGTCAATGATCATAGGCTTGTTGTTATGAAAGAAGATTGCGTTAGAAAGATCAGCTTCGCTCGAAGGAGTTCCCGCATTAAGCAAATCCGTAAGCCTTGTATCTCTGTTTATTTTCAGAATCTGCGGATTTTTAAAATATCCATCCACTATAGCATAATTCTTATCAAAAAAATAATTATTGTCATTTACTATTAGTGTGTCTTCTGGCGATAAAACAAGGTCCTTCTCTTTATTTCCTTCAAGTGCATCCTGTGTATTAATTAGCTTATAGAACAAAGCCCCATCCTCATTGCGGCGTAAAAGAAACAATTTTTTGTAGGCATCACGATAAAGCCCGCCTGACTTTTTGATATAATCACTAATTCTCTGCCCCGACTCGTATCTGAGAATACCATTGTATCTGATTCCATCCCCTGTAACATTTATATAGCTATAGGGTTTTGAAGTATATATTTCTTTGGCCAGAATAATATCCCTATCTTTAACCTCTATATCTTTTAGAGATGAGAAATCACCCTCTTTGCGGGTATTCTGAACGGATTTTTCTTCATTTACATCATTCTTTGCATTAGAAACATCCATTATCCCAGAAGCCTGACTCGAAAGACTACCTGCATATCCAGTCAAACTTTCAACACTATCTTTTGGAGTTATTTCATAAAGTCCAGGATTGTTGACAGCGCCAAGAACATATGCAGAGCTTTTTCTAACAGGGACAAAAACGACAGCGCCATCCCCAATATATCTATTCTCCTCAGACAATTTACCTTTTAGTAAAAAATCATACAGATCAAAGGTAGATTTCGAACCATCGGTATTAGTTATCTGAATATCCCTAACACTTCCGTTGTCTTTTAGCCCACCTGCTGCTGCTATAGCAGAAATTACTGAAGAATTGGCCCCATTGAGTATCACAACACCAGGATGAACTACTTCGCCTGTCAGATAGACTTTTACTCCTGAAACCTTTGCCAGAGTTATATCGACATGCGCTTTACCCGCCCCTTGGTCTTCCTTATCGATATAGAAACTATAAGAATCAGCTAGTTTATTCAATATCTTCTTCTTGCCTTCCTCGTATGTCATGCCTCTGAGTTCGACTTTACCGATTTTAGGGATTATTATATAGCCTTCTTTATTGATTGTCAGAGAGTAATGTAAATCAAGTTCGCCCCACACATCAATATTGATAATATCGTCGGACTTTAATATATAGTCAGGCTGAATACCTAAATCAGCACCAGTAGAATTGAGGAATTTGGCACCTTCTTTAGCAAAGAAATCCGAGCCTACCACTTTCAAATTGGAATCTCCAAAATTCCCTTCTTTCTCAGACAAATTCTTCTGTATTTCCAAATTACCTTCTATTTCGGCGTTATTTTGCACATTTTCCAGTGCCAGTGAATAGCTCCACGAAGAAATCATGAAGAGAAAATATAGGGTAGTTTTGATGATGGTTTTCGATTGCATAATGAACCTGCGTTTTATAATTGAATAAATAATAGCTAGTTGAGGCATAAGTAAATTTCACTAGAACCTATTAGATTTAGCGTTAATTTTCAAACTCAAAGTAAACTTTTATCAATACTTTGCTTCTGTGACATCGGATTTGACTTCCTCGGCCTTGTCTTGGGCCTTGGATAGTAAGGCATGGTATTGTTTAGTTAAATAATCCATTACTTCGACTCTATACTTATAAAGCCCCATTCCTAATATTATCAGAAATATGGAGTAAACAAAAAAACATCCTATTTTACCAGTCTTCATATAGCAGTAACCGCCTAAACTTAGATTGTTATTAGAAAAACAACTCTTGCAAAAACATTATAATGATATAGCATTTCTATTGAAATAGTATTTACTTTAAACATGAAAAAAATAAAGGGTTAATTATGAAAAAAATCACTATCGCAGCTTCAATTCTTCTGCTAAGCATCTCATTTCTGGTAAATGGTGCCGACTCTACAGAAAAATCCGGCTCTACTCCTGTTAAATTCTCAGTTTGGCCAGGAGTAGCCCAATGGCCAACGGGATTGAACACATACGGTATCAGCTTCGGTTTTCCGGCTTCTTACGATTCCCCGAATACGTATGTTGCAGGAGTGGATTTTGCGCTTTCTCACTCAACATCAAATGTAAAAGGCATACAAAATGCAGTACTTATCACAGGTTCTAACTCCGACGGTATACAGTTCGCCATTGCTAACATTGTCGATATGTTCTACGGTGTCGAGTTTGGTGTTTACAACGAATACAAAAATTCTAAAGGACTTCAAATCGGACTTATAAATAAAGGAACCTCTTCAAAAGGAGTACAGATAGGCCTGATTAATATGCTGGATAACGGTTTCTTCCCAACTTTCCCTATATTTAACTTTTCTAATACAAAATGAAATCCATAAGAGAACTTTACAGAATCGGCCATGGCCCCTCAAGCAGTCATACTATGGGGCCGGCGAGAGCCGCTTTGAATTTCAAGGCCAAGAACCCAAATGCCTGTTCTTTCAAAGTAGTGCTTTCCGGGAGCCTTGCATTGACTGGCAAAGGGCATTTCACGGACAAGGCTATAATAGAAACATTTGCCCCTCATAAAGCGGATATAGTCTGGCAGCCTAATAAAACCATAGCCAATCATCCTAACGGATTCTCTCTTGAGGCCTTTGATGCTAACGGATTCAAAATAGATGAGGTTATTGATGCCAGTACAGGCGGTGGCGCACTGAAAAGCGATGGCGATTCAGGTTTCATCTATTCATTCAAGACCATGTCAGAAATAATGAAGTACTGTAAGAAAAACAATTTACAATATTGGCAATATGTAGAGGAAGTTGAAGGCAAGGATATTTGGGAGTTTTTGGACACAGTAATAAAAGCAATGAGGGACGCCATAGTAAGAGGGCTAAAAAATACCGGTATTTTGCCAGGACCTCTAAAACTTCCTAGAAAAGCAGGAATATTCAAGCATAAAAGTTTATCCTTAAACAAGGATTTCGGTGCTCAGGCGCTTACGGGAGCTTATGCGTATGCCGTGTCAGAAGAAAATGCTTCGGGAGGAGTTGTAGTAACTGCGCCTACCTGCGGTTCCTGTGGAATATTGCCGGCCGTCCTGGCAACTTTCTACAAACGCTTTGAATCTGAAATGGATGATTTGCTTCATGCCATGGCCACTGCCGCTCTCTTTGGCAACATAGCTAAACACAATGGTTCTATTTCAGGAGCAGTGGCGGGATGTCAGGCTGAAGTAGGCGTTGCCTGTTCAATGGCAGCTGCAGCTGCAGCTCAACTGATGGGCGGTTCTATCGAACAAATCGAATATGCTGCTGAAATGGGTTTAGAGCATCATTTAGGCTTAACGTGTGACCCTGTAATGGGGCTTGTTCAAATACCTTGCATAGAAAGAAACGCTTTTGCCGCCCTCCGATCAATGAGTTGCGCTAACTTTGCATTATTGTCTGAAGGAAAGCACCAGATATCATATGATGACATCGTCAAGGTTCTTATAGAGACAGGTACAAACCTTTCATCATTGTATAGAGAAACATCTACAGGTGGACTAGCTACTGTCTATCACAGCGGCAATATGGATGAGTAAAGTTGAATTAATAGACTCTTAGGCCTATATAACATTAGAGTGAAAAAACATAGGGAACTCCTTATCCTCGCGTCTGGCCTGAACCGTAAATTAGGTATTTGTAGCTTGTCAGCTCTTTTAACCCCATAGGGCCTCTGGCGTGAATTTTGTCTGTGCTAATCCCTATTTCTGCCCCCATTCCAAATTCAAAGCCATCGGTAAAACGAGTAGAAGCGTTATGATAGACAGCCGATGAGTCAATTTCGATCATAAATTTCTCTGCCGCAGATTTATCATTGGTAATTATCAAATCACTGTGTTTAGATCCGTACTTGTTGATATGAAAAATAGCGCTGTCGAGATCAGGAACTATTTTAACTGACAAAATCATATCGTTGTACTCTTCGTACCATTCTTCTTCTGTAGCTTCCTTGGAACCTTTAGCCAATTCACAGAATATTTTATCACCTCTTAAATCAACTCCTTTCTGAATTAGTCTTTCGGCAATCAACGGGGCAATTTCATCAGCGATATCATTATGAATGAGAAGATGCTCAGCAGCATTACAAGTTCCAGGCCTCTGGCATTTTGCGTTCTCCAGAAGACTCAAAGCCATGTTGAAATCACAATCTTTGTCGAAATAGACATGACATACACCTTTATAATGTTTAATCACTGGAATGGTTGACTCTGCAACCACTTTTCTAATCAAAGACTCCCCTCCTCTGGGAATCACTAAATCAACATATTGGTTCATTTTCAATAAAGTCGAAACAGCCTCTCTGTCCGTCCATGGAATAAGTTGGATAATATTTTTATCAAGCCCGACCTCTACACATGCTTTATTGACACTTTGAACCAAGGCCAGATTAGAATTTATTGCCTCAGAACCACCCCTTAGAATAACGGCGTTTCCAGCTTTGAGACAAAGTGCGGCTGCATCGACAGTAACATTCGGCCTTGATTCATAAATGATTGCAATCACGCCTATAGGAACGCTTACCTTTCTTATTTCCAAACCATTCGGCCTTACTGTGCTTGAAATAGTCTGTCCGACAGGATCTTCCAAAGAAACAACCTGGTTTAGCCCAAGTACAATTTCACTGATCCTTTTATCATCTAGCCTAAGTCGGTCAATCATAGATTTGGAAAGCCCGTTCTCAACAGCTTTATTTATGTCTTTCTGGTTTTCTGCTATTATATAATCCTTATCCTGCTCTATAAATTTGGCGATTGTTTCTATGCATTCATTTTTTATAGCAGTGGTAACTTTAACAAGCTGCCTAGAAGCAATCACAGAGTTTTCGCCAATCCCAAAAATGGCTTCGGTTAACTCAATATTTGAATTCTTTTTCACTGTCATTCCATAAATTCTAAGTTTAATTAAAAATCATTATATCATGGGCTCAAAATAGTTTCTTCTTTAAAAAAATCATTTTAGATTTACTTTTTACAAACTTGATAAGTAAATAATTCAGAGAAAAATAAGGCAAGTCATTTGCCTTTATTTTTTTGTAATCAGCTTCAATCTTGCCAACAAATGCATCCCATTTCTGGCAATATAGTGAAGAATTATTAAAATTATTGACAACAAGCCAATTACCACAGCCAGTCCAACCATCGGTTTCTTATGAAAACCTGACACTACGGCTGCTCCGAACGAGCCGGAAAGAAACATCACAAAAAAACAGGCCCCCAAGGCATGCCCGCTCTTGTCAGGGAAAAACTCCAAGGCTCGCATCTGCCCGGGTGTAAACATCAAGCCAAAGCCAAACCTTGTCAATCCCAAAGCTAAGCTTATAAGAATGAGCCGGACCAGCCATGAATGCTCAAAACAGTTGACCACCAATAGGAAAGCCCCAAACAAAGTTACCATATCAGCAAGAAGCATGATATCTATGTTTTTTTTCTTTTCGTTACGGAATTTGATGTATTTTGCATACGCAGAACCGAGAAAATATGAAACGGAAGCGCCAAGAAGCACCAAAGCATACATAGTGGGTGAAAAATCGAGATCATTTATATAAATAAAACTCGATATTGTTATAAACGCAAAATAAATCGCATAATTGCCCATAATCAGCAGATTATTAATCGAATAGCGAGTGTGTCTAATTACCTTGAAATAATCTCCAAACCATGAAATTAATGACGGCAGTTTGCCCTTTTTATTCTGATTTGTCTCCTTTACGCATTTAAGAAAAATAATAAGCGTGACTATTCCGCCAGCACAACTGAAAGCGAAGTTCGCCCTCCAGTCAAACCACTCTGTCAGTTGAGCACCCAGAACAGGAGCAAGAGCAGGCGAAAGGACCAATCCCAGATTTATCAGGCTCATTGCTTTAAATAGCTCTTTCCCTTCAAGTAAATCATTCAAGAGAAGTCTGCATACTATAGCAAAAACAGATGTTACAACTCCCTGAAAAAACCTCAATATAATAATGCAATAGATATTTGGAGAACAGGCAATAAGCAATGATATCAGAGAATATAGAATAAGGTTAACTATCAAAACCGGCCGCCGCCCGTATGTGTCACTAAAAACGCCCCATATAAGTGTCCCAAATGCGCACCCTATCAAGACTGTAGTTATCGTTAAACCTACAAGATCCGCGCTTGTGTTGAAATACTTAGCCATCTCAGGCATGGCAGGCACATAGATGTCTGTCGTTGAAACCGCAAGGGTTATCATCCAAAACATCAGATAACTAACAAGGCTCTTATTCATAAATATAATATTTTCCTGTTTCTCCTTTGAATTTCTCTGACTGCTCTTTCCAATTGGAGAGGACGCTCTGAAAAGAATCAGATTTTCTAAGCAAACTGCTTCCCGTAAGAAGATCTATCCAGTAATGCCCTTCTTTATCCGGCGCGTTAAACTCGAATTTGTCTTTATAAAGTTCTTTTATTTTAAAAAGAAGATTAACCGAAACCGTCACCGCTTTAAAACTTTGTTTGTTAGTAACAATAATGCCTATTCCTCCGCAGAGTTCACCACTGTATTTATCGGCTAACGGGCTAAAGTAAAGAGCCCTGAATTTAACTCCATCCAAACCAAGTCCATTCATCTCTTCTGATAGTTTCTCGGGATCTTTAATCCAGGGTGCACCGATTTGCACAAATGGCATGGCGGTTCCTCTGCCTACTGACAGATTGGTTCCTTCAAAAAAACATGTCCCCGCATAAACCAGTGCTGTTTCAGGGGTCGGGATATTCGGAGATGTCGGAATCCATTGCAATTTTGTATCCTTCCAGTACATATTGCGGGTGTAATTTAACATCGGAATAACAGTCAGTTTGCATCCGATATCCATTTTATCATTGAGATATTTTGCAAGTTCGCCACAGGTCAAACCGTATCTGACAGGAATTGGCGCAATCCCGACAAAAGAGTCAAAGCCCTTTGCTATAATCCCGCCTTCAACAACATCCCCTGATAACGGGTCAGGACGGTCGAATACCACAAATTCCTTGTCGAATTCCTTGCAGGATTTCATGGCAAGCACCATGGTCGAAATATAAGTATAGAATCTTGCTCCGACATCCTGAACATCATAGGCTAATACATCTATGCCCTTTAGCATCTCTTGACTAGGAGCAATGCCTGTCCCATTCCTGTACAAACTGTAAACATGCAGTTTTGTCTTTGCGTCCGTGTAGGAGTCCACATTATCGCCAGGGCCAGCATCTCCTCTGATACCATGTTCAGGGCAATAAAGAGCTGTCAGGTTGGTTTTCGCTTTCAAAACATCAATCGTTGGCACAAAATTCGAGTTCAAACCCGTCTGATTGGTAATAAGCCCTACTTTTTTTCCTTCAAAAATATCCAAATAACTTCCGATATTATCAATACCTAGTGTAACTCTATCTGTACCAAAGACATTAAGACTCAATAGTACAAATAAAAGAAAGGATTGCAAGAACTTCATGTTTTTCAGGATTTATAGCAGACCAAATAAAGTTTTCTACGCAGGATTATAAACCTTCCTATGCCAAATTCGATATATTAATTATCATTTTTGACTGGAATCTACTATTTCTCATCTTTGATAAGTGATTTTATTGTTATGAGAGAAGAATGAATAATAAATATCCAATCAAAATAGTTCTGGCTGATCAAGGCCAGTAGGAGACGGCTGTCTCTTGCGGGATTTACTCTTATGGCTGGCCAAGGTTGGCTGCCCCTCTTTGATAGCATTATTTTCAAGGTTTTCGAGGATTTCCTTTGCGCGTTTTATAACCTTTTCAGGGAGGCCGGCAAGTTTTGCCACATAGATTCCGTAGCTCTTATCGGCGGCGCCCGGAATTATCTGTCTGAGAAAGATTACTTTATCTCCATATTCCTTAACGGCGACATTGAAGTTTTTTACACCCGAACATGTCATAGCAAGTTCGGTAAGTTCATGATAGTGCGTGGCAAAAAGGGTTTTTGCTCTGGAAGCAGGCGTATTATGGATAAACTCAGCCACCGACCATGCGATACTTAATCCGTCGAAAGTGCTGGTTCCTCTGCCGATTTCATCCAGAATAACCAAACTCTTTTCAGTCGCATTATTGAGGATATTGGCAGTTTCTACCATTTCGACCATGAATGTACTTTGTCCTTTGGATAAATCGTCGGAGGCCCCTACCCTTGTAAATATCCTGTCAACTATACCTATTACAGCCTTCTCAGCAGGAACAAATGAACCCATCTGCGCCATAAGGACAATCAAGGCTACTTGCCTGATGTATGTGGATTTACCAGCCATGTTCGGGCCGGTAATTATAATGATATTGTTATCCAGATTATCCAGAAGCGTATCATTGGAAACAAACCGCTCGTCTTTCAACAGCGACTCCACGACAGGATGCCTTCCTCCTGTAATGCATATCTGGTCATCATCATTTATAGTCGGCCTGCGGTAATCATTTTTTCTGGCAGTTTCGGCAAACGCGCAAAGTACGTCTATAGCAGCTATAGCCTGAGCTGTTTCACGAATTTCCTTTGTAAATGAGGCGCATTTTTCTCTTACTTCCTGAAATATTTCGTATTCGAGAGCCTTAGCTTTGTCTTCTGCCCCAAGAACCTTGTTTTCAACTTCCTTCAATTCAGGAGTAATAAACCGTTCTGCATTTACCATGGTCTGTTTTCGGATGTAATCCTCGGGAACAGACAGGAGGTTTGATCTTGTTATTTCTATGTAGTAACCAAAGACTTTATTGTAACGAATCTTAAGGGATTTAATCCCTGTCCTTTCCTGTTCTTTTGCCTGAAGAGCTGCTATCCAGTTTTTTCCTTCTTTTGAAGCAGAACGAAACTCGTCAAGCTCGCCATTGAAGCCATCTCGAATCATGGAGCCATCTGTTATATTAAGCGGAGGTTCATCTACTATTGCTTTGGAAATGAGTTCAGTAATCTCAGGAAAAAGTTTTATCTGCAAACTCAATTCTTCTATCAGAGAGGTTTTAAAATTTGACAGAATCGACTTGATGCCTGGCAATACTTCCAGACTCGAAGCCAAAGCAGATAAATCTCTGGCATTGGATGAACCAATATTGATTCTGGCGATAATTCTTTCTAAATCCTTGACAGCGCATAAAGTCTCCTGAAGCTCCGCAAGGGTAAGAGGTTCGTCTTTAAAAGACTCCACGCTTTCCAGTCTCTGATTTATTCTGCTCTTAATATATAACGGCTGGACTATCCACTCCCTCAAAAGTCTGGCCCCCATAGATGTACGGGTATCATCGAGGACTGTTATCAAAGAACTTTCTTTTAACCTTCTTGCGGATTCTAACAGTTCCAGATTCCTTCTTGTCGCATTGTCAAGAAGCATGAACTCCTTGGTGTTATAGTACTTTAGAGAATTAATATGTTTGGCTTCGTGTTTCAAGTTCTCTAAAACATAATACAGTGCTGCTCCCGCGGCAGAAATGGCAGAAGTCAGGGCTTGGCATCCGAATGAATCCAAAGTAGCAACGGAAAAGTGGGTTTTGAGGTAACTTTCGCAGTTGTCATAAGAAAACATATAATCATCAAGAGAAGTCCAAAGCATGGAAGATTCTGAGAGCATCTTCAGATTCTGAGATTTCCAATCGGCAATGAGGGATTCGGCAATGAGTATCTCTTTTGTTTGCAGCCTCAGTAACTCGTTCATTAGCTCTTCAATTGAATCAAGCTCTGTTATTTTAAATACTCCTGTACTGACATCAATATAAGCCAAACCGTATTTATTTTTCGTTGTTAAGCTAACTGCCGCCAGATAATTATTCTGAGTCGGAATCAGGGTAGAGGTATCTATAAGTGTGCCAGGAGTGATGATCCTGGTCACTTCCCTTTTGACTATCCCTTTAACAAGTTTTGGATCCTCAACCTGATCGGCAATGGCTATTTTTACTCCTGATTGTGCCAGCTTCGGCAGGTAATTATCCAAAGCGTGAAATGGAATCCCGCACATTGGCACCGAGTTTCTTCTTGTCAGGGTTATATCCAGGAGTTTGCTTCCTCTTACAGCATCATCGAAAAACATTTCGTAAAAATCACCCAGCCTGAAAAATAAAATAGCGTCATCAGGGATGTTGTTTTTCACTTCCCTGTACTGACGCATCATCGGAGTCAAGTTTTCAAAAGATTCCAAAGCTAATTCCTCCGATATTTAAGTTGGCTCAGTTGAAATAAACTAAATTAGTCCTTGCACACCGCTAATCATGCTGTAAACAAAATGCCCGGAAATGACTGTACCAAGCACTCTTCCCTTGACTTCCCGGCCGTTAAACGGAGTGTTCCTCGATTTCGAGTAAAAACCATCCGAATCAATTGTGTACTTCACATCAGGATTGAATATTGTCAAATCAGCCTTTCTGCCAATTTCAATAGAACCTATGTCCAAACCAAGAACCTGAGCAGGCCCTAGTGTAAACTTTGAAACTAGTTCGGACAGCGACAGAAAACCTTTATGATAGAGTTCAGTCAGACATATAGGCACTGCTGTTTCAAGACCGATAACCCCAAAAGGAGCATATGCAAACTCGACAAGTTTGTCTGTAGTAGTGTGAGGGGCATGGTCTGTGGCTATCACGGAAATAGTCCCGTCCTGCAATCCTTTTATAAGCTTTTCCCTGTCCTGCTCTGTCCTAAGCGGCGGGCTCATTTTAAAGTTTGTATCATAATTCTTGACACATTCGTCAGTCAACGCAATGTGATGAGGCGTAACTTCTGCCGATACTTCTATTTTTCTCTTCTGAGCTTCCCTTATCATATCCACGCTTGCTCCGGCACTGACATGCTGAATGTGGACTTTCCAGTTTGCAGCTTCAGCTAAAATAATATCTCTTGCAAGCATGATAGTTTCAGCTGCTACAGGAATACCTCTCAACCCCTTAATAGTGCTCCAATATCCTTCGGCAGCAATCCCGCCCTCAGACAGGAATGCATCCTGGCAATGATCCAAAACAGGTATTTTGAAGGTCTTTGAGTAAATAAGGACATGCTTCATTAATTCATTGTTCTGAACACATTTACCATCATCGGTAATCGCTACAATTCCAGCTCTTTTTAGCCCGCCTATAGGGCTCATTTCCACGCCTTCGCTTCCCTTAGAAATACATCCTGAAGGAAGGACATTGACAAAAGCTGATTCCTCGCAATGAGTTTTAATGTACTCAATCGTGCTTGCATTGTCTGCCAATGGACTAGTGTTGGGCATTGCTACAATAGAGGTAAAACCGCCTGCTGCTGCTGCCATAGTCCCAGTCCTTATCGTCTCTTTATCCTTGCCGCCCGGTTCTCTCAAATGGACGTGCATGTCTATAAATCCAGGGGATACAACAAGTCCTTTAAGATTTACCCTCTTCGGTTTCTCTACTTTAGACGGATCGGCAAAAAGACCATTTTCTATTCCGATATCACAAACGCCATCCAGTCCGTTTTTGGGATCAACGACTCTGGCATTTTGAAGTATATAATTGGTGTTTTTTTTCTTAGTTAGCATATTTGAGCCTCAAGTAATTTTAAGATTTTAGACATCCTGATACAAGATAAAGAACCGCCATTCTGACGGCCAAACCATTAGTAACCTGCTGCAAAATAACAGATTGGCCTCCGTCCGCATATTCTGAATCAAGCTCGACTCCTCTATTGATAGGCCCAGGGTGCATTATCAGGGTATCTTTCTTGATATATTTTATGCTTTCTCTATTTATCCCGTACACTGAAGCGTACTCGGATATGCTAGGAAAATATGAGGCTCTCTGTCGTTCGTGCTGGATTCTGAGAAGATTAACTACATCGGCATCCGAAACGGCATCCTTGAGATTGTCACAAAGCCTTACCCCGATTTTTTCAAATTCTTTCGGAAGAAGAGTAGAAGGCCCGGCAATAGTAACATTGGCGCCGAGTTTAAGTAAAGCATAGATGTTGCTTCTGGCCACACGGCTGTGCAGTATATCGCCAATGATCGAAATATTCAGCCCTTTGAATTTTTTCTTCTTCTCTCTAATGGTAAAAATATCAAGCAGTGCCTGGGTAGGATGCTCGTGCGCACCGTCCCCCGCATTGATAATCCCGCATTTAAGATTTTTAGCAAGGAATTGGTGAGCACCTGAAGCAGCGTGCCTCATCACGATTATATCCACCTGCAAAGCTTCTATGTTCTTAGCGGTGTCAAGAAGAGATTCTCCTTTAGTTAAACTGCTGGTAGAAGCAGACATATTAATTATGTCGGCGCTTAATCTCTGTTCGGCAAGTTCAAATGACGCTCTCGTCCTGGTGCTTGGTTCGACAAAGAAATTAACTACTGTTTTACCTCTCAAAGCCGGCACTTTCTTAACTCTGCGCTCATTTACCTTTTTAAACTCTTCAGCTGTGTCAAGGATAAGAGTAATTTCTTCGGCAGACAGATCCTCCATTCCTATCAGATCTTTTCTGTTCCATTTAATCTCTGTCATTTCTGTCGTCCTCTTTGCTAGATTTTGTGTAAACAATGTCTTCGCCATCATGTTCCTTAAAGTTGACATGGACTTTCTCATCCATAGGTACAGAATATTTCATTCCTACAAAGTCAGCACTAATTGGAAACTCTCTGCCTCCCCTGTCCACCAAAACAGCAAGCCTTATAGCTTTTGGCCTGCCAAAATCGGTAATCCCGTCTAAAGCCGCCCTGATAGTCCTTCCTGTTGATAAGACGTCATCCACAAGAACTATATTCCTGTCATTTACATCAAAAGGCATATTGGTCTCCAATATTCTGGAGAGATTTTTTCTCATACCAATATCATCTCTGTACATGCTTGTGTCTATCGTGCCTATAAGAGGTTTGTTCCCTGACATGGCAAAAACTCTTTTATAAAGTCTTTGGGCCAACCATGCCCCTCTTTTCTGAATTCCAAGAAAAGCCATGCTTTTGAGTTCTTTTCCGGGAAAACTTTCAATGATTTTGGAGGCTAACTTTTCTATAGCCAGCTCCATCGCCTTGGCATCCATCAAGCGATTTTCCATTTTGTCTTCCATAATTTAAATTCGCCTTTCCGCAAAAATTATAAAATCTTTAAGCATTAAGGAAGAACGATACAGATATTCCAGATATCTTTCAATGCGGCTAACAATTTTCTAACCATGAAACTATACAGGATGTTCAAATCCTAAGGAGATATTTTCACATAAGTCCGATTCTGTTTTGTGATCTTTAATCCACACACCGTTAAGATGATCAGATGCTATGCCAATTCTTGAAAGCTCCACATCATTAAAAGGCCATTCTTGTAAAAGTCTGCTATCAAGTTCAGGCCTAACCGAGAAAACAAGTTCGTAATCTTCACCATCAGTTAATGCATTCATGAGAGACTTTGCCCCGTCCCTGAACAAAACCTTATCTGAGAATAATGATATTGTCACTTTTGAAGCTTCAGCAAACCTCTTTAAATCCATAAGCAGACCGTCACTCACATCCATCATCGCATTAGTAAAGCACCCTGCCAAAAATCTCGATTGCTCCAATCTGGGAATGAATCCAAGATGATGCTTTGATTCAAAGGAATTTCCAAACCTGCCTGTGGCATAAATTAAATCCCCAGCCTTTATGTTAGACCTTAAGCATAAATTTTCTTTCCTTACTTTTCCTAAGATAGCCAAAGTAAAAACTTCGAAATTTTTATGTTTTACTGAGGAAAAATCACCTCCGCATACACTCATATTCCAAACTTCAGCTTCTTTAGCTATCCCGCTGTAAATCCTCTCGAGTCTTTGATAGCTGGAACTAACTGCTGCTGTAATGACGGCGAAAAAGGGTTCCCCTCCCATGGATGCAATATCACTAATGTTGCGTTTAACCAGCTTTTTGCCGACAAGTTCGGGATCATCTGAATCATAAAGATAATGCACATCAGAGACCACTTGATCAACTGCATATAGAGTAAATTCATCTTCTTTTTCGTCCACTCGTAAAACAGCACAATCATCTCCTGGCCCGACTATTACATCTGGGTTCTGTTTAAACATGGGAATGACTTTTTTCAGAAACTCGTTCTCATTCATGGATATTTAATGAAAATTATTTATTATAAAACAGATAATGATTATTGGACATGTTTGATTTTTATTTGCTCTTAAATTATAATGCTTATCAGTCCCAATAGAAGCATCTCTCCACTCTTTTTACTTTAAACTTATGCTCGAAAAAATTTTTGAAATATCTAATAGCATTTCTGACGAAATCGCAAAGCAAAGCGATTACAATGCAATGCTTGCTAAAATAGTCCAGACAATCGCCTCAGGCTTAAATGCCAAGGTTTGTTCGATATATGTCTATAAAAAAGATACAGACTGCCTTACCCTAAGTGCTACTATCGGACTAAATCCGACCTCTGTAGGCAAAGTACAAATGAAACCTGGAGAAGGATTAACCGGAACATGTTTTCAGGAAAACAGAATCCTAAATGTTAAAGACCCAAAGCTGCATCCTAATTTTAAATACTTTGAAGAAACAGGCGAAGATGAATACAATTCTTTGCTGGCTGTGCCATTGAATATAGCAAACCAATGCCTCGGAGTCATGGTAATTCAGACCGATGCATCAGAATACTTTTCTGATGCTGTTATCAACATGACTAAAACTATCGGGACACAGCTGGCTAATCTCTTCTTAAACGCAGATATTCTTAACAGCCTGAATATTAGCACCCAGGAACCATCAGGAGAAGCGTTTGAGGAAGTTTATGCGCAATCTGTTTTGCATTCAAAATCGGTTTTGAAAGTTGCAGGACAATCCGGTAATACAGGAGTTACCCTTGGCAATGCCTATATTTTTAACACATCTAATCCATTCATTTCAATAACCTATACGGCTCCTTCTTCATGTATCAAAGAGCTATCCATCTTTAATGATGCTGTAGCAATAGCCATTGAAAAAACAATTGCTTTGGAAAAAAAAGCTTTATCTCTCATATCAGAGGCTGATGCATCAATATTTTTTGCCCACCTGCTCTTTCTTGAAGATAAGACTTTAATTACAAAAATCAGAGAAACTATACTAATTAATTCCTATACTGCTGAATTCGCCTTGAAGCAGGTTTATGATGAATATACCAGACTTTTTTCACAACTAAAAGATCAGTCTTTCAGGGATAAGACCATGGACTTCAAGGATGTAATGATAAGGCTCCTTGAAACTATATTCCTGATTAAAAACGAAGATTTTTCTTCTTCAGATTCAGATAAGGACATCATTAATAAGCAGAATTTAATAATTATAGCAAAAGAGATACTGCCTTCCGACCTTTTAAAACTCCCCACTGAAAACATTAAAGGTATTATCTGTGAAAGGGGCGGAGCAACCGCACATGTGTCCATTCTGGCTAAAGCACTTAATATACCTGCTCTCATGGGGGCAAAAAAGGCTTCTGCCCTGGCAAAAAATAATGATAAAGTACTATTGGACTGCTATGGCGAACTGGCCTACATAAATCCACCCGATTTTATTATTGACCGTTATCACAATGCCCTGCTGTCCCAACAACAAGATGAACCATTTATTGAAAATGCCAAATTAGAAGCCCTAACATCCAACGGGAGCAAAATATATCTCAGAGCCAATATCGGACTTGTGAATGAAGTATCCCTTCTTGGCAAATACGGTGCCGAAGGAATAGGCCTTTACCGTACAGAATTCCTTTATATGATTAGAGACAGGCTCCCATCCGAAGAAGAACAGTATGAAATATTCTCAAAAATATTCAGATTGGTTGATGACCATGAAGTAACCATCAGGACACTAGACGCAGGTTCGGACAAACCTTTGCCTTATCTTGAATACCAAGAAGAGGAGAACCCTGCATTAGGCAATAGAGGAGCCAGGCTGCTGCTTTCCAAACCTGAGATACTAAGGCCTCATCTCAGGGCAATATTAAGAGCCGGAGCCAATAAAAAACTCAATATCATGTTTCCAATGATCTCGACTTGTCACGAAATTATCAGGCTCAAACAAATAATTGAAGAAGTAAAGGAAGAGCTCATAATAGAAAATATTGAATTCTCCAGAGCCTGCAGGTCAGGAATAATGATTGAAGTTCCGTCCATAATTATGGACTTAAAGAATGTGCTGAAAGAAGTTGATTTTATAAGCGTAGGTTCAAACGACCTGTTTCAATACCTCTATGCTGCAGACAGGACAAACGATCAGATACAAAACAAAAACCTTGTGCTCCACCCAGGATTCCTGAGGCTAATTAAAATAATTGGAGATGACTGCAAAGCCAACGACTACAAAAAAGTATCTGTTTGCGGCGATATCGCAAGCAGGCCGCTTTTTGTGCCTCTTATAATAGGTTCAGGAATACACGAGTTAAGCATGCCTCCGAAATTCATACCTCTTATCAAGGAAACCATCAGGCACTTCTCTACAGACGAGTGCATTTCTCTTATGGCAAGAGCCATAGACTTGGCTACCGAATCGGAAGTCTATTCTATGTTAAGGGCCTCTTTCGAAAACAAGGGTATTCTCCATCTCATTCAGGGAAAAAACTGGAATGACCTTGGCTCCTGACCATAGAACAACAAGCCCTATTTGAGCGAATCAATCAGCAACTTCTTCCAGCCTTTTGCGTCTATCTGATGATGGACCACGACATTAGGCTCTCTCACATGCCATTCATCAGTAAATCCTGAAATAGAGCCAACTACTGATCTTTCGTCAACCACGGTCATCCCTCTTGTCAATTTTCCGGTTAACTCAACCTCCACCCTATAGAAACCGTTTTTAACGCTCAATTCAGGATTCAATGCAATCGCCATTGCGACAGGATCGTTCTGAATAAGCCCGGAATCACCAAGCCAATCCCTGCTCGATTTCAAAGCGTGTATATTGCAGTCCATCGCAAAGCGGGCAAGCTCAGTATCCAAACCATAAATCTCTTCTATCTCATTCATAGAAATGATTGCATCTCTTAATGCGACTTCCCAGCCGACCATTTCAAGGTTCATCCCGCTTGTCATGACCATCTGGGCTGCTTCAGGGTCGCACCAGACATTGTATTCAGATGAAGGAGTTACATTGCCCACAGTACATGACGCACCGGCCATCATGACAACTCTTTTAAATTTAGTTGCTATTGATGGCTCTTTGTTAAGAGCTGCTGCTACATTGGTAAGCGGGCCAAGAGTGACAAGCTCAAGTTCTCCTTTGTATCTATTTGCCAACCTTATAATCGCATCAACAGCATGTTCTTTTTCCACGCCTCGTTTAGATTCTGGATAGTTCTTATCCCCCATACCATCATTGCCATGATACCAATGGGCATGCATGGTTTTTTGGATAAAGGGTTTAGCCATTCCTATAAAAACAGGGCAACTATTCCGGCAAAGTTCCAAAGTGTATAGAGCATTTCTGGCCCCCTGCTCTGCGCAGACATTGCCTGAAACAATTGTTACTCCGACAAGTTCGATATCAGGATTTCTTGCCGCCATAATAATAGCTACGGCATCATCAGACGCCGTGTCGCTATCTACAAGCATTATTCTCTTTTTCATAACTTATCATCTCTCGGAGTTTAAATATCCAAATCAATTTTATCCGCTAAGATTGCATCAATATACATTCATTAAACTCATGTCTATGTCCTTTATCACTAATGATTTTATCCTTGACAAATACCCTCTTCAAGCTACAATCAGTTTTTATTCGCAAACACGAACCGTTATGTGCCATTTAAAAATATACACAACATGATAGACTCAGGAACTGGATTGACAATTTTAGGTAGTGCAATTGGAGGTGCTAAAGTCCTTGAGAAGATTTTAGGACCAACTGCTGATTATATTGGTGGACAATTAAAAGAATGGACTGAGAAGAAAGTCAAAAATACTGCGAATATTTTCAAGAATGCTGAGAAAAAGCTTGGAGATAAAATCAATGAAGACGGGAAAGTCCCACCAAAGGTTTTAAAGGGAATTTTAGAAGATGGTGCATGGTGCGAGGAAGAACTTCAAATCGAATATTTTGGAGGGGTTCTAGCTTCTTCAAGAAGTGGGGTGTCAAGGGATGATAGAGGAGCTTATTTTGTCTCTCTCACTACTAGACTATCAACATATCAACTTAGGACACATTACCTAGTTTACCAATCTATCAAAGCATCATTCAATGGAGAGGAATTGAATATAGGAGATAGCAAGGATAGAACAAGCATGGAATTATTTATTCCTTACTCAACATATTTTAATGCTATGGACTTCACAGAAAGTGAAGCAAATAATTTTAGTAGCATTTTGACTCATTCTATTTGGGGTTTAAATAAAGAAAATTTAATTGACCAGTTCCAATATGGTCCTGTGGATTATATTCAAAAGAGATACAGTAATGCTGCTGAAGGAGGCATTGTTTTACAACCGACAAGCCTAGGAGTTGAATTGTTTATGTGGGCATTTGGCTTTGGCCAAAGACAGAATAATGATTTCTTTATAAATGAGGTAGAATTCAATAATGAGCAAAAGGTAAGAATTGATGGAACTTTTAAGACAAAGAATAAAAACGTCAGCTAACATCAGCTACCCGTCAAGGTCGGCGGCAGTGGTTTTCGGTGTGCGTCTTTCCGCTCGGGCTACTTTTCGGCTTGACAGGAAATCGCCCGCAATCCGCCCCTGCGTGTAGCTTCCTACGTTAGCGGTAATTTTGAGAAGCATCCATGCAAATTGATAAATATTAAAAAAACTAAATATGAGAGCACCTGAATTAACACCAACATCTGAAAAACTTGACAGAATAATTAATCGAATAAATTCTGGTGACATTCGAATACCTGCATTTCAACGTGCTTATGTTTGGAAACAAAATCAGATTCTTGATTTATTGGATAGTATCGTTAAAAACTATCCGATAGGTAGTGTGCTATTATGGAGTACGTCCGAAAGGTTAAATCACACAAGAAATATTGCTGGATATAAAATACCTGACAATGCAATGGAATATCCTGTTAATTATGTTTTAGATGGACAACAACGAATATCATCGATTTATGCGACATTTAGCGATAAAACAGAACAAGATGATTCTTCCTCCCAATACAATCCTGATTTAGATATTTTTGAGATATTTTATAATTTTCTGACTAAAAATTTTATTCCAAAAAGTGAGGTCGTTAGTCCAAATGGTGATGTTATTTATTTAAGAAATTTTTTAAATGGTTCAAAATTAATTGAATCATTAAAAACATTAGATGCAAAGTATCATGATGATGCTCAGGAATTATATTTTAAGTTTATTAACTATGAATTGCCAGTTGTTACCATTAAAAATCGTGAAAAAAGTGAGGTCGGGATTATTTTTGAAAGAATAAATAATACAGGAACAAAACTGACAACATTAGACCTTATGACAGCTTGGACTTGGACTGACAACTTTCATTTACTTGAATCAATAACAGAATTACAAGAAGAACTAGAAGAAAAGAATTTTGGTGAACTTACTCAAAACATCTTATTGCAAGCAATATCTGGAATTATTCAAAATGATACAACTACAAAAGCAATTACAGATTTGTCTGGGGAGCAAGTCCGTGATAATTGGGAAATATTCTGCGAGTCATTAAGAAAGAGTATTGATTTTATTTCATCTGAACTTAACTGTTCTCACTTAGATTTCTTACCATTTCAACAACAGATAATTGCTATAAGTAAATTTTTTAGCATTAATGGAATGCCTGACTCAAATCCAATAAAGGAATTAAAAAATTGGTTCTGGAAAACCTCATTTTCAAATAGATATTCAACTGGTCAAACAACCGAGAAAATGAATTTTGATATCCAAAGAATTATTGAAATTAGAAATAATAAATTTGATGAAGTGTCAAAAATGAAATATACCATTACAGAAAGTGAACTTATAGAAACGAAGTTTTCAAAAGCAAATCCATTGACAAGAGCATTCTTATTGCTTATGGCTCAAAATCAACCAATGGATTTAGTTAAAAATACGAGAATTGATATAGCACTTTCACTTTCAAAATATAATAGAAAACAATATCATCATATATTTCCAAATGCCTTTTTAAAGAAACAAGGTTTTTCACAAGCAAAAATATTTAGCTTAGCAAATTTCTGTTTTTTGCCAGCTGATAGTAATAAAAAAATATCTCAAAAAAGTCCATCGGATTATTTTTTCAATTTAATTCCTCAAACAGAATTTAATAATATTCTGTCTTCGAATCTTATCCCATTGAAAAAAGAGTTGTATCAAACTGATAACTATAATGATTTTTTATCTAAACGAGCTGAATTGATTATCACAGAATTAGATAAATTGACTAATTAAAAACTACGCCTAACACGACGCTATATTTCATTGCCGTTTTAGTGCTGAAAACATACTTTCCCGACTTCGGCGGTGGAATGATATTTTCCTGAGAAGCCAGCCTCAAGGTTTCAAAAAGTGGCCTTGTAGTGCCTAGTTATCTGCATAGATTCTTATTTCTTTAAAATTCCTATTGAACTTACTTTGAAATGCTCTTAAATTATAGGAATAAGAAAAAGGAAAAACAAAATGTTCATAAGAGTAAAAAGCACGCCGAACAGCCCGAGACTATCAGTTCAAATAGTTGAGAATGTGAGAGATGGAGAGAAGGTTAAACAGAAGATAGTCAGACATGTAGGCATAGCAGCCAACGACAATGAGCTCAAAATGCTCAAAGACATGGCTGAATATATCAAAGCTAACCTGGAGAATGAAAAAGAACCGTATTTGATTGCTCCTGAAACAATGGCTGAGCTTGCCATAGAAGGCAGGAAACATAAGGAAGAAGTTCCTGATAATGTGAAACTCAAGGATGTGGAGGCCGTTCAGGATGTAGTAACTGGAATACACGATATTTACGGCGAAGTCTATCATGAGCTTGGCTTTGACAAGGTTATACCAAGACCAGCATCGCATGAGAACGCTTTGAATAAGCTCTTTCATATTATAATGGGAAGAATAGCCTCGCCTGGCAGCAAAAGGCATACTGTGGAAATATTAGAGAGCAATTTTGGGATAAGCTTTTCTCTTGACTCGGTTTACAGGATGATGGACTTAATAGATGAAGAGTGCGTCAGAAGAATCAATATGTTTGCCAGGGATTCTGCTGAGCAGTTGCTCAAAGAAAAAGTCAGGGTGCTTTTTTATGATTGCACGACATTGTACTTTGAAAGTTTTACTCCAGATGAGCTTAAGCAAAATGGTTACAGCAAGGATTTGATGTTCAATCAGCCGCAGGTATTGCTTGCTCTAATAGCTACTGTTGAAGGGCTTCCTCTGGGATATGAGGTATTTCCAGGCTCTACTTTTGAAGGAAATACTCTCAGGACAATGATAGATAAGCTCAAAGATAATTATGATATTGAAAGCCTCACATTTGTAGCAGACAGCGCTATGCTCAGCTCCGCCAATTTGGCATACCTGGAATCTGAAAAGATTAAGTACATAGTCGGATGCAGGATTAAGAACCAAAGCAAAGAGATAATATCCTCTATTCAGGATATATCATCCTATACCCAACTTGGAAACGAAAAAGCAAAAGAGATAGCCATCGGCGATAAAAGAATCATTTCCACCTATAGTATAACAAGAGCTCAAAAAGACGCTAAAGATCGTGAGCAAAACATTTTAAGGATGAAGAAGAAACTTTCTGCCAGCAAAGATCCGAAATCCATGATAAGCAACTCCGGTTATAAGAAATACCTAAAACTCAAGGGCGACTCGGAAATAGAAATCGACGAAGAGAAGATAGTCCAGTCAGCAAAATTTGACGGCCTTCATGCAGTAGTAACTAATGATATGGAAATTAGCCTCGAGGAAATAAATGAACAATACCATAACTTATGGCAGATAGAAGAGTGCTTCAGGATAACCAAGCACGACCTCAAGATAAGGCCAATATTCCATTGGACTCCCAATAGGATAAGAGCGCACATAGCAATATGCTTTATGTCGCTTGTCTGCGTAAGGCATGTAAGTTATAGAATTAAACTACAACATGAAGCCATGTCCCCTGAAAGAATAAGGACAGCATTGCTCTCATCAAACTTGAGAATTGTAAGGCACAAGAAAACCAACCACCACTACGCGATACCTTCCAACGCCTCTCCAGAAGCAGTAAAAATCCACAAGATATTCGGAAAAGACTACTCCAAAACACCATTTGCTATAAATATCAGCAAATAAAACTCTTATCAACTATTGCCAGAAATAATGTAGTGCCTAGAAAAAAGGCACTATTATTGCCTATCAACATGTTATACAATTACACCGCCGAAGTCGGGAAGAGTTGTATCAAACTGATAACTATAATGATTTTTTATCTAAACGAGCTGAATTGATTATCACAGAATTAGATAAATTGACTAATTAAAAACTACGCCTAACACGACGCTATATTTCATTGCCGTTTTAGTGCTGAAAACATACTTTTCAACCCGCAATCCGCAACGCAACTTACACAAAACGTTACTCCAGCAAGCATAACTTAATAAACAAGGTTGGCTAGTTAAATGAAGCGTTCACCAGAAAACTAAACTGGAGCCAATTATCGGAAATAAAGTTAATAAGCCCTATCTGGTAGCCTGATTTCTCTGATACATTAAATAGGCCGATTTGCAATCCATTTGTCTGCTCGGCATAATTTACGACGCCAATCTGGGAACCATCAACAGTTTCAGTGGCTACGTTCACCACGGAAAACTGTAGTCCATCCATATCTGCGCTTACGTTGGTTAAACCCGCCTGACAGCCGGTAGCCTTGCCTTCTGTTATGTTAATCAAGCCTCCCTGAAGTCCGGTTATTTTCTTGTTTAAATTAACTATAAACGAAGACTGCACGCCTTTGACATAGTCAGTAGAAGCTGAAATCACAGATGCTTCCACCCCGTCAACTGAACCTTTCCCTCCTGATAGAGGTATTCCCAAAACCAATCCATATGTATCTGAAGCATTGCTTTCAGGAAAGTCCGGAAGAATACCTATCCGTAAGAAAGTCCAGCTGTTATAAGTTGCTTTAGTAGCAGCAGACTGTTCCACCACGATTTCCTGCGCATAGGATAAGAAAGACAAACAAGATGCAAGGCATGCAAGGGCGATTTTTCTATACATAGTTTACTCCAAATTAAAACTTAAATATATTTCAGATAAATTATTGGTTTTACTCCCTCTCACTGATCAGCCTGATGGGAACTCTTTTTTATCGAACTTGCCACGAACTGCCTGAAATCAGGAGATGTCTGTTTATATGCTTCTGTCAAAGCCCTCAGATAACCACTGTCATAATATATCCATCCGTTTTGGCTTTCGGTCGCTGAAAACGATTTGGAAGCAATCGCAGTTCCTTTTGAATCATAAATTTCGGCACTGAATTTCAGATAAGAAAAGCCGTAAGAGTTTGGAAACCCTATTATCTGCGGCACGTATCCTATGACACTTAAACAAAACATCGAATATTTCGTCTGCCAGTCGAGCTGTTGAATGCTTAATTTTATTATATAGTCAGGCTGTGCCGTTCCCGTAACGAGCGGAGGAATCGCAACCATATCAGGAGAAGCTACGACATCGTCCGCGATACCAGAAGATTGCAAATCGATGGCAACCAATTTGGCAAAATCATTTTCATAGTCAAATTTAAATCCGTCAGCCGCATAAATAAACTGTTCGGGTTCCTCTATAGTCCTTATATATGGGACAAAAGGTATATAAGCCTGATATATGGGCGTCGTACCTGCATGCCCTCTCATATCAAGAGGCTTCATGACGACAATCTTGTTAGTCAACGGTTGATCAAATACTTTCGGATAAGGGGTATAGTCGTGAGTCAGGGAAGGATAAACCCAACATCCTTGAAGGATGAGCGCAAAAGCGACAGAAAAGAAAAGAATCGGGATTTTCATAGATTTTACCTAACTATTTATTAGTATTCTTTAATCTTGCGAATTTCCTGTTCATCACTCCATTCAAGGATACCTGTCTTAAGGTTTTTCAAACTCATTGTAAACTTGTAATAAACATCTATTAACTTGTCGTTTTTCTGTTTAATCTCTGTAAGATTTGAAACAAGTAAATATTCAGCCGAATACTGTTTACCGTACTGAGTGGCTCCGCTTTGACTGTTAAGCCCGCTTTCCTGTTGTGCCTTAATCTCTTCTATTGTAGCCTTGTCCGAACTACGGTCTGTAAAGCGGAATTTACCGGAACGAATAAGTTTTGTTCTTATCTGATCCGTTAGCGATTGAGTATCGATATGCTGCATAGTTTTGTTGTTCACACGGGCCACTTCTATAATTGGCCTGCGATTTTTGGTTTCCTGTACTATAGGAGGGAATGTCAGCAAAGAATTAACCATGCTGTTTGCTGTTTGTTGAAGATCATTTGACCCCCAATCTGTTGAGACAGGTGTTGCAGACCCGGCATCTCCGTATTTTACTACCGGAGAGGAACATGAGACGAACAAAGCAACTATCCCACAAGATGCTGCTGCCAAAAACATTTTATTGAAGTTAATCATAACTATGCCTCTTATGTTAATTTATTATAAAATAGATTTAGAATAAAGGTTTGAACTTAAACTTGAAAACCGCATCATCTGAATCAGCTTCTCTAATCTTAATCTTAAAAGATTTAGCCGAAGGGTTAGGCGCCAATCCCTGAATAGTTTTGGTTTCTTTTCCCTGCAGATAAATCGGGATCCAGGCCGATCCGGCGGGGTCCACTGCCATACCGCTTGCATCAAACCATGAGAATTTGTATTCCAGGTTATAGGGATTGCTAAGGCCGTTTTCCAGCTCCATGTTTACTTTAAGAAGGCCATTGACATACTTACTTCTTGTATCCAGAACCTTTATGTCAACAGGGCTATTTTTGTAGTTGACCGTAGACTCTCCTGATGCCGATCCATCCACATCCATAACTGAAGTGGAGCACCCTGCAATTAAAATCGCTATAGTTACAGCAGAAACCGCAAACAGTATAAATTTTTTCATTGAACCACCTCTATTTATTGGTATCATTTAAATCCGTATTGTCACCTGCTGCAGCGTCTGCAGAAGAAACATCAACCTCGTTGTCAGTGTCAAACTGTAAAGGTTTTTCAGAAGACCCCGGTGTAGTTTCTGTCTGGTCAATCGAATTATCGGCCGGCGCTTTTGGGAATGAGCCGCCAGGCGCCGATTCCGGAACGTCTTCCTGCAAGGCTGGTTTAGTTTTTACGACCTTGACAATGCTCCCTTTGGTTACACCCAGGTCTTTACCAGCTAATTTAGCATATGATTGCTTTGAATCTGAACGGGAAATACTCCCTTTGCCTACAAGAACTTCATTGCGATAAGTTTCGCCTGAATCTTCATCTTTGACTTCTTCGTAAGCAAAGAATTCTACTTCCGCGCCCTGCTTAAACCCTGCAGGAATCCCTCTATTTATCATGACTTGCTGCCCGGTAACTGCTAAGACTTTTGCAGGACGAATAAGAGCTACAACTTCTTGGCAAAGGCTGTTTGCTATATCTTTGGCAAGATTAACATTAAGAGAATCACTGCCTTCAAGGAATTTTGTATTGCGGGCATTATCTACGACTTCCTCTTTTGATAACTGTACATTTGCCACATCAGGCAAATATCTGCCAGTGCTCGTATCAATGACAGTCACAGTGACTGACATGTAGAGTTTGCGGCGCATCGAATAGCGTTCGATGTCCTTGTATTCCTGAACATCGACCATGTCTTCGAAACCGTCGATCTGAGGGAGAAGTACATATTTGGCTCCTGCCATTTTTCCCAATTGAGCAGCGTTCTTGTCATTTAAATCAACTGCTGCTGCCGAATAGCCTTGTTCCTGCTCAAGGTCAGCTTTGCGTTTGCGTTCAACAATCTGAAATACTCTTGTCGCACTTAATGCTGAAATAAACTGTGTATCAAGCGACTGAGCAGTTCTTTTTAAAGACAACTCCTTACCGGCTTTTTTTGCTGCCTCAATGACAGAAGGCTGTACTTCCAACTGTCCAATGTATATCCCCGATTGTTCTCCTTTTGCCAATTGTTCTTCCGCTGAAATATTGAAACTAAAAAGAGTAAAAGCTGCTGCTATTACAGGAAACTTTAAAAAACATTTATTAACTTTCATTTAATACTCCTGACTAATGAATTTCTTTCAATTACCATGAATAATTTTTTGAAGCTGCTGTGCAAACCCATCAGATCTTATATAGCTGTTCTTTAGGAATGCTTCCCTTCCCGAAGAAACTTTTTCCTTTGCGTCGGCATCTGCCTGGCTCTGTTGTTTTGCAATATCGATTTTAGCATAAGTCTTAGCCTTTTCGAGTTCCTGTGCCTGGTTGAAAGCAGCTAAATCCTTGTACTTGGCCTGCCCTTCTGTGGTAAATTCCAGAGATACCGTCAGCTTTTGATCAGGGTAAATATTTACAGTCTGTTCCCATGGTTCAAAATACTCTCTGGTTATTCTAAGCTGATGGAGCCCCGGTTTAGCAGTAAAAGTCCCTGGAGGAGTACCTATTGCAGCTCCGTCAAGTACGGCTGTGGCTCCAACTACGTTGCAATCTATGGAAAACTGGACAGGAACATTTGATTTGATAGCCGTGCGTATCTGTTCGACTTTCTTTGCTATATTATCGGCAAGTACCGCAGTCCCCGAATCTAGAAGCTTGTCAACTATGTTGTTCATTAGTATTTCAATGCTTGCGTTCTGAAAAACTCTGGTAGAAGCTATGAAAGTATCTCCATAAATAGACTGGCCTGAAGTTCCATCCAGCACTTTAACAGTGAGCGGCAATGTATAAATATCAGACTCATTGTTAGTTTTGTACATGGTTCCCTCTCCCTTGAAAACACGCTTCTCATGACCAACATGCCCCATTGTTGCTACAATCAGATATTTTGCATCAAGCATCTGGGATATTCTAAGAGCAGAAGAGTTAGTTATTCCTCCATCCTTGGTTTCTTCAGTCATAGAATTTTGGGGTTCAGGCAGTTTGGTTTTTTCTTTAAAAGAAGTAGAAGTGTCATTGGTTTTAGTAGTTGTAACAGAATTCATAAATGATTCAGCCGTTTTATAAATATTAGCTTCAGTATCATTAGATTCTCTGAACTTCTGAACTATATCTGCCCAGTTCATAACTGAAAACCCTTTATCGGTCAATCGTGACGAAAGCATGTCGTTAAAGGTATCTATCTCACTATTGAGGTCTTTTCCGCCGTTATTCCTGACAAAGATAGCTGCCTCCAATGGTGTATTAGCAATAGATGGTGATATGTCTGGTGTTGTATTAGCCTCCTCTGCGGAGATTGTAAAAGATGCTAGTACAACTGCGGCAACAAACACTGCCCTTATTTGCGTCAATTTTGATACCATGTTTCTTATCTCCTTATAATAAGTGGATTGTTTTATAGTTTATCAGGTAGACCTGCTATAACACTATCGAATCAAATATTTTCTTTTCACTTACTTTTCTTTGTCAGCATCTTTCTTAATCCGTGGCCATAGACACTCGTAGTCAAGAGCATTACCCACACGAACAAGCCACACCAGAGTAATATCACCTTTAGTAATACTGACACTCTTTTCCAGTTTTAATTGAGTTCCCATTGGCTCAAAGGTCAATTTATGTTCTCCGGGTGGAAGGTTAGCTATAAGTATCTGTACATTTTCGGGCAGGGTCATCCAGCATCGCAAATCGGCATTCTCACTGAGATTGTTGTATATGGAAGAGGCCACCATCACACCAATCCCTGCGGCCTGCATGTAATTGTTTCCACTTGCTGCACCAAGAGCAGTAGCCGTAGTTCCGGCTGCAAATGTACCGCCTTTTACAGCAACGCGGGCAGCTTGTCTTATGATTCTCCACTTTGCTTCCTCTTGGAGTGCTCGAACTGCAAGGGAGTCCATATAGCTTATCGGGTAAGTGGAACCTAACTCCCCGGAAGAAGCATAAATGGACATTGGCTGAGGTTCAGTCCAGTTAAATTTATAGACAGGATATGCTATAGCTACGGCTCCCAAAGTGATAAAAATTTCCTGTTTCTGTTGTATCCAGCCATCTTCATATAAAACCACCATCTTGCCGCTATCTTTTTCAACGGGGTTTAAATCTATTTGCTTCCAGGCTTCAGGGTAAGACGATTTCAATTCATCAAAGTCATATGTCTTATCCAGCTTGATAGCCATGCGTATTACTTCAAGTTGAAGGTACGGATTGGAAGGCATCAACTCCAATCCTTTTTTATACGAAATATACGCATCGTCCAGTTCCCCGTTCATCTCATGAATAACCCCTCCTACATAAACAACATAGGGGTTTAACACAGAGCTTTTTGTCTTTCCCATGAGCTCAGCCATCTCTGCAAAATTTTCATCAGACACTTTCTGAAGTTGATTCTGGTAAGATTCTTCCAAAGAAACAGATGAGGGGTTCGCCGGATTGTCGTTTTCTGCAGAGGCTGATGCGGACTTTAGTCCTTCTTTTGTATCTGATGTTGTCTGCGCTTTTTCTTCCTGAATCGACATCATATTACGAAAAATATCGGAATCAGCATGTGTGTCTGCCAATACAAACTGATTCTTCATAGTTCCTTTTTCAATGGCTTCCTTATTGTCAAAAACTTTCTTTTGGATACTATTTTCAGAATTCCGATAGTATTCCTCTTTAAAGTCCTCTCTTTCCCTGGCTTTTTCAGCCTCATTAAGAAGAAATTCAGCCAAACGAATTTCAACTAAAGCCCCTTCCATATCTCCCAACGCAAGATAATTATAAGACTGATACAGATAAACCATTTCTAATTCAAAAAGCCTGGCTTTGTAAGCTAATAAATTGTCGTTAACCAGCACAGAGCCTACATTTATATCAGCACCTGGCAGAGTATTGTCATCCAATTCGCGATTCTTTATGTACTCCACTTCTTCATTAAAGCTTGAACGGCTGGCTTTGTAGTTACCCTGAAGCAGGGCTATACGCCCTTTTTCCATTAAATACAGCTCAGTATCAAGCCCCCTATTTTCCAGTTCTTCCTTATATAATGAATCCACATCCAGTTTTTGGCCTTGTTCCAAAGAACTCTTGTAATCAGATGTCCTATTTGTAGAACAGGAACACAATCCCGTGATCACGACTATTATTAATACAAACCTCGAAGAAAAATCCGCAAATTTCATTTATATTTCCTATCTATACGTTTTGACAATTTTTATAGAGTATAACAACGGCAGCCTCTTTTTGATTATATTTTTCGCAAGTTTATTTTCTAGTCGGTTATCGAATAAAAACTTAAAGGGGGCAATAAGCCCCCCTATTGAAAATGACAATATAATTATGATTGTATTAATGTGCTACACGCCTTCCAATATCCTTTAGCTTCATCCCACTCTTCAGGTTCATCTCTATTTCTTCCAGAGGTACATCCTTGGTTTCGGGAGTGAAGAACTTCATTAGGAATACTCCGAGCAGACAACAGAAGCCGAAAAACCAGAAGGTTCCATCGATTCCCATCGTAACAAACCATACAGGAGTAAAAGTTCCGATAATTGTATTCATTACCCAGTTCGCTGTAGTAGAAACTGTTATACCCAGATCTCTTCCTTCAAGAGGCTGTATTTCCGAGCAAAGAATCCAAACGACTGGCCCTAGCGATACGGCAAAACCAAATATGAATAACAAACAGAAAATAAGAAGTGTGACCTTTTCCCCGCCGGAAAGAATATTACCGAGTTCTTTCAAGTGGAAAATATAGCCCGCAACTGCACAGGAAACGATCAAGATAGCCAAACCGCCATACATCAGTGGTTTTCTGCCTAGTTTATCAACATATTTTATAGCAATCAAAGTAGTCAGCATATTTACCAACCCCACAATCACAGTAGCTACTGCAGGACTAGTAAACCCGGCTTCCTTGAATATATCGCCTGAGTAATACATGAATGCGTTCATTCCTGTAAACTGCTGCAATGTCTGAAGCATGAATCCAAGAAACACTACTTTAAGAAAGAACGGCTTCTTGAGAAGTTCCATCACCCCGCCAGTAGAGCCATCTATTGATTTCTTGATTTCATTATATTCGAAATCTACTTCTTCTTCGCTGTTTCTTACTTTTGACAAAACCTTTTTAGATTCTTCATCTCTTCCGACTAATACAAACCACCTTGGGCTTTCAGGAAGAGTAAAAGCACCTATTAGCATTATTGCAGAAGGAATTACCAATACCAGCATCATTAACTTCCACGATTCGGTAAATTCAAGAGCTGCATTGGAAAGGAACATAAGGAAAATACCAATTGTAATCATCAACTGATACATCGCAATCAATCCTCCTCTCATCTTGGCAGGGGCTATTTCAGCCAGATAAAGAGGCGCTACGAAGGAAGCTATACCTATAGCTAAGCCAAGTATGAATCTTACACCAAGAAAGAAATGGTAGTTTGGTGAAAGCACACATACAACCGTAAATAACGTGAACATGGTTGCTGCAAGCACCAGGCATTTTTTTCTGCCAAATTTTCTTGTGAGCAAACCGCTAAACAAAGCTCCTACAGCACAACCCGCAAGAAGAAACCCTGCAACATATCCTTGATGTTCAGGAAGGACATTAAAATCTTTTACTATAAATTGCAGTGAGCCATTGACATAGGCTATGTCCAGTCCGAACAGCAATCCGGCCAGAGCCGCAATTATAGATGTTTTAATTACGATACTATTCCCTTGTTTTGCGGGATCACTACAACAACAGCAACCCATCATATTCTCCTTAACTCTGAATTTTTATTAATGGTGAGAGACACTTTTTAAATTCTAAAGCAATGTTCTATCTAATCAATAGATTTTTACGTAAAAAAAGCGCCTGAACTGGCGCTTTTAACTTATAAATTAACCTAAGAGAATATTATTTCATTTCTCCTAATTTTCTTAATGGCTTGCCAGCCTTAAGATTGGCTTCAAGTTCTTCCAATGTAATTCCTTTTGTTTCAGGAACAAAGAACTTAACGAACAATATTGCAAGTACGCAGAAAGCGCCGAAGAGATAGAATATTGAAGCATTACCGTATGACTGCATAAATGTAAGAGCGTTAGCCATCACAAGACCTGCAAATGTCCAGTTAACCATAGTAGTAATGGTCATACCTATTTCACGAACTTCCAGAGGGAATATTTCTGAGCACACCAACCATGCTACAGGACCCCAGGATACGGCAAACCCGAATATATATATGATTACAGCTACAAGAAGAACCGCCTTAGGACCTGAACCAATCATTGCAGGATCTGAAACTTTTCCGATAGAATGGAAAGCCAAACCAGCAGCAATCATTGTTATAAGCATGCAAGCAGCACCTACATATAGCAATTTCTTTCTTCCCCATTTTTCTACAAGCTTAATAGCAGGGAAGGTAAAGAGCATATTTACGACAGGAACTGTCATCATAGCTATAATACCAGTCAGTCCGGCATAACCGAAAATAGTAGGAGCATAATAGATCATCATGTTTATACCTACCAACTGCTGGAACATTTGGAGAAGCACACCGACGATGATTATCTTGATAAAGTACCCTTTGAATATAATACTCAGACCAGCGCTCTTTCCACCAGAAAGAGTGTTTTCAATTTCTTTGATCTCGAAGTCAACTTCAGCTTGTGTGTTAAGGGTTCTCTGAAGATTTTTCATGGCCTCTTCTTTTCTGCCCTTCAACATAAGCCATCTTGGGCTTTCAGGAAGAATAAATGTTCCGAGGAACATAAGAACAGAAAAAAGTCCAACGACTAAGAACATTATCGGCAGAGCCACTACAGGATTAGTGATAAACTTAGCAATAAACACGTTTGAAAGGGAAATAAGGAATATACCGATTGTTATCAAAAGCTGGAAAAGCGTACCCATAGCGCCGCGAATTGAAGCGGGAGCAGTTTCCGACAAGTAAAGAGGCACTACGAAAGAAGCTACGCCCACTGCAAAACCTAAGCCGAAACGGCATGCGCTTAGAATTATAATCGGGGGTAAGAATGCTGAAATAACCGACCCTGCACTGAATAGAAAACCTGCAAACACCAAACTTTTCTTACGTCCGAGCATTCTGGCAAAAACTCCCGACAACAGAGCGCCAAGAATACCACCAGTAGCCAGAATAGCTGAATAATTTTCGCCACCCTTAACTCCAAGTTTATAAACATGGTCTATCGTGTCCAGTGAATTGGCTATAAATCCTTGATCCAAACCGAACAGAAGTCCGCCCATGGCAGCGACAAAACATATAAAATAGACTATCGTTTTGTAACCACCTTCAGGTTTGCCAACTGGCGCGCCTGATTTGTTTGTCATTACTATTTGTGCCATCTAACAATCTCCTTTTTATTTTTATTTTATGGTGATTAAATGTTATTTACGATAAAAAAACACGCCCTATTAAGCATATAGTATCCAACTTTAGTAATTGATTTCAATATCAATTCTCAAAAAAATGTTCTTAACCTCAGCAATAACCTTAGTGCGGCAGACATTCCTGCCGCTTTGAAATTACTTATAATATATAGGCCGAGGTACATACTTCGTATGCAAATACTGATGCGATTTATGGCTCAAAGGTTTTTCCAAGAACTCTTCATAAAGTTTTTGAACTTCCTTATTCTCATGAGAACGTCTCAAATCACACTTTTCATCATCATTGTATAAACCTTGTGAACGCTTAAGCCTTATCTTGTTTGTCACTTGATAAGGCTGGCCGCCGCCGGCAATACACCCGCCTTCACATGCCATAACTTCTATGAAATCATAAGGCATGGCTTTTCCTGATTTCTTACACTCACGGAGCTCTTCGCATACTGCACGCACATTTCCTATGCCGTGAGCCACTGCGACTCTGACTTTCTTGCCATTCATGTCAACTTCTGCTTTCTTCACACCTTTTAGTCCGCGAACATCTTCTACTTCAATATGTTCGAGCTCTTTTCCTGTTACGAGAAAATAAGCTGTCCTTATTGCCGCTTCCATCACACCGCCGGTAGCTCCGAAAATCGTAGCAGCCCCTGTATAAGAACCAAGAATACTATCAGCTTTTTCGTCTTCCAACTCAAGAAGTTCCATCCCGCTGGTCTTTATCATTCTGACCAACTCACGAGTGGTAATTGACACATCTACATCCTGATACCCGCTGGATTGCATATCGGCATTTCTGGCTATTTCATATTTCTTAGCTGTACAGGGCATAACAGAAAGCATAAATATCTTTGCAGGATCTATACCCATTTTCTGAGCATAGTATGTCTTTGTCATAGCACCAACCATTTCATGAGGAGATTTGGCTGTAGAAAAATGTTCTATCAAATCAGGATAGTATTTTTCAAGGAAGTCTACCCATGCAGGGCAGCAACTCGTGATAAGAGGCAATGCGCCTTTCCCATGAACCAGCCTTTCAATAAGCTCAGAGCCTTCCTCCATAATCGTAAGGTCAGCTCCGAAGTTTGTGTCAAACACTGCTTTAAACCCAATCCTTCTGAAGAAAGCATACATCTTTTCGGTCAATATCACTCCGGGTTCAAGTCCAAACCCTTCACCCAAAGCCACTCTTACAGCAGGAGCTATTTGGACAACAGGATAGATTGTTTCGTCACGGAGGGTCAACCAAACCTGATTAGCCTGACTAAATTCAACTATAGCCCCTACAGGGCAATGAGCAGAGCATTGTCCGCACTTTACACACGGACTTTCATTAAGATCAATATCTCCTGCGGGAGCAATTCTGGCATTAAATCCCCTATCTAGGAACTCCAAAGCATGCACCTGTTGGATCTCCTGACAAACTTCTACGCACCTGCCGCAGCCAATACATTTCTGAGAGTCAATTACAACTGCTTTAGTAGAAGTATCGGTCTTGGAACCTTTAACCAGGGGATTGTATGGAACCGACCTTATTCCGAATTCTTCAGCAAGTTTCTGAAGTTCGCAATTGCCGTTTCTCAAGCATGTTAAACATAAGAAAGGATGAGTAGAAAGAATAAGTTCCAAAACATTTTTTCTGACTTCATACAGCTCGCCGTCGTGGGTAGTAATATCCATACCATTTTCGACATACGTGCAGCAAGCTCTAATTAACTTCCTATTCCCTTTGATTTTTACCACGCATATCCCGCAATTAGCAGTAGGAGGCAGATCTTCGTGTTTGCATAATGTCGGGATCCTGACATGCGCAAGTTTTGAAGCCTCAAGTATTGTTAATTGGGAACTAACATGATAGTCTTTTCCGTTGATTTTTATATCAACCATCTTACCTGTAATATCTTGAGTCATTATTTGTACTCCTATTAACTGCGTTTAACCGCGCTGAATTTACATGAACTAAAACACTCTCCGCACTTAACGCATTTGCTGTTGTCTATGATATGCGGCTTCTTCTTCTCTCCGGAAATACATTTCACAGGGCACTTCAAGGCACAAACTCCACAGCCAATGCACTTCTCTGGTATAATAGTATATAGTGCCAGATCTTTACACTTCCCTGTAGGGCACTTTTTATTAACCACATGTTCCAGATATTCATCTTCAAAATACTGCAATGCTGATGCTACAGGGTTAGGGGTGGTCTGCCCGAGAGCGCAGAGCGAAGCCTTTTGCATAGCCATGCTTATATTGCGAATCTTCTGTATATCTTTCTTCTCACCATTACCGGCAGCAATTTTGCTTACAATATCAAGCAATTGTTTCCCGCCGATACGGCAAGGTGCGCATTTCCCGCAAGACTCATCTACGGAGAACTGCAAATAGAATTTATTCACATCTACCATGCAATCTTCTTCATCCATCACGATAAGCCCGCCTGATCCCATCATTGAGCCGATTGACTGAAGAGACTCGTAATCAACGGACATGTCAAGGAATTTTTCCGGAATCACGCCTCCACCCGGGCCTCCTGTTTGAACGGCCTTGAATTTCTTATCATCCAACACACCGCCGCTGATATCGTAAACAATTTCTCTCAGGGTCGTTCCCATGGGCACTTCTATTAGTCCAGGGTTTTTAATCTTACCGGTAACAGCAAAAACTTTTGTCCCCTTTGACCTACCTACTCCGATAGAAGAGAACCATTTGGCTCCCTTTTCTATAATTGGAGGGATGTTAGCCCATGTTTCTACGTTATTAATAAATGTGGGTTTCTTCCAAAGGCCGGACTGAGATGGAAACGGCGGTCTCGGAGTCGGATTTCCGCGTTTTCCTTGTATTGATGCCATGAGAGCAGTTTCTTCACCGCAAACAAAGGCGCCAGCCCCCCATCTAAGCTCAATATTAAAACTAAAATCTGATCCCAATATATTCTTTCCAAGCAACCCGTACTCTCTTGCCGAAGCAAGCGCTATCTCAAGACGTTGAATTGCCAGAGGATATTCTGCTCTGATGTATATAAACCCTTCTGTGCACCCTACGGCATAACCACCGATAATCATTCCTTCAATTATCGTATGCGGATCGCCCTCTAGTACACTCCTATCCATATAAGCGCCAGGATCGCCTTCATCCGCATTGCATATAACATACTTTTCTTCTCCGGGCTCTTTTCGGGTCAATTCCCATTTCATACCTGTAGAAAACCCTGCACCGCCTCTTCCTCTCAGTCCTGAATCTTTAACCTCCCCGATTATTTGCTCAGGAGTCATCTCGAAGATAGCTTTCTCCATAGCTTTATATCCGCCGCGAGCTATATACTCATCGATATTTTCAGGATTGATGTAGCCTACATTTCTAAGAACGACTTTAAACTGCTTACTATGGGTATCCCGCTCAGGGACAGTTGCGATTTTGCTATCGAATTCGCATATAAATCTGTCAACTTCAGTCCCTGTAACAATTGCTTCAAAGATTTCCCCAAGGTCTTCCTGTTCAAATCCTTTATAAATAGTATCACTGGGAAGTATCCTGATTATCGGCTGAGAACTTGTCAAGCCTATATATGAACTTCTGTATACTTCCACTTTATCGGACAAATCTTTCTCATTTGTCTTTTTAACAAAATAATTATAAACAGCCTTGCTCTTTGCCGGATTTGGTTCCCAAACAAAAACATGTTGTTTTTCCATAATCAAAGCTCCCTCAGTCTTTATATATTTTCTTGCCAATGTCGCTTGTCGGCATAAAAATCGTATTAAAATTTACTATGCGTTTCTTTGTGAGATGCTCATTCATAATGAGTAGAGCCGTATTTTCATCCACATTGCCATAAAGTATATCCGGCATACCATCTACTTTTACGACCAAGTTTGGTTCGCAAAAACACATTCCAAGACACCCTGTCTTTTTTAACTCTATGTTGTCAAGCCCTTTTTCCTTCATTTCTGCTTCGAATAGCTTATATATAGCATCTCCACCTGCAGCTATCCCGCAAGTACCCATACTAATAACCACCTCTCCTCTGTAAGAAGACTTGTAATTAGCCCTAAACTTGGCAAGATCTCCTCTCTTCATTTTTTCCATGTTAGTTCCTCTAAAATTAAATTGCTTCTCTATATTCACTTATAATCTTAGGCAGGTCACCTTTCTTGAGGTTGCCGTATGTCTTGCCATTGATAATCATCACTGGAGCAAGACCGCAACAACCTACACAACGAACCACTTCGATAGAAAAACTACCATCGTCTGTAACGCAATTTACTCCAATTCCCAATATCTTTTCAAGTTCGTCTATAAGGTCATTGCCTCCCTTGAGATAACAGGCCGTACCCATACAAACTGAGATTTGATTTTTGCCAGGTTTCTTAAGTTTAAAGATATGGTAGAAAGTTATAATGCCATAAATTTTCGCCAATGGAAGGTCTATCAGCCTGGACACCTCCATAGCTACGGCTCTAGGCACGAAACCATAAACTTCCTGAACTTTGTGGAGAATCATTATCTCCTTGCCTTTCTTATCCTTCCACTCTTCGATGAAGTCCAGAAGGCGTGTGTCTAGTTGAACATCCTTTTGAGCTTTCATTAAATTATTAGCCTCCAACTTTGGTTTTTTATGTTTAAATCGACTTATTGTTAAAAATAATCACGGTCTTCGCTTTTTTTCTTACTCTAAACAAGGCAAGAAGCGACAACAACACTTTTTATATTATAAAGTATTTTCTATCGGCAACCAGTAAAAGTACTAAATTATTCTATTTTAGAAAATCTCCCTCTCTCTTAATTCTCTCTAAAAAAAACATGTTAAAGAGCAATATGGGCCCTTTAACATGCAGCCTGTTGTCTATAAAGCCAGAGCCGTTTGCTGATTATACGGATAACTCTATATTCTTTTTTTGTTCCTTAACTTACGAGAATTTAGTGTGTTTATGCAGCAGCCACCCTGTAAACAGTGCTAATACCAGCGCAGCGGCACAAATAATCGTTAACCAAAGATGATCAATAAATATTGCGGGTATTGCTGCCGAAAAGGCAAGAACTACAAAAACTCCTACTGCCACAATTACAATTGCTAAATCCCACCAACGATAACCAGTATTCATCTTAGATACAGGATCTTCTCCGCCGACAGCGGCAAAAACATGCTTTTCGTCGAGATTATATCGACTGCATTCTTTCCTGACAGAAGCCTTCCAATGCGAATGTTCTTCTTCTGAAGCTTCTGCACTGCTAATAAGCGTAGCTCCAAAAATCATTATCAGGCATCCGACAATAGTCGCAACAATCGTTACTACTCCATGGCCTGCAAAATTATGATACACTAATGCCGCCCATGCCAGGCCCCAAAGTTGGTTTGTATTGGACAAAGGTATACCTCGCCCTATGCCGATATATTTGCAGGCGAACTGTTGAAAAATATCCCCTCCCGACTTCGGCGGTGGAATGATATTTTCCTGAGAAGCCAGCCTCAAGGTTTCAAAAAGTGGCCTTGTAGTGCCTAGTTATCTGCATAGATTCTTATTTCTTTAAAATTCCTATTGAACTTACTTTGAAATGCTCTTAAATTATAGGAATAAGAAAAAGGAAAAACAAAATGTTCATAAGAGTAAAAAGCACGCCGAACAGCCCGAGACTATCAGTTCAAATAGTTGAGAATGTGAGAGATGGAGAGAAGGTTAAACAGAAGATAGTCAGACATGTAGGCATAGCAGCCAACGACAATGAGCTCAAAATGCTCAAAGACATGGCTGAATATATCAAAGCTAACCTGGAGAATGAAAAAGAACCGTATTTGATTGCTCCTGAAACAATGGCTGAGCTTGCCATAGAAGGCAGGAAACATAAGGAAGAAGTTCCTGATAATGTGAAACTCAAGGATGTGGAGGCCGTTCAGGATGTAGTAACTGGAATACACGATATTTACGGCGAAGTCTATCATGAGCTTGGCTTTGACAAGGTTATACCAAGACCAGCATCGCATGAGAACGCTTTGAATAAGCTCTTTCATATTATAATGGGAAGAATAGCCTCGCCTGGCAGCAAAAGGCATACTGTGGAAATATTAGAGAGCAATTTTGGGATAAGCTTTTCTCTTGACTCGGTTTACAGGATGATGGACTTAATAGATGAAGAGTGCGTCAGAAGAATCAATATGTTTGCCAGGGATTCTGCTGAGCAGTTGCTCAAAGAAAAAGTCAGGGTGCTTTTTTATGATTGCACGACATTGTACTTTGAAAGTTTTACTCCAGATGAGCTTAAGCAAAATGGTTACAGCAAGGATTTGATGTTCAATCAGCCGCAGGTATTGCTTGCTCTAATAGCTACTGTTGAAGGGCTTCCTCTGGGATATGAGGTATTTCCAGGCTCTACTTTTGAAGGAAATACTCTCAGGACAATGATAGATAAGCTCAAAGATAATTATGATATTGAAAGCCTCACATTTGTAGCAGACAGCGCTATGCTCAGCTCCGCCAATTTGGCATACCTGGAATCTGAAAAGATTAAGTACATAGTCGGATGCAGGATTAAGAACCAAAGCAAAGAGATAATATCCTCTATTCAGGATATATCATCCTATACCCAACTTGGAAACGAAAAAGCAAAAGAGATAGCCATCGGCGATAAAAGAATCATTTCCACCTATAGTATAACAAGAGCTCAAAAAGACGCTAAAGATCGTGAGCAAAACATTTTAAGGATGAAGAAGAAACTTTCTGCCAGCAAAGATCCGAAATCCATGATAAGCAACTCCGGTTATAAGAAATACCTAAAACTCAAGGGCGACTCGGAAATAGAAATCGACGAAGAGAAGATAGTCCAGTCAGCAAAATTTGACGGCCTTCATGCAGTAGTAACTAATGATATGGAAATTAGCCTCGAGGAAATAAATGAACAATACCATAACTTATGGCAGATAGAAGAGTGCTTCAGGATAACCAAGCACGACCTCAAGATAAGGCCAATATTCCATTGGACTCCCAATAGGATAAGAGCGCACATAGCAATATGCTTTATGTCGCTTGTCTGCGTAAGGCATGTAAGTTATAGAATTAAACTACAACATGAAGCCATGTCCCCTGAAAGAATAAGGACAGCATTGCTCTCATCAAACTTGAGAATTGTAAGGCACAAGAAAACCAACCACCACTACGCGATACCTTCCAACGCCTCTCCAGAAGCAGTAAAAATCCACAAGATATTCGGAAAAGACTACTCCAAAACACCATTTGCTATAAATATCAGCAAATAAAACTCTTATCAACTATTGCCAGAAATAATGTAGTGCCTAGAAAAAAGGCACTATTATTGCCTATCAACATGTTATACAATTACACCGCCGAAGTCGGGATAAATATTGCGGGTATTGCTGCCGAAAAGGCAAGAACTACAAAAACTCCTACTGCCACAATTACAATTGCTAAATCCCACCAACGATAACCAGTATTCATCTTAGATACAGGATCTTCTCCGCCGACAGCGGCAAAAACATGCTTTTCGTCGAGATTATATCGACTGCATTCTTTCCTGACAGAAGCCTTCCAATGCGAATGTTCTTCTTCTGAAGCTTCTGCACTGCTAATAAGCGTAGCTCCAAAAATCATTATCAGGCATCCGACAATAGTCGCAACAATCGTTACTACTCCATGGCCTGCAAAATTATGATACACTAATGCCGCCCATGCCAGGCCCCAAAGTTGGTTTGTATTGGACAAAGGTATACCTCGCCCTATGCCGATATATTTGCAGGCGAACTGTTGAAAAATATCCCCTATTACCCAACAAAAACCCCCAAAGAAGAACCAGAACAGCACCGGTTTAGCAGCAATCAATTGCATTTTAAGAGGAGCAAAACCCCCAAGAAAAATAACTGAAAGGACAAACACCGTAAAGAGTTCGCCAAATGTAAACGCTGTCACAAACGACAAAGGGTTCATGCCGCTGATATACGCTTTTCTATACGGAACATATTGAGTTCCCCAAAGCAAACCTGCGCCCAAAGCAGCTAAGATTCCTCTTATAGCTATATCTTTCGACCCGGCAGTTTGAGAAGAAATAACTCCCAATATTGTCGTAGCCACCACGACAGCTAATATACCGCCGAACACCTTATACCACTGTTTGCGTTCAGCTCCTTTAAGTTCATTAAAGAGTAAACATCCCCATAAAAGGCCAATGACACAATTTGAATTCCAAATAGGGAAAGCTACTGCCAGGCCTATGTCCTTGATTGCAAAAACTGTTAAAGTATTCGCTACAGCCCATAGCGCACCAGCCAAAAGAGCCCAGACAATCAGATGAGGCAAACTCTTAAGGTCTACCCACACATATTTAGTACCTTTTAAAAGCGTAGGAACCGTCCACCTTGCAACAAATACCCCCAACACCATTGCTACGGAAATAACATATGGCGATATCTGCAAGTTAACGAGTTGTACCGGCGCTTCAGCCGAACCCAGCCATGCACCTGCTGCTATTCCTGAAAGCACGCCGATAATATGCAGCATTCTTGCAGGTGTTTTTTCTGCTTTTGTCGTCATTTTTCAACCCTCATTGCTAACGTAAATAAGTATAAAAATCCCGATTATCAATACAGCTACAGGAATCCAGAACTGGATATCCGTAAGTATTGCCCCCAGCATATTTCTTTTGCTTTTTTGTTCCATACGCTTCTCTCCCCCTCTTATTTTTATTTATAACTATACTTCAGGATTTTCTTGCAATGGCTTTTTTCACCGCACAAACTATATCTTCAACCGTAAGGCCATAGATATTTTTCAGGTAATCCATTTTGCCTACCTGCCCGAATTGATCCATTACTCCTACTTTTTCCATAGGTACGGGCTTTGTTTCGACTATTACTTCCGCCACAGCCGAAGCCAGGCCATTAATGACATTGTGATTTTCGACAGTGACAATCACGCCTGTCTCCTCAGCAGCTTCAACTATCGCCTTTTTGTCTATGGGTTTTAATGTAAACATGTCCAGGACTCTTACATTGATACCTTCTTTCTTAAGCTGTTCCGCAGCCATTAATGATTCAGCAACCATTATGCCGTTAGCTATGATAGTGGCATCTTTTCCTTCACGAAGTTTGACGGCCTTGCCTATTTCGAAACAGCCTGATTCGTACACCTTAACAGCAGCCTTTCTGGACAGCCTTATATAATGAACGCCATAGGAATCGGCTACCTGTTCCAATACGCTTTTGAGCATAGTTGAATCGGAAGGTTCAATAACAGTCACGGTGGGAATCCCGCGCATTATTCCCAGGTCTTCGAAAGGCATATGTGTTCCGCCATTGTATTCAGCTGTAACCCCGGGATCTGACCCAATAATTTTTACATTAAGTTTCGCATAAGCGCAGGAGAGAAAAACCTGATCCATACATCTTCTGCTGGCAAAAGGGCCGAAAGTGTGCGCAAAAGGAATCTTGCCTACAACGGAAAGGCCTGCCGCAACCCCCATCATATTGGCTTCCTGCACTCCGCAGTTGAAAGTTCTGTCTGGGAATTTTTTCTGAAACGGAACCATTCCGATAGAATTAATCAAATCTGCGTCGAGAGCGACTATTTCAGGTTTTTTCTGTGCAAGTTCTATTAATGTATTGCAATAAACCTTGCGCATTTCAACTTCTTCCATGCGGTGGTCCGCCGTTAATTTAATTTCAGTCATTGAGCAGTCCCTCATATTTCTTTATTTTTCCCTCAAGAACAACTATATCTTTCTTAGCCTCTTCCATTTCTTTGGGGCCTAATCTCATATGGTGGTTAAGAAATTCATTCTCAACAAAAGCTATCCCCTGCCCTTTTATAGTATCCAGAACAATCACAGAAGGTTTGCCTTTAGCTGCCTTAGCTGCCTCAATGCTGTTATAAATGTCTTCCACATCAGCGCCTTTAGCATTGAAAGCATTCCAGCCAAATGCTTTAAGTTTATCGGCAATGTTAAACGGATTGTTTATATCTTTTGTATAGCCGTCCAACTGTTTTTTGTTCTCATCGACAAAACAAATTAGATTATCCAGTTTGTTATGAGCAGCAAACATAAATCCTTCCCAGCACTGGCCCTCATTAAGTTCCCCGTCGCCTACTATCAAATAAGTGTAATTGCTGCGCTTGTCCATTTTATTGCCAAGAGCAATCCCTATAGCGGCTGAAACTCCCTGTCCCAGCGAACCTGTAGTCATATCTATTCCAACAGTTTTAGTTCTATCGCAATGACTGGGCAGGTTTGTGCCATTTTTATTTAAGGTCAGAAGGTCTTCTTTCGGGAAGTAGCCTTTTAACGCCAAGGAGGCATAGATAGCCGGACCTGCATGTCCTTTTGAGCACACAATATAATCCCTGTCAGGCCATTTTGGGTTTTTCGGATCTATATTCAAGACTTTTCCGTAAAGAACAGCTAATGTCTCTATAACTGACAGAGCACCGCCGAGATGGCCGAATCCCAGGTTTGTTACCTCTTTCATGGTTTCCAATCTTATTTCAGCCGCAAATTTTTCCAGCTGAAGCCGTTGTTTTTTTTCCATAATGCTAATCCTATTTATTTTTTTGCCTTTCGTAAGCTTTTTCCATAGCTTGAATCAACGGAAGCTTCTCTCCTGTAAGAAATTGAACCATAGCTCCGCCAGCAGTACAAACATAGGAGATAGTTTTCAGGTCAACATATTTCGTAGCTGCCGTAACAGTATCTCCTCCTCCTATTACCGAATATCCCTTGGCCTTGGAAATAGCCTGCCATATTCTCTTCGTGCCGTTTTCAAACAAAGGTTTTTCGTACACTCCGGCCGGGCCATTGACAAATATGGTATTGGCCTGGCCAATAATTGATTCATAGTTTCTGATGGTTTGTTCTCCAATATCCATAAACATTTCTTCAGCAGGCAAACCCTTTATTTCTATTTCCTTTCTTTGCCCTTCAGATTCGTAAGCAAGGTCCAGCGGTATTTCTATTTTATTTGAAAAATCCCTGAGGAGTTCTTTTGCCGCAGGAATAAAAACATCCAGAGCCCTGTCTTTTATAAACTTTTCCTTTTTGGCGCCGATGGAAATACCTTTAGCCAAGAGGAAAATTTCTCCGGTAATCCCACTCGTTAATATCTTATCGGCCGTGCCATTTTGAAGCACTTGCTTCATCATTCCGAACGCATCAGAAATCTTAGCTCCGCCAAGAACAAATATAGATGGTTTCACAGGCGACCGCATAACTTTTGTCAAGGCTTCGACTTCCTTGAACATCAATTCTCCGGCAGCACTAGGTTTGATTTCCTGAAAAGCCACCATGGAAGGTGCATTCCTATGGGCTGCAGCAAATGCGTCATTGATATAGAAATCTACTATAGGCGCAAGCGATCTTACAAGGAATGTATCAAGCATTTCGTGCGGCTCGAGTTTGACCGCATTTTCAAAAGTAGATATTTCTTCGCAAAGATACCTCAAATTACCAAGCAGAACCAGTTCCCCAGGATTTAAAGTTTTCACTGCTTCTTGTGCGGCAGGGCCGCAGACATCATCAATATATCTAACTCTCCTGTCCAAAAGTTTAGAAAGTTTTTCCGCATGTTCAGACAGCGGGATAAGATTCTGGTAATCCAGAGTATCTCCCTGGTGTGCAATGATCGCTATTTTTGCGTTCTTTGATATTAAATAATTGAGTGTAGGAAGACTTTTTTTAATCCTGTTTTCATTGATAATCTTTTTAGTTTTAGCATCAATAGGCGAATTAATATCTAATCTCAAAAGCACAGTTTTATTACTAACATCAAGACCGCTCATTGGCGTAAGCTTCACTTCCATATAACAGACTCCTCACAATTAAAAAATGAGGCCTGCTCTAACGCAGGCCTTATTTTTATACTACTTCCAGCTTGGCAACCCTAAATATTTATTAGTAGCACCGACAGCTTTTAACCGATCACTTTCCATCCCCATAGCTGCTCTCACGGCATCAATGGTTTCAGGAATGGTTACTGATTCCTGTGGGATGTGTATGCCGAACATAATGTCCTTTCCTGATTTCACGATGGTGTCTTCCCATATGCAGATTTCATACAGGTCAGCACGCGGCCTTCCCAAATCCCTTGCATACCTGAAGATAGATGCATTGCCAAGGAATCCGTCTTTGATCCTGACGACCCTGATCCTGTCATGAGCATTGAAAGCAGTTAAAACTTCTTCTTTTGAAGCGTCTTTCTTTGGAGTAGCCAGGACAGTTATGAAGTGTCCATGTGTTACAGGTGTATGGACAAGAATACCAGTGGCATGAACATGAGGCATGATTGTCATCAAGTCCAGCGCCTGATGACTGGGAGCCTTATCAACTTGCAAGGCATTTGTCAAACCTCTGTGGTAATCCCCTGGGTCTGCTACTCTTCTTACTATTGTAATTGCTATCTTTTCGACTCCAAAAACCCTGTCAAGACAGTCAACCGCCCTGATAAGGCCTGTAGTGTTGCAAGATGTAAGTTTGAGATAATTTTGGTTCAAACCTTTTTCATAGTTGGCATAACCATGAAAGAATACATCGGCAACTTCATCTTTCTCACCGCCCTGAAACACAGCCTTTACTCCATGTCTCTTGTAAATTTCCTTGTTCTTAGCCCCAATTCCACCGGGAGCAGAATCAAGAACTATATCTACTTTTTTTACGACTTCCTCCATCGTTCCTTTCACAGGGATACCTGCTGAGGAAAGATTTTTGCAAGCCTCTTCATTCACGCCGAAAACATTGTATGGCATCCCGCGCTCCTTCAAAGCTCTCATACTAAGTGTAGGGGCTGCATCAATAACTCCCACAAGCTCCATATCTTTCTGGAGGGCCACTCCGTCAGCTACTCTTTGCCCAATAACGCCGTAACCGGCAACCGCAACTTTTATTTTACTCATAATTCATTAATCCTTAATTTGTTCTTACTAACTGAAACTCTGAACCTTCTCAGAACAACGCACCTTATTAAAGGCTTACAGGCTTACCTGTCTTTGCTGATTCTTTAGCCGCATAAGCTATCTCAACGGACTTTAGGCCGTCAGCGGTGTTTGTCGGAGTAGGTTTATTATTTATAACTGCGTCAACGAAGTCTTTTACTTCGCTTACATAGGACTGGGTATAGCGGTCCATGAAGAAATTCAGAGGGACTTCGGAAGTAACTCCGTCTTTTGTGCTTACAATAGCTGATGAAGCAGAATCATTTTTAATTTCTACTGCGCCTTTAGAACCGAATACTTCTACTCTCTGATCATATCCGTAGGCTGCTTCACGGCAATTATTAATCATTCCAATAGCACCGTTTGCAAACTTGATGATGATCGCAGCACTGTCATAGTCTCCGGCTTCGCCTATTTTCGGATCAACCATCACTGCGCCTTTCGCATAAACTTCCACAGCTTCAGAACCGGCAAGAAAACGAGCCATATCAAAATCGTGAATAGTCATGTCCATAAAAATTCCGCCTGAGACCTTTACGTACTCAATCGGAGGAGCTCCAGGATCTCTGGAAGTCACATTTACAAAACGAACATTCCCTATTTTTCCTGCAGTAATTGCATCTTTAGCAGCCTTGAAATTGTGGTCAAAACGCCTATTGAACCCAATCTGGAATTTAACCTTATTGTCTTCTACTGCTTTAATTGCGTCTTTTATCTTACCCAAGTCATGGTCTATCGGTTTTTCGCAGAAAATATGTTTTTTCGCTGCTGCTGCTTCCTTGATGTATTTTACATGTGTATCAGTCGAAGAACATATCAAAACAGCATCTACTTCCTTGTCATTAAATACTACTGCCGGATCAGTTGAAAATATTGGGCCGTTGAGAGAGTCCACCCATTCTTTAGCTCCCTGAAACGGATCGACTATATATTTGATCTTTACTTCCGGAATAAAATTGATGATGCTGTTGGCATGAACTTTACCAATTCTGCCTGCGCCTAAAATCCCTACTGTTAGTTTTTTCATTTTTCACTCCTTTTAAGTTAAATGAACCTTGTTATTCTTTCTTTTTAAAAACTTTATTATTTTTTCAACAGACACATTTAATATCTGCTTTTCATCTATTCCTGTTTTTTCAATTAGTTTGAGGACAAGCGATACATCGCCGACCTTATACTGACTGTGAGCATCCGATCCCAGCGATATGGCAGCTCCAAATTTCTTTGCAAAGAACAAAATCTCCTCTAACTGTTCATTACTGTCCGGATTTATCGCTTGAGAACTGTTGTTTGCCTCCAACGCCACATCATATCTGACAGCCGCATTCACAACCTCCTCGGTATTAATCGCATACCCTCTGTCAGGATGACCAATAATATCTACAAGAGGATTCTTAATTGCCGCTATCATCCTTTCAGTATTTTCTTCAACACTTCCGTTGGGAGTCGTACTGGAATGAAAACTTGCAATCACTATATCCATATCTTTTAGAATTTTTTCGGGAATATCCAATTCGCCGTTCATAGATATGACATTAGCCTCACATCCCTTTAAAATTCTGACATTATACAAATAGTCAGGGATATCCCTGTAGGTAGAAAAGAACATAAGCGGCGTACCTCTCTGGTCATGAGCAGGTCCATGTTCAGTAATAGCTATAAGCTCAAGTTTTTTCTTTGAAGCTTCTTCAGCCATTTCCCGTATCGTGCCGTAGGCATGCCCGCAAGCTACTGTATGCATATGAATATCTGCAACGTATTTGATCATATTTTTTTGCCCTATTTGCCTAAAATTAACATCTTAAACTATTCTTATTCCTGTTTGCGTTTTGCTTTCAATGCAGGAAGTATCAGAAGCAACATTAGGATAGAAGAACCTATCCAGAACACGATAAGGCTATGAAAATCATATGTGGCTACTCCGTCAACTACTTTCTTTGAAGCATCCATTAAAATCCCATTGACAACATCCTGAGCCATGGCTCCGAGATAAGCAAGCAGCCCTATAGTTCCCATAGCAGCACCGGCAGCCTTTGTAGAGGAAATGTCCACGGCCAGCAAGCCGCCAATAAAACACAAGAGCACTCCGAGAGAAAAACCGAATCCGGCAAGCATGGCTGTCGAATAAATAATGTTTCCTGCAGGGCTTAAACAGAACAATGTAAGAAATACAATTTCCAGTGCGCAAAATATAACGGTGGTTAAAGCATGCCTTGATTTAAATATTCTGTCTGAAATAAAACCAGAAGCTGCTGAACCTAGTGCTCCCATTATCGGAGTAACGGCCAAAACGCTTCCTGCAGCCACAAGAGACAATTCCTTAGATTCCTGAAGGAATATTATGCCCCAGCTGTTTATAGCGTATCTGACGATCCCCATACAGGCCGCGCTTAATCCTATAAGCCAGACGTAGGGGTTTTTCAATACTTCTTTTTGCGCATCCCAAACATTAATTTCCTTAGCTTTTTCCTTCTTTACAGCGCGTTCATTTTTATAGTCCAGAACATTTGGCAACCCATATACTTCAGGTCTATCATACATAAACTTATAGACTAGATAAGAGCCTATCAGGCTTACTACGCCAGCCCAAGTAAAAGCCGACTGCCATCCGAAATATTGAACAATAAGAGAAGATCCGATAAAAGTAATAGCTTCTCCGATATAATGCGATACGCTCCAAATTCCGTACAAAGTACCTCTTTCATTTGGGGAAAACCATTGAGAAAGCGAAACTACACAAGGAGCTGACCCCATAGATTGAAACCAACCATTAATAGCCCACAACAACAGAAAGACCACAAACCCTGGCTGTACTCCCAACGCAAGATTAATTAGCGCCGATGCAAAAAGCCCGATTGAAAGAAATTTTTTGATATTGCATCTGTCTGCTATAAATCCGTTCGACATCTTACCTACAGCGTACACCAGAAGAAGCGAAGCTCCTATCGTTCCAAGCTGAGTGGCAGTAAACACGCCTTGGTCAAGGATCGGTTTTTTTACTATGGAAATACTCAGTCTGCAAACATAGTACAGCCCATACCCGAAAATAAGAGACATAAACACCGACCAGCGCTTAATCTGGTAAGAGTGTTTAATCACTGCCGAATCATCAGAAATCAGCGGCTTTGCCTCTCCAGTCAACAAAAATTTTGGTATCAAATTCATTATTTAACCACCATCACTGCTAAGTCTTTTTCCAGCCATCCCTGCGGAGTATCGGCCCCCCTGTAATGCGGCATAATGGTGTCAGCTTGCAGTTGTGGGTTCCATTCCGGTTTTGCAAGGAAAATTGCCGTAGCCCTTTTTTCGCTGTATGCACATGCTCCGAATGTAGCAATATTCCACTTCGTAGCTTCATGAGTTTTGTAATCCTTGCCATGTCGGTCATGATGCAAAATACTTGCAGGCCACCCTTCAAGCTGTATAAAAGTATTAGGTTTAATATTAGCCGTTTTGGCTTCAATAAAGGAGCAGATAAAGGAAGAAGGGTCAGGCGCTGTGTCCTTAGTTATATTCAGATAGTTGTAACCGCCTGTGTTTACAGTATTTGTATAGTGCGAGTTCCCCAGGTTCTTGCTTTTGAGCTTCCCGATTACAGGATCATTCATAAACGCACTGGAAAAAGACTCCACTCCTGAAGAATCCTGAGAACTGTCTATAACCACAAAATGAGCTCCGGCAAGTAATAATTCGAGAAATTCTTTTGCACCCTCAGCATTCAACACATCATACTTCTTGTATCCATGTATTCTATAAACCGGAAGCCCGCCTTTACTTGTTGAATCAAACTCTATTACAGGCTTGAACATTACCAACCCATTTTTCTGTATGTAGTCATGAAGAAATTTCAGAAAAAGACAATCTGTATCCGGGCATTTAGAATAATCGCCCTTATTAAGCCAGACATTTAAAAATAGTCCCAATATCTTCTGTTCGTCTTCAGTCGAAAAAAAGAACCTATCTTTTCCTTGTGTAAATACTTGATCCCTGTACTGGCCAAAGCCTCTCACATCGTCATTGAAGAGGCTGTCTATGAATTGTTTTGTATTTGAAAAGTCAGGATTAAGGTGAACCACCTCTCCATAAGACAAAGGTGACACCCCAAGCAAAACCACAAGCAACCAGAAGAACAAAAGCACTCTTTTCTTAAAGGATCTCCCTATCCCCACCATCACCCTATCTCCTAAAATTATAGTCCTGTGTTTTTCTTAATAAATTCTCTAGCTTTCAATGCGTATTCGAAAGGATTAGCCTTAGCCGGATCCTGCTCAGCTTCAACAACAAACCACCCCTTGAAGTTAGTCTTTTCCAATACCTTGAAAATAGGTTTGTAATCAATCATTCCATCGCCGGGAACTGTAAAGACGCCTTCTCTGACAGCGTTTAAAAAGCTCATATTCTCTTTCTTTACTTTGGCAAAAACTGACTTGCGGACATCTTTCAAGTGAACATGAGCAACTCTGGAAGCATATTTTTCTAAAAGAGCCACAGGGTCTATTCCCGCAAACACAGCATGGCCTGTATCATAAATGAGCTTGACTTTTTTGGTATTTTCCATAAGGTGATCTATCTCTTCCATGGTTTGAATTCCTGTACCCATGTGATGGTGGTAGCCAAGGGTGATCCCTTTTTTCTCTGCGATTTCGGCTAGTTTTTCCAAGCCGCTGGTAACTTTTTCCCATTCTTTCGCCGTATAAACAGGTTTGTTCGTCAGTACAGGAGTATTTATCTGTCCCTGAATACTGTTCCCCTGTTCTGAAGCGCCAATGACTTTTGCCCCGAGGGCATGAAGAAAGTCAATCTGTTTATTAAAAGCTTCAAGCGTAACCTCAAAAGGTTTAGATGTGAAAAGGGAACTAAACCACTGGTTACAGATAGACAACCCTCTTATGTCAAGATAGTGTTTTAATACTACTGGATCTTTCGGATACTTATTTCCAACTTCAGAACCCGTGAAGCCGGCAAGAGCCATTTCGCTGATACACTGTTCGAAAGTTACTTCCTTGCCCAAATCCGGCATGTCATCATTAGTCCAGCCAATCGGAGCTATTCCCAGTTTTACATTTTTCTTATCAATCATATTATTTACCCCCTAATTTTTATTTTTATGGAAACTTCCCTAAAATTTATTTTATAAGTTCGCAGATATATGTTCCTACTTCGCTTGTCTTGGCTTTGCCCTTTAGGTCGGCAGTAAGTTTTTCTCTGGTTTTGAGAATGTCTTTTATTGCCTTGAGGACTTTATCGGACAGTGAATGTAATTCCATGTGCTGAAGCATCAGGCTGACTGTCCAGATCATTGCGATCGGATTGGCCAGCCCTTTCATGGCTATGTCTGGAGCCGAACCGTGGACAGGTTCGAACATTGAAGGGAATTCCCCTTCCGGATTGATATTGGAGCCTGCGGCAAAACCAAGTCCGCCCTGAAGCCCTGCTCCAAGGTCGGTAAGAATATCTCCGAAGAGATTCGAAGCTACCACCACATCAAATATTTCTGGTTTCTGAACCATAAACATTGAAGCCGCATCTACATGGAACTGGCTGGTTTTTATATCAGGGTAATCTTTTGATATTTCTTTGAAAAGCCTATCCCAGAACACCATGCTGTAATTCAAGGCATTGGATTTTGTAATATTTGTAAGATGTTTTCTCTTATTGCGCTTCCTGGCAGTTTCAAAAGCATAACGCATTACTTTTTCAGTATTCTGGCGTGTAAAAACCCCAGTTTGAGTAGCGACTTCATCTTTTGTGCCTTCATTCAGGATACCGCCATGCCCGGCATATTCCCCCTCTTTATTTTCCCTGATAAAGATCATATCGATGTCTTCAGGCGTTTTATTTTTCAGAGGGCAGTCAAAAGCATCGAGCAGTTTAACCGGTCTGTAGTTGATATACTGATCAAAGCCCTGCCTGATTTTAAGGAGCAGGTCTCTAAGTGAAACATGGTCAGGAACACCTGGAAATCCTACAGCACCAAGCAATATGGAGTCATATTTCTTGAGTTTTTCCAGTCCATCGGCATCCATCATCCTGCCGGTCTTGAGATAATACTCACACCCCCAGGGGAAGTAATCAAATTTAAACTTGACCGACGGTTCTATCTCTGAAATCCTGTTAAGGACTTTCACTCCCTCGTGCATTACTTCTATGCCTATTCCGTCCCCTGGAATTACAGCAATGTTATAATTCTTCATCTTATTCTCTCTCCTTGAATTTATATACAAACTAGTATTGTTTAACTTTCTTTAACTCTTTTTTAAAATCTTCGACTACAGCCCTTATTCTGCTGCTTTTGGATTCCTGGGCCAAACCAACACGCCACCAGCTTTCGTATCCGTGAGTCATGGTCTTAGGAAGCACCTTGATATCTATCAGCGTAGAAACTTTTTGCTTTTTGGAATCTTTCAGAGCTTTAATAAGTTCTTCTTCATTCTTCACCGTATATGTCACACATCCATAAGCTGCCGCATTTTTCGCAAAGTCTGTGTAGATGAATTCGCCGTCTGTTTTTTGAGTCTTGCTGTTTCTATGCCTGAACTCGGTATAAAAACTGCCCATGCCATTGCCCATCTGGAGATTGTTTATGCATCCGAATCCTGCATTGTCGAAAAGCAAAACGTTAATCTTTTGGCCTTCCTGAATGGATGTTGCAAGTTCGGAATGAAGCATCATATATGAAGCGTCACCGACCATTGAATAAACTTCTCCATCTTTGCCAATTGCAAGTTTTGCACCAAGCGCAGCATTTACTTCATATCCCATGCATGAATACCCATATTCCATGTGATAGGTATTAATGCCTTTGGATACCCATACTCTCTGCAAATCGCCGGGCAAGCTGCCGGAAGCCCCGACTATGACATCATTATTACCCAGTAATTCATTGACTATGCCAATAGCTCTTGTCTGAGTAAAACATGACCCTGTTTTGCCCTTGAATTCCTCAAGCACATGATCCAAATGCCCGGCTACTTCAGGTTTAAACAGCTTGCCGGTGTATTTCAAACCATATAAACGCTTTAACTCTTTTTCCCATTCGTCCTTTGCTGCTTTTACCTCTTTGGAATATCCTGATTTGTAATTTTCTTTTTCAAGGTTGGCGCTTAAGATTTCCAATGCGATTTTAGCATCGGCAATAATCCTTGTACCATCCATTTTATATGCATCAAATCCGCCGGCATTGATGTTCAAAAACTCTACTTTTGCATTCTGAAAGAGGGATTTTGAGGCTGTAGTAAAATCTGTGTAACGGGTTCCCACTCCGATCACCAGATCAGCAGCTTTTGCTATTTTATTGGCTGCAAGATTACCTGTTGTCCCTATTCCTCCAAGGTTCAAAGGATGTTTCGACAGTATAGCGCTTTTCCCGGCTTGTGTTTCGGCAATCGGAATATTGAACTTTTCAGCAAAGTTTTTAAGGGTTTCCCCCGCTCCTGAATATTTAACTCCGCCGCCGCATATAAGCAATGGTTTCTTCTTGCCTTTCATAAGACTAACAGCATCACCTATCATGGCTGCTGTAGGCGGTCTTCTTTCAATCCTGTAAACTCTTTTTTTCAGAAACTCTTCAGGGTACTCATAAACCTCCCCCTGAACATCCTGCGGCAGGGCAATAGTTACCGCTCCTGTATTTTCAGAGTCTGTAAGAACTCTCATAGCATTGATCATGGCAGACATTAACTGTTCAGGGCGGTTTACCCTGTCCCAGTATTTGCTCACAGGACGAAAAGCATCATTAGTGCTCACACCTGCATCATTAAATTGTTCAACCTGCTGAAGAACCGGATCAGGCTGCCTCACAGCGTATGTATCACCTGGCAAAAGCAAGACAGGGATTCTGTTGGCTGTAGCAGTAGCGGCGGCTGTTACCATATTAGCTGCCCCAGGCCCGACTGATGAAGTGCACCCATAAATCTGCCGCCTGTTCATCTGCTTTGCAAAACCTACGGCCGCATGGGCCATCCCTTGTTCATTTCTGCCTTGATATACTTCCAGATGCCCCCTGTCTTCTTCTAAAGCCTGCCCTAAACCCAATACATTGCCATGCCCGAAAATAGTAAATATTCCTTTTACAAAGTGGTTCTGCTCGCCGTCGAATTCTACAAACTGATTGTTTAAGAATCTGACTAATGCCTGGGCCACTGTCAATTTCACGGTTTTCATTAAATATTCTCCCTAATATTATAAGTTAAATTATTCGCTTATTTTTCCGGCCAGATTTTTGCATTCTTGTCTTTAAGCCACTGATGTTCAGGCGCGCAATCTCTTGAATTCCAAGGATTACCTTCCAGGTGTCTTATTACCCAGCAATAATACATCGGATAACCAGGCGCTGCACTTTGTGGATGAACGAGTCCTCCTGTAACAGCTGCCGTGTCATTATGCATAACCTTGAACGCATCATCCCCTATGAACGAACACCCAAAGCCCTGTGGTTTATCAAAACGATAATAATATAATTCAGGATGTATATGAGCATGAGGAGGATAGCTGGACCATTTACCTGGAAAATTGATGAGTTCGCCAACCACTAAATTGGAATAAGGTGCGTTGGCATATTCAATGACTGTCTTTACTCTTCTTAAGGCAGTTCCTCCCCACATGCCCTCGCCGAACATTTCAACTCTATTGTCGTTTGCTGAATAAAATTTCGGTTCAAAGGACCTCTCATTCGGAGTTTTTACATATAAGACTTCAGAATCTGCTACAGCTCTGATAGTAACTTTTGTATCTTTTGGAAGATGTAAAACTTCAGGGTTTTCATCAAAACAGGATGCTCTTTTTGAGGCAGCCTCCAGACTATTCCAGAAATATTTAACATTCCCTTCAGCAAGAAGCAAAACCGATTCCTGTTCCTTTTCAAGTAAGAATACCTCTTGCCCCTGTGCAAGTTTAAACACGCCAAAATCCATCATCATGAATTTATGTTCATCTTTTCCTGAGTCTATAATATGATTAAACCCGCCGTTAAACCTACCTGTCCGAATTATTGGCATTAGCTTTCTCCTTGGTTATTGCATAATTAAATTATTTAGATCCTCAATGTATTTTAAGTGTTCTTCTCCTTTGTTCTTGACCATCAAAGTGTAGAGCATATCAAGAATGTTAATTTGCGATAGCATGGCCGTCAGTTCTCCATCCTTAAGCGGAGATTCAGTAGCTTCAGTAAGCAGCACTATATCCGATACTTCTGTAAGAGGAGAAGAAACATAATTAGTAAATGATATAACCGTGGAATCGTTTTTTTTGGCAAGGGCTATGAGCTGTTCGTACTCTCCGAGCATCCCTGTTAGATCAATAATTATTATGACCGAACCCTGCTGAAGCCTGGATATAGAATAAGCCTGAAAATGAAAATCTTCTGGTACTGTACAATTGATGCCGAGTTTCAAAAATTTATAACTGGCAGCAAGTCCAAGCGCTCTGGAAATCCCTTTGGACAGAATCAATATCTCTTTTGCCGCAATAATTTTTTCAGCAGCAGCTTTTACGCTTTCTTCGTTTACTTTCAGCAAACTTAGCTTTAGTGTTTCAATATTCTCATTTGTCACCTCTGCCATCAATCTATGCAGAGTGCTTGACTTCTCGGTATCAACGTAAATGTTATTTTTCGTTGAAGAAGCTTCCTTCAAGAGCTTTATTTTCAGATCATGGTACCCTTCGGCGCCCAATTTATGACTAAATCTTAGAATGCTTGCTCTGCCTACGCCAACCCGCTCGGCAAGCTCATTTATGGAGCTGCGAATTACAAATTTATGGTTTTCAGAGACATATTGGGCTATCTTCTTTTCTGTCTTGGTAAAAGTATTATAGAGAGAACTGATCGTTGAATTGAGAGTGCTTTGAACCATAACCATTATTTTGGTACATTGTTCCAGTTTTATTTTCAATTTGGTATTTTATACCCTTTAAAATCTTATTGCAATTCTTTTTTACTGAGATTCTTCGCTTTTTTAAAGAAGGCCTGATTTTAGATTAAAAAAGAAATAAACAAAATGTTTGTTTTATCAGATACTCTTTTTATGTATAATTTTATAAAAATTTCATTTCCGCAGGCGAAGTAACAGATATGTAGGTTTCTATTAAAGCGTATTAATAACTTGAGAAAGCTTAATGACAACAATGCGACGCAATGAGTTCTCTATTCGCCTATCTGTAAAAGAAGGCTTCAAAGGGTTTGGAAAGTGGTGGATACCGCTTTGTTCTGTTTCCATGATCATACTGCTTAGTCAATCATGGCTCCCTAAGCTTGCCATGAAATATTCGGAACAAGCTAAAGTCTTAGCTCCTTACTACAAGGCATTTGCTCATTTCAAAACAGAAATGGCAGATATAAGCACCGCAGGGCATGCTTTTGCTGATCTCAGATACAATTTCATGTCTATAACAAGCCAATTAGGAACATCATATGATTTCCACGTATTTTTCTGGAAAATGACATTGATTTTCATAGTAATTTTTATCATCCTTTGCCTTCTCTACATTGTCACGATACTTATATCTAAAATGTCTGTCAGCAAAAATCCCGATAAAGTAAATTTCAAAGGAACTATGAAGCGTTCACCGATCATGTCCCTTAGTTACTTCGTCCTCTGCATCATAAAAGTCCTGCCCTTTTGTATTAGTGTGTTAATACCTTTCACTCTTTTTATAGTGAGTTTAAACCTTTCCACAGGGCAGGAATCAGGAATTTATGTGCTAACCATGTGGCTTTCAGTTCTGTTTGTTTCATTCCTGTTCTTTGTTTTTGGAATTTGTTTTTATATAAGGCTTTACTTCACAGGTTTCATTATTACCGAAGAGTCCGCCAATCCATTTAAAGCTGTATCCAAAAGCATAGCATTAACTAGAGGGCTGTTTCTTAAAGTAGGAATACTTTTTATAGTAACATCAATAATAGACCTCGTTTCCCTGATAAGCATAATTGGGTTTATCCCTGCTAACAGCATCAAATACACCCTCAGGGCTTCAGCATATAGACAACTTACCGAACAGGAATAGAAATGAATTTAATTTACGCACTGCTTCTGACAATTTTTGCCGGGCTGATTAACGGGGCCTGCATAGCTCCAAAACATATTCTTTCGAACTGGGAAGAAGAAAACATATGGTTTTGCTTCTATTTAAACTGCATGGTAATTTTGCCAATAGTCACGATTTTTGTTTTCATACCGGGCTTTATTTCAATCATTTCGGAAGTTCAAATCCTTCCGTTGGCAATTCTTGTCCTCGGCGGACTATTCTTCGGATTAGGCCAGGTCTGTTTTGCAATAGCCTTCAAACATATTGGGTTTAGCATAAACTATGTCATAAATATATCCATAGGTACTGCTTTTACCGCATTGATAGGTTTGCTTTTATCCCCTGAACTTATCATGTCGCTTTACGGTTTTTTGCAAATAGCAGGCGCGGTTTTGTTTGTTTTTGCTGTCACTCTCGGAGGGTTGGCCGGCATTTCCCGCGACAAGGCTAAGGCCTCTACAGAGAAGAGTTCATCAAATAAAGCAGCAAAGGTGCAGCTCGGAGTCTTCCTGGCAATCATAGCAGGAGTGGGTTCTGCCTTTGAAGGTTCAGCTTATGTCTTGGCCAATCCTCAAATTGTCGATATTGCAGTAAAGCTAGGATATAAAGAGCCGGAAACAAACTTCCTCTCTTGGATAGTAATTTTCATATCATCTTCTATCCCAACGCTTATTTACTTCGCCAACCTAATTAAAAAAAGTAGAAGCTCTTTCTTCTTTCGCAAGAACGTACACTATTTTCCCATAACGTTAATAATGGGATTTGGATCATGGGCTTCAGTTTTAATATTCAGTTGGGCATCGTCCCTGATCGGCGGTAAACTTGCTCCTACTATCGTATGGCCTATGTTTATGGTCTTTATCATTCTTACTTCAAACTTAGTAGGGTTTCTATTCGGTGAATGGAAAAATGCCCCTTTAAAGGCTTATGTTAAAATCTGGGCAAGCATTCTGACATTTATCGTGGCAATCGTAATATTCTCTTGCAGCGCAGCTTTCAAATAGCAAATCGAACACCATCCATCATAATTCCATCTTGGATTTGAGATGCGAGGTGTTTAGTCATGTAAAGCAAATTGCCAATGCTGAAATATTATCTAAACACATACCTATGAAATAAATAATATCTCAGGAGCAACTATTTTATCTTTAGTTTTTTGCGTAGTACGGAATTGATACTTGAGAAAACGGTTTCCCAATTGTTGGCGGTTTCCTGTCTGAAAAGTGTAACACTGTCATACCAGTAGCTTTTATCTCCTTCTCTGCCCCAACGCCAGTCAACGCCGATTTTGGGAAGCAATACCCATGTTTCTTTGCCGAGAGCAGCGCCCAAGTGAACAATTGCCGTATCTACGCTGATAACCAGATCAAGGTTATCAACTGCTGCTGCTGTATCGGCAAAATCATTAAATGTTGAGCCTATATCCTGGATATCGTTTTCTGCCAGCAGTTCCTGTTCTTCCTGAGTCAGGTCTTTTTGCAAAGAATATACTTTACAACGTGAATCCCTGTTAAGTGATTTCAAAAAAAAGGCGAGACGAATCGAGCGATTTCTATCATTGTCATGAGTCGGTCGACCTTTCCAAACTATGCCGATTTTGAGTAAATCGTTATCAAAATATTTTTTCTGGTATTGCTCTTTTAGATTCGAATCAGACTTTAAAAATCCTTCCCTTTGCGGAATATTAGTATTGTCTAGTTTCAACACATATCCAGCATCCATCAACGGCATGTGGTAATCATATTCTCCAGTATATGGTTGTGTAACAATCTTAATCCTTTTAAAGTTTGATTTGAATAGTCCTTCTAATGGTTCGAATGTGTAAAAGATAACAGATTTAGCCTTATTCGCAAAAATATTAAGGAATCTGAAAAACATTATCATGTCCCCAATGCCTTGTTCTCTGTAGATATACAATATCTTATTTGTCAGGATTTCTCCTCTGTATATTGGTTTTGTAGTTTTAGGCATATACAATGCATTTTTCCGATAACCATTATTACAGCAATATCTATAACAATGATTTTTCCATCCTGACTCAAAATCATAGGATGATAATTCATATAAGCTCAAATTAGAAATAGCATTAGAATAATCCGATTTTATGGCGATAGCTTTTTTATAACAAACCACAGATTCTGTTGTCCGCCCCAAAATCTTAAATGCATTGCCAAGATTATTGTACGCTTGCGCAAAGTCTGGCTTCATAGAAATGGCTTCTTTATAACAGTCTATAGCTTCCTCTATTTGTCCCAAACATTTTAAAGTGATACCGAGGTTATAATATGTATTAGGTCTATTAGGGTCAATTTCAATAACTTTCCTGAAACATTGAGCCGCAATATCATTTTTACCAATTTGTATATTCAATATCCCAAGATAGTTATTAAATTCAGCATTGTCAGGTTCTAATTCCAGAATTTGTCTACAGAGTCGCTCAGCTTCCTTTAATCGTCCGGCTTTATGATGCGCCAACGCCTGCTGAAAAAGCTTTTCAGTATCTATGAGTTTAGGCCTTTCCGTATTCCGAACCCACTCGTATCGAATATGCTTCATTGGGATTATGAATTCTAAATTTTGAATAAAAGGAAATAGAAACTTTTCTTAAATAATTTAAATCTAACACTTACGGCTTAAGTTTCAATATGTTTCGAATTTAGCTTTTTACTAAGAGCGGAATTGATACTTGAGAAAACAGTTTCCCAATTGCCGGGTTTTTCCTGTCTGAAAAGCGTAACACTGTCGTCCCAGTAGCTTTTATCTCCTGCTCTGCCCCAGCGCCAGTCAACGCCGATTTTGGGAAGCAATACCCATGTTTCTTTACCAAGAGCCCCGCCCAGGTGAACAATTGCCGTATCTACGCTAATAATCAGATCAAGGTTATCAACTGCCGCTGCGGTATCTGCAAAATCCTTAAATGTTGAGCCGATGTCCGCTATATCGCTTTGTCTCAAAAGCTCCTGTTCTTCCTGAGTCAGGTCTTTTTGCAAAGAGTACAGTTTATAAGAAGAGATTCTGTTAATTAGTTTCAAAAACAGATCAAGTGAAATCGAACGGTTTTTGTCGTTTCCGTGAGTTGGACGACCTTTCCAAATAATGCCTATCTTAAACAAGTTATTATCAAAATATTGCTTTTTATACTTCTCTTTTAAGACTGTATTTGCAGACAAGAATCCTTCTTTCTGTGGAATATTAGTATTGTCCAATCTAAGAATATATCCAGCATCCATTAGAGGCATATGATAATCATATTCGCTTGTATATGGCTCTGAAACAACTTCAATTTTCCTAAAATTTGATCTGAATAATCGTTCTAATGGGTTAAATGTATAAAAAATAATAGATTTGGATTTACTCGCAAAAACATTAAGGAATCTGGAAAACATTATCATATCGCCAAACCCTTGCTCTGACCAAATATACAATTTCTTGTTTTCCAAGCTTTCTCCGTTATACAATGGTTTTACTGTTTTGGGAATATATGGCATAAACTTTTCTCTGTTTATGTTATCATGATGATGCCTATATCGGCAACCTTCCCACCCTGATTTGAAATTGTGTTTTGATAACTCTGCCATTCCTAGAATATTGTAAGTTTCGACAAAATTCGGTTTTATGTCAATTGCTTTTTTATAACAGATAATAGCTTTTTTCAGATATCCAAGATTTTCAAGAATAGCACCAAGGTTAATGTATGCTTCAATATAATTCGGGTTAATAGCTATTGCTTTTTTGTAATTACTAATTGCGTTTCTAAATGATCCGATATTTTCAAAAACATTCCCAAGATTAGTATATGCTATGGTAAAACTTGGCTTAATAGAAATAGCTTTTTTATAATAGATAATAGCTTTTTCGAATTGCCCTAATTTCTTATAAGCATTTCCAAGGTGGTTATACGCATCTGCAAAATTTGGATTAATACTGATTGCTTTTTTACAATTGGCAATAGCTTTTTCTGCTTGTCCTAACTTTACAAACGCATCTCCAAGATTAGTATATGCTATGGCAAAGTTTGGCCTAATGGTGACAGCCTTTTCATAATAGATAACAGCTTCTTCAAAGTGTCCCTGCTCGTGAAGTAATCCCCCGAGATTATTATATGTTTCTGCATCATCTGGAGTAAAAGCCAAGACTTGATGATAAATTTGTTCGGCCTTTTTTAAACATCCAGTATGCCTGTACTTCGAGGCAAACTTAAGAAGTTCAGCTATGTTTGGAACATCGGATTTTCCAGTATTCCAGCTCCACTCGTATTGTGTATGTTTCATTAAAATTCCGAATTCGAGATTCTTGATTTTTAAGTCAATGGAAATGAAAATATCACTATAAGTTCGAAATTTAAAACTTCTGATTTTATTCAGAGCTATAACTTTTCATCAATCACATCTTTGCAATTCTATAAAGTTCCCTTCAGGGTCTTTTGCATATACAAAAGTCAGCAACCCTATACCAGACAAGTGTTCTTTCACAACGTTGCTGAGTTTACTGCCCCCTGCGTCAATTACATTTTGGAGTATTTTCTCGACATCCTCGACGTAAAAAGCGATGTGCGCAAAGCCTTCAGCGTTTATTTTCCTCTCCGTTTGAGGAATGGATTTATTGTATTGAAATATTTCCAGTGTAGGGCCGTTGTCGCCATGCCCGGGAAGCCTGAGATGAATTCCTTCCACGCAAGCGCCGGCCACGCCAGTACCTTTTTCTATCCATTCACCTTTTAGGTCTCTTTTTGGAGAAACTTCTTTGCAACTAAAAACATTTATGTAGAAATCAGCCAGTTTTCGCCAGTCTTTTGCAATAATATTCGTGTGTAAATACTTCATTATGCCTCCCTTTCAAATATTGTTTGTTTAGTATTATTATAGGACAGGAGATCTGTTAAAACCTGCATTCTTCGAATAGAAACAGAAAAAAATAGTTTAATTTCTATCATCGAATATTAGGAGTTCGCCGCTGGTATTTTGATCGGAATCTATTGAAAATACCTGTGCAAAAACTCATTGATGCCGTACACATTGAAAAATCTAAAACAATTGGATATGATAAGAGGCATTGAGTTGTCAACAAAGATCGGGAAGAGATATCATGAATGTATTTAAATTTTTACTGTTATTTTGTTTAACTTTTATAATCAGCAACTGTTGTGTTGCCGAAACTGAAAGAGGCAAATCTCTAACAATCTTACTTCAAACTTGTTTGGATGAAGCCGTTAAAGAAACAAAAGTTAATGGTGCCGTACTTCTAATCAAAACACCTTCTTTTCAGTGGATAGGCTCAAGCGGCTACACAGATTCTAAAAAAACAACAGTTTTAAAACCTTCTGATAAACTACGAATTGCAAGTATGACAAAAACTTTCGTAAGTGTAGTTGTCTTAAAACTGGCAGAGGAAGGAAAGTTGAATTTAGACACTAATATTAAGTTCTATCTCCCTGAACCAATTATAAGCCGCATTCCTTATGGTTATAAAATTACAATAAGACAACTTTTAAATATGACCAGCGGAATCCGAAGTTACACTGAAATAGATTCATTTAATGATGCTGTTGAAAGTATACCTTATCGGACTAATCCATGGACTCCTGAAGAAATTTTGAAATATGTTTACCCAGAAAAACCCATGTTTTCTCCTGGAAAAGGCTGGGACTACTCAAACACAAATTATATTCTGCTTGAGATGATTATAAAAAATGCAACAGGAAAATCTCTCGCTTTTGAAATGAGACGAATTATTCATTCTCCTTTACACTTAGAAGATACATTTATGGAAATTCAAGAACCAAGAAAGGGAGGATTCGGCGGCTTAACTGTAAAGGGTTACGATGAAAATGGCAAAGATGTAACTAAAATTCAGGATGGGCTTGGATTAGGTGATGGAGGATTGATTTCAAATACAGAAGGATTATCAAAATTCCTTCAGGCCCTTCTGGAAGATAAAATTCTACTAAATGAAAATTCTCTAAAAGAAATGTTAAAATTCCATCCAGAAGAAAATTATGGATTGGGCATAGAACATCGCTCAACAGGGTTTGGAGAAGCTCTGGGACATAGCGGCGGCTCAAGCGGTTTTGAAGGAGATATGCTTTACCTTCCTAAGATAAAAACCATATTTGTTATAATCACCAACAAGGAAGACAGTGGAATATGTGAATTGGTTTTCGACAGATCAATGAAAATATTACAGGAAAATGGGTTCCAAATAAAATGATACAGTATGCCCCATACGAATTGATTGTCATAAATTCACTAAGAAATATTACATGCAAAATGTTTTATTGCAGAGCTTTACAATAGGACTTGCCGGATAATTATAGCAAAATACAAAAGAGGGGTTCAAACCTTAGCAACTAACAAAAAAACTGGATACGAGTATAACAAACAGAAGCTTCCCAAAACACAAAAAGAATAATTTTCCTCCTCTCCCTCTTAAATATGAAGTTAAATAGCCTGGTACTGTACAAAAACACCCCCGCAATGATCATCGGAAACCACGGGGACAAACTAGAAATCAAATTGGCAAACAACACTACAAAATTAGTCAGAGTTAAAGATATACAACTCATTCATTCAGGCCCTATAAGCAACCTGCATTCATTAAAAGAAAACATCCAGCCGAAAGAAGACCTTAAGGAAGTCTGTCAACTCATCGAAGGCAGCTGCATCAACCTTGGCGAACTCGCAGAAGTTATATTCGGGGAAAATATTCCACAAACAGCATGGTCTGTATGGGAGTTGCTCAAAGATGGCATTTATTTTAAAGGCAGCATTGAAGCAATCCAATCAAGAACAGAACAGGAAATCAATGAAAGCCTGGCCAAAAGAAATGCAAAGGCAGCGGCTGAAAAGGAAAGGGAAAACCTTGTTTACCGTATAAAGAACTCTCAAATTCTTCCTGACGATGCAAAATTCATGCACGAAATAGAGCAGTTTACTCTTGGAAAGATTCACAATTGTCGTTTGATGGAAGAGTTAGGAATAGAACAGACCCCTGAGAAAGCGCACGACATACTTTTAAGAACTAAATACTGGAATAACTTTGTAAATCCATACCCTGACAGATTTGGAATATCTCTCAAAAAAGGTTCAGATACTGATCCAGAAAATTTCCTTGTCCCAGAAGAGAAAAGAAGAGACTTGACGAGTCTTGAAACATTCGCAATTGATGATGAAGGATGCAACGATCCCGATGACGCATTGAGTTTTGACGGAGAATTCCTTTATGTTCACATTGCCGATGTCGCTTCATTAATCAAACCGTCAGACAAATTGGATATATCGGCTATGGAACAAAGCTCAAGCCTATATCTTCCTGAAAAAACATTGCCTATGCTCCCTGATGCAATTACAAAACTCTTTGGGCTTGGGCTAGCAGATACTTCTCCGGCATTCACATTCATGCTTGAACTGGATTCGGAATCCAATGCAAAGATAATTGAGATGTTTCCCAGTCTGATTAGAGTAAAAAGGCTGACTTATGAAGAGGCAGAAAAAGAGATTGACACAGGAAACTTTGACAAACTATGGAAAATAACGAAACAGTTTAAAGACAAACGAATGGCCTCGGGCGCAGTGGAAATAGAACTGCCTGAAGCAAAAATCAAAGTTGACGGCGAAAAAATAAAAATCCAACGCCTACCAGTTCTAAAAAGCAGGGAACTTGTTGAGGAAAGCATGTTAATGACAGGTGAAGCTGTTGCTGCCTTCGCTGTTGAGAATAATATCTGTATCCCGTTTTCTTCTCAAAACATCAATGAAAACGTAGCTTTTTATGAAGGCTTTGCCGGAATGTTTTCATGTCGCAAGAAGTTGAAACCTTCGCTGACTACGACAACAGCCGGAAGGCATTGCGGCCTCGGACTTAAACACTACGCAAAAGCTACAAGCCCTTTGCGGAGATATTTGGATCTCCTCATCCACCAACAGTTAAGGGCTTTCATATACAATACGCCTCTGATGAACGATGATGAAGTTTCAAGGAAAATAACATTCGTTCAATCTTCAATCAAAGGCTATAGGACTCTGGAATCAAACTCAAACAGGCATTGGACTATAGTTTTCATGAATCTAACGGACTGGAAAGGTGAAGCAGTACTTGTAGACAAATACGAAAATAAAGGCACTTTCATTATACCTGAATTGGCGTATGAATTTAAACTTGCCATAGACAGGGACATGGAATTAAATTCGAAGGTCAGCATCTCAATAAATGGTATAAATCTGCCATATTTGAACTGTAGTTTTCAGGTAACAAACAAAGATTTATTGAATTAACTAGTCTTGACACTGCGCAATGATAATCAAATACCATGAACCATTGGGAGACCCGAACAGCAAACAGTACCCTCTTCCGGAAAACTGGAGGGAAATTTCGGTTACCGCAACTATAATGCCTGAAAATTTTGGAGTAGTTGAAAAGGGCAAACTGTACAAGTATTTATTGACTAAACTTAAAAACCCGATACAATTTACTACAATATGTATAATGCAATACCTCAAACGGGTTCCAATGAAGAATTCAACAATACTTGAGAATTGGAGATTGTTAATTACAGATTTAAAGACCTAAAACTTACAACATCAAATATGAAATGAGGTTAGGTTGTGGCTATATACGAATTAGAACAAAGAGTACTCTTTGACGGCGCCGCCGCCGTAGCAACAGCCGATGCGGTCGTTGCTGAAATGCAAACTCCTGACGCAAGTGCTGCCGATTCAGATGCAGATAGTTCAGGAGATGCTAACTCCGCAGATACTAACCATTCTGCTGATTCGTCTTCGTCTCCGACTGACAGCGATCAGTCATCAACTGACAGTACTCCAGACCAGACTCAGATTTTCATTGATACCATAGTCGGGACTTACGATGCTTCAACCGATGGCGAAAATATCCTTGCCACACCAGATAACGCCGACCTCTTAACCTCAACACCTAATACCGAAAACCTATCAGCTGCGCACGAAGTTGTTTTCATAAATTCTTCCGTTATGGATGCAGATGAAATAGTTGACGACTTATCGCCAAATGCCGAAGTTGTATATTTAACAAAAGGCTCAGATGGTATCCAGCAGATAACCGATTATCTTGCCGATAAGACAGATATTGATACTATTCGTATTATTTCCCACGGTAACGAAGGATATTTTGTTCTTAACGGACAAATTATTGATAACGATTATCTCGCAGAGAACAGTAATTTGATTGCATCCTGGGGAGAGCACCTTTCGGAAAATGCCGATATTATGCTGTACGGCTGTAACCTTGCTGCAACAGCCGAAGGTAAAGATTTCGTCGAACATTTTGCCGATCTCACCGGCGCGGATGTCGCCGCCGCAACACATCTCACAGGCGGAGATTCAGATTATAGTTTGTCTGCAGATTTCAGCCTTAAGTCTAATTCAGATTGGGCTCTCGACTTTTCCGTCGGCTCCATAGAATCCACCCGGCTTTCTGTTGATGGCTATGATTATCATCTGGCATCTCATACTGTTACCAGTAATGCTGACAGCGGTGCCGACACTTTAAGATATTGGATTGATAATGCGGCTTCCGGTGATGAAATAGTTTTTAATCTTGCGTCGGGAAATGAAACTATAGAACTGGCCAGTGTCCTGACGATCAGCAAAAACCTTACGATTGATGGAAATAATTCAGCCGGATCAGGAACTGATATTACGATTAACGGAAATGACGGGTCTGGTTCAAACTGTCAAATATTCTCCATTGATTCATGCGAAGTTACCATAGAAAATATGACTCTCACAAATGGATATGACAATTCCACGGGCGGGGGGGCTATTTATACTACTGGGGCGACGGCGACACTGATAATGAACAATATTGAAATCTCAGCCTCAATTGCCGATAATAAAAATGGCGGTGCTATTTGTATTGCGTCAGGCACTGTTACTATGACTGACTGCACTGTCGATAATAATTTTGCAGAACATGGTACAACAAAAGGCGGAGGGATTTATAATGCAGGAACATTGTCTCTCAATAACTGTGTAATAACAAGTAATTCTGCTGAAAGTGAAGGCGGCGGTATTTATAATGCAGGAACAATCACTTTAATTTCAAATTCCACGATCAGCGGAAATAGTTCCAATTCAAACGGCGGCGGAATTATGAATAATGACAACGCTGGAATGACTATTTCAAACTCTACTATATTCAGTAATACTACTGTTGGTAATGGCGGCGGAATTGCATCTCCGGGAGATCTTACATATGTTAATATTACAGATACTACAATAAGTGGTAATACAGCCACAACTGGAAGTGGCGGTGGGGTTTATTTTAACTCTCCGTCTGGAGGAGGTACCTTAACTCTTGAGAATTCAATTATTGCAAATAACGGTAGTTCCGATTTGTATTTCGATCAAGGGACATTAACTAATCATGGATATAATGTAGTTACATATATAAATAATACATCCCTGCTTGATGCAAGCGACATTTATTTTGATGGCAGCGTTTGGCGTACAAATAATGGTACAGTTCTGCTTACTAATCAAGCTTTAAATCTTGATAATCAGCTCAGCTACAATGGCGGCTTTACTGAGACGGTAGCTGTTACAGATGCGCTCGGCGGATTCCTGACTACTTCCCAGGCAGCAGGTCATTCAGATAATCAGACTGACCAGCGCGGGTATTACAGGACTTCAACGGCAGTTACCCGCGGCGCATACCAGTATGACGGAATTGTAGCCAAGATAGGAACAGACACTTCATGGACAGGAGGCGTAGATACCTATAGCACAATTCAAAATGCCATAGATCTTGCTACAGAGGGCAATACCATTGTTTTGGCTTCTACCTCGATTCTGATGTCTTCAGCTGAAATGGCAGCTAATGGAATATCTGTTGATAAAGCTCTGACAATTACCGGCGAGGAAGCAGATTCGACTTCTACAATTGTAAGAGTAACTACTCCAGGAAGTTCAAATTTTAGGGTATTTTATATCGATGCGCCGACCTCAACCGATCTTAATCCGGTTACAATCGAAAACATGACCATAGAGGGCGGGGATATTTCAGGCAATGGAGATGATTCGGCAGGTTACGGCGGCGGAATATATGTAGCTGAAGGAACATTGAGCCTTACAAACTCCGCTGTTTCAGGTTCGACAGCTTATTCCGGCGGTGGGATTTATGGAGGGTTGGGTGTTTCATTGACTCTCGAAAATGTAACTGTAAGCGGGAATTCGGCTTCCGGCGATTCTTCTTCCGGCGGTGGAATTTATACTGATGGAGGGACTCTTGAAATAACAAATTCCACGATTAGCGGGAATACTGCTCATTATAGCGGCGGCGGGATTTATGCTACTAGTGGCATCCTGGAAATTACCTCCTCCACGATCAGCAATAATAGTGCTACTACTGCCGACGGCGGCGGGATTTCTCTTGCGTTTGGTGGTTTAGCAAGAATTGTTTCTACTACAATCAGCGAAAATACTGCTTGTTGTGGCGGCGGCGGAATTTATAGTGATGCTGTGGATGGTATAACAATAATTTCATCAACGATCAGCAACAATAGTGCTACTGCTGGCGGCGGCGGGATTGAGAACAATAATTATTCTCCCATGACAATAACCTCCTCCACGATCAGCGATAATACGGTTGCTAGTGGCAGCGGCGGCGGAATTGGTAACTATGGTTCTACCCTGACAATAACCTCCTCAACGATAAGCGGTAATACTGCTTCTTCTTCCGGCGGGGGCATATATAATGAGGGTGCTACATTATATTCAACTAATTCCATTATAACATATAATTATCTTACCAGTAATATTTATTCTGATATATATAATGATAACGGTACAATTTACGGCAATTATAACATATCTTCATGGACCAACTGGGATACGAGTGGGGGTCTGACAACTACAGGTAATGTAACATATACATATGATCCATCAACTGGTTACGGAGCTACGCTTTTTGCTTCTTATGAAACAATTGTTGCAGATAACATTTACAAACCTGTCCTTGCCGATAATGGAGGGACTACGACGCCTCATACCTATACAGTAGCACTTGCTGCAGGTTCCATCGCAAGCGGAACAGGAGCAGTAACCGGAACATATGAAGATTCCGACACAAAATATGCCTTTAAAGTATATGGGACTACCACATGGGAAAAAGTGGAAGATGGCAGCAATATTGATACGGGGACATACACTGTAACGCAGATTGAAGATGACCAGCGCGGAGAAACAATAATAGGAAAGCCAAGCATTGGCGCATATTTTTTGGAATATACCCCTCCTCTCTATTATATGGCCCAAGCTAGCGGCGACTGGAGTACGCCTGGAGAAAGCAGTATATGGTATACAAGCACGACAGGAACAGAAGGTTCCTATACAACGCATTCAACAACAGCAACGCCTGACGCGACAAATGCCATTAGTATTTTGATAGGAGACGGGAGCAGCTATAATGTAACGGTTATTACTGATACAAGTGTTGAGGCAAAACTGATTACTATAAGCAACGGTTCATCATTGTCAATACCCAACAGCGTTACTTTAACTGTAGATAACGATGAAACGGGAACAACTGATTTGGCAGTCAACGGGACTCTGGACATGGACGGAGGTACAGTAACACTGGGAACCGGCGCTACCCTTGCATATGGCGCTTCATCGACATTGGCATACATTTATACCGGAAACGCACAGGAAACCGGCAATGAGTTTGCATCCTCCCTTAACAACCTTACGCTGGATAATGCATCAACAGTTACGGTTGCTTCCGGTAGCACGATAGGGGGAATATTGAACATAGGAACCGGAACGATTTTATCGACATCTCAAAATATAACAGTATCAGGAACAACTTCCGGTGCCGGAACCGTCAATGCTTCCGCAGGAACAATAACTTACAGCACGGTAAGTCAGACTGTTTTTGCAGGGACATATAATATCCTGGAGCTAACAGGTGATGGAACAACCAAGACATTTGCGGACGGTACGACAAGCGTTGCCCAAAAGATAGAACTTACTAACAGCATGACTCTTACAGGCTATTCAAAAGACAATGTCACAGTTCAGGTAACGACTCCCGGAACTTCAACCTTCAGGGTATTTTATATCGATGCGCCGACCTCAAGCGCCCTTAATCCGCTTACAATCGAGAACATGACTATCAAAGGCGGGGACATATCTGGTAATGGAGATAACTCTTCGGGATATGGCGGCGGAATATATGTAGCTGCAGGAACATTGAATCTTACAAACTCCACTGTTTCAGGTTCGACAGCTTATTCCGGAGGTGGGATATACAATAGCGGTACTGGCACTGCAACAATCACATCCTCTACAATAAGCGACAATACTGCTACTAATCGCGGAGGCGGGATATATAATGGCGGCACCGCAACTATCACCACATCCACAATCAACGGAAACAATGCTTCTGACCCTTTCTCATCATGGGGAGGAGGAATAGCGAATGTGAATGGAACACTAACAATCCTCAGTAGTACAATAGCTGAGAATACAGGATATTATGGCGGAGGGATATATAATAACTCCACTCTTACGATAGTAGACTCCACCGTCAGAGGTAATACTGGTAGTTATGGTGGTGGATTATTCAATGCCGGCGGCGGGACTTCTTACCTCCTGAATTCAATTATAATTAATAATACTTCTGATGATATATTTAACAGCGGCACAGCTGTTTACGCATATTACTGCTGGTATGATGCTTCCAAAATTGGTGCTGGCTCTATTACAAATACTCTTGGCGCTTCTGCCCCGAATGTTACGACGGCATATGATTCAACCCTGAATGCCCTTGCGGATAATGGCGGCTCAACTGAAACAATGGAAGTAAACAGTGCTTCTTCAAAGGCCGTGACAGGCACTTACGCATATTCTTATCACAATGATACTGACGGTTATTATTTCTACAATGTCGCAGGCGATACGGCGTATAAACTCGTGGGACTTGCAACTCCAACTGCACCACTTCCGGCAGATAAAATCGCTACTGACCAGCGCGGTTATACAAAAGATGCAACCCAACTGACAATCGGCGCCTACGCCTATAACGGCACCCTCTCTGAAACATACACGGTTACGGAAACTACAGATGACGGAACAGGGATAACAGAACATACTTTAAGCTGGGCTATAACTCAGTCGAATACCCATGCTGGAACTGATTCAATTATTTTTAATCTTGTTTCAGGTGCTTCACTTACTATCAGCGCAGCTATGCCAACTATTACAGACAGCGTAACAATTGACGGCACCAATTTAGGAGTTGGCGGGGGAGATGTTACAGTACAGGTGACAACTCCGGGGACTTCAACCTTCAGGGTATTTTATATCAATGCGCCGACCTCAAGCGCCCTTAATCCGGTTACAATCGAGAACATGACTATCAAAGGCGGGGACATTTCGGATCATGGCGTTTATCCCCCAACTGTAGATAATTATGGCGGAAGTATTTATATAGCCGCCGGGACGGTCACTCTTGACACAGTTACTGTGTCAGGCTCTGTAGCTTCTCGTGGCGGTGGAATTTATAATAGTAACGGTTCAACTATGTCCATCACCAATTCAACAATCAGCGAAAATAGTGTCCCTACGGGAAAGAGTTACGACAACTACGGCGGTGGAATCTACAATGATGGCACAATGAATATTACCTCTTCTTCAACAATCACTGACAATATTGTTTACGCAGGTACTGCTGACTCAGTAAATGGATATGGACATGGCGGTGGAATTTATAATGATACAGGTACTTTAACCATAACTTCATCTACTGTCAGTAATAATACTGCTGAATATTATCTTAATACTTCAGGTTCTATTTATACATGTGGCGGCGGGATTTATAATAATACTGGTAGTTTAACAATAACTTCCTCTACAATCATCGGAAATGCTGCAAATGGTGCTGATATGTGTAACGGCGGCGGGATTTGTAATAATACCGGTAGTTTAACAGTAACTTCCTCTACAGTCGTTGGAAATATAGCTCTTGGTAATGGCGGAGGTATTAGTAATAGCGGAACAGCTTCAATTACATCATCTACGGTTAGCGGGAATATTGCGGATCAGACCGGTGGCGGAATTTATAATGACGGAACTTTTATAATTACTTCTTCAACGATCACCGGAAACACTGGGTATTTTGGTCTTTTTGGTGGTAGTACCTGTGGCGGAATTTTTAATGGTACGGGCACATTATATCTTCTAAACAGCATAGTAGCCGGAAATTACGGCGATTATGATTTAGATAATCCTTCTTTTTTGGGTGGTACTGCTAATGGTTACTACAGTTGGATAGGAAGCAAGAGTGAAGCTTTGACAACAGACGTTAATTGCATTGATACACCTTATTCATGGGACTATGTTTATGGACTGGCTGATTACGGGGGAGATACACTGACAATGCTTGTCGGAATGACAGGTTCTCCTGCGCTTGACGCAGGTACGCTGACAGGTATAGATATTAGTGACAACGCATGCTGGTATAAACAGTCGGATTCAACCTGGTATACATATGATAATGTAGCAACAACAATACAAACTATAAACGATACAGACCAGCGTGGCGAGGCTAGACCGGATACTGCTTCATCATCCATAGCGACCATAGGTGCAACGCAATATGTAGCAACGGATTCTACCTATGTCAATTATATAGACACAACAACCTGGACAGTAGTAACAACAGATGATGACAGCCTGGACGTTACAGACGGACATGTTTCACTGAGGGAAGCGTTGACCTTTGCTGCATCAGGTTCGACAATAACATTTTCAGGCATAACAACTGCTGCTACCGATCATATATTGCCTTTGATAGGAAGAACTCTGACAATAAATGGTGGTGATACCGTAACAATATCAGGTGATGATACTGATTCTGACAGTGACCCTGATACTGTAACGGGGTTATTGAATGTAACATCAACAGGAAATCTGACTATAAGAAATATTACTATAACAAAAGGGAAAGCCTATTACGGCGGCGGAATTTATAATACAGGGACTTTGGCAGTCGCTTCCTCAACAATAAGCGATAACACTGTTACTGCCTCCGGCGGCGGAATTTATAATAACGATACAGCAACCATTAACTCTTCCACAGTCAGTGAAAATGATACGACCAGTTCTCTTGGTGCTGGAGGAGGAATTTATAATAGTGCCGGTTCAAATATGACCATCACTTCTTCAACAATCAGTAATAATACTTCTCTCTATGATGGCGGAGGAATCTCCAATAATGGCACAATGACTATTACCTCTTCAACAATCAGCGGAAATACTAGTTTGAATAATGCTGGCGGCTGTGGAGTCTTGAATGACGGCACTCTTTATATTACCAATTCCATAATCGCTTATAATTATTCATCTATAGGTGTGAGCGATGAATATTATGATATAGAGCATAATGGCGGCAGTATTTACGGCAACTACAATATTTCCTCATATACATCCTGGGGAGCAGGAACAGGTAATGTAACATATACATACAATTCTATTACTGGTTACGGGGCTACCCTTTTTGCCGCTTATACTAATCCTATAGTGGGGAATACATATATACATAAGCCTGACCTGTCAAAACTTCCTGCAGAGACAACATATACAGTTGCCTTGGCAACTGGTTCGATAGCTTCTGGCTCCGGCAGTTATACTGGAACTTACAACTCAGGTGCAAATTATGTTTTCTCGGCTACGGGAATGGCCGGGACATGGAAAAACGTTACCGACGGTAGTGCTTCCATAGACCCGACTAGTACAATTATCACCGACCAACGCGGAGAAACAATAACAGGGACGCCAAGCATTGGCGCATATTTTCTGGCATATACTCCTTCTACCCTCTACTACATGGCGCATACCCTCTCCGGCAGTAACTGGGAAGATCTTACTGTCTGGAAAACCAGCACATCATCCAGCACGAATCCTATTGACTACACAACTGCTGCTACCGTTGCTCCGAATGCTTCTAATTCAGCAGGTATCATTATTTATGATGGCATTACAGTGACCGTGACAGCAGCTTCAGTTGATTTATCAATCGACCAGACAACAATTAACAGCACGGCATCAATAATAATTGATGACGGTGTTACCCTTACAATCGCCAATGGTACGGAGGATATCGATCTGGATGCAAAAGGTTCAATAGTAGTTAATGCTGCGACAGGTACGCTTCTTATAGCAAGCGGAGCTTCAGTTGACTCAGAAGGGACATTTACAGTCAACGGCGTACTTTCTTTTGATGACGGGAGCACTAACAATGGGACACTGAACATGGCCGACGCTTCAATCACCATAGCTTCATTAACAGCCGGCAGCGGAACAATAACCTATGACGGTGCAGGGCAGACGATAGCTGGTGTGACATACAATGCGCTGCAACTGTCCGGCAGTGGGACAAAAACAGCTACCGGGACATTAGAGGCCGATTCGCTGACAGTAGATTTAGGAGTGACCCTTGAAGCGGAAAGCCTGATTGTAAGTACAACTTTTACTAATAACGGAACAACGCGGACATCTGAAATAACAGTATCCCTGCCAGACGCGGCAGTCGGCGGAACATTTGTTTATGCTGGCCCGGGTTGGCAACAGATAGACAATCTGAACGGCAATGCCTACAATATTCTGCAGCTATCCAGCCCGGGGCCTAAGACAGCTACAGGGACATTGCAGGCTAATACGCTGACAGTCGATAACGGAATAATGCTTCAAATAGAAAGCCTGACAGTGAATACGACATTTATAAATGACGGAGAAACATCTGCATCAGGAACAGTATCACTGCCGGATGCGGCGGTCGGCGGAACATTTACTTACAATGGAATAGGTCAAGCAATAGATAATCTAGGCGGATATGCTTACAGTGCGCTGCAACTGACAGGTAGCGGAACCAATACAGCAACCGGCACATTACAGGCTGATACATTGAGAGTGGATCCAGCAGTAACGCTGGATGTAGTAAACCTGACAGTTAACACGGATTTTCAGAATAATGGGACAACACAGGCATCAGGAGCAGTATCATTGCCGGATGCTCCGGTCACTGGGACATTTATTTATGACGGCGCAACCCAAACGATAGATAATTTAGGAGATACTGGAGAATATCAGGCGCTGCAGTTATCAGGCAGCGGGACAAAGACGGTGTCCGATACATTACAGGCACAAAATCTGACAGTAGATTTAGGGGTAACGCTTGATGCGGTAAACCTTACAGTGAATACGACATTTACCAATACGGGTACGACACAGGCGTCAGGAACCGTTTCATTGCCGGATGATGCAGCGGTCAACGGAACTTTTATTTACGACGGTACTGATCAAACGATAGACAGTTTGGGAGGAAACGCCTACAACATATTACAACTGACAGGTAGCGGGACAAAGACTCTTAGCGGCGATGTCAGTGTAACGAATGCTTTTACGCTAGATCACGATGTAACGACAGACGTTGGAGCACATACCCTTACAGTTACAGGAGCATCAGACATAAACGGTACGGTCACTATAAGTACAGGCACCTATGATGCGAACGGGGATTTTGATGCTACCGACGGACATATTACTTTTACAGATAACGGAAATCTTAAGTTAGGGGGAGCAACGATAACAAATTTAGGTACCCTTTCTACAGATAACGGGACAGTATGGTATGACAGGGCTGGAGATCAGACAGTATTATCAGATAATTATCATAATCTGAGAATAAGCGGCGATTCTGGCAGTACAAAGACATTAGGCGGTCTTATTAGACTATTAAGTGCTGGTGATTTAACAATAGACAGTGATACCACCCTTGATGTTTCTGCTAGCAACTACGGTATATTTATATTAGGCAACTGGGTGGATGACGGGACATTTAACGCAAGGGAAGGGACTGTCACCTTTAATGGAACAACGCAAAGTATAGGCGCAGAGACATTTTACAATCTTACGACTATCGGTACAGGCACACAAACCCTTGGAGGAACAGTTACAGTTGAAAATACACTCAATACAGGTGCTGGAACGACATTTGCCTTAAGTTCATATACCCTTAATATCGGAAGTTTAAACGCCGGTACAGGCTCATGGACGAATAGTGCCACATTCAATAAAGATACAGGGACAGTGAATTATGCTGATGACAATGCCCAAATTGTCCTGGCCCTTGAGTACTATACTCTAGGGTTGTCAGGAGCAGGTTCTACCAAGACATTTGCAGATGGTACCACTAAGGTAGATAATCAGATTTCCCTGACGGACTCAATCACCTTAACCGGAAGCTCGGCTTCTGCTGTCACGGTTCAGGTTACGACCCCCTATTCCGAAGACCCTGATAATGCGACACACGCACGTGTTTTCTATATTACCGGGGGTACTGTTAATATTTCAAATATGACTATCAAGGGCGGGAATATTTCTCCTTTGAGCGGGTCTGATAGATTCGGTGGCGGGATTTATATTTCAGGCGGAACTGTTAATTTAAATACGGTCACAGTTTTCGGCTCAAAAGCTAGTCATGGCAGCGGTATTTATAATAACAGTACTTTAACTATTGATTCCTCAACGATCAGCAACAACAATGCTACTTCTAATGGCGGCGGTATTTATAATGATAGTCAAGGAGTTTTAACAATAACCTCTTCAACGATCAGCGGTAACAGTGCTGATATTAATGGCGGCGGTATTTTTAATTCCGGAGCTTCAGTAACAATAATTTCCTCAACGATTAGCGGTAACAGTGCTTCTGCTTCTTCTGGCTATGGCGGCGGTCTCTATAATTCCGGAACTTCACTAACAATAACGTCCTCAACGATTAGCGGGAACAGTGCTTCTTTCGGCGGCGGTATTGTAAATTCCAATGTTTTGACAATAACGTCCTCAACGATCAGCGGGAACAGTGCTTCTTTCGGCGGCGGTATTTATAATTATAGCGCTACAACTTCTAAACTATACCTGACCAATTCCATAGTGGCCTATAACTATAAATCGGATTACAGCGGATACATTGATATATATAAAGGTGCCCTTAGCTCAATTTACGGCAACTACAACATAGCCGGGAATTGGGATAGCAGCTGGGGTGGAACCGGAAACGTCACATACACCTACACTAGTGGCAAAGGCGCTACGCTGTTTGCATCATATGAAACAATATTGGCTGATACTATCTACAAGCCCGATCTTGCCGATAATGGTGGGACTACGACGCCTCATACCTATACGGTAGCGCTTGCTGCAGGTTCCATCGCAAGTGGAGCAGGAGTAAGGACAGGCTATTATGACGATGCTGGGGCGACAAAATACGTATTCTCGGCGGACGGGACGACATGGTATAAAGTTGAAAACGGAACAGATACTGTTCCTAGCGTAAATGTTACAGAAATAACAACCGACCAGAGGGGTGTTGTTATAGACAACGATGATCCATGTGTCGGCGCATATTATATGGCTACACTATATGCCTTTCGAACAAAAACTACAGGCGAATGGAATGATTATACTACATGGCAGCGGTATAAAGGCGGAGCATGGATTGATCTGACTGCCAGCAATCCGACGCCGGAAGCAACAAACAGCCTTTCAATTACAATATTAACCGGTAATATCGTCACGGTTACCGAGAGTGTTACTATAGACCAGACGACTATTGATTCAGGCGGACAGATAACTGTAAGTAATGGTTATACCCTTACGATAACTGATGGGACAGGAACAGACCTGACAGTAGATGGTACCGGTATTGTGGATGTGGATTTTGGTGGCATAATTGACGCAACAGGCGCAACTATTACCTATACAGGAACAGGAAATCTTTATCTTGGTGGAGCTGTTACAAGTATCGGCACATTCACGGCCGGATCTTCCACGGTAACCTATGACAGCGCTACAGACCAGAATATTGCAGCAATTACTTATTATAACCTGGCGACTTCCGGCAACGGGACAAGAACCCTAGGCGGTGATGTAACTGTAACAAATGACCTGACAATGGGGAATTCAACAACTCTGGCTGTCGGCGCAACTACTCTGACTGTTAATGGGGTATCAGACATCAACGGGGCAATGACTATTTCGACAGGAAGTGTGGATGCAAATGGCGCATTCGATGCCACAGGCGGAACAATTATTTTCACGGGGGCAGGCAATCTTTATCTGGGCGACACGGTGACTTCACTTGGTACATTTACCGCAGGCAGTTCGACTGTTACATATGACGGAACCAACCAGACAGTTTCTGCTTTAGCCTACTACAACCTTGCGCTTTCGGGAATAGGTTCAACTAAGACTTTTGCTGACGGAACGACAAGTGTGGCGCAACAAATTTCGATTACACAGAACATGACTCTGACAGGAAGCGGCACAGGCACTGTGACTGTCCAGGTGACGATGCCATATAACTGGGATGGGACCAGCGGAGCTGCAGGGGCTACTAATTCCAGAGTGTTTACAATCTGGGCTGATACTACTATTTCTAATATGACGATAAAAGGAGGTAATCTCCTTTTTGGGGCTGGTGGGGCATTATATGTCGAATCGGGAACAACCAACCTAAACAATGTAGTAATATCCGGTTCGAGCGCTCAGCAGGGCGGAGCTGCATATTTAGCTGCTGCTGGGACTTTGATTGTTACAGATTCCACAATAGATCACAATACTACAACTCTTCAGCCAGGAACAGATACATATGGTGGATTTATATACAATATGGGAAACCTGACAGTAAATAATTCTATCATAAGCAATAACAGGGCAAAACTCGGCGGTGCCATTTTTAATGCCAGCGCTGGTGGTGTTGGTATTGTATCAATTACATCTGGTTCTCAGATAATTAATAATAGTTCTACAGGCTCGGCTGGAGGGATTTATAACGAAAATATTGTTTCTATTGATAGTTCTAGTGTCAGCGGCAATACAGCAGCAAGCGATGGCGGTGGAATTTTATCATGGGTTTCCTTAACCATTACTGACTCAGAAATAAGCAATAATACTGCAAGTGGTGCCGGTGGCACTAATGGCGGCGGCGGGATACTTAACGGAGGAACATTGGAACTTAATGGAATCAATACTTTTTCCGGAAATTCGGCGGTTTCCAATAAAGGTGATGCCATTTATAATTTTGATGCAGGAGATATTGTTGATCTAAACGCGAGCACGCTTAACCTTTCTGAAGACTCTGCTATTTATAACGTTGGTACGTTTACAGCAGGAACTTCCACTGTCGATTACAATGGAGCTGCACAAACAATTGCCGGATTGACCTATTATAACCTTACTACTTCCGGCAGCGGGACTAAAACCTTGGGCGGTGATGTGACTGCAGATAATAACCTCACAGTGGGGGATTCAACCACTTTGGCTGTTGGCACAACTGCCCTGACTGTAAACGGTGCATCAGATATCAACGGTACAATGACTGTTTCGACAGGAAGCGTGGATGCAAACGGCGCATTCGATGCCACAGGCGGAACAATTACTTTCACAGGGGCAGGCAATCTCTATCTGGGTAGCACGGTAACTTCTCTTGGTACATTTACAGCAGGGAGTTCTACTGTTACCTATGACGCTTCAGGAGACCAGACTATCGCAGCTATTACTTATTACAACCTTACAACATCCGGCAGCGGGACAAAAACCCTGGGCGGCGATCTCACTGTGAATAATAATCTTACGGTAGGAAGCGGTACTTCTTTGTTTGATGCATTATCTGGCGCGTATTCCCTGACTTGTGACGGAGTCGGAGGGAATGCAGAAATAGAAGGTACAATAGGCTATCTGGCCTCTCTTTCCATAGCAGGTACCAGTACAATCAGCAACGAGATTACAACAATTGGCGATCAGACTTATACAGGATTAATGACTCTTAGTGGTTCTACTGCAAACCTGACATCATATGGTAATATAAATCTTACAGGCGGGGTTGCAGATGGTGCGGGAACATCCGGATTGATTATAACCGCATTAGGAACAACCACACTTGGCGGCGGCAGCTCAATAGATATTGGCGGGACACTGACTTTGGGAGCAGGAAACTTTGTCACAAATGGCGGCAATATCACAGCCGGCGGCCTCGATATTCAGGCAGGGACATTCAACTCTGCTTCTTCTGGAGGCACCTGGGATATAAATGGCGATGTAACTATAGCTTTAGGAGCTGCCCTCAACGCTACTTCCGGCACATTCACTGTCAGCGGGAACTGGAGCAATTCAGGGACATTTACAGCAAATGACAATACGGTAACCTTTGACGGAAGCGCAGATCAGACAATCAGCGGAAGCAGTACGTTCTATAATCTTACGATAGCCAATACAGGAGACCCTTCCACTGTAAAAGTAGACGCATCAACTTCAACAAGTTTAGCTGTAACAAATAATATCTTGGTAAATGACGGTAAATTTATAAGTGCTACTGATTACAATAATGTTTCAATAGCATCGGGAGCTGTTTTAGAACTCTCAGGAGACATAACAGTAAGCGGCAACTGGAGCAACTCGGGGACATTTACGCCTGGAGCATATACTGTCACGCTTGATGGAGCAGATCAGGAAATAAGCGCAGAAACCTTCTACTCGTTGGTTTCAAATGGAGCAGGACTTAAAACGCTTACCGGAAATGTCACAATAGAAAACGCCCTTACCCTTACAAGCGGTATTTTTATATTAGGCAATTACAATATGGTGCTCCAGTTTACAGGCAATATCAGCGGAACAGGTTCTTCCACGAATATGATAGCCAGCACTGGCACTGGCAAACTAAGGAAATATGTAGATGGGACGAGCGGGACTTTAAGTTTCCCAGTGGGAACATATGACACAGGTACATCAACTGCGTCTTATTCACCGGCCAGCATAAGTTTTGCCGCAGGGACATATTCAGCAGGAGCATATATAGAAATATCTGTAACTGCCGATAAATATGCAGATAACCCAAGCACGACTGACTATCTGAATAGATACTGGGATATAAGTTCATCAGGAATTACCAACTACAGTGCAACGGTAAGCTGCACTTATCTGGCAAGCGATGTGACTGGAACTGAAGCGGATATCGAAGGAATAGAATATGCATCAGGCGTTTGGAGCGGTTTTAGTGCAGCTAGTATATCTACGCATTCATTTGCTATAACAGCTGCAAATGAATTGGGAATATTCACCGGCGGCGAAGCTGCCAGCCTAGGCCATTTTGAAATTACAACGATAGCTGGCCAGACGGCAGGTAGTGCCTTTTCAATAACCATAACAGCCTATGACCAGTACGGAAACATTGCTGCAGGCTATACCGGAACAGCGACCCTGAGCGATACAAGTACAACTATTACGCCGACGACAACAGCAGCATTTGTATCTGGAGTAAACACAACTTCCGTTACGGTAACGCAGGCAGGGACCGATGCTATAACAGCAACAAATGGAAGCATAACTGGAACAAGTAATAGCTTTACTGTAGCTGCAGGAGCAGTTGATCATGTGACTGTAACGCCGGACGGAGAAACTATTACAGCAGGTGAGACCAAGCAATTCACGGCCTCAGCCTATGACGAGTATGGCAACCTGATTGCTAGCAATAAGGACTCATTTATCTGGACTCAAACTTCTGCCCCCGACAGCGGACTTTTTGACAACACTACGGCCGATGACTATACTGTAAGCGCAACATACGGCGGTAAAACCGGATATGCCGACATCACGGTAGTTGCAGGAGCGGCCGCAGCCTTTGACTTTACGACGATAGCTGGCCAGACAGCAGGAACAGCCTTTTCAATAACCATAACAGCCTATGACCAGTACGGAAACATTGCTGCAGGCTATACCGGAACAGCGACCCTGAGCGATACAAGTACAACTATTACGCCGACGACAACAGCAGCATTTGTATCTGGAGTAAACACAACTTCCGTTACGGTAACACAGGCAGGGACAGATGCCATTACAGCCACCGACGGACTCGTAACCGATACAAGTAATAGCTTTACTGTGGCAGCAGCAAGAAGAGAGTCAGGTATGAATGACGCAACTATCACCTCGATAATAGATGATTCTACAGGCGAACCTTCTAATAGTTCGTCTCATCCTACTTATAATTTCGGAGTGGTTACTTTGACCCGGATAGTGAATAGTAGCGTTATAGCGGCGCAACTCCACGAAAATTCTATAGGTGTTAATTTTGCCGATGAAGATGTCTTTAACCCTGATACTGATAATGTTTATCAAACAGATGTCCCCAAACCTCTTGATTACGACAAGACATCTGTAATAGATGCACGCTATGACGATGACTCCACGACAGAAGGAAACAGCGATGAACAGGAAGGATATGAAACAGCTATGATATTTGAACAAACCGACGACTATCTGGCAATGATTGCAGGAATTACGGACGGAGAAAGTTTGTATAGCATTACATTTGATAAACATGCACTATTCAAAACCAGTACAGATATTTATCTTGATGCTATTGTATCAGGCCAAGTGTGAAACAGTGGGGGGTATTCAACAAAGAGTTTTCATAAAATTTAGGTTTATTTACACCAACTAGTCATGACTGCGCAATGATAATCAAATACCATGAACCATTGGGAGACCCGAACAGCAAACAGGACCCTCTTCCGGAAAACTGGAGGGAAATTTCGGCTACCGCAACTATAATGCCTGAAAATTTTGGAGTAGTTGAAAAGGGCAAACTGTACAGGAGTGCGATTGTATGGCCGCATCAGATGGAGAAATTGCATAATGATTATAAAATAAACCATATTATTTCTCTGATTGACGGGGACTGGCTTCAGCAATTTTATAATGACGCGGTAATTACAATTCATCAGTTCCCATATCTCCAAAGAAAAGAATTAACTTTTGATAGGGTCAAGGACATTGTCAGGCTTATTAATTCACTAAATGAACCAGCAATTGTCTTTTGCCTGAAAGGAAAAACAAAAACAGGAATGGTATCGGCAGGATATGAAATATTAAATGGCAGAAAAACTAATCTGCAGGCAATTGCCGAAAGCATAAAATATGGCAACCTGAATATGTCTTCTTTCTCGGAAATAAAACGCTACTGCAAGTAAACCCATACATACATGTTCAATTTGACAGACGCATTATAGAACCGTAAAAAAATCTAGACTGGTCCTTTACGAAGCAAGTTCTTTATTCAAAACAATCGAAGTTCTTCCGCCATGAGGCAAGACGAAAGAGTTTTGAATAAACGCACTCCTTGGCCCTATTCAGACAGCATGAATCATCGTGATTCGTTTCTCCGCATACCCCTTGAGTCATTCCTTTTGGACACGATTTAGGCGGCAGATAAAATTTTGAAGCAATATCATTTTCATTACTTAAAGCTTTTTTACCGTCAAATATACTCTTTTTAAGCTTAGAAAAACTAAAGTTGAACCTTTCTCCAAGAGAACATGGGGCCACGTCTTTACATGTAACCTCTGCCTTATCAAAATAGTTTTCTTCAAGAAGATTTTTGTAAATATAATATTTGTAAGGGTATGGAGCCATTTCGCTCCGAGAAAGGAAACTCCGGTAAGATTCCCTCCAGTCTTCAAAATTAGACAGGTCTTTAAGAATCGCCGATATTCTCGACGCTACAGTATTTACATAAACTTCACTATCCAAACCCGAAATAATCACGCCGCTGTATCCCATCCACCTTAACCCTGCCACATAAAGCTGGAACCTTCGCCACTGAGCCGCCCAGAACTGCGATATGCTAAGCCTCGATTCTTTGTTTAAGATGTTCAGAAAATCAGGAGAAAGAAAAATGCCTTGATAATCCCCTGAAACTATCTTTTCGATTCTTTCAGGGCTGAGGAGAATTATATTGCCCAAACACGGTTCGAAGTAATTCCTGGTCTCAAGATACCACCTGAGTTCCTGATGCTTCAAAATATCCCACCCTGCCTGTGAAACAACAAACCTGGCTCCTGAATTAATCTTCTTGACAAGTTTAAAATATTGAGTGTGTATTGATTGTTGAGAGTATTTGAATGGATTTACAACTGTTCCAAGATTGAGCTGCTCGTTCTGAGTTATTTCTTCCTTGGTTAACTTTATAGCCGATACGCTTTCAAAAAAATTAATACCGGATAAATCTTTGGTTGTTTCTCCTTTATAAACAGAACCTGAAACCGGAACGATATTAGGAAAACCGCTTGCTATGCATGACTGTATAGTATCAATCATTTTCTCTTTTGTTTTATTTCTGCCCGAAACAAAAACAAGATGGTTTGATCTATGCTTTTCGCATATTTCCGAGGCAAAATCAAGCATATCCATGCTGTCTGCTGAGAGTCTTTTATCCGTGAAAGCCAAACCGCTTTTGAAGTTTTCAATGTTGTTAACAGCCTTTAGGAAAGGAGCGTATCGGTAAGTCACTGTCTTGATATCGCAGTTTGATGTCGGTGCGTCTACTTCAAAAAGGATTAAAAATTTCCCTTCCTTCATAGAGTTTAGAAGATGATTGTCTTCCTTCTCTAAGTTCAAACTTAACTGCATTCTGTCTTTCATGTTAAAATTGTGTTAACCAAAGTATAAAAATCTGTGTTGTATTAATTATTATGCTTAATATTCCGCATACAATTTGAATGACAAAGAATTTTGTTTAAAATTTACTTTAGTTGCTAAAATAGATTTAGTTTTAATCTATTGTTTTATACTAACTCAATCTAAGAATCAAAAAGAGCCAAAATGAAAAAGTATCCTGATTACAAGTACCCCGAAAAGATTCCTGTCAAAAACAGGCAATGGCCGGACAAAGAAATAGATAAAGCTCCTATCTGGTGCTCAGTTGACCTAAGAGATGGCAATCAGGCTCTTCCAGTACCAATGAACCCTGAGCAGAAACTAAGATACTTCAATATGCTTCTTAAAATAGGCTTCAAGGAAATAGAAGTGGCTTTCCCTTCGGCATCAAAAGATGATTTTGACTTTGTTCGTACCCTCATTGTAAATAAACAAATACCAAGTGATGTCAGAATCTCAATCCTGACTCAGGCTCGCAAACACTTGATAGAGAAAAGCGTGGAGTCTCTTATTGGAGTAAACAAAGCAATATTCCATTGCTATGTGGCCACTTCCGACCTCCATTCAAAAATAGTATTTGACAAAAGCAGAGATGAAGTTCTCAAGATGGCTGAGGAAGGTACCAAGATGGCGCTTGAAGCTATCACCGCCGCAGGAATGCGTGACAGAATCTCATACGAGTTTTCCCCTGAAGAGTTCACAGACAGCGACATTGATTTTGTTATCAAGCTTTCTGAAAGAGTCAAAGAAATATGGGAGCCGAAATTTAAGGGTGACCTCATATTGAACCTGCCTGCTACAGTCGAAAGAAGGCCTCCCAATCATTACGCAGATATGATTGAATATTTTTGCAAAAATTACAAATACCGTGACGAAACATTAATAAGCCTCCATGCGCATAACGATCAGGGCTGCGCCGTAGCAGCTTCCGAACTTGCATTGGCCGCAGGAGCCGACCGGGTCGAAGGGACTCTTCTTGGGCACGGAGAAAGAACAGGCAATCTGGATTTGATTACTTTTGCGCTTAACCTCCATTCCAGGGGAATAAAAACAGGCCTTAACTTTGATAATCTGACAGAAATTATTAAGCAAGTAGAAGATATTTCAGGAATTCTTGTCCACCCGAGGCATCCGTATGCCGGAGATCTGGTTTTTACTGCATTCTCAGGTTCGCATCAAGATGCAATAAGAAAAGGTATGAGTTCAAGAAAGAAATCAGCAGAACTCTTTAATGTAGGTTGGAAAGTCCCTTATCTTCACATCAATCCGCTCGATGTCGGGAAAAAATACGAGCATCTAATCAGAATTAACAGTCAATCAGGAAAAGGCGGCATGGCATATGTCTTGGAAAATGAATACGGGATATGTATCCCAAAGCCAATGCATCCTGAACTCGGAGACCTCGTTCAAAATTTTGCTGACTCTAAAGGGTCTGAAATATCCGCTTCGGAAATAAGAAGAATTTTTGATGATAATTTCGTAGATGTCAAAGGCATGTTTGAATATGTTGCCTACAAACAAATAAAAACTGAAGAAGCTTCTTCGGATGTAATACATATTGAACTCAATCTCTTAAAGGACGGTACCCCCTGCCAGGTTAAAGGTTGGGGAAACGGCCCTATTTCTGCAACAGTACATGCTCTTCAGTCTTCGGGATTGACCGAGACATTCTCTCTCGAACTCTATCAGGAACAAGCTATAGACAAAGGAGAAGATGCCAGAGCCCTTGCCTACATATCATTAAAGAGAAGGTCAGACGGTAAAATATTTAATGCCGCAGGAATAGACTACAGTATAGATATAGCACCGGTCAAAGCAATTATTTCAGCTTTAAATAAAGCTCAAGCAAAATCATAGAAGGGGAAAATGAGAAAATTAATAATCTTAGCGATAGTCCTTACTATAGGACTTTCCATCGTTTACGGAATTTACAAATGGGGCACTTCGGGAAACAAAGATACTCAGCAAAAAACTGAACAGGCAGCTCAGGCAGTAATTCCACCTGCTGCAACGCAAGCGCCACCCCCTCTTCAGCAGGCTCCTAACGAACAAAAAGTAATCGACAACTCCATTGGCCTATCTTTCAAATATGATAAAACCGTCTGGGGCAATATTTCTGCGCTGCCGCTGAGCAAACTGGCAAATACAGGAATTCTCGTTGACTTAAACACCAGAGAAGTTTTATGGGCAAAGAAACCCAAATTGCCGGTTCCAATAGCCTCTATGACCAAAATGATGACGCTTCTACTCATAATGGAAGGACTACAAAAAGACCCTAGTATTAATCTTGATACAGTAGTGCACGTAACAAGAGAGGCTAGTAAAATCGGGGGAAGTCAGGCATGGCTAGACCCGAGAGAAGAGTTCACCATCAGAGAACTGCTGAAAACCATTGTTGTCCACAGCGCAAATGACTCTACATATCTGCTTGCCCAATACTTTGGCGGAGGTGACGCGGAAACCTTTGTCAACATGATGAATGAAAAAGCAAAAGAGCTCCACTTATCCGGAGCCTATTTTTCCAATCCTGATGGTTTACCTGAGAAAAATAAGGCAAATGAAAACAAGGCTTCTGCTGAAGACATGGCTTTTTTGGCAGAAAGGCTTCTACAATATCCTGTAATCACGGAGTTTGCTAAACTCAAATCTATAGTTTTCAGGCCTGACTCTTCAAAACCAATTACATTTGTAAACACCAATAAATTGGTCAGATGGGATGTAAAAGGAATAAACGGGATGAAAACAGGTTATACGGCACGAGCCGGTTTCTGCATCACGGCAACTTGCGAAAGAGACGGCAGGACACTCGTGGCTGTAGTTACAGGTTTCAAAACATCAAAGAATAGAGATAAATTCGTCAGACAACTCTTGGAGTGGGGATTCCGCCCGACAAAACCCCAGAAAACATCCCCTTCGACTAAAGTTAATCCAAATGGGACTTTCTCCTCAACTACGCAAAAAACCAAACCTTAATTTCAAAAGGAACTATTATGAATGTATTTGTTACAGGCGGAGCAGGTTATATAGGCAGTGCCACGGTTGAATATTTATTAAACCATGGGCACACAGTGACTGTACTGGACTCGTTGGTGACCGGCCATCGCGGAGCTATCGATAAGAGAGCAGATTTTATTCATATGGATCTTTCTGAAAGAGACAGATTGATACATATTTTTAAAAACGGCAATTTTGAAGCCGTTATCCACTTTGCAGCTTTCTCACTCGTCGGTGAATCAATGCAGAATCCAAGCAAATACTTTCTTAATAACGATGCCTGCAGTATCAACCTTCTGGATGCAGCAGTAGCAGGAAACGTAAAGGCTTTTGTTTTCTCCAGTACTGCCGCTACCTATGGACTGCCTGATGAAAGCCCGATAAAGGAAACTACTCCTCAACTCCCCATAAACCCGTACGGAGAGTCCAAACTTTTCCTTGAAAAAATGCTTTATTGGTACCACAAAATACATGGAATGAAATATGCTGCATTGAGATATTTTAATGCTGCAGGAGCATCAAAAAACTTCGGAGAAGATCACAATCCGGAAACTCACCTTGTCCCTATAATTCTTCAAGCTGCCATGGGGCAAAGAAAAAATATAGCTGTTTACGGAGAAGACTATCCAACAAAAGACGGGACATGTATAAGAGATTATATTCATATTGAGGATTTGGCTCAAGCTCACATGCTAGCACTTAACGCCCCGAGAAGCGGCCATTACAATTTGGGAACAGGCAGCGGCTTCAGCGTAAAAGAAGTTATCGAAGTTGCCAGAGAAATCACAGGTAAGAAAATTGAAACCGTAGTATCTGAAAGGCGCCCAGGCGATCCAGCAATCCTGATTGCAGATTCAAGCCTGGCAAGGAAAGAACTCCATTGGAATCCACAAAATGAAGATATAAGGAAAATTGTTTCTTCCGCATGGGAATGGAGGAAAAAATACCCGACAGGCTATAACGACAGGTAATATTAAGATTTTAGAGAAACTAGGGGGATTTTATGGAATCATCTAGATTTGACGTGTGTGTAATAGGAGCAGGACCGGGGGGATACATCGCAGCAATAAGAGCCGCAAGACAAGGAGCAAAAACAGCCTTGATAGAAAAAGAATATTTTGGCGGCACATGCTTGAATTGGGGCTGTATTCCGACAAAAACCCTTCTGGCATCAGCTGATGCATTAAAATTAGCCAGGCACGCTCAGGAGTTCGGCATCAAAATTGATGGAACTATCTCTCCTGACTGGGAAAAAATACAGGCTAGAAAAAATGATGTCGTGCAAAAACTCAGAACCGGTATCGGCGGACTTCTGAAAAATGCCGGTGTCGAGGTCTTTTCAGGCTCTGCCGAATTTATTTCCAGCTCTGAGATAACAGTCACGCTTAACGAAACCAAAGAAATGGTAACTCTTGCATCAGCCAATTTTATTATTGCAACAGGCTCGAAACCGGCTATTCCAAAATTTATTCCCGCCTCCCCTCGTATTTTAGATTCCACTGCTATCCTGTCTCTTAAAGAAATTCCAAAGAGCCTGCTTGTCCTTGGGGGTGGAGTAATAGGTTGTGAATTCGCGTCTCTCTTCGCCGAACTCGGCACGGAGGTGACTATCGTTGAAATGATGCCTGAAATCCTACCTGAACAGGACATAGAAATTTCTAAACAGCTCAACAGGGAATTTAAAAAACGCAAAGTGCAAATCCTTACAGGAAAACCTTTGGAGAATATTGTCGCTTCTAATGACGCTGTTACAGGACGTGTAGCAGACAAGGAATTAAAAGCAGATTATCTTCTTGTTTCTATAGGCAGGCTGCCACTTACAGACGGATTGGCCCCTGAAAAAGCCGGTATAGAAAAAACAGATAGAGGTTTCATTTCTGTAGATGAAAAATGCAAAACCAATGTACCTAATATTTACGCAATCGGTGATGTTACAGGCAGAATTCAGCTTGCCCATATGGCAAGCGCCATGGGAATATGCGCCGCCGATAATGCAGCAGGTAAAGCCGCTGAATTCAGCGATAGACTTGTTCCAGGTTGTATTTTCACATCACCTGAAATCGGAAGTATCGGACTAACTCAACAGCAATGCGAGAAGAACAATATTTCCGTAAAAGTAGGAAAATTCCCTTTCTCTGCTCTGGGCAAATCAATGGCTATTAATGAAACTGCGGGATTCTGCAAAATCATCGCTTCATCGGACAATGATAAAGTGATTGGAGTCCACATAATAGGCCCGCACGCTACAGACCTTATTTCAGAAGCTGTCATGGCTATGAATATGGGCGCTACAGCAGAAGACATCGGGCACGCCATACACGCACACCCTACTCTCGGCGAGGCTATGATGGAAGCGGCCCACGCAGCCCATGATATGTGTCTGCATATGCCAGTAATCAAGAGGCGCTAATATGAATGTTCTTATCACAGGAGCGAGCGGCCTTTTAGGTACAGATATAGCTTTGGAGCTAGCCTCATCATCAGAACATAAAATCATAAAGAACTCTCTTTCTGAAAGAACCGGTTTTATTTCTGCTGATATCAGCCAGAAATCAGGCACGGAAAAACTTGCATCTATTGATTGGGACTGCATTATTCATACATCAGCATCAAGAGACCCTGATTCATGCGAAAAAGATAAGGAAGGCACTTTTAACCTTAATGTAAGAGCATCTGAAGAACTGGCAAAAATTGCATCTGCAAAGAATGCAAAATTTGTTTTCATTTCAACAGATTATTGTTTTTCAGGCAATAATCCCCCATACAGAGAAACGGATATACCAGATCCGATTAACTACTATGGCGAAACTAAACTTCAGGCCGAAAAACTTATCTCATCTATATGCCCCGATGCTCTGATTTTAAGAGTTCCGATCCTCTATGGTATAAATGCCGGATTAAAAGCATCAGCGCTGCTCTATTCATCTGTAAAAGCAATAGAGTCCCAAAACAAAATCTTTATAGATGATGTTATAGCCCGTTACCCTGTTTACACAGGAGATGTCGCCAGAGCAATTGGTTTTCTCCTAAAGAAAGAAGCGTCGGGCACTTTTCACTTTTCATCGAGTGATAAACTGACAAAATATCTTATAGCAAAAGAGATAGCAGATATTATAGGCAAAGATTCTTCTCATATTAAACCTCTGAAAACGCTATCAGCGTCCCCTGCACAAAGGCCGCTTGACTCCCATCTGAATACTGACAAACTATTCTCCTTAGGTTTCAGCTTTCCATGTCCCTTCAAAGCTAGGATCGCAGAGTTTTTTAGGATGAAAAAGCTCTGAAAACAACTTAAAAATCATGCTTCCACTTCACAATTCATTTCAAACTATTTACAATTTGGCTCCATCTTTGAATATCCGTATTTGCTTAACAATTTAAAAGCTTATGAAGGATGGACTTTTGACTCACTCATACCAGGGATAGATTATATTTTAGGCTGTAATTTTTTGTTTGTCACTATTTATTCAGTAGGGCTGTTATTTTTAAAAAAACAACCACGTCTGAATTGACCGATATTTTTCCAAAAACAATCAGCCTCAGAAATAATGGTTTACCTAAATCAAGTAGATGCTATGACGTTAACCCTATAAAAACTTCTTGGGTATTCTAACTTCTTTGCCTTCTTTCCTCCATTCCGCATATTCTGCCACGGCAGTAAATAATACGTCGGTTGATGAATTAAGAGCTGTTTCACACGAGTCCTGAACTACGCCTATTACAAACCCGACACCAACGACCTGCATAGCAATATCGTTAGGAATTCCAAACAGGCTGCATGCCAAAGGAATAAGCAGCAAGGATCCTCCGGCCACCCCTGAAGCGCCACAGGCGCTCACCGCTGACAATACACTCAGCATGATAGCAGTAGCAAAGTCAACCTGAATTCCGAGTGTATGAGCAGTAGCTAGAGATAATACAGATATTGTCACTGAAGCTCCGGCCATATTAATTGTTGCCCCTAAAGGAATAGACACCGAATAAGTATCTTTATCCAAATTCAATTTTTCACATAAATTCATATTTACCGGAATATTTGCAGCAGAACTCCTTGTAAAGAAAGCAGTAATCCCGCTTTCTTCAAGACATCTGAAAACCAAGGGGTAAGGATTTTTTCTTATCATCACAAGTGTAATAAGCGGATTGACCACCAGAGCCACAAAGAACATACATCCGACTAAAAGCAAAATTATCTTTGCATAGCCTATTAAAGCTCCAATACCCTGCGCTGCGATAGAGTCAAAAACTAACCCCATGACTCCAAATGGAGCTAAATTTATAACCCATTTGACGACTTGAGATACTGCCTCAGAAAAATTAGCAAGAGTTGCTTTCGTGCTGGCAGATGTATGCTTAAATGCCAATCCTAATAAAATCGACCAGAAAAGAATCCCAACATAGTTTGCATTCGCAAGAGCACTTACTGGATTGTCCGCCACTCTCATTATCAAAGACTTAATTACTTCTGTTACACCGCTTGGCGGAACAACATTATTAGCGCTTGCAGCCAGGTGGAGAGTTAAAGGGAAGAGGAAACTTGCAGCTACGCCGACAAGCGCCGCAAGAAATGTTCCCAAAAGATAAAGCACAACTATTGATGCCATGTTGGTCTTTTCACCGGTTTTATGCTGTGCAATAGCTGATATAACCAGAAAGAAGACTAAAACCGGAGCAATAGACTTTAACAATCCTACAAAAAGCGACCCAAAAATAGTAATAAATCTGGCCCCGACAGGAGCTACGAATGCCAAAATAATACCCAGTATTAATCCACAGACTATCCTTTTAACCAAACTTAATTGATTCCATTTCTTCAACAAAGCTCCCATATCTACCACCTACTTTTTGAATAATTTACGAAACAAATTGAATATCCCCCTATTCGAGTGACACCTTGCAACCAACGGAATTCAGGTATGTCACGTCAATAATTCTAGATTTGTTTTCTCAGTATGCACCCTTCTTTTTCCCGTTTTTTGAACTTTTTAATATAATTTTGTGCAATACTCTTTCATCGCCTAAACTATGGCTGTGTACTTTTAAGACAAAAAACAGAAAACATATATAGCCAACATTAAAACCAATTAGATAAGCTCAAGAGTTATCGATAGAATATTTCGCAGGAATAGAAAATAAAGGAGGCGGGTTATGATTCCGCTCAGGAATATAATATAAGACTTCGCAGTCCCAGTGCATTAATATAAGAGGATCAAACCCGCCTCGACAAAAACAATAGATTTCAAAGCGCTATTTAACAATCTACATATGTATTTTTCTTTTCTTTTTAGTTCTTCAGAGTTTTAATAGCACTCTATTTTTACGGATATTGTGCTATCTTAGTTTTCAATAATTGTTAAATATTCATATCTATCGGAGTTATATAATCATGATTTTAGGTATTCTTACCAAGTTATTCGGAACAAAATCTCAAAGAGATATTAAAAAACTTACACCTGTTATCTCTGAGATAAATGCTATTGAAGAAAGCTACAAAGATCTCACTGACGAACAGCTTATAGCAAAAACAGCAGAGTTCAAAGAGAGACTGAAAGCAGGTGAAACCACAGATGATATAATGAAAGAAGCTTTCGCTGTAGTAAAAAACGCATGCAGAAGATTATGTGGCAAAACTATAACCGTATGCGGACATGAGATAGTTTGGGATATGATACCTTTTGATGTCCAGCTTATGGGGGCGGTAGTGCTTCATCGCGGCAATGTAGCAGAAATGGCTACAGGGGAAGGAAAAACTCTAGTTGCCACTCTCCCTTTGTATCTGAATGCCCTTACCGGAAAAAACTGCCAACTTGTAACTGTAAGCGATTACCATGCAAAACGCGACTCCGAATGGATGGGGTCTATCTATACTTTTTTGGGACTGACTGTCGGATGTATCCAAAACAACATGAACCCTTCTGAAAAAAGAGAACAATACAATAAAGATATTACTTACGGAACAAACAGCGAGTTTGGTTTTGACTATCTTCGCGACATGGGAATGGCTACTACTAAGGAACAATTAGTGCAAAGAGATTACTACTATGTAATAATAGATGAAGCTGACAGCATCCTTATAGATGAAGCCAGAACTCCTCTTATCATATCGGGGCCTGCTGCCGTCTCGTCCCATCAGTATGACAAGTACAAACCTCTTGTGGCTGATCTTTTCAGAAAACAAAGCTTGCTCTGCACAAGAATAATCAATGAAGCAAAGGATGTTATATCGAAGAATGAAGCTTCTTCTGAGGAACTTGAGCAGGCATATGTCAAACTCCTGCAAGTAAAACTCGGAATGCCGAAGCACCGTCAGTTAATGCATATGCTGCAGGACGGATCTATAATGAAGCGCCTGGAAAAGACTGAAATGAACGTTAAGAGCGACCAGAATAGAGGCATGCTTCAGGAAGTCCAATCCGAACTTTATTTTTGCATTGACGAAAAAAGCCATGAAGCCGATTTGACGGACAAAGGCAGAACTACTATAAATCCTGACAACCCTGAAGCGTTTATTCTTCCTGATATGCTGGGAACTATTCACAGCATCGACTCGGATCCCTCTATAGATGAAGCTGAGAAATTCAAAAGAAAAAAAGAGTTTCAGGAACAATTTTCTCAGGACAGCGAACGAATACATAATATCTCCCAACTTATCAAAGCCTACTGCCTTTTCGATAAAGATGTCAACTACATAATTCAGGATAACAAAGTCGTAATAGTTGATGAGCACACCGGCCGGCTAATGCCGGGGAGAAGATTTAATGAAGGCCTTCATTCGGCGCTGGAAGCTAAAGAAGGTGTAACCATTGAAGGAGAAACTCAGACCTTTGCCACAGTAACAATCCAGAATTACTTCAGGATGTATGAAAGGCTCGCAGGAATGACAGGTACAGCCGAGAGTGAAGCCACAGAGCTGCACCAGATATACAAAACCGATGTAGTGGTAATTCCCACTAACAAGCCATGCATAAGAAAAGACCATAATGACAGCATCTATAAAACAAAGCGAGAAAAGTATAACGCAATAATAAATGAGGTTGAAACCCGCCACCAGAAAGGCCAACCCGTTTTGCTCGGCACAGTTTCAGTAGATGTCTCAGAAGTCTTGAGCAGAATGCTTAAAAGAAAAAATATCCCTCACAATGTATTAAATGCAAAAAATCATGCTTATGAAGCTGATATAGTAGCAAGGGCAGGACAAAGAGGTGCAGTCACTGTAGCTACTAATATGGCAGGCCGTGGCACGGACATCAGACTCGGACAAGGAGTAGCCGAACTTGGCGGTTTGTGCGTAATTGCAAGCGAAAGACATGATTCACGAAGAGTTGACAGACAGCTCAGAGGACGTTGTTCACGACAGGGCGACCCTGGCGAATCCAAGTTCTATATATCTCTCGAAGACGATCTCATGAGGTTGTTTGGCTCAGACAGGATCGCTTCTATTATGAGTAAACTCGGACTTGCCGATGGAGAAGAACTGCAGCATCCGCTCCTCAACAGGTCTATAGAAACAGCTCAAAAGAGGGTTGAACATCAGCACTTCTCAATACGTAAAAGAACTCTTGAATTTGATGATGTGATGAATAAACAAAGAGAAATTATCTATGGCTTCAGAAAAGATGTCCTTTTCTCTGAAAGCCCAAAAGAAATCCTCTATGACCTGGTCGAAACGGAAATCCAAAATAATGTTACTATTGCCGCATCAGGAAAAACTGCGGCAAATGGCAGTTTTGATGAATCTCTTATTCTCACATGGCTTAATAATACATTCCCTCTGGGCTTCAACAAAAAAGATATAATGAACGATGATCAAACTCAAATTCTTGAACCTGAAGAACTGTGCAAAAAACTCTTCGCCAGAGTTGAACTATCTTACGATGCCAAAGAATCAGCTGAAGACCCTGAAGCTATCAGGAGATTAGAAAGGCATATTATTTTAGATGCGCTTGACAGATTATGGCAGGAACACCTGTATGCCATGGATGGACTAAGAAGCGGAATATCTCTGCGAGCTTATGCCCAAAAAGACCCATTGGTAGAATACAAGCATGAAGCTTATAATCTTTTCTCTATGCTTATGTCTGACCTGAATCAGGAGATATTGAGCAACATGTTCCGCTCAGCTACCACTATTCAGGCTTTTGAAAGGCTTTTTGCCAGTTTGCCTCAAAATTTTGTACATAAAGAAATCGAACAGTTTGGCGCAACTGCATCCACTGGCAGCAATGCACAAAAAGCACAACCCGCACAAAGAATACCTACGATGAGGCCACCTACTCCGGCAAACCCGGCTGAGTTGTTTGCAGAACCTAGTCAGGCCGAAGAAAAGCCAACTGAAGAAAAGGGCGTCAGCTACAAAAGAGACTTAGAGAAAATTGGCAGAAATGATATTTGCCCATGCGGAAGCGGTAAAAAATACAAAAAATGTTGCGGCAAATAAACACAACTTACAGGGACAGTATTAGTTTGAATTTTCCCGTACTGTCCCGAGTAATGTCGCTGCCGCAAAAAATATCAGCATATCTCGCTAAAGAATCTAAAAAACTACCTCTTGGGCAGATTGCAGACTTTAAAACCTGCAATCTCCAACTTCCAATTATTGTTGAATTCTCCCCGCCGGCACATTCTGCTGAATGTCAAAATTAGTATCTCCCGGCATATTGCTAAACTGCTGATCTCCTACCTGAGTTTGCGGAGCATTTAATTCCTGCACATTGATGTTGTTTTTGTCCTCGTTGTAAAGGGTCTCATCAGTGAGATTTCCCGTAGCTGACGGAGTTACTTCGGCCGAGTCTATAGAGTTGTTGCCTGCGTTTTTCTGAGCTTCTATATCTATATTGCCTTGTGTCGACGGGGTGTATTCTTCGGGCGTAATCAAATTGCCTGTCATATTTTGAGTCATCTCAAGGTTAAGAGTGCTTTCATAGGATTTGTCAGAAGCCATCTTGTCCATGGCATCGCTATACTTCTTGATGCTGCTTGAATATTCGGCAAATGAATTCTCGGCGTCTGTTTTGCTCTTTTCCAGTTCGGCTGCCTCTTTTTCTATTTCTGCTTTTTGAGCTTCAAGTTTGCCGAGTTCTTCATTATATGAGGCCAAATCTTCTTTCTTGTCTGCTATGTCGCTTTCACTAGATTCATCTGCCGGTGCCATTGCAAGTTCGCTTTCAAGAGCATTTATCTGCTTCTTAAGATTGTCTATTTCTTCCTGAACCGGAACTATTTCAGCTTTCTTGTTCTCTATGTCTGAAGCAATTGCAGTTGTATCCTTGCCGCTGTCCTGCTGCATTTCGGCAAGGTTTGCCTCCATTCTCTTCTTGATGTCAAGCAGTGTGTTTTTATTAAGGTTTTCTACTCCTATGGAATTGAGCACGCGATAGTAGGCCAGATAGTAGTTGCCTAACGCCTGGGCTCTTTCGATAGCAGCGCCTACTGCTTCCATTTTGATTCTGGTAAGCTCAAACGGAGATACGTTTTTGGCTCCGGCTGACTGCCTTGACAAATATTCCACATGGTCACGGTATATCTGGTATTTCTTATCGTACAACTCGAATCTTTCCTTCTCTTCCTGCAAGCTAGCGTGAGCTATTCTTACCTGCGATATTATTCCTACGGAGAGTGCCAAGGACTGAGCGTCTATCTGGTCTGCCTGGGCATCAAGGGCTCTGTATTCTGCTATCTTTTCCGGCAATTTAAGAAGATTGTAGGCAGCTCTGGCCCCGATTTCCCACCAGGTCCTGTTATACAAATATATATTGGAGTCTCCTGTGAAGTCCACAAATGCCTGCACGTTGGGGAACATCATAAGTATCTTTTTGCGGGCTTCCACATTGGTAACATGCTGCTGTATGTCAAGCTGGTAGAGTTCAGGCCTTTCAAACAACGCTATCTCTTCAAGTAAGTCAACATCAGGCGTACTCAAAGTAGTCATTCTGTCTATGATAGAAGTATCGACTTTTATTTCGTTTGTCGGGTAATATCCCATCAACGACCTGAGCTGTATGCTGGAATTCTCATAGTCCCTGCGGTATTCCCTGAGCTGGAGCTTCAGGTTGATGAACTTCTTCTCTTCGACAAGCGCGTCGGACTTGGATATGCCTCTGGATGTTGTTATGTTGTTAAGCGCTGTTTCCGTAGACTCGCATTCCTTTAACATGGCTTCAACTTTTTCCATCTCATACTGGGCTGAGGCCACTCTCAAATAGGCGCCCGTTACATCAAGGATAAGATTCTGAGCCGCCCTGCGCTGTTCTTCTCCTGAAAGCAGAAGTTTGTCCTGAGTCTGAACAGAGTTAAAATATGCCAGACCAAAATCTATTACGCTGAACAGCATCTCGACCTTGACCCTGTTTTCATATTGTTGTGAACTGTAGCTGTACTCCAGACTCTGCTGGCCTGTGGCTATCCCTTCACTCTTGGCACCGGGCTCGTTGTTCCTGTAATCCATACCATCGCTTACTATCAGGTCGGGCAGCATTCCCAGCATAGCGGCGGTCCTTCTTTCGTTATCAACGGTTTGCTGTATAGAATATACCTTCATGTCAAGGTTGTTTTTCAGCGCTAGGTCTATGCAGTAAGGCAAGGACAGCGGCTTCGTCGTGGGAAGATCGTTCCCTTTTAACTTCTTGAACGCTTCATCTACTTTCTTAATTCGGGCCGCTTTGTACTCGTCAGCTGTTTGACAGCCGGCCAAAAGGCCGGATATGAGAATGATCGGAAGTAATTTCCTAGTGATTGTCATGATTATAAATGTTTCCTTATTGTTTTTATAAATTTATTATTTTAGTTGTTCTTGAAAAACCCAGTTTTAACGATTTCCTCAAAAAATTATAAGTGACTTTGGAGGCAAAAGTTAGCCTTATATGAAATTTTTCTTCTATCCAAAATGCAAAACCAGCCATTTTCAGAACGAAAACAAAAAATAGGGTTATTGCCATGAGTAATTTTCTAAAGTTAAACCCACATGCAGAGAGGTTTGCATTAACTTGTCGCCAAGTTTGCCTTTTAATCTGTTGCAGTCCATTCTGTTATCCCTTGCTACTCTGCCAAGAGAAACCTTGAGTTTCTTAGTCTATTTCCTGACTTCCTTCATCTGGTTTGCATGTGCATGAGAACTGTGTTTATGCAGAGCTTTTTTGCTACTCTTTCATAAGACTGCCTTAGTTCTATCCCAATGCGGGCGGCTTCCTTCACAAGTCTTTCCATTAACCTGACATAAAGCCTTGAGCCTGTAGGAAACCTGATATTCTTTTCCTCTACTGTTGTATCAACATTAACTTTCCTGAATTCTGATACTTTGATAAAATCAAGCCTTACTTCTGTTGCGAGGATTTCCTCAATAAGTTCTTCAAGTCCTTATTCTCCTATGCGTTTTCTTCAATTGGTCATATTCGATGAATCAAACGGCATTGATTTTAATGACATTTTAGAGTTAAAAAGCCCGCTGTCTATCGGGATACTTTGGCACAGTTCGAATTCTTTTTAACCAACTTGGTTTTATCGAAGAATTTGAATGGTCTCTGAGTTTTGTTAAGAAGTTCTAGCACCGAGTCTTTCTGCATTACCGGAACTTCGAGGGCAATCCCGCATTGGGAAGAATATTCTCTCGGTGTCGGAACTGCCAGACAGTCAAAACCATTATTTTTGCACTCTTTTTCAGCAAGGATAACATCTCTGGTAGAATTAAAGGTCAACAAAATCTTATCCATATAAAGTCAAAATAATACAAAATATTTTTTAATTCGCTGCTATTTCATTGTTTTCATTAACAAAAACGAGGATAGGCTTTAGTTCTCTTGCCTCATTTTCATCATATTCGGCATATGAAGCAATAATGACCTTGTCACCGGCAGACACCAATCTTGCAGCTGCTCCATTCAAACATATTTCACCTTTCCCGCCTACAATTACATAAGTAGAAAAACGCTGACCGTTATTACAATTATAGATATCTACCTTCTCAAACGGCAGGATATCAGCCTTCTCTATTAAACAGGGATCTATACTTATTGAGCCATTATAATTAAGTACAGCGCCGGTGACAGTAGCCATATGTATTTTTGATTTGAGCATTATTCTTTTCATTCTTATTTTTTCCTAATTTCCAAGTTATCGATCAATCTCACATCTTCAATAAAAACTGCAGCAAAGCGCCTGCCGAACCATTCTTCAAGGTAATCCACTTTGATATTACTGTCTTCCAATATCTTTCTTATTTCGTTCAAGGGCAAATACTTCTTGATAGCACTGGCGTAAAAAGATGCTTTTTCCCTGCCGGCAGCACTCAGCCGCACATTTCTGGAGCTCATTGCCAACCCATCTTGTTCTCTAATTATTTCACATCCCACTATTTCTGTCTCTATAAAAAATGCTTCAGCCATTTTCTTTATAAGGAGATACTGTTGAAAGTCCTTTTCGCCAAAATACGCCTTATTCGCATCAATTATATGCAATAGTTTCATAACTACAGTAAGAACTCCGTCAAAATGTCCTTTTCTGCTTGCCCCGCACAGTATGGTGCTTAAATCTGTTTCTATTACTTTGTAGCGGTATTCATCGGGATAAATCTGTCCGTACTGCGGAAGAATCAAAAAATCAGTTTGGAATTTTTCCAGCGCAGATATATCCGCATCCAAAGTTACCGGATATTTATCTAAATCATCTTTTTGGTTAAACTGAGTGGGATTAACATATATGGTACATACAGTAAAGTCATTTTCCCGAATACTCCGTTTAATTAGACTAAAATGTCCATCATGCAAAGCCCCCATTGTCATTACTGCTCCAAGAGTTTTAGTCACAGGCAAACTCTTTCTGAACCCTATCCACTCGTGTATGTCTTTGAAAATTTTCATTCTTCCCTCCAGAAATAACTCTCATCCTGTGAAGGGTATTTGCCTGAAACAACATCCATGTGAAACTTATTTACCCCATTCATAATCAGATCGTACCCATCTACATACTTTCTCACGAATTTCGCCTTCTTTTCTGACTCCAGCCCCAGCATGTCGTGAAGAACAGTCACTTGCCCGTCAGTATGTGGCCCGGCACCTATTCCGATTGTGGGGATGGATAGAGAATTTGTTATTTTTCTGGACAGGTCTGTAGGCATACATTCCAAAACAATGGAAAAACATCCCAGTCCTTCAAGTTCTTTTGCTTCATTCTGCAGCCTAGACGCGTCTTCTTCAAGCTTCCCCTGAACTTTGTAGGCGCCTATCATGTTGATATACTGCGGAGTCAGCCCGATGTGCCCCATCACAGGTATTCCGGAATCTATCAAATATTTTATTGTCTCTTCATTCCCGCGAACCCCTTCGATTTTAACGGCATTGGCCCCTGCTTTGATTATCTTGTCTATGTTCTGCATAGTAGATTTTAACCCTTTTCTGTAAGACAAGAATGGCATATCCCCAATCAGGAATTTTTGAGTAATCCCTTTTGCAACAGCACCGGTTAAAAGTACCATCATCTCCATTGTTGCTTCAATAGTAGAGCGGCATCCGAAAATCGTCATCGCCCCACTATCTCCGACTAACACGCAATCAATATCGGATTTGTCTATTATTTTTGCCGTAATATAATCGTAACATGTTATTACTGAAATTTTTTCCTTGTTTTCTTTCTTCTGTTTAAATCCATGAACGTTTATCATCTGACTTTTTCCTTATAATAATCACTTATAAAAAGCAGGAGTTCTTCGGCTATCATCTTCTTTGGTTTTGAAGCAAGCATAGCTTTCTTCCCTTTTTTTGTCAAAAGGATCAATTCATTATCTTCAGTGTTAAAACCTCTCTTCTCTCCGACTAAATTACCTGCTACTATATCGATCTTCTTGGCATTCAATTTGATTCTGGCGTTTTCTTCCAGATTACTCGTCTCGGCCGAGAAACCGACAACTACAGGCACTTTATTAAGATTTGAAACAGAAGCAAGAATATCGGGGTTTTTAGTGAGTCTTAACGTCAAACAATCCTCGCCTTTTTTGATCTTTTCTAGATAGGGTTTATCCATTCTATAGTCTGCTACAGCCGCAGCTCCTATAAAAATGTCGAAACATTCAATAGTATCCATGACAGCATCATACATTTCGCCGGCAGTTTTAACTTTCATCAATCTTACGCCTTGAGGCGCTGACAGGTGGACAGGCCCGCTTATTAGTGTAACATCAGCCCCCATATTCATAGCTGCGTCAGCTATTGCGTATCCCATTTTACCAGAACTATAATTACTTATATATCTTGCAGGATCTATAGGTTCAATAGTGGGGCCTGCCGTAACCATTATCTTTTTGCCTTTAAAAATTTGAGGCATAAACATCATCTCTACAGCCTCTAAAATCTCTTTAGGTTCGGTCATCCTGCCCTTCCCAATCTCTCCGCAGGCTTGAACCCCTGAATCAGGCCCAACCAACTTCATACCCCGTTTGAGAAGTGTAGATACATTTTCCTGTGTAGCAGGGTTTTCCCACATGCCTTCATTCATCCCGGGAACCACAACTATCGGGACTTTTGAAGCCAAGCAAACTGTACTTAGCAAATCATCGGCGATGCCGTTAGCCATTTTCGCAATAATATTTGCAGAAGCCGGAGCTATTAGGATCAAATCTGCCCATCTTGCAATTGAAATATGCCCGATTTTAAACTCTATATCATTGTTAAACATCTCATCATAAACCTGTCGTCCCGACAACGTCTGGAAAGTCAGAGGCTTAATAAACTCTTTGGAAGATTTAGTAGCCACAACTTGAACTTCACACCCAGCTTTTTTGAGAAGTCTTATGAGTTCGGCTGATTTGTAGACAGCTATGCTTCCTGTCACGCCAAGCACAATTTTTTTCGAGCACAATTTACTAGAAGTCATTTATCGTTCTCTCTAAACTATTTAAAATTTCATTAAAGTCCTCTTTCGTGTGGTATATCGAAGGAGAAATCCGTAATGTCCCGTGAGGATATGTCCCAAGAGTCCTATGGGCAAGCGGAGCGCAATGAAGCCCTACTCTGCTCTCAATGCCATATTTCCTATAAAGATTGAAGCCTAAATCAGACACGCTCGCGAAATCTGAACTTATCGAAAAAAGATGGCCTTGGTTTGCTGCATCCAATGCACAAAAAACACGATATTTTCCGATTGTTTTAATCTTTTCTATCAAATCCAAAACTTCTTCCTTCAAATGCCTGCATTCAATCCTATTTTTCAAAGCTGCCCCCAAACCAAAGATACCTGCAATATTCGGGGTGCCAGCTTCAAATTTATCCGGCATAAAATCCGGCATCTCAAACGCCTCGGATTTAGAACCGGTTCCTCCGTAGATTAAAGGTTCCAAGAGTTTATCATTTTTTATATACAAACAACCTGTACCTGTCGGGCCAAGTAAACTCTTGTGTCCTGTCACTGCCACAAAATCGTATCCATTTTTGTCTATCTCCAAAGGCAAACTTCCGGCAGATTGTGCTGCATCAATCAGAATCGGAATTTCACCAATTGCTCTTTTGACTTCTGATATTGGTTGAACAACCCCGTTTACATTGCTCTCATGGCATATGATAACTAAAGAGGTTTTAGGAGTTATCATGCTTTTTACCTTTTCAACGTCAACCGTTCCATCAGGCAGACAGGGAAGAATCTTATACACGCAGTTATTGTTTGCGACCAAGCTAAGCAATGGCCGCATGACCGCGTTATGCTCCATAGGGCTGATAAGAACCTCTTTGTTATAAATTTTAAGCCCTTTTAAGACCGTATTTATAGCACATGTTGCGTTATGTGTAAAAACTATGTTAGATGGGGTTTCTACCCCAAGAAGTTGGCCGAGTTTTCCCCTAATATCCTCTAGTGCCCGTGAAACAGTTAAAGATTTTTCATAAAAACTCCTTCCGTACGGCCCACCTATTTCGTTTAAATACCTAGCCATCTCCAAGGCAACGGTTTTAGGCTTCGGAAAAGAAGTTGCAGCATTATCAAAGTAGCCATTAAAAAGCATAAGTAAACCTGCTGGAAATTTGTATACTGCTTACCTGTTTTTTCTCCAGATTTCCAAAACTCCAAGCAGAGTAAAATCTTTAGGTACAGTTTTGAGTTCAGGTATATTTCTGGTTAGAATCTCGGCATCTCCGCCGGCCACAAAAAATTTAACTTTATCCGTTTTCATTTCTCTTCTTGTTAAAGCCATAAATTCCTTGACCGCCCCGATTATACCATAGTCCGTGCCGATAATAATTGAGTCGTCTGTATCTCTGCCAAAAGTTTTGTAAGTCCTTAATGTGCTAACGGAAATATATGGCAACGCGGCTGTATAGGAGCTTAAGGCTTTTCTCTGCAATTCCCTTCCGGGAGCAATTATCCCACCTACAAAAACAGCATTCTCATCCAGAGCCTCCACAGTCAGGGCCGTTCCTATATCAATAACTGCCGCAGGCAATTCTGCCAGAGCTTTTAAAGCAACAAGGTTAGCCAATCTGTCAGGGCCAAGTTTTTCTGCTGCCACCAAAGAGAGGTCTATTCCTGAAACAGAATCACAGGAAATATAATATATGTCGTGTCTCTTGAGCCTGTCTTTTATAGAAGGAACTACTGTAGCAGCCGCCACAGGTAGTCCCTGCGGAATATCTTCTGGTGAGAGTTCCTTGGTGTTTTTATCAAATGCACGAATAAACACACCATTATCCCAAAGAGCGCATCTGGTATTTGTATTACCGATATCAAGAAGAAACACCTTTTCATTCATTTGATCAACCACCGCCAAGAGTCTGCATGATCTTGATTAGCGGCATAAACATGGCTATAACAATAGTCCCTACCACCACGGCCATAAAAACAATCATTAGTGGTTCAATAAGAGCTGTCATTGCTTCAACCGCATTGTCTACTTCTTCTTCGTATGTGTCTGATACCTTATCCAACATTTCGGGAAGTTTACCTGTTTCTTCGCCTACTTCTATCATGCTAACAACCATATCCGGAAATATTTTTGTCGCTGCGAGAGGCACAGCGATAGTTTCCCCTTCTTTAACAGCATCATGAACTTTTTGTACAGCCCTCTCCACTAAAGCATTCCCCGCAGTATCTCTAACTATAAGAAGAGCTCTCAAAACCGGTACCCCGGAAGATAGAAGAGTTCCAAATGTTCTTGCAAACCTGGCTATAGAAGTCTTGGAAATGAGCGCACCAAATACAGGCATTTTATATTTCAAGCTATCAATAATATACTTGCCTCTCTTTGTCTTCTTGAGCATTTTAATAATAACAATAAATCCAACTATACCTCCAATAGTATGCAGGTAATATTCCGTAAAGAATTTACTCGTATTCATAACAAACGTTGTCAGTCCCGGTAACGGCATACCTCCCAGAAGTTCACCAAATATCGTTGAAAATTTGGGAACTATGAAAACCATAAGGAAGGCTGTTACTCCCAATGCGACAGTCAACACTACTGTCGGATAAATCATAGCGGATTTTATTTTCCCTAAAATCTTTGCCAGTTTTTCCATAAAATAGGCCAGCCTTCCCAAAATTACTTCCATAGCTCCGGCTGATTCTCCTGCTCTTATCATGTTTGTGTAAAGTTGGTCAAAACTTTTCGGATTTTTCGTTAACGCTTCAGAAAAAGTAAAACCGCCTTCGACATAATCGGCTGTTTCCCCTAATATCCTTTTTGTAACTTTGTTTCTGGACTGCTTTTCCAAAGTCCTTAAAGCTCTGATAAGAGGAAGCCCTGCATTAAGAAGTATTGATAACTGCCTGGTAAATAGAACCAGCTCCTTGGGCGGAATTTTAGGAGTCCCGATCTGTATATCAAGAATACTCTTTTTCCTCTTTCTCGCTCCGTCTTTCTGCGACTTTTCAGTAGTTTTCTTTGTTGCTACTTCCTTTATTTCCACAGGAAAATAACCATTGGCCTTAAGAGCAGAACTCACCTCTGATTCCTGATCAGCAGTCATTTTTCCCTTGACTTCTTTACCTGCGGAATTCATCGCAGTATATGAATATTGAGCCACAATTTAACCTCTTATTTAAACTTATAATTAAATATATTTAACTTCTGCCTACCCTTTGATTTTTCTGATAATAGACTCAGGATCCTGAGCTTTCGTTATCAGATCTTCATATGAAATAATTTTGTTCATGTAAAGTTCGAAAAGATGTCCATCCAGTGTATTCATACCCCATTTTGCTCCTGTTTGCAGTACAGAAGTAATTAAATAACTCTTATTTTCTCTAATTAGTGACTGTACGGCAGGTATGGAAATCATTACTTCAAAAGCAGCTACTCTTCCGTTTTTATCTGCTCTTTTCAAGAGCACTTGGGATATCACAGAAATTAGTGAAGATGCTAACTGTGTTCTAATCTGATCTTGTTGATTTTGAGGAAAAGCATCAATTATCCTGTCGACGGTTCTTGCTGCCCCTACTGTATGCAAAGTAGCAAAAACCAGATGGCCTGTCTCGGCTGCTGTAACAGCCGCTTTCATAGTCTCCAGATCTCTCATTTCGCCGACAAGTATGACATCCGGGTCTTGCCTGAGGGCACGCTTTAACGCCTCTTCAAAAGATGGCACATCTACTCCCACCTCTCTCTGAATAACTATTCCTTTCTTGTGTCTGTGGAAAAACTCTATAGGATCTTCAATAGTGACTATATGAGCATCGCGCTCACTATTAATAAGATCTATCATAGAAGCTAAAGTAGTGCTCTTGCCGCTCCCTGTAGGGCCTGTAACTAGAATTAATCCTCTGGGACGATAAAGCAGATCTTTAATACCAGGAGGGAGCCCAATTTTCTCAAGAGACATAAAGTTGTTTGGAATCAACCTAAGCACTGCTCCATAAACGCCTTTTTGTTTGAAAGCGCTTACTCTGAACCTGGCTTTCCCGTTAAAATCAAAACCAAAGTCTACAGTTCCTACTTCTCGTATCGTTTTCTGATGAAAATCAGAGGTTATGGATTTGATCAATCTCTCAGTATCTTCAGGTTTTAGCTGGGGACAATCAAGAGGCACTAATCCGCCGTTAAGCCTCAACGTCGGAGCAGCTCCGACTTCAATATGCAAATCGCTTCCCTCTTCCGAGATAATAAGCTCAAGCAGATCAATCATTTCTATCGCCATATTTTCCCTAATCCTATTTAAATTATTGAGCTATGCTCTAAGTATGTTTCAGTATCTCTTCAGTAGTAGTTTCTCCATTAATTATAGACCTAATCCCATCATTCCTCATCGTTATCATCCCTTGCTCGATAGCTTTTCTTCTTATTGCAACTGTTGGGGAACACTTGTTTATAAGGTCACATATCTCAGGCGTTACTTTAATCAGCTCAACTATAGCTTTCCGGCCTTTGTATCCTGTATTATTACAAAAATTACACCCTTTCCCGTAGTAGAATTTTTTATCCTTGACATCTTCTTTTGTCAGTCCAAGCAAAGCCAGTTCTTCTTCTCTAGGTTCATAACTTGTCTTACATGAGTTGCAAATTTTTCTAAGAAGCCTTTGCCCTATCACTCCAACAAGAGATGAAGTAATCAAATAAGGCATTACGCCCATATCAATCAGCCTGGTAATAGCATCAGCAGCTTCTTTTGTATGCAGAGTAGAAAAAACAAAATGCCCTGTGAGAGAAGCCTGCACGGCCATTTGCGCAGTTTCCAAATCACGGATTTCCCCTAACATAATAATATCAGGGTCTTGTCGTAAGAAAGCTCTCAATGCTCTTGCAAAAGTCATGTCAATTGCATGTCTGATCGGCACTTGTATAACACCTTCAAGGTCATATTCAACAGGATCTTCGGCTGTAAGAATCTTTTCAGTAACTTTATTAATCTCTTTCAGGCACGAATAAAGGGTTGTTGTTTTTCCTGAACCTGTTGGCCCTGTAACAATAAATATCCCATTGGGACGTTCTATAATTTTTCGTATTTGCAAAAGTAAGCCGTCTTCTATTCCAAGCGCATTTAAATCTAAATTTACTATAGATTTATCGAGAATTCTAAGCACGACTGATTCACCGTATTGTGTAGGAATCGTAGACACACGCAAATCAATAGCTTTCCCTGCAATCCTTATCTGAATTCTTCCGTCTTGGGGAAGTCGCCTCTCAGCAATATTCAATCCGCTCATAATCTTAATACGGCTAATTACAGGCAGAGCAAGGTTTTTCGGCGGGGGAGCCATTTCATACAGAACTCCATCAACTCTATAGCGTATTTTGAAGCTACTCTCAAAAGGTTCAAAGTGAATATCGCTTGCTTGATCCTTAACAGCTTGATATAATACAACATCAACAAATTTTATAATCGGAGCGTCATTTGCTATTTGAGACAGTCTATCAGCATTTGCTTCATCCCCAAAAAGATCTTCCCCGCCTGCATCCATATCCGCAAGTATGTCGCTCATAGAAGCCGTCGGATAATACTTCTCTATAGCATTAAAAATCTGACTTTGGTTCGCTACATATACTTTCAGACTCTTATTTATTATAAAGCTCAAGTCTTCTGAAATCTGATAATTCAAGGGAGATGTCAAGACAATTTTCAATGATCCGTCGTTGTCAATATCAAAAGGCACAGCCCCGTACATCCTGGCCTGTGCCGGTTCAAGAAGAGAAATTACTTCTCTACTTATTTCCATATTGTTTAAGTCAAGAACTTCCGTTCCAAGATGCGAGGCGATTATTTCCAGAAGCTGTTCTTTAGTAACTATCTGGTATGACACTAAAAGGTCAGCAAAAGAGCTGCCCGTACGATTGTATTCTTCCTCTATCTCCGTTACCTGGTCATGGTCTATGAGGGATTCGGACAACATTATCTCTTTTAAAACAACACTTTCTGTATTCATTAGTATCTCCAACAATTACTCTTCATCTGCTATCGAAGCTCTTACCACTTCTTCAAGGGTGGTCATTCCTGCCATGACTTTTCTAACTCCATCTTCCCTAAGGGTTCTCATGCCTGCTTTCCTCGCTGCTTCTTTAAGCTGAAATGAGGACGCCCCCTTGAATATCAAATCCTGCAATTCTTCTGTTAGTATGAACATCTCTATAATGCCAAATCTTCCTTTGTATCCCGAATTATTACATTCCGCACAACCCCTGCCTTTTTTAAAAGTAGCCTTCTTGGCAGTCTCCTTGTCTATTCCCATAATTTGCATTTCGGCTTCTGTGGGCTCATAATCTTCGCTGCAATCAGGACATATTCTTCTCACGAGTCGTTGCGCCATTATAGCCCTGATCGCCGATGCTACCAAGAACGGTTTTACCCCTATATCTATAAGTCGAGTAACAGCGCTCGGAGCATCATTTGTATGTAAAGTACTCAAGACGAAATGCCCGGTCAGCGCTGCATTAACAGCAATTTCTGCTGTTTCGCCGTCACGAATCTCTCCGACCATTATGATATTCGGGGCCTGTCTCATCATTGCTTTTAAAGCTATGGCAAAAGTCATTCCTATAGAAGCATTGACCTGAACCTGATTGATACCTTCCAAATGATATTCCACAGGATCCTCGACAGTTATAATCTTTCTTGTCGGCTTATTGACAGTATTTAAAAATGCATAAAGCGATGTCGTTTTTCCAGAGCCGGTCGGGCCCGTAACCAAAAACACTCCATCAGGCATAGATATAATTTTAGTAACAGTATCAATGTCATCGGGAAAATAACCCAAAGATGATATATCCATCATTATACTGCTTTTATCGAGTATTCTCATTACAACGCTTTCACCGTGAGAAGTAGGAACTGTAGAAACACGCAAATCGATACTTTTGTCCATTACTTTTAACTGTATTCGCCCATCCTGAGGTACTCTTTTTTCGGAGATGTCAAGTTTTGCCATAATCTTTAGGCGACTAATAATATTTGCCTGCAAATACTTAGGAGGACTGTCAACCTCTACCAAAACACCGTCTATTCTATATCTTATTCTAAATTTCTTCTCAAGCGGTTCGACATGTATGTCGCTTGCACGCCTCTTAAAGGCTTCCATTATGATAATAAAAACAAGCTTAATAATCGGAGCATCTTCAGCGCTGGAATCTTCGTCTTCTTCTTTAAATCCCTGATCCTGTGTTGACACTATTTTATCGCTCCCTTCTATATCTTTTAGAAAAGAGTCAACGTTTTCATTAAGAGAGCCATAATAGTGGTCTATCATTCTCTTTATCTGATCAATAGGAGCTATCACGGCATCTACGTCTCTTTTAAGGATAAATCGCAACGAATCCAATGTGTCAAGGTCGGTGGGATCGGCAATTGCGACCTTTAAAATCCCATCAACAATTTCAATCGGGATAGTTTTGTATTCCTTGGCTATATTAGCCGGCAAAGCATCTATGACTGGTTGTTCTATCATAGCTTTATCTAAATCTACTATTTCCATGCCGTACTCTTTGGCAATGGCTGCATTTATCTTACCATCATCAATAAACTTGAGTTTTTTCAAAGCGGAAACCATGTTAAGTTCGCCATCGCTTTTAGACACTAATTGGCTGGCAAGACCAGACTGCTCCTCATTTATAACGTCATTACTGAGGAGTATTGAATGTATGTATTCGCTATTTTCAATAAGAGAAGACAACTTGTTATTCTCCCGAAATATTTTGGATATTAGAATCTGAACTGTAATTTTATATTATTTCAACGATTACTCAAATGTCCAGCTTTAAGAGAACCCTAATATTTGTAAAAAAGAGTTTCTGCATTTGAAATATACTGTATTGTAAAGTAATTTTTAATCTCTTTAAGAGAGAGTCCAAGCGCCAGCTTAGCTCAGTTGGTAGAGCAATTGACTTGTAATCAGTAGGTCGTCGGTTCAAATCCGACAGCTGGCTCCATTTTTTAGAAGACTTTCAACTTTACACATAAGTATAGTTTCAACATCTTTAAAAGCGTTGGCTTTGACAAAACAACCAGCCGCAAGTTTATGTCCGCCGCCGGAAAGTTCTTTTGCTATCCCATTTACAGGATATTCGCCGCTGTTAGAGCGCAAAGATATTTTGTATCCATCATTCAATTTTGCGATAGTGGCAGCAACACAGACGCCTTTTATTGTTCTTAAGTTGTCTATAATGCCTTCTGTTTCTTTATACTTAACTCCATACTTATTAAGAAGATCGTCGTTTAAGTAAATATAAACAAATTTTCCATCAAAATGAATCTGCATGTAATTAAGGAAAGAATCTGCTTCTAACATTGTCATAGCAAGAGGCTTGGCAAAATACATATCCTTTACTATCCTGAGATAATCGGCACCCGAATCTACTAATGAAGCAGTTTTCCTTAAGACCTCAGCATTTGTGTTATCAAACCTAAGTCCGCCAGTATCAAGCATAATCCCTAAAAGAAGAAAATTGGCAAGGTCTCTGTCGATAATCCATTTTTTTTCAGAAGATAGCATATTAAATATGATTTCTGCTGTAGCACAGGCATTAGGATTTACAAAATTGTACAAACCAAAAAGTTCGTTATCAGGATGGTGGTCAATGTTAAGAACCGGAAGCTTGTCTTTGATCTCTTTGTCAAATAGCGCAAGCCTTTCATAATTGCCACAGTCAAGAGCTATGCAATGCCTATAATTGTAGTTTGTTTTTGGTTCTCTTATAAAGGTTTTTGAATTGGATAAAGCCGCGTATCTCTCAGGAAGAGCTTCCGAAAAATAAACATCGGCTGTTTTATTTAAATTCAGCAATGCTTTTTGAAGAGCAAATGCTGACCCTACAGCATCACCATCAGGTCTTTCGTGCGTTACGATAAGCACATTGTCCAATGACAAGATATAGTTTGAAAGCTCTTTGGGAGAAGTAAATGTTGTTGTCATTAGGATATTATTTAATATTGATCGTTTTGATGTTCTATCTCATTGATGATAGATAGAACTTTATCTCCCGCTTCAAACCTATTATCCAAGGTAAAATGTAACACAGGAGTGTACTTAATTTTGATAACCGAAGCTATAGATGTTTGTATTAAGGCCCTGTGTTTTTCAATGGATTTAAAGATTTCCTTTTTAGCTTGAAGAGGCCCAAGAATACTGATGTATACTTTTGCAAACTTTAAATCAGGGGTAGTGTTGACTTCAGTTACGGAAATAAGGCTTCCGCTTTTTCTTTCGATGATCTTCTCCAAGATACCAGCGATTTCACGCTTTAGAAGTTCATTAATTCTTGTCATCCTCAAAGATTCTTTCATCTTGACAGCCTCCTTTTATACTCTTAAACGCAGGGCTTTTAAAGAGATGCTTTTTTAAATTCTATGTCATAAATATGGATGGCATCATTTTCATGAAAGTCTAGGAAATTATCGAGCCTGATTCCACATTCCTGCCCTGCTTTGACTTCTTTTACATCGTTCTGGAATCTTCTTAATGACTGTACAATACCATTGAATATAAGTTCTTTATTTCGATAAACCCTTGCTTTGCCGCCTACTTTTATATAGCCGTCTTCGACCAGGCACCCGCAAACTTTAGGCCCTTTCGAAACATCGAAAATTTTAAGAATCTTAGCTCTTCCAAGGTTAACTTCTCTTTGGTCTGGAGCAAGCCTGCCTTCAAGAGCGTCTTTGATATCTTCAATTAATTCATATATGATACTATATAAGCGAATTTCTACTTTTTGTTTTTTTGCAAGATCGTTTACGCCTGAATTAACCTTTACATGAAATCCAACGACTATAGCATTGGAAGCTGAAGCAAGCATAATATCGCTATCAGATATCCCGCCTACTGCCGAATGAACAATGTTAACTTTTATTTTTTCAGAAGGAAGTTTCATCAAAGAATCTTTGATTGCTTCTGCTGTACCTTGAACATCGGTCTTAACAACCAGATTAAGATCATTTCTCTGGTTGTTCTTGATATTGGAAAACAAATCCTCAAGGCTTGAACTTGTAGCCTTTATAAGCCCCTTGGATCTAACATCGTCAGCTTTAGTTGATGCCAGTTCTGATGCAATCTTTTCATTTTTTTCCACACTGAATAGAGCTCCGGCATTTGGTACTCCTGACAATCCGACTATCTTGGCTGGAAGGCTTGGCCCTACGCTTTTTACTCGTGCCCCGTTTCCGTCTATAAGAGCCTTTATCCTGCCGTAATGCCGCTCGCATAAAACTACATCGCCAACATGTAATGTGCCGTTTCTGACAATGACATTTGCAACAGGCCCAAGCCCTTGTTCCAATTCTGCTTCTATAACAATACCTTCAGCTGGCCTGCTCTTATTGGCTTTAAGCTCCAATATTTCCGCTTCAAGAAGTATTCTATCAAGTAAATCAGGCAGGCCTTGACCTGTAATAGCAGAAACTCTTATGGCTCCTACGTCTCCACCCCACTCTTCACTTGTGAGATTATTCTGCTGCATATGCAAAAGCACTTTTTCTGGATCTGCGCCATGCAGATCTATTTTATTTATGGCCACTATAATCGGAACTTTAGCTGCCCGTGCATGGCTCAACGCTTCGACTGTCTGAGGCATAAATCCATCATCTGCGGCCACTACCAGAACAACTATGTCTGTAACATTGGCGCCTCTTGCTCTCATAGCAGTAAAGGCTTCGTGTCCAGGTGTATCTATAAATACTACAGTTTTGCCTTTGTGATTAATAACAGAAGCACCTGTATGTTGTGTAATGCCACCCGCTTCGCCTTTTACTATGCTAGTTTTTCTTATTGCATCCTGTATAGAAGTTTTGCCATGGTCAACATGCCCCATGAATGTTACAACAGGAGGCCTCTCAGTCAGATCTTCAGGATGGTCAACGGGGATTTCAATTTTAAGAGCAGATTCGGCTTTTGCAGCGTGCTCGATTTTAGCTTCTTCTTTATCGGATTTTCCGATAACTAAAGCGAAACCGTATTTACTGCAAATTGTTTTAGCGACTTTGGGGTCAATGATCTGATTTATGGATGCCAATATATTCATCTGCATCAAAGTCATAACTATTTCGGAAACTTTTTTTCCGACAGTATCAGCTAACATTTTGACCGTTATCGGAACTTTGAGGGAAACTTCTTTTTCCTGAATAGAAGATGAAGTAACAACAGGGGCAGAAGAAGCAGTTTTTTCTTTAGGAGCGTCTATGACAACCTTTTTGCCTTTGGACTCCTTGGATGGTTTTGATGGCTTTTCAGTATTTTCTCTGGCCAGTTTGTCCAGGTGTTCAAAAGCCTGTTCAAGAAGTTCATCCTCAACGAAATCGGAGGACAGTTTTTTCTTTATGCCGATTTTCTTTAATTCTTTTACTGTAAGGTCAACTGTCAGTCCATAATTCTGAGCTATCTCTCCAACTGTAGTAGTATAAGTTTTCGCAATGGTTTCTTTTTTTACTGCTTTTTTGGTATTTAACATAAGTACCTTCCAACTTTTAAAAGATTATTATATACGGGTTGAAAAGGTTAATGGGTTTCCCCTAATGATTTTAATATGTTGTCAACTATATCTTCTGACATACCATCAAGCGCCAACAAATCATTTCTTTCAACTGTTTTTAAGCCTTCGACTGTAATAAACCCGTTATTTACAAGTATTTTGGCTTCCTCCTCTTTTATGGATAACACTAACGCTAGGGATTTTACAGCTTCATTAAGCTGTTTTTCAAATACAGTTTCTGCTTCTTCAAGAGGTAGCACATTGACTCTGATACCAATAAGCTGGCCTGCAAGCCTTGCATTCTGCCAGTTTTTCCCGATTGCAAGTTTTATCTGCTCCCTGTCCACATAGGTGTTAGCTGTTTTGTGTTCTTCATCGTATTCGACTTTTGCAGGCACTGCCGGCTGCAAAGCATTAGCAATATACTTTGTAATATCTTCATCATATCTGACAATATCTATTCTTTCTCCGCCTAACTCGGCAGTGATATTTTTCACCCTAGAGCCCCTTAACCCAATACAAGCTCCTATAGGATCAACTCTTTGATTATGGCTTACGACTGAAACTTTGGCTCTAGACCCGGGGTCTCTGGCTATACCTTTAATTTCTACAGTACCGTCTGCAACTTCAGAAATTTCCCTTTCAAAAAGCCTTTTCAAAAAGGTTCTGCTGGTTCTGGTAAGTATTAAACTAGGGCCAGATCCGGTTGTGTTTATGTCAGAAAGAAGTGCGTTCACTCTTTCTCCCATTATAAAATTATCGCCCGGAATCTTGTCTTTTGGAGAAATTATACCTTCCGCTTTTTGGAAATCCAGAATAACATTGCCAGCCTCAAATCTCCTAGCTACGCCGCTAACTATCTGGTTAAGGCTTTCCTTGAAGTCTTCATAGACTCTGGCCTTTTCAGCTTTCTTGAGCTGTTGAAGCATAGTCTGTCTTGCAGTTTGGGCAGCAATTCTCCCAAAATCGCTTTTGGGAATATCTCTGGAGACTATATCCCCCACATTTGCAGATGGAGATATTTGCCTGGCTTCCTCTAAATTCATGTATTCTCCCTGAGTAGGGCCTTCGGAAACTTCAAAATCAACATAGGCGTTAATTAAACCAGTGTGCCTATTTACCTTTACTCTGATTTCTTTGCCATATTCAATGCTTTTTCTTCCGGCAGAAGCAAGAGACTTTTCTAAAGCTTCGACAAGTTCATCTCTGCTGATTCCTCTTTCCTGTTCTACATATTCCAATAGACTAAGAAGCTCGTTTGCAGCCATGTTTATGCTCCTTTCCTAGTTTTGCAACACTAAGTTTAAAAAAAATAAGTGGGTTGGACTACCACCCACTGTGTTTTATTACTTTCATCCAATTGTAAGGGGTACAATATAACGATACTCATTTTCATTACAATGATAATAGAACTTGATTTTTTTATTTTTAATGCAATAATACGCAACTTAAATATTTTAAGAACAACAAAATGAGATATTTTAAATAGTTTTATAACAAAAACAAAAGTAAAGGTTTAATAGGAAATGGCAACAACTAATACAGGATTGAAAAGAGCTAAAACAAGTGAGAAAGCAAGACTTAGAAAAAAAGCATGCAGAGCGGCAATAAAGACTGTTGAAAAGAGGTTTAAAGCTAATCTGGAAAAAGATGCTAATTTGGCCGTAGCATCATTTAAGGAAACTTGCTCCAAGCTGGATAAGGCTGCAAATACAGGAAAAATCCACAAGAATAAAGCTAACAGAAAAAAATCACGGTTAGCAAAAGTTTTAAGCGCTGTTGCGAAAACTAAGTAATTTTTGATTGTGTTTAGGCCTAACCCCAAAAAGTTAGGCCTTTTTTATTTAATCGACTATATTCAGCTATGATAGACTTTCATTCACATACAGACTTAAGTTACTGTTCCGACAGAGACTTAAATCCAAATTGGTATGTAAAATGCCTAGAACAAAAAAATGAAATGGAAGCCGTGGCAATAACAGATCATGGAATGGCCATTTATTTCCCTGATTCCGTAGCATGGTCTTGGGAATATATCCGCGACGGAAGAGTTTTTGATAAATACAAGGACTCTGGCAATGCGAAGTTGGAATCTTATATTTTGAATCTCGCAAAATACAAAGATAAAAAAATTTACTGCGGACTAGAGGTAGAGATGTCCCAGAATGGAAAACTTATTTACGACGCCTCATACAGAAAAAAACTAAAGCCGCTTATAGGAAGCGTTCATTATCATTTTATTACTAAAAAACACGGATTTTCCGAAAAAGATATTGTTGAGTTCTGGCTAAATCATAACAAACAGCTTCTGGAGGCAGGTATCGATATACTGGGACATCCCTTAAGATGGATAGCAAATAACGCAACAGTTCAAGATTATATGATAGAAAGAATCGTCGAGATGGCTATTAGAAATAGTGTGGCAATAGAGTTTAACAGCCATAATATAACTGCCGCGATATATGAAGCAGATAAAAAAATGCTTTGCATGGCTATGGAAAAAGGAGCTAAGGTTTCATTCGGGGTAGATGCGCATAAAAGAAACCAGGTTGGCAAGTTCGATTATCACAAGAAACTGCTCGCTGATTGCAGTGCGACTCAGGAAGATTTGAATATTCTAACTCTTAAAGATTTGGGGCTATGAAGAAGTTTTTATTCAATTTATTAATAAGTTTAATTTTTATAACTTCATTGGTCTTTGCATCATGTGATAATACTGAAAGTCAGGATGGGAAGCATCCGATATTCATAAAGGCGGAAAATCTCTACAACGAAGGCGATACGACAGAAGCATACAAGTATTATGAAAAATATTATCAATTGAACCCGAAATCTGCCAAAGCCGTGTACAAACTTGCACTAATATCACAAGACAGGGGCGACTATATTAAAGCCATATATTACTATGAAAGGTATTTGAGTTTGGATCCCCACTCAGGCGATAAAGAGGCCATACAGAAATGGATAGATGCCTCTAGGCAATCTCTGATAAAAGAATTCTCCAAAGAATCGAGACCTGTAATCATTCGACCAATGGACACTTCCGCCACAAATGATTCGGAAATCGTTGCTTTAAGAAAAAAAAATCAGGAACTAAACAAAGAATTGCTATCTCTCAAGGAAAACAGTGTTCTAACCGACACATCGAAAGATAATCCAAAGCCTGATTCCGTTCAGAAACAACCTCAGGAAGACAGGATATACACAGTCAAAGAAGGCGACAGCCTCTATAAAATTTCCAGAGAAGTTTATGGTTCAAGCAAGTACTACAAACAAATAATTGACGCTAACAGAGAAAAAATAAAAGGTAATTCATCAATAAGAGTCGGAGACAAATTGTCTATCCCGCCTTTAAAGAATACAAACTAATTTTATAGGTTCAAGTACTATGCGAAAAGTCAAAAGTTTAGTAACTTCTTCACTATTATTGTTCCTTTTCGCCTTCAACGGCTTTTGTGCGCAGAATCTTCCGAACGGATTTGTCTATGCGGACGAACTTATACCAAACCTGAATTTCGAACCCAGATACTACTCTACCAATAACTTTACAGGCAGGCAGGTTGACGGATATCTGTCTCCCAGATGCATTATGACCGCACAATGCGCAAGAGCTCTAATAAATGTTCAAAACGAGTTGAATTCCCAAGGAATGAGATTAAAGATTTTTGATGCATACAGGCCTCAAAGTGCAGTAGATTTTTTCATCAAGTGGGCTTACGACATAAATGATCAAAAGAATAAATCTGTTTATTATCCGGATGTGGACAAGAAAAACTTGTTTCGCGATGGTTATATAGCCTCTCCTTCTTCGCACTCGCGGGGTAGTACTGTAGATTTGACTATAATCAAACTTGATAAGGACGAAAAATACTCAGAACTTGACATGGGAACATGCTTCGATTACTTCGGCAAAAAAACATGGCCTGATAGTTCAGAGGTTACTACAGAGCAGTATAATAATAGAATGCTCTTAAGGAAAACCATGATCAAATATGATTTCGCTCCTTACAACGAGGAATGGTGGCATTTTACATTAAGAGAAGAACCGTTTCCGGATACGTACTTCAATTTCCCTGTCCGATAATATTATTTAAATCAAGGAAGAAAATAGATGAACCCACAAATATCCAGATCTAGTTACGTTTCAAAAAATGTAGGAGATTTTCCAAAAGAAATTGAGCTTGACGGGGTAAAATATGTTAAAGTAGATGACCTCAGGTACGGGACAAATCCTCATCAACCTGCCTCATTCTATGTACCTTCTGGCTCTTCATCGCCTATAGGCAATTTGAAGGTCATAAAGACAGGAAAAAGCGGGCTTTCTCAAACGAATTTGGAAGATATTTCGTACTCTCTTAATATCGTGAAGTTCTTCGACACCCCTGCATGTGCAATAATGAAACATGTCAATCCCAGCGGCGTGGCAGTCTCCCTGAAAAACGAAACAGTCAGGGAAATTTATATCAAAGCCAGAGATTGCGATCCAAGAGCGGCTTTCGGAAGTACGGTCGGCTTTAATTGCCATATAGATGATTCTGCAGCTGAAGACATTATGTCCACTTTTGTCGAGTGCGTAACAGCTCCGTCTTTTTCAGACAAAGCTCTAGCTGTTTTTAATGACTCGGCAAGGTTTAAGCTCAACAGCAATATCCGAATTATTCAATGCGGAAATCTTTTAGAATTGCCCAGATTTGTCGGGGAAGCTGAAAAAAAACACAGAACGCTCAAAACTTTAGCCGATGGCTCGATTGTAATTGCCGAACCTCTCCTTACTAATCTTAGAAGCGTTGAAGATATTCGTGTCGCTGAAGCCGAAAACTCAAGGTTAGGAAAACAGAAATCAAATATTACTGCTACAGCAGCACAACTCAGGGATCTGCTTGCTGCATGGTACGTAAACATCAGTGTCCGCTCAAATGGAGTAGTAATTTTCAAAAATGGCGAAACTCTTTCTATCGGAACAGGAGAACAAGATAGAGTAGGAGCTGTAGAACAGGCTATTGAGAAGTTTAATCAGAAATACAAAGGAAAAGAATCAATTGCAGGCTCTGTGATGTCCAGCGATGGTTTCTTCCCGTTCGCTGACGCAGTAGAAGTTGCCGCAAAAGCAGGAGTCAAAGCCGTAATAGCTCCTGCAGGTTCATTGAGTGATGCGGATGTAATTAAGAGAGCTAACGAATTAGGCATAGCCCTTACTTATGCCCCTGAGCGCATTTTTTCACATCATTAATAATTCAGTTGGACAGGAAGCACCACTCATCGCCTTTTACTTTCAGGGTTTTTACAATGTCGTACTGTTTCAAATCCTCGGAATAAGGAGCAAGGACACAGACATCTTTTTTTGCCATAACCTCGGCTAATTCCTTGTTGCTATTTAATACAGGGACATTTTTATTCAGGTAATAGTTAATGGCTCCTCGCATATACTCCGTTTCCGAATAGAGATATAGGTTTTTCTGTTTCAAATCAGACTTTTTATAGTAATTGAAGATTGTTATACATGTATATTTTTTATTGTTTGCGAAAGCGACAATCAGCCCTGCTGTAACAAATCCGACTAACAGAAGGGCTGAGACTGCGAGGGTTATTTTTTTCCAGTTAAACTTACTTAGGAATTCGACTTTCGTAATCAGATTTTCAATCAGAAGCGCCATAATTACTGCAGTTGCAGGATAAAGAGGCAATAAGTAAACAGGGCGTTTGCCTGTCGATAGACTGAAAAGAAGGAAGGGGAAAATTATCCAGCAGAAAAGAAAGCGATTATCTCTGTTTAATGGGAACTTAATTTTTTTGTAGATCATAAAAGCTGCTACAATTCCGAGAACTACAGTCCAGGGGAGGAATTGTTCGGGTAACTTACCAAGGTAATACCAAGCTGGGTTTTCGTGTTGCTTGTATGAACCGAAAAATCTTCCGAATGTGTTGATTACTGCTACAGTATGAACCGCATCATATCCGAATTTCTCATACAATTGGAGCATCCAGAGCCCCACAGGGATAAATGAAAGAATGGAGCAGAGGATTAAGCTAATCCAGGATTTCAGATAAATGGATTTATTAAGTATTGATTCAATTAGCAGCCAAAAGAAAAGAGCGCAGGAAGGGACAGCTAAGCCAAGCAACGATTTAGTCATTATTCCGAAGCCAAATGAAGCTATCAAAATTAAACACCAAATGAATATTTTAGAGAATTTTTCTTTGTTTAGGAATGAAGTGTGGATTGTGTAGAAAGAATACATTGAAGCAACAATGAAAAAACAAAGCATCATATCTACCAAACATCTGTTGCCTATAGACCAGAACTGTCCTGTGGTTGCTGCTATTATTCCAGCCATAAAAGCTGTGATGGGTTCATGCCCCATTTTTCTTACAAGAACAAAAATCAGAAGCACTGAGAAAATAGCGCACAAAGCCGAGGACAATCTTGAGGCAAAAAGAGTCTTGCCGATAATCTTGTATGATATTGCAGTAGTCCAATAATAGAGCGGAGGGTATTCAAGGAACTCTTCTCCATTCAGATATGGCATAGCGTACTCTCCTGTTCTAGCCATATTGGCGGAAATACCTGCCACACGGGTTTCATCAGTTTTCCATAACTCCTTAAACCCTATAGCGCTTAGGTAGATAACAGCCGAAAAAATTAACAGGAATACAAAACATTGCCTGCTTGTAAGGACGTTGTTATTCAAACTCTTGTCTCCTTTTGTAGTTAAAATCAATCCAGAGAATTGTCGTTCAGAATTTGTTCGAACTCTAAAGCCTTTAATTCTTTCATTATACGGTTGTATGCTTTAGGAGTTCCTGTCCGTTTCCCGCCAAGCTCAGGATTTAGAATCATAGTAGCATGATTGAGGTGCTTTATGTAATTAATAAGTTCATTAGATGGCAAAAACAGCATTTCATATCCGGCATCAATAAGCTTCCTGTGAAGGACCCTTCCGGCTGTGTCAGCGCCATCAAAAAAGCATGTATTGCACTTCCTGATCACATCGGTTCTGTAAAGCGCGCAATGGCTTCTGAGATAGAGATAATTATCGCCAACCCCTTCAATTTTGTGATCCTTCTTACGGAGGATTTTAGTTTGAACGAACGTCTCTACAGATTTACCGAATTCTTTGAGAAATGACATTTGTTCAAGTTTCCAACTCCCTACTCCGGCAATCTTGTCGGACGCTTCAATTTTGCCTAAAAGGAAATCGAGCCAGTTGTCATTTATTACAAAGGTATCAGTATGTATAGATAGGACAAAAGGTGTATCAACTTGCGATAGTCCCATATCCAAAGCCCTTGCATGCATAGGAGCCGGGTCTTCTTTATCAGTGAATTTGCGTTCTATAAGATTGATCCATTTAATTGAGCGCAGGTATTCGAGCGATTCATCAGCCGAATTGTTATCTATTACTATAACTTTTATTCTGCTTAGATCAGTGTGTTTTTTAATTAGTCTTAGGCAGAGTTTAGCTAGTTGCAGGGTTTTATAATGAGGTATAAGAATAGTTAATTTAGGCTTACTTGACAGAGTATTTTGACTTTCCATAGGGGTTTGTCCTGTTTTTTATTTTAAAAAACTTTACGAACGATAACTAAATTATACACAAAACAAAAGGAAAGGTAACTGCGAAACAGTATTTTTGACAATTGTAGAAGAATCAAATAACATATTCATACTTTGATTAGCTAACTTAATAGGCTTTACTTCAAATAAAGCCTGTACTAAAATCTCGAATAACATTTTAAAACTTTAGATCTGAAGAGAAAGATATTATGTTCGCAAAAATATTATGCAGGCTATTTGTTTGTGCTTTTGCATCTTGTGTTGTTTCTTCTTGTACCTGCGAACAATTTGGATATCCAGCAAATGGCTCCTTTATGACAGAAGTATCCCTTATACCTCTTATCGACAAAACCGTAGAGGTTATTCCGTTTCAAGACTACAGGGCGGTTGATTCGAATACAAACATGTATATACTTTGGTTAATACCCTGTTTCCCTTATGGTTACGGAGTTTATGAACGCCCTGAAAAAGCTAACTTTTTTACATCAATTAGCAAATACAAATTTGACCCGCCTGCGGATTTAGCCAGAGCTGCTTCAACTAGTTTTCAGTTATCCAACCTTTTCAAAAATGTACAATACAGCAATATTCAGGGGGAATATAAGGCTGACTACATTCTAAGCGGTAAAATTTACTCGACACAATACACAGGAAGAAGGTTCTCTTACTGCACATCTTTTCTAAACACTATATTCTGGACTTTGGGCGCTCCTCTTGGAACATCATATAACCGTATGGCATTTTCTGTATTCCTTAAGAACCGGAACGGCGATATCATCTGGCAATATTCCGGCGACAAAAACGATTATGTGGTTGAGTGGATTTATGATTCTCATGACGACTGCAGTATGTATCCTGCACTAACTAACCAAATTCTTAATGAAGCAATTATGGACCTTTACAACAATTCCATAGCTAACCCGAATTTACTAAAATAATTTTTTGACGACGAAATAAAAATAATAGGGATATTTTTTATGAGTAAAACAAAAACAGTGCAGTATTCGGACGGTTATCTGGACAAAACCCCTATTTTTCAATTTATTCTTCTTTCATGCCTTTTCCCGCTGTGGGGAGCTGCGGCAAGTTTGAATGATATTCTCATCACCCAATTCAAGAGTATTTTTGCGTTGAGCGATTTCGCTTCAGCGTTAGTGCAGAGCGCATTTTATGGAGGTTATTTTATTATTGCAATACCGGCATCTCTCGTGATTAAAAATACGACCTATAAGTTTGCTATTTTAACAGGCCTGACTTTCTACATAGTTGGATGCGCACTTTTTTTCCCAGCTTCAAAAATGGCTACTTATACGATGTTTCTAGTTGCTATTTTTGCTATCGCTATAGGGTTAAGTTTTCTTGAAACAGCCTCCAATACATACAGTTCTATGATAGGGCCTCAAAAATACGCCACACTTCGACTTAATATCAGCCAGACTTTCTATCCTATAGGAGCGGCTCTTGGTATTATCCTTGGTAAATACCTTGTTTTTCAAAAAGGCGAAAGCCTTCACAATCAGATTGCCGGAATGTCTGGAGAAAAACTCCGCTTATTCAAACTTGAAACACTTCAGCATACTCTTCAACCTTATACGTATCTAATTTATATATTACTAGCAGTAGCGATACTTTTTCTGATCACAAAATACCCGAAATGCAAAGTTCAAAAAACTCTGGAGAACAAAAAAGAATTGCACCCCGGAACAATGGAAACTCTTCGTTATCTCTGTACTAACAAGCGTTTCCGCAAGGGCATAATAGCCCAGTTCCTATATGTGGGAATGCAGGTAACTGTCTGGTCATTTACCTTGCGTCTGGCATTGAACATCGACAAAACTATCAATGAACGCGATGCTTCGACCTTTATGATATACAGCTTTGCGGCGTTCTTTGCAGGGAAGTTTATCGCAAATTTTCTGATGACAAAGTTCAAACCGATAAAAGTCCTACTAGTATATTCTATAATCGGTTCTCTTTTACTAGTTTATGTGATTTTAATACCGAACATCACCGCCATTTACGCAGCTATTGCCGTCAGCGTATTGTTTGGCCCATGCTGGCCAACGATTTATGCCGAGAATCTGGCTGCCATAGATAACAAATATACCGAAATCGGCGGAGCCGTTATCGTCATGTCAATTGTTGGCGGAGCCGTAATACCCGCTGTACATGGTTTTGTGTCCGATACCATTCACTCAATGCAGCATGCGTTTGTCGTCCCTCTATTGTGTTTTATGTATGTAGGATACTACTTCTATACTGAAATTAAAAACAGCAAAGCTCATGGGGAGAAATGAGTATGAAAGGAAGAATAGAACTTCAGAGAAATTTTTTCGACAAAGCCCCGTCTGTTATTTACCAGAGTGAGGATTTCATAATTTCAATGTTTCGTTACGATTCCGGGGTAGAAGGCCTTGAATTGAAAAACTCCAGGGGCAGAATGGTTGTCCTTCCTTATATGGGACAAATCATTTGGGATCTAGAGTTTGACGGAGTAAACATGAAGATGAAAAATATGTTTACGGAGCCCAAAAAAGCCGCCTGTATAATTGATACTTATGGGTGCTTTGCTTATCATTCTGGACTGATTAGAAATGGATGTCCAAGCCCGCAGGATGATCATATTTTACACGGAGAGATGCCTTGTGCCGAAATGGACAAAGCATGGCTTGAGATAACAAAAGACAGTGTCACAATAACAGGAAGCGTTGAATATGTAAAAGGTTTTGGTCATCGCTATATTGCTCAACCAGGCGCTACAATGTTTGCAGCTAAGTCTCATATAGAAATAAAAATGAATGTTAAAAATCTGGCAAGCATACCGATGCCGCTTCAATATATGTGCCATACAAACTATGCTTATTTAGCCCATGCCAAGCTAACACAAAATATCCCTGACTCAGGCATTGTTCTTCGTGAAACAATCCCCGATCATGTTAAACCGACTCCAAAATGGATAGAATTCAATAACGAACTTCTCGCAAGTAAAGTTCCTATAAAAGTTTTAGACAAACCCGAAATGTACGACCCTGAGATAGTTTTCTTTGCTGACAGGTTAGATAAATATCAAAAGAAAGCTCATTTTGAAATGACTTCTCCTAGTGGAATTACTCTGTTTTCTGAATTTGATACTACAGACCTGAAGTATGCCACTCGTTGGATTCTGTATAATGGCGACCAGCAGGTTGGGGCCTTTGTTCTTCCTGCCACCTGCCGGCCTGAAGGTTTCCTTGCCGCTCAAAAAGCAGGAACTCTAATCATGCTCGCTCCGAATCAAGAGAAATCATTCCAAATCATCTCTGGCAAAAAATGATAAAACAGACAACGTAACTACAAAAGTCTAAAGTCGGATTTTAGCCTTGCTTTAATACAAAAAACATTGCGAATTCTGCTACTGTTCAATTTCAAATAAATGCTATTCTTGTCTAATTTTGAAATACATGGTATGGTAGTAAAAGAATATTGAGCAAGTAAAAATAAAAAAAAGAAAAATTGTGTCATTTATGAAGACTAAAAACGAAATCACTAGAAATTGGCTTCCGAGATATACTGGTACCCCTCTTGAAGAATTTGGAGAGTACATACTCCTAACCAACTTCTCAAAATATGTCAAAAATTTTGCAGACAAATTTAATGTCGAGATACGCGGTCTGGAAAACCCGATGCAGACAGCTACAGCCAACAATATTACCATTATCAATTTCGGAATGGGTAGCGCGATGGCAGCTACTATTATGGATCTTCTCTCGTCCATCAACCCAAAAGCTGCCCTGTTTCTAGGTAAATGCGGAAGTCTAAAAGAAAAGATAAAAGTTGGTGATATTATCCTGCCGATTGCTGCAATCAGAGGCGAAGGAAGCAGCAATGAATACCTACCTCCTGAAGTACCGGCCCTCCCCTCTTTCAGGCTTCAACAGGCGGTTTCCGCCATGATAAAAAAACATGATCTGGACTATTGGACCGGCACTATTTATACCACCAATAGAAGAGTTTGGGAGCATGATGATCAATTCAAGAAATACCTGACCAAAATCAGAGTCGCCGGAATAGACATGGAAACCGCAACTATCTTTGTCGTTGGGTTCGCTAACACCATTCCCCGCGGTGCGTTGCTTCTTGTATCAGACTGCCCAATGACTCCCGAAGGAGTTAAAACAGAAGAAAGCGACAAGAATGTCAACAAGTATTATGTAGAAAAACACCTTGAAATAGGGATAGATTCCCTCATTGAACTTATCGATTCTGGAGAATCAGTCAAACACCTTAGATTCTAAATACTATCTCCCCTCCCTTAAAAATAGAGATTTATTTTATATCACATTGTGGTTTGATTTTAACGGTATCTTTCCCTTCGCCCTTCATTTTTCTTTTCTTCCTATTGAAATCATACCGCATTTTCAGGAGTTCCACTACTAAAGCAAAACCCATTGGAAGATATATATACTCCCTGGGCATGGATTTATGTATCCCTTCCATGAATATTGTCACGCCGATGGTTACAAGGAACGCAAGCGCCAAAATTTTAATAGAGGCATGCCCTATAATAAATTCTCCGATCGGGCCGGCAAACCACAGTATAGCCATAAACGACAAAACAACGGCTGCAATAATAATCCATACATGATTGGTTAACCCTATTGCTGTGATTACAGAATCCACAGAGAAAACTATATCAAGCATAACTATCTGGGAAATAACAGATGCAAAACGATTCGAAACTTTGCAGGATTTCTCTTCGGTTTCCTCCTCCTTAAGTTCGACCGTAGAATGAATCTCTGATACAGCTTTCCATAAAAGAAAAAGCCCCCCAACAATCAATATCACATCTCTCATTGACAACCCGTAAATAATAGGATGTCTGAAGTCAGCAAGTTTGACCAATATGCAAATAAATAAAATTCTGGCAGCTAAAGCAAAAAGCAGGCCAAAAAACCTTGCTCTTTTTCTCTCATCGACGGAGAGTTTGCTTACAAAAATGGAAATAACCAGAACATTGTCAATACCAAGAACTATTTCTAATCCAAAAAGAAGCAATAATAATCCCAATGAATCAAGCATTCGATTAAACCTCAATTGTGTTTTAATGTGATTTAAGTAATAATATATAATATCGTTTAAAACTGAAATTAACCTTATGAGTTCTCAGAGAGTTATATGGAATATATAGTTAAGGTCAACGGTAAAGAGTACGGACCAATTGAAGATGACATCCTTGTCAGGTGGGTAGAAGATGGACGAGTTCTTTCTGATTCTCATGTAAGGAATTCAAAGCTTAATAACTGGAAAAGAGCTGATGATTTTGAATTCCTTAGAGATGCTTTTAAAACGCAACAGGCAAGGTTTAAAAAAATTCTGGACAACACAGAAAATACAGCGTTTCCTTCAAACCCCACAAGAATATTGAAACTGCTGCCTAAAGAGGATAAAAAGGACACCACAGGTGACTTTAAAAATAGCTTTCGCCCTGACAAGGCAGGAATTCTTGTAAGACTAAAAGCTGGAATAGCCGACCTCGTTTTTGTGTTTACCTTCTTTTACCTTTCACTCATCATTACCTCATATTTTGCCGAATCTCTAAATACCAATAACTTTGTTATAATTTGCCTTCTCATATTTTCCATTCATTTTTTTCTTGTACTGTTATATTTTGGAACAGCTTTGGGAGTATTCGCACAAACAGTCGGAATGTGGTATTATGGGCTGATACTCGTAAGAAATGGCGAAGAAGCAAATGAAGTTTTTCTCTTAAGGGCTTATTTCTATACAATTTTTATGTGTATTTTCTGGGTAATCTCCCCGATAATCAACTATATCCTAGGCAAGAAAAGAGCTCTCCATGACATAATTACTGACACACAAATAGTCAAAATATCAGCCCGAAAAATTTAGACCTGTACTTTATAAATCCGAAGAATTGTTTTTTATTAGTTTGCAACTTACTTGAAGCGCTTTATATTTTTCAGCTCTGTTGTTTAGAAAACTTCAAATATCATTTTTAGATACATTAAGGAGAAAGAAATGCATGCTGTAATTCTTACAGGCGGAAAGCAATATAGAGTTCAAGCGGAAGAAATTATCGATGTTGAGCTTATCGATGGCAATGATGGTGACAAAGTTGAGTTTACCGAAGTATTATCTGTTGGCGATGGCGCAGATGTCAAATTCGGAAATCCTACAGTCAGCGGAGCTAAAGTAGAAGGCGAAATAGTCAAGCACTTCCGCGGCGAAAAACTCATAGCTTTTAAATTCAAAAAACGCAAAGGCTACCACTTAAGAAAAGGTCACAGACAGAATCTGGTAAAAGTCAAAATCTCTAAGATTACCGCTTAACAATCCCGAATTTTGCGAGGCGCATTAATTTGCGCCTTTTTCGTTTTTATGCTGTTAGATTTTTTAAATCCTATCAAATACAGAGAACCTCTTTTCAGGCCCCCTTCAGAAGCTGGAAGCCTTATTTTCCAAATTTCCTACGGTTGCCCCCACAATAAGTGCCTGTTCTGCCCTATGTACAAAGACATAAAGCATGAAGTCCGGCCGTTAGATGAAGTGCTAAACGAAATAGGCCGGATTGCGACAAGTCATAGAACCGAATCCCGAATATTTCTGGCTGACGGCGATGTAATGAATTTGGACTATTCTTATCTCAAAGAGTTGTTTGGCAAACTAAATTCTTCATTTCCCAGGCTGGCTAGAATCTCAATGTACGCAAATGGCTCGTCTATAAACAAAAAAAGCGTTGACGAATTGAAAGAACTTAAATCCCTAAAACTCAATACGCTCTACATGGGATTGGAAAGTGGTGACGAAAAATTACTGAATTTGGTTAAGAAAGGAGAAACAGTTCAGGAAATGACTGATTCTGTAACCAAAGCTCAGAATGTTGGCATCAGGATGTGCGTATTTGCCTTATTGGGACTTGGCGGAACGCAATTTTCAAAATCTCACGCCGAACTAACCGCAAAGGCCATCAATAACATGTCGCCGAAATTCTTTGCTTTGTTAAGGTTCATACGAGTTCCCGGGACAAAATTGTATGATGGTTATCAACCTCTTTCCGAACACGATTCAGTAAAAGAACTTTCCTTAATAATCAAAAAGTTGAATTTACCATCGACTGTATTCAGGGCCGATCATACTTCTGTTCCAGTCCCGCTTTCGGCCAGATTCCCCAAAGACAAGGAAAAATTACTCGCTTATTTAGATTCTCTTCTAAAAAGTGCCGCATTAAATAAAGTTTCGGAAGGCATTCTTCCTGATTCTCTTTGATAATAATACAGTTGTTAATAAAGTAATTGTATTTGGCTTAAACATGACTTTTCTATATTTATGGATAATGACATTCAATTGACATTCGAATTCATGAAAGATTTCTCTCCGCCCCCTTCCAAAGAAAAAGTCAAGAAAAAATACAAACATGAGATTTCCAATACCACAGAAAAAGATTTAAGGCGGAGCGTTATTGCCTGGATTCTGAAGTCAAAGCCGTCGGGATTGGGGTATACCGTCCCCACCAGAATAGTAAAATATAAAGCAGGAATCGCCGCTTTTTGGGCCAGAAGTGAAACTAAAAAAGGAAAGAAAACCCTATTCCCATGCAAGACTGCAATAATAGAAATAAGGACTGAGAAAGATAATTGCATCGCAGAGTGCGGAAACAATAGCGATATAAAAAAATCACTGATGATGGAAAAAGAAAGAAAAAGCGGATTGGAAGCTCAGATCAGAAATTCTGAGCCAGAGCTTAAATTGACAGACAATCTGTTTTCTGATATAGAATCATGGGATTATCACAGAACAAAAAATCATGACTATTCCAGATGCTGCTTAAAAATAGAAAAGCTCGAGCGCGCTTTGAATAAAGGCAGCCGGTTTGAACGAATCAGGCAGTCATTACTAGCTGATTATCTTTATCTTGCAGTACCAAAAGGAGTAACAACTCCCCAAAAGCTGGTTGATGGATGGGGACTTCTCTATATTAATGAAGATTTATCTGTGGATTTAGTTTCTCCGCCTGAAAATTGGAACTGCCCCTTGGAAAACAAACTTCACCTTGTTCAGAATATCGCCAAATCAAATATACCGGTGATATGTTTTGCCAATGGACTAAACTTAGATAAAAATGGCACTTCTAAATTCTTAAGAATCCCTAGGAAAAGAAGAAGCTGAAACTTTACCTTTTATAACCCTTTTCAACATCATTAAATACTATCTGTACCATTGTCTCAGAAGAATAAATCTTTCTTTATTTTAGAAATATGATTTTTTTTATTTTTCAGCTAGTGATTTTTTTTTTCGATTAGTTAGACTATTGATTAAATGTGGTATTTTGCGCTTTCACTTAACAATAATATAAAGGAATCCAAAAGGTTATGAAGATGAATTTATTTAAGGCGTCTATCGTTGCTCTAACCTGTCTTGCGGTTGGAGCATGCTCAACAACTGTCGTAAATAACTCAAAAGAACTCCAAGCACAAAAGCAACTTGAAGCAAAAGGTGTTGCATACAATACCTCTAACTTCATTTCCAGCGCAGGTGCAGGCGACATGGACAGCGTAAAGCTTTTCTTAGAAGGCGGAATGGATATTAATGCCTATTTCAGCAGCACAGCCCTCTCCGCTGCTTCTTCAAATGGAAAGGTAGATGTCGTAAGATATCTTCTTCAAAATGGCGCTAACCCAAATATAGAAACTTACTATGGTACAGCCTTGGTAGTAGCAGTTAAGAATGCAAAAAATCTTGAGATAGTGAACTTGCTTCTTGCTGCAAAGGCTAACCCCAATGCCACATCGTCAGACGGCCATAGTGTTCTTTCTGTAGCAGCATTCACTGGCAATCCTGAAATAATTACAGCTCTTGTAAATGCAGGTGCAAATGTCAACTATATGCATCCTGTAACAGGCGCTACTCCTCTCTCAGTAGCCGCCTATTATGGGCAAAAAGATGCCGTCTTAGCATTAATCAAGTCTGGCGCAAATGTAAACTACGTTGACAACAGAAAAATGTCCATTCTTGACTGGTCACAGATAAGCTCATTTGACGATATTTCTAAAATACTTATAGAAAATGGAGCCTCTTTGAATCCTCTTAATACTGATGCCGTACCAGTTGCCATGATTGCTGCGTTGGCACACCAAGACACTGAAATGGTTAGTTACCTTATAGGAAAAGGCGTAAGTGTAAATGGATTGGCTTTTGGAAAGATGCCTATACTTACATGGTGCGCAAAAAATGGCTTGCAACAATCAGGAATAGAGTTAATAAAACTTGGTGCCGATACTTCAAGCAAGGATAAAGTTTCAGGTTCAACTGCACTGGATTTCGCTATAATGCTTGGTGAAACAGATCTTGCAAAGGCTTTAGACCCTTCAGTCAATATATCCGCTGTTTCAGCTAATGCTGCAGCTGATCCTAACTTGAGGCCACAGAAAGAAGTAATACAAGATTATGTTAATAACCAATACTATCAGGGTAGTGGTGCTGCAGGCGGGGGAATGGATTATGTAGCAGCCATTTCTGACACAAGCTATAAAGCAGATGTGCCAGCTGCAACAACTCCCGCACCAGCAATGCCAGTTAACCCTCCTTCAGTACAGAAGTTTGATGATACTCTTGCTGATCAAGTCAATTCTAATAGCATAGCAGACGATCTCAAAACTGATCCTGTATTTAAGAATGATGCCACACCAAACAGTCCTCTTGACTCAAGCTCGAGCGGCTCTTCTTTCCAGGATTTTGACAGCCAGATATCTAATGATATGAACTCTATTGACACATCCCTCAATAAAGCTCCTTCAACGGCAACTCCGCCGCCGGCTGATCAAAAGTAACCAATACATTCTTATCCACAGAAAAATGCCGCTCAAACGAGCGGCATTTTTTATTGCTTTCAAAGATTGAAGCTAGATATGTCTTATGCTATTCTTAGCCATTGAGTAACTTTACATAATAAAACTAACCTAAATATCTAATGAATACTATTCTAGAAAAAAGACACCTTTCAGAAAATGTTTGCCTTATGGAAATAACTTCACCACTCATTTCAAACGAATGCAAAGCAGGACAATTTATTATTCTCTCACTGGATAATGATTTCGCTGAAAGAATACCTCTTACAATAGCTGACTCAAATCCGGAAAAAGGAACAATTACTATTATTTTTCAAGTTGTAGGGAAAACAACATTTGAACTCGCACAACTCTCTGTAGGAGCAAAGATAGTAAATCTTCTGGGCCCCTTGGGCAAACCTACACATATAGACAAATTTGGGAAAGTTGTTTGCGTGGGAGGAGGAATAGGAGTAGCTCCTTCCCACCCGATAGCAAAGGCAATGAAAAAAGCAGGAAACGAACTTAAAGTCATCATCGGAGCCAGATCAAAAGACCTCATTATTTATGAGGATGAGATGAGAAAACTTGCGGATGAACTCATCATCTGCACTGATGACGGCTCCTACGGGCGCAAAGCTATAGTTACCGAACCACTGAAAGAATTATGTTTATCCTGGAAGCCGGACATGGTTATAGCAATAGGCCCCGGCATAATGATGAAGTTCTGTGCAGAAACTACCAGACCTTTTGCAATACCTACCTTAGTTTCTCTCAACACCATAATGGTTGACGGCACAGGGATGTGCGGCGGCTGCAGAGTTACTGTGGGAGGCAAAACCAAATTCGTTTGCGTCGATGGTCCTGAATTTGATGGGCATAAGGTAGATTTTGATAACATGATGGCACGACTTCAAGCCTATAAAGAAATCGAAACTGAGTCATATCATAAATGCAAATTAGACGCTGCCATACAGAGAGGATCAAAAAAATGAGTAACAAACACTTTAATATTAATGAGTTAAATTCTATTGCCAAAGAGTGCTTACTTAAATTAAACTCCTGCAGCAACCAATTATCACCTAAGGATAGATTGTCTATCCCTGTTCAGGAAATGCCTTCACAAGACCCCATGGTTAGGCAGAATAATACTAATGAAGTTGCTATAGGATATACAGAGAATCAAGCAAAAGTTGAGGCTTTAAGATGCCTTCAATGCAAAAATGCTCCATGTGTTAAAGGATGCCCTGTACAGATAGATATACCTGGTTTTATTGCCGAGATAGCTTCAGGAAACTTTCAGAAAGCAATAGATATTATAAAGAAAACCAGCTTACTACCTGCAATTTGCGGAAGAGTTTGTCCACAGGAGGTCCAATGCCAAATGTACTGCACTGTGGGAAAAAGCAATAAGGATGTTTTGAAATCTGTTGCAGTTGGAAGACTCGAACGCTTTGTATCCGATTTGGAACGTAAAAAAGGAAATATAAAATCTCCCCAAGTAAAGTCAGACACATCTAAAAAAATTGCCATAATAGGCAGCGGCCCTGCAGGCCTTGTAGTAGCTGCCGATGTCAGAAGAGAAGGTCATAAAGTTACTATCTTTGAAGCTTTCCACAAAACAGGAGGAGTAATGACATATGGAATTCCGGAATTCCGTCTTCCTAAAGCCATTGTTCAGGCTGAAATTGATACACTTATGGCAATGGGTGTTGAAATTAAGACCAATTTTGTAGTAGGCAAAACCAGAAAATTATCCGATCTGATAGAAAAAGACGGATATGATGCCGTATTTATTGGGACAGGAGCAGGCTTGCCTAAGTTTATGAATATTGAGGGCGAAAACATGGTTGGCGTATATTCTGCAAATGAATTTTTAACACGCGCCAATCTGATGAAGGCTTATATGCGTGGAGTAGCAGCTACTCCTATTGCAATGTCAAAGAAAGTCGCCGTAGTCGGTGGCGGCAATGTAGCAATGGATGCTGCCAGAACTGCTATAAGATTAGGAGCAAAAGAAGTTCATATAATATATAGAAGAACAGAAAAAGAAATGCCGGCCAGAGTTGAAGAAGTGCTCCACGCTAAAGAAGAAGGAATAACATTCCATCTTCTGGTAAACCCCAAAAGGATATTGGGAGACAAAAAAGCATCTGCTATTGAATGTCTCAGATATCAACTGGGCGAGCCTGACGATTCAGGCAGACGCAGGCCTGTTGAAATCCCTGGAAGCGAATTTACCATGGAAGTTGACACCGTAATTATCGCTATCGGAAATGATTCAAATCCTCTCATTTCCCAAACAACACCAGGTCTTAAATGCAACAAATGGGGCAACATCATTGTTGATGAAAATTGTAAGACATCTATGGACAGAGTTTACGCTGGTGGAGACATCGTCCTCGGAGCAGCGACTGTCATTCTGGCAATGGGACAAGGCAGAATAGCCGCCACTTCAATAAATAAACTGTTATCAGAAAAATAAAATTGCCCTGAATGAAATCTCTGATCAATGTTAGACTAGCCGTACCTCAGGATGTTTTGGCCATTATAAATTTCAACAAAGCAATGGCATGGGAAACTGAAAAGAAAGAACTAAACGATGAACTTCTTTTCTCTGGAGTTAAACGAGTTTTGGACAGCAAAGCAGAAGCTTTTTATTTAGTCGCCACAACTTCCGAACAAATCATCGCTTCTTTAATGGTCACAAAAGAATGGTCTGATTGGAGAAATGCTTTTATATGGTGGATTCAAAGCGTTTATGTTCTTCCACAATACAGAAGGCTTGGGGTATACAGTAAACTTTATTCCAAAGTTAAAGAACTTGGAAGGCAGTCTGACTGCTGTGGATTCAGACTCTATGTAGAAAAAAATAATTCTTCGGCACAAACGACCTATTCCAATGCAGGAATGTGTCAATCACACTATTTGATTTATGAGGAAATGCTAAATGAAAAATAAAATCTCTACTATTCTGGAAAGCTTCAGGAATAATGAAATCACCGCAGAGGCTGCGTGCTCTATATTATCGGGAATCAATGAATCAGTTTTATTGAATGGTGAAATCAGACTTGATGAATCACGGAATGAAAGATGCGGTTTCCCCGAATTCATTTTTGGAGAGAATAAAACCCGAGAACAGCTCACCAAAATAATATGCTCCCTTTTTGAACGAGATAAAGACATACTGGTTACCAGAGTTAAAGAAGAAGATTTTAACTTTCTCTCTTCAAATATTTCCTCTCAGGTAAAATATGACAGATTAGGAAGAACTATATATTATTTTTCTCCTTCCACCTTGGAAAAACTAAAAACACAGAAAGCCAAAGTGGCTATCCTAAGTGCCGGATCAAGCGACAGCGCAGTAGCAATGGAAACAAAATACACTATCGAAATCTGTGGTTATAAAACAGAACTCTTCATGGACATTGGCGTAGCAGGAATTCACAGGCTGATGGGAAAAATCGACAGGATAAGGGAGTTTGATGCGCTCGTAGTAATAGCAGGAATGGAAGGTGCATTGCCTAGCGTAGTAGGAGGACTGGTTTCTATCCCTGTCATAGCGGTCCCGACTAGCGTGGGATACGGGGCTTCTCTAGGAGGAATAACAGCAATGTTTTCTATGTTAAATAGTTGCTCTAACGGCATTACTGTTGTTAATATCGACAACGGATTTGGCGCAGGATGTGCTGCAGCAAGAATTCTCAACACTATAAATACTAAAAGAAAAAGTATTTTATAAATGTAGCTTTTACTCTGTTTGTCTGAAGAGATTTCTCTAGAACAGGAGTAGATGCATTAGCCAAAAAGCGATTTAACCAAATATCTGAACTATTTATATCAGAGCCATGTTCTTAGTTTTCTTGCAAAATTAATGATCATCACGCTTCTTCGAATTTTCTATCAACTAAATCGGCCAGACAATCAACTTTACGTTTTTGGCAAATCAACTCGACATAATAGTAAAATATTAAGGTTTATGAATAAGCTGGCGGCATTTTAACCAATTTTCAGGCTAAATTATAAGTGAAGTTATAAAACAATTTGCATAATTTAAAGTTCAAGGAGGAAAATATGAACCCAATGATAAAAATTCTGAAAGCGATAATGGTTTTTGCCATTATAAGTTTTTTATCAACGGCACTCTTTGCTTCCGTAGATTACAAGGTAAGCTCTGATTGGGGGTCAGCTTTTCAAGGATCTATCGCAGTAAAAAATACAACGCCTCAAGCTTATGAAAATTTCTCGCTTGAATTCGATCTGCCTTATAACATAACTTCTATTTGGGATGCAAAAATCCTTTCGCATACTGCAAACCATTACGTAATCACTCTTCCTTCCTGGAAAAGTTCCATAGCTCCTAACGAAAGCTATTCTTTTGGCTTTATTGCTGCCCCGGGAAATGCTACAGAAAAACCCAGCAATATCAAAATAAATGGTTATCAAATTGATCCGACAGTCCCAGTAAATCCGAAAGCTGTAGATGATTTTATTACTACTGACATCAACGCCTCAGCAGCTATTAAGCCTTTAGCTAACGACAATGATCCTGAAGGCAATCCATTTTTCATAGCTGCAATTTCTAGTCCTCTTCATGGGGAAGCTGTCTTGGAAGGAGATACAGTCACTTACACCCCTAACCAAGGTTACATTGGAACAGATTCTTTTAAATACACTATAGAAAACAGCAAAGGCGGAAAGGATACTGCCACAGTCAACATCACGGTCAAATCTTCTGTCCCAACTCCTGAAAATCCTGATGTAAGCTTCAAAGTTACTTCTGACTGGGGAAGTGGATTCAATGCTGATATGAAAATTACAAACAATACTTCATCCCCATTTAATTCATGGACGTTGGAATTCGACTTCCCTCACAATATTTCATCTTTGTGGAATGGCATGATTGTGAGCCATGTTGGCGCCCATTATGTAGTCAAAGACGCAGGATGGAACGGTTCGGTACCAGTTAAAGGAAGCGTTTCAATCGGTTTCGGGGCTGCGCCTGGCGGAACTATCACAGCTCCATACAATATTAAGCTCAATGGACAAGGTGTAAACCCTGATGAAGACAAGCCGATAGCCAATAATGATACTGCTACAGTAGATCAGGATAAATCTGTAACTATAGATGTCCTTAAAAATGACAGTGGAAAAAACCTTACAATATCAAAAGTTTCTTCGCCTGCTCATGGTACAACTGTGATAGAAAATGAAAAGATTATCTACACCCCTGAAAAAACTTACAGCGGAGCGGATGCATTTACTTATTCTGCAAAAGACAGCAATGCACTGGAAGCAACCGCAAATGTATCAGTTACTATTCTCAAAGCTCCAGAGCCTGAAGCCCCTGTAGCAAACCCTGACACAGCAAGCACGAAAAAAGATACCTCTGCATTAATTGATGTCCTTAGTAATGATACAGTAACAAATGGTTCCCTCTCTCTTGAAAGCGTAACTCAGCCACCAAATGGTACAGCTGAAATATTTAACGGAAAAATCGAATATACTCCGAAGAGCGGATTTACCGGACTGGATAGTTTTAGTTACACAGTAAAAGACAGTTTGGGACTTGCCGCTATAGGTTTAGTCAGTGTCTATGTAAATACAGAAGTAGCTTCAAATAAAGTCAATGCTACATATTGGAGTATCTGGGGAAACAATACTTCTTATAATATTGGCGGAAAGCAAATCACATCAACCCCAATAGACCTTGACAAAATCGACTCTTCATATAATTGCCTGATTGTAGCATTTATAATCACGGATTCCAACGGCGATTATTATCTTGCATACAATCTTGACAATCCTTCAAGCGGAGTAGGCACATATACAGAAGCCCAAGTCAAACAGTTTATTGCTAATGCAAAAGCTCAGGGCAGAAAAGTAATTGTTTCTGTCGGCGGAGAACAATTCCATCTTGACCTAAAGAGTGAGTCGCAGATAGCGTCGTTCGTAACTCAGATTCAGAGAATAGTTGATGAATACGACTTTGACGGCCTCGATCTTGATCTGGAATCAGGCTCTTTCTCTTCTAATCCTGTATATCTCGGGCAGGCTGTTAGCCAAATTATTTCGCATTATCGTGAACAGGGCAAAAATTTCTGGCTGACTGCCGCTCCTGAGTGGCCATACATAGTTCCTTTTGCATGGGGATCAGGGCAATGGGCATCTCACAGCCTAGCAGGGGACTTCTATATAAACCTAATCAAAACCATCGGAGTGAATAATTTCACATATATATGGCCTCAGATGTACAATCAAGGCCCTGCCAATGGGATTACCGCCCAAGGTGGGACAAAGACATCACCTGCAGACGGTATGGATAAATTCCTTGCAGGAATGGTTTGGGCTGCAACAACTCAGGCAGGATACGAAGCAAATGGCAGCATAGGATTACAGATCCCAGCATCTAAATTTGCTCTTGGAATACCTGCTACTGAAGGAGCCGCCGGCGGCGAAATGGCATATATCGCCACTCCGTCTCTGATAGCTTCGGCATGTAATCTTATCGAATCACAAGGAAATGATGTTGCAGGATTCATGAACTGGAGTGTTGACTGGGATGCTTTGAAAATCACAGATGGCCAGCTTACAGCCGGATACAGTCATGAACCTTGGGATACAGGCAGAGCTGTTGCCAATGCCCTCAATATCAATTCAACCCCGATTCCAGTCGAGACACAACTTAGTTTTGCATCTTTAACTGACGGGCAAACAATAGAAATGTCTGAACTTTCTACGGTCGATATTCTTCTTAGTATTGTCGGAAACGCATCGGATATTGATTCAATAACCATAGAAGTTGACGGTAAAATATATCAAGGAACAGAAGTGTCATGGATTCCAAACGATTTTGGACAGCATCGAATTGTCGCTGAAGCCATAGAGAAAAGCGGAGCCACAATCATTCTGGCTATCAATGTATGCATAGAAAAGACAACAGTTGTTCCGCAACCATCACCATCCAAAAAACAAATCATAGGTTATTTTACTCAGTGGGATGCCTGGAAAGGGGAATCCTTTGGCCTTCCAGCCAAAGGAGTTTACAATCAGCTCAATATCGATTATTCAAAATATACTATTCTTAATTACTCTTTCTTTGGAGTAGCAAAAGACGGCTCTTTGCATAGCGCAGATTTTAGGAACAAAGCCATGACAGCTACAAACACCACTGCAGATCAGGAACCTGCCCCAATGATTAATGATGATATTTACAGCAGCTGGGATATCTGGCTTCTATATGGAGATGTGCAGTATGACTGGAGTACAAGCCCGGCTAAACTTGTTAAAGTTGCAGACGGGGCAAAAGGTTTATTCGATCTTTGTAAAGAAAACAATGTCAAACTCATGGCTTCAATTGGCGGATGGAGTATGAGTAAGCACTTCTCTGATATGGCCAATAGCGCTACTATGAAGGCCAGTTTCCTTAAAGATTGTAAAACTCTCATGGAAATGGGATTCGATGGAATAGATATAGACTGGGAATTTCCTGGCGCTCCTGGAATGAATTTCCCCGGGAAAGATTATGACTGTGCCAATTTCGTATATTTAATGAGAGACCTCAGAGCTACTATAGGCCCAGATAAACTTATTACAGCGGCTTTTAGTGCGGTTCCTGCCAGATTAAATAATTTTGACTGGAAAGCTTTATCTGCTAATGTCGACTATTTTAATATTATGTCTTATGACCTTGAGGGCGGATGGTCTGATTTTACAGGGCATCACTCTCCTCTTTATGGCGATGAAAACTCTTTTTGCTGGAATAACACGGTTAAATTTTTAACTGAACAAAAAGGCGTAAATCCTGAAAAGATAAATATGGGAACCGGATTTTATGGAAGAGGTATAGAAACTCAGCAGGGAGCTTATCTCGGAGCACAGACTAAAAAATCAATGAAGAGTTTTTCTATTGATGGTTCTTTGGAATCTGCAGCCGATTTTGCAAACTGGGGCCTTTTCGAAGGTACACCTAATTATTCATATATAACTAGAAATACTTCTGATTGGTTCTATCATTGGGATGATGTTGCCAAAGTCCCTTATATGACGAAAGATAATTATTTCTTAAGCTATGATAATCCTGAATCGATAGGTTTAAAAGCTGACTATGTCAATAATAAAAACTTAGGCGGGGTTATTGTTTGGCAGGTTTTCGGTGATATGCAGTTTGAAGGCGGAGTGTCTTATGTAAATCCTTCGGTTAAAAAATTGCCAAAGGCAAATAAGGTTACGACTCCTCTTCTGGATGTGCTTTATACTAATTTAAATAAGTAGAAAATTTACCATATAACTGATTTCTAAGGCATGCGCAGTTCCAAACTGCGTATGTCTGTTATAAACGCCTAGACTTTAATAAAATCAGGAATGGGCTTAATGAAATTCTGGCGAAGGCTCCATGTGTAAGCACCCTGCATCGGCACCATCAATATATCGCCTTCCTTAATGCCTTCGCCGAAGTAATTATAGCCCCAGACGTCGTGAGGAGTACATAGAGCCCCTAGAATATTGAAACTCTTCTCCTCCAAAGACGGCCTGTCCATGTTGATTATCGGAAAGTAGTCGTACTCGAACCTATCCCAGCCTATTGTGTTAGTCCCTGCATCGACTATGGCTATATCAGGTTCCTTGACATCGATTACAGTCAAAAATATCTGGACTGAATCATTACATATCCACCTGCCCGGCTCGAAACAAATCCGGCAATCGATCACTGAAAGAATATGCTCTTTTATCGTCCGGTTTATTTCCTGAGCAAAAAAAGAAATGGGTTTGGCTGGAAGGCGGTAATGTTCTTCTCTTGTTTTCTCATCCAGAGTTTCAATGGCTTTCTCGACCATTCCTATGTTGGTTGTCTCATAGTGCATCCATTCGCCCTGTTCCGGCCAGTAGCCGCCCCCAATATCAATAAACCTGATAGCCCGACAACATTCGGTGGAGACTTCTCTGAGGACAACACCAATTTTCTTTAAAAATTCGCATTGTGTTGATGGATTCAGATTCCAACTAGTATGAAACTGCAAGCCTTCAAAGTGGATAAATCCACATTTTCTAGTTTGCTGATAGAATTCTTCCAATCTTTCGGGGAGTATCCCGAATTTACGCCAAAGCATCTTTGGGTTCGTCGTAAGTCTTACACCGATTCGGATAGTCGTCTGCATGGATTTGACAATCGTCTTGAGTCTTTCTAGCTCACCAAAGCTGTCAACAAGTATCTTTACTCTATTGGAACTTGAAACGGCCTGAATCAATTCCTTATCCGTCTTACCGGGTCCGCTGAATACTATGTCGTCACATCCCAAAGAGAGAGCCTGGTCGAGTTCAAGCCCACTCGAGACATCCAGGCCATAACCATTTTTCATCATCTCACGGGAAAAATCAGGATGGTTATTGCATTTCATGGCAAAGTAGAACGATGTGTCGGATAAAACTGAACCAAAAATTTCTCTGAAATCATCTGCTTTCCGCTTTAGTATCTGAGGTTCAAATATATAGCATGGAGCATTGTGTTTCTTAAGCAGGTCTAAATAATAGTTTCTCTTATCCAGATAGGATGCTACAATGGATTTTATTTCTTCCTGAGGAAAAATCGGGTTATTCTCCTCAAATATAATATCAAGTTTATCCTTGATAAGTCTTTTTCTGTTTCCTGCCAACATAGCCATTCCCGGTTATTTCAATTTGATTAAATACATTGAGTTCTGTTCCGATAAGAGATAGTCCTGAATATCCACTATTCTTGAGTAATCTTCGGGCGGAATAATAGACGGCCTAAGTTTGTATTCAATAACATGATAGAATGTCGACGGTTCTTTTCCTGCTGATACAGAGCTTATATAAATAGAACCTGTCCCGCCGGGGACTGCGAAGTTACAGCTGGAGGGTTTAATCATTACTTTTTCCGTATTGTCAGGGAAAGTTATTTTGTTTGCGAGTTTGAGATTAAGAATAGAGTCATTGTAATAAGGGTAAAACTTCTCACTGGCACCAAGGGTAAAAATTTTGGCATTTCCAAGATAGGAGTTGAAATACACAAAATCACCTTCTTTTACGCAATAATCAGGCACTTTTATTTTAAAAGTTTCTGTTCCTGGATATGTGGAAAAATCACATTTAAGGTCATCAACACTAAACGCTGACTGAGAAATTTTAGAGATGAGTTCTTTATAAAATCTAGCTTTATCTTCAGGCGTAAGAAGTGATATGAGCCGATTTTCATAGCCGAAATTATTTCCAAATAGTTTTTTCGTTATTTTGATTTCTGCACTCAAATCGGAAAACAATACAGTATTTACAATCACATCAGCCGCAGTCTCTTTTCCTTCCGCAGGGCGTATTTCAATCGACGCCGCATCGTTTAAAAGCACTGCACATTCCCCTTCATGCCTTACTGTCCCATAGGCTGAATACTGATCAGTGTCATTTAAATAAATCTCACTGCCCTGAGAATCTTTCACTCTTACAAGAATAGAACTAAAGATTTGTCTCTGAGGGGTATTCAAAACAGGGCTTGTCACTTGCTCAAGGTATGGAAGCGAAGAAGCGATAAGTAATTCAGTTTTGAATCCGACAGCTTTAAGCATGACACTGTAAATCAAAGCCGTATCCGCACCATTGCCGTAACCGTCCTTAAGCGTAACATCAGGCTTGGTTAATGCGTTAAAAGGCAAATCAGTAAAGGCCGGCCCTGTCATGTTAATATTAGTAGCTATGAAATTTCTTATGGCAACAATCTTGTCCTCATCGGTAGTTTTGCCACTAACGAGCTTCTCAGCCAACTGGCTGCATTTTGGATTATTAACAACAAGTTCTTCCAATGACTCCTTAAGAGAGTCTGAATAATCTTTCCAGTTTCCATCAGAAACAATAACTACGGGAAGAAAATTCCAAACCGGAGGAAAAGAGGATTCCTGTACTACCGCACTCTGATTGACAGCCGTCCATGAGTAAGTTGTCCAACCACCTTCTTCTGTCACTTTCTCGCTGATAGTGTCGGCATTTTTCTTATCTATTTTGATGTTTTGCCTATTGGAAACTTTTAATTTTACGCGGTATTCATCTACAGGATACCTGTTCCTGAAAATGAACATATCAGAATAAAAAGGTTTATTCTTTGACTCAACTTCATATTCAATACTTATCGTAGACCCCACATCCACACCAGGCAAACTAGCCACAAGAAGCTTTTCAGCAGGATAGCGCGGCGCTGAAGCAACCCACGGGGAATCCATAACATTAATCTCTGTCGGGTCTAACTTGTAAACCTTACCAGAAGCCGAAGTAACTTCAGCGTTAACTATCTTAGCAGTCTCCCAAACAGGATTGTATGACAGCTTCATTTCCGAATTATCTTTTTTGCCATTATAAGTGAGGATTTTTGTCTGAGTCTTATACTTCTCCGTCACCGAACCGTCGGCATTCAAAGTCACATCCACATTTTGAAGCAGGATTTTGGCATCATTTTCTTTTTCTCTGGGAATCTGCAAAGCAGAAGAAACTTCATTGCCATCTGACGAACAGATAAGTCTAGTTCTGTTATTGATTTCCATGGTCTGAAGATCTTTCTTCAGCCCCAGATACTGTACAGGAGAAAACTCCACAACATTTATAAGGAATTCAGAGGACGCTGTAAGATTTCTGCCTTTTACTGAAATATCTTTGGAGAAGTCAACAGTTTCAGTATCAATATCTCTGAATTTCGGGGAACCCGCTGCCTTTAAATTGTCAGGCAGAAGCAGATTTATCTTCTCATCATAGCCGCAGGCAACACTTGTAACTAGAGGATATTTCCTCTCAGTCAAACCTGTTTGCCCAACTATATAATTTACGATCCCAATGCTTCCGCCAAGCCATGGTAAATTCAAAGTGCTCATGTTGTCGCCTAACACAAAAGAGTTTTTTGCAGTGAACCTCAGCTTGACAGACAAATTTTCAGACATATCAAAAAGATTTGCAGGGGTAATTGTGTAATAGAATAACTGTGAATTAGGCACAGCTTTTCTCAGAATGCTTTCAAAGAAAGTTTTTCTTTCATCATTCGAAAATTTTGCAAACTGCCCCCTGTAAAGGGAATCGTTTATACCATCGAACTTTATAACCGATTCTGCATCAATCAACCCGTCAGATGATAGAGTTCCGTCCGTAGCAATTTCTACCATATTTTCTCTTGCAGGAATTATCGGTGTCGTCTTTAAAGTATCGCCTTCCGGCTTTGCTTCCAGATAACTCCTATCGGACAAATACGCAGGAAAAATCTCTTTTGATGATTCATTTGTCGGATCCATAAAGATCGTTTGCCCGTCTGCAAATTCCACACAACAGACTGCATGATTGAAATACGGAATAGGAACTTCCTTATCCAACTTCGGCCCAACCATAATGAGAACAGGATATGCCTTGTACCCCGCAAGCCTAAGCATGGACACAAGCAAGGCTGCTTTATCTCTGCAAACTCCATAGCGGTTATTGAAAGTAATGTTTACGTCATGAGGTTCAAATCCCGGAGCATCTGTTTCTGTGGTTAATCCCATGTACCTAATTTGTTGAGCTACAAAATAGTAAACGGATTTTATTTTATCCAGATCGTTTTCTTTACCGGCAATTAGCTCCTTTACCATCTTCTTCATATCAGGAGTAGTAGCATTCAAATGCGGAAGACACAGATTCCAGTACCACTTCGATACACTTTTCCATGAATCAATTGTGCTAACTAAAACCCTCTGAACCACCGACTGTATTGGCGGCATATTAGGTTCAGGGAACATCCTTGGAACATTATGGGCCTCCCATACATACCTTATATTGTCACCGCTTTTGTCAACAAAAGCAGTTACTGTATCCTGTATTTTGTCCAAAACTTCTTTTTTTATTATTGGCCTGTCTTTAGGTGCAATTACTTCGTATTTGAAATGAACTACAGGAGAAGTTGATTCCAGCAATTCAAGGTCAAACCATGCATCAGGGATTATTGTTTTATATATAGTCTCACAAGTCACGTACCTTACACAGTCGCCAATCTCAAGTTCGGGAATTGTAACACTTAACACCTTGTCATCTGGATTGTATATATTTGCAAACATCTGTGAATCATCGACCATTTCTCTGGCATTACTCTTAACATCAACCTCGCTTATTGAGCCGTCCTTTTTAATTACTTGAAGTTTCTTTATCTCAATGCGTGAGTAAGGCAATGTGTAGTTAAAACTAATAATCTTATAATCTTCCCTTCCTTTATCCGTAAGGATTTTAAACAGAGTATCATCCCAACATTCCCCTGTTCCATCTGATTTATAAGTGCTCTTAATATAATCATCTACAAGCACTTCATCACAGTTTGGATAACTTTCTATCGTGCAAAGTTTGGATTTCTCTATGGTTTCCTGAAGATTTAGCAGCCCTGCTGAAAAATCATCTGCCCAGAGGAAACAAGTAACTGCCATTAAAAATGCAATCAATGAGGACTTATAAAAACGCATAACCAATAATCCTTGTGTTTGTCTATTTTAAACTTTCGATAGAATCTCTCTGTAGATTTCCAAGTAGGTTTTTGCAAAGTCTAAACTTTTCGCCTCTACTATCTTGGAAATATCATCCATTTCGGGTTTTACTTTATAGTTAGCTTCCCCTTTAGTGCCTGAAATCTTCACCCTAACTTCTCCGTAGGAAGTCGAAACAACTGAAGTTTTCCTCTCTGAAACTCTTCTGTTTTCTACTCTGTATCTCACTCCGAGAGTAGTAGTGTTCTTCAAAAGATAATCAGAAATTGTATCTGTCAGATCCACCGGGCATATGATTTGAATAATGTACCCCTGCCGCCCTTTCTTCATTGTTGCTGGAATCACAGCCCAATCCAATATTCCAAGTTTAAATAAAGCGCTTGAAATATGGCCTAAAAATTCCCCCGGCATATCGTCAATATTCGTTTCTATTACAGCAATTTTATCACATGAATAGTCTTCAGAGATTTCCTCCAGTATTGAAACTCTCAATACATTGGCCTGTGTCGGATAACTTCTCGAACCTGCCCCATAGCCGACAGCCACAATTCTACACCCTTCGGGAGCACTCCACCTATTTACAGTCTCTGCGAGGATTGCCGCTCCGGTCGGTGTAGTTAACTCTCCTTTGACATTTGATGAACTCAACGGAATTCCTTTCAATATTTCGGATGTGGCCGGCGCAGGTACTGGCAAAATACCGTGCATTGTGTTTATCGTGCCGCTTCCGGCTGCCGGAGGAGATGAAACAATCTCGTCAACATTCAAGTGGGTTATCAGCAAAGAGGCGAAAACAATATCCACGATTGAATCAACTGCGCCTACTTCGTGAAAATGTACGTTATTGGTTTCCATTCCATGGATTCTGCTTTCAGCTTCAGCAAGCCTGAGAAATATTCTCCTTGCAAGATCTTTGGTATTCTGAGGAATTTTCTGTGCTGAATCAATAATCGAAAATATTTCGCCGAGAGAACAGCCATGATGATGCCCGTGATCATGTAAATCCTCATTGACATTGACATCAAATTTTAAGGCGGTTATACCATTTTTGCTAACTTTGTTTGCGCTGACAGAAAACCCATGGCTGGCCTTAAGCGACATTATTTTTTCAAAAAACCCCCTGTAATCAGGCATCAAATCAAGAAGCGCCCCGACAAACATGTCTCCTGATATTCCCGAAAAAGGTTCAATATATAGAATTTTTTTCAAACGATTTAATCCTCTTCTCAAATTTATAAAAAATAAACTTTCTTTCTAATTATACCTTTCACAGTACTTCTGCCTAAGTTTAAATCAAAAAATTATTAAATTTCGAATTAGCTCATGCTTTGTTTATATTAATTTCCTTCAACAACCTTTACTGATAGGAAAAATTGCACTATCATATTCAATATTCTATAGTCTTGCATGTTACAAAAATAAAAAAGGGGGGGATTAAGTATGTCTACTGAACTCGAACATCGTGGGGTGGAAAAGCCGGCAAAACCTTTCGCTCTGGTTTTCTTCATTGAGATGTGGGAAAGATTTGGCTATTATGGAATGCAGGCACTGATAGTAGTCTTCTTTATTAACCATCTCGGATTCTCTGATACTGTAGCAAACATAACCTTTGGTTCTTTTGCTGCAATGGTATACGCATTTATCAGCGTGGGCGGATATATCGGAGACAGAGTACTTGGCACAAAGAGGACAATGCTGGTTGGCGCAATTGTTTTGGCTATAGGGTATGCCATGTTAGCTTACCATCCGGCAAAAACCATTTATTTTGCATTAGGGACAATCATAGCCGGGAATATGATGTTCAAAGCTAACCCCTCAAGTATAGTTTCTAAGCTGTACGCCCCTGGTGATCACAGATTAGACTCTGCTTTCACAATGTATTACATGGCTATCAACATAGGCTCTTTTATCTCCATGCTTCTTTGCCCCTTCCTTCAGCAGATATACGGATTCGGGCCAGCCTTTCTTGTATGTTCATTTGGCCTGATGTTGTCCGTGCTAGGTTATATATTCTTCGGTGGTTCATTGAAAGAAATAGGCTCGAAGCCTGATTTTGAAAAGTTGCCTCTTGTTAAGTTTGCCGGAATTATTGTAGGACTGCTTATTGCTGCACTTGCAGCTTCATGGCTTCTAAAACACCTGAATATAACTACAGGACTTCTTGCCTTGGCGCTGGTGGTAACTTTCGGAATACTTATTAAATTCATAATCACGGCTGAAACTGTAGTGATGAGGAAAAGGTATTTCGTTTGTTTTGTGCTTATTCTGGAAGCTATCGTATTTTTCGTTCTGTATCAGCAAATGCCTACTTCTCTTAACTTATTTGCTATCAGAAACACAGACCACTTTGTATTGGGAATACATCTCCCAGGGCCTGCGTTCCAGTCACTAAACCCATTCTGGATAATAGTTGGAAGCCCTCTTCTTGCATATATGTACAATGCCTTAGGCAAGAGAAAAAAAGACTTCTCAATGCCAGGGAAATTCGCTTTCGGAATGCTTCTTTGTTCACTGGGATTTTTAACAATTCCTTTCGCATTAAAATTTGTAGTACATGGACAAACTATCGTATCAGGCAACTGGCTCTTAATCGTTTATGGATTCCAAAGTATCGGAGAACTATTAATATCTGGCCTTGGCCTCTCCATGGTAACTAAATTAGTCCCGCAAAAAGTCATGGGCTTTATGATGGGGGCATGGTTCATGTCCTCTGCAGTAGCTATGTCGCTAGGCGGTTTTGTGGCTTCTCTTGCCAGTGTTCCTAAGGGCGATATAGGAGATCCTGCTTTGTCTATCAATTTGTACTCGAATTTATTCCTTAAACTTGGTGTAGGTGCTTTTATAATATGTATAATTATGTTCATATTTGTACCTAAACTCAAAAATTACATGAAATAAGCAGGCATCAAGGAAAAATGGAGGATTTCGAAACTTACAAAAGCCCTTTGTCAGGCCGCTATGCTAGCAAGGAAATGAGCCATAATTGGTCTCCGCAAAGGAAACACAGTTTATGGCGAAAACTGTGGCTTGAATTAGCCAAAGCTGAAAAGTCGCTTGGGCTGGATATTTCTGACGGGCAGATTAAAGAAATGGAAGCCCACCAGAAGGATATAGATTTCAAAAGAGTTTCAGAACTCGAAAAGAATCTTCGACACGATGTAATGAGCCACATTCATCATTTTGGAGAGCTTTGCCCTAATGCAATGCCTATTATCCATTTAGGAGCTACAAGCTGTTTTGTCACCGATAACTCAGAGTTAATACAACTCAAAGAAGGAATGCTGATAATTCAGAAAAAGCTCCTTAATCTTATAAAGAAATTTTCAGAAAAGGCTGAAGAATTCGCAGAGCTTCCAACGCTTGGATTTACTCATTTCCAACCCGCCCAACCTACTACTGTAGGCAAAAGGTTAAGTCTTTATCTGCAGGATCTGCTATTTGATTTTAACAGGCTTGAATATGAACTTGAAAATCTGCCTTTTAGAGGAGTAAAAGGAACCACCGGCACTCAGGCAAGCTTCATGGCACTCTTCAAAAAAGATTCAGAAAAAGTGGCCAAACTTGACTTGATGGTGGCAAATCAAATGGGCTTTAAAAAGTCTATTTCCGTCAGTAGCCAAACATATACAAGAAAAATTGACTATTACATACTTACCGTTCTTTCAGGAATAGCTCAATCCGCCTACAAATTTGCTTCCGACTTAAGACTTTTATCCCATATGGGTGAAATAGAAGAACCTTTTGAAAGTTCACAGATAGGTTCAAGTGCAATGGCTTATAAAAAAAATCCCATGAGGAGCGAAAGAATATGCTCTCTTGCCAGGTTTGTCATTTCCTTGCCAGACAATACAGCAAACACTCATTCCAACCAGTGGTTTGAAAGAACCCTTGACGACTCGGCAAACCGCAGGATTGTCCTTCCGGAAGCTTTTCTAAGCATTGATGTCATATTATCTATCCTTTACAATATCATAAGCAACTTGAAAGTCTGGCCAAAAGTTATTAAAAAAAACCTTCTTAAAGAAATGCCTTTCATGGCTACAGAAAATATTATGATGGCTGCTGTTAAAGCCGGCGGAAACAGACAGGAACTCCATGAAGCTATAAGAACGCATTCCCATGCCACGATCAAAGAGATTAAAGAAGCAGGAATGAATAACAATCTCCTTGAGAAGTTGAAGAAAGACAAACTTTTTGCCCAAGTCGCAAATGATATTGATAAGATAGCAAACCCTGACGATTTCATAGGCAGAGCGCCTGAACAGGTCAGGGAATTTATCCTAAATAACATTTCGCCGCTCTTGAAAAAATACTCTCACATGATTGATTCCGGCGTATTTGAAACAGTATCTGTATAACTCAAGGAAGAACATAATGCGTAAAGCCGCTATAGAACGTAAAACCAAAGAAACCGATATTAAACTAACTATATGCCTTGATGGTACAGGAAAGGCTGAAATCAACACTGGTATGCCTTTCTTTGATCATATGCTTGAACTCTTTGCAAAACATGGTTTTTTCGATTTGGATCTTCAGGTAAAAGGCGATCTTGAAGTCGATTGCCACCATTCTGTGGAAGACATAGGCATCGTACTAGGAGAAGGAATAACAAAGGCTATGGGCAGCAAATCCGGAATCAAACGGTACGGTTTCTTTGTTCTTCCTATGGACGAAACTCTGGTTACAGTGGCGCTGGATCTTTCGGGAAGGCCTTATTTGGTTTACAATTTAGAGCCCAAAAAAGATTCCATATCAAGAATAGATACAAGGCTTTTTCATGAATTTTTTCAGGCTCTGTCGGTCAAAGCGGGAATGAATCTTCACATCATTCAACACAGCGGAGAAGATGTTCATCACCTTTTTGAAGCAGTCTTTAAAGCCTTCGCAAAGGCTCTTGACATTGCTACATCAGAGGATAGCCGCCTTAACGGCGACATAATGTCCACAAAAGGCATGCTTTAAGCTGCTATCAACTATTTTTAACCAACAACCTACTACTCTTATGATAGCATTGATAGATTATGGAATGGGAAACCTATCCAGTGTTCGCAAAGCATTTCTTGCCGTCGGAGCAAAAGATATAAAACTAATATCCACTCCACAGGAGATTGCTAATGCTCAAGCAATAGTCCTTCCCGGTGTCGGAAATTTCGGTGACGGTGCAAAAAATCTTATTGAATCAGGATTGGATACAGCCATAAAAAATGCCGTATCAGATGGGAAGCCATTCATGGGGATATGTTTGGGTATGCAGCTCCTGATGGATTCGAGCGAGGAAGCCCCAAATGTTAAAGGCTTGGGAATTATTAAAGGAAAAACAGTTAAGTTCGATAGCACCTTTGAATTAAAAGTTCCCCAGATCGGCTGGAACAGTTTGTCTATCCTGAAAAACCACACATGTCTTCAGCAAATTAGAGATGAAGAATTTTTCTATTTTGTCCACAGTTACTATGTGGTACCGGAAAACCAATCTTATGTGGCTGGTACGACTCAATATGGAATCACGTTCTGCTCCTGCATTGGCAAAAATAATATTTTTGCTACTCAATTTCACCCTGAAAAAAGCCAGGACGCTGGCCTTCAAATCATTAGAAACTTTGTCAACTCAATTCAAAATAAGAAATTAAAATGATAATATTTCCTGCCATAGATATAGTCTCAGGTAAATGTGTAAGGCTTTACCAAGGAGATTATGATAAAAAAACTGTTTATTCAGACTCTCCTGTTGATGTTGCATTAAATTGGGAAAAAGAAGGGGCAACGTTCCTCCACCTGGTAGACTTGGACGGAGCAAAAGCAGGGAAAATCATTAACATTGATTCAATCAGCGCCATCTGTTCAACTCTTAAAATTCCTTGCGAACTCGGTGGAGGCATCCGAACCTTGGAAGATGCGCAGTTGGCTTTTGATTCAGGTATATCAAGGGTAATCATAGGAACAGCTGCAATCAAAAATCCAAGCCTTATTGCACAGTTGATTAATAAGTTCGGCGCCGAAAGAGTCGTCCTAGGAATAGATGCAAAAAACGGAAAAGCAGCCGTCAGCGGATGGATTGAATCTACAGCTAAGGATGCTATAGCCCTTGCTAAAGATTTTGCCAAGATCGGAGTAATAAGATTTATTTACACGGATATATCCAGAGACGGTGCCCTTTCCGGGCCAAATCTTGATATGACATCGAAATTCTGCAAAGAACTCGACAAATGTTTTGTCGTAGCTTCCGGAGGCGTAGGCTCAATTGAACATATTAAAGAATTGATCAGAGTTTCCAAGGTCTACTCGAACCTTGAAGGAGTCATAGTAGGCAAAGCTCTCTATGAGAATAGAATCTCTTTGTCCGAAATATCTCTTTTAATGTAATTTCATCTATTGTTCTTTAACTTTCTTTCCTTATACTCAATGTACAATAAGTTATGATTTTTTAAGGAAAAGGAGCTTAATGCAAAAAAAGATATTAATGACAGGCATAACCGGCTTAGTCGGCAGTGCATATGCAGTTCAACTTCTGAAGAAGAATGAAAATATCAGGATTGTAGCACTAACAAGAGGCGGCAAAGGCAATAAAAGTGCCGCTGATAAAGTCCGCGATACCATTCATGAACAGTGCGCATTCGATTCGATTCCGGGATTCGCATACAAAGCCCTTAAAAGAATAGAGGTGATTGACAGAGATGTATCCTCCACAGTCAAAGATCCGGCTCTGGAAAGGCTAAAAGATATAGACACACTCTTTCACTGTGCTGCTAATGTCAACTTGGGTAAAGACCCTTTCAACAATGTTTACATTGGCAATTATACTGGCGCCAAAAACATGGTCGATCTCGCAAAAAAACTAAAAGTCTCCTCTTTCCATCATGTCAGCACGGCTTATGTCGCAGGCAAAGCTGAAGGAGTAGTTTTAGAAGATACGGGCTTGATCCCAAATAACACTTTCAATAACGCCTACGAAAAAAGCAAATATAGTGCGGAAACTCTGGTCAGAACTTCAGGGCTACCTTTTTCCGTTTACAGGCCTTCAATTATAGTCGGCAGACTTAAAGACGGCAAAATAAGGAAACCGCTGGCTTTCTATAGAGTACTTGAGTTTTTTGGAATGTTAAAAAAGCAATACTGTGCTAAGTCTGGTGCTATGCCTGATGAACCAATGGAAATCGAATTAAGAATGGAAACAAAAGGTTCAGATAAGATTTATTTTGTTCCTATTGATTATGTTCAGGATACTATTTACGATCTCTCTATGTTACCTGCAAAAAATAAAACCTATCATATTACAGGAAGAGGTCCGGCTAATATGAAAGATATTGTTACGGCAGTATGTAAGATCCTTAAGATTAAGAAAGGCCTCTCTTTCCATGAAAAGATTGACAAACCTACCGTAAGGGAGAAAATGGTTGGAAGATTTATTGGCGATTTGTATCCCTACTTTGCTTCAAACATCACATTCGATGTCAAGAATGTTGAAGAAGCTCTAGGGAAGAAAAGTTTAGACTGGAAAATGGATGAAAAGAGGCTTATTACAATAGTTAGGGAATTTTACCTGAACGCTTTCCCTGAAATGATTTCGTAAAAATTTTCTGCCGTTTTCAGATAAAAAAAATCAAATAATGGCTCTGAGATTTAAAAAAGAACAGCATGGCCTTATTAGCGAGGCTCTCAGAGCTTATATAAGACACTTAGAATTTATAGAATTAGACCGATTAGACTATATCGGTGAATTGAGAAACTTTCTTGGCAAACTCCTTCGTGAAAACGATTGGAGCTATATTTTATGGAATTCTCCAAAGAATGGTGTTGCCGGAAACTTAAAAATCATTAAGAGTTCATGCACCGAATTCCCAAGAAACAGCAAATGGACTCTTTATCAGAACGGAAAACTCAGGGTTGCTTCTATTTTTAAATCAAAAGAACTAAATCTTATTGCCCATTTAGTTGAGATTAAAACTATTTCTGAACAAGAAGAAACAACTTTCCGTCTGCTTCTAGGTTTAAAAAGTAATGAATTTGTTGAAATAGAGACCTCTTCATCAGTTCTAGCTGTTTTAAAAGACCTAGAAGCTATAATCAAAAATCCAGCTTTCGGACGAAGAACCACTCCATCGTTGATCATGCTGGACGCTATACAGTTTTATCTTGAGAGTAAAAAACATGACAGTCATACAACTCAGGTACTGCTAAAAGTGAGGGGTCAGCTTATTGAAGAATCTTACGGGATAAAACCTGATTATATAAAACGCAATGTTATGCCGACAACAGAAAGCGGAGACTCAAACGAAATTAAACTGAAAATCAGCGAAGACTCGTTAGTCCTTCTTGAGAATATTCTGAGTGAATACTGCAAAATAGTCGAGACATGTTTACCACCCGAAGAAATAAATTACGATAAACTCGATAAAGCCAGGAGACTAACCGAAAAATTCAGGCAATCCATCAAATAAAACTACAATAGATTCAAAGCATCAATGTCGGCCACTATTGAAACATCTCTGCTTTTGAACTGGTTAAATATCAAATTTTTTATAAATTCCTTGTGCTTATAGGTTATATTTCCCCGCATCACTATAGAATACCTGAATTTACTCTTCATCTTTGGAATTGCTGACGGTGTAAGAGGGGAAATTCTTATTTTGTCACTTTTCAAAGCCTCAAGTTGGGCTGAAAACCTTTCTGCCAATTCTATTAAAGCGCTCTCATTTATGCTGGAGAACCTTATGATTGCCAAATGACTCTTTGGTGGATAATTAAGTTCTTCCCTAATAGGCAATTCATAGTCATAATATCTTTTATAGTCATGATTTACCGCACATTGGATAGCTTCATGAGAAGGAGTGTAGGTCTGAATAAAAACTTCCCCAGGAAATTCCCCGCGCCCTGCTCTTCCAGCCACCTGAGTAAGTAATTGAAACGTCCTCTCAGACGCTCTGAAATCAGGAATGTGAAGCCCTAAATCCGCATTAATAACTCCGACTAGGGTTACATTAGGAAAATCTAGGCCTTTAGCCAACATTTGAGTACCTATAAGAATATCTATTTTCCCTTTGCGAAAATCAGTTAAGACTTTCTCGTAAGCCCGTTTATGAGTCATAGTATCAGAATCCATCCTGGCAATTCTTGCATGGGGAAAAAGTTTTTGAGCAACTGTTTCTATCTTTTCAGTTCCAAACCCGGAATATTTTATATTCGGCACACCGCATTCAGGACAGTTCTTGTGGGCCTCGATAATATCTCCGCATATATGACAGGAAAGGTAATCCTTAGATTTGTGATAGGTATAATCTATTGAACAGTTTCGGCATGAAGCAGAATAGCCGCAGGACGGACAAATCATATGAGTGGCAAATCCCCTGCGATTCAAGAAGATAATTGTTTGTTCATTTTTCGAGAGCCTGTAGTAAACGGCCTCAATCAATTGTTTTGAAAACATCGCATTTGTCCCGTTGCCGGCATCTCCCCTCATGTCTACTGTCAAAACTTTCGGCATCACTCTGGAATCAATTCTCTTCTCCAGTTTTAAAAGTTTATACTTACCGCTCTGTGCGTTGTAATAAGATTCCAAAGACGGCGTGGCCGAACCCAGAATAGCCACAGCCCCTTCCCTGTAGGCTCTCATGACAGCAACATCTCTAGCGTGATAACGCGGAGATTCATCCTGCTTGTACGAATTTTCATGCTCCTCATCCACTATTATAAGACCGAGGCTTTTGAATGGAGCAAACAGCGCACTTCTGGCACCAACTACAATCTTAACTTTGTCTTCGTAGATTTTCATCCATTCGTCAAATCGTTCTCCATCGCTTAGAGCGCTATGCAATACAGAAACCATATTACCAAATCTTGCTCTGAATCTTTCAGTAGTTTGAGGTGTCAGAGCAATTTCAGGCACAAGGACTATTGAATCCTTGCCATGTTTAAGCGCTTCATCAATAGCCCTTAGATAAACTTCTGTCTTACCGCTTCCCGTAACTCCAAAAAGAAGAACTGTGGACTGTTTTTCCTTTCCCTCAAGCATATCAGTAATAGTCTCCACGGCCTCAGCCTGTTCTGATGTTAAAACAGGGGGTTCCGTGTCAATTATGATTGCACTTGAAAAAGGGTCCCTATCCACATGTCTCGATTCTTTTCCAATAAGATTCTTCTTTAGTAAAGCGTTAATAACAGAATCAGACACCCCTGTGAGCTTCTTAAGCATTGATTGAGGCATATCGGGCCTCTGCAAAAGTGCCTTTAGTACTTCTTTTTGAGATGCGGATCTTGGATTGTTGTCAAATAAAAAATCTGTAGCCTTGGAGGTATCAACAATATAAATATATGATATGTTTTTCTTGGATACTCTGCCGCTCCTTACTGCCCCAGGAAGCAAGGCTCGGATGGCATGTTCTCTGGAACAGCAATAATACGAGGCCATCCATTCGCCCAATTCAACCAGATTTTTCGGTATAGTCGGGCTCTTTTCGCACAATGAATATATCTCCTTAAGTTTGTCTCTATACAGTGTCTTTTCAGGAAAAGAAACTACATAACCTTCGATGCTTCTGTTGTTAAATGGCACTATTACATGCGATCCAATGCTAATTAGAGAGAGTAAGTGCGATGGTACAATGTAGTCAAAATGCCTGTTTAGATTCAAGTCTACTAATACTTTTGCAATTTTATTCATGAAACACAACGTTTATTCTGTTTTTTAAGAGCCTGCTGCCTATCCTTTGAAATCTACATGATATCATCAGACACTATGGGATATTTCAGCAAGAGCCTTATATTTTCGTATCGGGTATTTATCCCTATAAGTGAGTCAGGGCAAAAGATAAATGTGTACGGTTGTTCATCATTCAGAAGAGGCTCTTGTAAAGAAGCTGTATTTTGGAACTCTGAATCTTTCAATTTATTATCAATCTTTTGAAGCTGTTTCCTTATTTCCTCAATGAAAGATGTCATTCTCTCGTTTTTAAACCTAGAGTAGTCAATAGCTTTAACAATTACTATCCCGATTATAACAACTAAAATAATCAAAACAAACAATAAAATATTCGTTAGATTTCTCTTCTCTCGAGCCATACGTATGTCACCATATAAAAAGTTACAAAAACCAGATGGAGTATATCAGAATGAATGTATATTGTCGAGATAAAGAAACAAACAATAAAAGAGTGTAAAAATCGGTGCTTTTGTTGCAAAAAAAAGCTTCTCACTATAATCTTCTATATATGATTATAGTGAACAACAAACCATCATAAGGTAAATAAATTTATGGCCGAAGATAAAACTGCTCTGAAAAAAACTGACGAAAGAATCGCAAAGGATAAAAATCTAGCATTAGTACTTAGCCAAATAGAAAAAGAATATGGCAAAGGTTCAATAATGTTTTTGGGAGATGAGTCTTTCCATAGCGATGTCACCACCATCAGCACTGGTTCTCTGGCGCTCGATTTAGCTCTAGGAGTCGGGGGTTTGCCTCGTGGAAGAGTCGTAGAAATATATGGCCCTGAATCATCTGGAAAAACTACCGTCTGTTTGCATGTGATAGCCAATGCCCAAAAAGCGGGCGGTACATGTGCCATAATTGATGCAGAAAATGCTTTGGATGCAACGTACGCAGGAAGAATCGGAGTCAAAGTCGCAGATTTGTTGGTTTCCCAGCCAGACAGCGGGGAAGATGCTTTAAATATCGCCGAAACTCTGATCAGAAGCAATTCTATTGATGTACTTGTCATAGACTCGGTCGCAGCACTGGTTCCAAAGGCTGAAATAGAAGGTTCTATGGGGGACTCCCACATGGGACTGCAGGCCAGATTAATGTCCCAGGCCTTGAGAAAAATGACAGGTGCCATAAATAAAAGCAGGACCTGCGTAATTTTCACTAATCAAATCAGATCTAAAATCGGAGTCGTTTTTGGGAATCCTGAAACTACGACAGGCGGAAATGCCCTTAAATTCTACAGTTCAATAAGGTTGGATATAAGAAGAATCGCAGCGATTAAAGATTCAAAAGGAGAACAAACCGGCAGCAGAACCAGAGTCAAAGTCGTAAAAAACAAACTCGCCCCCCCATTTAGAGAAGCCGAATTTGATATTGAATTCAGCGAAGGTATTTCTAGAGCCGGCTCTGTCCTGGATGTAGGAATTGATACAGGAGTAATCGATAAAAGAGGAGCTTGGCTCTCTTTTGCAGGAGACCAACTGGGACAAGGCAGAGATCAGGTAAAAGAGCTGATCAAGAGCAATTCTGAATTGGAGAACAAAATATTAGTTGCTATTAAAGAGAAAATTAAAGAAGTCAAAGCTGCAAAATCGACATTGGCTATAGCATCTGAACCTAAAAAATAAATATCAACCGCATGCCTTATTCAGTTAAAACAAAGATTTGGGGATTAAGAGCATTTTTGTTATCCATTATGCTCTGTTTTTCTTCAAGCTTATATTCTGCTTCTACGGCACAGTATCAAAAAAGACTGCTAGGCGACAAAGCATTCGACAACGGCCTTTATGATGTTGCCATGAACTATTATGAAAACTACCTCAAAGATGCAGGAGGAGATTCTCCGGCGATACGTGATGCATATTTCTGCTTAATATCCACTTGCTTAAGGGCTAATAATATTGAAGAGGCCAAAAGACTATATGACGAACTTTCAGTTAAATTCGAACAATTCTTTTCAAACCATCCGGAAGATCAAAGAACATTAAATTTTTGGAAAGCTGAAATCCTGCTTTACGAAGGAAAATTCACAGAGTCCAGCAAACTATTTGAAGATGTACTGAAAGATTCTACTTCAACACACGATGACATATATCTCAATGCCATGGCCGGCAAAGCATTAAGTATTCTTAGAATGGGAAACCTTAGCTCAGCTTATAATATCTTTGACAATCTCAGACAGGAAGCAAAACTTCTTAAAAACAAAGAGCTCGCCAGTGATGCAGCTCAGGAAATGATAATAATTGATTTGGCTACAAATAAATACGATGCAGCAAAAATCATTATAAAAGACGACACTGACACTACAAAAGCCGTTGATTCCCAAAAAATGGATTTGTTTAATATCTATATCCTGACAATGGAAGGCAATCTAAAAGATGCAAAATCTCTCTACAACAAGATTAAACCCCTGTCTCTAGGTGCTGATTATTTATGGTTTTTTGTGACTTATACTTTAGCAGCAAACTACATGAAAGCGGAGCAATACGACGAAGCTCTCGGCATGATTGATGATGCCTTTGCTTTGGCTCCTGATATGTATGACAAAGAACAAATAACGATACTCAAGATCAACACATACATAAAATTAAATAATTATGAACAGGCAATACTAACGGCAAAAATGTTCCTTGACACATTCCCAAAATCAGGGCTAAATGTAAAAATACTTCTGGTTTTAACTGAAGCCCTAGTTGCGGAAAAAAGAAACAGCGATATATCTGCTCTATCTGAGAAATATTTCTCATTTACACAACCACCTGAACCAGACGCTATTGTACTGACTTCTCTCTTCGGACAAAATGCTCTAACGATGGGAAACTATACTCTTGCAAATCAGTATTTCGACTACATCATATCGAAAAGCAAAGACAAGGAGCAAATAGGTGCAGCAATGTACGACAAAGCCGAAAGTTTATTCTTACAAAAAAGCTATTTGCCGGCCTTAAATGAATTCATTTCGGTACAAAAAAAATATCCAAATCTACGAGAAAAATGCCTCTTCAGGGAATCACAGATTTTCATTAACCAGAATGACTATAAATCTGCTGAAAAAACATTAAAATTACTCGTTAATGATTTCCCCGATTCAGATTTGAATCCTTCGCCATTTTTCATGTATGCCGCAGTTTTGGAAAAACTAAAAAGCTACGATGACGCCATAACTGAATTTATCAAATATGCACATGCTAATCCAAATTCAGACTTGGCTCCGAATGCCTATTATGAGGCTGGATCAATATGTCTGCTTACCCAAAAATATGCTAATTCCGCTCTTTATCTCAAGCAAATAATAGACAATTATAATAAGTCTTCGTTAATGAAGAACTCATTGTATAAGCTCGTGTTTGTAAGCATCTCCTTAAAAAAAATAGATGACGCAATTAAATATTCAAAAATGTTATCGAATTCGTTTCCTGATTCAGAATATTCCTACCAAATCAGGTTCTGGCTCTCCAATTATTACGAGCAAAATGGACAATTTGACAACTCTCTAAAAATTCTGGATTCTCTTCTCAAAGACAGTAACAATAAGCCGTTAATTATTTCTGAATGCTATTACAGACAAGCTCTTATCCTGTTTCAGATAGGAGAAAATTCGAAATCGCTTGAATGTATCAGCATATTGGAAGCTAAATATCCGGATAGTGAAGTTCTGCCTCTGTCGTTGTATCTCAGAGGAGACATTCTCTCATCTGAAGGTAAATACAATGAGGCTATTCAGGCATACCAGTCGGCATTCGATAAATCCAAAGATTCTCAAACCTCGATAGCATCTCTTGGAAGAATAGGAGACTGCTATTTTGCCGAATTAAATTATTCAAAAGACAAAGAAAATGTGATCAATTCAGCTATATCGAACTACAAAAAAGTATTGGATTTACCTAAACTGTCCGTCTTTATAAGAACTCAGACTCTGTACAAACTAGGAAAATGCTATGAGGTTTTAGGCAATAAAAAAGAAGCCATTGAAGCTTATCACGAAGCTTTCTATTCTAATATTCTGGAAATGGAATCGGGAAGAAATCCCTCTAAAATATGGTTCGTAAAAAGCGCCATAGCGCTAACCAGACTTCTGCAGGATGAAAATACTATAGAAGAAGCCATTGCCGCAATAAAGGTGTTGGAGGAGCTTATAAAATACCATATTTCTCCTGTCAGCGACTTTGAACAAAGAATTGAAGAAATTAAAAATTTATACAAACTTAAGGAGTAGAAACTCAATATGCTTTTTGCCAATATAGTCAAATATGGCGGTCCTGTAATGTGGATAATCATTTTCTGCAGCTTTGTTGCTTTGATTGTAATATTGGAGCGTTGGTTTCATATTCACAGAGCACAAATCAATGTAGGAGAATTACTGAACGGACTGATAAACGTCCTGAAAAAAGGCAACACTCTTGAAGCAATAAGTATCTGCGAGGCAACACCAGGACCCGTTGCCCATATCCTCCGAGCTGTGATTTTACGGCATGCCCAAAATGATAAGAATCTCAAACAAGCAGCTATCAATGCTTCCCTTGATGAAATTCCCAGAATGGAAAGACGAATGAGCATTATCGCCACCATAGCCTATATAGCTCCCCTTCTCGGTCTTTTAGGAACTGTGCTTGGAATGATTGAAGCGTTTCAGGTCATCCAACTTAAGGGAGCTTTCATTAATTCGATAGGGCTATCTGAGGCCATTTGGAAGGCTTTGCTTACAACAGCTGCAGGTTTATGCGTAGCCATTCCATGCAATATCGCCTATAATTATTTAGTCACAAGAATTCAAACTATTGTCACAGAAATAGATAAGGCTTCATCTGAAATTATTTATTTCTTCACCTCATATAACATATCACAAACCAATCAGGCAATTCAGATGACTAATACCACGCTAACTCCTGATAAAAACAATAAAGCCCAATCACCTTTATAGTTATGGAAATTAAAACCAGACTAAAAATCATCAAAGGCCATTTCAATTTTGTACCATTCATAAACATCGCCTTTCTATTATTTTTGTTTATGACATTGTCAAGTTCTTTTGTACAAGTGTCAGCTATTAACATTGAACTGCCACACGCAGTAGGCCAGCCAACTAATGCTGAAAAACTTGTTATCACAATAGATAAGAATCAAAATTACTACCTCAATGATGAGGTAATGGACTTTAAGACTCTTACAGAAAAACTGGCCAATATTTCTTCAAAATACCAAATAGACAGCGTTATTATCAGAGCAGACCAAAACGCTCCGCAGGGAGCAGTAGCCAAAATCCTATCTCTGGCAAACAGTCTGGATTTAAATGTTTATCTGGCTGTTGCCCCAACCTCAACAGCTACATCGCAGGTTCCGCTAGAAGAGAAAACAAACTAATTGTTATGCCAACGTACTCTTTAAAAGACAAATACAATCAGAGCCTTAAACCATGGTTCTTCGCCATTTCCGTGTGCGTTGCTGCAAATTTATTCTTATACGTTTTGTTTTCTATGACCAACAAGGAAAATATCGAACGCCCTCCCGACAGGCCGCATGTTGTCATGCTGCCGCTTGATGGACGGTTAAATCAAAGTTTGCAAAATGTAATAGCGTGGATGGATGATGAAAACCCAACGCTGATAGTTTGTCCGAATGTGGAGTATGGATACAGCAGAATTCTATTGTCAGGCAGCGATCTTTCTCTTCAGAAACCTGAAGTCCCGCCATTGAACTACAAAGACATTTTGACCAAACAGGTTTTTTCACCAATCTGCACTGTGGTATCAGTAATACCTGTGAAAGTTTTAACCATAACAGATTTTTTAAAAGAGTTGACGAATCTACAAACTGCATTTCTGCCTAAAATCAATAATTACCCTATTTTACACCCAAAAATAGAGTACCCAAATGTATCAGAACTCTTTACAGGGACAAATATTCCTGTAATATTTTATGATTTAGGCTCAAACAACGCGTTAATTACAAAATTGCAGCCTCAAAGAAGCACTATTGTCCAGCTTTACGTTCCAGACAACGATTCTCTCTTGCTTTCAGGAAAAATCATTGAAAGTTCCGGTTCTCCGGAGCTTGACACAATAGCATTGAATAATTTACAGACAATACAATTACCGTCTGCAATTTTTAACAAATACAAAAACAAAGTTATTCTGCTAAAAATCGAGTGGGCTCAATTGTTCAAAGAAATTTAAAGATAGAATGTCGTTTGTAATCCATCAGTTGGGCAAGAGCTAATACCGTTTATATTCCCGATCTCACAAGCATAGATTTAACGCATTTATTCTTCTGGTATAAAGAAGCTTTTCATAGTTTCTTCTATATCAGAGCCAATCGGTTTATGATCGTAGCGCCTATGTCCGATCGGAACATCAAATCCTATACGTTTTTTCATGAGCGCTCCAACAGGGCATATTGAAAATGCTCTATCAGTAACTTCCGCATTAGTTCCTTTAAGATTAACTTCAGCATTAACTTCCAGTTTTCTATGAGTACCTCTTCCTGTAAATTGGAATATATTCTTACCGTCTATATCTCTCGAAGCTCTGATGCACCTAGCGCAAAGAATACAGCGGTTATGGTCAATAAATATGTCTTTATGAGATGCATCAACTTCTTTTTCATTGAACATATAGGAGAACTTAGGCGCTGTAATCCCAAGCCTGTAGGCTATAGCCTGAAGCTCACAATTGCCACTCTTTTCGCAAAACATGCAGTAATGATTACCTTCGACAAAAAGCATGTCTATAATGTCTCTTCTTATTTCATTAACTCTTTCCGAGTCATTCTCAACAATCATGCCTTCGGATATCGGCTGAGTACATGCTGATTGAGGCCTGCCATTAACAATAACAGTACAGACTCTGCATGCTCCATAAGGAGCTAAGTCCTTATGCCCACATAGCCTTGGAATGTAGATATTGTTATCATCGGCCGCCTGCATAATTGTCTGTCCGGTTTTTCCTTTGATCTCCACATCATCTATCGTAAAAGTGATTATACCTGGCATAAAATATTCCCTACTTATTTAAATATAACCGATTTGCGGCCGATAATTTTTTCACTCACTTCCAAAGCAGCGCTTACGTCAAAAGACGGCGCAAATCCATCTTGTGGCTCCCTGAGAAGTTTTTCATATTCACTACGGAAACCATTAATAGAAGAAAGAATCGGCCTTGGAGAAGTCTGCCCTAAACCACAACGGCTGGATGTCTGAATACTAGCGCCTAGTTTCTGTAGGTATTCTATATCACCTTTCTCTCCAAAGCCATTCATTATTTTTTTAAGCTTGTCTTTAAGAAGGACATTTCCTACTCTGCAAGGGGTACAATACCCACAGCTTTCATCAATAAAGAAGTTTACAAAATATTCAACTATTTCCAGAATACTACGAGTCTTGTTGAAAATCATTATCGAACCGCCGGTAACAAGATCGTCATAGCAGATTATTCGCTTGAACTCTGCAGGCGCTATCAGAAATCCTGACGGGCCTCCGACCTGTACTGCCTGCGTATCTAAAGCTCCGGACAGTTTAAGCAGTTCATCCATTGTTATTCCATACGGAACCTCGTAGATTCCCGGGGCAGCACAATCTCCGCAGACGCTAAGGAGTTTGGTTCCTGTACTGCCTTTCGTTCCTATTGAAACAAACCAAGCAGGGCCTCTATTTATTATCTGGACTACACAACAAAAAGTCTCAACATTGTTAACAGATGTTGGAGTGCCAAGATAACCCTTCTGAGCCGGAAAAGGCGGACGATTCTTCGGGTCACCACGCAATCCTTCGCATGAGCTTATAAGAGAAGTTTCTTCCCCGCAAACATAAGCTCCGGCTCCCATCTGTATTCTTATATCAAAGTCAAACCCTTTTTTGCCGATAATCGCCTTCCCGAGAAGATTCAATTTACGTCTCGACTCTAAGACATCTTCCAGATAGTCTAGTAAGTAGGAATATTCAGCCCTGAGATACAATATGCCTGTATCAGCCCCGACGGCATAGGCTCCGATAGTCATTCCTTCAAACACCATATCTGCCCTTTCTGTGAGAATAACCCTGTCTTTGAATGTGCCGGGTTCCCCTTCATCAGCATTACAAATTATGGTTTTCTTATCTCCGATGGCATTTCTGGCAAATTCCCATTTCATGCCCGTTGGGAACCCTGCCCCGCCACGGCCACGCAATCTGGAGGCCTTAATTTCCCTGATGACTTCTGCCGGACTTAAAGCAATGACTTTGTTGAGCGCCTCGGATTTTTTATACTCTCCGAAAACAACTTCACCTGGCTTCCTAATATGGTTATTTACCATGGATTTAACCAGAGGATGCGCATTGTTGCCATCGCCAAGACAACGAGGAATTTGCAAAACATCATGAGTTTGTTTCAAAATCCTAACTATCTCTCTAGTCCGTTCGGTCGAAAGATTAGTAAAAACAAAGTCATTGATAATAGCAGCAGGAGATTGATCCGACATCCCTATGCATGGAACATACTCCAAAGAGAACATCTCATCAGAAGTTGTTTTACCGAATTTTATCCCAAGTTCGTCTTCAAAAACTTCAGCGATCTTATCTACGCCTGATAATCGATCAATAATATCGTCACATAAACTTATCGTGAACTTTCCTTTCTTCTCTTTTGAAATAAACGCATAGAAAGAGGCAACACTCTGAACTTCTACTCTGTAGGTACCAAGCTCCCTGGCAATAATATCAAAGGTAAATTCCGGAGTATATCCAAACTGCGACTGAACTTTTCTTAAAACATCCAGAAGCCTGGTTTTGTCATTCCCGAAATCCCTACAAATATTCACAATCAAATCAGTTGTATTTCCCTTTACTGAAACCATTCTGAATACCTCTTAATATAAAATAGAACAATATTAGTTTGGCAGCTTTCCATCATACAAGATGGAATTCTATAACTCTAAGTGGCATAAATCCAGTTCAAATCTCTCTATCTAGTTAGAAATTAACGCCGCCGTCATCCTACAAGGTTTTAAAAATTGCGAGAATTAAACACTTCGTGTCTCATGGAGTAAAATTTTTCCTCAGAATGAAGAACCGGCATCTCTTTGATGACCTTAAAGCCCCAACTTTCATACTTCAGGACATTTTTCTGACATTGAGTTATCAGGGAGCAGGAAAGATTTGCATTTCTTGCTTTTTCCAGCATAGGCCGGATTAATAACGAAGCATATTTTTGGTTCACGAATTCAAGGCGGACAGCTACCAAATGCAGGTACCATTGTGGTTCCTGCCCAAGATGGGCTGTCAAGGCAGCGATTACTTCATTCACAGCCTGTATTTTTTCCATAGTGTTTTGGGACTTGAAATCCTGTGCAGTAAAAGGTGGTTCAACTGCGGCATCTTCAGAATGATCCATACCCGGAGGGAACCAGATACTGACAGCCTCCATTTTCGATGATGTAGCTTGTCGCACAGCTTTAGTGGGGCAGGAAGTCACAAGAAAGCGGAAAAACCGTTTTTTCAGGAGTATATGGTTTGGCTCATCATTGAATATAAAATTCCCAATAGGGTCATCGCAGTTGATAAAAGCCTCTGCAGATATGTCAGCAAGGCTATCAATCTGACTCAATGGTATTTCATACATGCCAAATTTTCCTTTCGCTTTCGTATTTATTATCAGAAAAAGCTGTTGTTTATTAAAAATTATTCAGTTAAAATCTAGATAAACAAGGGAGAATCTCAATGAAAAAGATATTAAGAATTACAGTCGCTATAATTGCTATCGCACAATTGTTATGCTCACTTGGCATGGCTGAATCAACTGTTAGTCCTGAACAAATCGCCGATACGCAAATTAGGCAGGCTCTGTCTAATGGCGCATCTTCAGCGACCGTTGCCATAATGGACGGTAACGGGATAGTGTATGCTCAAGCGTTTGGCATGAGAGGTAAGGCTAATAGCATACCAGTAGATACTAGAACGCAATTCACTATAGGTTCGACAAGTAAAATTTTTGCTGCTGCTGCTATCTTGTTGTTGTGCGAAGATGGAAAAGTGCAGTTGGACAAACCTGTTATAGAATATCTGCCCGCCTTTAAAATGGCTGACCCTCGCTATAAAGATATTACCGTAAGAATGCTCCTTAATCACTCTTCCGGTATACCTGGGACAAACTACAAAGATTCCGAAACAAGCGTTAAGAACCGCCAATATATCGAACAGACTTTGGCATTACTTAGAAAGTGCAGTTTGAAATCAGATCCAGGAGATATAAGTATCTATTCTAATGACGGACCTACATTGGCTGAGGCTCTAGTAGAGAAAGTTTCCGGCATGAGTTACTCTAATTTCCTGCAAGAAAAAATATTCAATAAATCTGATATGAAGAACACAAGTTGCTACTTCAAAGATGGAAACGAAAATATCGCTATTCAACATAAAGAAGGAAAAGCTATACCTGTGTCCTACGTTAATCCGCTTGGTTCTGCAGGTATAGCTTCAACAGCTATTGACCTGTGCCATTTTGCACACGCCATGTGGAGCGGCAAATTGCTCAATAAAAAATTTCTGGCAGAATACTGCAAAGAGCAGTACGGACCTCATACTGCACTCACAGGTAAACCCTATGATAAATACGGATTGGGTTGGGATACAGTTTCAAAAGATGAATTCGCCAGCCAAGGCATTACCGTCATTGCCAAAGACGGAGATACTAACCAATTCCATTCATGCATCTTCACTGCTCCCGAAGAAAAACTGACGGTTGCCATAATCGCCTGCGGCCCGGCAGATGTTGTAGAAATTGCATTGAAAATCATGCAGGCGCTACTCGAAGAAAAAGGCTATGTACAAGCAGAAGTCAAAAAAACTTCTCAGCAATTCAAGGCAGTGATTCCTAATGATATGCTAAAATTCGAGGGCATTTATATGAACATGAAAGGCGGTGCCGCTTTCAAGGTCACGTTTGACAAGGCAACAAACATGGTCAGAGTTTTACCCTTTGAAAATGGCAAATTTATTAATCCTGGACCAGATAGTGACATTTATTTAATGAGTGACGGTTATTTCCATAACCCGCCTTTTACTTTTAAGTTTGTTGAGAATGATAAAGGCAAATACAAAGCAAAGTGCATGGTGAACTATGTCAATGGCTCTGACGGTTGCTCTGTCCTTATGCAAATGCTGCAACCTCTTCAACACCCTTTCCCGACAAAAAATTTTGGTAATAGGTCATGGCTGTCATCTAACCTCTTGTATTATGACCTAAGTCCTGCTCCTTTTGTCATAAGTTCTGAGGTAGATGGACTGCCCGGATATATCGGCATAAACAATGACATCTTAAGACTTACCGGAGAGACTACAGCGACATCTGCTTTGCCATATTTGCGTGACACCAAGGAGGCTTCGCTTGTCGAAAAAAATGGGAAACAGTACTTAAACGTTCTTAACTACCTGTATTCTGATAGCAAAAATACTATGAGTTTGCAACCTCAAGAAAAAGTAGTAATAGGAAAAGAAGGGTACAATGAATGGCGCTCTGCCGATAAGGATTTTATCCTTGACTGTTCCGTTCCTGCAAAATCCAGGATTCTTGTAATCTCAGCCAATGGGAAGATTCTCTACGACAGTCTGTTGGAAGGATTTAAACCCTTCGAATTAAAAAAAGGGGACTTTGTCAGTTTTATAGGACAACCAAGCAGTAAATTTGTTTTACGATAAATTATATATAATACGATAAGCTAGCAATTCAGTGAAACTCAAATTCAGGAAATGGAATATATGATCGGATACATCATTACCTCAGTAATAGTACTCTGTGCCATTTTGTACCTATGCAAAGTTATCTACAAAGCCTATTCCGGCAAAGGTAACTCTTGCGGCTGTGGATGCAACTGTTCAAGTAAGTCCTGTTCAAATCCCAGTTCCGAAAAAAAGAAATAACGTTCTTGGAAAATAAACCCTTTTGGCTATACTTCTCATTGTATAGCATCGTTTTCTGTTTTTTGTAATTCTTAATCAAGTCTACAATATAAACACCCAATATTTTTCATAAGAGAGGAAATGGATAAATCAAAAAACATAGTTTTACGCAACATTAAGAAAACGTATTCGATGGGAGAATTATCCGTACAGGTACTTAAAGGAATGGACCTCGAAATCATTCAAGGAGAAATTACTGTAATTATCGGAGCCTCCGGTTCAGGAAAAACAACCCTTCTGAATATCCTTGGAGGAATAGATAAACCAACTGAAGGAAATATATATTTTAATGATCAGGACATAACCAAATTCTCAGAAAGTGAGCTTACGCAGTACAGAAGAAAACATGTCGGGTTTGTTTTTCAGTTCTACAACCTGATTCCCACCCTTACAGCAGTTGAAAATGTGCAGGTAGCCACAGAAATATCTGCCAATCCCATGGACCCTATTGAAGCTCTCAGGCTTGTCGGCATGGAGGATAGAGTCAATTATTTCCCTGCCCAGTTGTCTGGCGGGCAACAGCAAAGAGTTTCCATAGCAAGGGCCATATCAAAAAACCCGGCTCTTATACTTTGCGATGAACCTACCGGTGCTCTTGATACCAGCACGGGACAGTTAATACTCAAAACTCTTGTTGACGTAAATAGAAAAATAGGGGCAACCATCGTCATCATCACTCATAATACTCCGATTTCACAGCTTGCCCATAAGGTAATAAAAATAGATAGCGGGCTCATCACTCATACTAACTGCAATGAGAAAACTATATCTCCAGAGGATATACAGTGGTGACCGTTCTCCTCAGAAAAACAAGGCGAGAGTTGTTCCTGTCAAAAGGGATGATAGCCGCCATTGTCTGCATAATAGCCGTCGGTACCGGCCTTCTTATAGGGATGTATTCAACTTTCAAGGATCTTGACACTGCCAAAATTTCCTATTATTCGAAATGCAGGATGGCGGATTTCTGGATAGATGCAAAAAAGGTACCTCTATCCGTTCTTAATACAATTAATACAGTAGGCTGTTCAGAGATCAGAACAAGAATATCATTCCCCGTGTTAGTAGATTTGCCTAACGCAAAAAGACCAGTAAGCGGGCTTGCAATGTCGCTTCCCGACAAACCTGAACATGTAATCAACTCTATTATTATCAGAAGCGGCAGTTATTTTTCCAACACTTCCCCAAATGAAGTAATAGTGTCCGAAAAGTTTGCCAATGCCAGAAATATAGTCCCTGGAGATTCCATAGATTTGATAATGAAAGGGCAGTTGAAGAAGCTTTATGTTATCGGGACGGCAATAAGCAGCGAATTTGTCTATATGACCCCACCAGGCTCAATCTGCCCTGACCCTAACAATTATGGCGTATTCTGGATTAAAAGAAGTTTCGCAGAAAACACTTTTGCCTTTCAAGGATCCTGCAATTCTATCGTAGGGATATTGACTCCTGAATCAAAACTCCATCCCGATGAAGTGATAAACAAAATCGTTAAACAAATCAACCCGTATGGAGTCCTAAACCACACTAGCCTCTCCGAACAATATTCCAATCTTTCTCTAGTAGCCGAATTAGGCGGATTAATGACTATGTCAATAGCGATGCCTTTAATCTTCCTTGCTATTTCAGCTCTTGTTTTAAATATCCTTATGCTGCGTCTGGCGGAGCAGCGCAGAGTTGAGACAGGCACATTGAAAGCCTTGGGCGTGAGCAACGGAGAAATTTTGAATCAATGTCTTCTTTTTAGCGGTTTTATAGGATTGTGCGGAGGCATAGCAGGATGCGTCATAGGATTCGTACTTTCATCCCAGATGGTCAAAATGTACCAGGGATTTTTCACCTTTCCCGATCTAAGAAATTCTGTTTATCCCAGCATAATGTTTCTGGCTATTGTTATATCAATAGTTTTTTCTGTTCTGGGGGCAATAAAGGGAACCTCAGGCATATTAAAACTCAGCCCGGCTGAATCAATGAAGCCTCCGCCGCCACAAATAATAAAAGGCATTTTTATAGAAAGAATTCCATGGCTTTGGAAAAAATTTGATTTCGCGTGGCAGCTTGTTTTACGCAGCATATTTAGAAACACATTTAGGACTATTTCCGGAATAATAGCCTCTGCTTTCGGGGCAGCTATGGTTTTTCTTGCCATAGGAATGTACCAGTCGCTTGAATACATGCTTGATTTCCAGTTCGAAAAAGTCGTTAAGTACGATTATATGATTTCATTGCAGGATTTTAATTCGATAGACGCCGCTCAGGACTTAAAGAAATTTCCAGGAATTTATTACACGGAACCTCAGCTCAATATTTCCGGCACTTTCACCAACGGAAGATTTTCAAAACAGGGAAACATATCAGGGATAATAAAAAATTCTAAACTGATACACCCTTGTCTAATTTCAGGTAAACGACTTATTATTCCAAGTTCAGGCATATTAATGTCTGACAAAATTGCCTCAGATCTTGGACTCAAAGCCGGTGATATAGTAGATTTTACGCCTTCACAGGGATTGAGAAAAACCAGCCAGATCAGAATCGCCGGCATCATTGACAGTACTTTCGGGCTTCCGGTTTATGCAAGTTTCCATTATCTGAACAAAATACTCTCTCAGGAGAGTACCCTGAACAGTATTTTAATTGACGCAAAACAAACTCCTGAAGAGAAAAGCCAATTCCTGAAAAAACTAATTCAATGCCCTGCAATTTCTTCAGTAAATATTACGGCAGAAACTCGTAATGAAATAGACAATCAGCTTATTTCCAGTTTAACAGGGACCACTTATGTCATGATACTTTTTGCCGCTGTCATATTTTTGTGTTCAATTTTGAACTCTTCTCTGATATCTATTTCAGAAAGAAAAAGAGAAATAGCCACATTGAGAGTACTGGGATACACCGCTAGGGAAACAGGAAAAATATTTTTCAGGGAAATTGTTTCAATAAACCTGCTGGGAAGCATACTCGGACTTCCTATCGGCTACTGGATGCTTGACTATATGTGCCTTATGTATCAGAATAATGCATATTCGATGCCGTGCATAACAAACTATTTCACTGTTTCAATGACTTTAATGATCTCAATATTATTTATCCTGATTTCATTTACGATTGTACGCAGGAATATAAACAAACTTGAATGGCCTGAGGCCTTGAAATTAAAAGAATAATTTAAAATATATTTATGGAGAACTCTATGAAGAAGAAAAGAATCATTACAATCCTAATACTAGTAGCCGTAGTTATCATTTTAGTATATTCTTTCATGCCGGCGCCTCTTCAAGTAGAGGCAGCTAAAGTAAGAAAAGAAACTATTTACAGTTATGTTGAGCAACGTTCTGAAACGTCTCTGCCATTTGTTTACAAGGCTACAATGCCTTTCGATGGAATTATAGAAACCATCAAAGTCAAAACCGGCGATATGGTCAAAACCGGCGACACTGTCGTCATTGTAAACCAAAATACTATTAAAGCCAGAATAGCCGAAACTCAGGCAAAGATTAACATGGCAAACGCCAGCATTAATGTCCTGGAAAATAATGCCATAGAAAATACGGCGCTTACCGAATCAACAGGCTGGATCGAAACAATGAAAACCATCGTGGCAATTTCTAAGGAAAAAATAACAGCAAGTGAAGCTCAGCTCAAATATGCCGACCAATTCAAGGAAGCTATTCTTAAAAGCGGCCAGGGATTCAGCCGTATCCAGGATTTTGACGCAATAATGAAGGCTGCAGTAAGCAAACAAGATTTTGTACAATCTACGCTGGAAACGAAAGCTTTTGAATTAGTTCATACAATATTTACTCTGGCACCTGTTTATATCAATGAATACATGAACAGGAAGACTCTGCAAAAAGCGGTGCTGCTCTGCGAAATAGAAGGCTACAAAGCCACATTATCTGAGCTTAACTATCAATTAGGCCAGACTGAAATAAAAAGTTCCGTTGATGGAATCGTTCTGGCACAATACATAAAAAACAATTCTTTCCAGAATGCAGGCACAGATATATTGGACATTGGCGACATGAGAAACCTGGAAATCACATCCGATGTGCTCACTTCAGATGCGTTGGGCATTAAGGTTGGCTGCAAAACTGAAATTTACGGTGGAGCCCTCGGAGAAAATAACATAATAAAAGGCAAAGTCATTCAGGTAGAACCACAGGCGTTCACAAAAGTGTCATCACTAGGAGTAGATGAACAAAGAGTAAACGTAAAAATCGCTCTGGACAAAAACCAATCTGAAAACCTCAACGTTTTGCCTAAAATTCTTGGCAATAAATACAGAGTTTACGCCAAAATTTTTACAGCAGAAAGAAACAATGCTCTAGTTATACCAAGGACAGCTCTACTTAAAAACAACTCTGGGGAGTGGCAGGTATTTGCTATAAAAAAAAGCAAAGCAATACTGACAAATGTAACAGTAGGTATCATTAACGATAATTACGCTGAAATATTAACCGGGCTTGAAGCAAGTATGGAAGTAGTAATTTCACCGCCATCATCTTTAACAAATAATTCTAGCGTAAAATACTGATTAATCCTGTTTATTAATAAATTTCTAATTGCTATAAAACTATGACTGTATTCAGAAGTTTTACTTCCTTAGTATTTAAAAAACCTAAACAAGTCTATGTACTTCTTTTTTCTGGGGTTGTAATCGGTGGATTAACCGGACTTATAGGAAGTGTATTCCAACTTGCAATAGTATACTTGGAAAAATTCAGAAGTTACCTTTTGACATTCGGAGTCCAAAACGAAATATGGCAGTGGGGGCTCCCTATTATTTTCACTCTTACCTGTTTGATAGTCTCATTACTCCTTGTCAGACGATTTGCCCCTGAAACAGCGGGAAGCGGTGTTCAGGAAATTGAAGGAACATTAAGCGAAAAAAGGACGCTCAAATGGCATAGAGTGCTACCAGTTAAATTCATCGGAGGTATCCTCTCTCTTTCTGGCGGTATGGTAGCAGGCAGAGAAGGCCCGACCATCCAAATGGGCGGTGCTATCGGGGAAATGTTAAGCAAAAAATTTAGAATAGAACCAGGATTTGCTCACACATTTATTGCCGCGGGCGCCGCAGCAGGGTTATCAGCCGCATTCAATGCTCCTTTGGCAGGTATTTTATTCGTCATTGAGGAGATGCGGCCTCATTTCAAGTATAGCTTCATGTCTATGCAATGTGTCATTCTGGCTTCTGTAGCAAGCGCAATCGTTTTGAGAATGATAATGGGGGCGCAGCCTGATATACCCATGATGGTTTTTATACAGCCACCAATAGCATCAATATGGCTCTTTGTCATTTTCGGCTGTATTTTTGGTATAATGGGCGTCATCTTTAATAAATATCTACTCAAGACTTTGGACTATTTTACATATAGAAAGCCAAAGATTTACTGGGCAAATATTGTTCTTGTGGGCATAGTCGTAGGTGTTCTGACTAAGGCCTATCCTGAAGTAATAGGCGGCGGATATGCTGTTATCCCACAAGCTCTGAAAATGCAGTTGCCGTTACTGTCTCTAATATTGATTTTTTTCATCAGAGTGGGAACCACATGGACATGCTACGGTACAGGTATGCCTGGTGGGATATTCGCGCCTATGCTGGCACTCGGTACAACTTTCGGCATGTGGTTCGGACACTATGCTTATATGTTCTTCCCTGATATGATAAGCCATCCGGGAATTTTTGCAGTAGCAGGAATGAGCGCGCTTTTTACTGCAACTGTCGGCGCACCGCTTACAGGAATAATACTAGTAGCGGAAATGACATCAAATTATAACCTGCTTCTCCCACTGATATTGACATGCTTCAGCGCCACAATCGTATCTTACCTTCTAGGCGGCACTCCAATATATGAGTCTTTGCTTGTAAGAACTCTTCGTATAGCTAAGGAAAAAGGTGAAAGAATATTATTGAACAAAGAAAAACCTTCGCAAAGAAAAATACGCAAACACCATCCTACCAAGGATTGATAGAATATATGTAAACATCAGTTTAACCAGTTATATTCCTGCATTGTAAGGTTTTCTATCTCGCTTCTTGTTATGATACCTTGAACAGAATATGGTTTATCTATTCTGGCGCGTCTGGATATTATGGCATATTCCAATTCGTTATCCTGCATAGCTTTGGTTATTTCAAGGAAACTGGTTCCCCGTGTAAATAACATTACTTTCTGACAAATATGCTCTCTGAATATTTCTATTGTTTTTTCATTTACAATCGGGCTTCTCATTACACCAATAATGCGGCCTTTTTCTGTTATGACAATAAAATTTTTCAGTATAGTCCTTTCTTTATCCGAACTATGTTCGTATGCGTTTTCGAGACTTTTCACAGAGAAAGAATCAGACATTATATTATGGGCGTTGATTGCGGGAATAATGGCAGCCTGCAGACCTTCAGGGACAATTAATCCTTTTTCTTTTAAAGACATAGCATAAACATTGTCGGTTCTGAGCATCTTCCTTACAACAAAAGCTATTGCTGCTGTAATTATCACAGGCAACACATAATGAATATTGCCGAAAAGTTCAAACACAGCAATAATACCAGTCAGAAAAGCGCCTATCGTAGAAGAAATCAGCCCTGCCATACCTGCCATTACAAAAACCAATGGCTCCAAATGCAAACCAGGATCGATAAGATTAATAAAGTGGTAACAAAAACCGCCAAACACTGCCCCAATAAACATCAGAGGCGTAAATATCCCCCCGGAAGATCCCGAACCTACAGTCAATGACGTTGCAAATATCTTCAAAAAAACAAGTAAAAGCAGGAACCAAGGGCTAAGAATATTACTGCTAAGTACATCAAGCACGGCATACTCACCTAGCCCGTCAACATAATATTTGCCTGTATATGAAATCATCAAATATAAGATAATGCCAACAAGAAACATCCCTGACATATGCCTGATATACTTGTTCTTCATTCTCGAAAAAAATCGCTCAATGTATTTATAACTCTTTATATAAAAAACGGACAACAACCCTGTAGCTACTCCAAGAACTATAAAGATAAGGATTTCGTGCAGAGGAATACTTTGAAATCTGGAGACAATAGTTGAAAGGAAAAAAGTAGGTTCAACCCCGAAAAAGAGCCTGTATATATAAACGGCTGTAACAGTGCAAACTGCTATAGGGAACAAACTTGATATATTGACTGTGACAAGGATAAGCTCTATGGCAAAAACTATTCCAGTTAATGGCGCATTCAAACAAGTGGCCAGCGCTGCCGCTCCACCTGCTGATATCAGGATATTGCGTTGTTTTTTTGACAGGGATTCCTTATTGCTTATGCCTTCTGCCACGCTTGTTCCTACTTGGATATAAGGCGACTCATTCCCTGCTGAACCGCCTGTACCGATAGAAATAGCGGCAGAAAAGCCCATAATTATACCGCCTACGGTTCTCTTTTTTTCCTTTGCATGATAAAGCCTGCTAATTACTTCGGGCACACCGTGCCCTTCAGGGTTTTTAACGAAAGTCTTTATAAGCCAAACAAGCAAAAAAGCACCGATTACAGGTACAAATATTATGAACACGCCCCAAGTGCTTGCAGGTGTATCCTGATCTGGCCTATAGGAAAAGGAAAACTTGCCAAAAAATGAGAGATTAAAAATCACTGCTATCATATAACGAAAAACAATGGTCGCTGTTCCCACAATCGCTCCGATGGCAATACTCAAAAGCCCCATTCTAAGAACTGGAAGTTCTTTGTTTTGATAAACCAATTTCTCTGTATTGTTTTTAGCTTTGTCTTTTCTCTTACCCACGATTTTCTTCTTGTTTTATTAAGGTTAAAACTTCCTTAATCAAGTTTCCTTTACTTTCCGGTAACCATACTTCCTTAGCTTCAGGGTGTTGATTGCCAAACCATGTCTCTTGTCTTCTGGCATACTTCTTAGTAGCAGAAATCACTCTCATTCTCATCTCTTCATACGAAATTTGCCCTTCAATGTATTTTTCTATCAATCCATAACCTATAGCCTGTTTCGCAGTAGGAGATGTTCTTAACCCATTTCTAAGAAGCAATTTTGTTTCCTCTATCCAGCCAGAAACAAGCATTTTGTCAGTCCTTTCTTCTATTCTAGCGTATAAATCGCTTCTTTCCCTTTTGATTTTATATGCAAGTACTGGATATTTCAGTTTTTCTGTAGACCATTGCATATTTTGTTTCAGGATAGATTCTCCTGTAAGCAAATAAACTTCCAAAGCTCTGATCATTTTCCGTGGTTTTTCGTATAGGAGTTCTGCCGCAGCAAAGTCGACTTTCCTGAGTTCTTTGATAAGATTTGCAGTATCCTTTTCGTATTTATCGTACAGGCTTTTGGATAGTACCGTATCTGATGGCAATGGATCAAGCCCGTAAAGTAGTGACTTTATATACATTCCTGATCCGCCAACAATTATCGGAGTTCTGTTTCTGCTCATAATCGATACAATAGCTTCTTCAGCAAGCCTTACATAAGTAAATACTTCCACTCTCTGAGATATATCAAAAAGGTCAATCATATGGTGAGGGATTATTTTTCTTTCTTCCTCTGTGGGCTTAGCAGTACCGATATCCATTAATCGGTATAACTGCATTGAATCAGCGGAAATAATTTCAGATGGAATATTTCCAGCAATCTCAAAAGCAAGTTCACTCTTTCCGGAAGATGTAGGGCCCATTATGACAATAATGGAATTATTCTTCATTAGATGTAAAAGTCTTAAGTTTTTCTGAATAAAGAGGAAATTATAATGATAGTCACACCTACGCAAATAGCGCTGTCTGCCACATTGAAAGATGGCCAATGATGGTTCCTATAAAAAAAATCAAGAAAATCAACGACCGAACCCCTGATTATACGATCAATGGAGTTTCCTATTATCCCGCTTATGACCATGAAAAACCCTATAACCCTCTCAGGATACCATTCCGTTATAGCCTTAAAAAAAATACTAAAAACAACAAGGGCCGCTACTGCTATTGTCAACAAAATCAAATTATTCCCGTGAAACATTCCCCAGGCTGCCCCGGTATTTCTTACATACACAATGTTGAAAAAATCGGAAAAGACTTCTATCGGGTTTGAAAGTAGACTGTTTTGATATACAACTATCAGATACTTAGATATTTGATCTATCGTTACCAATATCGCAGCAACAAGAGAGCCTGTGATAATGAGATTTTTCTTTGAAATATTACCTGTGTACATAATAAAGACCCAAAATAGTATGAAAAAGTTTTTTTATTGCAAAATCTTTAGAATTATAGTACATTCCACTTCAATTTATCAATCAATAGTTCTAGAATGTAGCATATATTTTAAGAAACAGGAATCAGCTTTATATGGATTATTATCACTATACTAAAACTCTTCCAAAGCCCATTACCATAGCAATCATGATACCGCTTGTAATGATCTTTCTTTTTATCGTAGTTCCTCTACTTCTCTTTTTTGTGACGATTGCCTTTTGTTATTCATATATCATGAAGAAAAAATATCTAAAGAACCCGCATTACCAAGAATTTGACAAGACTTATCTTTCAAAGATCAAATCCAGATTTACAAAATCTACAGACCAAGCTGCTTCAGATGCCGTTATTGATGTCGAAAGCAAAACCATAGAAAACAAGAAATAAATACTGTACAGAAAGCCCAAAGGAAAGATTTATTCTAAGGCAAATACAAGTTGCTCAAAGCTTTTTTTGACAATGGCAACAATCCTCATTAGCCAGAAAGGAGTTTTATGAAGATTTTTATATTCTTAGCCTTACTCGTCCTTGGATGCGGCGCATATTCATACACTGCGTCTGCTATTATCTATAACGGGCAAATTATAACCTTGTCTGATAAAGGCATTATCAAAGACGGAATTGTCGTAATAAAAGATGACAAGATTATCGATATCGGCGGCAAGGAGATTAAGGATAAATACTCTGCTCCATTGAGCATAGATGCCAAGAGCAATATTGTCATGCCAGGAATGATAAATGCTCATACCCATATTCCAATGGTCGCTTTCAGGGGACTTGGAGAAGAGGGAATTAAAGATCGCCTTTTCGGGCTTTTCTTCCCGTTGGAAAAAGAATTTGTCACACCTGATATGGTTTATACAGCCTCATCTTTAGCCTGTGCTGAGATGATTATGGGAGGCACGACTACCTTTGCCGACATGTATTATTATATGGATCAGGAAGCAAAGGCTGCTAAGGAAATCGGCATGAGATGTGTCTTGGGTGAAACTATCATAGGTTTCCCTGCCCCGGATGCTAAGACTCCCGATGACGCATTAAAAATTGCTATCACTTTCAACAATATGTACAAAAATGATGATCTGGTCGTTCCTGCCATTGCCCCGCATACACTTTACACAGTTCCTGAAAAGACGCTAAAGGAAGTGGCAGAAGTTTCTCGAAAAGACAACATTAGAGTCATGCTCCATATTGCTGAAATGCCCAAAGATCAAAGCAAATACCCTGAAAAGGACAATCTTACTTATCTGCAGAAAGTCGGATTACTTAACGACAAAGTTACATTAGCTCACGCCATCCACCTAGATAATACTCAACTGGATCTTCTGGTCGAAAATGGAGTAGGCGTTTCCTACAACCCGATGGCAAATGCAAAAGGTGCGACAGGTATAGCAGATGCTTTTGAGATGTTGAATCTAGGCATAGCAGTTGGGCTTGGCACTGATGGTCCGATGAGCTCAAACCAGTTATCCATGATTCCCGTGCTGGGATATGCTGCCAATATGCAGAGAATCCTACATATGGACAGGACTATCATGACTCCTGAAAAAATCCTCTATATGGCGACTTTGGGTGGAGCCAGAGCTCTTCACATCGACGATATCACAGGCTCAATTGAAGTGGAAAAAAGAGCAGACATAATCATTGTAGATACAAATGAACCTAATATGCTCCCTCATCAGGACCTCTATGCGGCTATGGTTTATCAGGCAAATCCAGAAAATGTCAAAACGGTATTTGTTAATGGCAAACTTATTATGCTTGATCGGAAATTGGTCGGTTACGATTTGGAAAAATCTAAAAAACGTTTTAATGATTTGTTTGCTAAGATAGAGCCTGTAGCAGAAAAACTTTCCAAAGAAGCTTTGAAGAAGCAAAATAATTAAATATGCTTTCAAAACCTTGAAACTATATATATTTGTGTTTTACTAAAAATAGCACGAATAATTACTAAGTAACACGAAGATTAACTATGAGCGAATTGGTACGTTTTGGAGTCTCTATTGAAAAGAGTCTGCATGAAAAATTCAACGATAGAATATCCAGATTGGGATACGAAAACAGATCTGAAGCCATTAGAGATCTAATCAGAAATTCTTTTATTGAAGACAGCTGGAACGAAAACGATACAGTTGTAGGTGGAATATCGATAGTATATGACCACCATCATAGAGAACTGCTAAACAAAATTATGGATTTGCAACATGATTTCCATGAAATTATTATATCCACCCAGCATGTGCATTTGACACATAATGATTGTATGGAAATTCTAATGGCCAAAGGCAAGGCAGGCATAGTAAGGGAACTTTATGGAAAACTGAAATCCATAAAAGGCGTAGGCCATGTAGGCATTCTCCAAAGCGGAATTATGTCCGGGTTAAGTGTATAGCAAGTGTTTTTAGTACTACAAACAAAATATGGAGCCGAATTCTATGTCCACAGATAATTATTCCGATATGAGAATATTAAGATCGAAGTCTGTATTGGCTATCGTACTTTTAATAATATTTAATATTACTGCTTGGGTTATAGCCTATATGGCTTTTTCCAATATGCCCAAAATGTTAATGCTCTGTCTGGTAGCATATGGTTTCGGCCTTCGCCATGCAGTAGATGCTGACCATATTGCGGCAATAGACAATGTTACCAGGAAATTTCTCTATGTAAAAAAGCGTTCCGTAAGCGTGGGTTTCTTCTTCTCTATAGGCCATTCGACGATTGTTCTTATTATGTCTTTTCTTGTAGCGCTCGGGACTATATACATGCAGAAACATCTTGCTGATTTTCAGCATATAGGCGGTTTGATAGGCACAGCTATTTCTTCATTATTCCTTCTGGTCATAGCGCTTATAAATTTTATAATATTTTTTCAGACATACAAAACTTTTCTGGAATACAAAAAGAACCCTTCTGAAACGGTTGATATAGATAAAATGCTTGAGCAGAAAGGAATGATGACTTCATTGTTCAAGCCTTTATTCAAGCTCGTGACAAAACCCTGGCATATGTATCTGGTTGGATTTTTGTTTGGACTGGGATTCGATACATCAACGGAAGTAGCGCTTCTGGGCATTTCTGCCACTCAGGCAGCAACAAGCATGTCCGTATGGTCAATTATGATATTCCCTGTTCTTTTCATGTCAGGAATGTCCTTAATAGACACATTGGATGGCATTCTCATGGTAAATGTCTATGGATGGGCGCTTGTGAAACCTGATAAGAAGTTGTTCTATAATATGATGATAACTCTTCTTTCTTTCTCTGTAGCGTTTTTTATCGGAGCTCTTGAAGCGCTTTCAGTTGTTTCCGATCAGTTCGGCCTTCAAAATGGCATTTGGGCTTATATAAACAAAATAAATGATAGTTTTGATTATATGGGATTCTATATTGTCGGTATATTTCTGGTATGCTGGATATTTGCTATATCCATATCAAAATTTATCAAAGCCCAACCGGCAAAAGTTTCTATCAATTAAGGAATAAATGATCCTTATCAAATATCTGTCACGAGAACCTCTTTTTTAGGCTAGTCTTTGGTAAACTGCATATCAAAATATAGTTTTTCTGCTTCATTTCCAAAACCAAAGTAAATGGCAATCTCCTTAGCAAATTCCGCCGAGACTCCAGGCCCTTTCCCTGTAATAATATTGCCGCATTTCTCAACCCTGGCTCCTGTGTAGACAGAATCTATAAAAGTATCTTTTACAGATGGGTGCGCCGTATGCTTCTTGCCATTAAGAATCCCAGCCTCATAAAGAGCAATCGGAGCCGCACAAATTGACGCAACCAGCTTGCCTTCATTAAAAAACCTTCTGATCAAAGTAATAACCAGTTTATTATCTCTGAGATTGACCGACCCGGGCATGCCTCCCGGCAAGAATATTGCATCATATTCTTTATTAGTTTCAGCCAACTTCATATCGGCGTTGATTTTAACTCCGTGAGATCCTATCACTTCCACATTATTGCATATGCTGACAACATCCACTTCAAAGTTCAGCCTTCTTAGAAAATCCACAGGGAGGATTGCTTCAATTTCTTCGAATCCATCTGCTAGCAATACCAATATTTTATTCATGTAACATTCTCCTGTTTTAATAGTTATAATTAACTTATTCTCATATTGCCTTTTTCAGGCTATAATATGATAAAAGTAGTCTTAATATGAACATTATATCATCGATCTTTATGAAAACTTTATTAGTTTGTGAGACTTTTACCAGCATACAGGGAGAAACAACTAACATAGGCAGGCTATGCTTCACTATCAGACTTTCCAGGTGCAATCTCGATTGTTCTTGGTGTGACACAGAATTTGCACTCTCAGACCTTGACGCAAAGGAGATAAAAATTGAAGAACTTGTTAACATGGCAGTATCCTCAGAAATCCAACTAGTTGTGGTGACAGGAGGAGAGCCACTGTTGCAGGAAAACACCATAGACCTCCTAAAGTTGCTTTTAAAGAACAATTTTACCGTAATACTTGAGACCAACGGTTCTCTTCCTACATCAAAAGTACCTGATAAAGTAATAAAAGTTATTAGTTTCAAATGCCCCTCTTCCAGGCAAACTGAAAAAATGCTGACTGAAAATTTCCAAACACTCAACAGTCACGATGAAGTAAAATTTGTTATAGCCAATGAAGAAGACTACAGATTTGCTGTAAAAACTATTTACTCTCTTGAACTGCTTAAACAAACTAAAAAAATACTTATAAGCCCTATTACTGCTCAACTCGCTCCAAGGGTTCTGGCTAACTGGATAGTCAAGGATAATTTACCAGTGATTTTTCAGGTTCAACTGCATAAAATCATTTGGCCTGACACAGATTCCGACTCATAATGTTTTGCACAATCGTGTTGATATAGACGTGTGATTAAATCCCTGCTATCTATTTTGTACAGCGGTAGATAAAAGCTGGTGGAATATTTCTCCATATAACGTTGGAAGTCGTAACAGTCTTAAAATAGCGCTTAAGCAACTTTCTAAACCTTACTCCCGTAGGAAGCAAAGCCCCCTGAAGATAAGCAAAAGTAGTAAAAGTCCCACCCTCTTTAAGTGATGCGTGAATGGCATCAAGTATGCTTCTTTGCAACTGTTCAGAAAAAGCAGCCCATGGCAAACTCGAAATAACTACATCAATGTGGTCTATCTCTTCTTCGGCTTTAAGGTTTTCTAAATTAGCGGCTGTTTCGTTATAAATTTTAACCGATGGATATTTGTCCTTGACAATGTCACATAGGCCTTTGTTCAATTCTACAACAAAAAATTTGGCACCTTTTTTTATTTTCCAGATAATTTCGCCAGTAATTACTCCTGTACCAGGTCCAAGCTCAACAATAGAATCAGCTTTTTCTATCTCTATGGATGAAGTCATCGCACCGGAGAGATACCGTGAGCTAGGCCAAATAGAGCCTGTAGCATGAGGAGATCTTATAAAATTTTTAAAAAGATGTATTCCTGACATCGAATTGATTTAACTTATCGTTTTTATTGGCTATAAATAATGGATTATATAACCATATTCACGATAATCAAAGAAAAATATAAATATATTCCAGATTCAACAGTAACAAAATCAAGGTGGTTAATGAGCAATTACACTGATTACTTTATCGAAGGAGTACTTCTTCTAGTAGTCCTCTTTTTATTTTATAAGACAAGAGTTGATTATCTCAACTTAACGTCAAAGGTTCCAAAAACATGTTGCCCTGGCATTCGTTCTTTTCTTTTGAAAGGCTGTATTTTTATTGCGCTCCCTTTTGTAATGGCCAAATCTGCTTTCAATTCCATAGATTCTGCCATAATTTTCTCTCTGATTTTACTGCTTGGGATATGGAATTTGGCTCATGCGTATATGATTACAAGACATAACCGAAAAAAACTAAACCATTTAAATAATACAAAGAATTAAAATTATGATAATTCTCCTTAAATACGGAGCATCAAAACAAGATGCAGATGAAATTGTCGGGCAAATTTCTTCAATGGGACTAAAACCTCTATATATGCCGGGTGTTGAAAGAACTGTTATCGGAGCCATCGGAGATGAACGCGTTTTGGAAAAGCTACACCTCGAAAATCATCCCGCTGTTGACAGAGTCGATAAAATCCTTACTCCATACAAACTGGTATGCAGAGACCTTCATCCTGTCGATACGATCGTTTCCATTGGCGAAGTACCGATCGGTGGAGGCAATTTTGCTGTTATAGCAGGGCCATGCGCCGTGGAAAGTGAGGAGCAAATGTTCAAAATCGCCGAAATAGTAAAGAAAAACGGCGGGCATGCCCTGAGAGGAGGAGCTTTCAAACCCAGAAGCAGTCCGTACAGCTTTCAGGGACTAGGAATAGAAGGTTTGCAAATTCTCAATAAAGTTTCAAAGGCAACAGGGCTTCCAACTGTAACAGAAGTTGTAGAAGTCCAAGACGTTGAGGCCGTAGAAAACTATGCCTCTGCTTTTCAGATAGGCGCAAGGAATATGCAGAATTTCAGATTGCTAAAAAGCGTTGGCCAAAGCCGAAAACCGGTTATTCTAAAACGCGGCCTTGCCGCTACAGTCAGCGACCTTCTGCTTGCAGCCGAATACATCGTTTCTGAAGGCAACCCGAATGTTATTTTGTGTGAAAGAGGTATTCGCACATTCGAGACAGCCACAAGAAACACACTTGATTTGAATGCAGTACCTTTCCTTAAGAAAAACAGCCACCTTCCGGTAATAGTCGATCCTTCACACGGAACCGGTGTCAGGGACTTTGTCGAACCTATGACCAAAGCTTCAATAGCCTGTGGAGCTGACGGCGTAATTATTGAGGTCCACAATGACCCCAAAAACGCCCTTTCGGATGGACATCAATCGCTGTTTCCTGATCAATTTGCTTCTCTAATGCAAAACATCAAGCCCTTCATTACAGCAGCGCAATCTCGGCACTAGGACTATTAGTCTGTTTTTAATCATTTGTCCATTGCGTTTTTGTGGATTCAAAATACAATGAATATTATTGTCTCATTAGAAATTGACTGTTTCGGTTGAACTCTGTTCACGTATAATATTTTACTTAGGAGTTATTTAATTATGGCAAAATTAGCACAAAAATATGCCTTGATAGTAGTTGATATGCAAAACGACTTTGTCATGCCAGGATCTCCGCACAGAGTTGCAGGAGCGAAAGCAACAGTACCAGTAGTAGCCAAAGTCTTAAAATTCTTCAGAGAATACAAGCTTCCTATCTTTCACGCCGTAAGAGAATACAGGCCAGATGGAAGCGATATTGAGATAACAAAACTATCCAATTTCATAGAACAAACAAAAGGTCTGGTTCCAGGAACAAAAGGTTGTGAAATCGTAGAAGAATTGAGGCCTTTCCCAGGGGAATATAAATTAATAAAAAACCGTTTCAGCGCTTTCATGTCTACTGAACTGGACTTCATGTTAAGAAGATTAAATGTAAATCATGTAATCATCTGCGGCACGCAATACCCGAGCTGTATCAGAGCAACGGCTTTTGACGCAATTTGTTATGGCTACCATGCTACGGTTATTACAGATGCCACATCTGCAAAAACTACAGAAATAGCCGAATCAAATATCCGTGATATGAAAGACGTGGATATTGAGTGCATAGAATCTTCAGAGTTATTGAAAAAATTAAGAGCCTGACAATAACAAAAGTACTTTTATCCAACCAAAACAGGACAGTTTGGTTCTTTTTGCTTCATCAACTGGAGAGATATGTCGCTTCTGTTTAGAGAAGCTAGTTTTGCTGCAGCAAGTTCTTCGACTTTTGCATGGGTGTTACAATCCGAACTAATATGCCCAAGCATTACTTTTCTGGTTCTTTCGGTGATAAGCTCATCGAAAGCCCCTATTGCTTCGTTGTTATCCAGATGTCCTACTCTGGAAAGAATTCTTCTTTTCAAATAATGCGGCCTGTTTGAATCCATTAGCATTTTTTTGTCGTGGTTGCTCTCCAGCATAATCACATCACAGCCTTTAAGCCTGGTTTTGGTAAGAGTATCCAGTATTCCGACATCCATAGCATAACCTATTTTGATGCCTTTAGACTCAAAAACAAACCCAACTGATTCAATTGCATCGTGAGATATTCTAAACGGAACTATTCTGAATTTTTCAATAGCAAAAACTGAACCTGTTACAAAAGCACAATGCTTTTTCCCTAAGCAGTCACATTTCTTCATCTCTTTGGCTGTAAGACTGTTTGCATAAGTAACAATGTCTAATTCATCGGCCAGGACTCTTGCTCCTTTAATATGATCGCTGTGTTCATGAGTAATGATAAGAGCCTTGATAATTTCAGGCGAAATGCCGCTGGCTTTTACCCTTCGAAACAATTCTTTTCTACTAAACCCATTATCTATCAATATCCCAAAATCTCCAAGAGATATGAGCGTGGCGTTGCCTTCGCTTCCGCTGCCAAAAACAGTTATATTCAAATCCATAAAAACCTTTTGTTATTAGAATCTAAAATAGTCTTTACTATACAAAAGTTAAACTCTTATTGATAGTTTTTTCAAAAGAACTACAATGAGTCTCTGTTCACACACATCTGGCTTATTTATCTAAGTTTAACTAACAGGAGATATATGGAAAATTCTGCTTCAAACAAATTCATGGCATTTTTTTTCGTTTTTCTTGCCGGACTATTCCTTCTGCTGGAAATGTCACTACAAATGTCTGTCAGCGTCATCATCCCTGAACTTATGGTTGATCTCAAAATCACTGCTGCAGGAGTAGGAGTCATAAGCTCATTTTTCTTTGCTTCATATACTATAATGCAAATTCCTTCTGGAATATTCTTCGACTGTGTAAGTTCAAGGAAGATCATCAGTTTAGGACTTCTTCTGTGCTCAGTAGGCACTCTGTGTTTCGCCTCATCAAATGGCATATACCTCTCTTCATTGGGACGCTTCCTTATGGGGTTGGGGTCATCATTCGCCTTTGCTTCAGTCTTATATACAGGTTTTCAATGGTTCCCTCCAAGATATTTTTCAATTATCACAGGGGCTGCAATGGTTTTGGCCTCTATTGGAGCCATGGGCGGCCAAATGCCGCTTGCTTACATGGTGAAATCTCTAGGCTGGAGAGAAAGTCTATATCTGCTCTGCATTGTTGGATTTGCGCTGGCTGTTCTCGTATTTATTTTCATGAGAGACAAAAAAGAAAAAGCCAGATTTAAATTTTCAACTCTTTATGCTGTACTGAAGGACTTGGTAAAACTCCTGAAAATAGGCAGAACCTGGAGCATCATGATTTTTGGTTTTGCGATCTGGGCACCAATAACGGCTTTTGCCGCTCTCTGGGGAGTGCCATTTTTGGAAAAGGCCTACTCTCTCAATACAGAACAAGCCTCTTTCCTCTGCTCTCTAATCTGGATCGGTGTTGCTGTCGGCAGCCCGCTTTTCGGTTGGTGGTCAGAGAAAATACGAAACCGTTTGATCCCCTTGAAAACAGGGTCAATTTTGGGATTGATCGTAAGTGTTCTGTTAATTTACTTTCAAATCAACCAGTTTCTATTATACATAGCGCTTATTCTTTTCGGTATCTCTGCTGCTGGCCAGTCCCTGATATTCGCAGTCATGAAGGATGTAACTGATAAAAATTTAATCGGTACAGGAATAGGACTGATTAATATGGCAGTAGTCGGGAGCGGCCTGGTTTTCCAGCCTTTAATAGGATTCATATTGAAGTGCTGCAAAGGTACAGTTATTCAGACATCCGTAGATACAGTCAGTTATTCTGTCACAGATTTCAGGTATGCGCTTATTACAATACCTTTAGTTTTTTTATTGAGCCTGATTATCACAACTTTCTTTATCAAGGAAACATATACGGATCTCGAAAAATGATTTATGATTAAACATAAGGGGGAAATAGGGAGAAATGAGCAAATTAGCAGAAAACGCATATCGCGAACTCAAAAAAGATGAAGTCTATGTGCCTGTATTATCGCCGGATAAGACCTATAGAGAAGCTACCGCCTACAGTTTGATTCTCGGTTTTGTCTTCGCAATTATTTTTACTTTCGCATTAATGTATCTTGCTTTAAAGCTTGGCCTTGGAATCTCTGCCGACACTCCCGTGGCAATAATAGCTGTCGGTCTTGCCATGTACTTAAAAAGGCCCGAACCGTACGGCGAAAATTATATGATGGCCTACATCCCCTACACTGCATCGGCCGTCATGGCTACCGGAACGTTTCTCTTTCCTGCCTTTATCATCCTTAATTTCAAAGTTTCTTACTGGGATCTTTTGTTCACTCTTATATTAGGAGGCGTACTGGGAACACTTGTGTCCATAATCTTCCGTAAATATTTCGTTCAGGATATGCACGGCAAATACCCATTCCCTGGAAGCGCGGCAACTTCAGAAATACTGGTATCGGGCGAAAGCTCGTCAGCCAAAGTAATGCTTCTTGGTGGAATAATAGGCTTTCTTTATGACTTCATTACCAGCGCAGTAGGATGGTGGAATGAAGTGTTTACCACAAGGGCCTTTGACTGGGGCAAGGGTATAGCCGATAAGTTCAAGATGGTTTTTAGTGTAGATGTCAGCGCCGCATTCCTTGGTATAGGATACTTAACAGGGCTGAGATACTCGGCTATTATTGCCGCAGGTTCGGTCTTCGGCGGATTCGTCTGTATTCCATTAATCGCTATCTTGTTTACCGGAACTCATATTGGATTTGTGGAGCATACCCCGGAATACATATACTCTCACTACGTCAAATTTATCGGCGTTGGTGCTTTAGCAACAGGAGGCATAATCGGCCTTATTAAAATGCTTAAAGTTATATGGAAAGCCATGTTCCAGGCTGTAGGGGACATTATCAGTCACAAAGCCATACACGAAAGCACTACAAAAAGGACTGATCTTGACCTTTCGATGAAAACTGTTTTTCTGGCTATTATTATTAACATCATTCTAATTGCGATTTTTATCTACTTCAGGGCAGCCCATCAAAGTTTTATGCTTACCGGCATTTCGACAGGAATGGTAATTATTTTCAGTTGCCTTTTCTCAATAGTTGCGGCTATATCAATTGCTTATACTAACATTGAACCTGTATCCGGTATGACAATACTTATGCTCATAATAAGTGCGGTAATATTCTCTGCTGTTGGAGTGGGAGGGACTTTTGCGGCTCTTATGATCCTTATAGTAGCAGCTATAGTTTGCTCAATGCTGGGACAGGCAGGATATGTGGCAGGAGCATACAAGGTAGGATACCTCATCGGCTGTACACCCAAAAAACTTGAAGTCTGGGGTATAGTAGCTGTAATCGTAACCAGCCCTATAATAATCTTTGCTTTTATGATTCTTAACAAAGCTTACGGTTTTACCGGGCCTAATGCTCTTCCTGCTCCGCAAGGAAATGCAATGGCTAGCGTATTACAACCCCTGATACAAGGAGAAGCCACTCCATGGATCCTATACATAGTCGGAGCATTTGTATCAATATCTATAACCCTTTGCGGAGTATCAGCACTTCCGTTCGCCATGGGAATGTACCTTCCCATGAGCCTGGCAACTCCGTTCGTAATAGGCGGATTCCTAGCTTGGATTGTTGAATCGTCTTCAAAAGACGAAAAAGTCAAAATCGTTAGAAAACAAAAAGGAATTGTCATCTCATCAGGGCTTATCGCGGGAGGAGCCATAGCAGGAATCTTTGCGGCTGTTCTCCAAATCTTTAACATACACATTTCTAATGAAAAATGGCTGGAAACGAGCGCATCCCAAATATGGGCTCTGGTTGCTCTCATCTGCCTGTGCGTGTTTACTGTCATCTACGCTATAAAGAAACATGCCACTGACACTCCATCATCAAAATAACGCGCTATTGATTCCTGTCACACACTCCGGCAGGAATCAATAGCTATAAAGAGTTATTATGGAGTATCTGCAATATTGTTTTTCTTTCTAAGCGTAGAAATCAACCCTATCGTCATGATTATAATGCTCATGAGTACTGTAAAATACAAAACTCCAATCTCTTGGTTAAGAAATGCGGCATTGGCAGGTATTGAATAGAATAGAAGAATTGTTATTAGGCCTCTAGGGGCTAAAAACATTTCAGGTAATATTGATGTATGCAGGAATTTAAAATATAAAAATCTTATTATGTAAATAATCAGGATAACCCCCATCCCTGTCATAATTACAACAGGATTTATTATAGAGCCAAGATCCATAGAAAAACCGAATACCAGAAAGAAAAAAGTCCTAATAAAAAAGGTTATCTCACAATTCACCTGCTTAAGCTCATAAGATGCCAATTCGACACTTTCTTTATTGAACAAATTCGATACCGCCGCTGGTATCTTAAACAATTTTAAAAACCGTCCAAAATTATTGATAATCAAGCCAAAAACCAATATCAACAGTAGCGCCGATAAATTCAGCAGATGGCAAAGATTGTACAATAGGAGCAATATGGCAATTGTTAGTATTATCTTCGTATTGCCAGTTATTTTACTCAAAATAAAAATAAGCAGATAAGATGAGACTATTGAAATGGTAATTATCGCAGCAAGATTCAATCCCATTTTCGGGATTGAAGAAAAGGAAGCCAACTCATTATTTGCTATAAAGTTAAACAGGAATATCCCTATTATGTCCGAAAACACTGATTCATAAGTCATAAAATCTTTGGTTTTATCGGAAAGTTTATGAATGCTAGGTATTAAAATAGCGCTGCTAATGATAGACAAAGGGATTGAGTACAGCAGAGAGTTAACAAATGTAATGCTAGTAAATGCCATATTAAGGCAGGATATTGATAAGGCCGAGGCCAACAGTACTATAAATGCTACAAGAAAGGCACGCTTTATGATCTTAACATCGCTTTTCTTAATTTTTATTGCCAATACCCCCTCAAGAACTATCAGAACTAATCCTATTGATCCAAGCATCTTTAAGGCACCTGGTGGAACAATATAAGAAAAATGGAATAAATAAGACGCTAAATGATTAAGCAAATATCCTAGAATTATGAGAAACAGCACACTGGGAACATGCGTTTTCCTCTGAACTATCTCGAAAAGATGAGAAATAACTATCAATAACGATAAAAATATTATTATATATGTAACCATCGCTATAACCTAAACGAAGTTTATATTGGGAATTAAGAAGCGCTATACTAGTAAAGTTTCTGCATATATCAAGCAAAGTAACATAATTGAATCTCTTTTATGATATTTTAAAGGCATGGTTCGCCGGTAGAAATTATTTGGCTTTTATCTCTTTCATTGATAACTTGCATAACAGAGTCGGAAGTATAGTCGGAGTACACGAAACTTTCTATGGTTTCAAGAAGCCTGATAAACCAAACCCTAGGCTTTTCTTTTAAATCTGGTCCAGCCGCTTAAAACAGATATGCCTAAAAATATACCCATTACTACTAAAGACACCAATATCCCAGTCCAGCATCCGTAAGCTATTATAAAATAAGGGGAAAGAGCGGTGATAAATCCTCCTCCAAGAAATGGTTCATATACCATCTGCTTTAAGCCGAAAGCTTCTGCCGTTCCTGTTTTATAATCAGGGTCGACAAGCCTTAGAAGGACTAATCCTATCGCCGTGACTCCTGATTGCATTCCAAATTCGGTTATGCTTCTTTCACACCAGTGTTCAGGAAACATTTTAGGAGCTATTATAAACACCATAAAAAGAAGCCATATCATGCCTACAACCATAAGTATGGTGAAAGGTACTATATTCTGTAAAAACAGGTCCAGCCTTAATGAAGCTATCGCCGACACTATCAATATATCCAAAGCAAAGCCCATTATCCTGTCGAATGTTTTTTTATCGTAATACTTATCTACACCTGTCAATGCGCTCAGTTTCTGAACTATAAGACCTCCAATCATAGCCAAAGGAAAGAGCGGAAAGCTGTACATTATCGGAGAAATTAATTTGAGTAGAAATAGCAATAAATAGCCCACTAATACAGATATGCCTATTACTATGAAATGGAAAGTAATAGGATCAATTACTTCAAGAGAGACAGTGCCTATGGCAACAGGCTTTCTCCTGTCCGCATCTAAAAGCCCCGACGAAGACTGAATAGTGTTGACCACTCCTTTTTGGTAATGTTCGGTATATCCCTTTCTAATAAAAATATTTACCAAAGCTATACCCATCACAACCGCATATATTATACCCACAGTTGCAGACATCTGCCCCAAGGCACCGCCTTCTGGAAAACCTATTTTATTAAACAACTCAGTCATTCCTGCTGCAGTGCCATGGCCCCCTGAAAACCCTACTTCCAATATGCAGGCAAAAACAGGCGAAACATTAAATAATGGGATCAGGATAAGAGCAACGACCAACAATGCTACGAAATATTGCCCAACACCTGTTATTACACCAAAGCATAACATCGGCCCTCCTATGTTCCATACGGCCTTTACTTTTGGTATGGCGACCCCCAAAAATAATGAGGCAAAAACAATGCTAATGAAATTCCCTGGCACCTGAGACCATATCTTAACAGTTCCGATAGGTATGATGTTAAAAATATGAGGTCCGAAAATAAGCGCTATAAACCCTGCGATTATTGAAGATGGAAGAAATAGCTTCCGAAATATCTTAACTTTTAACCGTAAAAACATCCCAATAGCTAAAAATATCCCGATTAGACAAAAAGCAAAAAAGTAATCCTGAAAAGTAGCCATTATCATCACCCGTAAAAATTTATAACTGATTAATAGAAGTCATTCTATCTTAAAATATTGACAAATTAATATCATTTTATAAAAGATCATAAAAAAACTTTTATTACACAAAAAAAGGAGAGGCGAACCTCTCCTTTATAAATCGGCAATGATAAACTAAATATCACCCATAAATGGCTACATCAAAAAGTTCTTCCTCAATCCTAAGAAGTTGGTTGTATTTGCAAATACGGTCTGTCCTGCTGGCTGAGCCAGTCTTAATCTGCCCGGCATTTGTGGCTACTGCTATATCAGCAATAGTAGTATCTTCAGTTTCACCTGATCTATGGCTGACTATTGCTTTCCACCCTGCCCTGTGAGCCATTTCAATAGCATCAAGGGTCTCGGTCAAAGTACCAATCTGATTGACTTTTATCAAAATTGCATTTGCGCAATCTTCCTTTATTCCTCTGGCAAGATATTCAACATTCGTTACAAATAAGTCATCCCCTACAAGTTGACACTTATTGCCTATCTTATCTGTTAGTATCTTCCAGCCAGCCCAGTCGTTTTCAGCCATCCCGTCTTCAATTGAGTCAATTGGATATTTAGCTATAAGCCCTGCAAAATAATCAGCCATTTCAGCGGAAGTTTTCTTTATACCTTTGCCTTCTTTCTTAAAATCGTACACACCGTTCTTAAAAAATTCACTTGCGGCTGCGTCTAGTGCTATTGATACATCTCCGCCTTCAGATTTTCTGCCCGGCTTGTATCCTGCATCTTTAATAGCTGTTACAATCACTTCCAATGCGTCTTCAACGCCATTGAGGTTTGGTGCAAATCCGCCTTCGTCTCCTACTGCAGTGCTCAATCCTCTTTTTTTCAAAACACCTTTTAAAGCATGGAAAACTTCAGCCCCCATCCTAAGGCCTTCCCTGAAACAGCATGCACCAACAGGACGGATCATAAACTCCTGGAAATCTATCGGAGCGTCTGAGTGTGCACCTCCGTTTATGATATTCATCATTGGCACTGGTAGAGTTTTTGCGTTAACTCCACCTATATATCTGTAAAGAGGCATTTCCAGTGCATTTGCGGCAGCTTTAGCTACAGCTAGAGATACACCTAAAATAGCATTAGCTCCAAGATTACCTTTTGTTTTTGTACCATCCAATGCAATCATAGCCTTGTCTATTCCTGCCTGGTCAAGCGCATCCATACCTTCTACTTCAGGAAATATTTTTTCGTTAACATTCCTAACCGCATTCAGTACGCCCTTGCCTAAATAACGTTTTTTATCTCCATCGCGAAGTTCTATTGCTTCGTTTTCGCCGGTTGATGCTCCGGATGGGACAGCAGCTACGCCTTTAATGCCGGAATCCAAAGTTACTTCTACTTCTATTGTGGGGTTTCCTCTTGAATCGAGAATTTCTCTTGCACTTACATCGAAAATTGATGTCATAGCCTAGTCTCCTCTACCTTTTGGTTAAAGAATGGTGAAACGGTGAAAATGCTTTAAATCTATGATTAATCCTAGTAAATTCAAGAGGTACTCATAAATAAGAGTTGCATTGCAATCTCCAAAACACTGATATACAAAATACATTTACTTCAATAATGCCCATTTGTGTTCATGAAAAAATATTCACTATTTTTATCCTCGCATTTGTAATGCATTTCAGTTAGCAATATCTGGTAAAGCGTAATTGTTTGTTAGTTCTGTTGGACAAAATAGCATTGTCCCAGAAAAAAAATATGACCAATAATGTCTTAAAACTCTGCCTCAATAAGGCTTGCATAAAATTAGAATTAAAAGCTCGCAACAAGAATGACGCGATAAGAGAGCTTGTCGAAACAATCCATGCTACACATAGGCTGAAAAACTTTCAACAAGCCCTGTCCGTAGTACTGGAACGAGAGCGGGAAATGACCACTAGCCTTGAAAATGGAATTGCAATACCTCATGGAAAAACAGATACAGTTGATAACGTTCTTGTCGCTGTCGGACTCAAACAGTCAGGAATAAATTTCCACAGTGCGGACGGGCAACTTTCAAAGATTATTATTCTAATGCTTTCACCCTCTTCTACTTCAGGCCCGCATTTGCGATGTATGTCAGAAATTGCAAAACTTCTTCATTCTCGAGAAAACCGCAAAAGTATCCTTGAAGCTAAAGATACAAACACTGTGTACCAGATAATGGCCAGTACAGATGTATAAATGAATAACCCTCCGAAGCGTCATTTTCTGCTTAAATTCTTCGTGCTTTTCGCATTACCTATATGTGTTTGCGTGAGTTATCTTAACATGGCCATAGCATCGCCGACAACTCAATCAGCCATTACAGCTACACTTGACAGTAAAAGCACTATTGGAAGTAACTTAATAATTACACCAACGCTAGATACACAAAAAACAGACGAAAACACCTCGGCATCGCATGGTTCTATGAAACCTCATCATGTTTTCAATCTGCATATTATACCGGTAACAAACGCTATGATTTCAACATGGATTGTTGCTGTATTGATGATCATAGCATCTATCTTTTTCTACTTCTCAATAAAAACTAACAGGTTCAAAAAATATACAGGCCTCGTCGAATTTTCTGTTCTAACCTTATTTAGTTTTCTGCAAGAGCTTATCGGAAGCAGGCTAACACAAAGAGTATTCTGGTTTCTGGGTTCATTATTCTTCTTCATTTTATTCTTAAACTGGACAGAACTGGTTCCAGGGGTAGGCAGCATAGGATGGGGACAAATAACTACTGAAGGCTTTATGGTAAATAAGCCAATTTTAAGATGCGGAAGTTCTGATCTCAATCTAACTTTAGCTTTTGGCGCTTTGTTTTTTATTTTTTGGTTCTTTTTAGCGATCAAAAATCAAGGGGTTACTGGTTTCATCCTCCACATTTTTGGACCAAAAGGGGAATCAAAAGGACTGATGGCAATTGTCATGTTGGTAATTTTTATCGCAGTGGGATTCCTTGAAGTAATTTCAATAATAGTTAGACCCTTTTCTCTGGCTCTGCGCCTTTACGGAAACACTTTGGCAGGCGGTGTTCTAATAGAAACAATGATGAAAAAGATCCCTGCTTTGGCATGGTTGATACCTCTGCCATTTTATTTCATGGAGGCAATGGTGGGATTTATACAGGCTTTTGTCTTTACTCTGCTCTCAGCTATATTCATTATGCTCGTATGCAATCAGGAAGATGAGACAGAGATTGGGCACGATCCCCATAACGTACAAATAAATTAATCTAAAGATTCATATTTCAAAAATAACAAAGGAGTTCAAAATGCAATTTATACACATTGGTTTAGCTGCAGGCGGAGCAGCAATAGGCGTCGGACTTATAGGGCTTGGTGCTGTTCTTGCGGTAGGAAGGAATCCTGGAGTCGCAAATAAAATCCTTGTGCAATCTCTGCTTATGATCGCTTTTGCAGAAGCATGTGTTTTCTATGCCATTTTTCTGGCAAGATAAAGAGATGTGATTTTAGTCATGACTAAGTAAAAATAAACAGAGAAAAAATGAATATCATATTTTTGACCGCAGAAATTGTACAAAGACCCGGTATAGGCGAAACTTTGGACAAATTCGGGATCAATATTTACGACTTTATCTCTCAGGCAGTATGTTTCCTCATACTTGCATATGTTCTCCACCGCTTTGTCTTCAAGCCTATTATGAGAATCGTTGATCAAAGACAGAAAGAAGCAGAAGAAACACTTAACAACACTAATAAAATTCAGAAGATCCTAAAAGAAACAGAAGATACCAAAGTCGAAATCATACGCAAAGCACGTGAGCAAGCCGAAAAATTGATTATGGAAACAAAGGCCGACATCGATTTACTGAGAGAAAATGAAATGATTCGTACTGAACAACTCTCATCTCAGATGCTTGCCAAAGCCAAAGAAGAATCGCTCCTTAGTCAAAAAAAGATAAAAACAGAACTCAAAAATGAAATTGCGGAAATGATAGTCCGTCTTACTGGAATCCTTACAGAAAAAAGTCTTTCCGGCAAGGACAAAGATCACTTAATTGAATCAGCTCTCAAAGCAATGTATCCGGAAATTTCTCCTGGTAAGGCAGACACAATCAAATGAAGCTAAAAACGCAACATCAAAAAACTGCCAGAGTCATTTGGCAGGAATCTTTCCTAAACGATATGCCCGATTTTCAAGTAATGATGCTGAAACTGCAATCTCTCAAGGGAAAAAAACTAAGAGAAGAAGAATTCATACTAAAAGCACTGCTCGAAAGGATCATGCGTTATCTAAGGGAACATAGACTAAAAATTTCTGCTCCTAACGAATTGACAGAATACCAAAGAGAACAGATTCTTTCCTTAGTTGGAAATATTGAAAAATATATCGGAGGCATTGAGTTCTGCAAAAACGAATCTCTGATCGGCGGTTTGAGAATCGAAAAGGGCTACGATGTTGAGGATTATTCTATTTCGAGACAATTGGAAATACTAAAGAGTACTCTTTTTTAAAACAGAAAAATTCTTATGAGTGATTTATATGGATAATGTTATAGATGAAATAAGGCGCTCTATCGATTCTTTCCACCCTAATATGGACAAGGATGAAACAGGAGTCATTACTGAAGTAGGTGACGGCATAGCCAAGATTGAAGGATTTCGAAATGTCAGATTAAATGAAATGCTGGATTTCGGGAACGGAATCATGGGAATTGCCCTGAATCTCGAAGAATCCAGTGTCGGAGCCATTGTCCTTGACACTATTGAAAATGTCAAGGAAGGACAACTTGTCAGAAGAACGCAGAAACTGCTTCAAATACCTGCAGGAAAGACCCTCCTGAAAAGAGCAGTGGACCCGCTTGGCCGCCCGATTGACGGAAAAGGTCCTATTGAACCTGAAACCACCTACTGTTATGTTGAAAGAGATGCTCCCGGAATCATCGGACGTCAGTCGGTGAATAAGCCATTGCAAACAGGCATAACCGCCATCGACGCAATGATCCCAATCGGCAGGGGACAAAGAGAACTCATTATTGGAGACAGGTCGACAGGTAAAACAGCCATAGCCATAGATACCATAATAAATCAGGCTAGACTAAACCAAAAAGCAATCGAGAATAATGATAAAAAATACCGCCCTGTTTACTCCATATATGTGGCAATAGGCCAACGGCAGTCAAGTGTCGCTAATGTTATACGCATACTCGAAGAATGTGATGCGATGAAATACACGATAGTCGTAGCAGCCTGTGCCGCAGATTCGGCAGCACTCCAATATCTGGCGCCATTCAGCGGAACCGCACTTGGCGAATATTTTATGGACAGAGGAATGGATTCGCTTATCGTTTATGACGACCTTTCAAAACACGCTGTTGCCTATCGTCAAATTTCACTTGTTCTTAAACGGCCTTCGGGACGCGAAGCCTACCCTGGCGACATTTTTTATCTTCACAGCCGCCTTCTCGAAAGATCAGCATGCTTGTCCAATAATCTAGGCGGAGGTTCTCTGACTTCACTTCCAATAATCGAAACTCAGGCAGGAGATGTATCTGCATATATTCCTACAAATGTTATTTCAATCACGGATGGACAGGTTTACCTTGAAAGTGATCTATTCCATCAAGGAATCAGGCCAGCCATGTCTGTAGGGATTTCAGTTTCACGAGTCGGTTCCGCCGCACAAATAAAAGCGATGAAAGAAGTAGCAGGAAGAGTAAAACTTGATTTGGCGCAATATTATGAACTCAAGACTTTCGCTCAATTCGGTTCAGATTTGGATCCAAAAACACTATCTCTTCTTGAAAGAGGAAAAAGGATTATAGAGTTATTCAAACAGGGACAATACTGCCCTGTGCCAGTTGAGGAACAGATCATACAACTCTGGCTTGTCCAGAATGCTTTTTTCGACAATGTTACAGTTGATGAAGTAAGAACAGCAAGAGACAAGTTTTTGGAATTTATCCGCATACGAAAGAAGGAACTTTCAGACACCATCAGAATAAAAAAGAAAATAACTCCCGAAATCTATACGTTACTTCAGGAATCTGTCACAGAATTCAATTCATAAATATTAACCCCCCTTTGAATATGCCAAACCTGCGAGACATCAAAAGGCGAATAAAATCAGTAAAATCTATGGCCAAGCTTACCAGAGTCATGAACATGGTAGCTATTTCAAAGATGAAAAAGTCCCAGCTTGCGGCTTTTTCAGGTATCCCATATGCTGACATGCTTAACTCCATTCTTAATCAAGCCACCGCCAATGCTGGTTCCTATAAACATTTCTTGATGGAAAAACGCACGGGAAACCCCAAATTAGTTGTAGTAGTAAGTTCAAACAAAGGGCTTTGCGGAGCCTTAAACACTAACCTTTTCCGTGAATGCGCCAAGTATGATGTTGACAATACTTTCTTCATTGCCGTTGGTGCAAAAGCGGCACAATTTCTGTATAAGACAAAAAGAAATCTGCTAGTCGATTTTTCATACAGTGACCCGCCCGTTCTCTCAGAGGCCAGAATGATATGCCGGTTTATCACCCAACTTTTCCTTGACAAAGAAGTCAACAGCGTTGATATAATATTCAGCTACTTTGTTTCTACATTTAAGCAGGTGCCTTTTACATGGAAATTTTTGCCGGTAGGACAGTTCCAAAAGGATTTTGATCAGATGCCGGAAACCGTTCGCCGCACTCATCCGTTCCTTTCATCTGGTTCGTCATCATTGAAGCATGTCGGAGAATTCGAATTTGAACCGGATGCTAATTCTGTTTATGAGGCTCTGCTTATCAAAAGTCTGGACTATCAGTTACTGCAGATAATGCGCGAGGCAAGGGCAAGCGTGCACAGTGCAAGAATGGTTGCCATGAAACAAGCCACAGACAATGCCGATGAGATGGTAGACAAACTTGAACTGTCCCATAACAATCTCAGGCAGGCCTCAATCACCAAAGATATTCTTGAAATAAGCAGCGCAGGATTATCATGACACAATAACAATCATCATAAAATTTAACTTTTTTGATTATGTCTCATTAGAAAAAATACAGGTTAAAATCAGGAAATAATATATGCATAAAGGCAGAATAGCGCAGGTCATCGGGCCTGTGGTAGATGTAGAATTTGACAACGCTTTTGACCTTCCGGCAATAAATGAAGCATTGATAGTAAGCCAGGAAGAAATGAACGGACATAAAATTAAGGAACTCATCCTTGAAGTTCAGCAGCATAGCGGCGGAAGATGGGTAAGAACAATAGCTATGGGGGCAGTAGAAGGCTTGCGAAGAGGCATGGAAGTTACATGCACTGGTTCACCAATCAAAGTACCTGTCGGAATGGAAGTCATGGGCAGAATACTGAATATCGTTGGAGAGCCTATTGATGGGCGCGGCCCTGTATCTGCTGAAAGACACATGCCGATACATCGTCGCCCGCCTGCCTTGACAGACCTTTCTACCAAACCTGAAGTACTTACAACGGGAATTAAGGTTATTGACCTCATATGTCCATTCATCAAAGGTGGGAAGATCGGAGCTTTCGGTGGCGCAGGTGTTGGAAAAACTGTTGTGATTATGGAGCTTATAAATAATATAGCCAAGCAGCATGGCGGATTTTCTGTTTTTGCAGGCGTCGGAGAACGATCAAGGGAAGGTAATGACTTATATCATGAGATGTCCGAAGCCGGTGTGATTAATCAGACAGATTTGGCTAAATCAAAAGTAGCCCTTATTTTCGGACAGATGAATGAACCTCCCGGTGCAAGAATGCGCGTAGCACTTTCAGCTCTGACTATTGCCGAGTATTTTCGTGATGAAAAACTTCAGGATGTTCTGTTTTTTATAGACAACATATTCAGATTCTCGCAAGCAGGAGCTGAGGTTTCGGCACTACTTGGCAGGACACCGAGCGCTGTCGGTTATCAGCCAACACTTTCCACTGAAATGGGAGACCTTCAGGAAAGAATAACTTCTACCAAGTCGGGGTCTATCACTTCTTTTCAAGCTGTATATGTACCTGCCGATGACCTTACTGACCCTGCTCCGGCAACTACTTTCGCTCATCTGGATGCCGTTATTGTACTGGATCGCGCCCTGACTGCTCAAGGCATCTTTCCTGCTGTAGATCCGCTGGCTTCAAATTCCAGGGCACTTACTCCTGACATAGTAGGAATTCAGCATTATAATACTGCCCGCGGAATTCAGCAAATTTTGCAACGCTACAAGGAGCTTCAGGACATCATCTCAATCCTTGGCATAGATGAACTCTCCAACGATGATAAAGTCCTTGTCTCCAGAGCCAGGAAAATCCAAAAATTTCTTAGCCAGCCATTCACAGTAGCAGAAGTGTTTACCGGCAGGGCAGGAAAACAAGTCCCCGTAGAAGAAACTGTCAGAGCGTTCCAGGAAATTCTCGAAGGAAAACATGACACTGTCCCTGAAGCAAATTTTTACATGAAAGGCAGTATAGCCGAAATTATCGAAGAGGCCTAAATATGGCTGACAATCTAAAAGTGCGGGTAATAACTCAAAACAAAATTGCATGCGACTGTATGTCATACGCAGTAACTATCCCCGCTGAGATGGGAGAAATGCAAGTCTACAAAGGGCATATGCCTCTTATCTCTAGGCTTAAAAAAGGGGAAATCATTGTTTTTAAAACCGGCGTCAACTCTGAAAAATTTGAAGTTGATGAAGGATTGTTTCAGGTTGTTGGCGATGAGGTCAACATCCTGGTAGATACTATCCTGAATTGGAAAGAATAAGTGCTCATAATTCGTTTTTACGCATTATTCGCAAAAGAAAAACATTCCAGAGTGTAATTTTTCTCTGTTAGTGTGATTATATTTGAAATAAATGGGAAAATATCCATAACACTCGCACAAATTTAAGCAAGGCATAACATATGAGCAAAGTGTATTTGGTATCCGGGCAAATCGGTTCTGGAAAAACCACCTATTCAAAACTTCTGGAAAAGAAAACAGGCGCCATCCGTTTTTCTCCTGACGAATGGATGCTGAAGCTTTATCCATTCGAAATAAGCAACGATGAGTTTGATTACTATTTCTTCATTTGCTGCGACATAGCTTGGGATACAGCAAAAAAATTGGTAAGCAAAAATATAGATATCATTCTTGACTTTGGTTTCTGGCGCAAATCGGAACGAAAAAAATATACAGATATGATAGAAGAATTAGGTTTGGACTATAAACTTTTCTATATCTATTGTCCCGAAGCAACAATCATAGACCGACTCAGAAAAAGGAATAAAGAAAAATCAGAGGGCAGCTTCTATATAAGCGACGAATCGTTTAATTATTTCTCCCCGGGGTTTGAACCACCGTCGCAAGAAGAAATTTTTGAGCTAATAGACAATAGCTGAATTGAATTGTCTTAATAAAGAAACTGAATTTTTATTTTAAGAAACATAATATTAATAAGGCTCAGGATATTTCACCCTGAGCCTTAATCGTTTTACAGCGCTAACCAGAATTTATCAGGTTACTTGATAATTTTCTTCAGGTAGTTGAATAGAACTACGCCTGAATTTTCGCTAAAGGAATGAAGTTCTTCCTTAGTGGCTGTTACCTGATCACCATTGAGACGATTTAGAAGAGTACAGCAAATCATGGCAAACCTTGAAAATCCCCAGTGATTTAAGAAGCCCGCCATCATTGCGCCTTCCATTTCTATATTGCGAACGCCATTTTCGTGAATCCAATTGAGCCAAGCCATTTTGGATTCAAGAGTCTCCATACAGACGGCGCCGTCCAAACGGAACTGTTCAAGGAAAAACTCATTTCCTGCTATGGTTTTACCTGGTACCACGTTCAACCCGCTCTTCTTATTGGCATCAATAATGTCCTGAGCTATATCGAGAGGATATTTCCCGTTAAACCAATGCTCTCCCATTCCGCCATTCAATACTCTATAAGGCTTCAGATCCGCCATCAAACCTTCAGTCGTAACTACCACTGTACCGCCTTCAAGCCCAACACCGCCGCTTGTGCCAACCCTTGTCCAAAAAACTTTATCCATCTCTTCTAAATCGCCATCTTTAAGGAAATAAATCATTCTCATCATTTCCTGCACACAAATTGCAGCACTTGGCATACCCATACCGTGAGAAGCAAATATCACACCGTCACAATAACGCGTCACAAATCTGTCTTCTTTTGGAAGGGCTATAATTTTCTTCCCTTTGCGCATTTTACTCCATTTTTCGGCAAACTCATTTATGCGCCCGCCGGAACCGCACAATACAACCGCTTTTACTTTCTTAAAGTCTTTCAGGATCGGATCATTGCTGTCAACCCCAAAATGATAATAGACATCAGGATATTCACCTTTTAATACTCCATCAAGAAATGCATGATTGATGTTTTGATCGTTCATTTTCTCGTCTCCTTATTTTTTATTTTATCTTCCTTCCTACAAAAGAACACATTAAACGCTTATCTCGCAAGTAGAAAAGGCCTCACTATATAATGAGTCTTCGGCATAAGCAAATTAGATGGACTTAATAGCCTGTTTGTCATTGAATGCGACTATTATCATCAGGACAACGGTAGTAAGCATCGTTATAGCGCTAATAGCGATTATGGACGTAAAACCATATTGTGCCTGTACCCAGTTGGAATAGGCTTCACCTACATATGTACCTACTCCTGATGATGCAATAAAGAATGAAATAATCCTTGGCGAAGCAAATTCAACCAACATGGATCCATATGAAATGCTTGATGAATATATTGTCGCACAACCAAGGCCTAAAATAGATATCGAAACATACATCATCATAACACTGGCAGAATAGTAAATAACAAAATAGGCTATAAACGATACTATCGCTGAAAAAATGATGTACTTATTTACCGCTATGTACTTAACCGCATAGCTTGAGATGAAACATCCTACAGCATACAGAATCCAAAATAAACTTATCCCGAAATTGGCTGCTGTTGAATCCATCTTCAGATTTGTCGTCAGGTACTCTACAACGCAATATGTGTACCCTGTGTAAGACACAAAATAAAAGAATATAGATAATCCGACAAAATAGATATTTAAATTCCATTTTGAAAAATGTGAAACCGTTTGTGTTTCGGTTTCGGCGGCATCAACATTTGGAATGATGGATCTAGCGCATAAAATTACGATGATAATTATGAGGATGAATACCGATAGATAAACAGATTGCCATGAAAATTTCATAGTTATCATAAAAGATGAAACCATAGGATAAACAAGTGAACCTATGCTGAACAAGAAGTCTGCGCGATTCATCTTTGTAGATCGTTCTTTACCTTCAAAAGTATGAACGAAAATGAAATAAGGAATTGTAATTATAAGACCGAAGCAAAACCCCAAGATTATTAAAATCGGTATCAGAAATATAATCTCATGAATCATGAACATTGATAAAGTACATAAAAGATAAACAATGGAAGTAAGATAAATCTGAGCTCTGATTTTCAGGAACTTTACAATAAAACCATTTAAGATCTGAAATATCAGCATGCCCCCCATAAAGAATGAAAATACGAAACCTGTATATGCCGCACTTGATTTAAAATATTCCTGCGCAGGCTGCTGAATTACAAAAGGCAATATTACGGCTATCCCCGTAATACATGTCAGTCCGTACGACATGACAGTTAACTTCATCAAATTGCTCTTCCCTCTAAAATCCATTTTATCCCTCCTAGTTAGGTTTGTTCACAATATCTTTAGTAAAATAATTAACGATCAATCCATGCACAGTGTCTTTTCTTTTTATAAAAGCACTGGTTAGGATTTTAATCTATCGAATTACCTTTGCCATCACTGTTGCGTAAAAAAGCAAATGTTTTATACTGTATAGACTACACACCTGTAAGTATTGAAAACAAAAAAACAAGAGGGCTCAATATGAAGAGAACAATAATACTGATACTCGATTCTTTCGGCATCGGTGCATCTGCAGATTCCGACAATTACGGAGACAAAGGCTCAGACACCTTGGGACACATAGTCGAACAATGCGCGACTGGAACAGCCAAAGGGACGGTAAAACGAGACAAAGGCAGCCTTTTTTTGCCAAATCTAGCCCGTTTGGGACTCGAAAAAGCAGCAGAGGAAAGCAGAGGCAAAAAACTCGCATGTTCTCTCGGATATAGTGGAGATATTGCAGGCGCCTACGGTTACGGAATTGAAACTTCCAAAGGAAAAGATACGCCTAGCGGACATTGGGAAATAGCCGGCGTTCCCGTAATGTTCGACTGGGGATATTTCCCGAAAACCATACCAGCCTTCCCCGAAAAACTTATCAGTGAATTCATCAAAAGGACCGGAGTTCCAGGCATCCTTGGCAACAAACACGCTTCGGGCACAGAAATTCTGGACGAGCTTGGTGAGGAACATATTAAAACAGGAAAACCTATTGTTTACACTTCTGCTGACAGCGTGTTCCAGATCGCCTGTCATGAAACACACTTCGGACTTGAGAAACTAATGGAAATTTGTGACATCGCCAGAGTAATCCTTAACGAGCAGGAAGAATCGCTAGGTTGTATCGGACGCGTCATAGCCAGGCCTTTCCTCGGAGAAAAAAAAGGCGAGTTCGCCAGAACAGGCAACAGACACGACATAGCAGTCGAGCCACCAGAACCTACGCTTCTTGATACTCTGAAAAAACTTGGGGGACAAGTTGTTTCCATAGGCAAGATAGCAGACATCTTTGCAAATTGCGGAATTACTAAAAAAATCAAGGCTACAGGGTTAGAAGACCTTTTTAACAAGACCGTCTCGGAACTTAAAGAAGCCAAAGACAATACTATAATTTTCACTAACTTCGTGGATTTTGATGCCAGTTTCGGGCATCGCAGAGATGTATCCGGCTACGCATGGGCCCTTGAATACATCGATAACCGTATGCCCGAACTTGAAAAAATGCTCCAGCCTGGAGATCTGGTAGTAATAACAGCAGACCACGGCTGCGATCCGACATGGAAAGGCACAGACCACACAAGAGAACACATCCCCATTCTGATGTTTGGTCCATATATTAAACCAGGAAGTATCGGGGGGAGGAAATCTTTTGCGGATATTGGACAGACTATCGCAAAACATATGGGACTGCCAAAACTCGGACACGGCATCGCTTGCGACATACTTTAACAAAGGATAGAGCCTAATAGTAATAATTTTATTGAGTGGAGGGTTGAGGTTCTTCTCAAACACACGCTTCAAAGAACTTAAACCCTCCATTTTTCAAAAAATAATTCTATAGCCGTGCGTGTCTATTGCTCCTTCTAGCTTTTCTCTAGCCTCATTTGACTATTGCTTTATTGAGTTCTGTTAGGATATTCTTAGAAAGTTTCTCCTGTATTATCATAGAACCTAAAGCCACTCTCAGGATAATTGGCCTTCTTCCTCTCTTATTGAACTTTTTGAAGAGTGTGCAATACGATTCCTCAAACTCGCTCCATGGCATGCTCTTCCCGAGTATCACTCATCTGTTGAAACTTTTGAGTTTCCTTCTAAACGGCAGTATGAGATTTTCGAAACCTTCGTCTGTATTGCTGAACTGATACACTATTTTTCCTTCCATGTGCAAATATTTTAGCAATTTACAGCGCAATTCATTACACTATAAATACTTATGATTTTAAAAAAAATCTTTCATTAGTTTTATTTTTTTATTTAGTGAAATATAGAAAACATTTGCCTATACTGGAGAAGTGAATCTATTGTTAATTTGAAAGTTAGAAAAAATGAGTGGCAAGCCAAAAAAAATTGGGTTATTTTCAGTAATTTCTATATCAGTGAGTGGGATTATTGGTAGTGGTTGGCTTTTTACAGCTTATCTTGGAGCAAAGGAAGCTGGTTCAGGGGTGTTTATTTCTTGGCTGATGGTTCTTGTATTTTTCCTACTAATGGCATTGGTGATATCTGAAATAGCCTCAATGTACCCCATTAGAGGGCTTATAGGCAGAATAGGAGTTTTATCTCATAACAGATTTTTTGGTGCTGTTTTTGCCTTCGCAATCTGGCTGGAACTTGTAGGCAGTATGCCTGGAGAAGCACAGGCTAGCGTACAATATTTGGCTAGTCTTTCTCCAAGTATTTCTACATATCTTATGACTAATGGCGAGCTTACCCATTCTGGGCTAGGAGTAACTTTTTGTTTTTTAGTTTTCTATTGGATAGTCAATATTTTTGGGATCAGGTTTTTTGCCAGCGTTAACAACGCCATAACTATAGTAAAAATAGTGATCCCTGTCGCTACAGCACTTGTAATACTAGGTCTTTGCTTTCATCCCGTTAATTTTACTTCATTTAAAGGTTCCATTATGCCTTATGGAATTAATTCAGTCTTTATGGCAATAACCACAGCTGGCATGATATATGTTTTCAATGGATTCCAGTTATGTACGTCGTTTGCAAGCGAAATCAAAAATCCAAATAGAAACATTCCTCTTGGCATGATTCTATCGCTTATAATTTGTTTTATTATCTACATACTTTTGCAGTTTGCTTTCATGGGAGCTATAGATCCATCTCAAATCGCGGAGAAAGGTTGGCAGTCATTATTTTTTGAATCCCCATTTGTGCAACTTGTATCAATGCTTGGTATGAACTTCATGGCGATAATAATTTATGTTGGAGCTGTAGCTGCTCCGACCGGAACCGGTATTACTTTCGTTGGAAGTGCTTCAAGAATTCTTTATGGGATGTCGAAAGAGAGGCAAATGCCAAAAAGATTCTCTATCCTTGATCCAAAGTTGCATTTTTCTAAATCGGCGATGGGCTTTAATTTCCTTATTACCTTGATTTTTCTTGTATTATTTCACAGTTGGTCTGTTCTGATCCTTTTTATAACCGCATTGATAGTCCTGATGTATATGGTAGTTCCTCTCTCTCTAGTTGGCTTGCGAAATGGCGCCCCCGATGCAAAGAGAGCTTTCAAACTTCCTCTAGCAACTCCTATATGTTATTTGCTTTTTATTTCACAAGCAATAATTTTTGTTTTCATAGGATCAACTGACATGTTGTATATGACAATAGCTTTGACAATTTTTATGATAGTCTTCATCTCAATAAACAGAAGTAATAAAGGCCATTATTCGTTAGGAGAAGTTGTATATGTAAGCGCTCCTCTCATTGTTTTCTTATGGCTTCTTACAGTACTAATATACTTAGGCCCAGTTGAATATGGGGGCTTTGGATTTTTAAATATTGTCTCAATGTTTGTAATAATTATAACTTTAGGAATCATTGCATTTTATTACATGACAAGAAAATTTTTTGTTGCAAAGTGCAGATCAATAAGAGAAAAAGACAATATTCAATTTGATACTTCAGATACTGAATGATTTTACACCTAACAATTTGCTGGAACACCTAGTTTTTGTCAGGAAGATTTTAAACGCCGAAAATTAACCAAAAGAATGAGCCGCTAATAAGCTAGAATGGTTAGTCGCAGCCTGCCACCAGCCGATAGTCAGAGGTAAAAGCAACGCCCAAACAGAACTCAAGGCAAAAGCATCAGCCAGCGTCGTATTATACGGGTTGATATTAGCAGTTGGACAGCTCGGTATTGATTTCTTCCTGAAGCATTTTCGAAACTGAAACAGGTATAAATCCTCCATTTTCCAATTTTTCGACAGCTTCCATCTCTTCATTTAGAGCCGCTTTTTTAATATAACGATTCTGAACTTTAAGCATTGAAATATATTTTGAGAGATTTCCAATATCTCTTTTTGCAATACCTGTCCTTTCTCTATAAAAAGTTTTACACTCATTAACTATCTCTTTCTGATTTGCATAAATAAGCGGCAAGGAATCTAGTGATTCAGCAACTCTCGTATATGCAAAAACTGAAGCATAAGTCATTTCATATTCTTCAATGGCCGCATTATATCTCAATTTCTTTGCAAGCATGCTTGAATGAAAAACTTTTTCTATACCCAATGCTATTCTTTTTTTAAGTTTAGTAAATAACGGCATAGAATAAACGGTCTTTTGCGGAGAATGCCCGTCCTTAATCTGTTCTATCTCAAAATCCGTGTTTATATCTAATGTTCTGAAAACCTGATCTGAAATCAATCCTCTGGCAAGTATTCGTCGATAGATCTTTCTTTCGATGGCAATAGCTTCAAGCCAAAGTATTTTCTTTAGGATAGCCGGAGTGAATTTGGGATCTTCCTGCATATGGGTAATTCTGTCTACAACATCCTCCCCTTCCTTATCATAAGAAGCGATCACAGAATCAAGAACCGTTTCCTGGACAAACTGATTCTTCTTTATATTTTTTAAAAAATTTTGTCCTTTGATAAGTACCTGAAGCTTAGCCTGCAAATATAAAATCGTTTCGTAAATAGAAGTCTTATTTAATCTGAATGCCGCTATAAGGAGTTTAGTGCTTAACCCGTTAACCAAAAGCGTAAATAATACTACGCCCAAAGTTAGCTGCAAAATAAGCCTGCTTCCCGGAAAATCAGATGTCAAACCGAATGCCAATGCAAGCGGGACTGCGCCTCTTAAACCTCCCCAGAAAATTATTGTCTGATATCCCATACTGATTTTCCTCTGCCTTGGAAAAAGCTTTATTATAGGAGATATGGCATAAACCACCACGGCCCTGGCAACAATGATTGCAACTACTGCAAATAACAAATAGATAAAGAGTCTTGATGTGTTTTTGAATTCATCAAACATTCTCCACTCTACTATGCCTAAAACAATGAAAATAAAACTATTTGCCAAAAAAGAGGCATACTCCCAGAATTTTACTATATAGTCTTTAACCTCATTATTTAGTTTAGTTGTCCTATAATAATTAACTGTAATTCCAGCTCCAAGCACAGCCATCACTCCCGAAACATGAATAAAATGGTCTGCTATAATAAATGAAGAAAAAGTCAACACTGTAGTAAGAACAAGAATTGCCATCGGATCTTTCTTTGTTATGCTCATTAGACATACCGCAAAATAGCCAATTATAATACCAACAATGGCACCTCCGGCAAAAACCCATATAAAACTCAACAAGCCTGAAAGGAGAGTTCCAGCGTTCAGTTGAGCTCCAGACATAACTATCGCGAAAACTATATTGAAAGCAACAATAGCCGTAGCATCGTTAAAAATACTTTCCCCGTCCACAAGCATAGTCAGCCTCTTGGGAGCTCCAATCTCTTTAAAAAGAGCAATGACTGCTACAGGGTCAGTAGCTGAAATCAAAGCGCCGAAAAGCAAAGCTGAACCTATCATCAATGGAGTAGTAAAATTGACAATCACTCCGACGATGAGAAGAGAAATAATAAGCCCAGGCCCCGCAAGTATCAGTACAGGAATTATATTTCTTGCAAGCAATCGGCTGTCCATATTGACAGAAGCATCAAAAATAAGAATAGGCAAAAGTATGTAATAAATTATCTTATGAAATATTAATGTATTTATATCCGAAGAAAGTTCAGGCGAATAATGCATGAACATCGCAAGAGCCAGCCCAACAACCACTAGGCCAATCGTGTAAGGGAATTTTAGCCTCCTAAGAAAAATTGAAGAGCATACAGCTATCAGCAAGAGAAAACATATCAAAAGAATATATGCTACAAATTTATTGTGTTCCATGTTAAGCCCCCTCTCCAAAAATGGTTCTAAATTGGTGAGTTAATAATTATCCGCTAAAAACTGTCAAAATCAATAATAGGGATTGTACTTTAACTCATGCTCTACGCTGGTTTCCGGTCCGTGCCCAGGATAAATAACAGTTTCTGGAGGAAGCGTTAAAATATTCTTTTTTATAGATTCTATCAGACACTTGTGGTTGCCTCCTGGGAGATCGGTGCGGCCTATGGACTCATTAAAAATGGTGTCTCCCGAAAAAAGCAATTTAGCTTCCTTTACATAGAAGCAGGTTCCTCCCCTTGAATGCCCTGGCGTATGGATCGCGGTGATCCCATCGGCATTAAAATCAGATGTAGTTTTTATCTTTTTATCAAGTGGCGGGAAAAATGGCTCCAAAGAGTTTTTAGGGCTATTATAGAGTTCTTCGTCATCTTTATTCAGGTAAACAGGAATGCCATATTTCTCGGCTATCTCTCTGACTCCTGAAATGTGGTCTATGTGCGCATGTGTCAAAAGGATTTGGCTTGGGATTAAATTATTGGACTCTAAGTAAGAAATAATTTTGGAAGATTCTGAACCCGGGTCGATTATTATAACAGCATTTCTCAAGTGCAGTATATAGCAGTTCGTTTCAAATAAGCCGACAGTAAATTTTTTAACAGTGGTCTTTTGCATAATTCGTATCTCTAAAGGATGTATCTTTAATATGTAACTGCCCCTGTGGTGGGAAGCTTGATTATTTCAGGTTTCTTGTCTCTAACTCTCGATGTATCTGTAGATTCAGTGGAAGCAGAATCTCTTAATATCAGCTTTACCGGATACCAGCCTTGATAGTTGTCATAGCAAGTCCCCAACACCATTACTGAAATTTTCGGATCTGGCAAATCCCATGTAAATGCTACCTGAGAGTATTCACGCGACCGCGAGAAAGTTGTCGGATCTTCATAAGTATACCCCCAATTCCAAAAGATTTGTTTTTCGCTCATTTGATCGGTAGAATAGATAGGAGCCGTAACAAGTTTAGGATAGGTATATTTGATATACGAGGCGTTCTGAGGCGACATTCTGGGAATCTGTTCAAACACATAGTTTCTGGCCTTATCAGTAGCAACATCTTTGTTGTACTCAGTGCTGCATCCTGCAAAAGCTATCGTCGCAGTTACCAGAAATAACATTTTTAACATGCTATTCTTCATCAAGAATTCTTCTGATTTCGTGAGCTAAATCTTTAATTTTATGTGGTTTGTGCATAAATCCCTTAGCGCCTTGTTCATATAAATCCTCTATCTCCTCTTCGGATACGTGACCGCTGGAAAGCAGGATTTTTACATTAGGGTCAATAGCTTTCAGTTTATAGAAAGTACTGTGTCCGCCAAGTTTAGGCATAATCATGTCAAGAAACACCAGATTGATTAACTTTGGATTCTCTTTATATATCTCAACAGCTTCTTCTCCATTGCCTGCAAGCAATACAGAGTATCCGAGTTTTTGCAAAGCTTCGATTACAAAGCTCCAAACGGCATCTTCGTCATCAACTACTAAAATTGTTTCATTTTCCTTTGCATGAGGCAACTTTATCATAATGCTATCTCCTTAAAGCAAATATCTCTCGTAAAAATAACAGGGAATAAAACAACATCCCTGATACACCGATTATAAAATAAAAAACCATCAATAAAAGATTTCTAAACAAATATACAGAAAATCTTACGTTCTCTCTGCCGTTTCCTGCAAAATAGTAGCTTTATTGAGGCGGCTTGTTTGGATAAACAAAATTGTATGGGTCTGTCCCAAACGTAAAAATCCATTCAGGCTCCATAATAGGCCCATAACCCCAACCTGAACCATACTTTTGAGTCGAAGCACCAGGCAGCGGAATGGGGAACGTAACTATGTCAAGCACCCCTACAAGTTCTCTTTCAATAAATCTTCCTACCCCTTTCATAAGGCCATAAGTCCAGGCAGCTAAGCCTCCTGTAGTCTCATTAGTCTTATAAACCTGAATAGGTATCTCAAATACGCCAAAAGCTACATTGCATATACCTCTGCCAAGCTTCCTGACAGGGCCTTGCCCGATTTCATCATCGAAGTTCTGGTTAGCCCTGGAATCATGAGTCGATTGCTGGTCATAAATGTAATCTGAAGAAATAGCAACATCTGTATCGGTCGTTACTGCTTTTGCCGCAGGAACGAGGCAGATTAGGAATAAGGCAAATAATACCATAGAAGCAAAAAAACATCTAGATTTCATTAAATCAACCATAGTTATGCATTGAAAAAGTCGTATTTCTGTAGAGTATATTTGATTGAATATAGAGTGTCAAGGCTTCAAAAGGGCTGAATAACAATTGTAGTTTAAAGAAAATGAAAACAGAAGACCAATATATCGAAATATTAAACAGCGAGCTTAGAAAAATTGAATTCCCTGACAATCAATTACTTGAATTTGATCTTGGATGCGGAAAAGGGACTTTTTCCACTGAGTTAGCCATAAAATACCCTGACAGGATAATCGCTTCTACAGATGTTTTGATAGGCAGACTCAGAAAACTTTCGAAAAGAAACAAAAGGCTAGGACTGAACAATTGCCGTTTTCTAAGATGTGAAGTCTGGCACCTTATTAACCAGTGCATCAATGACGAATCTGTTTACAGATTTCACATTCTCTGCCCCGATCCCTGGCCCAAAGACAAACATAGCTCCTATCGATTAATAAGTTCGGAATTCGTTGCCAGACTAGCTCTGAAATTACAGAAAGGCGGAATTTTCCACTTTTCCACAGATGACACCCCTTATTTCAAATCAGCCTTGAATATTCTGGAGAAAGCATCCTTTTTCAAAAGGAATGACTCTTTAATAGATGATGTGAGAGATATAAAAACCGACTTTGAGAAAAAATGGAATGAAATGGGCTTAAATGTAAATCATGCAGCTTGGCAAAAAGTCTAAAAAAAATATTTTGACTAATCGCACATTATAGCATCTCTTAACATATTCAAAGCAAAAGCGCAGCTACGGGTTCTTACTCTGTTTCTGTCGCCTTTTATCTTATAATCTTTGCCTATTGTCTTGTCCTTGAATTTTAAAGCGATAAAAACGGTACCGACAGGTTTTGTCGGAGTTCCTCCGTCAGGGCCTGCTATACCTGTTATAGAAATGGCAATGTCTGTATCAAACAATTTTGCGCATCCTTCTGCCATATCAACAGCACATTGAGAACTGACTGCACCGTGGGAATTCAAAATTTCTTCATCAACTTTAAGACAACTGCTTTTTACCTCATTGGAATAGGCAACAATCCCGCCCTTAAAAATCTTTGAAGCTCCTGAAATATCGGTAATCCTTGAAGCAAGCATTCCGCCCGTGCACGATTCGGCTGAACTAAGAGTCAAATTTAGCTCAATCAATCTCTTAACTATTTCTTCGGCAATATTTTTACTCTCATAATCAAGGATAGACTTTCCAATAACAGAATACATTATAGTAACAGCTGTTTGCACAAGTTCATTTCGTGCCGAACTGAAAGTCAGCTCGCATCCGCCCGGTTCGGCTCTGTATGCGACATAAAGTTTTTCATTGATTGGTATTTTTTCTGAAACCATCCTCTGGAGTTCGGACTCCGCTATACCGACTGTATAAAGAGACTTGAAGAAAATAGGTTCCTTGAGTTTTGCTTTAATAGCAGGCAAGACGTTCTCATTAAATAATGGGATGAGTTCAGCCGGTGGCCCTGGCAGAAGAAAAATAGTTTTCTCTTTCGCTTCAAATAAAATTCCAGGGGCAGTTCCGTTTCTATTTTCCAATATTTTCGAATTTTCAGGAACTATAGCTTGTTTACGGTTATGCACCGATAAAGCCTTGTCATAGCCTATTATGTTCTGAATATGCATTACTACGTTTTCATCACAGTAAACCTTAAGTCCGTAATGCTCAGCGAAAACCTGAACAGTAATATCATCAGTAGTAGGGCCAAGCCCTCCTGTGGAAATAATAACATCTGATTTATTTTCAAGATAAGATATAGCATCACGCATTTCTTGCGGTTCGTCGTTTACGGACATCTGGATAATGGGAGGCATGCCAAGCTTAAGCAGCTCGTGCCCCATATAAACTAAATTTGTATTCGCCGTTGAGCCTTTCAAAAGCTCATTTCCTATATTAAGCACTGATATTTTCATAAATATTTTCCCGATTATTTTTGAACTATGAATGATGCCTTGCGAAATTTACGGACTGAGTTTATCAGATAAACTTCTTCTGCGCTCTTAATTTCGTCGATAGTTATAACTTTCTCTTTGATTTTACCTCTGTCGAGAAGATGCTGGCGGAATGTCCCTCCGAGAAGCCCGCACGACACAGGCGGAGTAAACAGGCAATTGCCTGTCTTCATAACAATATTTGAAGATATCCCTTCAGTAATTTCGCCGTCCTCATTATAAAGAATGACTTCATCGCATTTGGCATACCTTGATTTGATGTTTTCGTAAATCTTGCGGTTGGTTGTCTTGTGATAGAGGAACGGATTGTTTCTTCTGACATTTTCATATGCAACAGCAACTTTTATTTCAGTTTTCAACTCACCAACTGGAACATTTTCTAATGTGATTTCTCCCTGAATATCAGAAAGCACTCTGACTTTCTGAGGAACAGATGCGAAATGGGAAATAGCACTTTGTAAAATCCCTTTAACTCTATCGACGAACCACTTATAGTCGAAATATTCAGCACTTCTTGCCATTCTTTTTAAGTGATAGTCAAGCAGAAAATATCCTTCATCAGGCGTCCATAAAATTGATTCAATAAGCGAAAAATCAGGAATTGGCGCAGAGAGAAACTTTGTTTTAATCAAGCATTCTTCATATTCGTCATCATGTGTTGAATCCCAAACTATTCCTCCGCCTACACCGTATTCGGCAAGCGATGTTTTCTTATCTATAACAACACTTCTTATAGCCACATTGAACTGTGCAGAATTATCAGGCGCAATGAATCCTACGCTGCCAGTGTAAATTCCCCTCGGCGTATTTTCCAACTCGGCAATTATTTCCATAGTTCTGACTTTCGGCGCTCCTGTAATAGAAGCACATGGAAAAAGAGCTTTCATGATATCAGGAATACTTTTATTCGTGTACGCCTGAACTGTCGACGTCATTTGCCATACAGTAGGATATTTCTCGACTTCATACTGTTTAGGAATCATTACGCTTCCTGCGCTGGCCACTCTCCCGATATCGTTTCTTATCATATCAACAATCATGATATTTTCCGATCTGTTTTTTTGTGAGTGGTACAACCAGTCTTTTCTTTCGTTGTCTTCTTCTAAAGTATTGCCTCTTGGAGAAGTTCCTTTCATAGGTTTGGATACAATTAACCCATTTTTCAATGTAAAGAAGAGTTCAGGGGAAGCCGAACACAGGGCAAATTCATCTGTTTCGATAAACGCGCAATAAATTGAACGCTGGGAGTTGGAAAGTTCGCAAAAGAGTTTCCAAGGGTCACCATGAAATTCAGCGTGCTGCCTGAAAGTATAATTAACCTGATAAGTCTCACCTGCTTTTATGTAATCCTTGACACTGGAAATGGCGCTTTCATACTGATTTTTGGACACAGTTGAACTCCAGTCTGAAAAATGATTATTTGTTTTCTCTGTCCTTGGAAATTTAATAGTTTTGTAAGAATCAAAAACAGCAAACCATAGCAATGGCATTTTATGTTTATGGGATGTTCTTACGGACATAGCCGAATCAAAGGCTATGGACGCATCGTAAGAGATAAAACCTACTGCATATTTCTTATGCTCTTTAGCATATTTATCTACGCGTTCCAACGAACATAGAATTTCATCGGTTTTTGAAGTTTCTATAATTTCAATTGGGTTCTTGAACTCCATCCATTCGGATGTAAATGAGTTATGGACTACTGCTCTTAAAGACATATCACTCTATGTTTTGAATTTGCTCGCGGATTTTCTCAACTTCAGTCTTGAAGGAAACGACCAAGGGCGAAATCTCGGAAGTTGCGGCCTTGACTCCAAGAGTGTTTATTTCTCTTTGGATTTCCTGAGTCAAAAAATCCAGATTACGTCCTGGAGTTTCTTCGTTTATTAGGTTATCGAATTGGGCAAAATGGCTCTTTAGCCTGGTGATTTCTTCCGTGACATCGCATTTATCCGAAATCATAACCAGCTCTTTAATGAATAGTTCTTCGTTCGGTATTGCAATGTCCTGATTTTTCCTGATCCGTTCCAGGAGTTTAGCATGATATATCTTCGGCAATTCGGCAGATAAGGGTTCTATCCGTGACAGGATGTTTGCAAGGAGAGAAATTCTTTCTTGAAAATGTTTTTTCAGAAACTCGCCTTCATTCGTCCTGCTTTTGTTGAACTCGATTATTGCGTTGCGAATGGCCTTCAATAAATCTTCAACGCATTTTTCATCTGAAGCAAGCTCAGGATTAACTATTTCAAGGGACTTTGGAAGTTTGTACAGGTCCGCGATTGTCAAGTTCTGGGTAAGCCCCAGTTCTTTAGCCAGCAAATCAGCGCTTTCAATGTAAGCTTTAAGTATCTCATGGTTTATTTTGATACTTTTTTTCAAACTCTCTTCGCTCAGAGCAAGAGAGATGCTGGCGTTTACGCTCCCTCTCGATATTGAATCTGAAATTATTTTCCTTATTTGAGATTCGTACTCATTAAGTTCAGATGGCAAATAAAGCTTCAAGTCTAGCTGTTTTCTGTTAACCGATTTAATCTCTACTTTAAAAGATATGCCCTTAACTGAGGCAACTTCTCCGTAACCATAACCCGTCATACTTCTCATAAACTCTAGTTCCTTTAACTGTATTCTATGGATTGAGTGATTTATATGCAATTGTTAAAATGCTTAAAGTAGTCTATAATTTCAATCTGTTTAACAATCAATAATAAGGCGCTCATTATGAAAAAGTTTATATTAAACTTAAAAAATCACCTTTTATTTTTTAGAACAAAAAAAGTACTTTTCCTGATAGGATCTCTTTTAATTGTCCTGCTTCTTCTCCTATGGCTTGCAGGTACTTTTTCCGCGAAAATCGATTACAACAATCCTAAAACCACCGAAAAACAATCATATACAGGAAAAACAGCTAAAGTTTCACTTATAACAGTCCCTCTTACAGAAACGGCCTCAGGAACAGTGCAGGCCATTCGCGAAACGACTATCACATCGAAGCTTACTGCAAGGGTTATGGGTGTATATGCCAAAGCAGGAGAGACTGTTAAGAAAGGGCAGCTGATTATTAAACTCGATGACACTGAATTACAGGGAAAACTCCAACAAGGCAAAGCCGATATTGCGTTGTCTGAATCCAATCTTAAACAAGCTCAAAGTGATTATGTAAGATATTCCAGCCTATTCAAAAGCAGGGCTGTAAGCAAACAGGATTTTGAAAATGTGGAGACAAAGGAGAAGAACTCCAGAGCTCAATTGAATAAGGCAAAAGGAATAGTTAGTGAAACTGAAGCTCTTATCAGGTATGCCAATATAGTTTCACCTATTGATGGGCTGGTCGTGGATAAGGAAGTAGATGTTGGTGATACGGTGTTGCCAGGACAGGTACTGCTTAAACTTTATGACAATACAGCCATGCAACTTATAGCCAATGTGAGAGAATCACTTGCCAATAGATTAACTCCGGGACAGGACATCGAGGTTAAAATTGATGCTCTCGATAAGATTTGTTCTGCTAAAGTCAGAGAGATAGTGCCTGAGTCTAATTCTACTGACAGAACCTTCCAGGTAAAAGTCACCGGTCCTTGTCCGAAAGGGATTTACAGCGGGATGTTTGGAAGAATTTATATACCGTTAGGACAAAAAGATGTTCTAGTAATTCCGGAAAATGCTGTTATAAAAACTGGACAACTGGAGCTTGTGAAACTTATAGAAAATGGGGTAATTTCAAAACGTTATATCCGCACAGGCCGCCAATTCGGAAATAATGTAGAAGTCCTTTCCGGATTAAAAGAAGGCGAATTAATAGCAATAGAATCAAATAACTAACTCACATCGGATAAAAAGATGAGCCCGCAAAAACACTCTTTTACTGACAAAATAGTCAGAGTTTTTCTTGAGTCAAACCTTTCAATCGTACTTATAATTCTAGCTATAGCCGTCGGTTTGGCCGCTGTATTTATGACGCCGAGAGAAGAGGATCCGCAAATAGTTGTCCCTTTAGCCGATGTTTATGTGAGTTTTCCTGGTCATTCCGCAAAAGAAGTAGAGCAGCTCGTATCAACTCCGCTTGAAAAAATACTCTATCAGATTGACGGTGTGGAATATGTATATTCTATGAGTAAAGAAGACCAGGCAATAATAACTGTCAGGTTCTATGTGGGGCAGGACAGAGAACGCAGCCTTGTAAAACTTTTTAAGAAAATTGATGAGAATCTGGATATCGTTCCTCCCGGAGTAACAGGATGGATAATTAAACCTGTCGAAATAGACGATGTTCCTATTATTACTCTGAGTCTGACTTCTTCAAGCGCAAACGATATGCAGCTTCGCAGAGTAGCTGAAGAATTGACTTATGAACTTTCTACTATAAGCGATGTATCAAGAGCTTATGTAGTTGGAGGCAGACAGAGGATAATCCATGTATATATAAATCCTGATAAAATGACCGCATATAATATTTCAGTGCAAGATATTATGTCTGCAATCAAGGCCTCAAATATTCAGGAAACTGCAGGAAACTTCAAAAACCAAGATATCCTTATAGATGTAGCAGTCGGCAATGGCATCAAAGACGCAGAACAGCTCAGAAACTTGGTTGTAGCTATTCACGGAGATACCACTTTCCCTAAAGACGTTGCAGCCATGGCTAACTACATGTACTCGACTCAAGTTCCAGTTAAAGGAGCTATCTACCTAAAAGATATAGCTAGTGTGGTTGACGGTCCTGCTGAACCATCGAATTATGTCAATCACGGCTGGGGAAACGCTAGAAATATTCATCTGCATGATGGAGCTCCCGGCACAATAATAGGCTCTCATACAGAAAATAAAAGCTCTTCTTTAGAGAACGCTGTAACTATCGCGATCGCGAAAAAGAAAGGGACAAATGCCGTCAGCGTAGCAAATGAAGTTTTAACCAAAATTGAAGCTCTGAAAAAACAATTTGTACCGGATAACATGCAGTTAATCGTAAGCCGTAACTACGGGCTTACAGCAAATGAAAAAGTCAATGAACTTATTTGGGGATTATTTGCCGCTGTAGCAATAATGTTTGTGCTTCTCTTAATGGGATTGGGACTAAGGGAATCAATAGTTGTAGCAATAGCTATTCCTGTAGTTTTCGGATTAACTCTGGCAGTAAACATGATGCTTGGTTTTACAATTAACAGGGTTACGCTGTTTGCCCTTATCTTGTCGCTAGGTTTACTCGTTGATGACCCTATTGTGGATGTCGAAAATATATCGAGACACTTTGCAATTTCAGGCAAGGCCACAAGAGGCATTGTGTTAGGAGCTGTTTCAGAGATTCGACCTCCTCTTATCATCGCCACTCTGGCAGTCATCGCAAGTTTTCTTCCAATGTTCTTCATTACTGGAATGATGGGGCCTTATATGCGCCCTATGGCTTTGAATGTACCTGTAACGATGATTATGTCAATGATAGTCTCTTTTACGATAACTCCTTATTTTGCCTATCATATGCTCAAGAAAAGATATAATAAAGGAAACTTTGCTGCTTCGCAGAATGAGGACTTTAATGTAAAAGACACTAAACTTTATAAGTTTTTTTATCCGTTAATGAAACCTCTCCTTCAGTCAAAAAGGAATTCATGGACTTTTCTTGGTATAATGGTTTTTTTGGCTCTTGTTGCTCTCAGTCTTGCGCTTTTCAGGGCGGTTCCGCTAAAAATGCTTCCTTATGATAATAAAAACGAACTTCAATTAGTCCTGAAAATGCCTGAGGGTACTACACTTGAAAGAACGGACTCTGTTGTAAGAGATTTTGAAGAATATCTTGCTACTGTGCCTGAAGTGGTCGATTACATAGGGTACGCTGGAGTGGCTTCTCCAATGGATTTTAATGGTCTTGTCAGACATTATTATTTGCGGAATGCTGAAAATTACGGAGAAATAAGAATTAACCTAGCATCAAAAGAAAACCGTTCCCTTCAAAGCCATGCCATAGGGCTCAGAATTCGCAACGAACTGCAAAAAATCGCCGATAACAATAACTGCAAGATGACAATTGTAGAAACTCCTCCCGGCCCGCCTGTTCTTGCAAGCGTAGTAGCTGAAATTTACGGAAAGAGCGAAAATAGTTACGACGATATCTTAGAAGCTTCAGACACAGTAATGAAACGCCTCTCCAAAGAACCTGGGGTGTCTGATATTGATAGCGTAAAAGAAATTCCAAGAATTAAATATGTTTTTATAACTGATACGGAAAAAGCAGCCTTGAATGGTGTTAGTGTTCAGGACATTGCCCAAACTCTCAAAACTGCACTTTCTGGAACTCAAGCAGGAATTGTTCACAGCAGTACAGAAAGAAACCCACTGGATATCGAAGTAAAACCGCTTATCCGATACCGTTCTGACCTTAACGATCTCTCAAGGATTTATCTTAAAGGAAATAAAGGACAAATGGTTCCTTTATCCGAACTTGGAAAATGGGATACTTCCCATACTGATCAGACGATATATCACAAGAACCTTCAGAGAGTCGCATATGTCTTTGCCGAAGCTGTAGGAAGGACCCCAGCAGAAATAGTCATTGATGTACAGGCTGACAAAGTGAACCCTCAACTAGACAAACCAGCTGATTACGTCGCAACAAACAAACCAAAATCGGCCAAATGGCGTACTTTTGCAAATAATGGAAGCGGAGTTAAATGGAGCGTAGCAAACAATATAAAAGTAATGTTTTCAGGCGAAGGTGAGTGGAACATAACTCTCGACGTATTTAGGGACCTTGGAATTGCATTCGGAGTGGCGATGATAGCAATTTATATTCTGCTTCTTATTCAGACTAAGTCATTTGTAATACCTCTTATTATAATGCTGGCTATTCCTTTGACGGTCATTGGCATAATGCCTGGTTTTTGGCTGCTCAATATCTTTGGAGCACACCTGGTAGGAGGTTATGTTGATCCGATTTACTTTACGGCAACTGGAATGATAGGTATGATTGCTTTATCAGGGATAGTTACCCGTAATGCCATAATAATAATAGACTTTATCCATCTTTCTCTCTTGAGAGGCAATTCTCTTTTTGAAGCAATTATGGAAAGCAGCGTTATCAGGCTGCGTCCTATTCTTCTTACTTCAATTACAGCAATGCTGGGAGCGGCTCCGATTATTATTGATCCGATATTCTCGGGTCTTGCATGGGCATTGATTTTCGGGTTGCTGGCTTCAACGGTCTTTACTCTTTTTATAATTCCTTTGACATACTGGCTTATCTATGCAAACAAACCCGGTCATGGGCTTCCTATAATTTCCGAAGAGTGACAATAAAGTAACGGAAAAGAAAAAAATTTGATTCTCAATGAATATGGTCTTTATCTTTTAGAATATTTCGGAAAAATTCTCAGCATCAGCGGTATAGCTAGGTACGCTAAAGCGCTGTATGAAGGACAAAAAAACGAGAGGATGATTGCGGCAATTGATGTTAAAGGGATCATGAGACACTTGTAAAGTTGGATATTATAGGAAAATGTGTCGCCTACCAGTTTGCCCTTGTAAGCCGATTGAATAAGCAAACAATTAATTAATCCAACTATTAGCAAATTGCCATTAAATACAAGATTTGAAAAAACTGAGAAATTGCCGTAACTACCTACAAGACTCGAAGAAAAAGGGATAAAAACTACAAACATCATATTAAAAATATTGAGCCAGATAAAGCTTTCATTGACACGTTCTATGCTATTAAATAATCTCTGATGCTGTAACCAAAATACCCCAAGAAGCAAAAAGCTAAGGATATAACTTTTAAAATTTTGCCAGTCTGCGCATATTGCCTGAGGCAATTGTTCTACTGAAACTTTTGGAACTTCAATGTTTATCACAAGAAGAGTCATCGCAAAAGCAAATATCCCATCAACCAAAGCCAGGAGCCTGTCAGGTTTAAGTATGAACTTGTGAATTATTCCCTTATTTTCAGCTTTTTCCATGCTTCTCACTTTCTTTAAATAGAGGTCGAAAATTATAAATACATTATAATGATAAAATACAATTAAGTAAAAATCTACGAAAACCTTTTACTATGGACAAAAGAAACCATACCGACCCTTCTGTAGGATCATACCAATCCGACAAAGTATATGAAAAACCTATCATTTCGCAAACTGGAAAAAAAGCAAGAATGTATGAAGGGATCGGTAGAAATCCAGTGATTGTTATCCATGGTTTTTTGGGGGCTCACCTTAAAAACGCAAAAACGGGAGAAAGTGTCTGGGGTTCATTTCAAGGAATTGATCTAATAAAAGGATATTCTCATAAAGAGCTTCAGGAATTGAGTCTGCCAATGGGATTGGGTAAATCTTTAAAGGAACTGCGAAATGATGTACATCCTACAGAATTACTCAACACTTTCGATATAAATCTACTCGGGATACATTTCAAAAAGGATGCTTATGACAAGATGATAAATATTCTTGAAGAAGCCGGTTATGTAAATTCAGAAAAGCCGCTGCCTGAAAATAAAAACTTTTATTCCCTTTTCACTTTCTGCTATGACTGGCGCAGAGACCTTCCTGAAAATGCAGCACTACTGCATGATTTTATTCTGAAAAAGCAAAAGTATCTCCAAAAAAAATATAAAGAACTTTACAATATTGACGATTATGATGTTCATTTCGATATTACGGCTCATTCTATGGGAGGGCTGCTTTCAAGGTACTTTTTGCGTTACGGCGGCAAAGATCTTCCAGAAGACGGTTCAATTCCAAAACCCGATTGGGCCGGAAGCAACTTTATCGATAAATTGATAATTATCGGAACACCTAATGCAGGGTATCTCGATACATGTTCTGAACTCATTAACGGGCTTCAGATCGCTAAACATACACCATTCTATCCGCCCGCAGTAATCGGCACTTTTCATACCTACTACCAGATGATGCCGCTTTCGAGCACAAAATCAGTAATTTATGAGGATGTACCGGATAAGGCTGTCGACATGTTTAATATAAAAACCTGGATTGACATGAAATGGGGACTTGCTAATCCAGAACAGGATAAATATCTAAAAATTATAATGCCAGATATTTCCAACAGCGCAGAGAGACGGAACATAGCTCTCGACCATCTTGAGAAATGCCTCAAAAGAGCGAAACAATTCACAGAAACTATGAGTTTGCACTATCAAAACCCGAGTAATGTTTTAATCTGCCTTTTCTGCGGTAATGCAGTGGAAACAAGTTCTGTCGCCTCAGTGAATAGTAAAACAGGTAATTTCCGCATTACTGAATATGAATCAGGAGATGGAAAAGTTCTCGCCAGCAGTGCGAGGATGGATGAAAGAATAGGTTCAAATTGGACTCCATACATGAAGTCTCCGATAAACTGGGATGCTGTTATCCATATCAGAGCGGCGCATATGGGGATTACCGACAGCTATGGTTTCGCAAACAATTTGATTTACTATCTGCTGGGGATGCCACCAAAAAATTATTCAGAACGTGAAAGATTCATAGTTAATCATATGATGCATCAATCTGAAAACAAATAGCCTTTGAATATTCTTCAAATAGACCTTATGACAGCCGTAATATCGCACAAACTTTCCATGATGATTGACGTCACAGGTTTAACAAGTTGGACCATTTCGAAATTATGATCGATATGAATTACAACTTTTCAAAAATTCGGCAATCGCCTGAGGATTTTTTCCCACAGCAGTTTCATCAGAAAGGACAAACCCTTTGAATCCTCTTTTTTCAATGTCATAAAGGTGAACTATTTCCGAGCGTGTGGGCTCAGGGAAATGGGTCATATGCTCAAGTACCTGCCCTGCAAGAACAGATGGTTTTTTAAATTTATTAATTTGAGATGAAAATTTTTCCTGAAGTTTTCCGAGTTCAAAAATCCCTGCTTGTGCACCTAAATCTCCCCGGCAGAGCCACATTTCATCAAATTCTCTGTCAATAGCACTCAGATTCTCCATAGCTTCCGGCCTCTCTATTTTGGCTATGAGCTTTCTTTCCCTCGTAAAAGTCCTGATTTTCTCCGCCTCACTTCCATCCAGAGCAAAAGAAAATGCAAACTCAGTAAATTTGTAATTCATGGAAACTGCAATCATTTCAATATCTCTTTGAATCAGGCTTTCAAAAGGGATAGGATGAAGAGAACGGTTAATACCTTTATATGAAGAAAGCCTGCCGTTACGGATAACTTCAGCTTGGGCTTTATTTTTGTAAACAGCTCCGATTCTTAAGATAATTCTCGCATCATTGAGCGAAATTAAATCACCAGTATTGATAGCCTTGAAAAACTCTTTGTGGGGCACTGGTATATTGTTTGGAGAATCTGAAGAAATACCGGGAAAAAGCGTTACATTTTCAGGAACAGAATCAACAGACGGAAAATCCCCTATTCTCATCTTCGAGCCCTGTAAATCTATGACTACTCCAACTTGTCTAGAGGCTTTATCAAAGATTTTTTCAAGTTTTTTCAGCCAAATTTCCAGTTGCGCCGGATCCATATGAGAGGTGTTAAGACGGAAACGCCCCGCCACTTCAAAGAGTGAATTTATTGTATTAACATCAGAACTAGCCGGTCCCAATGTAAGAATGGCTTCAATCATGAAGATTTCATCCTTCTTTTGCAATAATTAAATAAAAAACTTTCTATCCGTTATATTTAAGAACCAGCATAGTAATATCATCAGACTGATCGGCGCCGGATGCGTGTTCTACCACAGCAAACTTTATATTGTTCACTATGTCTGCTACAGATTCATCTTTGTTCTGTGTCATAATTTCCAAAAGTTTCTCTTCTGAAAACTGGATGTTGTCTTTTGTCATAGCCTCTGTAATGCCGTCAGTGTAAAGGCAGAAAATATCTTCCGGGAAAAGTTTTAGTTTATGCGTAGCATATACAGTGTCTTCCAAAACGCCGATAGGCGGCGACGGATCATCTATATATAGGTAGCTGAATCCTTGTCCGGCTTTATGAACAAGGGGTGGATTATGACCGGCATTGCAATAATTCATATCTCCTGTCTTTATATTTAGGATACATATGAAAAAAGTCACAAACATAGCTGACTCACTTTCTTTGCAAAGCTCCTTATTCATGGCGCTTATCACATCAGAAGGATTAGCAAACAAGCTCATCTTAGCTCTAAGCAGGGTTTTAGTAATAGCCATAAAGAGAGCAGCTGGGACTCCTTTTCCTGACACATCTCCGATAGCAAAACAAAGGTGCGTGTCATCTATAAAGAAAAAATCGTAAAGGTCGCCGCCGACCTCTCTTGCAGGCACAAGCATTGCATATAAATCAAACTCCTTCCTTTCAGGGAAATTGGTCGGGATAATGCTTTCCTGTATCTCTCGGGCAATACTTAATTCCTTTTCGATCTTTTCTTTCTCAGCAGTTGTTTTCTGAAGGTTATTTACATATTTGATCAAATTATCCTGCATTGATATAAAAGAACTGCTCAGCGTACCTATTTCATCATGTGATTTTACTTCAGGAATCGTGAAATCGAAATCGCCTTGTCCTATCTTGTATGTAGCATTAGCCAAGTTCCGCAAAGGTGTCGTAGCTCTGCTTGAAAGGACTATTATCAAAATCAACGTCAACACATATCCTATCAGCCCTATTAGAAAGAGCTCTCTAGTAATAGAGTCAAGTTTAGAATAAAGTTCGTTTTTCGGTATGACTATCCCTATGGACCATCCTGTGGTTGCAAGCGGTTGATAGCAAACATAACAATTCTTATGTAGAGTATCTGAATAATATTCTATGTTCCCACTCTTTCCGGCAATCATATTTTCTCCTATAGTTCTTTCAATAGGAGAGTTGTATTTTTTGGCCAGATCATTAAAACTAAGCCTTTCTTCATAATACTTTTTGTTCCTATGCGCAATAAATATGCCTTTGGAAGATAAAAGAAAGGCGTACCCGGAAGTAAATACTTTTATCTTAGATATCAACACTTCTAACGAATCAAGGGCTATATCGCAGGCAACAACACCGTAAAACTCTTTTTTATCGTTTACCATGTGATAGAAAGGCTGGGAATATGTAACCATCATTATATTTCCGCTACCCTCATCAAAATACGGTTCACTCCAAACGCCTTTACCTGCCTCCATAGGAGCTTTATACCAATCCCATCTGAAATAATCATATTCATCGTCATTATCCAGACCAAATCGCTCTATTTTTCCTTTAACTCTGTGATAATAAGGATCATAATAATACTTGTCTTTCTCAAATTTATAAGGAGCAAAAGCGACTGTACATCCATTAATTTCACTATTATTTACCAACGTTTCATGTATCAACTGCTCTATTTCGTTAGCAGAAAGATTTGCGTAACTCAAAGCAGAAGCTAAGGATTCCGCCGCCTTAGAAGCAGGAAGCAAAAGGTTATCAATGTCATTAAGGATGGAATTTTGCAGATTCGTTATGTTTTCATTATTGTTTTCAAGAATCAGTTTTTTTGATACATAATAGTTATATATCTGGACAGCCATGAAAATAATCACAACTGCTGCGATTATATATAAGCTAAGTTTGAGTGCGAGACTTTCTTTTATTCTAAATTTCATTTATCTGACCTGTAGACTAACCAGAACTGATTTATAGTTTCAAAAGAGTCAAACTATTCCTGCTTGGAGACTGACTTAGTTTGTCCATTTCTTTGAAGTCACATCCAAAGCTAAAAGGGTTCTTGTATGAATAAGGCCTTCCACCTGGGACATTTTTTCAGTAAGAATTTTGGACATTTTCGTTACGTCATTTATTTTAAGCATGGCAACTAGGTCAAACTCGCCTGCCACTGTGTAAACTTCTGTTACTCCTTCAATTTCAGCAACTTTTTCTGTTACGCTTTTTAGTTTTGCTCTTTCAACATTGATTAATACGATAGCTGTTGTCATTGGCTTAATCTCCTCAATTTGCCGTTGTTACGATTGCTATAATATACCCTATTTTTAGGATAACAGAAAACTCAGAGTTTGCAAACATTAGACAAGCACTCGAAAGAAAATTGAAATTTTTCAATCCTACATTAGTGTTAAACCCCATGCTTAAAACCAGACAAAAATAAAATATTTTCTCAGAAGAGTTAAAAAAAATATGAGAGTAGATGGAAGAAAAGTAAATCAGCTAAGACCGATAAAAATAGTCCCTGATTTTTTAAAACAAGCTTATTCATCAGTCCTGATTGAATGGGGGAACACAAGAGTATTATGTTCAGCTACAGTTGCTTACGAAGTCCCACAATGGATGAAGAACGAAAAAAAGAAAGGCGGCTGGATAACCAGCGAATATCAGCTTCTCCCGACATCTACTCAGACTAGAGTCAAAAGAGAACGAAACGGCTTGAGCGGAAGGACACAGGAAATTCAAAGACTTATAGGCAGGAGTTTGAGGGGCGCATGTAATCTTGAAAAAATTGATGGGATAACCATATATATTGACTGCGATGTAATCGATGCGGACGGCGGGACAAGATGTGCCAGTATTACTGGAGCTATGATTGCTTTGAAAAAAGCTCTGGATAAGCTCCTGTCCGAAGGAAAAATATCGACAGATGCTTTTATACAAAACATAGCAGCTGTCAGCGTAGGAATAGTCGAAGGCAAAATTCTTCTGGATCTTTGTTACGAAGAAGATAAGTCTGCTGAAGTTGATATGAATGTCGTTATGGGCGACGATGGAAAAATCATTGAGATTCAGGGCACTGCCGAAGGAAAATCATTTTCCAGGTCAGAACTGGATTCAATGATAGATTTTGCCGAAAAAGGCGTGAAAGAGATATTTGAAATACAAAAAACGTTAACACTATAAAACAGAGAATTTACTATGCCATTTGAAAGAGGAAGTTTTTCCGTTAAGTTTCTGAAACTCCCGAAAGATCTCCCAGAAGATTTTTTGAAAGCTTTTAACAGCAACTGCGCCGGAAAATTAGATGAAGTAAAAAATGAACCGCAGATCGGCTGGGTAAGCGGCCGTCATTTGCTTGAAAGAACAATAGATGAAGAAACTGCGATACTCGGAGGCCACATTTTCTTGTACCTGAGGATTGCCCAGAGAAAAATCCCCGCTCAACTAATGAAAGCCGAAATCAAAATGGAAGAGCTTGTCTATATGAGAGCTACAGGCTCGGCAGACATCCCTAAAAAAATAAGAAAAGAAATAAAAGAAACTGTTGAAGAGAAAAGGCTTCCGCAGATGGTTCCTTCTATTTCCGGTATCCCGTTTGTCATAGATAAACGTGACAACAGCATATACCTTGGGGCCACTTCCCAGACACAGATAGATAATTTTCTTTCCCTATTTGAAAAAACTGTCAAAATAATTCCTATAGAACTTACTGCCGAAGAGCTTATGATGGAAGAAAAGCTCAATCCGTCACACTATTCAGGAATGAAACTCTTTCCTAATATAGATGACGAGCTAATCGCAGGTAGGGATTTTCTCACATGGCTGTGGTTCTTCAGCGAAGAAGAATCAGGAGAGTTCGATGTTAACACTCTGGGCAGGTTTTCTTTTATGATCGATGGGCCTCTGACATTCATTTCTGACGGAGAGGGCGCCCTCGAATCTGCTGTCAAAAAAGGCAACCCTCTCAGAAGCGCAGAGGCCAGAGCCGCACTAAACGTAGGGAAAAAACTTAAGAAAGCAAAAATCGTATTAGCAAAGGATGATGAGACATGGAGTGCAACTTTTGACGCGGATAGTTTTTCCTTCTCTTCGGTCATTCTTCCTCAGGGCGAAGAAATGGAACACAACAGTCGGTTTGCCGAAAGAATTGATTATCTGCAGACTTTTAAAACAGTTTTCAAATCTTTGTTCAGCAGATTCATTGGGGAAACTAAATCACCCGACTGGCATAAAAAGATTGCGCAAATTAAACAATGGATTGAAAAAAGAGAATCGTTATAACTTTTTGGGTTTAAGGCCTGTTTTATGAAAAGTTTAGGAATAGTTGAATACCACGATTTTACATTTGGAAAAGATGCCAATGATGCTTTAACTCTTGACTGCGGCAAGAAACTTTCGCCCGTAACTATCCGATACGAAACATATGGCAAATTAAACAGTGATAAAACAAACGCCATACTCATTGTACACGCCCTTACAGGCAATGCACATGCAGCAGGATATCACTCCGAAAATGACAAAAAATCTGGTTGGTGGGATGAAATGATAGGTCCCGGCAAACCTTTTGACACAGACAAATACTACATCGTCTGCAGCAATTGCATAGGCGGGTGTTCAGGCTCAACCGGCCCAAGATCAATTAATCCTGAAACACAAAAACGCTATAATCTCGATTTTCCTGTTATAACAATAGCCGATATGGTCAGTGCCCAACTTCGGCTTATGAATCATCTTGAAATTCCAAAATGGCTCAATGTAGCCGGCGGTTCCATGGGCGGAATGCAGGCTCTGCAATGGGCCATCGATTACCCGGAGAGAGTTGAAAGCGTAAGCGCTATAGCCACCTGTGCAAGGCTCTCTTCTCAATCAATCGCATTCAACTGGGTAGGACGGGATGCTATAATGAAAGACCCTGTTTGGAGCAAAACAAACGGCAACTACGAAGATGAATCCCCTGAAAGCGGACTGGCTATCGCAAGAATGTTAGCTCACATCACGTATCTAAGCGATGAATCCATGAGCACAAAATTCGGCAGAAAACTCAAAGAAGCCGACAATTACGGCTATGATTTCTCCAAAAATTTTGAAGTGGAAAGTTATCTGGAATATCAAGGACAAAGATTTGTAGAAAGATTCGATGCCAATTGCTATCTCTACATCACAAGAGCTATGGATTATTTCGACCTTGCCGAAAAAAATAATGGTGATTTGACAAAATGTTTTTCTAAAATCATGTCAAAATTTCTGGTAGTATCGTTTTCGAGCGATTGGCTATTTTCCCCTGCTAACTCAAGAGATATCGTCAAAGCTCTGAGGGCTAATAACAAAGATGTTGTTTACTGCAATATTGACTCAAACTACGGGCACGACGCATTTTTACTGGAAGTTGATACACTAGGTACACTCTTATCAGATTACTTAAGCAGCGTTTTCGAAAAGGTAAAAAAGACAAATGCATAGAGAATATCCAATTTTCAAAAACAGGCCGGATTTGCAGATTATAGCAAACATGGTAGACCGCAATTCAAAAGTGCTTGACCTTGGATGCGGAGACGGTTCTCTGCTTGATTTCCTGATTAAAACAAAAGACATATCCGGGTCAGGTATAGAGCTTTTTCAGGATATGATTATCGGATGCGTGAAAAGAGGAGTTTCTGTCGTTCACGGAAATTTGAACGAGGGACTGCCTGAAATCAAAGACAAGACTTTTGATTTTGTAATTCTTAGCCAGACCCTTCAAACTATTCATAATGCCGACTCACTTCTAAAAGAAATGTCCAGAGTCGGAAAAAAAGTCTTGGTAAGCTTTATAAATTTTGGACTCTATACGGGAAGATTCCAGTTAATGTTTTCAGGAAGAATGCCTATAACAAAAACACTTCCCCACCAATGGTACAACACGCCCAATATTCATTTGGGAACGATCAAGGATTTCAGAATGCTTTGTCAGAGCCTCAACCTTAAAATCCTGAAAGAAGTACCGGCAAATAATACTATGAAATTAGCCTCAAAATACTGGCCTAATTTATTCGCAGCTACCTGCGTATTCATGCTTGAGGAACAATGAAAAATCAAACTGGAGTATAATCAATGTCTATAAACAGCAAGCTAGATAAATTCATGTTGTCTTTTGAAAACGAAGCTCTTACCTTTGACGATGTTTCACTCCTCACAGCTTTTGCCGATTTTCTGCCGCCAGACAGCGATATAAGAACGAAATTCTCCAGAAATATCGAACTTAACATTCCGTTCATAAGCGCCGCAATGGATACAGTAACAGAAAGTGCAATGGCTATAGCTATGGCTCAGGCTGGTGGAATCGGGGTAATACACAAAAACCTAACAGCTAAACAGCAGGCAGAAGAGGTCAGGAAAGTAAAAAGTTACTTGAACGGGCTTATCAAAACACCTGTTGTATTTCATCCCGAACAAACGGTCAAACACATCCTTAATGAAAGAGAGGAAAGAAAATATAAATTCAGCGGATTCCCCATTGTTGACGAGGATGGAACGCTTTTAGGCATGATAACAAGAAGAGATTTAAAATATGTTTCTGACAAGAGAGCCAAACTCAAAGACGTCATGGTAAAAACTCTTGTTACCGCTCCCGATAACACCCCCCTTACCAAAGCCTTTGAGATAATGAAGAAGAATAAAATCGGCAAACTTCCTTTAATTACTCAAAAGGGTAAACTCGCAGGGCTTTACAGTTTTGAAGACGTCAAATCCATTATGGGTAACCTTAACCCTCTTTACACTAGAGATGATGAACACAGACTAAGGGTATCAGCAGCAGCAGGGCCATACGAATACGACAGAATCGAAGCTCTTATCGAAGTCTGTTGCGATGCGATAGTAATTGACACCGCACACGGGCACTCTAAAGGCGTTCTTGAAACAATCGCGACATGCAAAAAGGAATACCCTAATGTTGATATAGTAGCAGGCAACGTAGGCACAGAAGAAGGTGCAAAAGCTATTATGAAAGCTGGCGCTGATGCTGTTAAAATCGGAATCGGGCCAGGCTCTATCTGCACAACAAGAGTCGTAGCCGGTGTAGGTATTCCGCAGATTACCGCCATCTACAACGCTTCTCAAGCTGTAGGCGATGAAATTCCAATTATCGCGGACGGCGGGATCAAACAGTCAGGCGATGTCGCAAAAGCTATCGGAGCAGGTGCATCATGCGTAATGATGGGTTCAGTGCTTGCCGCCACGTTTGAAAGCCCCGGAGAGAAAATCTCTCATAAAGGCAGAACGTATGTTTTATACAGAGGGATGGGAAGTCTGGAAGCTATGAAATCAAGCGCTGGCAGCAGAGAAAGATACGGAGTAAAAGAAGAAAGCATCAACAATCTCGTACCACAAGGCGTTGAAGGAATGGTTCTCTTCAGAGGGTCGGTCAAAGATGTCCTTACTCAATATATCGGTGGAGTCAAATATTCGCTCGGATACTGCGGGGCAAGAACTATTCCTGAACTCAGGAAGAATGCTATGTTTGTAAAAGTCACTGCCGCTGGCTTGAGAGAAGCCCATCCGCATGATATCGAAATAACAAAAGACGCTCCAAACTACTCTGTTGACTGACAGCTTTGTTATTTTTGAGTTAATACTTACTACAAACTAGCACACTTTTTTCCTTGCTATTATAATCGTTTGTGCAATCGAGTCGCCAAGCCGTTTTTTCAAAAACCATTGGCGTTTTTCCTTGTCACAAGTTTGCACTTAACCACATTTGATAATCAAGAATATCTATGTTCATCCTTAGACATAAAAAGAAGAATGAAGACGAACAAAAGGCTCATGCTGAACTTGTTCGCGAACAGCTCAAAACCCTGTCCCTTCTTAGTATAGACAAACTAATGGAAAAATTTGAAACTGGTGACAGGGGATTAAAACCAGAAAGAGTAAAAGAGCTTCTCGACGAATATGGTAAAAACGTAGTTGAGATACAAAAACCTCCGCCGTGGTGGAAAATTTTCTTTTATTCCTTCAAAACTCCTTTCAATATGATTCTGTTCCTTCTCATGCTTGTTTCATACGCTACTGGAGATGACAGCGGAGCCATAGTAATGGGTTCAATGATTTTACTAAGCACGCTTCTAAGGTTCTGGCAAGAAAGCAAAGCAGTAATGGAAGCCGAATACCTAAAAAAACTTGTTCACAACAAAGCAACCGTAGTAAGGCAGGTTTATGAGGACCATAAGTTAATCACAAAGGAATTTGACATCCCGATGGAAAATCTTGTCCCTGGAGATCTGGTTCACTTATCTGCAGGCGACATGATTCCAGGGGATGTAAGACTCATAAGCAGCAGAGACCTCTTCGTGAGCCAATCTGCAATCACAGGTGAAGCCCTGCCCGTCGAAAAACACGAAACATTTAAAAAACTCAATAAATCTGTATCAGTCCAAAAATATATTGACGATGACCAGACCAAAAGTGAGGCTGCCGCAAAGGCCAGTTCTATTGACCAGCCAACAATGTGCCTGATGGGAAGCAGCGTAGTAAGCGGCACGGCAAAAGCCTTGGTGTTGTGCACAGGACAAAATACTTTTTTCGGTTCCATGGCATCTCAGCTTCTTGGAAAAAGGCCTCAAACGGCTTTTGACCAAGGTGTTGACAGCGTGGGAAAACTTCTTGTTAAATTTATGGTAGTAATGGCTCCGATTGTTTTTTTGATAAACGGTTTCATGAAGAATGATTGGACTGACGCTTTTCTTTTTGCCATCTCCGTAGCTGTGGGTTTGACCCCTGAAATGCTGCCGATGATCCTCAATGCCAATCTGGCCAGAGGCGCAGTAGCTTTATCTAGGAAGAAGACCGTCGTAAAAAACTTGAGCAGCATACAGAACTTCGGAGCTATTGATATTCTATGCACTGATAAAACAGGCACACTGACCCAAGATAAGGTTGTTCTAATCAAACACATGGATTCATCCGGCGAAAAATCTCCAGTCGTTCTTAAGTATGCTTTTCTTAACAGCCATTTCCAGACAGGATTAAAAAACCTTCTCGACAAGGCCGTAGTAACCAGAGCCGAGGACAAACAAATTACTCCGATAGCGCAGGACTACAGACTCATTGATGAGATTCCTTTCGACTTCGTAAGAAGAAGGATGTCGGTGATTCTAGAGAAAAAAGACACCAAGGAAAAACTTTTCATCTGCAAGGGCGCAGTAGAAGAAACTATCAGAAATTGTACAAAACTAGAACTACGGAACGGAGAGATCAAGGATATCTCAGGCAATCACGCCAATGCACTAAAAGAACTCAAAGATAAACTCTCCGACGATGGGCTAAGAGTAGTAGTGGTTGCTTATAAGCCTATTGCAAATTGGGAAGAGGACAAATTCTCATCAGAAGACGAAAAAGATCTGATTTTTTCAGGCTATATAGCTTTTCTGGACCCCCCGAAAGAATCCACTTCCAAAGCACTTTCACTTCTGATGCAGCATGGAATAGAAGTTAAGGTATTAACCGGTGACAATGACCTGGTATCAAGAAAAATATGCAGGGATGTAGAATTACCAATAAAGGGAATACTTACTGGCCCTGAAATTGATAATCTCACTGAAAATGAACTTACCGAAAAAACCAGAGATTGTACTATTTTTGCCAAACTCTCACCTTCAAACAAGGCAAGAATAGTTAAAAACCTTAAGAACCAAAAACATGTTGTCGGATTTATGGGCGACGGTATCAATGATGCCCTTGCTTTGAGAGAAGCAGACGTCGGAATATCCGTTGATACAGGAACAGACCTTGCAAAAGAAGCCGCTGACATAATTCTACTTGAAAAGAGCCTGTTGGTTCTTGAGGAAGGCGTCAGGGAAGGAAGAAGAACTTTCGGCAATATCACGAAATACATTCAAATGACATGCAGTTCAAACTTCGGCAATGTATTCAGCGTCCTTATTGCCAGCGCAATCCTTCCTTTTCTACCAATGATGCCTGTCCAATTACTTATTCAAAACCTCCTTTACGACTTTTCGCAAATAGCTATTCCATGGGACAGGATGGACGAGGAGTTCATGGCAAAACCAAGAACATGGGAGCCTAACTCAATAAAGAAATTCATGCTGTTCATTGGCCCTATCAGTTCAATATTTGATATTGCCACATTCGCAATAATGTGGTATATATTTAAAGCAAACTGCGATGCGCAACAGGCACTTTTTCATTCCGGCTGGTTCGTAGAAGGACTTATTACTCAAACGCTTATTGTACACATGATAAGAACTGAAAAGCTTCCTTTCTTCCAAAGCAGAGCTTCGTTTCCTGTGGTAGCCGGAACATCGCTTGTTATTGCAATAGGAATCCTAATCCCGTATGCCCCATTTGCTGTTCATCTAGGGTTTGTACCTCTACCTCTGGCATATTTCCCTTACCTTATATCCATGACAATAGCTTATTGTTTACTGACACAAATTTGCAAAGTTTGGTATATTAGAAAGTTTAAGACCTGGCTGTAGAACAAAAACAAAAAAATACTATAGGAAAACCTTTCAGCATATTGTTGAAAGGTCTTTCTATACATATATAATTTTAATATGTGTTGCATGTTTATTGTGTATACTGTCCCCCCTTTTATGGAAAAGGTTAATATAAATGGCAAAAGATAGTTTTGTTCTTACAGTTGATGTCGGGGCCTGCAGCTTGAAAGCGGCAGAATTCCTGCAAAAAAACAACAAACTTGAACTCATCAATTTTGCCTGTGTAGAATACTCAAGCGAAATAGCTGAGGATAACCGCCATCTGGAAATCAGCAGGGCATTTTCTTCTATACTTCAAACCACTAAATTCAAGTCAAAAAAACTCTACCTCTCCATCTCAGGACAAGAGGTTTTCACCAGATTCGCAAAATTACCGGCCTCTCCTGGCATGAAACAGCAAAAATTACAGCAGCTTGTCAATTACGAAGCTAAGCAAAACATTCCTTTCCCGATTGAAGAGGTAACATGGGATTACCAGCTTATAAACAGCATTGACAATGGAGAACAAGGTGAATTAACCGTGATGTACGCTGTTATTAAGAATGACATCATAATGAGCATTGTAAGCGTATTTGAAAGAGCAAAGTTTGAAACTGAGCTTATTGGGACAAGCCCTACTTCTACGTACAACTGTATGTGTGCTCTCGGATTTGACAAAGCTGAGCCTTCAGCACTCATAAATATCGGTGGAAAATGCACAAACATAATATTTGTTGATAAAAACAGATTTTTTGCACGAGCTATCCCTCTTGGAGGCTACTCTATTTCGCAGCAAATAAGTAAAGACTTGAACATCCCTTTCAACGAAGCTGAAGAGTTGAAAAGGAAAATCAGTTATGTTTCTATGGGAAGCAACCATGCGGAGGGCGATGAACAAACCGTTGCCGTAGCTACAAGCATCAGAAATGTCATGATAAGGATCCATGGAGAAATAACCCGGTCTATAAATATCTACAAGTCCCAGCGGCCGGATAACAGATTTACAAAAATTTACCTTGCCGGTGGAAGTTCCATCATCAATTACACCGATGCTTTTATGTCTGAAAAACTTAAATTGCCTGTCGAATATCTCAATCCGTTTAAGCTCATTTCTGTATCCCAGAACATCAACAAGGAAAAACTTTCCGTTGTTGGTCACATGTTCCCTGAACTTATAGGGCTTGCAGTAAATTCGATGACATCATGCCCAATTGAGATTTCGCTGCTTCCCGAGTTAGTAAAAAGCAAGCACTTGCTTAGAAAAAAACGCCCCTACTTCTACGCAATAGCTGCAACCATAATAATGAGCTTATCCATAGTCTACTGGGGCGTCAAAACACAAAAACAGTTAATTGATGACCTGATTATTACAAGCACAGAACAGACCAAAAAAATACAGCAAAGCGTAAATGCTGTTAGAACACTGACAAAGGAACTTGAAGCGCTAAAATCTTCCTATAAAAATATATTTTCTGGTTTAAATGGAAGAAACGCATGGTTTGAAATACTTGATTCAATACAGAAAGCACTCCCTGACAATACATGGCTTATACTTTTGGAACCTTCAGGACAGCCAAATATTGCTATCGAAAATCCATCTTATAAGGATAACAGTGTAAAATCCATATTTGGCAAACCCAAAATTAAATATCCGCAAGCAGTTGTAACCACTAATACTGGCACAAAATCCATCGGTTGGATAAGAGTAAAAGCCCATACTCTGGTACTCTTCAAGAGCCTAAAAACTACTGAACCGGAAAAGTTCAAAGAAAATCTTCTTAAATTCCCATGTTTTACAAACAATGCCGAAGAAATCGTAATCATAGATTATAAAACGCCTATCAAGGATTCGGACAATATAAGCTCGTTTGATATGATTATTAAACTAAGTAATCCGATACAACAAAGATGAAATTTACTTTCAAATTCAAATTCAAATTTAAGCTAGACTTTTTTAGAACAAACCCGATTATGAGTGCCATGGTCGGAATTACTCTGCTTATTTCCATAATATTGGCCTATATGATTTATGCCGAGAATTCAGCTCTCTCAGATACTTCCAAAAAACTTGATGAACTTAAAAATAAAATTAGAATTTTGAACTCAACCAGCCCTTACCCTTCAGAAAAAAACTTAGAATATATAAGAGACGATATTAAAATCCTGAAATTTAACATTTTTAAACTTGAAGATATCTTTGGGAATGTCTATGCCAAACCACTCTTGGCTTTCGTACAATCACTTACAAAAGAAGATATTAAATCACTTGAAACCGAACTAGAAGTACTCCAAAAAGAAGATACCAGTTCAAGCAGGCAGAACCAACAAGATATCGAAACAAGGTTAGACTTGCTTAGAAATATGCCAGACAGCAATCTTGTATATGATTTCATAACATCTTGGAAAAACTACATTGATGAAGAAAAAAAGGCGAAACAGGAACTATCAGTTGGCGATATTTTCACTAACTTTCGAAAATACAAAAAATATAGCCAGGAAGGATTCGATCAGGCCAGAAATGTATTTCTTACCGAATTTCAAAAAGAGACATTTGAACCTTTAAATAACGATACTATCGATGATTACATACTTGCGTCCCTCGGTATACCATTAGATTTCTCAAGAATCAGATGCAAAAATATAGTTTCAGATATAGAGCTGGGGCTTAACCAGGTTCTAATTAAAAATAATGTGGTCATCCGAGGCAACAAACTCAACCTATTCACTGAGTTTGCCTCAGTCCCCAATGACGATGAAATCCCTTACATCATAAACTACTGCAGGTTCCTTGAGGACTTTTTCCAAAGAGTAGCCCAATCTGGGATAGAAAGAATAGAGTCATATAAAAAACTAAATGGCCTCAAAGGTTTTGAGGATTCAAACTTCCTGATATTCCAGTATCAGATAGACGTTGTAACATCGCTGGACTCTCTCAGAGCTTTTCTTAACAATCTTCAAGAGGCTTACAAAGATAACAGAATTTATGTAGTTGAATCTTTAAACATATCGGTCATGGAAGACAATGCTAATAACCTGCAGCCTCTTGAATCTCAAGACAATATCCCTAAGATACTCATAGGCAATTCCGACACAATCAAAGCATCAATCACTGTCAATTACCTGATATTTAAAAAGAAGATTCTTTAATTTATACTTATGAAATTTACTTTCGTCAAAGAAAACTGGGAAAAAATGATACTGGGAATTATCCTTGTATTGTTCGTATTTTCACTTATTTGGCTCGTAGATCTCTTCTATAAATCGGAGGAATCCAGAGCTACAGGAGTAACTATCATCGTAAATAAACTCCCTTACCAAAACCTTCAACCAGAATTTTACGATTTTGACTCAGCGCTTTCTAAAAATGTCCTGTGGATGCCTTCACTAAAAAGGGAATTAAACACCAAAGACGAATTCTATATCGTTACCTATACCGATTTCATGAAACCTTTCAAGATAGCTCGTTCTAATGCTCCGAAAGCCGATGGCAAACTGATTCCTTATGAGTATTACAGACTTGGTTATTGTCCTATCACGAGAGACAAACTAATAACTCCTGACGCAAAAACATTTGAAAAAAATTCTGATATGGATAATGATGGCATACCTGATGTGGTTGAGAAAAAATACGGTTTCAATCCTTCAAATCCTGCCGACGCAAATCACGATCTGGACAAAGACTCTTTCACTAATCTTCAGGAATATTTATACAACCCTGAGGGCATAGATGTTCCGAAAATCCATCCACCCATTATCAAAAGGTTGGTGCTTCTGGATATTTCAAAAGCCAGGTTGCCATTCTTAATCAAAAATATTGTCAAATATGGCAATGACAAAGCAAAATGGAATATTCAGGTAAACTTTGATAACCCTGATGTCGTTCCAAGCACCCAGTTCCTTAAAATAGGCAAGGCTGTTGAATTACCCAATCTTTCCTATAAAATTACAGACATTGAAGAACACACATATAAGAAACTCAACCCCAGCTTAGGCGCTATGGTTGAATATGACGATTCAGTAGTGGTATTAAAAACAGAAAAAGGAGACACCATAAAAGCACAGCTTAACAAACCTATTTACGAAAAGTATAACCTTGTTACAGCAAAGGATATTTACTCCGGAGACGAGTATAAAATCAGAAGAAATAACGCTATCACACTGGGAAACAATTATATTGGCATCGAAGAATATGTATTGAAAGATGTCAATATTACAGAAACTGAATCAAATGAATCTATTCTGTTCCAACGAGATGGGAAAAATTATATCGTTAAAAGATCTACAGATTATGTAAAACCAACAGAGTCATCTAATGGCATAATAAAGGAAAATTCGGTTGCCGATGAGAATAAAATTGAATAGTTTACCAGAAAAAATCAGGATTTTCATTTTTCCCTCGTTAGCGTTTTTTTTACTCTTGACATCTCCTGTCTTTTCATCCGACAACCAGACTGAGTCTGCTTCTGATTCGACTATACTGCAAACAACCATACTCCAACGGCAACAGGCTGATAATGAAGCAAACCAAATAAAACAAAATATTGATGCTTTGGTTTCTGCTTCAAAATTTCGGGAAGCTGAAAAAGAATATGATAAGATGTTCAAACTATATGATTCTCTTGGTGACACCCGTTATGTCAGAATTAAAGAATCGATTTTGAAAAGTGAAAGAAATCTTTTCTATAAAAAGTGGGCAGACTATCTCGAAGATCAAGCCGGAAATGCGTTTCTAAACAAAGAATATGACAAATCAATAAAATTATCAGAAGAGTCTGTCAATGTCATCAAGAAAATCGGATTAAAAACTTCTTCTCCTTCGCTTGCAGCCAAACCTAAGGAACTTATTCAAAGCTCCAACTATGCTAAACTCAATAAGAAATTCAACCAGGCAACAGACTTGGACAGCGCTCTTCCACAATATAAATACCGCATAATGGACATGGATGCATATATGACTGATGCTAAGGTCTATATGGACAATAAAGAATATGACAAAGCCAGGGAATGTCTGGAGAAAGCCCTATTGCTGGATCCTTACAACTATAAAGCCATGACAATGCTTCAAACTCTCTATACCCAAATTCTGGACACAGGCAAAGCCAGAGCGCAAGCTGAACAATATCAAGCAATAGCAGAAACACAATGGGCAAACAATGAAGCTGTTCCTCCCAATATTACCAGCGGAGATGTTCTTAAGGTCATAGAGTCTCAATCCAATGCTTCAAACAGCCTTAAAGATAAACTTGAGACGATGATCATTCCGAAAATTGACTTTGAAGACGCTTCTATCTCTTCGGTGATTACATATTTGAACAGGGAAAGCAAAATAGCAGATACTGAGGGCAAGGGCATAAATATTATCATGAGGCTCTCCAATACACAACCTCGCCCCAAAGGCATCACCCTGCAGCTAGACGATGTCCCAATCGGCGAAATCATCAATTATGTATGCAAAGCCGCTGGTCTTAAATACAGGATTGAGGATGAGGCAATAATAATCGGCGACAACTCCATCAATGAGATGGAAACAAAATTCTTCCCAATAAAATCAGGGCTTATTAACTCAATTGTATCTAATTTAAATATCAATGATAAAGAGGTAGACCCTGATGCGAAGCAGCTGCTTGATACAGAATCTTTCTTAAAAACCTCCATAGTTCTGGATCAAAAAGTACTATCCGCCGATTTACAGAACTATTTCCTTATAAGGGGGCTTCCATTTCCCCCTGGCTCTAATATTGCCTGGGATAGCAAAACAAGTATGCTTGTTTTAACTAACACTCCTGAGAATATCAGAATAGCCGAAAGCCTAATCAAAGAAATAGATGTTGACATCCCACTAGTCCTCATAGAAGCAAAGTTTGTCGAGATAACTCAAACTGAACTAGAAGAACTCGCATTTAAGTGGAAATTACGCTATGATGGAGGGAAGACTATTCTTAACCCAAACAGCGAAGGAACGAGTTCTGCAGGAAATGACCCGATAATAGGCCATTACAATGATGATAATTCAAGTCTGAACCAATACGCCTTAATTAATAACTTGGCCTTTAACGGTAATGATGGTAAGTTTAACCTTAATTTCTGGATGTATGCCATAGACCAAAGCAAAACAGTTGAAGTGCTTTCATCACCAAAAATTACTACAAAAAGCGGCTCAGAAGCTATGATAAGAATGGTCACCGAAAAATATTTTCCTACTTCCTGGACTGAACCTACTGTTGAATTAACAGCCGCTGATGCCAGTGCCGCTGCAAATGTAACATATTCAGGACCCGAATTTGGAGATCCAACAGATTTAGGAATTATCATGTATGTAACGCCTACAGTCAGCCCCAATAATCACACAATACTTCTTGACCTTAAGCCCCAAGTAATTGACTTCGTAGGATGGGATGATTATTCTTACAATATACAAAGAGAAGAAACTGGCGCTGCTACGACTAATGTCATAGCTCCTGTTAAAATGGCTATGATATCACACAGGGATGTTGTTACTAAAGTTAAAATTTATGATGGAGAAACAATAGTACTTGGAGGAACAATTAAAGAAGATGCTGTATATGTAGATGATTCAATGCCATTCCTCTCCGATGTTCCGCTCGCTGGACGACTGTTTCGTTCAAAATATAAAGATGTAGAAAGAAAAAATCTTCTTATATTTGTAAGCGCAAGATTGGTTAACCCTGATGGAACACCGTTTAGAAAGCAAGACAATTCTTTTTTTGATTTCGGCAGATAGTAACGCACTGGCATCTTGCTAGTAATTAATTTATGGTTTCAGATTTAGAGGTATGGCGGCCTCTTCGAGGACGCCATTTCAAAAACAGGAAAAGTGAAATGTCAAAAATGAAGTTTAAAATCTTAGTATTGCTTTTTAGCCTTGTTCAGGGCTTCTTCTGTTATTCTTCAGAAGATGTTCAGAATCTGGACATTGCGGTGCTTAATACACAAACTGAAGTTATGAATCAGGCAAAAACTATTAATGCAGATGAACTCCTGATAAAAGCCAACAATGCCTACCTAAACAAAAACTATCAACAAGCCAAAGATCTTTATTTGCAAACTATTTCAATTATCTCCAATTCTCCTGGAGCTGACACTGCTTATGCCCAAAAAAAAATTTCCAATCTCTCCCAAGCCCTTTCCAACGTTTACACAGCATGGTCGCAAGATTTGCTTCAGGAAGCCAGAGATAACTCAAGCCCTGACAAAATAGAAAAGTCGATTGAGCTTTGTAAAGAGGCTAAAGAAATGAACCCACAATGCAGTGATCTTGCCGACAGGCTTATTGCTTATTATACAGAAAATAAAAAAGTCATGAATTACAATCAATCAATTTCCACGGAAAAGCTACTCCCTGACAATAAAGAAAAACTCTATAATGTCGATGTCCTATACGAACAAGGAAAGACTCTATACGACAAAAAGATGTATAACCAGGCAAAAGATAAATTTCAGGAACTTCTTCTGGTAGATCCTTACAACACCAATGCGATCGAGTACATCAAACAGATAAACCTGAAAATAACCGCTGCCGGGAATTATAGAACTGAAGTAACAGCTACTGAAAGAGCCTCCGAGATTGAATGGGAAAAACTTTCTCCCATAATGTCAACAACTCTCAGCGGCGAAAGAATAGACCTGATAGAGGCTGATACTTCAGCAAAAAAAGATTCAGTAAGCGCCTTGCAAGAAAAGCTTAATTCAATAATTATCAAAAATATCTCTTTTGAACAAGTCCCGATAGACACAGCTGTAGCTTTTTTAAAAAGCGAAAGCCAAAAAGAAGATCCTTCAGGTAAAGGCGTTAATTTTTTCCTTAACCTAAAATCCATAGCGGTACCTCATATTCAAAACACCTCACCTGACGCAGATAGAAACAACTCCTCCGAAGGCTGGGATGAAGCCACCCCAAATATCCCTCAGGTAAATCCGGCAAACCAATATCTGGTAACACTCGCCCTGGAAAATATCACTCTGGAAAAAGCCATCAACTATATCTGCAAAGCAGCAGGACTAAAATATAAGGTCAATAGATATGCTGTCGAAATCTATTCTTCCAATTCGCAAGATACTAGTCTGGACACAGAAGTCCTTCCTGTAGAAAAGGAAATATTCCTCAATGCCGTGCAAGATAATAAAACAACTGATATGACGCAATTTTTTATAGAAAGAGGAATACAATTTGCTGACAATGCTACCTGTGTATATGACCCTAAGATCAGCCGTTTAATTATCAGAAATACTCCTAGTGCAATTGAAAATATCAAGAATGTGCTCGCAACTTTAGGGCAAACCCTTCCTCAGGTTTCAATAGCCGCTAAATTCGTAGAAATGAGTCAAAAAGACTTTGAGGAACTGGGGTTTAACTGGCAGCTCAGCAGGACTGAGAATAACAACCCTACATGGGATCCAAACAACCAAATAAACAGGTTTGCCGGAGATGAAGCAAGCCCTGTGGGCGAGACAATACCGGATAAAGAGTTTGGCTTTCTCTATAGCAGTAACGGCATAGACTTAAGCGGTACAATGCACGCTTTAAATCAAAATGAAAGGGTAGAAATCCTTTCTGCTCCAAGGGTCACTACATTAAGCGGACAGAAAGCCACAATCAGACTTATTACTGATAGGTATTTTCCTACTTCCTGGACTGAACCTAGTGAAGAAAGTTCAACTTCTGGAACAATAACTACTAAGGTAATCACTCCAGCAACACCTGAAGTCAGTTCGACTGATATCACCCCTGTAGGCATACGATTAGATGTTACACCTCAAGTAAGTTCAGATAATTACACAATAGATTTAATCCTTGAACCAAAAGTTCAAGATCTAATCGGTTGGACAATATATGAATACGTATCATCGGACACTACTATTTCTAACTCTCCGATAAAGATGCCCGAGATCGATGCAAGAACAGTTCAGACTCAAGTAAGAACTTATGATAACGAGACAGTTGTGATTGGCGGAGTTTACAAGGATGAAAGCCAAAGCATAAACGACAATGTCCCAATCTTGGGCGATATTCCGTTGGTAGGCAGACTGTTCCAGTCTACTATCGAAGCTCCAGATAAAACAAATCTATTGATATTTACCACAGTTCAGTTAATCAGGCCGGATGGAACACCGCTGCGTCCGTCAAGGAATGCTGGCCTCCCGAACTTCCGTGACTAGTACCCGCATGAGGACAATTGTGGAGAGAAATTGTGCTTGCATCGTTAAAAAACCGTCAGTTTCTTCAAAAACAGCGCAACGCATCCGCTCCATTATTAAAAACATTTCTACTCTATAAGGCGCATCCAGTTAAACACATCATGAGCTCTGCCGTACTGGATATCTGTAAGAGCCTTATATAATTTCTGGATCACTGGCCCTTTATCGCTTGCAAAAGTATAAGCCTTGTCGTTCCTATAAATGGCATTTACCGGAGTGATAACTACTGCAGTTCCGCAGGCGCCTACTTCAGCAAAAGTCTCAATTTCATCAAATTTTATCTGCCGCCTTGTTGCTTCTATACCAAGATGTTTTGCCAATTCTATTAGTGAATTATTTGTAATGCTCGGAAGAATTGATTTCGATTCAGGAGTTATGTATTCTCCGCTCTTTGTAACGGCAAAGAAGTTACTTGATGTGAATTCATCAAAATATTTATGCTCTTTTGAATCAAGGAAAAGAACTATTGGAAAGCCTTTCGACTTGGCAATTTTTGATGATTTTAGGCTTGCAGCATAGTTGCCGGCAAGTTTGTAACGGCCAGAACCATTCGGAGCAGCTCTGTCATAATCATCCAGTATTATGGCTTTGACCCCTACCATGCCGCCCTTATAATACGGCCCCACTGGAGTTGCGAGGATAATAAGAAGATATTCATCGCTCGGGGCTATGCCTATTATCGGTCCAGATCCAATCATTAAAGGCCTTAAATACAGAGCGCCGCCTGTTCCGTATGGAGGAATATATTCAATGTTCGCCTTGATAACTCTATTTACTGCTTCGGAAAATACGTCTTCGGGGAATTCCGGCATGCAAGCATAAGAAGCCGAACTGTTCATTCTTTTGATATTTTCTATATCTCTAAAAACTTTTATTTTCCCATCTTCGCATCTGTAAGCTTTCAAACCCTCAAAAATAGCCTGTCCATAATGAAGACATTCTGCAGCCACGCTCAATGTAATATGCGGGTCTTTGACAAGCGTTCCGTCATCCCACTTACCATTGGCAAATTTGAATTGAATATGACATGCCGTTGGCATGTAGTCAAATCCAAGCTTTGACCACTCTATATTCAGCATAGCAATTCCTCCTTTATCTAGACATATTTTAGAATGCGCTCTATTCAAAGATAGCAGGAAAAATCAAGATTAAAATATCCATGCTTATAGAATTCTGATTATATTTGTTTTAGAATTTTGTATCATAGGGCACAATATTCGCTATTTACTTAAGAAGTTACGCGGTTATATTTAACAGGTTAAAAACGATCTCAAAATATTTTACACTAGGAGAAATGAATGAAACTTTCCAGAATTTTAACATTATCAGTATTAACTGCAACAGTAGCTTTCCTCGGAGCCTGCTCTAACCCCGATTCATCACAAATGAAACCTGGCGGAACTGCCGAATTCGGGTATGGTGAAGGAAGCGGAGATTTATCTTCCGGTTTTGGCCCTGGTAGTTCCTTAGGCGGAGCAGATTCTCTTCCAGGCAGACCGGCAAACGCATGGACACCAATTCCAGGCGTAAAACTTGATACGATTTACTTTGCTTTTGACAACTCCAATATTAGTTCTTCTCAGACGCCTAAACTCGAAGCCGCTGCAAAATATATGGCTTCCAACCCTACTGTAGGTTTGATTATCGAAGGCAATTGTGACGAGAGAGGAAGCGCTGAATACAATATGGGGCTGGGCGAAAGAAGAGCACTGGCTGCAAGAGAATATCTTGTAAAATTGGGAGTACCTGAAACAAGGCTCCAAACAATAAGCTATGGTGCTGAAAGGCCTGCCGATCCAGGACACGATGAAAATGCATGGCTCAAAAACAGAAGAGATGAACTTGTCCCTGCCACAATGAACTAATAATACATTGTTGCAAACTATTTCCGGCCCGCTTCAGCGGGCTTTTTTATTTCCTAAAAAAAATAGAGGTTCCTGTTAAATCTTTTAGGATCACTTGAAAATAAACAAGGTTTTTTATTTCTCAGCAGAATATCGGTCTTAATATCATTTATTTTCACTCCAACAAATCTACAAATATTCATAAATTCTTCATATTTGGCAGATTCATCAGAAAATTCAAACTCATCAACTTTTTCAAACATCAGTAAATCATTGCCGTTTTCTTGTTTGAGCCATGCTAAAGGCATTCTGTGATCTATTCCATGAGATTGAAGGAAGCACGAATAAAGCCAATATTTTTTTGCTTTTTTCCTCTTTATCTTTAAACATTCATATTTTTCTAAACCATCTTCAGTAAAACCTTTTCGCACAAGCCACGTTTTTCCGTTCTTGCTTTCCTCAACTTTAGAATACCTGGAATTTCCCTTTAAGATTTTGTGCCTTCTGCCAAACCATTTACGATTTTCATGCCTGATAAGAGCATGAGATATCTTTTCCCATACACAGTTAAATTCAGATTCTTTTCCTATGATTCCCGCTTCAAGCAAGAATTTCAGTCTTTCAGGCAAAGAACTGCCCGACTTTAAAAATCCGATTAACCTAATTACCCCCGAATTAAATACATTACTACTACGTTTGCGCCTTATACCAAGAGGGTCAACAAGCATAAAAGAAACCGTTTCGCTATTTTCTTTAATCAGCAGATTCCCCATGTGCAAATCCCTGTGATAGAGATTTGCTTCAAGGTACTTCTTAACAAATTTAGCTAAGCCGAACAAAAAAAGGTCTCTTTTCTCTTGATTGTCCATACATCTGTTATTCCAATACAAGTCAGCATTTACCAAATCTTTGCCCGGGTTTTCTGTGACAATCATATCCTCAAAACCTTTTGCGCACCACCCTGAGGTTTTGACTATAGGCAAATCCGATATTTCGGCAAGCATCGCAGATTTGAATTCAAAATACGAATTCGGGAACAAGAGAGTTTTCAACTTATGATAAATGGTGTTCGGCCTGTTGAGTTTTGCAAAATATTCAATTCCATTAATCGTAAAATTATATATTATTCGATTGTCTTTCTTTTTAAATATATAATTTTCAGGCACGTCAGGCAGCAGAGATAAAGCAAAATTCATCCCTGCATCGTCGTTTGATGTTCCTTTCCATCCCAAATATTTATATGGAGGCATAATTAACCAACAAAAGCATTAATTTTTTTATCCTTTGCATTTTAATTCTAACTCAAACTGATTTTAATGAAAACATATATATCATTATGATATGTGAGTTTAGCATGAAAAACTTTAGACGTAATTACAATGGAATACAAAATAAGAGTAAAACATGACGAAACGCAATCTGATTATTCTATCTCGATAAATAAAGATACCCTTTATTGCGTCCTTGACTTTCTCAACGATAAAGGGTTTAGCATAACAGCTCCTTGCGGCTCGTCAGGCATTTGCGGAAAGTGCAAAGTAATTCTGAAAAAAGGCAAACTCAAAAAAATCTCAGATGGCTCGTTGGTTTCAGGCGAAGTTACCGTAAAAAGTTGCCAATACGCGCTTACCGATGGCACCGACTGCGAAATTGAGATACCCCATCAGTTGGATAAAAAAGATTCATCTTCGAGGAACCACCTTACCGGCGCTGTTTTCGAGTTTGTTTTGAAAAACGTAAAACTCTCGCACATATCAAATAAATTTGGAATAGCCATTGATATCGGAACCACCAACATTTCGGTTCTTCTTGCAAATTTAGCTGATGGTAAAATCCTTGCAGTGAAAAATATTATCAACTCCCAGATAGCGTTTGCTTCTGATGTAATATCAAGAATCAATCTATGTTTAAAAGACAAAGATGCTGTAGCAAAACTCCAGAGATGCGTAATTGAAAAATCCATTCTTCCAGCAATTGATTATATTCTTAAGGATAACAACATCCTACCAGACGACATAGAAAGAATAGCAATAAGCGGTAATACAACAATGCTGCATCTGTTATGCGGCAAAACCCCTTCCTCCATAGGAACTTATCCTTTCAAACCTTTATTCCTTGAAGCCATCACAACCACTTTCGATAAACTAACAGCTAAATTCGAAGACAATCCTTCAATTAAGGCAAAAACCATACTTCTTCCCGGAATATCCGCATTTGTAGGATCAGACATTCTCTCAGGTATTTATGCACTTGATATGCACGAAACCCGACAGAACGAAATCCTCCTTGACATTGGCACCAATGGTGAAATAGCGCTAAAAACTCAAACGAGAATTCTAACCACATCTACTGCCGCAGGCCCTGTATTTGAAGGTTTCGGGCTGGAATGTGGAGTAACAGCCATTGACGGAGCTATCAATGAAATAACCTTCGACGCAGAAAAGCCCATAATAAAAACCGTCAATAATTCTGCTCCCATAGGTATATGCGGTTCAGGTTACATTTCTTTCATAGCCAATGCCAAGAAGGCCGGACTCATAGACAGCCTTGGCAAATTCAACGGCGTTAAAGAGATTGTTCTTCAAAACTCCAGTATAAGTATTTCTGAATCAGATATTTCAAAAATACTTCAGGCAAAATCAGCAATAGCTTCAGGCATACAGATTTTGTTGAACAATGCCAACATAACAGAATCTGAAATAGATAAGCTATACCTAGCCGGCAGTTTTGGAACGAATCTCAAAAAAGATTATGTAATAAATTCAGGGCTTCTCAAAAACTTTCATCCCTCACAAATAGAATGCGTCGGCAATACTTCTTTGGCAGGAGCTTACAAATATATTGTCAGCCTCACTCAGCTTAGCGAACTTGAAAACATATCGCAAAACAGCATTTCGGTAAATCTGAATGAAGACCCTGCGTTCTGCGATATTTATGTGGACAATTTGTTTCTTCCCTGAAAAGATCAGGTTAGAAAATGTTCTCAAAACTCACTGCTCTGTCAGGTATCCCATAAGTATTATTATGCTTGTGTATTTCTTCAGTGATTTTTACTGCGAGCCTGAGAGCTTCAAGACCACTCTTGCCAGAAACTTTGAGCTCAGGCATTTTTCCTGTTTCGATACATATAAGGGCATTACTAACAAAGTTTTCCAGTTCGCGCTGCAGTGCGTTATGATCCACTACAGGCACAACTTCCTTGGATATTCCCGTATCAGTTTTTGAGTAGATTGTTCCTGTTTTATCCTGATAGTCCAGATTTATATATCTTTCGGACTGGTATATTTGCATTCTTCTGAAAGGTGTTTCGCTTACCCTGCTTGCTGTGACATTTGCGACGCAGCCATTTTTGAATGTGATTCTGGCATTTGCCAAATCTTCTGAAGGGCTTAGAATAGAAAGCCCTGAAGCATCGACTTTCTCAACTTTGCTTTTAACAATGTGTAAAATCAGTTCCAGATCATGAATCATCAAATCCAAAACTACACCAACTTCCGTTCCTCTCGGATGCAAACCAGGCCTTTGAGGAGGATACGGAGCAAGTCTTTTAGCTTCAACCAGTCTGACATCATTGATTTTTCCATCTATAAAACTCATCACCGGATTATACCTTTCTGTATGCCCTACTTCTATAACTACAGCGTTTTCCTCTGCCAATTTTACCAGTTCTCCTGCCTGCTGAACAGTAGCTGCAATAGGTTTTTCTATAAGCAGGTGCTTCTTCATCCCCAACAATACCGAAGCTATTTGATGATGGAGATTTGACGGGACGGCTATACTCATACCCTCGCAGGCATTCGCAAGTTCTTCCACGGTCTGAAATGCTTTCACGCTGAATTCCCTGGCTATATTCTGCGCTGTATCAAAGTTGGCATCGTAAATACCCACAAGATCGGCGTTCTTTATTTCCTTGTACAATCTGGTATGGTGCCTTCCCAAAGCTCCGACCCCTATGACCCCGACTTTAAGTTTTCTTTCGCTCATTAATGTTATCTATCCTTAAATTATCGTTAAAATTGCATATAATCCGATTACGGCTTAAGTATAATAGAGCTAAGCTCATTGAAAAAGAGGCTGACTACGCTGAAACAGAAAAAATAACAAGATCTGTTGAAAATTCGCTAAAAGCCTACACATTACCAAGCTTCTAATATTTTAAATTAGATTTTTCATTAAGACTTGATAACTGAGACTTGGGAGCAGTTTTAATATGTATGACATTGTAATGACAGCAATCTTTACTATTTACACAATAACAGTTTTATGTTTAATGGTTTATGGATTTCACTCGTATTTTATGATAATTCTATTTTACATTAAGCAGAAGAAAGCACGCCATAACGTAACAGATACAGTAAAGGAATTTTATAACAAAGTCGAAGACAAAGATCTTCCTCTCATTACTGTTCAACTGCCTGTATATAATGAATCCGATGTAATCAAGCGTCTTATGCTTTCTGCTACACAAATTGACTACCCAAAGGATAAGTTTGAAATCCAGGTAGTAGATGACAGTACTGATAATACTGTACAGATAATTGATGATTATATAAAAGAACTCAAAGTTTCCACTAATGTAAATATCTATGCCGTTAGGCGGAAAACCCGCGAACAATTCAAGGCGGGCGCTCTTGCCAATGGCCTTAAATGTGCCAAAGGGGAATATGTAGCTATCTTCGATGCCGACTTCATCATCCCTGAGAATTTCTTAAGAAGAAGCATTGCTCAGATACACAACAAACCCGAAATAGCATGTATCCAGTCAAGATGGGGGCATCTGAACAGGTTTGAAAACTGGCTCACAAAAGCCCAAAGCATAGCACTGGACGCACATTTTGCAGCATCGCAGGGTGCCAGAAACTACAATAACCTTTGTATGAACTTCAACGGTACTGCCGGAATGTGGAGAATATCGGCTATTGACGCTGTAGGCGGATGGTCCGGAGACACCCTTACTGAAGATATGGATTTGTCTTACAGGGTACAACTGCACGGATATAAAATGGCCTTTGACTATGATTTGGTTTGTCCTGCAGAACTTCCAAATGGCATGATGGCTTTTAAAACACAGCAAAAGAGATGGGCCAAAGGTGCCGTCGAGACAGGCATCAAACTGCTTCCTAGCATCATAAAATCCAAGAATTTGACCTTCCATCAGAAGTTTGAGGCTTTTATGCATCTTACAAATAATTTTGCGGCAGTATTAATGATTGTCCTTACTGTGCTGACGCTTCCTGTGCTGATCGCAGCCCCGCAGATCAATTATGGAGCTTATCTTCCCTTCCTTTGGACTATAGTTATTTTAGCCTCGCTTGCTCCATGCGCATTATATACCGGCAGTGGAGCGGCCCAGCAAAAAGGCTTCTTCTCATTTAGGAACTTCCCTCTTATGATAGCTGTGGGAACTGGCCTTTGCGTAAATAATGCCGTGGCTGTCTTCGAAGCGGTAATGGGCAAAAAATCGGCTTTTATCCGTACCCCTAAAAGTGGCAGCCTTGACACAGCCAGTAAATCAAGCAGATATAAAGTCAGCAATAACCTGGCACTGGGAATAATAGAATTGATTTTAGGGATTTACTGTTTTATAACTTTCGGGATTTATGTCCTTCATTACCAGTATTTCTTCGGGTTCTTTATAGGAGCCTATGCTGTAGGGCTTTTCATCTTCGGACTTAAAACCATAGCCTACATATTCCTTGAATCCCAAAAGAAAACAGCATAAATCATTAAACGCCCTCAGCTGATCAGATTATAGAAATATCTCGGGGTTTGCAATTATGGTTGTCCTCTGTCACCGATAAGAACAGTTCTTGTGAACGTCTGAACATGGTCATCCTTGAACGAATCAGCGGCACTACCAGCCAGAGTCATCCATTTCTGCCACGAATTCTGGTCCATCAGTTTTAATGTTATAACAACATAATATGGAAATTGGGTCGGCACATTACCTGAAAGATTTTGATCCGGAGCAATTTCTGTATCTGCGTTGTCCGAGCTATAACAATCCACCGCAAATTCTGTCACATACGGAACGAGCTTCTGGTACGCATCAGAAGATCCCGTATCAGCAGTAAATGCAGAAGTTGTAGTATCAAAGCTCACAGTCAGGTTGTTAAAGAAATTCCATTTAGAATTCAAAGCATTATTGTCGTCCCTGTCGCCTGTCACGCTTCTTTCAAGCCACCCTTCATCTGCATCATGAGAAGAAGAATAATGTAGTTGGTATTTAACTTCACAGAGCTTAGCACAATCATCATTTGGCGGATTAGGAGTGTTGGACACAAATGCCACAAGTTCATTACTATACTCTCCCCAACCTGAGGTTGCCGGATCATCAGGCCGCCAATGCCAGAATGGAGCCGCACCATCCCCGTAATAGGCATTTGCCAAATCCCGTGAAATTATATCAAGGGCAATTCTGGCATCTTCGATGGAGTTCCTGTTATTTTCAGATATCTGCCAGACATTTTGAGTAGAAGAATAAAACTCAAAGGAAGCAACTACCAAGATCGAAAGCACTGCTACCGTAGCTGCCAATTCTACCAGAGAAAATTTATTTCTGTTTATAATTCGCATATTGTTCATCTAAAATATCACCGTTCTATTTCTCGTAAAAACAATTTCTCATTTGCCTTCAATGCCGTTCCTGCAAACACTTTTTGTCCATAGGCAGAACGGGTTAGCATGATACACCTTTTGTTAATTCGATAAATCCTCTATCCTGATTATTTTGAATTCATTAGTAACGGGGTCTCTTTTTACAACAGCCAGTATTTTCTGAGTGGCTAGAACTTGATCAACTCCGTCTGTGTACTGCAAATATTCAGCAGTTCCTGATTGCCCGCCTTTTACATCCTTTATAGCCTGTCCAACCGCTATTATGTAGTAAATATTCGACGGGGACGCTTCTGCCAAGTTAATGAACTTGCCGATAAGTTCCTCTCTAGTACTATCAGTTGTTTGAATATTAGAATCGGCGTTAAAAAGCGCATTGGCAATTTCTCCGTTGTTTAAGATCTCTGCCCGTGTTTTAAATAAAGTGTCATTATTGCCAGTTATTGTGCTGGCAATAATTCTGGCAGTATCATTTGAAATCGATGTTGATGCCGAAGGACTATCTATATTGATATACTCAAAGAGGGCTGCCAGGGCAGTATCGCTCTTTGAGTTGAGATTAACAGTTCCATACCTCACAGTATCGGCACTCATTTTTACCTGATCAAGAATATTTGCGTCCCCAAATGTATATAAACTTCCTCCTTCTGATGGAGAATTCGTTACTGCATATTCCGTTAAGTTCAAAGTCTGAAAGGCTTTCGCCCTATGAATGAAACCCAGTTCCCATGGCGACTCCATAGGGGCGTTGCGGATATAAGCAGTGGACAATTCCCATGGCTCAGCTCCATCTGACTCAATATCCGTATCACTGCCACTAAACGAAGTCGGGTAATTACTGTTTCTTGCCTCTAGTGTTCCTACTGAAGTGTCTACATCCCAATCGCTTGATAATAGGTTCTGTCTAGGGTCCCTTACCTGAAAATCTATGTATTTTCCTTGCCAAACACCGTCAGTTATATCCCCTAAAGAAAGCCACTGCGCTGTACCTTGTGCTCTTATAACCGCAAAATCATAATATTTCGCAGGTAATAAGGCGTTACTGACTTCCACTATGAGAGTGTCTACTTTTGCTTCCAAAGGTAGTTCTGGGAGATCGTAAATTCCTGTAGTTGTATCATCAATACTAAAAAAAGTAGATATTGCCTGCTTTTGATATCCTACTGATAAGAAACTATATGCAGGAGTGGTTACATCATCTCCATATATATACGAAGTAAGCACTTCTGTCCCGTTTACTCTTATGCTTATATATATGCTCAACTTGACCGTTGTATCAGCAGGCACATCCCCATACATATTAACGAGCTCTATTTCAACACCAGGGTTCATTACAGATATTGTACACTGCCATGTTTTGGTGCCAGCATCTTTAGTTAAATTGGCACTTATTGGGATTCTTATCTCGTTTATGTAGGGGACTTTTTCCAAGCCGAAATATGTAGGAATATTATTACCATTATAATCTGTGGTCGCATCTGCATCTAAATCGCAGTAATCGATTAGGTTGGCGATGATTTGGTTTCTGGCTGCTTCTAATGAATTCATATCTCCCTTGTCGCTCCAATACAGGAGCCAGGGTATACTGTCGGAGGAGGTAACAGAATTTGAAAAAGGTTTCACATTGTCAGGATCCAAAAATGAGGCAACGGTTAGACTATCCCAATCAGTTCTTGCCAAGTTGAATCTATGATATAGCTCATTGGGATATTTATATCCGTCGCTATTTGTATCTATCCAAAACGCTTCAGGGGTTTGAGGTTCATATACGCTAAAAACCTCTTTGAAGTTGTTTTTGGCTGTGTCAGGTATTGGAGTTGAATAGCTTTTTACTCTTTCTATCGCGTTGAATATATTGTCAAAAGAACTCCATCGTTTGCCTGGTAAAAGTTGGGCGTATGGCGTATCAGGATTCGAACCTCCGTCTACCCCTAGCACTCTTATAGTATCAGCACCGAACCACGAATTATCTCCTCCTGCAGTATTCAGCACAGAATTTAAAAAGATCTCGGTAGGATTCCTGCCCGGCCTTCCAAGAACATAGTTTCCATTCGAATCCACCATGGTATATGGGGGCGAACCTTCAAGTTCCAGGGGGATCTCATGGGAAGAACCCGCATTTTTACCTGAATCCTCAATAGCTGAAATATCGAGCTTTCCCTTATCAGACATAATTACAAAAGCAATTCTCGACAAGTAGCAGCTCTCATCAGCAGCATTGGTGTAGTTGCTTTTCAGATAAACCCAGGTAACCAATCCCGAATCGCTTGTATCCCATGGTTGGGAAGGAAAGCTATAGACAGAATCTGCACTAGGAAGGTCAGCTACAGTTGTATTGTTCAGAACAGCCTCGAGTTCCAGCATTTCATTATCTGTGATGGCAGGGGCCGCCTGGTGGCTTACAAGCGCACTCAAGTCAACATTCATAGGAGCATCTTTCATGATACTCAAGGCCCTGTTCAATGCTGTTCTGGCAGCACTTCTGGCAGTAGAGAGCGCCTGATAATTACCAGATGCTTTCTTCTCAATCATTGCAGTAGAAACAAATGCTACTGCCAGAGCAAGCAGAAGAGAGCTGAGGCCTATTGCAAGAATAACAGCTATACCTGATTGATTGTCCTGCTTGTTGTTCATATCTAATATTTGACAGTTGTTTATTGATGTTCTCGGCAAATAAATTTTACAGAAAAAACTTCATTTAACCACTGCTTTACACCAATCAAGCATGATATGTAAATAATTATTGAATATTGCTGGCACGACACGTCCAATAAGTCAAGCTCCTTAATTTACCGGTTGGCAAACTTCAAAATAGTATTTATATTTTTCCCTTTTGGCATATGGTTTTTCTAAAGGCCAGCTAAGTTCGACATTTATGCCCTTTACGCCTGAAATACTATCAGTTGCAGCAGGTATTTCCACTCCGTCAAAACCAGAAGAAGAGTGACCTGTATGTTGATTGGAATAAACTTGCCCTGCAAAACCTATGACCCATTTTCCAGTGTCAGAAGAGTCGTCCGCAATAATGATGGTATCGGTATCAGTGCCACCCCCTGCGTCAATGTGAAATATTGTATTTTCTAAAGTTACACCAGTTCCGCCTACTGTTAAGTCTGTACGTCCGGTACTGAATTCTCCCGTTCTTAAAAAAATTGTCATTTTTTTTGCGTAATAGGTTCCTGCCATCATCTCTGAAATAGTCATAGTTTTTGTAGAATCATTTTCTATATAGTCCATAGAAAACTCATTATTACTCCCCGCCCCTGACATTCCAGCAATACTGCCGGAAATATCCTGCAGTTCAGGAGTCGCGTATATCTCTTGTGCCTCAGCCTCAATTCCAGTAGCAGTTTGGTAGTACATTGTAAGACCTCCGGCGCCCTGACTGACACCTAATCCATCACCATAGGGCTCTGATTTCCAAATATTTACCTGAGCTTCAAAATTCAGATGTGTGCCTGAATAGAGCTTTACTGCATAGACGCCATGGGTTATGGAACTATCGCTTGCATAAATCCCTGATTGCCTATTACTGTCAACATCATCTTCATTATGTATACTTCGGTTTGTCATCCCTTCTGTGTCTGTAATCGCTGTAGCAGAATCCGGGTCTGAAGAAGGAAGAACATATATAAAATCATCAAAAGCAGCGTTTGAAAATTCTGTATTCCTGGTAATATAAGTTTGGATATCCTGAAGAGTAAGAGCGATATAGTTTTTCCCGCCGGCCTCTTTGTTTTCCTTGATACCGACAGGAAGAAGCGTAACGACTGCGGTTGCCCCGGCAGTCAGGATTGCCACGCCAAGGGCAAGTTCCACTAATGAAAAGTACATTTTTCTGGTCTTTTTCAGATCGCGCCTCGCAAATTGCTTTTGTACAATTATATCACCTGATAAAAAATGCTCCATGTTTTAATAGTACATCTACCATGTAAGAGGAGTGATATTCAAAAGGCCTTTGGAAGAAAGAGATTGCATTTTTTCATGATTGAAACTAACACCAAACCCGGGCCATTGAGCAGGAAACCTAAAACCATCTGAATATTCGATTTTACCATTAATGTGCTCTTCCATATCAAGGTCTGTATCAAGGTCTTTCAATACCAATCCTTTCAGGTTATTCGCAAAATGCACACCGGCACACATGCCGATCGGGCCTTCAATCATGGCACCTACCATAACTTTGATAGAATTTTCGCTAGCGAGAGAAGCGATCTGTTGTCCGGGATATATTCCCCCTGCTTTCTGAAGTTTTATATTTATTCCATGAGCGGCGTTTAAAGAAATTATTTTCCTGACATCTGCCAGATTAACGGCTGACTCGTCTGCAAAAATCAAAGAATTGCGGATATTCTCTTTTACAAACCTGAGTTTATCGAGTTCGCCTTTCGGGCAGGGCTCTTCTATAAGCAGGACATTTTCCAGAAGTTCTATGATTCTATTCAAAGATTTGACAGCGTCTGCAGGGTCATTGTACCCCTGATTTGCATCAAGGGAGAAAGAGAGGTTCTTTCCCCTAAGAGCCTCTTTGACAGCCAGGCATCTTTCAAAATCGCCCTCTCCACTGAGTTTTATTTTCATAACTCTCATGTGAGGAAATTTCTCAATTATCCTGACAGCTTCTTTAGCTGTTTCTTCCGGCGTTTCTTTCAAATAGACTGTCACGCTGTTTGGGGTTTTCTGAATGGAGTCGGAAAACATTTTCCAAACAGGCATTCCCAATGCTCTTCCCCTAAGGTCATGAAACGCAAAATCCAGAGCAGTCCGAAGTGTTACTGACTCAAGGTTATGTTTATCCAAATAACAATGCAGTTCTCCTGGCGTATTTAGTTTAGGATTGAGGGCAATTGTTTTGAATCTTTTGAGTTCTTCTATTACCATATTTTGGTCATCTCCGGTAATCTGCAAAAGAGGCGCTGCTTCACCTAGCCCATAATGCCCGTCGCTATCCAGTCTGACGATTACATTCGGCCTGTAGCGCCAGACATGAAAAGCTATCTTTATCGGCGGATCTTCCTTGTACTCATATTTGTATGCGGAGACTTTTATCATTTTTAACTATTTTACAGTTGCAAATTAAATTAGAATTAAAAGATTACTCAGGTTATGACCTGATTATTATAAAGTTATCTTTCTTATAGTTATATATGTCTATCGGGCCGATCATTGAGAGTTCTTCGTTTCTTTCTTCAGGGCGGAAAACTGTTTTGTAGATTCGCGGCAGCCCGAAGAGATTTGAGTCTTCAAGCGAGATAGATTTGATTTTATCAAGCTGCTTACCAGTCAATCCTCCCGATAAAGCGATTTCCACAGCTCCCGCAGGACTAATAATATCTGAAGGTGAAATGAAAAGGACGAATATCATTCCTGTACAATAATTTTCTGTTTCAATAGACTGAACTATTTCAGACCACTCGCAAAAAGCACTCTCAGACAAAGCTTTTGCCAAACCGTTTCGCATCATGGTCAGGTAGTCCACCTGCATAAAACCACCATAACATTTATACCCTCTTGCAAATGTAACCACGGCAAAACTCATAAACAGCCCGGGAAGAAGCTGCTTTTTACTCAGAGCATCTTTTATAGAATCCGGCGTAAATGCAATATGAAATCTCTCTGCGGAATCGCTTATTCCTCTAAGAGAAAAACCTGTATCGCTGTTGCTCAGGGTTAAGGGAATCCTGCGTCCTTTGTCATCTATCCCCCAGAAGAAGATAGTCCCTGAACCTGCCGATTGATCTGTTTTTGAGCTAGAACTGCCTGACACAAGATTACCCAGTTTCATTAGATCCCAGCAGCCATTTTTTCCGTTTAGTTCGCTGAGCAAATTATCTCTTAAATTCTCATTAAAAAACATCTGGTAAGCAAGAGATTGGCTGTTATCTAAATCATCAATAAGCAATTCGGTTGCTATTTTTTCTATTTCAAGATGCACTAGTTCAAGGCCGGCAAGGCCTGAATCCCCAGAAAACAATTTCTTCCAAACCATATTGCTTATAATGACAGCCTGATCTGAATAGGAAGAACATGAGAGGACATTTGGATTCAGGTAGATTGATTCTAAAAAACATCTAGATGTTTCATACTGTTCTCTGGTTATCAGATTTTCTGCAAACATCTTTTCTGCTCTTTGAATGGCCTTGAGAACAAAGTCAGCCGTAAAAGGAGGAGCGGCACTTACAAGTGAGTTCTTTAATTTATCGGGAAACACCGGAAGTTTTGTGTCATTGGAAAAAAGGATTCCCCTTGGATACCTGGAGTTGTTAAGCGGAATATCACCGAAAGCAAAAACAGGCAAAACACCATCTGCTTTTTCCGATAATGCAAATGTGATAGTTCCCTGAACAGGCAAATCTGAAATATTGGCACAATGGTGGTTGGCAGTAAGAAGATTGGCATTGGAAGAAAGGCGCGCCCTAAGTTTTTCTGCGACTTCTTTGCCTAGCAGGGATTCGATATACGACACAGTTACTTGTATAATATCTTCCCTGCCCTGAATGGATTTTTCATTAAAAGAGGAAGTTGATTTAAAACCTGCCGTAAATTCACCGAGCGATTTTCCTCCGTCATTGGCAAGGAGCCTGGACAAAACCGGCCTCCTCTCTTTTATCGAATCGAACAGTGAAATTATATCGGCAGCCATTGTTAAAGAATGACTTCAAGAATAAATTTTTTATTCAAATAAACAAAACTGTCGCCATTCATAACAAGTTCAGCAAACTGCCCTTCCATAGAAAGAAAGTCTATCATCCTGCTCTGCTCTTTCGGTGTTTCCTGATATATTGAAGCTTTTATAGTTTGACCGTTAAGCAATATGAATAAAGCCTGTTTCTGGGGCAGGGAATCCTGCGCAGGATGAAGTGTAGGGTCAACGATATAGCACATTTCGTTTTTATTCAAAATCACAAATTCCTCTTTGCTGCGCGGTTGATTCTGAATGGAAGGAATCAGTACCTTATCATCATTGAGGAATTCCAGAAGTGTTTGCTGAGACTTGGAATATCTGGAAAACTCATTGAGAAAGAAAGTAAAAGTCTGAAGTTTTTTACTTCCGTCATTGAGCTGTACCTGAAATTCTTTTTTTACTTTAGGAATTTTATAGGCATCCTTATCGTACATATATCCTCTCTTGTAAAATTATTCTGGATACCAAAGATAGTACCATTCCTCTGATACGGACTCTAGGCCATCTTTGAGTATACATCTAATTATAAACGGTTTGTCTGCATAAGTTAATTTCTTGCGAGATGTTAATGTAAAGAGAACTCTCCATGTATCATTGAATGGTATGTTCTCAATACTTGGAGGAGATACAATAACAACATCATCAGGAAGCTGCAAATCAATTTTAATATTCTTTGACTTTTCAATAATCCCATTTTTGTCGGCAAAAGAAAGAGCAAAGATAGTATTTTGAGAATTAACCGAATCCTGCCCTAAATTAGTATATTCCACATAGGACAGATCATTCTCGGGTTCTTTTAAGGAATACACTATTTTGTAGTCAAGTTTGATAGGGACGCCCGGCTTTTGATGTTTGTCAGAAACCCAAAAGAGATTAATATTGTCCATCCATTCTGTAAGAGTAGGAAGCTCAAACAGCCTGACTTTTCCTTTTCCCCAGCCGTTTAGAGGAATTACCCAGCAACTGGGATTGAGCTGGTACTTTACGCAGGGGTCCATGTAGCGGTTATATTCCCTATTCCTCTGGACAAGGCCGAAATATTTCAAATCACTGCACTGTATGTCATTGTTTATCATCTTATGGAGCGGATAGTTAGTCAACGGTTCGTATATACGTGTTGTGCCTTCCTGCAAAATTACCCCCTCGGAATTATGAACAGAAGGCCTGTAGTCATGAAAATTATTCGGCTGCCCGAGAGTAAACCAAAACATTGACGTAATCGGAGCCATGCACAAAAGGTTAACTTCATTCCTCAAGAAAAGGATGGATTTTACTTCAACTACAGCCTCAGCGCCCGGCGTGACTTTAAATAAATACGCGCCAGTAACGCTTTTCCCGTTTAGTAAAGCATAAATAGTTAGTGATTCGTCACCCTTAGAAGGTTTGACTAAATAGAATTTCTCAAACGCAGGGAACTCCTCAGCAACCTTATCAACGCCTGTATTTATCGCCAACCCTCTATTTGAAAGTCCATAAGAACTGCCATCGCAAATTACTCTGAAATAGCTGTTCCCTAAAAAGGCCGCGCACTCATCAGGATAGGCGTTTCCCTTAGACTTGCATCGAATTTTAAATCCAGCATAACCTGCATCTTTGGGCATTTGGTTTCTAATAAATTGTACCTTATCTTCATACTGAAAAAAATCGGGACTGAAAGGGACTTTTTCAGGAATGCCTTTCTGGTCTATCTCGTAGATTTCAACGGGAAAACAATAAAGAGAAGTCCCCAAAGGAAAAAAACTCACGCTGAAAAGAAGATCGTCTTTTGCCCACAAATCGTCATTAATATTGTATCTCATCAGATTAAACTGCGAATAACTCAAATTCTGAAGTGACTCGGGAAGGGGAGAAACTCTTTCTTTGTAAGGGACTTTTGCCAGATTCTCTGCTTCATTAATAAGGTTTTCAAAAGAAAATACAGCATTATCTGCATATACAAAAAAAGGAAATACACAAAATAATCCAAGAAAAATCAGGTTCTTCATAATAAATTTTGTTTTTTTGTTCTTTTATAAACTGCGATTGATCATTTTATCGCAGTAATCGCAGTTTGCCAGATGGAATGAATCTTTGATGATGGCCTTAGCCAAACTTGCTGATGCAACCATTTCATACCTGAAGGATCGGCCAAAACAGCTTTAATCTCGGCTCCTGATAAAGCAGATGGGCCCTCGACAAGAAGTTTCTCTCCGAGTGGCGGCACCTTGGGCTGTTCTTCAGGGTCGCCTTTTTCACGCTCATATATCAGCATAGAATGCACTGCATTGACATAAGGGTCAACTATTGAGTACAATATCCCGAATGACGGCGAATCAACCATTCTGAACTTGACATCCAGAAGTTTTTTATCAAGGGCACCATTCAGCCCATCGACTTCCGCATCGCCAATGGACTCAGGAGGCGTGATAAAAATTTTATTCTTCTTCAATAATGTCCCAATAGAAGTTTTGCTAAGGACTATAGATAAAGGGACACTTAAGAAGAGCGATATTGTAATAGGGCAAAGCCACCAGAAAAAATCAATACTATAATAATAAGCGATTAACGCCCATACAATTCCTATGAGCATCTGAATGCCATGGACAGATACGGCTGCTTTGACTTTAATTCCATCTTCCGCGTCACGATTCTGAGTGTTCCAAGCTACGCCTTTCCCAAGAAGAGTATAAATAATAAATTTGGAGTGAAACATCATCTGTATCGGAGCAATCATCGCAGAAAGAATCATCTCAAGAAGTACACTGCAAACTGATTTCCAGAAACCGCCGAATTTAGCAAAGTCTGCTCTATTAAAAACCAGCATTCTCAGAATAGACATTATCTTAGGCAGGAACAATATCCCCATAGTGAGGGCAAGAATAATCATAAACTCTTCTCCTATCGATATGTGCACAAAATCAGCAAAGCTCGACACAACTACAATCGATAAGTCCTCCTGATGAGTCTCGTAAACAGCTATAGTGCTGAACACCAGAAATAAAAACCAAAGGAATGAACTAAAGTATGACATTATCCCATTAAGCATATGAATCCTGCTGGTTCCAGGCAGATTCTTTGAAAGGATTAACCATGTGTGCTGTAAATTACCCTGGCACCATCTTCTGTCCCTGATGGCAAAATCTATCAAATTATGAGGAGTCTCCTCATAACTGCCTTTTATGTCATATGCCATCCATACGGCCCAACCATATTTCTGCATCATCGCAGCTTCGACAAAGTCATGGCTAAGTATTTTCCCTCCAAATGGCTCTCTGCCTGGAAGCCTGGGAAGCGAACAATATTCCATAAAAGGAGCTATTCTGATAATGGCATTATGTCCCCAGTAATTACCCCTTCCCTGCTGCCAGAAATTAAGCCCTGCCTGAAATAACGGTCCATAGAAATAGGTGCAAAATTGGATCATCCTCGAAAACAAAGTACACCCGTTAACGACTTTAGGTGCAGTTTGGCATATGCCTACATTAGGGTTCTGTTCCATAATTTTCACAAGGCTTGTCAAGCTCTCTCCTGACATAATACTGTCAGCATCCATACATACCATATATTTATAGCGACTCCCCCACGACTTGCAGAAATCTGCTACATTGCCGGCTTTCTTATGAAAATTATTTTCTCTACGCCTGTAGTAGATCTTACCAAATGCATTCAACTGTCTGCACAACTGAACCCAAAGAGTTTCTTCCATTATCCCTCTATTAGGGTTTGTAGAGTCACTGAGAATAAAAAAATCAAAATGCTCTAAAGTCCCATATTTTTTTAGGGATTCGTAGATAGACCTTATTCCTTCGTAAACTCTTTTGGTTTCTTCGTTGTACATGGGAATAAGTATGGCAGTATCGGCGAGAGGAATTGAAGTGTCCAGATGTTTAATCGTTTCTGTAATGTGGTCAAACTTACCGTCTCTTGGAAAAGAGAAGAAACCAAATATTGAATGGGTAATACCCAATGAAATCTGCCAGGAGAGAATAGCAAAAAGCACAAGTATTATTGTGTAGAAAGCGTTATAGCCTATTCGCCAGAATAAATCTGCCATCAGAAGGGTAAGCACGGAAGTAATGATAAAATTCACACTAAAAAATAATATCAGCCTTATCTCAGAATTTCTGTCGTGCTGCTGTCTGGCTTTGAGCTCTGCGGAATCAATTTTATGTTTTGGCATAGAGTATTTATCTTGTTAAGAAGAAAAGTAGAACAAAAATAAGGATTATCGCCGAATATATTATCCATCTAATATACGGATTCCTATTGGCAAGTTTATACGTCCCTGCAAGAATCGAAGCTGCAGGATTGAAATCCAACGCCCTGTGAGTCATTCTCTCTTTCTGGAACTCAGGGCCCGCCGAAAGATATGTTTCCTTCATTGCATTTATAAGTTCTTTTGGAAGTTTCTCGTCGCTCAGAAAATATTTTGCCCATTTTAAAGGCATATTCGAAATAAGCATGGCCAATCTCCCCCTGAGAGATATTCCTCTTCCGGGATGAGCCTCCAATCCAAGAACTTTTTCACACCATTCAGAAGTCATTCTAAAGGTCTCTTGCATTGCAAGCGTAGTGATATCCTGAGTAGGGTCTATCTTATGGTGTTTTGCGGTTTTCTCTAAAATCACATATACCAGTTTGCTCAGAACACGCCTGTTCTCTATGCGCAAGGAAATAAGGTAGCGCTCTACTTTTGTGTAGGCATCGTCATAAGATTCTGTCTCTGGGATTTGAGGTATTAAGGCATCCATTTATATGACCATGTTTCACTTACAGGTTTTTTTCCATCAAATAACGTACAATTTATTGTAACAACATTGGATTTAGACGAATCGTCAGTCTTTGCCATGTGTATAAGAACTCTCCACGAATTGTCGTATGGATCCTTCAATATCTGGGGGTCTCCCGCTAACTTCCCATTGCCATCTATGGTAACTTTGGGAATAAGTTCTGTAACAGCAGAAAGTTTCTGGAGTTGATCACTGGTAAATTTTACAGAAAAAGTCGTTATGTTATTTACTGTCCCGCTTCTGGTTGAAACTACATGGCCAATAGTCGAATCAGGCTCACTCATAGACCAATTCATGGTATACTCAAATTTATAGGCTTTACCGGGAAGCATCTGTTCCTTTGGAACCCAGAAAGCATATATATTCAGGGAATCTATATTTTCAGAAGGCAACTGAGCCAAATCAACTTTGCCTTCTCCCCAGTCTCCCGTAGGCACTATCCAGAGGTTGGGCATCATGTGCATAGCTGACGAAGGGGTCTGATAATTCTCATAGTTTCTATCTCTCTGGACTAAACCAAAATAATTCAAATCCTTCGTTTCAAACCTGGATAGTATGGTTTCTGAATAATTCTCAAGCGGTTGAAACACAACGTTATTATCGCATTTCAAAACAAAACCATCTGAAAAATGCATCTCAGGATGATAGCTTCCAAAGTTTTTCTTTGAATTTTTGCCGAACAGGTAAACACTGGACATCGGAGCTATACCCACAGTCTGCAATTCTTTTCTTGGATAAACGATTTGAGTTACTTTTACAACACAAGTGTCGCCTTGAAAAACCTCATACTTATAAGCAGAAACCGCATCTTTACCGTCAGCCAAAGCATATAAAATCACACTCGTATTACCTTCACTTGGCTTGCCTAGCCAGAAATTTGAAAAACGCCCAAAGTCAACTCCTCCATCCTTATCCAAAGTTAGAAAAGTATTCCCGTAAACACCATAGGCATTGTACCTGCCTAGCGCTCTGAATTTACTATTTCCAAGGAAAGAAATGAGTTCATCGAAATGTTCGGGCTTATTCAACTGGCAAAGAATTTTGAATCCGGCATAACCTTGATCTAACCCCTTTGCATAATCAATCCTGGCGTTATCCAAAGTTCCGAAACTGAAAAGGTCATTAGTAAACCTTAGTTCCTGCGAATACGATCCCTTAAATTCGTATAGGACAACAGGCGAATTGTAAATGTATCCAAGGTGATAAAACTCCAACCTGTAAGGAAGATTCTTTTCTTTCCATAAATCCTTAGTTTGGTTAAAAGTTATCTGTCCGTATTCTGCTGAAGTTAAATTATTCTCAATTTTTGTGGGTTCAGTATAGCTGTCCTTAGAAGCATTTTGCGCCTGTTTAGATACATAATTATAATCAATGGGCTGCCTATTTACAGCAGGAGCTGTCTGACAGCCTACAAAAGTTGTTAAGGCTATAACCGAAAGAAAATACTTTGATGTTCTCATAATTTTTCTCATGCAGTTGTTAATAATTAACTTATCATCACGAGACATGACTTGTCCTGATTATTTCTGTGTTCATTTTTAATATAAACTAAATTCTAAATATATGGCTTCAAAATACAATACCCTTTTGTATTGATTTACGCCATGCAAGCTTTTAGCAAAAATAATAAACATAATTTTCCAGGACTAATGAAATTAGTTTGTGCTCAGATAGAATTGCAGCATAACTAAAAATAGCACTATATTAAATAATCCTTTGTATCTTACGTGGAGTCAAAATGATAGATATACATAATAAAAGTTTCTGGAGTGAAATAAAAGATAACAAATTTACATGGGGGCTTCTTTTTGTCATTGTAATAATAATTTTCTTTGTTAACCTCGGAGCGGGCGGGCTTCCCTCTGCACAGGAAGGCAGAGCAGGCATTGTGGCCAGGAACATGCTGGAAACCGGAAACTGGGAGCACATTATCTACTACGGTGCTATAACCACAGAAAAACCTATTTTGTGTTACTGGTTCTATGCTGTTTCGGGATTAATCTTAGGCGGCATAAATGAATTTAGTGTCAGAGTCCCATCGGCCATAGCAGCTATTATTACAGTCATCATTTCTTGCCACATGGCTTTCAGGATATACGGAAGAAAAACTGCAATCCTGAGCGGCTATGTACTAAGCACAATGACTCTTTTTGTCAACTTAGGGCATATCGCCAGAATTGATATAATTTTGTGCGCTTTTTACACAGCTCTAATGTCACTGATGTATTTCGGCTATTTCAAAGACTTCAAAGCCAATAAACTATTATATATTTTCTACCCTCTTCTTGGAGTAAGCATCCTTGTCAAAGGACCTGTTTCAGCCGGTCTGATAGGAATAACAGTCCTTGTAATAGTCGCCATCAAAAGAAACCCAAGAATTATCTGGGATATGAAGCCGATAACAGGCGCAGTTATTACGCTAGCCATAGCTGCACCATGGTTTATCATTGAAAACATTAGAACAGGCGGGGCTTTCTCGTGGGATTTTTTTATTAACCAGAATCTCACAAGGCTTACAGGCATTGACATGACTTATAAAGATGGCAAGAGAGGTTCGTTTTTCTACTATTTCCCAAAACTCTTTGTTTCTGCGCTTCCCTGGTCGATATTCGTCCCATTTGCATTAGTCAGCTACTTCAAAAAGTTAAAGAATCTCAGATGGGAAACTTACTATTTTGTTATCTGGTTTTTTGTTGTCTTTATATTTTTTACGTTAGCCGCAATCAAAAGAGGCGACTACATAGTACCATTGCTCCCTGCTCTGGCTGTTTTGATTGCAAGATATATTGATTTGCTTATTGAAAAAGCTCCAAAATTATCAAAAATCTGGATTCCTTTCTTTGCTGGAATTGCTGTACTGTTCGCCGCGGCCTTAACGCTCATTAAATTGGGAGTCCTGCATTATTTTGGCGTGCTGGGTTCAGAAGACAAATTACAATTCGTAGCACGCAGAGATGGCAAAGCCATGGTTGCAATAAGCGACTTTATAACTGGCAACTTTATCTTTGCTATTATCGGTATCCTTGTAATCCTTGCTCTGTTCTACTATTTCGGAAAACTACTTGAAAAAGGCAAAATCCAGAAAGTATTTTGCTATGTAATAGCCCTAAGTGTTATCGGGGTCGTCTTTTATTACGTTTACTTTATTCCAGCAACATGCGGGCACGATACTCTAAAATTTTTCTGCGCTGATGCCGATAAAATCATTCCTCCAAATGCCTCTGTATTCACAGGGAATGATGAAGAATTAATCTATTATTTGCGAAGGAACTATAGTTGCGGACAAGGCACTGACGGCGGAAAAAGCCTTGTTGATGATACTACTCACGCAATTAATTTCAAGTATTGGATTTGCGAACCTAAAGGTTTTGACAGTAGCCCCCAATGGCTAAAAGACAAATTTGAGTTAAAACTCGAAACCCCACCAGGACACAACAACGCAAAAGCACTGTATGTGGAAAAATAATATCTACTTCTGAAGTTTGTTGTCAGATGTTTTATACTTCTCATACTTTTTCAGAATTGCTTTGACATAGGCTTTCGTAGAAGGGAATTTTATTTGGTCTGCCACATTGCCTTCAGAATTCTGAGAAGCCCATTCCTTCGCATTTTTATAGCCCGCATTGTACTCAGCCAATACCAAAGCCAAGGAATTTTTATGTTTACTCCAATGTTTGTAACATCGAGCCAAGTACCATGTACCTATATCTATATTTGTTTCGGGATCGTAAAGGATACCGTTTGGCGGCATTTCGCATTTTCTATAATTAGCCCAGTCCTGAACAGCATTTTTATCCATTACCTGCATTAGCCCCCGCTCCTTCTTGTTCCCTGTAACGAAAGGCTTGAAAGCACTCTCTTTCCATATTACAGCTTTTATAAGATTAGGGTCTACGTTATATCGAGTTGCCGCTGATAAGATAATTGAGTCATATCTGGCTTTTTTCGCATTCAATCTATTTAAATAAAAAGCAATAGAAACTGAGATTAATACTATTATTGCCACTAAGATGATTATACATGTCTTTAAATATGAGCTTAGTGTTTTCCATATAAACATTAAAATCGCCTCATTTAAATTACCCCTATATTAGCGAAGTATATTTAATTTGCTTATCACTTCAACCCTTATTAAGGATTCTCTCTTTTTTTTTGACTTCTCTAGATACGTGCGGATTTTTAAGTATAATTCCCAGTAACGCTATAATTTGGAATATTATAAACATTACATAACAATCGGAGAAAACGACCATGCCTAAATATGTGGGATTATTGACTGCCGGAGGTGATAGTCCTGGCTTAAATGCGGCCATCCGTGGAATAGGAAAAGCCACTATGGAAGCCTATGACATGAATATTATAGGATTCAAAGATGGATTCAGGGGCCTAATGGAAAACCGCTTTATCAGATTGGAAAGCTCAATTCTATCAGGAATACTAACTGTAGGCGGAACAATTCTGGGCACAAGCCGTGACAAACCTCACAAAATGAATGTGGGAAACAAAGTTTTGGATATGACCGACGTTATCGTCGAAAACTATCACAAAAATCACCTCGATGTTCTGGTCTGCTTAGGCGGCGGCGGAACCTTAAAAAATGCCTATCGTCTCTCTGAACATGGCCTTAACGTGATAACTCTTCCCAAGACTATAGACAACGACATAGCCATGACAGATGTAACCTTTGGTTTCGATACTGCTCTTGGGATTGCGACCGAAGCAATTGACAGGCTTCACAGTACAGCTCACAGCCACCACAGAATACTGGTGGTAGAAATCATGGGGCATCACGCAGGATGGCTGGCACTGGGTGCAGGGATAGCAGGCGGAGCCGATGTGATTCTTATACCTGAAATCCCTTACAATATAGAGAAAGTAGCTGACGCCATCTGCACCAGAAGCAAAAGCGGAAAGCACTTCAGTATTGTAGCCGTATCTGAAGGAGCAATGCCTATTGAAACAGCTGCGATTTTGGAAATAGCCAATAAGAAAAAAATGGAAGCAAAAACTGACGCAGAAGTTAAAGAAGCTCAACTAGAAATAAAGAAAATTCAGACGACCAGGACGACTCATACAATGGACATAGCTCAAAAACTTGAGAAATTGTGTAAACTTGAGGCAAGAGTTACCATTCTGGGATATCTTCAAAGAGGAGGAACGCCTTCAGCCTCAGATAGAATATTGGCCACAACATTAGGCACAGCTTGCGCTACATTCATTGAGAACGAACAATATGGGATACTTGTTGCTTCCCAAGGGACTAGCGCAAAACCAGTCCCTCTGTCAGAAGCCGTTGGCAAGACTAAACTTGTCCCCGTCGATCACCCATGGATTGAAAGCGCCAGACTGGTTGGAACATGCCTTGGAGATATGTGAGGTTTGTTTTCTAAGACAAAAAAGGCCGGGTGATTTCCCCAGCCTTTTTCATATAAATTCTATTAAACTTTAAAAGTCCTTGTTGATGCAACTGCCTTATTCCAGTTAGTTATCAACTTCATTCTCTTATACATATCCATTTTGGTCTGGAATGAAGCTCCGATCTGCCAGTTTTTAACAATCTCTTCCTTACTGCTCCAGTATCCTGAGTATAGTCCTGAAAGATATGCTGCCCCGAGAGCGGTCGTTTCGGACATTTTCGGGCGAATCACAGGAATTCCTAGAATATCGGACTGAAACTGCATAAGAAACCCGTTCATTGAAGCACCGCCATCAACTTTAAGAGACCCGATTCTTTTGCCTGAATCTTCCTGAAGAGCCTCAATAAGATCCCTTGAAAGATAGGCTATGCTTTCCAGTGCGGCTCTAACAATATGAGCTTTTGATGAACCTCTGGTAATGCCTAATATGCTTCCTCTGGCTTCCGAATCCCAATAAGGAGCACCAAGGCCTACAAGAGCAGGAACTACATAAACTTCTCCTGAATCCTCCACAGAATTTGCAAGGCTCTCGGTTTCTGCCGCTGTCTGAACCAGCCCTAACTGGTCTCTCAACCATTTAATTAAAGCTCCGGCAATAAATACCGAACCTTCCATGGCATACTCCATACCGTCTCCCAAATCCCAAGCCACGGTCGTAATCAAATTATTCTTAGAAAATGCAGGAACTTTTCCTGTATTCAGAAGGGCAAAACATCCCGTGCCATAAGTATTTTTACAATCACCGATATTAAAACACGCCTGCCCAAAAAGCGCTGCCTGTTGATCACCGGCCATTCCTGAAACAGCTATTTCTTCGCCAAAAAACTCTTTCTTGGTTTTCCCAAATAACGAACTCGAAGGCTGAACGTTAGGAAGGATAGCTTTTGGTACTCCGAATATGTCAAGAAGTTCTTCGTCCCATTGGCCGGTTCTTATATTGAAAAGAAGCGTTCTTGAAGCATTTGAAGGTTCGGTGGCGTGGTTTCCTGTAAGTTTGTAGAGCAGCCATGAATCAATTGTTCCAAAGCAAACTTCTCCTTTCTGTGCTCTTTCCTTCAACCCAGGAACATTGTCAAGAAGCCATTTTACTTTGGTTCCTGAAAAATACGCATCAAGAAGAAGCCCCGTTTTGTCCTTGATAATATTCTTAACACCTGTTTCTTCAATAATTTTGCACATCTGAGAAGTTCTTCTGCACTGCCAGACGATAGCATTATAAACAGGTTTTCCCGTGTTTCTGTCCCAAATAACAGTCGTTTCTCTCTGATTTGTTATACCTATTGAAACTATTTGAGATGGAAGAAGCCCTGCTTGCTTTATAGCTTCTCTGGTAACTTCTAATTGGCTTAGCCATATTTCTTCGGCATCGTGCTCAACCCAGCCCGGCCTCGGAAAGTACTGTTCAAATTCCTTTTGAACCGTAGTAATGATCTCTCCTTTTTTGTTGAAAACAATTGCTCTTGAACTAGTCGTCCCCTGATCCAATGCAAGAACGAATTTGTCCATTTTAACCCTCCCTTTGTTTATATTACATGGTGAACCTTTTTGTGAGCAATACTTAGTATCTGCGTACCTATTCCTGAGTCGGTAAATATCTCAAGCAATATGGAATGCTTGACTCTGCCATCTATCATATGAACTTTATTAGCCCCGGCATTCAATGCTTTCTGGGCACTTTTTATCTTAGGGATCATGCCCCCTGAAATAGTCCCGTCATTTATGTACGCCCCTATCTCATCTGAATATATCGTTGAAATCAAGGTCTCTTCATTCTTTGGATCTTTTAAAATTCCCGGCACATCGCTGATAAATACAAGCTTGTTGGCTTGCAGCATTTCAGCTACTTTAGCAGCAGCAACATCGGCATTAATATTGTAAATGGTTTTACCATCATCTCCCAAAGCTAATGGGGTTATAACCGGAATGATATTATCTTTAATTATGCTTTTAATTTCTTTTACGTTCACATTGTGGACTTCTCCCACAAGTCCAAGATCAACATCGTCAGTTTCTCCAGAAGGTTCCAATCTATGCCCAATAAGCACGTTTTTTCCTGAAAGCCTTACTGCTCTGCCGCCAAAGGATTCAATAGTAGAGACAATTCTGGGATTGATAACATTATGAAGAACCTCGTCAACCACTTTAATGGTTCTTTTACACGTATATCTTTGTCCTTTTATGAACTTTACAGGAATTTCCATTTTTTCGAGTTCAGCGCTTATTTCTTTCCCCCCCCCATGTACAATTACGGGTTTAATTCCAACCATTTCAAGGAAAACAATATCCTTCAAGGCCTGACTGGAAAGCTCGTGATTCTCAAGAACGCTTCCTCCGAATTTTATTACAACGACAGACCCCTTGAACTTCTGTATGTAAGGCATTGCTTCAAGCAGGACTGCCGCTTTTTCTATAGCAATTTTCATTTTCGATAAAATCCTTAAATAGTTACACTATCAGGTATGATAATCTGCATTGATTTTAACATATTCATAAGAGAGGTCGCTAGTCCACATGGAAAAAAAACACGAACCAGAATTGAGTTCAATTCTGACTGTGAACTCCTTCTTGCGTATTATATCTGCCAAATCTTCTTCTTTTGTCCCGGCATCTCCGCCATTCCTAACCACCTGTATATGATCATAAAACAAATCCACCTTGTCAGGAGCGAATTCAGCCCCGGAATAACCTGCTGCTGCGATAACGCGCCCCCAGTTCGGATCGCCTCCAAACCAAGCTGTTTTACAAAGAAGAGAATTGGCTATAGCCTGCGCACATTTCCTTGCGTCAGTATAAGTAGGGGCACCATTGACTTCTACCGTGACGAATTTTGTAGCGCCTTCGCCATCCATAACTATCATCTTTGCCAAATTTGAAGAAACCATCTTAAGTGCTTCGGCAAATGTTTTTGAATGCGCGCATTTTCCTTCAAGAAGAGATGTTTCAGACATTCCATTAGCCATAACGATAACTGAATCGTTGGTGCTCATATCACCGTCAACCGAAATTTTATTAAACGAATTTTCGATGGCTTCGCCCAGCAACTTGTTCAAAAATTCAGGCGTTACATTTGCATCAGTTGTAATAAATGAAAGCATCGTGGCATGAGGGTGAGTCTGCATTGAGGGGGCAATCATCCCCGCTCCTTTAACCATCCCCGCGACAGTTACCGTTCGCCCGTCAATTTCAAAGGAGACGGCCGTCTCTTTCGGACACGTATCAGTAGTCATTATAGCCAGAGCAGAATCATGTCCTCCTTCTGGAGAAAGAGCTTCTACAGCCGAAGATATCCCTTTTCTTATTTTGTCCATAGGCATCTGTACGCCTATCCTTCCTGTCGACGCTACAAATACGAAATCAGGAGCCACATTCAGAAGTTCACCTGTAAAACTTGCCATGTCTTCGGCATTCTCATCACCAGGATTTCCTGTACAGGCATTGGCGTTTCCACTATTAATTACCACTGCGTTAGCATAACAGGATTTAATCAGCTTTTTTCTGCACCAATTCACGGGAGCTGCAGCAAAAAGATTATTTGTAAAAGCACCGGCTGAAACAGCCTTGTTTTTCGAATAAATAAGAGCCATATCCAAATGGCCGCTTGCTTTAAGTCCGCATTTAATTCCTGATGAAAAAAACCCTTTGGGAGATGTGACAGAACCTGACTGAATATATAGAATTTTACTCATTTATTACCTTGCAACTTTTAATAACAACATTCACAACATACAATTATACTCCAATCCTACGAAAATAAATTCAGCTCCCTAATTTTTAGTTTAACATTCATTGAACCGGCTTCAGCGAAATAACAATCCTTAATTCTTGTTTGCTTCAAAACCTATGGTATCTTACTCTTGTTGAAATAACTTAAACTTTATAAAAATTACTTTTACTATGAATAATTTTACTCCGCGCGCAAAACAGGCCATGATATTGGCTCAACAAGAAGCTATTAGATTCAACCATGATTATGTCGGAACGGAACATCTCCTTCTGGGGCTCATCAAACTAGGGCAAGGCGTAGCTGTTTCCGTCCTGAAGTCAATGGGATTAAACCTGGATGTCCTTCGCTTTGAGGTGGAAAAACTTTACGGCAATCAGGGCGCCACTCAAACCAAAGGCGAACTTCCATACAGCACTACGCTTAAAAAAGTACTCACCCTTTCGGCTATGGAAGCTAAGAACATGAACTACAATTATATAGGTACGGAGCATTTGCTCCTTGCCATACTTTCGGAAAATGAAAACGCTGCTGCAAAACTTCTCAGAAGCCTAAATGTAAACATCAATGAGGTTAAGCAGGAAATACTAATGGCCTTAGACCCAAATTTTATTCCAATTGAGAATGAAACCCAGCAAAACACCCCACCACCTCCGCAAGGCTCTCAGCCGCCGCAGGGGCAAGGTGCAAAAAGCGAACTAGCCGCACTTAGAGCTTTCGGAAGAGATCTGACAGAATTGGCACAAAGAGGAGAACTTGACCCTGTTATTGGAAGAAAAAATGAGATTGAAAGACTCATACAAATCCTTTGCAGAAGAAATAAAAACAATCCTGTTCTCATCGGTGAAGCCGGAGTCGGAAAAACCGCTATAGTTGAAGGTTTAGCCCAGGCAATAATCGCAAAAAAAGTACCGGAAATCCTTCAAGACAAATTAGTTTTTGGTTTAGATCTGCCTCTTATGATTGCCGGCACAAAATACAGGGGACAATTTGAAGAAAGAATTCACGCTGTCATTGAAGATATAAAAGCTTCCGGCAAAGTAATTGTTTTCATAGACGAGTTGCACACAATCGTAGGAGCCGGCGGTGCTGAAGGCGCGATGGATGCCTCAAATATTTTGAAACCTGCTTTATCCAGAGGAGAACTCCAATGCGTTGGTGCCACAACAATGGACGAATACAGAAAACATATTGAGAAAGACTCGGCGCTTGAAAGAAGGTTTCAACCTATAATGGTCAATCCTCCTTCTGTGCCGGAAGCTATAGATATTCTCAAAGGAATAAAAGACCATTACGAAGATTACCATAGCGTTAACTATACTGAATCTGCAATAATAGCAGCGGTAACGCTTTCCGATAGATATATAAGCGGAAGGTTCCTTCCTGACAAAGCTATAGATGTTATGGATGAAGCCGGTGCAAGAACAAGGATTACTGAAGTAATTCAGCTTCCTGATACAAAAGATCTTGAAACAAAGCTTGAAGAGGCAAGAAAAGCCAAGGATTACGCGGTAAATAATCAGAATTTCGAAGAAGCCGCAAAGTACCGCGACATGGAAAAAGATATTCTTTCCGGTATTGCAAAAGTCAAAAAAGATTGGGAAGAAAGCAAGAAGAAAAACAGGGCGTTAATAACAGATAAAGAAATGTCAGACATAGTGGCAAAACTCACAGGAATTCCAATCAGACAGATGCAGAAAGAGGAAAATACCAGACTCCTGAAAATGGAAGAAGAACTCTCTAAAGTCGTAGTAGGCCAAAGCGAGGCTATCAGAATAATTTCAAAAGCCCTCCGCCGTTCAAGAGCAGATCTTAAAGATCCCAAAAGGCCAATAGGTTCGTTCATATTCCTAGGCCCTACAGGAGTCGGAAAAACACTTCTGGCCAAATCTCTGGCCGAATTCATTTTCGGTGATGCCGATGCAATAATTCAGTTGGATATGTCGGAGTATATGGAAAAGTTTAACATAAGCCGTTTGGTCGGCTCTCCTCCTGGATATATCGGCCACGACGAAGGCGGCCAACTTTCTGAAAAAATAAGAAGAAAACCCTACTCTGTAGTCCTTTTTGATGAAATAGATAAGGCCCACCCTGATGTGATGCATATGCTGCTCCAGATCATTGAGGAAGGAAAATTAACGGACAATGTAGGCAGGATAATAGATTTTAAAAACACCATAGTCATAATGACCAGCAATCTTGGAGCACATAAAATTATTCAGGGCAAAGCATTAGGCTTCAGCCCAAGCGATGCGCCTGAAGCTGAAAAAGACAAGGAAAGGCTACTAGAGGAAGCAAAAAAGTATTTCAAACCCGAATTCATAAACAGAATTGATGACGTAATAATTTTCTCAAAACTCAACCGTGATGACCTGAGAAAAATAGTTAGTCTTGAAGTTAACAAGATAAGAGAAAGACTTGTAAGAAGAGACATTACTTTGATATTAGGAAATGATGTTTTGGACTTCCTTATTGACAAAGGCTATCAGCCCGAATACGGAGCCAGGCCTCTAAGAAGAGCCATAGAAAAATATCTTGAAGACCCTATCTCAGAGGACATTCTATCGGGAATTATTTCCAACGGGGTTCAACTTGAGGTAAAACTTGACAACACTACTCTTATTTTTATCCCTAAAGAATAACCGATGGATGACATCTCGAAATACTCTTCTGCCAAACATCCTTGGCACTATAATTATAATGATCATTTTTCCTATAGCTCCAAATCTTTTAGCCGAAACTTCCTTGAGTTTTCCAGGATTCGGAGTCCAGTCTCCACCAGCAAGTCGGGGAGAACTTCTCCGGCAGGCTTTTTCAGACCCATTGCGATATTGGAACCTGACTTTGCGGCCTGGACTGATGATATTTTTATCAATATTTTTACTTAACCTTGTGTCCGAAGGCGCCAGAAAAAGCATAGGATCGTAAGAACTTTGATTAGAAAGGCAACTAAAATGGCTGATAAAAAAGTACTGTTATTAATGTGTCATTGGTTAGGCGATACTTTCTGGGCTATGCAGGTAGTTCCTGAAATAAGAAATAAATTTCCTAATGCCGAAATATGGGCAGGCATTAAACCATGGTCAGGCGACCTGCTTCACGGTTTGGTAGATAAGAACAAAATCCTTATTCTGCATAATATCATAAGTGACAGGCATAGAGAGCAATTTTCTTTATCAGGATATATCAAAGATTTGAAGATTGTTAAAGCTCAAGCATTTGATTTGGTGCTAGATTTAACCTGCAACAGATATTCGGCTATCTTCCTGTTCCTCGCAGGAATCAAAAAAAGAGTCGGGTTGGATTTACACAAACTCAGTTTTCTCTACACGTTGAAAGGCCCGAATTTCCCAATTGACAGACACCTTTCTCAGAGGCCGTGGGAAACAATTAAACTCATCTGCAAAAATGCTGAAACTCCTAAACATCTCTCCCCCCCAAAAAGTTCGGTTTCAAAAGAAAAACTTGAAAAACAATTAGGATTCAACCTTAATGAAAAATTTGCGTTGTTAGCTCCTGGAGCCGGCTGGAAAGAAAAGGAATGGAGTTTAGACAATTTTGCTATCTGTGGAAAATTTTTACTGAGCAATGGATATAAAATACTCATCAGCGGAAGCGAAAAAGAACGATTCATATGCTCGGAGTTGAACAAAAAACTCTATAATAAACCATACGTCTTTATAAGGCAACTAAGCGATTTTATAGCTCTTCTGCCTTACATTTCCATCGCTATAACAAATGATAGCGGTACTGCCCACCTGTGCGCAGCTACCAAGGTCAAATTAATTACAATTTTCCTTGTTGACAATAACAAAATCTATTGCCCTATCGGCGAAAATGTAAAGGTTGTCACGAAGAACACAGCCAAACCCGAAAATATTATAAAGCTTATCAACGAATTTGAAGGATTGATAAAATGAAAGTTTATATAAAAACATATGGATGCCAAATGAACGAAAGAGATTCAAATGCCCTTGCTGCAACTCTTATCCAAAGAGGATACGAAATGACCTCTGAAGAAAAGGCAGCAGACATTCTTCTGTTCAACACATGCAGTATCAGAGAGCAGGCCGAACTCAAAGCTGTCGGAAAAGTCGGCATACTGAAAAAGCTCAAAAAAAACAAGCCGCATATTCTTATCGGGATTCTGGGATGCATGGCTCAAAGGAAAGGCGACGAACTCCTAAAAACACTCCCTCATTTGGATTTTGTCATAGGCACAGACCAACTTGCCAAACTTCCTGACATACTTGAAAAGGAACTTCTTAAAAGGGAACAAATTTCACTTACTCAAATAAACAATTACCTCCCTCAAAGCCTTACAGCACATCTTGCTACAAACAGTATTTCCGATTTCATCTCTATAATGCGTGGATGCAATATGTTTTGTTCTTACTGCATCGTCCCGTATGTCAGAGGAAGAGAGAAAAGCCGTGAGATTCACGATATAACTAATGAGGCTAAAAAACTAGCGGATAAAGGTGTAAAAGAGATCATGCTTTTAGGGCAAAATGTCTCTGCTTTCGGACTGAACCAAAATACTAAAATCAGGCCGCTTGAATCGCCATTCGCCGAACTTCTCAGAGAATTAGACAAGATTGAAGGCATAGAAAGAATAAGATTTATCTCGCCACATCCGTTCTTCTTCAACGACAAACTTATCAGTGCCATTGCCGAATGCGAAAAAGTCTGCAACAATATTCATCTGCCTCTTCAATCAGGTTCTGACAGAATTCTGACGCTCATGAATCGCCGTTATAATTCGGCTATGTATATGGACATTGTAAATAAGCTCAAAACTCTTGTGCCTGACATCACATTCTCTACAGATATAATAGTCGCTTTTCCCCACGAAACAGAAGAAGATTTCGTATGTACCAGAAATCTAATGAACGAAGTCGAATTCGATAACGCCTACATTTTCAAATATTCTCCAAGAGAAGGCACCCCTGCGGCTGAATACAAAGAACAAATTCCTCAATCAATCAAGGAAGAGCGTAATCATATTCTTCTTGCCGATTTGAAGAGAATAACAACTAAACACAACAAGCTCTATGAAGGACGTACTGTAAAAATATTAGTCGAAGGCCCAAGCAGTAGAAATTCTGAACGCTGGAGCGGAAGAACCACCAATAACAAAGTCACAGTGTTTAATTCAAACCCTAACCTTAAAATCGGTGACACTGTCGATATTCTTATCGAAAGAAGCACATCAATGACTCTTTTCGGTAGAATAGCTAGATAAACATCTTCATTTTGTGAAAAATAAAAACACTCTTAGGGCTACTTTTACCCTTTCCAATGACTATAATTATTAAATAATTGATTAAGAAAAAGGTTTCATAGGAGACAACTGCAATGATAGACTTCAAAATAGACGCGGCTAAATGCATCAGATGTTCTCAATGTGTAAACGATTGCCCAATGAGAGTAATTGATATGGAAGAAGGAGTTCCATTTATAAAAGCAGAAAAGGAAGAAGAATGCATAAAATGTTTACATTGTCTGGCTATATGCCCTAAAGAAGCTCTATCTATCCTAGGTAAACATCCTGAAAATAGCCTAAAAATTAAAGACAACTTCCCTAAACTATCTGAAATGGAAGTACTAACCAAAGGACGCAGATCCGTAAGAAAATATAAAAATGAAAATGTCGATAAAGACTTACTGTCAAAACTGCTATCTACCGCATTGCATGCTCCTACAGGAGTCAATTCCATGCAGACTGACTTCTTTGTAGTTGATGACAAGGATGTGATGAATTCTATCCGCATGGAAGTTTATAAAGGTATTGCCGACCGCGTCAGAAAAAATTCATTGCCGGAAGGTATGGAATTTTTTAAGGATTTTCTGGAAAGTTGGGAAAACAAAGGCTATGACAATGTTTTTAGGCATGCTCCTCATATGCTTATAGCTACAGCTGATGAAACTCAATCACGCACTCCGACTGAAGATTGCGTCATAGCTCTGTCCTATTTTGAGCTTCTCGCCGTTTCTGCCGGATTGGGAACAGTATGGTGTGGACTTGGAAAGTGGGCTATAGATGGCTTGCTTGACGATATGAAGAAAAAAATCGGAATCCCTGAGAACCAGAAAATCGGTTATATAATGATGTTCGGTAAACCGGCAATAAAGTATTTCCGTACTGTCCAACGCGACACAACCAACAAGATACATAGTATATCGTTTTCAGAAAACTAGTCTGGAAAAAACTTATTTTCTAAAGAGATTTTTGTAACACAGCCTACAATATGAGGCGTATTGTTCAGCTCCGATCAGGATTTGATCTCCAGACTTCACAGGTTTTCCGTTTACGAATCTTGCGGTAAAATTGGCTCTCCTTCCGCATTCGCAAACGGCTTTGATTTCTTCAATCTCGTCCGCCAGCTCCAACAATCTCTTACTTGACTCAAACAACAAACCTCTAAAATCTGTCCGCAATCCATAACAGATCACAGGAATATTCAAATCATCTGCCACATCCGAAAGTTGATCAATTTGTTCTTTTTCCAAAAAATGTGACTCGTCTACAAATAAGACCCTTATCTGCTCCTTGCATGTCTCCATTCTGCCCTTTACAAGCTGGTATAGTCGATCTTGAAAAAGCACTTAAATATTTAGCTATCATATAGATATATTTGATATAAGTTGTATATTATTGCAAGAAAAGATGATAAAAGCAAAAGGAATCTTGCAAATGTTGCCGAAGAAAATATCAGATAACGAGAAGAATCAGGGGGATTTGTTTAAAGTAATGTTAAGAGATGTAGTGGATACTAAGCATTCGCTTGTAACGCTGGCAAATTCTATCAACTGGGAAGCGATTGAGAATAAGATTTCACCACTGTTTTGTTCGAATAACGGCAGGCCTGCATTGCCAGTAAGAATGATAGCAGGGCTTCTTTATTTGAAGAACGCTTACAACCTTGGAGATGGAGCTCTTCTTGCTGCGTGGCTGGAAAATCCCTACTGGCAGTATTTTACAGGAGGAGTATTTTTCGAGCACGAAATACCGTTTGATTCATCTAACATGACCAACTGGAGGAAACGCATAGGAGAAGAAGGGCTTGAGGAACTTTTCAAGGAAATCCTTTCAGCAGCAGTAAGGCTTGGGTTTATCAAGCTATCTGAATTCAAGAAAGTAAATGTTGATACGACAGTACAGGAAAAGAATGTCAGGTTCCCCACAGATTCAAGACTTTATGACAGGCTGAGGGAAAAGCTTGTAAAGGAAGCAAATAGTATCGGAATAGACTTAAGACAGTCGTATGAAAGAGTTGCCAAGAAGGCTCTGCATAAACAAAGTTCGCATGCTCACGCCAATCAGATGAAGAAAGCTAAAAAGCAGAGTAAAAAGCTCAAGGTTTACCTTGGCAGGGTAGCAAGAGACATCAGAAGAAAAATGCAAAAATCTAATCCTAAAATGGATAACCTTTTGGCCTTATCAGACAAAGTTCTGACTCAGGAAAGACAAAGCAAGAACAAGATTTACTCAATTCATGAACCAGAGGTTGAGTGCATCAGCAAAGGCAAGGCTCACAAGAAATATGAATTTGGCTGCAAGGTAGGCTTTGTTACGAGTGCTCAATCCAACTGGATACTCGGAGCAATGGCTTTTCATGGTAATCCATACGATGGGCATACGCTAAAAGACAACCTTGAACAAGTTAAAAGGATAACAGGGATTGTTCCTGAGCAGGGAACTTGCGACATGGGCTACAAAGGACATGGATATGATGGAACTTGTACGATCAATATTGTAAACAGATACCGTAAGAAGATCCCAAAAGCAATCAGAAGATGGTGGAAACGCCGTTCAGCCATCGAACCTATAATTGGTCATGTAAAACAGGATAACAGAATGGACTGCAACAGATTAAAAGGCAAACTTGGCGACAAGTTAAATGCAATCCTATCGGCTTGCGGGTTTAACTTCAGAAAATTACTCAGGGCAATAGCCCTATTTTTTGTTTTCGTCCCAAAAACGGCTGTTTTTGCATTTTGGGCAGATGAAAAATGCTATCGGAGACTAACTTTTGCCTCCAATGGTGCTTATAATTTTTAGGTGAATCAAGAAAAAACGGGGTTTTTCAAGATCGACTGGTATAGGTTATCAGAAGAAGAAACAGCGGTCGCATCGGCAGAAAAACCTGTTCGGCTTAACACCTTTCCTGAACTTCTGGTATCAACATCCGGCACAAATACAAGAGTCTTCATTCCTCTTTCTTTGTAGTTATACTCGATTCTGATTAAGTCAGAGGACTTGGAAGAACCCATTACACCGTATTTGAAATATAGTTTTTTGGGCATGTGTGCAAATAAAAAGTGGATGCCGAAGCATCCACTAAGATTTTTTATTTATATTTTTGCTCTAAAGCAAGCGTCCATGTGACGATGTCGCATACTTCGGAAGGCCCGAAGTATTGGATCGGCCCTGGATAGAGGTAATGATTGTCCACCGCCCACTTCTCTCTATTCTTAACCAATTCCAGATATGGTGCCCCGTCGAGCTTTACCAATGCTTTCTGAATAACCGGCTTGTCTTCTCCATGCCTTCTTTCCACGTTCATCATCATTGTAATGGGAACACCGCCTGCCAACCATTCTTCAGAAGGCTTTGTAAGTTTAGTAACAGAGGACATGTAGCCTGTCTTACCTGCCCCTACAAGGCCTGCTGCCGTAAAACCTAAGCTATAGCAATAATCTGCATCGAAATTTGAAGGGGCTGCGCATCTGCCCTCGTAACCAAAAAAGTGATTAAGCGCCGCGAATTTGCCTTTGTACTTACTTTCCGACTTCAAATCCTTTAAACGCATTTCCAGCATTTCAATTAGCAGTTTCTCAGTGTCAATTCTCGAAACCTGTACATTGCCGTGCGGGTCTCTGTCCATTATCAGTTGGTGTCTGATTCCATGAGGGAGAGTTAAATAAACCTTTGCGGATGCTCCTGATAGTTTTTGGGTAATGAAGTCAAATTTTTCATCGAGGTCATCTATTGCTTCTATAGCAGCACTGTGTTGTGCCATGGCGTCATTGAGTTCAGCTATCAAACTCTTTATTTCCGGTATGAATTCTACCAGGCCTTCAGGGATGAGCACAACACCGTAATCCATCTTATTTTCGGCTCTTTTAGCAATAACTCCGGCTATGTCGTCAACGATATCCATCAATTTCATGTTCTTGGCAAGAACTTCTTCTCCTATGAGAGTTACGTTAGGATGAGTCTGGAGCGCACATTCCAAAGTAATATGAGAAGCCGATCTCCCCATAAGTTTGACAAAATGCCAATACTTTTTGGCTGAACTTGTATCTCTCATCAGATTGCCTATAAGTTCTGAATAAACTTTGCAGGCTGTGTCGAAACCAAATGAAGTTTCAATTTGTTCATTCTTAAGGTCTCCGTCAATAGTCTTCGGGCAACCCACGACTTGGATAGGAACATGTTTAGCAGCATAATATTCGGCTAGCAAACATGCATTGGTGTTTGAATCATCTCCACCTACTATAACAATCGCGTTTATTCCAAGAGTTTTGCAGTTTTTTGCGGCTTCATCGAACTGCTCTGTTTTTTCGAGCTTTGTTCTTCCTGAACCAATAATATCAAACCCGCCAGTGTTTCTGTAGTCTTTCAAAAACTCAGCTGTTATCTCTATGTATTTATTATCAACCAATCCTCCCGGTCCTCCGAGAAATCCGAAAAGCTTGCTTTCTTTGTTTATTGATTTAATCCCGTCAAATATACCCGCCACAACATTATGCCCGCCTGGAGCTTGCCCGCCTGAAAGAACCAATCCGATATTTATAGGTTTTGAATCCTTCGATGAAATTTGATTTTCAAAACCCGCTACAGGTAATCCGTATGTGTTCGGAAAAAGAGCTTTGATTTTGTCCTGATCTGCTACAGATTGAGTCTTGTCCTTATCCACAAGCTTTACATTAGCGCCTTGCCTCAAACAGAAAGGCAATTTCGGTTTGTAGCTTAATCTGGCTGATTGAAGCGGAGAAATCTCTCTAGGCATATAAACCCCCTTTTTTTTACTATGATTACAAAAGTTCAGCTATTTGAACGGCATTCAAAGCTGCTCCCTTTAGAAGCTGGTCACCAGAGATAAACATAGTCAGGCCTTTTCTGTCATCTCTAGAAATATCCTGTCTGATTCTCCCTGCAAGCACGTTGTCTTCCCCTGACGCGTCAATGGGCATTGGGTACATCTTGTTTTTTACATCATCCACAAGAGTTACTCCGGGAGCTTTGGCTAAAATTGCTTTTGCTTCTTCAGGAGTAATATCATTTTCGAATTCAAGAAGAAGTGACTCGCTATGGGCTCTTAGTACAGGCACTCTTACGCAAGTGCAATTAACTTTTAAGCTGGCATGATGCATTATTTTCTTGCTCTCATGGAGCATCTTCATCTCTTCCTTTGTATAGTCATTGTCCAAAAACACATCAATATGAGGGAAAAGATTAAACCCGATTTGTTTAGCCAGCACATTTACCTGAGGTATCCTGCCTTCTAAAATATCTCTGCTTTGAATCTTTAACTCTTCCATCGCCTGAGCCCCTGCTCCGCTTGCTGCCTGATAAGTAGAAGCAATTAACCTCTTTAGGCCTTTGGCTTTATGTAATGGGAAAACCGGCACAAGCATTATTATAGTCGAACAGTTTGGGTTGGCAATAATTCCTTTGTGCTTCTTTATGTCTTCCGGATTGACTTCAGGCACTACCAACGGGACTTCGTCATCCATTCTGAATGCGCTTGAATTGTCAATTACTACAGCTCCAGCCTTAACAGCGAAAGAAGCAAACTCCTTAGATCTCGAGGCGCCGGCACTGAAAAGCCCAATTTCTATGCCATGGAAAGAATCAGCCTTAAGCTCTTCCACTCTGATATTTTCTCCCTTGAACTTCATGGTTTTGCCAACAGATCTTGCAGAAGCAAGAAGCCTGAGATTTCTAACAGGAAAATCTCTTTTTTCAAGGGTTTCCATCATTTCTAGGCCTACTGCGCCCGTCGCACCAACAATTGCGACATTGTAACCTTTGCTCATATAATATAACCTCAATTAAATTGGTTGTATTGTAAATATTGAACATTTAGTTTAACTCAAGAATAAAGAAGAATAAAGTTTTGTTAAAATAATAATGCAGAAAAGACAGTTGATTACGAAAACATCTTGCTAAAATAAAATTAGTCCCGCCTTGATTTAACAACAAACAATACTAAATTCTGTCTTTCACTTTTTTCGGAGAGATGGCTGAGTGGTCGAAAGCGGCAGTCTTGAAAACTGTTGTACCTTCGGGTACCGCGGGTTCGAATCCTGCTCTCTCCGCCATTTTTACGGCTCTTCCCCAAAAACGGGGGCAGTTTCAATTAAGCATATCTGCTAATCAACTTCTGGTCAATTCGGTTAACTTTTCATCAAGCAGGCGGTGTGTGACTTTTTCAGGAATAGAAATTTCAGGAGCAAACACCTTTACTCTGAATTCCTGAAGCAGCCTTGCAAATTCCATTACTCCATAAGCGAGTTCCGGATTCTGCAAGGAATCAAGTTTTTCGTCTATTTTTTCCTGAAACTCCTTGAGCTCCGCAAATTTATTGAGATCTTTTGAAGGAGAATTTTTTATCCTTTCGATCCTCAAAAGCAGGGCTTTTAGATAGGAAGGGTATCTTGTCCAGAGATGGCCAAGCAATAGAAACCCGGGTTTAAACAAGAAGTCCAACTGATTGCATATGTCCTCAATGCTTTCGCTGTTAGGAGGGAATTTCCTTATTTGGTTTAGTACGGTTTCGCGTGCAAGCAGGATATTTTCTAGTTTTGATGACAACAAATTTGAGCATGTATAGAGTGTCCCCAGAGCCTCCTCTGCTCTTTTTTCAAAAGAACTCTTGTCTCTTATTTCCATTGCCCCGTTTTCGGTAAGAGCATGATAGATGGCGCAATCGGAAAATTCCTTTCTGTAAGTGTCCGAAGAATAAATCGAAAAAAGTGTAAGCAGGGTATTTTTTTTCAACGGAAGCTTCCTGTCAAGGTATTTAACCTGTTCCGGATATTTGAGCCTGAAGAGTCTTATAAGTCCTGATTTGTGTTTGGCATCGGCTTCATAGCTGTCTGCAAAAAGCTGTACTTCTACGTTATCTTCACCTCCGGCAACAATTGCCGGATACGCATTTGAACCTTCGTTCTCATCAAGCATAATTTCTTTTTCCAACGGGTTGTCAGGAAAAGTGAACAGCTTTTCTGAAAGGACACCATTGATCTGGGGGGCATCATAATAAAGTTGCGATGAAAAATCTTCTCTGTCAGGAAGGCCTTGAGTTATCAAAATCTTCTCCTCTCCTTTCCGTATTTCACCGACTTTCATTATCATATAACTAGGCATTCCTTCTTCATTAAAATCGTTTGGCTTAATTGTTTCATTGGTTTTTTCAGCAAGGAACAAAGACAAAGCTTTTATTAAGTATTGATTCTTTGAAATCTTCCCTGCCCTGAGTTTCTGTACAAATTCATCAGTTGTCTGTTGGGCTGGGTTGCATAGAATGCGTTTTTCCTTTGGAAGAGACTTGATAAGGAATTTTATTTTTTCAGGGAGATATCCGGGAATTATCCAGTCACAGGCATAAGAGGGAATCATGTTAAGCCTCTCTGATGGACAAAGAAGTATGGCGCCATCATCAAATTCTCCAGGGTTGAAAGCATATTCGAGTTTGAACGTATGTTTGCAAAAAAGCATTTCATCAGGATAATCATTCCATTCGATAGGCTCTGCAGACTCATAGATAGCATCACTTGCATTCATCGAAATATCGGCTTTGGATTTAGACAGGTAATCTTCAAGAGTTTTTACAGAACATACGCCAAGAGGAATAACTTTATTGAAGTGTTCATGTATCGCATCATTATTAAGCAGAGATTCAGGGCGTCTGATTTTTACTTCCATTCTTTTTATTTCTTCCAGCATAGCCAGATGTTTTTTAAACCATTTATTCCATGTTGATAGGTTTCCTGGAACAAGCGCGTCTCTTATAAAAATCTCTCTTGCCTGAACAGAATCTACTTTCCCGTAGTGGATACTTCTCCCCTCGTGAATGAGAAGCCCCCTGAAAACAACTGTTTCAAATGCTGTGACAAAACCTCTCTTCCTTTGCCAATGCGCATTTTTATAAACATATTTGCACAGGTGAGGTGCGACAGATTCAATCCATTCAGGAGAAATCTCAGCCCCAATTCTTGCATAGAGTTTGGTAGTTTCGACCAGAGAGAAACATACCGTCCATTTCGGAAGGAGCTTGAATATATTTGAGCCTGGAAATAAGCTGAATTTTATTTCTCCTCCACCCTGATAGATACCTTTTTCTGTTTTTAGCCCTACATTGGAAGGAAATGCGGAGATTATCGAACGATGTATTGACGCATAATCATATAACTCTTTGTCCGTGAGATTCCTGTCGACTTTCCATTTGAATTCTTCGCATGTTTCAACTAGTTCCAAATACAGGTTTTGCCATTCTTTTATCCTTCTGTAGTTCAAGAAGTTTTCTTTGCAGAGTCTTCTTAATTTGTTGTTTGAAGAGGGCAAAGAGTTAAAGTTCAGGAAGTTCCAGAGCTTCAGAATAGATATAAAGTCGGAGCGTTCATCAAAATGCTGCCTGTGGGCATTGTCAGCAGCCGATTGCCTGTCAAGCGGCCTTTCTCTCGGGTCCTGCAAACTGAGGAACGAGGCTATTATAATCATTTCATTCAGCGATTTTTCTTTGTTTCCATGGCAAATCATTTTAGCAAGATGAGGGTCAATGGGAAAAGATGAAATGTCATACCCTTCCTGAGTCAGTTTATTGTATTTGTCTATCGCACCGATGTCGTATAGAGTCTTATAGCCTTCGCAGATAAGTGAACTTTTCGGTTGGTCAATCAACGGAAAATCATCAATATCAGGAAGGTTCAATGTCATCATCTGTAAAATGACTTCAGCCAACGAGCTCCGGCATATTTCCGGATCGGTAAACTCAGGAGCGTTCTTGAGAGTTTCATTATCATATAGATGGAGACATAACCCGTCACGAACTCTTCCGCACCTACCTCTTCTCTGTGTTGCGCTTGATTGTGAGATTTGTTCTATTTGGAGCGATTGTATGCGGTATCTGGGGTCATAACGGTTTATCCTGACAAGTCCGGAATCAATTACAAATTGTATGCCGGGAATAGTTATGGAGGTTTCGGCTACATTTGTGGCAAGTACAATTCTTCTCTTTTCGCCGGATTGAAAGACTTGCTGCTGTTCTGCCATGCTCAAGCGCCCGTAGAGCGGAAGGATTTCTGTTTGTTTGAACCTCTGCCCCTGTAAATAGTCGGCGCTATCGCGTATTTCTTTTTCACCGGGAAGAAAAACAAGTATGTCGCCAGAATCATCTATATCATTTATCCATTCAACTGCCCGCAGTATATGGGAGGAAAGATCTTCCTCTTCATAGGGCGGAAGGAAAAAATCCTCAATCGGAAACATTCTGCCTTCAATTTCGATAATAGGCGCATCACAAAAAAAATGAGAAAATGCTTCAGTATTGAGTGTAGCTGAGCTTATTATTACCTTAAGTTCAGGCCTTGAAGGCAGTATTGTTTTGATATAACCGAGGATAAAATCGATATTTAAACTTCTTTCGTGTGCTTCGTCTACAATAATCGAATCGTATTGCAGGAGCAATCTGTCGTTAAGCGTTTCGGCAAGCAGTATGCCATCTGTCATAAACTTAATGATCGTATTGTCAGAAGTATTGTCATTAAACCTTACCTTGAATCCAACTTCCTGTCCGAAGATGGTTTTTGTCTCGTCTGAAACTCTTTTTGCCATGCCTGAAGCAGCCAGCCTTCGCGGCTGGGTACATCCTATTTTTCCGAGTCTGCCATACCCTGATTCATACAGAATTTTAGGTAGTTGCGTTGTTTTTCCCGAACCGGTGGAACCTGATACGATTATTACCTGATTGGAATTAATAAGGTTTTTTATCTCAGGTACCTTTGCGCTTATCGGCAATTCTGGCGGGTAAGAAACGATAATTGATGATTCGTCTCTTTTCTGGCGTTTCCTGAGAGAAGATGCAATCATTTCTTCAAGTTTCTTCTGAAGTTTGTCAAAAGGTTGCTTTGAATCTCTGAGTTGCCGAATTTTCTTCTGAAGAGAATAAATTCTACATTGGTCCTGAAGTAAAAGGCTGCTTAATTTCATTAATTTTAATTTCAATTTGATTTAACACAAAGAATATCACAAAGAAAAGACAAGGCAACTATTCTTTTCAATACATAAAGCTTCTCTAATTTCTCATTTTTGTGCTCGAAATCAGGTAAATGTACGATTTAGATTAGTTTTATAAATAATTTAGAGCATTGAGCTTGTTTTTGAAATTGTGCTATAATGGCAAAAAAGATAAGCAGATGGCAACACGATAAGCAAAAGGAGGCAATATGGCTAGGATTTTACTAATCGATGACAACAGCGAGTACAGGAATATGTTAAAAATGTGGCTCGAAAAAACAGGTTATGAGGTAACAGAAGCCGTTGATGGGGATGCAGGAATAAGTATCTATAAGCAGAGCAAATTTGATCTGATTATTACCGATCTTTTTATGCCTCAGATAGATGGCGTGCACCTTATAAGCAGACTTAAAGATGAATTCAATTCGCCTAAAATTATAGCTATGACAGGGGCTTGTTCAAACGGCCGGGCTGAGCAGCTCCTATGCCTTGCGAAAGATTGCGGGGCAAGCGAAGTGTACAAAAAAACCACTCATGTAAATTATTTACTCAGCAAGGTAAAGAGTTTATTGCAGGGAAGTTGTTGAATCGAAAAATAAGCATATGAGAGAGCCTGAAATGGAAGAAGAAAAATCTCTGAATAATACCGATCAGGATATTCTCAACATCATTACCGAAATAAAAGAAAAACAAATAGAGCTCGAAGCTTTAAAAGTTAAATATTTTGACATCTATAATCTGGCGCCTATAGGATATTTGGTGCTTAATAGAGATGGATTTGTCTTGGAGGCTAATAATACAGCATGTTTAATGCTTAACTTGGCTGTAGAAGATTTTGTGATGCATTCACTCATTCGTTTTATCTTTCCTGAAGACCATGCAAAATACGATTCTTTCACGAAAAAATTTTTTGCAGATGGAGAGCATAAGGCATTTGAAGTAAGAATGCTCAAAAATAATGGAACCAAACTTTGGGTTAGAATCAGGCTTTCATCTGTACAAAGCGCAAAAGGAAAGCAATTGTTCCTGGCAACATTAGGAGATATGAGTGAGGTTAAAAAGGCCGAGAGAGAAATGCTTCAGGAAAAGGAAGAAGAATTCAAGATTATCTTTGACAATGTGTCAGACGGAATTTTATTGGCCGATATAAGTACCAGAAAATTCTATCAGGCTAACAATGCTGTATGCAAAATGCTTGGTTACACTTCCAGCGAAATCAGAAAACTAGGTGTGGTTGATATACACCCTGAAAAAGACCTACCCTATGTACTGAGCCAATTTGACAGCCAAGCAAAAGGAGAATTCATTCTAGCGCCAGATCTGCCAGTCAAGAGAAAAGACGGCACGGTTTTTTACGCCGATGTCAATGCTATATCCATAGTAATTGATAAAAAGCCGTTTCTTATGGGAATATTTCACGATACTACCGAGCGTAAAAAAATAGCAGATGCCTTAGCTGAAAGCGAAAAGCGTTTTATGGATATCCTATATGCATCTGACGATGCTATTCTTCTTATTGACGGGGAAACGTTTGTAGAATGCAATGAGGCCACTGTCCGTATGCTCGGGTACTCTTCAAGGGAAGAATTTCTCATGAGCCATCCTTCCAGTCTCTCTCCACCTGAACAGCCTGATGGAAGAGAATCATTTGAGAAAGCCAATGAAATGATAGAGACAGCCTTGGAAAAGGGCTTTCATAGATTCATGTGGATTCACAAAAAAGCAAACGGAGATAATTTCCCGGTCGATGTATCTCTTACACCAATAATTATGCATGGGAAAACAGTTCTTCATTGCCTATGGCGCGACATATCCGAAGCCAGGCGGATACAAGATGAAAAAGAAAGAATGTCTGCAGAAGTAAGGGACCTATACGAAAACGCACCATGCGGCTATCACTCTTTGGACAAAGATGGCATTTTTGTACGCATAAACAATACCGAGCTTTCATGGTTAGGCTACACCAGAGACGAACTTGTCGGGAAAATGGGGTTTGCTAATATATGTACTCCTCAAAGCAAAGAGATTTTCTATAGCAAATTTGCTGCATTCAAAGAAAGCGGAATCATTGGCGACCTAGAACTAGAAGTAGTTCGCAAGGATGGTTCGACAATGCTTATGATTATTAATGCCACTGCGATTAGAGATTCATCCGGTAATTTCATAATGAGCCGTTCAACAACGCTTGACATGACAGAGTACAAGAGAATACAAAAGGAAAGAGCGGCGTTGGAAAAACAGTTGTATCAGGCTCAAAGGATGGATGCTATCGGGACATTGTCTACAGAAATAGCACATGATTTCAACAATATCCTTGCTGCCATTATAGGATTTACAGACCTTTTTCTAAACAGTTACAGGGAAGATGACGAAAACAGAGAAACCATAGAGAAGGTAAACGCTGTAGGCAAAAAAGGATTAAAAATAGTAAAACAGATTTTGTCGTTTGCCAAACCGAAAGAAATGGTGTTCGAAACGCTGGATATAGTCTCAATTATTAATGACACGCTGTTGTTGCTGAGTTCTTCAATGAAACGAATTTCTAAAGTATCAGTATGCGTAGTTCCGAAACAGATTCCCACAATTAAGGGAGATATTATTCAGATTCAGCAATTATTGCTTAATTTATTTTCAAATGCCATGGATGCTATGGAAGGGAAACTGGGAGAGCTTAGTGTCACGATAGATGAAGCAGACATAGACAATGACAAGGCTGCTAAAATGAAAATCCCATCAGATTCTTATTTAGAGCTGGCAGTAAAGGATACAGGGCATGGCATGAACTCTGAAGTGAAACAAAAGCTTTTCGAGCCTTTTTTTTCAACCAAAAATATTAAAGGTACAGGGCTTGGTTTGAGCATAGTCCAAAGGATAGTACAGAATCACAACGGCGTTATCCAGGTAAATAGCGAACTGGGTGTAGGGACCACAGTCATTATTCTATTTCCTATTTTCAAAGACAGGCAGATGGACTAACCGGACAATGCAAATAATAGCAAATATGGTACTGTTCTTCCCCTTACCGCATGATGAATGTGTAGTCCTATGAAAACTTTTAAGCGCATATACATAGAGATAACCAATACCTGCAATATGAATTGCAGCTTCTGCCCTAAAACCTCAAGAAAACCTGAATTTATGGATATTGCGCTTTTTGAAAAAATACTTGGAGAGGTGAAAGATTATACAAAATACCTCTATTTTCATGTGATGGGCGAACCTTTTCTCCATCCTGAACTTGAAACTTTTCTTGACTTGAGCGAGAAATATTCATTTTTTGCGAATATCACCACAAACGGGACACTAATATGGCAAGTAAAAGACAAAATTATTGCGAAAAAAGCACTAAGGTTGATAAATTTTTCGCTGCATAGTTTCGAATCGGAGGTCTCAAATTGTAAAACAGATAACTATCTTGAAGAAATATTGACTTTTTCCAATGAAGCAAAAAAGAAAAATCCTAACCTTATTGTATGTCTAAGGTTGTGGAATCTAAAAGAGAATAGTCACTCTTCCGTCAATAGGCATATTTTAACAAGGATTGAAAAGTTCTTTGGCCTTCCCTGCGAAATTAAGGAAACTTCGATGACAGCTAATAGAATAAAAATCTCTGGTAATGTCTACCTTAGCCAGTCCAACCGTTTTAACTGGCCTGACATAAATATTGCTGATTTGGGTACAAAAGGCTTCTGTCTCGGGCTAAGAGAACAAGCAGCAATCTTAGTTGACGGGACTACGGTCCCGTGTTGCCTGGATAGTGAAGGAACAATAAATCTAGGGAACATTAAAGAGAATTCTTTTCCTGAAATAATCAAAAGTAAAAGGGCCTTGGATTTATACAATGGATTTTCAGAAAGGAGATTAACGGAGCCTCTCTGCAGAAAGTGCGGATATAGATTCAGATTCTCTTAATGCAAATGATGAAAATTGAGAACAGGTTACTTTTTATTTTGTTCTTGATTAACTATTTGTTTGCAAAACTGTCTTAAGCATTATAATAAATAAACTCATTCATCGCATGTGTCATGGGTGTTTTGGGCAAATTATGCTTTTAGTGTATTGACAATATTTCAATGTTACGCAGGAGAGAATTTATGTCTAAACCTAAGGTAGCAACCACTTCGCTGGCTGGGTGCTTTGGTTGCCACATGTCCATTTTAGACATCGATGAAAGAATACTCCAATTGGTAGAACTTGTTGATTTTGGCAAATCCCCGATCAATGACATAAAAGAATTTCATGAAAGATGTGCTATAGGTTTGATAGAAGGGGGTTGTTGCAACGAAGAGAATATAAAAGTCCTTAGAGAATTCCGCAAATATTGCGATACTCTTATAATTCTTGGCGATTGTGCCATAATGGGCGGCATTCCTGCCATGAGGAATAATGTACCCCTTGAAGAATGCTATAGAACCGCCTATATAGAAGGCCCGACAGTTTATAATCCATCGGGTAAAATTCCTGATGACCCGGAGATCCCGCTTATTCTGGACCAAGTTTATCCCTGCAAGGAAGTAGTTAAAATAGATTATTGCCTGCCTGGTTGTCCGCCACCAGCAGATGCGATTTGGCAAACACTTGTGGCTCTTCTGACAGGAAAACCCTTGAATTTGCCATACGAACTAATCAAATATGACTGAGGATTGAGGCTCCGCGTATGAAAAGAATTGTTATAGAACCTGTTACCAGAGTGGAAGGCCATGGCAAAGTTACTATAATCCTTGATGATGAAAACAAAGTGAAACAAGCCAGGCTCCACATAGTGGAATTTCGTGGGTTCGAAAGATTTATTGTCGGCCGCCCGTATTGGGAAGTGCCTGTTATGGTACAAAGGCTTTGTGGGATTTGCCCTGTCAGCCATCATCTTGCTGCGGCAAAAGCAATGGATTATATCATCGGTGCAGACAAGCTCACACCGACATCAGAAAAAATACGAAAACTTATGCATCACGCACAGTTTTTTCAGTCCCATGCTCTTCACTTTTTTCATCTTTGCTCCCCTGATATCCTTTTTGGATTTGATGCCGATACAGCACTCAGAAATATTGTTGGGGTCATTAAAGAATTTCCTGCCATTGCCACCCAAGGTGTGCTAATGCGTAAATACGGACAGGAAGTAATAAAAGCCACAGCAGGCAAGAAAATCCACGGCACGGGAGCAATCCCTGGAGGAGTGAACAAGAGTTTGACTGTTGAAGAAAGAGATTCGCTTCTCAAAGATATAACGCAGATGATTAAATGGAGCAAAGAGTCCATTAATATAGCCAAAGATTACACAGTAAATAATATAGCGGAACTAGCCAAATTCGGGTCATTCAAGTCTAATCATTTATCTGTCATAGGAAGCGACGGAGCTTTGAATATCTATGATGGCGGCTTAAGGGCTATAGATTCAGAAGGAAGCAGGATTTTCGATCATGTGGACAATCAGAAATATCATGAATACATTGCCGAGGAAGTCCGCCCGTACTCCTATATGAAATTTCCTTTTATTAAAACAGTAGGGACAGAAAAAGGTTGGTACAGAGTAGGCCCTTTGGCAAGATTGAACACATGCGACTTTATCAGTACCCCTGAAGCCGAAAAAGAGAGAAAAGAGTTTGTGAAATTTTTCGGGAATAAGCCATGCAATGAATCTATGGCTTATCATTGGGCTAGAATGATTGAACTCCTCTACTGCGCTGAGGAAATGCAAAATCTCCTTTGTGATTCTGACATAACAGGTAGAGACCTTATCACAAAAGGAACACGAAGAAACGAAGGTGTCGGTATAATTGAAGCTCCCAGAGGAACCCTTTTTCATCACTATAAGGTTGATGAAAATGACTTGGTTACCATGTGCAATCTTATAGTTTCGACTACAAACAACAACGAACCAATGAATCTGGCGGTGCAAAAAGTCGCAGAGAATTTTATTAATGGAAAAGCAGAGATAACTGAAGGGTTGATGAATAGAGTCGAGGTTGCCATAAGAGCATACGATCCATGTTTGTCATGTGCTACTCATGCACTTGGACGGATGCCGCTTGTCGTTGAACTGATTGGTTCAGACGCAGTATTAATAGACAAAAAATCGAGGTAGGTTGAACTTGGCCGGAATTCTTATAATCGGATATGGAAATCCCGGAAGGGCAGATGATGGACTTGGCCCGGCCTTTATCGATAAGATAGAAAGATTGAATATATCCAATGTTATTGTGGAGAGCGATTATCAACTATCAGTGGAGCATGCCTATGATATAGCCGAAAGCGAGATTGCGATTCTTGTGGATGCTGATACGTCATGCAAAGAGCCCTTCGAGATAAAAAGAGTATTCCCCACTAAGTCATTCACATTCAGTACTCATAGTATTTCGCCGGGCAGTTTGGCTGCTCTAACTAAAGATTTTTCAGGCAAAGAGAAAGATATTTATATGATTGGGATCAGAGGATATGAATTCAATTTATTTAAGGAAGAGTTGTCCGAAAAAGCAAAAGAAAATCTCAATAAAACCCTAGAATGCATTGGTATGGCTTTAGAATCTACAAATCTTGAGGAATTACAAAAAAACTCAATAACATATCGAGGAGGAAGAAGTAATGGACGATGGGAAAAAGGTTATTTTATGCATAGATGATGATCAGGATGTGCTCGATTCACTGAGAGTCGTTCTTGAAGATAACAATTATATAATGCATGAAGCTCTAAGCGCAGAGAAAGGAATTCAAAAGTATAAAGAAACTTCTCCTGATGCCATAATAGTTGACATGATGATGGAAGAAGTTGATTCGGGAATTCATCTCTCAAAAGAATTAAAGTTCATAGACAATAAAGCCCCGATATTCATGCTTAGTTCTGCAGGAGATAATTTGAATGAGAATATAGACTACAATGAACTAGGGTTAAGCGGCGTACTTCAGAAGCCATTTGTTCCCGAACACATTCTTAAACTTCTAAAATCCAAACTCCATTGATGAAAAGCATCGATCTAAATAGTGACATCGGCGAAGGGTTCGGGCACTACTCTTCGGCAAACGATGAGGATATTATCAAGCTTATTACATCTGCGAATATCGCATGCGGATGGCATGCAGGCGATCCTCTCATAATGAAAAAAACTGTAGAACTTGCTTCAAGGCATAATGTCCAAATAGGTGCTCATCCATCTTATCCTGATCTTCTCGGATTTGGCAGAAGGAATATGTCCATCTCTCCAAAAGAAGCAAAACTTTACGTTCAATATCAGCTAGGTGCTCTGATTGCAATTGCTCTATCCAAAAACCAAAAGGTGTCTCATTTGAAACCACATGGCGCTATGTACAACATGGCATCCAAAGACAGATCATTATCTCTTGCAATAGCACAGGCCGTGTATGAAGTAGATAAAAATATTATACTTGTAGGGCAATCCGGCAGCCAACTTGTTTTGGCAGGAAAAGAAACAGGACTTAGAGTAGCACACGAAGTCTTTGCAGACAGAGCATATAATTCTGACGGCACATTGGTTTCCAGAAATCTCCCGAACAGTGTTATACATAATTCTAAAGATGTTATTGACAGAATGCTTAATCTTATCATGAAAGGAACTATCACTAGTATAGACGGGCATAAAATAAACCTCCAAGCTGATACAATTTGCGTTCATTCGGATACTGATTCAGCAAGGACTCTTATAGAATGCCTCAGAAAAGAGATAATAAGAAACTCAGTTAGAATAACCAAATTATCAGATTTTATAAATTAAAACCATGTATCCTGAAATAAAATTCCTTCCTCTTGGCGACAGCGCATTGACAATTGAATTTGCAAACGAGATTTCTTCTGAAGTTAATGAAAAAGTCAGATTGTCCGAAGAAAAGATCAAGAGAGAAAATATATATGGCATTACAGAAATAGTTCCTACATATCGCTCGCTGACCATTTATTACAATCCTTTTCGCCTTAGCTATGAAGCACTCCTAGAACACCTTCAAACGATAGACTTTAATAGTTCGAAAAGTCATAAAAATAAGAAAAAAATAATTTCAGTTCCTGTTCTGTATGGAGGAGACTCCGGCCCGGATTTAAACAATGTGGCAGATTACTGCAAGCTCTCTATAGATGAAATCATAAAAATACACTCTAAAAATGAGTACCTGATTTATATGTTGGGGTTTATGCCAGGGTTTCCTTACCTTGGGGGATTGGATGCAAGGCTATTTGTCCCCAGATTGCCTAAGCCCAGATTGTCCATTGCAGGCGGTTCGGTAGGGATTGGAGGCGAACAAACTGGCATCTACCCATTGAAGAGCCCGGGAGGCTGGCAGATAATCGGAAGGACTCCCCTTAAATTATTTGATATAAATTCTGACAACCCATTTCTTTTCAAAGCTGGAGATTATATAAAATTCGTACCAATTTCAGAAGACGAGTTTAGGAGCTATGGGCAGAATTAAAATCTTAAAACCAGGAACACAGACTACCATACAAGACCGTGGACGGTTTGGTTTTCAGTCTTACGGCATGGTGGTATCAGGTGCTATGGATAGTTATTCCCACAGGACAGCAAATCTGCTCGTGGAAAATCCTCTTTTTGAAGCTGTTCTGGAAGTCTGCCTTTCTGGTTTGGAAATGGAATTTCTTGACGATTCAGTTATCGCGATAACCGGTGGAAATATCAGCCCTGTTATTAATTATGAAAAGGCGCTCATGTGGAAAAGTCTTTATGTCAGAGCTGGAGATAAACTCTCCTTCGGGAAAGTAGTGAGCGGATGCAGAAGCTATGTTGCCATTGCCGGCGGATTGAAAGTTCCTCTATTTTTAAACAGTAAATCTGTATATCTTAGGGGTGCGGTTGGCCCGTTCAAAGGACGGATGCTAACTGCGGGCGATATTATTGAAACTAATCCAGCCAGAATAGTTCTGAAAAAACTTATTGGCAGGATGATCCCGCCAAGCGCTGTACCAAAATACTCAAATGAAATGGAAATAAGGGTTATAATTGGGCCTCAGGACGATCACTTCACGGATGAAGGGATTATAAATTTTTTAGGTTCAATATATACTGTGACAAAGGACTGTGACAGGATGGGATGCAGACTCCAGGGCAGACCTATAACGCATTTAAAATCGTCTAATATAATATCTGATGCTCTTACCTTCGGGTCTATTCAAGTGCCGGAAAATGGCCTCCCGATTATTATGCTGTCTGATAGGCAAACCACCGGCGGCTATCCGAAAATTGCTACGGTGATCACTGCCGACCTGCCGCTGCTTGCACAGGCCAAGCCCAGAGACAAAATAAGCTTCAAAAACATTTCTGTATCTGAAGCCCAGAATATACTAAGAAATACCAGATATTAAGCTACTTGGAATCTATCGTGAGTATAAATGTTTTTTCAGGAGCCATATCCTTTTCCCAAACTCTGTTATATGTTATTTTAAGTTTGGTTTTGCCTGTTCCTACTACGCTGAATTGATAATGCTGCATTCCGCCTGACCCTGCCAACTGCAAAGAATCAGGGGCATATGCGTTTTTAGTCATCTTAATAACTTTATCATCACACGAGACAATGTTCCATGTATAACCTGTCGTATAATTGCCCTTCAGATCCACATTGATAGTGTCCCCTTTGGAGGTGGTAAAAGTTTTTCCTGAATCGGCAATAGTGAAGGTTTCATTCTTACTGCATACCATGCAGCATGCAGACAGTAAAACAGACAAACCCATCACAAACGCTGGTAGTAATAATTTCTTTCTCATTGATTCCTTTTTTCTTAGCAAAGGTGTTATTAACTATTGATTCAGCTCTATTATAAGTGAACCCCCGGAACACCTAACGCTAACTTCATTCATGTCATTTATAATAAAATCCGGCTTTGAGTTCTTTTTAGCAGCATCAACCATATTAATACCTATGACTGTGGCTCCTGCCGTTTTCGCCCCTTCAATTCCCGCAGGAGAATCTTCAAAGACAACGCAATCTTTCGGATCAACTTGCATAAGTTCGGCTGCTTTTAAGAACGGGTCAGGAAAGGGTTTTGCTTTTTCATACATTTCGGCAGTGACAAAATGTATTGGAATAGGAAGGCCTGATGTTTTTAATCGGCCTGATGCAAGCGGGTATGTGCCTGATGTAGCAATAGCCCATTTATCGGGTGGAAGGCAAGGGAGGAGTTTGTCTGCGCCTTTGATGGGTTTCAACCCTTCCAACATGGTCATTTCTATCCCGCCAAACTCTTTTTCCATCGCATCCATTTCTTGTTCGGTTACACACGGCATCAATTCTTTCAATGGGTATTTTGCGGGTCTTCCGTGGCATATAGGAAGCACCTGCTTTTCGAAATCAAATCCATATCTGTCTGCAAACATTTTCCAGACTTTCTCTACAACTTCGCCAGAATCAACAAGCGTACCATCAAGGTCAAAAATTATCGCCTTGCATTTAACCATACTTTTATTACTGCTCATTATTTCCATCCTTTTTTGAATCGGGGATTATATGATAGTCTAGGGCGTTATTCAACCAAGAGTATATTCTTTCATTTGATATAGCCAAAGCTCCCATCTGACAGTGAAGCTCTCCTGTGCTTTCATCGTCAAACAACATGAAAGTTTTGTTGCATTTCAACGCATTAAAAAGTTTCTCGGGCTGGCCTCTCATGAAAGTATCATCGCTCCCATTAATCACTAGAGTTTGACACTTGATCTTGTTTGCAACTCCACTCATATCATACTTCTGCATTAAATTCAGGAAGTCAGCCGGAGTTGCTGCGTTAAAAGTCCACATTCCATTACCAACAAACCAGTTCACCTCAACCAACTTTTTACCTATTTCAATCATTCCTTGATTAAACGCTTCAGGATTTGAATCCTTCATGGCGATAAAATCCTTCGGAAAATTCCTTACAAATGGCTCGTAGAAATCGTAAACTCCGCCATTGGCAATACATGCTTTAATTCTATCGTCAAAAGCTGCCGCCCTAGGTATTAGATACCCGCCCATACTAATTCCGTAAACAGCAATCTTATCCTTGTCCACACCATCCAGAGTTAGCCCAAAATCTATAACAGGAGTTACAACCTTTTCCCAATCAGGGCGGAAATAGAGTTTCTGATTGTAAATAGTTTCACCCTGTCCAGGGCCATCAAAAACAAGGACATTGTATCCATTCTGAGCCGCGGCAAAACCGGTCTGATAACAGGTTTCTTCTTTTGTTCCATCAAAACCGTTATCGATTATCACGAGAGGAGCCTTGCCAGCTTTCAAACAACATGATTTTATAAAATATCCCGGCAGGTAAGTATTTTCGTAAGGTATCTTGACAGGCGTTATAAACTCTTTTCCTCTGATATAGTCAAGGAAACATTCAATGGCCTTTCTCCTTAGTTTTACTGACTCTTTTCTTTCAGCGAGTGATGTCATATAAAATGAGGCTGTTCTGTAATAATTGGAAGCTCTTAAGAACTCATTCTGAGATGCAACTATGTTGCCTTCCTTTTCAAGCTTTTGGGCATCAGCAAAGAGCCGATCGGCTCTTTTTAGCCACTCTTTCTTCCAGCTTTGCAGATCAGATCCCTTTATCTTCTTCAGAGTAGAAATTACTTCCCCGATATCTGCAGCCTGACAATAGGTTTCAGACAGAACTCTTATCCCCTCAAAATTGAAGCTTGAGTCCTTAAAAAAGAGCCCGTCATAAAACGAGGATGCCGATTGTTTTTTATCCTCTGTTCTGGGAGTGTCATTTTGTTCCGAAGAATAAATGGCCGGAACAAACAGAAAAGTTAAGAGTAATACATGAAATATTCTGACGTTATAAAACATATTTTCCCTCGCTTGTTAATCTGTGTGAAGTATATTCAGGAATGATGAAAAGGTCAATAATGCGGTTCTTTTTAGGCATGGCAATATTGGCTGTTGCTGTTAAAATGAACTTGGTTAAACTGAAACAAATATAACACTTTTTCTAATCGGGATTCTCATAATGAAATCATCAATCGCATTTTTTTATGGAATGAAGACTCCCTTTGAAGGGGTAAAAATTCTTTTCAGTAAGGCCAAATATTTAAAATACGCATGGGTTTCAGCTTTGCTCAATGCAGTACTATATGCTTTTATTTTGTACTTGCTTTTTTATCATGTTTTCCCGTGGGTAAACTCATGGTTCCCTGCGCATACTGCTTCGGGATGGCTTTCCTTCCTTTATCATTCGATAGAGTACATAATAAAGACGATTATTTCGCTAACATTTCTGGTTATTTCCGTGATTCTATTCAATACAGTTTTTTTTGCACTTTCTGCCCCGTATTTGGATGGACTTTCCTTGGCTGTTGAAAAAGATTATTTTGGTTTTACTCCTGGTTTATCAGGCGTATCAGGTTTCGCCAAGGCATGCTATGTCTCTATAAAAAATGGAATCAGGCTGAACATACTTACTATTTTCTGGGCGGTTATATTATTCCCATTGAACTTCATTATACCTGTTGTCGGCTTCTTGCCTGGGATGCTGGTTGGCTCCTACTTTCTCGGACTCTCATTTATAATTTTTTCAGCAGAGCATAGGCTCTTAGGGAAAAAGGAGTTGAAAGATAGACTTTCAGGTAATCGTTTAGGGGTTTTGGGACTCGGGCTTATGATGTATCTGATACTTTTCATACCTTTTTCTGCAATCTTTTTTATTCCCGGGGCAGTTATCGGCGGAGCGCTTCTGTACAATGAGAAAATTGAAGGTTCGGATCGGATTTAGTTTGGAAAAATACTTTTTGTGTGGTATAAAATAACCAAACTTAAAATTCTCTTGCTTATCATCTGACAATTATGTATTTAAGATTGAACGACACACTGGAACTGGAAAAAACATCGAAAAAGAAACTGTTTTTTGTTGTTGCAGGAATACATCTTTTTATTATTGGGTCTATGTACCTGTGTTTTGTTATTCAAAATTATTTCTGGAATATTGCACCTTCATCTATTGCGGTAAATTTGATTAGCTCTTCGGCTTTTGAGGCGATGGAAGCCGCACAATCATCCCCTGAGCCTCAGCCAAAACAAGCCGCCGCAACAAAAAACACTCCGCCTAAACCGAAAAACACTAAAGCTGTTACTAAAGTCCCTGTTAAAAAAGTCTCAAAAATCCTGGATGTAAGCCAAATCAAGAAATCAAGTGAAATAGTCACAAAGACAGCGAAGCCAAAAGCAGTCCAGAAACCTTTCAAGCCTATAGATGCCAAATCTATAGCAAATAATCTTAAGGAAAGTCTGAGTAGCGTGAAATTTAATCCGACATCAGCAACAAACTCTGTATTTCAAGGAAACCCGGCAGTACTTGGATACTACGATCAAGTATCTTCGTACCTATACAGCACTTGGGAACAACCGTCAAAACTTGCCATGGGCGGAGAACCTCCAACCGTGCTTGTGAAACTGTCAATAGGAGCAGATGGAAAACTTAATGGCTATCAGATACTGAAGTTGAGCAATTATAATGACATGAACGAATCAGTAAAAAGACTGCTCAGCTCAATAGACAGATTTCCGCCGCCGCCAAATGGTGCGATAACTATCGAAGCAAACCTGATTCTGACAAACTAAGTAAGTTTATTTAGAAGACCGATTGTTTTATAATGTCTTCAGAAACGCCAAAATTTCTCAGCCTTTTGGCTATTTCAGAGCTATGTTCTTTGATTAAATCATTTCCTGACATTTTCCAATTGCCTACGGACAACTGAAAATCAGGTGCTAAAGAAAACATGATACCAATCATCAATTCAGTTTTGCTGTCATAATAAATAAATTCAAGGACATTGATTTCTTTCTGGGTATATGGGCTTTTCATAAAGTATTGCCTTATTATGGGGCATGTCCCATTTTTTATTCCTTCAGTGAATATTCTTTTCTGATCTTCCGGAACAAGTTTTCTAATTTGCGCAATTTTCTCAGAATCTTGTATGGACAGTATTTGATCGTTCAGTTTAACGAAGTCACCGTAAAAAGACGTGAGCGCATTTGAGCCAAATATAAAAATTACTTTAGCTGCATGAGGATAGCCCTTTTCATCATATTTCAACCCTTGCCCCATCCATATGAACATATCAGTTTTGTCTATGCATTTTTGCAGTAATACCCTTAATTCCTCTATTTTATTAAAATAGGTTATATCGAACATTTCACAGAACAACCCTAAAACGTTTCCATTCTCGTCTTTAAGCAGAGATTTGAATATAAACCCAAATTTTTTTCTACGTGTGCCTGGTATATATCCTTCTCTTTGCACACTAGCACCAGTTAGAAGTATCTGGGAATCTTCTTTTTCGTTTTCAACGGCCTCTTGCCTGCTGAAAAAAATATGGTCAGTTTTGGAAATGTAGTCAAAATCTATGGTTGGCGCAAAGTACTTAAGGAAAGCTTCGTTTACGTATAGATATTTTAGGTTTAGGCCTTTGATATACTTTATGTTTTCCGTATTTTTGAATATAGCTTTGTTAATCAGATTTTGAGTTTTTAACTCTACTCCAATTTTTTCCATTACTCCAGATAGTATGTCTGTGACTTTATCTATGCTTTGAGGTTTTATTGTTTTAATGGATTTCCAGCATTGAAACAAACTCGGTATATTTTTGTCAGATATTGCTTTTTCTATTTCCTGTGATGATATTTTAGGTAAGTTGGCAGACAATATAGAGGTTAACTTTTTGATCATGGCCTCGGACGGCACAGCTTCTCCTTTTTCCCAGCGAGAAATAGTATTCCTGTGTATTCCTGAAAGTCTGCTGAAAGCAGAAATTGACAGGTGAGATTTTTTTCTGTACTCTATGAAGTTTTTAAGATTGAATCCGTTATTCATAACAACATTTAACCCCTTAGATACAAGGTATCATTTCTAAAACACGTTAACTTCTTTTACATAAAACCACTATTGTTCAGAATATTATATCTGTATGCAGTACAATTTTATAACATTGTAGTCTGTCATTATGATAAAAGCCACAATTCGCCCATTTCTGCACAGCTATATGTGCAATATCTGTCGTTTTTTAATGTTTATTGGTTTGGCTATCCATTACTAGTTGACACATTTTTTTAGAAACTTATCATTCCCATAGTTTATATATTAAATTTAAAAATTCTTAGTTTTAAAACAGGGGTTGAAAAAGAGAGCTTAATCTTTAGGAGATATGCATTAATAAATAAAATAAATCAACGAGGAGAAATATTATGGCAACACAAAAATTCTATAACGTAAAGAAGCGCGAATCAGTAGAGATTGACGAGAAGAACTGCACTAGGGTGGTTTACAAGAGAAAAACTGCTAAAGGTATTCAGGAAAGATATGCTGTCAGAGCTATAGATACAGACAGCACAAAACTAGTTAAATTCATCAACAAAACTTCTTTTGATGCTCTCAAATGCGCTCTAACTGAAGTTTACTAAGCTTCTTTTTTTCTTATCCTAAGAGTCCTGATAATTCTTAGTTTTTCAGTAAAACAAGAACAACAAAGGGAATAAATATATGAGAAACAGGACAATTTCACCACTCGGGCTTCTGTTTATTTCAGTAAGCGCAATTCTTGGTTCAGGTTGGTTATTCGGTTCATTTTACGCCGCGCAGATAGCTGGCCCCGCCGCTATTTTGTCATGGATAATCGGCGGAATGCTTGTAATTGTTATCGCTTTCACCTTTGCGGAATTGGGGTCGTCAGTTCCAGTGTCAGGCTCCAGTGTCAGAATACCTCAGTTCACACATGGGAAAGTAGTAGGGATATTCTGCTCCCTTAACACATGGTTCTGCTATGTAACCTTGACAGTAATAGAAGTGCTGGCTGTTATGCAATACTTGTCTTTCTACTTCCCATCAATAATATATCCGGGGAAAGGCGGACTTACATTCATGGGCTATGTTGTAGCTACAATTCTGCTGTTTTTCATGAGCGTCATAAACACCTATTCTGTAAAGTTCATTGTAAGATTCAATACTTTTCTTACCCTGATAAAAATAGTTGTGCCCCTTTTTGTGAGCGTTCTCCTTTTTGATTCATACTTCCATATACAGGCTGCGGGCAAACCTGTAGTAAAAACCCTGATTGAATTTGCCCCGTTCGGATGGCATGGCGTATTTGCAGCCATATCTGCAGGCGGCGTAATCTTTTCATACAATGCGTTCAAACAGGCTTCGGAAATGGCAGGGGAAGCAAAAAACCCTAATTTTTCTGTCCCTTTCGCTATAGTCGGTTCAGTGGTGCTTTGCATGGTTGTTTTTATATTTCTTCAAACAGGTTTCATTGCAGCTCTCTCTCCCCAGGACCTGAAAAATGGTTGGACTCATCTGGCATTAATGAATGACCAGAGTCCCTTTGTGAGCCTCCTTGCAGAGCATGGCATAAACTGGGCTATTCCTATCCTTTATTTTGCTGCGATAATCTCGCCTCTGGCAGCAGCACTTGTTTACTGCACAAGCGCAGCCAGATCGCTTTACGGAATTGCCGCAAATGGTTATGCCCCTCAGGTGTTGCTTAAGCTTAATAAGAGAAATGAATCGGCTCTCACTGTATGGATTAACTTTATTCTTGCTGTCATTATATTTCAGTTTTTCAAAAACTGGGATCAGATTGCCAGTTTATTGACTTGCCTTTTTGCTATTTCCTATGGCTTGGCTCCAGTGTGTATGCTAGCGCTCAGAGTCAAACTCCCATCGCACCTGCGCCCATTAAAACTGCCTTGGGGATATGCTTGGGCTTATGCTGCGTTTTTCATAACTACACTTTTAATTTACTGGGTAGGCTGGGATACTATTTCAAAAGTTGCATGGTTCTTTCTCTTTTGTATTATTGTGACCGTAATATTCCAGAAAACTACAGGAAAGGGCTTTCAGGATTTCAAAGAAGACTGGAAAGCTTCAATGTGGTTATGGTTTTATCTGATTACCATAATTATCGCCTCAAAATTAGGAGACTATGGCAACGGGCTAGGCAAATTAACCGGACTATACAGCCTTATCTTTATAGCTGTTACCTCAGGCATAGCCCTATATCTTTCCGCAAAGTTCACACTCGCCCCTGAACATATTCAGCATCAAATAGACAGCAGCGTCTCAAGAGACAGAAAAGATTAATTAAAAATAATAACTAAGATATAAGGTCTTTCGTATGGTAACAAATAAATGTAGTTCTCCAACTGGCGAAATCGTTTTAAAGAAACAGCCTAAATCTTTCTATATGCTTTTCATGCTAGAATTCTGGGAACGATTCGGTTTCTATGTAATGAATACCGTGATTATTTATTACTATTTCGTCAAACACTTGGGGTTTTCTGAAGTATATGCTTTCAATATTTTTGGAGCCTTTAGTGGGTTTTTGTGGGGCTTTATGGTTTTTGGAGGTTATTTAGGGGACAAATATTTTGGCACCAAACGGACATTGATTTTCGGAGCTTTTGTACTTCTAACAGGTTATTTTTTTCTTGCTTTCGCAGACAATTATGCATTTATATCGCTTAGCCTGATCGCTGCTGGGGAGGGGTTGTTCAAATCAAATCCTGCCAGCTTATTATCCAAGTGCTATGAAGAGAATGATCCAAGGCTTCACACTGCATATACATACTATTATATGGCAATTAATATCGGTGCGCTCATAGCTTCATTTTTAGCGCCTGCTTTAGCCGAATATTTCAGTTGGCGCATTGCTTTTATCGTTTCAGGCCTTGGTATGATATGCTCCTTATCTAATTTTATTATTTATAAGAAAGCTATAAAACATGTCGGATCTGGTCCGGACATGGAGCCATTCAGCTATCCTAAATTTTTTGTAATGATACTCATTACATTAGTTTTGACATTATTGGCTTCTTATTTACTCAGGCACATTGATGCAACTTACGCTTTTTTTTATATCATTACAGGAATAGCAGTTATCCTTTATTTCTTGTTTCTATTTAAGCTTGATATTCTTCTGGAAAAGAAAAGAATGCTTGTAGCATTCGTCTTATTGCTTGAAGGTACATGGTTCAATATTTTGTACCAGCAAATGTATACATCTGTCAACTTTTTTGCTATAAGCAATGTCTTCCCGTCTTTTTTGGGTATTGACATGAGTCAGGTTTCTTTTCAGGGATTTGATGCTTTGATCATTATAGTGTTCAGTCCGATATTTGCTATGTGGTTTAATCACAGTGCCAGAAAAGGAAAATCTTTAAAAATCACTACCAAATTCGCAATTGGTTTCTTCTTGTGTGCTATTGCCTTTCTTGTACTCTGGCTCAGCACTTTCTTTGCTGACTCTAAGGGAATGATTTCATCATTATGGATTTTTATTTTCTATTTGTTTCAGAGCACAGGGGAAATTTTAATAGCTGCATTGGGGTTAGCTATGGTTGCAGAGCTTATTCCAAAGAAATATACAGGGTTTGTGTATGGAGTATATTTTTTATCTGTTTCAATTGGAAGTATGATTGGAAGCAGGATTGCAGATATATCTTCTCCTCCTAAGTCAGCAACAACAGCAGTTCTGTCGCTTCCCGTTTACAGTAGCTTTTTTATTCAAATTGGAATTATCTCAATGGTTGTGGCTATTGCAATACTAATAATTAAACCTTTCCTTGACAGATATATCAATGAGGATTTAATGATCTAAAGGGCTAGAGCTCAGTTTGGTTTTGAATTTAATAGTGAATGCTTTAGGATTAACCACTGTCGTAAGAAGGTGATTAATGAAGCGAAAGAAAGGTTAACATGCTTAACCCTCTATCAAAAAATGGAAGAGATGATAAAAATAATTCCTTTCATATTTGAAATTGAAGAAGGGCTCCTTATAAGCTCGGATATAAAACAAATAATGGAATGCTTACAGGGTAATGCTGATACCCTATAATTGAGTTTTTTCTTTAGATTTCATGGCAAAAGAAAAAGCCAGGGACAATACAGCTATAACAGCTCCCGTTAGAAAGGTAAGTTTGTAATCATACGCCCAGATCAGCCCGCCAATGAAAGGGAAAAATACAGCGCAGATATGATTGATCGTAAAACCTACAGCCATAGAAGGCGCTATATCTGATTTATCAGCATGCTTTTGGAAATACGTTCTTATTCCTATCTCTGTATTGAAAAATATATTATCAACAATATAGAGCGAAGCTGCAATAATCGGATTGTCAAAAACAGCATATGCAGTAAAAACAAAGAAAAGAATGATATACCCGATTATAAATATCACCCTTTCTCCATATCTGTTAATTTTTTTTGCAAAATACGGGGCTGCAAAAATATTAACAAGATTGTTTAAAATGAATAACAGTGTGATAAGTTCCACCGAGAATCCATAATGCTGGACTAACAAGAATACAGCAAAGACGACAAAAATCTGCCTCCTTGCTCCCGATAGGAAATTAAGTGTATAATACAGCCAGTATTTCTTCTTCAATATCATTTTCTTATGCTGCATATGCGTAGTCACACTATTTGCCTTATGTTTCAAAGTAGAAATTGCTATAACTATTGCCAGTAAGCCTATAATAAAAAACATTGATTCCATGTTAACAAAACTTGCAGCAAGGAAAATAACTATCCCTACAAGAATATTCGTTAAGGCAGCAATGCTGTTTAAGTGCCCCAAAACAGTTGGCGAACTTTCCTTATCAAAATGCTGTAAAACCAAAGATTGCCTTGTAGTTTCAAAATAGTGAAATCCTGTTGACATAACAAGAGTAGTTACAATCAACCCTGTAACCGAAGGGAAAAGGCCGACTAAGGCTATTCCTGACCCCATCAGCAAAATAGAAATAGAGGCAATTCTAAATTCAGAGAGGATTACCGTTATGAATATTACCAAGAGAGAAAGAAAACCTGGAATTTCCCGTGCGGATTGTATTACACCTATCCAAAAACCATCAACCTTGACATTGCCCACGGCAAAATTATTCAATAGAGTCCTCCATCCTTGAAAGCCAATTGCCATAGCAATAGTCAAAATAAAGGCAAACTGGAATACAGGGTCAGATTTTATCTCTTTTAAATTCATAACACCATATATTGCCACGTTAAAACAAGTATTTCAAAAACATCTTGCCGCAATTTCAATAATTGGGATGAAATGAATTAGACAGTTTTAACTTTGCATAACGTCTCACTGCCACAAGGAATTAATTTCGTCGGTACAGCAAGAGCCATAAAGCGACAATTTCTGCACAGCTATATGTGCAATTTCTGTCGATTTTTAATGTTTATTAGCATTGCCTGTTTTTTATAGCCCCAAAATATTTTTCCTCTATCTATAATTAGGTTTTTATGGATTATGAATGCTTAAGGAATTTCTAGAATGAATAGGTTAAACAGAAAAAAATTCACGCTGATTGAGCTGTTGGTGGTGTTGGTCATAGTTGCGATTTTAGCATCGTTGCTTATTCCAATGGTTGTGCGTGCCAGGACAAAGGCAAAGATGGCTAATGACATAAATAACCTTAAGCAGGTATATATAGCTTTAGTCACTTATTCGCAAGATAACGATGACAATATGCCATACATGGGATCTATTGAATCAGGAGACCAACAATCTAAAACTCTATGGATGCTGCTGCCGTATATCGGATATAATTCTAAGGTGCTGGCTCCTTCCATTGACCAGATGGACGGACATTTACTATATAATGCTTTGAGCAGTGATCCTGAAAGCCTGCCTTTTCCGGAATTCGCCTACAGCCCGATATATCAGAATTACGAAGATGACACGGATACCAGCCTTATGAGCTTTGATCTCGATCGATCGCCGTTCCCTATTATTTCAACGTATAGTGAAAAATATGATACTTTAATTATATTGAACTCCACTGGAGAAGTAGAGTTCAACAAAATACAGGAGTAATATTATGAAAACTATCTTGTCGATTCTGATTGCCTTAAGCGTACTGCCTTTTTACGCCTTTGAACGTTCTCAGAACCCCAGGCTCTATGACGAGGCAAAGACTCCCAGAGAAACTGTATACATGCCCCAGTTCGCTCAGGGCGGCAGCGGTTCTGGCGGAGGTTCTTCGGGTGATGAAGGCGGAGGCAGCAGCAGCGGATCCGGAACTACTACCGCGACTCTTATCATGACTTCTAATGGAACAGAATTCGATTGTATTTTTACTCAAAATGGAGACAATTCTGCCACTATGTTATTTATCGACAGTGCATCTGGCAAGGAGCTTACTATGTCAATCCCAGTGGGAGCAAATCTGGACGAACGCACTGATATGGGGTACACTATGACAACATATACATGGGAAAAGGAAGGGTTTGAGTATACCGTATCTTCTGGAATAAATATCGCTGGCATAAACATGGCTCGCACCATGGTTAGGAATTTAAATGATAATTCAGGTATAAGTTATGAGGTAGACGACTACAGTCCAGCTCCAATTATAATTATAGGAGACGGTAGCGGCGATTCTGTTTCCTATGAGGCAGGCAGCGATGGTTTCTCTGATGGATTAACTACATTACAGTCTCGTTTTAATAATTAATACGGGCAATGCCCGCATTAAAGCAATGTATCCGTGCTACATAGCTTTTACCATTTCAGATATTTCGCCAGGTTTGGTAAGTGCAGAGGTCTCACTTAAATATTCCAAGCTTGAACCAATGGTCACACTTGGAAATAGCTTGGAATCATGGAGTACAGAAAGAGTCAGTATGTGAAGATTTGCAAGGACTAACTCAATAACCAAAGGATTTCATACAACCATCTGGCTGCTACAAAGGTTCAAGGAATTAATTTCGTCGGCACAGCAAGAGCTATAAAGCGACAATTTCTGCACAGCTATATGTGCAATTTCTGTCGATTTATAATGTTTATTAACCTTGCCTGTTTTCTATAGTCCCAAAATATTTTTTCTGTATATATAATTAAGTTGTTGTGGATTATGAATGCTTAAAGAGTTTCTGGAATGAATAGGTTAAACAGAAAAAAATTCACGCTGATTGAGCTCTTGGTGGTGTTGGTCATAGTTGCGATTTTAGCATCGTTGCTTATTCCAATGGTTGTGCGTGCCAGGACAAAGGCAAAGATGGCTAATGACATAAATAACCTTAAGCAGGTATATATAGCTTTAGTCACTTATTCGCAAGATAACGATGACAATATGCCATACATGGGATCTATTGAATCAGGAGACCAACAATCTAAAACTCTATGGATGTTGCTGCCGTATATCGGATATAATTCTAAGGTACTGGCTCCTTCCATTGACCAGATGGACGGACATTTACTATATAATGCTTTGAGCAGTGATCCTGAAAGCCTGCCTTTTCCGGAATTCGCCTACAGCCCGATATATCAGAATTACGAAGATGACACGGATACCAGCCGTATGAGCTTCAAGCTCGATCGATCACCGTTCCCTATTATTTCAACGTATAATGAAAAATATGATACTTTAATCATGTTGAACTCCACTGGAGAAGTAGAGTTCAACAAAATACAGGAGTAATATTATGAAAACTATCTTGTCGATTCTGGTTGCCTTAAGCGTACTGCCTTTTTACGCCTTTGAACGTTCTCAGAACCCCAGGCTCTATGACGAGGCAAAGACTCCCAGAGAAACTGTATACATGCCCCAGTTCGCTCAGGGCGGCAGCGGTTCTGGCGGAGGTTCTTCGGGTGATGAAGGCGGAGGCAGCAGCAGCGGATCCGGAACTACTACCACGACTGTTTTCAAGACTCCTGATGGATCAACACTCAGTTATTCTTTGACTCAAAATGAAGACAATTCTGCCACTATGGTATTTAGCGACAGTGCATCTGGGGAGCTTACTATGTCAATCCCAGTGGGAGCAAATCTGAACTCACGCACTTATGAGGGGGGGTACACTGAGACAGACTATATGTGGGAAAAGGAAGGGTTTGTGTATACCTTATCTTTTGGACAATCTCCCTCTGGCATAACCGCGGTTAGCACCATGGTTGAGAATTTAAATGATAATGGTTCATATATAGAGTATAACTCAGACGACTTTCAGACAACTACAACTATATATATACGAGAGGCTAGCGGCACTTCTGATTCCTATGTGGCCGGTAACGAAGGTTTCTCTGATGCATTAACTACATTACAGTCTCGTTTTAATTGATGCGGGCATTGCCCGCATTAAAGCAATGTATCCGTGCTACATAAACTTTTACCATTTGAGGTATTTTGCGAGGTTTGGTAAGTGCGGAGCCAGAAGCATTTTTATGGCTTGGGCGTACTCGCGGATTTCCCATTGAGCGTGAGCGTGATCCCTGATGTCAAGGAAATGGAGTAAGTTACTCAAATCCACCGTAGCCCAGAAGGTTACCATCATGTTTTGAGGAAGAACGCCGCGGGCTTGCTCTCTGCATACACCTTTGGATAAAAGATGATTATATAGAGCTAACGAATCCTGATTATGTTTTTCTATCATGTTCTTTAGTTCGGAATCTTCGATGAAAGAACCTTCTACTGAGGCTTGACGATTGCTTTTTGACTGTTCTCTAAGCTGGGAAGGTGTATAGAAAGTCAGGTCAAACTCGGTATATCTTCTTGAGATTTCATTATACGACCAAGTCCTATGCCTGTGCCACTGGCTCCTGACGAAAAGCGGGCAATGAACACTGAAAGTAAATACGAGATGTTCCAGAGGGCTTGTATGCTTGTTTTCAATTAGGTACTTGAGGAGTTCTATATCTTTTTCATCTAAAGAGTTTTTAATTTTACCGAAAGAAACTCTTGCTGCATTCACCATGGTGGCTTCTGTTCCCATCATATCTATAAGGCCTACCCATCCTTGTCCGCCAAGAACCTTAACATGTTTATCAGGAGGCATATTTACGCTGAGCATTTCAAATCTCCGTTATTTTGTTTAAGTTAAACATTAAAAATGTTATGTCATTTATATTGTCAAGGCGATATTTTTACAACTAGAGAATCATCTCTTTTTTTGTATTGAGCCTGAACTTGTCAGTCGGTAAGGTGTTTTCCCTTGAAGTACTCAATAGCTTGTCTTTTAAACTCCTCGTCATTGCATAGAATCTTGCCTTCATCATCTGAAATTTTGATCAAAGGTTTGCCATTGCATTCAACAATTTTTATAACTATCTGAAGAGGGAAAAGCCCCACATCGTTTGTCAGATTAGTTCCTATGCCATAGAGCAGACTGGCTTTGTCTTTGAATTCATTATTTATTTTTGATATGAGCTCAAAGTTTAAGCTGTCGCTGTATATAAGCTTTTTCTTATGAGGGTCTATTCCGAATTTTTCATAGTGATGAAGTATTTTTTCCCCCCACTCTTTCCAATCACCTGAGTCATGCCTGAGGCCATCATACCTGGCGCTTAGATTCTGATCGAAATCAGAGAGGAAGGAATCTGTAGTATAAGTGTCAGTCAAAGCTATCCCTAATTCGCCACGATAAAATTCCAGCCACCTTTTGAGTGCCAACTTATTGCTTTCCCTGAAATCCGTTACTCCCGCATGCGCCATTATCCATTCGTGGGCCATTGTGCCTATAGGAGATATATCGTGTTTCCTGGCCAAGCTTACATTGCTGGTGCCGGCAAAGTTTTTTTTGCAGGAAGCTTTCAATTTCCCGATGACATGATCTTGCCACTCAAACGAATATCTTCTTCTCGTCCCGAAATCAATGAAAGAAATCTTTTCCCTGGATGACTCTAAAAAACGGATTTTGTCATCAAGCCTCTTGTTGCCTTCTGTTTTTGCTTTTTCTGAAGGGACAGCCCTTTTTGAATAAAGCTCGCTGATGATAGACAGAACGGGAACTTCAAAAAGAGATATATTGACTATTGGTCCTTCCAGAGTGACGGACAGTGCGCCCTTTGTATCCACAGAAGTTGATATATGCGAACGGTTGAATGCAAAATCCCTGAGAAAACTAATAAAAGTTTTTTTTATAAAATGCAATCCTGATAAGTAATTCAGCTCTTCTTCAGTGAATCTGAGCGAACACAGTTTGTCTATCTCAGAATTTATATCTTTTAGGATGGGGGAAAAATCAACATTTGGTGTTCTGCACCTAAACTCGTATTTGGCCAGGGTCTTTTCTTCATAATGTAAAAAAGCCTGAAGCATTGTAAATTTGTAAAGGTCATTGTCAAGCAAACTTTTTATTATCATAATTGCATGTCTTTATGGTTCTGAAATAAGTTGAAATTGGGTATCAATGTTGGGAATTGTAACTTTGTATTACTCAAATTCCCGAATAAATCGCCGGCTTATTAAAAAAACATTAAAAAAACTTACTTGTTAAGTAGTATTAAATTTCTTGAAATTTGAATTTGATTTTGTATGGTTAGGATATTATAAAAATAAAGCTTATCATAAATGTTTGGTATTAGTGCATAATTTTTGATGTATTTATGAATTTTATAAATCCTGACATTCTTTGGAACTTAACCTGGATTATACCCATTTTGATTGTTTGTTTTTTCCTGTCGCAATCAAAGAGGAAGAAATCTATTAACGCCATTATTGGAAACAAGAATCCGAATGACTTTATAAACCTTTCTCAAAACAAGCGTACTATAAGATATATTCTGCTGTCGTTCTCCATTATTTTTATTATAGTGGCCATAGCAAGGCCGTTTTGGGGGTATGAAATTCTTCCTTTCACGAGTTATGGAAGAGATGTACTAATAGCGCTGGATACTTCAAAGAGCATGCTTTCTCAGGATGTTCCGCCGTCCAGGCTGGATCATGCAAAAATGTTTATAAAAGAGCTTATCAAAGACTCAAAAGGAGACAGATTTGGTATTATAGCCTTTTCGGGTTCTGCTTTTCTGGAGTGCCCGCTGACGGAAGACAAAAGCAGTTTGTTTAGTATGCTTTCTGAACTTAACACATCTTCTATTCCGATCGGAGGCACTAATATCGAAAGGGCTCTCAAGACCGCTATTAAAGCTTTCAAAGCTGCGCAAGGCGGGTATAAGGCAATAGTCCTGATTACAGACGGTGACGAATTACAGGGAAACAGCGTATCCGTGATTGATCAGATAAAGGAGTTGAAAATCCCCCTGATTGTTGTTGGTATAGGGGATCCCAATATACCTGCTCTTATTCAGTTTAGAGATGAAAAAGGAAATGACACGTATGTCAGGGATGCCAAAGGCGAACCTGTTAAAACTAAACTCAACGAAAAAAATCTTAGGGAATTGGCGGATGCCACAAACGGGCTGTACGTCAGATCGACTTCTGTTAATAACGGCTTGGCTGAAGTTGAGTCCAGAATAAATGCTCTCGTCCCTGAAAAATACTCTTCAGCAAATTCCAGAAGGCCGCTTGAGAGATTTCAGATACCGTTGCTTTTCTCCGCTATTTTAATGATTTTCTTTTTAACTCTTGGCGAAAGGAGAAGAGAAAAATGAAATTTCTGATGGTTTTAATGTTTACTCTTTTAGGATTGTCTTTTGCCTTTGCGTCGGATAACCAAGTTGTTTCAGATACGAATAAAGCTACTGGAAATTCATCCAATAAACTCGAAGAGGAATACAATTTTGCATTGGAGGCTCAACACTCAGACAAGAAAGAGTTGGCAGTAAAATATTATACCAATGTCATTAATTCTTCTCTTAACAATCCCGAATTGAGAAGCAAAGCTTTTCAAAACATGGGAGTGATAGAGCACACAGATGGAAGAGCGATAATGCAGCAGAAACCCGAAGAATCCCTCAAATTTTTCGACAAGGCAGAAAAAGATTACAAAGAAGCAATGAGACTGGCATTCAATAGTAAACTCGCGAACAACCAACAGATACTTATAAATGACAGAAAAAAGGCAGAAGAGATAATCAAAAACAAAAAAGATATGCAGGATAAGCAGAAGAAAGCGCAGGATAAGACCAAAGAAGCTTTGGATAAACAGAACGAGGCAAATAACGCTCAGAATCAGAAAGATAAGGAAGATAAACAAAAAGAGGCAAACAATAAAACCAAAGAAGCTCAAAGCGCCGTTCAGGATTATAAAGATTCAGCAGAAAAAGCTCAAAGTCAGCAGGATTCCCAGTCAGCCCAAAATGCCCAAAACGACCTTCAGAAAGCAAGAGAAAACCAAAACAATTCCAATAGCAAAGAAGCTCAAAAAAATATCCAGGATGCACTGAAAAACCTTGGCGCTGATTCACAAGGGCAAAATAACCAGAATCAGCAGAATCAAAACCAGGATAAAAACCAAGGGAACCAAAATCAACAGTCAGAACAGCAAAAACAGCAGCAGGAACAAAAGAGGCAAAATGCCCAGCAAAATACTCAGAATGCTTTGGACAAACAACAGCAGGCTAATAATTCCGATGAAAAGAACAAAGAACAAAAGCAACAGGAAGCTAATGAGCAAACACAAAAGGCTTCCGAATCCATAAAAGACTACAATAATTCTTTAGACGAGAAGAATCCCCGAAAGGAAAATGCCCAAAAAGCTCAAGAGCAAGCTCAGCAAGCTCAACAAGACCAGCAAAATAATGATTCCAAGAGCGCAGAAGAACAGCTCAAAGAAGCTTTGAAAAATCTTCAGAAAAATGAAGATAAGAAAGATGATTCTTCCAAAGGCGAAGGCAAGGAGAAACAAAAAGCTCCTGATAAGATGCCGGAAATGAAAGAAGGAAGAAAACCTGAACCCAAGCAGTATGATGACAAAGATATGGATAAAAAGAGTGCCGAGGCTGTTTTGAACGCTATTGCAGAAGATCAGGAAACCCTCAATGAAGCACTTAAAGAGAAACAGAAAGATGCTTACTCCGGAACGGTAGAAAAGGATTGGTAGTTGTATGAACTCAAAATTTCTCTATGTCTTATTTTTTCTTTTTTCTATCGCGATTCCTCTATCTCTCAGGGCTGGAATAGAAATTTCGCTTGAACCTTCGCCTATCGTAGCAGGAGAGCCGGCTTCCCTGACTATCAAATCCGATAAAGGCGTTGCCGAAATAGTTAATTTTTCTGAGATACCTAATCTTCAATGGCTGAATAAAAACAGAACAGGTTCAAATGTGATGGTTATAAATGGGGAGAGGTTCGATATAACAACTTACTCTTTTCTTGTTGATAAACCAGGTAAAATCACTTTGCCATCATTCAAAATCAGGTACAATGGCGAGGAAATCGAGACTTCTCCAAAGGAAATTACTGTAAGATCAGGTGCTTTGTCAGATATAGAAAAGTATATATTTATCGAACCTAAATTCAATGTGAAAGGTAAAGTTTATACCGGACAGAATGTTCAACTGGATATTTTCCTTTTTAAGGCGCTGGATATCGAGGCCGTTCCGACATCATACCCTCAAATGACAATGGACAATGTACTTTTTGATAATTTCAGTTCGACGAACAAGGATGATGAGAGATTTGCCACCTATCCTTATTATCCGCCTGAAAGAATCGAACGCGATGGGACTACCTATGTAAAAACATGTTTTATGACCTCTTTCAGGGCAATGGCTCCCGGTAAAATAAAAGGCCTGGTTTCCTTGCCTATAGATATTTCGGTGCCTAATAATTCTACCTCAAGTCATACTTTTGTTAACAGTAACTTCTTCAACGGATCAATGTTTGACGATCCATTCTTTAACAGGAATAAGCATATCACTCGTTTGGTTTCTGCAAGTATTCCACAACTGGAAATTCTTCCATTGCCTAAGGAGCCGGATAATTCAAACTTTTTAGGCCTTTTTGGCAAGTGGGATTGCAAGGTAACCTCTTCCCCCGACAAGTTGCTTCAAGGCGAGACACTTACGGTAAAAGTGGATATTTCAGGATATGGTTCGCTGGAAACGCTTAAGGCTCCGGAATTGAACATTCCAGGTTTTACTTCCTACAAACCGGAAATAGATAAAACTCAATCGGCTGATTTATCGGGTGATAAATCCAAAGCCACAATTACATACCTTTTGATACCCAAGAAATCAGGCAAGACCGAACTTTCTTTTTCACTTTGCACATTTAATACACTTGAAGACAAATATGATATTTCCCCATTGAAGAAAACTGTGGAGATAGAAAAAAACACCAGTTTGTCCACGGTGGCAACTGTCCAGCAAAACCCAACTCAGGATTCAGGGAATCTCGCTTCAGACGAGAATAGTAAAAAAAGCGAACCTGACTCTATTTTGTACATAAAAAAGAACACTTCCAAAACAGTCCTTGTTCCCCTGTGGAGAAATTATCTGCCTTATTATCTCTTTTTTATCATTCTTGGGCCTTTGATTTTCATAATCGCGGAATTTATGCGCAGGAAAAAAGCATCCTCCACAGAGACTTTAATGCGGAAACAAAAAGCAATGAAAAAACGCGGAAAAATATTAAGAGAACTTAAATCCAAAAACGAATCGGATTTTTTCAATTATGTTGATTCCGATGTAATTCCTTTTATAAACGATGTTTCAGGGTTTGCTCCTGGAACTACTAGCCACGAGCTGGAAAATATAGTTTCAGATAAGACTCTTTCTGCATGTCTGAGAGAAGCTAATAAAATGAGATATATGCCTCAGAATGATACGAATGCCGAACACGAAATAAAAACAAAGTTGACCAAGAGCCTTAAAAAAATCCATCTGCTTGTGTTAGGTTCTGCTTTGTTGACATTGTCTATCAATGCAAACGCCTTCTCTTCCAATAAGTTTGCATCTGAATACAATAAAGGAAACTTTGTTAAGGCTCAGGAAATATGCCAGAAAAATATTGATCCGTCTCATCCTAGCCCTGGCTGGCTGTATGATCTTGGAAATACCTATACGCAAGAGGGAAAACTAGCTGAAGCGCTTGTGTCATACAAAAGAGCGTTATTGCTGGATCCCAGAGACCAAGACACACTTCAAAATCTGAATTATGTGAGGAGACTGCTGTTTTTGCCTCCGTTGTATCAGACAGGAACTCCTTTCGAACTTCTTATATATATTAGAGACATCTTAAGGCCGGATGAATGGCTTTTGGGAGGGGCAATACTCTTCTTTGTGTTATTCATGGTACTTACTTTCAGACGTAGAGTGTCACACTATGCTTTTATCTCAGCTTCGATTATACTGATTGTATTTATCCTTTTATCCATCGGAATGTTTATCAATCAGAACAGGACGATATATTCATATAAGAATGCAATAGTTACCGAGAGGAATCCTGTCGTGTACTCTCTGCCTTCCGCAGACTCTTCTGAAGAAAAAATAACCGTTACAATAGGTGAAGAGGTCAAAGTTCAGGATAAACTGGACAACTGGACTTTAATTTCATCGGAAAACAATAAAATAATCGGATGGGTCAATAGCACTGCAGTAGAACAGATTTGGCCGTATTAACTGCATTCGGGTAAATACTTATGGATATAAAAACAGCCTCTGGGTACTGCTGTAATCTTATAGAAAACATTGCGAGAGTTTTTATCGGCAAGAAAGATGTAGTTTACAATGCGATTCTTGCTTTAGTCTCAGAGGGGCATATTCTTATAGAAGATGTCCCAGGAATAGGAAAAACTCTTTTGGCAAAAGCAATAGCCAAATCGATAGATGGTAAACTCAAAAGGATTCAGTTCACAGCGGATCTTCTTCCAACGGATGTAACAGGTGTAACCATTTTTTTACAGAATCAATCTGTATTCGAATTCAGGAAAGGCCCCATTTTTTCAAATATTCTTCTGGCTGACGAGATAAACCGTGCCACTCCAAGGACTCAGTCAAGCCTGTTGGAGGCTATGGAAGAAAATCAGGTTACGGTGGATGGGACTGTTCATCATGTAGAGAAACCTTTTTTCGTTGTTGCCACGCAGAACCCGATAGAACTCGAAGGAACTTATATGCTGCCGTTCTCTCAAATGGACAGATTTATAGCCAGGCTGAGAATAGGCTATATGGATTCTTTGACAGAAACGCAAATGCTGAAGGATCAGAAGACCAGTATGCCTCTTGACAGCATTAAAACAGTTTTGGATTGCAAAACTCTTTCTCAAATACAGGACACATTAAGGCACATAAAAATCACTGAATGCCTTTATGAGTATATCATTTCAATAATACATAAGACCAGAAATTATGAAAAAGTAGAATATGGGGCGAGCCCGAGAGGGGCCTTGGACTTGATGCGTTTTAGCCAGGCACATGCTTTGCTTGAGTCGCGCGACTATATTTTGCCTGATGATATAAAGAAGTCGGCTCCAATTGTCCTAGGACATAGAGTAATTCTTAAAAAGGGCACAAGGCTTGCTACCTCTTCCAATAGCGATGTTATTCACGAAATCGTAGATTCCATTGATGTCCGGATCTGAATACTTTAACCGCAAATAAATATATGAAAGCGGGAATTAAACTCACGAAACCAGGGCTTTCTTTTCTGGGGCTTATTTTTCTTTTTTATAACTTCACCCTTATTTCTGAAATTGGACTCTTGTTTATCATTATTGGCATAATAATCGGTTGTTATTTTGTCAATGTGATAAGTGCTTACCGGACAATACAGAATATTTCTATAAACGATATCGGAACTATAAGGCCTTTTGAAAAAAGGAGAATAAGCTCAGCAGTTGAAATCCTGAATAAATCTAAATCACAATCAGGTTTTTTTTGTATTAATTCGTTGTATGGGATAGTGTCAAAAATTGGTTCGATTCCAGGCAAAAGCCGAAGGCATATTGCTCCTGAACTTGTGTTTCAGCAAAGAGGAGTCTATAAAATCGAAAACCTTATACTCGAATCTACTTTTCCATTTGGTTTGATAAAAGTTAATAAGACTATTAAATCACAAGGGGAGTTTATCGTGTATCCTCTGGTTTATGATTGTTATCCTCCCCACGCAGCAGGGTTTGAACCGATGTTTGGAGGATCTTTTACCGGCAAGCATAAAGTGCCATATGGGAATGAGTTTGCAGGGATACGCCCGTTTCAGTCGGACGACTCGGTAAGACAGATTCAGTGGAAGGCCAGCTCCAAAGGCCTTGGGCTCATGGTGAAAGAATATACCGAAGAACTTTCAGGAAAAATTTCTTTTATTATCGAGCCAAGAAATATCCTTTTGAAAAATAATGAATCTATCGGGAATCTTGCTGTCAGGGCCAGCGGCTCACTGATTCTTTCGGCTCTTGATGCAGGGCACAACATTGAGATTTGTGATGTTTCAATGCAGCATGTCATGCATATCCCGCCATTTGCGGACACAGATCTGATTCTTGAATATCTGGCTAGGCTTAATGATGAGCAAGAACCTTATAAGAAAGAAAAAATAGATTCAGCACTTTTATCGATGTCCAGAGTATCATCAGTTTGCTTTGTTCTTTCCTCCATCAATAATTCAATGAATGAAAGCATATATTCGCTTCTCCATTCGGGACGTTCTGTGAATCTTTACCTGCCTCATAACTCCTTAAGCTACAAGAATAAGGATCTCAGAATATCTGACATTGAAATTGCAAATTTTGCCAACAGTGGTGTAAGAATTAAATTCTATACTGAGGAATCTATTTTATGATAAGAAAAATAGATGACCCGAGAAACCTTCTTATCCTCACAGGGTTTATATGTCAGGGATTCTTCAATGAGAATTACTATGCTCCGGCAATTTTTGCAATTGCATGGCTTCTATGTCTGAAATTTACTCAAAAAAACAGTTTATACCTGCGGGCCTGGAGTTTGCAATCCTTTTGTTTGCACTGGTGTTTTCTTTAATCTTTACAGGAGATGGATTGTTTGTTAAATGCTTTTCTCTTGGTAATGGACTTGTGGCTTTCCAGTGTCTCAGGATGCTTTGGACAATAGACAAACGGGCAAAATATTATTCAATTGCAATAGCTCTTACACAGATAGCTGTCGGCAGTCAGGTCATTTTGGGATATGGTTTTATTGTAGTTATTTCCGCTGTTTTTCTTTTGTTGCCCAAGTCGCTTTACAATCTTCAGGCAGACGAAGAGATTCCTTCTTATGACCCTTTTTCAAGAAATGCATATTGGGTATTTTCACATAAGCTTCAATTTTTAGGTATTGCGGTGGCGGCCAGTCTGTTTTTCGTCTTATTTCCCAGAGTGAAAGTCTTCAATACTTTGGATATATACGGTTTTAATAAAAAGGTAGAAATTACAAAACCTGTTTTAACAACTTCATTAAGCGGAGATTCTCAGGGTGACGAAATCATATTTAGGATTTATGGAAAAGATATCGGATATCTCAAGCTCTTCACTCTGGATACGTTTGATGGTAATATCTGGACAGCAAGCCCTGCAAGTTATTTGTATAGGCATCCCAATATCAGCTATTCAAGTTCAAATACATATGACTACAGAAAGGTTGATATAGCCGCAAAAGATTTTACATCTAGATTCCTGCCTTCAGACGGATATGTCACTAAGGTTAGCGGCGACTTTTTCTATGAACCCTTATTTAGCCAGCAAGGCAATATTATAATTACTGAAGTGTTGGGTGCCCAGAATAAATATTTTGAGTATTGGACTATTAATCCCCCACCAGTATTCGATATAAGTAATAAAGATAAAAAAAGATATCTCAGTTTGCCAAAAATTTCAGAAAGAGTAAAAGGATTACTGAATGAAATAACTGGAAATGACACTGATTTGTACGAAAGCGCCCTTAAAATTCAAAATTATCTTGCTTCAAATTTTACGTATGAAGTTGGCAGTCCTGAACTTAATTCTAAAAATCCCATAGATGATTTTATTTTCCGCGTAAAAAAAGGGCACTGCGGGCGATTTGCGTCAGCTCTTGCCGTTTTTCTTAGAATGAAGAATATTCCCTCCCGGGTTGTTATAGGGTACTACACGAATGAAAGGAACCAGTTTGGAAATCTTTACAATGTTCGAAACTCTAATGCGCACGCCTGGGTTGAGTCTTATTTCCAAGGTAAAGGGTGGACCATACTTGATGCCACTCCTGCCGACCAGCGTGCCTTTGGAGCCTTTAAATTCAATGTTGCTTCTTTATCCACTGCTATTTACGACTTTGTCGAATATGTGTGGTATTCAAAGATAATAAATTTTACTTCATCTGATCAAAAAGCCATGTTTGAATCAACGCTGAGCAATTTTAAAAACATCATCCATTTTGTTAAACTGAAGAGTCTTATTTGCATTGCTGTAATCATCATGATAATAATTGCCTTATTTTTCTTTGGAAAACTCATTCCGGTCAAAAAAGGCTCCAGAGAGCAAAAGAAATTGAATGTGAAATATGCTGAACATTTTTACAGTCAAATGCTCAAGATGCTTGCAAGAAACAACCTGATTCGTGAATCATACATGACCCCTCTGGAATTTGCCGCACAACTTCGCGAGAGCGGGTATAAAGGCATTGAGCATGTGGACCTAATAACAGATATTTTTTGCAAAGTTAAATATGGCGAAGAAGTTCCGAGTTTAGATGAAAAGAAAAAAATTTTAACCTCTTTAGAGTTTCTTAAACAAGCGAAATTCTGATATAAGATACAATCTTTTCAAGCAACACCTGTGGCGAGATTTTTCAATGATCAGGAAAACCAATCCTGCATAACCCAATTCCATGTTTCCCATTGCCTAATGGTACGAATATATAATTTGTTTGGCTATGTCATCTTTTTGCTTTTTCTCTGTCCTTTTCAATTTCTTTCAAAAGCGATTTTGGTATCATTGTAGGATACTTACCGTCAAAACAGGCATAACAGAAACCAATTTTGCTATAGAAAGATTTAAGGCTTTCCAATTCCAAATAAATCACCTTGTCTGCCCCGATTGCTTCAGCCACTTCGTCCGGCCCGAACTTGGAAGCAATAAGCTCCGTTTTTATAGACATATCGACGCCGTAAACGCATGGGAATTTGATCGGTGGAGATGCAGAAATAAAATAAACTTTTTCAGCTCCTGCATTTCTTAAGAGTGATGTTATTTTTTTAGAGGTAGTACCCCGAACAATAGAGTCATCCACGACTGCTACTTTTCTGCCATTTATAAATTCTTTTATTGGATTGAGCTTCTGACAAATAGTCCTTTCCCTGTCTTTCTGATTCGGAAGGATAAAACTCCTACCGACAAAATTATTTTTTGTTAAAGCACGTTTCATAGGTACTCCGATACCCTCTGCAAGTGCTGAAGCAAAGAAATAAGAAGAGCTGGGTATGTCTATAATGATATCCGCATCCAGGTTAAGTTTCTTTATCTGCTTTGCCAAAAGTTTGCCCATGTTTTCACGCTCTTTGGCAACCAGTCTATTAAATATTACTGAATCTTCTCTGGCAAAATATATGTATTCAAATATGCAGAATGCGGGATGCTTATGGTTAAGGATTTTTGAATGGACTTTTCTATTAGTATCAATAAAAACACATTCACCAGCTTTGAGGTCTTTTATTTTTTCAAAACCCAAATAGTCAAAACATGTTGATTCAGAAGCTAAAGCATAGATTTTGCCGTTTTTGACATTTTTTTCGCCAAGCACTAGTGGGCGAATTCCTCTTGGATCATTGAATCCGACTATTCCTTTGTTCGCTATTATTGCCAATGCCGCATATGAACCTTCCAATCGCGACTGAGTGACTTCTACAGCCTCAAAAAGTTGGGATGGAGTAAGGTATTTAAGGTTCTTCTTCTCCAGTTCAGACGCAAGAGTATAGAGAATGATCTCAATATCGTTAGATGTTTCAAGCAATCTTTGACTGTCATGCAAAATGGCTTTTCTGAGTTCTGAATAATTTGTAACATTGCCGTTATGGACCATTGCCAAGCCAAAAGGGTTGTTTACAGAAATGGGCTGTGCGTTAAGCACTTCTGTGGTTCCCATTGTCGCATAACGTACATGCCCAAGCCCGCAGTTTGCCTTGAGCTTCTCAATATGGCTTGTATTAAAGATGTCATTAACAAGTCCAAGCCCTTTGATAGTTTTGAAGGAATCCTTGAATGTAACTACCCCTGCAGAATCCTGTCCCCTGTGCTGGATGCAATTAAGCCCATAGATTAAATCTTTTGAAACATCTTCATCGCCAATTATCCCGAGTATTCCACACATAATCTTTCCTAAGTGATTAAACTTTTAATAACCATGCTGTAAAATTCGTGTTCTGCTTTGAGCCCGATCTTTTCAACTTCTTCCAATGATTCTGCTTTGCTTATGTCAACTTTTATCTTATCAATAACCCTGCCTGTATCAATGCCTTCATCAACAAAATGAACAGTAATGAACGTTTCATCAAGTTTGTTATCAAAAGCCCATTTATATCCGTGGAGGCCTTTATATTGTTGAGTGTCTGCCGGATGAATATTTATGACTTTATCTTTATATCTGCCAAGCAAACAGTTGGTAAGTATCCGGTCAAAACCTGCAAGGATTATCAAATTGGGGCTATATGGAGCCAAAGCTTTAACTAATTCTTCCTCAAATGCTTCCCTGGTTCTGTTTTTTGATTCTACAACAATAGTATCGATTCCATAGCTGTTTGCCGTTTCAAGCCCTTTAGCAGCCTGATTATTGGATATGACAACTGAGGGAAATGCGCAATCTGAAAGTATTCCTTCATCTTCTAAACAATTCTTGATGACTGCTTCCATATTGCTTCCCCTTCCTGAAATCAGGATGGCAAGTCGGGACTTATCTCTTCTTCCTATATCGCACCGCTTAGATGCTCCTTTGAAACTAATTGCTTTTGCAGCTTTATACGTTTTCATAAGCGCGGAATTGAGAGTTTTCCCCGATGAAACGATATTTAATACTCTTCCGCCGTTTGTAAGAAGACGACTGTCCGCCAATTTTGTGCCGGCATGAAAGACTAATGTGTCTTTGTCTTGGATTGTTCCTATTTCTATGGCAGTTCCTTTGTGATACTTTGATGGATACCCGTCGGCAACCAGCACTACGTCTGCAAAATACCCTTCGTAAAATTCAAATTCCTGATCATGCAGCCTGCCTACAAGCGATGCACTTATTATTTCAAACAAATTATTTTTTAAAGAAGGAAGAAGAACGCACGCTTCAGGATCCCCCATTCTTACATTGTATTCAAGTAATTTTGGGCCATTCTCAGTCAACATGACCCCAAAATAAATAAATCCTTTGTAATCAAAGTATTCGGCTTGTATCCCATGGAGAGTCGGCCTTACTATTTTTGCATAAATCTCTCCAAGCGTTGTTTTATTTATTGAATCGAACGGGGCAATAACTCCCATACCGCCTGTATTTGGGCCAATATCTCCGTCAAATCTTTGTTTATGATCCTGAGAAGGTAAAAAAAGTCTTATATCTCTTCCATCTGTAATTCCTATAATCGAAACTTCTTCGCCCGCTAAAAATTCTTCCACATGAAACCTGGCTCCAAAGTTTCCTGCAATATTAGCAATTGCCTTTTTAACTTCCTCAATTGAGAAACAGATAAAGACGCCTTTTCCTGCTGCAAGCCCGTCATATTTGATGACGCAATTCCATTTTAACTCTTCGCAAAACGACAAGGCTTCAGTGAGTGTTTTATCTCCATTATTGAGATCAAATGATCGATATCTTGCTGTTGAAACTTTATACTTAAGCATGAATTCTTTTGCGAAAATCTTGGAGCATTCCAGCATAGATGCAGTTTTGGATGGGCCAAATACTTTTATCTTGGATCCTGTAAAATAATCAACAATTCCCTCGAAGAGGATGTTTTCCGGTCCAACGACAATCAAACTAACTTCTCTTTCTCCACAAAAGTCTTCAATCTGTCCAAAATCACAGGGATTATATTCTGGAAACGAATTAGGAATCCCTCCATTTCCTGGAATAGCGTAAACTTTATTGATGTTCGGACATTGGGCAAGTTTCCATGACAACGCATGTTCCCTTGCTCCGGAACCTAAAACTAAAACTTTCATAAATTAGTATCTTCTTTGAGGTTTTTATCAGCTGCTATGAGGCTATTCTTGATTTGAAGAATATCAGCATCAAATCTTTCTTTCAACCTGTTTATATTCAAACTTCTTAACGCAAATAGCGCAGCGTTTTCAGCATCAAGAACCGTGCCAGCCGGTACTTTTGATGGCATCATTAGTGATGAATTGATGTTAATCATCAGATCGGCCTCACTGGTAAATTTAGGGCAGTTAATCACTGGAATGTTCATATTGGATGCAAGCGCTCCTCCAAGTCCATTGGATTTACCTGCAATTGCTATTATAGCTCCCGGTTCGATGGAGTCATTGTATTCTCTTGACAAATCAACAATCCTTTCTCCATTCTTATGGGCAGAGACGACTCTTAGTTCAGACATAACTCCATATTTTTGAATAATAGACTGTATTTTTAGGGCATGGTCTTTATCTGAAACAGACCCCATGATTATTGATACGTATCCATCTTTAATCAGTCCTGATCTCAATAAATTCCTATACATTCTGTTTTTACAGTCTGAAATATCTATTGCGAACTTACTGCCAGTGACTTTTTCATAAATTTCCCTGTAGCGCCTTGAAGTTTCATTAACGACTTCATCGCTTAGAACTATCGGCATAATCCCGTTCTTTGTTTCTCTGATGAGCCATGCCCTGACATACTCCTTGTCCATCTGATAGACTGATTTTGGATCTTTCTCATAATCTTTAACATCCCAGAATCTGGACGAATCAGGAGTATGAATTTCATCTATCAGAGTAAGCTTTCCGTCAATAATGCCGAACTCATATTTAGTGTCAACAAGAAGGATTCCCCTGGAAGCAAGGTAATCAGACGCCTTGGAATAAAGTGACAAGGCTGCCGCCTCTATTTTTTCATAAGTTTCCTTGTCTATTATTTTTTTTGCAAATATTTCTTCTCTAGATATTTCCTCATCGTTCTTTGATTTGGTTGTGGGGGTAAGAATAGGTGATGGCAGCTTAATATTCTGCGCAAGTCCATCTCCGACTTTTACGCCGGAGAATATTCTTTTTCCTTTTTCATAGCCTCTCCACATTGAGCCTGTTATGAAACCTCTTACCACCATCTCAAGTTTTATTGGCACTGCTGTTTTAACCAGGCTTATATTTGGGTCTATTTCTTTGACAAAATGGTTAGGTATTATATCTTTTGTCTTTTCGAACCAGAAGTTAGTCATTCCATTAAGAACAGCCCCTTTTCCCGGAATGGCAGAATCCAGAACCACATCGAAAGCAGAGATTCTGTCTGTGACTACAATCATGCGGTTTCTCTCATCTATTGAATAGCTATCCCTGACTTTTCCCTTTGATAGCCTGCTCAGTTGCGGGGTGAAAAAAGTTCTAAAAGAATCCATCTTTTCCTCCTGTTTTAAATTATACAGATTTACGACTATAGATTGATTGTTCTACCTCTCTTACTAACTTTCTGATAAACTCCAGTCCATCGGCTTCCAGATATTTCCCATCTCTTTTATAAGAGTTCCATTCCGGATGATTATAAATAGAAAGAAATGCTTCAGGGTGAGGCATCATACCGATGACTCTGCCAGAAACATCTGTAAGTCCGGCACAGCCCAACTCCGAGCCGTTAGGGTTTTCCTCGCAGTATGAAAGAAAGTTTAATTTCTTTGCTATTATTTTCTGTCTAATCTCATCATCTTTTATTACCAACCGGCCTTCTCCGTGCCTAATGGGTAATGATATGATCCGTTGGTCTTTTTCAAGTTTTAGTTTGCACCATTTGTCTATAAATGTGAAGTTGGAGTTTTTAAATAATGTTACTTCCTGAACCCATCTCTTTCTGATGGCAGGAATGAGCCCCATCTTGACTAAAGCCTGAAATCCGTTGCATATTCCCAATATATACTTTCCGTCATTAAGAAAGCGATCTATTTCAACCGTGAATGAGTTACTTGAAGCAAGAGTTCTATAAAGTATTTTATTTGCCAGTACCTTGCCTGAGCCCAGATTATCTCCGAAAGAAAAGCCTCCCGGGAAATTGAGAATGTCGTAATTGTGTATGGAAATTTCTCCTGCCAGAATAGCTGATATATGGTGGATATCACATTTTGCTTTGCATAGCTTGTAGGCGCTTGCGAGTTCTTCTTCACAATTTATGCCATATCCTGTAATAACAAGAGATTTAATTTCAGATTTCAAGTCCATGTCTCCAAGAGTTTTTTAGTTTATCTATGTCAATACTGACCATATTTCTGCCATCAATGGATATCTTTAATTTTTTGTTATCTGTAACAATGCCGATCTTTTTTGCCATACATCCCATTTCTTTCTCAACAAGAGTAGATTTTTCAGGGCTAACTGATGCTATAAACCTTGAATGACTTTCTGAAAACAGGAAAGCTTCATCACTAAGATATGTCGCAGCGTTTACATCAGCGCCCAATTCCCCGCCAAATGCGCATTCAGAGACAGCGCAGGCTAATCCCCCATCAGAAACGTCATGGCATGAAGACAAATATTTTGATATTTTCATCACTTTCAAATATAGTTCTTTGGCATGTTCTTTTCTGACTTTCGGCACATTTCCGCCTTTCTGTCCTGTCAGTCCAAAGTATTCAGAAGCTCCCAACTCATCATAAGTTTCACCCAGAAGATAGATCTCATCTCCTGCTTTTTTAAATTCGGATGTAACTGTGCGCCTGATATCATCTATCTTGGCCGTCATAGAATAGAGGATTGTTGGAGGAACCGAAATCTTAATTCCTTCAGACACAAAATCGTTCTTCATGCTATCTTTGCCTGATGTCATTGGTATATTGAAAAAGACTGACATATCATAAAGAGCCTGGCACATTCTAACCAGCTTTCCAAGTTTAAGTTTTCCATCAGGATTTGAAACTGAATCATAAACAGAATTAGGGACACAAAAGTTATCATTCACTGACCAGAACCTGTTGGTCTTATCATTAGGATCGGGGAGTTTGCCTCCAATAGATATTATCTGCCTGATTCCTTCATCAAAAGCTCCTGCAGACATCTCATATGGATCAATGTCGCCATATTTTGGGCAGATGCCGTTGGATATAGCCACACCCGCAAAAGAATCCTGATCGAATCTCATTACTGCAGCATCCTGCGGGGCAATACCTCCTCTTCCCATCAATGGCTTTATGACAGACTTACCTTTAACTTCGTGGTCATATCGCCTTATAACAGATTCTTTCGACGCTATGTTTGGCCTGCTCATCAATTTAAGCAGTACCTCATTGTAATCATGCCTTGATGTAGATAAATTCTCTTTGATTAATAGTTTGTCTATATTTTTCCATTCTGCAAAGAGATGCTTTCTGGGGACGGCATTGTGAAGAAAATCAAGGCTCAAATAGGCAGCGGTATTTGAATTGTAACAAACATGAAGATACCCGGAAGAAGTAAAATAACCGATATCAATAGCCTCGACTTCCATTTCAATGGCAAGGTCCATAAAGTCTTTAATTTTAGTTTCTTCAACTACGATGGTCATTCGCTCCTGTGATTCCGAAACGAATATTTCCCATGGCTTCAACCCGGAATACTTTAAGGGCACATCTTTTAGTTCTACATAGGCGCCATTTGTGACAGCAGAAAGTTCTCCGATAGATGATGAAAGGCCTCCTGCCCCGTTGTCTGTAGAGCATTTTACCAAGCCCTTTAAACATGCTTTTTCGAGAAAATCGCATAGCATTTTCTGAGTAATTGGACTACCGATTTGAACCGCTGACTGAGGGGAATGCTCATCTATCTGGCATGAAGAAAATGTTGCTCCATGAATCCCATCTTTGCCGACTCTTCCTCCAGCCATTACTATTCTGTCTCCGACATCAATTCTCTTTTCGCTTGTATCAATGCCATTGTAATACCTTTGGAGGATTCCACCCGTTCCGCAATAAACCAACGGTTTACCGGCAAATCTATCATCAAAGACTATCGCACCATTTACCGTAGGGATACCTGATTTATTGCCGCCGTCTTCAATGCCTTTTATCACTCCTGAGATAATGCGTTGTGGATGAAGTTGTCCCGTTAGGAGTTTTTTACTATAAGTTGGCTCGGCAAAACAAAGAACATTGGTATTAAAAAGCATTTTTGCTCCACCGATACCTGTTCCCATGGCATCCCTGTTAACTCCAAGTATTCCTGTGATTGCTCCGCCATACGGATCGAGAGCAGAAGGGGAATTATGAGTTTCAACTTTCCACACAAAAGATTTGTCATCATCAATTTTAACGATGCCTGCGTTGTCTGAAAAAACTTTGATAAGCCAGTTATTTCCTGCCTTTTCCAATATGTCTTGGATTATCTCTGTCGCACCTCTGATATAGGTTTTAAAAAGCGAATCAATTACTGTTTTTTCTCCTGTGTCCATATTGTGAAATTCGATGATCCCGCCGAACTCTTTGTGTTTGCAATGTTCCGACCATGTTTGTGCGATAATCTCTAGCTCAACATCCGTTGGGTATTTTGAAAGCCCCAGATCTTTTCTAATCTTCAAATTATCGTGGTTTAGATAGTAGTTTTTGACTGCTTTCATTTCATCCAGATCAAGCGAAAGGAGCCTTTGCTTTGAGATGTCGATCAATTCAGAATCAGTGCCCTCTAAGTTAATTTCTTCTATCTTTAAATCTGACTTTATCATGACTTCGGGAATATATAACACATTGCCATCAAATAATCCGCATTCGAAGTGATTAATGAGAGCATTGCCAAGATGAGTTTCTCCAAATTTTTTCAAATATCTGCTATCTAGCTCATCCTTAAAAAGATAAAGATCGTGAGAAAAGATTCTTACAGGACAACTTGTTTTCCCGTCAAACGATATATCTGAAAAAACTTTTTCGGCAGAGGCTCCTTCGTCGTCTGTCACTCCTGGGAGTTTAGACACCAGAACATAGCTTTTATAAGATAAAAACGTATCAAGTTTTTCAAAGTAAATGTTTTCAACTATTGGGTCGACAAGGCCTTTTTTGGAATAGTCTGAAATATCATGTGCTCTTAAATTTTCAGATATTATCGAGTAGACTTTTAAAATCCTGATATCACCCGAGTCATGATTCAGGTCATTCCTAACTGCATCTCTCAGTTGCGAAATTTTAACGATATCTTCTATTTTAGGGACAATAAAAACATTCATTATTTTTTAATCCAATTGATATTCTAACTTCTTATTAAAAAACCCTTTAGAATCTATTTTTATAATGCTGTCTTTGATAATCCTGCCAGCTACTCTTGATGGAAACCCCAAATCGGAAAGCGATTTAATTACATACTCTTTATTATCATCTTTAGTTATCAATATCATACCGTTTGACATGTTCCATTGAGTGTAAGCCGTATCATCATCTATATCACCCATCTCCTGAAGTTTAAGCATAAAACCATCAGGTTCGAATAAATTATCCAATACTGCCCCATGTCCACTGGATCTGAGAACTCTGCCAAGTTTATCCCTGAAACTTCCACCGGTTATGTGGGCTATCCCCTTAATTTCATATTTTTTGTTTAACAAAGCAGCTATTGCCGAACAATATATTCTTGACGGATGCATAAGGATGTCTCCCCACGAACCAGAAGCATCATATTTCATCTCATGCCATCTTTCGCCCATGCTTTTCTCTAAAACAGTTCTGGCAAGCGAATATCCATTGCTCCTCAGCCCTTTATGGTAAAGTGAAATAATAACATCCCCGACTTCTACCTTGTCTCCTGTTATTGGTTCTACCCCCTCAGGAAGATATCCTATGCATGTCGCACACCAATTAAAGTGCATAGAATTTCCGTAACCATATATCCTGGAACCTAATTCGGCGATCTCTCCACCTGTAATAGCTACTTTCGCTTCCTTTGAGGCATTGTATAGTCCTCTCATCAAGGAGTCCACCACGCTTGCATCAAGGATATCGACATCAAGGATATTAGTTATGTTAGCTGGTATTAATCCGTTACATATAAGATCATCGGTAACCATTGCGGTCAAATCATATCCAAGGGTATCATATTTCTCCAAGCGTTCGGCTATCTCTGCTTTAGTTCCTATCCCATCCGAGGTAATTCCGATTTTCACCGATCCGTAATCCAGAATATTAGAAAACATTCCATGCCCGGAAAATTCAGGCACTCCTTTATGAGTCAGGTTTGAATACGATTTTTTTGCCCATTCATAAGCGATTTTCGAGCAATTTTTTCCAAGCTTAATATCAACCATGATTTTTATTCTCCGGCAGTAATGTTTCTATGCTGATTAACAGTTCATTAATGTATTTTTCAAGTTCCAATAACTGTTCAGTTTCCTGAAAACTATGGGGACTGTTGCAGTAATAGGATAAAACAGAGGATGCTGTATCGATTTTCTCTTTCATATCTCTGTATTTCAGTAAGAAATCTTCATTGGAATGTTTGGCAGATAATGGTTCATGCGGATAATTCCTGGAAATATTCTTGAGACGGTCTATGCCATTATGAATAATTTTTTCGTGTTTGCCGTCATTAAGAGCAAATGCATCAGTTTTTAAATTCTCAAAAAGCTCTTCCATAAGGTTGTGAAAAATAATACCTTGTGCTTTGTCTTTGAAGCTTAATTTAGAGGGCAATATATCAACTATAAACTCTGAGCAATTTTTGTATTTTGAGCTGCATAAGTTTAGAAATAAAGCTATATCTCTAGAGGTGAACGGGTGTTTCAGGTCATCAAATATCGAATCTATTGAAGCAGTACTTCCGGAAGATATGGCAAAGGGTTCTTTATCCTTGCGCGAATGGTGCTGGTGCCATGAAGAACCATCATCCGATTTATACCATAATACAGTGTTGTTCTCAAAGTATTTTAGTTCAATATTCTCTGTTATTCCAATAATGTCTTCAAGAGAAATTTGCGGGTCTTTCACTTTGCCGGCATCGGCAATAAAGTAAGCCCACGCCAACTGTTCTGGCACTTCATGATACGGTCCGAACTTTTCAAAAACTTTATAAAGCGAGCTCTCTATTTCTTCTGCAAACATATACGTTTTCTCCATTTCTACAGGAGGTTCTACATCGCATATTTCGGCTGTGAAAATTCCATTAGTCCAATCAACTACTTCTAAAATTAGCAAATTGAATGATTTGAGTTTGTGCGACTTCTGAATGGCTTTTAAATCAAAGGCACTAATTTTGACCGTGCCCCTGGTATCTTTTCCTATGACTTTAAGGTTACTCTTGTCTTCAGATGCAAGGTGATCCTTAATGGTATCTGCTCCAAACATATAATAATATTCAAACAGGCTCTCTATAGGCTGGCTTGTCTTCTTTTTTGCAAGAGGTTTTTCGGTGAGTATATCGACAATTGTAAATTCAAAGGGGAACAAATCAGTGTAATAAAATGGAATAAATCTGTGCCCTGGAATCAAAATAGAGTTCTCTATCTCAAGGTCACTAAGGTTTATTTTGAATTTTTTGCCTTTGAAAAAACAGTGCCTGGATAAATACTTATCGCTTTTTCTCCGGGTTAAAGAGTGGAATGTCAAAGGGCAGAACTCCAAATAATCTGTAACGGTATATTTGTTGTTTTTGGCAACGTTGACTAACGCGCTTTCTATATCTTTTAATGTAAATTCAGAATTGTTCCTGCAATAATCGGTGATAGCTTTTTCTAAATTCATAATGAATAAATCCCATAACTTGCGGTTGTAATATAATCTACTTCGACAAAGAGAATTAAACAAAACTTCAAACTGATAAAATCTTTTAAAGGCTCAAATTTTGTTTGTAAAGCGGGTCTGGCACCGGAATCGACCTGAGCAGAGCTTTAGTGTAAGGATGTTGCGGATTTTCGAAAATGTCCTTTGTCAATCCTATCTCAATGATTTTTCCTAAATACATAACAGCTACTCGTGAACAAATGTGCCTTACTACTGACATATTATGCGAAATAAATATCAGAGATAAATTCATTTGTTTCTGAAGATTTGAAATAAGGTTGAGTATCTGGGCTTGTATAGACACATCCAGGGCTGATACAGGCTCATCAGCCACCAATATTTTAGGGCGTAAAGCCAATGCTCTGGCAATTGCTATTCTCTGCCTCTGCCCCCCTGAAAACTCGTGCGGAAATTTATTGAACATCTTCTTAGATAGCCCTACCATCTCCATGAGAATAGCAAGTTCTTCTGTTATTTTATCTTTAGGAACAATTTTGTGTTCCAGCAAGGGTTCGGACAAAATAGCTCTGACGGTCATTCTTGGATTCAAAGAAGCATAAGGATCCTGAAAAACAACCTGAAACTCTTTTCTAAACGGCCTAAGTTTTTTTTCCGGAAGCCTGGTGATATCTGTTCCATTTAAAAATACGGAACCCGATGTTATCGGGACAAGCCGCAAAAGGGTTCTTGCAAGAGTTGATTTTCCGCAGCCTGATTCACCGACTAAACCTAGCGTTTCTCCGGTTTTAATTGATATTGAAACACCATCTACAGCTTTTGTATAGGAAGAAAGCTTCTTAACCAAAGAACCTGAATATACAGGAAAATATGTTTTTACGTTTTTCGCACTAAGTATTGATGACGTATCTACATTTACCATAATGAATGACTTTATTGAGGCACCAAACTCTTAACCTCTGCCTTATATGCAGATACCTCAGATAGAACTCTATTCATCATTGGCTTGACAGGTTCAAGTTTGCCATTGTTTATCAGGTTCAAAATTTCGCTTGCTACATGATATAGATATCTCTCATATAATTGATGATCGCCTTTCTTTATAATAGTAGCCACTGGTTCTGTAGTTCTTTTGAGTTCCACTATGTTAATCGCATTATCTAAATCCCTTTGAGAAATTTCGGTATTCCACTGTAAATCTATTTTCTGGTAAGAGTCTTTCGTTATGTCCGCAATTTTTGTTCTGCTGAAATCAAGGAGTTCTATTATTGCATCAGAAAGTCTTTCAGCACCAGCATACATGCTTGTACTTTTTAAATTATGCGTGCTTTTGTAGATAGTTGCTACGTCATAGCCAGAAACGGCATCGTATAGAATTTGGATACTTTGTTCATCAATGTTGTGATTCAAAAACATGTTTATAATTTCTTGCAGCATCTCTTCCGAATCCATTACATTTTTCATTGCAGATTCTTTATCAAAAACATGCTTATCCATATCTATTCTCAAAATATTTGTCTGGTTAATAGGTAATATAATATCCTAATATTCTTTTATTTTTATAAATTCTGCCTTTTCTGTATCAAAATATTTTTCAAAAGCAAGCAATTTAATTGAAGGGTTAAGTTTTGCATAGGTATCATATAACAGTTTCCACGTTTTAACGATATCATCAGATGGACTTTTTCCATCGGGCGCAAGACTAAGCGCGGCTGCAATTCTTAAGTGTTCGTTTTGCAATTCAATAAATTCATTTTTGTTTTTTCCGGAAAGATAGCTTTCAGGAAAATTTTTGTAATACTCTTCGAAGTTAGCATAGTCAACATTAGTAAAATAGTGTTTCATATCATTGAATAGTGTTTGAGCCATAGCCAATCTTCCAAAAAGGCAGCTTTTTTCCAGAGCTTTATTCAGAAAAGTAAAATACGTACCGGCATAGGAATCTCTATCTGTAGATTCGAGTTGTTTCTTGAAGAAAGAATCCATTCTTTCTATCATAATAAAGTCAGGCATTGACATAAAAGCTAAATAATCTTTTTCATCGAAAAACAAAAGTTTCCCATTATATGAATAGGACACAAGTGACAGCACGAGAGTTTTCAAACATTCTTTGGCATTGCCAGGGATCAATGTCCCTTTGTATGCCCAATAAATAGCCAGGCTTTGTGAAACTCTCCAGTCCAGTGTTCCAAATTTTTTATTTATGTCTATGATGTATTCAGGTTCAATCATAAATACATTTTTGAGCTGCTCTTTTCTCTGGTAAAATTCATCATCATTGCTGCTTTTAGCTAAAGCCAAAGAATTCCAAAATTCGTCCGAAGGATTTTTCCCGATAATTTTCTGCATCTCAAAAGCAATTTGTGTTTTATAGTACAGATTTCCTGAATCGAAAACATCACTTATTTTATTTAAAAATATCCAAGCAAGTTCATTGTACAGATCAGGCGCATTAGGATTGTACTGTATGGCTTTCTTTAGTACATCAATGGCATTTTCAATCCATTTCCACTTGTCTTTTGGGTCGGCATACATGATGGAAATATTATAGGCCATATTCCATGCCAGAAATGTAGTTGCTCCGGTAAACTGGGGATTGAGCTGGGTTATCCAGAACGCTATTTTGCCCATCTCGAAATACTTGCCCTGTTGCTGCAATGATATTGCTTTAATCCACAAAATATCCGAGACGATCCCCTTGAATGCGCCCAGTCCAACGTTAACAAAAGCTATCCCGGGCGGAAGGTTGTCTATAGAAGTAAGTACTGCTAATTTCTCGCTTACTCTTATTTGGTTAATTTTTTTTTGAACTATTATTATTAAGCTGATACAAAGCATAATAATTATTATAGATGCTATATATTTCTTCTTCATTATTTCTTTATTACCATCCCAAATTCTCTTCTGGAAAAAAGGTAAATTCCCCCAAATACAGAAATCATTATCTGCAAAGCAAAATATTTTTTAATTAATTCAAAAATAGTCGAACTCTCAAGTAGTTTCCCGCAAGATATTTCTTCAGTAGGCTGAAAACATTGTAAAGGAGAAACCACCTTAACTAAGGTTTTACTCAAACTATATCCAATTTTCATATCCAAATCCTTTTTATTCCTGTAGAGTTCCGCATCGGAAAGAATGTAATTACTCAGGGTTCCGAAAAGTATATAGAACATAATGGCAAATATGGCTATTGGGAATGATAGGAAACCGCCTAATGCGCACCCGATGGATGACATTAGGAACACACCAACGGCCATCACGAAAGCAACCCTCAGGTAGTTAGCAAAAAACGAGCAATAATCCACCATAATCAGAGGATTCTCATTAAGCCTGAAAAACACACTTTTCCCACTATCAAGGTTTGAAAACTTTAAAATGACCTTATTCTGTTCTTGTGGCAAAAATACTTCGGGAAGGTTTATAGTATATTTTTCATTAGATATTAACTGTTTAGGTATATCTTTAACTTTAACAAAAACTCCATCATTGACTTTGACAAACCACTCTCCATCAATAGAATCTCTTTTTTGTCTTTCAAGAACGTCTATTTCTCCTACATATGGAGTGAAGGTCATGAACGTACCATTCTTGTATTGCGACTTCAAAAGTTCAAATTCAAAATACTTTGATTCATTAGGTTTAATTTCGCCTTGTTTGGCAAGTATTGAGTAATAAGCCCTGTTCTTCATAGCAGAAATTTCATCTTCGGAAAGAGTTTGATTTTCCTTTTTTGCTATTTGTAATTTACTTTCAATTTCTGCGTCAACATCTTTTGATATATTTTGAAGCAAGCATAGATAAGTTTTTTTTGAGACGTATATGTCTTGATTCAAATCAGATATTTCAGATACCTTAAAATCTTTGATTTTAGGAATCAATATCAGTGAACTGTAAAGAAAAGCAAAACTGATAAGCAAAACCAAAAGATAAGCAACTGATACTCCCAAAAATCTCCCAGTCCAGAAACTCCCTCTATGCACAGGCTTTGAAATGATCATATGCAGATTATATGAATCAATATCTCTGGCAATCAGAGAGCAACTGCTCCAAATACAGCATAGAAAAACTAAAGTGGCAACAGTCGCCAAAGTATAATCAATAGCTATCTGATATTGCGCTACTGCGTCTCCGCCATTAATCATTGCAATTGGAAGAAATATAGCAACCACAAAAGACAAAAGCCCTGAAACCAAATAAGAAGGACTCTTGAAAAGAGTAATCAATGTATGTCTTAAGACTGCAGAAAAAGCTGACATTTGCATCCAAGTAAAACTATTAGATTCTTCCTGAAATCACTCGGTGACTTCTTTGAAAATTAAGATTTTTGAAAGATAATTCTATCACACAAAAACAGAAATTCTATTATTTCCTTACGAACTTACTTTGACAAAGTATCGCCAAAAGTTTACCTAACAGTTATGATATTAATGAATAAAATAGAAAGTTTATTGAAATCGTTAAGACATGAAGAGAATATATACTAGATTACCATTTTCCATCATATAAAAAACTGAATTAAAATGAAACAAGTACTGATCATCTCAACCATCTTTTTAACATCAATGCTGCCTGTTTTTGCCAGTGATTCCGAAGCCAAAACCCCAGATAAATATAATGTAAACGTAGTACTTTTCCCTATCCAGAAATCAACCATCTCGGCTTTGTCAGAAGCAGACCTCATGAAATACCCGCTTAAGGAAGGCGATGTCTTCAAGGAAAACGACACGATAGTGAAGATGGATGACAGACTATATAAAGAGTATTATAACGCAGCAAAAACAGATTTGGATAAGGCCCAGTCATCTTTTGACTACGCTTCGAAAATATACGAACAGGATATGGATATGTACAAGAAGAATGGGTTAAGCTTGCAAGAGCTCGAGAAAAGCAAACTCGATTTAGCGCTTGCAAAGTCAGGATTAGAACAATCGGAAGCAGCTTTAAAAATAGCCGAGATAAAACTTAATTTTTGTACCATCAAAGCCCCGTTCGATGGGCGGGTAACCCAGAAGATTAAAAATGAATTCGAATATGTTAGAGTCGGCGAGCCTGTTATAGAAGTCATTGATGACCACGAATTGCTTGCTGTGATGAACCTTCCTTCCTCAAATTTTGATAAAGTACTGAAGTGGAAGAAAAAAGTTTTCTACATAGATGAACTCAAAAAGACTTTTAATGGCAATATTTATGAAATTTCAGGCGATATAAATCCGGAGAGCAGGACTTTTCAGGTAAAATTTTCTATTGACAACCCTAATCATGAGCTTATGTCCGGGATGTCAGGACATCTGGTCGAATAATTTCAGATCAAGCATTTAAATATTATGGCTAAAGAACAACCCAAAAATCAATCTGATGCGAGAGTAAACCTTCTCTCTTTGATAATAAGGCTTGGGCACGAATCATTCAAGAAAGTTGATCTTAATTCAAAAGCATCCCACATACTTAATAGCTCAAAGCTTATAGCAGGATATGACCGTTCCTGTTTGATTGATAACACAGCAGAAACGCCGAGCATTATTGGAGTAAGCGGCGAAGAGAGTGTTAATCAGAACTCAGAATACGCCATAATGATACGGGATATGGTCTTTCCTGTCGTACAGGAGATCAACAAGTTAACCGAACTGACTCCGGAATTCATTAAAAGTGTGCCTGCCGCAGACAAAGTCCAAGCTTACTATGAAAAGTATCTGTCAAAAACACCTGACTCAAACCTTCTGCTTGTTCCAATGTTTTCTCCAGAGGGAGGGAAAGCAAGTTTTATCTGGGTAATAGAATATTTTCTCCCGATTAGTGACGCTGAGAAAAGCAAAATCGGCTTGCTCTCCCAAAGCTACGGAGAATCTTTATGGTACTCGGCTAATACCTCAAAAGGAATCTACGGCATCCTACGTAAGAGATCTAAAAAAAGTAAGGGGACTATTATAATTCTCATATGTTTATTTTTAGCTCTTTTACTCTTTACTCTCAGAATAGATTTAAGTGTTTCTTCTGATTTCGAACTGGTTCCTTCAGATTCGGAAGTAGAATACGCACCATTTTCAGGAAAAATTGCGGATGTTTATGTTAAGAATGGCGAACCAGTCAATAAAGGGCAAGAACTTATTAAATTCGACGTAGATGAGCTTCTATATGACCTGTCCAGTGCCCAAAATTCTTATAATGAGACTTTAGCAAAACTTGATATGACACGGCAAAAATCTTTCAAGGATGAAACTCTGCTTCCTGAAATCAAGATTTTAGATTTGCAAAAAGAAAAAGACAAAATCAGCATGGATAAAATAAAATGGTATATTGATCACAGCCTTATAAAAGCAGACTCATCTGGTATTGCAGTGATAGACGATAAAAAAGACATGGAAGGCAAAGCCGTAAATGCTGGAGAAAAGCTCATCGAGATAATTTCAAATGAAAAACTCATAGCTGAAATTATGCTTAATGAAACAGATGCATCCGTGCTTGAGAAGATAAATTCAATTACACTTTATTTGCATTCCATGCCTGAAAGAGGGATTAAAGCTCAAGTAATATCTGTATCACCAAAGGCTCAGTTTGCGGATAATAAACAGTTTTGTTTCATTATAAAGGCGTCATTTGAAAACAAAGGGAAAGAGTTTGTTTATGGCATGAGAGGCATCGCACACGTGAGCGGTGAGAAAGTATCACTTGGCTATTATTTAATAAGAAATGTTCTATTATGGTGGCGGAAGAAAATTTAAATCGTCAAGCATCCGTTGCCGAAACAGTAATATCGCCATTGAGAAGCGATTTGAGGATTATTGAAGACAATTCCTCTGGCAAGGAAAAATCCTGGATCATTTTTGACCCGATAAATGGAAAATATTTCAGAATCCATGAAAAGGAACACCACGTCATCTCTCTTCTTGCTAAAGAAATCCGTCTAAAAGAATTGATGGAAGCTTTCAATGCTACCGGCATTCATATAACAGAAAAAGAAATACTTTCAATCGTCAATTTTCTTACGCTTAACTCGTTGCTTGTAAGCAGATACCTGGTCACAGAAAATATCCTGACAAACAGAAGCAGACTCAAGAAATCAACTATTGTGCAAAGAAGCCTGGGGTCTTTGCTTTTTCTCAGAGTGCCTATCTGGAACCCTGATAAGTTTTTGGACAGAACCAAGGACACCGTGAAATTTCTATTTAATAAATGGGCACTTCTGACCTTGGCTATTCTATCTGCTATAGGCTATATTTGTGTCATTCCGCAATGGACACGGCTCTCCTCTCAGTTTTATAGTTCTCTTTCTTACAAGGGAGCTATCCAATACGCTGTTACAATAATTATTTTGAAAGTTCTTCATGAGTTTGCACATGCATATACAGCTAAACTTCATGATGTCTCTGTAAGAAAATTTGGTATCTTCTTTATAATATTCTTCCCCAGGCTCTACACCGACCTGACAGATTCATGGCAAATCGTGGAGAGAAAAAAGAGAATACTCATAGATTCTGCCGGCATACTTCTTGAAGTAGCCGCAGGCGGAATAGCTGCTCTCATTTGGCTCAATACAGGCTCAGGGACAGTAAATGGCACTGCCTATTATGTATTTGCAGTAAGTGCGCTAAGTGCAATCCTTATTAATGGCAATCCCCTGATAAAGTATGATGGATATTATCTTCTGATGGATGTCCTTAATGTCGATAATTTGCAGAGGCAAAGCGTAACATTCTTCAGGCAAATGGTTTACTCAAAATTGTTCGGCATTAAGATTCATATAGATCGTTCTGCCGATTTTCCCTCGTGGAAACGCAATCTGCTCGTTGCCTTTAGCATAGCTTCATTTATTTACAGGTTCTTCCTGTACACAGGGATAATTCTTATTATTTATTTTATGTTCACAAAAACACTTGCTGTACTTCTCATATTAGCGGAAATATATACACTCTTTGTAATGCCTATACATAATGAAATTAAAACCATTTCTAAATTCAAAACGAACATGAATCAGAAAAAAACTTTACTGTCTGTATCTTTTGTGCTTGTTGTCGTAATTATCCTGATTGTTCCAATTCCATGGAACATTGAAGCGCCCTGCGAAACCGCTTCGTTGGAAGCAGTTTCCATCTTTGCCCCTCAAGAAGGTTTCCTTCAGAATATAAATACACCAAACGGAAACAAAGTAAAACCTGGTGAAGTCCTGATAGTTCTTGAGAATCCATTTCTGTCAATGGACATTGAGGAAAGTCAACTGGAATTAAAAATCCTTCACACTCAAAGGAATATAGCTTCCGCAAAGTACGAAAACCTCGGGATGGTAAAAATAAAAGAAGAACAGATTTCTGGAATAAAAAAGAAACTCAAAGAAGATTTCAGAGAACAAGAACTTCTTACCCTAAAAGCGCCTATATCTGGGGTCTTTGCTCTTTTTGATATTCATTTAAAAACAGGGAAGTGGATAAAAAAAGGAGAACTCCTTGGAGAAGTTACTAACCCTGAAAAGGCAATTATCTTCGCTTATGTAGAAGAACAAGATATTTAAAAAATAAAGCTGAGAGATAAAGCCCTAGTGACTCTTTCAGGCGATATAAACGGCTTCTATGGAAAAGTAAACTCCTTTAGTTTAGTTCCTTCAGATAATTGGCACAATTCCCCACTCTTGAATATATCAGGAGGCCCTATAGAAGTACTTGAATCCAAGCCTAACGGCAGCTTAGATATTCTCCATAACTATTACCGCATAACTATTATTCCCGACAAAAAAATAGTTCTCCCTGAGAATAGAACAGGCGAAGTCAAAATAAAAAAATACTCTTCTATAGCAGGGAATTTTTGCAGATCCATACTCTCTATTTTTCAGAGAGAGGTTTCTTTCTAACCCAGCCGAATCCGACAAAAAGGAAACAAAAGAAATCCTAAGCTGGATAAAGCACAGCTTCAGCTAGACAAAAAAAGAGGATGCCGTGAAGATTTAATGCTTGGGAATAGTTTTATCTAAACTTCAGCATGATACCTGGGTTTAAGCTAATATTGCTTTCCTGTGGTTATTTACTTCCGCAGTTGCTTAATACTCGCCGAAAACTGAACCTCCTTTGATGTTATCTTAGGCCTCTTCGTTCTCTTTTACTGACACTCTTCAGCATCAGTTTGTCCAGAGCTACCTCATTATGTCCCTTTCAGACTTTTTCCGGTGGTTTTTCACCGTTCTTTGTCTGTGGAGCCATTTTCTTTGGCTTCCTCTTTCCAGAGTTAACCGGAAAGCTTATTGAACCTGATTTCCAGACGGTTTAGTATTTCTGGGTATTTCAGTTTCTTTCCTGTTGCGGATTTCTCCGTAATAGGACGACTCTATGTATTTGCTCTGTACACCTCGACTTTACTTGCATATCTCTACACAAATTAGTTTCGGCATTCCCTTTGACCGCCTTTAGCTCCGATATTCTTGGGTTTAGGACTTTTGATCCCTCCCTGATAACCTTTCGTGTTACCACTCCTTATGTACCGTTTTTTCCGTTACACTCGGTTCTTTCCGCATTCCTGCTTCGGTACAGCCTCTTAAACAGTTCTTTCTGCTCGTTCTGTACAGACTATCGGGCTTAGCCTCAGAGTATTGAAAATTCATAAGGTTTTTCTTATGGAGCTACTCATACCATTATCCTGTATTTAAGCTCTATACTCTAAACAGGCTTCTAAGTTACCATCTTCAGCCTGCCTTAAGATCAGAGGTTTTTCCTTCTGTCTTAATCTGTGAGGGAATTTTTCAGCATGTACTTTGGTTATTCTCCATACTGAACTTCTTTAGCCTGAACACTCCTGGATAGTTTTTGCTACCCTTCAATACCATTTCCAGTATTTATAGAATACGGTTTTTCGTATTCTTTTTCGGAAGGTTCTCTTCCTTTACTCCCTTGAGAAATGTTACTTCCTCTCGGACTTCAGCGTTCATCGGCCTGGAACATTGAAACAACACTCTTTCATGGTTTTTGCCACTACTACTTCTGCTGTTCCCCTTTAGCTCTTATCAACCTTTCGGTTAATAACGCTCTTCCATTGTATCTACCGTAATTTCTTACGGCCTTCACGACATCCTCAAAATTTCAAAGAACTTTATTTTCTCTTATCAGTTTTTAACTCCTGTTTTCAGTCGTTGTCCTGAGAAGAGCCATTAAGTTGCCACTCTCTTTAATTTTAGCAAATCATTAAAGAAAAAAATTTAAAAGTTTTTTTATACACACTCATCTTGAGGCTAAACTTACTAAAAAATGAGTTTGTATTAACGCTTTATTATGCTAAAATTGAGCCCATTATGTTTGGAGTATTATTATGATAAATGCTGTAGTGAGGGGTTTGTATTCTGAAGATATTATTCCCTTGATTAAGAACTACGACATCAAGGTTGTTGAAGGCAAAAAACCTGATGTTGTTATAACTTATGGAGGAGATGGGACTCTTCTTACTGCGGAAAGAGAATTTCCAGAAATACCGAAGTTTCCAATCAGAGACATAAGAACCGCAAACCTGTGCAGAAACCATAACATTGAAGATTTAATAAAAATGTTTGCTGCTGACAAACTCGAAAAGTCAGAAATGATAAAGATTTCTGCAACATATGACAATAAGAAACTTATAGCACTTAATGACATATTTGTACACAACTGCCAGAGAGTTACTGCAATAAGATATTCCATAGCAATTGATGACGAAGTTTACATACGGGAAGCAGCCAGTGACTCTTTCGGTATAGCTACGCCCCATGGGAGCACTGCCTATTTTAAAAGCATTACTGGTACAGTTTTCAGAGTAGGAATAGGCTTGGCCTTCAGTAATTCGAGAGAACACGAAGAACATATAATTATTCCTGAATCAAGTACCATTGATGTCAAAATTCTCAGAGGCCCTGCTATGATGGTGGCTGATAATTCCCCTGAAATCGTAAGTTTGGACACAGGAGATCAAATATCTATATCCAAGGCTAAAACAACCACCATAGCTTATGGCCTTAAAGAGTTTATGTGCTTAGATTGTCGAAAGCTTCGACATAAGAGAAATTGAAATCTCATGCAGAATTATCAAAACGCTATTCAAAAACTATGTGGCCTTGAGTCCTTTGGAATAAAGCTCGGACTTCAGAATTTAACCGAATTGCTTTCTCTTCTTGGAAATCCTCAAACTGGTTTGAAGTTTATTCATGTAGCAGGAACGAACGGGAAAGGTTCTGTTTGTGCAATCTTATCCAAATCGCTGGAAAAAGTTTCATTTAAAGTGGGATTTTTCAGTTCTCCACATCTTGTCACCATAAGAGAAAGATTCAGGCTCAATAACAATGGAATATCAGAAAATGAACTTGCCTCAATAATAAATGAAATGTGGCCGTTGATAGAAGAACTTTATAACAGGGATATAAAGATAACTTTTTTTGAGGCCACAGTGGCAATAGCTTTACTTTTTTTCAAACGAAATAAATGTGATTTCGTGGTTTGGGAAACAGGTATGGGAGGCCGCTTGGACGGAACGAATTTAGTAAACCCGATTGTAACAGCAATTACGACTATAAGCTATGATCATCAGCAATATCTGGGCAATACTTTAGAAGCTATAGCATTTGAAAAAGCCGGAATTATAAAAAGTAAAACTCCTCTTTTTCTAGGAAAAATAGCAGGGGGGCCTTTGGATGTAATAAAGAAGAGGGCTTTGGAATTAGATGCTGATGTATTTGAATCTGATGAGGGATTGCTTTCGTTTCGTGAATCAAGTTGCAAAGAAACAAGAGGATGGAAATTTTCTGTAAACAACTGTGAGCAAGACAAATCTTATGAACTCAATTTGTCAGGGGAATTTCAAAAAGAAAATATGGCTTTAGCGTATTCAATCCTAAAATATCTTTCTTCTAATTATGGTTTTGACTTGGCGAAGGCCTTGTCAGGGTTAAAAGATATAAAATGGCATGCAAGATGCCAGACTTTGCCTGATGGTAAAATTTTGGACGGTGCTCATAATCAGGATGGCATAAACACTCTGGTTATATCTATGAAAAAACATTTTCCAAATTCTACATTTACTGTGATTTTTGGCTGTCTTTCAGACAGATACCCAATAAATGTTATTTTGAAATTAGCAGAAATAGCAGAAAAATTTATTTTCACTCCGATAAAGACTAGCAGGAAAAGTTACGAACCTTTTAAGATAATGGAACTGATGAAAAATATTGAAGATTTCTCTATTGATACTTTTGCTGTAAAATCATCAAAAGAAGCCTTGGAATTGGCAGGGAATTCAAAAACTCTTATAGCAGGTTCTTTGTATATGGCTGGAGAAATTTTAAGCCAATACTATACTGAAGATGAGATCACAATTATTTAGATAAGGGAAAATCTTAATTATGAAAAAAAAATTACTGACGCTTGCTCTGTTCACTTTAGGTTTTTGTCTTTTAGGTGCTGCTGATACGCCGCCATCAAATACAGATCCGCAATCTAAAACACAGCAAATTTCCGATGATGAAGCCTTTAAACAAAAGATAAATGACCTGATTAATCAGAGAAGGGAAGTTTCCATGAACATATATCAGGAAAGGATCAACCTGATCAATACAGATCCTAATTTAGGCATAATACATAAGGCAATAATAGACCTTCACGAAAAAATGGCCAAACAATTGAACGACAACCCCAAAATTGTATCTTTAATAGACAAAGGCAAGGAGATAGACAAAGAACTTGCTCAAGCTATACAGGATTATCAAACAAAAAAAGGCATCTCAAAACAATGAGAAATATTTTAGTGACAGGCGGGGCTGGTTTTATAGGCGTAAATTTCGTTAAAATGCTGCTTGAACAAACTGATGATGTAAATGTAATTAATTATGATGCGCTAACTTATGCTGGTAACCTTGCGAGTTTGGAAGATTGTATAAAAAATCCGAGGCATATCTTTGTCCATGGAGATATTTGCGATACAGCCAAACTTGAGAAAGTTTTTACTGAATATTCTCCTACAGGGGTAATTAACTTTGCTGCTGAATCGCATGTTGACAGGTCAATAAGCGATCCTGATATTTTTCTCAAAACCAACATTCTAGGTACCCTGAATCTTCTTAGGGCTTCACAAAAACATTCGATCAAAAGGTTTCTTCAGGTATCTACTGACGAAGTTTACGGTTCATTGGATGCAACTGGAAGTTTCTCCGAAACAACCAATATTTCTCCAAATTCCCCTTATAGCGCAAGCAAGGCTTCGGCTGACCATTTTGTCAGAGCGTTCAACCATACATTTAAAATGGACACTGTCATTACCAGATGTTCAAATAACTACGGCCCCTATCAATTCCCTGAAAAAATGATTCCTCTCTGCATAAATAATATCCTTAAAGATAAAAGCCTTCCTGTTTACGGAGACGGAATGCAAATAAGAGATTGGCTGTTTGTCAAGGATCACTGCTCCGCAATATGGGAAGTTTTTAATCACGGTATCAGCGGGGAAGTGTATAATGTAGGCGGCTGCAATGAGATGGCTAATCTGGATTTGGTTAAGATACTGCTGAAAATTTTAAAGAAACCTGAATCACTGATAACCTTTGTTAAAGACAGGCCTGGACATGACAGGCGTTATGCGATAGATAATACTAAAATAATGTCCACTCTTAACTGGCAGCCTTCCGTAACTTTTGAACAGGGAATAGAGCTTACAGTAAAATGGTATCTGGATAACAAAAAATGGCTTGAGAACATTACAAGCGGGGCTTATCAAAACTATTATAGCAACATGTACGAAAACCGTTAAAATGATTATGCTGCTGGAAGGACTAACCTATAACCTTTCAGAAAAAACGTTTTCCTACGGGATTCTGGGGAAAATAAGATTTTCGAAAATGAGTCCTAGAAAAATTAGAAGTGCAGCCAGAATTGCAATTTTCGGCCCATATTCACTGTAATCAACAAATTTTGGGCTAGACACTGTAGTCTTTTCCATTTTGTTAATTTCATTAAGCACTGTTTTTAATCCCTCTGCATCGTTTGCCTTAAAATATTTACCGCCAGTCAGTGTAGCTATGTCATTTAAAAGTTTTTCATCAAATTGTCCGTAAACAGGCACAAATTGTGCGCCAAAAGGAGTGTTCTGCAGAACAAAGGCGGTATTACTTCCGATGCCTACAGTGTATATCGTAACGTTTAGCGTTTTAGCTAACTTAGCCGCCTGCAAAGGGCTTATCCTGTCATTAACATTATTGCTTCCGTCAGTAAACAAAACCATTACCCGTCTCTTGGATGGAGCATCTTTCAGACTGTTAATCCCTGTGGCTATTGGAGCGGCAATATTAGTAGAATCGCCAACAAGGCCTGAAGTAACATTATTAATATGGGAAAGCAAAAATGTATGGTCAAGAGTTGGCGGTGAAGCCAGATATGATTTAGGAGCAAACACGACCAGTCCGATTCTATCATTGGGGCGTTTGCCTATAAATTTAATAATTTCTTCCTTCGAATAATCTATTCTCTGTTTGATAGAGCCGTCTTCAATACCTCTACGAACCTGCGAAGAGCTCATATCAGGCGAAATATCCAAAGCCTGCATGCTTCCGGAAAGATCCATCAGGAGCATCATATCGATCCCATCAGCTCTCTGGATAAGCTGCTCTATGCCGAACTGTGGCCTGGCTAAAGCTATTATCAGAAGAAGAAGTCCGAAAGAATAAAGGATTATTGAAATATGAGAGAGATTAAACTTCCCCGATTTTCCGACAACATCAAAAAATGGCTTTATCCATGGAATCCTTAGGGTAGGTTTCTTTCTCTTTGAATTGACTATAATCAGTGGAATTATTAAGAGGATCAGCAGTAAATACCATGGCGATTCAAACCTGAAGCCAACAGCAAAGTCTTTGAGTATTCCGCCCATATTTATTTCCCTGTTTCTATTTTGTTTTCATCCGGCTTAGGAGTAGTTTCAGATATCAGGAGAAGCGCTCTTTCAATAGAATTTTCTATCATACCCTTATCAGCGTCATATCTTGCGAATTTTATCATGTCGGCCGATGCCATGAACTCTCTGAGAAAATTCCTGTCGCGATTATTCAGAGGGCTTGATGAGTTCTCCATTCCAGTCATAAATTCTTCAGTAGTTTGTTTTGGAGCATGTATTTCGAACCGTTCTTCAAGGTAAAACCTCACAGTGTCGGTAAGTTTGAATAAACATTTTATAGGAGTAATATCGCCCCTCATAAATTCTATTTTCAGATCGTTCAGAGCCAGAACGGCTCTTTCCCATGGAGTTAAAATCCTAATCTGTCCCCTATTCTTCCTAAAAATAAACCACAAAACCATGACAATCACGATAAGCAGAATAATTCCTGAACAAATGTAGTAGAACGCCTTTGACTGAGTTATGGGTTTTAGCTCTTCTTTATCGGCAATAACAGGTTTGTCCGTGACATTTTTTATTTCAAGCGATGTAAATTCAGGCATTTTCAAATTAACAACATCTTTTTTCCCGTCTTTGTCAGGAGAAAATATCACATTCAGTTGACCTTCAGGAATAAGCCCCACTGTGTAGGATTGAAGTTTTTGAATAATATTCCATGTGGAATAGCCCCATGATGTTTTGACTTTTTCAAATAATGTTTTTCCAATAAGTTGGCTCCCTTCTGCACTTTTAGCTTCTGATGCTATGGGAATTTTATTCCATGGAGCTTTGATAGTAATTACGGATTGCATCACTTCGCCTAACGGTGCTTCATCTGATGGAAGAATTTCGCTCTTGACGAATTGTATCGGCAGGTTTTCATTCCTGATTGAATTGTACTTTAAATACACTATCGTTCCCGATACTAAAAGGAGCAGAACTGCTACTATTGCCGATATTATCAAAATTTTGAGAATTCTCTTAATCATGATCTGCTTGAAATCCTTTCTCTTCTTCTGAAGAAAGACATGAGAGGTTTAATAAGATCCTCACCGCAAAGTATATCTATCATATCAACTTTAGATTTGATACAAATATCCTTGCTTTCCTGATGCAGCAATTTTGCTTTTTCTCTAAACAATTCAACATTTTTACTTTTTGCTGAAAAAAGTGATACTTGTCCGCTTTCCAAATCAGACAAATTCAGGAGTCCGGCTTTGGGAAAGTTAAGCTCAATTTCATCCAAAACCCTTACTGCAATCACATCATGTTTTTTGTTTACTACAGTAAGCGCTCTGCCGAAATTACTCTCCCTGTCAATAAGATCGCTTATTAAGAATACCACAGCCTTTTTGTGAAGTATCTTCATTATTTTTTCTAAAGCTGCTGAAATGTTTGTTCCTTTCGATTCGGGCCTTCTTACGATCATTTCTCGTATTAGTCTCAATATGTGAATCCTTCCGGATTTAGGCGGGAGGTAAAACTCTACCTTGTCAGTAAACATCAATAAACCGACTTTGTCGTTATTTCTTATAGCACTAAAAGCTAAAAGTGAGGCTATTTCGACAGCCGTTTCATTTTTGGTCTTACCTTTACTCCCAAAGAAACTAGAAGATGACATATCGACCAGCAGCATAACAGTAAGTTCTCTTTCCTCCACGTATTTCTTAATATATGGAGTTCCCATTTTTGCAGTGACATTCCAGTCAATATCCCTTACGTCGTCTTCTTGTGTGTATTCGCGGACGTCTTCAAATTCTATACCGCTTCCCTTGAATACACTGTGATAAGCACCCGCAGTAAGATCATCAACCATCTTACGGGTACGAATTTCGATTTTTCTTATTCTGGATAGAAGTTCAGAGGAAATCATAAGTTCAATACAGAATTAAAATTTTAAAAAAAACTAAGGAGTAAGAAGCTCGTCTAGTATCATTTTGATAATGTCGTCTGTTGTCATGTTTTCTGCTTCTGCTTCATAACTTGCCATTATGCGATGTCTTAATATATCATGAGCAACATTCTTCACATCCTGAGGTACCACATATGCTCTGCCTTCCATAAAAGCCGCAGCTTTTGATGCTAGAACCATAAATATGGAAGCTCTCGGAGATGCTCCATACTGAATAAGGGAATCAAGATTTTTAATCTTAGCATTAGACTGCCTTGCCGAAAGCTGGGAATGCTCTTTGGTTCTCGTCGCAATAGTAAGATCCAATATGTATTCAACTACTTTGTCATCTATGTAAATTTTGTCAACCCATTCGCGAGCCTCAATAATCTTGTCAAGGGTAATTACAGCCATTGCCTCAAGCTCAAGTTTGGTGTGAGCTATTCTGTCAAGTATCAGTTTTTCTTCATTTCTTTTTGGATAGGAAATATTAAGTTTAAACATGAATCTATCCACTTGCGCTTCAGGAAGAGAATAAGTCCCCTCGTGCTCAATCGGGTTTTGAGTGGCCATGACTAGGAACGGATAGGGCAGTTTAAAAGGTTGTCCTGCTATTGTAATCTGTCCTTCCTGCATACACTCAAGTAAAGCGCTCTGCACTTTTGCGGGAGCGCGGTTGATTTCATCAGCAAGGGTGATATTGGCAAAAACAGGGCCTTTTTTAACGCTGAATGTATTGTCTTTAGGATTATACACATTTGTTCCTATCACATCAGCGGGAAGCAAATCAGGTGTGAACTGAATTCTGGAAAAAGTTCCTTTAACTGCCTGTGCAACGGTTTTAACAGCCAAAGTCTTAGCCAATCCAGGCAAACCCTCAAGCAAAATGTGTCCATTTGCTATCAACGATAGAATCATTCGGTTCACAAGCGCGTCTTGCCCTACGATGACTCTTCCTATTTCGGTTCTTAGTTTGGGGATAAATGATGAAACTTCTGATATTTTGTTTTGAAGTTCTTGGATTGAGTTCTTGTCCATAATAGTCAAAACCTCTTCTGTTTAGTATTATAAACCTTGTTAATATCGGAAAAATAGTATTCAAAATTCAATTTTCCAAACACAATCTTTATAAAAATAATGTATAATTTTTATCTAGCTCGTTTTGAACAATAAACCTTTGGGAAATAAAAGCCTCATGAATAAGAAAAAAATCCTGTTAATAGCAAGCAACAATAAGCATAAAATCACAGAGCTAAAAAAAATACTTGAAGACTCAGCATTTGAAGTTGTTTCGATGGCAGAATACGGCGTATCGCAAGATGTTGAAGAAACAGGAAAAACCTTTGAAGAGAATGCTATTTTAAAAGCTAAATCCATCGCATTGGAAAAACATGTTTTTGTATTTGCTGATGATTCAGGGCTCGAAGTAGAAGCTCTTGATAACCGCCCCGGTGTCTTTTCTGCCAGGTATGCCGGAGTCGGGGCTGCGGACAGCGAAAGAATTAATAAACTGTTAGGGGAGCTTCAATCCATAGAAAACAGAAACGCCCGATTCGTCTGCGTAATCGCCATTTCTACGCCGGAAGGGAAAGTAAAAACTTTCAGAGGCGAAATTTATGGAAAAATAACAAATTCCCCAAAAGGGTCAAACGGTTTTGGATACGATCCGGTTTTTATTCCTGATGGGTTCGGCCAGACTTTTGCAGAACTGGAATCCGATGTCAAAAACAAAATAAGCCACAGAGCTAAAGCTACTCAGACAATGCTAAGATTCACCCTTAATATGCCTAACAATCCTATCAATTCCTGATGGGCGTAGAAGAGTAAGTTTTAAAGAACTTCTCGGCATCTGCTTCAAACATATCTTTTAGATTTGTCGCTAATAAAAATTTATATATTTTTGACAGTTCATCAAATTTTTGAGCTTTCCCATAACTTTGTATAAGAAAAGCAAAGGCATTAGGATATATCAAGTATTCACTCAAATCAGGAACACGGAACTTCGGAACAACTTCAGACATTAATGTAATTTGATAATCGATAATGGCCGGATTAATAATGTTAGAAATATATAACATAACAATTTCGAATTTAGTGTTGTCCATAAACTTATTTAACTGGCTCATGGATACTTTAGCTCCTGGTTGCTTTTCATATATGTAAAAAACAGGTGTTGCAAAGTGATACAGTGAAGGCAAATGAGAAGGATACCCTTTTATGGTTTCGGTAACATTATAACTGTTTGAAAGCAATGTGTCATCATGGGCGTTTGTTGATATTATTATGTCAGGGAACAACATTGCTATTGAAAATGGATTAACATTTATTGATTTACAGTTGGGAAGATAACCGAATGTGGACCCGCTCCAGTCTCTAAGCGCAATATATTGTTTGTCGCCGGATCTACCATAGGCAGTACGAATCCCAATCCCAATCGTTACACCATCACATGCTATGTATTTTCTTTTATGTTCCGCTTCATTTAAGTAGAAACTTTTTAGCGATACTCTGGAATTATATCGTAACTCAAAAATAAGTTGAACCGATATAAAAAATTGCAGTACTAACAACAATATGAATATGAATCTAAAAACCAAATAATTTTTAAAATTAATAAAACTCCATGCTAAAAAGTAACAGAAAAATGGCAGAAGAGGCAGATAAAACCGAGCATAGGAAAATTGAACTATCTCAACAAAAAAAACTATGATTGATACGTAGGCAAGCAGGCAGATGACAAACGCAATTTTCGCTGTTCTCAAAAACTCTAAATCTTCTTTTTTCCTTACATAATAGAGGTACAGGAAAACAGCTGAGAGTATCATTAGGCCGATTAACGGATAGTCGAGCATCTGGCATATATCTTTTAAAGAGATTAACACTAATTGAGCTTTTCCTGTTAATGATGAAGATATCTGTTTATAATCTCTTATGCCGTCATTGGTAATCCAATTTAAATGTGACCAGAAAACATGAAACCCTCCTACTACGCTATAAATCAACAGTAATGATAGCACAAATACCACAATCCAAATTGCACACTCAATAATGATTAATGAAACTTTCCTGAATTTGTAGTACTGCCATATTATCAGAGCAAGTATGGGGATTATATATGAAGCATAAGCCTGATCCTTAGTACAGAAGGCAAATGACGTAAATAACGCAAAAGTTATATTATATGCTATAAACCTTTTGCTATCTCGACTTTTGTGGGCAAGAATTAAAGCTAAAATTGAAAACAGTATCCACATCGAATATGGAACATCCATATTGCTCGTGTTTGAATAATAAAAGGAAACCCCGTTCAAAAGATATAAGAGTCCCGCAACCAAACTTCCAACCGGAAAATTCATTGTGATAGCAACAATCACAGCAATAGCTATCGCAGACATAAGCTGCATTAAAGCTGTAACCCAATTCATTGTCACTATTCTTTCGGTTCTAAGGTTAATTATCGTGTTAATATTTTTTTTATCGTTCTCATTGTGTTGCTTTAAAAATGCCGAGTTAATGAGATATTGAAGGGGAGGATATTTGTTTCCGCCTGCGAGTAAAGCTTCCTTTGCACTATAAGATACGTTTGGTGGTATTGCATCAGGAGCAAAACTGCTTAAGTTCGGCAGGCCCCAGCCTATTGAAAAAATATGGGTGATAAACCATACAACAATGATAATGCTATACACTTTTACATATCTGCTCGAGAGTATATTCACTACTTGGAATCCCCGCATAGTTTTTGTATGACCCCTTCAACAACGGAAACAGGGCATGAAGCCCCGGCGAGAATGGCTATTTTCCGGATTCCCGAAATCAGAGGCTTAAAGTCCGTCCGAACTATTCCATTTAGTTCAGGAACAAAATGCTCAAGTGAGAAATTCCCTATAAAAGATGAACTGTCCTTAATATAAAATGTTTGATGTTTTCCAAATACGGAAAGCTTGTAGAGATTATTGGTATTACTGCTGTCATAACCGCCTACCACTAACACCAAATCCAGTTCTTTTTTTGATAAAAGCTCTTCGGCTGCAGTCTGCCTCATTTGAGTAGCATTACAGATAGTTTTGCACAAAGTAAACTTAGAACCATTTGCTTCAAAGTATTTCCTTAAGACATCCTCGATGGCACGTGTCTCAGAATATAGCATAGTCGTTTGGTTTGACATGGAAACTCTATTTCGATTAAGTTTATCCTGACGAATAATATGAGCTCCAGTCCTACCTGTTTTGTTTTTCATATATTCAATGAAAGTGTTTGCAGAAACTATATCAGGGATTACTACTACACACGAATCATCGGAAGCCCTGGAAACGCTTGCTTCTACTTCAGGATGAAAAGGGTGTCCGTGAATTAATATTGTCGCAGCTTTTTGGGATTCAGATGAGACGAAATCCCAAACTCTTTTTACATCTTTACATGCTGCATCAACTACTGTTTTATACTTTGCTCTTATCTTTTCTTCGAGATTCTTTTTTATACCAAAAGCCGGAATCACAATAATATCTTCCGTATTTGCGATAGAAAAAATTGTTTCCAACTCATTGTGGGGGATTATTTTTACGCCTTTGGATCTGAAATGCTCATTAACGTTGCTGTTGTGTATTATTTCACCCAAAATAAAAATATTATGGCCTGAGTAATTGGAAATAGTTTCTTCCATCAGCTTTATAGCGTGAATTACACCACCGCAAAAACCAAACACTTTCGGCAGGTATATTTCAAAATCCCTACACTTTATCGGCGTTGAAATATCTATTCCCCTTGGCTTTATCAGACTTAATTTTTCGGCAGAATTCATCAGGATTTATTTGGATATCTTGTCCCATGGCTTCTTAAATGAAGAGGAAGGTTTTCTTAGCAGATTAAACCTGATAATATGACAGAGCGCCGCTATGCCGTCTTTCCATGTGATTTTTTTCCCTTCGGCATAAGTCCTGCCATTGTAAGTAATAGGCACTTCGTAAATTTTTAAATTTTTTGCTTTGGCTATTTTTGCAGTTATCTCTACTTCTATACCGAAACGGTTTGATTCAAAAATAATATTCTGAATAACCTCTCGTTTGAATGCCTTATAGCAAGTCTCTATATCTGTGAAGTTCAAGTCCGTAAGAAGGTTCGACATAAAAGTTATCATCTTATTGCCAAGTTGATGTTTAAAGTACAGTACCCTTCCCGCCCCTCCCTGAAATCTTGAACCATAAACCACATCTGCTTTGCCTGAAACAATTGGAGAGATAACCGTCTCAAAGTCTGAAGGAGAATACTCCAAATCGGCATCCTGGATAATCACTATCGGAAATAATGCTTCATCAAAACCTTTTCTTATTGCCGCACCTTTTCCTTTGTTTACCTCATGCTCAAATACTTTTACTTTACTGTTTTGCGCATATGTCTTTAAAATTTCTGCCGTATTATCTTTAGACGCGTCATTGATAACTATTATTTCTCCGACAAGTTCATGTAAGAGGAGTTCTTCAATGACTGCTGAAATTGTTTTTTCTTCGTTATAAGCCGGAATTATTACGCTAAGAATTTCTTTCATTTCAAACACTTCTAAAATTAGTCTTTATTAGCTTTGGCAGCTTCAATAGAACCGAATGAGATTGAAGCTATAGCAAAACACATTGCAACATACAATATGGTATATATTAAGGAATAACCAATGTAATTCAATGATATACTGTTGCCGTCGGTCACTGCATCGACTAGCCAGAAAAACTGCCAGTTAGGAAGGATTGCATAAATAATAGAAAATATTACGCTCCCCTCCGTATATTCGCCTACAAAATAGTTTGAAAGAAGTCCCAATATTAATATGATGAAGCAGAAAATGAGGTTCAAAACCAAGTCAAACCGTGTAGATATAGCCATAGAAATGTTTACTATTATCCAGATTGCAAACAGAATCAATATTGCCAGATATACTATGTTTTGGATAGTAAGATCGTTTTCGCTTAGAAAGCCGGGATTTTTAATTATCAGGTAAACAGCTTGGAATAATACCAGCAAAGTCATTCCCTGGACACTATTTCCTGAAAAGGATCTTCTAAGGAAATAATTCATTATAAAACCGACCAAACAACCGGAAAAAATCATTAAATAAAAGGCATAGAAAATTTTGTAGTCCAAGTTAAACTGGTCAACAGCTATATACATAGAGATAACAGACGATAAAGCACAAACAAATACAAATTGCGTTACAACAAGCATTACTCCAATTATTCTTCCTGCCAAAAAAACATTCCTCTTTATCGGTTTGGATAAAATCAGAGAAATATTTCCAGAAGAGATGTCTTTATATATTGAGCCTCCGGCCAACAATACTGAAAGTATCATAGAGAAAAGCAGAATCGATGCCATTGAACTATCCAGCACCATTTTTATCTGCTCATTAAATACAAAAAACGAAAGAAGGGGAAAAAGCCCAATAAGCGAAATAGTAGAGACAATTATGATGAAGTAAACAGGTTGCCTGATGCAATCTTTATATGTATTTGTGATTATACCAAATAGAATCATAAAATCATTATAAGAAAAAGGCCACTTTTTAAAAGCGGCCTGAAGTTTAGCATTACAAAAGATTACTTCTGAGAAGCATCTATTACTTTTGGTTGAGGTTCAACAACTACGACAGGATCTTCAACAACCACAGGCGGCTGCTCTTCTACTACGACAGGAGCATCAACATTAGGCGAAACTTGTTCCATTACAGGCAACTGAGGCTGAGCTGCGGCTCTCTCATAGTTTGTATCGCTGTCTAGTTGGGAAAGAAGTTTTCTGTAATCGCTTCCCAAATTTGAGATATTAAGCAATCTCCCTGCAGAATCGGCAGTTTTGGCCCACTCTTTTCCGGTAAGTCTGACAATTGTCCTATTGTCCTGAATCCTGTTGAAATATATGTCTGGTACATATTCCGGCCCGCCGAGAACCAAGACCATCTTCGGGTTAGCAAAATTAATAAAGTTTGTCATCTCGGTGTAGGGGACTCTAAGAGCAGCACCGTCTTTTTTTGGAGGAACGAAGAAAATGTCGTTATTGGAATTACCGCCAACGTAAGGGATTAAAAGAATTGGCTGTGAATTGTAACTCTGAATTAACTCGGCTAAAAGCCTGGATTTTGAATAATTGCCAGTAACAATAAGCAAGCTAATATTCTGTCCTGGCCCTTGAAAAGGTTTCAACCAATCTTTCATAAAAGCTGCACTTGCAAAGTTAGCGGCGAACACCAAAGATAAACACAATGAGCTTTTTATAATTAGGGACTTAAGACTTCTCATAATTCAATTTCTTCCTTTGTAGATTTTTAAATTTTTGAGGTATTTCTAATACGACTAGTATCGCATATAACTCTTAAAAATCAATATTGCTTGAGAGAGTTTTGAATTATTTTTAATTGGGATCTAACGCAAATTAATAACAATTAGATAGTTCATGTTATATTTGCAGTTTTTGATGCATTAGACAGTTTTTTTAGGAAAAGTTACCAAATGCTTGTTGATTTTAATTTTGCCCCGATTTAACATTAGGCGTAGGACATATATTATGAAGACTCAAAAAGCCCGATTATAAAATAAAAACAATAAGGAGAGAATATGGCAGCTCAAAAATTCTACAACGTCAAGAAACGTGAATCCGTAACAATTGACGAAGGCAAATGCACCAAAGTTGTCTACAAAAGAAAAACAACTAAAGGCGTACAGGAGCGTTATGCTGTAAGAGCCAAAGACAGTGATGGCACAAATCTCACAAAATTTATCAATAAAGAAACTTATAGCACGTTAAAGTGCCCAGCAGGAAAGTAAGAATCTGTTTCCATTGCTCATAACAAAGCCCGGTTTTCCGGGCTTTTCTATTTATCTTTTCTTCTTACGTTTTTCTTTAGGTTTGGTAAAGTTTGACCCTTTCTGTCCTCCACCCAATCCGCCGCCCATCCTTGGCATCTGAGGCATTCCGACTCCCATTCCACCCATTGACATTGCATTGCCGAGTATTCCCGGGCGTTTCATTACTTTTTTCATCATGAAAAACTGGTTTAACAGCCCGTTAACCTGCTCCACAGTATTTGCTGAACCTTTTGCAATTCTCTTTTTCCTGGAAAAATCGATCAGTTCTGGGTTTTCCCTTTCTTTGGTCGTCATGGAGCATATTATAGCTTCAATTTTAGCAAACTGATTGAAGTCAACATTTGCGTTAGAGAGGGCCTTTCCTCCTGGAAGCATCCCTAATATTTTCTGCATTCCCCCAAGTTTTTTCATTTGCCGCAGTTGCCCAAGAAAATCACTCAAGTCAAATTGATTGGATTTGAGCTTCTTCTGAAGTTTTTCGCTTTCTTCAATGTCAATTTCTTTGGAGGCTTTTTCGACCAGAGATACTACATCTCCCATCCCAAGGATTCTTGAAGCCATTCGGTCAGGATAGAAAACTTCCAAATCCTCTATTTTTTCGCCTATCCCTACCATTTTTATAGGGCAGCCTGTAACCTTGCGAATCGAAAGAGCAGCACCGCCTCTGGCATCGCCGTCCAGTTTAGTAAGAATTATTCCTGAAAGCCCAAGCGCCTTGTGAAAACTTTGTGTGACAGCTACAGCTTCCTGTCCTAACGCGGCATCAGAGACAAAAATAATATCGTTCGGAAGTACTGTTTGAGAAATGATTACCAATTCCTGAATCATCTCTTCATCAATTTGAAAACGACCTGCGGTATCTATTATTACAATATCAAAGCCTTCAGTTTTTGCTTTTGCTTTTGCATCTTTAGCAATCAAGTCAACCCTTGGCTGGAATCTGTCGGCAAAGACTTCTACGCCGATTTCTTTTCCCAGTATTTCCAATTGGTCAATAGCTGCAGGCCTGTAAATATCGCCTGCCACAAGAAGTACCTTTTTTCGTTCTTTTTGAAAGTGAAGGGCTAGTTTAGCCGCCGTAGTTGTTTTACCGCACCCGTGAAGTCCTACAAGCATAATTACTGATGGGCTGGAATTGAGGCTGAACTTCGATTCCGAGTCTCCCATTAGCTCCGTCAGTTTATCGTTGACTATCTTTATTATCTGTTGTCCCGGAGTAACGCTTTTTAACACTGCCTGCCCAAGTGATTCGGCTTTGATCGATTCGACAAAATCCTTAGCAACATCATAATTCACATCGGCATCAAGCAAAGCCAAACGTATATCTTTCATCGCATCAGCAATATTTGTTTCGCTTATAACAGCTTGGCCTCTAAGTTTTCTGAAAGCATCGTGGAGCTTATCTGATAGTGTGTCAAACATAAATAAAAACCCTTCGCTAGTTTGGAAGATTAACCTTTTTCGAGAGTTAATTTTTTCCTTGATTCTATATAATTATAATAATCCGTTATATTACATCGAAGCTTATTCAAAAACAAACTTGAGACTAAAAACTGCCGATGAGACGCAAAATCACATCAACTATAGAGAAACCGAATGCAGGGATGCGTTTGGATGTATGGCTCAGTTCAAGGTTTGACTATCATTCAAGAAACAAGTGGCAGGAACTTATCAGAAATGAAGAGGTAATTGTAAATAACAAGAAAGCCAGGCCTTCAAAGACACTGGCTGAAAATGACGTGGTAGAGCTTAAAACAAATGAAGGTAATGAACCCGATTCAAATACTAATTACAGCATTATTTATGAAGATGAAAACTTAATAGCAGTTAATAAACCTGCCGACCTTCCATGCCATCCATCAGGAGCGTATTTCCACAAAACACTATGGTACCTGATAGTAAATGACCTGAAAATCAAAGTCCACATAGTTCACAGGCTGGACAGGGAAACTTCCGGTGTCGTTCTGATGGCAAAAAATCCGGCTATGGCCAAAGAGTTGTCGCATTTGTTTCTGACAAAGCAAATACAAAAAACATATATCGCGGCAGTTCACGGTTCATTTCCAAAAAAATATCATGCCACCGGTTATCTTGAACATTTTGATGGAAGTGTCCTTTTGAAAAAACGCAGATTCGTAAATATGGAAGAATCGAAATACCGTTCCTCTTCCAATCTTGAGGAATCAGCTGAAACTCACTTCGAACTTTTAAATGAAAACAATGGTCTGAGTTTGGTTAAAGCCCTACCGAAAACAGGGCGGTTCCATCAGATAAGAGCAACTCTCTACTCACTGGGATTTCCGCTTGTCGGAGACAAATATTACGGGCTAGATGAAACTATTTTTCTTAGATTCATTTCGGATTCAATGACTCAGGAAGACATAGATAAACTGATACTTGACAGACAAGCTCTTCACGCACAAAGCCTTACATTCACCTTGTCTTCGACAAAGAAACAATATAACTTTGATGCAGAACTTCCGAAAGAAATTGCCAGTTTATTTTAATATTTTGAGTCGGCGAAACCGACCCAGCCGCCTGATGAGACAAGCGCTTTGTCGAAGTCGCTGAGTTTGAATTTCATTGCTTCTGATTGATTGTCTGCGCAAATTTGGATTTCTTCTTTTGCAATATCGACTTTGGCAAAGGTTTTCTTGCCTGAATATTTTTTGAAGAGTTCGTCTATTTTTGCAGACGGAAGTTCAATAGCAAGCATGCCGCAGTTGAAGTTATTCTGACGAAAAATTCTTGCGAAGTTCTCTGCTATAACGACATTGATGTTATTAATTTCCAAAGCCCATGGCGCATGTTCACGGGAAGAACCACATCCGAAGTTCTTTCTTGAAATAACTATTTCTTTACCTGTTATATCTTTTTTAGGATCGAATGAACTTAGTTTCAAATCTTCAAAGAGATGTGGCTTCAGTGCTTCTTTTGAAACTTCTGTTAGATATTTAGCAGGAATGATTTCATCAGTATTTATATCGGACCTATCTAAAAACAAAACTTCGCCTTCAAATTTTTTCATCGCTTTATTCTCCTTTGAATAATGAGGAATTGACAATATGACCGGCAATAGCCGTAGCTGCAGCCGTAGCAGGGCTCATAAGATGCACCATACCGCCCTTGCCCATTCTGCCATTGAAGTTTCTATTGGTGGTCGACGCACATGATTCGCCATTTGCCAGAACGCCGTTGCTCATTCCAAGGCATGCTCCGCACGTTGGGTTAGTCACGCAAAATCCTGCATCCATAAAAATTTTAATGATGCCTTCTACCAAAGCTTCGCTATAAATTTTTGGCGTAGCAGGGGAAAGTACTCCTCTTACTGCATCGCTTATTTTTTTACCTTTAAGCACTTGAGCAGCGATTCTCAAATCTTCTATTCTGCCGTTTGTGCATGAGCCGATATAAACCTGATCGATTTTTGTCCCTTTGATTTCATTGACCGTCTTAACTTCATCAGGCTTAAAACCAAAAGTAACAAGAGGTTCAAGTTTAGATAAATCATATTCCAACACCTTGTCATATTTTGCGTCAGAATCAGAAACATATTTCCTGTAAGAGGCCAAAGCTTCCTGTTTAGAAGAGAATTCATCTTTGATAAAATCCCAGAGATAATCAACTGTCTTCATGTCAGGATAGCATATTCCGCATGTTCCGCCTGCTTCAATAGCCATATTACAGAGAGTCATTCTAGACTCCATAGACATCTCATCGACTATCGGCCCGGTAAACTCCATTACATAATCGGTGGCGCCATTTACTCCGATTTGGGAAATTACAAAAAGTATAACATCTTTTGCGTATACTCCTTCGGGGAGTTTCCCTTTGAGGACGAATTTTATTGCCTTTGGATATTTGAAGGAACAGACGCCTTTGAGAATACCCACTTCAAGGTCAGTGGTTCCAATCCCTGCGGCAAAGGCTCCGAAAGCACCGTAAGTGCAGGTATGAGAATCTCCCATAATGGCAGTGAAGCCGGGACGAATAAAACCTTTTTCAGGGAATAATGCATGGCAGACTCCATTATGTCCGATATCGAAAAAGTCCAGTCCGTGCCTTTTTGCCCAATCTCTCAAAATCTTGCCTTGCTCGGCAGTCTTTGAATCTTTCGCAGGTGTCACATGGTCAATAACAGCCTTGATTTTTGTAGAATCAAAAACTCTGTCTTTGCCTCTTGAGATAAGGTCATTAATTGCTATCGGAGTAGTTATTTCATGGCAGAAAACTCTATCTAGTTTGAGTACATAAGTACCATTAAAAGGTTCATCCACCAGATGCTCGGAAAATATTTTTTCAGCTATAGTTTTTCCCATATTTCAGATTCCTTTTTCCAGAAATTTTAACTTTCAAAGTTTTAAAAAAGATATTATAAATGCCTTGTTTGCAACCATACTTCTGAATAATATATGCTTTTTGATTCTGCAAGATTAGTTATTTGGGCTAATAACAACTAGAATATTGCTGTCAAAAACAAATCATATCAAGGGAAGCTGTTTATGAACGAATATGCTGTGAAGCTCGCTGAAGCGGGGCTCAAAATCCGCGCGATGAAACTTAATACAGAAAAACCTTTTCAGTGGGCATCAGGATTCTTTATGCCTATATACAATGATAACAGGATGTTTCTCTTCTATCCTGAATTCAGAAAATTAATCATTGATGGGTTTTTAAGCCTCATCAAAGCCAATGGCATTCAAATAGATATTATTGCAGGCACCAGTACTGCCGGGATACCCCACGGTGCTATGCTTGCAGACGCACTGAAGCTGCCTTTCATTTACATAAGAGAAAAACCCAAGGCCCATGGATTGAAAAACCAGATTGAAGGCATTGATGCCGAAAAAGATTTGGATGGGAAGAAAGTTGTTGTGATTGAAGATCTTATTTCGACTGGCGGAAGTTCAGCCAAGGCTGTACAGGCCGTCAGAGACGCAAATGGGATTGTAGATTATTGCCTTTCAATATTCAGTTACAATCTGCTTTCTGCGTTAAACGAGTTTTCCAAACTGGAACAGCCTTGCAAAGTTATGTCTATTCTTGACTATGACACTCTCATAGACACAGCAACAAAAACCGGGTATGTCACGCCAAATGAACAGGAAGCGTTGAAGGCTTGGAGGCACGAACCCTTTGAATGGGGAGGAAAACGCGGCTTTGCAAGAATAGTCAAACAATAATTTTATACAGGAGTAGTTTATGCCTTTAACCCAACAGGAAAAAATGGCAAGAAACAGGGTTTGTCTGCCTTTAGATGGGCTCAACACGCTTGCAGAAGTCAAAGAACGAGTAGCCGAACTCAAAGAAGTAGTCGGACTTTTTAAAATAGGAAAAGAATCATTTACAAAATTCGGGCCAGCAGTAATAGAATTGATACATAATTCCAAAAGGGAAGTTTTTCTCGACCTCAAATACCATGATATTCCAAACACTGTTAAAGGCGCAGCAGCAGCAGCAGCAGCACTTGGAGTACTTATGTTCAATGTTCATGCTTCAGGCGGACTTGACATGATGCGTGCCGCAAAAGAAGGCGCTATGAGCGTGACTGAAAGAAAAGGCATAAGGTGCCCTAAAATTCTAGGCGTAACTGTCCTTACAAGTATCGACGGCAATATACTGCGCGACGATCTGGGTATACTCGAAAGCGTTGAAGACCATGTTTTAAGACTTGCTCAACTAACAAATAAAGCAGGATTGGACGGAATAGTTTGTTCTGCTGCTGATTTATATGCTATCAAGGATAAACTGCCTGAAGATTTTATGTATGTGACACCAGGAATAAAAGGAGTTGACGGCGAGGCCGGGGCAGATCAGAAAAGGGTTTTTACTCCAGGAAACGCTGTCAAAGACGGTTCGACAATTCTTGTAGTCGGAAGAACAATAACAGGATTTAAAACTCCAGAGGAAAGAATCGAGGCAGGGTACAAAGTTTTGAGAGATATGGCCAGATATCTTTAATTTTTATTTAAGGGAATGCCTATATGGCAAAAACCAAAAAGATTGCTTTAAATAGCCCGATCGGAATGGCTTTAATAGTCATAGCAGCGGTAAGTTGGGGTTTGTCAGCAGCAGTTTTTATCCCAAATTTGTACAATCTGCCGACAGCTTTCGTAGTATTGATACAAAATTTGTTCTCTTTGATTCTGATGAGCTTATTTTTCCCCGGAGAATATTCCAAACTTACCAAATTGCCTCCTAAGGCGCTTTTTCTTTTATCATTGATAGCATTGTTTTCTGGTGTGATAGGGACTCTAGCAATAGTCAAAGCTTTATTTCTTGTTAATTTTAAACAATTATCAGTCGTAGTTCTCATACAAAAAGTCCAGCCGATATTTACTGTGATTCTCGCTTTTATCTTTCTTAAGGAAAAATTATCTAAGAATTTTGTTCTGTGGAGCTTGCTTGTCTTTTTAGGGGTTTATCTTCTCACTTTCGGGTTCCATATTCCTGACTTCTCAACAAATCAGGGATATCTCCTTGCTTATCTCTTATCTATTATTTCGGCAATGTCTTTTTCCACCAATACCATTCTGGGAAAATATCTGTCCGATTCTTTATCATTTTTAACAATTACCTTCAACAGGTTTTTGTTTGGAACAATCTTCAGCGTTATCGCCTGTCTTGCAACAGGTACTTTTTTTTACTTTGACGCCATAACTATAAGTAATTATGCATTCTTTGCAGGAATTATACTGATAGCAGGCCCGCCATCAATGTTCATTTATTATATCGGGCTGAAATACGTCAAGGCGATGGTTTCGGCAATATGCGAGCTAGCCCTTCCATTTAGCGTAATAATCCTGGATTATTTTATAAACCATAATTCCTTGAATTTGATCCAATGGGTTGGCGCGCTGATAATTATCTTCGGTATTTTAAAAGTCTCTAATTCTTCACCACCGAAAAAATCCGTGAAAAGTTAGGAAGAAACATTTTTGTGACTTCTCCTTGTTTGTGGCATTTTCTGCTGTTATAGTGGTACTTAAGTCAACAGTTCAGACTGTCAAAGATAATAATTAACCACTAAAGGACAAATAGAATGAAAATCAGCGCAAGAAATGTATTCAAAGGAAAAGTAGTGAAAATTACGGACGGAGCAATCAACAGCGAAGTTATCGTAGAAATAGCTGGCGGAACAAAGATAGCTTCAATCATAACAAAGGAATCCGTGAAAAATTTAAATCTTCAGGTAGGTAAAGAAGCATATACAGTTGTCAAAGCCTCGAATGTCCTCATCGCTGTTGACTGATTCTTTAAAAAACAAGAGATTAGAATGAAATATATCGGGGCTCATGTAAGCACGGAAGGAGGCGTTTTTAACGCTGTTCAGAATGCAGTTGACATTAATGCCAGAGCGTTTGCATTGTTTGTAAAAAATCAAAGACAGTGGAAAGCAAAACCCCTTGAACCCGAAGCCATCGAAAGATTCAAAACGGCTATGGTAAAGAACAGCTTCCATCCTAAATTTGTTCTTCCTCATGCCGGTTACTTGATTAATCTTGGCAATCCTAATCCTGAAAACAGAAAAAAATCCATAGATAGCTTTATTGATGAACTTGAGAGATGCAAAATTTTAGGCCTTGAATGCCTAAACATTCACCCTGGAAGCCATCTTAGAGAAATAAGTAAAGATGAATGCATCACACTCATTGCAGAAAGCATAAACTATTGCATTGATTCTGTAAAAGGAATAAAAATCATCATCGAAAACACTGCCGGACAGGGATCAAATATTGGTTCTAATTTTGAGGAAATTGCAGACATAGTAGCCAAAATTCAGCACAAACAAAGAGTTGGCGTTTGTCTGGATACATGTCATACATTTGCTTCTGGTTATGATATAAAAAGTTCGGACAATTATACGGATACTTTTAATAAATTTGAAGATTTGATAGGTTTTGAAAATCTTGCAGGAATTCACCTTAATGATTCCAAAGTACCCTTGGCTTCAAGGAAAGACCGCCATGAAAGTATAGGCAAGGGTTATTTGGGGCTGGATTTTTTCAGACGGTTTATTAATGATCCACGATTTGACGATATCCCGATAATACTCGAAACAATCGATGAAGCTATCTGGAAACAGGAAATAGAACTTCTTTATTCAATGATAGATTAGCAGGTTTAATTCGAATCCAAAAGTTCTTTTGCTTTTTTATTCAGATCCATCATTGTGTATGGTTTTTTTATAAACCCGTGCATACCGTTTTTTATAGCCATCCTAACTTCTTCACTATCCCCATCAAGCCCTGAAACGAGCAACGCTTTAACATCAGGATTAATTTTTTTCATTTCATAGAACGCATTTATACCTGTCATATTAGGCATGCAATTATCCAAAAAAACGCCTACTATTGAATTGTGCTTTTCTTTATAGATATCTACAGCCTCATCTCCATCGGAGGCCACTATCACTTTATATCCGGCTTTTTCTAACACGACTTCAGCTACCCTTCTCATGATAATGTCATCATCGACAACTAAAACCAGATATGGTTCACCTGCTGCTTTAAGAGCCGACGACATGCCTTGCATTACTGCCGAGTGCCCGCTTTTAACAAGCGAATCTGGTGCAAGTTTTTCTTTTTTCTGTTCGTATGGTTTATATTCAGGGATAAAAATCCTAACATCTGTGCCTTTTTTTACCTCTGATTCGATTTCAAGGAAACCTCCATGTTCCTGAACAATATTTATTGCCTCTGAAAGGCCAAGTCCGTCAGGATTTAATGAAGATTTTCCTTCTGTAAAGAAAGGCGAACACACTTTTTTAATAAGCTCTTTTTTAATGCCCACGCCATCATCTGAAATAGTGATACACCAATAAGTAGATTTAATGGCTTTGGGATGAAGAACTCTATATGCCTTATCAGTTTCAACATGGTCAATTGTAATAGTGAGGTTTCCACCACTATGGCTGCTTTCTGTCCCTTTCATAATTGTCATTGCATGGACAGCATTCTCGCAAATATATCTTAAAGACGTCTGCATAAGCGATGGATCAATTTTCACCATTGATTTTGTGGATAGGATTTCGGCATCAATGATTATTTCAGGCCCCAATTTTGACAGATAGTCGATATATACGCTTCTGATAACATCGTTGAGGTCTACTTCTCGATATTCAACATTTATTTTAGATGAAAAAGAGTTTAGCTGTACTATAAGGTCAGCAGCTCTAGCCACTGATTTGTCTATTAAATCAAGATACCCTGTAAACTCTTCTTTAACAGAAGGATCTGAAAGCACTTCCGTAGAGTTCCTTAATATTGAAGAATTTCCATTTATGGCCCCAAGGATGTTATTGAAACTGTTGCAAATATTAGCAATAAGATTGCCTAACATTTCTTTTTTATTAATACCATGAGCCGCATCCTGTTGGGATTTTCCTCTGATGAAAAAATACGTTTCATTATCAAGAGGGATAAACAATATGTCAAATCGATCAGGGATCTTACTTAAAACCAAAACATTAGATATTTTTTTGGGTTCTTTTGCCTGGATGGCAGCTTGAATAAAATCAAGATATGATTCCAGTCCGTCAAATATTTCTGCAACATCTTTTCCTACAGAAAATTCGGTGTTCAAAGAAAAAATTTTCAGAGCCTCATCATTGCAAGAAATAATTTTGAGTTCTTTTGAAGTAACAACAAGAGGGAAGCATTCCAAATCAGCAAGTGATTTTGCAAGAAGCATCGAATCATTATTGTAATTCATATTCTCTACCTCAAAAAGATTTGGTGGCTATTTCTTTGTTAGAGCAAGTATAGTTGGCTTTATTTTTAACACAACATCGGGAAATAATCATCACCCGTGGTACATTAAAAATGTAAAATATTTATAAACGGAATCCTTATTATGTCCAATAAAAAATATGCGTCTGTACTCACCATAGGATGCAGACTGAACCAGACAGATACTGCGTTGATTTTTGCGCAACTGGAAAAAGGCGGATTCCAAATTGAGAAGCCAGACACGGATAAAGAACTTTCTGTAATTATAATAAATACTTGCTCTGTAACATCTTCTGCTTCTCAAAAAAGCCGCCAATATGCAAGGGCAGTAAGAGAAAAACATCCTAAGTCCCTTATTGTAGTAACAGGATGCGATATTGAAGTTGACAAGGAGAAATGGAAAGGAATCGGAGTTGATATAGCAATACCAAATTCAGACAAAACCAATATTCTTTCCTATCTGAAAGGCAGATTTGAAATCCCGGATGAAGTTTTTAACAATAACTTTTTTGTAAATTCCGAAACATTCAAGGAAAACTCAGCAGGATTATTCCCTTTCAAATCTAGAGCAAACCTCAAAATCCAGGATGGATGCGATTCATTTTGCACATATTGTATAGTTCCTTACGGAAGAGGAAAGCCAAGGTCAAGAGAATGGAATGATACGCTCAGGGAATTCAAAGAACTGGTCAATGCCGGATACAATGAAATAGTTCTTACCGGAGTAAATATAGCCACCTACAACGATCATAATAGAAATCTGATCGACCTTATTAAGGAGATGATTAAAACCGAAGGTAACTTCAGAATAAGACTAGGTTCGACAGAGCCTCAGTTTTCTATGAACGGCCTTTTAGAAACAATGGCTTCAAGCAAAAAAATCTGTCGATTCCTACACCTCCCGCTACAGCATGGGGCAAACAAAATACTTAAAGCCATGGGAAGAAACTATTCTCAAGAAAAGTTTGCTGAATTCATAAACAAAGCATTTAAGCTCATCCCTGATATATGCCTCGGTTCTGATGTGATTGTCGGGTTTCCGGGAGAAACCGATGAAGACTTTGCAGAATGCAAAAACTTCCTGCAGTCGCTGCCCCTGGCGTACTTGCATGTTTTCAGTTATTCCAAGAGAGAAGGAACCCCAGCTGCAAAATTTATAAATCAGATTCCATCTAAAATCTCATCAGAGAGACATAAAATCCTAACTAATATTGGGTCAGAGCTTTCGTTAAAATATCTTAATTCTCAAAAGAATAAAACCGCCTCAATAATTCCAGAAAAAGTTTACCGCGGCATTATTACAGGATGGACTGATAATTATATAAAAACAAACATTCCTGTTCATGAGTCAGATGAAAAAGATTTATTGGACAAACCATTTCTTGAGGTTAGGCTGCTGAGACCGGTTGGGCACAGAGAGATGGTAGGAGAGCTCTATCCCTCATACAATTAAACATGTATGGGCGCTAAGAAAATAATATTAAAACATTGATATTTGCCATGCTGGTTCATAGAATTAATTTGGATATATAAATCATTTTAAATAAGGGTCGCTCACAAATGCCAAAAACTGCAAATAAAACAATTCTTGTAACTGGGGGCGGTGGCTTTCTAGGTTCACATCTTTGTGAGCGGTTGCTTCAGAGAGGCAAAGATGTCATTTGCGTGGATAACTTCTTTACTGGCAATAAAAACAATATCAGACACTTGCTGCTTCATCCCAATTTCGAACTGATACGACATGACATTACATGGCCGCTCTATATGGAAGTAGATGCTATTTACAATCTTGCGTGCCCTGCCTCACCAATTCATTACCAGCATGATCCTATACAAACTATAAAGACAAGCGTCCTTGGAGCAAATAACATGCTTGGCCTTGCAAAAAGGCTTAGAATCCCCATACTTCAGGCTTCTACTTCAGAAGTTTATGGAGACCCTACGGTTCATCCGCAAGTAGAGTCTTACTGGGGCAATGTCAACCCTATTGGGCCAAGAAGCTGTTACGATGAAGGAAAACGAGCTGCCGAAACACTTTTTTATGATCATAGAACACAGCTGGGCATTGATACAAAGATAGTCAGGATATTTAACACCTATGGACCAAGAATGGCTCAGAATGATGGAAGAGTAGTAAGCAATTTCATAGTTCAGGCCCTGACCGACCGTGATATTACAATTTATGGCGACGGTAAACAAACCAGAAGTTTTTGTTATATAGATGACCTTATAACAGGCATTATATCCATGATGCATACGCCTGAAGATTTTTTTGGCCCTGTTAATCTCGGAAATCCTGTTGAGGTTACCATGCTGGAACTTGCTAACATTGTCATTGAGCTTACTAACTCAAAATCCAACATTATTTACAGCGAGCTTCCAAAGGATGATCCTGTACAAAGAAGACCGGACATTTCATTGGCTAAAAAAGTTCTTAATTGGCAGCCTACAGTAGAACTCAGGCGTGGGCTTGAAATGACAATAAATTATTTCAAAACTGTTCTCTAGAATGTCGAAAGCCATGCCTGGAAAAATAATTTACGCCGACTCCATAACAAACCCAGATATGCTGTACGCTTCAAGATTTGTTACGAATGACCCTTTTATTTATTTTGAATCTAATCGCAAGAAATACATCGTTGTGTCACCGTTAGAACTGGAACGTGCAAAAAAGGAATCAAAAAAAGGCCTCCATGTAATCAATAAAGACGATTTGCTCTTAACATCCGAAAATAAAAGCATCAAATCTATCTTTATGGAGATGTTAGCACAATATCCTCAAGATATCTGGTTAATTCCATCAACATTTCCCGTAGGATATGCCCAATTGCTTAAAACATTGTCCTGCGAAGATTCAATTGTTATAGAGGAAAATGAGTTTTTCCCCGGAAGAAGTATCAAAACTCAGCAAGAAATTAAAGAGATTTCTAAAGCCCAAGCCATAGCAGAAAAAGCTGTGCTCAAAGCTGAAACAATTCTAACTGATTCATCAATAAATTCTAAAAACGAACTAGTTTATAATAAAAAACCTCTTACATCTGAATTCCTTAAAAGCCAAATTAACATTGAGCTTGCCAAACACGGAGCCAACACTCATGGAACCATAGCCTCATCCGGAACTCAATGTTCTGTCCCGCACGATACAGGTTCAGGCATTATCCAATCCTCAGTACCCATTATTATTGATGTTTTCCCAAGACTGGAATTCAGCGGATATTGGGGTGACATAACTAGAACTTTTGTAAAAGGTAAAGTCTCAAAGATTGTCCAAAAAGCATACGATGCTGTTAAATTTGCCAGAGATAACGCCATATCAAAAATCAAACCCGGCATAATTCCAAGCCATATCCACAATGAGGCAATTGAATATCTATCGAAAACAGGATTCAAAACAGGAAGGTCGAATGACGGAAGATATTATGGTTTTTTTCATGGACTAGGCCACGGAGTTGGTCTGGAGATACATGAAAATCCAAGAATCAACGGCCTTTCATTTACTCCGTTGGAAGCAGGAAATGTAATAACGATCGAACCTGGAGTCTATTATCCTGAATGGGGAGGGGTTCGTCTTGAGGATTTAATAGTTGTCACTAAAAGCGGATACCGAAATCTTACAACTTATCCAAGCATTCTTGAGTTAGATTAATCTCCTATTGGATATGTCCTCTTCCTCTGCTTTTTCCCCACTTTGCGATTACGCTTTTTGCAACAAAGGAGGTCTAATGGTGATGCATTGGACAGCAGCCTCCGCAGTTGTGCCCTGAAGATTCGCAAATATCTTTTGCAGCACATCCGGAATTTTTTCCTGAAACCAATCCAGCAAAACGGGAAAGTTTTTTCTCTGTTTCAAAGGAATTGCATTCCGGGCACTGATAGCTTTGCTGAACCTGTCCGGTAACCAGCTTTTCAAAGACTGTTTTGCATTTTTTACATTGATATTCGAAAATCGGCATAATTTTCCTGCTTTTAGGAATGATAATTTAGAATTTGACTAAAGGGCCAAACATATTGCCATACTTCTTTGCATTAAGCGCTTCGGCATATGCATTTATTTTGGTATAAGTACTACATGGATCAACGCTGGGATCCATGCAATCGCCATCCAGCACCAAGAGCGGAATAAGTTTTTTAGAAAGTTCCTGTCTCAAATGCTTGATAAATGAAGCATCCGCCATTGAACATCTTCCAAACATATGATTGTACAAAATACATCCATTGAATTTGCCTTTAGGCACATATTCGGCAATTTTTGAAACTCTTAAATGAGGATCTAAAAACCCCACTGTAAGAAGTTTTCTAGCCAGTGACCTGTAAGGATCTTCGACATTCAGAGGCTCCCATCCCACAAAGTTGACTTCTTCAAAAACAATCGGGGTATTACAGGTAATTTCAATATAATCCAGAAGTCTGCTGTCATAAAAAGGCGGCAGATGAAGCCAAAGAATCCTATGCGTATCATCTATAGCAATCTTACCATCTATTTCCTCTTTTCTCTGGCAAAGGTCATCATAAAACTGCTGTTGGATTTCCACCAAATCTTTCTTGCCCCAGAGTTGTGAAAAAATAATAGAGAAATATATCGCTGTGCTTCCTCTTAACAGAGGCGGAGAAGAAAACCTTAAATCATTACATTTTTTAGAAATATCCCTTGCCTGATTCGAAAGTTCGCAGGCTTCTTTTAACCTGCCCATCTCCAGTTTTCTACCAAGAGCTTTCTCTAACAAATGAACAGCTTTTTCAAGGTCATCCGCCACATGTTCCACTGCATTTTCATCGTTAATGACAGGAGTATGAAGCGAAAAGAACGAATCCTCTTTCCCGTAATCCCTAATCAGGTCTCTGAAAATCCTTTCTCCCTGAAGGCAAGGCTGGGAAGTGGAAATCCCAAAAGCCGGCTCTGGAAGTTCAATTCCTTCCAGAGTTCTCAGAAACGAACATGTTTCGGCTCCGGAAAATCCCTTATAAGCAGCTACATCAAATGCCTTTTTAATCTTTTTCCTATTCCTTGCAAAAAGAGCGGCATAAGTTTCAAGCGTAAGAATATTGGCATTCATAGCATTGAGAATTTCGGAGGGGAAGAAAAGATTTCTCCAAACAGGCTTTTCACTTCTGTAACCTAAAAATTCTTTTCTGGTATTTTTAGCCCTGAGAGCAATTGATTTGAGCGGAACTTCAGAAAATATTGTCTTTGAATCAAGAATTTTTCCTTGAAGCCCTATAAATTTCTTTGCTATGCAGGCGGCGCCAAAGGCTCCCATTACGTTGTGATATTTGGGAACTACAATATTGTTGCCTGTTATTTCCTTCAAGTAGTGAGTTACTGCGCCATTAGCAGCCACTCCTCCTTGAAAAACTATGTCGCCGGTATAATTAAAGAAAAGATCTCCAACACCTGACATTACTGTTCTAGCCTGAGCTTTGCAGGCCCCGCCGACAATCTGGCTTAAAGGATATCGGTTTTTGTATTTGTTGATAGACGTCGCACTCAAAACAGCGCAAACAGAAGAAAATTCAAGATCGGAAGAATGGTCGGCCAGTTTTTCCATTTCCTCAATCGGAACACCCAGCTTAACAGCTACGCTATCAAGAAATGCTCCAGTCCCGGCAGCACATATCCCGCTCATTTTAGACGTCCACATTTGCATTTCATCGTTGAAAATCATAGCTTTGCTATCTTGTCCACCGACATCGAGAATAGCTTTACAATCAGGATAAAACTTCATAGCTCCTACGACATGAGCAGAAACTTCACTGACTTTGAAGTTGTATTTGATAAAGTTTTCCGTTTCTTCAACTATCTGGCTTCCTGTGACAACTGTGCAGGCTATTTCTTCTTGGGTAAGATTTCTTTCCTTGAGAAAATCATCTATCGTATTTTTAACTGCTCCCATATTACATGCCCCGCATATTCCGCATTTGCCTGAACATGCAACAGGCTTGCCTTTTGCAGGTTTTGTTCTTACATACAATGTATGCAGTATGTTCCAGTCTTGATCTATCAGTACGGCTTTCAACGTAGTTGAGCCAATATCTATTCCTAAAAAATATTTTGTCATGTGGTTGCTTTCAGAGTTTTAATTAAAAATTTAATGCGCTAATATAATTCATCTTAAAACAATTTAAAATCCTTTTTTGATTCACCCTGAACTTAATAGCGCCATTAAAACAGTTCATCAGATGGCTTTGAGTTCAAGATAGTCGTTATATATTTAATAAAAAAACTGCTTTTCCTATGAGTGCTGAATTACTTTCACCGGCAGGGTCATATCAATCGCTATACTCAGCTATCAGAGCGGGAGCCGATAGCGTTTATTTCGGCGCCGGTGACTTAAACATGCGCTCCAGGTCATCTTTTAATTTCAGGGAAGAGGATATTTTCAAAGTTGCAAGAATATGCTCAAAGCACAAAGTTAAAAGTTACCTTGCATTAAATACCATTGTTTACGATAATGAAATAGCGAAAGTTGAAAAAATACTTTCATCAGCTAAAGAAGCAAAAATTTCTGCTATCATAGCAAGCGATCTTTCAGTAATAGCAATTGCCCGTCAAATGGGCCTAAATGTACATATTTCTGTTCAGGCAAATGTCTCCAATATCCAAACAGTCAAATTCTTAGCCGAATATGCCGATGTGATGGTTCTGGCAAGGGAACTTTCACTTGAACAGATAACAGCAATCATAAAGAAAATAACTGAAGAAAATATTTGCGGGCCTTCAGGGCATCCTGTTAAAATAGAGATTTTCACGCATGGCGCCCTATGCGTTTCTATCTCAGGAAAATGCTATATGAGCCTAGCCACGCATAATGCGTCAGCAAATCGTGGAGCATGTTATCAAAACTGCCGAAGGCCCTACAGAGTCATAGATGAGATAGACGGGCATGAATTAATTCTTGACAATAAATACATAATGTCTCCCAAAGATATATGCCTTATTCGCTGCCTGGATAAAATTGTCGAATCAGGGGTTTCAATATTAAAAATAGAAGGGCGTGGACGTTCTGCTGACTATGTCTATACAGTAACAAAGGCTTACCGCGAGGCGCTCAACGCAATAAATAACGGACAATACAACCCCGAAAACATTAAAAGGTGGGAAAAAGAAATCTCAGGAGTTTTCAACAGGGGCTTCTGGCACGGAGGATACTATCTTGGTAAGAGTCTTGAAATGTGGAGCAACAACCCTGACAATAAGGCTGAAAAGAAAAAAATCAGGGCTGGAATCGTAACTAACTACTTCTCGAAAATCGGAATAGCAGAAGTTACATTGAGAGAAAGCGAGTTGAACATAGGCGACGAAATTTTAATAATAGGTTCAACCACAGGTACCATCACTCAAATCATTGAAAATATCAGGCTTGAAGAAAAAGATGTCCCTTCTGCTCCAAAAGGTTCCGTCGTAAGCATTCCCCTTTATCGAAAAGCAAGAAGAAACGATGATTTATTTATACTAAAAAGTCAGTAGAAAATCCTAATTTCTTTTCACGGAAAATAATCTGTTATACTCTTCTATGGCAAATCGGTCTGTCATACCCGCAATGTAATAGCAAATAGCATGTTTAATCCCATATACAGGCGCAATTCGATTTATGAAATCACTTCTGGTCTCTGTCTTGTTCATGTACAAATCGAATAACTCTTCGATTTTTTCTGCACTGGCTCTGTTAACTTCGAGCACTTTATCATTCCAGTATATATTTCGAAAGAGGAATTCCTTGAGCGCCACAGTCATATCCTTAAATTCGGAGCTGAATGAAATTACCTTGTGTGCATTATTCTGAGCATCTTCAGGAGTTTTGATTTTCATCCTCTCAAGGTTTTCTACAGATTTATCTATAACATCCTTTACCATTGAATCTATAAGGCACCTTACCACAAATCTGGCAAATTTTCTATTTGCCCTGGAGTTGCCGCTTCTGAACGAAATTTCTGTGGCTTTCTGCCAAATTTCAAGTGACGCTATATCTGCTTCAACAATAAGCCCTGATTCAAAGCCATCGTCTATATCATGTCCGAAATAGGTCAAGTCGTCTGCGATATCTGCCACCTGTGACTCAAGCGAAAGATTTGGCGCAAGCCTGATTCCGTCTAGTTTAATATTTTTTTCTTCTCTATGTTTAATCAGTCCGGCTCTTGTTTCCCAGGTAAGGTTCAATCCATCAAACTCAGGGTATTTTTCTATAAGTTTGTCCACCAACACAATTGAATGGTCGTTGTGTTCGAATGAGGAATTATAACGCTTCATTATTTCGTTTAGCTTATTCTCTCCTGTATGGCCGAACGGCGGATGGCCTATGTCATGCGCAAGAGCGATAGTTTCTGTCAAGTCTTCATTCAAGCCCAGTGCCCTTGCTAAAGTACGTGAAATTGCCGCTACTTCGATTGTATGGGTTAATCTTGTTCTGTAGTGATCGCCTATTCCATTAAGAAAAACCTGAGTCTTGTATTCAAGCCTGCGAAATTCCCTGCTATGAAGAATCCTGTCTCGGTCGCGTTGAAAAACAGTTCTGATCGGATGATCCTTTTCAGGATACTTTCTCCCTCTGGATCTATGGCTTTTTAGCGCATAAGGAGCTAGAAAATTGTCTTCAAACCTGTAATAATCGGAAAGTCCTTTTAACATTTGTAAATAGACATTTAGAATTTACATCTTACCGTGGCGTAAAATGGATATAATAAGAAGCATCCCCATAAAAGCAGAGAATAAAAAAACAGTTAGTCCGGGAATTGAAAGCCCATGATACAGAGGCGGCACCTTTGAATTCAAAAGCATAGATGAACCCAAAATCATTGATGCCGTTATAATAGAAAAAGAGAGTCTGTTAACTATTTTGTCGTGCTTTTCCAGCAATGGCTCCAATCCTTTGTGTTCAAATTGAATCTTAAGAGTCTTATTTTTAAATTGAGTAAGAATATCTCTGAGTTCTCCGGGAAGTTCAGCCATAAATTTCGAGTAATCCAATCCCGCTTTTATAAGCTCTCTAATCATCTTGTAAGGACTTCTGTTCTTATAAAGCAATTTCCTGATAAAAGGCTCGACATGTGAAATCATATCAAAGTCAGGTTTAATTTTGCGAATCGTGCCTTCAAGCGCTATTAGAGCCTTTAGTAAAAGGAATATGTCAGTAGGTATGAGAAGTTTGTTTTCTACCAATAATTTCAGTAAATCGCGAAGGAAATGTCCAATATTTATGTCTTCGATAGGAAGGTAAGCATACTGTTCCATTATTTTGAAAGCCTGATGTTCAATATTTGCCCTGTTTTCGACCTCTTTATTATGCGAAATTGAAATCAAAGCTCTTGTTATAAGTTCAGGATCGTGATTCACCAGCCCCAATATAATGTCGCAAAGAGCACTTTTGTGCTTAGGCGGAAGCAGTCCCATCAAACCGAAATCAATAAAACATATTTTCAGGTCTTCGGTGATTATTATGTTTCCTGAATGCGGATCTGCGTGAAAATAACCCTCTTCAAAAATCTGCCTAAGTACAAGCGATGCCAGTTTTTCACATATTCTCTTTATTTCTTCTGTATTACCTTTGTATTCTGAAAATTTTACTCCGTCAATGTAGCGCATTGTCAGAATATCTTTTCTTGAATATTCCTTATAAACTTTTGGAACAACAAGCTCCTTTTCTTCGGCAAACATTCTAGAGAATTTCTCGATATTAAGAGCCTCTCTTGAAAAATCCAGTTCATGTTTAATCCCATCACTGAATTCGTTAACTATCGCAACCGGATCAAGAGCACCTGGGCCTGACATATGTTTCTTGATGTTTTCTGCAAGATACATCATTATTTCAAGGTCGCTGTCAATTATTGCTTTAATGCCTGGCCTCTGGATTTTTACTGCAACTTTTGTACCGTCTTTAAGCCTGCCGCTATGAACTTGAGATACCGAAGCTGAAGAAAAAGGCTCTATGTTGAAATTTTCAAATACTTCCGAAATTTTAAGGCCAGTGCTGGATTCAAATATCATTTTTGCAAGCTCTCCACGGAAAGGAGCTACATTCTCCAGAAGTTTCTCCAGTTCCGCGCAAAGTTCAGATGGGATAAGGTCTGGCCTGTTGCTGAGAAACTGCCCGAGCTTGACAAAAGTCGGACCGAGTTCTTCACAAACCATACGTACTCGTTCCCAGTGGGAATAATGTTTATGAAATTCTTGTTTCTTGTGCTTTTTAAAAGAAAATCGACTCAGCTTCATAGCTTGGATCATCTTACTGTTCTCTACGAAATCCAGAAACCCATGCTTTATCAGGACAGTTATAATACTTCTTGCCCTTAGCAGGTTATGATACCCTCTTCCGATTTTGGTGCGTCTTAATATTCCCATCAGGCTACTACTCAAGGTGAAGTTAAACTTAGAGATTTTATCATAGTTGCGGATTATAGGGCATAGCTTTTGAAATGGCAAATTGTTTATTCTTCTGACATATCTCTAACTATTCTGCCACTCTTCTTTAAAAAATAAATTGTCAATGGAAAGTCTTTCTGCTTGTTCACTATCTACAAAAGGATAGCCCAATGATATTAGTGAAAGGACTTTAATTCCTGCTGGTATCTTCAATATTCTTTTTACTGCCTTTTCCTTAAACCACCCTATCCAGCAACTTCCTAACCCCAATGATTGTGCGGCAAGAACAAAGTGCTCTCCGGCTATTCCAATATCAATCTGGCAGTAATCGACCTTTGAAATAAAAGATGCAAATTTGTGCACTGTGAAATCACTTTTGGCGCACAAAACAATAAACACCGGAACTTCCTTAAGCCAAGGCATCGGCAAACACGGTAAAATTCCTTCTTTGCAAATTCGTTCTCTTGACGTCTTGTTTTTTACAACTATAAACCGCCAAGGTTGTTTATTGCAGGCCGAGGGAGAAAGTCTGGCGGTTTCCAAGCACTGCAAAATGAGTTCATCAGGAACATCTTTTGTTTGATATGAGCGGCAACTATGTCTTGACTTTATCAAGTTTAAAAAACTTTCATAATCCATAGAAATTCCTATTCATGTAGAGTTTTTATTAATCATACAATTTTAATTGACTCCATGTTATAAAGAAAAACAATTATTCATTAAAAAAGTAAGGCAGTTGAAAAAAACAACAATTCAGACTAATTTTAGAAGCTTACTTAACTCATTCATTTTTTATATTAAACTGGAGGCTTTAAACATATGGAAAAATCTGCATGGGAAACAAAAGTTGGTCTGGCTGAAATGCTCAAAGGCGGTGTAATTATGGATGTAGTAACCGCCGAACATGCTAAGATCGCCGAACAAGCAGGCGCAGTAGCAGTTATGGCTCTTGAAAGAGTTCCTGCCGATATACGCAGAGATGGCGGAGTAGCCAGGATGTCTGACCCAAAACTTATCAAACAGATCATGGAAGCTGTCTCAATACCTGTAATGGCCAAAGTCCGTATCGGACACTTTGTAGAAGCTCAGATTCTTGAATATCTAGGAATCGATTTTATAGATGAAAGCGAAGTCCTTACTCCTGCTGACGAAGAAAACCATATATACAAGTTTGGGTTTAAAGTTCCGTTTGTCTGCGGTTGCTGCAATCTCGGCGAAGCATTGAGAAGAATAGGTGAAGGCGCTGCAATGATTAGAACAAAAGGAGAGGCAGGCACAGGCAATATAGTAGAAGCCGTCCGTCAATTCAGGACTGTAACTAGAGAAATGAGAAAGATCCAATCCATGGATAAGGGTGAACTCATGTCTGCCGCCAAACAACTCCAAGCCCCTTTCCACTTGGTCGAATATGTTCACGAACACGGAAAACTTCCCGTACCAAACTTTTCAGCGGGCGGGATAGCTACTCCAGCCGATGCAGCTTTGATGATGCAGCTGGGTGCTGAAACAGTTTTTGTAGGTTCTGGAATATTCAAATCCAGTAACCCGCAAAAAAGAGCAGAGGCCATTGTGAGTGCCGCAACGTATTATAATGACCCTAGTGTGCTTGCAAAAATTTCTGAAGATCTTGGCGAACCAATGACAGGGATAGAAATAGACAAACTTCTTGATAACCAAAAGCTTGCAAATAGAGGCTGGTAACCATAATGGCTCAGACCATAGGAGTGCTTTCTATTCAGGGAGCCTATGAGAAACACAAAACTGCATTGGAAAAACTTGGAGTCAACTCTGTTTTAGTAAGAACAATCCAAGAGCTTGATAGTGTTGACAAATTGGTTATTCCGGGCGGAGAAAGTACTTCTATAGTGACAATTCTTAAAAAACATCTCATTTGGGACAAATTAAAAGAATTCTGCAAAATAAAACCTGTTTTTGGGACATGTGCAGGCGCTATACTTTTAGCTAAAAAAACTCATGGGCTTGAGAAATTTGGAAATGATAATACACTGGCTGTTATGGATATAGAAGCAAAAAGAAACAGCTACGGAAGGCAATTAGACAGCTTTAAAACTTTCGTTGAAGTAAATTTATCAGATAAATCTGCAAGAGTTGAAGCCATTTTTATCAGGGCTCCCTCTATAATAGGATTGGACTCTTCTAAAGTTCAGGTATTGGCTTCTTTAAATAATGAACCTGTTTTAGTAAGGCAAGGTAATGCATTAGCGTGTACATTCCATCCCGAACTTACGGAAGAGTTATTTATACATAGGTATTTTGCTGATATTTAAATTTATTCAAAAGGTCTCATATTATGGCTGAAAAAGAATACAAAGTTTCAAGAATTCAGTCAATTTTGAGTTCAAGTGCAGGGTTTATTGCAGCTATCGCAATCCTAATATTGTTTGTTCTGGCAGCCACTTTTTTTAAACCTGTAGTTTTCGGCTTGCTCTTGGCCTATCTCTTTTTGCCACTTCAGGGATTCTATAGAAATCATGTCCTTAATAATAAGCTATTTATTTATTCTTCGGCTTTGGTTTGCTCTCTATTTGTTCCAGTTACAAAACCAATAAAAATTATTAAAACCAAATTCCTTAAATATGTAAAATTCAAAATAAATAAAAATACTCCTTCTGAAGAGGAAAAAATCAGTATTAGGCTTATTAAAAGATCTTGCCTTCTGACTACTTTCACAGTTTTCCTGCTTTTTATTTTTGTCTTGACCGGACTTACATGGCTTTCAACTACATATATTTCAAACACATCAAAATCCATCTCTGTTTGGGCTCATAAAACAACCAATGATTATGAAAAAGGGAAATTACAGGCAGATGGCACAATAAGCGTTGATTCTGCTAAAAAAGACGGTGACGATGGATCTCTCAAGCAGTTTTTCGCTGCTGTTCAATATAAAATCGAAGCTTTTAAACCAAAACTTGAAAAATATAAATTCTTTTCAGTTATTAAAGACTACATTGGCGCCAATCTAAGTTCACCTCAGAATATTCAAGATTTTATCAGGTCAATCACCAACAAATCAGGTGGGCTATTTTCCTATACGGCAGGGGCTGTTGGTACACTTTTTTTCATAATACTTAAGCTTGTCTTTACTTTCTTCTTCTTTGCATTTTTCCTTAATAAGCTTGCAAACTTTAATTGTACTAAAAATCATAAAGTTACTACAGGCGAATATCTTACTGATGCGATACTGGAAAGCAGTTGGTTTCCCAATACAAAAGAAGGAACCAGAGAAACAGCAACTAATATTCTGAATAATATAATTTTCAAACTTAAGATGTGGGTAAGAGGCTATTTCATAATTATTTTTATCGAAAGCTCTTTCTATGTGACAGTATTTACCTTGATAGGCGTCCCGTTTGGGCTAATACTAGGTTTATTTGCCGGATTTACTATATTACTTCCTTACATCGGCCCCATGGTAAGTGCATTTCTGACTATGGCAATTTGCTTTGCTTTCGGAGAAGTAAGTATGACACAAATACTATTAGTAATTGTTGCATATATTTTTATGACAGGAATTCTTGACCAGTTATTTATTTACCCTGCTGTAGTTGGAGCATCATTGGGATTAAATGAACTTGAAACAATTGTCGTAGTACTTCTTGGAGGAATGCTATTCGGAATTACCGGAATGATCTTCGCCGTTCCTACAACATCAATATTAAAATATTTGATCCCTGAGATATATAAACTTATTGAGGATAACCGTCAACGGTCAACATAAGAAAATATCAAAATTAAAATCAGGAGGAAAACATGGCTACCAAAAAAAACAGAGAAGAAATATTCAAATGCAATGTCTGTGGCAATATAATAGAAGTCTTGCACGGATCCGTGGGTTCTCTTTATTGTTGCAATCAGGAAATGGTTCTTGTTAAAGAAAACACAACAGAAGCTTCGACAGAAAAGCACATTCCTGTACTCATAGATGAGGGAACTCATGTAAAAGTCCAGGTTGGGTCAGTGCCTCATCCAATGGATGTTGACCACTTCATTGAATGGGTAGAAATACTAAACGGTGATTATGTCAACAGAATGTATTTAAAGCCAGGATTTAGACCAGAAGCAGCGTTCTATGTACATAAACAGCCTGGAATTATAATAAGGGCCTACTGCAATAAACATGGCCTCTGGAAGGCTTGATTCAGAAGCTATCAACCATCAAAGGGGCTGCCCATATATTAATGAGCAGCCTCTTATTTTTGGTATTTCAGACTTATCATCCAAAAAGCTTGTTGTTAAAGCGTGAGATATGCAGGCTAGATATCGCCCGCCATCCTAGGCACAAAAAAGCCACCTGCATTTCTATGCGGCGGCTTTGTAAAATTACCTGATAACGATTAGTAAGCTGAAGTACTTTTCGAGCCTGAAATAATGGCTATGCCCGAACTTGTGCCAAGCCTTGTAGCACCAGCTTCGACCATGGCCACTGCTGTTTCAAAGTCCCTGACAGCGCCCGATGCTTTGACTTCGAGTTTATCGCCGACTACGCCTTTCATTATTTTTACATCTTCTACTGTGGCTCCGCCTGTTCCAAAGCCTGTAGAAGTTTTAACGAAATTGGCACCAGCCTTCATCGATAGTTCGGCAGCAAGCCTGATTTCATCTTTTGTAAGGTAACATGTTTCGAAAATAACCTTTACGCAAATCCCTGCAGGAAGAGATTCCACAACCATTCTGATATCATCTTCGACATATTTGTAGTTCTTAGATTTCATAGCTCCGACATTAAGAACCATGTCGACTTCGTCTGCCCCATCAGCAACTGCTTTGATTGCCTCAGCGGCTTTTGATTCTTTTGTAGTAGCTCCCAAAGGAAATCCAATTACTGTGCAAACTTTCACTCCGGTGCCTTTCAGGAATTTCTTGCAAAATGGAACATAATATGGATTTATGCATACTGATGCAAATTTGTGCTCAGCGGCTTCCTTACAGAGTTTTTCCACCTGATCAAGAGTGGATTCGGCCTTCAAAATCGTGTGGTCAATATACTTTGCCAGGTCCTTGGGATTTGTTATTTTTGTCATTATCATATCTCCTTTTTTTCAACTGGTTAATAATAATAGCTACTATAAGGATTATATTATCATGATATTGCAAAATAAATCAATACTTCTTGAAAAAACCTTCAATTAACTCTTTAGCCTTATTAACAAACGGGGCTTTAATTGGAACACCCGAATCAAGATCAATATTCAACGCCAAGAGATTATTATTTCTAAGATATTCTTTCATCCCTTCAGAATTGAGCCAATAGTAAATTCCCCAGTTTGAGAGGTTCCACTCCGAAGAATATTGGTTCAATTCATAATCTATATAAATCAGCCCTTTTTTAGCGATTATGAAATTTGACGGAAAATAATCAAGGTTCAAGCCATTTAAGCGAGCTTTCCGGGCAAGTTCAAAAAGCTGACTGAAGGTATTCAAAGTAACAACATCCTGGGCTATAAAGCAAGATGCGATTTGCCCTTCTACATACTCCTTCACAAGGTATTTTTCAGACCAGTTATACTCTATAAGAAGCGGCATGTTTATGCCTATATTTCTTAGTGTATAATAGGCGTGTATCTCTGAGCCGAGTTTGTCACCGAATTGATAATACGAACAAGGCTCGTCGTGCATTTTTTTCAACACATATTGACATCCGCTATTCTCAATAAGATAAGAGTGACCCGATTTCCCTTTACCTAGGAAAGCCTTTATCTCAAAATCAGAATTACCGACTTTCAACCTCTTGCCTAACACATCTTCACCTTCATATATTTTTGGTTCAAGCTAAATATCTATAAGTATATTGCATGATAAAAAATGCAATATAAAATGAACTTTGAAAAACAAAAGTATTCAAGGATAAACTCATGAAAAACAAACCACAAATTAATAAGAGCGCTTTCATCGCCAGCGGAGCAAAAATCATGGGCGATGTCAAAATCGGGAAAAAAAGTTCTGTATGGTACAATTGCGTAATAAGAAGTGATATTCCTAATACAAACATTGTAATCGGTGAACGCACGAATATTCAGGACTGCTCAGTAATACATAATGACCACGATAAATCAACAGTTATCGGCAATAACGTTACAGTAGGGCACAACTGCGTTATTCACGGCTGCGTTATTGAGGATGAGTGCCTTATCGGAATGGGTGCCATTATCTTGAGCGGTGCAGTGATTAAAAAAGGAGCAGTGATAGGAGCTGGCGCTGTAGTTAAAGAAAACGCTGTAATAGAAGCAAATACTCTCGCAGTGGGCATTCCCGCCAAACAGGTCAAAACTATTGATGCAAACACTCATGAACAAATTCTAGCAAATGCAGAAGAATATATTAGAGCTGCTAAGAAACATAAGAAAGACAAACACCTATCGTAATAAAATGGGACTAATGACGATAAATAGGACAACAGCAGTTCCCAATTTCGGTAATCATTCTAGCTAAACTCGCTCATACACAGTTTTGTCGCAAATTTAAATGCAATTGACCTGCGCCTTAGAGATGTTTTTAAATCTATCCTGAAGCTTTAAGAAGATAGCGATTAAATCCGGATCAAACTGTGTTCCTTTGCCTTTAAGTATAATCCTCATTGCTTCTTCATGAGTCAGTGCCGGTTTATATACTCTTTTGGAAACAAGTGCGTCATAGACATCGGCTATTGCCATAAGCCTTCCGGGCAGTGGAATATTTTTACCTGAAAGTCCTTGCGGATATCCTTTCCCATCCCATCTTTCATGATGACTTTCTGCCATTTCCATAGCTAAACTAAGAAACGAGTTACGTCCAAGTTTTCTTTCCGCGCTAAGTAGGATTTTTTTCCCTTCCGTGGTATGTTTTTTAATTATGTCAAATTCTTCCGGCGTCAATTTATCAGGTTTAAGCAAAATATTATCGGGAATAATCACCTTGCCAATATCATGAAGAGGTACGCATTTGATTAGGAATCTCACATAACTTTCCGTAAGCAGTTCGTTATAGTGATCTAATTTTTTCATCTCTTCTGAAAGTGCACGAACATAGGCTTGAGTTCGAATAATATGTTCCCCTATCTCAGTATTGCGGAACTCGCCTATTCTTACGATGCATTCAATTACAGTTTCCTGAGTAAGTTCAAGCTCTTTAGTCCTTTCCTTAACTGTATTCTCCAGATGGGTTCTAAGGGATTTTAACTCGATAGCATTTTTAACCCTTGCCTTAACAAGTTCAATATTAAACGGTTTAGTTATGAAATCAACTGCCCCCAAAGCAAGGCCTTTTGCTTCATCTTGAGTTTCCGAAAGAGCTGTTATAAAAATTATCGGGATTGAGCATGTCTTCTCATTAGACTTTAAGTTTCTGCAAACTTCAAAACCGTTTATCCCTGGCATGAGGATGTCAAGCAGAATAAGGTCAGGGAGTTCTTTTGCTACAGACTCAAGGGCTATCTCCCCATTGTTTGCTACTCGCAAATCATAATCATCTGAAAGTGCATCGAAAAGAATATCGATATTTGCAGGTGAATCATCAACTATTAGAATCTTGCTAGACATTGCTTAACTCGCTAATTATTGTTTTCAATTGATTTTCTGCTTTCTTGAAATCATAAACGTCAAGTGAATTTTTCAGTTCCATTATCCTGCGGTTTATTTCTTCACTCCATTCTTGTGATATTATTTCTGACATGATTACCTTGCAGTTTTTAGGAGAGCTCTTATCTACAAAAGTCAACAGTTTTTCAAGAGAAGTTTTCAGGTCGTTAAGGTTTCCGGCTTTGCCAGAAGTTTTTTCAGAAGGGTCTGAAGAAGGAATTACCTTCTGTACATCTTCCAGAGTTTTCTGTAATTCCGTTTCAAAAGCACAAAAAGCCTCCTCCGAATTTTTTAAATCATTTGATTTCAACAATGCCTCAAGTTTGCCTGATACTGACTGAAGAACCTCTGCACCTATATTTCCTGCCACCCCCTTTGTTGTATGGACTTTAAGCAAAGCGCTATCCATATCGTTTTCCTCAATAGCTTTTTTGATGTCGCTTCCTGTCGCAGTGTTTTCTTTATAAAATTTAATCAGAAGCCTGCTATAAAGCTCTTTATTATTGCCAAGACGGCCTAATGCCAATTGAGTATTGATAGTTTTAAGTTCGTCAAATTTTAGTCCACTGCTATTATCAGAAAATTTCTGAGGTGGTAAGTCCAAAGATGGTTGGGGAACAGAAAAACGTTCTTTGGGATTTATCCATTTAACAAGTGTCCTGAAAAGAACATCAGGATTGATAGGCTTGGTAATATGATCATTCATTCCTGCTCTTATGCTCTTTTCTATATCTCCAAGCATGGCATGAGCCGTCATAGCCACAATTGGAAGCTCATCACGGGTTTTAGTATGTCGTATTCTTTTGGTTGCCTCAATTCCGTCAAGCCTTGGCATTTGAATATCCATAAGGACGATATCGAAAGTGTCACTATTGGCTTTAGCAATTGCTTCATACCCATCTCTTGCCAATGTTACATTAAGAGACATAAGTCTAAGTATTTCCGTAGCTACTTCCTGATTAATCTCGTTATCTTCTACGAGCAATACATTTGCTCCTTTAATGGCTTTTTGTCCCGCTTCGCTGAAGTCCTTCTGTTTAATCTGATCTGTCAGGCATGTTTTTTTATCTTTAAAACACTCCATGACGGCATTGAACAAACTAGATACTGTTACAGGCTTGAGTAAGAAACCGTCTAGTTCCATCTGGCTTATGGAACTCATTATTTCCTCTTTCGCATGCGCCGTAAGCATAATAATTCTCGGTTTACGCGTAATTGATTTATTTTCCTTTATCAACCTGATAGTTTCAACCCCATTCATTCCTGGCATCAACCAGTCCATAAATACAAGCTGATATGGCTCATTTTTATCTGCTTCTTCAAGCAGTTTCACCGCATTTGTGCCTGAATCGGCTACATCAACATCAAATGATAACGACTGAAGTTCTCTCCTAATAATCTTCAATATCATCGGATTGTCGTCAACAGCGAGAATTTTCAACCCTTCCAGTTGAAGATGAGCAGGAGGTGCTTCCATTGCTTCTGCACCGACAACCTTACCAAAAGGAATCCTGAAAGAAAAGTCTGAGCCCTTTCCATAAACACTATCTACCCATATTTCTCCACCCATCATTTGAATTAACTCTTTGGAAATGGCCAGCCCCAAACCCGTTCCTCCAAACTTTCTGGTCATGGAAGCGTCTGTCTGAGTGAAAGACTGGAAAAGCTTGGCTTTGTGCTCTTCTGTCATGCCAATACCAGTATCCTTGACTGATACTTTGGCTAAAATCATATCCTCTTCATTTCTTTCAACTTCCATGCTCACCACGACAGAGCCTGTTTCAGTAAACTTAATGGAATTCCCTGTAAGGTTTGTGAGTATCTGGCCGAACCTAAGGGGGTCGCCGATGAGTCTTTTAGGTATATTGGGAGATATATCAAAAACTATTTCGAGTTGCTCTTTTGTCTCTGCTTTTGCTAGAGCAAGCGTAGAAAGATTGTTCAGCACCTCCTCCATATCAAACTCTATATTTTCAAGAGTAAGCTTTCTTGCTTCTATCTTGGAAAAATCCAGAATGTCATTGATAATTCCAAGAAGGTTTTTTGCTGAGAGTTCTATTTTACGAAGATATGCGTATTGTTTCGGGGAAAGTTCCGTTTGCATTAACAGATAAGAAAGGCCTATTATGGCATTCATTGGCGTACGAATTTCATGGCTCATGTTGGCAAGAAATTCGGATTTGGCTCTGTTGGCTACCTCTGCGTTTCTAGTAGCTACTTCTAGCTCTTTAATGATTTTTACTCTTTCAGTGGTATCGCGAACCGAAGCTTGAAGTATCAACTTCCCCTCATATGTAAAAGCAGCCAGGAGAACTTCGGCAGGAAAATTTTCTCCTGTTATAGTCATGTGCATCCAATCAAATCGATGGGATCCATCCTTAAGCGCAAGTTCTATCATCTGACTTGATTTATCCATGGATGTTTGACCGTCAGGTTGAAACTCAGGAGAGAGCTGTCCAGGATGAAGTTTCCTAAAATCCTCAACCGACTTGACTTTAAACATTTTGAGGGTCATTTCATTACAGTCAGTAAATCCCTTTTCGTCAAGTATCATCAGAGCATCTGAGCTTGAATCATATATAGTCTTGAGTAGGAATATATGCCTGTCTAAATCTTGCTTTATCTTTTTTTCTTCTGTCAAATCTTTCCATAATGTATGAAGAGTCGTTGCACCTCTGTAGGAAATAAGAGTCAGCGACACCTCTACAGGAAAAACCTCCCCGTTGAACCGCTTATGATTCCACTCAAATCGATGAAAGCCATTCCTGTAAGCAGTCTCAATCATTTCATTGGCTTTCTCAAAAGAAGCTCTGCCATCCGGCTGAAATTCCGGCGATAACTGCGATGGGTGAGTGTTAAGTACTTCTTCCCTATTTTTCGCTTTGAGCATTCTAACTGTGGAGTCATTGCAATCAATAAGCTTCTGTCCTGAAATAAAGAGTATTGCGTCAGGGGAATTATGAAACACTTTTTCAAAAGAACCCTGTTCAAAATATTCTTCCATATCTGATCCCTATACTTCTATGCTCCAAGTCTTCTTTAGAAACCTTTCGCAAAATAGAAGTTGCTCAATTGTTGATAAGTCAAAATCATAGTAGATTATATACTTCCTGACCAGAAAATCATCAAAAATGCTTGGTTTCTTGTTTATATTCCACCAAATTCAATCGTGAAACGTGTGCCGTTATTTTTCTCTGTAGCCATGCAAGCATTTAATTGTTTTGCCATCATAATTACAAGTTTAATTCCAAATCCTGTAGATTCTTCAACAGAGGACATATCCTGAATACCAGAGCCATTATCCTGAAAGATAAAAATAACACGAGTTACTTTCTTTGTTATCGTCATTTCTATGATTTTTTCTTTCTGTTCATTAAAGGCGTTTTGCATCGAGTTGGTGATAAGCTCATTGACGATTATTCCAATATAAAATACCTTATTTGTTTCAAGGATCGTGTCTTATATGTTAGTTCCTATTTTGATTGGTGGCAGCCTATCAAAGAAGGTGACGGCAATTTCGTTAACAAGAGAGGTTAGATATCCTTTGATAGCTACAAGACCGAAATATTCAGAATGATACAATTTATTGTACAAAACTGTCATACTCATCATGCGACTTGAAACATCATGCAACGCGTTCTTTGCTTCCTGATTTTTTTGAAACTTGCTTTGCAATGCAAGAATTCCTGAGATGGTACTCATATTGTTTTTAACTTGATGATGAACCTCTTTTAGAAGAAAGTCCTTTTCATGGAGCAAATTTTGGATTTTTTCGGTGCGTTCATTAATCATATCTTCAAGGTGATCTCTGTAGGTTTTTAACTCAAGCTGGGTTTTAACTTTCTCCTTAACCATTTCTAAATGAAAAGGTTTTGATATAAAATCAACAGCACCTAACTTAAGCCCTTCCATTTCAGCCTCAATGGTAGAAAGCGCAGTAATAAAAATCAGGGGGATTTTAGCCGTATTTTCATCAGATTATAATATTCTGCAAACTTAAAAACCCGTTTATTTCAGGCATTAAAACATCCAATAGAACGAGGTCAGGCTGATTACCTTAAACTCAGGCTGGACAAAAAAAACACCCTGAAAATAATATTCAGGGTGTTTTGGAAAACGAGTATATTAGGAAATTAATGTCCTGAAATTCCTCCTGTCACGTTCATCTCATTTGGTTCTTCATCTTGTTTCTTTTTGATAGCCTTAGTGACCATTTTATAGTACGGAATCAAAAGAATAAAGATTATAATAATTGGTATCAACGGCGCTTTGATAGCAGTAAGTCCTCCAAAAAATTCAAATAGCGAACCAACTATCCTTGAACCTGTAGTTCCTCCAAGAGCTGAAAATACCATAATCAATCCTGCCATTGCACTATGGACGCGAAGTTTATGTGCACTAATAATTGATGAGCACAGCGTAGGATAAATTGGAGCTATAAGAATACCTACTAGAGGTATGAGATAGGCTACCAAAGGCAGATGAAGCCAGTTTGTCACAAGGATTCTGTGTGCTGTGTTATATGCGTCGACATGTTTGGACATAAATATTGCAATAACCAAAAGAACAAATGCTACTATCATAGAAAAAAACAAAAGTGTGACCCACTTGATCTTTTTCATGACACTAGCACTGGCAAGCCTGCCTACGCAAAGAGCTGCAGGAAAGAGGCTTGTTACCTGAAGACTAAGCTCATCGGAAATATGCAGCACATGATTATTGTAGGTCGGAAGCCAGGTTGTTATACCCTGCTCTATAAACACATAGAAAAAAGTCATAACGATAAATACCCAAACGGTTCCTTCTTTAAGAAGTAAACCCATCCCTTTCATATCCTTCTTTAACTCATCTGTCGGAGAAACGATTTTGTGGGCAATTTTGCTTTCATCAAGTTTGACAAAAAAGACTACCAGGAGATTCACAACACACATTATACCGAAACACCAGAAAGCAGTTGTCCATGTGCCTAGCGCTACAAAAAAAGAGTAAATCCACATTCCAAGCAAACATCCTCCCATAAATACTCCTTCCATGAGAGAAACAAACCCTGCGTGTTTGCTAGGGTCTTCAAAGAAAAGTCCAACGGAGGCATATACGGCAGGTTTGATAAGTCCAAACCCTATTCCGCAGAATACAAAGAATATTCTGGCAGTTATAATCGAAGGATGCATGGCAATGATAAGGCACCCTATCAATTCCAAAGCGATCCCTACCATAAGGGATTTCTTGTAGCCGAAACTGGGAAGGAATGAAGATAGTATTAACGCGCTTATCAGAATAGACATATCCTTAAAAGCTTCAAGCCAGCTTGCGGGCCCCATCGAGACATGCATCTCGTTTACCAGGTTCAGAATAACAGCCCCTACTGTATTCAATAATATGGCTGGCATAAAAAATGAAAACAGAAGCATAAACCATGCTAAATAAAAGTTTCTACTTTCCGTGGATAAAGCCATTGTTGTTTTCTCCTTATTCTGTTTGAATTATTGAAAATTAAGAGCGTTAAATTAACTCCATATCCGTGTTTCCATTCTATATGAACGATAAAGTTTGTCAATATTCTTAAAGCACAAACTTTTATGAAAAAAAACAAGGTGCGTTATGCGGCAAGACACATATTTATTAATCACGGTTTTTCCAGTAATTAGAGTTTAAAATTTTTAAATACTTGATAAAAATGTAATTAGTTCTTTGTATTTCTTTTATAGTGAAAAAAAGAACTGTTTATATTTTGAAAAAAACAAGGGACTATCATATATAAAAACAATAACCAGACAAAAGGGAGAATGGGCAATGAATCAACTTATTCAACTCAAAGGGGAACTTTTCGAACGAGTGCAAATAGAAGAAATATTTCCAGATTCTAAGACTTTTGTGGATTCCTATCCATTGTACGAACCAGATAAGGTGCTTGAAAAGTACCATGCACAAAAAGCTAATCCATCTTTTAATCTCAAGAATTTCATACTCGAAAACTTTTCGTTGCCAGTGCCGCCATGCCTAGACAATGAATTACAAAAAAACAGAACAATGGAAGCTCATATCTCATTATTATGGGACATCCTCTTAAGAAAGCCAGACAAGGAGCAATCAAAACATTCTACACTTCTTCCTCTTCCATATTCATACATTGTTCCTGGAGGCAGGTTTACTGAAGTTTATTACTGGGACAGCTATTTCACTTCTGAAGGGCTTGCCAGCGCAGGCAGAACTGAAATCATAGAAAATATGGTTAAAAATTTTGCATTTCTTGTCGAAAACTACGGACATATTCCAAACGGAAACCGCATGTATTATCTGAGTCGTTCACAACCGCCTTTTTTCTGCTCGATGGTTAATATTTTATATAGGGAGAAAGGAGTAGAAGCTATTAAACCATATCTTTCAGTACTTGAAAAAGAGTATGCTTATTGGATGGATGGTAACAGATCTGTAGAAATTGAAGGCACAAAATTGAATCGTTATTGGGATGATAATCCATCTCCTAGAGAGGAATCCTACAGAGAAGATTTACATCTGTGTAAAAAAACAAGGCCATCGGATGAGGCAACATTCTATAGAAACCTTCGTGCAGGGGCAGAGTCAGGATGGGATTTCACTTCCAGATGGTTTAAAGATGAAAAAAACTTATCGACGATAAGAACTACTGAAATCCTTCCTGTTGACCTAAATTGTATAATGTACGACTTAGAACTTAAGCTTGCAGAATATTTCTCCGTGTCCGGCGATAAAACCAAAGCCGATTATTATTCAAGCAAAGCAACATCCAGAAAACAGGCAATATTAAGGTTATTTTGGGACTCTGAAAAAAAATTCTTTTTCGATTACTGTTTCACTGACGGAAAAAGAACTAATACATGGTCACTCGCCGGCCTTTATCCCCTTTTCTTCAAAGTCGCTGACAGCGAACAGGCAAAAAGCGTTGCAATGCATACCAGTGAAAAATTCCTTTGCGGCGGCGGACTGGTTACTACTACTAACACAACGTCTCAGCAATGGGACAGCCCGAATGGATGGGCACCTCTTCAGTGGATAGGGTATATAGGAATGAAAAATTACGGACACAATGATATTGCTTTTGAAATCGCTTCGAGATTTGTTAATACAGCACGTAACGTATTTAATAGAACTGGAAAGATGATGGAAAAATACAATGTGTGCGATCTTTCGCTTGAAGCAGGCGGCGGCGAATATTCGTTACAAGACGGGTTTGGATGGACAAATGGCATTGTAACGGCGTTGCTTTCAAATATTGCTAACAAATAGAAATTTGCCCAATATTTCATAGTGAGCGTAATTATTTAGCTCTCTCTATGCTGGCACCACCAAAAGGCAGTTCTGAACGAACTGCCTCTCGGTTTAAAGACCAATCAATTATCTCCACTTCTTAAAGGCATTGATAAGCCCATTGGTCGAACTGTCGTGAGAATGTACTTCGTCGTCGCCTTTGAGTTCAGGAAGTATTTTTCCTGCAAGTTGTTTGCCTAGTTCAACACCCCATTGATCAAAGCTGTAAACATTCATAATAACTCCTTGAGTAAAAATCTTATGCTCGTACATGGCAATTAATTTGCCCAGTACATTCGGAGTTATCTTTCTGACAAGGATAGAATTAGTAGGCCTGTTGCCTTCAAAGACTTTAAAAAGTACAATATCTGCTACATCGCTAAGCCTTTTTCCCATAGCGACAAATTCATCTTCCACCTGCTTCTTAGTTTTACCAAAAGCAAGGGCTTCTGTTTGGGCAAAGAAGTTGGACAGGAGCTTAGTATGATGATCTCCAGTAGGGTTATGAGAAACAGCCGGAGCTATAAAATCGCACGGAATAATCTTTGTACCCTGATGGATAAGCTGATAGAAAGCGTGCTGTCCATTGGTACCTGGTTCTCCCCAAATAATCGGGCCTGTTTGATAATCAACTTTATTGCCGTTGCGATCAATGTATTTTCCATTAGACTCCATATTGCCTTGCTGGAAATAAGCAGAAAAACGATGCATGTACTGATCGTATGGAAGAATGGCTTCCGTCTCTGTCCCATAGAAGTTATTATACCAAATACCTATCAGTGCAATAATGACAGGCAGATTGTTTTTATACTCTGTATCCGCAAAATGCAGATCCATTTCATGAGCTCCTTCGAGAAGTTCAACAAAATTGTCGAAACCAACGCTAAGTGCAATCGAAAGGCCTATCGCAGACCAAAGGGAATATCGGCCTCCTACCCAATCCCAAAATTCAAACATATTAGCAACATCTATTCCAAAATCAGCCACGGCTTTTGAATTTGTGGACAGGGCCGCAAAGTGTTTAGCTACTGCGGATTTATCCTTTGCCTCTGCAAGAAACCAATCCCTTGCAGTATGAGCATTGGTCATTGTTTCCTGTGTAGTAAATGTTTTTGAAGCCACAAGAAAAAGGGTGGTTTCTGGCGAAACAGATTTAAGGGTTTCAACTATATGCGTCCCATCTACATTGGAAACAAAGTGCGAAGTAATACCTTTGACTTTGTATTTCTTAAGCGCTTCTGTAACCATGACAGGGCCAAGATCAGAACCACCTATGCCAATATTTACAACATCAGTTATTTTTTTTCCCGTATACCCCTTCCATTCGCCGCCGTGGATTTTCGAGCAAAACTCTTTCATCTGCTTAAGAACTGCATTTACCTTGGGCATAACATTCTCGCCGTCAACAACCACTGGGGTATTACTGCGGTTACGAAGAGCTGTGTGCAATACTGCGCGCCCTTCTGTCCTATTGATTGTCTCACCGCCAAACATTGCTTCAATTGCACCTTTAAGATCAATTTCGTCTGCAAGAGCAAGAAGTGATGCGAAAATTTCTTCCGTAATTAAGTTCTTTGAAAAATCCAACAGTATATCTTCTCCAAGATAGCGGGAGAATTTGTTATAACGTTCTTTATCAGATTTGAAAAGCTCATTTAAACTAACGTTTTTGCTCTTTTCGAACTTCTCGCTAAGATTAGCCCACGCCGATGTCTTTGTAGGGTTCAAGTTTTTTAACATATAAACCTCCTGATTGTTATAATAGAATATAAGAATGTTAATTTGATTTTACTTGATTTGTCATAATATTGCAATTATTAATGTGAGTATTAACATTTTATTAAAAATCCCCTGTATTGATGCTTATTTGAATACAGTACAATAAAACATAAACTGAAATAACTATCATAGGTAACTTCAATGCCAACATACGAATACAAATGCGTTAACTGTGGTTACAGGTTCGAGCTCTTCCAGAATATGACAGCTGCTCCTATTACTGATTGTCCTCAATGCTGCAAAGATACCCTAAAAAGACTTATAGGAACAGGAAGCGGAATTATATTCAAAGGGTCAGGTTTTTATCAAACGGATTATAGATCAAGTTCATATCAGGCAGGAGCCAAAAGTGACTCTTCGCCTTCTTCCAGCGCTGTGTCTACAGTTTCTCCTTCAAAAACTCCAACACCAACTCATCCTGCCCCAACTACAGAAAAAAAGACAACAGAGCCAAAAGCAACGTAAGGAGAATTATGAATATAAAGTGCAAAAACTGTTCGGGAGAAAACCCTCTCGGAAGTATGTTTTGCCGTTTATGCGGAGCCAAACTAACTTTTGAAGATATCGAAACTGATATCAGAAAGAATATAGAGCGCAAAGAGCACAATAGGATTTTTTCGAAGATATTTCGTGTCTTTCTGGTCATTTTCATAGTCTTTGCATTTTATCTTGTTTACCTCATCATAGACCCTTTTCAGTCAGTCAGAGGCACAGAAAATATTATTCCCAAAGACCAGCAGCGTATGGCCATAACTACTATGAGTACGATTGATACAGGAATTAAAGGTTCTTATATTTTGGATTTAGAACAAATAAACTTTTTGGCACAAAAATATTTTAGCACAAAAACAAGGCCTGTTTCTGCAGGGATTCTGGACGGCAAATATATTACATTTTCTTTCTATGAAACAGTTTTTGACTACCATGTAAAAATTGTAATAAGTAAAACAGCAGTTCTCGAACCTGAAATCACTAAGAACGACAAAGGCAATGATGTTTTTTCCATGAGACTCAAATATATCAAATTTGGGAAATTGCCTCTTCCTGAAAGAGCCAACGAGTTTTTTTCAGATGATTTCCGCCCATTTGCATCAAATAGCAGAATAGCCAGAATCTTACGAAAAATAGACGATGTAAAAATTTCAGCCGACCATATCGAGATAATTTCGAAGTGAATTAACTGGCAATAATTACGTCGAGATAAAGGTCAGTGATGGTTTTAAATAATTTATGTTTTTCTAAGCTATTTCGATATAAGTCATTTATATCTGTAATGCCATTAATCATAGACATATAATCGTAACTTTGATTAAATGTCACGGCGGGGTCTTCTTTAAAATTACTTATCGAATCATTATTGTGTTCCGGATTGTTGTCTGGAGAATCGCTGTGATCTGTATGTTTTTGAGGTTCATTAGAAAGCGGCACTGTATCTTCTATTTCTTCCGTAATTGGGGTATGAAAAACAGTTATCGAAGCATCCTGTACATACGCATGAGCCTTAACTTCAGCTACTGTGACGAATTTATCACTGAGTATCTGATCTTGAACTAATTGATGCAGCTCGTGTTTCTGTATATTAAAAAGAGTTTTATAGCGCATGTCGCTATCGACTATTAGTTTGGCTATTTCATCGCTCATATGGCAATTGATATTGGCCACTTCGCCAGAAATAATCGTTGTTTGGGTTCCATCGTTAAAACCCGTTCCAAATTGCCGCCAGAAAAGATTGTAGGCGAGCTGATATGATGTGGCTAAATTCAACCTTCCTTCGGTAACGCATTTACCGGACAAATCGTCAACCTTGTCAACTCCCTGCATCAGGACATCTTTTATCTGCAAATTAGTCAGTTCAGGGAATTTTGACCACAAAAGTGCTGCCGCACCAGAAACCATCGGCGTTGCCATAGAAGTGCCATCCTTATAATCATAATCTTTTCCAACAACTGCATCAGGCACCGTGCTTAGAATATTTACTCCAGGAGCAGCAAAATCCACAGTTATAGCACCATAGTTTGAAAACGAAGCCAAATAGTCCAAACTCTGATAATTCCCCGTAGCTGCTATAGAAATAATATTAGATACATCGTAATTGGCTGGATAGGTTGGATTTGTATCGTTATTATTAGACTCATTCCCAGCTGCAATAATAGCTAATACACCTTTTGAATTGGCATATTCAAAGGCATTTATCAATTCCTCTGCATACTCTCCCCCTCCCCAACTACAAGATAATATCTTAGCGCCCATGTTAACGGCATAATAAATGGCATTAACAAATCCCTCTAACTCAGCAGATCCATTGTTATCAAAAACTTTCACTGCCATTATGCTTATATCCCAATTGACACCTGCAACACCAATGCCATTATTACCTACAGCTCCAATGGTACCAGCGCAATGTGTTCCGTGATCAACATCGTCCATAGAGTCTTTTGTGTCATTTACAAAATTCCAGCCCCAGTAGTCATCTATATAACCGTTATGGTCATCATCTATTCCATTATCAGGTATTTCTCCAGGGTTGTGCCACATATTATCAATCAAATCTGGGTGCAGGTAATCCACCCCTGTGTCAATGACCGCTACTGTTATGGAATTACTTCCGGTATATTTACTCCAAACCGATGGTGCAAGAATCTGTTTCATGCCCCAGAGTTCATTGTATAACGGGTCATCAGGGGAAGTTACAGGCAGGTAAACAAGCGGTATATCTTCGCCATTGATAAGGTCATTTGCGTAAATAAGACCTGTATTATTTGTAATATCCGATGAGGTTACAGTAAGAGTTCCGTCGGTATAAACGCCTCCGCCATAGTTTGCTGTGTTTACCGTAACAGTAGAGCCTGTTAATATAAGCGAGGCGTAATAGCTGTTTAATATTCCGCCGCCGTTTTCCCCTGCAATATTATTTTGTATCGTAGAAACAGAAAGAGTTAAAACGCTTTTATTGTAAATCCCGCCACCAGAATCTGAAACAATGTTGTTTGAAATACTCAAGTCACTTGCCGTTAAGCTTCCTTCACTGTAAACCCCTCCACCCGCCATAGCCATATTGCTCAAAATAGAAAGCCCGCTGATATCAGAAGTGCCAGTGCTATAAATTCCGCCACCATAGATATCAGCTATATTATTGGAAATCGTGACTTCAGACAAACCAGTTATTGTTCCTCCATTATTATAAATTCCGCCACCATTAAAGATAGCTTCATTGTTATTGATTGTAGAATTGTCTAATTGTAAATCTCCTGCGTTGTAAATCCCGCCGCCTACTGGAGACGCATTATGAGAAATAATTGTGTTTGATAAAGTCAAATTTCCGAGATTCACAACCCCTCCCCCTGCAAAAGTTTCGCTATATCCATTTTGTATTGTCAAGTCAGAAATGGTTACCGTTCCAGAAGAAATAAAAAGCACTCTATGATCCGCAGTAAGCTCTGTTTCTGCAGCTTGTATAATAGTTTTATTGGTACCATTGCCAGTAATTGTTATGTCATCTGTAATTTCAATAAGGGCATTTGTGGTAATCGAAGTGTTATCTATAGAATGGTCAAAATTGATTTCGTCTGCCCCAGGATTTAAATTTGCCTGAACAACTGCCCAGGGAAAGGAGTTTTCGACAAAAGCACTGCCTGATGTATTTGTTACAAGGTAATTCGTAAGATTATGTTCATAACCATGAACACTTATAGCGTTAGCTTCGATCACCCCTGTGCAGTATTCTAAAATCCAGTTGCCGTCATGTCCGCCCGTTCCGTCAGTGGATGCAGCAACATCGGCGTTGGTTACGGCAGCAAACTTTAAAATAAAACTCTGACCAACTTCACCTTTGGCAATATCACAACCGTAAATGAGAATGTCTGCATCAGGAGTAAGAGAATTATGCCATTGCGCAAACTGCGCCGAATGCGAATCAATATAATTTGAGTCTATCACTTCACCGTTTAGAGTCATATATCCGTCATTGCCATGTGAAATGATATGAACTGCCGATATGTCATTATGAGTCGAAAGGTATTGGGTAATTTGTTCAACTCCGTCCTTTTTTGATTCCAGATATACAATTTCTACGTTATCCCCAAATGAATCAACAATCTTTTGAGAATCCATGACTGATGAATTAATGAATGCCACTTCGTGAGAAGATTGTAAATTGAAAATTTCGGGATCAAGAGACAGTAGTTCAATGTTATCGGGAGTGACGAGGATATCCTCGCCGTTGATTGTTTGGTCGTAAGTTCCGATTATATTGTCAATGAACATCTGAGTCTGGTCGCTGTCAGTAGATGGGGTATCGAAAGTCAGGGATGAAGAGGAAGAATCGGGATTCTGCGTTGGGGAATCCGCATTAGAACTGTCGGCAGAACAAGCGTCAGGAGTTTGCATTTCAGCAACGACTACTTCAGCCGCCTGAACGGCAACGGCACCATCAAAAAGAACCCTTTGTTCCAGTTCGTATATTGCCATAACTTTGTATTCCTCTAGCAAGCATATTCCGCACTTACGGAAATTATACTCTCTTTCATCAAAAGTATTGACATTTTTATTAAGATTTTTCTAAATCAAGGCCTCTGTTTTATTGCCGTTAAATAAGCCAAGTATTAGATTAGAGCCGAATTTACAATCAACTTATAAAAGAGTTCAACCGGATGAAAATTGAGTATGAGGCATATTTGCTTAAAATAAGCGGCCGTGTTACTGGCGTTGGGTTTAGGTATTCGACCCGCGATTATGTTAACCAGTTTTCTGAAGTTAGGGGATATGTCCGAAATGTTCGCGAAGGAGAGGTAGAAGTTTTAATCCAAGGCAAGAAAGATCATCTTGAGGTGATCCTTGCATGGTTGACACATGGCCCATCGCACGCAAGAGTGGATGACATTAAAATTAATAAAATCCCCCTTTCTGATTCACTGAGCTATTTTAAAATAAAATGACTTCTGAATATCTTATTCTCTTTCTAGTCGTATTTCCCATGGTGGGAATTCTCACGGGTTTTCTCTCCGGTATGCTTGGCATAGGCGGTTCTGTAATTGTGATTCCTGCCCTTTACCTGATTCTTGAAAAGGTTGGGATTCCGCATAATCAACTGATGCACTTCGCCATAGGAACAGCTTTTAGCATTATGGTTTTCACATCTATGAGCAATGCTGTTTCACACTTAAAACTAAAGAATGTCATCTTTGCAATAGTAAGGAAAATGATTGCTCCATTAATATTAGGAATAATAATAGGCTCTTGGATAATTGGACACATTGACAGCGAAGTTCTTAGCAAAATTTTTGCCGTATTTTTGACCTTAATTGCCATAGATATTTTTTTAAAATTCAGCCATCTTATCAGGAAAACAGAAAAAGAAGGAACTGCAATTTTTATCGTTATGGGACTTATTATTGGAATCGTTTCAGGAATGTTGGGTATCGGAGGGGGATCTATAACAATCCCATTCCTCCTCTATATGGGATTCAATCCAAAAAACGTGATAGGAAGCAGTGCAGTTTTGACTCTTCCAATAGCTCTTTGCGGAACGGCAACTTCAGTACTACATACGACGCATATACACTCAACTGTCCCAATGTCAGTTGGATTCATTTACTTGCCGGCTCTTATCTGTATTTCCGTATTCTGTGTAATATGCGTGCCGTTTGGCGCTAAATTCCTAGGCAAAATACCTCAGGATAGAGCTAGGCAAATATTTGCGGCTGTGCTTCTTCTGACGTCAATAAAAATGCTGCTTTTATAATAAATGCACACATTGAATCCGGATTTCTGAAGCACAGCCGGCATTAATAATATTTCTTTACCAGTTTTCACCTAGCATTTCAAAATATGCCTGAGGGTGAGCACAAGCAGGACAGGATTGAGGAGCTTCTGTTCCATCATGCAGATAGCCGCAATTTCTGCAACGCCACGTGATGCTTTGAGTTTTCTTAAAAACAGTATCTGCTTCCAAATTTTTCAGAAGGCCAAGGTAACGTTTTTCATGTTGTTTTTCTGCAATACAGACTTTTTCAAAAAGATATGCTACTGCAGTGAAGCCTTCTTCCTTGGCCTTAGCTGCAAATGCCGGATAAAGATCAGTCCATTCTTCGTGTTCACCACCTGCTGCTGCTTTAAGGTTTTCAGCAGTTGTTCTGATAATGCCCGCAGGGAAACTTGCTGTAATCTCAAGTACTCCTCCTTCAAGAAAACTGAAAAAACGTTTGGCATGCTCTTTTTCCTGATTGGCTGTTTCTTCGAAAATATCAGCTATCTGCATATAACCTTCTTTTCGGGCAGCTCCTGCAAAATATGTGTAACGGTTGCGTGCCTGCGATTCTCCTGAAAAAGCTTTCAATAAGTTTTTTTCTGTCTGGGTTCCTTTTATAGAAGACATAATTTTCCCTCCGTTATAAGGTTGGTTTGTTCCGAATCCTCTTGCAAAATATTCAATCACATTATCTTCAAAGCAATAACAAAGAAAAAAAATTGCACTTTATTTTCTTCTAGATATTCCATTGTCTTAATGGTTACATCATCAATTTCTTTAAGGTGAAAGGCACCAATTACTCTACAAGTCTCATCCTTGATTTGAATTAACCATTTCGCTTTTTAAACATGACGTTATAATGTAACATTAATTAACAAGGAACAGATAATGCAAATTAAAAGTTTATTCAAAGCAGTAACCGTTTTATTATTCTTGCTATTTACATCAATAACATATTCTAAAAATATTACTGTCTGCTCAGCCGAAAATTTTTATGGCAATGTGGCTGAAATGATCGGTGGCAAATTTGTGGAAGTAACAAGCGTAGTTTCAAACCCAAACGCAGATCCCCACCTTTTCTGCACATCTCCAAACATAGCTATTGAGGTAGCGAAAGCCCAAATAGTAATTTATAGCGGTGCGGACTATGATCCGTGGATGAATCAGATGCTGGAGGGACAAGCTAGCAATAATAAACTGGCAGTTATCGATGTTGCGGAACTTGAGGGTATTAAAGATGGAGAAAACCCTCATATCTGGTATAAACCGGACACTTTTCCTAAACTGGCACGTACCCTCGCCGAAAAATTCTCTGTTATTCAGCCGGACAATAAAGCCTACTTCGAAAAAAAACTCAGTTCTTTTAACTTACAATACGCAAGTTTACTTAAACTTATTAGCACAATTAAAGCAAAGTACGCAGGAACTGTAGTAACAGCTACAGAACCTGTTTTTGATTACATGGCCTCAGAACTCGGACTTGATATGATAGGAACCAAATTTCAGTGGGTTATTATGAATGGCAGTGAGCCGTCTCCCAAAATGACAGCAGATTATATCTCAGACATCATCAATAAAAAGGTTAAAGTCCTCTTCTATAACTATCAGGTAACCAGACCAACCACACAATATATTCTGAAGCTTGCGGAGCAAAATAATATCCCTGTTGTGGGGATTTCAGAAACTATGCCTGAAAACAAAAACGTAATAGAATGGCTTCTAAGTGAATTGGAAGCAACTAAAAAAGCATTAGATGCTAAATAGTAGAAAGATGGATACAAATATACTTGAATGTAAAAAGCTAAGAATAGGATACAATGGGAAAAGTATCACTGACCCCTTTGATTTAAGGTTAAAGGAAAACCACTGGTACGGCATCATCGGCGCCAACGGAACAGGTAAAACAACATTCTTCAAAACTTTGTTAGGAATCATAAAGCCAATTTCCGGCGAAATTGCCATTCTTGATGACTCAATTAGCAAACACAATTGCTTGATAAGCTATATACCGCAGGAACGCGAACTCAACACCAATCCTCTGACTAGTGCCTACACTTTAATTCTCTCTTCATATAAAGCTTATCGATTTGGGGTTCCCTATTATAATCGGAGACTGAAAAAGAAAATCGATGTAATACTTGATATCATTGGTGCCACTGATTATGCTCATAAACCTTTTTACAGGCTATCTGGTGGGCAGAAAAAAAAAGCCTATCTGGCCCAAGCACTTATCAATGATTCAAAACTTGTTCTTATGGATGAGCCTTTATCAGATCTTGACCCTGAGTCAAAACGGGTTTTTCTCAGTTCCTTGCAAAAGATTCATAAAGAAACCACATTGAGCCTGATGATGATATCCCATGATATGCACGAAATTGCCGAATATCTCGATGCTTTTATCCATTTTAAAAATAACAATGTACATCTTTGCAATGAGCTTCCATGCATAAAGGAGTCTGCCTATGTTGGAGTATAATTTCATGCAGAATGCCTTTATGGCGGGAACAGTTATAGCAATGACATGCGGCATTGTAAGTTATTTTATCATAATGAGACGAATGGCCTTTGCTGCACATGCTTTAGGACATATTAGCATTACCGGAGCAGCCGGTGCTGTACTTATTGGTTTATCTCCAATATTGGGACTCCTTACAATTAATATAACTTCAGCAATTATCATGGGACTGATCGGTGACAGAATCAAAAAAAATGATATGGCCATTGGTATAGTGCTCACCTTTTTTCTAGGACTTGGCGCCTATTTCCTCTATCTTTATCAAACTGGTTACTCAGGAAGCATAATGGCTATAATGTTTGGAGATATATTGTCAGTATCTAAATATCAGTTTTATGTTTTATGTATTCTGTCCTCAATTGTCGTTATTTCTCTTCTTGTTATTTCGAAACCTCTTCTTTTTTCATCAATAGATCCAACGATTGCTGAAGCCCTACGTATACCAATATTGCCTCTATCCGTACTCTTTTTTATTATCCTTGCTATAACTGTCAGCATGGCCTGCCAGATAGTAGGAGCTTTACTGATTTTTGCGCTGCTTATCGGGCCAGGAGCCGTAGCCGCAAACCTTTGCGATGGTTTCTATAATTCAATACTTACCAGTACTGTCATTGCTATTTTAACGGTATGGGTATCACTTGCAGTATCGTTCTATTTTAATCTCCCAACAAGTTTCTGCATAACTATGTTTATTTCTTTTCTTTATATTTTGAGTCTCATTAAACTAAGGTTGTTTTCTCATGCCAGCTAAAGCCGTAGATATAGTTAGTTATTGCAATAAAAATAACATAAAAATTACAGCATTGCGTGAACAATTAATTGAGATCTTAGCTAAAGCAGATCACCCATGTACTGCTTATCAAATTTTAAGCGAACTGAAAAATGTAAAAAAGAATGCCGAACCCATGACAGTTTACAGAGTTTTGGATTTTCTCGTAAAGAACAATATTGTCCATAAGTTGGAGGCTTCAAGAAAATATGCCCTATGTTGCCATCCAAGCGAAAAATCATGTCAGATATTTGTTTGCAAAAAATGTGGGAAAAAACAAGAGTGCCATAATACTTCTATCGCTAAGGTATTAGAACAAATCAGTGAAAAATCCAATTTTAGGTTAGTATCTAAAGATATCGAAATCTACGGGCTGTGTCAAAATTGTAGTTTTTGAAAGTTAAAAAAACTGAACACTGAAAATGAAATGCCAGCAGTAAATAAAGTTTTCCAGGTTTACTAACAGGCTAATCTCTCTTTGCTGCTATGTAAAAAGAGAGGAATCTGAAGCCAAAAGTAACTATAAGAAGCAAAATAATATGAAGAAGCATTGCCCATTCTCCATTGAATAAAGTAGCCAATATCGCAATCGGAACTACTCCTACACCTCCGATAAAAAGGCCAATAAATAACCCTACATACCCCCATAAATTGTATGACACTATAAAAGCACACATCCATGTAAAAATGCCAAACACAAAAGACGCTATCAAAAGCCCTTTAATCGAAATTTGTTTTGTTTTTTTAAATAACGAAAAAGGCAGAAGAATTACAAAGCTTACGACAAACGCAACTATAGTCAGTTTGTACATCAGGGGATACAGAGTCTGACTGAACCATAACCCGCCCTTAATGAAAAGTAAGGCCAGCATGATGGCTAAGGCTATTATCCCAAGCCCAATTAACATGCCTCCTATTTTTTCAAAAAAATTTCTCATTCTTTAAGTATATGATTCAAGGTTGGCATGTCAAATTGATATCATTAGAAATAGTATTCTTGGAAAACTTTAGCATATGGCATTACTATCTAACATATTTTCTAAGCTTCAGTTTTAATTTTTATCTCTCGTGAAAAAAATTTCTTAATGTCGATATCAGGAATTAGTTGCCATGCTCTTTCATGCAGATAAAAAACAATAATTTTCGACAATACTTCTACGCTTCCTATTCCGAGTGCGTATTTTATTTCGCCTGTTATTAAATAAGCTATAATAATGGTGTCGCATGTTCCTACTATTCTCCAGCTTATACCCTTTAACAGGCTTTTTATACGAGAGTCTGACTTTTTGATAACAATTGACTTGTTCATATGTATACTTCCTAAATTCTATTTAATAACTTCTTAGATTGCTGACTATACGGTAGAATCAGATGCAGTATTCGGGTATTACATTCTGACGATTCAATCCTTTCATAACTTCTTCCAGGATATCTGCGTAACTGCTCGAATCAGGAAATTGCATAGTTGTTTCGCCTGTATTAAGGTCATTATTACCAATGTTAACGATAATGATTTCATAAGGAAAATTCAGGAGTTTCAGAGTTTTCAACTCATATTCATCCATATCGCTGATTGATGTAATAAAAATCAATCCTGCGCCTGTCAATATTCTTGCCAATTCTCCTAAACGGCGAAGGTGTTCCTCCCTTCCCTATATATCGTTATTAATATCTGAATCCAGTCCCGTCTTAACGCTTGCCATTCCCATATAGAAAGAATTCAAGCGCATATTAAAGAGTTTGTACTCAAGCTCCTTTGCAATCGAATTTGCCATTGCGGTATTTTCGCCGGTAAAGACAATGAATTGCCCTTTGTGATGATTGCGCGCCGACCTGTCCCTTTCGGAAATCAGGCTCTTTTCCCAGGAAAATTCACGTTGTTCGATATGTTGGTCCAGAATAGAAGTATTATCTCTATCTCTTTCCAGGATAATACCTCCTCCTGCAATCTCATAATCATCAACTATTACGAACCTTGCAGTCCCTTCAAAATGACTTATATCGTCAAATGCAATTGGTTTTGCAGTTTCTATTATGCACTTTCCCACATCATGACGGTCAAACTGTTGTTTGTTGGAGATAGAACTCAATTCCGAGGCATCCAGAACATCTATAACTTCGACCAGTTCCGCCGTAACTCTACTGCTTGCAAGCTTCAGCTTGTAACGTTTGTTTTTTATCATGGGAGACTTCCCGAGCCAGAATAAGGTTGCCTTTAATCTGGTACCTGTCAGAGGGGGGATCTCTCCTCTCTTATACATTATTTCTCCCGGCTTTATAAAAATCTGCTTATCCAGAGTTATTCCTGTCGTATAAGGAGAAGATATTTCCGTTCTGGGTATAACGTTGAAGCCCTCGATGCTTTTTACAGTAGAATCCTTTCCGGAAGGAAGAAAGACCACTTGGTCTCCCACCTTTATGATTCCGGATTCTATTGTGCCTGCCACTATTCTTCTTGCATCATTCTGTTCTGTAAATTTATATATATCCTGAACAGGAAATCTTAAGGGCTTATCCGTTTTCATGGAACTCTTGCTGAACATCTCCATCTGTTCCAAAAGAGCAGGCCCCTCATACCATGATATATTAGAAGAGTGCGTTACAATATTATCACCTTTAATGGCACTGATCGGAATATAATTAACGGCTGTTACTCCTATCGTATCCAGGAATTTTTTGTATTCTTCCGTTATGTTTTTAAAAACAACTTCGTCATAATTGACAAGATCAATCTTGTTTATAACTACGGCTATCTGCTTTACTCCAAGCATGGACAACATATAGCCATGCCTTCTGGAGTTTTCCTGTATTCCTTCTTTTGCGTCTATTACAAGAACAGCGCTGTCCGCCTTGGCTGCGCCTGTGCACATATTCTTCAGGAATTCTATATGCCCTGGAGCATCGATAATGATATAGTTCCGTTTTTCGGTTTTGAAAAAGCATCTGGCCATATCAATAGTAATGCCCTGACTCTGCTCATCCTTCAGCGCATCAAGTAGAAATGCGTATTCGAAAGGCTTTGAATTCTTTCTGCAATGTTCTTTTATTGATTCAAGTTTTCCTTGGGGTAAAGACTTCGTATCGGCAAGAAGTCTGCCAACAATTGTACTCTTGCCATGATCCACATGTCCTACAATGGCGACTTTTAAATGTTCTTTATTAAGCTTGCTGTTCATAAAATATTTTCTTTGGTTTTCTGTTTAAAATTCACTTTTTTGCTGTTAGGTTTGCTCACATGTAGCCTTCTCTCCGCAATGTTTCCAAACCTCCTCCGTCATCTTTATCCTGAGCCCTTCCTGCTCTTTCCGCTATGTTAGAAAACTTTCCGGTTTTCAACTCCCTGATAATGTCTTCTACATTTTTTGCATCAGACTCTACCGGCGATGTGCACGGGTAGCATCCTAATGATCTGAAGCGCTTGTTGTTGCCATTGTCGAAATACAGTGAAGTTATCGGAATATTTTCCTTTCCTATATATTCCCAGATATCAAGTTCTGTCCAATCCAGCAGAGGATGTATCCGCAAGTGGGTTCCAGGGGCAAAATCAGTCTTATATTGATTCCACAATTCGGGAGGCTGGTCATCCACATCCCAGTCGTTATCCTTATTCCTAGGGGAAAAACAACGCTCTTTGGACCTGCTGCCTTCTTCATCTGCCCTTACCCCGACAATGACTCCGGTATACGCCTGTTTGTCCGCATCAGGTTCAAACTTTCCGCTCTTATGGTTAAGGCGGTACCTTGGCCATTCTCCGGAAAGCGTATGCTTCAGAGCTTCGCTCTTAAGCATCCTGCAGCACGTCAACCTGTCGACCTTGCCTCCCGGAAAACTCAGATTTTCAGATATAGCTTTCTCATTTTTTCCCACGACAAGGTTCAAATTCCATTTCAATGCTACTTCATCCCTGTATCGTATCATCTCAGGTATTTTGAAATTCGTGTCAATGTGCAGCAGAGGAAACGGAATATGACCGAAAAAAGCTTTTCTTGCTAGCCATAGCAATACTGTACTGTCCTTGCCTATTGACCATAACATGACCAAGTTCTTGAATTCCTTGTATGATTCTCTTAATATATAAACACTTGTAGCTTCCAATTCTTCCAGATGATCCATTTTTGTTATCCTTAGTTTTGTATGTTTCGATACACTTTCCCGTTTAAAAAATGCAAACCGCATTCCTTGTGTTCCGGGGATTCCCACCACCATCTTCCATCCCTTACATGAGACCTTTCCCTTACACTTCGTGTACAACATGCACATCCTATGCTAGGGTATCCCTGCTTATGCAGCCTGTTGTATGGCACATTATTGGCTTCTATATATTTCCATATATCGTCATCGTCCCATTCCAGCAGAGGAGATAATTTTAATAACTCAAAATTATGATCCCACTCTATTTTTTCCATATTCTCTCTGGTAACAGATTGCTGCTTTCTTAATCCGCATATCCACATGCTCTTATTTTGTAACTCCTTCTTAAGCGGGGATATTTTCCTGGCATAGCAGCATTTTTTCCTATTTTCTATGCTCGAATAGAACCCGTTTATTCCGTATGTTCCCACATATTCTTCTACTTCTTTATGATCCGGAAAGAGGACTTTTATTTTTATTCCATACTTGCGTTCAGTTTCCTCCAGTAGTTCATAAGTCTCCTGAAAGAGCCTTCCGGTATCGAGAGTTATAATCTGGATATTGAGTTTGTTCTTATGCATAATGTCGGTTATTATCTGATCCTCCAGGCCTAGCGAACTTGAAAAGACGATTCCGTCCCTATAGTTCTCAATTCCCCAAATCAGAGATTCTTCTGCTGAAAGGTTTTTTACTTCTTCGAGTTTTCTCGTAAAATTGTTCTTATTTAACATAGAAATTTTAGTATTTATTATCTATACCTTATATACTTTATCATATTAGTAATAATTATAGTAATGCATTGTTTGAAATAAAAAAAGGGCTTTTTGTAAAAAAATGAAAAAAATTTATATTCCGGTGCTGATACTGTTTATTGATGCATTAATACTTGGGTTGGTTTTTCCCTTGATCCCTGCGTTAATCCTTAATGTTAAATACGGCCTTGTCACGGGCGGGCTTTTAGACAGAAATTTCATATACGGTATAGCGGTAACAGTATTCCCTCTTTTCAGTATTATTGGAATGTATCTTTTGGGAAATTTATCGGATAAGGGAGGAAGAATTCTTTCATTGATTCTAGGGGTAGGAGGGAAAGCTCTCTCAATAGCTCTTATCTCTGCTGCAGTAATCACTCACGAGTACAAAATCCTGATATTGGCCCAGATGATATTTGGATTTTCAGGAGGAATATTTGCCGTAGCTATTGCCGCTGCGATTGACCATTCCTCGGGACGTTTTATTGAAAATACTATAAAGTGGCCTGTTTTTGCACATATCATGGGATTAACTGTCGGATCGTTTACCGGAGGGATTGTAACCAAGTTATGTGCAAACAGAATATCTGTCTCTCTTATTATTGCGTTTGGCCTATGCATAATATCATCAATTATAATTTCTTTTCAGAAAGGCAATCTGGAGAATTCCATACAAAGAAAGAGGCCGGCAATATCTGATGTTCTTCGAACTATATTGAAAAACAGAGATATCATGCAATTGAGCCTAGCATATTTCTTCTATCTGATGGGATGGAGTATTTTTACAATTTCGATTAAGTATGTTTTCGTCAGTATCTTCGGATATGCAGCACCGGGTCTTAGCATACTTGGCGCCGCCAACGGAGGAACAGCAGCTATAATGCTGTTTATCATACTGCCTTTTATTTTGGTCCGCTTCACTTCTCTGAAAAAATTTTTTGCCTTTGCGTTTATTCTTATTATAACGGCGGTAATAATTACAATTGTTGTTTCAAATAACCTCATTTATGTCTGGACAGGGAATATTACAATACACTTATTAGGGGCATTTGTTTCGTTAGAATTTATGTCCGAATTCTCAAATAAGGTCGGCAGAGAAATACAAGGAACAATAATGGGATTTACCGGTGCTCTGACAGGAATTGCACTAACTTTTTCCGGAGTGATTTCTATGTTTACATTAAAGAAGTTAGAAAAAAACACCTTATTTATTGCTATTGTCTGCCTTCTTGCCGCCGCTCTTATATATAAATTCACAAACCGTGGCCGCACGGAAAAATCCGAAAAAATAATTTACTAGATGGCAAAAATGATACTTTACTTATATTATAATGATTATATAGTATAGAGTTTTTTAATGTAAGAAAGGAGATTATGAAACTGACAACAAAAACAAGGTATAGTTTGAGAATATTATGCCAGCTTGCATCCACATATAATGGATCTCCGATACGGAGCAAGGAAATAGCGGAGAAGCAGCAGATTCCCGAACCTTATTTAGAACAGATTATGCTGTCCCTTAAGTCCTCAGGGATAGTCAATACTGTAAGAGGATGTAACGGAGGTTTTGTGCTATTGAAACCTCCTGAGGAAACAACAGTACTTGAGATTATGGAGCTATTTGAAGGGAAAATTGAGTTTTCCGACTGCAACAAGAATAGCTCTACATGTTCCATGCTTTATCGATGTCCCACTACGAAAATCTGGGCAACTCTTGCAAAAAACTTAAGAGAAGAAGCAGGGAAAATCACACTTGCTGAGGTAATTAAAAACAATCAACCCGAAAACATAAATGAGTATATAATATGAAAATATATGAAGAAATAAGCAAAACTACAGGGAACACTCCGTTAGTAAAAATCAACAGATTAAGCAAAGGATCCTCCATCTTTGCCAAGTTGGAATTTTTTAATCCGACATCAAGTATAAAAGACAGAATAGCAGTAAACATGATTAATGATGCCGAAAGGGAAAGCTTGCTCAAACCGGGAGGCGTTATCATAGAGCCCACCAGTGGGAATACCGGAATAGGCTTGGCAATGGTAGCTGCCTCGAGAGGTTACAGACTGATTATTACCATGCCTGAAACTATGTCGTTGGAAAGGCAGAACCTGATGAAATATTTTGGCGCTGAATTGGTTCTTACCGAAGGGGCACAGGGGATGAATGGAGCCATTGCCATGGCAGAGAAGTTGTTGAAAGAAATTCCCAACTCCTATATGCCTCAACAGTTTAAGAATAACTCGAATCCTGAAATACATTATAAGACAACCGGCCCTGAAATCTGGGACGCTATGGACGGCAAGATAGATATTTTTGTCGCAGGCGTTGGCACAGGAGGGACTATCACAGGTGTCGGGAAATATCTTAAGGAAAAAAATCCTGGCATAATGATAGTGGCAGTTGAGCCTGAGACATCAGCTGTTCTTTCAGGCGAACAAAAGGGGAGGCACGGCATACAGGGAATAGGCGCAGGCTTCATTCCTGAAGTATTGAATAAGGATGTTTATAATGAAATTATCAGGGTTTCCGATGATAATGCGCTAAAGACATCAAGACTCCTTGCCCAAAAGGAAGGAATACTTGCGGGAATCAGTGCCGGCGCCGCAATGTTTGCTGCTGTTGAATTATCTGACAGAGAAGAAAACAGAAATAAGAATATAGTGGTAATTGTCCCAGATACAGGAGAAAGGTATCTGTCAACAGATTTATTTAAAATCTAACCTGTTGACCACAAATAAGAAACTACATATTCCAGGAAATCAAAAGTCATAAATTATAACTGAGGCGATTATGGAAAAATTAGGAAATTCTACAATATCATTACATGGAAGTTACAGCTCAGACCCGATAACCGGTTCTTGTGCCGTACCTATCTATCAGACTACAAGCTATGTTTTTAAATCTTCAGAACATGCGGCAAACTTGTTTGCTCTGAAAGAATTTGGCAATATCTACACCCGCTTGATGAACCCCACCACTGATATTCTTGAAAAGAGAATAGCATCTATTGAAGACGGGACCGGTGCTCTTGCCACATCAAGCGGAATGGCCGCAATATTTCTGTCTGTAACAAATATTGCAAAAGCCGGAGACCATATAATCTCTTCCGGCTCGCTTTACGGCGGCACAGAAACGCTTTTCAGGTATACCTTACCAAGATTTGGAATAGAAGTAACGTTCTTGGATGAATTCACGCCTGATAAAATAAAAGCCAATATCAAGGCACACACCAAGCTTATTTACGGCGAAACAATAGGAAATCCAAAAGGTGATGTGCCTGATTTTGAAAGAATAACATCCGTGGCTCATGAGAATAAATTGCCGGTCATCATAGACAATACTTTTGCCCCGATTATCTGCAAACCTTTCGAATATGGAGTGGATATCGTTGTATATTCGACGACAAAATGGATTGGCGGACACGGTACATCAATCGGGGGAATGATTGTCGATAGCGGCAGATTCGACTGGTCAAGCGGGCGTTTTCCGGAATTTACCGAACCTGATGAGAGTTATCATGGCGTTGTTTATTGGGACGCACTCAAAAATGTTCCAGGCGTAGGAAATATAGCATATATTACAAAGGCAAGAGTCCAGGGAATGAGAAATATAGGCCCCTGCCCCAGCCCGACAAATTCTTTCTACACGATTCAGGGACTAGAAACGCTTTCGCTGCGAATAGCCAAACACAGCGAAAACGCTGTTCTCCTTGCTGAATACCTGAGAAGCAACAAGTCAGTATCAACTGTTAATTGTCTCGGCCTTACCAACCATCCGTACCATAATATCGCAAAAAAATATCTTAAGGGCGGATTCGGCTCTGTTCTGACCTTCGAGATAAAAGGCGGTGTTCAGGCAGGGAAGAAATTCATTGACAATGTAAAACTGGCAAAGCACCTTGCTAATGTGGGAGACGCCAGGACTCTTGTTATCCATCCTGCTTCCACTACACATCAACAAATGTCCGAAGAGGCAAAGGAAATAGCCGGCGTGACTCCAGGATTAATAAGAGTTTCCGTAGGAATAGAAGACATTCAGGATATAATAGCAGATTTCGACCAGGCATTACAAACAATAACCACGTAATCAGGGTCTTTGAATATGAAAAGACTTTCTGAAAAGTAGAAATAGTATGCCTGAACTGAACAAAAACTTAAAGTATTTTACAGAATCTGTAATCAGGAAAATGACACGAATGGCATTGAAATACGATGCCATCAACCTTTCGCAGGGATTTCCGGATTTTGATCCCCCGTTTGAGCTGCTTGAAGCTTTGAAGAAAGTCAGCTTAAAAGGGCCTCATCAATATGCAGTAACATGGGGAGCAAAAAACTTTCGGGAAGCTCTTGCGCAGAAACAGTCAAAATATATGGGAATACCCATTAATCCCGACACCAATATTGTTGTTACCTGCGGAAGCACCGAAGCAATGATGGTTGCTTTGACTACGATATGCAATAAAGAAGATAAAGTCATAATATTTTCTCCTTTTTATGAAAATTATGGCGCTGATACAATTCTGTCCGGAGCAGAACCAATTTTTGTTCCTTTGAATCCTCCTGATTTTAGCTTTAATCCAGATGATTTAATAAGAGCATTTAAATTGAAGCCAAAAGCAATAGTATTATGCAATCCTTCGAATCCTACCGGCAAAGTGTTCAGCAAAGAGGAATTGAAGTTTATTGCTGGACTGGCCAGAGAAAACGATACCTTTGTCGTAACAGATGAGGTCTACGAGCATATAGTCTATAAACCATATAAACATAATTATATTGCTTCTTTGCCAGGAATGTTTGACCTGACTATTTCATGCAGCTCGCTTTCAAAAACTTATTCCATTACAGGCTGGAGACTTGGATATATTATCGCTTCAGAGAAGATTATAAATGAAGCAAGAAAAGTGCATGACTTTTTAACCGTAGGCGCAGCCGCTCCTTTGCAGGAAGCCGCCGTTACCGCGCTTAAGTTCCCTGACTCATATTATATCGAACTCCAGAATAAATATACCGAAATGAAAAATACTTTTCTTAGCGGTTTAGAGAGGATAGGACTAAAATACACAAATCCTCAAGGCGCATATTATGTCATGGTAGACATAAGAGAATTTGGCAGGAAAAATGATGTAGAATTTTGCGAATGGATGATTGAGAAGATAGGGGTTGCGGCTGTTCCGGGTTCGAGCTTCTTCAGAGAAAATATTAATAATTATATAAGATTCCATTTTGCCAAGAAACTTGACACGCTGAATTCTGCACTACTGAGGCTGGAAAGGCTTAATAATTACAGATGACAGGAGGTATTATGAAAACTGTTTTTCTGGATTACAATTCCACTACTCCGGTAGAAGCTGAAGTGCTATCGGCTATGCTGCCTTACTTCTCAGAATATTTTGGTAATCCTTCCAGTATACATTGTTACGGGCAAAAAACCCTCCATGCAATAGATCTGGCGCGTATGCAGATATCGGGAGTGATAGGCACAAATCCTGATGAAATCATTTTTACCGGAAACGGAACCGAAGCAAATAACATGGCTATAATAGGTATAGCGAACAAATTCAGGAAGAAAGGCAATCACATAATAACAAGTTCCATCGAACACAGTTCTGTCTATAATACATGCAGATATCTTGAAACTTGCGGTTTCGAAGTGACTTATCTGCCAGTCAACAGCTATGGTAAAGTCAGTTTTTCAGAACTGAAATCTTCCATTAGAAAAGAAACTATCCTTATTTCTGTAATGCATGCAAACAATGAGACAGGTGTCATTCAAGACATAAAAGAGATATCTGAGATTGCCGGAAGGCACAGCATCCCTATGCATACTGACGCAGTTCAGTCTTTCGGGAAGATACCAATAAAGGTAAAGGAATTGGGGGTAGATTTGCTTACTGTTTCTGCCCATAAAATATATGGGCCCAAGGGTGTCGGAGCGCTTTATCTGAGAAGGGAAATGGGTAGTATAAAGATTATTCATGGGGGCGGACAGGAAAAAAAGATGAGAGCCGGCACTGAAAATGTCCCGGGGATTGTGGGTTTTGGAAAAGCATGTGAACTTGCCATAGTAAATCTTGATAAGAATATTGTACCCTTGCAAAAGATAAGAGATTTGTTTGAGAATAAAATCAGGATTAATATCCCTGAAATAAAGATCAATTCTTATGAAACTGACAGGATCCCAAACACCAGCAGTATAACTTTTCCAGGTATTAGCAGTGATACTCTTCTTATAAAGCTCGACCTTAACGGGATTGCAGCTTCTTCAGGTTCAGCCTGCGGTGCTGTCAGCATGGAAGGTTCAAGAACATTAAAAGCCATGGGGCTTTCTGAAAAAGAACAATATTGTACTGTAAGATTCTCTTTCGGGATACATACTGAGGAAGAAGAGATAGACTATACTGTGCAAGTTCTTAAAAATATTATTAGCAATAAGTCAGAGATTTAACACAATGAGTAATCCAAAAACATTAGTGGCAGCCATGAGCGGCGGCGTAGATTCTTCCGTGGCCGCATCGATACTGATCAATCAGGGATATAAAGTCATCGGCGTTACCCTGAAAATGAAAAACTGCGATGACTCAAAAGAAAAAACAAAATCCTGTTGCGGTATTGATGATAATATCCAGGTGAGATTGGTTGCAGAGAAGTTGGGTATCCCTCATTATTTTCTGGATGTAAGGCCTGATTTCAAAGAGAAAATCCTGAAGTATTCAATGGCGGAATATGCTTGCGGGAGAACTCCTAATCCTTGCGTTTATTGTAATTTCTATCTGAAATTCGGAGCACTCATGAAATACGCAAAGGAAATCGGAGCAGAAGGAATAGTTACAGGGCACTATGCGATAATCAACAGGGATATTCCTGATAATGCCAGAATATTTAAAGGCGTGGATGATACAAAAAACCAGACTTATTTCCTGTGCTATTTATCACAGGAGCAACTGAATTTTTCCTATATGCCTCTGGGGAAACTGACAAAAAAAGAAGTTAGGCAAATAGCAGAAAAACTCAATTTGCCAAATGCGAAAAAAGCTGAAAGCCAGGATGCCTGTTTTGGATATAAAGGAGAAACATTTGCTCAAACTCTTTCAAGAACATTCGGGTTTGTTCCAGAACTTGGCAATATCATTGATGAAAAAGGAAAAATATTAGGCAAGCATAACGGTATCCACAATTTCACTTTGGGACAAAGGAAAGGATTGGGGGTAGCGCTTGGAGCGCCTGCCTTTGTTGTAAAAATAGACCCGGATACAAATGAAGTAACGGTCAGCACGGACGAACAATTACTACTGACAAAAACCTTTACCGCGATAAACATGAATTGGCTGGATTTTCCATATGAAAAACTCCAATGCGAAGTTCAAACAAGATACAGGCAGTCGCCTCAAAAGGCGCTTGTTTACAAAAAGGAGAATTCAACAGCTTTAGTTGAACTGGACGAACCATTGCGGGCAGTCACGCCGGGGCAAGCTCTGGCCATATATAACGGTAATCAGCTTATCGCAGGTGGGTGGATAGCTGCAGAGAGCAGTGGTAACTAATGTCAGAGAAAATTGAAACTGCACCCGTTGTTGGCGTAGAGCCGGAAGAGTTCAGTTGGATAAAGTGGTATTCCCAAGGGGATTCGAACCCCTGTTACCAGGATGAAAACCTGGTGTCCTAGGCCTCTAGACGATGGGAACTCAAAAGGAGCTTTAGAATACCCTATAAAATTTCTAAGTCAAATTCTATTCTAAAATTCTATAAAAAAAATCTATTTTTTCCCGTATATTATTTCGCTTATTCTAATTTTAGGCTTCTCAAGGCTTTCACCTCTCAGAAATTTCGAAATTAAATTGGAAGACTCAAGGAAGTCTCCTTCTTTGATCCAATAGATATCGTGTCCGGCTTTCTCGATCTTTCTAAACCAAATATCCTGTCGTCTCGCAAACTGCCTGATTTTCGATAAAAGAGTATCACGCATTTCTTTGTAAGGCAGTTCTTTTTTCAGATATTTGCTCACATATCTATATTCCAGTCCAAAGGAATCAAGTCTTTCCCAGGTCACACCTTCATCGTGAAGCCTTTCTACTTCTTCAATCATGCCGTTGCGAAGCCTTTCGTCAAGCCTTAATTCAATTCGCATATGTACCTGTTTTCTTTCATAATATGGGGCAAGGATCAGAAAATTATACTCAATACTCGAAACGCAATAGTCATTGTCATTCTTCAACTCAGCATCTTCTAAAAGCCTTATAAGCCTTGGACGGCTCAACTTATTTTCAAGCGTATTGTACTTTTCAGGATAATGGGTTTTGATATATTGGCCTATATCTTCGGCTGTTTTTTGTTTCAAATCCAGCCTTAAGGAACTGCTGGGCGGAGGCAAAGGGAATTTATATTTTGAAATTATTGAATCTACATACAACGGGCTTCCGCCTACAATTACAGGCAGCTTTTTCCTATTTGAAATTTCCTTTATTTCCCGGAGTGCGTCTGAATGAAACTCTTTGAGATTGTATTCATATGATGGATTAACTATGTCTATCAAGTGGTATGGGATAATTTTCTTTTCTTTAGCGTACTCAGACAAATCTTTGCCGGTACCTACATCAAGCCCTCTATAAACTTGCCTTGAATCAGCGCTTATTATTTCTCCGTCAAATTTAACGGCAATATTTACGCCAAGAGAAGTTTTTCCTGTAGCTGTAGGGCCGGTGATAACAATAACCTTAATATTTTCTTTCATCGTATAAAAAACTTAAGTTTATATCAACTATCAGTTATAAAATTTCAATTATATTGCTAAAATTGAATATATCTTGTATGTTTTGATTTAATTATGCTCAAGGAAACTATTTGGAGGACTCCTAATGTCAATAGAGATTTATTCTACAGCGCAAATAAAAGATTTACTTCCTTTCAGGTATCCAATGCTTCTTCTCGACAGGGCTTGGAAAGAGTCTGAAACCAAATTCTTTGGACTGAAAGCCGTTACAGTTAATGAGGAATTTTTCACAGGGCATTTTCCGGTTCGCCCTATTATGCCTGGAGTTCTTCAAATAGAAGCAACTTACCAGCTTGCGGCACTGGCTGTGTCTGAGAAACTTAATCCGTCAAAAAATCTCGATATTTATGTAAAATCCATAAAGGATGCAAAATTCAGAAAGCCAACGTTTCCCGGGGATAGATTGCTTATTGAGGTCGATATAGTTAGTTTGACTGAAACAGAAGCTGTAATTAAAGCCTTAAACAAAAACAATTCTGGTATCTGTTGTCAGGTTGAACTTACATTAGGAGTAAGGCCTTGTGTTTATGATGTCAAAAAACCAGAACTTTTCACTCAGTATGACAGAACTGATACCCCTGCAATGGATTTAGATACTATAAAATCCTATATTCCGCACCGCTATCCGTTTCTTTTTATCGACTACATAGCAAAAGCGGATGGCCAATTCATTACAGCAATAAAGAATATTACCTATAATGAGTGGTTAATGCACTCATACTCCTCAGGCTATTCTGTTTTATCGGGCGCAATTCAATGCGAGATTATTGCCCAGGCAGGATGTGCTCATACTCTTGCATCTCCTGAGAATAAAGGAAAGCTTGCTTATTTTATGACAATTTCCAAGGCTGAATTTTACAAACCTATTCATCCAGGAGATCAACTTAGAATAGAGCTTAATCTTCCTCCTTCCAGGAAATTTGGTAAAGGTAAAGGCGAAATTTTTGTTGAAAATGAGTTAGTTTCGTGCGGCGAAATTTCTTTTGCAATAGTTGATCAGCCACACCCTGAACAAGATCCAGCTAAAGCATAAACTTAAATGTATTTGATTTGGCTCATATTAGCTTTGCACTTTGTCTATTATGTGCCATTTCTTTTTCTCTTTCTCGCATTCGTAAGCGTTACTGTAGGTAGAGTGGCCATGTACTTTGCAATTCTATTTGTCGTGCTTTTTGCATTGCTGGATGCCTATATTGTGTATGCAAATTTCAGTTATGAATTTGTTTTGTACTATATCGCAGTTTCATACTTAAGCGCAGTTATAACGACTCTTGCGCTATGGCTTTCCGGCAAGTTGGATATTACTATATGGTTACCGTTTTCTATTGTATTTTCTCCGATAAGTCTGCCGTTTGCTTTATTTTTTGTTTATATAACCAAACCTAAAATTAAAGCTGCCTAATTTCTAAACCTTGCAATCATGGATAAAACTGATTTTTCTGCAGGAAATTTACCGTCAAAACCTGGAGTGTATATATTCAGAGATAAGTTCGGCAAAGTAATTTATGTCGGAAAAGCTTTGAATTTGAGGAAAAGAGTTTCTCAATACTTTCATCCGTCGAAAAACAGCTGTACAAATCCTAAACTTCGGTCTTTGATTAATTCCATTGCCCATTTGGATTTTATCGTCGTTGCAAATGAAGAAGAGGCTTTGCTTTTCGAATCAAAACTTATCAAAGATTACGCCCCATATTACAATATTCTTCTCAGAGACGATAAACGTTTTTTGATGATCAAGATTTCTTTGGGCGAATTTTACCCAAGAATAGTTCTGTCCAGACTTAAGAAGGATGATGGAGCCAAGTATTACGGACCATTTCCAAACGGAAGTGCAGTTAAATCAACAGCCGCATTTTTATCAAACTATTTTAAACTCAAACTTTGTCCTTTCGACAACCCGGGAGAACAGGAGAGAAAATATTGCATGGATTCCAGAGTTAAAAAATGTTCTGAACCATGCATAGGAAAAATTACCAAAACAGAATATGATGCTAAAATTGTTGAACTCATGGCTGTCCTTGATGGCAAAACTGGAGAAATTTCGAAGTTCCTTAAAGAAAATATGGCAAAATATTCCACGAGCCTTAACTTTGAGAAAGCCGCACAAGAAAGAGATATTCTGGATAACATTAATTCACTGCTGAAAACAAAGATTAGAACCTTTACCCATTCAAGTATAAATTCTTCCGTTACAGATAAAGCTCTTGAAGAAATGCAGAAAATTCTTGGAGTAAAAACCAAACCCAAAAGAATCGAAGCATTTGATATATCAAATATGTCAGACAATTTCGCTGTTGCCAGTATGGTTTGCTTTAAAAATGGTTTGCCCGACAGAAAAAACTACCGTAGATTTAAAATTAAAACAGTTGATGGTATCAATGATTTTGCTATGATGAATGAGGTAATAAAGCGCAGATATAAGCGAATAATTGAAGAAGGCAAAGAACCCCCTGATTTATTGTTGGTAGATGGTGGCAAGGGACAGCTTTCATCAGCCTTACAGGCACTTGTCGAATTAAACATTAAACCATTTCCTGTTATAGGGTTAGCTAAGAAGAACGAAGAAATATTCATTCCTGGGAAAACCAGTCCTATAATATTAGACAAAGCTAATCAGGCACTCAATGTGCTCAGAGCAATCAGAGATGAAGCACACAGATTTGCTGTTTCATTTAATCGCGAAATACGGCTTAAAAAAATCGGCCAATCCATATTGGATGATATAGCAGATATTGGAGTTAAGCGAAAAACTGCTTTGCTTAAGGCTTTTTCTTCAATAGCCGAAATAAAACGTTCCTCACCGGAAGAAATTCATAGAAAAACGAAAATTGTAGGAGAAAAACTTGCAGCCAAAATTCTGAAAACTTTCACACAGAAAGACTCAAAAGCAAGGAAAGATTAGCATAAACGTACTTCCTTGCCCCAAAGTACTCTGCAATGATATACTTCCATTGTGTATTTTTACGATTTGTTTAACTATTGAAAGCCCGAGTCCAGTTCCTCCGAGATTTCTACTTTTCTCTTTATCCACTCTGTAGAATCTTTCGAAAACTTTGATTCTGTCTTTCTCATCTATGCCTATGCCGGTATCAGCAATGCTTATGTGAATATTACCAGATGATTTCTCACCTTTGACTAATATGCTGCCTCCTTCATTAGTGTATTTGCATGCGTTGTCTACTAGATTTATTAATGCCTGTTCAACCAGTACTTTATTTCCTCTTAACTTGAGTCCGCCCTGACAATAAAATTCCAATGTTAACTTTTTATCTTTTGCGATATATTCAAAGATCTTTGTGGAATTAAAAAGGAGTTCTGATAAATCAATCTCGGAAAATTCCACATTGGCATTTACAACATCCTGATCCAAACTTGACAGACTAAGGATATCGCTGATAAGCATATGAAGCCTTTCTGCGTGTGTCTTGATAATGTTTACGAAGTGCCTGGCCTCATGAATATTATTAAGCGCTCCGTCCTGAAGTGTCTCTACAGCTCCCATGATGAGGGTAAGAGGTGTTTTAAGTTCATGGGATACGCTTGCCACAAATCCTTCAGTCATCTCTTTAAATTTCTTGCCCAAAGTCTCTTTCTTAATTGTGATGAGAAAACCTAAATGATCATTTCCTGATTTAATGGCTTTTTTAAAAATTCGGAGTGAATACTGCTTATGATTGGGGCTAAAGTTTATGGAATCTTCATCCAATCCATTTGAAGTAAAATTGTCAAAGATTGAGTTAGCTTCATTGTGTTCTAAAATAGTGTATAATTTCAGTCCTACCGGTAAAGTTTGAAATTCTAGGTCTAATAGTTTTAAGGCAGAGTGATTAATGTTCACGACATTAAATTCACGGTCTATGACTATCACCCCGTTTTTAGTATTGGGTAGAAGTGCTTCGAGTTGAAGTTTTTCTGGGATAGAGATAATATTTTGATAGTTCTCCATTTAGATATCTATGCTATTCCTTCGGTTTCAAATTTATAGCCTACACCGCGTATGGATTTTATGTTCTGTCCATATCTTTTAAGTTTCTTTCTGAGTTCAACAATATGTACATCTATAGCCCTTTCTGTCACTGGATAATTTTCACCTCTGATTTTGAGGATGATATCTTTTCTGGAAAAAACTACATTAGGATTGCTCATGAATAGAGCCAGAATTTGAAATCGTGAGAATGTAAGCTCAATAAGCTTCTCTTCCAAACAAGCTTCTCGTGTAGTCAAATTAAGTTCAAGATCGCCAATTTTAAGGATTTCATTTTTATCGTGTTCTTTTCTCCTTAACAAAGCTTTAACTCTTGCTATAAGTACTTTTATACTAAATGGTTTAGTGATATAATCATCGGCACCGATGTTGAGCCCGTCAACAATATTTTTTTCAGTGCTTTTAGCTGTCAGCATTATTACTGGAATATCTTTATACCTCTCATCGCTTTTAATAATTTTACATACTTCTGTGCCATGAAGTTTAGGCATTATCACATCCAGTATAATAATATCTGGTAATATCTCCTTTATTTTGCTCAGTCCCTCTTCCCCGTTTTTTGCCGTAAAAACTGTAAAACACTCTTTATCCAAATTGTACTTAAGCAAATGTACAATATCGGCTTCATCGTCAACCACTAATATTTTTATATTTTCAGCAACCATAGCTCAGACTTATTTTTGTTTTTTATGGGTTTGTTTGTTTGGAGGAACGACCAATACAGAACAAGTTACATTTTTAATTATCGACGAATAGATTCCTCCAACCATAGATTTGAAACGGTAGCCATGCCCCTGTGAGCTCATTATTATCATGTCTGGTTTATATTCAGCGGCTTCTTCCAAAATGGATTCCTCCATTCGTCCCTCGAATATGTAAGCTTCAACGGATAATCCTTCGGACATCAACTTCTTTTTTATTTCAAGTATTTTCTTGTGGATTGATTTCAGGCTTGCGGCCATTTCATTACGTATGGAATCATATGTATTTGAACTTACAAGCTTGCCAACCATATCTCCCATGGTTGAAACACTGTTAATTTCAAGCTTATTCCTTATTTCATGAGGAAGAGGCGGGATAATATAAATGATTCTTATTTCAGCATCGAACGCCTTTGCTATCATTCTTGTATTTTCTATTACTAAGTCTGCACCATACGAAAAATCTATCGGGACTAGCAGTTTTTTCATGAAACAACTCCTTTAATTGTTGCTTGGGTCTATTACTTCTGCCTTTATAATCGGTGGATCTATAAATTTTAAACTTACTCCAGTATCCATTATCCAACAATCTACATTGAGTTCGTATATCCCTGGTTTGGTTATCTTTGACAAATCAACAAATGCCTTAATCTGATCTATCTTAAGGGCAGATAAACGGCTGTTAAGTCCGCCAAGAGTTATATTAACCTTATCTGTAAGAAGATGTATTTTATAATCATTTGCCGGGCTGTGCCCAATAAGCATATTGACGATGATGTTTTGAAATAATTTAGTATCCATTGATTTATAGACATCTACGGACACTTGTACGGATTTTGGACTTATCAATATTTTTTTATCACCTATCTGAAATGTTCTTTCAACGGAAAAACTGTCCACAATTCCTTTGTCAAGTATAATAGGTTTTGTGGCCAAATAATCGATTTGCTCGATAATAGAGCTAGGGCCTGACACAGAAACAAATTTGGGTACGACACCAATCTCTCCCATTGAATAATCATCTGGCAATCCGCCTTGAAAAGCAACCTCTACAGGCACCTCCTTAGATTTCAATATGTCGAGCCTGATTGAAATTTCAGATGGGAAAATTTCCACAACACTTACTCCATTTGGAGTCTTAACATCATTAGCAGTAACAGTATAGCTGACTGTTCTTGTGGCATTGGACTCTGATCCGGTGCTGCTCATATCTATTTCGTCAACTGGTATTTCGACCCTTATATCTGAGTTAGACAAAAATCTTAGCCTGTTTTTAGATCCCTTTACTGTTATTTCCAAAGCTTCAGGTTTGTATGCAAGAACTTCTATGTTTCCTTTTTTGACTATATTTATGGGGACATCCTGAAGGACTTTTTCCTCGGAAAGCTCATTTGAAACTTTGGCAAAAACAAGTATAGCAAAAAAAATTGCAATCATTTTACGCCCGAAATTCCTACTGATGAAATTTGGAACATGAGAATTAAGTTTTTTCAGAAATTCAATCATAATTGTTATTAAGCAGTAGCGCCTCCATTATCGCCGTTATTATCGTCATTACTGCTATCATCAAGCACATCTTTAAATGTGAAAGGTTTTTTTTCATCGACTAACCAATCCAGATATCTTTTAGCTTTCTCAGGAGAAATCCCTCTTTTGATATTACCTTTATAGGCTATTGATATAATTCCGGTTTCTTCCGATACCACCACGACCAATGCATCGGTTTCTTCTGTTATACCTAAAGCTGCCCTGTGCCTTGTACCCATGCCAGATGTTAGCTCGCTGTTTGAAGATAGAGGGAATATGCAGCCGGCAGCCCTGATTTTACCTTTTCTGACAACTACAGCGCCGTCGTGAAGCGGAGTATTCGGAACAAATATAGATTCTAATAGTTTGTGTGTAAGGGTAGCATCAATCCTGATATAGTTATCGCATAGGCCTTTTAAACTGAAATTCTGCTCTATTGCTATAAGAGCCCCGAATTTTTTCTTTGCCAGATTTGCAATCGCTGTGGAGATTTCACTTATGGCTTCCTCACGTTTAATATCGCTCCCGAAGGGGCTTGAGAGCTGAGTAAAAGCACGCCTGATTTCCGGTTGAAATATAACAATTATTGCTATCGGAAGAAATGTCCAAGCACTATTTAGTATCCATCCTATGACCTCAAAATCAATCAAATCGGCAACTATCGTAATAAGAATAAGTATGAATACCGCAGTTCCCAGTATTGATGCTGTTCTGGTGCCTCGTAGATAGTTTAGTATCATATAGAAGCAATATATCAAAATCAAAATTTCAATTACAGGAATTATCAGATAGGAAAATTGATGAAATAAAACTAATGGCCAAGAAAAAAAGTTATGCATAACTTTGGTTCTACTTAATTTGCAGTTCTAACTCTACTCTTAGTATATCATTACTAAGAAAAATAGGCAATAATGAATTTGTTTATTTTAAACTGAGTGCATTTAATAAGTAGGCTGAGCCTACTATTGCAGCCGTCTCAACCCGCATAACTGCAGAGCCTAAATTTAAAGGAATGAAATTGTTATTTTTCATAAATTCTATTTCACATGGAGAAAATCCACCTTCTGGGCCGATAAATAATGCGACATTGGAACTCTCTATTTCTTTATCAAGTTTATTGCAATTTGGCTCTGTAGAACCAAAAAAAGAAATGAAGTTAAGTTCGTGTACTTCTTTTATTGCCTCGTTCAATAAATGAACCTGATTGATTTTTGGAACATAAGGATTCTGGGATTGTTTGCAAGATTCTATCATCTTTGTGATCCATCTTGAATCGTCAGCTTTTTTATAGGGAAGAGACACAGATCTTTGTGTTATTATTGGGTTGATGCTCCATATGCTGACTTCTGGACTTTGCTCTATTATCTGATCCAATTGTTGTTTTCTCGGAGGGGCAAAAAAAAGGTGAAGCTTAATTTTCGGTTCTGATTGTTTTGCCATCTCCAGGATTTTAAAATTTTTCTCCTTAAGAAGTTCTGCTTGGGCAACCAATCCTTTACCATCTATAAAGAGAAGTTTTTCTCCGAGCTTAAGCCTGTTAACAGAAAAAATATGCCTCTCTTCCTGCCCTGAGAGTTCAATTCTTCCTGTTGAAAGAGTAGAGCAGTAAAAACACCTCATACGGCCTCACTTGTATTCGATAATATTAAATCTGGTATAAAGGTAAAAAAAAAGGTTCGGAAACCCGAACCTTTTAATTTTCTGAAAAGCGGAACTATTCTCTTATACCGCAAGCTTCATCAAGCTGTGCCCTTGCTACTGCTACGTTTATTACAGAGCGGACATAACCAAGTTCAACTGCTACCAGGTCGTTCTGGGCAGTATTAAGACGAGTAATATCAACGCTGCCTGCATTGTATTGGTCAACAACCAAGTCTCTGGATTGTTTCTGCATGCTAAGCGTAGCGCCTTGAATCTTCCTTGTCGCGATATTTGAGGACAAAGTTGTATAAGCAGTTCTTACATCGCTGGCTACCGTGATCCAGTTAGCCACTAAAGATTCTTGTGCTGCATCATAAGCTGCCTGTTGGTATCTTACAGTTGTGATCCTGTTACCTGTCGTACTGTCTCCATAACCACCGCCATCCCAAAGTGTCCATGTGACATTCGCGCCGTAGTTGTAAGTTCTATTATCATATTTGGTTGTGAAAGGAGTAAATTGGTCTCTGCCTTGAGTTTGCCCTGCGCCCATGTTCCAAGTCAACTGGGCTGTAGGAGCAAAAGTACCCCAAGCGCTGTAAAGATTATATTTAGCAGCTTTCAAAAGATCTTTGCTCGACTGAAGGTCAGGGCGCTCAGTGATAGCCATATCCAGATAGAATTCAACAGGCAGTGCATAGCCTTTGTCGTCAAGTATATCAAGAGATGGGAAATTTGTATTTGCTGGAATGTCAGCAGTTGTCAATCCCATTAGAGTGGCCAATATGTATCTGTTGGTGTAATAAGTCGAGGTGTCTTGGATAACTGTTACCTGAGCATTGTTCCTCTGTGTTTTCCACTGTAGCAGGTCAGCAAGAGAAGATGCGCCGGCATCATACTTTAGCTGGGTATCATTGACCATTTGTTCCTGGAAAGTTTCATTAGCCATATCAATCTGAACAAGAGCTTTCTGCAGCAGAACCTGATAGTAAGCACTCTTTACGCTAAAGACCAAGGTACGCCTATAATCTCTTTCCAATTCTTCTGCGCTCTGTGCACTAGCTAAATTTGCTAGCGTTCCCATTATATTTTGCATTCCATTGAATACTGTCCATTGAGCGGCCAAGTTTTGATTAAAGACATTAGTATCCGGTGCATTAGCAAGTTGATTTTGTGTTGCTCCCCAAGTGTATTGCATTCCAGGAGTGAAGTTATTCAGTATATTACCATAATAAACTGCATAAGCCTGAATCATGGCAAGTCTTTTCTGCTTGTATGAAGGATTGTTTGCAAGTGAAATATTGACAGCATCTTCTACTGTAAGCACCTTGTAATCAGGAGGGAGAGTCCTCTGTAATTGAGCGCTTTCTGCAGTGTAGTTATCTGCGTGAATAATGTCCGGTGGCGGTTTGTATGATACGCAACCTGCGGCAACAGCTAATAATATTGTCCCAACCGTGTACGCTGAGTACTTTAATAGTTTCACAATATGCTCCTTTGTATAAAATTTTGTTTATAAAATAATAATTGCGAAAGTTATATATGTCCGTTCTCTTGTTCATTCTATTAGGACGCTAATAAATGTCAACAATCTTAAAACAACAATATTTAATATTTTTTCATTTTTTTAAGAGATTGATTAGTTGAACCTGAAAGAATATTGTTTCGAATTATAAAAATAATTAGCTATAAATGAGACTCAAAGAACATGCCAGACTCATCAATTCGATACAATACAGTTATTTGCAGGTATAATGAAATTGCACTAAAAGGTAAAAACAGGTGGAAGTTTGAACAATACCTTATTGGTAGGATAAATAAACTCCTCAGTCGCTCAAACCTTAAAGTCTCAAAAATACGAGGCAGAGTGCTGATCCACTTTCACGAGTGGGCTGATTTTAGCAAAGAAGATAACTTGTTAATAAGGGATTCCCTCCAATATGTATTTGGTTTGGACTCCTTTTCCTTTGCTGTTAAGACAGAACCAAGCTTGCCATCCATTCTTGAACAGGCGTTGCCATCTGTAGATTTAGTCATTAAAGCAGCCGGAGCAAAAAAAACTCAAGCTTCTCCTATAACTTTCCGTGTCCGTTCTAAAAGAGCCGACAAAAGTTCTTTCACATCCAAGAAAGGATTAGAAATAGCATTAGCAGATGCTGTAATAACAGCTCATCCCTATCTTAAAGTTGACCTTATTAATGCCGATGTATCTCTATATACCGAAGTACATAAGGAAAAAGCTTTCATATACTACTGTATAGAATCCGGACAAAGAGGACTGCCTTCCGGCAGCAATCCGCCTGTATTGTCTCTTCTGTCTGGCGGTTTTGATTCCCCTGTGGCTTCATATATGATGATGAGAAGAGGAGTTTTCGTTGATTTTATCTCCTTTCACAGCTTCCCATTTACACCACCTGAAACAGTAGAGAAGATCAGAAGGATTGTTGTACAGCTTAATAAATTTCAGGGCAGGAGACGGCTTTTTATGTGTAATTTCCTTGAGGTGCAAAAGGAAATATGCGCTAAAGTTTATGAAAGTTTCAGAACTATTCATTACCGGAGAATAATGTTTAAACTTGCAGAACGCATAGCCATAGCTAACGGTAGTAAAGCCTTAATTACGGGAGAATCCGTAGGACAGGTTGCAAGCCAAACAATAGCTAATCTTGCTAATATTGACTCAGCTACCGAAATGCTTGTGCTTAGGCCTCTGGTTGCCATGGACAAGCCAGACACAATGGAAATAGCCCGAAAGATCGGCACACACGACCTTTCGGCTGTGCAAGTCCCTGATAGCTGCACTGTTTTTTCGCCGGCAAGTCCTTCAACTTCGGCGCCGAGAAAAATGATTTTAATAGGCGAATCCCGTATGAATGTGGATGAGTTGGTGGAATTAGCCTATAAAAACACAGTTTTGCTTGATGAAGAAACTGGAGTGGAAACGCCATTATATGAAGTTTTTAAAACTCAATAGCTCCGGCTTCTTGCAATTTATTGTTTTATAATTAAATTTTCTTTCTTTCAATTTTCACAAGGGGCATTAGCTCAGTTGGCTAGAGCGTTTGACTGGCAGTCAAAAGGTCACCGGTTCGACCCCGGTATGCTCCACCATTTTTACTTTCCAAATAATCATATTGCCCTGTCATTTTTCAGCCGTCATAAGGAAAAGAGGAAATGATTTCTTTTCTCCGCCGGAAATCTCTTTTACAATTTCAGTTATGGTTTTAAACCTGATATTTTTAAATCCGCTATTAAGAGCTTTTGTTCCTAATTCTTGTCTGTCGAAACCGTTGTGCCCGTCAAAATCCTCCCCATGAAAAGAGCCATCTTCCTTATCGAGATCGGCAATAAAGAGTAAGCCTCCCGGGTTTGTCATTGAATAAAGAGACTTCAACATTCTATCTGTATCAGTGACATGATGAAGAGTCAAAAGGGTATAAATAACATCAAACTTCTCATCCAAAACAGGCGATTCCATCAAGTCCAACTTCACAGGAAAAATGTTGGATATGGCTCCTTTTTCTATTTTTTCCTTTAATACATCAAGCATTCCTATGGAACTATCAGCGCAAACTATTCTGGAAAAATACGAACGAAGATATAAACTCACAAGCCCTGTGCCGCAACCATATTCAAAAGCATGGCATAGAAACAGGTTTCCCAACTCTTTAAGTATGGCATCACCAACTTTCTGAGCTCTGATTATTTTGACGATATCCATATCCCAGGTTTTTGCTCTGGAATCAAATTCATTAGTCATAGTTCCCTCATATTTTCATTGGCACTTGATTGATAACATCATTTTCTGTCATATCCTAAAAAATCTGACGGCATTCACAAAGTTTTTATCTCTATGTTACAGATAGTCTAATCTGGTTATCAAGATAATCTAATATCAATAAAAATACTTCTTTAATTGCTGTAGTGTCAGGCATCGAATCATGTATTATATTCAGATATTTCATGTTTTTTATATGCATGTAAGTCCTTGGAAAATTTATGTCAAATACCCATGCAAGCTGTAACAGCTTAAAATCATTTAGATTCTTAACATCTTTAAAATTAACACTTTTTCTGTTTAAAATATCCCGATAAACATCTTCGGAAATATCAAAAGAATCAGGGAGGTTAAGTTCAATTGCTTTATTACTTTTACCGCTTCTCTTCTCAATATAATGTTCAGTAACAACTCTATATATATCGAATTTATCTGCATCCCTGAGAAGTTTGGAAAGGAAAATACATTCTTCCGTCTCGTTTTCGGGAAGATATGGGCTGTTATGGTATCTGATAGCCTTAAGTATCAACTCTGCCTTATCGCTGCTTAAGTTTTCAAGGACTTTGTTTTTAAGCAGTATTTCAACGCCGAGAGAGGCATGGTTGACAGATTTACTGTCCATAAATGTATTGTAAATTCTATACTGCTCAAAACGTCCAATATCGTGAAAAAGAGCTATAACTTCGGCAAATCTTAGTGCTTCTTCATTTAATCCGAGAGATATTCCAATATCTTTAATAGCATCACAGACCTTATGTGTATGCAATTCCTTAAGATTAATATTTTCCAAAAGGTCTGCGTCCCCGTTTTTAAAGGAGAAAACATAAGTAGAAAACCAGCTCTTAAAGTCCTGTAATTCAATTTTATTTATTCCAGTGTGCATTTATCTAATTAATATCCTGATTGGGAATGAATTCTATTATATCTCCAAGTGCAATTTTACCTGTAGTCATCACTCTGCAAAATAGACCCTCATGAAGCATTACAGACTTTCCTATTATACGGAAAACGCCGTTCCCATCTCCATGATAAGCTTCAGGTTTCCCTATCTGAATAACTTCCAGTTCCACATTGCCTGCTTTAAAATGGTCTGCCAGTTTCACAGTTGTTAAATCAAGTCCTTCCTTAGTAATATTTTCCGCAAACTCTCCTGGCATTATTGCAGTCCCTATTTCACTTGAAAACTCATCAATCCTTTCTCTGCTAATAAGGCTGACATGACGCTCCGAATAACCATAATGAATATCTCCGATGACTCCTTTTTTACCTACGATTATTTCGTTCACAGGCTTTTTAACAGCCCCTTTTTGCTCTGAGATATTTACTGAAAATATTCTGCCTGAATGTTTACGCCTAAAATCAGTCATGAATACTATTTTCCTTACATGGCGACAGCCCATCTGGCATTATCCGTTTATGACTTCCGTTTCCGGTATAGACATGTGTCAATCCTCTTGGTTCTGTGCATATATAGAATCAATGGTTAAGAGAATAATTTAACAGCCAGTTCGGCTACTCTCCTGCCTGTGTTTTTTGCTGTTTCCATTCCAAATGTATCAGCATTGATTCCAGCTTTTGCATCATTGAAAAGGGTAGCTCCAAAATGAGCCGTGGGTTTCCCGTCGCAGACACAGACCATATCCTGGCAGAATAGTGCAGACTGAACACATTGGATGGTTAGTTCCTGTCCTCCATTTCTAACTCCGCCCACGGCAATGGCAGCACCGACTTTACCTTTGAATTTCCAGTTGTTTCTGCGAAACATTACGCAGCGTTCGAGAAATGCTTTGCACTGTGCGGCCATAGATCCAAAATAAACTGGCGTGGCAATAATCATCCCAACGACTTCAGAATCATCCAAAACAGGTATAAAGCTATTAAAATCATCATTGATACTGCATTTTAATTCTTTAGTACATGCTCCACAGGCCTTGCATGGCATAATAGTTTTCTCTGACAGATCAACTATTTCCGTTTTTATATCTTTTGAGTACTCAGCGCATGCCTCAAGAGATGCTTTCAACGCGATGTAAGAACTCTGATGTTTTCTCGGACTGCAACAAATTCCTAGTACTTTCATTTTGAATCCTTTATATTAATTTATTATTATTTTATTTTCATAAATCTGGCATTTGACTCCACCATCAATTCATCATTGCAAAAGATTCCAGATTTCATATAGAAAAGAGTTCTCTTGCCAGATACCATTTCTCCATATAAATCCAGTATCAAATTTATAGGTATGGGCTTGTGAAACCTTACATTCATATCTGCCGTAACAGCTTTTACTTTGTGGTAAAAAAGGCAATGCACCATTGCCGCATCAAGCAGTGCGCACATCACGCCTCCATGTATGATCCCATTATACCCTTGGAGTATTCTAGATGCTCTGAGTGATGTATGTACTCTCCCATCATTCAGGCAAACAAATTTCAGTCCAAGTCCAATAGGATTGCTGTCTCCACATAATAGACAGTTGCAATGCCCAAATTTTCTGCTTATTTCATTACTGTCGTATGCCATCGTCATGATCCGTGTGCTCTCTCTGCCTAACCAAAAAACTATTAAGCTCACAGCCCAAGTCTCTGGCTATAACCGGACATTTGATTTTGAGGAGGAAGAAAATATTTTTATCTACTTCGCTTAGAGTTTCATAATTTCCCTGCCCTTTTGAAATTATTAGATCCGCCTCGTCAAATATATCTCTGAATTCAGAGGAACAACTGCTCAAGAGTGTCCCTGGCAATCCCGAACCATTACTTACAACTTTCATCATATCTGCCAGTCCGACCATCTGCGCATCTTCCATTAATACATCATTTAATATGGGTTTGCCTCTGACAGAAAAAGTAACCTTATCTTTGGGAAATTGACTTAGGAAAAGTTTATCAAACACTATTTCTCCCGCATTATCGCCGATATAAAGAATCTTTTCTGCTTTTTGAACTTCATACTTTAAAAGTTCCGAGGTTATATCTTTTGCGGAAAGGACTTTCTCTATATCGTCATGGATCGTTTTATTCGTGAAAGTATGGTTTGCTCCAAAATCTATCACATTTCCAGCCATGGCAAGCCGCATAGCCGTGTCAAAAGGGTCTGATGAATTTGAAACCATTTTGAAAAGGTCATCGTACAATCCCATTATGTACAAATTTGAATTTTTCTTTATATCTGCATAGGAATCAAATTCTCCATAATATCTCTCAAAGATATCAAGAACGCTTCTTGATATCTCAGGCGGAGAATCGGCAAAATCTGTATCTCCCAAAAGGTGAAGAACATCTTTCAACACCTTTTCATGATGAGCTTTATCTTTGCCTTTTAAGACCCTTAATGTCTGATTAATAAAGCATGGAATACATTCATAATAAGTTTTCATGTACTCTATTCTCTAATGGTCGCAGACATTAGCACCAGTCACAAGACTTCCATCAAGATAGGACTTTACTATAGAGTCAGGATCTTCGGACGAAGCTCCTGTGACCACTTTTACATTGTTTGCAGCAAAAAGTTGCTGAGCTCTCATCCCCATCCCGCCTGAGATAATCACATTAACTCCAAGGTCTCCAAGCCATTTGGGCAAGACTCCAGGTTCATGGGGCGGAGGGGTCTGCATTTTCTTCGATTTAATTGTTTTAGCTGCATCTTCAATTTCAAAAATAGCAAAAACTTCGCAATGTCCAAAGTGCATACAAAGTTTTCCCTCTGTTGTCGGAATAGCAATTTTCATTCAATTCTCCTTTAATGGTTTTTGTTTAGTTTTAAAAAAAAGCTTATATAAATTTTTCAACTATGCTCTTAAAGACATTTTTTAATTCAGTGCCAACCGTATCCACAAAAGGTCTACCTGAATCGCCTGAGACTACAATTTCAGCTTCAATTGGGATCTTTCCTAAAAATGGGACCTTAAGTTCAGATGCCATTTTCTCTGCTCCGCCTTCGCTGAATATATTAGAAATTTCTCCACATTTGGGGCATTTGAAACCGCTCATGTTTTCAATGACCCCTAATACCGGAAGATCGAGGCTATTGCAGAAACTTATTGATTTTCTTACATCATTTATCGCTACATTCTGAGGAGTAGTAACTACAACAGCTCCAGTTGGGTTTTTGATTAACTGGCAGACGCTCAAAGGCTCATCTCCTGTCCCAGGCGGACAGTCGATAATCAGATAGTCCAGGTCGCCCCATTTTACATCTTGTAAAAACTGCGTTATCATATTCATCTTCATAGGGCCTCTCCAGATAACAGGATCATTATGAGACTTCAGGAGAAATCCCACAGACATTATTTTCAAAGAACCGATTGTTATCGGAAGAATATCTTCACCCTCACCGTAAAGCGTTGCACCGTGTACTCCTAACATAAGAGGAATGCTGGGCCCATGAATATCCACATCGAGAATACCTACTTTTTTGCCTTCTGATGCCAGAACCGAAGCTATATTCACAGCTACAGTACTTTTGCCTACGCCTCCCTTGCCCGAAATAACGAGTATCTTATTTTTTATTTTTCCTAGCCTTCTATCCAGAAGCGTATTTTTATCACTTTCATAAAAACCCTGCTCAGATTTTCTAAGTTCGCATTCTTCCTTATCGCACTTGCTGCAATCTTTATCCGAACTATCGCAAACATCTGCTTTCTTATTGCGGGATTGATAGTCTCTGACTGCTGCTTTCAAAGTGTTAATGGAAAGCAACGCACAATGTTTTGATTCCTCCGGGATATTCCCTGCTATACAAAGAATATCCTCGCGATCAAGCTTATCTATTGTGTCAATACTTGCGCCTTCTCCGATAAGAGCCCCGATACTGCCGCACTGAATAGAATGAGCACAGCCATCAGTAGTGTACGATGCTGCACATACTTTTCCATCCTCGATAAAAACCCAGAATTCCATAGTGTCACCGCATGGGCCCGTAATCCTGGCGTTACCATTGGCGCCTCTGAGAGGTCCGAAATTAATTGGTAGTTTCCTGCTGTTTGAAATTAAATTTTCGTCCATAGTTTTTCCCATATATTTGTTATTTCTTTTACTGCTTTTCCCTTACCCCATTCAATAATGCTTTTGCCTGCAATTTGAGCCCGTGTTATTTCATTATCGTACGAGATACGCCCAAGCACAGTGGCGCCGACACCCTCTGAATCACGTTCAATAATTTCACTCATTTCAGGATTTATGTCATGCTTATTTACGCAGACATAAAGAGGTATCCTGAAATGGGAAGCAAGTTCGGCAACCCTCTTAAGGTCGTGTTGCCCTGATAAAGTAGGTTCTGTTACAGCCATTACAGCGCCAGCACCTGTGATAGATGCAATGACAGGACAGCCAATACCTGGCGGGCCGTCAATCAACAACATGTTTGCCTTTATATTTTCAGCTATCTTTTTTGCTTCGTTACGCACAACGCTTACAAGTTTGCCGGAATTTTCAGCAGCGATGCCAAGTTTAGCGTGAACCATAGGGCCAAAACGGGTATCTGACACATACCATTCTCCGCAAAGACGGTCTTTCAACTCTATTGCGTTTACAGGGCAGAAGCAAGAACACACTCCACAACCTTCACAGTTTAAATGGTCGATGCAATATGTTCCTTTGTTACTTTTCATTACCGCTTCGAACCGGCATATTCTCATACATTCCCCACATCCGGCGCATTCATTCTGCTTTACTGTCGCTTCATATCCGCTGAAAAAGTTTTTTGTCTGTTTTATATCAGGAGACAAAATCAGGTGAAGGTCTGCGGCATCTACATCACAGTCGGCCAAAACGGCATTTTTCGCGAGTGCAGCAAATGCTGCGGTAATACTGGTCTTTCCTGTTCCGCCTTTTCCGCTTATTACCACTAACTCTTTCATTTTTCATCACCCTTATTTATTTTGTAAAAAATTTTGCCTTCTCTTTCCTGAGAAACTAGAATCCCTTCTGAGCAAAGGTGTTCAACCATTTTGAGGGTTTCATTATAGTTTATTGAAAGGCTATCTGAGATATCCTTGCTTGTGCAGGGCCGTCTCATAAGGAGATTTATTACTATACTGGGGTCGATCGCAAAAATTTTTTCTTCATGCCCTTTCTTGAAATCTGCCACCGCTTCAACTTCGCCTGGAAAATATTTACATAATTCTTTCAGCTCTTTACGGGAAATCCCTGCTGCATAACTTTCGCATGGAGGCCTGGCAACTGTGTTTAACTGTGTTTTACGAGGATTGAGGCGTTTTATTATCTCCGCCAGTTGCTTTATATGTTCTTCTTGGATTGAAGAACCTTTCAACAAGAAAACTTCAAGCCACGTTTCACCTTTGAATTCTTTAATAAAAAGCTCAATTCCAGATACAACTTGTTCAAAGGATAATTCTTTGCAAGGACGATTTATGTACTCAAACATTTCTTGATTCCCTGCATCAAGGGAAGGAACCACTATATCGGCATCCATTAGAGCCTTTCTGACTTCAGGCTTCCAGAGCATAGACCCATTTGTTAATACTGCTACAGGTTTATCTGTGACTTCCTTGATTTTTTCTATGATTTCTCCGATACGGCTGTACAATGTTGGTTCGCCGGAACCTGACAAAGTTATATAATCAACTATGCAATTTTCTTTGAGTTTTTTCTTAATATCTGAGATTATTTCTTCAAGGGGAAAATATTCTCTTACTTCTGTAGTTTTATTGGTAGTGTTTCCAAGTTGACAGTAAATGCAATTAAAAGAACATGTCTTATAGGGAACCAGATCTACACCCAAAGAGTATCCTAGTCTGCGGGAAGGAACAGGGCCAAACACATGGTTCACTGCCATCTTATTCATTTCTCCCCTTCCCTGTTTTAACATTTGTTTTTATGTAATCTAACATTCTTACCAGCATGCTTTGCACAATAGGCACGGTACTTACAAGAGTCTTTCCTCTGGAATAAGCCTCGGCAATATCTCTTGATTCTGGAATCCTTAATAAAACAGGGATTAATTCATTTTGGCAGTAAGCATCTACTCTGTCATCTCCGGAGTCAGAACGGTTCAATATAACAGCAAACGGAATATTTAATTGCCTTACTGTTTCTACTGCCAGTTTCAGGTCGTTAAGTCCGAATGGAGTAGGTTCCGTTACCAATAAGACAAAATCTGCGTCTTTTACCGCTGCTATCATAGGGCAAGAAGTCCCCGGAGGGCAATCAATAATTGTAATTCCAGACGGAGAAATATGTTTTTTAACAGCTCTTATTAATGGTGGAGACATGGCATGCCCGACATTCATTTTCCCCTGAAATAAATGTATGCTTCCGCATAGTGACGAGCTTATTGTTCCTATTGAAACTTTTTTTTCTGACAGCGCCCCTGTCGGACATATTCTTAGGCATCCTCCGCAGCTATGGCAGAGTTCGGGGAATATCATTGGCCCTGAAGGAAGCGATACGATAGCGTTAAAACGGCATATTTTTGAACATGCCCCGCATGCATTGCATTTGGTATTGTCCGCTTCTGGAATGAATACCATTACTTCTTCTCTTTTTATTTCTTTCGAATCCAAAAATATATCGCAATTGGGTTCTTCTACATCACAATCAAGAAGATATACCGGCGTAGAAGCTATCAGGGAAAGAGAAACAGAGAATGTTGTTTTCCCTGTACCGCCTTTGCCGGAAGCTAGTGCAATTGTTATAGGATTTCCCATTTTTCACATCCAATGTCCTTCCACATCGGCTCCAGATGCAAGCTTTAACTTCTCATCAAGTAAATCGTCAATCGCTTCTTTAACTGTTCCGTTTTCTTTAAGATATAGTTTTACTTTGGAATTGCTTAGGACACGAAAAGCCTTCGGCCCGCAGTGCCCTGTGATTATACAATCAGCTTGGGTATTTAAAACATTTTGTGCAGTCTGGATTCCGGCACCCTGCGCGGCATTTAAGTTTTGTATGTTATCCATGATTGAAAAGGTGCTCGTATCGCTTTCATATATAACGAAATACCTTGCACGGCCAAACCTTGGATCTATCTGAGAATCCATACTGTTGCCTTGAGCAGAAATTGCTATTTTCATATAATATCTCCAGTTATTTATTGTTAAATTTATATATGGTTTATCCCCTGACCATTCTTGTCCCACATTCAGGGCATACATTGGCACTGCAAGGCTGTCCTGCAATATGAGGAATTTTATGGGTGCACTTCGGACAGATGCAAAACCCTCCCGGCCCTGCAGCAAAAGGGCCTCTTATTCTGCCACCTCCTACTCCGGCACGGCCTCGGCCTCCTCCTCTAACTGACCCCATTCCATTTGGCCCTGTCCCGTCTCTTCCTGGCATAGCATACCTCCTCTTTCTAAAGTGTTATTTCTTTCCCCCTTACGCGTCGTCTGCATTGTCCAGGGTTATATGCGAACTCTTGTCGCAATATGGTCTTAATTATAGAATCGTCATTCCCGCATTCGGGGCATTTTTGAATATCACTTGCATTTGTTTCCCATTTGTAGCCGCATTTAGGGCATTCATGTTTTTCGAAAAGCAGTTTCTCGCTCAGTCCGTTGATACAAATGGCTTTGCCATTTAAAATCGCGTCAACTATTTTTTTGTGAGCCGAGTTAATTATATTTCCAAAAGTTTGACGGGAAATTCCCATCTTTTCAGCAGCATCTGCCTGGTATAGCAAATCAAAATCAGCTAACTTCAGAGCCTCAAGTTCGTCAGGAGTCAACACAACTTCTTCAAGTTCACATAACGGAATTCCTCTTGGTTTAAAATATTTAACTTTCGCTTCGGTTGATATTTTTCGGCATCTGAAAGGTCTTGGAGCCATTTTCGCTTTCCTTTTGTCGCATTAGTTTTATATTTTGAACAGTTTTCTATAAACGATATTAGCATATGCCAATATTAAATCAAAGAGTTTTTACGAAAAAGGATTGATAAAATGAATAAAATAAGTAAATCTGAATGTTATTTTTTAGAAGGGTATGCCTGCTCCCAAGCAGTTCTTATGTCATTTGCCGAAGAATCAGGGATTGACATCGAAACTGCAAAAAGAATATCATCCACATTCGGAGGCGGAATGGGAAGGCTCAGGAAGACTTGCGGCGCGCTTACAGGCGCTTTTATGGTAATCGGACTAAAATACGGAAATACAATACCTAATGACATGAAAACAAAACTAGACTCTTACGGTATGGTCAGGAATTTGGCTGAAAGATTCAGAGAAAAACATGGCACAACCGAATGCAAAGAACTCTTAATCAAATATGCAAATAAGGACGCTGTCGAAGCCAGAGAGCACCACAAAATGATTTGCAATTCCCTGGTCAAAGACGCTGTTCGATTTCTTTCCGATATTATTTCTGAAAATGACAACAACAAAACAGTATAAAAAGAAAAGAATCCCCCCTAAATGACTAGTGAATAACCCAGCCGCCATTAACGTCTATAGTAGCGCCTGTTATGTAATCAGAATCATCTGACACTAAAAACTTAACTAACTTTCCCACATCATCGCCGACACCCAACCGCTTTAGAGGAATATTATTTTCAACCCACCCCTCATCTATTGCAACTTGTCCAAGCATATCTGTAACAATTCTCCCAGGAGTTATGGCATTTGCTGTAATATTATATTTGCCAAGCTCATATGCTAACCCTTTTGTCAAGCCCAGCATCCCTGCTTTCGATGATATGTAATCAACGCCAACTACCACTCCTCCCATTCTTGCGCATACAGAAGAAATATTGATAATTTTCCCTTTCATCTGCTTTATCATGTGTGGAACGACAGCTTTAGAACAATAAAATGCCCCTGTTAGATTAATAGAAATAACCTGGTTCCATTGTTCTATCGAGATGTCAGTTATCAAGGAGCGCCGCCCATTTTTGACCATCGCAATGCCTGCATTGTTGACTAAAGCGTCTATACGGCCAAAACGGGATATGACTTGATCAACCATTTTTTCTACTTCATCGTAACGTGATACATCACATTGAAGAGGTATAACAGAAGAGTTTTTGATTTTCTCCAATTCTGATTTCGCGGCTTTCAAGTTCTCTTCAGATCTTGCGCATATAACAACATCATGCTTCTTCCCGCATAAGTTTTTGGCAATGTTTTTCCCGATCCCTTGTGTCCCTCCAGTAATAATAACAACTTTTGACATAATTCGCTCTCTTAACAACTTATCAATTGCCATTCCAATTGGAATCCCTCCATCCGGAATTCCCTCCTGGCTGTGCCTGTTCTGCCTGCACGGCTGATTCGTACTCTTCATTTTCTTCTTTAGCTGCAGCTTTATGTTCATTTTCAAGCGTTTTGCTGTCGAGGAGAGGAATCCAGTTTGAACCGTTATAAAAAAAGACAATATCGTTCTGAATATCTCCCACGACTAAACACGGGTTCTTGTCTCCGTTGAATTCAACTCTCATAATGGACGACTTGCCGGAAACCAGATTCTCAGTAAGCGCTTTATCGGCTCCGCTTAAAACAACCCATTTCTGACCATCGAAAAATTTAATCTGATTGCTGTTGTCTCCAACAACGATATAGGGGTTGTTAGTGCCATTAAACTGGTCGTAAAGTTTAGTGATATTAAGCTGGGGATCAGGAATGTTAATCCAAGTAGAGCCGTTGAAGAACTGCACCTTGGAATCGGCGGTAGTAGAAACAATATAAGGGTTTGCCGAACCGTTAAATTTTGCGGAGAACTTACCTGAAAGCACATCAGTCGTCTGAAGCAAAGTGGTCCATTTTGAACCATTGAAAAACACAATACGTCCAGGATTGGTATTATAAGTTGGCAGGACGGACAAAAGAATATAATAGTTTGAGCCGTCAAATTGAGCTGACACTTGTGCCACATGATAATCCATATAGGAAGAAGTGACCAAATCATGCCATGTGTTAGTAGAATTGCCATAATAATATAAAAATATTGGACTCATAGGATCAACTGGAGTCATTAATGTAATTATTGACGGTGTATCTGATCCATTAGTACCAACAAATAACTGCTTTACTGTATAATTCATAGAATAGCCAAAATAATCAGGATTGGGGTTGAGTTTTGTCCAGGTAAAACCACTGTTGCCGTTATAGAAATTTATATCTCCGTCACCTTCACCGAACCCTGCAACTACACTTGGGTAGTTTGCTCCGTTAAACTGCACCCACATCGCACTCACATTAGCATAATCCCAGCTTCTGTCCGAAATAACCTGCCAACTAGTGCCATTGTAGAAGTCAATAAATCCGCCCCACTCTCCTACCACAATATATGGATTGCCATTTGCGTTGAATTGTGCGGCCATCTGTGCAACGACCTTAGTTGTCCCGCCACCGCCTTTTTGAAGGGCGCCATTCCATCCGGTTCCTGAGTGCAAAACCTTCCAGTCGCAGCTAGTATTGCCGTCATAATATCTGATAATTGCATTATCTTCCACTAGAAGTACTTGAGGATTATTTTTTCCATTGAACTGCACAGCCATCTGCGAAAGTACCTGAGAATCAATCGTCTGAACATCAGGCAATTGCAAACAGTTAGTAAAAGATATTGGCGCAGGAATGGTGACATTTGAGCTGGTGCTTTCTGCCAAAGCACAAAATGAGAATCCTAATAACAATAATGTAAAAAGGTTCTTCATAACAAACTTCCTTTTTGGTTATATATATTTATTGATTAGCGTATTAAATATAATTCAGCTTGTTTCAATACATTCTATCTGTCTTTTAATTCTTGTCAAATGCCAGATCGAGCGGTGAAAATTCTTCAGATACAGGAATTCCATTGAGTTCTCGTCCAATCTGACTCCATTGTCCAAATACTCTTTAATTAGCTCTTTGCTGTTAAGTGTCATTTTGTTCAATAATTCGATATTATTAATTTCAGACTCATCAAAGTGGTTTGAGATGAAAATCATATTCTCAAGGCAGCTTCTGATTCTCATAAAATGGAATCCAAGAACCTTGTATCTGGCTTCATTAATTTCTATAAAGCATAACTCGTGCGTTATATGAGCTATCAGTTCTTCAAGGTTTGCCATTTTTTCACCGATAAAGAATAACCTATTCCATGAGGCATCTGTGTTTTTTCTTCTTGCCAGAAATTCCCTATTTTGAGCTTCTACCGAGCCGGAAAGCCCATTAAAAATATTTCTGGCAATAGGAAGAGTTGTTAATTTAGGCGGAGTTGACTTTGGAAGAAATACAATATCGACAAAGACGATTATAAGCACCGCAAAAATAGTACATGCAAAACGACTGAATGTAATATTAGGCAGATTCATATACTTTTCAGGCGGAGTCTGTACAGCAACAATTAACAAAAAATATAAAGCCAGAAACATTGCCAAATAAAAATAGTTTCCTCTTGACAGGAAATAAGAATAGAAACCCAAAAAGAAAAAGAGAGGAGAGAAATATAAATACCAATAGGTTTCATAACTGAAAAGAGTCAGAAAATAAACACCAAATGTAAGTCCGATAATTATTCCAAAAATCCTTTTGTTTAGTCGGTTAATTATAAAACCGTGATAAGCTCCTGCAAAATATAAAACAGCAATAGTAAATACAATCCAGTATCCGTTCTGAACATTAAATACATTATTTACTATCAAAGCTATAGCAAAAGTAGAAGCGCACCTCAATGCCTCAATTCGGAAAGCTTGCTTGGGTTTAAAATACAAAAAATTCATTCTATGCAAACCCCCTTGAAGGTAAACTGAAGGTCCGCTTTTCCCCCTGATTCAATAGCAGACTTTATCTCATGGAGTTTCTTTTTTATCAGTTCAAGGTTCTCGGTTTTATCCTGAGTTTTCATGCCTCTGAGAATTGAAACTGCCCGTGACATTTCAAGCAGCCGGTACATCACAGGCCTTGCAGCTTCAGCCTCTTTAACATTACATCTAAAAAATGTTCTTTCTTTGCTAATTACTTTTATGCAGGAAAGCGAGAGTTTATTGAGCCCTGCTTCTATGCCTTCATTGTTTTTTACACCTGTTGTCCCAAGTACTCTTTCTATCTGTTCTATAAACCTTAAAAGTATCGTCTTAATTCTTCTTTTATAGAATAGCTCTTTAATGAAAATGGTCGTAAAAAAAGCTATACCTCCTGAGATGAAAGCCTCAATCGCCCTGTCGGATGCAGATAGAGCACCTGATGGCATATTGAAGGCCAAAACACATGGAACAATTGAGAAGGAAACTACATATCGTGTCTTGTGCGAGGCAAAAAAGCAGTATACAAAACAGAACGTAAAAATGACACTGAATGCAGGAAAACTCCCAAGCATAATAATAAAGACAGAAAAAACAGCAATCATAGCACTTGAGAGCAAAGTCTGACTAAGCATTGTTCTGTACTTAAATTGAGAAAAAATAATGGCCAGTATAATACCGGGGGCAGTAATAATCAGAGAGCTGAACGGAAACCTCATAAGCCACAAAAGCAATCCAATCATATTTGCAAGAAACATCGCAAAAGCCTGACAAAAAAAGCCCCAATCAGGATCTCTTTCGCGTAAAAATTTATTACATGCTGCTATTATCATTTTTTGCAGGCTAGATTGCAAAGAACTGCCAGAAAAGCTGCCTTATCGGCAATGCGGGAATATGGACTCTTACCCATGCGCTTCCACCGGGATGCAGTTGGTATTTGCTCTCATCCACATTAAGTATTTGTATTTGCACGGGAAATCTTTGCGGAAGAAGAAACCATTGGTTCTCCTGCTGGACCTGAGGCATACCGTTTGCTTCAGAACTCGTTCTACTCACGCCCCATCCTGTAGCAGTAACTACTCCATCAAAAACCTTGTCAGGATATTGCCAGAGCTTTATGGAAACTTTCTGGCCTTCCTTTATCAGGGCAAGTTCGGTTTCTTCGAAATTGGCTTGCACCCACCATGTTGTGCTGTCGATAAATGCAAAAACCACATTACCAGGATTAAGATAAGTCCCGGGAGTAAGATACATGTTTGTCACATATCCGTCTGATTGGGCATAAACAGTCGTCCATTCCAAGTTGAGTTTTGCGATTCCCAACTGGGCGTTCAATGCTTTAAGCTGGGCCTGTACCTGATTATAATTCTCCAACTGAATATTCAATTGATCTTGAGTTACATTCAGAGCCTGTTGTAATTCAATCATAGTCTCATATTTTGTTTCCGCATCCTGCTGAGAAACGGCATTTTCCTTATAGAGCAATTCTGACTGTTCAAACAAATATTTTGCGTTGTTGTAATCGGCCTGGGCTTTGGAAACATTATATCTGGCGATTTCTATCTGAAAGTTTATTGCCTTAGACCTTGCATCTGCTTCGGTTATTTGTGCCATTAACTGATCCACTGCCAGTTTATAGTTTTCGCTGAAAATATCGAAAAGCTTATCTCCTTTTTTGACACTGACATTATTTTTTACATAAATATTTGTTACATACCCAGCTACAAATGAAGTTACAGGCCTGATATTTGCTACTACGAAAGCATTTTGAGTATAAGGTTCTTTATAAAGCCAATAGAAATATGCCAGCCCCGCAAAAAATAGAACTATAAATATAAATATGGCTTTATTTTTAAGTATTTTGCTTTTGATATTCATGCAAGAACGTCCTCCTTTTTTCTTGAAGTTAATTCTAGCGTATGAAGTACAAATATAAACTAATAGAATTTCAACATTATCTGATAAACGATTACAGATAGAATATATGCAAAAATCAAACTTCCGACCGTCCCGCCAATTGCCCATTTCCATGAAGTTTCTTTAGCCATTGCCACCACAGTTGTCAGGCAAGGGGCATATAGGAGCATGAATAATAATAAACTTATTATTGCCGGCATGGTCCAGTTAGGATCAGAAAGGAGCCTGGCTCTTAGTTGGTCAGTCGTTTTTTCCTCTGAGTCAGGATCATGAACTCCAAGCGAATATGCAGTAGATAGCGTTGAAAGGACAACTTCTTTTGCGGCAAAGCCTCCTATCAAAGATATATTTATCTGCCATTGGAAACCTGCGTATTTTGTGATCGGCTCAAGGAGAGAACCAAGCCTCCCCGCTATTGAATATTTTAAAGCATCACGCTCTTTAGTTTCTTCTTTTAATAAAGTTTCCGAGGATAAGGCTGTAGAAGCAATATTAGAATTGATATTTTTGTCCTTTAGAGAAGAAGTATCATCAGGAAGCCGAGGAAAAGTCATCAATGCCCACATAACTATCGACACAGCAAAAATCACTGTTCCTGCTTTTTTAACAAACTGCCATACTCTGTCCCATGTATGGGTAAAAATACCATAGACTGTCGGTAGTCTATATGGAGGCAGTTCCATAATAAAAGGCGTTGGCGCGCCTTTTAGGATAGTAACTCTCAAAACAAGTGAAACTATAAGTGCAAAAAACCATGACCCTATCGTAAGAATAAGCATAACCAGTGTAGCCTTTCCTGAAAAGAAAGTTTCAGCAAGCATCAAATAAACTGTAGCCTTGGCCCCGCATACCATGAAAGGTGCAGTTAAAATCGTGGCTATTCTTTCTTTGGGGCTTTTAAGGGTTCTTGCCGTCATTACACCAGGGACTGCACACCCGCCAGGAATCCCTCCTGCTACAATAAAAGGCATTACGGAAGCACCGTGAAGGCCAAAAGTCCTGAATACTTTATCAAGCATGTATGCAACCCTCGCCATATAGCCTAAATCCTCAAGAAAACAAAGCATAGCAAACATTATAAGAATCAATGGGGCAAAACTAAGAACGGCTCCTACTCCGTCAATTATTCCTGAAACAATAAGCGAACGGAGCACATCATTTGAAATATATTGGCTCCCAACACGGCCTATCAAACCAAATAAGTCCTGCAGCAAAGCTTGAGGGTATGCCCCAAGCGTAAATGTAACCCAGAACAAGAAGTACAAGATACCTAACATGATCATAGGCCCAAGAAGCCTGCTTGTGACTACTCTGTCTATTCCTTCAGAGATATTTCGCCTGAATACATCAGGCCTGCTTATAAGTCCGCCTTTAAGTAATGAGGTGATGTATCCGTATCTATAATCTGAGATCAATGCTTCAGGATATGTCTTTAATGATTTCTCTGTATGGGATTCGACACATTTGACCATGTCCTCCAGATCTTTGGAAAGCTTCTTGTCTTCCTTTGAACCTGAAGAAATTATGTCTTTATCCGCCTCCATGTATTTGATGGCAATCCATCTTGGCAGGTGCTTTTTCGTCATAAAATTGCTTTCTTTAATCAAAATTTCCATTTTATCTAAAACCGGATCTATGTCAGGCCCGTAGGAAATGTTGATTTTTAAAGCATCCTTGTTAGGATCTTCATATGTATCTATGACAGCTTTGATAATTTCGCTTTTACCTATTGCTTTTCTTGCTATGCACTCAATCACAGGTATCCGCAATTTCTCCGCCAGTTTAGTTGTATCTATCTGGATACCTTCCCGTCTGACTTCATCCATCATATTCATGCCGATTACAACAGGAATTCCCATCTCCATTATCTGTATTGCCAAATACAGGCTTCTTTCAAGAGCTGTGGCATCAAGCATACAAACCAATATATCAGGTTTCTCTTCAACAATTACTTTTCTGGCAACAACTTCTTCCAATGAATAAGAAGTCAGAGAATATGTACCGGGAAGATCGATGAATTTTATTTTATAGTCGTTATTTTTCCAGAAACCTTCCATTCGCTCAACAGTTATTCCCGGATAATTTCCTACCCTTGCAGTAGAACCGGTAAGCATATTAAAAATAGTGCTTTTCCCGCAGTTAGGCTGTCCTGCCACTGCTACAGTGATGGATTTTCTAGCCATGATGGTCTTCCTCAACTTCGCAAAGGATATAGTCAGCTTCACTGTTTCGCAAAGTCAAAGTAAATCCCCTGAGTTTAAGAGCTACAGGGTCATATAGAGGAGCTTTGCCGATAACCATGAATTCAGAACCTGGAAGTACTCCCATGTCTCTGATTCTTTTGCCAAGCTCACCTCTGGCAGTGACACTTTTTATTGTGCCTTTTTGATCAACCTTCATTTTCCGCATGGGAACTTCAATTTTCATAAGTAAAACCTAAAAAAGCTTGGATTGCCAAAAAGTTAGTTGTTTTTCAACTTGATGAGGAGAAGTGCCGCCAGTGAGGTTTCTCTTTGAAACACTGGACTCGGGAGAAAACAAAGTCAGACACTCGTTATCAGCTTCAGGAATAACACTCTTGAGTTGATCAAAGGTAAGTTTATCCATAGGCATATTATTTGCATTGCACCATTTGACAAGAGTTCCTACCCTGTGATGGGAAGTTCTGAAAGGCAACCCAAGTTCAACCAGCCTTTCAGCCAAGTCTGTAGCCATAAGCATGGGGTCAGATGCAGCAGTCAAAGTCGTTTTAGCATTAACTTTCATTTTCCTTATCATAGGCGGATAGACAGATAAAATTTTCAAGACTGTTTCAACTGTGTCAAAAACGGGCTCTTTATCTTCCTGCAAATCTCTGTTATAAGTTAACGGAAGACCTTTAGTCAACGTAAAAATTGACATCATATTCCCATAAAGCCTGCCTGTTTTCCCTCTGGAAATTTCAGCTATATCAGGATTTTTCTTTTGAGGCATTAGACTTGAACCTGTACAGAAATCGTCCGACAGTTCAATAAATTTAAACTCGCTGGTCGACCATATGATTATGTCTTCAGAAAGCCTCGAAATATGCATGCCGAATATTGCTAAATCTGAAAGAAGTTCGCATAAAAAATCCCTATCAGCCACAGCGTCCATACTGTTTCTGGAAACCTCAGGAAAGTTCAGAAGTTCTGCTGTTATTTCCCTATTTACAGGAAGGGTAGTCCCTGCTATTGCTCCAGACCCTAATGGCATAACATTCACACGTTTATAACAATCTTCCAATCTGCATTTGTCCCTGTCAAACATTTCAACATATGCCAAAAGATGATGGGCAAATAAAACAGGTTGTGCCCTTTGCATGTGAGTGTATCCGGGAATAATGACTTTTAAGTTCTGAATGGAGTTTTCCAGCAAAGCCTTTTGAAGGTCGCTTATTTTGTCTATAATGAGTTGAATATGATCTCTCAGATAAAGCCTGACATCAAGGGCTATTTGATCATTTCTGCTTCTTGCCGTATGAAGTCTTGCACCATCGTCCCCGATTTCGTTTATTAATGCCGACTCTATATGCATGTGTATATCTTCAAGTTCAAATTTGAACTCAAACTTACCATCTTCAATATCTTTTTCTATCTTCTGAAGCCCGACAATTATCTTTTCACATGCAGCAACAGAGATAATTCCTGTCCGGCTAAGCATTTTCGCATGGGCTGTGCTGCCGAGAATATCGTACTTGTAAAGTTTTTTATCAAAAGAAATTGATTCACTGAACTCGGATAAGTATTTGTCAGGGTTTTCATCAAATCTTCCACCCCAAAGTGCCATAATAAATACCTCAGGAAGAAAGAATTAGTGTTCAAGATAAAGGTGCTTGTATTTAATAAAATACCATAACCCAGAATATAGAGTTATCGCAGCTACAAAAATCATACATATCACCCATGTTAGCCTGATTCCACCTTCGAGTGGAATTATGTTAAGCCAGATAAATCCCCCAAATACAAAGAAAGCCATTTGAACAGCTGTTTTAAGTTTTCCTAACCTATCTGCTGCAATTATCTCTCCCTTTGTGGCAGCCAATGACCTCAACCCTGTAACTAAAAATTCTCTTGCAAGTACGACAATAACTACCCAGCCCGGAAGCATGGCATGTTTGGTTATGGGATTGGGAGTGTCTACAAAAATTATAAAAATGGTCATCACGAATATTTTGTCGGCCAATGGATCGATAAGCTTTCCAAAATCACTCACAAGATTATATTTTCTTGCCACCCATCCATCTACAAGGTCTGTCAAGGCTGCTATTACTGTAAGCAAAGCCGCAATGACCTGAAGCGCGTAAGCGTAAGGCTGAGGAAATTTAAAATAAACATTTGCTAAAATTAAAACGATGAAAACTAAAACTATCCTGCTTACTGTAATTTTGTTAGGAAGGTTCATAACTCCAATTTGCCTTAAATTAAGATTCCTTTGAGCTCAAAAGCAGAACAACTTTCGATTTTAGTTTCGGTGAATCTCCCGACTTTAACTCTCTTCCCCTTTGGAATAGAGATGACTACACAATTATCAATATCCGGAGAATCCATGTAAGTTCTGCCCACAGCACAACCTTTTGTTACAGAATCAAGGATAACATTAAAAGTTTTTCCTACAAGGTTTGAATTATATTTTAAAGAGTTTTCTGTATGAATCTTTTGAATTATTTCAGCTCTCTTCTGTGCTATCTCGGTTGGAATTTTGTTAGGGAGGGTCGAGGCCTTGGTTCCAGATTCGCAGTAAAAGGGAAATACTCCGACTCTTTCAAATTTTTGCGTTCGTACGAAATCTTCCAATTCTTTGAAGTGTTCTTCCGTTTCCCCCGGGAAACCGACAAGAAATGTAGTCCTGATAATCATTCCTTCGATTTTTCGGAGTTTTTTAATAACTTCTGTAATGTGTTTTTTATTCACCTTGCGGTTCATAGCAGTCAGTAGAAAGTCAGAAATATGCTGAAGCGGGATGTCAAGATAAGGGATAATGTGTTTTGAATTATTGATAACTTCTATTAACTCATCGCTAATTCCTTCAGGGTGGAGATAATGAAGTCTCAGCCAATAATCGCCTTCGATTCTGTCAATCTCCTTAAGAAGTCTTGCCAGATTGTTTCCGGAGTCTTTTTTTTCTCTGGAAAAAGCGGTAATATCTTGAGCAATTATGATTATTTCTTTGATTCCTGAGGATACAAGATTTTTAGCCTCACCAATCACTGAGGCAGTATCTCTGCTCCTCAATCCCCCTCTGATAGAAGGGATAGAACAATATGAGCATTTATTATCACAACCATCTGCTATTTTAATAAAAGCATAGTTTCCCTGCGTAAGCACAAGCCGGGGAGTTTTCTCATCATAAAGAAATGCCGGCCTATAATCACAGATAGTTTTGCATCCCTGATTACAGGAAAAGTCTTTTTTAAATATTTCTGTTATCCTGAGTGGCAAATTGGGAATTTCTTCAAGTCCAAGCCAAAGATCAACTTCGGGATACTTGGTTGAGTACACTTTATCCTTGTCCCATTGAGTCAAACACCCTGTAATGACAAGTTTTCTTGACGATTTTTTCTTACTTTTCCATTTAATAAGTTCCTGAATATTTTCTTCAGCTTCGGCTCTTGCAGGCGGAATAAAAGCACATGTGTTAATTACACAGACGCTCGCTTCATTTTTATCACCAGTCAAACCAAATCCGTTTTTGATAAGAGCAGCCGCCATAACTTCCGTATCAACAAAATTTTTAGAACATCCAAGGCTTACAAAGTAAATGTATTTTGTGTTTTCTGACATAGTTTTTCCTTTATTAACTGATACTGCAAACAACAAAACTATATAGCTATAACGGTTAAATTCATAACTCTTGCTGCATTTCTATTAAACCGAATGGGATTATATCGAGGTAATATTATTCAAAAGATTGTATTTTTTTAGGAAAAAATGTATTTTCCAAAATAGTACGAGTTAGCATAGAAATATCAATATTTTAAAATAAAGGCAAAGGAATATGCCAAATAAAACAAAATCTGTAAAAATCGGAACGTGGCTGTTTCGTTGGCGCAGTTATCTGCCGCTAGCCTTAATAATTATTAGTATACCCGCAATTTTGAACTTCTCATATCCGTCAGGTTCGTATGCATATGAGCTTGTTTGGGAAATGTTTTGCTTTGCCGTCTCTTTGGCCGGACTCTTGATTAGAGCATATACCATCGGGCATACACCTAAGCACACATCTGGAAGAAACACCAAGGATCAAGTCGCATCTGTTTTGAATACAACAGGAATTTACTCTGTAACCAGAAACCCATTATATTTGGGGAACTTCTTTATGGTTATGGGTGTAGTCATGTTTGCTCGCTGCTGGTGGCTATATCTTGTCTATGTTCTTGTTTTCTGGATTTATTATAGACTGATTATCTTAACAGAAGAAGATTTTCTTAGTACAAAGTTCGGGCAAGAATATGATGACTATTGGCAACGAACTCCTGCCTTTTTCCCTGGAATCAAACAGTGGAAAACCCCCAGTCTGTCTTTTTCGCTGAGAAACGTTTTAAAAAGAGAATACCCTGGTTTTTTTGCCGTTATTGCCTCATTTACAGTTCTTGACTTCCTTTGCGAGTCTATTCTTGCAGGCAAGTTTAAAATTAGCGTTGTCTGGGTAATTCTATTCTTTTTCGGCCTTGCAACGTATTTAACTCTGAGATTCCTGAGAAAAAAAACAAGATTGCTCCACGTGGAAGGAAGATAAACACAATAAATAACGGTCTGACAAACGCTAATAATAACGTACAAATTGTCAGACCGTATGGCCACGCTACTATTTTTTTAATTCATTGCGTCGAAGACTTTTCCTACCATCGCTTCTGATGGTTTCAAGGTTTTCTGTCCTGTTTTCCATTTAGCTGGGCATACTTCTGCAGGATTTTTGGCAACGTAAAGATTTGCTGTTACTTTTCTAGCTAATTCATCTGCACTCCTGCCAACATTATAGTAAGCAACTTCAGATGAAACTAATTTACCTTCAGGATTGATTATAAAAGTGCCTCTTAGAGCCAGGCCTGTAGTTTCGTCGTAAACTCCGAAGAGCTTTGACACCTTACCTGTCGGATCAGCGGCCATTGCATACCTGACATCGGCTAGGAGTTTCTCATTCTGTTTCCATGCCAAATGCACAAACTGTGTATCTGTAGACACAGAAACTATTTCCACATTATCATTTTTAAAGTTATCATATTTTTCTGATATATCAGCCAACTCTGTGGGACATACAAAAGTAAAATCGGCGGGATAAAAGAACAGCACCGTCCATTTGCCGGCTTTGAGGACTGCTTCAAGTGAAAATTTTCCAAAAGTTCCTTTCTCTGCTTCAAACGTGGTCATTTCGAAATCTGGAACGACCATTCCAACTCTAACAACTGGTTCATGACACATAAAAATACCTCCTAAAATGTTAATTCTTTAACTACTATAATTAATTAGCTTGGTCTCCGTGATCCATTTGTATTTTCCAGAGCCTTCTTTTCCAGCTCGTCAAATCTATCATTGGCTCTTTTATAATAGTCGTCTATAGGAAGAAGAGGGCTATCGAGTTTTTTTTGAAGTTCTGTGCTAATGCCTCCTTGCTCAAAAATTTCTCTATAGGCTTTTTTCAGATTTGAATAATAAGGCGTTGTCAGCATCTTGACAAATACATTATCAACTTTCAGAAGCGGCCCCTGAGCCTTGTAGATTTCAGCTGAAAGCTCAGCTTTCATATTCCTTGCCATTCGCCTGTAAAGAACCTTCAATACTTCAAAATGTGACTGCTCTGGAAAACCACAGTTTGATATGGCAATTATTTTAAGTTTTTTGTCGCGTTTGTATCTTTTTAAGTGAACAGCTTCTCCATTTTCATCTTTTTCAAATCTTGGATTTGAATTAGGAATGCAGCGATCAAGAAAGTTTTTCAAAAGCCCTGTTATATTATCCACATAGAGCGGACAGGCGTAAACTATATAGTCAGAATCGCGCATACTTTCCAATAGCTCGTTCACATCGTCATTAATAACGCACTTTCCAGGAGTTTGGAACCAACATGAGAAACAGCCGGTACAGTGATTGATTTTTTTTGATGCCAGTTCAATATAGTTTAGTTCATAAGATTTTTCCTTGATGACTTCAAAAAGCCCTTCAAGCATCCTGTATGAGGTTCCGTTAGCCCCTCTGGGACTACCGTTAACGACTGTTATCTTCATTTGTTTTTTTCTCCTGCTTTTTCATTGCTTGCTTCTTATAGTACTCTGGAAATTTTTTAGTAAAAACTATAGATATCAAGATTGTCGCAATTGAGACATAAACGGAATGATATCCGAATATCGGCAACAATGTATTGCTCGTCATAGCTATAGCCCACACCGCAGTAACAATCTGGTTGACTTTCAGAAAACCGGGAGTATTCCATTTATCCTTTGGGACTTCTTCTTTGGCATACTGAATAGTAAAAGGTTTATTTACTATTAACGAAATCCAAGCCATTATGGCAAATGAACCCGTCATTATGCTTGTTTTGAGCATTACAGGAACTTTAAAAGGAACAAGGCATAGTATCAGCAAGCCCACCATTGATAAAAGGACTACCCATCCAACAAGAAAACCTTTTTTGAGTCGTTTGCGTTCAGGTGACAGGATCAAAACAAATATTGAAACAGACAGTGCTGTTGCTGCTCCCGTGTAATGTTGGAGTACGAGAAATATTATCCATGGCAAAAATGACAATAAGAGCTTCATTGCAACGAATTCCTTATGACTTTTGGCACAAACCCGATACAATATTTATAGATTAGAAATATAAGGAAAAAAAGAACAACTTATAAAAATAATAACAGATACTCTCCTGTAAATTTTTTATGAATATGAAAAAGAAAACCTCATTTATGCCGCCTGAATGGCATGAAAAACAAAAAACATTTATGGAATGGCCAGCTCGTAAAACTATCTGGAACATAGGCTTAGATAAAGCAAAAAAGGCTTATTCCAATGTAGCAAATGCGATTTCCGAATTTGAAGAAGTCACAATAATAATCAATGAAGGAGAACTTGATGAAGCTCAACGGTTATTGAGTTCGCAGATCGATATTCTGGAAATCCCGCACGATGATTCATGGTTCAGGGACAATGGCCCTACGTTTATATTTAATGAAGACGTGCTTTCAGCCGTATGTTGGAAATTTAATGCTTGGGGCGAAAAGTTTTTGCCTTACAATAAAGATGCAATGGCTGCCCAAAAATTACTTGAACATCTTAAAATCCCGGCTCATAAATCTGAAATTATAATGGAAGGCGGTTCTTTTCATGTAGATGGATGTGGAACTCTTCTAACTACCATGGAATGTTTGTTAAACCCCAATAGAAATAAAAATCTTACGCAAAAAGATATAGAGAATGAATTGTCCAAATTTCTCGGCGTAGAAAATTTTATATGGTTAAATAGAGGTGTTTTCGGCGATGAAGACACAGACGGGCATATTGATAACCTAGCTTGTTTCGCAAACGAAGAGATTATTGTTGTACAGAGCTGCCATGATTCCGATGATGACAATTATCCGAGGTTCAACGAAAATTTTCAAATTCTTAAAAATGCTGTTAATCTTAAAGGAAGGAAGTACGAAATACTCGAAATAGAACAGCCTCCAGCCCGTTTTATGGGAGATAAAAGGCTTGCTCTTAGCTATATAAACTATTATCCGGTAAATGGAGGCATAATCCTTCCTGTTTTTGGAGACGAAGCAAAAAAATATGATAAAAATGCTGAAGCCAGACTTAGAGAAGTTTATCCAGGCAGGAAAATAGTACCAATCGATGGAAGCCATATCATTACCGGCGGAGGAAATATCCACTGCATCACTCAGCAAATGCCTAAAGTAAAAGTCGTAAAATAGGAGTTATATATATGAGAAAAGTGAAAGTCGCTGCGACTCAAATGGCGTGCACTTCCGATTCGCAACACAATATTTTAAATGCTGAAAAACTAGTCAGGAAAGCCGCGCAGTCAGGAGCAAACATTATCCTTCTGCAGGAACTTTTTGAGAATCTTTATTTTTGCCAGGTAGAAAGACCTGAATTTATGGAATTTGCTACAGAACTTGAAAATAACCCTGCACTAAAACACTTTCAGAAAATAGCCAAAGAGCTCGCCGTAGTTCTTCCCATAAGCTTTTATGAGAAAAAAAATAATGCAAAATACAACTCTCTGGCAGTCATAGACGCTGACGGCACAATAATAGATTTGTACAGGAAATCTCACATCCCTGACGGGCCAGGCTATGAAGAAAAATTCTATTTCAATCCCGGCGATACGGGGTTCAAAGTTTTTCACACAAAATTTGCAAAAATCGGGATTGGCATATGTTGGGATCAGTGGTTTCCTGAAACAGCCAGATGCCTTGCATTGCAGGGGGCAGAAATTATCTTCTTCCCTACTGCGATCGGCTCAGAACCCAAATATCCTGATATTGATTCAAAAAATCATTGGCAAATATCCATGAGAGGGCATGCTGCCAGCAACATGGTTCCTGTAATAGCATCTAATCGCATAGGTACTGAAACTTTCGATGATTCTAAAATCACATTCTATGGCTCGTCCTTCATTGCTGGGCCACAGGGAGAACTGATAGAGGAAGCAGATAAAATTACAGAGTCGGTTTTGGTTGCTGAATTCGATTTAAATGATATCGCACGGAAGCGTTCAGCCTGGGGAATATTCAGAGACAGAAGGCCAGAACTTTATAGCCCTATTCTTACTCTTGACGGCGAAACCCGCAAGCAATAGCTACATATACATTTGATGCTATAGAACGGGACATACTTCAAGACACAATGATATTGGCAATCAGCTTAATTATTTCTTCAATACTTAAACTGCTGCTGTCGATTAGAATAGCATCATCTGCTTTTTTTAGAGGGGCGATTTCCCTTTTTGAGTCTATTTCATCCCTCATTGCAATATCTTTTGCTACACTCTCTACAGTAGAATCTTTTAAAGTTTCGCCCGACTGAGCAAGCCTTCTTTTTGCTCTTACTTCAGGAGACGCGGTAAGAAAGAATTTATACTTTGCATCAGGAAATACGTTTGTACCTATGTCCCGGCCTTCCATTAGTATTGCTCCAAGTTTCACCATTTCGCGCTGTTCTGCTACAAGCCAGTCTCTTATGGCTTTACTCTTAGAAACGACACTTACATTTGCTGCCACATCAGGAGACCGGATCTTCTCCAGATCAGCCGGAGACGAATTGATAATAAGCACGAGCTTGTCGTCTTTGTCTTTTTCGTAAGTAATTTGATTTTCTGAAGCTATTTTCTCAAAATCTGACTCAACAGGGTTATTTAAATCAATATTCCTCTCCAGAGCTATTAGAGTAGCCCCTCTATACATGTTACCGGTATTTATATAGTATATTCCAAGCTTTTGGGCAAGGAGATTGGCTATAGTGCTTTTTCCTGATGCAGCAGGGCCGTCTATTGCTATCACATTTTTCATCTGTCGCATTTAGTTTATATAGGTAATAAAAACCAGTCCTATAAAAAGAACCAGTATTTCAGTGTATTTACCCACAATCCCTATCACTTCACCATTAAGCATATTGTTTTTGTCGAGATGATTTTTAGTCTTTATTCCCAGAAAAATGATAAGCGCAAACGCACATATTGTAGGTAAAATGTGAAAACCCGAAAAAATAACGCAAATTATCCCTGAAATTACCCACATGATATTCTGCTCTTTTTTCCCTGCATGGACATAAATTTCCTTAGAGTCATTTGTTTCTACTGATGCAAGATGCCCCTGAACAGACATTATAAGTACTGCAGTTATCACTATCCATCCCGGGTGATTATGATAAACCAGAAAAGCCAGGCTCATAATTCTAACCGCAAGAATTGTAATAAAAATATAAATATAAATATAATTTGTTTCGGTGTCAGTAGAGGTTCTTTTCATTTTATCATTTGAAAAATTCGCCCATCTTGATGAAAGATTATTCACAAGAGCAGTAGTGTCTTTACCTTGAGTAAGAATTTCCCAGATAAAAACAACTATCAGCGAACAAACTATAGAAGCAGGAATAGGCCCGAATATAAAGTTTGCTGCAACAATTATTACAAAAGCCACAAACCCTATGAGCAACCCAACAAACGGAATGGCAAAAATTACTAGATCATCTTCTTCTGCATCAATATAGTATAATTCTTTACTGAACCTGCCTGAAGCAGGAAAAGGCATTTCAAAGAAAATATTCCAGGCCTTTAAAAAGGCCATATAAAAGTTTCTCAGAAAGTCTTTGTTATCCATTAGAAAAGCTCCTGTTTTTTGAAATACAAAGGTTTGAAGATAGCGCAATTATAATCTTATAATTTGCAAAACTCAACTAACCAATTGCGGTTTTTTTATCCAGAATCTCTACGAAATTGTTATTCATATATTCATATACCTGCGCGCAAAATTCTTTTCTGTTGACATCATTCTCAGGGATAATAGGATCTAGAATATATAAATCTGCTTTAATTTGCCTTTTGCTTAACACTTTCCATGCATGAACAAGAAGAGAATCTCCATCTCCATACCATGCTACTGAATCATCTTCATATTTCAACAGGACGGGACAAACAGGAAAACCCCCACTAATTGCCGCTTCAAAAGTAGTTGATTTAAACGGGAGTAAATCTGTTTTCCCGCTTGAAGTTGTGCCTTCAGGGAAAGTAATGAGATTTATGCCATTTTCTATGGTGTTTTTAAAGTCGTGAAGCACTTTCTTAGCACTTTGCTTAGCAGACCTATTAATCCAAATTGGTTTGGAAAGGCCTAACCCCCAACCTAAAACAGGCCAATTTTTAATATCGTCTTTAGGGGCATAGCGTAGAGGAAAGACAGAACCGAGAAGGAAAATATCAATGTAGCTCACATGGTTTGATACAATTAATCCTGCATGATTTTTTGTATCTCCATGAATTTTTATTTTCAACCCAAATACAACAGCGCTTCCTTTTGCCCATAATTTGGCACAATGGCTAAGTATCCTTATTGAAACCCAGCCTGTCTTGAAATAGTAGAAATATACGGCAATACCTCCAACGATAAAAAGCCAGACAAAGAATAGTATAAATTTAACAATAAAAAGAATCGTTCCTAAAACAGCAAATAGAATTTTCATGTTCCCTGTACCATTTAAAAAAATATAACTAGTATTTAGATACTAGCTTATTTAAAGGTGTTTTTCAAAATAATCTGAAGCTTTGCCTCTATCAATCTCCTTCAATGCGTTCTTCTCCTGTAGAATTCTCTACAACGGAAGTATCTGCTCCAAGCCATGTTTCAAAAAAAGCCTTAGCCATAGGAGCATTTGTCATACCGCCAGCGACTCCGCCCTCTACAAATATGGTAACTGAGTAGGTTTCATTTTCAAGGTAGCCAAAACCGGTAAACCATGTACATTTAGTCCTATGATCGACAGGGCCCACTTGGGCAGTTCCTGTTTTTCCATAGAGTTCTATATAATCGTTTTTTGCTCTTTTCCCTGAACCGTTAGGATCATAAACTACATTGTGCATACCTTCTTTTACTATATCTAGTTGGGCCTGCGAAAATGGGAGGCGATCAACAATTTGAGGGGAGTTTTCAAAAAGAAGTTTCCCTACACTATTGTGAATGGAATCAATAAGGTACGGACGCATAACTTTGCCGCCATTTGCTATAGCTGCAGTATAAACTGCCGCCTGTATCGGAGTAATAGAAACCATTCCCTGGCCCATTGAAATAAGTCCGGTATCAAAATTAGTCCAGGAAGTTTTTTCTCTTTTGAGTTTAAGCTCTTTTGAGGGAATAATACCTGATCTTTCAGAAAGTTCTATTCCTGTTTTTCTTCCAATTCCGGCATGTTGGTAAGTGTCAGTAAGTTTATCGAGTCCCAGCCTGATACCCATTGTAACAAAATACACATTACATGAATCCCGCAACGCATTAACCATATTTTCATTGCCGTGCCCGCCATAATTCCATGCCCAGCATCTAATTCTAGAGTTACCGATTTTTACTGCGCCTTTGCAGTCTACTAATTCATCAGGCCCGATTCCATTTTTAAGTTCAGTCAAAGCCACTAGCGGCTTAATTATCGAACCAGGGAGAAACTCACCCATTAGCGCACGGTCTATTAATGGTTTATCGTTGTCATTCAGTAGCCCGTTCCACTCTTTTCTGGAAATTCCGTCAGTGAACATGTTGCTGTCATATGTCGGAGCTGAAGCCATTGCTAAAACTGCGCCTGTATTTGCATTCAGAAGTACAATTGCACCTTTCCTGCCTTCTAAAACATGTTCTGCTGATTTTTGTGCTTTCCAGTTAATAGTTAAGGTTACACTGTTACCATTTACAGGCTGTTCTGTAACGCCGAAATCATCATGGACATATCCTTTTACGTCAACTCTCACCAATTTACTTCCTGCAGAACCTTTCAACCCATTAAAACCTGAGCCAAGTTCAATATGAGAATCTAACAGTTTTTCCAGTCCTGCCCTTCCTTTGATATCCGGAATATAATATGAATACTTATCTTTGTCAGGAGCTTCACCAGGATGGTCATAACCTACGTATCCAAGTATATGGCAAGTTGCTTTGCCGTCAGGATAGAATCTCTTAGGAACAACTATAATATCTACTCCTTGAATTGGTGGCGACATTTCTGAAACTATTGCAAGCTCTTTCTTGTTTAAATTGGAAAAGACTGTTATTGGCATAGCAGGAAATAAGTTCATTTGCTTAATAATATCTTTTTCTGAAATATCCGCTTTCCTTCCAATTTTAGAGGAAATCATAGATGCCAGATCGAGAATATAATCAACATTCTTATCCCTTGATCCGTACTTTCTCATCTCGGCAAGGTGAAAAACAATGTCATAACTCGGAACGCTGTCAGCAATAACGACATTGTCAGAACTTAATATTTGCCCTCTCACCGCAGGAATACGTATTATCCTTATGCTTTGCGTATCAATAGATTCATTGTATTCAGCATCACCTGAAAGCTGGATCGTTCCAAGCCTAAACACAAGGGCAAGAAAGAAAATGAAAAATATCACAGACATTATTATAAGGCGGATATTTCGAGAATTATTTTGTTGGTCGTTTCCAGTATCCATCAGCTTTTTGAAATTCTTTCTTCAGATGTTTTATAGGAATTAAAACCCAACGGCCTATTTATTAAATCCAGAAAAGTAATTATGCAAGGGAATAATAATGCAGAAAATAAGGTAGATAGAATAATTACGGCTAATTTAGAAACGGCAATAATAAAACCATGCTCTGTCTGGTGATATGTCGTGAAAGGCAGAATATAAAACAAGCTCAGTATTGAAGCAGGAATCATTTGAAACGCAAGAACTTTGAGCTCGCCTTTATGGAGCCACAATATTGCAAAAATAGATACGGCTATATTAATTAAGGGAGAAATAAACAAACTCCTTCCGTAGATTAAATCCAACACTACTCCTGAAAAAACACCGCTCAGCAAACCAGTCTGCCAATCAAATATTATAGTCAAATAGAAAACTGAAAGCGCAACTACAGGTAAAACCACACCTATATTGCCAGTAAAAACCTGAAGCAGTAACGAAAAAAACAATACAAGGAATATATAGATAAATTTTCCCACTTACATGTCACTCCACTAATACTAATACAAACCCTAAATGATTAAGATCCGCAGCAAGTTTTACCCTGACATTTTCATAAAGCCCTCTGCTGATTGCATTATCGGACCTCTGCGTGTCAAGACTTCCTATAGTTAACCCTCTGGGAGCAAAAGCTGACAACCCAGAAGTAACCACCATAGACCCTGACACATAATCCAAGTCTTTTGGCAAATAAGTTATATCTGCCCAAAGATTAGAACCTGATCTTTCCCCGCCTTTAATTATTCCATTTGAACCATTTGCCGGTATAGTAACACTTAACTGGCATTCATCGCTAAGCAGCGTGTAAACTACTGCTGTGTGCTTTGAAAGAAGTCCTATTCGTCCGACAACGGCAAACTGGACTTTGCCTTCTTCGTTTTTTTTACATTGAGCCAAGACAATCGAACCATTTCTGATTCCATCAGCTTCTCCTTCGTTAATAACAAACTGTTGATACCATTTGGACGGATCCCTGAAAGATACTTCTGCATACAAATATCGATATTGTGGAAGAGGTTTGATATTCAGGAAGTTTTTAAGCTTGTCATTTTCTTCTTTAAGGTTCTCGAGATACTTGCATCTGGCTTCAACTTCAATATTTTTCTTTTGAAGTTCAAGCATTCGAGATATTAAATCTTGTTTATTTGCAAAAAAAAGACTCTTTTCATTAATAGTATTTTTGACGGCTATAGGCGCAGAGAGAAATGGATAGAAAAAATCAGCAGACAGTTTATAACAGTATTCGCGATACGGTTTAAAAACTAAAGGTAATAGTATTATTATTACAATTAAGGCATATGTTGACTTCTTCTTCTTAAGCATTATTCATCGGCAATCAAATAGTAAATCTTTATTCCATTAACTTCAGGCCATACTCCGAATTCCAATCCAAAGACCATGTCCCGGCAAGAAGTGAGTCAGTCGACTCTCCCCATTTGTTAAAATCAACTATCAGAATCTCATCCTTAGACGTAAAATAAACATCCATAACAATCGTTTCCTGAGGGAGAAGCCACGAGATTTCATCCACAAATTCTTTTGCCTTATTCCACCAGAATTCACGCCTCAAAAGCAGTCTCTGATATGGTCTTTCCAAGTGCATCTGGCTCATGAGTTTTAGTGCGCCATTATAAATAAATAATCTAAACTCTCTTGGATATGTCATATTCCTGAAAGGCCTTATGCAGATAAATTCAAACTCTTTCTTGCTGGCAGCAAATCTTACTTTTTCACTAATGACAAGATTATTCCATGCGCTCTGAGCCGAATGAACTGCCCCTTTCTTACTATCAAATCTTGGAGTATCGGTAGGAGCCACTGTATCTGCAAAAACGAATGTTGCTCCTGAAAAAGCAGCTTGGGCTTTTTTAATTCTTGAAACTAAAGATTCAACTTCAGTGCCTTCCCGAGTTTCTTTTGCAATAAGCTCAAGATCTGAGTCTTTGAGTTTTACAAATGTAGTAGGGAAAGTATGATCTGCAAGTGTTGAATACCAGGATGATACGCCATAAACACTTTTTTTTAAGTCTGCCATAAGTCTCCTAAAATTCTATACTTTTTTCATCTTAAATCTACTTGTTACCAATTCCGTTTCTCTTTATCTTGTTTGTAACCACAAACAAGTATATCGCAAATACTATTATAAAAACCGTCGAATACTCTAAGTATTGTGTTTGAACAGATTCAAAAATAGTTCCTATAATAATCGCAGGAAACGATACATAGACAGCCAAAACAAAGTAATTTTTGAATTTATAGTTCAACACTCCATTTTTTTCAGTGAAAGCATATATTGCTGCAAAAATGATGGAATAGAAAACCACGTCAAAGAGAGCAGAAAAAAAGAATTTAAAGAAAACAATAAAAGATGACCATAAAGCAAAACCAGGAATAAAATCAATGAAAGAATTAGTCTTATTCAACATTGAGGCTCCAACCACAGGGATATCAGACTGAACACAAACTCTCAGCATTAAATTCTTAAAAATTTCTAATTTGTCTGAATATTTAACATAATGCTCAAATTGTTCTTTGGGATATATGCTCAAAAACCTTGTATCATATTGGCTGGAAACTGCCGGATAAACTACGATCTGGCTGTCATTGAGTTTTAACCAGCCTATAACTTTAAATGGAGTCCATATGAAACCCGATAGCGCTGTATCAGAAGCAATGTTAAACTTATCCAAACTCGATTGGTCTGGCAGATAGTCTACACTTACAAAATTGTAATCTACGTGCCTTTCTTTGTTCTTGTCAATGCTTGGATAAATTCCATCATTTTCAACAAGGATATCCCCAAAGTTTTTCTGCATGAAAGCACAGCCATTATCAATACCATTCTTGATGCCATGATAGCTAATAATGGAAAAGACCATTGATGTCAAAACCGTTAAAATCAAAAGGTGCCAAAGAGCTTTTATCACCTTAAATTTTGCTATTTCAGGAAAGAGCGAAGTTTTTGTACAAACAGAGTAAAGAATAGAAAAAAAGTTAGTTTTATTCATCTTATAATTTTTTACCTTTTAAGCCTTGACAGCTTTTTTTTAATCTTTGCAAGTTCATCTGGAGTTGTCCTGTCAACAAAAAGTATGCCGTCAAGATGGTCTATTTCATGTTGAACAATTATAGATAACAAACCACCACACTCAATATTTATATCTTCGCCGTTGATTAATTGTGCCTTTAAAATTACGCTTCTGGCACGTTCTACCTTTGCATAAATATGAGGTAGGCTGAGGCACCCTTCTTCAAATACTGAAGTTTCTTTGCTTGCCTCAAGTATTTCAGGGTTAATCAACGCCAACGGCATCAGAGGAATAAGATACGCTTCACCATGAGAAATAGGATTGGATACCCTTCCCTGTTCAGGCTTGAAATCTATAACAATTACTCTTTCGCTTACTCCTACTTGAGGCGCAGCAAGGCCTACACCATCCTCTTTAAACATTACCTTAACCATGCCCAAAACCAAGTTCTTCAGTTCCGCATTGATTTCGGATACAGGAAGGGCTTTTTTCCTTAGTACGTCGTCACCGTATATTCTTATTTCCATAGGATTTACTAAAGTCTAATTTTGTTTTTATATAAGATAGCAATAAAAAAGATATTTTTTAGTTTTTAATGTAGGAGCAAATAAAAAAACCCCCTCATTCTTACGAGAGAGGGGGTTTTTGGGTTAATTTACTAACTTAGATTACATAATACCGCCGAGATCCTTGAAGAATTTGAATCTCTTCTGCGCATCTTTTTCGGCTTCAGCATAAAGAGCCTCTGCTGCTTCAGGAGCTGTCTTTTTAAGTGCTGTATAACGGCCTTCGCTTCTAATGAAATCCTGATAGCTTCCTGTCGGTTCCTTTGTTTCCCAGATATATGGGTGTTCAAGCTCAGGATTATAACGGAAGAGAGGGTAATATCCGCAATCAACAGCCCTCTTCTGCTCAGTTTGAGTCTTCATCATATCAATGCCGTGGGCAATACACGGAGCGTAAGCTATGATGATTGAAGGGCCTTTGTAAGCATCGGCTTCCTGGAAGGCTTTGAGTGTCTGGATTCTGTTTGAACCAAGAGCTATTTGAGCAACATATACATTGCCATAGCTCATGCACATAAATCCAAGCTTCTTCTTGCCTAGTCTCTTACCGCCGTTAGCAAACTTGGCTACCGCAGCAATAGGAGTTGATTTAGATGCCTGTCCGCCGGTGTTTGAGTAAACTTCTGTGTCAAGTACAAGAATGTTCACGTCTCTTCCCTGAGCAACCACATGATCTAAACCGCCGTAACCAATATCGTTTGCCCATCCGTCACCGCCGATAATCCAAATACTTTTGTCAACGAAGTAGTCGCCAAGTTCCTTGATAACTTCGAGAGCCTTTACATTTTCCGGACAGCATGTCTTGCTCTGAGCAATTGCTTTGTCGATAATGGATTTTACTTTGTCCTGAGCAGCAATAGCATCAGCGCCTTTTGAATCCCAAAGTTCCAAAGCTTTTGTAAGGGCGTCCTTGCATTCATCGCAGCATACTTTTCCGCTTGCAAGAACTTTTTCTACATTCATCTTGAGCTGAGCTCTGTTGCTGTCAACACCAAGGCGCATTCCAAATCCGAATTCAGCATTGTCCTCAAAGAGCGAATTGGCAAATGCCGGACCGCGGCCAGAAGGTGTCTTGCAATAAGGAATTGTTGGGAATGTGCCGCCGTAGATTGATGAGCATCCTGTGGCATTGGCAATCATCATTCTTTCGCCATAGAGCTGAGAAGCTATTCTTACATAAGGAGTTTCTCCGCATCCTGCACAAGCACCCGAGAATTCAAACAATGGTTGTTTGAACATAGCGCCCTTGAGTGATTTTTCATCAACACCGTCAAGTACATTTTCTGGCAGTTTGTCAAAGAATTCGTAGTTGGCTTTTTCACCAGCTTCATGTTCTTTTTCCAGAGTTGAGAATTCTAAAGCTTTTGTCTTTGCAGGACAAGTTTCTACGCAGACTCCGCATCCTGTGCAGTCATCCACGTAAATCTGAAGCTTATATGCAAGATTTTTGTCATTCTTTGAACTGGATTTAAGTGTCTTGAAAGAAGAAGGAGCTTTTGCAAGATCTTCCTGAGAAACCTGTTTGGCTCTAACTACAGCGTGAGGACAAGAATTTACGCACTGATTGCACTGTATGCAATTTTCAGGAATCCATTTCGGGATGCGAGGGCCAATACCACGTTTTTCAAGCCTTGTGGTGCCTGTCGGAACTGTGCCGTCAAATGACATTTTAGAAACTGGAATTTCATCTCCGAGGAGGTGAAGAACAGGCTTAATAACATCTTTTGCAAATTCAGAAGCATCGTCGCGAATGAGAGGTTTGAATTCATAAGATTCAGTGATTGTTGTCGGAACTTGAACCTGTTTGAGCTCAGCTGAAACTTTGTCAACACAGTCAAGGTTCATTTGAACAAGCTTGTCGCCTTTTCTGCCGTATGTTTTCTTCAAGTATTCTTTAACATATTGGATAGCCTCTGCTTCAGGAAGAACGCCTGAAATCTTAAAGAATGCTACTTGCATTACAGTATTAATTCTTGCGCCAAGTCCTGCAGCCTGTGAAATCTTGAGAGCATCGATATTATAGAATTTAATCTTTTTCTTGATGATTATTTCCTGAACAGGCCTTGTCAGCTTACTGAATACTTCATCGCTTGCGTATTCTGAATTCATAAGGAATATGCCGCCTTCCTTAATTCCTGAAAGCATGTCATAACGGCCGATATAAGCTGAATTATGACAAGCTACAAAAGTAGGATTTGTTACCTGGTATTGGCTCTGAATCTTGCCTTTTCCAAAACGAAGGTGAGATACTGTGATACCATATGACTTTTTGGAGTCGTAAACGAAATATCCCTGAGCATTCATATCGGTGTGGTCGCCGATAATTTTGATAGAACTCTTGTTAGCTCCGACTGTACCGTCTGAGCCTAATCCCCAAAACATGCATCCAATTACATCTGGAGATTCTGCATTAATATGTTCTTTTATTTTTAGGGAGAGATTGCTTACATCATCTTCAATACCCACTGTAAAACCGTGGAAACATGCTCCGTCTAAATGATCGAATACAGCTTTCACATGAGAAGGTGTGAATTCTTTGCTGGAAAGACCGTAACGGCCACCAATTATCTTGATATTTTTACCATATAGACATGTAACAACATCCTGATAAAGAGGTTCGCCAAGAGATCCTGGCTCTTTTGTTCTGTCAAGCACAGCGATCTTTTTCACTGTAGCAGGAATAGAATCAATAAAAGCTTTGGCAGAGAAAGGCCTATAAAGACGAACTTTTATAGCGCCGACTTTCTCGCCTTTCTTTATAAGATAGTTAATTGTTTCTTCGATTGTTTCGCACGAGGACCCCATTGCTATTACTATTTTCTCAGCATCCGGCGCCCCAATATAATCGAATAGATGGTACTGCCTGCCAATTTTTTTGGCTAATTTGTCCATGTAGTTCTGAACCATTTCAGGAACAACATCATAATGCTTGTTAATTGTTTCTCTTCCTTGGAAATACACATCAGGATTCTGAGCTGCGACTCTTGCCATTGGGGCTTCAGGACGTAGAGCTCTCTGTCTGAAGGCTTCAACATATTTCTGGTCAAGAAGTTCTCTCATTATGTCATAGCTGATCTCTTCAACTTTTTGTATTTCATGCGAAGTACGGAAACCATCGAAAAATGAAAGAAATGGTACACATGATTCAAGTGTAGCAAGATGACTTACTGTAGCAAGATCCATTTCTTCCTGAATTGAGCCTGCAGCCATCATGGCAAAACCTGTATTTCTGCAACTCATTACATCAGAGTGATCGCCAAAAATCGATAGGGACTGACAGGCTATAGAGCGTGCTGATACATGAAACACTGTAGGAAGCATTTCGCCTGCAATTTTGTGCATATTAGGGATCATCAGAAGCAAACCCTGTGATGCTGTGAATGTAGTAGTAAGAGAACCTGCTACTAGAGACCCGTGAACAGCACCTGCAGCACCAGCTTCAGACTGCATTTCAACTACAGAAACTTCTGTGCCGAAAATATTTTTGCGCTTATCATTTGCCCACTGTTCCGCCATTTCCCCCATGTCTGAGGATGGAGTAATTGGATAGATAGATGCCACTTCACTGAAAGCGTACGCCACATGAGAAGCAGCCTGATTCCCGATAATTGTTACTTTTTTACCCATTGAAACCTCCTGAGTATTTGTTTAGTTTTTTACGAAACTTTATAGAACAGCAACTTTCATTTTATCTCATCATTTGTTTTTTTGTACCAAAGTAGCAAAATCTTTGATTATTTTTCTAAGTTAATGGCTAGTTATGAGCTTTTTCTATAGCTGAAAGGTGCTATGATCAAAAAAACTTTTGCCCAAAATTGTAAAAAAAGTATATGCCGTAGAGTAAGATTTATTCACTGGTTATGATTCTAGTAAAAGACTATAATGCTAAAAACTCATTCTTATCAATTGTCGGATTAAGGAAATATTGCAAAAATGGATAAACTCAGAAAAAAGAATGGCCAATTCTATTCAGAAAAAAAAACACGATACGGATATTTTCACACGTACGAAGAATTTAATCTTGACGGATTTCCCAGAAAATTAAAGTTGCTTTTGCCTCTCGAATATAAGATTTCCGAAAGACATTATCCTGTCGTTTATATGAACGACGGCAATACTGCGTTTGATTCGGAAGGGTTAAGCCCATGGTCATGGAATGCACATAAATCCGTAAGCAACCTTACCAAACACGGACTTATTGAAAACATCATAATAGCTGCGGTGTATCCTATCGACAGAAATTATGAGTATCTGAGTGTAAAAAAATACCATGAATGGACTGGAGAAGTTATAGGAGGTTGCGGCGGACTTAAAGACTATGCTAAATATCTTGCCTGCTCGTTAAAACCATTTATCGACAGAAATTACCGGACAAATCCGTCTAGCAAAGAAACTTCAATCGTAGGGTCATCATTTGGAGGCATAGCGTCATTATACATTTCCTGTGCATACAGCAATGAATTTGGAAATGCTGGCGTCCTTTCCCCTGCTTTTTTCGAAATTCTGAATCAGAAAATTAAAATAGAAAACAACACATATATAAAAGAAATATCCAAAGCTGTTTTGAAAACTGAAACTAAGCCGATTCTATGGATTGATTGGGGCGAAGACGAAGGACTTGACGAACCGGAAGTGTCATACTTGAGCAGAAAAGTAGTAAAATTTTTGAAGACCAAACTGGGATTTGAAACAGGCAAAAATTTGTTTTATTTCAAGGACAAGTTCGGCACTCACGACGAACGAGCTTGGGAATATCGTTTTAAAATATACTTGGAAACACTGCACAAAATTGACCGCCAGCACCATATAGAAAATTAATTTATCTAATGAGATCCATCAGCGAAAAAAGAAAAATAAAAGAAGCAAGAAGGCATCTACTATATCTAACAAGAGAAACTAAGCAGAAAATTTACATTCTGTTTCTGAATTTAGCTATTCAACTTTTCAGGTTTATCTGCAAAGTTACTTTTATCTCTCGGATTGCCTATAAAAATGCGCATTCCTTAAAGTTGACGCAACACCAACTTTACTTTGAAAATCTACCTGATTCCTTTGACGGATATAAAATTTTATTCATTACAGACATACATATTGACAAAGTTCAAGATATTCAAAGTAGCTTCTTGGAATTAATTGACAAAGCCGAGTTTGATATCTGCGCCATGGGTGGAGACTATGCATATCGGTATAAAGGTAAAAATATTCAAGTCGTAAAGAATTTTACTTCAAGACTAATTAACATAATAAAACAAAAAGGCAAAGGAATATATGGAGTTCTTGGAAATCATGATTTATATATATTCGGCCAGTTTCTGGAACAACAGGGGGCAAGGCTTCTTGTAAACGAAGCAGTCAAAATCGAAAGGAACAATTCTTTCATTTACTTAGCTGGAATAGACGATGCAAGTTATTACCGTACACACGATTTTTATTCCTGTGAAGAGGATATGTCTCCATCCGGTTTTAAAATTCTTTTGTCTCATACCCCGGATATTTACAGGCAGGCTGATATATTTCATTATCCTTTGGTACTATGCGGGCATACTCATGGAGGACAAATATGTTTGCCAGGCGGCATCCCTGTGGTTACAAATACTAAAGCTCCAAGAAAAATGGCCAGAGGTTTATGGAAATTCAAAAGGCTTCAAGGCATCACTTCTAATGGGATAGGCTGTAGTGGTTTTACCGGAAGGTTTTTCTGTCCTCCTGAAGCAATATTAATAACGCTAAAAAAGTGACTACACATGGCCTCCGACTTACTTGAATAATAAACACGATAAAAACCCAATACGCATGCCGTAAAAATATCGCATTATCGCTTACATCTAAAGTGGGTTTGTATTTTCATCAATGGCTTTAATTCTTCCATCTTGACTATAATCAAGGATTAAGATATAATAACGGCCATTTCACAAAAAACTTAAGATTAAGGTAATTTAAATGAAACTATTCCAAAACAAATTGCGGGTTATCATTTCATTGTTGCTCGTCGGCTTTTTCTTCTCGCTAATCGCGGTAGCCAAAGAACAGATCGAACCAGAAAAAATGTTCGATTTGGATAATATCCCTATTTGCGTATTATATGTCTCCTCCAATAACTGGCAAACGCTGTTAAATAATTATGACAATGACCCTCATGACAGTTCTAAGATAAACTTGGAACAGGTTGTTTTCTATCCAACTGCCAATGGCAAAACATCTGGGGCTATTGAAATAATTCCCGGCGGACAGCTCAGCTTGAAAGGCAATGCATGGAGAATAAGACCCGAAGGCTGGAAATCTGGAGATGGCTATGAAAGAACCCCTCATCAAAAAGGAATGGGTATTTACAATCAGGCTAACTTCAAAGTAAAGTTTGGCAACAGCAAATATGGGTATGACAAAGTCGATTTAAAATGCTTCATAAACGATTACAATAAATGCAGAGATACATACGCTTATTACATGACAGAAAGACTATTAAGGGACTGGAAACTGGATAAACTTGGAGACAACAAGTTTACCAAGAACAACTACTCAATCGCTCCTTTCTGTAGTTATGTGCATTTGTTCATAGCTATAACCGGGGACAATGCCCCTAACAATAAATTCAATCCTTTAGACTTAAGTATGGTAACTGAACTAAACGCACATGCTTATGACTACGGGTTATATAAACTAATGGAAGAAAATAATAGCGATGGATATTTAAAATCCAGGTTTGGATCTTCAAAAAATGGCTATCTGTGGAAAGGCTCTCAGAACTTCCAGGTTCAATACATTAATATGGGCTATGACCCATGGCCAGGATTTAATTTAGATGCTAATTTATATGTTGACCCTGACACGAACAACACGTCTATAACTCCTTACTCACTGAAATGGCTTGATGCTCAAATAGCTACGACACTTAAAAACCCCTCATCTCAGGGAGTAATATTCGGAGTCAAAGAGAGTTTCTACAGGCCATCATATAGTTTTCAAGGAGATGATGAGGATTATCCTGAAGCTGTAAAGCTCCTTACAGGTTTTATCTATAACCTAAATTTATTAGGAGTCGACAACCAAAACATTTCTGACTTGGAAAACTGGCTTTCCAATGGACAAGTCCCAGCTGGCTGGACTAATAGATACTCAAACGACATAAATGATTATAAATTTGATTATAAGACATTTATAGCAACGTTAGCTATCCATCAGGCTCTAGGAGCATGGGATAACTATGTAAATAACAGCAATAATTATTCCCTATATTTCGACACAAAAAATAAAATAGTATATCTGCTTCCATATGACTTAAAGCTGACTCTCGGCGTAATGTGCGAACCCCCTAAAGAACCATACAATTGTGCTCCTATGGGCTTGCAGAGTCTATACAATTACTCATATATTGCAAGGTCTCTTTATGAATACGGACAAGGTAATGCCGCAGAAACATATAACAGGCATCCTTTAGTTCGAAGACTCCTGCAAATACCATCTTATAACAAACTCTATAAGAAATATTTACTCAAAGCCGCTGTTTTTCTTGAAGGAGAGCTAAACAGCAACTTTACAGATTCTATAGGTCAATGGTATAAGTTGATATATAACAACTTCTACCAAGGCAATCTTAATAATGGAAATGTCCCTTATCCTTATACGGCATACTCTCAAAAAGTATCTGAAAGTACAAATGTTTTGGACTATATATATACTTGCAATGTTCCTTCAGGTAAAAACTACATTCAAGTCCCCAACAACACTACTAATGTCAACAAATATGAAGGTTATAGAAAGGACTTTTATACTGTTATCAGGGATAGCACTACAGTTGGGTGGGGCACATGGTTTGGACCGGCTGCTAACCTGACTATGTTTTCTAATAAAGGAAACATTTGGGACGGAAGAAATTCTACCCCATCTAACTTTATCTCTACATCTATAAACAATATTAGAAGCCAAGTATCAGAATAAAAAGCATAACGGGATTGGACTAGACAAAACAGGTCAATCCCGTTTTTAATTATTTTTTGAGTTTTCTGAAAATCTCTCAGTGAAAGTTTTCAGAACTTTGTATTGCCAACTATCTGTCCTGAGATTTAAAAAATATCTAGAAGATTTGATCGCTACAAGATTAATTCTTTCCACCCCATATTTCAACATGAGATCTGGCTATAAACATCATAGGGATGCTTGTATCTTAGTCGATCTTGAAAAAGCACTTAAATATTTAGCTATCATATAGATATATTTGATATAAGTTGTATATTATTGCAAGAAAAGATGATAAAAGCAAAAGGAATCTTGCAAATGTTGCCGAAGAAAATATCAGATAACGAGAAGAATCAGGGGAATTTGTTTAAAGTAATGTTAAGAGATGTAGTGGATACTAAGCATTCGCTTGTAACGCTGGCAAATTCTATCAACTGGGAAGCGATTGAGAATAAGATTTCACCACTGTTTTGTTCGAATAACGGCAGGCCTGCATTGCCAGTAAGAATGATAGCAGGGCTTCTTTATTTGAAGAACGCTTACAACCTTGGAGATGGAGCTCTTCTTGCTGCGTGGCTGGAAAATCCCTACTGGCAGTATTTTACAGGAGGAGTATTTTTCGAGCACGAAATACCGTTTGATTCATCTAACATGACCAACTGGAGGAAACGCATAGGAGAAGAAGGGCTTGAGGAACTTCTCAAGGAAATCCTTTCAGCAGCAGTAAGGCTTGGGTTTATCAAGCTATCTGAATTCAAGAAAGTAAATGTTGATACGACAGTACAGGAAAAGAATGTCAGGTTTCCCACAGATTCAAGACTTTATGACAGGCTGAGGGAAAAGCTTGTAAAGGAAGCAAATAGTATCGGAATAGACTTAAGACAGTCGTATGAAAGAGTTGCCAAGAAGGCTCTGCATAAACAAAGTTCGCATGCTCACGGCAATCAGATGAAGAAAGCTAAAAAGCAGACTAAAAAGCTCAAGGTTTACCTTGGCAGGGTAGCAAGAGACATCAGAAGAAAAATGCAAAAATCTAATCCTAAAATGGATAACCTTTTGGCCTTATCAGACAAAGTTCTGACTCAGGAAAGACAAAGCAAGAACAAGATTTACTCAATTCATGAACCAGAGGTTGAGTGCATCAGCAAAGGCAAGGCTCACAAGAAATATGAATTTGGCTGCAAGGTAGGCTTTGTTACGAGTGCTCAATCCAACTGGATACTCGGAGCAATGGCTTTTCATGGTAATCCATACGATGGGCATACGCTAAAAGACAACCTTGAACAAGTTAAAAGGATAACAGGGATTGTTCCTGAGCAGGGAACTTGCGACATGGGCTACAAAGGACATGGATATGATGGAACTTGTACGATCAATATTGTAAACAGATACCGTAAGAAGATCCCAAAAGCAATCAGAAGATGGTGGAAACGCCGTTCAGCCATCGAACCTATAATTGGTCATGTAAAACAGGATAACAGAATGGACTGCAACAGATTAAAAGGCAAACTTGGAGACAAGTTAAATGCAATCCTATCGGCTTGCGGGTTTAACTTCAGAAAATTACTCAGGGCAATAGCCCTATTTTTTGTTTTCGTCCCAAAAACGGCTGTTTTTGCATTTTGGGCAGATGAAAAATGCTATCGGAGACTAACTTTTGCCTCCAATGGTGCTTATAATTTTTAGGTGAATCAAGAAAAAACGGGGTTTTTCAAGATCGACTATCTTAATCGGCACTGAAATATAGTATAAACATTTGCTTACCATATTGATGTATGATATTTATGCATATAGAATTGTAAGCACTGCCAATTCAATCAACAAAGACCAGATTGAAGATATTGAGGTTCTTTATATAGCCAAATACTTACACCTGCCTAATCCAATGCACCTGCCAGGAATGTTCGTACAGCTATTTATATCGTTAGGAGGAATCATTTTCCTGTCCCATCTTTTCTCGTGGAACATATAAAACTTTTATCAGGGATATTCCATATAAGCCCTCTGATACTTAGCCTTATCTTTTGTCCTGTAGCCACAAAAACTCAACAGTGCTATTTGGATAAGAGCTAGAAAAGACGGACTTGCTGTGGGCAATATTACCGGAGCAATGGTTTTTCAAAGCTGCATTCCCACTGCTATCGGGATCAGTCTAACATCTTGGACACTATGAGTAGCCTGTTTAATTAACGTTCTGCTAGTTTACCTTTCAATCGGCGTTCTGTATATAAGTTTAAAACACGGCAAAAAATAATTCACACTTTCTATGCTTTTATTTGGAGAATTATTCTATCTCTTATACCTGATTTATATCGCATTTTGCTAAAAAGCTAAGTACAGAAATGCGCTCTAAATAAAAAAACCTGCCGGCAAACTTCGCTAAAAAAAAAGCACTCTGTAATTTTTTTCACAGAGTGCCCGTAGTTCTTAATTCAAATCTGAAAACAGAATTTTTCTAATTCGTCTAAAGATTTATGTTAGATCAATAATATACCTGACAAAGCTGGTTAACTGTTGGGACATTTTTATTATTCACAAGGCCGTTCACATAATCCACAATATTTTGAGGTGCATGGGTAGGATCGTAAATAGCGTCTAGCAAATCAGAGAGCCTTACAGCGCCTTTATAAATCTGTAGCCTATAAATATCCTTCTCTCCATCCAGATAAGCGGGAGTCGGAGTTTCTATTTCAGAGCATCCTACGTACAAAGTTGTATTAGGAATGGCTTTTATGCATAAGTTGCCGTGCTTGTTAAGTGTCTGAGTCGGCTGAGTTGTATAGGAAATTACTTTACCCAACCCTTTGCAAACATTAGCTACAGCCTTAATATAAGTATCTGTAACCCAAGTCAGCACAAGGTCATTATTTGTATAATCTTTATTTGCTGTTATTGCTTCTCTCTGAGAAGAAAATTCCGAATCCAACGAATCAGCCGCTGACTTAATAAGCTTCGCTGATTTGGCATCAACAAATATGCAAGAGTCGGTTATCGAGTCGGAAATAAACGGAACGAACTCATCGCCTGGATTATCCCACAATTCATGGAGCTCAGTAATATCTTGTGAATAGCCATCCTTCTGAGTAGGGTAGTCTGTTGCAAAATATATAGTGTTTCCACCGTAACTGTTTTCTTCCTTACTGCTAGTACTGCCTTCTGGTTTATACATCGGGTCACTCATATGAAGCGGCTGGGTAGCATCACCCGAAAGATGTATAAGGAATCGCAATGCAAAGATTTGTTCGTCCTTACTGATCTGGTCTTTAGTTGCCGGATTCTGGCTCATTGCAAGAGTTTTTATGCAACTAGAATAGAGATAGTAAAGATCATCTTTTGATGTACCGTCGTTATGAAATATTTGATTTTTTGCAATTTCTAAGGCTAGGCCTTTAGGAAGTTCCGTTGTTTCTCCGTAGAGAAATTCTGTGTCAATAAAATGACAGTTTGCATAAAAATTCTGAGCAAAGGAACCTGCCTGCCCCCACTGGGATACAGGAATATATCTAAGCGAATCAGGCCACGGAGCTACTGCAGATGCCATAAAATCATCCGCATTTTCTACATCTGGAGTTACAAAGCATACAATATTGCTGGGTAAAGTAAGCCTTGACTTAAGAAGCGGCATAATTTTAGCCTTGACTTCAGGTGTAGAATACTTATACCCAAGATAGGCTATTACAGCATGAGGAGTATATCCCCATCCAAACATACTACTAACCAAGAAAACTGTAACTAATGATAGAAAAAATTTTAATTTTAAGTACATTTTTCCTCCTTTTTATATTATAGGTTAACAAACTAGTTTAAAAAGACTTTTATATTATACGTATATCTCAAATACAATGGAAGGATTATTTGTCAAAAAACGTTGTTATGACTATAATTTTGTCATATAATGACAAAATAAAGCATAGTTATTGTGCAATTATTAGAGATTTAAATGAAAATTTATTCTAAAAAAGTGAAGGATTATCGAAAGAAATCCAAACTGACGCAGGAAGAGCTTGGACAGCTTATCGGAGTAAGTAGAAATACGATGGCATCATGGGAACAAGGTAAAACATTTCCGTCAGAAGAAAAAGTTAAGTTGCTGGCAAAGCACCTCGGTGTAACACCATCGGATATTTCTGAACTTGAAAACGCAGCGTTTTTGAGTCCTGAAAACTCTGCTCTAATAAAAGCTATGAATTGGATACACGGATTGGGGGGAATTTTCGAGACACAAAAAACAGATATGCTGCTCTCGCTCTTAGACAGCACAAAAGACGAAATAAGACATGCCTCCGTCATTTTCAATGCATTCATGTCTTGTACAAACTCTATTAGCTACATAAAGGATAGAGAACTTAAGTACATATATGCCAACCCTGGCTTCATGGCAGAAATCGGAAAAGAAATTTCTGTAACAGGCAAAAAAGACATAAATTTTTTCCCTTATGAAGATGCGGTTTTCAATGAAAAAGAAGATGCTCAGGTAATCGAAACGGAAACGGGGTTCAAGTATAGAGAACGGTATTTTCTAAAATCATCCACAAAAAAATATTGTCTTGTATCAAAACGGCCCATAAAAGACCAATCAGGAAAAGTAATAGGCCTTTACGGAGAATTCATAGATATCACGCCTAGATACAGAAACGAATACTTGAGGTTAGACCTGCAAACAATTCTAAACCAGTTAGATCTTTGCGTATGGGTCGGCAAAGGGATCGGTTATGATATAAAAGGTTACCTCTATTCAAAAAAAATTATTCTGAAAGTTGGTGGCGCAATAAGAAAAATCTTTGAAACAAATATGAGCAACGAAATTCTTGATTCACACGATCTGAAAAAATATAATGAATTCAGAAAACTCATACCTGAACATGCTAAAAGGATGCTTACCGAAAAATTTACCGCAGGTATCTATCCCATAATAAGAAATTTTGATATTCAAAGCCCTTTTACAAAAAAAATATATAGTGTCACGGAATACATTTATTATTTCAAAGAATCTGATATCCTCTGTGGTTTAACTTTTATCCTTCCAAACAAACAGTCTATGTAGGATGCGTTTACCAAACACTACCTCGGTTTCCTAATATCACTTTGTCTGTGAGCAATACAATTTTAAGGAATGAACTTAGGTTATATATCCGATATAACTTGCATTGCCATAGACCAAAGAAGCGCTCTAGCATAATCCTATACTATTCTATCTTGCTCTTGGATGAGCTTTTCTGTAAACGCTTTTCATATGCTCTGAGCTTATATGTGTATATATCTGAGTCGTACTTAGATTGGCATGTCCAAGAAGTTCTTGCACACTTCTCAAATCAGCGCCAGCATCCAGAAGATGCGTAGCAAAAGAATGCCTAAGCTTATGCGGAGTAAGAGACGGATCAAAGCCACCCGTAATCAAATAATTCTTGAAAAACCTTTGAAAGGATCTAGCCGTAAGCCTTCCTCCATTCTGGTTTATGAATACAGGAGCGGCATTTCTTACATCTGATGTCCAGGATTTTCTTATTGACAAGTAATCCCTTATAGCTTTTATTGCGGGGGTACCAAGAGGGCAGAGTCTCTCTTTTTTGCCTTTGCCTCTAAGTTTAGCAAAAGAACTCAGAGTATCAACATCCTGTAAATTTAAGCCCAATGCTTCATTTATACGTGCACCGCAACTATATATCAATTCGATTATTGCAGAGTCTCTTTTTTCTGAAAAAACCGCACTTGCTTCGTTCTTAACTATCTCTTTAGCCTTTGCCTCATTCCAATAATTCTTAACAGCATCAAAGAGTTTACCAACTTCTAATACAGAAAGATATTTCGGTAAGGCTTTGGACATTTTAGGAGAATCGACAGAAGCAAACGGATTTTGATCAACCAAATTCTCTCTTGTTAAAAACCTATAAAAACTTCTCATAGAAGAAAGTTTTCTGTTGACAGAGCGTTTGGAACATTCAGTTTCCTGACACTCTACAATGTAGTTTCTTACACCGTAAATGTTGACAGAAGACCAATCATATGGGGCTGGCGTTTCCTTAAAATGCAATCTAATAAATTGTTTAATATCTAAATAATAACTATTTACTGTATGCAATGATGACTGTTTCTCATTCTTAAGAAAACTGATGAAAGAAGCAAGGCTTGTATCCATTGGTTCGTCTGCTTGAATGTTTTCGAATTTTGAAGACATAATTCACCAGAGCGAATTTAAAATGGCAACCCCGTAAGGATTCGAACCTCAACTAAATGGACCAAAACCATTTGTGCTACCGTTACACCACGGGGTTATTCTGAAACAGGCTAATAAATTATATACAAATAATGATATTTCCAGTAAACTTGAAATCTTTTTGCCAAGTCCTTAGACTGTCTAGAACTTCATTGGGTATTCTTTGTTCAAAAAAGCATCCAATTGAGGCCAGATTTTCTTTAGCAAGTCGCTGTTTTTATCAACCGCAGAAAAATAGATGTTATATCTGCAGCCAAACGGTATTTTATCCTGCTCTACAAACTGTAAATATTTCTCAATTTCAGGATTAGTTTGGTTTGGAAAATGAGCATAAGCCGATGCTATTTCTATTACATGTGTGTTTAGAGCATCATCTATCATTTTCACGTTATAACCGGATTTGTTTATTAAAGAGCTAAAATGAGAATACCTGTCTGCAGGATGAGGATATTGCAAATACTCATTTAATACTTCTTTGCCATGCGGCAACCTCATAATGGTCGAGATGAGCAGCTCTGATACTTCAGAATAATACACTTCAAATAAGTCATTCCCCTCTTTAGCATCGAAATTTATGATTGATTCAGAAGAGAGCTTGGCATTGTTGGAAAATAACATTTTCGCAAAAGGGAAGTCTTCTCTTTCATTCGGAGCTTTATCTAAATTTTTCCGCACAAACGACCAACAACCTTGAACAATCCACCTATTATTAGCCAAATAATCATTCTGAGAATACTCATTCAATATCATGTAATTAACAAGATCTTCTCTAAATCGGCTTCCTCTCCCTGAAATAAGCCTGTAATTCAAATAGATAATTAACGATTTATTTTTTCTATCTATTTCATATTTAATATATTTTGCATCTTCATCTATATACAATTTGACTTTGGACTTGGGATTTTCATTTCCCAAGAATCGATTAAGGAAGAAGGATTCCAAGTAAACTGTTTTACGAATTTGATAATCCGTAAAATTGTCATCCTTGGAATTGACTATAATATCCGGCACAAATTTACTTTTTCCTGCTTTCAACGATAAAGGCAGGAACAGACCAACCAGCATTATGCAAAAAAAGATTTTTTTCATAATAAAACGACGCCTCTACAGAGGCATTTTCTCAAAAATCAGGATAACATCATCTGCGGATATTGAGCCCAGACATTTATAGTCCCTTGCGGGGTTAGCACACTCTCTGGAAAAACATGGAGAACAGTTTTGTTTTTTTATACACACAGTCCAATTTTTACTTAGTGGCCCTGTAGCATACGGATCAGTCGAACCAAAAACAGCAACGCCTTTAATGTCAAGAGCCGAACCCAAATGCATTATTCCGCTATCATTGCAAATGCATAATTTTGAGTTCTTTAAAATATACATGAGTTCTTTTAAATTGGTTTTCCCTGCAAGATTCAAAACTTTAGAAGACTCAAGTCCATTAATAACATCCTCAGCCGTATCAGCTTCGTTTTTTGCTCCCAGAACAATTACTTTCCCCCTTTTTTTATCTATCCAGTACCGACACACTTGATTGTAACTTGCAGAACTCCATCGCTTTGCAGGGCCATAAGCAGCACCTGGTGCAACAACTAAAGTATCGCCAGCTGAAAGAAAATCTGCAACTCCGTTTACTGTAATATCCGATTCGGAAATAAGCTCAAATTCGGGATATTTCCCATCCCATTTATCAGCACCTATTTTATAAGCCATCTCCAAATATTTATATGACTGATGTTCGTAAGAATAGGCATTATTCTCGTGCCATTTAACAGAAAATTTTCCTGTAAGAAATATATTTCTGAACCCGTTGGATGCTCCAAAAACCTTTGGCACGCATCTCCAAAAGTAATAAGCTGACCTTAAAGAATTTACAAACAAAAAACCAAATCCTGCGTTCAACTCTTTAACTTCCTTCACCTTATCCTTTGTCCATTTGGAATGGCCGTCATCAATAGCTATAACTTTATTAATCCAAGGAATAGAAGTATAAAGAGGCACTAAATTTGATGGAGAAATCACATAAAAAGGACTGCTAGCAGGAATCATCTTTCTGAGAGTGCACATCGCAGGGAAAGCCATTATCGCATCCCCAAGCCAATTTGGAGATCTTACGACTATGCCTGCTCGTAAAGTCTCATCCGTCAATACAAAACTGGAGTTCATTGTTAATCTCCTTTAATTTGACGGTTGTCAAATACACTATCTGACTCTTTTTAAGAGAACATTAGACCATGAGAGCCCAACTCCGAATCCACTGGCCAAAGTTAGTCTAACACTTTTATCATCAAGTATCTTTTCTAACATTATCGGAATAGAAGAAGACACTGTATTGCCGTAAGACTCTATGTCATATAAAACCTTTGATTCTTCCAATCCTATTTTTTTAGCAAGAGCTGTAACTATAAATCTGCTTCCCTGGTGAATGAGATACTTGTCAACATCATCAATTTTAAGTTTATTTTTTTCAAGAAGCGCTACTATGTCTTTGGGGACAACTTTGACAGCAAAATTAGCTATTCCCCTGCCGTTCATATAGAGGGTATTATTTTCGCATAATAAATCCCTGTAAGAAGCTCCGCATGTACCGAAGATAAAATCTTCAGCTATAAATACCGGATCTTCAGAAATCAAAGTCACAGCAGCAGCATCTCCAAAAAGAAGAGATGTGTTTTTATCCAAAGGGTCAATTATTTTCGAATATGGGTCGGCAGTAAAGAAAAGACCTTTCTTCATTTTATTGGCGGACATGAAAGACTGTATTATGGAAAGTCCATATACAAAACCCGAACACCCAAGAGATATATCAAAAGATGCACAATCCTCTTTCAATCCTAACTTTCCGTGGATAATCGCAGATGTCTGAGGAATGCAATAATCAGGATTCTGCGTTACTACTACTACTACATCAATGTCCTGTTCATCGAAAGAAATTTTTTCTTTGAGTTTTTTGTATGCGCTTACACATAAGTCTGATGTATTCTCAGAATCTGCTTTGACTGCAATCTTTTCGACTCCGATTCTACTTTTTATAAACTCCTCATCTATCTCAAATCTATCCTTTCTCTCGTAATTGGATACCCGCTTTTCAGGGATGTAGTAAGCGATTTTTTCAATACCCAACATAACACAAATCCCTTTTAGTTAAAATGTTTTTAATAAAGAAACGTTATTCATTCTAGCGACATTTATCAAAGCTTCCATACGAAAACTCAATTTGATACAAACAAAAAAAGCTCCGTGCTGAATAAGCAACTACGGAGCCTAAATGTAATTCAACGCTTAGCTTACTTACCGCTGACAACCCCGTGGGTCTTGAACACACGAGTAAGAGAGAATTCGCCAAGTCTATGTCCAATCATGTTTTCAGTCACAAATACTGAAAGGAAAGATTTACCGTTATGAACAGTAAAAGTATGCCCTACAAAGTCAGGAAGAATCACAGATCTTCTAGACCATGTCTTGATTGGTTTTTTTATTCCTTGTTTATTCATCTTTTCGACTTTATCAAGAAGATGGGAATCTACAAAAGGACCTTTTTTAATTGATCTAGCCATTATTTCTTCCTCCTGCGTTCAACTATAAATTTAGTAGAAGACTTCTTAGGTGTTCTTGTCCTCTTGCCTTTAGCCAGCTGACCCCATGGAGAAACAGGATGACCGCCACCGGATGTTCTGCCTTCTCCTCCGCCCATTGGATGGTCTACAGGATTCATTGCTACGCCTCTTACATGCGGCCTCTTGCCCTTGTAGCGTTTTTTACCAGCTTTACCTAGTTTCACATTCATCTTTTCAACATTTCCTACTTGACCTATTGTAGCCAAACACTCAATGTGAATCTTACGAACTTCACCACTAGGAAGTTTTATCAAAGCATATTCGCCTTCCTTGGCACGCAAAGTGGCAACCTGTCCTGCAGATCTAGCCAGTTTAGCTCCGCTTCCTGGTCTCATTTCGATGTTATGAATGTTAACGCCTACTGGTATGTCTTTAAGCCTCTTTGTGTTTCCTGGCTTAATTTCAGCAGTATCACCGCTTAAAATAACTGTTCCTACTTCAAGACCTACAGGAGAGAGTATGTATCTCTTCTCTCCGTCAACATAATCAACTAAAGCAATATTAGCACTTCTGTTCGGGTCATACTCTATAGTTTTAACAGTTCCGGGAATTCCAAACTTGTCTCTCTTAAAGTCTATAGTTCTATATTTCCTTTTATTACCGCCCCCTCTAAATCTGGTGGTAATATGTCCTTCATTGTTCCTTGCCCCAGTATTTCTTATGCCTTTAGTCAATGACCTTACCGGCTTGGTAGCTGTAATTTCGGCATAATCAAGAACTGTCATTTGGCGAAGGCTCGGTGTCAATGGTACAAAACTTTTCAAAGCCATAATTCTTACCTATTATTTAAACTATTTCTATAGTACCTTCAGACAGAGTAACTACTGCTCTTTTCGACTCAGAAGTAAATCCCTGCTTGTTCGACCTTCTGCCCATCCTTTTTGGCTTTCCAGGACGGATGAGAACATTCACGCTCTTAACCTTAACTCCGTTGTAAATAGCCTCAACTGCATGAGCAACATCAATTTTTGTAGCACTTTTATCTATTTCAAAAACATACTTGTTAGCGTCTTTCTGAGCCAAGCTCTTTTCGCTTACAAGCATAGTCTTTACGATTGAATACGGATTAAACATTTCCTACTCCTATCTCATTAATTTTGGCAACAAAATCTTTGATTGATTCTTCTGTGAAGAGTATCGTGTCACAAAGGAGCATCTGATATACGTTCATTGAATCAACTTTTACCAATAGAACATTAGGTAAATTAGCTGAAGCTTTGAGAGTGTTCTCAGAGAAGTCCCTAACAGCTACAAGTACTTTTCCGTTACTAATATTAAGTCTGCCAAGTATTCCAAGGAAGTTCTTTGTCTTGCAGTCTGTAAGATCAATATTATCAACCAGAGTTATCGCATCCTCATTGAGCTTTTCAGAAAAAACTCTTTTTAAGGCAAGCTTTCTGACTTTCTTATTTACTTTTTTAAAGTATGTGCGAGGATGAGGGCCAAATGCCACACCGCCACCGACAAATATAGGGCTTTTTGAGGAACCAGCTCTGGCTCTGCCTGTCCCTTTCTGTCTCCATGGTTTGGCTCCAGTGCCAGCAACCATTGCGCGTGTTTTTGTTGACGCTGTACCTGCTCTAAGAGATGCTCTGTAAGCAACAACTACATCTTGTACAGCCTGTTCGCCCTTTTCCAATTCCACCCACTGATCTTGAACGATAAATTCGCCAACAGGAGCGCCTTCTTTATTGAATATCTTAAGATTTTTATTCATGATTTTTTATCCTCTCTTAAGCCGAAACTTTTTTTCTAGCTGAACGTACTAAGAGGACTCCGCCATTCGGACCGGGAACTGCCCCTTTTACAAATAATAAATTATCTTCTTTGTCAATTTTCATTACTTGAAGATTCTGCACAGTGCGCTTTACATTGCCCATATGCCCCGGGCGCCTCTTATTCCTGTCAACTTTTGCAGGCCATGTGCGCTGCCCTGATGAACCAGGCCTTCTTGTCCAGCCGCCACCATGGGAAGCTCTGCCTCCAGCAAACTTATAACGCCTGACTACACCTTGAAATCCTTTTCCTTTTGTGGTACCAAACACATCCACAAAATCACTTTCTTTGAACTGATCAACTGTTAAGACAGAACCCAATTCGAATTTTGCACTTTTATCAGTTTCAAACTCGCGAATAACTTCTGGTGGATTGGTATCTTTCCCGCTCTTCTTGCAATGCCCTTTGACTGCCTTGCTGACATTCTTTGCTTTTCTTTCACCATATCCAACCTGAACGGCTGAATATCCGTTTCTTTCGTCCGTCATCTGATCAATGACAGTGCATGGTCCAGCCTGAATGACTGTAACAGGAGTTACCTTTCCTGCCTCATCATAAAGCCGAGTCATACCGACTTTTTTGCCGATTAGACCTTTCATTTTTCCTCCTAAGGCACATACCAATCAAATTGATTGCAGCATTGGTGCCGATTAATATGTTAGAATCCGACCTTGATGGAGATATCCACTCCTGAAGGCAGATTCAATTTCTTCAATTCATCAACTGTCTTGGCTGTAGGATTTACTATATCCATAAGCCTTTTATGAGTTCTTGTTTCAAATTGATCCATAGACTTCTTGTCTACGTGGGGAGAACGATTAACAGTAAGTCTTTCGATTCTTGTCGGGAGCGGGATGGGTCCAGCTACTACAGCTCCCGTTCTTTTTGCTGTACTGACAATATCTTTTACTGATTTATCAAGGACTCTGTGGTCAAACGCCTGCAAACGAATCCTGATACGTTGTTTTGCACTTTCTTTTGCGCTCATTTATTTTTCTCCAATATTTTTTCTTGAATATTATTTGGTACTTTAGCAAAATGACATGGCTCCATTGAATAAGAAGCTCGCCCTTTAGAAATAGACCTGACGGTTGTAGCATAACCAAACATTTCAGCAAGAGGTACATGTGCGGTTATCTTAGTCTCATGTTCTGTAGTATCAAGCTCTACAATACTTCCCCTTCTGCTGGACACATCGCCTATAACGTCTCCCATATACTCTCCAGGAGTTACAATTTCCAGCTTCATTATGGGTTCAAGAAGCACAAGCCCTGCTTTTTTTGCGGCTTGTTTAATTGCCATTGAGCCTGCAATTTTAAATGCCATTTCAGACGAATCCACAGGGTGGTAGGATCCATCTAATATATTAACATGAAAATCTATCAAAGGATAACCGGCAAGAACTCCACTTTTAGCGGCTTCCTGAATACCTTTCTCTATAGGCTTAATATATTCTTTTGGGATGTTTCCGCCTGTAACTTTGCTTTCTATAGTAACACCATGTCCGCGTTCCTGAGCAATCATCTCCAATATTACATGTCCATATTGCCCTTTACCTCCTGACTGCCTAACAAATTTTGTATCTGCTTCAGCATTAGAAGATATAGTTTCCCTATAAGCTACTTGCGGCTGCCCTGAATTAGCAACAACTTTATATTCTCTAATCAGCCTATCCATGATAATGTCAAGGTGTAGCTCTCCCATTCCTGAAATAATAGTCTGTCCTGTCTCTTCATCACTTTTTACAACAAAAGTAGGATCTTCATCGGAAAGGGCGCCCAATGCAGAATACAATTTATCTCTGTCAGCCTGAGTTTTAGGTTCAACTGCAATAGAAATAACCGGTTCAGGAAAATTCATAGCTTCAAGAACTATTCTGTTATTTTCAATGCATATCGTATCGCCTGTAGTAACATCTTTAAGCCCAACTGCGGCAGCTATATCTCCACTAAATATGGCTTCTCTTTCTTCTCTTGTATTTGCATGCATCTGAAGAAGTCTGCCAAACCGTTCTGTTTTTCTTGTTCTGGGATTATAGATGGTCATACCAGTTCTGGCTGTTCCGGAATATATCCTAAAAAATGTAAGTTTCCCGACATAAGGATCGTTCATTATTTTGAACGCCAAAGCAGAAAAAGGCTCTGTATCTCCTACATGAACGCTTTTTTTCTCTTCTGAATGAGGATCTGTCCCTTCAATACTCCAGATATCAAGCGGAGAAGGCAGATACTCAATAATTGAATCAAGCAAAAGCTGAACTCCTTTGTTCTTAAAAGAAGTTCCGCAAATTACAGGAACTATATTTCCGCTTACAACAGAATCTCTCAAAGCTTTTCTGATAAGGTCAACATCCGGCCTTTTGTTTTCAAGAAAAAGTTCCATTATCTCATCATTAAACTCGGCAAGGCACTCAATTAGATAATTCAAATATTCTTCAACTTTTTCTTCATACTCTTTACCGAACCCTTCCTCTTCTCTAACGACTGAACCGAACTCATCTCCATCAAAAAAATAGGACTTCTTTTCTATAATATCTATCATGCCGGAGAAATCGCTTTCTTTACCGATTGGAACCTGAATCGGAACTGCAGTGGCATTTAGCTTTGAGCGCATTTCCTTTACGACTTTTTCAAAATCCGCCCCTGTCCTATCCATTTTGTTAACAAATGCAATTAGTGGCACACTATATTTTCTTGCTTGTCTCCATACAGTTTCTGTTTGAGGCTGTACTCCTCCTACTGCACAAAATACACTAACTGCTCCGTCGAGGACTCTAAGTGATCTTTCAACTTCCGCTGTAAAATCCACATGTCCCGGTGTGTCAATAATATTTATCCTGTGATTTTTCCAGGCACATGTAGTGGCTGCAGAAGTAATTGTTATTCCCCTTTCTTGTTCCTGTATCATCCAATCCATCGTAGCGGTGCCCTCGTGAACCTCGCCCATTTTATAGTTAACGCCTGTATAATAGAGGATACGTTCAGTTGTAGTCGTTTTTCCTGCATCAATATGAGCAATAATGCCTATATTCCGCACATCAGAAAGGTGGAATTTTCTGCCCGTTAGTTCTTTATAATCTTTTTTTTCTGTTGCTTTTGCCATTTACAATCAATTTAACCTAATAATTACCAACGATAATGGGCAAAAGCTTTATTGGCCTGCGCCATCTTGTGAGTGTCTTCCTTTTTCTTTATGGCTGAACCCGTATTGTCAAAAGCATCAAGCAGTTCAGATGCAAGAGCTTTCTTCATAGGAACACCCTTTCTTCCTTGTGAATAGTTTGTAATCCATTTCATAGCCAAACAAACTTGTCTTTCCTGTTGGATTTCAACAGGCACTTGGTAGGTAGCTCCGCCAACTCTTCTGCTTTTAACTTCAAGCCTTGGTTTTGCATTCTCTAAAGCTTGTATGAAAACCTCCAAAGGATCCAAATCTTTTTTCTTTTTTTTGATTTCGTCAAATGCTCCATATACAATCCCTTGCGCCGTAGACTTCTTGCCTCTTTCCATAATTTCATGAACCAAGCGTGCTACAAGCTCGCTATTGTATTTAGGATCGGGAGTGATTTCCCTTTTTTCTGCTCTGTGTCTTCTCATCCTTGCTTTTCCTCAAATATTTTAACTTTTACTTAGAGTTCATTACAATAAATCTGCCGACATCTTACGACATCGACAGATCTTTATATCTCAAAATCAAATCAAATTACTTCTTTTTCCCTGCTTTAGCTGCATCTGCGGCGCCTGCTTTGGGTTGTTTTGCACCATATTTTGAACGGCTGCGCCTGCGTTTGTCTACTCCCAGACTGTCAAGGGCTCCACGAACTATGTGGTAACGAACACCTGGAAGGTCTCTTACACGGCCGCCTTTAACAAGAACCACCGAGTGTTCCTGAAGGTTATGCCCTTCTCCTCCGATATAAGCCGTTACTTCTTCGCCATTTGTCAAGCGAACTTTGGCTATCTTCCTAAGAGCTGAGTTCGGCTTTTTAGGAGTTCTTGTAGTTACTTGAGTGCATATACCTCTTCTTTGAGGACACCCCTTCAAAGCACGAGCTTTTACTTTCTTAAATTTTCTAGTTCTACCAGTTTTTACTAACTGATTTATTGTAGGCATATTCATTCACCTGTATAAAGTTATTTTTAATCAAAGAGCGTTTAATCTAACATTATTTGACTCTTATACAAATTATTTTTTAATTTTCTTTCTCTATTGACAATATTTCAGCGGCCTTGGCCGTTGCGGCAGTCTCTTCGAGTGTCAGCTTGTCTTGATTCTCATCTTCAGTTTTGAATTCGAGTTCAACTTCTTCGGCAAGTTTAACAACATTCAACGCTGTATATTCACCGCTTCCTGTTCCAGCAGGTATCAAATGGCCTGTAATTACATTTTCTTTGAAGCCTCTTAAAATGTCAACCTTACCTAAAATAGCGGCGTCCGCAAGAATTCTTGTCGTATCTTGGAATGAAGCTGCAGAAATAAAACTTTCTGTTTCCAGAGAAGCTTTAGTTATTCCAAGCAAAACAGGGTCTGCTTCAGCAGGAATGCCGCCATTCTGGATAACTTTTCTGTTTTCATTGATAAAGTTACGCTTGTCTATCTGTTCACCAGGCAAATACTGACTTGATCCTGCTTCAGTAATTCTTACTTTCTGCAACATCTGTTTAACAATTACTTCTATGTGCTTGTCGTTGATTTCTACTCCCTGAGCTCTATAAACCATTTGGACTTCATTAACCAGATATTTCTGAAGTTCCTGTGGCCCGCAGATTTCAAGTAAATCATGCGGTACGACAGAACCGTCAGTAAGCTTCTGTCCTTTTTGCACAATGTCGCCTTTTCTCACAGTAAGATGCTTGTGAGATGGAATGGAATGTTCCTCAATTAAAGTAGGATCTTCCAAGTCGTGCATGATCAGTTGTATTTTACCTCTTCCCATTCTTCCAATTTCAACACGGCCAGTCATTCTTGCAATTTCCGCAAGTTCTTTTGGCCTTCTGGCTTCAAACAGCTCGGCAACACGAGGTAGTCCTCCTGTAATATCCTTATTCTTCGAAAGCTGTCTTGGAAGTCTGGCAATTACTGTGCCCATTTCAATGTTATCATTTTCCTTTACCATCAGATAAGCTCCCGATGGCAGAGGATGATGGTCAAGTATTTCATCTTCTTCATTCAACAGAACTATCTGTGGGTGTAAATCTTCTCTGTGTTCCATGACTGTTATTTCTTCGATACCGCTAGATCTTACCTCGCGATTCAAAGTAATTCCGTCAATAAGATCTTTGAATTCAACATGTCCTGATACTTCTGCAAGAATAGGAATATTAAACGGATCCCATTTTGCAACAAGATCACCTTCTTTCACTAAGTCTTTTTCGTTGAAGAAAAGAGTTGCTCCGACAAGCAGTTCATATTTTTCGACAGTTATTCCGTCTTCATCTTTAATGCTTATACTTCCTGATTTAACCACTTTTTTAAATTTTTCTGAGTCTTCAATATATCTTACATTATCCCCGTAGTGCACGTGTCCGGCAGCTCTGATTATAATCTGAGACTGCTGCATGGAGGATGATGCTGTACCACCGATATGGAATGTACGCATTGTCAACTGTGTTCCAGGTTCACCTATAGACTGAGCGGCGATTATACCGACAGCATCGCCAGTCGCAGCCATTCTATTTGAAGCAAGGTTCTTTCCATAACACTTAACGCAAACTCCAAATTCGGTTTCACATGTCAAAGGAGACCTGATTGTAACTTCCTTCACGCCTTCTTTGTCTATGGTTGCTGCCAATTCGTCAGATATATAGTCGTTTGCTCTTGCAAAATATTTTCCTCTTCCTTTAGCTGGAATATCCTTTGCACAATACCTTCCTTTAATCCTATCTTTCAGGGGCACAATTTCTTCACCGGCATCTTTTAGCGCGCTTACGACTATCCCGTTTGTAGTCCCGCAATCATCTTCAGTGCAAATTATGTCCTGAGACACATCTACCAGCTTTCTTGTCATATATCCTGAGTCAGCTGTCTTCAATGCTGTGTCGGCCAAACCTTTTCTTGCACCATGAGTACTAATGAAGTATTCCTGTACTTTCAATCCTTCTCTAAAGTTTGAAATAACTGGATTTTCCATAATTTCACCTGAGGGTTTAGCCATCAATCCGCGCATCCCTGCAAGCTGCTTAATCTGGTCTCTGCTACCTCTGGCTCCTGAATCTAGCATAGCATATACAGGATTGATTTCGCCTTCTTTCACAGTCCCTGCCCTTAGAGTCTTAATGAGCTCATCAGCAAGAGTATTTGATGTTTTACTCCACACGTCAATAATCTTGTTCATTCGTTCATCTTCAGTAATAATACCTTTATTATACTGTTTTTGAACCTTTTCGATTTCCGCGTGTGATTTTTCGATTTCTGCATCTTTAACTTTAGGAACATTCAAGTCTGCGACAGATATTGAAAAACCAGATCTAGTTGCATACTCATAGCCAAGAGCTTTTACTGAATCTAAAACTTTTACTGTTGCATTATGCCCTGAGTACATATAACAATCACCAACCAGCTTGTTAAGGACTTTTTTGCCAGTCTGATTATTAAAGAAACCCAATTCGCTTGGCCATATTTCATTAAATTTACATCTTCCCATGGTAGTGGTAATGTATTTAGCTTTCTTATCACCCCAAATTGTATCTTTTCCGAAATCAGGATTAGGGATTTTGACCAAGTCATGAATTTTGATTATCCCACTATCATATGCAGCTAAGAGTTCAAAATACCCGCCATATATTTTGGGTTTTTCATTTGTATCATTAGTAGTCGTTAAATAATACGCACCCAAAGTTATATCCTGTGACGGAGTAGCAATAGGTTTTCCATTTGATGGTGAGAAAATATTATTAGGCGCTAACATCAAAAGTTTACTTTCAAGCTGAGCGGCGCCGGACAATGGTATATGGACAGCCATCTGGTCACCGTCAAAGTCAGCATTGTAAGCAGTACAAACCAACGGATGAATTCTTATCGCCGATCCTTCAATCAGTACCGGATTAAATGCCTGAATACTCAATCTGTGAAGAGTTGGTGCACGATTTAATAGAACAGGATGTCCCTTTGTTACTTCTTCCAAAATATCCCAAACTACACTGTCACCTCTTTCAATCATTTTCTTTGCGCTTCTTACAGTATGAACATAACCGCGATCTTTAAGATGCCTGATGATGAATGGTTCAAAAAGCGTCAAAGCCATTTTTTTAGGCAATCCGCACTGATCCAGTCTGAGTTCAGGACCAACTACGATTACTGAACGGCCGGAATAATCAACGCGCTTACCCAATAAGTTCTGTCTAAAACGGCCGCCTTTACCTTTAAGCATATCGCTCAATGATTTAAGCGGACGATTTCCAGCGCCTGTAATAGCTCTTCCGTGCCTTCCATTATCCATAAGAGCATCAACAGCTTCCTGTAGCATTCTTTTTTCATTTCTTATGATCACTTCAGGAGTCTTGAGCTGAAGAAGATTCTTCAAGCGGTTATTCCGATAAATAACCCTTCTATACAAGTCATTTAGATCGTATGTAGCAAATCTGCCTCCTTCCAAAGGAACCAATGGCCTTAATTCAGGCGGGATAACAGGAAGAACATCCAGAATCATCCACTCAGGTTTAGCACCGCTGGTTGTAAAACCTTCAATCAGCCTTAAACGCTTGGCTATTTTTTTTCTTATAGCTCTGCTTTTAGTAGCATACATTTGCGTGCCAAGGTCATGTTTGAGTGTTTCCATGTCAAGGCGTTCAAGAAGCTGTTTAATCGCAGGCGCACCCATGTCAGCTACAAAAGAAGTAGCTCCATAAAGTTCTCTTGCCTCGCGGTATTCTATCTCGCTCAGAGTCTGAGTTACTTTCAACGGGGTATCGCCAGCATCTATAACAACCCATTCTTCATAATAAATTACTCTTTCTAGTGCTCTTGCCGTCATATCAAGAATCAAACCAATCCTGCTCGGCATACACTTGAAAAACCAGACGTGGGAAACAGGTACAGCCAATTCAATATGCCCCATTCTTTCACGTCTTACTCTTGAGACTGTAACTTCGACACCGCACCTGTCGCAAATAACGCCTTTATATTTAATACGCTTGTATTTGCCGCAGCTGCACTCCCAGTCACGGCTGGGCCCGAAAATCCTTTCGCAGAACAATCCGCCTTTTTCAGGTTTGAAACTTCTGTAGTTGATAGTTTCAGGGTTCTTTATTTCTCCATGACTCCATGAGCGAATGCGTTCCGGAGAAGCAACATTTATAGAAACAGCTTCGAAAATATTTTCTTCCACATGTTCGACGTTTCTATTTGACATATTTGTATCTATCATAGTAGAACTCCTTGCTTAGATTAAGAAAGACTGCTGACATCTTTTACGACTTGAATATCAAGCCCAAGACTCATCATTTCTTTCATAAGCACATTAAATGACTCAGGACGGCCTGCCTCTAGAACATTTTGGCCTCTGACTATTGATTCATACATTCTTGTACGGCCAACTACATCGTCACTCTTGACTGTAAGCATTTCCTGCAGAGTGTAAGCCGCGCCATAGGCTTCAAGTGCCCACACTTCCATTTCTCCGAAACGCTGACCTCCATGTTGTGCCTTGCCTCCGAGAGGTTGCTGAGTAACAAGCGAATATGGTCCTACAGATCTCGCATGGATCTTATTGGCAACAAGATGGTCTAGTTTTAGCATATATATTTTCCCGACAGTAACTCTTTGATGGAACCTACTGCCTGTTCTTCCATCGTACAGATCAACTTTACCGTCAAATACCCATTTGCCATCTTTGTTTACAAAGCCCCAATGCATATTCTCGCCATTTTCTTCTTCGTATTTTTTGTTGGCTTTTTCAAATAAATCAATAATCTTTTCTTCTTTAGGTCCATCAAATACAGGACATGCGACTTTCATTCCAAGCATACTTGCGGCCCAGCCCAAATGCGTTTCAAGAACTTGACCGACATTCATACGGCTAGGTACGCCAAGGGGATTCAGAACGATGTCAACTGGTGTTCCGTCTGCGAGGAACGGCATATCTTCTACAGCTACTATTTTAGCTACAATACCTTTATTCCCATGCCTTCCTGCCATCTTATCACCGACTTGGAGTTTCCTCTTTGTTGCGATATATACTTTTACTTTTTTGACCGCACCAAGTTCGATATCCTGTCCGCTTTCCAGCGACACGACTGCTTCATCCCTATCTTTCTCTATCTTCTCAATTTTAGGCAGATATTTTTTTGCAATATCATCTATCTGCTTTTTCATTGGGCAATCTTCCATTCTGTAATATCTGATCTTGTTTGCAAGCTTATTGATACCACTTGAAGTGACCCTTCGATTAGAAGAAATCAAAATCATATCCTTCTTGGAAGACGAAGTATCGTATATCGGATGGGTTAACTTTTCCTTGAGCATTATATCGGTAAGTTCATTGACCAATTCTTCTATTAAAACAGAGTATTCTGCTTTAGCATTGTCTTTAATGTGCTTACATTGTCTTCTGAGCTCAGTTTTTGTCATAGCAGATTTGTTGGCATCCTTTGAATGCTCAACTCTAACATCCATAACAACACCTGTTATTCCGCTGCCGACAATTAAACTCGAATCTTTTACATCAGCGGCTTTTTCACCGAATATTGCACGTAGTAATCTCTCTTCAGGAGCAAGCTCTGTTTCTGATTTTGGAGTAATTTTACCAACAAGAATATCGCCGGGTTTAACTTCAGCTCCAAGGCGAATAACTCCGTCAGGGCCAAGATTTCTCAAAGCTTCTTCGCTGACGTTTGGAATGTCCCTTGTAATTTCCTCAGGCCCGAGCTTGGTATCTCTGGCTATTGTTTCAAATTCTGAAACGTGGATGCTTGTATATACATCTTCTTTTACAACTCTTTCGCTAATAACAATAGCATCCTCAAAATTATATCCGCACCATGACATAAATGCCACAGTTAGGTTCTTGCCAAGAGCAAGCTCTCCGTTTGATGTAGCGGCTCCATCAGCAATAATATCACCTTTTTTCAGACTCATTCCTGATTTAACTACAGGTCTCTGATTAATGCTCGTCCCTGCGTTCGTACGCAAAAACTTATATAATTCATAAATTTGAGCTTGTTCAGGTCTGCTTGTCTTATCTAACGGTTTCCCATCAACAGTCAATACTACTTTGTCTCCTGATACTTCTGCTACTATCCCGTCTTCTCTTGCAGTAATTACAGCTTTAGTATCTATAGCTACACGCGCTTCCAAACCTGTGCCAACTACTGGTGCTTCAGTTGTTAATAGCGTGACAGCCTGTCTCTGCATATTCGAACCCATTAGTGCGCGGTTTGCATCATCGTGTTCAAGGAACGGGATAAGGGCAGCAGCTCCGCTTACGAGTTGTTTTGGAGAAACGTCTATAAGTTGAACTTCTGCTTTAGCTTTTTCTACAGGCTCTCCCTGATATCTGGACATCACTGTTTTATTTATAAACTTATTCTCTTCGTCCAAAGGGGCATTAGCTTGAGCTATCACATAATGTTCTTCTTCATCGGCTGTAAGATAAACTATTTCATCCGTAACCTTACAGCTTTTTACGACTCTGTACGGCGTTTCTAAAAATCCAAAAGGATTAACTCTTGCATACAATGACATCGAAGAAATAAGTCCAATGTTGGGACCTTCAGGTGTCTCAATAGGGCAGACTCTTCCATAATGGCTGGTGTGAACGTCACGAACTTCAAAACCAGCTCTTTCTCTGTTCAACCCGCCTGGCCCAAGTGCACTGAGTCTCCTCTTGTTTGTCAATTCTGAAAGAGGATTAGTCTGGTCCATAAATTGTGATAACTGGTTTCTTGCAAAAAAATCTCTTATTACGCTTGCAAAAGCCTTTGGATTGACAAGCTTTCCAGGTGTCATTACCGACTCATTCATTCCAAGCAAAGTCATTCTTTCGCGAATAAGTCTTTCTGTCCTTACCAAACCTATACGGCACTGATTCTGAAGCTGTTCGCCAACAGTTTTTATCCTTCTGCTTCCCAAATGGTCAATATCGTCAACTTTGCCGCCTGAACATCTTAATTTCATCAGATAACTGGTTGCGCCAATCAAATCCTCTCTAGTGAGAGTTCTTGTATCTTTAGGTACATCCAAACCTAAACGTTTATTGATTTTATGCCTCCCGACAAAACCAATATCGTACCTCTTAACATCAAAGAAAAGCCTTTCCAGAAGCTGGGTTGCATTTTGAATGCTCGGTGGGTCTCCGGGTCTCATCCTTCTATAGATTTCTTTAAGAGCTTCTTCTTTAGTCGTTGATGTATCTCGCTGAAGACATTTGAGCAGATAATCGGCTTTATTAGGAATATGAATAAGCTCTATATCTTTAACTTTCTGAGCTTTTAACGCAGCAACGGCCTGTTCAGTAACCGGATCGTAGGGTTCTACCATCACATCGCCGTCAGCATCAATAATCTCATTCATAGTATAGTATACTGAAACATCTGCTTCCTTTGCCAATGCTGCTACAGTAACTTTCTTAATATCATAGAAATTGCTTATGATCTCTCTATTGCTTTCGTATCCAACAGCCCTCAATAGTGTAGTTACAAGAAACTTCCTGCGCCTCCTTTTTCTGTCTAAGTAGATGTACATATTATCGCTGATATCAAACTGTACTTCCAGCCAAGATCCTCTGTCAGGAATAATACGATACGAATAAAGAGTACGGCCGCTTGTATGTTGTTTCTTTTCAAAACAAACTCCAGGAGATCTATGGAGTTGGCTTATTATTACTCTTTCAGCACCATTTATTACAAATGTGCCTCTGTCTGTCATTATAGGAATTTCACCCATATAGACTGTTTCATTCTTTATTTCGCCATTATTTTCCAATCTAAATTCTATGTTAAACGGGGAACCATAAGTTTCTCCGTCTTTCAGACATTCCAGCAGACCTGATTTAGGTGTTCCAATACTATATGAAATGTACTCCAATGCACATTTTTTGTCATAACTCTCAATCGGGAATATTTCTCTAAGAACCTCATCAAGCCCCTGTACTTTCCTATCTTTTTGCGGAATATCCTTTTGTAGAAATTCGTAGTATGAATCGATTTGGATATTAATCAGATTGGGTATCTCTAATATATCGTGAAGCTTTCCAAGATTTGTTCTTTCTGCCATATCACACCTTGCTATTACCAGTTAATTACGATGAAAATTTGAGCAGGAATGCTCTTCTTTTCTTAAAGGCAAAAAGACGGGAAACGCATTTCCATGCATTTCCCGACTTTCAAATTACCGTTTTTGAGAACTACTTGAGCTCAACGGTTGCGCCGGCTGCTTCCAGTTCTTTCTTAAGTTTGTTAGCTTCGTCCTTTGATACGCCTTCTTTAACATTCTTTGGCGCTTCTTCTACAAGTTTCTTGGCATCAGCTAGTCCGAGTCCTGTCATAGCTCTGACAACTTTGATAACTTCAATTTTCTTTTCTCCGAATGCCTTAAGCACAACTGTGAACTCAGTTTGCTCTTCAGCTGCTTCTGCTGGAGCTGCTGCTGCTGGAGCTGCTGCTACAGCTACTGGAGCTGCTGCTGTTACTCCGAGTCTGTCTTCCAAAGCTTTAACAAGTTTTGATAGCTCTAGAACTGTCATTCCTTCTACATAAGATATAAATTTTTCCATTTCAGCAGTAACGTTTACTTCTGACATTTTGAACCTCCGTTTGAATTATTTGAATTTGATTTAATTATTTAATTTGTAGCAGCTTTCTTGTCTCTATATGAGCTAAGCAAATATACGGGACTAGCAAGTTTTGCGTTAAGAACGCTGACAAGATTTCTAGCAGGAGCCTGAAGAACCCCAAGCAATTGAGCATAAAGAATTTCTTTAGGAGGCAATTTGGAAATAGCATCAATATCTGCGGCTTTTAGAACGGAGCCTTCAAGATATCCGCATTTAAATCCAACTACCGAGAACTTTTTCAGAAACTCGCTCAAAACTTTTGCTACGGCACTGCAATCACCTTTACCGCTAATAAGAGCTGTATCTCCTGCAAGCTTGATACTTGCTAAATCTTTAAGCTCTTTAAGTTCAGCTGCTTTTGTAATTAAAGTATTTTTCAATACCTGGCAGTCAGCACCCACCTTATCAAGTTCTATTCTAAGCTGCTCAAAATCCTTAACTTTCAGTCCCTTGTAACTTATCATATACAAGAAACCAGACTCCACAAGAACTGTGCCAATATCGTTGACGATTTGTTTTTTTTCAATTCTCATTATGCCACCACTTTTATGAAGTCTTTAAGGCTAATCTTTAATCCAGGGCTCATTGTAGAACAAACAGTACCTGATAATAAATATGTACCTTTTGCAGCTGATGGTTTTGCAGCAATAATAGCATTTATTATTGTTCTGCAATTAACTTCAAGCTGTTCAACTGTAAAGGACAGCTTTCCAATTGGTGTATGAGCACATCCACCTTTGTCTGCCCTAAATTCAACTTTACCGGCTTTAGCTTCTTTTACTGCCTTCTCTACATTGTCTGTAACAGTTCCAGTCTTTGGGTTAGGCATCAAACCTTTTGGCCCAAGAACTTTACCAAGAGCTCTTAACTTTGGCATATCTCCTGGAGTTGTAATTAAAGAATCAAATTCCAGCCAACCACCTTTAATTTTTTCGATAAGATCATCTAGTCCAACAACATCTGCGCCTGCAGCTTTTGCTTTCTCTGCAACTTCTGCCGATGCCACAACAGCTATTCTCACTTTTTTCCCTGTCCCGCTTGGAAGAGTTACAGCTCCTCTTACGGTTTGATCAGACTGCTTAGTATCAATGCCTAATCTAAGAGCTACTTCTACTGTCTCATCAAATTTGACATGTGGGATACTTTTTAAAAGAGTCAAAGCTTCGTTGATTTCATAGACTTTCTGAGTATCGATTTTCTCGATCTGAGAACGGTACAATTTACTTCTATTCACCTCGCACCTCGATTCCCATACTTCTTGCAGTACCTTGGATAATTTTTTCTGCTGCTTTCAAGTCTCTGGCATTAATATCCTTTTCCTTGATTTTAGCTATTTCCTGTACTTGTTTCTTTGTAACTTTGCCAACTATTTCTTTGCCGGTAGTCTTTGCTCCTGATGCAAGGCCTGCTGCCTTTTTCAGGAGGATAGAAGCCGGTGGTGACTTAGTGACAAAGGTAAAAGAACGATCCTGATAGACCGTAATAACAACAGGAATAACTAACCCCGCTTGAGCTTGAGTTGCAGCATTAAACTTCTTGCAAAATTCCATAATGTTTACACCAGCCTGGCCTAATGCAGGACCGACTGGGGGCGCGGGATTAGCAGCGCCGGCAGGAATTTGCAGTTTAATAACCGCTGTTACCTTCTTTGCCATATTTTACCTTACCTATGTGGGACGAAAGAACGGATTTTCTACCACATTTTTTATATATGTAATGTAATGCAACTTTGAGAAGCCCGTTCTGTTATGCTTCCTTCTCAACTTGCCAAAATTCTAATTCAACTGGCGTATTTCTGCCAAAAATTGATATGAGAACCTTTATCTTACCCCTTCCCTGATCAATTTCCTGAACATCGCCTTCAAAATTCTCAAATGCGCCATCTTTTACTCTGACTCGCTCGCCAATCTCATACTGATTCTTATGAACAACATTTTCTTTTCTTTCCTGTACTTGATTAAGAAGATTGTTCACTTCGTCATTTGATAATGGCATAGGTTTCCTGTCTGACCCGCAACCGATGAAACCGATTATTCCCTGTGTTTCCCTGATAAAGTACCATACGTCATCACGAACTTTGCCTTCCGTATCATATAAGTCCATTCTTACAAGAACGTAACCTGGGAAAAATTTTCTCGCCGAAGTAATTTTCTCGCCTTTCTTTACTTCAGAAACTTTCTCTACAGGAATAAGCACTTCATAAATAGGCAAGTTATTACCCTCTAGCTTCAGTTGCCTTTCAAGATTTTCCTTGGCTTTGTTTTCGTGTCCGGAGAGAGCCTGTATTACAAACCATTGACCTTGTTTTCTTTCTTCAGAAGTACTCATTATTTCAATAAAACCTTAAAGATAAATTAAAAACCTGTTAGAATTCGGATAATTTTCTGACTTGCAAAATCTACAACAGCCACAAACGCAGCTAAAACTCCTATAGCTACTATTACTATGATAGTAGTCCTGAAAAGCTCATCCCTCTTGGGCCAAGAACATTTTCCAATCTCCTCTATTGTGCCTGAAATAAATTTTCTCGTATTTGTTAACCAGTTATTCATAATTTAATTGGCAGGTGGAACAGGGTTCGAACCTGCGACCTACGGTTTTGGAGACCGTTGCTCTACCAGCTGAGCTATCCACCTCTGTTTTTAAGACAGTTTTTTATTTTGTTTCTCTATGAAGAGTGTGTTTTTTATCAAATTTGCAAAACTTCTTTCTTTCTATTCTGCCGGGAGTATTTTTTTTCTCTTTGACTGACGTGTAATTTTTTCTTTTGCACTCAGTACATGACAATGTAATAATTTCTCTAGCCATTGTATTTCACCATAACTAAATTTGTCCCGAGTACTCCAAGCGAGCACCGGGACAAATAAAATAATTCAAATTTTAATTACTGTAAAATTTCAGTAACTCTACCTGAAGCAACAGTCCTTCCGCCTTCACGAATAGCAAAACGAAGAGTCTTTTCCATTGCTATTGGAGCAATAAGTTCAACTTCGATAGTTGTGTTATCGCCAGGCATTACCATTTCTACACCTTCCGGAAGTTTTACTATTCCGGTTACGTCAGTTGTTCTGAAGTAGAACTGAGGTCTGTAGTTTGTAAAGAAAGGAGTATGTCTTCCACCTTCTTCTTTTGACAATACATATACTTCACCTTTGAACTTAGTATGAGGAGTGATGGTTTTTGGTTTAGCAAGAACCTGACCACGTTCCACATCTTCTTTTTTCGTTCCTCTGAGAAGACATCCGACGTTATCCCCAGCTCTACCTTCATCCAAAAGCTTACGGAACATTTCAACACCTGTTACAGCTGTTGTAACTGTAGGTCTGATTCCAACTATTTCAATAGACTCGCCAACCTTGATGACTCCGCGCTCAACTCTACCTGTAACTACCGTACCACGGCCTTCGATAGAAAATATATCTTCTATAGGCATTAGGAAAGGCTGATCAACTGCGCGTACAGGCTCAGGAATGTATTTATCCACAGCTTCGATAAGATCATGGATACATTTTACATCGGGGCTGTCTGGCTCGCCTTGAGCTTCCATAGCCTTAAGAGCCGAACCTCTGATAATTGGAATATCATCGCCAGGATATTCATACTTGGACAGAAGTTCACGAACTTCCATTTCAACAAGGTCTATCAATTCCGGATCGTCTACCTGATCAACTTTGTTCAAGAATACAACTAAAGCTGGAACTCCTACCTGACGAGCAAGCAAGATATGTTCACGTGTCTGAGCCATCGGACCATCAGTGGCTGCTATAACTATTATAGCTCCATCCATCTGGGCAGCACCTGTAATCATGTTCTTAATATAGTCAGCGTGCCCAGGACAATCTACATGTGCATAGTGACGGGTTGCGGACTGATATTCTACGTGTGCAGTGTTAATTGTGATACCGCGAGCTTTTTCTTCTGGAGCGCTATCAATCTGAGCGTAAGATTTTATTTCTCCGCCAAATTTCTTCTGCATTGCCATAGTAATAGCTGCAGTAAGAGTAGTCTTACCATGGTCAACGTGACCAATTGTACCTACATTCACATGTGGTTTTGTTCTTTCGAATTTTTCTCTAGCCATGATTCTCTATTTTCCTCCTAGCTATAAATAATACATTTGTTTTGTTTTTTAAAAAGATATATATAATTAAAATGGAGCCCACAACCGGATTTGAACCGGTGACCTCTTCCTTACCAAGGAAGTGCTCTACCAACTGAGCTATGTGGGCGCCGGGCCTGTCGTCCGGATTCCGGACTGCAAAAATCTAAACTATCAAACAACTCACCACAATAAATTATGGTGCTCGAGGGGGGACTTGAACCCCCACGGATTACTCCACATGCCCCTCAAACATGCGCGTCTGCCATTTCGCCACCCGAGCAATAAAAGGCTTTTATTTTACCATTGACTAAACTCAATACAAATTTTAAAACCAAAATTTTTAAAATTTTATTGAGCAAACGCCTTGGAAAGAATTTTTGCAGTGTCTTTGAGTGATTGAGGTAAAACTTTTATATCTCCTATTACTGGCATAAAGTTTACATCTCCAATCCATCTTGGCACAATATGAAGATGAAGATGAGCTTCGCACCCTGCGCCTGCGGCTGCGCCAAAATTGTAACCGACATTGAACCCTGCCGGCTTCATAACAGCACTTAAAACATCTTTGGATTTAACCATTAAGTCTGAAATTTCGTATAAAGTTTCTTTGGGAAGTTCCGATACATCGCCGATATGCTCATAAGGAGCAATAAGCAAGTGTCCTGAGTTATATGGATAGGCATTCAACATTACAAAGGCATTAATTCCCTTGAATACAACGTAATCGTTATCCGCCTTATTCGAATTACATTTTTTCCTTTCGCAAAGAAAACATTGTCCATCCTTATCTGAAAGAATGTAGTCAATGCGCCATGGTGCCCATAAATTTTTGGATTCTCTCATTATCATCCCCAATTATAATTGATCATTTAGTATCAATCGGAAAGTATTCAGCAGCGTTGTTATAACAAATCCCCTTTATAACCTCTCCATAGAAACAAATATCATTCTCCAACTCGCCTTTTTCAATCCAACTCCAAATCATCTCGCAAAGGATTCTTCTAAAATATTCGTGCCTTGTGTAAGAAAGAAAACTTCTCGAATCAGCAGGCATTCCAATAATTTTTCCAAACACTGCCATTTCTGACAGAAATCTCATTTGCGACTTCATTCCGCTTATATGGTCATTAAACCACCAAACTGTTCCAAATTGTATTTTCCCCGGGATATTTGCACTGAAAGCTCCGACCAGCGAACTTAGAACTTCATTCTTAACGGAATTAATAGTATAAAGAATTGTCTTAGGCAGTTCTGCTTTCATTTCCATTGAATTCAAAAGAGAGGCTAACTGAGGGGCAAAATTACCATCGCCAATTGCATCGTATCCTGTATCAGGGCCAAGCTTGCCAAACATCGAATAATTGACGTTCCTCATAACTCCAACGTGTAATTGGACGATCCATCCTTTTAAGTAATACATTGAAGCCAACTGCAAAATTATATTCGTTTTATAAGCATCTATCTCATCTTTGTTAAGTTCCTGCTCCGACATTGCTTTGTTGAAAATTTCAGCTATTCCTTTGGATTCAAATGACAATGGCAATCAAAATGGGCATTTTCTTGGCATAGTCATGAAAAAGTTTTCTGGCTGTTTTTGAAGTTAGAAGGAAGTTTCTGCCCATAAATTTTTTCATAAATCAATATTTCCGCTTTTCAGTCATTCACTTTTCAATTGTTTATTGCCAATAGAAAGGGCTTTTTATTATTCTATGCTATAATTTGCTTACTTTCTCTTTTAGAAAATGAATTTTTTGCTGTTTGGAGGTCACAACTTGAGCACTTTTATAAAGAACTGCAGAGTAGTATCAGACTCAATGGATATTATCAACGGAGTCGTAGAAATAGATAAAGGCATAATAGCAAATGTTTTTCCAAATACTGAAATACAAATTCCTGCCGGAGCCGATATTATAGATGCCAAAGGTGATATGGTTTTTCCTGGATTTATTGACATTCACTGCCATGGGGCAATGGGTTACGATGTCACTGATGGAACAGTAGAAGCAATTGAAAAAATATCTGAAACCAAATTAAAAGAAGGCGTCACAACTTTCTGCCCTACCACTCTGACTCTTCCTTTTGAAAACTTGAAAAAAGCCTGTGAATGTGTCGAGGAATACAAAAAGAAAACTCCATATGCAAAAGTAGCCGGAGTACACCTGGAAGGCCCCTTTATAAGCAAGGATGCAATCGGTGCTCAAAATCCCAATTTTATCAAAAAACCAGATATTAATTTCGTGAAAGAACTAAATAATGTCACTAAAGTGGCAATAGTCTCATTTGCAGTAGAGGTAGAAGGAGCAAAAGAATTCATCATAGAACTTAATAAAATGAACATAGTGCCTTCCTGTGCACATAGTTCTGCGCTTTATTCCGATTTTAAAGAAGCAAAGAAATGTGGGCTAAAAAACATTACTCACTTTTGTAATCAGATAACAAAACTCCACCACAGGGAAATTGGACTGGTTGGAGCAGGACTGCTAGATGACGATATCAAACTCGAACTTATTTGCGACAAAGTACACTCCTGTCCTGAAATGATTCAACTCACATTCAAGGTACGACACGCTGAAAATGTCATTTTAATTACAGACTCTGTAGCAGCTTCATGGTTAAAAGATGGCAATTACCAACTTGGGGGACTGGATGTAATTGTAGAAAACTCTGTTGCAAGAATAGCCGCATCAGGGAGTTTGGCAGGAAGTACACTCAAATATTATCAGGCTCTGAAAAATGTTTACGAAGTTACAGGCATACCTCTTTCCCAGCTCATAAGGTCAACTAGTTACAACCAGGCAATATCACTTGGACTGAAAAATGTCGGCAAAATAGAAAAAGGATTTCTGGCTGACATATTGATTGTCGATAAAAACTTCAAGCCTTATACCGCGTTTGTCAATGGAAGAAGATTTAATCTGTGAACTTAATCATCAAGGAAACTCTTGCATTGAGAACGCCAGACCTTCAAAATAGAATTGAAATTTTCTGGAAACAACAGGATAAATTTCGCAACCACCCACTTTTAACAGAGTTGCCAAATCCGGAAACACACAACCTGTCAGAATTGGCTAAAAACGATGTCAAATCAGCTATTCAAATGTTACAAAAGGCTGATATAAAAGCGATTTCAAATATGTTCAAAATCCTCCCTGAGCTTGAATTATTAAGGTCAGAAGTTTTGAATACGCTACAAAAAGGAAATCGTATTTTTATATGCGGTTGCGGCGCGAGCGGAAGGCTTGCAATAGCCCTGGAATACTTGTGGAAAACATATAATCCTGATAAGAACCAAGATTCAATTGTCGGATTTCTAGCAGGCGGCGACAATGCGATGATTAAGTCAATAGAAGGATTTGAGGATCACAAAGATTTTGGTATAAAGCAGTTGTACCAAGCAGGATTCAAAGACGGAGATTTGTTGCTAAGCGCCACCGCGAGCGGCGAATCGCCTTTTGTTATTGGCGCCGCTGAAGAAGCGTCAAAAACTTCAGTAAAACCATATTTCATACACTGCAATACAAACGATGCGCTCAAAGGCAGAATAAAAGATCACCCTATATATAACCATGACATTAAGACCTTATCGTTTTTTGTCGGCCCCATGGCTCTTTCGGGAAGCACCAGAATGCAGGCAACTACAGCCTTGATGATTGGGCTAGGACTTCCCCTTTTCTCCGATAATATAAAACAGGATCTCGAAAATTTTTTAAAGTTCTTTGAGAAGTTCGATATGACTCCGATAGACAGCTTTATACTCTCAGAATCTATCGCCTACAAAAACAAGGAGTACATTTTATATGAAACACAACCTTGTTACGGGATAACAACTCTAACAGACACGACAGAAAGATCACCTACCTTCAATTTAACTCCATTTGAAAATCAGCTCGACTTTAAAAAAGACCCTGCTATCTGTTATATTCTGTTTTCAGGAGTCCAAAGTCCTGAGTCAGCTTGGAAACTTCTTCTTGGCAGAGAGCCAAAGACATTAGACTGGAGTGAAGAAACAAGTTTAAAAAGCCTTATGGGTTTTGATTTCAGCAGAAATATTATTGAATTCAGAGCTAAGTACGCACCTACCAAGCACTTTTTTAGCGTCAGAAAAAATGATTCCCTGATAGTTTCCTTAAAATTTGATGATAACTGTTTTTCATTTGATTCAAAAGGACTCTCACCTCTATTTGAACAGTTACTACTCAAGCTCATCTTAAATACTTCATCGACAATCGTTATGGGCAGGCTTGGTTTGTACGACGGAAATTTAATGACTTCTCTTTATCCCAGCAACAGCAAATTAATTGACAGAGCGATAAGATACATTGACTTCATTTTAAGGCAAAAACATAATATCAATGAAAGATATGAAGAAATCGCAAATATGATGTTTGACGAACTCGAAATTCTCCAGCCTGGCGAATCAATTGTTAATAGAACGGTTAACGCCATAACAAATATGCCAAGGAAACTCTAACATTATGAAAGACATTTTTATAGGGATAGATGGCGGCGGGACTAAGACTAAAGCAGTAATTACCGATGACAAATTCAAAATCATCGGCACTGGAATTGGCGGCGCCTCAAATATAAGGCTCTCTGTTACAGATTCATGGAAGTCGATTTACAGCGCTATAAACAATGCCCTTGAAGGAACAGGAATTGCTCTTGCAAATAAAGAGTATAATTTCCATGCAGGCATGGGGCTGGCGGGAGTAACAATACTAAAAGCAAAAAAAGAGTTTCTTGAAACTCCGCACCCTTTCAAATCACTTATCCTTGAGAGCGATGCCCACATTGGATGCCTAGCCGTTCATGATGCTAAAGACGGGGCAATAATAAGTGTCGGAACCGGTGTCATAGGCTATCTTATAGAAAAAGGGGAAAGCTGCAGAGTGGGAGGATGGGGTTTCCCTCATGCAGATATCGGCGGTGGAGCATGGATGGGACTCGAAGCAGCCAAGCTGACATTTAAAGCAGTTGATGGAATGATAGAAAATTCTGAGATGCTACTAGAAATATTCGCAAAATTTAACAATAGTTTGACAGAATTTTGCGCATGGGCATGCGCTGCTAAGTCTTCTGACTTTGCCACGCTGGCTCCGTTTGTAGTAGAATATGATCAAAAAGGAGATAAATACGCTCAACAGCTCATCAAGAATGCAGCTATGGAAATTGATGTTATGTATTCGGCTTTGAATAGAAAATTAAAAGCCGCGTCTCCTAAAATAATGTGCGCTCTCCTTGGGGGGCTGGGAAAAATACTGTATCCGTACATTAAAGAAAAACAGCAGATTTTCATTCCCGACGCTTCAAAAACAGCAGAACTGGGAGCTATATATATGCTTCAACAAAATTTATCATTATGTTTTCATACAATAACTAAATAAAGGCACAAAGGAGTCACTATGGAAGTCTTAATCATGCCAAATAGAAAGGCGGCAACAAACCTGACAGCTAAACTTATCGCAAATAGGGTCAAAACAAAACCATCATGCGTTCTCGGGCTTGCCACTGGAAGAACAATGGAAGAAGTCTACGATGATCTGGCCTCAATGTCACTAGATTTTTCAAACTGCATCACATTCAATCTCGACGAATACATCGGGCTCGAACCCACTGACAAAAATTCCTACAGATATTACATGAATACTCATCTCTTCAAAAAAATAAATATCAAACCTTACAACACATATCTTCCTAACGGCATGGCAAAGGACATGAAAGAAGAATGTGAAAAATACGAAAGGTTGATGGCCGATCACGGCGGTATAGACATCCAGCTTCTAGGTTTAGGCAAATCAGGCCACATTGGGTTCAATGAACCTCTCTCTTCTCTATTTTCAAGAACAAGGGAAAAAGCCCTTACGCAAACAACAATTGACCAAAACAGCCCCATTTTTGACAAACCTGAAGATATGCCTAAAAGAGCTCTGACAATGGGCGTAGGCACAATTCTGGAAGCCAAAAAGATTATTATGCTGACCACCGGCAAAGATAAAGCTGAGATTCTTGCCAAAGCTGTTGAAGGTCCGATTACATCTATGATTTCTGCTACAGCTCTCCAGCTCCATCCGTCATGCACAGTAATAGTTGACGAAGAAGCTGCCAGCCTCCTCACAGAAAAAGAATACTACAGATGGATATTCAAGAACGAACCTGAGTGGGAAGAGTATCAATAAATACAAAATCCAAAGCAAAATTATGAAACTTAAAGGAATTATCCCTCCGATCGTAACACCTTTGACGGGTCCTGACGAACTAGACAAAAAAGGTCTTGAAAATCTCATAGAGCATGTAATCAAAGGTGGAGTTCATGGGATATTCATCCTTGGAACGACAGGCGAAGCACCAAGTTTGAGTTACAACCTCAGACACGAACTTATCGAAAGAGCGTGTAAACAGATTGCCGGAAGGGTTCCCGTTTTGGTGGGAATAACAGACACGGCTTTCATCGAGTCTGTCAAACTTGCGAATTTTGCCAAGGACAATGGTGCTGATTCGGTCGTTCTTGCTCCCCCTTATTATTTCACTGCGGGCCCGGATGAATTGAGGGAATACATTGCTGATATAATGAAAGAAATAGACATAGGGCTCTATCTTTACAATATGCCCAGCATGACAAAACTTATGCTTGACCCTGATACAGTCCAATTTGCATCTGAAATCAAAGGCATCAGAGGAATAAAAGACAGTTCAGGCAACATGACATATTTCCATTTGCTTAAACATAAACTTCAAGGCAAAAAAGATTTTTCTTTCTTTGTCGGCCCGGAAGAAATCCTTGCCGAAGCACTATTTATTGGTGCTGACGGCGGAGTAAACGGCGGTGCGAATTTCTGCCCTGAACTTTATGTAAATTTATATAATGCTGCTCAAGCAGGAGACTGGACTCTTGCAAGAGAGCTTCAGGAGAAAGTACTGGACATCAGCAGTGCTATTTATACTGTTGGCAGATTTGGTTCCAGTTATCTCAAAGGGGTAAAATGCGCACTTTCATTGCTCGGGATATGCAACGATGTATTGGCACAGCCATTCCATTCATTTAAGGAACCGGAGAGGGAAAAAATCAAAACCCGTTTACAAAAAATCGGGCTACTAAAATAATTACTTCCAAAAGAGAAATAACCATGAAGAAGAAAATCGCATTATTCTGGCCTGGAGATTACAGAGCAAAACCCAATGAATTAGCATTACCGGGCGTCACTCAGGCTACAGAACAAATGGAAAAAGCCTTGAAGAAACTTGGTTATAACCCCTACAAAGTAGAAGGATTTATAACTAAGCCACATGAAGCTATAGAAAAGATCAGCCCCATCAACGACCCAATAGTCGGGCTATACACTCACTGGGTTTACGGCCCTCACACTACAGACGGTGTAGTCGGCAAAGATACTCCTTTTCTTCTTGCCAGTAATTTTTCAGGTATGTGGCCGGGACTTGTAGGGTTATTAAATACGGCCGCTTGTTTGGAATTCGTAGGCAGAAAAACAAGCAGAGTTTGGACTGATTATAAAAACTGGACAGAAGACGCCCCTTTCATGGCGCACCTTGAAGAATGGTGCAATACCGGCAAAACCCAATATGCCGCCACACAGATTAAAAAACCCGGCAAGGTTTCAGAAGAAGCCTCAAAAATTGCCCAGAAAGTTTATGATGAAATTTCCAAAAGAAGAATTCTGGCTCTTATGCTTGGCGATACTTCAATGGGCATGATAAATGGATATTTTGGTTCGAAATTCCTGACAAAAGTGGGGTTTACCGAACATAAAATTGACCAGGCATGGATTATCGAAAAAGGAGCAAAAATCAGTCAAAAAAGAATCGATGATGCATACAAATTCGTCAAGGGAAAAGGTGTTCGGTTTCATTATGGAGAAAAAGGTGCAGAAGACTTTAATGAAAATGCCACGAAAGAGCAACTGAGAGACTACCTTGCAGTTATTGATTTGTCCAATGAATTCAAAGCTGACTGCGTAGGTTGGCAATACCAGTTGGGATTAATAGGACTCCGCCCTCCTTCGGATTTCGCAGAAGGCCTCTTAAACTCAGCATGCAGGCCAGAATCTAATGGCGATACAATTGTAGACTCTACAGAAGGAGATCAGGGCAACTTGATTCCTATGGAACTCATGAAGAGGATACTGAAGAAAAAGAATTTACATCAGGCAACAATATTTCATGATGTAAGATGGGGAGTTGAGCATGAAGGCAGATTCATCTGGATCCTTAATAATTCAGGCTCGGCAGCGGCTTATTCATACAATCATAAACCCGATTCGCTTGAAGGCGTTCATTCATATAGACAGCCTGCAGGGTATTTCCCTGTGCCGGGCGGTACATTCACTGGAGAAAGCATGCCAGGCAAAATTACGTGGGCAAGAGCCTATATAATGAATGACGAACTCTATATGGATATCGGTAAAGGTGAAGTACCTAAGCTTTCCGAAAAGAAAAAAGAAGAATTTTGGGGCGCTACTACAAGACAGTGGCCTTTCATGGCAGCTGATTTAGGAGTTTCACGGGATACACTTATGGCACACTACATGAGTAATCATATAGCAGTAGCTTACGGCGATATTCAAGAGGAAATGATTGCCCTATCGCATAAACTTGGCTTCAAAGTCAGAATACTTGGAAAAAGATAAAAATGGATAATAAACAAATTTTAATTAAAGAGATTAGTCCTTCTACAAAAAAAGCGCTAATAAAAGGACAGATTAGCAGAGTCATACAAACAGGCGGCCCTACGATTTTTTTTATTTCTGACGGCACAGGAAATCTCTCTATAAAAGGTTTTACCAAACCCGGAGAACGTGCCTACCCTGAAATCGGAGAAGGCACCAGTGTACAGACTTTTGTTGAAATCGGAGAATTCAAAGGAGAACTCGAAGGTGAAATCAGATCCATCAAAGAGTTAAGCCCAAAAGAAGTAGATGACCTTCTTAACTCGATGAAAGAAATTGAACTTAACAGAGCAAAAGTTACTGATGTCGGCTTTTTAGTTGAAAATGAAATTCTGACTAAATTAAAAAGCCGCTTCATGGAGGCCGCCTTGCAGGTAAGACTTGCAGTGATTCAAAACAGGCCAATCGTTGTAAGACATCATAATGACTGTGATGGATATTCTTCCGGTTTTGCATTAGAAAGAGCAATTGTTCCTTTAATTATCAAACAGCATAATTCTCTCAAAGCACCATGGGAATTTTTTCAAAGAGCTCCGTGCCAGGCGCCGTTCTATGAGCTTGAAGACTCTATCAGAGATACAGCAAACTCTCTCCGAAACGTTGCAAAGTTTTCTAATAAAATGCCCCTGATTATTATCGCCGACAATGGCTCATGCGAAGAAGACTTAATGGCCATTAAACAAGGGAAAATACATGGCTCGGACTTCATTGTAATAGATCACCATGGATTTGATAAAGATGTAATTTCAAACGAAGTCCTCGCCCATATTAATCCGTTTTTAGTCGGTGAAAGCGGCTCATTTATATCAGCAGGAATGCTTTGCGTTGAACTTGCCAGATATATAAACAACGATGTGGAAAATATTATTCAAATAGCAGCCATGAGCGGTTATGCCGATAAAATCGACTTGGCAAACAGAGAATTAATGGAAAAATATTTGCTGTTAGCCAACAAAGAAGGCTACACAAAAGAACTGCTTTCCGATATCGGCCTTGTTATCGAATACGTTTCTTCAAAAGTCAGATTTATGGAAGTAAGAGAATATGTAGAAGTCGTATTCGGCCAGCCGCGTGACAAACAGGAGGAACTGGTATTGCTTATGGCTCCTTATATCAGGGAACTGGACAAAAAAGGGCTTGCCATTGGCAAGATCGGAGCGGTTCAGGAAAAATTTGGAAACATTACACTGCAAACAATAGAAATAGAAAAATCATTCCCAGGATTTGGATTCTTCCCAAAACCGGGAAGAGCTGTCAGCCTGATTCATGATAGTTATCAAAGAGAAACAAGGACAAATGCTTTGGTCACAGCAGGAATAATGAACACAGCCATTACCATGCGTGCTACTAACGGAGCTAATTTTTCTCTTCATGAACTAAAGAAATTTCTGATAGATAAGTTACCCAATGCCTTCATTGAGGGCGGCGGACATAAGAATGCAGGCGCTATAAGTTTCCTGCCATGCAAAAAGGATGAAGTTGTTAAGTATTTTAAAGAATTTGTGCTAAACAGATCAATCAAAGCATAACACTAAAATACCGAACCATTGCATATGAAAGGGGGCTTCGTATGGAAGATTGTTTTCTGGGTATTGACGTAGGGACAACCAGCGCAAGAGCTGGTATATTTACATCGGAAGGAGCAATGCTCGCTTCTGCAAGCAAAGCCATAAAAATATGGAAATACGATCATGACTTTGTAGAACAATCTTCTGAAGATATCTGGAATTCAATCTGCTATTCTGTTAAAGAAGCGTTAAAGAAAGCTAATATTCCCAAAAACGCTATTAAGGGCATCGGTTTCGATGCCACTTGCTCTCTCGTAGCTCTCGACGTCAACGATAATTCTGTTTCTGTGAGCAAATCCAACGAAAATGAGCGCAATGTAATAGTATGGATGGACCACAGAGCTATAACCGAAACCGATTTTATCAACTCCACTAGGCACAAAGTACTGGATTATGTAGGAGGTAAAATCTCCCCTGAAATGGAGACGCCAAAACTTCTATGGCTAAAAAAACATCACCCGAATTGCTGGAAAAATACGGCAAAATTCTTTGATCTGCCTGATTACTTAGTTTACAGAGCAACTGGTAAAGAAATCAGATCATTATGTTCAACTGTTTGTAAATGGACATACCTAGGCCATGTCGAAGGAAAAAATAAGCAATGCGTAGGTTCTTGGGATGATTCCTATTTCAACAAAATCGGCCTCGAGGATTTTGTACATGATAATTACAGGAGAATAGGTTCAGTCGTTCGCCCCATAGCCGAAAAAGTTGAGGGAGGGTTGAATAAAAAATCCGCTCATGAGCTTGGTTTAAGCGAAGGAACAGCAGTCAGCGTATCAATCATTGATGCGCACGCTGGCGGAATCGGAATGCTGGGAGCCGTAATTGACAACAATACTTCAATAGATTTCTCCAAACGATTGGCGCTAATAGGCGGAACTTCCAGTTGCCATATGGCAGTTTCTCCGAATCCAAGTTTTGTTCAGGGCGTCTGGGGGCCATATTTTTCCGCAATGGTTCCCGGTATGTGGCTCTCTGAAGGCGGACAATCGGCCACAGGCGCTTTAATCGATCATGTGATCTTTTCACACTCTAAATCGACAGAACTCAAAGCCGAGGCTGAAAAAAACAAAAAAACAGTTTATGAGATTCTAAATGCCAAACTCGACGAGATGTCGGCAAAGGTCAATTTCCCTGCCCAACTTACAACAGACATCCACGTTCTGCCTTATTTTCACGGAAACAGGTCACCAAGAGCAAACCCGACTCTCAGGGGAATGGTTTCAGGCCTTAAACTTTCTGACTCCATAGAAGAACTTGCACTGCTTTATTTAGCAACTATTCAGGCAATAGCCTATGGAACAAAACATATAATTGAAGAGATGAATAATAATAACTTCAATATTGATACGATATTCATCTGTGGAGGCGGAACAAAAAATCCTGTATTTATCAGAGAGCATGCTGATATCACACAATGCCGTTTAGTTCTATCAAAAGAACCTGAAGCCGTACTTCTTGGTGCTGCAATCCTCGGAGCAGCAGCTTCCGGCAAGGTTGCATCCCTACAGGACGGAATGCAGAAAATGTGTAGAGCTGAAAAAATCATTCAACCTTCCAAAGACAGGATCGCTGCCTTTCACAAAGCTAAATATAAAATATTCAAAAAGATGTATGAGGATCAAGAATGCTATAAAACCATTATGGCATATTTTTCTTAATGCTTATCAGTAAATATTTTATCCATATTTCATCGAGTTAGATACCAACAAACAGAAAAATCTCAGATTGTTTTTGGGCGTTTATTAAAAAATGTCACATATTTGAATAAGGTCTGTGATAATTACGTCAGGGGATATGCCTTGACAGTCAATAAGATCTTTTCTTGTTCTTAGCGAACGCTTGTCCCCGGCAAACAGAGCCGTTCTAAAACCTATATTGCAGGCAGGTTTGATGTCATTAAGCATATCATTTCCAATGTAAAGAACTTCCTGAGGAAATACAGAATACTTATCGCGAAGCATATCTGATACTAAATTAAAAAGTCCCAATGAAGGTTTTGCGATCATATGTTCATATGACCATACGAGAAGGTCTTTCTGAAATCCTAAACTGTCTAAGCTTTTTTTAAGAAATGCTTCAAAATACAATGGTGTAAAAAACTGCGCATTTGAAATTATGCCTAAATATAAGTCTTTTTCAGACATATATTCTAGTGCTTCTCTGAGGTTAGGCATAGGCCAAACCGGATTTTTCTCTATCTCATATTTTAAAGCAAACGAAGCAACATTTTTTAGAGTTAAGATCCCTTCAATTTTTTTCGCAGAAACCAAAGTGCTTAAAACTGATTCCCATACTTCGATAACATCTATTTCAGGACAAAGACAACCTGCAGCTTTTGATTTATCGTGAGAGAGTTTAATAAAGTCAAAAAAAAGATTTTCTGCTAATCCTCCCGCTTCTTTCTCAACTACTCTAAAGTTACACGAATCAAGTATCTTGTTTACATTAATTTTACTGTATTCTTTTGTGCTATGCGAAATATCACCTGCACCTGAAATAAAAAGCGTTCCATAGACATCGAATAGAACGCACTTGATATTATGAAATTTTGTAATTTTAGGAGGTAAATTTGTTTTGATTGGAACAAGACATGAATTACCGTCTCTTATTGTTTTTATGAGTCTATTTTTAAAATTTATATTTTCTAACCCAATCATGTGCGGAGTAGATAAAAGTCTTCAGGACAAAGAAACTGTTCGAGAACTGTATTTTTAAGAGGATAGATATCTTCAGAAGAGCCTGAATTCAATATGCTGCTATAGATTTCCCAAAGATTGTCTCTATATGTCTCGAGTCCATAGCATTTATGAGTCAAATTATAATTGCTCTCAAGTACTTCCGAGGTGCATTCTTCAGGATGAAGGGCATCCGGGGAAATATCGGCTTTTAATGATGGGCGGGCAATGATTTTTTTAATTACAACTTGCTGCAAATCTTCGTTTAGCCTTCCGAAATCAGCATAATTGTCTATTACTGCTGAATTGTAAGCTAATTCAGGCATAGAGTCTTTGAACTCTGCATTGTATGATTTATACATTTTACGCATCTCAATTTCAATAGTCTTCAAAAGAATTTCTTTGCCTATCCAGTCAACAGGAAACCTGACTTCATTGTATAGGCTTTTATAGATTATCCCATTTTGCTTGAAGTCAGCAGTAATGTCACGAATATCCCTTCCCACTATCGGTTTTTTGAAAAGAAATGGTTCCAGAAAGGCCAAGCCGAATCCCTCGCCTACGCTACTAGTCATAATAGCCCATGCCGATTCAATCCAATCAGAAAAATCATTTTTATATTTAAGTCCGATTTCAAATTCAACCGGAAGATTATAGTCCGAAGCCAAGGATTTCCAACGATTATAAGGAATCAAGTCAGCCGGACTGGTAGGCTTCAGCGTTGAAGCAAAAACATTTTTTGATTTATCGGCCAGCGCTGACCAAAGCAAAAACTCTCCTACATTCTTTCGCCTGACACAGCGGGATGGATAGAGCCATAATTTTTTATGCCTGAACGGGTTGGTTAAGCTTTTCTTTTTGCTTTTGTCCAAATTCACGGGATTTAACAAAAGATGAAGATTGTTTTGAGAGAAACCTGCTTTTGATAAATAACTAAAATCTCTATTGTTAAGTACCGCATAATGAACATTAGGGGATTGTGGGTATAAAATTCTTTCAAGTTCCATAGTTGAGGACGAATGCGTATACTTCAGCAGATTAGAATAATTAAGAGGCCTTCTGTCTTCGGGAAAATCATGTAACTGAAAGAGGATTTTTTTTCCTTTATCAGCAAGTTCTTTTGCAACGAACGCCAGTGCGATGTTCTTGCCAATGGAATGGTTGTGAAAATGCCATATGTCAGGCTCGCGTCCATACACATCCAGCGCTGCTTTAAGAAGTTCTTCAAGCAGCAATTTAGGGTTCGCATCAATTCCTTCGCAATAATTCAATTTGTCAGAGGCTAACGAGCGACAATTGTCAGGAAGATAAAAAGGACATTCGCTTCCTGAAAAAATTAGAATATCAGTCTGGGAATTTTCTAGGGCTTTTACTGCCTGAGATATTACTTTAGTAACCCCACCTGATCTCAAGTGATAGTGTACTATGGCAATTAAAGGACGCAGACTCATTATATCTTACAAGACTTAGCTTTATATTCCGGTATTTCGATCATTGGAGGCCTTTCTTCTTCACAGATTAAATGTTCAATCTGCTCATAGCGGCCTTCAGAACATGTAAATTGCCTGAATATTTTTTCCATATCAGCTTTTGAGAAACTCTCATCCATTCTTTTATCTATCCTGCTAAAAAAGCTTTGCAGTATTCCAAAAGCCATTTTGCCTAACGAGTGCGTGGATTGATTGCGATGAACTCTTTGGTCAAGATCTACTTGGGCAAAAGCCTCCAGCCCATATTCATTGTATATGTCAATCAAGTGTGAAGTTTCGACTCCGTAACCAACTGGGAACGGTATCTTTTCAAGAACTTCTCTGCGGGCAGCATATTCACCTGAAAGAGGCTGAATGAAAACTGTTAATTCGGGAAAAAAGAGTGAAAAAAGAGGCCTGATCAAAATTTCGGTAACTCTGCCGCCGCCAGCGACCCTAACATTGTTTGAGACGTTAAGCGGACGGTCATAAAATGCTTTCACATACTGGACTTCATCGTGTTTCAGTATCGGTCCAATCAAGCCATAGGCAAAGTGAGGCCTGATGTTTGCAATGTCTGCGTCAACATAAACTATTATATCTCCTTTGAGCTGGTAGATAGCCTTCCAGAGGTTTTCTCCCTTGCCTTTTTTTTCCCCTGCACTAGGTAGGATTTCTTTTGACAGGTAAACATCTGCGCCAAAAGAAGAGGCAATTTCACAGGTTTTGTCTGAAGATCCTGAATCTATAACAGCTAATTCGTCAAGAAGTGGATAACGATCCATAAGTTCAGATTTTAAAAGAACTATTTCCTTCCCTATTGTTTTTTCTTCATTAAGAGTGGGTAGGCATAGTGATATTTTTAAACCTTTTTCATCTTTTAAGGATATTAGTTCTTTTATGTTGTCAAAATCAGAATAATGGAACGTTTTTGAAGCAAGCCATTTATTCATTAGTTTTGTATTTGCCGTATATTTTTTAGAAGGCTCCCCTCCCGAAAAGGGTTGCTTCTTCTTTGATTCATTCTTTTTCAGGGTTAATAGAATGTCTTTGAATTTCATTATATTATCGCCCCTTTGAAGAAATATTCTTATCTGAAATATCATCTATAGCTATAAGCGATGCTACTATTTGAGAAATACCAAGCGATATGGGGCTAATGTTTAGCGCTTCATCTGTCTCATCAACGTTAATAGAAGAATCTTGAGTCGTAACTCCAAGAGTAACACATGGTATTCCAAAATCTTTGAGTACAGAGAGCTGGGAGACTGTAGGGAAGAAATCCGGTTTTATGCCAAGAGAATTGAAAACACTTCTGACTTGCTGCACAATCGGATGGCTTATATCAACTCCGCCCGGTTCTCTTTCAGATAATATTTCAAGAAAAACCTTTGTCCCTGATCTGGCGGAAGTCTCTTCAGTGATGTTTTTGATCTGTTCAAGAATGCTCTTTAGTGTTTCAAAAGATTCGCTTCTGACTTCAAAACATAGTTTAGTCTTTCTTGCTATGTTGTTGTAAGAGAAGCCTCCCTTGATAGAACTAAGGATAATTGTGCTTAAAGGCAATTTGGGCAGCGCAATGTTGCCTATCTTGTTTACGATTTCTGACATAGGAATAATTGTTCCTATAGCGCCATATTTTTCCCACTTAAAATCTTCAGGAAGCAGGCAGGTGATTTCTCCTGTTAGCATTCCTATAGAACGATAATTCAGTCTTCCCAATGATATATTTTCAAGAGTCACCCCTGCTTTAAAAGCAGTTTTACTGTTTGATAGGAAATGCTTTATTCCCTCATTATTTCCTCTTCCGAGTGCCATAGTGCTTGCACATAATATAACGTTGGATTTGAGGCGGATGTTCAGCTTTTCGAAAATGAGAGGCAATGTTGAAAGTGTAGCCAAAGCCACAGCGTTATTGCCAAGAAAGGGGCCTATCAAATGATCTTTTGTAAGTGAAATATGGCTATTGACCGTTGGATTAAATGAGTCAAGATACGTAGCAACGATGATGTTTTTCCCTCCGTTTGTTCCAGGGATGGTTCCCATAGTATTGCATTTCTCGTCCATAAAACAGCTCTGAAGGCCAGCTTCACAGAAACGGTTAGCAATATGTTCTGATCTCTGTGTTTCCGAAAAAGTTGGAGCCGAAATTTCGCCTATTGTGACTATCTCAGATAGAACGATATTCAGAAATTGATCAGTTATTTCTCTTATAGAGTCAATATTGTAAAGGTCTTTATTCATAAAGTGTTGATGATGTGCAAATAGAATTTGTCTATATATCTTATATCATAGTTTTCAATAAAAAAAAGTATCTTAGTGTTATTAGCTATGTTGAATATGTTTTAAATAACCTATAATTGAATTATTTGAATATGAACCCTTAATTTTTATCGTCAAGCAAGTATGAAATTATGGAAAAGAATTAAAGATTTGACCACCCCTATTGTAAACTCAACCAACATTGGCTTTGTCTCTACTAGGTTTGCCGGAACGGACGGAGTATCCCTTGAAACACTAAAGTGGGCAAAAGTTTTGGAAGAAGCCAATCATTGCTGCTTCTGGTATGCCGGGCGTTTAGATAAGCCCGACAATGTTTCTATGTGCGTACACGAAGCATTTTTCAACCATCCGGAAAACAATTGGATAAATGAACAAATATGGGGGAAAACCGCCAGATCGGCATATACTACTTCAAGAATAATGGTTATGGCTGATTACCTGAAAGAGACGCTATATGAGTTCATTAAGAAATTTAATATTAACATTTTGGTTTTTGAAAATGTGTTAAGTATTCCTATGCATGTTCCGCTAGGTGTAGCTGTCTCGGAATTGCTTGCTGAAACTCATCTTCCGGCGATTGCGCATCACCATGATTTTTATTGGGAACGCATTCGTTTCTCTGTAAATGCAGTCAATGATCTGCTTGATTTAGCTTTTCCTTCGAGAGACGCCGATCTCCAACATGTTGTGATAAACCAAGCAGCGCAGGAAGATTTGGCAAGAAGAAAGGGAGTGCCCTCAATAATTGTGCCAAATGTCCTTGACTTTGAAAACCCGCCGCCACCGCCTGATGAATATACAAAAGATTTACGCCAAGAGATGGGGCTGTTGCCAGATGATGTGGTAATTCTTCAGCCAACCCGTGTCGTTCCAAGAAAAGGAATAGAGCATACTATTGAGCTTGTAAGATCACTTGGGGACAAGAAATACAAACTTATCATATCCCATGATGCAGGAGATGAAGGATACGAATACCGGAACATGCTGGCCGAAACTGCTAAACAAGCAGGAGTTGATCTTCGATTCTTTGCAACTCGCGTCGGAGATAAGCGCAGGATTAACGAAGATGGGAAAAAAATCTATACGTTATGGGATATATACCCAATTGCATCTCTGGTTTCTTATCCCAGCTTATATGAAGGATTTGGCAATGCTTTTCTGGAAGCTGTTTATTTCAAAAAACCTATCCTTATTAACCGTTATGCAATATTTCACAGGGATATTGAGCCTAAAGGATTCGAAGTCACCATTATGGATGGGTTTCTGACTAAAGAAGAAGTTAACGAAGTAAAAATCCTCCTTGAGGACGAAAACTTAAGAAATGAAATTACAGAACTCAATTATAAAATAGCTGCCCGGCATTACAGCTATGCAGGACTACGCCGCAACCTTCAAACGTTAATATTAAATGTAACAAATGGTTAAAAACATGATATATGACAGCCAAAACACTTTTCTGGAACGAGCAAGAAACCGTTTCGTCAAACTTTATGGAGAACAATCCGCTGATTCATGCCTAAGGCGCTTTAAGATGCTTATAGGAAGATACCAGATAGGCATAAACCCTGTACGCAAATCTGAACTATGGAATGAAAAGGATGTATATCTTATTACTTACGGCGACTCCATATGTAATAAAGATGAAAACCCGCTTGTCACACTTAAAAAATTCCTTGACAAATGGGCGGTTGATAAAATCAATCACGTTCATATTCTGCCGTTTTGTCCATATTCATCAGATGATGGTTTTTCTGTTATTCATTACAGACAAGTAAATCCAGAGCTTGGAACTTGGTCTGAAATCAAAAACATCAGCGAACATTTTAGTCTCATGTATGATCTGGTTCTTAATCACGTATCTAGGAAAAGCAACTGGTTTAACGACTTTTACGAAGGTATAATGCCGTCAAAAAAATATTTTATATGTATCGACAAATCTACTGATTTGTCTTCAGTTGTCAGGCCCAGAAATCTGCCTCTTTTGACCAAAGTTATTTCGAAAGATGGAGAAAAATACGTGTGGACCACTTTCAGCGACGACCAGATTGACCTTAACTATGCAAACCCTGATGTATTGTTCGAGATACTTGATATTCTGCTTTATTATATTTATATGGGTGCAAAAACAATCAGACTGGATGCAATAGCCTATTTATGGAAAAAAATAGGGACATCCTGCATTCACCTCCCTGAGACACACGAAGTCGTCAAGCTTATGAGAGATATGCTGGACCTGCTCGCTCCTGATGTAGTCATACTCACAGAAACAAATGTTCCGCAGAAAGACAACTTCAGTTACTTTGGCGATGGAGATGAAGCCCATATGATTTACCAATTCCCGCTGCCTCCTCTTGTTGTTCATACACTGCAATCAGGTAACTGCGTAGCTTTGCTAAAATGGGCGAATACGTTAGAGAAGACTCCCAGAAAAACGACATTTTTCAATTTTCTATCTTCACACGATGGCATAGGCGTAGTTCCAGCTACTGGATTGCTTTCACCGACGGAAATTGATAACATGATTGAAAAAGTAAAGTCACATAAGGGGCTTATCTCATACAAGACAAATAGTGACGGTTCTACAAGTCCTTATGAAATGAACATTAATTTCCTTGAGGCAATATCACACCCAGACGAAAACATAGATCTCAGGGCAAAAAAAATGCTATCCTCTCAATTTATTCTGCTCTCTTTTATCGGGGTTCCTGCAATTTACATTCATAGTTTATTGGGATCACTTAACGACCTTGAAGGCGTAAAAAAGACTGGTAGGAATAGAAGCATAAACCGTGAGAAGCTTGACTTTAGTAAGCTTTGCGAAGAACTTGCAAATCCTCATACTCTTAGAGCAAAAGTCTTTTCAGGGATTATGAAACTCTTAGAAATCAGACAGCAACACAAAGCTTTCAGTCCCCTTGCAGATCAGACAATTCTAAATCTCCATCCATCAATCTTCTCAATAGTCAGGTCTTGCATGGGTGAGAAGATAATTGCTCTTAATAATATCTCTGATAAAGAAATAGTATTAACTGCTTCCGATATAAGTGGTGAAGATTTAATAAGCGGGAATCTTATTAAAGACAACATTAAATTAAATCCTTATGATTTTATGTGGATAAGTGCAACCTAATCCTGTTTTTAACGGAGTCAGTAAACTTTCCGCCATTATCTGACCCCAGTTCAATAACTTCTGACTCTGAACAAGCTAAGTCCGTTTAAGAGGCAATGTATATTTACAGACGCTTTGTCCGCATAATCAAATGATGCCGTAAAAGCTGCATGTCTCATATCCAGCGACTGTTGGAAATTGCTGATGTTTGCTGCATCAACATCCTTGCCGTCAATATTCAGTGACTTAAAGCTTTTCAAGAAAGTGCTCACACGGCCACGACCATAAAGATCATAGGCTCCTGCAATCATAACTGTCGACACTAACAATGCCTCACCAATCACCCCTCTCTTATTCCAATTAAGTGCTTCATTAAAAACTTCTTTAGATATTTAAATCCTTAGCATGCACTCTCTCATAATACAAAGAAAGCCTTAGGCACTAACACGTTAGCCCTTATAAACTAGAGCTGACACATAGAGAATGTAGATGGTGAACATCAGAAGCCCCTTCCATCTTCCAATCGTATGTTTTTGCCCGATAAACATTGCAAGAAATAAAAATAAGCTCGCAAAAACAGTCATTATAATATCGAAATTTAATCCTGAATTGAAAGGAAGAGGACGAATTATGGAACTCACCCCCAAGACCCAGAAAATATTAAAAATATTTGACCCTACGACGTTACCTATAGCTATATCCGTCTCTTTCTTGAAAGCGGCAACTGCGGAAGTGGCAAGTTCAGGAAGCGAAGTTCCTATGGCTACAACGGTCAACCCTATCAGCGACTGACTGACATTGAATAACTCTGCAATTTTCACGGCTCCGTCAACAATCCACTTCCCTCCTAATGTCAAACCAGTAAATCCAAGGCATATAAAAACAATGGCTTTCAGATAACCCATCTCTTTGATTTTTACATCAGAAGGTATCTCATCGGAACTCTTTGCAATAGTAAAGATATAAGATAGAAATACCATAAAAAAACATATCAATATAATTCCATCGACTCTTGTCAACCCTGAAAATCCTCCCCCGTCTATTATTCTGTCATTTGCCATTACGCCCAGAACAATTGCAGCAAGCAAACTAAGGGGAATTTCTTTGAGCACTGTATTTTTCTTTGCTGCTATCGGACAGATGATTGCCGAAATGCCCAAAATCAGTAGAATATTAGCAATATTACTCCCAAGAATATTACCAATTGCAATATCAGTATTCCCCTTCGCACTGGCTATTATATTGACCATCAATTCAGGCGCCGAAGTCCCAAAGGCAACAATCGTAAGCCCTATGGCTATATTGGAAACATGCAGTTTCTTTGCAATAGCCACCGAACCATCCACAAGAATATCCGCGCCTTTTATCAGTACAACAAAGCCTATAGCAAAAAGTATATACACCGTCATAACAACAGGCCCTTATATTTACTAGAAAATTACTCTTGTGAGAATGCCATGCAGTTCAGAAACAGGAAGATTATAGTAGTTTACACTTCTAGGGAAGACTTTCTTAATGAAAGCATACAATTTCCAAATCAATCTTTCGGTTTCAATATCTTCAATTCCATAAAAGATAGCTCTTTTCTGAATCCCTGCTTCTTTAAAAATAGATTCCATATCCATCATTTCCATATACCCAACATTGATCTCAAAAAGCCTCAATCCTTGAGCAAAATCTGCCTTAAACTCATAGCTGCTCCCCCATGGCCCTTGCATACGCTTTATATGAACAAGAATATTATCTTCATAAATAATCTGGTTGTTTATCATTGAGTGTTCAACAAATAATGGGATGTTTTTTTCGTCCCTCACCAGATATAGCGCACATCCATTTATTTTCGCAATAGAACTATACTCTCTGACAAATATTGGAATAAAGTCTTCTATAGGAGTCGGGCACATTTTCACATACAATTTCTTCTCTCCCTGAGTATAAACTAAGATAAGCAGTAATGGGATCAATGACAACATTATCGACCAATACCCGCCATGACCTATTTTGAATGTACATGATACAAAAAACATAAATGCTGTACAGGTCGCAAACAGCGAAAAAATAAACTTCATGTGCGCTCTCTTCATAATGAATATCATAGACATCAATATCCCTGATATTGACATGGCTCCTGTTACAGCCAAACCGTACGCGGCCGCAAGATTATCAGAAGTTTCAAAAACCACAAGTATGATTAGAATCATAAAAAGAAGAAACCAGTTAACAGCAGCAATATAAATTTGACCTTTAATTTTTGAAGAGGTAAAACTTACCTTGAGCATCGGAAATATTTTCAGATTAATTGCCTGATAAACTATTGAAAATATTCCGCTTATCATAGATTGGGAAGCAATAACTGTAGCCAATATTGTAACAACAAGAAATGGGATATAGAGAAATGGAGTCAAATCAAACACCATACCAAAAATATAGTTGGTTGAGTTAGGATGGTTAAGTAAATATGCTCCCTGCCCCATATAATTCATCAGGAGCGAGACAAAGACAAAACACCAGGCAATAGTAATAGGCCTCCTCTTCATATGCCCCATATCAGCATATAGTGCTTCTCCCCCTGTTGCACACAAAATTACTTCAGATAAAGTGAAAAATCCCAGCAATCCATGATTTATAAGAAAGTCCAATGCATACCATGGATTAACAGCTTTCAAAATCCATGGAGAACAAGTCACATGGTATGTCCCAAAAAATAGTATTGAGATAAACCATATCAGCATCACCGGAGCAAAAACCATAGCCACTTTCTCGGTGCCCTTCTTTTGACAACATAAGAGCGCCACAGCTATACATGCAGATATAAGCACTATTTCTTTCGTTGATATGCCAGAAAAGCAATCTACAAACTTTATTCCCTCAACCGCGCTTAGGATTGAAATTGAAGGTGTGATTATCCCATCTCCTATAATCATGGACATCCCTAAGAAAGCCAGCAGAAAAACAAAAGTGACAAGCCTGCCTTTCCTCAGGTATGGAAGAATTAGTTCCAGGAGGACTACCGTCCCTCCCTCGCCTCTTCTGCTCAGGCTCATTGCAAGCCACACATACTCGCCTGTGACAATTATTATAAGAGTCCACGTAATTAGAGAAAGCACAGAAATAACGTTTTGCTCAGTAGGTTTCAGGAGGAGAAAGATAACAGTAAGTGTATAAATAGGACTCGTACCTATGTCTCCGAAGACCACTCCCAAGGACTTAAATGCCCTCTTTATATCTGAATCGCCTGTTATCGTACCTGATATCAATTTAAAAATGCCTACTGTATGCTTTGCTAATACTGAAACTAAAAAATGGTTTTATCTGGAAAACACATGTTTTTCAATACACTTTTCCGCAGAATAAGATATAAAACCTATTTGTTAAGTGATGGGACTACTTTATGCCCTATCTTACCACAGTTTAGGGAATAGGATTGTCGGCATTTTTTTCTTCTGATTCAAGGGAAAGGTTTTCAATAAGTATCCTGTGAATTTCCTTAACTCCTTGATTTGTATCCTGAACGCTATGCCCGGAAGTCACAATTTTTTCTGACGCTACATTGTCAAGATGCGAACTCCAATACGGCACTATGCCGTCAGTTGCACCCGGAAGAGGAGATGGATTTACTATATCACCAGAAATAGTATGATATGTCACATCAGGGGCATAGGACATCCCTTCAATAGTCATTAATGTTAAATTATCTGGATCAAGATTATTTATCCCCGTTGATATAAAGAGCGGATCTTTATTTTCATGTATTTTCATCTTGACAAGTGCTTTGTTGTAAGCTTCTAAGAGTGGGCCTGCAAGTCGGGTTGGCAAGACAATAAACTTAGCGGCATCTATAACAACATCATATGTAGCAAGCTCAGAGCCTCTATGAGGGACAGATATAAAGACAACTGTCTTTATAAAAGGAAGACTTTTAAAAACCAGCATTTCAAGAAGAAATTCTTTTTGTTCTGGCTTTATATTGAGTTTATCAATAGGAACATCAAGAAGTTTATCAGATAGTGCTTGACCGCTGTCTTTAACCATGAGAGAAGATACAAGACCTCCCATGCTGTGAGAAACAATTACCATCTTATTGAAGTTGGGATTATTTCCATCTGGAGAATATTTTTTTTGTTTTTCCAGAAGATCTTTTCTTAGAAGAGCCGCCGAATAAATAACCGGGTCGCCTGTGGCATAGGCAAATGCCCAAAACTGGTAATGTTTTCTTATTACTGGATCATCCAAAAGGCTATTCAATGCTTTAGACCAAGTGCGGGGATTGGACATAAGTCCATGAACAAAGACCACCGGGATTTTGTCCGGGTCGTAGTCGAACATCATATATAATCCGCTGTATGTGCCAATATCATCTGGGAATAGCATAAACTCAATCCCTTTGATCAGAGGAGGATTATTCAATACTTCCGCGAGCGGAGTTGTGTAATCTGATTCCAATGGAAATTCCTTTCCTTCTATAGAGACATTTTCTGTTTTAAGCGGATCAAAAAATTCCAATCTCGCTCCCAATGGACACCCGTCTTTGGTCTGAATTGAGAGAATCATCGTCACAGGATTAAGAACAATATCTTTCCCTTCTGAAACTTCTTTTAAAATATCAACTGACTCTGCTAAAGGCAGTCCTATTCCTGCCTTGAAAGAATAAACCCTCAGTCCGACCGGATGAAGTTCATATACAGGTATAAGAGCCCTAATCCACTCATCAGTAATTGCTTTATGGAATTCCGGAGCGCTGAATGTGATGTCTCCATAGATGGAAGGAATCTGATACGATTTAAACTGCAGAAGGTTATGATCTTTTAAAAACTTAAATACTTCCAGTAAAGAGAAATTATAATATACTGCTACGGTATTACTCTTAGCAGACAATCCGTCATAATGCGCTCCAGCCATTCCCAAATATTGCAAAGAGAAGAAGATGCTGCTCATATAGTACCTGATAGAATCGTCATTTTTGCCTTGCAAATAACACATTTCAGCTAGAGCCGCGGCATAAGATGGTGTTTTTGCGGCATCAAACATTGCTTGAAGTTCAGCTATCGCCGCTTTCGGGTCATCAGCATATTTATCAGAAATCCCCGCTTGCTCCATTACGCTACGCGTGTCATTGCTGAGTGAATTGGAGTTCAATGCGTTTGTCATTCTATTTTTGAGCCATTCTTCCTTGCTTATATGCTCTACACCGACGACTGAACAAGCCGCAAAAATGAAGAAGAGAGCGGAAATGAGTAAAAGACATATATAATGCAAATAGCGTCTCACGCCAAATTTCCTCTTTAATTTAAAAATTTTAAAATACATTATTGATTATTCAAAGATGGGACTACTTTGCTGCCAGTTTTGCCCCAAACTAATGAGCTTGGCTGAATCTCTACCATATTAATAAGCGTATTAAGCGAAGCCATTGTCTGATTAAATTTTGTCAAAGAGAAATTAATACTATCGCCTATTTCATCTATTTTTTCTCTGTTCACTATTTCTTTTAGTTGGGTAGTAAAGTCATTTAAACTAACAATCAAGTTATCAAAATTCTGAGAGATTTTATTCAGATTAATGTCATTCAATTTTTTGGCTATTTCCTGTGCGCTCTGTAGTATATTGCCTATTGTGGGAGTGGGGATCAAAGGTATGTAAATCGGATGATCTTCTGGAAGTGTTACTTGTTCTACAGGAGATTCTGTTGGATCAGAATAAGCCATATCAATATACATATCACCGGTAATTCCTTCATATTGAAGCTGACATCTTAATCCCTTCTGAACAAATCTTTTGATTTTTTCTTCAATCTTCTGCTTAATATCTCTACTTTTCAATATGAACTGCCCCTGAGTCTGGCTAAGTAATGAATCAATATCCAACTGCATTGTTATATATATAACTTCACCATCCAGTCCGATTTTGATCTTTTTAACGGCGCCTATAGTAACTCCTTTGATTTTTACATTGGATCCTACTTTTAATCCCTGTACAGAGTTATTGGTAGATGTCATAAAAAGAATTTCGGGTTGAAAGTATTTCATAATTCCAAGTGACAGTAAGCCAAGGACAAGAATCACAATAGCAATTAGCGCAAGAGCTCCTATTTTGTATTTATTTCCCTTTTTCGCCATGATTTAACCTCTCATATTTGAACGATTTAAAAATTCTCTCACCCAATCATTTTTGGAATTATCCCGCAAATATTTCGGATCCCCTCTCTCGACAATCCCTTTGCTTTTCTTCTCCAAAATAATAGTATTGTCTGCTATTGAAAAAATACTGTCGAGTTCGTGCGTTACTATCACCATAGTGCAGCCAAGAGTGTCTCTCAACTCAAGAATAAGTTTATCAAGCTCGGCCGAAGAAATGGGATCAAGCCCGGCTGAGGGTTCATCAAAAAACAGAATTTCGGGATCTAATGCAAGAGCTCTTGCCAGACCTGCTCTCTTTTTCATGCCGCCGCTAATTTCCGAAGGGAAAAAATTCTCATATCCCTTAAGCCCTACAAGACTCAGTTTTAGCGTGGCAATACTGTTTATAACCTTATCTGGTAAATCTGTAAACTCCTTAAGAGGAACAGCTATGTTTTCTTGAAGAGTAAGCGAGCTAAACAAAGCCCCTGATTGGTAGAGCACTCCAAATTCACGGCATAGAGCTGATTTTTCTGCAATGGAAGCTTTTACGATACTCTTGCCCTTTATCAAAATATCTCCTTTGAATGGTTCGTATAACCCTATCATATGCTTCAATACCGTACTTTTCCCGCAACCCGACCCGCCAAGTATAATAAAAATTTCTCCTTTCCTAATAGAAAAATTCAAGTTTCTCAGCACGATAAAATCTCCGTAGCCGATCGTAAGATTTTTAACTTCTATTACTGTTTCGTTGCCTTTATAGTTCTTCATCAGTAGTTAATCCCAAAGAGCCCCAGAAATTGAGGAAGAGTAAGAGTAATTAAAAAGTCAGCGATAATAACAAAAAGAATGCTTGTCACAACTGACGAAGTAGTTGCTTTACCAACGCCTTTTGCATCTTTATCAGACTCGAAACCTCTGTAGCACCCGACAATAGCAATAATAATCGCAAAAATTAAACCTTTAATAAGAGATTCGAGCAGATTGGCAGGCACTAGTGAAGATATAGTCCTGTTCCAGTATTGAATCAACGTAAAATCACCTATAGGAAGACTGATTGCTATCCCTCCAAGAATTCCTGCCAGATCGCCTAACATAACAAGCATCGGTACAACTATGCTTAATGCTATTATTTTTGGCAGTACCAGAGCTCTTGCAGGTTTAAGCCCCATGGTTACCATTGCATCAATTTCTTCAGCAGAATTCATTGTTCCCAGTTCTGCGGCATAAGCTGAGCCTGCACGCCCAATACATATTATTGCGACCATAAGAGGCCCCATTTCCCTTACCATCCCTAGCGCAACCAAATCTGCTACGTACACTGACAACCCAAATCTGGCCATTTGTACAATTCCCTGAAAAGCAATTATCAGTCCGACAAGAAAACAAATAAGAAAAACAATAGGAATGGCATCTGCACCGCTCTTGTCCATGTAGTAAGATATTTCCTTTCTATCTACCTTATGCGGATGTGTAATATAGTAGAAAAATGACTCGATTACTTCTCCGAAAAAACCAATAAATTTCTTAAAGCCGCTAAGAGAAACACTAATAACATTGCCAAAGTCTTCTATTAAGGCAAAATCCTTTTCTTTCCTAAATGACTCCGCCTTATAACTGCCTAAGAGATCAAAACCGATATTTTTGAGAGCTTTTTCCTGCTTCCCGCCTTTGATGTTTGCGAAAGAAATATTAATCTTCTTGCTATTGCACATCTCTCCTATGGAAATTATAAATGCCAGAACCGAATAATTTTTTGAATCAAACCCAGTAAGGTCTATTGTCAAGGATTTCACGCCGCTCTTTGTTACAGCTATGATGACATCATCATAGCATTTCTGCATCTCTTCAAAAGTCATCCTTTCTTTCGATAACCCAAAGAGTTTCATTTCATTTTTTTGTATTTCCAATTTCATTTTAGCCTCAGAAATGACATCTGCCGAAACACCTTTATTACTCACTTAGCTTTCTCAATGGAAATCAGACTAACACAAAGCTTATCTAACATTTTATCTATGACCTTTTTCGCTACTTCGGAAAAGTTTTCTGCCGTTACATTATCCACACTTTGTTCTTCAGACAGGATTTCAGAATAAACAATTTCTCCTTTGAGCGCATTCCTCACTTGGATAGACAAAATAACCCTTACTGTTTTTCTGGATAAATCAGATTCAAGACAGAGAATTTTTACATAAAGCTCGAGCCTGTCATTTCCTTGAATTTGAAACTTGTTATTTTCACTCTGGTTAAATGCCAGAACAAAATACTTCTTCAACATTTCATTGGGCAAAGATGCCCAACGGTTATATTCATCTATTTTAATGTGTGTTTCGGATACGCGAAATACCATTCTATCAGTATAAGTATCCATCGATTGAACATTCAAAACATCCACTTGGGGCGCTTTCTTAAGATTCTCACTTTCCGCTGGCAATCCTATGTCAAAATAAGTCACAGGTATCTCAGGGTTTCTGGGAAAGATTGAACATCCTGTTATTAATAGAATACTAAAAGCAAGTGATAAATTAAGCATCTTTACGATTTTTGTCATCTTATTAGCCCTAGGTTTATATTTTAAGTTTAGTTAGAAAGACAGACTTGAGAATACAACATTTTAAAAGCTTGCTTCTATTTGTTTCCCCTGAAATTATTGAGACAGATGACTTAGGAATATCCAGCGTTTTGGAAAGAAATCTTATCAGTTCCTCGTTAGCTTTGCCGTCAACAGGAGGCGAAGCAAGGCTGACCTTTAAAGAATCGCCATAGAGGCCTATGACAGAACTCTTTGACGCACCAGGCTGCACACGGCACTTGAAGATAACCCGGCCATCTTTTTCTGTCAAAGATAAACTCTGCATGGATACCCCGCCAAGCCGCCTATCTATCCCAGATGGTTTCGGTGAATTATCCCTGCCTGTACTTGATTTAGACATAAAATATATCTAGCTCAATGTCCTTGTGGCTATCAAATTGGCTCCGCTATCGCATATATTCTCACAGATAACATCACCCCTTTTGACAGGAGCCTTGACTTTAAATTTAAAAATTTCTTTCATTATATCAAACATTTTATCCTTGGAAACAGAACAATCTGTCTTAACCGGAAGAAGAGGAATTTTAGCTCCTTCAATTTTAATAGTGGAAGTTACCACCCTTTCAGGGGCGAAAACTTCTTTTTCAGCGTATTTAGGGCCGCGGTTACAGGCATTACCTGTTACGCTTAAAATAACTTTATCGTCATGTTCCACGCTAAGATTGCATCCAAGAGGACAGCTTATGCAAATAATTGATTTTTTCATATATCACGTCTCCTCTTATTCAAAATATAAGTGTATCTGTTTAGCCGATTCAGGCACCTTGTCGATGACTACTCTCTGCATCTCGCTAGGGAATATTTTCTTGTGCAGCTTTTTATAGATAACTTCATCATCAGCCTTAACAATAAGCGTAGTGTTTTCAGCAGGTGCAATTACCCTAAGCGAAAGAAGTCCCGGTTTTCCAGGCTCAAGCACTGTAGGAAGCCCATACCTGACAAGATTACCTATTCTAACAGGAATCTTTTCTGTCTGAATAGTTTGATTTTTGATGTATTCGGCAGCGGCCTTACCGCAAGCTTCAGATTCTTCTGAAACCCAATCTACGAGGTCGTGCACATGCAGCACATTCCCGCAGGCAAAAACGCCGGGACTGTTCGTCATAAGATTGACATCTACAAGCGGCCCGCCTGTTACTTTGTCTAACTGTATTCCTGCAAGTTGGGAAAGTTCATTTTCAGGCAGCAAACCGACTGAGAGAAGCAGAGAATCGCAAGTAAGGCTAAACGTATCTTCTTTCTTTGGTTCCCTGTATTCGTTTATTGGGGCAATATCCACCGAAGTAATTCTGTTATTGCCATGAATCGAGGTAATAGTATGCGACAAATACAACGGAATATTGTAGTCATTTAGGCACTGGACAATATTTCTGTTAAGTCCCCCAGGGTACGGCTGGAGTTCAACTACAGCCTTAACTTTTGCCCCTTCCCATGTCATGCGTCTTGCCATAATAAGCCCAATGTCCCCTGAACCCAGAATAACAATTTCTTTACCTGGCATATATCCATAACGGTTAACAAATTTTTGGGCAAGACCTGCAGTCATAACTCCGGCCGGCCGGCTTCCAGGAATAGCTATATTTCCTCTATTTCTTTCGCGGCAACCCATAGCCAAAATAACTACTTTCGTTTTAGCCTCAATAAGTCCGTGTTGATCTGACATCAGATGAACAGTTTTTGCCTTTTCGTCATTAACAATGTCAATTGCACAGGTACCAGTCATGGCTTCAATTCCTGTGCCAGCAAGCTGTTCAATATATTTCTCAGCATACTCGGGACCAGTCAGCTCTTCTTTAAATCTATGAAGTCCGAATCCATTATGTATGCACTGAAGAAGAATTCCTCCTAGAGAATCTTCTCTTTCTGCAATAAGAATTTTTTCTATCCCGTTTTTTTTCAGTGAAATGGCGGCTGCCAGTCCAGCAGGGCCACCCCCTATAACTAAAGCATCAACATTCTTAATCATCTTATTCCGTCTCCTTTATTGATGGGATACGGCGCAATTTCCGAGCCTTTTCCTTTTTTCGTTATCTGTTCAAAAGGTATACCTGTCTCACGGTGAAGTATTTCCATAACTCTTGATGTACAAAATCCTGCCTGACATCGGCCAGTTCCGGCTCTTGTGGCAAATTTGATACCGTCGAGAGTAGTATGCCCGTCATGTATTGCAGCTACTATTTCAGCTTCAGTTACATTTTCACATCTGCACACAAGCTTGGAATAACTCTTATTTTCTTTAACTAAACTGTCGTATTCTTTGTATTCTCTCTTCTCAAGAAGATGCCTTACTTTAGTAGCTATTTTTCGGCGTTTAGGCTCAAAATTACGCTTAAGTTCCATTTTGACGCCTTCTTTGGTAAGCAATTCTCTGATGTGTTCGGCAATTGCCGGAGAAGCTGTCAAACCAGGAGATTGAATGCCTGCTGCATTAATAAACCCATCAACAGTAGTCTTCCCAATTATAAAGTCTCCATTGTTTCCAACAGCAGCTGGCCTGAGCCCAACAAATGAAGTTATAATGTCAGAAGTCCTGATGGCAGGAACCATTTTCTGGGCTTGCTGAAAGACTTCCTTCAATCCCTCTCTGGTGGTACTCCAATCTTCTTTATCTTCAGTATCCATAGCAGTGGGGCCAACCATGACAGGCCCATCAACCGTAGGAATTACCAGCATTCCTTTTGAATTCGTAGAAGGACAAGGAAATATGACTCTCCTAACCAACGTGCCTATTCTTCTGTCCAGAAGGTATTCCTCGCCCTTTCTCGGCACTATCCTGAAATTTGTTATGCCTACATATTTGGCAATCTCATCAGAATAAAGACCTGCTGCATTGACTATAAAGTCAGAAATAAAGCTGCTTCCGTCTTCGGTTTCTATCTCAAACTTTCCATTCCCTTGTTTGCCTATCCATGTGACTTTTTTATTGAGAAATATTTCGACTCCATTTTCCCTGGCGTTGGACGTGAGAGCAAAACAGTATTCGTAGGGGCATATAATCCCCGCAGTGGGAGCATAAAGGGCTCCTTCTACTTCCGGGTTCATATTTGGCTCAAGTTCGAGAACTCTTTCTTTGCCTAAGATTTCCAGATACGGAACCTTGTTATCCATACCCATTTTATAATAGGTTTGAAGAATTCTGAGTTCATTTTCGTCGAAAGCAACCATGAGTTCGCCGCGCCTTTCAAACGGGAATTCCAACTCTTCAGTAAGCCTGTCAAATTTTCTGTTTCCAGGAACTACGAATTTAGCCTTAAGAGAACCCTGAGGAGAGTGAAATCCTCCATGAATAATGCCAGAATTTGCCTTGCTTGTCCCGAAAGAAACATCAGCTTCCTTCTCAAGAACAGCCACCTTAATGTCAAAACGGGAAAGCTCTCTGGATATTGCAGCCCCCACTACACCGCATCCTATAACAACTACCTGATAATCATTTTTCATTTCGATTAAAATTGTGTTTATTTGTTAAGATAGCATGAACCTCTATTGGTCTAGCAGAAACAATTAGAGATTATTTCGATTAATTCTATCAAAGACAGACTGCTCATATTTATCAAAATCATCTATCTTTAACTGAGCTACTCCAGATTTTATAGCAGCTTCTGCCACGTGCCTTGCTATTCTGGGAACTACCCTTGGATCAAAAGGTTTAGGTATTACGAAATTACGCTTTAACGGATTTTTGCCTTCAAACATGCCATTTTTATAATCTTCCGGATATGCTTTAGCAAGCATTTTTTTGATATTCTCGGGTATCTCTTCATTCGCCAGCTCTGCCAAAGCTTTAGATGCAGCTAGGAACATTTCTATATTGATATCTTTTGCTCGTGTATCCAAAGCGCCTCTGAAAATACCGGGAAATCCCAACACATTGTTTACCTGGTTTGGATAATCGCTTCGTCCTGTTCCTGCCACAGCTGCTCCAGCTGCAATTGCTTCGTCCGGATAAATTTCTGGAACAGGATTAGCCATAGCAAAAACGATTGGGTCTTTGGCCATCTGTCTTATCATATCTTTCGTAACGCATTTTCCTACAGAAACTCCCAATAGAATGTCAGCGTCGTTCAAAGCTTCATAAAGGTTTTTAGCTTTTGTGTTGGTAGCGTCTGCAAACTTTTGTCTTTCAGGGTTCAGGTTTTTCCTTTCTTTATTAATAATACCGTCAACATCACAAAGTATGAAATTTTCTCTTTTCGCCCCTGCGCTGATGTATAGTTCAGCGCATGATATACCTGCTGCCCCTGCTCCATTAATAACAAACTTTGCGCTTTCCAGTTTTTTGCCGACAAGGTTAAGAGCATTCATCATTGCAGCAAGAGAAATTATAGCTGTACCGTGCTGATCATCGTGAAACACAGGAATATCCATTTCTCTTTTCAATGTCCTTTCAACAGTAAAACACGCCGGAGATGCTATATCCTCCAAGTTTATTCCGCCAAAGACAGGGCCAAGAGTCTTTACTACCGTGATAAGTTTTTTGCTGTCTGTCTTTCCCTGGTCATCAAATACATCCTGCAAACAGATAGGAAACCCGTCTATATCAGCAAACTTCTTGAATAAAACAGCTTTGCCTTCCATTACCGGTATTGCTGCATCAGGCCCAATGTTGCCAAGCCCCAGCACAGCCGTACCGTCAGACACTACGGCTATTAAATTACCTTTTGAAGTATAATCCCATACTTTGAATTTATCCTGATGTATTTCCATGCATGGATCAGCAACACCAGGAGTATATGCTTTGGCTAAGTCACTTTGAGTCTCGCATTTTTTTGTAGGTAAAACAGAAATTTTACCTGGAGCGGGAGTTAAATGGTATTCTAGATTAGGGTTTTCTGATGTAGTTTTCATATCATCACAGCTTCTTTTTGTTAATGGTTAAACTGGTGGTCTTGAGATTGTAGCATAACAATTAAATTTTGTAAATAACATTATGTATTACAGCTTCAGTGGCGACGTCAATTACTCTTATTAAGAATAAAACTTTCGGCGTATTTAAGCTCGACATCTTCGCCTTTGCCAACTTTTAATACATTTTCCAAAGTTAATGGAACCCGCAAAGTTGGATTTACTCCGCCTTTTCCATTTCTGCTTTCAATCTGAATATCTTTATTAATATTGAGTGATTGGCCTACAGGAAAGTTTATTGTAAAATTATCAGGCATTCTTATTATGCCGCCTGTCATTCCTTCAGCGCCGTTTGTTCCATAAAAGCCTACAACATTCCCTTTTTTTAACTTTTTTACTGCCATGGGAATACCTTCAGCAGCACTGTACGTTACAAGATTGACAAGAGCTATAACATTACCAGTATACTTAACATGTTGGGGTTTAATCCAGATTTCATTACAGATTGGAAAATTCCCTGTTTCGGGTTTGTAATATGTCTCATATTCATAAAACGACGCTTTATTATAAAAATAGCCGCAAAGTTTTGCTGTAAGATACTCATCCCCACCGCCATTTCCCCTGACGTCTATAATAACACCAGGCACATTATGTTTATTAAACAAATTTATCGCATCTTCCATTTTGCTGTAAAATGCTTCCTGTAGTAATTTTTGATATTGCTCCTTATTAAATTCCTTCTTTCTCCCAAACGCTTTTAGTGGAATAAGAATGTTTATTTTTATATATCCAACTCCACTTGGGAGAATTTTATAAGTAAGTTCTTTCGTTTCATCATTTATTATGTTAGGTTTTATAAAAGGATAAAATTTATTGTTCTTCATGTCAACTTTTTGTGAACTAAGAACAAAAGTCTTTTTATTGGTATCTCCTGGATTTTTATATGTTATGCTTTTTTTCTCGTTAACAGGTCCTCTTGCTAAAAGAATATATTTTAATAACAGCTTTAGAGAGGTCTTTGATGTCCCAGTATCATCAAATCTCCATAGCGTAGAGGTTTTTTTTACTGCTTCTTCAATTGGAAGACCATCCCATTTTAATATTTCTGCTCCCGGTTTAATTCCGCTTTTTGCTGCAGCACCATCTTTATCTATATAAAATGCTATATATCTACCATCATCCAGCTTAGCGATAAATAATCCGAAAGTGCCGCCATTATAATGTTTCATGAAATAAGAAAAGTCTCCCTCAATAAAAACATGGCCATCTGGTACAGAAATAGTATATTCCCTTAATGCTACGATGTATGAATTGATATCATTATTTTTTTCCGCTTCTTCTATTTGAGGTAAATATTTTTTCCTCTTTGATTCCCAATCAATTTTCTTCCAATCAGTAAAAGCGTATTCTTTCGAAAATGTTTTGTGCATTTTTTCGAAAGCTTTTGTCCAGCTTAAAGTTGAGTAGTCGGCAATTATGGGATGTTCTGTAGAATTATATTTAAGATCAAGATCTTGCTCTTTTGAATTATCACAAGATGAAATAAAAATTACTATAAATATAGATATAAATAGTATGTGAAAGTTAATTTTGTCTAGTTTCATTGTGATACAAATTTTCTTTATAATTTTTAGTGTTTCATGAATGCATGAAAAGTTTATATATTTGCATCCAGTTCTTATACAATGACAATGAAGATATATTTGGTACTAATCTAACAAACTATGCAATGATGATTATAGAAGTCTACAGAGATGAAATCAACAGTATAGGCAGGATGAGCCATTACGTTCATTATTAGTTAAGATAGTGTTTATTTATGTGAAGTTTTTAGTATAATATGTTTTACGTTCGGTTATTAACAATGAAGAATGAGGTATTAAAATGGCTTACGAAGATGATTACAGGGATTGCGAATGGATGGATTTCGACACACTTGAGCGTTTCATGGTAGATGCGTTGAAAGGTGAAGGCGTTCCTGAAGAAGATGCAAAAATAGCAGCTGATGTGCTTATTACATCAGATAAAAGAGGTATTGATTCACACGGAATAGGCCGATTAAAACCGATATACATCGATAGGATGGTAGCCGGTTCACAAAATCCTATAACGAAAATTGATGTAGTTAAGGAAACAGAAACTACTGCGATTCTAGACGGTAACAATGGTCTTGGACATGTGATTGCAAAAAAAGCGAATCAGATGGCGATTGACAAAGCCAAAAAACACGGTCTTGGGATGGTAGTTGTACGTAATTCCACACATTACGGTATTGCAGGATACTATGTCCTCGAAGCTGTGAAGCAAGGATGTATCGGGATCAGCGGGACTAATGCCAGGCCATCAATAGCACCTACATTTGGCGTAGAAAATATGCTGGGAACAAATCCTCTCGTTTTTGGCTGCCCTACAGATGAAGAGTTTCCATTTGTGCTTGATTGCGCTACCTCAGTTTCGCAACGCGGAAAGATCGAAGTGTACGGCAGGGCTGGCAAAGAACTTCCTCCGGGATGGGTAATTGGGGAAAATGGTGAAACGAGAACGGATACTAATCAGATACTTATTGACCTTACTAAAGGAAAAGCTGCCCTTGCCCCACTAGGAGGACTTGGAGAAATAACAGCTGGTTTTAAAGGATATGGATATTCCACTGTCGTCGAAATATTATGTGCTGCGCTTCAGGATGGTAATTTCCTTAAGATGTTAAATGGCGTAGATGAAAATGGAAACAAAATTCCTATTCTTCTTGGTCATTTCTTTATTGCAATCGATATTGACCATTTTCTTGGACTTGAAGTCTTTAAAAAGATAGCTGGCACAATATGCCGTAATTTAAGAGATTCAAAAAAGGCTCCTGGCGCTGAAAGGATATATACAGCAGGAGAAAAAGAATATGTTGCATGGCAGTATAGAAAAGATCATGGCTGTCCTATTCCTAAAGTGCTTCAGGAACAAATGGTTGAATTGAGGAATAGACATAATTTAAACTATCATTTCAGTTGGGAAGAAAAATAAGACCTAAATCTGTATTAATAAAAATAATTATAGATACATATTTTTTGAAAAGTCTTTGGCAAGGCATTGCCCTATTTAAAATCTAGGGCAATGTCAAAGACTGTTTTTACTCATTAGAAATTTAATAAGTGAAACCTGCCAATAGCCAAACTCGCGAAAATAGGTCTTTTCCTGAAATTTCAGACTTTGTCAGTTGTTGAAAGCCAGCCTTAAACTATTATCTCTTTTTTTTCGGGGCAGGTTTCCTTTTTGGAGCAGATTTCTTCTTAGGTTCAACTTTCTTTTTAGGTTCAACATGTTTCTTTGTTTCTTTTTTCTTATCCGAATCCAATGCCTTATCGACAGTTCTTTTGATTTCACTTACGACTTCAGTAGAAATCTTATCTGTTGCATCCAAAATTGAATTCAAAACTGAACGAAGGTTTTTTATTGCATCCTTCCCGACATTTTCTGTGGCATCAAATCTTGCATTAAATACATCCTTTACGTTTTTGACTACTGTCGTTCCTACTTCGTCGACAGTATCACAAACTGAGTTCATTGTGTTTTTAACACCTTTAGCAGAACTCTTTGCCACGTTTTTTGAGGCTGTGCATGTAGCATCAACTTGGTTTTTTACATTGGTCTTTACTGTTGAAGAAATGTTTTTGGCAGCTGTTTTTACCGTGGATTTAACATGTTTCAGATCTTCAGAAATCGGTTTGGGGATTTCGTCAATTGCTTTGTCAACCTTGTCATTTACAAACTTTGTAATCTTCTCAAATGGGTTTGTTGTCATAGGTAACTCCTTATTCATTTTGTTGAGTTTCTTGATACTCAACTATTTTCTATCATAAAAAAGCTTTAAAAACAAGACGCAGTTACTTCAAGTAAATCCGAAAAGGTAAAAAAATTTGCTACTGGAAAACAAATATAAATAACTTATAATCGTCCAGAAGGTGAAAATATTAAATAAATTATCTATAAAATATGCTACACAGAATCAGTCTTGCTGGCAGATTAAAACTTGAATTCGTTAGGCTCTACAGGGCTTTTAAAAACAATCCCTGGGCTCCTGAAATAAGGGATGTTTTTATTCTTTACAGGCCTTTTCTCTTTCTCTACAGGTTTTTCTATTTCGTGTTCTCTGACTTTGCGCAGAAGAAAACCCTTATGGTTGCATCCTCACTGAGCTATGCTACAATGCTTGGCATAATTCCTATTCTTCTTGTAATAGCAGCTCTCTCCAAAGGGCTTCTTGCTGAAAATCTGGACAAACTAACTCCGAAAATAGTTGACTTTATCGTTTACAAAGTTGCACCGGTATTTAACACCATGGCCGGCTCTCAAACAGGAAATGTTCTCCACAGTAATGTAGAGGAATATATTCGGACTCAGCTAATCCCCACACTCTTAAATATGAATCTGGGCGAAATAGGTATATACGGGGCGTTGGTACTCATAGTCATCTCATTTTCTCTTCTTAGAACAATAGAGAAGGCTTTCAATGATATATGGGGGATTACCTTTAAGCGTCCCATCTGGAAACTGATTTTGAACTATTGGCTTGTGATGGCTCTTTTTCCAATGATTATGCTTATAGTTCTTTGGCTTACAGGGTTTAACGTGTTCACTGATGTACTGAAGCTCAGAGATTCTTCATTTTGGTTTTCCAAGTTCCTTTCCGACCAGATGGGGACTTTCATTATTATGTGGATTCTATGTTCAATAATGTACGTAGTCATACCCAATACCAGAGTAAAAATACTCCCTGCATTAATAGGTGGCATTATAGGCGGCTCCCTGTGGCAATTAAACAATTTACTAAGTTTTGTTTTTGTGTCTAACGCAGTAAGAACTCACTATATTTACGGAAGCGTGGGAATTATTCCAATCCTTCTTATCGCTCTCTTCTTCGGCTGGCTCATAATACTTTTCGGAGCCCACATCTCTTTTGCCATTCAAAACCTTGAATACTTTAGGGTGAAAACCCTTGCAAGAGTCATAATGCCTTTTGACGAGCAGGAAATTTCTGTGATGTGCATGTCCATAATATCAATGCGCTTTACCCGCAGTAAAGTTCCTCCTACACTTGAGGAAATCTCTGAAATATCAGGGTTGCCAGATATGTACCTTTCAAACGTCCTTGGCATGCTTAAAAACTGTGGTTTCATCAATGAAACTTCTGACATGCCATCAAGATATGTACTTTCTGTTCCACCAGAATCAATAAATCTGAAGCACATTATGGACAGGTCAATCGGGCAGCACGGGGAAAAAAACATTCCTCTTTCCTCTAATAAAAAACTATGGAGAGAAGTTACTTTTATTTGCGACAGATACAGGAACAGTTACACCCCTATAGCCAATCCTGACTTGAACAAAATTATTGACGAGCTTAAAATTGAACAAATATTTAAATAAACTATCGAGGTTCTAACATTGATAGAATTTTTATAACAGAAAAAATTAAGGAGAAAAAAACACGATGCCATCAAACATTCTGAAACTTGCCGCTGACAACATCCGAATTCTGGCAGCGGAAGGCGTCCAGAAAGCCAATTCCGGTCATCCAGGAATGCCCATGGGATGCGCTGATTACGCATTTACTCTATGGTTTAAGTATATGAAACACAACCCATTGAACCCTGACTGGATCGGAAGGGATCGTTTCGTTCTTTCCGCTGGTCATGGTTCAATGCTTATATATTCGCTTTTACACCTCTTTGAATACGGCCTTACTATGGACGATCTAAAGAGTTTTCGTCAGTGGGGTAGCAAGACTCCAGGGCATCCTGAGTTCGGACATACAAAGGGCGTGGAAATAACTACCGGCCCATTAGGAAGCGGGCTAGCCGGTGCTGTCGGAATGGCTATTGCAGCAAAGAGCTTCGCAGCTAGAACCGCCCTTGATAAAACAGATCTTCTCAACAACCAAAAAATATATGTGATAAGTGGGGACGGTTGCTTGATGGAAGGATGCTCGCATGAGGCAGCCTCACTCGCAGGACATCTCAAACTTGACAACATAGTCCTTTTCTATGACAGCAATAAAATCACCATTGAAGGATCAACAGCCCTTTCATGCAGCGATGATGCCGCAAAACGCTTCGAGTCTTACGGCTGGAGAGTATTACATATTGAAAACGCCAACGACACTGCGCAGGTCGAAGCAGGACTAGACAAAGCGATTGTTTCTGACGGCAGGCCAACAATAATCATCGGCAAAACAGAAATTGCTTTTGGCGCACCAACTAAACACGGCAAGAATTCAGCCCACGGCGAACCTCTCGGCGAAGCAGAAATCACTGCTTTAAAAAAGAGTCTGGGATTCCCTGAAGAATCCTTCTTTATCAACGAAGAAGTAAAAGGCGCAATCAAATCAAGAATTAAAGAACTCTCATCAGATGCCGCAAAATGGGATGCTCAATTTAACAAATTCCTAGAAGCAAACCCTGATTCAGCAAAACTCATTTCGAGTTTGCTTCACAAGACACTTCCTGCCGACCTCCTCGAACAACTCAAATCAGCAGTAGCTTCAGATAAACCAAATGCTTCGAGAGCAACAGGTGGTTTGGCTCTCCAGAAAGCTTCACAGCTTATTCCTGCTCTCATCGGCGGAGCCGCTGACCTTGCCCCTTCTACCAAAACCAATATTGTAGGTGAAACAAGTTTTGGCCCCGGCAACTACGCTGCAAAAAACCTCCATTTCGGAATAAGGGAATTTGGAATGGGACTTGCCATGAACGGCATGGCTCTCTATGGAACTACAATTCCATACGGCTCCACTTTCATGGTATTTTCAGATTATGCCAAGCCGGCTATCAGGCTTGCTGCTGTTCAGAACTTACATGTGATTTATGTATTCACCCATGACTCTATTTATGTCGGCGAAGATGGCCCGACCCACCAGCCTATAGAGCAACTCTGGATGCTTCGTTCTATCCCAAACATGACGGTTCTAAGGCCTGCGGAAGCGACAGAAACAGCGCATGTATGGGATACTGCACTAAGGCTAAAAGGCCCTTCCGCTATTATTCTTACAAGGCAAAATCTTGATCCGATTCCTAAAGAACTTGCAGGAAATATTGATACAAATAAGGGTGCGTATATCCTTAAAGATATTCCTAACTATGATGTAATTATAATCGCTACAGGTTCTGAAGTAGGTCTGGCTATGAAAACAGCGGATATGCTTGCATCTTCCGGAATCAATGCAAGGCTAGTTTCCATGCCTTCAAGAGAACTCTTCCTCAAACAGGACGAAAATTACAGAGAATCAGTAATCCCATCCTCTTTCAAAAGGAAAGTGTCCATGGAAGCAGGCGCTACTTTCGGCTGGAGTGAATTCATAGGAACTGAAGGCTTATCTATCGGCATTGATACTTTCGGCGCATCAGCTCCTTATAAAGTGCTTGAAGAAAAATTTGGCTTTACTAAAGAATCGGCATCGGCAAGAATCAGACAACATTTCAACATATAAGGTCCAGTCTCAAAGCACTCGAAAGTCGGTGGGGATGTCTTCATTATAACGAACTTCAACCGCCTAGCTTATGCCTATGTTAGTCGATCTTGAAAAAGCACTTAAATATTTAGCTATCATATAGATATATTTGATATAAGTTGTATATTATTGCAAGAAAAGATGATAAAAGCAAAAGGAATCTTGCAAATGTTGCCGAAGAAAATATCAGATAACGAGAAGAATCAGGGGGATTTGTTTAAAGTAATGTTAAGAGATGTAGTGGATACTAAGCATTCGCTTGTAACGCTGGCAAATTCTATCAACTGGGAAGCGATTGAGAATAAGATTTCACCACTGTTTTGTTCGAATAACGGCAGGCCTGCATTGCCAGTAAGAATGATAGCAGGGCTTCTTTATTTGAAGAACGCTTACAACCTTGGAGATGGAGCTCTTCTTGCTGCGTGGCTGGAAAATCCCTACTGGCAGTATTTTACAGGAGGAGTATTTTTCGAGCACGAAATACCGTTTGATTCATCTAACATGACCAACTGGAGGAAACGCATAGGAGAAGAAGGGCTTGAGGAACTTTTCAAGGAAATCCTTTCAGCAGCAGTAAGGCTTGGGTTTATCAAGCTATCTGAATTCAAGAAAGTAAATGTTGATACGACAGTACAGGAAAAGAATGTCAGGTTCCCCACAGATTCAAGACTTTATGACAGGCTGAGGGAAAAGCTTGTAAAGGAAGCAAATAGTATCGGAATAGACTTAAGACAGTCGTATGAAAGAGTTGCCAAGAAGGCTCTGCATAAACAAAGTTCGCATGCTCACGCCAATCAGATGAAGAAAGCTAAAAAGCAGAGTAAAAAGCTCAAGGTTTACCTTGGCAGGGTAGCAAGAGACATCAGAAGAAAAATGCAAAAATCTAATCCTAAAATGGATAACCTTTTGGCCTTATCAGACAAAGTTCTGACTCAGGAAAGACAAAGCAAGAACAAGATTTACTCAATTCATGAACCAGAGGTTGAGTGCATCAGCAAAGGCAAGGCTCACAAGAAATATGAATTTGGCTGCAAGGTAGGCTTTGTTACGAGTGCTCAATCCAACTGGATACTCGGAGCAATGGCTTTTCATGGTAATCCATACGATGGGCATACGCTAAAAGACAACCTTGAACAAGTTAAAAGGATAACAGGGATTGTTCCTGAGCAGGGAACTTGCGACATGGGCTACAAAGGACATGGATATGATGGAACTTGTACGATCAATATTGTAAACAGATACCGTAAGAAGATCCCAAAAGCAATCAGAAGATGGTGGAAACGCCGTTCAGCCATCGAACCTATAATTGGTCATGTAAAACAGGATAACAGAATGGACTGCAACAGATTAAAAGGCAAACTTGGCGACAAGTTAAATGCAATCCTATCGGCTTGCGGGTTTAACTTCAGAAAATTACTCAGGGCAATAGCCCTATTTTTTGTTTTCGTCCCAAAAACGGCTGTTTTTGCATTTTGGGCAGATGAAAAATGCTATCGGAGACTAACTTTTGCCTCCAATGGTGCTTATAATTTTTAGGTGAATCAAGAAAAAACGGGGTTTTTCAAGATCGACTATGTTAAGCAAAAAAAAGAGCGATGCAGAAATCTCTGCATCGCTCTTCAATTTATTCACTAATCAATTTAAAGGCTTGTCACAATAACGAAAGCTTTCATCTTTCTAAACAGACCTTTAAAGGTTAGCGGTTATCCCATTTGGGAGAGCCTTTAAGTTTATCTGTAAATGTACAGTTATACTCGAATGATCTTTCCATTGCATAGTTTAAATCATTCAGGATGTCTCTTAGCCCGCTAAATATTCTTCTAATGATATTACTCATAATAACACACCTCCTTACAATAACAAACTTATCTGCCGCTATCGACTGAAGACTCATTTGTTTGTGTCATTTTGATATTTCAATGAACACAACCTTATTTAAAGGCTGTATCGTACGATACCATCCAGTGTTAATATGGCAAATTGAATTGTGCTATGCTGTGTTAGTTTATGGTTAGGGTATGGTGGTTTATAGAAATTCTAGCTCGTAATAGGCTATACATCAGGATCAAAAATACTATTTTTAATTGATTAGTCCTAAAATTAAAAAGACATAATGTGATTTTATGCTTTCTTGGAATAGAATAGATAAAAATAACTCTACATTTCAAAAATAGGATGTTTATGAGAAAGTTGACAGAATCTTCGACTTTCATAATAGTGTTTTTTAGTTTAGGCGGGCTTATTTGCGGCTACGCTCTTAGCGTAATAGCAGGCGCGGCGCCTGCTATTGTAAAAGAGTTCAACCTCTCTACCAACCAGATATCTACAATAATGGGGCTTATTCTTTTTGGAGGAGTGTTCGCCAAATTTATCCTTGTAATGAACGACTGTTTTGAAAGGAAAATTATGATTATCATTAATCTCTTTCTTTATATCGTCGGCATTTTAATCTTCACTAACGCATGGAACTACGAAACTCTCTATTGGGGAAGATTTATTCAGGGTTCCGCTGTTATCATGGGAACAGTTACGTTTCCTGTATATTTATCCGAAATAGCTCCTACTCAAAACAGAGGAAAAATGATTACGGCATTTCAGCTCTCATGGACAGCTGGAATGTTAATTGCAAGTGTCGTAAATTTAAAAATGCTGGAGAGTTCCAATTGGCAATCGATGTTCAACTCTATACTGTTCATACCTTTTATCTTGTTCATTCTTGCATTTTTCCTTCCTAAAAGCCCCAGATGGCTGGCAATGAAAGGACAAATCATAGAAGCAGAGCAAGTTATACGGGCAATGAATAAAGGGATGAAAGCCGAAGAAGTACAAAAGGAAGTCAATGCCCTTCTTGCCAGAGATCAGATTAAATGGGCTAATTCATTCGGGCTTATTCTTAAATTTATCAAGCCTATCCTTCTGGTTGTAGGAGTATTTGTCCTAACCCAACTTTGCGGAATAAATGCTATCTTTCAAACAAGCGTTATACTTCTCAAAGCCTGCGGGGTTAAATCCAACTTTATGGCAATATTCGGAACAATTCTTCTTTCAGCAGTTAATTTTCTAATGACGATAGGTACAATAATGTTTGTTGACAAACTTGGCAGAAAAAAACTTCTACGCATCGGTACCTTTGGATATTTTATGTGTATGATGATACTAGCTGTAGTTGTTTGGCTTGCACCAAAAAGTGAGATGACCGGATGGGTTTCACTTATTCTTATGCTCATTGGTATAGGATTTTTGGCATTTGGCCCAACGGGAGTTGTATATGTGGTAATTGCAGAAGTTCTTCCAACTGCTGTAAGAAGCATAGGAATAGTAATAGGCGGCCTTTGTTCTGTCATTGTCGGGACAATTTTTGTATCCAAATTTCTTATTTTAGGAGCTTGGCTTGGATATGGTTCGCTATTTTTTATGATTTCGATATTTGCACTTATATACTTCGTTTTTAGTATTAAACTCCTTCCCGAAACTAAAGGAAAAACTCTTGAAGAAATCGAATCAGGATTTTCCGAATCTAAAAAATAAAGAGAAGATGAAAATAAAAATTTTATTGGCCATATTGGTACTTTTCACTTTCAATCAAGAAATGCATTGCCTTACACTTTCCTCCTTAACAGCAGATTATTGGATGAAAGCTAGCCCTCAGAAAGTGAGAGAGTTGCTCTCCGACTCCGACAGGGTAAAGGATAAAAACGATATTAATATGGCTCTAGCTAATGCGTCAATGTCAAGCACTAACCCGGAAGTGATTGAAGCTCTTATCAAAAATGGCGCAGATGTCAATTATATAGGAGAAGACGGAATGACACCTTTAATGGATGCGTCTATGGCAAACACTAACCCGGAAATAGTCAACTATCTTCTTTTCAACAAAGCAAACGTAAATGAAAAATCCAACAAGGGCATGACTGCATTGATGTTTGCTACAATGAATCTGGGACAACCAGAAATTCTCCAGCTCCTTATAGACCATAAAGCCGATGTAAATGCAAAAGATAATAACGGTGAGACACCTCTGATGTTTGCCGCTGCAAACGATGAAGATACAAACATGCTTGAAACACTTCTGAAAAATGGCGCAAAAATCGCCGACAAAGACAACTCTGGCATGACAGCTTTGTCGTATGCTGCAAAATATAACTCCAATCCTGAAGTAATTAATTTACTAATTGATAACGGCGCAGATGTCAACCAAAAAGACAACCTTGGAAGGACACCTCTTATGTTCGCCTCGACAATCGGGCCTGAATCAATACAGCCTATAATTAGCCATGGTGCAGATATCAACGCTGCAGACGCCAGTGGAAAGACATCGCTTATGTATGCCTCAATGCTTCCTGATAATGATGAGTCAACAACAGAACTGAAAAAAAGAGGAGCCGATATTTCAATAAAAGATAAAAGCGGAAAAACGGCTTCTGATTACTCCAATAACCTAAAAGAATCAATCGCCAATGGAGAATCTCCAAGTGATGTATTTTCAAAATAATAATATATAATGCTGTGTGCGGGTAAGAAAAATAAAAGGAGTATAATGCTATGAGCAATCCTCCTGCATTGATAGTTTTATCAGAAATTGAAAAGGGCAAGACATTTATTTTAACAGCAAATGTTCATATGTGTGGTCGTGCATTGAGTAACGATATTAGCATACAAGACCCTTCTGTAAGCTCCGTTCATTGTAAGTTTGTGAAAACAGGTTCTGGTTCTTATATGATAATGGATTTGGACAGCACCAATGGCGTGGTTATTAATAGAAAACTCGTTAAGTATGCCGAATTAAATAACAAAGATATTATTGATCTGGGTGATACTCAGTTGCTTTTCTCTGATGACAACAAAGCCATAGAGGTAATAGAAAATACCTATGTCAACACCTACCGTGTTCCTGTTGACAAGAAAATTTAGCCTAAGCAGTCGGCACTGAAATATAGTATAAATATTTGCCTGCCATATTATTATATGGTATTTATGTGATATATTCTTGCAAGAAAAGATGATAAAAGCAAAAGGAATCTTGCAAATGTTGCCGAAGAAAATATCAGAGAATGACAGGAATCAGGGAGATTTGTTCAAAGTAATGCTAAGAGATGTTGTCGATATGAAGCATCCTCTTGTAACACTGGCCAACTCTATAAACAGGGAAGCAATCGAAAACAAAATTGCGCCTTTGTTTTGTTCTAATAACGGAAGACCTGCACTGCCAGTAAGAATGATAGCTGCTCTTTTTTATCTGAAGAATGCATAACCTTGGAGATGGAACTATCCTTGCTACATGGCTGGGAAATCCCTATTGGCAGTATTTTACAGGCAGGGTTCAAGTCTGGACACCGATGGTGGAAATAGAACAAATCAAATAGCCCTTTCATTTGGATTCAAAAAAGGAAGCCCGGTACATTTTTAATTGGCCGGGTTAAATTTGTGTTCAATTAATCAGAATAAATTTCAATGCGAATAATATCGCCATTATTACCAACACGATATTCAGATCTTTGAACCTAAACGTACAAATCTTTATAAGCACATAGGTTATAAGGCCTAAAAGAATTCCGTCAGCAATACTGTAAGTAAGCGGAACCATAATAATAGTTATAAAGAATGGCACTGCTTCAGTAAAGTCAGAAAAATCCATTTCCTTTATCGGCGCAATCATGAAAAGACCTACGGTAATAAGTATCGGCGCGGTAGCAGCAGCAGGTACCATCAGAAATATGGGCGAAAAAACAAGCGCTACAAGAAACAATACTGAAACTGTTAAAGAAGTTAACCCTGTTTTACCGCCTACAGCAACACCAGCAGTACTTTCTACAAATGCCGTTACCGTACTTGTTCCTAGACAGGCGCCGGCTGTAGTAGCAATGGCATCAGCAAGCAATGCTTTATTAATGCTTCTTGGTTTCCTTGTCCCAGGTTCAAAGAGTTTCGCTCTGTTAACGCAAGCAAGCAATGTTCCTATTGTATCAAATAACTCCATAAAAAGCAGAACTATAACCGTAACAAGCATGTCTATTGAAAATACGCTTTGCCAAGTAAACTTGCAAAATAGCGGAGAAAGAGATGGTGGCAAACTCAGAAAGGCATTGCTTCCAGGCAGTTTAGTTACTCCGACAAAAGCTCCAAGCGCCGTTACTATTAAAATGGATATGAGCATTGCTCCTTTAACATTTCTATAAAGCAGTACAGCTGTAATTATTATGCCAACCATAGTTAGAATTACACTGAAAGACGAGAAACTTCCAAGAGCCAATATCGCTCCTCCTTTGACAACTACCCCTGAAGTGACAAGCCCGATGAAAGCAATAAATAGGCCTATACCTACAGTTATGGCATGTTTCATTGACTCGGGGATCGCATTGACAATAGCTTCACGCGCTTTGCATACAGTAAGAATAATAAATATGATACCTTCAAAGAGAACAGCGGTTAGGCCAAACTGCCATGTGTGCCCCATTGATAAAACTATTGTAAACGCAAAAAAAGCATTTGCCCCCATACCTGGCGCGCAGGCAATAGGAAGATTAGCATACAGTGCCATAACCAATGTCCCTATTACTGCAGAAACAACTGTTGCAGTAAATACCGCACCTGCATCCATTCCCGTTTTAGAAAGTATAAACGGATTCACCGCAAGAATATAAGCCATTGTCATAAAGGTAGTGATCCCTGCAATCAGCTCTGTTTTTATTGTTGTGCCTTCAGCGCTTAACTTGAACCATTTCTCTAGGATTCTATGGCTTCCCACAGTGTTGTGCTGTGACATATACGCCCCTTTTTTTATTTTTTTATTCAGAATCTTTATGTTATAGAAAAAACAAAGTTTAATGATTTTCATCAACCATATGCTTATAAATAATATATCCAAAGTAGTAGCCTTTACAGTACTTGTTAGATATAATTTCATGAGATAGTCTTGCGCTCAAATTTTGATATAAGGGTTTCAAAATATGAATCTAAAGTTTGTCGGTGGAATACTCATAATAGTCGGCACATGTATTGGCGGCGGTATTCTGGCTTTGCCTGTCGGAACTTCTCCTGATGGGTTTCTTCTTTCCACACTGGTACTGTTTGGAGTGTGGGTTCTAATGGTTTTCGGAGCTCTTTATGTACTTGAAATGACCCAGTGGTTTTCTCCTGGCGTAAATATAATTTCTATTTCCCACGCCGCTCTTGGCAAATGGGGCGAAGCTGTGGCATGGATAGTTTATATGTTTTTGTGCTACGCGCTCATTAGTGCATACATTGCAGGAGGCGGAGACATTATAAGATATTTCTTTCATTTGGCTGGTATAAAGTTGGCAAGTTCAATTACAGGCATCATTTTCGTCCTTTTCCTCGGAGCAATTGTTTATAAAGGTGTTAAATCTATAGACATAATAAACCGCTGGCTAATGGCATGTAAATTCACAGCTCTTTTTACTATAATAATCCTAATCGCGCCGCATGTCGAAGCACAGAACCTATTTGACGGAAATCCTAAATACGTAGCTTCTGCCATAAGTATAACCATCACATCATTTGGTTTTTCTCTCGTCGTCCCAAGTTTGTACGACTACTTCAAAGGCAATGTGAAAAAAGTTAAACTGATTATTTATTTGGGAAGCATGATCCCTCTTATTTGCTACATCCTCTGGATGTTTGTGATAATGGGGTCGTTGCCTTCGGCAGGCGAAAATGGGCTTCTCAGCATACTTAAGTCAGGCGATGCTACCAGCGGGCTAATGATAGGAATAGAAAAGTTTCTAGGTGTAAAATCCATTACTGATATCAGTCGTTTTTTTATTTCTGTCTGCGTCCTAACTTCATTTCTTGGTGTTTCTCTGGCATTGTCGGATTTTTTTGTTGATGCCTGCAAACTTAAAAAAGATAGGCCAGGACGCATCAAAAAATGCCTGCTTACGTACATTCCGCCTCTGGCTATAGTTACTTTCTACCCAAAAATATTTGTTATAGCTTTGTCTTACGCAGGGCTTCTTGTGATTGTCCAGCAAATAATTCTTCCGGTGTTTATAGTTTGGAGCGGAAGATACGTGATTGAAATTGCCAAAGGATACAGAGTCCCTGGTGAAAAAAAAGGACTGGTTGCAATATTTATAGTTGGGGTAACAGTTTTTGTTATATGCGCTTTGGGTTGCTTTAATTTCATATCCATAATTGGCTAACCTTTTTTTTGTCTATTTTCGGTATCGGATTTTAAATTTACAGCTTCGTAATTAGGTTAGGTGTAGATAAAAAAACTAAATTACCCTTGTTCTATGGAGTCTAGAGTATGAAAATTTTTAATTTTTCCGCCGGTCCTTCAATGATCCCAGCCCCTGTAATGGAAAAGGCTCAGAGGGAGTTCCTAAATTATAATAACATGGGCATAGGATTATGTGAACTTTCTCACAGAACAATCGAATTTTGCGAAATTATAGATAAAACTGAAAAAAATATCAGAAAACTGATGAACGTAGGCGACGAGTATGCTGTTTGCTTTATCCCCGGAGGAGCTAGCCTTCAGTTCCACATGATCCCTATTAATTTTCTTATTAATTGGTGGGGATGTGAATATATTGACACAGGGTACTGGTCAGAAAAAGCTATTATTGAGGCTAAGAAGTGCTGTTATGTTAATGTATCTGCTTCTTCAAAGGATGCCAATTATAAAAGGATTCCTAATTTAAGGAAGTGGAAAAACCGTTACGATTCCTCTTATGTCCATATTACTACAAATAACACTATTGAAGGAACACAGTATCATTCATATCCTGAACTTGACCACAGTGTGCCGTTGATAGCTGATATGTCAACCGACATAATGACAAAAAAAACTGACATTACTGAATTTGATATGGTATATGCCAGCACACAAAAAGTTCTTGGCCCAAGTGGATTGGCAATTGTTATTTTAAAAAGAAAACTTGCCGAGAGATCATACAATAGAAATCTTCCTACTATGCTGGACTACAATACATACATCTACGAAAAATCCATGCATAATACTCCACCTACTTTTTCGGTCTACATGCTCATGCTTGTTACAGACTGGCTTCTTGAACAAGGCGGGATTGATACTATGGACAAAATTAATATGTTAAAATCGGAAGTTGTCTACGAAAAAATTGATTCCACAGATTTCTATTCTAATTTTGTAGAAGCCCCGCACCGCTCAAGGGTTAATATTGTATTCAGATGCCCCACTAAACACTTAAGCGAGTTGTTCATACATGAAGCCGAGGAAAATGGCTTATTAGGCTTAAGGGGCCATAGAGCCGTTGAAGGGGTAAGAGCCAGCATGTACAATGCTATGCCACTGGAAGGAGTCGAAAGGCTTGTTGATTTTATGAACAGATTTGAAAAACAACATGGCTGATTTCCCTTTTAAAAGAGCTCGTTTCTGGAAAAGAGTTCTTAACTCTGGTAACACCATTATTTGTGAACTTTGCCCTAGGCAGTGCCATATTGCAGAAGGTAAAAGCGGTTTCTGTTGTGCCAGAAAAAATATTTCAGGCGAGTTATACTCTTTTGTTTACGGTTACCCCGCAGCGTTGCAAGTCGATCCTATCGAGAAAAAACCTTTCTCAATGTTTATGAAAGGCACCTATACGTTTTCAATAGGAACTTATGGTTGCAATCTGGATTGTTCTTTCTGTCAAAACTTCCACTTATCCAGAGGCATTCCAAATTCAAATGAACCCAAAATACCGCAACTGAGCCCAACTGATATAATAAAAAAGACATTATCTACAGGCTGTAAGTCTGTAGCCTTTACATATAACGAACCGACAATATGGGCTGAGTACGCTATTGACATTGCGTTGGAAGCCAAAAAACATCATATCCCTGTCTTACTTGTTTCAAATGGATTTATATCAAGAAGTGCCATGGAGGAGTTTTACCCTCTGATAGATGCTGCAAATATTGACATGAAAGGGTTTTCGGAAGAATTTTACAGCACAATGGCCAAGGGCAATCTTCAAAATGTCCTGGAATCAATCAAATACTTATACAAACTCGGCAAACATATAGAACTCACCAATTTAATTATACCGGGAAAAAATGACTCTGAGTCCGATATAAGTCATTTTCTTGATTGGGTTGAAAAAGAATTAGATACAAATATCCCGATTCATTTTTCAGCTTATTTCCCCACACATAAATATTTTGACAGCCCTAGAACGCCTCGTGAAACGCTCTTTAAAATAAAAGATTATGCTCACAAAAGAAATTTCCCAAACATTTTTTTAGGAAACATATAATGCCTTTCCTTAAGCTTGAAGACATTGATTTGTACTATGAAATACAGGGAGAAGGAGAACCTCTTTTTCTTGTTCCCGGCCTTTGTGGAACTTGCGATAGCTTTAGTCTTATAATTAGAAATTTGAGCAAGAAATTCAAAGTTGTAACTCTCGATAATAGAGGTGCAGGCAGAAGCATTCCCCAAAATGACATCTTTACCATAGAAAATATGGCTGATGACCTTTCGAAATTGGTAAACCATTTGGACCTAGGCACATTTAACCTGTTAGGACATTCCATGGGAGGCTTTATTGCCCAGGAATATGTTTCTAAAAACTCGAGCAAAGTCAAAAATTTAATATTATCTAACACGGCTCAAAAAACATCTTATAGAAACAAAGACCTCTTTGATTGTCTTGTAAAACTCCGCAGCAATGAAGACCTCATTGAATGCTGGCACAGAGTGTTTTCTCAATGGATTTTTACGGAAACTTTCATAAACAATAATCCACAGGATTACGAATCGGCTATCTCCTACTCTGTAAATTATATTTACCATCAACAAAGTCAGCACTTTGAGTCTCAGGTAAAAGCTTGCAAGGTGTTCGATTCTTCAAAATCAGTTATCCCTATAAACAACAGAACACTTATTATTTGCGGGGGACAAGATATTCTTATCTGCCCAAAAGAATCCTTGCAGTTACAAAATTCATTCCCATGCTCCAAATTTAAACTGATGGAAAATGCCGGGCATGTTCCAATGTTTGAGAACAAAGAAGATTACTGTAAAATCATTACAGAATTCTTATCTGTATCGTGATTTTAAAATGAATGCAACGTTAGAGGTATTGATATAAACCGTATTTTTAATAAAATTCTATTTTAACCGTTTTGTAAAAAGCTGCATTTAAGTAGATTTTACAATCCCAGATGTTTTCGATTTAATTATTTAGGAGAATAATAATGTTTATTTCAAAAATGAACCGCCTTTTTCACAAACATGGCAGGTTGGCTTTCGGCCTTTTAACGCTCTTTATTATCGTTCCGTTTGTACTTTACTTTTCTGTAGCACCTGATGAGATATTAAATGCGTTATCATTTGGAGCGACTAAGAGTAATATAGAAATCTACGGCAAACGTATTCCTCAGAAAGAATTAGACAAGAGTTTGACAGATGTGATGATTTCCATGACGGTACAAGGTTGGCCGATCGATTTTAATTCCTCGAGCACAGCCCAACAGCTTACTCCTGCTGCAGTAGATAGGATTGAGCTTCTAAGAGAAGTCAATAAACTCAAAATTTCTCCCACTGACGTTGATCTTGCAGCTTACTTGAAAACATTGCCTATTTTTCAATCTGAAAACGGCTTCAGTTATGATAGGTATAAAATGTTTATATATGCGCTTGGCAGATATGGAATTACGCAGGCAAATATTGAGTTTGCGATGAGAGAAGATGTTGCATTAAGCATGCTTAAAAACATTATCTCCAACGAAGTTATAGTTACCGAAAAAGGAGCTTTGGATTATTATAACAATCTTAACCAGACATACTCTATTAAGATAGCAGATTTTTCGGCTAAGGATTTTCTGTCTAAAGTTGTAGCCAACGATAATGATATTAAAGCATATTTCGATTCGAATTCTTCAAAGTATCTTACTCCCAAAAAATCAAAAGCAATCATTGTAAAATTCGATTTTAGTTCCTTTAGAAATGATGCAGAAAAGAGTATCACACAATCTGCAATAGACAATTATTATCAGGCAAACAAGTCTAAATATCAGTCAATAAAAGAAAAAGAAGCAAAAGATAAAATCAAAGAGGAACTTATTAACGACTTTTGCAAAACGGCAGCCCGATCCAAAGCTCAGGAATTTGCTGTAGGAGCCTATAAAACTCTAGAACAAAATGGAGCAATAGTAGCAAACTCTTCTTCAGCCTTTGAAGACTTTGCTAAAAAAAACAATCTTGAAGTATATAAGCCTTCAAGTTGGATATCCTCAGAAGGTGAACTTATTGAAAATATCGGGAAAGAGCCAGCTCTGGTAAAACAGATATCATCATTATTTCCTGATCAGCCAGTGACAAATGCAGTTGAGGGCAGAAAGGCGTTTTTCGTAGCTCTTCTGACGGACAGAGTGGAAGCAGAAAAAGCATCATTAGCCGAAGTAAAAAATCAAGTGGTAGATGATTATAAGAGTGCTCAGTCCATAGTGCTTGCAAGGGAAGCCGCCAACAAATTCGAAGAAGAATCAACAAAGATGGACAAAAATAAACTTATTCAAGACAAAAGATTTGCGAAAAGTATTGTTTTCAGCCAAACCAATTTTGAATCAATAATGTCTAATCCAAATGCCAGAGACATCGTTGATTTAGCGACAAAGACAAAACAGGGAAACTTATCTTCAGTTGCTAATACTCCCAATGGGGCTATAATCGTTTACGTTGAGAAGATTTCTTTACCATCAAGCGAGAGTTTTACCAGTAATAAACAGAATATTGAAGCTCAGTACAGGTCGGCGCTGGAGCAGATAGCCTGGATGAATTACAATTTGATGCTTAAGAAAAAAGCCAACGCCTTGGTTTATGAAACTTCCAAATGATTAGTAGTAATAATAAATATAATATTTTGAGGAAAGAGGGTATGACAATTTCTAAATCTATGCCGGTTATCGCTTTTTTATTGTTGTCTTTGCTTATATCTGGGTGTTCAACGAATTACTTGAGCCAGCCAAGTTCCCCTTTGGAAGTCAAAACTATTGGAATGCTTGAACCTGATATAGAAGTAGGGGAGAAAATCGAAGCTACTGCCAGCGTTAGCAGAGTTTGCTATATGTTTATAGTAAGCGATACTAAGTTTGCTGACGGCGTAAACTACGGCGGGCCTTACGTTGAGGAAAGTGTCAGCGAATCTTTCTGGGGGGATACGATTCTAGAAGCCAAATCTGCTGCCGCTTATAAAGCTTGTGCGGAAAATAAAGCTGATGTTATAATTTGTCCCAGATATTATATCATCGTCAATACCTATCCTTTCTATAAAGAAGTCAGAGCCAAAGTATTTGGTTACAAAGGTACTATAAAGGGCGTGCATCCGCGTACCCCAAAACCTCTTCCTACACAACCTGTTCAACTTGTAAACGGTGTCAAAATATCTGACCCTGTCGAACTTGCCCAGCCTGTTAAAATAGATGCTCAGCCAATACAGCTTGCCCAACCTGTTAAAATAGCTCAGCCAATCGAAATAAAAGATGTTTCAGATACACTAAGAAGATAGTTACGTTTGCTTAAAATTAACTCCGCCTAACTGGGGAATTTATAGTATGGTTCGTTACGGCGACGGAGCTAAACCCAAAGAAGTCGAGTTGCAGTACGCTTGGAACTCAGTAGCTCCAAACAAAACGTTTTTCTCCCATAAAGGCTCTCGGATAGAAGTTCTCTATCCTGGGCAGTGGAATGTAGAATGCGGGCCTGATTTTCTAAATGCAAGGTTAATCATTGACGGTAAATCCATCAATGGTGATATTGAAATCCATACATACCCTAGTGATTGGCTTGCGCATGGGCATAATTCCGATCCGATATATAAAAACGTGATCCTGCATGTTGTAAGGCATCGTCACCTTCCAAACAAAAAGGGACTTCCCGACGTTCCTATGCTGGTTATTCCTGAAGATACAATAAAATATTTGCTTAAGACAAATATTAGTTCAAGAAAATACCATCCTGGATTATGCTCGGATAAACTCAAAAATAAGTCTGCAGATTTTTTATCAGACTATTTCTCTTGCATTGGGCAAAGAAGGCTTCAAAACAAAATGCTCTCTTTCATTTATGAAATTATTTCTTTGGGCGCAGAGGCCGCCTTAACAAAGAGGCTTTTCGAAGCTTGCGGATACAAAAACAATAAGGATGCATTTCTGGAACTATATCAAAGATTTTCACTATACGACTCAGATTTAACACATTTTGAAAAAGAGGCCATCCTATGGGGAGAATCCGGGTTTCTTTCGCAAACCACCCTTTCTGAAGATAATAAAGGAATAACGCAATACACAAATAACCTATGGAATGAATGGTGGAAACTTAGGAAAAAATGTAATGAGAATGAAATAAAGTGGAACCTTGCAAATGTCAGATACTCTAATACCCCTTGGCGAAGATTAGCAGGAATGACAACTTTTCTTAAACAATCTTCTTTTAAGCCTTTAGAGATTTTACTCCATGCATTCGGAAAATCTTCTGAAGGCGGTAAGGATTTAGCAGCAATAATAAAAATTTTTACCATATCTGATCCCTTACTGGACAACTATTTGAATTTCAATACGAAACTGGATAAAAAAACTGTTCTTATCGGCAAAGCCAGAGCAATCGATACCGTTGGAAACATTGTTATTCCTTTTATACTTGCATATGGAAAACTAAATCATAAAAAACATCTTGAACAGAAAGCTCTTAACTTTTGGTACAACCTTCCAATTTCTCAATCCAATATTAGTCTGAAAATTTCGGCTCAGAGATGGCTAATTAAGGAAGAATCCATAAATAAAGTATTTCGAACCTTTTCTGCCTTACAGGGGGCTATATATCTTTATAAGAACTTCTGCTCCTTCCTAAAGATGGACTGTTCTAAATGCCCGCAGTCTTGCCTTGGCGATACAATTAAAGGGAAATCCTAATGGTCAGGTCATTTTTGGCTTTTACTCTACCGTCTAATATAAAATCCTTCATTAAGGAAATCCAGGTTCAAACCAATAAACATAATATTGGCAAAATAAATTTTGTACCTGCAGCCAATTTGCATATGACCCTGATATTTCTAGGAGATATGCCGGAAGTGGACTTAGGCCTGTTGACCAAGAAGATATTATTATCGAAGCTGTCTTTTAAAGACATTCAATTTCGTTGCACTTGTATTGATTATTTCGGTTCAAAAAAAACTCCAACTGTTCTATACTTAGGTTTTGACGATGTAGAGGGGCACGGACAAAATTTATTTAGAAAGTTGAGTGCCTCTATAAATTTTAAAACAGATAAATCCTGGATGCCACATGTGACTATTGGAAGATTCAGAAAAAGTGAGGCATATTCAGGATTATATAAAATCAAACAAGAATTAACGGCAGATATTGAATTTTCACCTCAAAATCTCACCCTCTTCTCAAGCACATTACTAGCAGACGGTCCAAGATATAAAATCATACATCAATTTTAAAATTTGGAGATATGTGGTATGTCTGATATTCAAATAACCGAAAAAGAAATAGCCTTAAGTAGAATTTTATCGTCTTACGAGTCGTTAGCTATAGCGTTCTCAGGCGGTATTGACAGTTCGCTATTGTCCGTGTTGGCAAATAAATATATCCATGGAAAAGTTTTGCTGGTCAATGTAGTTTCTCCTTTTTCAACAGAAAGGGAAATTGTTTTTGTTAACAAATGGGCAAAAAAACAAAACTATGAGTTGGAAATACTAAAACTGAATCCTCTTGAATTTGAACAAATCAGAAATAACCCAAAAGACAGATGTTATTATTGCAAGAAACTAATAATGTCCGAAATAAAAATAATAGCTTTAAGACATGGTATCTCTGTCGTTGCTGACGGAACCAATATTGATGATTTGAATGATTACAGGCCTGGTACAAAAGCATCAGATGAACTTGACATAAAACATCCTTTTATTGAAGCAAATGTCAGCAAACATGAAATAAGAGAAATGGCAAAACTCAATAGCCTGGAAAATTGGAACTTACCATCCTCTGCCTGCCTGGCTTCAAGAATCCCTTTTAACACACCAATTTTAGAAATAGACTTAAGGAAAATAGAGAAAGCTGAAGACTATCTTCATATTCTGGGTTTTATGCATTCAAGGGTAAGGAAAATAGGAGAATCGGCAAAAATTGAAGTGCCTATCCATGTCATTGATGAAGTAATGCCATATCGCAACGAAATCGTAGATAAATTCAAGTATTTAGGATTCAAGGGAATTTACCTCGATCTTGAAGGTTACAGGCAGGGTTCTTTAAACGAAGAAATATAAAATCATATATTTTTAATATTTTATTCTTGCAAAAGGCAAGTCGAAATATACATTTAGTACTTCTTCAAAGCGGAGGCGTAGCTCAATTGGTTAGAGCACTACCCTGTCACGGTAGGGGTTGCGGGTTCGAGCCCCGTCGCTTCCGCCATTTTTTTTGCCCCGATAGCCTCAAATTCTTAAATTTCCTTTACCGTCAAAGACTATAAAAAGCTATCGTTCCTGACTCAAAAGGGGATAAGTCCAGTTGAGGCTGGCTAATTTATGGAAGAATCTTCTGAATAAATATCCTTTTCTCTTCTTTGGTAAGATTGCGGCGGTGCAATAAAAAAAGCCCGCCGGTTAGGGTGGGCCGTAAGATGTGTTTAACCATTGCCGGTGTGTTATTTCTCAATTGCTTTTAATACTCTGTCTGATTCAATCAAAACGTCTCTCATAAGCAGGTTATAAGGGAACTGTTTATGTTTGGAATTCTTGAATCCTCCTAAAATCTTAATAAGCGATGCCGCTGTAATCAAAGACAAATTTAATTCATATTCCAAACCACAATCTTTAACAAATTCATCTGAAAAATCAGGAGCAACTAGTAGTGATTTTAAGACCTTACAAGAATTGAGTTTTGCTAGATCTATATAGGCCTTCAGTTGCCTAGATACTGAACTAAACTTATTGTAACCACTTTCCTTTATAGTTTTACACTCTACTAATATCAGATCGTTATTTCCGAGATTAAGTACTATATCAATTTTATCTTTAGGTGTATTTAATTTTTTCCGAAGATTCTCATCAACATTAAAGCCTAACTTGCTAAATATTTTTTTTGTTAATTCTTCAAACTTAATTCCCAAATCAGCTTCTTTAATAATAAGACCGTTATCTTTCAGAAGGGAGATATTACGAAATCCTATATTTTCATAATTTTCCAAATAAAGATTTTCGGCATCTTTATAAGCGTCAAGAATGTTTAAAATCACATCTCCTCTCGCTTTTATGCCTTTAATTTGGCAATACTTTTCGAGATCCTCTTTTTTCACTATTTCTATAATATCTCTTGGCTTTATGTTGTAGTCGAGGAGGTAATTACTCCTAAGTACATTTTCATCTTGAAGTTCAAACGTTGTCTTTATTTCTTGATTTAGAAAAGGAAGCTCTGTGCCCATTTCAGCAAGTAGTTTTTCGTATCCATCAATAGATATCCCAACTTTTTCGTCTCTCTCTACATCTTCAAAATATTTAATGAGGTTATTTGTTTTTTCTTCAAGGGTACTGCCCTTAAGATGGGGAAAAATATTTAACCCTTCATCACAAATTTTAGTGATAAAATTTTTCTTTTCCGTAAGAGTAGTTGTATCTCTGTAAATGTCTTCAGAGAGAATAGCAGAAATAGAAACTCCTTCTTTAATGATTAATTTGATTTTCTGGTCTATGCCAAGTTTCCAATCAATGTTATGTTTTTTGCATACCAAATTAATCTGAGGGTCTTTAAGTAAACGAAGTATACGTCTAAGGAATTTGTCAGCTACATCTTTTCCTCTTATCTTTCGCAAAATCCGAACAACTTCATCTGCAATATAAATAGTGTTAGTTTTTTTGGAATAAAAAATGATACCAAGAGACTTAAGCTCATTAATCACTACATCAATATCTAATTTAGAGACAGGAATGACCTGATATTTGATTAGTTTTATTTCTTCCTGTGAAAGTCCAAGCTCTTTAGAAAGTGTAAGTAATATTGACTGTTCATCACTTGTGATTTTTTGTTCTTGATTGTTTAACTCATCATTATTGTATGCTGTACGCAAGCAGGCAAGATAGATTTTATAATCTTTGATTCTTACATCTATAATGTCTGATTTATCTCTATCTAAAGTATCTTTGAAGCTTTTTAATTTTGTATCTAAATCTTTCAGCTCTAGTTCATAAAGTCTTGCAAGCCAATCTTGCTTCATAATACAATTTCCATCCCTAGAAATTATATCTACTAAAATATCAAGTTGTGAAGTAGAACTAAGAATTTCGTTTTTTATATATGCGCTAAATTCACTTTCTAATAAACTAAACACCCTGGAAACATTAAGATTATCCATGTTCTTTAAATCAATATTTGAATCGCTAAGGATTTTGTCTATCTCCTGCACTTCTTTTTTAGGCTTATCGTATCTTATGCTATCAAGAATTTTAAGAAATGAATTTTTTTCAAACGAATTTAATAAATCAAGAATTTTTTCAAGCTTCATATCCTCCCCCTCATGTTAAGATGTATCTCTAAAGCGATTTAATGTCCCTATTTATACAGATTATATCTTAGCAATAAACAGAAAGCTACTTAAAGAAAAGACAACTTTATTGACTGTATGAAGATTTACACCTGTGTTAATACAACTTCTCTACCCCCAGAATAGGTTTAGAAAGAATGTGCATACTGCGAAGTTAAGCAATATTATAAATTTCTTTATACCAATGAATTATTACTTAGGATAAAGTTTAAATCAGTGGGTAGATTTTCAAAATCTATTAGCACAGATTAGAGGCCTTCTAGAAGAACAAAAAAGCATTACACTTTCTAGGCAAACTATAGCAAAGAGAAAGCCTATTCATTACACATGTATCTTAGCTATGATTATTGGCTTAGCAATTCTAATTTGCACGACTTTTAAAATACTAACAAGCGAATCTTTTAATACATTCTATATTCCTCTTTTGACTTCAGGGTTTGTTATTTTTGGCTCTACTCTTATTTATTATATTAGGTGGGGGAATGCATGGCTTTGTCAACATGCCGAAGCAGAATTTCAAAATCTTCAATTTTCAAAAGATATATTAAGAGCTAGCTGGTTAGCAGAATTAATTATTGAAGGTAAAATGGAGAATGGGACAATTATACCTGAATATATTTTAGAGCAATATTCCAAAAACCTGTTTAATATACAGAAAATCAACGGCAAACATCATCCAATTGACGACTTATTCAAGTTATCAAAATCACTAAAGAAGATCAAACTCAATAAAACTGGAATAGAATTGGAAAAACAAGATAACTAGGCCAAATAGAAAAGCCCGCCGGTTAGGACGGGCTGGTAAAGGGTCAAGGAAGTTCAGACCTATTAAATAACGGCCGATGAAGTCCTTGTTCTTTGTACCTGCTTATCCATTTATGAAGAGTTTTTCTTGATACTCCACAGTGACGACTTACATAGCTTATATTATTCGATTTCTCGTATTATTAATCCAATTATTTCTTGCTTTTAATTCTCTATTCATTCCATAATATAGAATTGGTTAAGACTGTGACCCATGTCTATAATACACACATTTTAACTTTAGAGAATTATTCAGGGCAATAGCCCTATTTTTGGTTTTCGTTTTAAAAATGGCTGGTTTTGCATTTTGGACAGAAGAAAAATCTCATAGAAGGCTAACTTTTGCCTCCAATACCACTTATAATTCTTTAGAAGGAATCGTAAAAACTGGGTTTTTTCAAGAACAACTAACTAAAAATAAGGCTTTAAAATGTTTCATGCCTCTTTTGCTACTGCATTTTTTGTCTATATTCTGATTTGGATTGTCTATCTTACAATTCTATGGGCTAGAGAATCGTGGAGAGCAGACATTAGGGATTGGTCTCTTTCTCAAGGAAAACTTTGCATCTGCGATGATTGTAGGTATGCTTTTTTGGTAAAACCCAGAGAAGCAACCGTTTTTTGTCCAAGATGTGGACAGCATATCATCATAAAAAATTCTAAAACGAAAACAATTCTATGACCAAAGATAAAAATCAGACGATTCTAATTCTTGATTTTGGGTCCCAATACAGTCAACTAATAGCTAGAAGAGTCAGGGAATTAAACATTTACAGTAAAATAATCCCGTTCTTTACACCAATAAATCAAATAAAAGAAGAAAACCCAATTGGAATAATTTTGAGTGGTGGGCCTGCAAGCGTTACAGATAATAATTCGCCTACCTGCGCTAAAGAAATTTTTGAATTAGGAATCCCTATTCTTGGAATATGTTATGGCCTCCAATTAATGGTGAAATTGTTAAATGGAAAAGTGATTAAAAGTCATGCACGTGAGTATGGAAAAACACAATTGACAGTTACAGAGAAAATCCCTCTGATCTTTCAGAATGTTTTAAATAACAAATTCAACGTCTGGATGAGCCATGGCGACAAAGTAGAAACCTTGCCTAATGGGTTCGAAACTATAGGAACTACGCAAAACACAGAGTTTGCCGCCGTATGCGACATTAATAAAAATTTATACGGGCTTCAATTCCATCCGGAAGTCATACATAGCGAAAATGGATTTCTTATACTTAACAATTTCTGCGTTAACATTTGCAAAGCCAAGCAAGATTGGACAATGAGCTCTTACATAAATCAGGCAGTGGATTCTATTCGAAATACGGTAAAAGACAATAGTGTAATTTTGGCTTTGAGCGGCGGAGTTGATTCTTCAGTGGCGGCAATTTTAATAAATAAAGCAATTGGCAAACAACTCAAATGTATTTTTGTCGATAATGGCCTTTTACGTAAAAATGAAGCTCAAAGAATTGAGAATATGTATACTAAAAACTTCAATTTAAACCTTGAGTGCATTGATGCCGAATCATTATTTCTTTCAAAGCTTAAGAGCATTGAAGACCCTGAGCAGAAAAGAAAAGTTATCGGGCATGAATTCATTAACGTGTTTGACGAAGCTGCAAAGCAGTTTCCGAATACAAAATTCCTTGCACAAGGAACTACATATCCCGATGTCATTGAAAGCGTATCTATTTCTGGCAATCCAAGCTCAATGATTAAAAGCCACCATAATGTAGGCGGATTGCCAGAACGGATGAAATTAACACTTCTCGAACCTTTAAGATGCCTCTTTAAAGATGAAGTAAGGAAACTTGGATTTGAACTGGGAATGCCTGAAGAAATTGTCATGAGACAGCCATTTCCTGGTCCTGGGCTTGCTGTAAGACTTATTGGCCCGGTTACCAAGGAATATTTAGACATTTTAAGAGAAGCAGACCAAATACTCATGGATGAAATGAAATCGGCTGGATTTTATTATAAGGTCTGGCAATCTTTTACTGTTCTTTTACCTGTAAAAACAGTAGGTGTAATGGGCGACGAAAGAACCTACGAAAAAGTTATCGCGCTCAGAATAGTGGAAAGCACAGATGGAATGACAGCAGATTGGGTAAAACTACCTTATGACTTACTGGAAAAGATATCCAGCAGAATAGTCGGCGAAGTAAAGGGCGTAAACAGAGTGGTGTACGATCTTACCTCAAAACCGCCTGGGACGATAGAGTGGGAATAATCATTGTGTATGAATGAGAAGAGTGCTGGCAATATTGAAGTAAGATTGGGTGATGCAGTCCTATAATTTTAGGCATAGCGAAAAGGGATAAAAACAAAAAACCCTTGGCATCGAGCTACTCTCCCGTACTCTTATGTACAGTACCATTGCCGCTGAAACGCTTAACTGCCGTGTTCGGGATGGGAACGGGTGTTTCCGTTTCGCTATAGACACCAAGGGAAAAAATAATAAAAATTGGAAGGTTTTGTTAAGTCTTAACCTGAATAAGAATTGTACATTTTCATTGAGCTAGTTTGATAACCTTATGAAAAATAAGGTGGTCAAGCCGCACGGCTGATTAGTATCGTTAAGCTGAATACATTGCTGTACTTACACATACGACCTATTAAACTTGTCGTCTTCAAGTTGCCTTTAGAGTACCTTACGGTACTGGGATATCTTATCTTCGGGGGAGCTTGGCGCTTAGATGCTTTCAGCGCTTATCTTTTCGCGACATAGCTACCCAACAATGCCATTGACATGACAATTGGAACACCAGAGGTCACTCATTCCCGGTCCTCTCGTACTAAGGAATGATCCCGTCAAATATCCTACGCCCACAGTGGATAAGGACCGAACTGTCTCACGACGTTCTGAACCCAGCTCGCGTACCACTTTAACCGGCGAACAGCCGGACCCTTGGGACCTTCTCCAGCCCCAGGATGTGATGAGCCGACATCGAGGTGCCAAACCGCACCGTCGCTATGGACGCTTGGGTGCGATCAGCCTGTTATCCCCAGAGTACCTTTTGTCCGATGAGCAACGGCGATTCCACATTCTACCGCTGGATCACTAGGTCCTGCTTTCGCAACTGTTCGACATGTCTGTCTCACAGTAAAGCACACTTCTACCCTTACGCTCTACGCATGATTGCCAACCATGCTGAGTGTACCTTGGAACTCCTCCGTTACAATTTGGGAGGAAACCGCCCCAGTCAAACTGACCCTCTGACAATGTCCCAGCTCCGGATTCACGGAAACTGGTTAGATATTCAACTGCACAAGGGTGGTATTTCACCGATGGCTCCATAACCGCTGACGCGGTCACTTCAACGCCTCCCACCTATCCTACACATGAGCACCCAAATACCAATATCAGATTACAGTAAAGGTTCACGGGGTCTTTCCGTCCTACTGCAGGTATCCCGCATTTTCACGGGAATTACAACTTCGCCGAGATCCACGTTGAGACAGTGCCCTGATCGTTACACGATTCGTGCGGGTCGGAACTTACCCGACAAGGAATTTCGCTACCTTAGGACCGTTATAGTTACGGCCGACATTCACTGGGGCTTCACTTTAGAGCTTCGCTTGCGCTAACCCCTCAGTTTAACCTTTCAGCATTGGTCACGTGTCACACCCTATACTTCCTCTTAACAAGTTTGCAGAGTGCTGTGTTTTTGCTAAACAGTCGCCAGGGCCTCTTTGTTGCAACCGCCTTCAGCTCCGGGAGCAAGTCCCTTCACCTCAAACGGCACCCCTTCTTCCAAAGTTACGGGGCTAATTTGCCGAGTTCCTTAACGTGGTTTCTCTCGCGCACCTTAGGCTTCTCGCCTCGCCTACCTGTGTCGGTTTTAGTACGGACACCCTATTTTCAACGTTTAGAAGCTTTTCTCGTCAGCGTAGTATCAGTCAATCCCCTTCGTCCGTAGACTCCAGGTCCATTCAGTTCTCAGGCTAACGTCGAGCGGATTTTCCTGCCCAACACCCTACAACTTTAGATTGCCACTTTCAATCGGCAACTGACCTAACTTCCTGCGTCCCTCCTTCACTCAAATAAGGTGGTAACGGAATATTAACCGTTTGTCCATCGATTACGCCTTTCGGCCTCACCTTAGGATCCGACTAACCCTGGGCGGACGAACCTTCCCCAGGAAACCTTAGGCTTTCGGTGACAGGGATTTCAACCCTGTTTTTCGCTACTCATGTCTGCATGGTCACTTGTATACGCTCCACCCTCGCTCCCGCTCAGACTTCACCGCATATACAACGCTCTTCTACCACTCCGCTCACGCAGAGTCCGCGTCTTCGGTTTTAAGCTTAGTCCCGATCATATTCGGCGCGAAATCTCTAGACCAGTGAGCTATTACGCACTCTTTAAATGATGGCTGCCTCTAAGCCAACATCCTGGTTGTTTATGAGAAATCACATCCTTAATTCCACTTAGCTTAAATTTGGGACCTTAGACGGCGGTCTGGACTGTTTTCCTCTCGACTATGAAGCTTAGCCCCCATAGTCTGACTCCTGTGGTACAGTTATACGGTATTCGGAGTTTGATAGTTGTTGGTATCCCGGTAAGGACCCTCGAACTTTCAGTGCTCTACCCCCGCTAACTATTGCACAAGGCTAGCCCTAAAGCTATTTCGAAGAGAACCAGCTATCACCCGGTTTGATTGGCCTTTCACCCCTATCCACAGTTCATCCGAGAGTTTTTCAACACTCACCAGTTCGGCCCTCCACTTCGTGTTACCGAAGATTCAGCCTGACCATGGATAGATCACCAGGTTTCGGGTCTACCCCATACAACTTAACGCGCTATTCACACTCGCTTTCGCTACGGCTTCATTAAAAACTTAACCTTGCTGTATAGGTGTAAGTCGCAGACTCATTATGCAAAAGGCATGCGGTCACAGCTTGCGCCGCTCCCACACTTTGTAGGCACATAATTTCAGGTACTTTTCACTCCCCTCCCGGGGTACTTTTTCACCTTTCCCTCACGGTACTATGCGCTGTCGGTTTCTGATTAGTATTTAGTCTTGGAGAGTGGTCTCCCCGGATTCAGTCGGAGTTTCACGTGTTCCGACCTACTTGGGATACTCGTAGGCTGACGCAGATTTTCACTTACAGGGCTTTCACCTTCTATGGCCGCTCATTCCAAAGCGTTCAATTAACCTTTGCCATGCCACATCCGAGTCCCGCAACCCCATAATGTAAACACTATGGTTTAGACTGTTCTGCGTTCGCTCGCCACTACTTGCAGAATCTCTTTTGATTTCTATTCCTCCAGGTACTGAGATGTTTCACTTCCCTGGGTATCGCCTCCACGACCTATTTATTCAGTCGGGGATAATACTGCATTACCAGTATTGGATTTCTCCATTCGGAAACCCCCGGATCAAAGCGTGTGTGCCGCTCCCCGAGGTTTATCGCTGCTTGCCGCGTCCTTCTTCGCCTATCAGAACCAAGGCATCCTTTATGTGCCCTTAGTAGCTTGACCACCAAGAAAACTTTTTAGTTAAGATCTCTTAGTCATTAATTCTATCTTTTTATGCAAAGTTGTCATTCTTACCTTATAGTAGTTATAATAAATATATTACCATATAGGAAAAACTTGACTTATCTTCCAATTTTCAAAGAACACCTACATAAAACAACTACCATGATAAATGGTGGGCGTACTTGGATTTGAACCAAGGACCTCGTCCTTATCAGGGACGCGCTCTAACCAACTGAGCTATACGCCCTAAACGGGATCACTGGTAAAAAAACCGTATATCGCCGCTGCTTTATATATTAAGATCGTGTATGGTGGAGCCTAAGGGATTCGAACCCTTGACATTCAGCTTGCAAAGCTGACGCTCTAGCCAGCTGAGCTAAGGCCCCAGTTACCCAATCTTATATCAATCTCTTGATTGAAGAATTGAATTATGCGAATAACCCTGGCCAAAGTCTCCCTTGACCTTATCCCTCAAGAGGGATATTCAACCGTATCCTTTTAAGTACGCTCGTTTGTTATTCGTACTTTAAAGAATTACTCCTTAGAAAGGAGGTGATCCAGCCGCAGGTTCCCCTACGGCTACCTTGTTACGACTTCATCCCAGTCACTCACCACACCTTAGGCACCTCTCCCCTTTGATAGTTGAGTCAGTGACTTCGGGTGCAATCAGCTCCCATGATGTGACGGGCGGTGTGTACAAGGCCCGGGAACGTATTCAAGGCGCCGTTGCTGATACGCCTTTACTAGCGATTCCAACTTCATGCAGTCGAGTTGCAGACTGCAATCTGAACTGAGGACGATTTTGGGGATTTGCTCCACCTCGCGGTATTGCGTCCCATTGTATCGCCCATTGTAGCACGTGTGCAGCCCTAGGTATAAAGGCCATACGGACTTGACGTCATCCACGCCTTCCTCCCGCTTAACACGAGCAGTCTCGTTAGAGTGCACAGCATTACCTGTTAGCAACTAACGACGTGGGTTGCGCTCGTTGCCGGACTTAACCGAACATCTCACGACACGAGCTGACGACAGCCATGCAGCACCTGTATAAATGCCCCGAAGGGAATCTTGCTTTCACAAGAGGTCACTTATATGTCAAACCTAGGTAAGGTTCTTCGCGTTGCCTCGAATTAAGCCACATGCTCCACCGCTTGTGCGGGCCCCCGTCAATTCCTTTGAGTTTTAGCCTTGCGGCCGTAGTCCCCAGGCGGTATGCTTAACATGTTAACTCCGACCCGAACGGGGTTGAATCCGCTCAGACCAAGCATACAACGTTTACAGCGTGGACTACCAGGGTATCTAATCCTGTTTGCTACCCACGCTTTCGTTCCTCAGAGTCAGTTTTCGCCCAGAGAGCTGCCTTCGCTGTCGGTGTTCTTCCAGATATCTACGCATTCCACCGCTACACCTGGAATTCCGCTCTCCTCTACGATACTCTAGTCCATCAGTAATCAATGCAGTTCCAAGGTTGAGCCTTGGGATTTCACACCAATCTTAATGAACCTCCTACGAACCCTTTACGCCCAATAATTCCGAACAACGCTCGCCACCTACGTATTACCGCGGCTGCTGGCACGTAGTTAGCCGTGGCTTCCTCCCCGGGTACTGTCATAATTCATCCCCGGTGACAATAGTTTACAATCCAAAGACCTTCATCCTACACGCGGCATTGCTCCGTCAGGCTTTCGCCCATTGCGGAAGATTCTCGACTGCAGCCTCCCGTAGGAGTCTGGGCAGTATCTCAGTCCCAGTGTGGGTGACCATCCTCTCAGACCACCTACCCGTCATTGCCTTGGTGGGCCATTACCTCACCAACTAGCTAATGGGACGCGAGCACATCCTTCAGCGATAAATCTTTAACATACACAACATGCGCTATATATGTCACATTCGGTATTAGCCTCGCTTTCGCGAGGTTATTCCCAACTGAAGGGTAGCTTACTCACGTGTTCCTCACCCTTTCGCCACTAGTGTATTGCTACACCCGTTCGACTTGCATGCCTAATCCATGCCGCCAGCGTTCGTTCTGAGCCAGGATCAAACTCTCCATAAAATATTTCGATATCAGCCATCTCTGACTGCCATCTTCTTTTATGCGAGTTCTTTCATAGTACAAAGAACTACTACTATATATCTCTATATAGTCTCAATAAAAATTTTGCGGGTTACCCGCATAATTCAATTCTCTAATCTTTCAATCAGCACACCCGGTATTTCCAGGCAAGGCTTATAAACTAACCGATTCGGTTTATTTGTCAACCATTCTCCAAATCTTTTTTTGAAGTTTTTCTCAGCCTCATTTTTTCACTCAACACTCTCCCGTATTAACGAAAGAGCCTTTAAAATAACCAGAACTCTCATCCGTACAAATCAAATATCAGAAATTTATGGAAAAAAGATGAAAGTGTAACTAAAATTTGCAATCTAGCATCTTAAATATAGGCTTTTGGGCCTTCTCTATAGTTTCTGCAGTGAGCTTTATTTCATACTGATTATTTTCCAATGAAGCAAGCACATCTTCCAAATTGATCTTTTTCATATTCATACAGACAGCCTGTTCGGAAACAGGAATAAACATCTTATCAGGGTTATCTTTCTGAAGCCTGTGTATAATACCCATTTCCGTACCTACTATAACTTGCCTTGCTTTAGTTGTTTTAGCGAACTCTAACATTCCTGCCGTGCTCAAGGCAACGTCTGCGATTGATACAAGTTCGGGGCGGCACTCCGGATGGACCATCACAACAGCATCAGGATATTCTTTTTTTTTCCTTAGCACCATTTCGGGTATAATTCGCATATGAGTCGGGCAAAAACCTTCCCATAAAACCATATCCCTCCCAAGTTTTCCAGCGATGTTTGCCCCAAGGTTTTTATCAGGAATAAAAATTATCTCTTTATCTTTAGGAATGCTTGAAATTATTTTTTCGGCATTTCCCGATGTGCAACATATATCGACTTGCGCTTTAACTTCGGCAGTACTATTTACATAACAAACAATCACTGCGTTGGGATGTTTCATCTTGAACTCTTTTACTGCTTGCGCGTCGGCCATATCTGCCATGGGACAACCTGCATCTGCAACGGGAAGAAGGACTTTTTTTTCCGGCGATAATATTTTAGCTGTTTCAGCCATAAACTTTACGCCGCAAAAAACAATTATATCCTGTTCTTTTATAGCGCTTGCCTTTCTGCTAAGCTCCAAAGAATCTCCTGTAAAGTCTGCAATATCCTGAACTTCTCCAAGTACATAATTATGAGCTAAAATAATAGCGTTTTTTTCTTTCTTTATGGAAAGAATTTTATCCCCTATCTCTTTCTGGTAGTCTATCGCCATAACAGTATCTCCGTTATAAAATCTTTATCTTTTGGTTATAACAAATTCAATAGAGACACATTACATATATATCGTTCCTCGAATTTGAAAAGCAACAAATCAGCAAGTTTTTATCTCTTCTAGTTAAGAGTCGCAATGATAGCGTTAAAGCTGTTTTTTAGAAGTATTGCGCCCTACCAACGCCACCCTCAATGCCGCTACAAATGTTTTTTGACTAGCAATCACACTTTACTCCCAACTTTACTCCCAACTTTACTCCCAACAGTTTGTTATTCTATTGGTGGAATAATTTTCTCTAATAGTCCAACATAACATAATACACATCTTGAGGATTCGTAAAATTAAGCCCGATCTTTTGCAACCCGTTTATAAATGATTCAGTAAAGAATTCCAAATTTTCAACTTTGGGATAATACCCTCATTCCACTATCGTACTCTTTATGTCCTTTTTGCCAATGAGTTCATTAACAAGCACATTATCATCGTATATTTTAAGTAGTGCTTCTATAACACCTGCAGAATCGACTGATACAGCCCTGGCTTTATCATCGGTATAAATGTATGTGGACGCAAGTGAGTCAATATTGCCATCAAAAATAATTCCTACAAATTGATGGTTTATATCAATTACCGGACTTCCTGAGTTCCCTCCTACAATGTCTGCTGTAGATACAAAATTCAGTGACTTTGAAAGATCAAGGTATTTTTCCTTTTCTTTCCATTTTTGAGGCAAATTGAAAGGGTCTTGATAATCGAATTCGGCATTTCTGGAAAAAAGCCCGTAAAAATTTGTTTTATACGGTACTATGGTTCCTTCAGCCTGGTAACCTTTTACTATACCAAAGGTTATTCTCGGCGTGAAGGTAGCGTCCGGTGTAGCATTCTTCCCCAATATCTTATATTTTATAGACTGGATATGCTGCATTTGTATAGCTTCAGGACTTTCGACTTTATCTTCGTACAGTTTCCTGTTTTTTCTCATAACAGGATCAACTGCTGCTGCCAGCTGAATCATAGGATCTTCACTCTTTTTTACATAGTTTTCCCATTCTTCTGCAGACAGAGTTTCTCCTTTTTTAACCAATTCTTTTCTATAGTTTACATCATAGATCTTGGTTTTATTAACAGCATTTCTTACTACTTCATCTACTGTTTTATTACCTAATAGTGCCTGCAGCAGTTCACTATCCTTGCCAAGGCTTTTTTCTGCATCGTTAATTGTTGTTATAAGGAGAGTCGTCTCCAAGCCGTTATAAATTGGAGCAGATGAATAGAGTTGCAATTCCAAAGATTCTAATGCGCTGTCTCTGTATTCTTTTAATCTGTCGCCATTTGTTTTTTTTCTGTCTGCTATCATTTGAACTATGTCAAGCGATTTTGAAAATAGTTCGGATGTTGATAAAGACCATATGGCCAGTGTAGTAGAGAAAAATGTCTTATACTCGTTTTCTGCATCTCTGATGTTATTGAAAGCATCTTTTAATTCTTTGTATTCCTTTTTATGAGATTCAGTTTTTTTTAGAAAATCTTCTTCCTGTGCCACTTTTATGTTAAAAAATTTGCTGCTCTGCAATGTGGACAACATTCCGGTATATGCCTTTTGGGCATTGGCAAATGAACGAATTAATTCTCCTGCCTGCCGTTGATTTTCTTTTCCTTCTTTTGCATACTTGTTCAGAGCATCAAGTAAACTATTTATAATGTTTATTTTTGCCGGGCAAGATATGTCACGTTGAAATTCTAGTTGAGCTATAGTATTAAGCCTTTTTGTAGTACCAGGGTTTCCTATTACAAAAATGAGCTCATTTTCTTTTACACCATGTTCATCAAATCTAAAGAAGCACTTTGGATGATAAGGCCGATTGCCTTCATATATTCTAAAAAATGAAATATCAAGGTCATATCTCGGATATGTAAAATTGTCAGGATCCCCGCCGAAAAACGCCATCTGCTCTTCAGGAGAAAAAACCAACCTCACGTCAGTAAACTTCTTATATTCGTAGAGTGAATATTGTGCTCCGCCGTATAGGGTTACCACATCACACCTGAGTCCGGTCTTGTCAGTGTATTCTTTTTCGATTTCTGCCATTTCTGTGCGCTTAAGTTTTCCTGCCTCAGCCTCATCCTTTGCTGTTTTCGCCGCATTAATCACTCTGTTTGTAACATCTTTGATCCCAACAAGCATATTTACTTCAAGATCGGGACATTTTAACTCCATATCACGTGATGTTGCAATAAATCCATTTTTTATGTAATCGCTATCCTTTTTAGAAAGCTTCTGAATAGAATCAAATCCGACGTGATGATTGGTAATAACCAGCCCGTCTTCTGATACAAATGAACCGGAGCCGCCATTATTAAACCTTAAGGAAGCTTGCATAGAAAAGTCGAACCAGTTTTGAGTCAGATTCACGCCATATTTTTTAGATATAATTTCAATAGGAGGATTGTCAAATGTATACATCCCTTCATCTGCAACAGCTATACATGAAACAAACAGGCAGATACAAATAATTAAGTTTTTCATGGTGTTTTTGAGTTAATTTTAATTCTAGTTGACGAAAAAAGATTTTTCTGCTATTGGCAAAACTCTAAACTCTTTAGCTATTTATATTATGGGCTCTTGTAAGTTCTTGTGAAGCCAATTCAATCAAAAAAGAAGCGCAGCAAGCTGCGCTTCATTAAATAAGACCTAAATAGAGCAAATTAGAAACCGTAGTTAAACAGAATCATTATCGGCAAGAAACCATTGGTCATCCAATTAATTGCGCCGATCTGAAGACCTTTTGAAGGTTTTCTTCCAGGAACATCTTCGTCATCAATGATGTTGAGAACTCCTAATTGAAACCCTTCAAAATTAGAACCGGAATTGATAAGCCCGGCTTGAACTCCTTTAGCGTTGATACTGGAAACATTCACTCCTCCGACCTGTACTGCTTCGCAATTAGCATCTGCAGCATTCAATCCACCAAGTTGGAATCCTTTTGATTTAGACATCCAGTTCGTAAAAACAGAAATCTGAGCGCCTTGGAATCCATCTCCAAAGTTCAGGCAAGAAATCTGAGCGCCTGATCCGTTGTAATTGTTCATGCTGAGCATTGTCAGTTGCAATCCGTTTACATTTCTTGACTCTGAATAGAAAGCCATCTCTACTCCGTCAACTTGCTGGTTTATACCGCCATCATTCCAAGCAAATGGCACTCCGAATTTCACGCCTTCGACATTATAGCTATTCGGCCAATTAGTAACCCCTGGCCAAACAGAGAACTGAACTGGTGTATAGCCATTGCCGTCATTAACAGCAAATGATGTTCCTGCAAATGCAGTTAGCCCCAACGCAATCACTGCGCCTAGCAATAATTTTTTCATATCCTCTCCTTATTTTGTTATAATTTGTAGAAATAGTTTGTAGTTATGAAGCTAGACACGATTCTAAAGTAAAGGTTCTTTTTTGCAACACCTGAAAGTATATTTTTTTAAAAACAAATCGAAATTACCCAAAGCTAATGATTTTTAGCCCCCTTCGCAATTTAGATAGAAATGTCATTCTCGCAGCTTTTTTTTAATTTGAACCAATATTTCTTACGAGGATAAAATAAACTTGTTTCCAATAAACTTATACAAGTCTATTGTGTAGGCATTTTCCGAATGCTACTTTTTAGTAATAACTTCTTAAAGGCATTATCATTAAAAATTTTATAAACATGAATGGAGAAACTATGAAATCAGACATAGAAATAGCCCAGGCAACAAAACTAAAACCAATAAGTGAAATCTCCATCGCCGCAGGAATCCTAGATAATGAACTGGAACCCTACGGACACACAAAAGGCAAAGTTAACCTTGGGATTCTGGACAGACTAAAAGATAAGCCAAACGGCAAACTAGTCGTAGTTACGGCAATAAATCCGACCCCTCTTGGTGAAGGAAAAACGGTCACAACCATCGGTTCTTCATTGGGATTGGCAAAAATAGGAAAAAAAGTTTTTACATGCATTCGCCAGCCGAGCATGGGACCGGTATTCGGAATTAAAGGTGGCGCCGCCGGCGGCGGTTACTCACAGGTAGTCCCTATGGAAGACTTTAACATCAACCTGACGGGAGACATCCATGCAATCACGGCAGCTCACAATCTGGGAGCAGCAGCCCTTGATACAAGGCTTTACCACGAAGAACGCAAAGGTTATGAAGATTTTGAGTCCCGCTCCGGCTTAAAAGCCCTTAAAATTGACAAAGACAAAATCTTCTGGAAGAGAGTCGTGGATATTAATGACCGTGCGTTGCGAAGCATTAAAGTAGGGCTTCAAACTACGGGCGCAAAGGATAATGATAACGGCATACCAAGACACACCAATTTCGATATCTCAGTAGCATCAGAGCTAATGGCTATTCTCGCTCTTGCCGAAAATCTTCAGGATATGCGCAAAAGATTCGGCAGATGCGTAATGGCGCTAAACATAGACGGTAAACCCATTACGGCAGAAGACCTCGGAATAGCAGGTTCAATGGCAGTAATAATGAAGGATGCTATAAAACCTACTCTAATGCAGACAACTGAACACACACCGTGTTTCGTTCACGCAGGCCCGTTTGCAAATATAGCCCATGGCAACTCTTCCATTATCGCTGACAGAATTGCTCTTAAACTTGCCGATTATGTCATAACTGAGGCAGGGTTTGGTTCGGATATGGGCTTTGAAAAATTCTGCGACATTAAAACAAGATATTCAGGAATAGAGCCTAGTGCTGCGGTAATAGTCTGCACAGTGAGAGCTCTAAAGAGCCACTCAGGCAGATTTAAAATAGTTCCTGGAAAGCCGCTTGACGCAAAACTCGTTTCTGAAGATTTGGAATCCCTTGAACTCGGAATGGAAAATCTAAAAGCACACATAGCAAATATAAACAGATTCGGAATCCCAGCAGTAGTAGCAATAAACAGATTCAAAACAGACAGTCAGAAAGAAATCGATTTCCTTAAGAAAAAAGCTATAGAATTCGGGGCTTATAAAGTAGCAGAAAGCAATGTTCACGGACTTGGAGGAGAAGGCGGCAAGGAGCTTGCCCATGCAATAGTAGAAGCCTGCGACAAATCCTCAACTTTCAAAATGCTTTACGAAGACAAACTTTCCCTCGTTGATAAAATTAATAAAATTTGCAAAGAGGTTTACAGTGCAGGCGGCGTTGAATTCTCTGATCTGGCGTTGAAACAATTGGAATATTACCAAAAGGATTTCGGGCATCTTCCTGTTTGTATGGCTAAAACTCAATACTCCCTTTCACACGATCCGAATATGAAAGGCTGGCCAAAAAATTACTTAATCCCGGTACGAGAAGTTTTCCTGTCTGCAGGCGCAGGATTTATTTATGTTCTGAGCGGCACGATCGCCACTATGCCAGGGCTTGGAAGCAATCCGAGTTACACAAAAGTAGATATTGATGGAAAAGGCAATATCGTAGGATTATTTTAGCCCCATTATACACCAATTGATTTGTACTAGAGGCCATTTATAATTATTCCGAAATAGTTAATGACGGCTTCCCAAATAGTAAGATTAATATTGGATTGATTAGGTTTGGGTATAACAAAAAGCAAAGCTAAAAAATAATCATGGAACATTTATGAAAAGAGTTATTTCCTTTCTTGCAATCACCTGTTGTTTTTGTCTAACTTTAAGCGGAGCAGATACTAACAAACCAGACAACAGTTTCATAAAAGAGAACTCAGGGGTAGCTGTCACATCATCTACCGAAATAACAGATCAAGAAAACGGCGAACAAGAAAAACTAAATCCAGGGGAGTGGATTCCTCTATTTGACCTTGGTTATTGCATTTTTCCTTCAGTAGTTATATCAACTGCCACTATAAACGCAGCGCCTGATAATGCAGGACAAATCCAGGAACGATTAGGCGAATGGTGGGGAACTTTAGGATTGGCAGTATGCTCGCCTAAAAAAAACTGTCCTATAAGAATAGAAGTTTCCAGCACTACTTATATCAAGCCGTCCACATACAAAATAGTCCTGCCTGATGCAAATACTGTCTATCTTATTTATCCTCCTCTGAAATATGAATATGAAAAGCTGGTCGGCGTAACACAGACAACACCTGAAGACGTTACATTTAAAGTTACAATTGATAAAAATGAAACTGAAGAAGAAGTTTTCAGGTTCCAGGTCAGACCAATAAATGATTGCGTTTACTATTATGTCAATGCTGAAGGTGAAGAGTTGGATGTCGGTTATTTTTTTGCCGCATATGTAAATGAGAACCACCCTGGAATTGAAAAAATCCTACAGGAATGCCTGAAGTCAGGAAAAGTTAGCTCTTTCAGCGGTTATGATGGAACTCCCGAAGAGGTCGAATCGGAAATAAAAGCAATATGGGAGATATTAGCTAAAAAAGGCATTTGCTACAGCTCCATCAATACTACTTCAGGAGAAGACGAAGATTTATCCAGTCAGCATGTTAGATTATTAGGGGAGACCTTGTCCAATACTCAGGCTAATTGCGTGGACGGATCAGTTATGCTGGCATCCATATTACGTAAAATAGGATTGGATGTAAGTCTGGTCATGATGCCAGGCCATATGTTATTGCTTGTAAGTCTCGATGCAGAGGGGAATGAACATATTTGCATTGAAACCACTATGATAGGCACCTCTTCTTTTGAAGATGCTGTGAAAGAGGGAAATGAAGAATTTCAGGAGAATGAAAAAAAATTCAATTCTGACGAAGATGACAATGGCAACTACCAACTAGTTAATATTGCCTTTGCCAGATATATAGGAATAATGCCGATTAAAGAACTTTCAAAGAATAATTAATTGCTTATAAATTTAGCAGACTTTTACAAAGGCAAATTAGTGAGAATCTATTCCTTTTATCATAAAAATAGAATGTTCAAGGGTCTTTAGTATCTCCTGTACATATTCTCTGGCCGCCTTGACACTTCCTGGAATGGCATATATCAACGTAGAATTCGCAACTCCGGCGATTGACCTGGAAATAAGCGCTGAGGGAATGTCGGTGCCATACTTGTTTCTGACATAATCCATTATCCCCGGTATTTCCTTATCTATAATCTTCTCTACCACATCTGGCGTAATATCTCTGGGGCCAATGCCAGTACCTCCGGTAATAAAAACAACGTCTGAAATTTTAGCTAATTCTCTGATAGCGTTTTCAAGTTGGTCATGTTCATCGGGGACAACCATTCTTCTAAAAGCGATTTCCCAAGGTTTGTTAATGAAAAATTTTTCTATTTGCGTTTCTACTTCAGGCCCGCTTTTATCTTCATACTCTCCACGACTTGCTCTGTCACTTGCAGTAATAACCGAAATTTTTAAAGGAATTTCAACATATTCTATGTCATCGCCTGCTTTTATGGAACCTGCATGCAATACTCTGCAAAATATTCCTTCATGCGGCATCACGCATTTACCTACTTCCCTAAAGATCGCACAACCTTCTCCATGGCACTTTTTCCCAATCTGGGTTACTTCCAGAATAACAGAGCCTATTATGAATTTGCCAAACAATGTTACTCTTTGCAAGTCAATACCATCTGTCGTAATATTCTCGGCAAACTCTCCGAAATTAATTTTTCTGCCGATTTGAATTGAAAATTCCTCAATCCTTTCTCTTGATAATAAACTTATCTGCCTGTGCCAGGCACCCGAATGGGCATCACCAACTAGCCCATGGCAGGAAACCTGAAGGACACCTGAAACAGGTTTTTTAATAATTCCCTTTTCTTTCGAGATATTTATTGAAACAATTTTTCCTTCTGCCATACTCCACCTCTCTGTTTTGAATCTACTGTCAATCAAATTCCTATTCAGATTTTAGTTTTTGTTTTCTCTAACAACCTTGTACTTGTTATCTCCATAGTTTTATCAACAGCTTTACACATGTCATAAATAGTTAAAAGCGCTATACTTACCGCTGCGAGAGCTTCCATTTCCACTCCCGTCTTGCCAATACAGGATACTTCGCTGCTCACTTCAACGCCGCCTTCAATGAGTTCAGCAACCACCCTTACATTTGTCGTATTCAATGAATGACAGAGCGGAATCAAATCCTGAGTTTTTTTTGCTCCCATTACGCCTGCCAATTCAGCAGTTATGAGTACATTGCCCTTCTTTATATTGTTTTCTGTAATTAATTTGATCGTCTCGGATTTAAGCCTTATAAAACCGGAGGCTTTTGCTACTCTATACATATCCGCCTTGAAAGAAACATCAACCATGGACGGTTTATTATCTTTTCCTATATGAGAAAGATTTTCCATTTTATTCAGCCCCCTAATGTATGGAATTCATTTTCAGCCCTGTCACCGGCTTGAGGTTTATGCTTAACTGCTTCAATTATAGCTCTTTCGTTGCCAAGCTCCTTAATTGAAAAAAACTTATCGCTGAAAAGACAGGGGTAAAGTTTGCCATCGCTTGAAAGCCTGAGCCGGCTGCATGATACACACTTTCCGCCATCTCCGCCTATTACTGGCCAAAACTCACCATTTTTAATATTCATCTGCCGGATATATCTAACAACAAAGCCATTATCTTTACAGTAACTTGCAACTCCTTTAGCATCGGGTTCGTCCTGTGTTTTTTTTATCACACAATTAATTTTTATAGGAAAAAATCCGGCACTCTTAGCCCTTTCCAATCCTTTAAAAACTTTTGATACATCACCGCCGCCAGTTATTTCTCTGTACTTTTCAGGGTCAACAGAATCTAAACTCACATTCAATCTGCCCAAGCCTGCTTCCTTGAGTTTTAAAGCAAAATCAGCCAGTACAATTCCGTTGGTCGTCATAGACAAATCCTTAATACCTTCAATTGACGACAGCATTTTCACCAATGCCAATATATTTTGCCTGACAAGAGGTTCGCCCCCTGTGATTCTGACTTTTCTTATACCAAATTCAACAGCTTTCAGCGTAAACTCATATATCTCTTCAAATGATAAAATATGATCGACTTTAATAAAATTGATCTCATTTCCGCACATACAGTACCTGCAATGCAGATTACACCTGTCCGTAACAGAAATCCTAAGGTATGTTATTTCCCTATTGAATGAGTCTAACATCCACCAATGTTCCTTCTGCAATCTCTTTAACTCCAATAGGTATGGAGATTACACAGTTTGAAAGTGCTATAGCGTTTATATGTGCCGATCCGTGGTATTCAAGCGGATAGACCTTGCCATTATCGAGCCTGACAGGAATAACAGCTTCCCTTGAAGCATTATGCCTGCTTATCCTTTTACCTGTAAGCACCGGAAATATCTCAGGTTTGAACTCCGCGCCCATCATTGCATAAATAAATGGCTTAACAAGTAACTCAAACTGCATAAATGTAGACACCGGATTTCCCGGCATTCCAAAGCAGGCCTTATTTTTTCCTATGCCGAAGTTAATAGGTTTTCCCGGTTGAATAGCAACTTTATCAAAAAGGATTTTTATTCCGTTTTTCTTAAGGCAAGCAGGCACAAAGTCAAAGTCGCCCATTGAGACTCCGCCGGAAATCAGGACAATGTCATTTTCCGACAAAGCTTGTGTGATAACCTGAGTAATCTCATTTTCTTCATCCGCGACTATTCCGTAATAAGACGGCACAGCCCCGACATTTAGAACCTGAGCTGTAAGCTGATGCCCGTTGCTGTTTCTTATTTTTGATTTCGAAAGTTTTTCACCAGGTTCCACTAGTTCCGAGCCGGTGGTAATTATTCCAACTTTCGGCTGGACTGCTACCTTCACTTTTGCATAGCCGGCAGTAGCCAGGACTGCGATATGCTGAGGTTTTATCGGAGTCCCCTTTGCCAGAAGTTTGTCCCCTTTCTTTATGTCTTCGGCTTTAAAGCAAATATTGCGCTTGCTGTTACCAGAAATGAATGAAGATATATTACCTGTAAAATTTACTTTACCCGAGGGGCTAAGCTCAGTTTCTTCTATGATTATCACACAATCAGCGCCCTGCGGGATCATAGCGCCTGTCATAATTTTGGAACACTCGCTAACTCCTATTTTCTTTTTTGGGGCATATCCGGCAGGGATTGTTTCTATTATTTCCAATTCGTTTTCTATGTCCTCTGCCCTGCAGGCATATCCATCCATGGCAGATTTGTCAAAGGGCGGCATATCAATATCTGAAATCACATCTTCTGCAAGTATGCTCCAAATACTTTCCAGCAATTCCACCTTTTCTGTTTTAGTCCTGAAAACATTGGACATCACTACTTTAAAAGCTTCACTGAATTTTATCATATTATCCACGCCTTTATTTTCCTTTAGATTTGATTAACTTTCCTGTCCATTTCCACGGATTATCCCCGGGCCAACTGAAAAATATCGCAATAATCACAAACACGCCAGAAAGGTATGGGTAATAAGAATATTTCATAATAGCAAGTGGAGAAAGTACGCTCATTCCCACAAAACTCACGCAAAGCAATATCTGAGCCCCGTAAGGGATAATTCCCTGCATCGCACATGAAAAAATATCTATCAAACTGGCAGACCGTTTCGGTGATATGCCATACCTCTTTGCAATATCTTTAGCTAAGGGGCCAGTAACAATTATTGCCACTGTGTTATTTGCCGTGCATATATCAACAAGGCTCACAAGCAGTCCAATCCCAAACTCAGCACCCTTTTTAGTTTTAATGTTTGACCTCAATATCCCAAGTATCTGAGATATACCGCCATTGTATTTAATTATTTCTACTATTCCTCCAAGAATCGCCGATATCAGAATCAGATCCATCATGCTGTTAATGCCTTTCTGAATAACATCCAACAACTGCCAGACATCGAAAGAATGCCCGATAAAACCAATTACTGTTGAAAGTATTATTCCAGTTATCAACGTGATGAAGACATTCACTCCGCAAATGGAAATAATAATTACTGCCACATATGGTATTATTTTGTAAGCTTGATAATTGCCATGAGAAAGAGATTGTGCGACGTCATATAAGCCAGCCACATAATAAAAGGCTATAAATGCCAACACCGCGGCAGGTAGGACTATAAGAAAATTCATCTTGAATTTATCCTGCATTTCACATCCTTGAGTCCTTGTGGCAGCAATAGTCGTATCGCTGATAAAAGATAGGCTGTCGCCAAACATAGCACCGCTAAGAACTGCGCCAAGCACCAAAGCTACAGGAAAAGGCGTATGCGATGATACTCCTACGGCAATTGGCCCCAAGGCCGCGATTGTTCCCATAGATGTGCCTATAGCCAGCGATATAAAACAAGCTATGAGAAATATTCCGGGGATTAGAACTTGGGCAGGAAGAAAACTTAAGGCCATATTCACAGTAGAGGCCACGGCACCCGTTTCCTTAGCTATGCTTCCGAAGACTCCAGCCAGAATGAAGATTATGCACATTATAATTATGGTCTGATTTCCGGCTCCCTGCGCAAAAACATCAAGCTTTTTATTTGTAGGTTCATTGTGATTCATCATAATTGCAACGACCGCCGCCAATAGCACCGAAACAGCTATAGGTACTTTGTAGAAATCATGAATTATCAAAGAGGTCACAAGGTATGTCCCGAGAAATACAAAAAATGGAAGGAGAGCATAATATCTCTTTATACCTTTATATCCGGTTGCCATAAAACTCCTGATTATTAATAAAGCTGATGAGCCAATTAGGATTTGAGAACTAAGATAGAGTATATTTTAATTGATTTGGAGCTAATCTCTTTACCAGAATAAAAAATAGGCTCAACTTTATGAAACCAACTCAATACTGCATACTTGCAACAACCACTAATTCGCAGAAAGAGGCTGCGCTACTGGCAAGTGTGATTAATGTTCAATAATTAGCAGTCACTCATATCTAAGAGCTTCAATCGGGTCTAGGCGTGATGCTTTCCATGCAGGGTAATATCCGAAAGTTATGCCTACTGCTGCTGAAACAGCAAATGCCAGAGTGATTGCGCTCGGAGATGCAGACATAGGCCAGTTAAGAACTTTTGCGATGATCATTGACCCGCCATGCCCTAACAAAATCCCGATAATCCCGCCTGAAAGACAAAGAATAACCGACTCTGTAAGAAACTGTCTCAGAATATCTCTTTGCCTTGCTCCTACGGCCATACGAATCCCTATTTCACGGGTTCTTTCCGATACACAGACAAGCATGATATTCATAATCCCGACCCCTCCGACAAGAAGAGAAACCATTGCAATGCAAAGAAGAAGGTTGGTTACCAGTTTTGTAGTGGCTGTCAATGTATTTAGAATCTCGTTCAGGTTCCTTATCGTAAAGTCATCCGAAGCGCCATCCTTTATACGATGCCGTTCTCTCAAGAGCTGGGTGACTTCATTTATGGCGGAGTTTACTTCTTCTGCCGATTTTGCTGCGGCAAAAATCTGAGAAATATTGGCAAACCTGGCATACATCATATAGTTAGTGGTTTGAACAGAAGATTGGGCAGGGTAAAAATTCACACTTGTATTAGGATAAACGGAACTTGTCGATGTAGTGGACGAAGTGGCCGATGCCGTTGAGGTTTGATTTATAAGGTTTTGTCCACTTCCCGATACTCTGTATTTTATGGTAGTCCATGGAGCAATAATTATATCATCCTGATCCATTCCCATCATGTTTGCGCCCTTTGGGGCAAGCACACCCACTACTTTAAAAGGGACATTCAAAATGCGGATTTCTTTATCAATAGGAGATTCGTTTTCAAAAAGCTCTTTTGCGATGGTTTTTCCGATAACGCAAACTCTGTTGGAATTCAATACGTCACGATCTGTGAAGTTCTCGCCCTCACTAAAATTATCCCAGTCCCTGACGTCCATAAAGTCAGGCGTCGAACCCAAAATTGACGAAGGAGACCAATTTTTGCTACCGTAAACGACCTGTCCTCTGGCATAAACAAGAGGTGCCGCATTTTTTATGGAAGGGCAATTTCTGATTATCGCTTTGCAGTCTTCAGGAGTAAGGGTTTTTACTCCGCCTGATCCGTATCTGGCACCATAAGTCGTTACTGATTCTGGGAAAATTATTATAGCGTTGGCTCCCATTCCTGCAATTGCCTGCTTAATCGCATCTGTAGATCCCTGTCCGATCTCCATCATCGTTATTACAGATGCTATACCAATCACAATGCCAAGAGTGGTAAGCAGTGCTCTCATAGGATTGCGTTTTAACGAATTAAGAGAAGTTACAACTGCTATTTTAACTCTCATGGATTTACCTCCAAAGCCGCATTATCAATTATCCCGTCCTTGATATGGATAACTCTCTGGGCATGTTTGGCAACCTCTCTGTCGTGGGTCACCATGATAATGGTGATATTTTTCTCTTTATTCAGCGTCTTAAATATTTCCAAAACTTCCTCTCCTGTACGGGAATCTAAATTGCCGGTAGGCTCGTCTGCCAGAAGAATCGGAGGATCACAGATTAGAGAACGCGATATGGCTACCCTTTGCTGTTGGCCTCCTGATAAACGCGACGGCTCATGATGATAACGGTCACTAATACCAAACTGTTCAAGGAGTTTCATTCCCTTTTCATGGGCTTTTTTTGCAGGGATATGATTTGGAGCGTAAGCAATGGGCATTATCACATTTTCCAGTGCGCTGACTCTGGGCAAAAGGTTAAAACTCTGAAAAACAAATCCTATCCTGCTATTTCTTATCCTTGCTCGGATATCATTTGAAAGTGATGAGATTTCTTTTCCTTCAAGATAATATTGCCCGGAAGATGGCCTGTCCAGGCATCCAAGTATATTCATCAAAGTGCTTTTTCCCGATCCTGAACTTCCCATCAGTGCAATAAATTCTCCTTTGAGCACATTCATGGAAATTCCTTTGAGCACAGGGACGCTAATGTCGCCCATATGGTAAGTTTTGTGTAAGTCCTTTATTTCTATAATATTGTTCATCTATGAACTATCTCTTCTTCATTTTAAATTGAGGCACAAATGGGCTATTTGCCGAGTTATTAGTCTGTGCCTTCAATGAAATTCCGATGACAGCCTCCATTCCTTCTTTCAAACCTTCGCCTTTAATTTCTGTCATATCCCCATCTGAGATTCCAGGAGTCACTTCAAGTGGAATAGGCGCACCATCTTTAAGTATCCATATAAAAGTTTTCTTTTTAAAATTGTTTTCACTTTCCGAAGAACCACCATTTTTGCCTGTGTCCTCTTGAAGAACATAGCCCAAATACTTTTCATCGGCCTGGCCCTCTTCAGGTTTCCATCGCAATGCAGAATTGGCAACCATGATAACTTCCTTGTGCGTGTCTATCTCAAATTTCACATTTGCAGTAAGATAGGGAAGGAGTTTTCCGCCGGCGTTGTCCGTGTTAATTACTACGACATAGGTAACCACATTCTGATTCACAGAAGCGTTCATCCTGATTTTCGTCACCTTCCCGCTAAAAGTGTCATAAGGGTAAGCATCCACAGTAAACTTTACGTTTTGCCCCGGTTTTATTTGTCCGATGTCAGCTTCATTTACGCTGACCCATATTTCCATACGGGTCAAATCTTTCGCTATAAGAAATAAACTGGGCGCATTGAGGCTTGAAACAACTGTTTGCCCTATATTCACCCTTCTGTCTATAACGATTCCTTTCACAGGTGAAGTAATCGTGCAATATTCAAGATTCTGTTTAGCTCTTTTCAAAGAAGCCTCAGCTACGCCAACTGCGGCATTTGCCTGATTAACAATGGATTCCCCTACTTCCAGATTGGCTGAAGAAACGCCATATTCCGATTTATATAAATCGTAATCGGCTTTAGAATTGGCATTTACAGTCTGCAGTTTTTGCGCCCTGGCAAAGTTTGATTCTGCCAGTTCCTTTTTTGCTTTCAACTGCCCAATATCGGATTTGGCCTTTTGTAAAAGCGCTTTTGCCTCTTCCAGTTTGGCTTTTGCTTCAAGGACGTCTGACTGATAGAGGACATCGTCTATTTTGGCAAGAACCGTTCCTTCATTCACGGTAGAACCATAATCAATGGGCTTCCCGTCATCATCTTTTCCGAAACTGATGATCCTGCCGGCCACTTGGGCTCCTACGTCAATCAGATCTTCCGGTTCCACAGTCCCTGTAGCGCTGATAGTCGAAGTGATATCTCCGAATTTTAATGGCACAGTCTTGTAGTAAAATTTGTTTTGGGTTCCTGAATTTAAGTAAAAAAATAGTCCCAGCCCTACAACGATCAGAACTGCCAATATAACAAAGATAAGTTTTTTCATAACACTCAAAAGCAACTTTGGCAAAACGCCGTATTTAAGATATTATTGTTCTATTTTTATTTTAAGCGAAACACTTGCTGAAAGCGTTACATCCCCTGATGCTATGTTCGGCGCAGGTGCGCCCCCTTCCATATTTTCTGAAAAAGAAGCTTTCGCTGCAAACATTCCTCTTCCGTAGTCATTGCCCGACAAATAAGCATTATTTACGTTGATAGACAACACATTACCAAGTGTAACCCCTGAAGCTTCGGCTGCGGCTTTTGCATCAGACATCGCGCTCTTAACAGCTTTTTGTATGACTTGCGCATTATATTTTTGTTCGTCTGCAACATCAAAATAAATCCTATCAATCTTATTTGTGCCGTTATTCAAAGCAGTCTGGATAATTTTGCCGACTAAATCAGTTTTGGTGGTTTTTATGTCCAATGAGTTTGTCATTGTGTAGCTTATGATCTGGGGTTTCCAGTCAGACTTCGGATTTTTCGGTTGAGGCGCCCAGTTGGGAGAAAGATTGTAGGCAGAAGTTTTGTATTCATTTCTGTCCAACCCAAGTTTTTCGACAGCTTCAATCAGGCTGTTCATCTTAGTTTTGGTTGAATTAATAGCGTCCTGCGGTTTTTCTGCCGTGCTTACGACAGTAAGTGTTATCTGCGCTCTGTCTGCCGGAACAGATATTTTAGCTTCACCGTTAACAAAAATATTCGGCGGATCCTGCATCATTGGGCAATCATACGCATAACTTACTGAAAAAAGGCAGGCCGCGAACATAGTTAAAATAAGAAACTTCTTCATGCTATTTAATTCCTTTCTTGTTTAGGATGTGGTAAACCAGTTCACATGTAATTTCAGAAATTTCCTCCCCTGACAACGGTTTATTCTTGAGTGTATCTGAATAATTGAACTCACAATCTGTTGTAGTCAACCTGCACATCTCAACAAGTTCGCCATTTGCATTCTTTGATTTTACTCCCGATAGCCCGAGTTTTGCGATTTTGTTGTAACCGCAGGAGTTCGGGCATCCTGAAATTTTCAGCGACTTGAGTATTGTTTTGAAGAGTTTATGTTTATGTTCAGGGTTCTGTGCGAAGTATTTGTCCAAAGTTTCCGCTGCGATATCAGCAAATTTCGTCGGATCTGTCAAGCCTATATCACATATTTTTGCCCCGATACAGGTCGTTATCAGCCCTTTGAATGACTCGCCGGTATAATTTTTTCCTAAACTTTTTAAGCTAAGATAAAAATCATAAACGATCTCATCAGGCAACAACATGGTGAGGTTCCTCTCCCTTGTTAACCTAATAAATTTAACCTTATAGTTTTCAAACAATTTGATTAATTCATCAGATTCATTTAAAGAAAGAATCCCGTACGGGATATAAACCGTCACAAGACTTCCCTTGGGCTGAGAGGCAAAATTCGACTTGTCTTGTTCAACTTCCCCTGCTAAGTTGTCACCTGAAAAATAATAGGACTCGAAGAGCTTTTTAAATTCAGTTTCGCCTTTTTCGTCAACAATGAATTTAATTCTGGCTTTATTTCTGTCCTGCCTATTGCCATGGTCATAAAACATATTCATTGCCGCATAGACGATATTGCAACATGATTCCGCACTCACAGAATCAAGAATCTTTATCCCCGAAGCCGGACTCTTTCCTAACGTGCCGCCTATGTAAACATCAAAACATTTTTCTCTTCCGGACAGTTTGGCAACAAACCCTATGTCCTGATACCTGGCATTGTCGCAGTCATCGTTACAGCACGAAAAGCCTATCTTGATTTTCCTTGGCAATGAAATGGTTTTTTCAAATTTATCAAAAACTTTCTCTATCGCCTGAGCATAAGGCACCACATCGAAACCTGAAGTTGGGCACACTCCCGAATGAGAGGAAGCAGTAGCGGCTCTTATGCAGTTTCCGCCGCCACCGATGCACGCAAGAAAATTCTTCTGGTAGTTGTCCAGAACATCAGGTAGTTTTAAAGGGTCAATTCCGTGAAGCTGGATATCCGCCCTAGTCGTAAAATGTATGAACTCAGCTCCGCTTGCAATCGCTATGTCGTTTATGATTTTCAGCCTTGTTAAGCTTACTTCTCCTCCCGGCACACGAATGCGGGACATAAATTTCCCGTCTTTCTGTTTGTATATGCCAAGACATGAAGAGGTGGATTTTAGTTCAGTGTAGGAAATCTTACCTTCTGCAAATAAAAAAATCTTCCTTTTAAATTCTTCTATAACATTCACTACATCAACCCTCTATTTTATAAAATCTTTTCCTGAAGTAGAAAGCCACATTGACTAGGCCTATCAATGCAGGCACTTCGACCAAAGGGCCTATAACTGCCGCAAAAGCCGCCCCTGAATTTATACCGAAAACGGCTACGGCAACAGCTATGGCAAGTTCGAAATTATTGCTTGCTGCTGTGAACGAAAGTGTAGCAGATTTAGGATAATTAGCTTTTGCCTTATAGCTTATATAAAAAGAAATCAAAAACATCACGACGAAATAAATTAACAATGGAATGGCAATCCTTACCACATCCATGGGGAGCCTGACTATGTATTCGCCTTTCAGAGAAAACATTACAAGAATTGTAAAAAGAAGGGCAATAAGGGTTACCGGGCTGATTTTTGGAATAAATTTTGTCTGATACCAAACTTTGTCCTTTGCTTTTATCAGGATGGCCCTTGTCAAAAATCCTGCAGCAAACGGTATTCCCAAATAGATAAGAACGCTCTCGGCAATCTGCCCGATACTTACATTTACGGCGACTGAACTCAAACCGAACAGCGGTGGCAAAAGAGTTATAAAGAACCACGCATATATTGAGAAGAAAAGAATCTGAAAAATAGAATTGAAAGCCACCAAACCTGCGCAGTATTCGGAATCGCCTTTGGCTAATTCATTCCACACGATTACCATGGCAATACATCTTGCAAGACCAATCATAATCAGACCGACCATGTATTCAGGGTAATTACGAAGAAAAATTATAGCCAGAAAAAACATCAGAACAGGCCCGATTATCCAGTTTTGTATCAAAGAAAGGGCAAGAATCTTCTTATCCCTGAAAACATCTTTCATTTCCTCATATTTGACCTTGGCCAGAGGTGGATACATCATCAGAATCAACCCCACAGCAATAAGCATATTGGTGGTTCCTACCTGAAATTTTCCCCAAAAACTAGTCAAAGAAGGAATAAAATAACCAGCAAAGACGCCAACAAACATAGCGGCAAATATCCACAGAGTTAAATACCTGTCTAAAAATGAAAGTTTTTTAGTGATTTGCGACATAGTTTCTTCCTTTTATTAAAATATTAAATTAAATAAATAGCCTACTATCAGGATGCCGACTCCTACGATCCCTACGAATGTACAGATCAGCGGCAGTTTAAGAACTTTTTTTAGTATGATTATTTCTGGAAGTGAGAGTCCTATAACTGACATCATGAAAGCAAGCGCAGTTCCAAGAGAGGCCCCTTTCTCAATGAGAACCGAAACGATCGGTATTATTCCGGCAGCATTTGAATATAACGGTATCCCGATAAGGACAGAGAGAGGAACGCTGTACCACTCGTGACTACCCATGAAGGAAACAAGAAAGTTCTGGGGAACATAGCCGTGAAATCCAGATCCGACGGCAATACCTAATGCCACATAAATCCAAACCTTCCCTACAATGTCTTTGACAGCAGCATAGCCGTATCTGATTCTTTCATAAAAAGCAAGGTTTCCTTGAAGTATATCGTGTTTCTCGGAACGAAGCTGATAAACCCAGTTCTGAACCCATTTCTCAAGCTTTAGCCTTCCGATTATCCAGCCTGCCAGGATGGCTATCACAAGCCCTGTAATAATATATATCAGCATGACTCTCCAGCCGAACATTCCTAAAAGCATAATCACTGCTACTTCGTTTATCATCGGGGCGGAAATCAGGAATGAAAATGTCACTCCGAGCGGAATGCCTGTTTCCACAAAACCAAGGAAAAGCGGAATGGCAGAACACGAACAAAAAGGAGTGATAATTCCGATAAGAGAAGCCAGGATATTACCCGTGAATTCAGACCTTCCGCCAAGAATTTTCAGCACTCGCTCCTGTGTCATATACGAGCGGACAATCCCTACAAAGAAGATAATCAGTGAAAGAAGCATCAGGACTTTTGGCAGTTCAAATACAAAGAATCCGATAGCATCCGTAAGTTTCGCGCCCTTCTCCAATTTTAAAAGTTTAAAGACAAACCAGTCTGAAATATCCTGCAGCAAGATATAAACAAATACCCACAGAATAAGCCAGACAGTAGAGATTAAAATGCTTTTTATAGTTTTCATAGCTATAAGAGTCCTGTTCCTAATGCTATAGAAAGCATTACTAACAATACGGCCACAATTATCTGCAGAAACTTTAATGTCACTTTTTTAAGAAGTTTGTTGCCTATATAGGCTCCCGCTATCGCAGAAAGAGCGGCAGAGGTTATGAGCGGAAAACTTTCCGCCATACCTGCGTTAGTGAATCTTGTAGCATAAATGCTAAGCCGAGCTAGATCAACAAAGGTTGAAACTACCACCGCCGTTCCAATAAAAGCTTCTTTTGTTAATCCGACTCTAATCAAGAATGCGCTGCGCAATGCCCCTTGATTTCCGGAGAGCCCTCCGAAAAAACCGCTCAGTGCCCCGCCTATGGGTAGTTTATTTTTCCCAAATTCCAATTTATTGAAATAAGGTATTAAATCAATGCATGCAAAAAGGATTAAAAGTATAGCAATTATGAATTTTATGAGTGAAACTTCAAATGTCTTTCCGAATACCTGATAGCTGTAAAGGCTTGCCATTGATGACAGATTTATAAGTAACCATGATCCCAGAAAAGCAAATATTACAGCAGGAATGCCAAACCGCAGAAGGACACCAACATCGGCTTTTTTACCTACTAAGATAATTTTGAATATGTTATTTGCAAAATGAACGATCCCGCATAATGCGATAGCTGTTTCAACAGGGAAAAATATTATAAATAACGGCGTAAGTATAGTTCCCAGTCCAAATCCAGAAAAGAATGTTAGAATAGCCACAAGAAATGAGGCAATTGAGAGAAGTAATATTTCCATCGTTAATCTTTTGTTTTCAGTCGCCTGAGAGCGAAACAACACTCCTTATGTTAGTAAGTTTATCTACGGTGCAATAATATGGGCAATTCCAAAACGAAACTGCGGATTTGGTCCCTGACTTTTCGGTAACAGTCAAGTTTGTCTTCTTCTTTTTCGTATTCTTTGGCAAGTTTCGGGGGATCTTCAAACCCCACATGGATAACTTTGGTTTTGCCGGGAAAGAATGGGCAGTTTTCATTGGCGTGTCCACAGACTGTTATTACGAAATCAAATTCGATGCCTTTAAGTTCAGAGGTGAGCTTCGAGTAGTGCTTCGATATATCGACTCCGCTTTCTTTCATCACCTGAACGGCATAAGGGTTGAGTCCATGTTTCTCAACACCTGCGGAATAAACTTCAAATTCATTCCCTTTCAAATATCTTGCCCACCCTTCTGCTATCTGACTTCGACATGAATTTCCCGTACAAAGAAACAATATTTTCTTTTTTGATGTGCTCATTTTAACTTTAAAATTTCAATCCGTATATATTTGTTAGACTATAATATATTCCTGCCAGAATGAAGATTACGCCTGTTGCGTATCTGGCAATTCTTCCCAAAAATGAAACCTTATCGAAAACTTTCCCTAGTCTATTCATGCCAAGAGCAATTACCAGGGCAGAAAAAATAACAGGCAGAGCAGTTCCAATTGCATACACGAGAGGTAGAGTGACATATGAAGTATTCTTGATAGAAAGAGGTATCAGTCCCCCGAAATATAGTCCTGCGGAAACAGGGCAAAACGAAAGCGCAAATATTGCTCCAATCGGCAACGCCCACCAACGACCGCCTTTCCTTGCATGTTCATGAAGTTTATTTACACCGGATATGGAAATGGATAAGCCTGTCCCTATCCAACCTAAAAGGATCATCCCGATAAGAATCATTATAGGGGCGAGAGCTTCATTCATATATTTCTGCAGGAAACGGGAAAGCTCTCCGCTGCAGAGAAGCCCTGAAACAATAAATGAGGCAAGAACCACATAGGCAAAAACTCTGCCGATTGTATAAAGCACGCCTGAAATAATTACATGGCCTTTTTTGTCGATACGATGCCCTATGAAAGATATTGCCGCAATATTAGTCGCAAGAGGACAGGGGCTTATGGATGTAAGAATTCCGAGAAATAAAGCAGATGTTAACACCAGATAAGTCATACTTCTTTTTGCCTCATTTTTAGAACTTCCTGAATATTATTTTTAATGTATGCTTCAAACGCAGCAGGCTTATCAAGAAGGGTCCAAGTATCGTCAAGTTTCTTGAAATAAATAATTTCATCGCATTTCACAAGAGCAACTACCACACAGCTTGCAATTACATCAAACTTTTTCGCAAGAACTTCATTTTCTTGGAAGTCATCTGTTCTCCACTGAATCAGTCCCTCAGCCATATCAGATTTGAAATCCGAACTAAGAATCTCTTTAGTTCGCTTTTCGATGCTGTTGCATGTAGTGCAGCGGAATGTGGAATGCAGATAATAGACTCTCACAAGAGTTTGAGATTTAACTTCCGATAAAGAAACTGAATTCCCAGCCATTAAAGAATTGTTCGCTCTTTGATTAAAATTTTTACCAATGGCAAATCCAATAGAAATAAGGATAAAGGCAAGAAGAAAATTCTTGGTTATTCTTTTCCATTTTTCCATAGGTCAGACCGCAAATCAGTTACTTTTCTCAACTAAATCGTTTGCTTTGGATTCAAAGTTATATCCGAGGCTCTTCCATTGATCGAGGATGTCTTCTTTGGAAATAAATCCCACATGTCTTGCTAATTCTTTACCATCCTTGTCAAAAAATATTTGAGTCGGAATAGACTGAATATTGTATCTTGCTGCTTTCTGAGAATTTTCTTTCTGCCAGACATCTATGAATTCGACATCAAAAACGCCTTTGTATTGAGTTTTGAGTTCATCCAAAATCGGAGCCATCTTTTTGCAGGGGATACATTTTGTAGCACCCAAATCAATCATTTTAGGAATGACGTTCAGCCCTGTATTCTCTTGAGCGGTAAGCCCCAAGAGAAAGGTTGTAAAAATAAAACACAAGATTAACTTCTTCATCATGATCGTCTTTCAAGCCTTTAAAATTTTCTTCATTTCATCAATGGAAGGGATTCTTCCTGAACTCTTGACTTTACCATCAATGACAAGCCCTGGAGTCATCATCACTCCTAATTTAACTATCTCGACGATATCTGTTACTTTTTGAATTTCGTAGTCCATTCCCAGCTCTTTTGCCGCAGAGTCAGCAACTTCAGCCAGTTTTTTACATTTAGAACACCCTGTTCCTAGCACTTGAATTTTCATATTATCACCTTCCTGTTTAGTAGTTTTGATATGGCTACAGATTGCATAACTCTTCATGAGTGAGTTTGATAATTTTTTTAAGCCTGACAGCGTCTGATTTGATTATTTTGTCGTCTATCAGATTGCTTTTAAGCAGAGTTAGAGCCTGCTGAGGAAATATAACAGAATCTCCTAAGCTTAATTTGTAGAAAATCCATTTGCCTTCTTTTCTGCTGTGAACGAGTCCAGCGTGTTTCAGAATTGACATATGTTTGGATATAGTCGAAGGGGCAAGGCCAAATAGAGCAGTAATGCGGCAAACACACAACTCCCCATTCGATAATAACATCAATATCCTCAATCTAGTAGGGTCTGAAACGGCTTTTAAAACTTCTACAATCTCATTCACAAGAAGTACTTCCTTATTTTTATTTCCAGAACATTAACCTCAATTCTATATTTCGTCAAACAACGAATTGTTATATATCCAAAATTTTACACTAAATTTGGGGAGAACTTTATAAATGCAAGCTTTTACTCTGTCTGTCCTTTAAGTTTATGCCAAAGCAAACCAATATATTCATGCATGGCTCTACCTGAAGCAGACAGGTTCCCTGAAGAGGGGATCATACCAGATAAAAACATCCGGTTCTCAGTTCCTTGAAAGTCTGTAGGAGCAGGAATCGGAGCCAATCCCTGTTTCTGGAATAGCTTTACAGCCCGAGGCATGTGAACGGCTGAAGTAACCAAAACAAAAGGGGCATCGCCAATGATTTTTTTCACGTTGGCAGCTTCATCGCAAGTATCAAGAGAGCGGCTTTCGGTTATAATATCATCTTTAGGAATACCGATTTCTTCAAGAAGTGCTTTCTCAATTTCAGAGAAAGGTTTCTCAGTTACTCCGCCGGTAAGCAAGATTTTAGACCCTGGATTAAGTTTATAAACTCTTATCCCTTCTATGAGTCTTGATAACGTAGCATAATCTCCGCTTGTATTCATGGGAATTCCATATTTCTCGTCAGCACCTCCTGATAATACAACCACAAAGTCTATTTTCTTATAGTTCTTCTGGTAAACAGGATATTCATTTTCTAAAGGTTTAATCAGTAAATTGGAAATGTCTTTAATGCTCAGAAACAAAATAACAAAGGCTCCCAGCCCCACTAATATTCTGCCTGCTCTTTGTCTCCTTGAGTAACTTAAAAAAAACAGTCCGACAAATATCAAAATCAAACTTAAAAACAGAAAGTTACAAAAAAACACGGAAAATATCTTTTTCAAGAAAAAAGCAAAAGGGATACAATTCGACAGCATAAATCTAACTTCTCTTTTTTCAGTTTATTCATGGGCAGTATCTTTTTAAAATTGATACTTTCCTGAAAGACATTAAAGTAACATCTTTAAAAAGCTAAAACTAAAACCTTCCATATCAAATAACGATGAAGAAAATCTTTGCCTTATTATTGTTAGCAGCAATATCCTTTGGCGGTTACTACACCTATGAAAAGTTCTTTAAAAAGCAGATTTTTAAAGACTACTCAGGCAACTCTGAGCTAAGAGACAAAGCGATTAATAATTTAGTCTTCAGTACATTTGATGATAATTATAATCTCGCATTTTATCTGACCGCAAAGTGGTCTTCAGAAATAGAAACCGATCCCAATACATCATCTGTTAAAATGGAAGTTATTGCGACACAAACAGAATCAGCCAAAGGCAAACAAGTAATAGCTTCAGAATCAATCGAAGGCATCACTAAAGATGGGACAAAATCAGGCTCCATATCCTGTCATATCTCCAGAAAAGACATCCCTCCAGACAGGCCGTATGTATGGATAAGAATAATTTCTACTATAGACGGGCAACCTCAGCCGCCAATTATTAAATATTACGGCAAATTTAATTAACTTTATATTTTTCTTCTCTGTAGTTTCTGAGGTTCACATATACAGAGTCCGGGATGTTAAGTTCCCCGCGCCCGATTGCCATACTGATTGTCGGTTGATTTTCTCCATGAAAATCTGTTCCTCCTGAAATAGCAAGATTAAACTCTTCCGCACATTTTAAGAGCGCCTTGTGCTGTTTCTGTGTGTATTGTGGGTAATAAGCCTCTACGCCATCAAGCCCAAATCCCATTAACGAGAGAATTTCCGCCCTTATGTTACTTATATCATTTTTGTTTCTGTGCAAAGGATGCGCCCAAATGGCAATCCCTCCGGCTGAATGTATTGCCTCCATGACTTCCTTAATATCCGGCAACATTCTGGGAGTATAACATTCTGACCCTCTTGCCAGGCAACTTGAAAATACATCTTGTGCGCTTTTAAAATACTTTTTTTTAACAAGCAGCGAAGCAATATGAGGCCGCCCTATTACCTCTCCTTCCGATTCAGAGTCAAGTTCCTCTTGGGTAAATTGAAATCCTTTGTTATTTAATTTCTCTATGATGGCAGTATTCCTTGTTTCTCTGTTATTCCTGCTATTTTCAAGCAAGGCTCCCATTTTCTCGTTATTGCAGTCTATCCAAAATCCCAAAATATGAATCTCACGGGATTCCCACGCTCCGGCAATCTCCACGCCAGGAACAGCGGATATTGGTAAATCTTTGGCGCATTGCAGAAATTCATCCAATCCATTTATCGTGTCGTGATCGGTTAGAGCTATCGCACTTAACCCGATATTCACAGCTTTTAAAACTATTTCTCTTGGCGAAAGTGTTCCATCCGATGCAGTGCTATGCGTATGTAAATCTATCATTTTTGCTGTAGGTTGTAATTTGATGTTTGCCTTCATATAATAATCTAAGGCAATACCATTGATTTAAAAGAAAAGACTAGCGTTTATTATGGATTAAAATAGCACTTAAATTTTTATATTTTCTTGAATATTTCTCCCATGAATTAAAATTAGAATCAAAACCAGATTTTTTATAACCATCGGAAAACTTCTTACTTATGCAATCATTTCTATTTTTAGGTACTGCGACAGTCTCGCCTTTTTACGCATTCAGCCACAGTGATACGGTAGGTAAAATAATAGTATTAGCTCTATTTATGGTATCTATTTACAGTTGGACTGTAATGATTGACAAGTTTATCAATATGTCAAAAATGCTCAAGCAGTCGAAATCGTTTAAAGAACTTTTCAGAGATGCAAAATATCCGCTGATGGTCTATGCAGAGGGAAAAAAAGAGAAATCAATGCTGGGAGAAATATATCGAAAAGCATCAACAGAATTGATAGAGTTCTACAACATGGATGAAACCCATGCAAACCAGTACGGGAGCAGGGCCTTCCCCGCCCAGAAACTTAACTTCGGGCAATTGGAAACTATAAGAACCATTCTTGACCAAACCGTTTCGGATAAAATAATCGAATTGGAAGACAAAATGAGTTTTTTGTCTACTGCCATAAGTATCGGCCCTCTCATGGGACTTTTTGGAACAGTCTGGGGTATAATGATGGCATTTATTTCTATGGCAGTCGTAGGAAAAGCCGATATTCCTGCCATGGCACCTGGTATAAGCAGCGCTCTGTTGACCACCGTACTTGGGCTGACAGTCGCCATACCTTCATTGGTAGGATATAATATTTTGGCCGGTTACATTAAAAAACTCATAGCCCACATGGATAACTTCACGGATGACTTCATTACCAAACTAAAACTCGAGCACAATAACTAACAAGAATGCGAAGACAAAGAAGAAGCTCTCAGCTCAATGCCATCAGACAAATTGACCTGACCAACCTTATTGACGTGGCCTTCACCCTCCTTATAGTCTTTATGATTACAATTCCTCTGGTAGAATATAATGTCAATGTGTCTCCGCCGGAAATGAATGCACAGCCAATAGAAGATAAAGAGAGCATCTACGTAAATCTCAACAGTAAAAAACAGGTTTTTTTTCAATATCAGCCTGTTACGGAACAAGTACTTCAGCAAAAGATTGATGAAGTTGTTACCAAAAAACCAAATACTACAATATTTCTCAGGGCAGATGGAATATGCTCTTATAATCAGGTAATGGAAGTAATGAAAACCATTAAGGCTGCAGGCGCCAAAAATATCTCCCTTATCACATTAAAAGAAGACTGAAGCAAAAGCTAACTGAAAAGTTTTAACTGTCAGCTACTTAATATGTACATTAAGATTTAAACCTGAACAACTCCCCCCGAAAAAGAATAGTGAAAATTAGTGGAGACTAGTGGCCTAAAATTATCTACAGAGGCTTATTGATGACGAATTACTCCACGTTATCGAAAAAACAGATAGCAGTTAATATGAATTTTGTATTTCACACTGCTCTTTTTTTTGTGGATAATTGATTCATAAAAATTTATAAAAACAATAAGGAGACATTTATAATCATGGCAATCACCAGGAAATTACTTCCGATCATTCTCATATCCGGCCTTTTGGCCGGCTGTCAAACAGCTGACGAGTACAAAGCGGCCCGAATTAAGAAAGTAGATGAAGCGTTCAAGAAGTTAAAAGGGAACGATCTTCCCACGACGAAGCCGCTGTCCTTGCCTTACTGCATAGACCTAGCGCTGAAAAACAACCTTGACATGAAGGTATATTCTATACAGCAAACCGTTGATAACGAAAGAAGGACCGCCGCTATGCTGGGAATGCTGCCCGACCTGATAGTAAGCGATGGTATGGATTACAGGAACAACGAGCCAGGGGCCAAGAGTGAAGGGATAGCCACAGGCCAGCAGAGTTTGGAGTACAGCTACAGTTCACAACAATATGAAAACAGGGTCAAGGTCGAGATGCTGTTCAGCGTAATAGATTTTGGTCTGGCATATTTTAACTCTGTTCAGACTCAGGACAAACTTCTGCTTTCAGGAGAAGAACAGCGCAGGGCGGCTCAGAATCTTATCCTTGATGTAACGGGCGCCTATTTGAGAGTGGCCTCAGCCCAGTACGAGATGGAAAAAGTTGAAGCCATGTTAAAGGAATGCGAGTCTACGGAAACGGCGCTTAACAACATAACCACATCCAGAGGCATATCCAAGTCCGACGCGCTTGTCGAAGAGAAGAAGTTCATCAACCTGAAGCTCCAGCTCAGGGAATACCGCAGGGACTATGAGAATTCCAGCATACAGCTCAGGTCGTTGATGGGATATTACCCGACAAACGAAATAAAAGTCGATACTTCTATCATAGACAGAATGACTACTTTGAGTACGCCTGATGTTGACTTACTTGAAGAGATAGCGTTGTTTGAAAGGCCTGAACTCTACCAGCTTGACATACAGCAGCATGTTACCAATGTGGAAGCCCGCAAAAAGATACTTATGATGTTCCCCAACGTGCAGGCATTTGTGGACTTCACAGGAGACTCCAATATATATTTGTATAACAGGACCTGGTGGGAAATCGGGGCCAGAGCTGCCTACAATCTTCTTAAATTGCCGGAAAAGATAGCAGAATACAGAGCCCTTGATGCCCAGGCAGACCAGATAGACGCTCAGTCCTTGGCACTCTCCGTAGGAATAATATCGCAGGTAAGAATAGCTCATGCGAGCTTGCAGGAAGAGAAGGAAAGATTCGAGTTGTACGATAAGAAATACCAGATATACCGTGACCATGTGGAATATTTGTCAAGGCAGTCAGCCGGAGCCAAAAACGTATCTCCGTTTGAGCTTACCAGAATCAAAATGGAAGCAGTAGGCGCTGCTATCGAAAGAGCCCAGGCGTTAGGCAACTACTATCTGGCCTACTATCGCGTGCTCAATTCCATAGGAGTAGAAAACCTTAATAAAAACACACTGCTTGACATCAAGAAGAGAATGGAGGCAAACCTTGCCGAAATGCAGCAGGACAGCGGCAAGGATACAACTGCAATTGCTTCAGACATAGAGAACAAGAAAGCTGAAATAGTTCCGGTTCAGGAAGAAATAGACAATCTTAAGAAGAAGATAAATGCTCTTGAAAGCGAACTTGCAATGGCACCGGCAGATGAATCTAGTGAAAGCGACATAGCAGACAAGAAAGAAGATTTGGCCTCATATAATGAAGAACTCGGCAAACTTGAAGCCCAAAAGGCAGAAATAGAAAAAGAGGCAGCCGAACTGGAAAAGAGCAAAACAGACGCCGAGAATTCATTTGCCGAATATTCAAGCAGCATCAAGAAGTATAGCGATGCCATGGACAAGATGGCTTCTGACAAATCCTATGAAAGCACTCTTAACCTTGAGATGACTCAAAATATGACAGGCAATCTGATTACGCCCGAAGAATACACCCCGTCGACACAAGGCAATATAGATATAGAAGCTCAGAAAAACGCAGGCAACAACTCTATAGACTCGGCCGAAGTAACTCCGTCAGCTACGGGAAATCTCACTGATGAGACCCTTTACAACGAGGACAAAAACAACATCAATGTGCAGGAACTAAATCAGTAATTAAAAATTGCAGATTGCAAATTTTAAAATCTGCAATCTGCGCCTGAAATATAAAAGGATACAAGACCATGGCAATATATGAACTGGAACCAAGAGTGCTCTTTGACGGCGCCGCCGCCGTAGCCACAGCCGAAGCAGTTGTCGCTGAAATGCAAACTCATGACGCAAACGCTGCCGACAGCGCAGACAGCAATTCAGGAGATGCCGACTCCCAGAATTCGAGCTCAGATACCCAAACGCCGAATCCCGACTCCTCTACCCCGGCAACTGACAGCTCCCAGCCATCAACTGGCAGCAGTACCGACCAAACCCAGATCTTCATTGACACCATAATCGGAACGTACGATGCCACAACCGACGGCGAAAACATCCTTGCCACACCTGACAATTCAGAACTGCTATCAACAGATTCCGGGAGTTCAGATTTACAATCTTCCCACGAAGTAGTATTCATAGATTCTGCTGTAAAAGATACTGATACGATAGTGGCTTCTTTGGATGAAAACGCGGAAGTGGTTTACATCAATTCCAGCGAAAGCGGCATTGAACAGATAACAGACTATTTATCTACTCATGACGATATTAGTTCTGTACAGATATTTTCAGAAGGGAACTATGCGCAAATAATGCTTGGAGACGATGTTATCACAGCGGATAATATCGAAAATTATAAGGATGCTATTTCCTCCTGGCAGTCTCACCTTACTTCTGACGCCGACATTCTTTTCTACGGCTGTAGCATAGCACAAGACAGCGCAGGGCAAGGCGTTCTTAACCAGATAGCAGACTGGACAGGCGCTGATGTGGCTGCTTCCACAGATGCCACAGGAGTTCAGGGAGACTGGGATCTTGAATATGCTACAGGCACTATCGAAGCAAATACCATAACAGTCCACGATTACAATCATAACCTTGAAACCTATACGGTAACAGCAATAACCGATAGTGGAGATACTTCAGCGACAGGGACACTTAGCTGGGCTATTAATTCCTCTAATGCAACAACCACTGTAGATGACACCATCGCTTTTAATCTTACTTCGGGCGATACGGTTACGATAAATGGTTCTGAGACAGATGAGAATGTATTGCCGATTATTACGGACAGTGTTACTATCGATGGGACTAATATTGCCACAGGAAACGATGTTACTGTCCAGGTAGCAACTCCTGGAAGTTCTTTTTTTAGAGTGTTTGAAATTAATGCTTCCGGTGAAACTGTTAATATAGAAAACATGACCATCAAAGGCGGGGGTATTTCAGATGATGGCGGCGGAATTCTTATAGATGCAGGAACAGTTAATCTTGATCATGTGGTAGTTTCAAATTCAACCGCTGGAAGGGGCGGCGGGATTTATAATGCGGGCACTCTAACCGTTACCAATTCCACTATCAGCGATAATTCGGCTCTTGATTATTATTATCATGAGGGCGGCGGCGGGATTTATAATGCAGGCACTCTAACCGTTATCACTTCCACTATCAGCGGAAATTCGACTACTAATGCCTCTATTCTTGATACTGGCGGCGGAATTTATAACAAAGGCACCTTAACAATCACCGACTCCACGATTAGCGATAATTCAACTACTGGTTGTGGTGCCGGGATTTATAATTACAATGGAGCAACAGCAACAATCACCTCTTCCACGATCAGCGGGAATACAGCTCATGAAGACGGCGGTGGGATTGCTAATTACGGCACATTAATCCTCACTTCTTCCACGATCAGCGGAAATTCAGCGACTTATGATTTAGGCGGCGGGATTTATAATTACAATGGAGCAACAGCAACAATCACCTCCTGCACAATCAACGGAAATTCAGCTTATGGCGGCGGTGGGATTGCTAATGAAGGAACAACACTTTTGGCAAATACCATTATCATAAATAATACTGCCACATCCTCCGGAGGAGATATTGCTACTAGTGGAACACTCAATGCATATTACTGCTGGTATGACGCAAGCACAACCTATGGCAGCATAACATCATCTGTAGGGTGTACGACAACTGCGTATGACAGCAGCCTGTCATCTCTTGCAGATAACGGCGGGTATACCATGACAATGGCAGCAAGCAGTAGCAGTACTGCATTAAATGCCGGCTGCTGGATTGGAAGTTACACTTCCGGCAGCGATACAAAATATGCTTATTCTACAGATGGAAGTACGTGGTATGCTCTCGAGGATGGGAGTTCAGTTTCTGAAACTGTTACACAAATAACAACAGACCAGAGAGGCTATTACATCAATAGCAATGTGGGAATATCAATAGGAGCCTACCAATACGACGGACTGGTAGCCAAGATAGGTTCTGCTACGTCTTGGACAACCGGAGTACTGGGAACGGACGTTTTTACAACGATACAAAGCGCAGTAAACGTCGCAAGCGACACAATTTATCTGGCTGCAACGTCAATAATGTTAAGCAGTACTGAAGTTTATTTGGGTGGAATAATTATAAATTCATCAGTAACATTAACAGGAGAAAACGGCGATTCTTCTTCGACTATTGTAAGAGTGCCAACTCCAGGTTCAGGCGGCACAGCCTCAAGGGTATTTTATATTTCCGTCGGGACCAGCACTATCGAAAATATGACTATTCAGGGCGGAGATATTTCTGGAGAGAGTGTAGCCAAAGACGGCGGAAGTATTTATATTGAAGCAGGAACACTTAATCTAGACAATGTGGAAATCTCAGGGGCAAATGCAGATAGCGGCGGCGGGATTTATATCGCTGGCGGCACCTTAACAATCACCGACTCCACAATCAGCAATAACTCGGCTACTCATAAAGGCGGAGGGATTTATAATGCAGGCACTCTAACCGTTATCAATTCCACTATCAGCGGAAATGCAACCATGGGCGATAACGGAGGAGGGATTTACAATTCTAATGGGACATTAACAATCACCTCGTCCACGATCAGCGATAATGAAGCTGGCGGTGACGGCGGCGGGATTTTTAATAATGCATCAGCAATAGCAAATATTACCTCTTCCACAATCAGTGATAATGAGGCTTCTACAAACGGCGGCGGAATTTTTAATGATGGAAAATTAACAATCACCGACTCCACGATCAGCGGCAATTCATCTGTTTCTTATGGCGGCGGAATTTTCAATGACGCAGTATCAATAGCAAATATTACCTCTTCCACGATAAGCAACAATTCGTCTTCATCAAGCGGCGGCGGCGGAATTTTTAATGATGGAGAATTGACAATCACCGACTCCACGATCAGCGGCAATACAGCTGCTACTTACGGTGGCGGGATCTACAATTATATTGGAACGGTATACGTAACAAATTCCATCATAGCCTACAACTACAAAGGAACAACCGGAAGCTATGCTTATAGTGATATTTATAATTTAAATGGTACAATTTATGGTAATTATAATATCTCCGGCTATGACCTGACTGCAGTCGGTTCAGGCAATCAACTCTATACTTACACCTCCGGCAAAGGAGATTCGCTATTTGCCAGCTACACTACAATAGAGGCAGACAGCATATATGTCCCGGTACTGGCAGATAACGGCGGAAATACCTATACTGTGGCATTGGCATCAGATTCAATAGCAATCGGTACTGGCTGTTACACTGGGACTTATACTTCTGGCAGTGATACCAAATATGCCTATTCGGCAGACGGAAACACATGGCATGCTGTGGAAGATGGCTCGTCTGTAACGGACACCGTCACGCAGATAACAACAGACCAGCGCGGAGAAACTATAACAGGCGCTCCAAGCATTGGAGCATATTTTGAACAAGAGCCTTATTATTATTTCAAATCCACAGCAAGCGGCGGATCATGGAGTGTAGCTGCGACCTGGACCTGGTCAACTACGGAAGAAGGTGTATACACTGCCGCTACCAATGCGCCGACATTGAGTAATTCTTATTCGGTTACCGTTGTCGATGGTTCTACCGTAACAATAACTTCAGATGTTTCTATAACTAATCTTACAGTAGAAGGAGACTTGGTACTTGCTTCCGGTGGAACGCTGGATATTACTGATACCAGTATGATAGAAGATTTCACGGTCAACGGTGTTCTATATATGGCTGGAGGAATATTGACACTTAGCACAGGAACGTTAGACTATGGGGATTCATCTACCCTTATCTATTCGGCTTCAACAGCGCAAAATACATCCGTAGAACTTCCATCGACGGGAGTTGCAAATGTAATAATAGATAATTCGAATGGAGTAACTTTAACAAGTAATGTTTCATCCATCTCCGGTGACCTTACTATAAGCTCAGGAACTCTTCAGGGTACTTATTCATTTACAGTAGATGGCAATGCCACAATTAACGGAGCAATAGGATCAACTACAGCTCTTACCTCATTTACGGTAAATGGAACTTCCTCCATAGGGGCAAATATAACAACTACGGGAACTCAGACTTACACAGGCGCTGTTACTTTAACTGCGGACGCAATACTGGCAGGGTCGACTGTCACATTCAGCAGCACGCTTGATGGAGCCTATGCCATGACCGTCACAGGAAATGCTGTGTTTGCAAGTACTGTCGGAACTACCGCCAACCTCGCCTCATTAAGCGTGAACGGCACATCTTTCATAGGCGCAAATATAACAACTACGGGAACTCAGACTTACACAGGCGCTGTTACTTTAACTGCGGACGCAATACTGACAGGGTCGACTGTCACATTCAGCAGCACGCTTGATGGAGCCTATGCCATGACCGTCACAGGAAATGCTGTGTTTGCAAGTACTGTCGGAACTACCGCCAACCTCGCCTCATTAAGCGTGAACGGCACATCTTTCATAGGCGCAAATATAACAACTACGGGAACTCAGACTTACACAGGCGCTGTTACTTTAACTGCGGACGCAATACTGGCAGGGTCGACTGTCACATTCAGCAGCACGCTTGATGGAGCCTATGCCATGACCGTCACAGGAAATGCTGTGTTTGCAAGTACTGTCGGAACTACCGCCAACCTCGCCTCATTAAGCGTGAACGGCACATCTTTCATAGGCGCAAATATAACAACTACGGGAACTCAGACTTACACAGGCGCTGTTACTTTAACTGCGGACGCAATACTGACAGGGTCGACTGTCACATTCAGCAGCACGCTTGATGGAGCCTATGCCATGACCGTCACAGGAAATGCTGTGTTTGCAAGTACTGTCGGAACTACCGCCAACCTCGCCTCATTAAGCGTGAACGGCACATCTTTCATAGGCGCAAATATAACAACTACGGGAACTCAGACTTACACAGGCGCTGTTACTTTAACTGCGGACGCAATACTGACAGGGTCGACTGTCACATTCAGCAGCACGCTTGATGGAGCCTATGCCATGACCGTCACAGGAAATGCTGTGTTTGCAAGTACTGTCGGAACTACCGCCAACCTCGCCTCATTAAGCGTGAACGGCACATCTTTCATAGGCGCAAATATAACAACTACGGGAACTCAGACTTACACAGGCGCTGTTACTTTAACTGCGGACGCAATACTGACAGGGTCGACTGTCACATTCAGCAGCACGCTTGATGGAGCCTATGCCATGACCGTCACAGGAAATGCTGTGTTTGCAAGTACTGTCGGAACTACCGCCAACCTCGCCTCATTAAGCGTGAACGGCACATCTTTCATAGGCGCAAATATAACAACTACGGGAACTCAGACTTACACAGGCGCTGTTACCTTAACAGATGACGGAAATACGACGACATTCACAACTACTAACAGCGCAATTACCTTTACTGGAGGGGTTACTGATGGAACATCTTCCGTAGGATTGACTGTAAATGCCGGAAGCGCAGCAACTACAATTTCCTCAGCTGTAACTATAGACGGCACTTTGACAAAAGAAGGCAGCGGCAATTTCGTAACAAACGGCAATGACATTACAACAGACGGTTTGACGATTACAGCAGGAATCTTCAACTCAGCTTCGTCAAATGAAACATGGGATATAAACGGAAACGTATCCATAGGAACATCAGGAACTTTGATAGCCACGGAAGGGACTTTCACCGTAAGCGGCAACTGGAACAATTCAGGAACGTTTACCGAAAGGAACAGCACTGTTAATTTTGATGGAGCCGCTCAGAATATAGGCGCTGAAACATTCTACAATCTGACGACATCAGGCAGTGAAGCCAAGACCCTGACAGGCAATGTGGCAATAGGAAATGATCTTACAGCAGGAAGCGCTGCTACAATACAGGGAGGGTATGGATTGTCAGTAGCCGGCAATGCTTATATCAGCGGAGCAATAGGTGCTACCAGCGCCTTAACAAGTGTTTCAATAAGCGGCACTACCAATGTTGGTGCTGATATAACAACTACCGGCGCACAAAGTTATACCCAAACAATTACTTTGACTAATGATATAACTGTAAAAAGCGGGAGCGGAACTATAACTTTTACAGGATCTGTCCAAGGCAATTATACCCTTGACATCGGAAGCACAACCCAGACAGGAGCAATTGTTTTCAGTAGTGATGTTACAATAACAGGACTTCAAACTCACAGCGGTGCATACAGCGTATCTCTGCTGGGCAACAGTTCTATAGACAATGCTGTTACGTTCAGTAATACAAACGGAGTGGTTCTTGGAAACGCTTCGACCGATACTCTTACATTTACAAGCGGAGTGACAAGCATAGTTTCCACTACATCTGTAGCCGGCACTATAACAGCGTCTAACGGAAGTACGATCCAGCTTGGGACTACGAATGTGACAGATGATGCTACAATAGGATGCAATATTGTTCTTGGAAATGTAACAATAGCCGATGGAGCAACTTTAACGCTTGGAGACGGAGACAGCGGCAATATAACTGTTGCAAGCATAAGCGGAACATCAGGCGGAGCCTCTTCCGATATAATAATTAATACGTTAGGCGTATTGACTCTCGGCAAGGTGAGCACGGATATTTATAATCTGAGCATAACAGTCGGTTCCACGTCTGAAATTACAGATGATGTAATTATTACAGGGACTCTTTCCAAATTAGGCACAGGGGAACTGAAACTTCAATCCGACGACATGGTTGCCGGAAAAATATCTTTAACAGGCGGAACCCTTACAGGCGGAGATTATGATTGGACAATTTCAGAAGATGTCACAATCGGGAGCGGCACAACTTTAAATGCACCTGCTATTCTATATGTTACAGGTAACTGGAATAACAGCGGCACATTCAATCATAATAACGGAGAAGTACGATTCGAAGGAGACGGTACGACATCGACTATTTCCGGGGCTAATACATTCTATGATCTATCCTGTGAGCATGTAAATGATAAAACACTAACCTTCACCATAACGGATTTACAGACAGTAGAAAGCTGGTTTACTATTCTGGGCGGAGACCATCAGGCGAACGCCGTTAAAATAAACAACTTATATAGTTCGGTAAATGATTATAGTGTAGCTTTTGCCACTGTTAGTGGCTCAAATAGCTTAAATAAAACAATTATAGCATCTTTCTCGAATAACGGCGGAGGTAATTATAACTGGCGATTTGAAGACTTCTATGAATGGGATGGATCTTCAGACGGAGATTGGAACAATCCCGACAACTGGACAGGGCCTGGCGGAACTCCAACTTCCACTTCTGACGTTTTGATTAACACACAGACTGGCGGCTACACATTAGATATAAGTACGGCTATAATTGTGGAAGACTTTGCAATACTGCCGGGAACAAGCGTTAATTTTACCAGCAATGATGGATCTATAACATGTAACTATGTCGGCGGTGAAAGTGTAGGCTTCGTAAATCTGGGAACTGTCGCGAGCGATTCCGGCATAACAGTCACTTTAGCAGTGACAGGATCTGACACTGTTGCTATGTATTCAGGAATAATAAATTCGGGAGGAGGAATAAGCCTGACCAGCACATCAGTGTATCTCTCGGACAATATATCTACAACAAACTATGACATTTCAATAAATGCTAATACCGCTATATTAAGAGCAGATGTGGCGCTATCTTCTTCCGGAGGGAACATAACCCTTAGCGGAACAGTACTGGGAAATAACCATAGCCTTACTATTGATGCAGGAACAGGCGACGCTTCTTTGCCAACTTTCAGTGATACAAACAGAATTTTAAATCTAAGCGTTACAGCAGGTAACAATTCTACAACCATAACAAACAATGTCTACACTGATGGGACACAGACATACACCGGACATGTGGTAATAGGTGCTGATGTAATTCTTGATGCAGATGACAGCGATATCTCATTCTCTGGAACTGTCGACGCTGATGCAAACACCAGCAACCGTACCTTAACTCTTGATTCAGGAACCGGCAATATCACTTTTAGCGATGCTATAGGAGCTGCCCAGGCAATTGACACCCTGACAATAACAAATGCCGGAGCAGTAAGCCTGGCTGCTGTAAACACCAGGGACGGCGGCGTAATCTTTACTAATGCTGCAACAGGGACAATTACTCTTAACGGCAATATCTCAACTAACGAAGAATCAACAGCCGGCGCTGTTACAATCAAAGGTGCTGTTGTTCTTGCCGCAGATATAACAATTGATACCGATAGTACAACAGATGGAGCAATCAGCTTTACCGGAACAATCGATGGAGCCATCGCTGGGCAGGAATACCTTGTTATAAGCGGTAATACCGTCTTTTCAAGCACCATAGGCGCAACGACCAGCCTTGAATACCTTACTGTAGGCGGCACATCTTCCATAGGCGGCAATGTAACAACTACCGGCATCCAAACATACACAGGCGCGGTTACTTTAACAAATGACGGGAATACAACGACATTTGCAACCACTAACAGCGCAATTACCTTTACAGGAGGAATTACTGACGGAACATCCACAGTAGGATTGACCGTGAATTCAGGTAGCGCAAATACCGTAATTTCCTCAACTGTAACAATTGACGGCACGCTGACAAAAGAAGGCAGCGGCAATTTTGTAACAAACGGCAATGACATTACAACAGGCGGCCTGACGGTAAATGCAGGCGTATTTAATTCAGGAAACTCATCAGGCACATGGGATATAAATGGCGATGTAAGTATAGCTTCAGGAGCTACCCTCAATGCTACGTCAGGCACATTTACGGTCAGTGGCAGCTGGAGCAATTCAGGAACATTCGATGCAAACGGCACCACCGTAACTTTTGACGGAAGCGCAGATCAGACAATCAGCGGAACCAACACATTCTATAATCTTACGATAGCCAACACAGGAGATCCTTCCTCTATAGAAGTAGATGCGTCAGGTTCAACAAGTTTAGCTGTCACAAATAATCTTCTGGTAAGCGACGGTAAATTTATAAGTGCCACTGATTACAACAATGTTTCAATAGCATCTGGAGCTTTTCTAGTGCTTTCAGGAGACATAACTGTAAGCGGAAACTGGAGCAACTCAGGGACATTTACGCCTGGAACATATACTGTCACGCTTGATGGAGCAGATCAGGAAATAAGTGCGGAAACCTTCTACTCGTTGGTTTCAAATGGAGCAGGACTTAAAACGCTTACAGGAGATGTCACAATAGAAAATGCTCTTACGCTTGCCAGCGGTATATTTGTACTGGGCAGCTACAATATGACACTTCAGTTTACAGGCAATATCAGCGGAACAGGTTCTTCCACGAATATGATAGCCAGCACTGGCACTGGCAAACTAAGGAAATATGTAGATGGGACGAGCGGGACTTTAAGTCTTCCAGTGGGAACATATGACACAGGTACATCAACTGCGTCTTATTCACCAGTCAGCATAAGTTTTGCTGCAGGAACATATTCAGCAGGAGCATATGTAGAAATATCTGTAACTGCCGATAAATATGCAGATAACCCAAGCACGACTGACTATCTGAATAGATACTGGGATATAAGTTCCTCAGGAATTACCAACTACAGTGCAACGGTAAGCTGTACTTATCTGGCAAGCGATGTGACTGGAACTGAAGCAGATATCGAAGGAATAGAATATGCATCAGGCGTTTGGAGCGGTTTTAGTGCAGCTAGTATATCTACGCATTCGTTTGCTATAACAGCTGCAAATGAATTGGGAATATTCACCGGCGGCGAAGCTGCCAGCCTAGACCATTTTGAAATTACAACGATAGCTAGCCAGACGGCAGGTAGTGCCTTTTCAATAACCATAACAGCCTATGACCAGTACGGAAACATAAATTATGACGGGACAGCAACACTAAGTGATACAAGCACAACATTAACGCCTGCGCAAGTTACATTTACCACTGGAATATATACAGGAGATGTGACCGTGACCAAAGCAGGAATAGATGCCATTACAGTTGATACTTCTACAATAACAGAAACAAGCAATAATTTCACTGTTAATCCGGCTGCTGTTGATTATGTTCTTATAGATCCGTCAACTTCCCAAAGGATAGCCCCCAACACTGATCTTCAATTCACTGCTGAAGCTTACGATCAATATGATAATCTAATCACAAATATCTCTACAGTCTTTACATGGTCTAATGCTAATAGCAGCGGCCTTTTTAACAAAAGCGCAGAAGGTAATTATGCGGTCAATGCCACATATCAAGATGTTGTATCGGCAAATACTTATGTCTATGTAATGGGTCCAAATGGAAACAATGCTCAGATAAATGACACTACTATTACATCAGTACTGGATGATTCCACAGCCGAACCTTCTAATAGTTCATCTCATCCTACTTATAATTTTGGGGTGGTTACTTTGAATGGAATAGTAATAAGTGGCAATACCCCACAACTTCACGAGGATTCGACAAGTGCTGATTTTGCCAAGGAAGATGTCTTCAATCCTGATACTGAAAATGTGTATGACCACAAAGTCGACAAGCCTCTAAACTTTGATCGCACGCTTATGAACGATACAAACTATGACGATGACACAACGACAGGAGGGGATGGCTATGAACAGGAAGGAGATGAAACAGCTATGATATTTGAACAAACCAACGACTACTTGGCAATGATTGCAGGTATTACGGACGGAGAAAGTCTATATAGCATTACACTTGATAAACATGCACTATTCAAAACCAGTACAGATATTTATCTTGATGCTATTGTATCAGGCCAAGTGTAGGGAGAATGAATGATTACATAAGAATAACTATGAAATGAGTTGTTATCTTTGAGCCGTTTTTGAAATGGCATTTAAATACATTTCCCTGCCAGATATAATCTGTGCATATTCTTAATTTCTATAAAAAAAGTCATAAAAGGAGCGTAACAAATGGGAAAGAGTAAATTTATTGCATCTGCAGCAGTCTTAATGATATGTCTGTCTAATCTCCATTCGGCAGGAAATACACCTATTTATTCTGACAGTGATGTGAAGCTCATTCAACAGAACTTGTTTAAAAATGTGGCAACAGAAAGTAACATTCTTACTTCTGCACCAAGCGTAAACCTTCCACCTACCGTTTGCGCTGGCTGGAAAACTGTTGCCTGCGATAGCAAACCCGGCGCCATTCAGGCGTCTCCATCATGCTATAAGCACTCTGATACCAAGAATTTCACGCTCACTTATATTTATGATTGGGTGAGAGATGGCTCTCTATCAATGCAAATAATCCTTGATCTCTATAGAGAAAACCATCACAAAGAATATGCTAATTACCTTAAAACCCATATAGACTGGGTCGGGAATATAATTACCGATAAGAATAATTATTCGAATTATAATAAAGATACAAATACTATTGTAAGCCTGAACAAGAACGGCGATACTGAAATTGACTTAAGAGGAGAACCCAAATTTGAAATCGACGGTAACCTTTATACAGGGCCATGGGGAAGGCCTCAGGATGACGGGCCTGCTCTCAGAGCCTTATTCTTATCATATCTGGCTAATGAGTGCTTAGATAATCCGGCAAATGGCCTTGATGAAGATTTTGTTAGACAAAAACTTTACTACAGGCCTAATTCAGACGAAAAGGCCTACACTCAAGGCGATTTATTTAAAATGGGCCCAATGAATAGAGATCTTGAATATATAACTATGCTTTTCTGTAAAAAAGACAGCAGCGGTCAAATCGTTATGAATCCTGAGAGTCACGATGTCTGCATTGGGTTATGGGAAATTTTAAATGCTGATCATTTTTTTACCGAAATGGCACAAATTAAAAGTCTTCTTGCAGGAGCAGCCCTCGCTGACAGGCTTGGTGACTATGCCGCTGCAGAATTCTATCTGACACCTATCCCAAGACTCGTAGAATTATTAAATCAGCACTGGAATGGAAAATACTATACTGAAGCAATTAAAGCCGATGCAAATCCGGGCAGTGGGTCCGATATCAATGCTTCTGTACTGCTCGGTGTACAGTATGCCGCACTTGATAAAGATTTGTCGCCTATCTCTTTAACTGCTCCAGAATATGTTGAAAATACTACTTTTGCAAGAATGCTTAAGTACGAAAACTTTAGGAAACTTCTATATTATCAGGCAAGCGGGCAACTTCAGTTCACGCCTGATAGTGATAAAGTCATGAGCACAGCCTATTATCTTAGAAATACATTTATCACCCCTACCCAACAGGGAATCACTGATATTTCACAGGCAAAATCTGTATATTACAACATCAATAACCCTGAGAAAACTAAAAAACCCATAGGGCCTCTTATAGGGCGTTTCCCTGGAGATAATTATAACGGTTTTGCAGGGCAGGCAGGGATCACAGGAAATCCCTGGATAATATGCAGTAACTCGTTGGCTCAGTATTATTTCACACTGGCAGATATTTTCAAGAAAAAGCAGAATATCTTTATTACTGATCTAAACAAGGATTTCTTTATTCAGGTAACAGATAGCAAAGTAGAACTTGCAAACGGCCATATTTCCAGAGATTCAAATCCTGAAATATTCCAGAGTATAGTCCAAGGGCTTATTGATTCAGGAAAATCCATTATGAAGGCTGTCAAATATTATGTTTCAACTAACCCTGAAGTGGCACCTGAAGGATATGAATTGGTAACCATGCCCTACCTCTCCATGCCAGAACAGATCGAAAAGAACAGTGGAATGAGAGCAAGCGCCCAGAACCTTACCTGGAGTTATGCGACCACGCTGACAGCCATTCAAGCAATGAATGAGGCAGAAAAGAATTAGCCAGTAAAAAACTATTGTTGCACTATACTAGAGGTTTCTAGCTTTGCATTTTTAGCAGGTTCAGGCAAATCTTTTCTGAACGCATTGCCAACAAGCTCTAATTCGCCGCCATCGTCAACTTTTATTGGGCCTAGGGCATTTCCTGAAAACAAGGATGAAACGATGGTGTTATCCTTTGATGATTTTTTATTTGAAGCCAGCCAAAAACCCCATCCATTGTTATCTAAAAATGAACAACCTGAGAAAAAGCTTCTTTTTACTCCGGTTTCTGTAGGATGCCAGGTGTTATTGGATAAAAAACATCCATGGCTTTTATTTGAGGTAACTGAGATGTTATGAAATCTCAAGTCTGTCGAGTCTCTGGCAAAAATGCCAACATCGCCGTTATTTTTGACTGTGCCGCTACTAAAAGTCACCCTATTTAGTTTATTGTCTAAACTAATTCCTGCACTCTTATTGCTGAAGCTAAAGAAACCTTTAACCAAAATATCTTCACTGTCATAAAGAGCAATACCGTCAAACTCACTGTGGTGAAACATCGAGTCGCTGATAAAAACATTATGGCTGTCCCAACTTACTACAAGGGCACCACTTCTTGCATTGTGAATATTAAGCTTTTCAAGCCAGAGACGATTAACATTTCTTACATCAATTCCATTATTTCTTATCCAAGGCCTTGTAGGGTCCACTTCCGAACTCTGGTTGTCCTTGTTCCCATCAAGCTCCAAATCCGAAATCACAATATCTTCAATTTTTGTGGAAGGTATTTCTTCATCGGAACCAATTAGAATGACAGGTTGGTTTACTTCGGGAAGCAGTCTAAGAATAGTCCCTTTTTCCCCTACAAGCTTAAGATTAGAACGATTTATATGTATCCCTTTATCAAGGACATAAACTTTGGCTTTGAGTAAAACTGTCCCGCCTTCTTTGGGTAAAGAATCAATTGCATTCTGGATATAAGCACTGTCTTTGGGCACATCGTTCGGTTTTGGCTTATCTTTTTTTGGCACTGCCTCATTAACAAAACAGCATGAGGTTAAAACTAATCCCAAGAACAATATGAAAATATATTTTAGACAATTCTTATTACTAAAGGATAAACAACAATTTTTCACATTAAAAACAATCAACATTTTAATAAAGCATAATTCTGAGTAATAGGTTTCCGAGAAGAGAATTTAAACGATATCAGATATGTATAGATAGCATAAATAATACAATAGGCAAATCCACTTCAACACTTCAGGGAATACACTTCTATTTCATTGATTCAACAAAAAAGGCGGAATCGGGCAGTCAAGCATACATCCTATGGCTCTTAAAAGTTCAGCTTCTTCTATCGTTACTTCGTTATCTGCAATAACACACGCAACACAACTGTCAATTATTAACCTCTTGACCATTGGAGCAGCTAACGCCAATTCTGTCAAAGCATTATCCAGAATTTTAAGATTACATTCAGAAGACGGTTTTATATTTAGATATCCTATACCTAGTTTTTCAGAAGCCTTTTCAAAGATTATCTTAGCTTGTTCCGGGCTATCCGCATTCCAATAGGCCAAAAAAGAAAGTAAGTCTTCGCATTTGGATATTAGGAGGCTTATATCTTTGTATTTAACAGGGGACTCTTTGGTTTTATTGAAAAAAGGATCAAGGCTTCTATGGAGAATTTTGCCAATACAGTATTCAAATAGTGAGATATTGTTATCTGCCTTGATAAGAAACTCAACCGTTTGGATAAAGTCCTTATATTTACTGACTGGCATTGCTTTAAGCGATGGAATAGCCATATCGATCATGGGCAGGCGAAAAACAACCTCTGTTTTTGATACGCAATCCGACAACTTTAAAGTTTTGTCATAAATACTTGCTTCTGTTTTTTCCTTAAGCCCGGACAATTGCAATTTTCTAACTTCCGGCACATTCCCCAAAAGCATAGAATAAATTACCGCGCTTGCTCCAAAGCAATCTCTCAGGGCTCCTTTAATTGTCTCCGGCATTTGAGAATGCAAAAACGAGGCGTATTGGACATGTCCGGGAGTAACAGCTCCCACTTGATTAACAACTTCATCCGCATTGACAGAAAATTTAACTTGAGAAGGAGAGAAACCGGAGAAAGATCTCATTTCAACATTTGAGCCCATAACAGTTTCGACATGCTTCAAATCTTCAGACAATGAACCGTTTATCCGCCTTATTCGCTCTTCTATAGGCGGATGCGTAGCAAAAAGCGAACCTAGATATGAACTGAACCCTTTTGCAAAAAACATGTGGCTTATTTCCTGTGCCCTTGGAGATTCAAGTTTTGATCCTGGCGCAAATCCTCCAATTTTTTTTAAAGCCCCTGCAATGCCTGATGGGTTGCGGGTAAACTGGACCGAAGATGCATCTGCCAAGAACTCCCTCTGCCTGGAAACAGCTGACTTTATAATATTTGCAAAAAACACGCCTATGTATCCTACAATCATTATAAGCAAGCCCAGTAAAGGCAATGGATTTCCACCTTTCTTTTTTCCTGAGGAGCTACCACTGCTGCCGCTCGTCATGCGCATTATCCAATAACCTATTAAAGCAATTACCAAAATGCCATGTAAGACACCTATGAGTTTTATATTAAGCCTCATGTCCCCATTAAGAATATGGCTGAATTCGTGAGCTACTACTCCCTGGAGTTCATCACGGTTTAATTGTTTTACGCTCCCTCTCGTTACGCCTATTACAGCATTTTGATGAGAAAAACCTGCGGCAAAAGCGTTTATGCCAGATTCATTATTCATAATATAAACGGCAGGGACAGGCAATCCTGAAGCTATAGCCATCTCTTCGACGACATTCAAGACTTTTCTTTCGTCAGGGTCTTTGGTGCCATGTGAAATTTGAATCCCTCCGAGCATTGAAGCAACGGATGGCCCACCGCCTGATGCCAGTCCGACGATTTTATAAGTCGTACCGCTTACAACTACAAATAGAGTTAAACCAACAACACAAAGAAAGAGTTCCAAATGCCATAATCTATCTATTCTGAAGTTATTAGATCCTAAGCCGGCTTGTTCTCCCAAAAAAACCAAAGCAAAAGCAGCATACACAGTTGCAATAATCAAAGCTACAGTAATTACGTAATAAAACACCAGCAGGGTTGTATTCCGACGGGCTCTGTCCTGATGAGCAAAAAAATCCATATTGCTTTTAAGTGTAAAGTGTTCGTGTAGAATAAGACGACTTGAAATCTAATCAGAAACCTTAAAACTTAACTTTGTATGCTTCTCTCTCTTCTTTGTTTTCAATTTCAAATAAAACGGCCTCTTTGAACCCAAAAGGTTTTGCTATTAATAAACTTGGAAAGGTTTCGCAAGCATTGTTGTACTGCATGACAGAATCATTATAAGCCTGCCTTGCAAATGAAACTTTATTTTCTGTAGATGATAATTCTTCCATCAACTGAGAAATAGTCTGATTTGCTTTAAGATCCGGATATTGCTCAAACACTGCAATAAGTTTGCTCATAGCCGAGGAAAGAACACCCTCTGTTCCTAAAAGTTCCTTGATTTTGGATGGATCATCGGGATTGGCGGCGGCACTATTGTTTGCATTAACAGCCTGATTTCTGGCCTTGACTACATTTTCCAAAGTTTCCTTTTCATGTTTGAGATATGCTTTTGCAGTCTCAACAAGGTTAGGGATGAGATCATAACGGCGTTTTAACTGAACATCGATTTGTGCAAAGCCGTTTTTCCACCTGTTCCTAAGCGTAACAAGTTTGTTATAGATTCCAATAATAAAGATTACCAAAAGAATTAAAATTACGATGATGACTATTATAGTTGCCATGCCGGATGCTCCTTTGATTTTTAAGTGTATTTAGAAATATTTCTTCACCAATAACCGTAAAATATTTTTCATATTACACGATGTAGCTATATCCAAAAAGTTTAAATGCAAAAATTATGGTAAGAATTATTACCAGCCAATTTACGTCTTTTCTTTTCCCTGAAAGAAGTTTAAGCAGCGTGAAACTAATAGTCCCTAGTGCTATACCGTCTGCAATGCTGTAGGAAAGAGCTGTGAATATCAATGTAATAGCAAAAGGTATTGCATCCGTAAGGTCTTCATAGTTTATTTCCTTAACAGGTTCAAGCATAAGAATTCCGACACAAACTAGGATCGGAGTAATAGCCACAGACGGAATTGATAGAAATATTGGAGCGAAAAATAGAGATAGCGCAAAAAGCAAAGCCGTAGTAACCGATGTTAATCCTGTTCTACCTCCTTCGGCTATCCCTGCACTACTTTCAACATACGCGGTTATAAGGCTTGTTCCAAAACAGGCGGCAGTAATGCTTCCTATCGAATCAGCAAGAAAAGATTTCTTTAAATTGGGAATATTCCCTTTTTCATCCAGCAATTTTGCCTTCGTAGTCACACCTATCAGAGTCCCCATTGTATCAAAAAGTCCCATAAACAAAGTAACGAGTACTACTACCAGCATATTTATACTTAGAACCTTATCAAACTGAAATTTCATAAAAGTGGAACTCACTGATGGGGGCAGGCTAAATATTGTGTCAGGAATCTTAGTTATACCAAAAGGGATTCCGAGTACAGATACAACAATAATGGACAATATTAATCCGCCTGGTGTTCTCTTGTGGAGCGCCAATGCAGTAATAATTATTCCTATCATTACCAAAATCATAAAGGGTTTGTCGAAATTGCCAAGAGAAACAGGCGCTCCGGTCGTTGAAACCTGTATAACGCCTGAGTTGAATAATCCGATAAATATTATCAGAAGCCCGATGCCGGCAGAAATAGCATTTTTCAACGGTTTTGGAAAATTGTTTATAATCAACTCTCTGATTCCGGCCAATGTCAATACAAGCAGAATTATACCGCTAAGGAGGACAGCGGTAAGCGCAAACTGCCAAGAGTAGCCCATTGTAACAACAATCGTAAAAGCAAAAAAAGCATTTTCTCCCATGCCGGGAGCCAAACCGACAGGAAGATTTGCCAATATGCCCATAATGCCTGTGGCAACCGCAGCGGCAACTGCAGTAGCTACAAAAACAGATTTGGGATCCATTCCGGCATTGGCAAGAATTATCGGGTTAACAGCCAGTATATATGCCATGGCCATAAATGTAGTGGTTCCTGAAAGAATTTCTGTTTTTGCAGTAGTAGCTCTGCTTTTAAGATTGAATAGTTTTTCCAATATGACCATAAGGTATGCCTTTGTTATTTTGTTTTGGAACTTAAAAAAGTTCTTGTGCTCAAGAAGTTTGCAACACTAACATTTTGTGTTTTTAATTATACATAGAGATACCGTAAAAGCTTGCCATAAAAGTAATCAGATATTTCCAAATCTCAGCAATCCCTAAAAAAATAGTTGCTATGAAATCTCTCCTTTTTGAGTTATACTGTCTCATATCAATTATCTAAGCATTACTTAATCAGTAAAATTTAATGGGAGCAAACCGATATGTCTTTAAAACTAAGCATATTATGCGAAAACGCAGTTAAGACTTTCACTTCTGGTATAGGTGAACATGGTTTTTCATGTTACGTAGAAACAAACAATGGAGACTATTTATTTGATACAGGACAGGGTTTTGCCATTAAGCACAATTCCAGGGTTTTAAATAAAGATCTGTCAAAAATAAAAGCAATTATTCTATCTCATGGGCACTATGATCACACAGGAGGATTAGTCGACGCACTTCAGTTATCAGGACCAAAACCTGTTTATGGCCATCCCGATATTTTCTCCAGGCATTGGGATTTTTTGGAAAGTAAAAGAAGATATTGTGGAATCTTAGCCAATACAGACTATCTGAAAACGCTTGGTGCTGAATTTAGGTTAAATAAAGAAATGATTGAATTGCAACCCGGCATGTTTCTGACCGGAGAAGTTCCGAAAACAAACAACTACGAAAACAGCGACACAGATTTGATGGTGTGTAATGAATCAGGAGAATTTACTCACGATCCGATAAAAGATGATAATACACTTGTTTTTGAGACACCCAAGGGATTAGTGCTCTTATTCGGATGCGCCCATACTGGTATGGTAAATATTATGGATTATGTAACAAAAAAATTAAATAAATCCGATATTTATGCAATTATCGGGGGCACGCATTTAGCTCCAGCTTCAAACATACAATTTCAAAAAAGCATAGAGGCAATCAAGAAATACCAGGTCAAACATATTGGGGTTTCCCATTGTACAGGACTAGAGAAAGCCTCTGCGTTGAAAGAGATATTCAAGGAAAAGTTCTTTTTTGCTAACGTAGGGACTGAATTTGTAGTCTGATTCGAGTGCAAGATATAATGCTACAGGTTTAAGGTTGGACACTACAGCATACAAAACGAAAATAAATTTCAGTTTAGCCTTTCTGAATAAGATGATAGTGAAGGCTGGTGTAACGCGGAGCACATTTGAAATTGGAAATAGCAATCGAGACTGCTTTTTTAGAGCCAATCAATACAAGTAGTTTTTTTGCTCTGGACACTCCTGTATAAAGCAGATTTCTCTGAAGCATTATGTAGTGCGACATTATGCAAGGGATAACCACCGCCGGGAATTCGCTCCCCTGCGATTTGTGAATAGTAACGGCGTAGGCCAGAGTCAATTCCAATGATTCATCGAAGTCGTAAGCTACGGTTCTATCGTCATAACTGACCGTGAAAAGGCTATCATTCTTATCTATCGAAGTAATAAAACCTATGTCTCCGTTAAAAACATTTTTATCGTAATTATTGGATGTCTGCATCACCTTGTCACCAACTTTAAAGAACCTGTTTCCGTAATTAAAGCAGCTTCCTGAAGGTTGGTTGAGGCATTTTTGAAGTTTTTCGTTAAGGTTAATCGTGCCGCAAACTCCCTTGCTCATCGGTGAGAGAACTTGCACATCCTTTATAGGGTCAAACCCAAAACGATGGGGAATACGCTCTGTAACCATTTTTATTATAAGTTCGGAAACTTTTTCATTGTCATCCTGCTCAATCCAGTAAAAATCCGACAAACGCTGGCCCGTATTTTTATCAAAATTGAACATTCTTCCTTTGTTAATTAAATGAGCAACTGAAATAATATTGCTCTGTGCTGCCTGACGATATATCTGCTTTAGAAAAGTAACAGGGCACACAGAAGACGCAATCAAGTCCTTAAGAACATTTCCAGGGCCTACCGATGGAAGCTGATCCGAATCGCCTACCAGCACAACAGTCGATCCTAGTTTTAATGCCTTAAACAAACTAAATGCCAAAGGCATATCAAGCATTGAACACTCGTCAACTACGATTAAGTCTGCCTTTAGCTTGTTATTCTGATTAAAAACAAAGCCCTTGGTAACAGGATCCCATTTTAAAAGCCTGTGAATGGTTTGAGCTTTGTACCCTGTGGTTTCAGACATCCTTTTTGAAGCCCTGCCTGTCGGGGCTGTCAGATAAACTCTTAATTTTGTCGCCATTGCCCGTCTGATGATTTCGCTGACAATAGTAGTCTTTCCCACTCCAGGCCCGCCTGTGATAACGGTAATAGGGGACTTTGCAATATTGTTGATAGCTTCGTTCTGGTCACTGTTGAATATAATTCTGTTGTCTTTCAATTGAGGAGCATTATTTAAAAACATCGCCCTGTGACTTTTAGATTCAAGCATATTTTTGATGATCGAAGCTAACTGCGACTCTGAACTTCTCAAAACAGAATCAAACACAAAAAGCCCTGTTTTAGAATTTGAGAAGATTGTATCTATGACGCATTCGCCTTTTTCGGAAGCATCGGCAATACTTTTTCTGCTTTCTTCGTTTGTTATCTCCAATGTTTCAGCATTAATACTGACAAATTCTTCATGAGGGTAACATGTGTGTCCGATATCGGCCAGTTTTTTTAACGTATATTTTATTCCTGCTACAAGCCGTTTTTCATCATTATGGGATATGCCGAGGTTTTTAGCTATATTATCAGCCCTGATAAAACCTATTCCGCTAACCATATCGGCAAGCGAATAGGGATTGTTTTTTACTATCTTCAACGCATTGGATCCAAACTGCCTGTAAATCCTGTTACAGTACGCTATGCTGATGCCAAGTCCCTGAAAAAATATGGTAACTTCGCGTTTGTCAGCCTGTTCCTGCCATGACTTTCTGACAGACTCGATAGTCTTTTTCCCAAAACCCGGAATCTCGGAGAGCCTTGCAGAATAATTATCAAGGATATCAAGCGTATTCTCACCGAAGTAAGCAACAATCAGTTTTGCCCTTTTAGTGCCTATTCCATGAATTAAGCCTGATGATATGTATTTTTCGATTCCTTCTTTAGTTCTGGGAAGAGTAAAGGAAAAGTTTTCTACTTTGAGATATTGACCGTACTCGGGGTGCTTTTCCCATTTTCCTGTGGCTTTTATGCCCTGTCCTTCAAAAACTCCTGATAAAGGGCCGGTAAGGGTAAGAATAGAGTTGTCTTTATCCTGAATCCTTACCACGCTATATGATTCGTCTTCATTCGTATAAACTATTTTTTGTACCTCTCCGTCCACCTGGGCAAGGGGTGGAGTAGTTACAAGTCTCTGATTGATTGCCTCAACGGGAGCTTTGTATGAGAAAAGATCTGAGGAATTATTTGCCATTCTTATGCCTTGATAAAAGTTTGCAAGTGACATAAAGGCCATAAGATGCAAATGCAAATATAATCGGTTCGGCAGGAAGCCTGAATCTCGGAGTAGATGCAGGGCCTCCGACTAAAATTAAATAAATTGCAATCAAAATCAGAAATAACATAATTATAAAATATTCATTTCTGGCCTTTAGCGATTTAACCGCCCCGATAATAAATAAAATATATTGTAGCAATAATATTGCGCTCAAGGGGAGGAGAACAAAAAACAGTGTCAAGTTCCCTGCAAAGTAGTATTTTATACCCTCTATCAACCCCTTTGAGTTTATGATTGCAAGGGTTCCCTTTTCCCCTGTTTGCAAACCGAATGCTTTGGTTAAATCCCCGGAAGACGGAAGCAGTGTATTCAATGACGTACGAAAATGAATGAAAGCATATTCTAAAGGGTGCGCAATAATTATTTTCCAGCCTTCTTCAGACGCATAAAGTGCTTTATCATTTTGAGTATTAAAAGTTAAAAGCTTTCTATCAAAAGCTTCCTGAGTTTCAGCAAATGATTCATGCTTTAAGTTGGACTCCAAAGCGCACGCATTGTAACGATAAGTATTTATTGCCGATACAGATGAAACACCAAAATATCCCGTATTAAGATAATTTCTCAGTGCCCATCCGAAAAGCAGTATGCAGCAAGTAATGCCTGTGATTAAAAATGTTTTGATATTTTTTGTTTTAATCAGGACAAAAAAACAAAATAGCAGAGTCAAGGGCATAAATACAGCTCTTGTCAAAGTGAGAATTGCCATCATTAAACCCACGAAACACCAATGTAAAAAAGAAAGTTTTTCTACACCGGTTCTTATTAAAACCAAGCATGTGAAGGTCAAAAGAAATGTAAACAGAGTTTCAGTTAAGATATGAGAAACACTTGCTATCGCCAAGGGGGATAAAGCGTAGAAAAAACCTGCGACAAGGGGGAAAAACAAACTTTTGCCTTCAAAATTAAAAATCTTCATAGCCATAAAGAATACCATAAGAGCCGTCAATGAGTCAAGAATTGACTGGATGGTTAAAACAACTATGATGAAATGTGACGCGCTTATATATTTTATTATTGCGATAAAAACCGAATAAACGGGAACTCTGAAAATCTCCGAAGAACCAGCTGCGTAAGTAAAATTTTTAACAAGAGAATCCGCTAAGCGAGTATAGTCATATGAATCAGGCATGTAGGCAGCATTATTGACATAAGCAAAAAGAGCAAAACCTAACCTTAGCGCCAAAGCTGTTATAAACAGAAAAAAACTACAGTAAATAAAAGAACTCCCCTTTGAAGAATCATATCTACTGAGTTTATCAGCTTTCATAAATTAAAATTTGTTTAATAGCATTGACACATTGTCAGAGTTATCTAAAGCCTTAAACTATAGTCTGACAGGTTAATAAATAAAAGGACTATACTATCGATGAAAATAATAAACAAATTATTCGTTGTAGGGATAATTTCATTTAATTTACTTATTGTCCAACTTTTTGCTGATGAAGATGCAGGGCAAGAGGCAAAAGATGTTCAATCTTCTCAGGAAAAACAGCAAAAAGACACCCCTGAGCAAACAGAAGAGGTAACAATCAAGTCTATAGATATCAGATACTCAGCCTATGACAGGGACAACTCAGATGTTGACGGTGTAAGATTCGGATTACCTATGTCATCCGGACTAGGGACGGTTGACGGGGCAGAGCTTTCTCTTATGGCAAGTGACACGGCAAACATTATAGGTTTTCAGGGGTCTCTTTTGGTGAATATGACCAATAACCTCAACGGTTTTCAAATGGGAATAGCTAACATGATTCGAGACACAGGTAAGTGGGGACAGCTTGGCATTATATGTTTTGCCGCCAAGAGAATGACAGGAGCTCAAGTGAGTCTTTTCAACTACTCAAGAGGCACTGATGGGGTTCAGTTAGGAATAATCGATTATGCCGAGGATATTTCATATCTGCAATTTGGAATTCTCTGTTACAATAAAGAAGCATGGATACCGATGTTATTATTTGTAAATTTTGACCCTGCAATATTTGAGAGCTCCTATGAAGACGAGGATTTAACTGAGGAAGATCCTGAAGGACAAACCGTCCAGGAGGATGTATCTGAAATATCTCCTGGTACCACAGCGGATACCACAGATACGACAGACACGGCAAATGAAAAAGACGTATCATGGTATAATTTTCTTGAATAATTGAGAAACCAACATAAGTTCTGTCGGCTTTTTTAACTTAACTTTTTAAAATATGTACCTTTTTATAATTGGTGTGTGTTTGATTTTGGCTGGAGGAGTTGCTTCTCTGTTAGCTAAGGAAGAAAGAAAAGCATTTATCTTTTTGCTCTTTTTTAGTGCAGGATCGCTTGTTACTCTAGGCATATCCTTGAGAAGTCTCATATTTTCATACAGATATGGATGTTCTTTCGAAATGGGCTTTCCCGTAGGAGAACTTTCCTTCCTTTTCGATCCTTTGTCTGCTTTTTTTGTCAGCTTGACAATAGTGATGGGGTTCATAGGCGTCTTGTATGGAATTTTTTACCTTAAAAACTACCAGAATCAAGGATACGGATTAACTTCGCATTATCTCTTTTTAGGAATATTTTTCTCTTCTTTGATCATGTTGCCTGTAATCAGAAATGCCTTTTTCTTCCTTGTTGTTTGGGAGATCATGTCCCTTTCTTCTTCTTTCCTTGTAATGTTTGAACGCAAAAAGAGAGAAGTTATTTCTGCCGGAATCAATTACCTCGTTACAATGCACATTTCCGTAGCTTTCCTGATTGTTGGATTCATGGTACTCTCCAGCATCTCCGGAAGTTACAACTTTGCTTCATTTGAAAACATCTTGAGAGGCAATCGTTATTTCGCAGATACCATATTTGTGATTTTATTTTTAGGATTCGGTATGAAGGCCGGTTTTGTCCCTTTCCATTTCTGGCTTCCGAAAGCCCACCCTGCAGCTCCAAGCCATATATCCGGAATCATGTCAGGCTTAATGATTAAAATCGGGATTTACGGCATCTTAAGATTGATATTGCTCATAGGGAAGCCGTCTTTTGAAATAGCCTACTTCATGCTTGTAATATCTGTCCTTACCATGCTCTACGGGATATTTAATGCATCTGCACAAAAAGACATCAAAAAGCTTCTGGCATACAGCAGCATAGAAAATATCGGGATAATAGGAATAGGAATAGCCGTCGGCATGCTTGGAATTATTTATGAAAATGGCACAGTCGCAGTGTTGGGTTTTGTAGGGGCACTCTTCCATTTGCTGAATCATTCTATATTTAAAGAACTCCTTTTCTTTTGCGCAGGTTCGGTGTATCTCAAAACTCATACAAGGAACACTGAAAAGCTCGGAGGCCTTATAAAGAAAATGCCTTATACAGGAAGTTTATTTTTGTTAGGCTCTATATCAATCTGCGCACTTCCTCCTCTAAATGGATTCATAAGCGAGTTCTTAATTTTTATGGGTCTTTTAAATGGCCTTAAAATATACAGTATGAATGTATTGATAATATTCCCAATTGTTATGGGCGCTATTGCTTTTACCGGAGCAATGGCGATGCTTACTTTTACCAAAGCTTTTGGAATAACATTTCTTGGATCATCTAGGTCTCAGGAAGCTCAACATGTGGAAAAGGATGTTTCCTCTAGAATGATAGCGCCCAAAGTTCTTCTTGGGATCATGATTATTTTTCTTGGTTTGTTTCCTCAAGCAGTCCTTCCAGTAATTACCTCTGTCGCAACAGGATTTTGCAACCAGATAAATGGGTATGTCCTATCATACTTCCTGATGAAAACGCTTTGGACATTGTCTATCTGTATTTTCGGCCTGCTTCTGGCTATACTTTCTGCATACGGCCTTAAAGAACTCTACCTGAGAAGAAAGAATATACAGAAGTATAAAACATGGGATTGCGGATACCAGGCACCAAATACAAAAATGCAGTATTCGTCTTCCTCATATTCTTCGCTTTTTACCGATACTTTCGAAAACGCTTTACTGAAAAAAACTTCGCAGCGCAAGCCAAGCGGCATCTTCCCTCAGAAAGGGCATTTTAAACTCAAGGTATATGACAGTATCGAATCATATATCTTAAAACCCATTATCAAAATTGTAGATGAATTTTTCCCAAAGTTCACTTGGATACAAAGCGGAAATACACAGCTTTATATACTTTACGGTTTTCTCTTTCTAATACTCTCTATAGGGGGGCTGTTTCTTTACACATACAGTTGACATATGATTGAAATTATTATTAATATAGCTCTTATACTTATCCTGCCTTTCTTGTTTATAGGTATCATAAATAAAACCAAAGCATTTTGGGGCGGGAAAAAAGGCCCTTCTATTCTCCAGAGCCTTTATGACTGTATAAAATTATTCAAGAAAGCCCAAGTCATAAGCAACACATCTTCTTTTGTCTTTTTGATATACCCCTTTGTAGCACTCGGTACGACTTTGTTTGCAGCATTGCTTATCCCCTTTGCTTTTGGGACCACCATCATTGACATAAACGGTGGGTTTATTCTATTTGCTTATGTTCTGGGGTTGGGAAAATTTATGTCACTTATAGGAGCCTTGGATGTGGGAAGCAGTTTTGAAGGGATGGGCGCAAGCAGGGAAGCATCCTTTTCCTCTATGGTGGAGCCTGCTTTTTTTATTGTGATGGCATCGTTAGCAGCAATAAGTGGTAATTTTTCATTTGACAACATATCGACTCTTATACGCCAGGCAGGGTCTCTCGGATATTTGATGATATTTCTCGCTGCTGCTGCTTTCTTTATAATCATACTTGTTGAAGGATGCAGAGTGCCTGTGGATGATCCTAATACTCATCTGGAATTAACTATGATTCATGAGATAATGATTCTTGACAACTCAGGCGCAGACCTTGCCATGCTTACATATTCATCAGCCCTTAAAATGGTAATCTTCGCATCCCTTATAGCTAATATAGTTCTTCCTGACGGGCTTTCTTTTGTCCATTCTCTCATCTACTATCTCTTAGTCGTGGGACTGATTGCATTGCTTGTAGGGACTCTGGAATCTGCAATAGCAAGACTTAGAATGTCAAGAGTTTTTGATTTTATATTTATCATGAGTTCGATAGCATTAACAGTTTTAGCTCTAGCTGTTGTAAGTTTGTTTTCATAAGGATAATTGATTTATGGAAGATACATTAGTTTTATTTTTTGCTTTTACTATGCTTTATATGTCTGCGTCTAGCAGACTCAAATCTTCTATCAATATGCTTGGGCTGCAGGGGTTGCTGCTGTTCCTTATATTTAACAAGATCTCGAACCATGTTGAAATATATAACTACATCTTCCTTGCTTTCGAGACGCTGGTAATCAAGATGCTCGTTATTCCTATGATAATTTGGCGGGTAGCTAAGAAAAACGAAACATTTACAGACACCGAACCCAACATACCAAGATTCTATTCTTTGGTCATCGCTACCCTAATACTTTTCTTTGGATTCATTTTTGCTGCGATTTCCAGACATCACATGCTTGTGACAAATCCTATACCTTTCGGAATATCCATTGCGACAATAATATTAGGTTTATTTTTTATAACTGTCAGAAAGAAAATCCTGACTGCCATTATAGGCTATATCATGATGGAAAACGGAATATTTCTTCTCTCTCTGTCTATAGAAAAAGAGATGCCCCTTGTTGTTAATGCAGGAGTCTTACTCGACCTTTTTATAGCTGTTTTTATTCTGGGGTTCCTGGTTCGCAGGATATACAGATCATTCGAAAAAGACATAATGGATGTCCTAGTAGAGCTTAAGGATTCGGAAAATGATAATTGAGATAGTTCTAATATTGCCCATATTAAGTTGCGTTGCTCTTGTAATTTTCAAGAACAAAGCGCTTTCCAGAGCATTGCTTATCGTGAATGCGGCAATCCTCTTTATTGCATCTGTTATCTTATGTTACGCTTTGTATAATGACATAAAACTTCCATCGTTAATTAAACACTACTTAAGAGTTGATGCGTTAAATATCCTTTTCCTCCTTGTTCTGTCAATAGTGTTTCTTGCCGTTTCGGTTTATAGTGCAGGGTACGTTAATTCAGTGCACATGCATAATAAAAAAGCAACTTACTACTCTGTAGGCGTTTTGCTCTTCGTATTTTCAATGACCGGCGCTGTTTTGAGTTACAATATGGCTCTTGCGTGGGTTTTTCTTGAAGCGACAAGCCTTACAAGCGCCTACCTAATATATTTTGAGAAGTCAAAAGAATCTCTTGAAGCCACATGGAAATATGTTTTCATATGCTCAATAGGAATTTCTCTCGGATTTGTAGGGATTATTCTTTTGACTGCGTCAATTCCATCTATAAACAGTTTATTTTTCAAAGACTTGTATGCTAATCCATCGTTATTTAATCATCTATGGTTAAACCTTGGTTTTGTCTTTTTCCTTGTGGGGATTGGAACAAAGGTCGGACTTGCTCCGGTTCATACATGGCTTCCTGATGCCCATGCTGAAGCACCATCGCCTGTTTCAGCTCTTCTTTCAGGCGTTCTTCTAAATACGGCTCTATTGCTTATTTTAAGGTATTTCCACATTTTGAATCTTGCCGGATGCGCAGCCTACGGAAGAATTCTTCTCCTTTCTATGGGCGTCCTTTCGATTTTTGTAACATGTATATTCATTCTCTCTGTAAAAAATTACAAACGCATGCTTGCATACTCCTCCATAGAAAATATGGGAATCATTGCCGTCGGAATAGGTATTGGCGGAATTGGCATCTACGCGTCTCTGCTCCATATGATATTTCACTCTTTTGCAAAATCATCATTCTTTATGACTTCAGGAAATATCCTTACAAGATTTAAAACCAAGCGCATAGACTCTATTTCTGATATTGTCAAAAGCGATCCAATTACCGCCTGGCTCTGGGTGTTATGTTTCATTGCAATTGCCGGAATCCCTCCATCGCCTCTTTTTATAAGCGAATTTTTAATTATCAAGGCTCTTTTTGAGGCCAAGCTTTATTTGTTAATCCTCGTTTTTATTTTCTTTATTGCAATAATTATATTTGGCCTTGCCAGATACGTTTTAAACATGTCTTTTGGTAAGATGAATCCTATTGATGAAAAAAATTTGGCACCATGCGGCAGGTTCCCATGGACAATGTATGCACCACAAAGCATTTTATTGATAATTCTTGGAACTAGCGGAATATACCTTTGGCCGTTTATTTCTGAATTGATAAAAAACGCCTCAGCTTTAATATAAACGATTAAAAACCAATATGGAAGAATTCTTAAAATTACCCAATACGCAGACAGTTAAACTCTCTGAAATTCCACTTTTGTCTTTTGAAATTTTAAGGAAAAATATAATATCGGTTTACCAATCGATGCGGTTAAGGTGCATCGGGTTTTTCGGAATAAGTGTCTCGACTGACAGTATAAGGCTTTTTGTAGCTTTGGCAGATGACAGGAACCACGTAATCTACATGTCGTCTGCTTTGCTGGAGAAAAATTCATCTTACGAGTCAATCACCAAAGACATTCATGCATTTCATATGTATGAAAGAGATTTTTATGAAGAATCGGGGATAAAACCCGAAGGACACCCATGGTTAAAAGGGGTTAATTTCAGAGAAAACAGATCAAATTGTGATTTAACCCTAAATACATACCCCTTTTTTAAAATGCAGGGAGAGTCGCTCCATGAAGTTGCAGTCGGCCCCATACATGCCGGTGTAATAGAACCCGGTCATTTTAGGTTTATATGCAATGGCGAAGAAGTTTATCATCTGGAAATTCAACTTGGGTACCAACATAGAAATATTGAAAAGCTCTTCTTAAATAGCAATTTAAAATTTACGCCACACCTTGCCGAATCCATTGCTGGAGATACAGTCATTGGGCATAACTTGGCTTACCTGAATCTTATTGAGTCGTTAACAAATACTCAAGTGCCATATAAAGCTAAACTCATAAGAATCATAGCTCTTGAGTTAGAAAGAGTAGCTTTGCATTTGGCTGATCTTAGTGCGTTGGCTAATGACATAGCTTACCTGATGGGAAGTTCTGTTTTCGGAGTAACCAGAACTATTGTGATAAATACTTTTTTATCTATTTGCGGTAACAGATTTGGCCGAAGTTTGTTAAGGCCTGGAGGCTCTGCTTGTGATATCAACAAAGAGCTAATTGAAAAAATCAGAAAGAACCTTAACAAGACCAAGGAAGATACCGAAAGAATGGGCAAAGTGATGTTTGGATGCCCTACTGTGATTTCAAGATTTGAAAATACAGGAAAAGTAACAAAAGAGCAGATGATTGAGATAGGAGCAGTCGGGATGGCCGCCAGAGCATCTGGACTAATGCTGGATGCCAGAATTTCCCACCCGTTTTGGGAATATGGCCATCTTTTGTCCCAAAAGAAGAGTTTCAAGAGAGGCGATGTTCACTCAAGAGCCTACATAAGATATGAAGAAATATTTGAGTCTATTAACATTGTCTTTGAACTTCTTAAACTGATCGAAAAAGAGGAATCCAATTCCGATATCATATCTATGCCAACAAATGAGTTCAGCCCTTCATCAATAACTCTGTCGATAGTTGAAGGCTGGAGAGGCGAGATCGTCCATTTTTCCATTACAGATTCAACAGGCAAACTGATAAAATACAAAATAAAAGACCCCTCTTTTAACAACTGGTTTGCTCTTGCTTTGGCAGTCAGAAATAATGGCATATCGGATTTCCCTTTATGCAATAAAAGTTTTAACCTGTCGTATTGCGGCAACGATTTGTAAGGTAAAAAGAAAGGAATGAAAAAGGTATTTTCAGAAGAAGCAGTTTTATTTATAGCCGTAGCCAAATGGGTTATACTAGCAACAATAATAGGTATAATAGCAGGGGTTTCTACAGGTGTTTTTTTAAAAACATTAAACTTATGCATTTCATATGGCAGTAAATATCCATACTCTTTTTTACTATTGCCTTTTGCATTGTTTATCAGTGCTTCCCTTACCAAATATTTAGCACCTGAAGCAGAAGGGCACGGAACAGAAAAAGTCATTGAAGCCGTACATAAAAATTCCGGAAAAATCTCTCCACTTGCAGTTCCCGTAAAGTTAGTTTCCACAGTCATTACCATAGCGCTGGGAGGTTCTGCAGGAAAAGAAGGCCCATGCGCTCAAATCGGGGGCGGATTATCTTCACTCTTTGCTGATATTTTCAGATTTTCAGACACTGACCGTAAAAAACTGGTTATTTGCGGTATAAGCGCTGGTTTTGCCGCAGTGTTTGGCACTCCGATTGCCGGAGCTATATTCGGGGTGGAAGTCCTTTTTGTAGGAAGCATACTTTATGAAGTGCTTTTACCCTCTATTGTGGCAGGAATTGTCAGTTTTTATGTAGCATCGTCCATGGGGATATCATATGTTTTATTCCCTTTAAACAATGTCCCCATATTCTCAAAAATCTTTTTTTCCGAAACATTGCTGGCTGGAGTGTTTTTTGGACTTTGCTCTGTATTTCTTATTCTGGTTTTAAAAAAAGGCGCAACATTAGTTAAAGGCATTAACGCAAGCAAACCGATACAAGGACTTATCGGAGGGTTTATTCTTATACTTTTAACTTTTATTTTTTCTACAAAATACTTAGGTCTTGGAATGGAAACTATTCAGTCCAGTTTGACAGGAGGAAAAACCGTCTGGTACGATTTTATACTAAAATCCGTATTTACAAGCATCACCTTAAATTTTGGAGGAAGCGGCGGGATTATCACTCCTATATTCTTTATTGGCGCTACATCAGGAGCACTATTTGCTACTGTCCTTGGCTTGGATATAATAACCTTTTCAGCAATTGGCATGGTAAGTGTCTTGGGAGGCGCTGCAAATACGCCAATAGCAGCAAGCATTATGGCAATAGAATTATTCGGGCCTCAGATTGCGCCATACGCTGCGACAGCTTGCATAATCAGTTTTCTAATAACAGGGCACAGAAGCGTTTATCCGTCTCAAGTATTGTCAATTAAAAAATCTTCTTTCATAGATGTGGAAACAGGAAAAAGAATGGACAATCTGAATTTGCATACAGAGCTGTGCAAACAAAGCCCGATCAGACAGTTAATGAACATGGCAGATGTCGTTAGGAATCACTTTAAGAAACCCGGGAGTAAATAAGCTATGCTTAACACCCTAAAAATAAAATACTACAACAAAAGACAATTCATAAGAAATCCCAAAACTGCCGAAATGGATAAAATGCACAGAGGCCTTCCCGAACTTGATTCAGGGAAATGCAGTACGTGCAATAAGTGCGAAATAGTTTGCCCGACAAATGCTTTGCAGATGAAACCTTTTCAACTAGATATGGCCAAGTGCATATTTTGCGGTGACTGCCAGAGGGCATGCAAACAGGAAGCAGTCAGATTTACAACATTCAACAAAATTTCTACAGACTCGAAAAGTGCACTGATAGTTCATGACAGGATGACGCATAAAGACCATATAAAAATAGCATTTAAAACAAGAAAAGAGATAAAAGCGCTATTTGGCAGGTCCTTAAAACTTAGAGAAGTTTCTACCGGCGGGTGCAACGGATGCGAAATGGAACTAAATGCTTGCTTAAACTCAAATTTCGATATGGGCAGATATGGAATAGAATTTGTAGCTTCACCTAGGCATGCAGACGGATTGGTAATTACAGGGCCCATGACTAAAAATATGTCTGAAGCACTGGAAGATGCTTATAATTGCATACCTGAGCCTAAAGTTCTGATACTGACAGGGACATGCGCTATAAGCGGAGGTTTATTTGTGGATTCCAATGCGTTAGACAGAACTTTTCTTGAAAAATATAAGATTGACCTTTTCATCCCAGGATGTCCTATTCATCCCCTTACTTTCATAAATGGCGTTCTTTCATTTATAGGCAAAGGAGCTCATCACAATAAAAACAAGAATTAAATCAAAATTTTTATTTCTGTATAATAGATTCAAAAGCTATTTCCTTATTAGGTCGTTATAATTGGAGTTGGTTTTCTATTTAACACTATTCAGGGAGAATATTAATGTTCAGTCTTATCAAAAAACTCTATGCCCCGCCGCCATTTGCTCCTGCTTTGCCAGCTAACCAAATAGACAGAACTTACAAGAGGTATAGGTTGCAAATATTTCTTGTAGCATATATAGGTTATCTGTCATATTACTTTGTCAGAAGCACACTTGCCTTGGCCAAACCCTCTTTAATGGGGATTACAGGAAAAGATACAGCTAATCAGGTTACAGGCGTAGCCCAAACTTTTGCTATACAGGATTTAGGTTTTTTAGGAGCTGGATTAGCTATAACTTACGGCCTAAGCAAATTTCTAATGGGAAATATCTCCGATAGAAGCAATCCTCGAATTTTTTTGGCAACAGGCCTTATTCTGTCTGCAGTGACAAATATTATTTTTGCTAACGTATTTATCTTCTGGATTATGATGGCTCTGATGCTCATTAACGGTTGGGCACAGGGAATGGGGTGGCCTCCATGCGGAAGATTAATGACCCACTGGTTTTCTGACGGAGAAAGAGGGACTAAAATGTCAATCTGGAACACAGCTCACAATATAGGAGCAGGAATGCTGGGGCCGATCGTAAGCTTAGGATTGATTGTATTTAGTTACAGTTATGTCGGGATTTTTTATGCGCCTGCCATTATTTCTATTATAATCGGCATTGGAGTCTTAATTTTTGGAAAAGACACCCCTCAATCTGTTGGATTGCCGCCAATTGAACAATATAAAAATGACTATCCTGATTCTCATATTGAAAAGGGCATCCATGACAGAGAAGTAGAACTAACAGGAAAAGAAATATTCTTTAAGCATGTCTTAAACAATAAATTTGTATGGTTTATAGCCATAGCAAACGCTTTCGTGTATCTTGTTCGCTACGGCATATTAAATTGGGCACCGACATATCTTGAACAAGTAAAAGGATTTTCTGCAGGAAACGCCAGATGGGCATTTGCCATATTTGAATTCGCTGCAATTCCCGGAACAATTCTTGTAGGCTGGTTATCAGATAAGATATTTGCCGGCAGACGTGCCCCCATGGGAATTTTCTGCATGATAGGCGTTTTCATCTTCACTCTCCTTTACTGGTTTAATCCTCCGGGCCATCCATTTATGGATATAACTTTTCTTGGAATTATAGGGTTTCTGATATATGGACCTGTAATGCTTATCGGAGTGAGCGCACTTGACCTTGTGCCTAAAAAAGCAGCCGGTACCTCAGCAGGATTCACTGGCCTTTTTGGATATTTCCTTGGGACAATGGGTGCTGAAGCTGCTCTGGGAATGGTTGTTCAGCACACTGGCTGGAATGGTGGATTTATCATGATCGCTGCTGCTGCACTGCTTTCGATCCTGTTTCTTGGCCTGACCTGGAATGTCCATGACAGGACAAAATACGACCACAATCATGAACATCTGGCAAAGTAAATTCGAGCAACTAATCTTTTTTCAGAAGTTCGTTTATTGCAACTGCCGCACAGTGACAGGCAAAAATTGAAGGCATGTAGGATATGGTGCCTACTACCGATTTCTTGTTCGTCACTGTGTCAGGATCGTCTTCGAGTTCTATAACTTTGCCTTTGACATCCTCGGGGGAAAATATTGCCTTGAATCCTTTATATACTTTGTGTTTTTTTAGTTTCTTTCTAACTGCTCTGGCAAGCATACAGTTATAAGTTTTGGATATGTCGGCTACCTGTACCTGCGAGGGATCCATCTTTCCGCCTGACCCCATTGAGCTGACTATTTTTATTTTCAATTCAAGGCATTTTAAAATAAGATGGACTTTGGGGGACAATGTATCTATTGCATCTATAACAATGTCAAAATGGTCAGAATTAAGTATTTCAGGAGTTTTTTCATCTTTCAGATACGCTTGAATAGAAACAACGCAAACATTCGGATTAATGTTCTTCAATCTCTCTGCCATAAGCTGAATTTTACTTTTGCCTATATCAGGGCGAAGAGCAATCAGCTGCCTGTTTATGTTTGTTTCGTCAATTACATCACAGTCCACTATTGTAATCTTGCCTATTCCCGCCCTGCACAAATATTCAGCTGCAAATGCTCCGACACCTCCGACACCAACAATTAGAATGCTGGCAACTGCCAATTTATCCAAAGCTTCTTTTCCGAGCAAATACTCGGTCCTGATATTCCAATGATCTCCTGAATTACTTAAACCCATTTGTTTTAAATACCTTTTTAAAATTATCTTTGATCTGTTCGGCAAGAGCTTCTGTTTCCATGCCTTTGATTACTGCAGCTCTTTTATAAATATCACTGATGCGAAAATCAGATTCATCTGTCTCCAAAAATATATTTGACATTGGTATTTCTTCAAAAGCCCTAATGGATTTTGAATCATTGTCAAAAAGAGATTTTCCAAATGAGAGATAATAGCCTTTATCAGTTAATTGATGAGCAAGCTCAATCCCCTTACAATACCCATGCATTATCAATGGAACAGGTATGCCTTTGGATAAGGAAAAGATATCTTCAAATGATTTTACACAGTGAATTATTGCAGGTTTGTTGGAATTCTTTGCTATTGATAATTGTTCTTTATAGACAGTCTTCTGCAGTTCATAATCAGTGCGGCAAGACTTGTCAAGCCCAATCTCTCCTATAGCGATGACGTTTGGCTTATTTGCTATCTCACTTAAACATGCAAGTTTTTCAGAGTAATCATGGTTTATGTACCATGGATGAATTCCGACACTATAAAACATGCCATCATCGGAATAGGAACCAGAAATTATCGATATGATATTTTCTTCTTTGTAAACTCTATTATGAGTATGCACATCATAAAATATCATTATAGGAAAGTCTTTATTGGTAGAGGTACTGCTGTAAAATAAAAGTCAAAGCGCCTGAAAAATAACCAAGTAAAGCCAATAGGCTTATCCTCTTCAGATACCAGAAAAAATTAATCTTCTCCAAACCCATAGCTGCAACTCCTGCAGCAGAACCAATAATCAGTATACTTCCTCCGTTGCCTGCGCAGTATGCAAGGAAAAGCCAGAAAGAATGGTTAGTCGGGTAATCGGTTAAGCTGTACATGCCCTGAACTGCAGCCACAAGAGGGACGTTATCAACTATAGATGACAGAATACCTATCGAAATAACTATGATATTTTCGCTATGCACTGTTTTTGTCAGCCATGACGCCAACGATGAGAGAATACCCGAAGATTCAAGCCCTGCTACACTTATTAGTATCCCAAGAAAAAACAAAATAGACTGCGTGTCAATTTTTCTTAAGGCTCGGCCTATGGAGAGCTTTTTCTTGATCTTTTCATCCTTATCGTCATGTATGAACTCCGTAATAACCCAAATTAAACCAAGCCCTATCAATGCTCCCATATAGGGAGGCAAATGGGTCAATGTTTTAAAAACAGGTATCAGAAAAAGAATACATATACCTGAAAAAAAAACTATCCTCTGGTGTTTTTGAGAAAGAGTCAGTTTTTTAGGAGGGGCTGTTTCTTCGGAAACATTATTTTCGATTTTCCCTTTAACAAAGAATGTGATACATATAAGCGGTACTAATAAGCTTACGATTGAAGGCAAAAGTACTGAAGTTATGATTCTCATGGAAGTAATATTATTGGAGATCCAGAGCATTGTCGTAGTGACATCTCCTATTGGAGACCATGCTCCTCCGGCATTTGCAGCGATAACAACTACACCCGCAAAAAAAAGCCTGTCTTTGTAATTAGATACAAGTTTCCTTAAGAATGAGATAATAACAATAGTAGTAGTAAGATTATCCAAAATAGCAGACATAAAAAATGCCAAAAAAGATATAACCCATATTAACTTACGTTTATCAGTTTCTTTGATGTATTTTACGACAAACTCAAAGCCGTCATGGGCATCTATCAATTCTACAATTGTCATTGCGCATAGCAGAAAGAACAAAATGCCTGACAAACTGCCCATGTGATAGTCCAATTGACTAGCAACCGCCGCCTTGTCGTGAGAAGTGACTATATACACTGTCCAGCATAAAACACCTGTAATCAATGCTGAAGCCGATTTATTTATTTTGACAATATGTTCAAAAGCTATTGCACAGTAACCTATAACAAAAATCGATATTAGAGCTATTTCCATAAGCTGATTTTATTTTTTATTTGTTATTTTTTGATGATTTTCTAGTTTCTCCCATCGCATCCGCCGCCATGATAGCATTGAATACTTTCTCTGGCGTGATTTCTACTGCCTCGTGATGTATTCCTTCACATGGAGCACATGCTTTTTCTGCGACTTTCATTAATCCAGTTCTGTCATTGCTCTTTACTCCAAGATCGGCAAGCGTAGTTGGCAATCCTATTTCTTCACAAAAAGCATACACATTTTGCGATTCCAAAGGTGTCGTATCTGTAAGTTGCAATCCTGCCAGAACACCAAAAGCAACTTTTTCTCCATGATAGAATGAATGTGTCTCGTTCAATACAGTAAAACCGTTGTGAATCGAATGCGCGGCTGCCAATCCTGAACTTTCAAATCCAATTCCGCTCAAAAGGATATTGGCTTCAACTATATGCTCCAAAGCAGGAGTAATAATTTGTTTGTCGGAAGCTATTTTTGCTGCTATCCCGTAATTAATAAGCGTGTCGTAACAGAGTTTGGCAAGACAAAGTCCTGTCATAGTACTTCTTCCTCCGCATTCATTAGGTGATTGCGTACGGTCACATGATCGGGCTTCAAACCATGTCGAAAGCGCATCGCCCATACCAGAAACCAAAAACCGAGTTGGAGCCTGAGAAATAATCTTCATATCTACGAGGACAACCGCAGGATTCATTTTTTGGTATTGAACTGACTCAAAAACTCCTTTTTCGGAATATAGTATGGCACATCCGCTACAAGGCGCATCGGTAGAAGCAATTGTTGGAATTATTATTACAGGAAGATTTGCCCTATCAGCAGCAATTTTCGCCGTATCGATAGCCTTTCCTCCACCCATTCCAATAATCACATCTATATGTTCCTTCTTAATTATTGAGGCAATTAAAGTTAATTCCTTTTCGCAACATTCTCCATGGAACAGTTCGATGACTAAAGAATCACTGTTAATATGTTTATATTGCTTGGCAAGTATTTTTTCTTTTGATGTTCTGGAAGCCAATATCAACCCTTTTTTGCCAAATGACTTTACTAACAAAGGCAGATCACATAGAACGCCTTCTCCCTGAATGTACTTTCCAGGAAACACTGCTTTCATTATCATTTCAATGCCCTCTTTATTTTCCATTATAAATAACATTATAGTGTAGTATCTCGAAAAAAATTAAAACCAAATAAAAAAAGGCCCCTGTCAGAAAAGAATTGTATGGCTTTTTTCCTTCATATTAATGATATATTCTATAGAAAAGATAAGTAGTAAACTAGTTAAGCAGGAATTCTATATCTTTATTGGTAAGCCTGTTGAAAGAGGATGAGCTCTCCACAATACCATTAAAAAGGTTTTGTTTTCTTTTTTGAAGTTCCAGGATTTTTTCCTCTATGGAATCTTTAACTACGAGTTTAATGGTAGTGATGGGGTATTTCTGGCCTATTCTATGTGTTCTGTCGGTTGCCTGAGCTTCTGCCGAAGGATTCCACCATGGATCATAAATGATAACAGTATCGGCCCCCGTGAGATTAAGCCCTACGCCTCCTGCTTTTAGGCTCAAGAGAAACAATTCAATGTTTTTATTTTTATTGAAGTGATTGACCCGTTCTATTCTGTCTTTTGTATTCCCGTCCAAATACTCAAAAGCTATTTTCTGTTCAATGCACCAATTCTTTATGATACTTAAGAGCGAAGTGAACTGACTGAATATAAGTGTTCGATGTTCACTATCCATAATCTGCCAGATAAGCTCTTGCAGAAGTTCGGTTTTTGCTGATTCAATGCTTTGCTGTTTGCTAAAATCAGGCAGAAGTTTCGGATGACAGCAAAGCTGCCTAAGCCTGAGAAGAGAACTCAGGACATTAAAGCGAGTGGACTTCCCCTGCAGAAAACTATCACATTCCAGTCTCCCTTTATAGAGGATATCATCGTACACTTTTCTTTGTCCCTCACTCATTTCACAGTAAAGGATTTGCTCAGTTTTTTCAGGGAGTTGTTCTACGTCATCCTTCTTTCTTCTAAGGATAAATGGATGGATCCTTGCAGAAAGTTCGCTTTGTTTTTCCTTGTCGTTTTCTATCTTGAAATAGTGTTTTCTGAAAACCTCTTTTGTCCCTAGAGTACCAGATGCTAAAAAGTCGAAAATAGACCAGATATCTTCAGGACTGTTTTCCAGAGGTGTTCCGGTCAGAACCAGTTTATGTTTGGCGTTGATCTGTTTGCAGACCCTTGCATTGAGAGTATCTGAATTCTTGATGTGTTGGGCCTCGTCAAGGACTAAAAGTTCAAACTCAATATCTTCATATAATTCAATATCCCTTTTTATAACAGCGTAAGAAGTAATAATTATGGTGTAGTTAGAAATTTCATTAATTAGTCGTTCTCTGGCATCTCCACGCATCAAAAGTACTTTTAATAATGGAGTAAACTTCTTTGCTTCAGCCTCCCAGTTATGGACAAGACTTGTAGGGCAAACAATAAGAACGGGAGCCAACACAGGATTTTCATGTTTAATAGTCTGAATTAGAGCAAGGGTTTGGACTGTCTTGCCAAGTCCCATCTCGTCTGCAAGAATCGTATTGCAGTTATTGGAAATCATTCTTCTCATCCATTTCACCGCATCAATCTGATAATCTCTGAGCGTACCATTGAACTCAGCCAGATTTAATTCCTCTTTTTTCACTGAAGGAACAGATAAGATGGATTCTGAAAGTTTGCGCCATTCTTCCGGTACGGCAGTTTGGATTTCTTTGGCTGAATTAACCCAGTATATAACGCTGTTTGTGGCAATGCTAAGCTCATTTCCGCTTATTGAGACAATCTCATCGACGTTACGCAGGAATTTCCCTAGCTTCTGGACAAGCTTAAAAATTCTTCCTTCTTTGATGATAAAAATTCTGTTTTCTCTGGCTGACTTCACAAGTTCTTTCCATTTAAAAAGATAAGAATTGGAAAATAGCTTTACTTTACCTTTGACAACGTCTTTTTCCCAAAGATGCGGAGTTATGGAAATTTCAATTTCATTAAAATCTGAACTTATAAGTTTTGAAGCTGAAGGTGTCAGAAACACCTTGCCTCCTTTTAAGGCAAATAAGGAAATAATATTATGTTCAGAAAAAAGGCCTATTCCCTCACTGTCTGATAAACAGTAATAGGCCTTTCCACTCTCATTTTTTACCCTCACGAAACCATAAGAAAGAAGCCTGTTTATTGAGTTTTGCTCAAGTTCCTTATTTCTTTTTATATAAGAATTTTCAACGGCTTCAATCTTTGTATCTGATTCACCAAAAACATACTCTCCGTATTTAAATGACAAAACGATTATAAGGCCTCTCTTTGCCCCCGAGAAATAATCCAGATTATATTGCACTTCGCATTTGTGTTCACTTTCTTTTTTAAATAACTCCTTTGCGTCTAGAGATATGTCAATATGGTTTTTAATCGATTCCAAAGTATGTTTTTCTGATAAAATGAATGCCCTTAGCCAAATCAAATCGCATAGCGCGTCAACCCACCAATATTCACCTTTTTCTCCAAGCCATAATCCAGATTTCCCTATTACTATCAAAGGCTTTGAAAGCGAAAGAATTCTCGTCCCAATAATAAGGGCAGCTTTATAAAAACCGGGAAACTCTTTGCGAGGCACAGCCGTGATTTTCGCTTTTTCATTGTGAATAAATATTTTCTGTTCCCCATATGACAAATTTTTAAACCCTACAAGGCAGTGGAAGAATTCAGCCGCTAAATCCGATTTGAAAGAAAACCCATTGCCATCAGGTTCAGCATATTGGGTAATAAACCTAATTATCTGCCTGGACTGTGAATCAAAATTCTGAACAGAAAGATCAGGCATAACGCCATCAGGTTCAAATCTTATTTGACGAAGCTTGTTTGTGTTACCCACATATTCTCTTTTTTTAAAAAAGATTTTTACATTGATATTCCACTTTTCCCATACACTCGATGCATTTGGAAAACCATTGTTCGAATATAAAAATAGCTGAGCAGGTTGGCCTAAGTTTGATGCATCTTTTTTTGAAAGAGATTTTGTATTCTTTGACATATCTTTTTCCATTGAAGCCACTGCAGTGCTCTTAAGTTTTGGTTTCTCGGTTTTATGTTCTTCTAATTTTTGATATTTGAGATAATGAATCAAGCACGCAAGTTCTTCCGTTGAAACCTCAGAATTCTGTCTGGCAAGTTTAGATTTTATAGTTTTAATATCAAAAGAGTTAAGAATGTTTGCCTTGGAAGATTTGTATATATAGACGGCATCTCCCTCAGAAGAAATGCAAAATACAACCGAGTTTTCTTCAATGGCCAATTCTGCCTGTTTAATGGCTTCTCTGGTAAATTCAGAGTACAATGTATCTAATGAAATCGAGTCCATATTCATCTTATCTAACTATTTTTTAACAAGCGAACAGAAAGAATAGACTCCTAGGAAAACTAATTCAATTGTGATGATGGAAAATATTACACATATACATAAGATATTAATGTAGCCTCAAAGGAAACTACTTTTTTATAAGGATTTTAATATGTCTATAAAGTTTTATGTTCTGATTCTGACAACTTTGGCATTAACACTCATTCCTCTGAGCAATAATGCCACAGAAAGTGCAACGATAACCTCAACACAATCTTCTGTCGTTAACGATTCGGAAAGAATAGAGAAAGGAGCTTTTGAAAATAAAAAGGAAGATGTTAAAGTCATTTATTACTCCGAAAATGGCAATAAACTTGCAGCCATATACCACATCAATGAAGATAGCGTCACAATCATTCAACAGGATGGCAAACGACTTACACTCCCCCATGCGCTCTCGGCGGACGGAGCAAGATTCACCGCAGATGAAAAAACTATCTTTTGGGAAAAAGGGCCAACAGCCTGGTTATATATTAACGATGAACTTATTTTCGAGGGAAGCGAAAAAGAGTAATCAAATATTGTTTTAAATGACAAAGGTGGCCTCTTGAATATACCCAATTTAAATGGCAGACACATACATTTCATAGGATGTGGTGGAATCGGTATGCTTGGCCTTGCGCTGATGGCTAATGAGCAAGGGGCTATCGTTACAGGTTCTGATATAGCTAATGGAAGAAATACATCAGTTTTAAAATCTCTAGGAATCAAGTTATTTGTTGGCGAACATCAAACAGCTCATCTGCCTGACAAGCACAAAGAGTATATCGTTGTTTACTCTTCAGCCATAAAAGCTGACAACCCTGAACTATCCAAGGCAACAGATGACAATATTGAGTGTTTCAGACGAGGTGCTTTTCTTGGACTTTTATCTAGATCCTTTGAAACAGTGATCTCCGTAGCTGGCTCGCATGGCAAAACAACTGTCACTTCGATGCTAAGCCATGTTTTTATAAAAGCAGGGTTAAATCCCGGATTTTACATTGGAGGGTTTCCAAACGGATGGCCCAAAAATGCGTCAATGGGTAATGGCAAATTGCTTATTACCGAGGCAGATGAAAGCGATTTATCTATTAATGAATTAACCCCGACTATCGGGATTGCATTAAACCTCGACAATGACCATGCATGGAATGTAGGCGGCTTAGATAAACTTTTGGGCGGATTCAACCAATATGCATTATCCTCTGAGTTTTTTCTTAATGGTTCGGATAATTTTCCGCATGGCTTTCTGGAAGACTTACAGGCTAAGGGCATTAATTTCTTGAAAAAGAGTGACGCTACAAAGATGCCTACGAATCTGTCTTCTCTAGAAAAGAATAACATTATAACTGTGGTAGCTGTTGCTGAATTCTTCGGTATAAATCCTGAGTTTGCCGTCTCTTCGCTAAATGATTTCCCAGGCGTTGAAAGAAGAATGACAGAAGTTTATAAATCCAAGACTCTTACAGTCATCGAAGACTATGCGCATCATCCTACAGAAATTGAGGCCGTCCTTTCATCGGCACGGCAAAAATACCCCGAGTATAAAATCGTCATTGTATTCCAACCGCATAGAGAAAAACGGCTTCAATACTGTTTCAACGAATTCATATGCAAACTCAAAAAAGCTGACTATGTCTTTGTTCTTCCTGTATATGGCGCTTGGGAAAATATCGGAAAAAGGCTTGATATCGAACTTTCAGAAGCGATCGGAGCAGATAAAAGCTCAAATATAAACTCAAACTGGACAGGATCAGCAGAGATAATTGCAGCATCAATAAAAAACGAAAAAACGCTGCTTATGCTTCTCGGAGCAGGAGATATAAATTGCATGATTAACCCCCTTTTGAGTAAACTTCTAAAGAGGCCAAGATATGTTTAGGCTTCACCTGGCCGTTTTCATGTTTGGCATAACCGGACTTTTCGGAAAGTTCGTTACATTATCATCAACAATGATCACATTCGGGCGATGTTTTTTTGCCATCATGTTTCTCTTCGTTTGTATGAAGATGATGAAAGAGACATTCTGGTTCAAATCTAAGAAAGATTTCTTAACCGTCATTCTGACTGGCGTGATCATAGGAATAAGCTGGTTTTTCTTTTTTCAGTCGATAAAAGTTTCTACTGTCTCTGTGGGATTGATTACTTATGCCACTTTGACAATATTTACAACATTTATAGAGCCTCTCTACTTTCATCTTAAAATCCGGAAGACTGATATTCTATTGGCATTTATTGCTTTTATTGGCGTAGCTTTTGTCGTTCCGGACTTTAGTCTGTCAGATTCTATTACTTTGGGAGTAATACTCGGACTAGGAGCAGCTTTAAGCACATCTTTCTTTAGCGTAATAACCAAAGATCTTATTGCCAGATATTCGAGTGTTAAACTTGCATTCTTTCAATATTTAACAGTTACTATTATCGGTTTTCCTTTCTTCATTGTCGAACAGCCAGCTCTTGGTGCAAAAAATGTCATCCTCATAATCATCCTTGGCATTATCTTTACCGGAGTTGCAAATACATTATTTATCAGCACTTTTAAAAAAGTATCCGTAACTAAAGCTAATATTATCCTGACTCTTGAACCCATATACGGCGTAATCCTTGCAATTCTGCTTTTGGGAGAAAAGCCAACTATCAAAATGCTCATAGGAGGCGTCATAATCATGGCATGTGCCTTTTATGCTACAATCGAACCTCAGCTTATTGCCAAATTCAAATCGAAATAATACATTGTTCGCCAATAACAAATCTCTTAATAAAATAAAAATTCTCAAACAACAAATGAAAGATACTTTAACATATTGCGAATTTACGAGTCCCATGGAATTTTCGGGAATGCTAGGGGAACTCTTCGAAGCATTACCTTATCAAAATTGTATTAACGATAACCACGAAACAAAGATTACATCATACAGAGCTTATTACGAAACGGAAGAAGAAGGCAAGACACTATTTTCTACACTTCAGGAGAATATTGCACAGTGGCGGGAACTGGGCATTGAATGCACAGAGCCTTCATTTTTTTCAATTAAAAACGAAGACTGGACTGAAGTTTGGAAAAAACATTTCAAAATACAGCACATTACAGACAATGTGGTTATCAAGGCAAGCTGGCTTGATTATACGAAGAAAGGAAATGAAAAAGTCATAGAAATCGACCCTGGAATGAGTTTCGGAACAGGAAGCCATGAAACAACTCAATTTTGCCTTAAAACAATCGAAAAGTTATCTGATCTCGGATATAAAAGTTTTTTGGATGCCGGATGCGGTTCGGGAATCTTAACTATTGCCGCGGCAATGTTCGGTTTTGCTCCTATCTATGCTTTCGATTATGACAAAGAATCAGTCGAATCAACACAAGATAATCTTAAAAGAAACCGAGTAAAACAAAAGATAGCTCTCAAGGAATCGGACATCGCACTTTATGAACCTGGTATAAAGTTTGATGTAGTTATGGCTAACATCATATCAGGAGTACTTCTTGCAAACAAAGAAAGGCTTATGTCATGGGTAAATCCCGGTGGATGCCTTGTGTTAGCCGGGATTCTTAAAGCTGAATATGAAAATATCAAACACTCTTTTTCTTCTAACGGTTTTATAGAAATCTATTCAAACACCGAAAAAGAATGGACAGGCGGCGTATTTCACAGAGGAATTAATGAAATTCTTGTAAGCTCTCTTAACACCTGACAGGAAGAAACTAACAACTAGCACTGCATCTATAATACTAAGGCTTTCAAGTACATACTAAAAACTACAAAAAAAAGGCCCAAATGGCATACTAACCATCCGGGCCTTTTGATAAAAATTCTAATTGGCAGATTGCTGGATATAGCCAGCTATTTCTGTAATTTTATCGAGATTTTCATCTCTGACTATATAACAGAAATCTCCCAGAGCACCTCTGTAAACAAGAGGTATTTCCTGATGAATTACCATATTAGCAGCATAAGTTTTTAATATTTCAGAATGAGAATATTTGTAAGCCTTATTATTTTTTCTGCCTATATAGGCACAGAAATATTTTCTTGAATAGTCAAGTTTGTTGTTTCCATTTACTACAAGGTCGGCCCATGCTTTGAAAATATCTATATCGCAGGCATAGTTGAACATATCGGTAGTTAATCCACCCGGAGGCCTGATATTTACTTCCAATGGGACAAATTCGCCTTTCGGAGTAAAGAAAAACTCAAGATGGAAGAAACGGTTTTTTACATTGAATCCTTTGAGGCACTTTCTGCCTGCATCTTCGAGTTCTGCCGGAATTTCTCTGCGTGAATAATAATAAATGTGATCGTCCTGATTAACGACATCCATTACCGGTGTGCTGAAAATATGCGAAGTGAAGAAAATTGGTTCTGATTTTCCGTCTGCCAGGCCATCAAAAGAGTGAATCGCACCTGTAATGTACTCTTCAATTATATAAGGAACATGAGCAATTGTTTCATAAGCAGTTTTCAGCTCTTGCATGTTATTAATTTTGTAAGTAGCAGAGGCTCCTACTCCAATATCAGGCTTGGCAATAACAGGAAATCCTATCTCATCAATCCATGCCTTTGCTTCTTCCAAGGAACTTACCACTTTGCCTTTGGCAACTCTGAGTCCAAGTTTCTGATAAATCTTTTTCATTTCAGATTTAGCTTTGATGTACTTCATATCCTTTTCTCTAAGGCCTGGGATATTGAAATCGTCTCTGAGTTTTGCCTCAGTTTCCAACCAATATTCACTATGAGAGTCAAGCCAGTCTATTTTGCCGTATTTATGAGTGAAATATGCAACACCTCTTAGGAGCTCGTCGTAGTTGTGCATATTTTCGACTTTATAATATTCTGTAAGCGCTTCTTTCAAATCTGCATGAAGTCTGGAATAAGGGTCATCGGCAAGGCCCAGAACTCTAGCTCCGGCATTTTTCAGAGCCGTAGAAAAGGTCTTAAAGTTGGTTGGGAAATTGGGGGATAGATAGACTACATTTTTCATAGCTGTTTTTTTCGTCCTTTTACATTTTTATAATTATATAGGTACTAAAATCGCTTTTAAATTTTATTTTAGGATTCTAGAAAAGTCAATCGCAGAAGACAGTGTTTTTAAAATACGCATTTTATTGAAAACTTATTCCTTAAATGTATCGGATATAATTCGATAAGATATAAAAATGAGTTATTGTATGGAAAATGAAAAATTTTGACCTCGTATATTAAGGAGAAACATGCAGCCTCGCAAATATTACAAGACAGTTCAAAATCAACTCAAAAATTGCTTTGCCAATAGCGGTTGCGCAATAACTATTGAAAAAGAGCTTATTGAAGAAGGTTACTGCAAAGATTTCCCAAAGATGATAACATCTAAGGAAAATCTTGATTACCTCACTCTTAACAGGGCTTTTCAAGTACATCTGCCAATTATCGGAGATGAAAACAAGATAGTTTTATGCCCTATGGATTTTGAGATATTTTTATCGGGTGATCAGTACAAATTATATGCTGATAAGGAAACCCAACGGGGATATTTTAAACAAACCGTTCCTGTAATTGATTTTATAAAGAAAATATTCGTTGATGCAAAAGTGCCGTTTTTACTTGATTTCACTCCTTCTGGAGGGCACATACTCTTTAATGTAGACGTCGAACAAGAAGCAGGAAAAGCGCTTCAGTCAATAGGATGCGTCGAGGAAGATATGTTCGAATCAGGAATAATACATGGTGTTACAGACAAGGCCATGCTTACTTTCAGTGGAATAACAAGGTTAGCTGAATATGTAGCTTTAAAGACAATGGAAGCGTTTAAAAATAATGAGAGCGAAGGGAAACTTCCTGTAACTGTTTCCGACTCTGCAGAATATTGTATCAATATAGACAATAGTTGGTGTGAAGGAGCTCCTCATGCCAGATCAATCAGAAGCCCATTCAGCCTTCACAAAAAAAACATTGAAAAATACAATAGATACGATGAACCGCCGCTTGTGGATGTGATAGGCGGCGTTTTCGACGGAAAGGAATTTCACCATGAAGCAGATGTTGATAATGTAATAGAATGCATGTGGGATCTTCAGAAGGCCAGCGAGTGGTCTCAAAACTTTGACGGGAAAATACCTCTTGCTGACAATTCACTTGTCGATCTTATTGAAACATATAAAAAATCGTCATTGTATAAATTTCACAGTGAATTTGATTCTACAGAAGATTTACCCTTGGGGAATGCCTTGGAATTAGCCAAACGTGTCGAAAACATTCCTGATTGGTCGAAAGATATTCTTTACAACCCTGATCCAAGAGTACTTCAGCCGATAAATATGATGGGATTTATTTACGATTTTGTAATTTATGCAAAATGGAAGCCAAAGCACGTGGCTAACATTATGAGAGATATTTACCTTGATAAATCTTTCTGTTGGGTTCAAGACTTTGTTTATTCATCTCCGGCAGGTGAAAAAGCAAACTTCTGGGTTAGAACTTTTGCAGCGATTGCCTATTGGAAAACAGGCTCTCTTCAGATAAACTAGTTAGACTAGCAATAATTTTAATCATCAACACTAGGAGTATATAAAATATGAAAACTTGGACTTGTGCAGAATGCAATTGTAACCAAGTGGAAATTCCATTCTACAGAAAATGTTACCCTGATACTGAATCTTACCTGTGTCATACATGCAGTTATCATGCCCTAAAACAAGGCAGGGTTGATATCCGTATGATATCTGATTTGGATTTTATTAACTGGTACGAACAGGAATAAACATCAACTAACTGACAAAAGAAAATGGGGCTCTGTTTTACAGCGCCCCATTTTTTATTCTACTTTAAAAATTATATTCTCATCCAGCCGGCTTCTATATAAGCAAGTGCGGAATAAGTCCTTGCCCAGAAGTTTGCTTTTTCGTCTGAAGGATATTCATAGACGTAGTCATCATGCCAATTGTATGTCGAATCTGAATAAACATCTCTGAGAATATTTGCCACATGCCTTGGCTTCCATTTATGAATTAATACAAATTCCCGTACAAAATTTATCAGATTGATTGGCTGTACGCACATTGGGTTAGGAAAGTTAAGCATCCATCTTGAAACCTCTGAGAGGGATTCTACTTCCTTTGCATATTGGAGAGCCATTCCAGGCTCATTATCGTAAGTGTTGTCAAAGTCCTGATGAAGTTCATAGAGTTCAGAGCGTTTGTACTCATGAATAAAGTCTATAAGGGTATTATTGGCGTTTGGAATGTGTCCGGTAAAAGCTTTAGCGTAATCTGCGGCTTTTCCGAGATCCCACATACAGTCTATGACGTGATTAAAATCGTTATACCCCGTAATTTCGCTTCCATTGTAGACCATACCCACAACGTCACAAAGGGGCTGTGAAGTTTTATAACCAAATTTTTCATAATTTTTCTTGTGCAAGCTAAACGGGCTTCTGATACTTCTGAATCTTGGAGAACCTTCGCACCAGCTATTATCCAGATTGACGCAATTCAATGATGCGTCAGAAATAGTAACAGGTAGTTTACCTGTACGCAAATTAGCCCTGAATTCCTTGATTGTAAGCAAAGCGATGTATTCGGCAAGACGGGTAATACCGCTAAACACCTTAGCCGTTTCAAGTGGAACAGTTTCTTTATTTCTATAATCCATGCCGCCTTTAGCCTCATTGCATATCCTTATCAGGCCTTCCTCCAAAAAGCCTATATTAGCAAGTTCTTTCGAAGATTCCTGATACAGAGGCGTATAAAAAAGGATATGCCCGCCAGAAGCTGTGTAGTCGAGCATAAAAGGCATTTTCCTCTTCAGAAAAATATCTTTTATATAGTTTATTATCGGCCATATTTTCCAAAAGTAATGTTTATGGCTGTCTTTGTTTTTGAAAAGGTATTTCTGTTCCTGTGAAAGGAAAAGCTCATAATCCATAGGGGCAAGTATTGCCTGAGAGCTTATTACAGGAAGATGTACCTGAAAACCTCTTTGCGCAGTTAGGTAATAAAGCTGGTCTTTGTCGAATGTGAGAGAAGGAAAACCAGGATCAGCGTTATATTCTTTTATGAGAGTTTTTTCATTTGCGATAACATAATCGCTCATGGCAAAAGCATTATTTAACTGTGGAAAAACATTATAATAGTATTCGAGTATATCCATGAATTCCTCTTACATTTAATTTGTTAAAACCTTGTACATCATATTGTCTTATTTAAGGGTGAAACGCAATACTTGAAGTTAATTTTGTTGCCGGAAAGAGTAATTTTAGTGTTTGTTTGTTGCAATGAATTGAAGCAGAGTATTATTATTGTCAGAACTAAACAGGTGGAATAATTAGATGAAACTCGAAATCATATATATTTTTGGCGACAGCCTCCATGATACAGGAAACCTAAAAAAACTTACAAACGGGAAATATCCGTCTCAAGCTTATTTTGATGGGCGTTTTTCAAATGGGCCTGTATATTGCGATTACCTCGATAATGCCATTTTAGAAAAATATTCTCAAAAAATCTGTATAAAAAATTATGCTGTAGGCGGCGCTTTAACAAATTCCGTAAATGGATACTCTCCTGAGTCGACTAGTTTAGTTAGCCAGATTGAGTCGGAAAACTTTGTTTTCAAAGGAGATGACTTAATAATAATCGGGTGCGGCGCAAACAATTATGGCTTTTTTTTTGACATTCATAAATTTCCGTTTATCCACTTGAACAGGCTCTACAACCTGGCAAATGACATTGAACTATGCGTGAAAAAAGCAATTGATCAAGGCGCTGAAAATATCCTTCTCTTCAACGTCCCAAACATGTTTATGGCTCCCCTAAAATATAAGCTTAGTGTGTTTTTCAGGAAACTGGTTATGCCTATTATTTCAAAATCGCTTTTAACGACAAATAAGAAAATACAAAATTTTGTCAATGGGTTTGAAAAAAAAGGTGTGACTTTAGAGCTATTTGATATTTGCAAACTTTTTTCCGAAGCCTTGAACTCGCCTGAGAAATTTGGCTTCGAGTGTTCAAAAAAATATGTTATTCCGGGTTTGGGCAGGTATGATACAAAAATACCCAACCTCAAGGAACACAGCGAATATCTCTTCTGGGATTATGTCCATCCAACTACACAAGGCCATAAAATGCTAGCTCGGCACATCTTTAAACTGTTGCAAGATAAATTTCAGCCTATGTTTCAATAAAATGCAAACACCATAAAGAAATAACGTTTTCTCAACAGGATACCATAAATTGTAGTTAAATCCGCAATTCGGATATTTCTTACGGATTGATGTTCTTAGGTTTTAACCTTCAGGAAATTTGCTTTTTTTATTATCAGAGCTAAAATGCTATTCCAAAATATGAAACAACAACAAATAAGTGGAGGCTGTTATGAAAGTATCTAAAGTCTTAGCCGACAAGAAAAACAAAGTACTCCAATATATTCATATTGATGACACTATCAGAACTGCTTCAAAAAAAATGCATGACTGTGAAGTTTCTGCTCTTATCGTTCTGGAAAACAATGATAATCCGACGAGCTATGTCGGCATCATTTCTGAACGAATGATTATGCGCCAAGCTTGGAACTATGAAAACATTTTAGACCAAAAAGTATCTCAGTTGATGTCACGTCAGTTGTTAATTATTAAATCTGATGATGACATAAAAGAAGTTACCAATATTCTTTCGCTTTGCAAGGTAAGAAACATTCCAATCTGGGAAGGCAATACGATTATTGGAATGATTACGCCTAATGATATTATCAAATCCATGCACGATGACAAGGAAAGCAGAATCCATCAAATGTCTGATATGTCTGGCTCTTACGGTAACAAAGTTTACTAGAAAGAGTTTTGGATTCTCTGCATATCTTCTTTGCTCAGTTCCTGATAACCGCATGGCTCCATACTAAATGAGGCTCTTCCGCCAGATAATTTTGGCAGAGCTTTGCTGAACCCGAACATTTCAGACAAAGGCACCTCACAGTCAAGTTTCTTTATATCCTGCAAAGATTCCACTTTGTATATGACAGCCCTGCGAGACTGAAGGTAAGCGTTTATTTCTCCAATAGTGTTTTCTGGGCTGAGGATTTCTACTTTTGTAATCGGCTCCAGAAGTATGGTGCCGGTTCTGACTGCTGCATTAACTCCATTAAGAACAGCTCCGGCAATTGAACCTTCATTTGTCTTATCTTTTATTCCGGTAATACCTGTAATAATTCCCCTGATATAAATTAGCGAATATCCCCAATTGCCGCCCGTTTTAAGTGAATTTTTAAGAGCTTCTACTGCAGCATTGACCCATGTCTGCGGGAGATTTTTCGTAACCTTGGTATCTGCGCTTACCTCAAGACCTGCTGGTAGTCTTGGAACAGGTTCAAGTCTGAATTTTACTTCAGCGTAGTATTCATTGTCAGCTATTACTTTATTGAAAAGGCCTGTAAAAATACCTTCATTTAGCAATGTTTCCTTATAAACTACTTCCGGAGCACCATGCCTTACATCAATATTGAACTCGTTTTTAAGCCTGTTTGTGTTTATCTCGAGGTGCAGTTCCCCCATTCCTGAAATAAGTGCTTGTCCTGTAGATTCATGGACATTTAAGCTTAGCGTAGGATCTTCCCTGCAAAGCATCTCTAATGCATAACTTAGCCTGTCTTTGTCTTTTGATGAGCGCGGTTCGATTGCCATTGATATGACTGGTTCGGGAAAAGTAACCCTTTCAAAAGAGATTGGTTTATTAACAGCGCACAAAGTATCGCCAGTAGTTGTGTTTTTTAATCCCACAAGCCCGACTATATCGCCCGGCCCGACATTATCTGTGGGTTCTACATTTTTTGAATAAAGTCTCAGGATTCTTTTGATCTTCAGGCGTTCCATTGTTCTGGGATTAAGGACAGTCATATCTGATGAAAGCATTCCGCTATATGTTCTGACATAAAGCAAATCCCCGCTTCCACTTGCTATCACCTTAAAAACAAATGCTGAAAAATTATTTTCGTGAATATCAAGATCTATCTGTTCGTCAGTTTTTACACTCAATGCCTTTTGAAATGGAAAATCTTCAGGGCTGGGAAGATAAAATCCAATTGCATTCAGAACTGGCTGCACTCCAATATTCTTTTTCGCAGACCCACAAAATATCGGGCACATTTTTAATCCTACAACAAGCTCTCTGATAGCTTTTATAAGCAGTTCTTCAGAAATAGGTTTTTCTTCCAAATAATACTCAGCTATTTCATCAGAAATATCAGCGATCGCCGATATCATTTGCCCCCTTCTTTCCTCAGCCTCAACTTTGAATTCAGGAGGAATCTCTTTAGATTCAACTTCTGCTCCATCTTCAGCTTTGAAAGATAAAAATTTCATCGTAATTAAGTCTATAACTGCATTAAATGATGATTCAATGCCAATTGGCATTTGAACCGGGATAGCCCTGATACATGTAAACTTAGATTGAATTTCTTTTACAACTCTATCAAAAGAAGCTCCTATTCTATCAAGCTTATTTATGAAGGCAAGTTTTGCTACTTTGTATTTATCGGATTGCCTCCAAACTTTTTCGCTCTGCGCTTCAACTCCTTCTACAGCACTGAAAACAACTACAGCCCCATCTATTACTCTCAATGAACGCTCGACTTCTGCTGTAAAATCAATATGCCCTGGAGTATCTATAAGGTGATAAAGTTTGTCTGCCCATGCAAATGATGCTGCTGCTGCTACGATTGTAATGCCTCTGGCTCTTTCTTCATCCAGATAATCCATAACAGTGCTTCCGGAATCAATATCACCTATCTTGTGGGTTTTCCCTGAATAATAAAGAAACCTTTCGGATAAGGTTGTTTTTCCCGCATCAATGTGTGCGATTATTCCGATATTCCTGATATTTGATAAATTGACAGATTCCTTATTCATAGAGCAGAGTTGGTTATTAAAAAAATAAGACTGAAGCATTTCTGCTTCAGTCTTAGATTCTTTAGTTTAATAAAGTTTTGAAAGGAAATGGTTCATCTGTACAAACCACCACGGCCAATCATGGTTAACATCGTTACCCCAATAATCTACCCAGGCAGGAATTCCTTTATCTCTAAGAGTATAATCAATATCTTTTGTATCTGCTACAGCTTCATCTTCCCAAGCGCCTTGCCCTGTACAGATAACGATATTACTCTTTCTGTACCAATCCAATTTATTGCCATCAGTAACATTAGGAAGGTAATGAATAGGTGAGTTGTAGTAAACATCTTTGATGTCATTTGCACCCATTTTGAATTCATTTCTGTCCATGCGATAAAGACCACTTAGAGCTATTGTGCCGCCGCAAAGTTCAGGGTGCTTGAGAAAGAAATTCACAGCATGATAAGCGCCCATGCTTGTTCCTGTGGCCATTGGCCTTTCTTCAGGAGACTTGCTATGGTTTCTGATAAAAGGAATAACTTCGTCAGTCACATATTTGTAATACTGATCGTTTCTTGCACTTCTCTGGGCAGGGCTTGCGCCAAAATTGTACCAAGATTCAGTGTCAACACTGTCAATAGAGTAAAGTTTTATTTTCCCGCCGTCTATAAAACTGCTTATTTTACCAATCATTCCCTGTCCTTCAAAGTCAAAATACCTGCCGCGGGAACATGGAAATACTATGAAAGTTTTTCCGTAGTGGCCATAGACTTTGAGTTCCATATCTTTGCCCAGATTCGGGCTGTACCATTTATGAACTTCTGTGTGCATTTTTCTCCTTTTAGAAAGTTTGTTAAGGGTAAAAATCAAATAACAATTTTATCTATATAATAAACTCATATTTCCTTATTTCAAAAAAAATATTTTTTTAATTAATTCAAGAATAGAGAAATAGAAAGAAATAGTTAGAATAGCGCTTGTAGAATTCATAAATAAACCAGCCTTATTTAATTCTTTATGCATAAACTATTATTGCTCATATTTTCATTGTTTATACTCACATTTTTTTCATCATGCGAAAAAAACAATAACGAAGAACTGGCCTCAGGCTACATAGACGCAGACTATGTATATATTTCCGCGTCATGCTCTGCCAAAATTAAAAATTTGTATACAGAAAAAGGCTTTGAAGTTAAAGTCGGGGACAAACTTTTTGAGCAGGAAAGCGTTAAAGAAACTGCCTTTTTAGGAACCAATGAAAACATGGATAAGGCTCTCCAGTATTATGTTGCCGATATGCAAAAAGGCGCAAGGCCACAAGAAATTATTCAATGGCAATGGACTTTAGACGCTTTAAAAGAATTCATTATTTTTGCAAAACTTCAAAATAAGATGTACGAATTTCTTGCACTCAAGAATGCTGCCGCAGAACAGTATCATTGGCTGGCAAAACAAGGTGAATTGGGTCTGACAGCCTTTTCCAAAGCTGTTGAATCTCATATTGCTTACATGAAACTTCCCGAAAGGCCTGATAAAATTGCCGCCTTTGAAATGGCAGACCGTTCAGTCAAAAGCATGATTCCCTACACCAAATATCAGCTTCAAGAAACTCTCCAGACATCTCCGTGCGATGCTGTAGTTTTCGATATTTTTTATTGGAAAGGAGAACTTGTCCAGGAAGGAAAACCAGTTATCATGCTTTTGCCCAAAGACAAACTTAAGGCCGTATTTTATGTAAAAGGTTCTGAAATCGATAAAATTAAGCTAGGCAATACAGTAAAAGTCCATTTTGGTAAAGGTAAGGTTATTGATGCCAAAGTCAGCTATATTTCACAGAATATCCAATATACAGACCCTCTTATCTATTCGCTTAAAAATAACGAAAAACTTTTATATTCCGTAGAAGCACAGTTTTCTCCTACAGATATACTCAAAATCCATCCCGGCGAAGTCGTTAGTGTGGAATTCTAGCTTGCTTATGAATGAATTTACGTATGCCATTGATGTTCGCAATGTAACTAAAAGTTTTAATAAGAAAGTTGCTGTAAATAAAATTTCCCTTCAGGTCGAAAGAGGAGCGGTCTATGGTTTCCTTGGGCCTAACGGAAGTGGTAAAACTACTTTTCTCAGAATGATTTGCGGACTGCTTGTGCCTGATGAAGGAGAAGGAACCTGCCTGGGACATGATATAATTAAAGAGCAAACGCTTATAAAACAAAAAATCGGATACATGACACAAAAGTTCAGTCTTTATTCTGACTTGACAGTAAAGGAGAATTTGGATTTTGCCGCACGGTTATACGGAGTAAAAAACCGTAAACAGCAAATTGATAGAATAATTGAAGAACATAAGCTTGCTCCTTTCGCAAATATTGTAGCCAAGGGCCTTTCAGGGGGTTGGAAGCAGGTACTTGCTCTCGGGGCTTGCCTGATTCATGATCCTGTACTTCTTCTCCTTGATGAACCAACCGCCGGCGTTGATCCGCTTACCAGAAGGGAATTCTGGGATACTGTTCAGAGACTTTCCATCTCAAAAGGTATAACAGCTCTTGTGACTACACACTATATGGACGAAGCAGAGAGATGTCAAAAATTGGCATATTTGGCATATGGAGACATGCTCACAAGAGGAACCATAGATGAAATTATCTCAAATGAAGGACTTTACACATGGGTGATCAAAGGCAAAAATCTTCTCTCTTTGGCTGTTGAATTGAGAAAATTGGAAGATGTCGAACAGGTTCTTGCTTTTGGGAATATTTTACATGTAAGCTCAAAAAATAAGACTGCTGCTGAAGTTGCTGTTAAAAAATTATTAGATAAGGATCACGAACTTTGCAGCGTAGCAACTTCAATTGAAGATGTATTTATAAACCTGATGAGAAGGAAAAAACAATGAGGATATTTTCCTTTAAAAGGGCTTATGCTGTTGTTCTGAAAGAATTCCTGCAACTTCAGCGGGACAGGCTTACTATGGCCATGCTTTTTGGCATTCCTATCGTGCAGCTCATTCTTTTCGGTTTTGCCATCAATAGCAACCCCAAGCACCTGCCTGCGATTTTGAATGTCGGTAACTATACCGGCCCGTTTGTATCACGTTTTATTCACTCATTATCTGCCAGTGATTATTTTGACATAAAAAATATTGGGCTAAGCCAGGAAAATTCAGAACAGGCTATGAGAAAAAATGAAGCTACATTTATTATAAGCGCAGAAGAAAATTTCAACCGTAAACTTGTCAGAGGGGAAAATCCTAAAATCCTTATTGAAGCAGATGCGACTGAACCAGATACTGTTTATACTGCGATAGCCGTTGCAAAACAGTCCTTCAGTAACCTTATAAATGAGTATTTTAAAGGAAGTCTTGCTGCCCTGGCTCCGGGACAGCCTCCAGTCGAACTTCTTATCCATGTAAAATATAATCCTGAGGAAATAATGCAGTTCTCGACTGTTCCCGGGCTTGTTGGTGTAATATTGACTTTTACACTTGTTTTAACTACGTCTCTTTCCATGACTAAGGAAATCGAGAGGGACACTATGGAGAATCTTCTCTGTATGCCTGTTACTCCTCTGGAAGTTCTGATAGGGAAAGTTGTTCCATATATCGGAATGGGTTTTATCCAAATGGTTTTTATTATTGCCATGGGCAAATGGATATTTGATATTCCGGTAAATGGGAGTTTAGCGCTTCTGTTTTTTGCCGGTGCCATTTTTATTTTTGCTTGTCTTTCCGTGGGAATTGTTATTTCTACCATTGCCAGGAACCAGCTCCAAGCTGTTCAGATGGCGGTGTTTTTTTACCTGCCGTCTATAATGCTGTCGGGATTTATGTTTCCCTTTAAAGCAATGCCTTTTTGGGCTCAATGCATAGGATATGTTCTTCCTCTTACACACTTCAATGTCATCATTCGCGGGATTATGCTCAAAGGAGCAACTTTCTGTGATATCCAGATGAGGATATACATAATTGCTGTTTTTACGGTGATAGTGCTTGCTATTGGCGTATTTAAATACAGGAAAACCATCGAATAGCCGGTATTGCTTGAAAATATGTTGTTTTTTCTCTTCTCATTGGCTATTTTTAAGCTCATATAACATATCAAATTTAAAACAATATCTAAGGGGGAACTATGTCCGGTCATAGTAAATGGGCTAATATAAAGCACCAAAAAGGTGCCGCAGATCAAAAAAGAGGCAAAATATTCTCACGGATAGCAAAAGAAATCATCGTTTCAGTAAAATCAGGCGGAAGCGATCCGGAAACTAATGCAAGGTTAAGAGCTGCCATCACTGCGGCAAAAGCCGCCAATATGCCTGTAGTTAATGTCGAAAGAGCTATAAAAAAAGGTTCCGGAGAAGGCAATGACGCAGCCAACTATGAAGAGATTGTTTATGAGGGATATGGAACTGACGGCGTAGCAATCTTGGTAGAATGTATGTCTGACAACAGAAATCGTACAGGTGGAGAAGTAAGAGCAGTTTTCGATAAAAATGGAGGGAATATGGGTGGCAGCGGCGCAGTTTCATGGATGTTTCCGCGCAAATCCCATTTCATGATCAAGGGCGAAAACGCCTCAGAAGAAAAGCTTATGGATATAGTTATTGACGCAGGCGCAGAGGATATTGAAGTAAATGACGGAATAGCGGAAATATGGGGGCCGGTCGAAGCCTTCGACAGCATTTCAAAGGCTCTTTCGGCCGCTCAAATTACTTCAGACGAAGCAGAACTTACTAGAAAACCGGAAAATTATGTTCAAATCACAGACAAGGAAAAAGCCGCAAGGATCATAAAACTTGTCGAAAAATTTGAAGAACTTGACGATGTTCAGTCAGTTCATGCAAATTTTGACATTCCTGAGGAAATGCTTCAATCGATTCAAATAGATTAATAATTTTTAATACAATAAAAGAAATCAGCAAATGAATATCCTGGGCGTAGATACTGCTTTAAGATGTACAGGATATGGAATTTTAAATGCTCATGATAATTCTTTCAAAGCTATTGACTGCGGTGTAATTAAAAATAACAAAGACCTTCCTCACAGCAAATGTCTTTTAAGGCTTTACAATGGCATTCAGGAACTTGTAAAGACCTTTAAAATAGATGCAGCTGCTATAGAAGGCGCTTTTTTCGGGAAAAACGTAAGGACTACCATGATACTTGGTTATGCCAGAGGGGCAGTAATGACAGCGCTTGCCGACCTTGAAATACCTACGTATGCTTATTCTCCTAAAGAAGTAAAAATGGCGGCAGGTGGAGCAGGGACAGCCTCAAAAGAACAGGTGGCAGTTATTATGTCATCAATTCTAGGTATAGATATTTCTGCTCTTGGATATGACGCTACCGATGCTTTGGGACTAGCTCTCTGCCATGCAAACAGAGCAATGAGGCCAGATTTCGATTATATAGCAAACAAACCTATTTAAAGGAACCAAAATGAGTAAATTTCTTACTTCAGGAAAAATATCTCCGTTTATTGCAGGTGTTTTAATGGCGTTGCTCTTTATAATAGGAACTTATATTTTAAATGACTGCGTGGGAGCTATAAGCGCTTACTCGAAAATAGCCGATAAATTTGTGGACGCTTATTCCGGTAATCCTCTAACCATCTCCTGGGAAGAATTTTTTCTAATTGGAGTCCTTGCAGGATCTTTTGTCGCGGCAATTATAACCAAACAATTTAAACTTCAGCTTTTCCCTGAAGACCATTTGTCCAAAGGCCCTACTTATTATCTTACTACAGGACTTTTCCTCAATTTTTTAGGTGGATTTTTAGTTATGTGCGGCCTTAGTATCGCCGGCAACTCTTTCATTAAAATGTGGAATGACGCTTTGGGGCTCTTTCTTATTGTAGGATTATTCCTGATAATAATGTTCGTTGAAGCTGTTGTTATCGGTACAATGCTTTCTGTAAGAATCGAAGAAAAATAGGTAGGTGAACTATGCATCCTCTTGAATTAACTGGCACATATAAGCTTATTGCAGCTCTTCTGGTAGGTTTTCTTTTTGGTTTTTTATTGATTCAGAGCGGGCTTTCAAATAGAAAAACTTTTATGGATCAGTTTAGCTTCAAAGATAACTCTTTTGCTATAATTTTCTTTATATCGGTAGCTGTAGGAGTTCCAATTTGTTATTTCCTGACAAAATACGGTATCATCAATCTCCATCCGACAGACTATAAATTTTGGCCAATCGTGATTGGCGCCCTTTTTGTTGGCTTGGGTTTGGTCCTTTGCGGGCATATCCCTATTACCGCTATTTCTTCATTTGGATCCGGCAAAATTTATTCGCTATGGATATTCGTTGGTATGCTGGCGGCCTTTCCGGTAATTAGCCTGGCAAGGCCTATTATTAATGACTACATTACAGATAAAGCCAATCCTGTTAATGTTAATGCCATTTCTCAGAATTCTCTTTTCTTTCAAGGGCATACTGCTATGCTTCACATTATCCCAATAGTATGTCTTGTACTGGCCTTGTTTTTACGGCTTATTCAACGTTCTTCCGGTGGAAAATCTTCAAAAAGAAAAGATGACTCAAAGTAATGTTTTCCGGATTATCGCATATCGCTCTCGGTAAAAAAGGGGAAAAAGTTGCAATAAAATTCCTTAAAGCCAAAGGATTTGACATACTTTTCAAGAATTTCATATCTGACAATAGGACTGGCGAAATTGACATTGTAGCAAGAGATGGAGGAACTCTATGCTTTGTTGAAGTAAAAACCCGCCATTCTTCATTTCATATAGACAATTCTTCTGAAGAAACATGGCTCAGGAAGCATCAGGCAGATAGAATTATAAATGCGGCAAATGATTATCTGAAAAAAATAGGAAACCCGTCTGTTCGGTATCGTTTTGACCTTATTGAGATTGAATTCGGTCACATCCGGCTTAAAAGTATCAGCCATTGGGAAAAGGGTTTCGGAATGAATGAAAGTTAAATTCTTATATGGAGGACAAACTGATGAAGCTGTTATTCGGTACAGATGGAATCAGAGGCAAAGCGAACGCATATCCAATAACTCCCGAAATAGGCCTGCAACTTGGTAAATCCTTAGCCAGATATTTCAGAGCTGACAGAGAAGGTTATTACAAGGCTGTAATTGGCAAGGACACCAGACTATCAGGATATATGCTTGAAAGCGCTATAGAAAGCGGACTGGTGAGCATGGGTATGGATGTGATGAGCGTAGGCCCCCTTCCGACTCCTGCCATAGCAAGGCTTATAAAATCATTCAACGCCACCTGCGGGATCATGATTACCGCATCTCATAATCCATATGAAGACAATGGAATAAAACTTTTCGGGCCTGATGGATTCAAACTGCCTGACACTGAAGAGCTCAAGATAGAAAAAATCATGTTCGGCGGAGAAATCAATAGCGAGCATGTAGGGACAAAACTGCTCGGCAAAGCTTATAGAATTGAAGATGCCAGGGGCAGATATGTCGAATTCGCCAAAAGCACTATCAAAAACTATAGCCTCAAGGGACTAAAAGTCGTACTCGATTGCGCAAATGGCGCAGGATACTGCATAGCTCCATGGATATTCAGAGAACTCGGAGCAGAAGTAATCAAAGTCGGTACAGAACCGGATGGGTATAATATCAATAAAAATTGCGGAGCCATGTACCCTAACAATATCTCGAATCTAATAAGGCAGCACAAAGCGGATGCAGGAATTTGCCTGGATGGAGATGCTGACAGGGTGATCATGCTGGACAGCAATGGCGCCGTAGTGAACGGAGACAGAATACTTGCCATGTGCGCTTTGGATTATAAGGAAAGAGATCACCTGGCGCATAATACTTTAGTAACGACAGTAATGAGCAATTTGGGGTTAAAACATGCAATGCAAAAAGCAGGAATCACTGTAGAGACAACCCAAGTTGGCGACAGATATGTAATCGAAAAGATGAGAGATGGTGAGTTCAATGTGGGAGGCGAGCAGTCCGGACATATCATATTCATGGATTATGTCACAACAGGAGATGGCATAATAACAGCTCTTCACGTTTTAAGAATGATGCTTCAAAAACAAAAGCCGCTGGCAGAACTGGCAAATTGCATGGATGAATTTCCCCAAAAACTAGTTAATCTGAAAGTCAAAGAAAAGATTCCGTTTGAAGATATTCCTGAATTAAACGATGAAATTAAAAAATGCCAAGCCGATCTCAACGATAATGGCAGAGTGCTTGTAAGATATTCAGGTACTGAGAATTTGTTGAGGATTATGATTGAAGCGAAGTCTTATGAATTGGCTGATTCATGGCTCAAAAGATTGACAACCATAGCTGAGAAAAAATTAAAATAAGCATATCTGCAATGAAAATAACATTTTTAGAATCTGAAGCAAAGCTAACTTTGGCACCATTTGAAAACTATTCCGGTAAAATTGGTGAATTCCCTGTCGCAGGCTCATCTCTTGCCGATCTGCAAAAAAAAAGACTAACACATTATTTGCCAAATAATTACGACGAAATAAAAATTCGTTCGGATTTTTGGCCTTCTAAAGCACTATTGAGTCAAATCTCTAATGCTCCAACAGGAAAGATACTGGACAAAAGTGGCGCCATCCTAATTGACCTGATGAAAACTGCTCCAACAGTTCAAGTTGATAACGATTCAATTATCATTAATTATCCATGGGACTTCATCAAAATTAATGAGGAAGTTATTTCGGAGCTCTCTAAATCTTCAATTTCAGGAACCGTGAGAAATGGTGTCACAATTGATGGGAATATAGCTTTGGGGGAAGGAAGCGTGCTTCTCCCTGGAGTTTACATAGAAGGCAATGCCATTATAGGCAAAAATTGCAAAATAGGCCCAAATTGTTATATCAGAGGCAGTACTTACATTGGAGATAGCTGTCATATAGGGCAAGCCGTTGAAGTTAAAAATTCCCTGATTATGAACAAGGTCAGCATCGGGCACTTAAGCTATGTCGGAGATTCTGTTATCGGGGCCAATACAAATTTCGGCGCAGGAACAATCACGGCAAACTTAAGGCACGATGGTAAAAATCACAGAAGCATATTAGGTTCAGAACTTGTTGATACCGGAAGAAGAAAGCTTGGAGTGATTGTCGGGGAAGGGGTTCATACAGGTATTAATACTACCATCTACCCGGGCAGGAAAATTCATGCGCATGCCTCAACGCTTCCCGGAGAAATCATAAAAACCGACCAGTTTTAACAAATCCATTGCCTTTTCAATAATCGGGTCAACAATATGAATAACAATGACACAATAAGCGCTATTTGTTCGGGTATAGGCGGTTCAATCGCATTGATAAGAATTTCAGGCACCAAAGCTCTGCAAATAGGCAATACTGTCTGGAAGGCGAAAAATTTGCTGTCAATAGACACTTCCAGACGATTTATGCTGGGTAAGATCTTACCAGCACCCAACACTCCTGGAGAAACAGCATTTGCCGTATTTATGAAAGGCCCCGATACTTTTACAGGAGAAGATATCGTAGAAATACATGCACACGGTGGAGCAACAAACTCAAGAAGGATTCTAAAGGCTATTATCGAATCAGGAGCAAGGCCTGCTGAACCCGGTGAATTTACTTACAGGGCATTTATTAATGGCAAAATTGACCTGACACAAGCTGAAGCTGTCTGCGATTTGATTACTGCTCACAATGATACAGCTCTTCATATGGCTGAAAGACAAATGAGCGGAACTCTTGGAAGAAAAATAAAAACGATTAGAGAGACTTTTCTGGGCATCCTTGCTGAATGTGAAGCAAGGGTAGATTTTCCTGAAGAGGAACTGGATTTTATTCCAATTAAAGACCATCTGAAGGCAATAAAAACATCAGAAGACGAATTAGCCTCGCTATACGAAACAAAGTATGAAGGCAAAATTATCAGGGACGGCGTAAAAATAGTTATTGCAGGTAAGCCCAATGCAGGAAAATCATCGCTGATGAATCTGCTTCTTGGCTATGACAGAGCTATTACCACAGATATTCCGGGGACTACCAGAGACACACTTGAAGAGTTTGTAAACATCAGGGGAATCCCTGTTAAACTCATTGACACAGCAGGCCTTAGATATTCAGATGATATTATTGAATCTATGGGGATACAAAAGACCCTTGATTCGCTTGAATCATCTCAGGTTGTTCTTTGGCTTCTTGACGCATCACTAGAGATTAATAGTGAAATTTCAGAGATGAAAAAATACATTACCATATATGATAACGTCATAGCTGTCTGGAATAAAACAGACCTGATTAGCAAAGATTTCCAACTCCCGCAAACAGGATACGATACAGTAAACATATCTGTTAAAAATGAATTAGGCATTGACAGACTTCTTGATGTTGTAGGAAAAAAAATATGGGGACAACGACACTTTGAAAACAATGAAGTAGCAGTATCACAAAGGCATGCTGACTTCATCAAACAGGTTTTGAATGCCATTCCTGATGTAGTTAATAACCTTAATTCGGAAAATTGGGAATTGGCTTCCATTGGACTAAAAAACATAACAAATATGCTTGGAGCGATAACAGGGGAAGATGCTTCAATAGATATTTACGAAACTATATTCAGCAAATTCTGCATCGGTAAGTGAGTTATTTGATATATTTTCAGGGTGTTTTATAAATAACGAAGTATCTAAATTTGCATACTTCATGATTTTCTGTTTTCGCTAAAATAGGGCTAGTTTATAGATAAAAGCGCTTCGAGTACCTGATTTCTTCTAACTTTTCTGATTAATACTGTAAATCCGTCAATATGCACTACATCTCCGCCATTTATCTTCTTTTTGTCGAAATTTACTTTGACCCATTCGCTAAAAATCATATCAGATTTTTCCAAATCACGCAATAAGTCCAGTTTGTTTATTTTAGATGCAAGTATAGCCATATTTACTCCACCGCCAACAAGGAATTGTTTTCCCGAGTTTGTCACATGTTTCGGAAGCCTATCGAACTCATCCTGAATGTCTCCAGTTACTTCTTCCAGGATATCTTCAAGCGTAACCATTCCCAGTACTATGTCATCAGAATCCTTCACAATAGCCAAGTGAATATGCTCTTTCATCATCAGGGTAAAAGCTTCTCCGATACTTACTGTTGAAAGATACGATTGAAGCGGCCTTGTGATTTCTCTCACATTCGGGTTGTCTGGGTGAGTTTTAGCCAAAAAAATAAGTTCTTTAATGTTTACATACCCTATTATGGATTGAGGGTCTCCTGCTTTTTCAGAAACAGGAAATCTTGTAAAAGCCTCAAGATGAGCAGTTATAAAATGATCGGAAAGTTTACCGTCTGCATAAAGCATCACCAGTTCTTCGGATGGAATTAAAATGTCTGAAAGTTTAATCTTGGCAAGATTACTTGCGCCGATGATTAGTTTTTCCTGAAATGGGTTAATGATTCTTTCAGCCGTTAAAGCTCTGGCTTGGGCGCGAAGTTCTACAATTCCTAAGTCGACAGATGAAAAATCGTCAATATTTTTTTCAAAAAGCCTGACTATTTTTTTAGTTGTCCATTCGAAAAATAACACAAGCGGGTAAACAATTGAAGAAAACATCTCCATAGCCGGACTAAAAAGCAGACAAACCCTTTCGTTATGTTTAAGCCCTATTGTTTTTGGAACAAGTTCGCCGATTATGATAGTTACCGCGGATAAAGGTGCAACGACAATTCCGATAGCGATAATCTTAGTAAGCCAGTGAGGCATTGAAAGAGTTTTGTTAATATAAGGAACGATATCCTGAGTCGCTTCAGCTCCCCCTATTGCTGCAGTTATTGCGCCTATAATCGTAATACCTATTTGAACAACTGCCAAACTGGCCTCGCTTCTCGAACGCATTCTCAAAGCCGATAGCGCCCCTCTTACCTTTTGTTCGCTTAGGTGTTTCAATCTGCCCGAACTAATTGAAGTCAGCGATAGTTCATAAGCCGCAAAAACACCATTAAGAAGTATCATCAGGCAAATAATAACTAATTCAACGCTTCCCATACCGTCTTTAAAATAAAAATAATATTCCAAGTAGAGATTTTAATCTTTTTTTGTTATAATGCGAGTTGTTGTAAAAACAGCGATACTAAACTAACCATTTATACGGGTATCGTAAAAAAATGTTGGCTGGCAAAACAGCTGTGCTGATATGTTGAAATAAAGATAAACGATACCTATTTTCAGTTTTAATAACCTTATACCTGTACTTTTTGTTTGGAGATAATGTTATGCATAAGAATACATTGGCCAGAGGGCTAAAAAAGCGTCATATACAGCTTATTACCCTTGGCGGAATAATTGGCAGCTGCTATTTCTTGGGAAGCGGATATGTGCTTCAACTTACCGGACCCGCTGCAGTCATAAGCTATTTAATCGGAGGGCTCATAGTAGTTTCCGTAATGTTCAGCCTTGGGGAGCTTGCTGTTGCTAATAAGGATGCTTCTTTTATAAATTATCAGGCAAAGTATCTTTCCCATACATGGGCTACAGGCGTAGGGTGGTCTTACTGGATGACTTGGGTCTCCTATGTCCCTTCCGAAATGATTGCCGCAGGCATAATCATGAATGCATTTTTCCCTTATATAAGCCCTGTAGTATGGGCAATATCATTCGGAGCAGTAATAACAGTAATAAATCTTATAAATGTTTCTCTTTTTGGAGAATTGGAATATTGGCTTGCCTATGTGAAAATTGCAGCCCTTGTCGGTTTCTCAGCAGTGGCTTTTCTTATAGTCATAGGGTTAGTAGGGCACACTCCGACACATCAGCCGCATTTTATCGGTTGGTCTATCATCAGCAGTTCAGGCGGATTCTTCCCAAAAGGTTTTCTGGCAATTCTGCTTACCATGGTAATAGTCCTGGTTAATTTTCAAGGCTCTGAAATTGTAGGGCTGGCTGCTGCAGAAAGCGAAGATCCCGAACATAGCATTCCTTCGGCAATAAGAAATGTAACAATCAGAATAGTAGCTCTCTATGTTGTGCCTATGCTATTGCTTGTCATGATATTCCCATGGGACAGAGCAGGTCTTGCGCATTCTGTTTTTGCAGATGCCCTTGACACTTATGGATTTACTACTCTTGGAGGGTTATTTTCATTTATAATACTAACAGCTGCGATATCTACTTCCAATTCAGGGCTTTACGCTGCTGCCAGATCTGTTTACTCTCTGGCTATGGGCAGAATGGCACCTGCTTATTTTATGAAGCTTAATGCGAACAAAATTCCTCACAGAGCCACAATTTTTTCTATAATAGTTACTTGGCTTTTTGTTATATTCTATACTTTCGACCAAAGCGAATATGTTTATAAGTATCTTCTTGCTCTCTCGGGGTTTTCCGGTGCCATGTGCTGGCTCTCAATAGGATGGACTCAATACCGCTTCAGAAAACAAGCTGAAGCCAAGGGTAAGGAACTTAAATTCAAATCGCCATTCTTCCCTTATCTTACTCTCGGCTCTGTATGGATGCAGATCATCTGTCTTAGCGCAATGGTTTTCATGCCAGATTTAAGGGCTTCTCTCTACATCGGGATTCCTGTCTTTTTTGGTCCAATGATACTTTACAAAATTAAGGAACATTATAAATCCAAATTTAAAAGGCATATACATATTCCTGTCAAAGCAGAATCAAAATAAAATCAAACAGCCTTTAATTTTACTATAGAATCTCGAGGCCTTTAGCAGATGGCAGCTCTGCCAGAACAGAGTCTTTCTTTATAGATATATGAAAATTCCTGCCGGAGTTTGCAAGAAATCTGTTTGCCCACTCGTAGAACGCCATTATGTAGAAATAATCCCAATGGATGAAAACGTCTTGTTTTGACCTTTCCAGATGGTTTGCTTTGAAACATATCTGAGGTTCTACGCCCCTAAAAGTAAGGTTCTTCTCTCTGTCTTTGAGATTATTGGTTAATGTGGATCTAACAAAATTCTTCAGAAGATTTTCCGTTTGCCTTGATATAAAGCAAGGTTCCGTTTTATTTGAAGCACATGCGTTGTCTGGCCAATTTGCCAGCAGTGAAACATTTGATAAAGAAGTAAAGTCACTATTCACCGGAACAAGTTTGTTCTTAACTATCTCCAAAGTTTCTACTTTTTTCCTTGGCGAACTTTTTTTGCCTTTCTCATCAAGAACAGATTTTGTCCAGGAAAAATACCATGTATAACGAAAGTTAAATTTAGAAATTTCATGCTCTTCCTGCCAAATAAGAGGTTTTCTGTCCAAAAGGATATAACTCTTCTCTTTTTTGATTGTGAACAAGTTTTTAGCATTAAAACGATCTGAATTATTCCAGCGCCAAAGATCGTAGCCTGTGCCGATTTCAACCTCAACTCCATTTTCATCCTTAAATACAACAACAAGCGGAACATAATCAAAAATAATTGCTTCAGTGTTTAGCTTTTCGACAGATATTGTTTTTTTAACTATTTCCTGGCTATCAGGCTTTTTTTGAAAATAAGTGTCTATTTCTTTCCATTCGCCTTTAATTTTTAATGAGTCAACACTTACAGATTCCAAGGCTATCTTCGAAAAAACTGAGACATCAGTAGTTATTCTAAAATGGTTTGCTGCCTGTTCGCATTTCCTTTTTATCTTGGGTTCTGAGCCAAAGGGAAGAATTGTTTCAGAATCAACAGAACCCCATTTTGTCTTTTCGGAGTAATGGGTTCTAACGGATTTGACTATACCTTGAGTTTCTTTTAAAACCCCCAATTCTACTCCTTCTGACTCGAAGATATCACGGCCGGCAAAGTTTAAGGAAAAGATATTTTTAAGAGTATTTCTGTATTTAAAAACCCATTTTTCTTTATTGGTATTGCCGCTTATTTCAGTTGTCATCGTATTTTTAATTCCTTTGTGTGCTTTTACTTGCCGACTATTGGCCAATAACGTCCCGAATCGGTTTTTATTAATGATATATCCAAATCAAAGATATTCTTAAGGTTTTCTTCAGATAAAACAACATTCTTGTTTCCTGAAACTAAAATCCTTCCGTTCCTTAACGCTAGCCCTTTTTCAAATGCGCCTGTGATGTCCTCTATTCTTTGAGTTACAAAAATAATTACAGGCGAGGCTTTATCTCTTGCGAAATTTTCAATAATATCAAGAAAAAACTCTCTGTTTTTTAGATCCAGATGAGCGCAAACTTCATCAAGGATCATAAGTTCCGGTTTTTTTATCAAAGCTCTGGCCATGAGAACGATAATCTGTTCCCCAGAGGAAAGGTTCGCAAAGGTTTTACCAGCTAGACGCTCAGCGCCTATTTTAGCAAGGATTTCCAATGCCTGAGAAATTTCAGAAGACTTCGGCTTTCTGAATAAGCCAATCGTAGAGTCAATACCTGAAATGATTATATCTTCCACTCTGTGTTCCATTGATGTTGACGTCCAACTTTGAAGAAACGGACTTATCCAGGCTATTTTTTTCCGAACAGTAAAAATATCGCAGTCTCCGTACGTTTCGCCAAGAACAGAGACCTTTGCTCCAAATCTAGGCCAGATGTAGCCTAGTATCATCCTTGTTAAGGTGGTTTTGCCTGAACCGTTCGGACCTATCACAAACCAGTGTTCTGACCGAGCAACTTTCCAGTTTACATCGTGTAAAATTTGTTTGTTATCGAGAAAGAGTTCCGCATTTTGTATTTCAATAAGATTCTTAGTCATTCTGTTTCGTATGGGATTCTTGTTTTTCAATATAATCTTTTCCTTCTGTAGCCAAAATTCCGCCCACTACATGGATTCTGCCGGTTTTTTCGTCATAGAGAAGAGTTGGAATAGAATATTCATCCGCCTTTTTATAGACTTCCTTCTCTTCAAGCCTACAGTTTACATCGTAAATGAAGTATGAAAAAATGTTTGCCGAACTTTGAACCAACAGGTGCAAATTGGAAAGCCTATCAACTTCACATTGTGGCTTCACTGTACCTATATCATAACCCACCTTGGTAAGCCCATAAATATGTTTGTCATCTTCTACCAGCAGACAATAAATTTTGTTTGTGCCATCAAAATATGAAATAATAGAGTAAGTTCTTTTGCCTATTTTGGAATCTTTATTTTCTTCCGCAGAAAGAGCTGGAATGCCTACTGATGTAGTCCAAACCACATTGCCTTCTACTATATTAAATTCAATAGGCTCCGTTTCATAGGATTGAGCCAGTTGAGCATGCGTAACAATGGCCTTGATCCTGTACTTGCCGACACTTGAAAAGGCAAAGTATTTAGTTATCGGAATAGTAAATGTTTGCTTTTCTCCAGCAGGCAAAAGTGTGTCTGTTATTTCATACATGGGAGCTTCAAGGCTTTTCGGGCGATCTCCTCTTAACGTTTCTATATCAAAAGAAATTTTGCATTGCAGATTCTTATTAGTGCCAAAGATTATAGGCCGTCCGGACTGATTTTTTATCGTAAGGAAAGCGTAGATTTTTTCGTATCGTATATAATCATCGCTATTAAGCTTAAGATTCATGGCCAGTTGCGCAAACATTGAAGTAGAGGAAAAAAGAGTAAGAAAAAAAACAAAAGAGAAAGAGAATCTTATTTTCATTTTACATCACTAAGTTTTGCTAACAAATCTTTTATTATTGGTTTTACTGAAATATTATTTTGGCATTGAATATCATTTCTCTGGCAAGTACGCTTAAGACATTTTACACACCCTTTTTCTGCCTGATACACTTTGTGCCAATCCCAGTAAGGGCCGGTTTTTTCTGGCAAAGTAGGTCCAAATACGGCAAAAACAGGAACTCTCAAAAAAGCCGCAATATGCATCGGGCCGCTATCATTTGTAACAAATGCTTCAGAACCTCTGATCACTTCCACCAGTTCATTTAATGATGTTGTGCCTGAGAGGTTTATTGGTTTTGCAATTTTACATGATAATATAACTTGTTCAGCAGCAAGCCTTTCACTTTTTGCTCCAAGCAGAATTATTTTCTTTTCCGGAAATTCAGAAGAAACTGCATCTATTATTTTAGCAAAAAAATCCGGCGGCCAGGTTTTTGTTTTCCACCTGGCAGATGGAGAGACAGCTATGTACTTATCATTGCTATCTATCCCGTATTCAAGTAGTTTTGTACTTATTTCAGTTGAGCCTATTTTAGGAAGTATGAAGTCGGGAATCACATTTTCGATTTGCAGTATGCTTGATATTAAATGACAGTTTTTTTCGATAGCATGAGTAATAGTGTCAGGAACGCTTACTTTAATATTATAGAAAATACCTGACATTTTTTCTTTTACATTTGCAAACCCTGCTTTATGAGTGCCTCTGGCAACAAAGGTCATCATAGAACTACGCATGAGCCCCTGCATATCAATTATAAGGTCATAACGATTAGATCTTAAAGTGCCTATGAGCGCAAGCAATGCCTTAGGTGCATGGGATGTTTCCCTAAACTCATTTCGTCGAAAATTGATAATCTTGCTTAAGTCTTGCCTTATATATGAAAGAAGCATTGCGAAATTAGAGTTTACTACCCAGTCAATTCTAGACTCAGGCAAACTCTTCTTGAGTAAATAAAAGGCAGGAAACGCATGTAGAATGTCTCCTAAACTGCTTGGTTTGACAATAAGGATCCGGCGATAACCGAAATCATTTTTCAATCGTTGTATAGCGTTTACGTCGCAAATTTTGACAGTATTATTGTTCATAAATATCTTAAAGTGCCTTAGCGGCCATGGCTTAATCTTATGGCAAGTGACTCTGGCAAAAAAGCATCGTAAATTTTTTGTTGTGCCGATTCGATGTCATATGTCACACAGTATCTGCTAATTATATTTTTATTAGTATCAAAAACGGCAAAAGAAGCTCTGCTGTCTCCGTTGCGCGGCTGTCCTATACTTCCTACATTTATTAAGTATTTCTTTCCTTTTACAGGTTTAAAAGCCATCACCTCTTCAGAAGGAGGAATATTTTCCCATTCCGTAATCCTGTTAATTCCAAAAGGAAGGTCTGAAACATTAGAATCTTTCTCAAATAGAACAGGGACATGCGTATGCCCATAAAAACAAAACTGTGTTATCTGATATGAAAAATTTCCGACAGCATGCTTTAAATCGAAAATATAATTCCAAGATTCAGGCGAATCTAAAGTTGCATGAACTATAGTCAACCCATCTTTGACATAAACATCTTTAAATTTATTTTCGCAAAGCCATTTTCTATTCTCGGAATCAATCTGAAGCTTTGTCCATTCTATAGATTTTTTCGCATGCCGGTTTATTCCATCAATACTAACGTTAGATCCCACATATTCATCGTGGTTGCCTTTTACTATCGTACGAATGGGAAGTTTCCTAATGGTTTCGATGCATTCGAGAGGACTGGCATTATACCCTACAATATCTCCAAGGCAAATATATTGTTCTACGCCCAATGATGCGCATTTTTTAAGAACAGCGTCTAAAGCTTCCAGATTAGCGTGTATATCGCTAATTATCGCATATATCATGATTTAAATTTCGCTAATTAAATTTAGGGATATACCGCTATAGTATTAACATTGTATCCCTTGAGTTTCTCTCTTCCTTTAAGAGATTCAAGTTCGATTAAAAACTCAAGCCCAAGAATTTCCGCATCAAAATTCTTGATAAGATTAATTGCCGCAACTGCGGTGCCACCGGTAGCAAGAAGATCGTCAACTATTATGACCTTGTCACCTTTTTTTATGGCATCCTGATGTATTTCAATTGAGTCTGTCCCGTATTCCAGCTCATAACTGGCTGAAAATGTCTTATATGGCAGCTTGCCTTTCTTCCTGATTGGGGCAAATCCCAATCCCATCCTAAAAGCCAGAGCCATGCCAAATAGGAAACCGCGCGATTCTAACCCTACTATTACCGTAGGATCATATTTTGCATAATTGCCAGCCATTAAATCAATTGCTTCTGTGAGAAGTTCATGATTCCTCAGAAGAGGAGTAATGTCACGGAAAAGTATTCCTTTCTTGGGAAAATCAGAAATCTCTCTTATTTGTGCTTTTAACAAACTAAGCGTCATAAAGGACCTCTTTTATATAGGTTATCTAATAAAATAAGCGGTGTCGGAATAAGCCGGATTCTGTTTCCCCCTTTTCAGGGCTAGCAATCATCTATCTAAGCAGCCAGAACCCGGGATTATAGCTGCGGGCAGCAGCGAATCCCCTATTTGGCCTTGCTCCGGAAGGGGCTTGCCTTGCAGAAATGCTTACGCACTTCTACGGTGGTCTCTTACACCGCCTTTTCACCCTTACTCTACTGCAAGCAGCAGAGCGGTTTATTTTCTGTGGCGCTTTCCTTTCCGCAGATTTTCTCTGCGGCACCCTGTTTGAAACAGGGCTTCCTGCCCTATGGAGTCCGGACTTTCCTCTCTGTTTCCAGAGCGACTGCTTACCGACACCGCAAACAACTAAATCATATTCTAACTGTGCTTTCCGTAAAAAAAACAGTCAGGCTGATTTCATAACTAAAATAAAGCAAAAATTAAAGTAATTTAAGGATTTTATGTGTTTTTTGCCACTTGTTCTCTATATTAGAATTGGTCGCAGACATCTCTGAAACATTTAACCTTTCAAAGGAAAATTATGTTAAAGTTAGACTTCAGCAAATCTCCGGACGGCCTGATACCTGCCATAGCGCAAGATTTCAAAACAAACGAAGTTTTGATGCTTGCCTACATTAATGAAGAATCATGGAATGAAACTCTTAAATCAGGTGCGGCTACTTATTGGTCAAGGTCAAGAAAAAAACTATGGAAAAAAGGTGAATCATCGGGGCATGTACAGGAAGTAAAAGATATCCTTTTTGACTGCGATGAAGATACTGTTATTTTTAAAGTAAACCAAATTGGAGGGGCTGCCTGCCATGAAGGCTATAAATCATGCTTTTTCAGACAATTTAATCCAAAGGAAGGTTCTGTTTCAATTATAGGCGAAAGAGTTTTTGATCCATCGAAAATTTACAAAAAATAATTACTTGCGGTCTGCGCAAAAGGGATAGGTTTTTCAATGAATATCATTTCAGAAAGTCTCATAAATAAAATTCAGGATAATTTCAAAACTATTACTTTCAATAAAAATGTTCCTTGGTCCAGGCTTACTACTATTGGGGTTGGGAGTTATGCAAAGCTTGTTGTTGAGCCAACCGATGATGTTTCTCTTTCAGAATTTTTAAGATTTTGCCACAAAGAAGAACTTCCTATATTCTCTATTGGTTCAGGAAGCAACATCATAGGAACTGATGTTCCTTTTGACGGAATAATACTAAAGCTGAAAAATAATGATTTCTCCAAAATAAAATTAGGGGAAGGCCAGGCCACTGTTGGAGCTGGAGCTACCCTTTTCGAACTTGCTGTCAAATGCGCAGACTTTGGTTTTGGCGGTTTTGCAAAACTTGCAGGCATTCCAGGCACAGTAGGCGGGTCAATACGCACCAATGCCGGCAGACTTGGAATGGCAATGTCTGATATCGCACTTGATGTAGTAGGATTTACGATGGATGGAGAACCCTGGTTTTCCCAAGGTAAGGATATTAAATGGTCATATAGGAGTAGTTCTGTCCCTGACAATGTAATTATCACTGCTATGATAGTTAAACTCATAAAAGGCGAGAAAAGCGCTGAACATTCCATGATTAATGAATGCCTCTCTGCAAGAAGTAAATTCTATCCTAAAGAGAAAAATGCAGGATGCATTTTTAAGAACCCGGCATCAGGACACGTTGCAGGAAAACTCATTGATATTTCAGGATGTAAAGGCTTGATAAGAGGAGGAGCTAAAGTAAGCGACGTACACGCTAACTTTATAATAAATGCCAACAAAGCCACTGAAAAAGATATTTTGGAACTCTCTTTTGAAATCAAATCCAAAGTAATTGAAAAGACTGGCATATATTTGGATCCTGAAGTTATTTTTGTTGATAATAAAAATAGAGAAATACTGACGAATGAACCCCGCGAATTAAACGTATTGTTGCTCAAAGGCGGGAATTCCCATGAAAGGCCTGTCTCTCTAGAGTCTGCTGCAGGAGTTTCAAAAGCTTTAAACGAAGCAGGCTATCATGTTTACGAATATGATATTAACGAGCCTGTGATTGAAGAAAAAATGATAGATGGCATTGATGTCATTTTTCCCGTATTGCATGGCGGGTTCGGCGAAAACGGGCAAATCCAACAGGAAATTGAACAAAAAGGCATGAGGTTTGTAGGTTCTGGAAGCGAAGCATCTAAGATTATTATTGATAAGGTAAAAACAAAAAAGATTTTTGTTGACAATGACATTCCTACCGCTAAATATGACATTCTTATAGATGGAAATAGAACTTTCCCTTCATCTTTAAAACTCCCTGTAGTAGTTAAATCCCCAAATGAAGGCTCAACTTTTGGAGTATCTATAGTAAAAGAAATGTCTGAATGGGACAAAGCTGTAGAAAATGCTTCTGGTGATGTTTCAGGAATGATTCTTGTAGAAGAATTCATTGAAGGCTACGAACTTACAGTAGGAATTTTAGACGGAAAAATACTTCCGATAGTTCATATTCAGCCGCCGTGTGACTTTTATGACTTTGACGCTAAATATACTCACCAGCAAGGCGATACTATTTACACAACGCCTCCGGATCCAAAATTGATCCCTGAAGACGTGCAAAAAGAAATTCAGGAATACGCCCTTAAGGCTTATCAAGCCACAGGCGCAAGAGACATGTCAAGAGTAGATGCTATTTTGTGCAAAAAGACAATGAAACCATACTTTTTGGAACTTAATAGTATCCCTGGTTTCACATCAAGCAGCCTTCTGCCAAAAGCAGCAGCAGCAGTCGACATCCCATATATCCAACTTTGCGGAATGCTGGTACAATTAGCTGCAAAAAGATGATATCAGAAAAGGCGCTCAATAAATCGAACTGCAAAGATATATATGACAAACTCTTTGCAGTTTATGGACATGTAAAGTGCCCTCTTAATTACAACACACCTTTTCAGTTTATTGTCTCTGTAATGCTTTCCGCCCAATGTACAGATGAAAGAATTAACAAGACTGTTCCTGCTTTATTCAATAAGTATCCTGACTCAAGTTCTCTTGCAAATGCTGCTTTAGAAGATGTGGAGAATATCATAAAACCCATAGGACTTTATCACGCAAAAGCAAAGAATATTATCAATACCGCAATCACGATAGAGAAAAAATTCAGCGGCAAAATCCCCGAATCTATAGAAACCCTTATAAATCTACCGGGAGTTGGGCGCAAAACGGCTAATGCGATTGTAGCACATCTTTTTCACGGAGATGGCTTTGCCGTTGATACTCATGTGATCAGGCTGTTAAATAGGATAGGGATTGTTTCAACAAGAGATCCTTCTAAAATAGAGATGATTGCACGAAAGCTCATCACTCCGGACTTGCTCGGAAATTTTTCACTCCTCCTTATCATGCATGGAAGAAAAAGATGCAAAGCCCGTTCTCCTGACTGCCAACACTGTGAAATCAATTCTCAATGCATGAAAATTCTATAACTAAGGACATTTTCATAAAATTTTATTGAAAAGATTATTGACGGATATTGCGTACTCGCGTACTATTACACAAGTACACGGAGGAATTAATGACGAAAGAGAATAATAGCCTGAAAAAATTTATAACAATTTCTACTCTTTTGGATGATGGAAAGCAGCTGGAAGAATTTTATGAGCTCTTCTTGACCTGTGAAGAAAGAAAAGACATAGCACAAAGGCTTGAAATAGTGTGCGAACTTTTAAAAGGGGAAAATCCTCAGAGAGAGATTGCCAAAAAACTAAATACGAGCATCGCAAAAATTACCAGAGGATCAAATTGCCTTAAAACGGTTTCACCTGAATTGAAAGATGCCATCCAAATTTTAACTAAAAAATTATCAAATAAGGCATAACAAAATTATTATGTTTAAAACACTGGAATTGAATCAGTTCTTAGAAATATCTAAAACATATAAAAGAATAAGTGTATACAGGGAATTCCCTTCGGACAGACTCACACCGATACAAGCTTTCGAAGCACTTGGTGATGAAACAAAGAATGGAACAATACTCGAATCTGCACTTTTTGATCAAAAAAAAGGCCGCTTTTCTCACATATTCCTTGATGTAAGCAGCGAGTATATCGTCACTGATGTTGATAAACCTGGAAGTGGAGGAGATGAACATTTTGACAGATTAAGACAACTATTAATAAAGAACAGATGCTACGTTTCTCATTCAGAGCCTCATTTACTATGTGGTGCAGTAGGTTTTATAACCTATGATGCAATCCGCTTTTTTGAAAATATTCCTGACTCTCATAGCAAGGGCCAAAATATCCCTGAGATGTTTTTTAGATTCTATAGTACTGTCATATCTTTTGACCACCTTGCAGGGAAAGTGACAATCTCAACCATAGCTGTTGTCAATGATTCAGCGGAAGAAGCATATAAAAAAGCCGACCAAAGATTAGGCGACCTATTGCTAAAATTATCATCGCATCAAATAGGGAATTCACCTCTGCTCTGCCAGAATTATGGTAAAAGCAAAACTTATGAAACAATGACCAATATTGACGATGACACATTTAAAAATTTAGTCATAAAGGCCAAGGAATATATCCACAAGGGTGATGCGTTCCAGATAGTTTTATCTCGCCAGTTTTACAAGAAATTTTCGGTCTCTCCTTTTCAAGTATATAGGGCGTTAAGAATGTCCAACCCCTCTCCGTACATGTTCTTTATTGAAAAAGATGATACGTTTATTGCAGGGTCTTCTCCTGAAAGGCTCGCGTGCGTTAAGAATAGAATAGTGGAAACTCACCCTATTGCCGGAACAAGGAAACGCGGAGCAACAGTACGTGACGACAAAGTTATTGCTGAGGGTCTTCTCAATGACAAAAAAGAAGTAGCTGAGCATGTCATGCTTGTTGATCTTGCAAGAAATGACATTGGTTCTGTAAGCATTCCCGGAAGTGTGAATATCAAGAAATTCAAAGATATCCAGCACTTGACTAAAGTGATGCATATAACATCAGTTGTTGAAGGAGAATTATCTTCTGAAAAAGACGCTCTGGATGGGCTTAGAGCCGTATTTCCTGCAGGAACTCTTAGCGGTGCGCCCAAGATAAGAGCAATGGAAATTATAGATGAACTTGAGCCATGCAGAAGGGGACTTTATGGAGGAGCCATTTGTTTTATAGACAATGATGGAAATATGGAAAGCTGCATAGCTATAAGAATGGCGATAATGAACGCTAATATAGCTACTGTTCAGGCTGGCTGCGGAATAGTATTTGATTCCGACCCTTCTTTGGAAACCGAAGAAACCAGATCAAAAGCAAGTGCAATTTTAAACGGTATTGATCTTGCTGAGGGAGGATTATAGAATGATTTTGATAATAGATAATTATGACAGCTTCACGTACAATCTTTATCAGTACATTGCTGAAATATCAGACAACGTGATAGTTAAGCGAAATGATAAAATTACCATTGATGAAATTTCAGAATTAACCCCTTCATCTATAGTTCTGTCTCCAGGGCCTGGCAGACCTGAAAATGCTGGAATTTGCGTAGATGTGATAAAGTCATTTATGAATAAATTGCCAATTCTTGGAGTCTGCCTTGGGCATCAAGCCATTGGGATAGCAACAGGAGGCAAAGTTGTTCAAGCTGGAGAGATAATGCATGGAAAAGAATCTCTTGTGTTTCATAAAGACGGCTCTCTCTACAGAAATATGCCTAATCCTTTCAGAGCCGGGCGTTATCATTCTCTGATTATAGAAAGAGAAAGTTTGCCGGAAATACTCCAAATAGAATCTGAAACTCAGGACGGAATTATTATGGGAGTGAAGGTTAAGGGCACATCAGTATATGGAGTACAATTTCATCCTGAATCCATGCTTACGCCTGACGGCAGGATTCTAATAAGAAACTTTTTATCCATTTAATCTGATTATGTTAAAAAGATGCATAGAAAAATTGATTAAGAAAGACCACCTCAGTGAGAAGGAATCTTATGGCGCCTTGGAAGAAATTATCAAAGGCAGTGACAATTGCCGTACAGCCGCTTTTCTTGTACTTTTGAGGGCAAAAGGGGAAACAGCGAATGAAATTTACGGCATTGCAAAGGCTATGCGGGACTTAATGATAGAAGTAAAGACATCCTGTGAAGTAATGGATATTGTCGGTACCGGAGGAGATGGGTTGCACACAATAAATATCTCAACTGCAAGCGCGCTCCTTGCAGCATCATGCGGAGTTAAAATAGCCAAGCATGGCAATAGGTCAATTTCATCTATGTGCGGTTCAGCCGATGTCCTGTCTGCGCTAGGCATTGACATTAATAAAAACGCCAATGAGGTATCAAGTGCAATAGAAAGAAATGGATTTGCTTTTATGTTCGCACCAAATTATCATCCGGCCATGTCCAAAATAGCTCCTGTCAGGAAAGCTCTGGGAGTCCCGACATCTTTCAATATCTTAGGCCCTCTCTTGAATCCGGCGTGTGCCAAATATATGATGGTAGGTGTATATAGAAGGGACTTACTTGAAATCATTTCAGATTCCTTAATTAAACTCGGCGTTAAAAAAGCTTTGGTTTATCATGGACAGGGCATGGACGAATTGAGTACTGCAGGCATTGCAGAAGCCTATGAAATCGCTAACGGAGAAAAGTTATTAACAACTATAAACCCTGAGGATTTTGGATTTAAAAAATGTGTTATTGAAGATTTGAAAGGGAGTAGCCCAATAGAGAATGCCATGATTCTGAAAAACGTCTTTAAGGGTGAATCGGGCGCAATTAGTGACTCAATAGTGCTCAATGCCGCTTTTGCGCTTAAACTTTACGGTGTTTCAAAAACAATCAATAACGGCATAAAACTAGCAAAAAATACTCTAAATAGCGGTTATGTTGAACAGTTTATTAAGAGGTTATCAACAGATTATTAACATTTGTCAACAATCATGAATCATATCTTAAAATCCATACTCCAAGAGAAAGACAAAGAAGCAGAACGACTAAAACTAAACTCGATCTATGTCTCTACATATGAAGATATTAATAACGGTTCATATAAAGTCAATAAAAGAGGAATTTTTAGAAATGCTTTGAACGCTGCGAAGAAAGGCGTAATCGCTGAAATAAAGCGCAAATCACCAACCAGGGAAAAAATTGCTGACATCATTGATCCATCCATTTTGGCAAAGAAATATATTACCGGTGGAGCAGCCGCAATTTCAGTTTTGACTGACAGAAATTTTTTTGGCGGAAGACTTGAAGATATCTCAGAAATAAAAAAAGTGTTGGGAAATACATGCTGTCCGGTTCTTAGAAAAGATTTTATAGTTGACCCTATTCAAATAGTAGAAGCTATTGCTGTCGATGCTGACTGTATTTTGCTGATTGTTGCCGCTCTTGGAAAGGAAAAAACCAAGCATTTGCTGGACTTTGCAAAAATGTCAGGGATAGATGCTCTTGTTGAAGTCCACAGCAATGCAGAAGTAGATATTGCCATTGAAGCAGGAGCAGAAATTATTGGGATAAATAATAGAAACCTTGACACATTTGAGATAGATATAGCTATCTCTAAATCTCTTTTAAAAAGAATACCAAAAGAAATAACAAAAGTATCCGAGTCAGGAATAAAATCCCCAAAAACAGCGAAAGAGCTTTTTGATTGCGGATTTAATGCAGTGTTAGTCGGCGAACTCCTTTCATCATCAGACCACCCTGACAGCCTTATAAGAGAGATGATGATTTAATATGAACTATCCCTTTATAAAAATTTGTGGCCTAAAAGATGTTGAGACAGCAGTCAAAGCTGTCAAATTGGGAGCTGATTTTATTGGTCTTGTTTTCCATCCGCAGTCTAAACGACATGTAGATATGGACACTGCTGCCAGGATAGCCGAAGCTGTCATTAGAAGCGGAGCGTATCCGGTGGCAGTCATTGTCGAACAGAATTCATCTCAAATAATAGATATATGCCAGAGAACAAAAATCAGGCATGTTCAGTTCCATGGAGAAACGGCTATAAAAAGCATGTCTTGCATCAAGGATCAAATAACTAAAATTTTATGCGTCAAAGTTAACACCAATGGCGTTCCTATTATCTCTGATGAAAAGATGTTATCCTACATCAATAAAGGAAAGGATTATCTGCTCTATGATAATGAAAAACCCGGTAGCGGCGAAAGATTTAATTTAAAGCAGTTTTCTCCGATACATGGATTCAAATATTTTATTGCGGGAGGTTTGAATGCAGATAATGTGTCAGAAATAATATCACGAATAAATCCGAATGCAGTGGATGTCTCAAGCGGAGTTGAGAGTCAGCCTGGAATCAAAGATATTGAGAAAATTAGAATATTTATTAATACAGTTAAGAATGCGAGGTTATTAGATGAGCAAAAAAAACATTAGAAGCAAGAACGGGTATTTCGGTAAATATGGGGGCATGTTTCTTCCTGAACTTTTAATTTCTCCAATGAAGGCGTTAGCTGAATCTTTAAAGATAGCTGAAAGTCCCCGTTTTCAAAAGAACTTCAATCGCATCCTTAATGAGTACGCCGGACGGCCAACTCCACTAACAGAAGTGAAAAATTTTGCCAAAGCCGTGAATGGTCCTAGAATCTATCTTAAAAGAGAAGATTTACTCCATACAGGTTCCCACAAAATTAATAATGCTCTCGGACAGTGCCTTCTCGCAAAAGAACTCGGTAAAAAAAGAGTCATTGCAGAAACCGGAGCTGGACAGCATGGAGTAGCAACTGCAACTATCTGTGCATACCTCGGGCTTGATTGTGTTATATACATGGGAGCATGTGATATTAAACGGCAAGAACCTAATGTAAGAAAGATGAAGATTCTTGGCGCAGAAATCAGAAGTGTCAATGCCGGATCGATGACTTTGAAGGAAGCAGTGAATGAAGCTCTCCGTGATTATGCTGAAAGTTATGATTATACACATTATTGCCTTGGCTCTGCATTGGGCCCTCATCCGTATCCTCAAATGGTTGCCCTTTTTCAGAGAGTCATTGGTAATGAAACGAAAAAGCAATGCATGAAACTATTCGGACATAATCCCGATAAAGTGATAGCCTGCGTTGGCGGCGGATCTAATGCAATTGGCATATTTTCAGGATTTTTAGATGACAATAATGTAGAGCTTATCGGCGTGGAAGCAGGAGGAAAAGGAATAAAAATAGGAGAACACGCCGCAAGGTTTTCGGGAGGTTCTCCCGGAGTCCTTCATGGATGCTTTTCTTATGTCCTGCAAGATAATTATGGGCAAATTGCAAACACTCACTCTGTCTCAGCAGGGCTGGATTATCCATCAGTTAGCCCTATTCATGCGTTCCTGCATGACCAGAAGAGAGCCAATTATTCTTCTGTAAACGACCAGGAGGCCTTGGATGCATTTAACCTTTTATCAAAAACAGAAGGGATTATTCCCGCATTGGAATCATCACACGCTTTGGCATATGCGATGATTGAAGCAAAAAACTTTAAAAAAGATGAAAGAGTAGTTATCTGCCTTTCCGGAAGAGGAGAGAAAGATTTAAGTAGAGAAGATGTATGAAAAGGAATCCCATTATGAGTAGATTTGATAAAGCATTCAATAAGAATGAAAAAGTTTTTGTCGCATATTTAACTGCTGGGCATAAAGGTATCGAATATTCTTTGGATACCTCAATTGCATTGATTGAAGGAGGAGTAAATATCCTTGAAATAGGAATGCCTTTTTCTGATCCGATCGCAGATGGCCCTGTGATCCAGAAAGCCATGCAGGATGCTCTCAAAAGAAAGACTTCAGTCGAAGACGTTTTTTCTTTAGTCAATAAGATAAGAGCGTATGATAAAGAAATCCCGATTGTTCTGTTTTCATATCTTAATCCCATACTAACAATAGGAGAAAGTTTTTACATAAAGGCGGCAAAAGCAGGAGCAGATGGAGTACTCATTGTCGATATGCCATTAGAAGAAAGTAAAAATATTCATCAGGAATGCAAAAAATCAGGCCTTGAGCTTATTTTTATCATATCTCCATCTACTTCACCCGAAAGGATTAAAGAAATAAACAAGCATGCCGGAGGCTTCCTTTACTATGTTTGCAGAAAAGGAACAACAGGGATGAAAAATCAGCTTCCTGAAGGGTTCTCTTCTAAAATAAAAGAGATAAAATCGCTATCCAAACTACCAGTAGTCGCAGGATTCGGAATTTCATCAAAATCTATAGTCAGGGAAGTTACAGAATATGCAGATGGCTATGTCGTGGGATCATATATTGTTGATGTGATGGAAAAAGATGCTTCCAAAGACGAATTAACGGCAATGCTCAAAAAGTTGAAACTAGATTCCGCAGTTGGCGATTAGTCTTATAATATGCATATTATGTTAAATTGTTAAAGATAATATGCAAAATTTACCTTTATTTATCCAAAAACCTTTGCTTGAACATAAATAATGATTTATCTTTCTGTAAGGTGGAAGGGATTTAAGGTTACAGTAGAAAAGATAAAGCGTTGATTGATGCAGTCAGGCGGTTTTAGCGCTCTGGCTGCAAAATATCAACTGTCTTCAGTTTTGATGTGCAGTTAGGGCAACGGCTAGCTTTAATTGGAATAGTCGAACAACACCTTGGACATTGTTTGGTCACTACTTCTGTTTTGGATAGTTTTTTTCTAATCTTATTAAGTTGTCTTATTACGATAAAGATAGTAAATGCTACTATTAGGAAATCTACGACCGTATTAATAAAGATTCCATATCTGATTGCCACAGCATCTGCAGTAGCTGTCTTTTCTTTTAAAACCAGCGCTAGATTTGAGAAATTCACATTTCCAAGAAGTATGCCTATAGGCGGCATAATAATATCATTAACTAATGAGGTAATAATTTTACCAAATGCACTGCCTATAATAATACCAACGGCCATATCAACTACATTGCCGCGCATTGCGAATTCTTTAAATTCTTTAAACATTCCCATTTTGTTTCTCTTTCAAACTTATTTTTATATATTGAAAGCTTCTTATTGCGTGAAATAAAATTCACCGTTAATTACAGATATTTTGAGTTTTTTATTCTCTCTGATTTCTCCGGCAATAATCATTCTTGATATTGGAGTCTCTATGTTTTTTGATATCAGTCGTTTTAACGGCCTTGCCCCGTACACAGGTTCGTAGCCTCTTTCTGCAATCAAATTTTTTGCTTCTTTAGTTATTGTCATCTCAACACCAAGTCCGGCCAACCTCTTAGCAAAATTTTTAAGCTGTATTTCGACAATTTCTCCTACATTTTCTTTAGAAAGAGAATGGAAAGTAACTATATCATCAATCCTATTTAGAAACTCAGGGCGGAATGCGTTTTTAAGCTCATTCATTACCTTATTTCTAATATTCCCATCCTCAATATTTCCATCCAGAAGATATTTGCTTCCGATATTGGAAGTCATAATAAGAATAGTATTTTTAAAATTAACCGTTCTTCCCTGAGAATCAGTCAATCTGCCATCATCTAAAAGCTGGAGCAGGGAATTGAACACATCCGGATGGGCTTTTTCAATCTCGTCAAACAGTATAACGCAGTAAGGTTTTCTCCTTACAGTTTCTGTCAGCTGTCCTCCTTCTTCATATCCTACATATCCGGGAGGAGCCCCAATGAGCTTTGCCACACTGTGTTTTTCCATATATTCCGACATATCTATTCTGATCATAGACCTTTCATCGTCAAAGAGGTACTCTGCTAAAGCTCTCGCCAGCTCGGTTTTTCCAACTCCTGTCGGCCCCAAAAATATAAATGACCCTATCGGCCTATTCGGATCTTTTAATCCGGCTCTGGCTCTAATAACAGCATCTGAAACTGCATTTACGGCTTCATCTTGGCCGATTACTCTTTTGTGCAGATTACTTTCCAACTGCAGAAGTTTTTCTTTTTCTCCCTGGACTAATTTGCGGACAGGAATATGAGTCCATCTGGATATAATTTCGGCAATGTCTTCTTCTGTTACCTCTTCTTTGAGCATTTTCTTTTCATCAGAATCTGTTTTTAGACTGGCTTCGGCTTTTCTTAGACGGAGTTCTAATCCAGGCAGAGTACCGTGTTTAATCTCAGCTGCTTTTTCCAAATTGTAATCTCTTTCGGCTTTCTCTAATTGCTGTTTTGCCAATTCTACGCTTTCTCTAAGGGTTCTGATATCTGAGATAGCTTTCTTTTCATTATCCCATCTGGTCTTGAGCTCAAGTTCCTTTGCTTTAGCTTCACTAAGATCTCTTTCAAGCTCTGAAATTTTATCTTTTGATGTATTATCTTTTTCTCTTTTAAGTCCTGTAATTTCTATTTCCATCCTCATTATTTTTCTATTGACTTCATCAAGTTCTGTAGGGCTTGAGTCATTTTCTGTTCTCAGTTTCGCAGCAGCTTCATCAATAAGGTCTATAGCTTTGTCTGGTAAAAATCTATCTGATATAAATTTATCTGAAAGCGTCGCTGCTGCGATAATGGCGTTGTCTTTAATTTTTACACCGTGATGAATTTCGTATTTTTCCCTTATCCCGCGAAGTATAGAAATAGTATCTTCCACCGAAGGCTGTTGGACTATAATTGATTGAAACCTTCTTTCCAAAGCAGGATCTTTCTCTATATGTTTTCTGTATTCGTCTAAAGTAGTGGCTCCTATGCAGTGAAGCTCTCCTCTTGCAAGCATGGGCTTAAGAAGATTTCCTGCATCCATTGCTCCTTCGGCTGCTCCTGCTCCGACTACCGTATGAAGTTCATCAATAAACAGGATAATTTCCCCTTCTCTTTGTGTAACTTCTTTTAAAACGGCTTTTAATCTTTCTTCAAATTCGCCTCTGTATTTTGCGCCAGCTATTAAAGAACCCATATCCAAAGCAACTATTTTTCTATCTTTCAGTCCTTCAGGCACATCACCTTTAATAATTCTGATTGCAAGGCCTTCAACAATAGCTGTTTTGCCAACCCCTGCCTCTCCAATCAGAACAGGATTGTTTTTAGTTCTTCTTGAGAGAATCTGAATAGTTCTTCTTATTTCATCATCTCTTCCGATAACAGGGTCTAATTTGTCTTCCCGTGCCATTTGAGTCAAATCTCTGGAATATTTCTCAAGTGCCTGGAAACTGTTTTCAGGGTCTTGTGAAGTAACTCTCTGGTTTCCTCTGATCTCTTTTAGTGTGATTAAAACAGCATTTTTAGTAATGTTGTTTTCCGAAAATATCTTTTTGCACTCGTGAGAAGGAAAAAGCGCTATCAAAAGGTGTTCCACACTAATGTATTCATCTTTCATCTCTTCAGCTGTTTTTTTTGCATTTATAAGGACTTCACTGAAAGACTTTGAGCTGTAAATTTGTCCTGCTCCGCTTCCTTCAACGGAAGGAATGGAATTTAATGCACTATCGATGTTTCTTCCCAAAGAAACCAGATTTACTTTCATCTTTGTCAGCAAAGAAGGTATTAGTCCGGTTTTGTCTGAAATAAGAGAAAATAGAAGATGCAGCGGTGTCATCTCCTGATGTTTGCGTTTTATAACCTCTTCTTGTGCGAGAATTAGCGCTTCTCTGGTCTTTGTAGTAAATTTATCCTGATCCATGATAGTCCCTCCAATAAAAATTAATTATGGCTTTAATGGAGCATAAAGCTTGCCATAAAATTAACCATAGCTGAATCATATTCACAAGAGACACAATGTCTCATGCGTGATCTGCAAATGCTTAAAATAGGCTAGCTATATCATATATGGTCTTTATGCAGTTATTCCTTTTTGTAGTAACTGTTAATACCCCAAAAATAAAATATTAGAGAAACTATTATTACGACTAGTTGATCCCATCCGTTTGGAATAATATTTATGCCTCCAAATTCTTTGCTCCCTATCAAAGAAATAATAGCCGTAACAATCAAGAACGTAATTAGCCATAAGCTGGATTTAAATTGTTTGCCAACAGTTTTCCACCCTTCTTTATTTTGGTAATATACATAGAATATGAAACCGCAAAGGCCAAGTAATATTACTTCTGCTGAAACCGGCCACGTACCCCAATGTAAAAGTAATCCACAAATAACAAAACCAATAGCCGATATTACTCCGGCAAAAGGAAGCCTGAACGGCCTTGCAACATCAGGGCGTGCCTTTCTTAAAGCCATTAATGCAATAGGGCCGCTAAGATATGTTATAACTTCAGCGACTGAAAGAACGGCTGCAAATTTCTGCCATCCCCTGAAGAAAAATAGAAATATGAAGCAAACGATAAGGATGGTTATAAGGGCTCCTCTCGGCACTCCATACTTATCATCTAATTTACCTAAATATTTAGGCATTTGATTATTATGGCTCATGCCAAAGAGCATTCGTGATGTAGTTGTAAAATATGTCAAACCAACGCCGCTAGGAGAAACAAAAGCATCAAGATATATAAGGAAAAGCAGGAGATTTAAATTTAACGCTGCTGCCAATTGGGCAAAAGGAGATCTGAATGAAAGGCCTTTCCAGCCATTTACCAAATCCGTAGGTGATAATGAACCTATAAATACTATTTGAAGAAGCACATATAAAACCAGACAAAACAAAATACTGCTGAGCATAGCAATTGGAAGATTCCTTCCGGGATTTTTTACTTCTCCTGCCAAATTGGCGGGAGTTTGAAATCCATTAAAAGTATATATAATACCGCAGGCAGGTATTGCAGTAAGAACAGCGTCCCAGCCGAATGGTGCTACAGTGCCTCCTACTGTGAAATTTTCAGGATGGAATGATGCTGCAAATAAAGAAATCACGCTAAATACCGGAACAAATATCTTCAAATAAGTTATATACTTCATAGACTTTAAAAAGAGCTGAAGAGACCAGTAGTTCAAGAAGAAGTATACCAAGATTAAAATTGATGCTACTACAATCCCACTTAATGTAAGGTCTCCTGAAACAGGATTGTAAAGGCCTTTTGCCCAAGCAAAATGCCATGAAGAAAGATATTGTGTCGAAGCTACTGCTTCTGTCGCTATTACAGGGGTAATGGCTATCCAGTTAATCCATGCCCCGAAAAAACCAGCCAACGGTCCATGGGATTGAAACAAATAATGAACCATCCCGCCAGACTTAGGAAACATAGAGCCGAGCTCTGCCACAGTCAGTGCTATAAATGAAACTGCTATTCCACCTATTATCCATGATAATATACCAGCCGGGCCTGCAGTATGTGCTACAGTAGCAACACCGAAAAGCCAACCTGAACCGATAATACAAGTTATACCTGAAAGGATGAGAGGGAAAAGCCCTATTACTCTTTTGGGTTGATTAGGATCTTCGTGCATTGATTCATCTCCAAAGATTATATTTAACTTTACAATAACTGTTCTTTATATCTTATTCCGGCTTTTCCAATAACTGTATAGTTTTTAAAGTCAGCGTTTATTGCCAAAGAAGCTGCCTCTTCAAAACCAAAACCTACTTCTGTTGGACAATGGGCGTCAGATCCAAATGTAATAGCCCCCCCGTTCTTTTTGATCAATTTCAGTATGTTCAAAGAAGGATAAAACTCTTTAATCGGTTTTCTTTTCCCTGCTGTATTTATTTCTATAAGAACTTTTTTAGATGAAGCCAATTGTACAACTTCAGCAAGCTTCGACAGAAAAGGATCCATATTACTTGGAACCATCCCGAACTTCTTCGGTAAATCAATGTGCCCAATTATATCCAATTTAAAAGAAGAAACCATATCTTTTAGCAAATCTGCGTATTTATTCCAGACATATCTTATCATTTCTGGCGTATTCCATCTGTCAATAAAATCAGGGTGATCAAAAGGATAATCATCTACATAATGAACAGAACCTATAATGTAATCAAAGTCATAACTCTTGATCAAAGAACTTACTTCATCCATTCTCCCTTGAACATAATCTATTTCCATACCGCAAAGCACGTTAACCCCATAAGGATTGGCCTTTGCCTCTTCGACCATTTCTATATATTTTTTGATCTGGGATAAGTCCATCCTGCAATCAGTATCAAAGTTTGTCGGAGCTGGACAATGATCGGAGAACCCTATTACTTTCAATCCGATTTCATGCGCGTGTTTTACATATTCGCCAGGATTGCCTAAAGCATGTTTGCATAAGGGGGTGTGTATATGATAATCACAAATAACAGGCATAATTCCTTACAATTCCTACAGTAAAAAGAGCCTTGGAGGACCAAGGCTCTTAAATATGTAACTATCTAGAAATAATTACTTCTGCTTGATTGCGGCATGAGCTGCTGCTAGTCTCGCGATTGGTACGCGATATGGACTGCATGATACATAGCTCAAACCAATATTATGGCAGAATTCAACAGTTTTTGGATCTCCGCCATGTTCGCCACAGATACCAAGCTTGATATTTGGGCGAGTCTTTTTGCCGAGTTCGACAGCTGTTTTAACAAGTCTGCCAATCCCGCCTTGGTCTAGAACTACGAACGGGTCATACTCGTATATGCCGAGCTTCACATAATCTTTAAGGAACTTGCCAGCATCGTCACGGGAGAATCCGCAACCCATCTGGGTCAGGTCATTTGTCCCGAAGGAGAAGAATTCAGCTTCTGTAGCGATTTCGTCTGCTGTCATAGCGGCTCTTGGAACTTCAATCATTGTGCCGATCTTAACTTCGAGCTTCACTTTCTTTTCTTTCTCTACTTCAGCTATAACTTTTTTAGCGACTTCTTTCTGATGAATGAGTTCTTTTACATTACCAACGATTGGGATCATGATTTCAGGTTTTGATCCTTTTACCATTGCAGCAGCTTCGCATATAGCCCTAACCTGCATTTCTGTAACTTCAGGGAAGCTGATTCCAAGACGGCATCCACGAAGTCCGAGCATAGGATTGAATTCATGATTTTCTTCTACCAGAGCTTTAATCTTAGCAGGTTTTACTCCCATTGTTTTTGCCATTTCTTCCTGTCCTGCCTTATCAGCTGGTAAGAATTCATGAAGCGGTGGATCAAGTAGACGAATTGTAGCGGGTCTGCCTTCGAGAGCCTTGAAGATTCCGACGAAGTCTAATCTCTGGAGGGGGAGCAGTTCATCCAGTGCTTGCTTATACTGTTTTACAGCACTTGCTTCTTCTTTGCTCATGCAACAGTCTTTGGCAGACTTGAGATCATAAACAGATTTTACATTGTGACATTCTTTTATCTTCTTGACTTCTTCAGCTACGAGGATTAGCCTACGGAAAGATATGATTTTTGTTCCTTCGAAGAACATGTGTTCAGTACGTGTCAACCCAATACCTTCTGCGCCGAATTTAACAGCAACTTCAGTGTCGTGAGGAGTATCTGAGTTTGTTCTTACGCCGATTTTCTTATACTTGTCAGCGAGCTTCATAATTTCACCAAACGGCCCTGTCAAAGATGGATCAACTGTTTCAATTTTTCCTTTGTAAACAGCACCTGTTGAACCATTAAGAGAAATCCAATCGCCTTCTTTAACTACTTCTTTACCGACTGCAAAGCATTTCTTTGCATAGTCCATGACTACTTCACTGCATCCTGCAACGCAGCATGTTCCCATTCCGCGGGCAACTACAGCTGCATGAGATGTCATTCCACCACGAGATGTGAGTACGCCTTTTGACACGTGCATTCCAGTGATATCTTCTGGACTTGTTTCAATACGGCAAAGAATAACATCTTTACCTGCTTTGGACCATTTTTCTGCTTCTTCAGCATTAAATACAACCTGACCAGTAGCAGAACCCGGGGAAGCTGGAAGACCGGTGACTATTTTCTGAGCCTTAGCTTCTGAAGCCTTTACAAATACCGGATGCAGAAGTTGATCGAGAGAAGCTGGCTCTACTCTCAGAACTGCTGATTTTTCATCAATAAGTTTTTCTTTAACCAAATCTGTAGCAATTTTCACTGCAGCCTGGGCTGTTCTTTTCCCGTTACGGGTCTGAAGCATATAGAGAACGCCTTTTTCAATCGTGAACTCAAGATCCTGCATATCCTTGTAATGCTTTTCAAGCTTGCTCTTGATAGCATCTAGTTCTTTAAAGCATTTTGGCATAGCTTCTTCCAGAGAAGGGTACTTGCTCTTTCTGGCAGCTTCTGTAACTCCTTGAGATTTTGCCCATGCTTTTGATCCGGCAAGAGTAATTTGCTGAGGAGTACGAATACCTGCAACCACGTCTTCACCTTGAGCGTTGATAAGGAATTCGCCATAGAAATATTCATTAGCACCCGTTGATGGGTCACGAGTGAATGCTACACCTGTTGCGCAATCCAGACCGGCATTCCCAAATACCATTGACTGAATGTTAACAGCTGTTCCGAGAAGTCCTCTGATGTCATTGAGCTGGCGGTATTTTTCAGCACGTGGATTATTCCATGAATCAAATACAGCCTGAACGCCTCTCCAGAGTTGTTCGATTGGATCCTGCGGAAATTCTTTTTTTGTAACTTTCTTGACTATGGCTTTATAAGAACCTACAAGAGCTTTTAAGTCAGCAGCGGTAAGATCTGTATCAAGTTTGGCTTTCTTTTTGTGTTTAATTGCTTCGAGTTCATGTTCGAAGAGGTCGTGTTCAACTCCAAGAACCACATCGCTGAACATCTGCATAAAGCGACGATATGAATCCCAAACGAATCTTTCATTTTTTGTCAACTTAATCATGGCTTGAATGGTTTCATCATTTAGCCCTAGATTAAGAATTGTATCCATCATTCCAGGCATAGAAGCTGCAGCGCCTGAACGAACAGATACAAGTAAAGGATTTGGGCCTTTACCAAAAGTTTTTCCTGTAACCTTTTCCAGCTTTTTAAGCTGAGTGATTACTTCTTTGTCAATTTTTGCAAAGAGTTTGGCCTTCCCTATTTGGGAATACTCTGCGCATGCTTCGGTTGTGATAGTAAATCCCGGAGGCACTGGTAAATCTAGACTGGCCATGTCAGCTAGGTTTGCACCTTTGCCGCCAAGAATAGACTTCATTGTTGCGTTTCCTTCTGAATCCCCTTTACCAAAGAAATAGACATACTTTGTAGCCATAAATTTCTCCTTTGTTTTTATAAACCTAATAGTCTTTTTAGTGTTGTTATTCTGTTTAAATAATTGCGACAAGTAATTCTGAGTTTATCTTATAACTAAATAGTTTGCAATTTCCGTAAAAATGTTTTTTAATAAAATCGTACATATTTGACTATTGGTCTTAAATGAGTAAGTTCGAGATTGTTCTTTTTAGTCCTCAGATACCCCAAAACACAGGGAACATAGGCAGACTTTGCGTTAACACAGGCACAAAACTTCACTTAATAAAACCTCTCGGCTTCTCCTTGGATGAAAAATACATTAAACGGGCCGGAATGGATTATTGGAAATTTATCAATCTTCAAATTTATGAAACCTGGAATGATTTTATTGATTCAAAAAACAGAAATTCGCTTTTCCTATTTTCTACTAAGACAGAAAAGTTATTTTGGGATTGCCCATATAGTTCAGAAGATAACAATGAACCTGTCTATCTGATTTTTGGAAGCGAAAATAAGGGCTTATCACCTGAACTTTATAAAAATTATTCCGATAGGCTTTACACGATTCCGATGTACGGAGAACACTCCAGAAGTTATAACTTAGCCAATTCTGTTGCTATCGTGCTTTTTGAGGCGTTAAGGAGAATTCGCTCGAAAAACTAGTATCACGGATTAAGCAGAGAAAATCCTATATTGGGGTCTGGCAACCTTTTTGCATTGGTATCTAATATTTCTGTCATGATAACTTCCAAAACATGCCAGGTTTTTACTCCATTCCTAATACATCCGGCTGTAACATTTTTTTCCCTACCGCAGGCAATATGCATATGTAAAAAAGGTTTTCCTTTAGAATCCGGAAAAATAGTCCCCACTCCGAGGATTTCATGCGCGTCATCAAGTTCAGTAGTCATTGGAGTGATATTTTTTGCTCTGGACTTCAAAGGACCTGTTATAAGAAGGCTTCCTTTGTCCGCTCCGCCAAGAATTATCAAACTTGCCGCTTTAATAGAATGAACAACGGCAAATTTTTCTAATTCTTCGTGGATTATGTCTCCATCATCCAAACGAATAATGAAGACTCTTCCCTGCTTGGCCTCAGAGTATCTCATATAATAGACTGATTTAAAATCCTAGTATACTTCAGGGACAAAAGTCTGTTCTGTAATTGGAGGCCTCACATAGCCTTTCGCCGCTTTTCTTGGTTCAAGTTTAAAAGGCTTTGGAGTAAGATCCTCATATTTTATGAGGCTAAGAATATGGCTTATACAATTCAATCTTGCTCTCTTTTTATCATCGGCATTGACGACATACCATGGAGACTGTTTTGTATCTGTAAAAGAGAACATAATATCCTTTGCCTTGGAATAATCTTCCCACATGTCTCTTGACTTGAGATCCATTGGGCTTAATTTCCAACGCTTTGTAGGATCGTCTATTCTTGACTGGAATCTCTTTTCTTCTTCATTTGGATTTACGGAAAACCAGTATTTAATAAGTATAATGCCTGAGCGCATCAGCATTTTTTCAAATTCAGGTGCAGTTCTTAGGAAATCCTGATATTCATCTTCTTTGCAAAACCCCATTACTTTTTCGACACCCGCTCTGTTGTACCAGCTTCTGTCAAATATCTTCATCTCTCCGGCAGCGGGAAGGTGCTCAACATATCTTTGAAAATACCATTGAGTTTTTTCTCTTTCTGTAGGAACACCCAAAGCAACAATACTGCATATTCTGGGATTTAGACATTCTGTAACGGTTTTAATAACACCGCCTTTGCCTGCTGCATCTCTTCCTTCAAAAATGATTGCGACCTTAAGCCCTTTATGTTTTATCCATTCCTGAAGCTTAACAAGCTCTATTTGTAACTTCCTCAGTTCTTTTTCGTAGAATTCTTTATCCAATTTCCCCTTGGAATTAGAACTTTTTACTTCTTTTTCTTTGTCTTTTTTGTCTCCCATAATGTTGCAGTCCTTATTCTATTTTAGAGTTTAAAAAACTTAATCTTCTAAGTAATCATCAAGAAAGTAATTTACTGCTCCGGTAATTGCATCGTACATACCAACTTTTGGCTCCCACCCAAGATATTTTTTGGCATTTTCAATTGATGGGCGTCTATGAGTAACATCCTGATAGCCTTTTCCGTAGTAGTTATTGGAAGACTCTACAATTATTTTTGAAGTTGGAGGAAATTTTTTCCGTTGAGGATGTTTTTCAAATATATCAATTGTCATTTCAGCCAGCTCTTTTATGCTTGCTTCATTAGTAGGTGTACCAAGATTGAAAATCCTGCCTTCTGAGCAACCATCTTTATTTTCAATTATTTTGAATAACCCTTCTATCCCATCCCTTACATCTGTAAAACAACGTTTTTGCTCACCCCCATCAACTAGTTTAATTGGGGTACCGTCAACTAAGTTGACTACAAACTGAGTGATAACTCTTGAGCTTCCAAGCCTTGCGGAATCCAATGTATCAAGCTTTGGCCCGACCCAGTTAAACGGCCTAAAAAGAGAAAACTTTAATCCCTGCTGCATTCCATACGCCCAGATAACTCTGTCAAGAAGCTGCTTAGAACAGGAATATATCCAACGGGGCTTATTAATCGGGCCTGTAATAAGCGGAGAAGTTTCTTCATCAAAGTAATCATCCGTACACATTCCATAGACTTCAGACGTAGAAGGGAATATAACTCTTTTGCCATATTTGACACAATATCTGATGATCCTTAAATTTTCTTCAAAGTCCAGTTCAAACACGCGTAGAGGATTTTTGACGTAAGTAAGCGGAGTAGCTATAGCTACTAAAGGAAGGACAACATCGCATTTTCTAACATGATATTCAATCCATTCTCTGTGTATGGATATGTCTCCTTCTCTAAAATGGAATCGCGGATTATTTATAGAATCTCCAAGTTTCTCACAAGATAAATCAAGCCCGTAAACTTCATAATTGTAATCGTCAAGCAATCTTTTTGTGAGTGCGTTTCCTATAAAACCATTTACTCCAAGAATCAAAACTTTTGTAGTAGCTTGTTTCTTTGGCATCTTTTGTCTCCTTTAAAATAAGGTATTAACTATTAGTTAAAGCGTCATTAATCATGACAATTATATCCTTGCCAAATTCGATATACAATAGCCTTTTTACGGTTCATCGTCAAAAGCTGTCCCTACACGAATGTCGCACTTGGCTAAAATAGCCAGGGAATCGAGATTGTCATCTTCATTGACTTTTCCTTTCTGGATTATCAAACTGCCTTTCCCTGCAGCAATGGTTAAGGGGTTTAGTGCAACTACTTCTCCAGGCATGCTTTCTTTTGGAGAATGAGTTAGCATCTTAGATTCCCAGATTATTATTTTCTTGCCATTGCAATAAGTAAATGCCCCTGGGAAGGGATCCGTAACAGCCCTCACCAAATTATGGATCTCAAATGCACTTTTATCCCAGTGAATTTGACCGTCTTGGGGTTTTCTTCCTCCAAAATAGGACGCTAGACTTTCATCCTGAACATGAGATTTTGCAGTCCCTTTGAGTATTTCAGGCAAGACTCTCTTCAAAAGAATAATCCCTGCATTTTCCATTTTTGGCTGAAGTGTCTTTATATTGTCTTCGTCAAGTATATCAAAAGCTTGCTGGTCGATAATTTCTCCCCTGTCGGCTTTTTTTACCATTTTATGCAAAGTAACTCCGGTTTTTGTCTCTCCATGAAGCACTGCCCAGTTTAGGGGGGATCTCCCTCTGTATTTTGGAAGCAATGAACCGTGAAGATTATATGCATTATTATTTACGATATTAAGTATCTCCTCGGAAATCATCTGTCGATAATAGAACGAAAAAAGAACGTCAGGTTTCATTTCCCTTATCAACTGAATGAATTCCGGAGTATTCGGAGACGCCGGCTTATAAACTTTGATTCCTTTTTTTTCGGCAATATTAGCTACTGATTCGAAGTAGATTTTTTCGTTTGGGTCATCTTCATGTGTAACAAGCGCACAAATTTCATAACCGCTTTTTAGAAGCTCTTCGAGCCCTACCTTACCAAGGACATTGTATGCAAAAACTATCGCTTTCATCATCCACCCTTATTATTCGTTTTTAAGAGAAAGAAGCCTTACTTTTCTAAATATAGGCAACAAAAGAGCCGTTTTGTATCGGGGTTTGGAAAAAGCATAAAAAATACTCCTGATTATTCCCTACGTGTCAACGAAAGCTGTAAGTGAAGCTTTTAATCTTTCCTTAAATTTGAAGGTAGAGAGAGCAAGTGATATACTTAGAAATTAATTGTTACTTGAAAAGGTAAGTAATTTAAAAAATGCGCCCGTAGCTCAGCTGGATAGAGCGTCTGCCTCCGGAGCAGAAGGTCGTGGGTTCGAATCCCGCCGGGCGCACCATTGTAATATGTTTTAGCGCTGATGCAAACATCAGCGCTTTTTTTCTCAATAGGATTTACCCTAGTAAATCTTTCACTCTCTGTGCTTCAGCTTCAATCCCTGCTACCAAATCATTTATTATATCAGCGACAGGTTCGGATTTATCAACAAGTCCGACCGATTGTCCTGACATAAGTGAACCATAATCCACATCACCATCCTGAACAGCTTTTCTCAATGCACCCATCCAATATTCTTCAACTTTATGCTGGGCAACATTTCTTGTTATAATGCCTTCATCAATTTGCTTAATTAAGTCAAGTTGGAGTTTGCCAAACTGATCATATCCTTTATTTCTTAAAGCCCTTACTGCAACTACAGGTAAACGACTATCAAATTGCGGGGTAGCAACGGCATCTCTGGCATTTGCGCTAATGAATTTCTGTTTGAATTTCGGATGAGCAAGGCATTCCTCTGCCATAGCAAAACGAGTGCCAAGCTGAACTCCAGAAGCTCCCATAAGAAGCATATGAGCAGAAAGTTTTCCTGTGGCCAACCCACCTGCTACAAATACCGGAACTTCGGATATCGCAAAAAGAACCTGTTGGAGCAAAACCACTAAACTCACATGCCCCACATGGCCTCCGGCTTCCATCCCTTCGAGCATTATAGCATCAGCGCCATATCTAACCATTCTATAAGCTATTGAGTCTGTAGAAGCAAAACATATTACTTTTGCTCCAGTTTCTTTTGCAATTCTGATTTCTTCTTTGTCAGGGAAACCACCGGCAAATATTACATAAGGCAACTTCAATTCCTTAATTAATTCCAAATGCTGTTTATACGCCGGAGCAATCGTAATAATATTTACGCCAAAAGGTTTATCTGTGAGCTTTCTTGTTTCTTCTACCTGCTTTTTAAAAATTTCCGGAGGAGTATTCCCTCCTGCCAGACACCCAAAGCCGCCGGCATTACAAACAGCTGAGACCAAGTGCGGCTCGCTTACCCATGTCATAGCTCCGGAAATTATCGGATATTTGACACCTAAAAAATCGCTTCCTCTTTTAAAAAGCTTTTGTGATAAAACGGACATTATTTTACTCCTATTTTGTCATTGAACTAATATTCTATAACACATTCATTTTATAGTTTATAATTTAGCAAATCCACGCTTCTATCTAATTTTAAGCCAAAAATCAATTGATTTTTAATTGCAGATAACTATATTCTGCTCTCTACTCAAGCCGAAGTGGCGAAATGGCAGACGCGCTAGACTCAAAATCTAGTACCAGCGATGGTGTGTGGGTTCAAGTCCCACCTTCGGTACCACCTTATTATTTTACAGTCACACTGGCGCTTTGATGATCAACTGAGTTGCTTCCAATGTAGATATTATAATCTCCTGTTTCGACTACTTCCTTCATATCTATGCCGTAAAGAGATAATTCTTCAGTCCCGATATTAAATGTAACTTTAACTGTTTTCCCTGCTTCAATAGCTACTTTTTTAAAGCCCTTTAGCAGTTCTACAGGTCTGGCAATAGGAGAAACCGGCTTATTTACATAAAGCTGAACTACTTCTTCTCCGTCCACTTTTCCTATATTTGTTACATCTACAGAAGCTGTCACTGAACCGCCTGCGGGAATTTCTTTAGTGCTCAATTCAATGGGAGAGTAAGAGAACTTTGTATAGCTTAATCCATACCCGAAAGGATAAAGAGGAGCATTATCAATGTCGAGATATCTTGAAACATATTTTGCCGAAGGGCCTCCAAGCATGACTGCATTCATCATATTGATAGGATTCAATAACTTTGAGACGCTCACTTGCGTAGAATTTTCAACAGCAGCAGGCCTTCCTGTATTCAAATAACTATAGAAAATAGGAATCTGCCCGACTGATTTCGGGAATGTCACAGGAAGTTTTCCTGAAGGATTATACTTGCCAAATAGCACATCAGCAATAGCATTCCCTGCTTCGCTTCCAGGATACCACACTTCCAGAATCGCAGGAATATTTCTATCTTCCCAAAGCAGTGTGAGAGGACGGCCGTTGAAAAGAACAAGCACAACAGGTTTACCTGTTTCATAAAGAGCCTTAAGAAGTTTCTGCTGAACTCCGGGAAGGCCTAGTTCGGATCTTGAAGCTGCTTCACCTGACATTGTGCTGCCTTCGCCGAGGACAGCAATTATAACGTCTGCATTTTTGGCTATTTTACATGCCGGTTCAATCATTGATTCATCTGCGGTATTAATTTCACAGCCTGGTTGATAACAAAGTTCAGTTCCTTCCGGGAGAGCATTTTTAATCCCCTGAAATACGGAAACCGTGTCTTTTCCGTCGCCAAGCCCACACCATGGGCCGATAGGATCAATTTTGCTTGTAGAAAGAGGTCCTACAATAGCAATTGTTTTCAAATCCCTTTTTAACGGAAGCAGAGAGTTGTCATTTTTCAGAAGAACTATTGAGCGTTTTGCAACATCTCTGGCATCATCTTTGATTGATTGGGAAAGTACGACTTTTGCTTCTTTTTCAGGATTACAGTATTTATATGGGTTATCAAAAAGCCCTAACTGGAATTTTTTAGCAAGCACATTTGCTACAGCTTTGTCCAGAGTTTCCTCTGAAACTTTCTTTTCTTTAATAAGATCGGGCAATTGATTAATATAGGCGCTTGCCATCATATCTATATCCATGCCTGCATTGATAGCCATTTCGGCAGCCTGAGCTTGAGAACCTGCAACTCCCCAGTTAATCATTTCGTTAATCGCATTCCAATCTGAAACAGTTATGCCTGAAAAGCCCCACTGTTTTCTGAGAACATCTGTCAAAAGTTGTTTATTGGCAGACATAGGAATTCCATTAATAGTAGTAAATGCCGGCATAATAGATGCTACGCCTGCATCAACTGCTGCTTTGAAAGGAGGAAGGTAAACTTCATTGAGAGTTCTTTCTGATATATCAACTGTAAAATAATCTCTTCCAGCCTGTACTGCCCCGTACCCTACATAATGTTTTGCGGTAGCCAGCATAGAAGTTTCTTCGGAATAGCTGTTACCCTGAAATGCCTTTACACTTGCAACACCCATAACTGATGTTAAATACGGATCTTCTCCAAAACCTTCAACAATTCTTCCCCACCTTGGGTCTCTTGCAATATCGACCATTGGGGTAAAAGTCCAATTTATTCCTGAAGTTGAAGCTTCTATTGCCGCATCGTGTTGAGCTTTTTCTACTACTCCGGCATCCCAGCTTGAAGCCATGGCAAGCGGTACAGGAAATATAGTTTTATAACCATGAATCACGTCAAGCCCGAAAAGAAGAGGAATCCCAAGTCTTGACTGTTCGACAGCTACTTTCTGGTATTTAGCTACCTCGTCAGCACCTGTAATATTCAACAGCGATCCTACTTTCCCTGCCTTAATGTAAGTCGTTACATCAATTTGTTCTCCGGCAGGTCCTGTAAGCATGGTACCTGAATACTGAGTTAACTGCCCAATCTTCTCCTCAAGTGTCATTTTGGAGATTAATTCGGCCACTTTCTTATCCACATTATCCTGGCCTATGCAAAGACTTGATAAGCCAATAATAACAAATGAAGCTGTTAATGAAAAGAAAAAATTTTTCATCCTATCCCCTTTTAAATTTTTTAAGACATTCAACTACTATGGAGTAGATGATAGTACAATTGGTGAAGCTTGTGAAGAGGATGAATATTGAAAAAGCAATAGAACCCTTGGATAACTTGGATAATAGGTAAGAGAATTATTTTGTAATGTTGAGATTCTATGCAAACGCTGAACAAAACAAAATAGGACGGAAATTAATCCGCCCTGATTTTCCGGTTAAGTAGTTAGATTTTATTAATCAACTTGAATTGTTTTTGCCTGGCTCTGTTTTTTTGATTCTATTTTTGGCAATATTACAGATAGAATTCCATCTTTGTAGCTAGAAGAAATCTTGTCTGCATCTACATCAGCAGGGATTGTCACCGACTGAACAAACTGACTTGTACAGTTTTCATAATTTTCTGAACCGTCAGAATTTTTATCCTCGACTTTTTTTGAAGCCTCATAACTGATTGTCAAAACTCTGTTATCAACCTTTATAGTTACATCTTTTTTGTCAATTCCAGGCGCAATAAGCTGAAGAACATATTTATCATTTTTAGATATAAGCTTTGATTGCGGATAATTAGACTTGGCAGAAAAATTTGAATTGGGAACATAATAAAAATTATCATTCATCTGCTCCATTATTCTGGCCTGCCTGGCAACCATTGCATTAATATAGTCTGAAGCGGAAATATAGCCTGTAGGAGCAGTATTTTGAATTGTAGCAGATGGAGATGATGTCTGAATCTGTACCTTTGGCGATGAATTAACTATCTGCGCCTGATCCGCGCTGTTATCTTCTGCGGCAGATAGCAGAAATGAAATTGTCATAGCTGAAAAACAGCCAATAAACAAATAGGTTTTCTTGTATAGCATTGTTTATACCTCCTTGTTAATTGAATATTGTTTAGCCTAACCGGATTTTGAAAAATATAGAAAGCGATGGATTTTTCCATCGCTTTTCAGGTATTTATTCGGATTTTATTTTTATTTTTCTTGGTTTAACTTTTTCGGATTTTGGGAGAAGTACTGTAAGAACTCCGTTTTTCATCTTTGCAGAAATTTTATCTACATTGATATCAGCTAAAACTGAAAATGACCTCTCATATCTGCCGTTTATAAATTCTTCTCTCAAGCTTCTGTAGTCATGAGATTCTATTTCAGAGTCTATAGTACCTGCAAACGATATAATTTTGTCCTCAAATGATACGTCCAATCCTTTTTCATCTACTCCAGACATTTCCGATATAATGACAATATCATTCTTGTTTTCAAAAATATCTGTTCTAGGATTCAAAATAACTTCATCTGCCACATTTTCAGTAGATTTAAACTCTTTTGCCGGTTTCTGGATTATACAATTTTTGCTTTTCATAGTAATACCTCCTTTTACTCTGCATGAACTGATATTTTTTTGGGTTTGCTTTGTTCTGCTCTTGGCAATTGAATTTTAAGGATACCATTTTTAAGGCTTGCCTTTACAGCTTCAGAATTAATTTCATAAGGAAGATTAAAAGTCCTTATAAATTTCCCGGCATAAATTTCCTTACGATGAATTTGAACTTCATCATTTTTATGATCGTCTTTCTTTTCTGCTTCTATTGTTAAATTGTTGCCCAGTAAATTTATATGTATTTCATCCTGCGCCAGCCCTGGCATCTGGGCTATTACTTGTATCTCATTTCCGTTATCATAAATGTTTACTTTCGGAAATGAATTTCTCTCAAAAGAAATTCCGCTAAAGAGATCATTCATCTCCCTTTGCAGATTTCTTAATTGAGAAAACGCACTGTTGTCACTTGTTAGATTCCACATAACTTCTTCCTCCTATGTTATGGTTAGTTAATTACACCATAACCTTAACCGAGCATATGTCATGCCAATGCTCATTCGCACATTTAGGATAAGTAAAAATGTGACATATGTGACATTATTGCAGATATATGCGCATAATCATATGCGACATTTTGGCGCTTTGAGAATATATTTGACTCATATTATAAGGCTAATTATTAATCACTTAGGGATGAAAGCCGAAACTTTGTAAGTATTGTTTTCTCTGATAATATACATCTCGAAGATAATGTCTTCAGGAACTTTGGAATATTTTGCCTTCCATAAAGCAATTGAATAGCCAATTTTATTAATACACCCTAGATATTGCTTACTCACTAAGATGCCAAGATTTTCATCCACCGCATTACACGCCTGATTAAACTCTTTCTGAGTAAAAGGAGTTTTATCTTTAGAGGCAAAATCTTTTATATATTCCTGGTAGTTTTTTGTAGCTAATCCGTTTAGAATCCCTTTAATCATTATTTTGGCAGCATCTTCATCAGTCTTGCATTTTGAAAGATCCGAAGGGGGAACTTCGATTTTTTTAGTAGATTCAAAGCTAGAAGTTGAAGAGCATCCCGAAATAAACAAAATAAATATATAAAATAAAAGTAATCTTTTAATACAAAATTTATTAAATTTCAGAAAAATTTTCATACTTTCAATTTTTTTTATTTAAAAACTCTAATTGCAACGCAAGAGCTCTTACGCTAGGCATAAGGAATCCACGTGATTCGGCCATAGCAATTGCCCGCCAATATATTGCATCAATTTCTAATTGCCTGCCTAAAATAAAGTCAAGCAGCATACTAGTCTTGTATCCATCCATATTTTCAGTATGTTTCAGCATAAGATCAGCATATTCTGCCTCAATATTAAAACCACATTGCTTTGCTCCACCAATTACTTCAATCATAATGTATTTAAGCAAACGGCGTGTTGCAGGATGTTTCATAAGCATATCCGTTGTCGAATTCAAAACAACTGATAATCCATTATATGGGATATTCCAAACTAATTTTTCCCACCTCAATTCTCCGAGACTATTACTTAGTTCAACAGGTATGCCGGCGCATTTAAGTTCGCTTGAAATCATTTCAAGTTTGTTTGTAATTCCGGCAGGGCTATATTCAGGAGCATATTCTCCAAGTGAGATAAGCCCGTGATACATATGTTTGATATGACCAGCCCCTATTTTATTGCTTCCTATATGGCAAAGTCCGCCTATTACAGTCGCATTTGGCATTATTGCGGCAATATCTTTTTCAATGCCAATACCATTTTGAAGAAGAAGAACAATGCCATCATTCTTTAGTACCAAAGGAAGTATTGCTGACAACTGAGCATTTTGAGTTGATTTTAATGACACTAGTGCCACATCACACAAAGGCATATCTTCCGGACGTGAGTAAGCATTAACTTCAGATATGGCAAAATCACCATTTTTAGATTCAACTATCAGTCCATTTTTTTTGACATGCAAGTAATCGCTGCGCAAAAGAAAATGGACATCCTTCCCATAGCAGCGAGCTAATAATCCTCCATAGTATCCACCTATGGCACCAGCTCCGACAATACCGTACTTCATATAAAATATATTTTATTATTCGACAGTTACGCTTTTAGCCAAATTCCTAGGTTGGTCAATAGAACAGCCCCTTTCTTTTGCTACATAATAAGCAAAAAGCTGCAATGCAACAACAGTAACAATTGGAGTAACATATTGAGAACATCTAGGCAAATATATTACATCATCAGCTACTTTAGAAACTTCCTTGTCACCAATTGTAGCAGTAGCAATAACAGGAGATTTTCTAGCTTTGCATTCCTGTATATTGCCAAGAACTTTATCCTTTCCAGGAATGTCATTAGCCAAAGCAATAACAGGAACTTTCTCTTCAAGAAGGGCGATAGGCCCATGCTTTAATTCTGCAGCATGATAACCTTCAGCATGTATATAACTTATTTCTTTAAGTTTTAAGGCGCCTTCAAGTGCGACAGGATACAGATATCCTCTCCCAATGAAGAAAGCATTATCAACTTTGGAATATTTTTTTGCCACTTTCTCAATTTCAGGAGCAGTGTTAAGGACTTCCTGAATCAATGACGGAATATTCTTTATCTCTTCAATTACTTCAAACCCTGCCTGCCTTGAGAGCCTGTGTGAACGCCCAAATTTAAGAGCCATCATAAGCAGAACAACAACCTGACATGTAAAGGCTTTAGTTGAAGCAACACCTATTTCAGGACCGGCGTGAATATAAACTCCTGCTCCTACCTCTCTTGCGATAGTTGATCCGACAACATTACATATCCCTGCCACAATAGCACCTTTATTTTTGGATTCTCTTACAGCTGCCAATGTATCTGCCGTTTCTCCTGACTGGCTTATTACTAAGACAAATGTATCAGGCTTAATAATCGGATTTCTATATCTAAACTCTGCCGCCTGGGCTACCTCAGTTGATATATTAGCCAAATCTTCAAAAAAATATTCTCCGACAAGGCCTGCATGAAAGCTTGTCCCGCAAGCAGCAATAATAATATTTGAAACCGACACAAGTTCACGAGGTGTGAATCCAAGCCCGCTGAGAATACTTGTAGCATTTTCAAAATCCAGCCTGCCCCTTATTGCATTTATCACTGAATTAGGTTGATCAAAAATCTCTTTAATCATGAAATGTTCATAACCGCCTTTTTCAGCAGCCCCGGCATCCCAATCTATATGTGCCAATTCACGAGTTACAGGAATAATGTCAATATCGCGAATATCCACATCGTCCTGTTTGACCACAGCAATATCATTGTCATCAAGATAGATAACTTTCCTTGTGTAAGAAATAAGTGCGGAAACGTCACTTGCAACTATCATCTCATTGTTACCCACTCCTATTACAATCGGGCTGCCTTTCCTGGCAGCAATAATCATATCGGGATGAAATTTTGAAATAACGGCAATGCCATATGTTCCTGTCAGTTGCTTTAAAGCTGCTGCAACTGCCTTAAGAAAGTCGCCCTCATATAATTCTGAAATGAGATGAGCAATAACTTCCGTATCTGTTTCAGAAGCGAATTTGCAACCTTTGCTAATTAGCTGACTCTTTAAGGCTGCAAAATTTTCTATTATTCCGTTATGGACGACAGCAAAATTACCTTTTGCATCAAGGTGCGGATGAGAATTTCTTTCGTTAGGTTCTCCATGCGTTGCCCATCTTGTATGAGCAATGCCTGTTGACAGTATCTGCGAATCCCCTATTTCGTCAAAAATAGCTTTTTGCAAAGAAGCTACTTTACCGACTCTTTTGATTGTTTTAATGCTATCATTATCGAAATACGCAATTCCGGCTGAGTCGTATCCCCTGTATTCTAGTTTTTTCAACCCGTTGATCAAAGTATCTATTAAAGGCCTTTTCCCGATGTACCCAACTATTCCACACATAATATCACTCCAATAAATTTTACCTGCATATTCTTAGAATAAATGAGGTTTAACACATTTGATTAAAACTAATTAACCTGTAGAATATGAACTTAAATCAATGCTTTATACTAAAGTAGTAAAACTAATAATTAAAGGTGCAACATGGGAAAACAGTACAATAAAGTAGAAAAAAGAGCAAGGCGCAAACTTAAAGTAGAAAGACAGAAACTCAAAGTCAGAAAAGAAATCAAAGCCGCTGCAAAGGCAAAAAAATAGTTAAGCTATAATACCGAACACCAATAGCATAAGGTAGAACAGCGGTGCATTTAGAAGAAGGCTGTCTACCAAATCCAATGCTCCTCCGATTCCGGGAATTACAGCCCCGGAATCTTTTACTCCGGATAATCTCTTGAGAGAAGACTCAGCAAGATCTCCTACAAAGCCACCAACAAAAAGTACGGCTCCTAGCACGACCGCTGTAGATATTTGTATCCCATAATAATGACCTATCACGCAAGCAACTATGATAGAAAATATCAAACCTCCGATAGTACCTTCCCATGACTTTTTAGGACTTATAGTAGGAACTATTTTATGATTGCCGCTTTTCCTCTTGGAACATATAGTTCCTGTAACGTAAGCGCCTATATCTCCACATTTAGTGACTAAAACCAAAAATAGAAGGAAATAAACCCCGATATTTGTAACGCCGTAGCCTTCAGTAAATAACATCGTTATGAAGTTAATAGGCACAATCAATAATATGAATACTGCCAAAAAATTTATTATTTTGGTAAATTCATCAACTTTATTTATTGAAAGCAGGATTTTTATCCAGCCAAATAGAATTATCAATACGCTTATTAATATCCAATATGGGAACTCATGATTGTAGTAGTTCCCAACTAACACAATCAAAAAGACAACGGCGGCGGCAATCTCATTCATACATTTGAACTTATTTAAATTAAATTTACAAAGCATGTCTGACAGCTCTCTGGCAGTGGTAATTGAAAGAAATACTCCAACTGCTGTAAAAACAGCAAGTCCTATAACTCCTTTCAATATAATAATAGAGAAAAAAACAGCCAGAATTATAATACTGCTGATTAGTCTTGGAAAAAACATTAAACTCCTCCGTATCTTCTATTTCTTAAATAATAGTGTTCTATTGCTTTTGAGAATTCTTCTTCAGTAAAGTCCGGCCACAATGTATCTGTTATCCAAAGTTCAGAATATGATAATTGCCAAAGTAGAAAATTACTCAACCTCATCTCTCCGCTTGTTCTAATCATGAGTTCAGGATCAGGAATATCAGGAGCATATAAATAATTTGAAAAAGATTCTTCATTAATGTCTTCAATTTTTAACTTGTCGGATTTTATATCTGTGGCAAGTTTTTTAACAGCATCGAGAATTTCTGCTTTGCCTCCGTAGCTCAAGGCAAGAATAAGCTGTCTTTTTGAATATTTGGCAGTATCTTTAATAGCTTTTTCCAAGACTTTCCTTGTCAAAAACGGCAAATCATTTGTTCTGCCTATAGTTCTTAGCCTTGTTTCTTTTTCATGAAGAATCTTCAAATTGACTTCAAGAAAGTCCTTTAACAAACTCATTAGCCCATTAACTTCCATTTCAGGCCTTTTCCAATTCTCAGTACTAAAGGCATACAAAGTAAGATATTCTATATCATGGTGTTCTGCAGCTTTTAAGACTTTTTCTACAGTCTTAGCTCCTTCTTTATGCCCCTCTATTCTTGATAAACCTTTTTGTTTAGCCCATCTGCCGTTTCCATCCATAATTATGGCGATGTGCCTGATTTTTTTTATTTCTTTTTCTTTACTTTGCGCCATAAAAATATTCCTCAAGCATTAAAGCCAAAGTATGATAAATCGGCAGATGATATTCCTGTATAATATATGTTTCATTTGCCGGAACTTTTATGACACATTTTGAAAGAGGCGCACATTTACCTCCGCTATTACCCGTAAGAAGTATGGTCTCAAGCCCTATAACATTTGCCACCTGAATTGCCCGCTTAACATTTTTTGAATTACCTGATGTCGTAATACCTAACAAAACATCTCCTGGTTTAGCCATAACAAATAATTGTTGGGCAAATACCATTTCAGGATTTATATCATTTGAATAGGCAGAATATAATGACGGATGACTCATTAATGATACTGCTCTAAGGCCATTTTGCAGACTATTAATAAGAGTTTTGCCATCTTCTCCATATAGTGATTCAATTTTTAACACTAATTTTTCATCAGTAACCTTTCTAGGAAGCAGAAATCCTTTCATCAATTCTGCCACCAAGTGTTCAGAGTCAGCAGCACTGCCACCATTACCACAAATAAAAAGAGTATTCCCTGCGGAATAACACTTCTTTATTTTCTCGTAAGCAATCAAGATTTCACTTTTCAAAGGAGTAAGTTCTTTGAATCTATTCAAAAGTCTTGTAAGGTGTTTTTCTGGCATAAAGTATAATTGATAACCCTGTTAATAAGTCTATTAAATGATGTTAATAAAATCTTAGCTGATTTTCATTAACTTGCTAATTACATTTTATAAACAATCCGTCAACAATGTTAATTTTAATATATCTATACTTAAAACGAAACTTTATAAACAATATTAGTAAGATATAATAATAGATGTTTATATTCTTTATTTAAATTCTTATTATTTATAATTGTTAACAATCAAATTTTCCGGAGTTTTATGATGAAATTAAAAGTGACAAGAATTGCTTTTTTAAACGCTCTTCAAAAACTGAATAGCATAATAGGGACAAGAACTACACTTCAAATTCTAAGCCATGTTTTAATAAAGACAGATGAAAACAAAATAATATTAGTTACTACAGATTTGGATATAAGAATTCAATCAGAAGTTAATGCTGAAATCATTGAACCAGGAGAAACAACAGTACCTGCAAAGAAATTATATGAAATTATACGCGAAATGTTCAGTAATGATATTTTGCTTGAAATAGACGAAAATCATCATATGTCCATACATGGTGGTAATTCTAAATTTAAGTTGTTAGGATTATCATCTGAAAGTTTTCCAATTCCAATGCCTGCTTCAATTATAAGAAGCTTTTCAATCAGTCAAAATGAATTTTCAAGGATGCTTAATCTTATTTCATATTCAGTCAAAACTGAAGACGATGGAAGCAGAAAGGCACTAACCGGTATTTTGATAAGTACATCGGATAACAATGTTACATGTGTAGCTACAGATGGTAAAAGACTGGCACTGTGTGAAAAAGGAATGGATAATTTTTCAGGATCTGATGGAGACTCAGTTATTCCGATTAAAAGTGCGTTGGAAGTAAAATCTCTTCTTACTAACAAATCAGGAGTACTAAAAGTAGAAATCGCTGCAAATCTGGTTAACTTCGTTATAGATGATGTGACTACTATGACAACAAAAATTATAGATGAAATTTATCCAAATTATAGGCAGGTTATTCCACCGACATTTTCAAAACTAATAAAGCTTAATAGGGCTGTATGTGCTTCTGTTCTTTCCAGAGTCTCATTAATGGTTACAGAAAAGAGCAATTTCGTAAAAGTTACATTTTCGCCTAACAAACTGGAAATGAGTGCCTCAAGTACTGAATTAGGGGAAAGTTCAGACTTTATGGATATAGAATATGATGGAACAGAGGTGTCTATTTCTATTAATCCTACATACTTAAGGGATCCAATTCAAAGAATGGATGCCGATACTATATCTGTAAAAATGAATGACGGATATAGCCCTATAGCCATTTCTAATGATGATGGGTTTCTCTATGTAGTAATGCCTATGCGCAATCGTTAATGATAAGAAAATTCGGCTTATCAGATTTTAGAAACTATCGCAGCCTTTCTTTGATTTTTGAATCAAAGGTTAATTTTATTATTGGAGAAAACGGTCAAGGCAAAACAAATTTGCTTGAAGCTATTTACTATTTGTCTTTTTTGAGATCTTTTAAGACAAATTCAACTGAACACCTTAAAAGACTTGGCGCTAATGGGTTTTATATTATAGGCGATATTTTTAATGACAATTATTATAAAACCTTTGAAGTTTATAATAATGACAAAAAGCTGCTAAAAATTGATGGTTCTTTCATAAATAAAGCCAGCGAATTTGTCGGATTTATAAAACCGGTAGTTTTTACTCACGATGATATGAAGATTATTGGGAGTACTGCTAGACTCAGGCGCAGATATCTGGACATTCTTCTTTCTTCACTTGATAAATCTTATTTTTCTGACCTGCAGAATTATGCAGTTGCACTTAAATCCAGAAATTCAGTTCTTAAATCTGATAAGCCGGATGAGATTTTAATAAGCGCTTATGAACCAATTTTGGCAAAATACGGTAAAAGAATTTTGGATTTTAGGTATAACATCATATCACAGTTGCAGAAACGGGCTGATAATTTTATAAAAAAGATTAAAGGCGAAGACTATAATTTGCAGATATCCTATTATTCCAGAATTAAGCAAGAGCAACTTTCAGAAGAAAATATTTTAAAACATATAAATCTTGATAGGGAAAAAGACAGTATAAGAAAGTATACCGGAGTAGGGCCTCATATGGATGATATTTTCTTTAGTCTCAATGGTAAAAGTTTAAAATATTATGGTTCTATAGGAGAGTGCAGGTTAGCTGCATTATGCGTAAAATTGGCGGAAGCGGAATTAGTAACAGAAAACAAGAATTTTGCCAGCATAGCTTTGATAGATGATGTTACAGGTGAACTGGATTCCAGAACAAAAGATGCATTTTATAGTGTTACAGAAAAATTTCATCAGTTGTTTTTTACCTTCACAAAGTATCCCGAAGATACTTATTTGAGTAAGGGGGCTAAATACATGGTTTCTGATGGAACGATAAACATTTAATAACATGATCAGGCTAATTTTATTTAAATTTATTTCATTTATAATTTGCCGCTGCATTTATCGACAGAGAGTTTTACTTAAGTTTAAACCTGTCAGGAATAGGGCATATGTGTTTGTCTCTAACTTCACATCATCTGCTGATTTTATTTTTATAGATGCTGCATTGAAGAGAAAAATTAAGTTTGTCCACAAAAAAGGAACCTTACCTAACTCTTTTTTTTATAAGATCTTCAAATCTTCAATGTTTATAGAAAAGCGTGACGAGTTTGATGTTAAAGGATATAGCAAATACTGCAATGAAATAGCAGAGCTTTTAAAATCAGGATATTCATTATGTTTTTTCCCTGAAAATAATATTTCAAGAAATGGTTTGATAGGAAGATTTTATGATGAAATTTCAGATATTGCATCAGGTAATACAATTACTTTTGTAATTCCTTTATATGTTGGGCCGCTTTGGGGAACTGTCTTTAGCACGAAAAAACTAAGAAGAAGATTTCAGCGGAGAACTATTAATGTGTTTGCTGGAAAAGAGTGTTTGCTTGAAACTAAGCCTTGGCAATTAAGAAATATGGTTTGTGAACTTGCGTCAGAAGCTGAGAGTTACCCGCGCGTACGTGAAAAGACTTTGCATTATAATTTCGTAAAATTAGCTAAGAAAAACCCATTTAAAAAATTATTATATGAATTGGACAGCAAACCTCTTTGCAGGTTAGATATTCTGCTTAAAAGCATCATCTTGAGTAGAAAAATCAAGAGAGTTAAACGTAATAACAATTATATGGGCATTATGCTTCCAAATAGTTATGCGGCAGCTATCAGTATACTTGCTGTAATGTATGCTGACTGTGTTCCTGCCATGCTAAACTTTTCTTTGTCCAAAACAACTCTGGCATCTTTAATTAAAAAATATCAACTTGACTTTGTTCTGACAAGCAGAAAGTTCACTAACATAATTAGATATGAACAGCTTAATGAAATGGTGTTTATTGAAGACATAGTTAAGGAAATATCATGGAAAGATAAAGTAATATGTATTGCAATGCTTCTGTTTTTACCGGCTTCACTTATTGTCAGAATAATTGCTCCAAAATCATTTGAAAACTTATACTCGGCTGCGATGGTTATTTTTTCAAGCGGGTCTACGGGTGATCCGAATGGAGTTGTATTGACACACCATAATCTGAACTGTAACGCAAATATTTGTTGTGAAACAATGTTTATTGAATTAGACAATGATGCTATTACAGGGAATCTTCCTCTCTTTCATTCTTATGGTATGATGGTTGAATTCTGGATACCTTTCATGACCGGGGTAAGAGTTACATATATAAAAAACCCGCTTGACTATGAATCTATAATAAAAGCTGTTAAAGAACATCGCCTGACTCTTTTGGCTACTACTCAAACTTTCTTGTATGGATATATAAAAAAATCTTCAAAAGAAGATTATAGATCACTTAGGTTTCTGATCCTTGGAGCTGAAAAATTTAATTCAGCAAACGCAAATAAGATCAGAGATTTAACTAATGTAGAACCTATTGAAGGGTATGGATGTACAGAATTATCTCCAGTCGTTTCGGTGAATATTTCAGATGACTCTGATAACCTTGGAAAGGAATCAGGTAAAATAGGCAGCATAGGGAAAGCTATTACTGGGGTGGCAGCAAAAGTAGTAAATATTGAAACGCACCTTGATTGTTTGCCAAATGAAGATGGATTGTTGCTGATTAAAGGCCCGACTGTTATGAAAGAGTACTTGAATAAAAAAGAAGAAACAGCCAAAGCATTTATTGATGGATGGTACAATACCAAGGACATAGCCCAAATTGACGAAGAAGGTAATATTACAATAAGCGGAAGGATATCAAGATTCAGTAAGATTGCCGGGGAAATGATTTCACATGAACTGATAGAATCCCTTATTAATAATTATCTTGGCTTATTCGAGAAGGCTATTGCTGTAGTTAATTTGAAAGATAAAGATGGAAAAGACAAAGTAGGAGTTTTTTATTCTTTGGAAAATCTGAATATAAGAGAAGTTACCCGTTATTTATCTAATTTTGGCTTGTCTAATCTATGGATTCCCAAGAACAGAGATTTTATAAAAGTCGACGAAATTCCCACTCTTCCATCAGGAAAGCTTGATCTTAAAAAACTTAAAGAAATGGTTTTAAATTTTTCTGGTGGACAGGTAAAATTATGTAATATAAAAGTTAGTAATGTATGATTATGCTTGATAAGCTATAATGAAGAAATATTTATTACATCTAAGGAGACAGCTATGGAAATAAAAGATATCAAAGATGTTTCTGTAGAAATGAAATCTCATTTTCAAAAAGCCATTCAAGCGATTGATAAGAATAATGCTGATTATGCTGTAAGTTTGCTTTACGGAATAATTTTAAAAGAGCCTGGTTTTTTACAAGCTAGAGAAAAACTAAGGATTGCCGAACAAATTCAGCAGGGAAAGTCCAATTTTTTTAAAAAAACAGTTGATTCTCTAAAGGTTAAGAAAATTGTTAAAACAGGGCAATTGGATTACCTGAGAGGAAAATATAATGACGCCATATTCAAAGCCGAGGAAGCGCTCTCTCTTGATATAAAGGATTGGGGAGCATTGAAATTGCTTGCCGAATCAGGAGAAGCGATATCCGCATCTTTTATTACTGTCGAAGCATACGAACTGGCGCTTGGATTTTATCCTCAAAACCCTGAAGTGATTAAAAGGCTAGCCGATACATATAGAAAGCTTGGAAGAGGTAACGAAGAGCTCAAATTGCGGCAAAAGCTTGTTAATATGTCTCCTGATAATTTAGAGTATAAACAGGAACTTAGGTCGGCAGGTGCTATGGCAACAATGGAAAGAGACGGAGATGAAAAGGTCGGTTCATACAGAGATAAGCTTAAAGATTCCAAAGAAGCTGCAATATTAGAGCAGAAAGAAAAACAGGTACACGATGTCGATGATGTTAAAGAGTTATTGGCATCTTTAAAAGAAAAGCTAAAGGAAAATCCGGATTCAATACAGACAATTAAAGAAATTGCGTGGTTATATTACAATGGAAACTCTTTGGATGAAGCTATTGAATATTTTAGAATGCTTGAGGCAAAGCAAGAACACTTTGATCCTGCTGCAAACAAGGCGCTTGAGGCATCAATTTTAAGCATACATAAAAAGAAAATTGAATCGCTTAACGATGAATGCGAAAAAAATCAGGATCAGGAAAGAAAGAATACAATTCTTGAAGAAATTGCAACAATTAGGAACGAAGACATAACACTAAGAAAGCAATGTGCCTTAAAAAGAGTAGAGGTTTATCCAAATGATCTGCAGCTCAAGTATGAGTTAGGCATCATATATTGGGAAATTGGGGAATATGACGATGCAATTGAACAATTTCAAAGTGCACAAAAACACCCTAAGTTTAGTTTTAGCTCAAATGTTTACTTAGGGCGTTGTTTCTTTGAAAAAGGGCACAATGAGCTGGCTATTGATCAACTAAATAAAGTTTTGAAAATGGAAAACTATACCGGCAATGAAATTCTGGATGCAATATATTACCTTGGCTTGGCTTTTGAAAAAATGAATGATACTGCAAATGCGAAAGAATGTTTCAAAAAAGTTTATTCTGTAAGTTCTAAGTATAAAGATATTGCACAAAAAATTCAGCAATATTATTCTCAGCAGCAACAATAAATAAATGCTACTTAAAATTCAAAAAAGATTTTTTTCCAAGCTTGCCTTTGAAATGTTTTTGTGTAGATTATAAATCTTCTTAAAAGTGGTTCCGTAGCTCAGTTGGTTAGAGCAGATGACTCATAATCATCGGGTCGCTGGTTCGAGTCCAGCCGGGACCACCATTTTCATTTTTACGACTTTCAAAGCCATTCTGTGCATTCTTAAGACTTTTTCATGGGTTATCCTATTAGCTGTGTACTGCACAGTATTCGCTGACAATGTATTCGTCATTGTATTTAGCATAAAGGTTATGAAGAAGATTCTGCCATTGAGCTAACACATTATCAGCATTAAACGTACAATATTGGGTTAGATATTCCCTTGCCAGATCGTTTTTTTTCCTGAATCATATACGAGTATCTTAATCGTGCAAAATTAGCTACAGTATTAAAAATCCACCAGGCACTATTGTGGACTCGCCTATACTAAGCTGATGTTCATTCATCACAGGGTATGTGCTCATAAAATACCCATATGTATGTTCAACTTGCGGAATGTATCCTAACGGGAGACTTGGGGTTTCGCCAGTGTTATAAACAGAGCCAGGAGTATTTATTACATAGTTACGATATGGGACGCCACCTAAACTAGGAATGAAATCATTTGCTTGTTTTTGATAATAAATAGCTTCTTGTTCTCCGATTACTTTTCGATTTTATAATATTTAAGACAGGTCTTCCCTTATTAGAGAATGTTCTTGGACAAATCTTGGTTTATCGAATCAAGAGCTAATGCCATAATACACGATGTGATAGATTCATCTACAGCTTTGATGACTAGGGCATTATTTGTATATTGTTTTAAGCTTTGTTCAGTTGGCGTACCGATAGTTGAAATTCTTTTTCCATACAGGGCATCTTTGCCAAATTGACTAATAAATGATCTAACTGCTGACGAACTTGCAAAAACAACATCGTCAAACAAGGGAAGTTTGTCGTAAAGTTTATGGGCAGTTATATATAAAACGTAATCTTGAACAAAGTAGCCCTTTCCTGTTAGGCTATCACTAAGTTGTGATGTTGCCAAATTAGAACGTAATCTAAGTATTTTTGAATCTTTAGGAATAACTTTAAATATTGATGTTTCCAAATCTCCATTATTCGTCGCATCGGCTGATAGATTAAACAATTTCAATTCGGCTTCAGATTGTTTGCCATAGGCAAATATTTTGGGTATTCTTCTAATATCTGTATGGCATTTTTTAATTGCCTCCAAAAAATGCCTTACTGCAGAAGGAGAAGTTAGAATAATCCAATCAAAAGAATCAATATTTTCAAAGACCGTTAATAGGTTTTCATCGTTGAGTTTCGTATCAATCAAAGGCATAGAGAGCGGTATTCCAAGGTAATTTAATACTGTATTTTCAGCTTTGGAGTATAGCGCTTTACTACATGTCAGAAGAATTTTTTTCCCTGCCAAAGCTCCATTTTGTCTAAATAAGTTTGACGCTTCTGATGAATGCCCTACGATAATAATAGAAGGATCTTCAAGATTGCAGTTATTTAAATCATCTTCTATTTTTTCCAGATTGGAAAATAATAACCTTTGATCAATACATCCGGCATTAAAAACCACAGCCAATGATTCTGCTTGAGTCTTGCCTATGGAAAGCAGATACTCTTTGAGTTTTTTTATCTTGGAAGTTGTCATTAAAAAAACCAGAGGGAATGAAGAAGCTTCACTGATTGAAATAGGAACAGGTTCATATGAGCCTGCTTTCTGCAGCGTTGCTACAACAAATCCCCTTGATGCATCTCTTTTGGTTAACATAAGCCCGGTCATAGTAGTTGCGGCAGAAATAGAACTAATTCCAGGTATGACATAGAAAGGGATGTGTAGATTTTCAAGAGGGGTTGTTTCTTCCGTAAGTCTCCCAAAAAGGCCAGGGTCTCCTCCTTTTAGCCTTACAATTTGTTTTCCCTGCCGTGCATAGTGAACAATCATTTCGGATATGCTTTTTTGTTTTATATTGTCTCCTCCTGCCCGTTTCCCAACATAGACAGATACACTATTTCTTGGTAAATGATCGAGTAATTTTGAATCAAGCAGGGCATCGTAAAAGCATATTTCACAGTTTTTCAAAGCATTTATTGTGGCAACTGATGCAAAATTTGAATTGCCTATTCCTGCTCCGGCGAATACTACGCTTTTGAGGAAGTACTGTTTTAATGTATCGAATACAGGATTTCCTTTTTTGAATGTAATTGCCAACTGCCCTTGTCCTTCAGGTGTCGGTAGCTCGTTTAATGATATTTTTTCCGATATTCTATCCTTTAATTTTAATCTATTAAGGGCAGCTGTAGCCATAATGATTATATCAAAAAAACCAGCATCTAATTGGGCTATTCTCTCTTCAATATTGCCACGGATTGGAAGAACCAAAGCATTGGTCCATCGTTTTTTTGAAAAATCTCCTCTTCGTTGGCTGCTAGAGCCTACTTTTGGCGAATTATTGTTTAAATCCCAATCTTTTCTAGCTACGACAGAATCAGTGTTGTCTTCTTTCCATGGAAGGTAAAACATATCGAGCTCCGGATTCAAATTACAAGGGACATCTTTGGCGCTATGGATTGCGAAGTCAATTTCAAAATTTAGAACAGCGCTATCCAGGTCTTTAGTAAAAAAATCTTCCGGAGATTCTGATATGGGTGTGGCCTTATCTCTGTCCCCAGGAGATGAAAACTTAACAAGTTCTATTTTTAAGCAAGGGAAAAGCCTCTCAAGCTTTACAGCGGCATCTTCTGATTGCAGGATTGATAATTTGCTTGATCTTATGCCTGCTTTAATCTTTAAATAATTTATTGACATTAACCTTATCCAAAGATGATTTGATAAAATTTTTTATTTGCTTGGATTTTTTACATTTTTTACCGCTGGAAGAAATAGAAATGACAAAATCTTCTTTAGCGAAAGACGCCGATGTAATAAAAGAACCTTTTTCCCAGTTTCTATCTATGGCGCAGCATAATATCTTCTTTTTATTGCAGAGTTTCACAATTTTGTTATTTACCTCTTTTGAATCAGTAGCGGCAAAAACAAGGAAGAACTCTTTGATATCTGCTTTTTGAAATTTTCTTACGAATAAAGCGATTTTTCCTAATTTAGCTTGTTCTAATATAAAATCAGAAACAACCGGAGCTATTATCGTGATTCTCGCATCTGTGGAAAGGAGCTTTATAAGCTTTCTTGTGGCGATTTTTCCGCCTCCTACGATAAGACATGAACGCTCATTAAGAATAAGACTAACCGGAAATAGTTTATTTACAGAAAGCTGTTGAGAAATATTCATAATTTGTTAGCCATCTTTAAGGGAAAGGCTCATAGCAAAATGGTGCCGATGGTGGGATTTGAACCCACATTCCATTGCTGGAACTGCGCCCTGAACGCAGCGCGTCTGCCAATTCCGCCACATCGGCCCTTAGTAAGAACCACAAAATTAGTTTAATTTTCTTTTAAATCAAGTTTTTTTAAAAAATGACACTATTTTAAACTTGTTGAATTTTAAACAAAGAAAGGAAAACTAATGACGGGGAATAGATGGATTAATAAAAATTTCTCTACAAGCGAACTAAATAATCTGATTCAAAAATATGCCTTCACGAGGCCTATTGCTTTAGCTTTAGCGTGTAGAGAAGTCCACGCAGACAGTGTAGAAGCTTTTTTTAGTGCTTCACTGAGCGACTTGGGTTCTCCTTATGAACTCCCGGGAACAGAACAGGCCTCAAAAAGGCTATGGGAAGCTATAAGGAAGGACGAACACATTCTTATTCACGGCGACTTTGATGTTGATGGACTCACATCTTCAGCGCTGTTATCGTGGGTGCTTTCAGAAAGCGGAGCTAATGTATCTGTTTTTGTGCCTGCAAGGCTAGATACAGGGTATGGATTCACTCCTGAATCTCTTGATAATGCATTAAAAGTCTATAAGTGCAATTTGCTTGTGACTGTGGATTGCGGCATAACCAGCGTAGAAGCAGTCGATTGGGCAAACAAGCTTGGTATCGATGTGATAATAACCGATCACCATGAACAGGCAGCAATACTCCCTGCGGCACATACCATTATCAATTCAAAGATACACCCTGATCTCAAGAAACTGCATTGTTTGGCTGGAGTTGGAACAGCTTTTAAGCTGGCTCACGCATTTATCAAATATGGGATTGATAATCAACTTGCTTTCAAAAAAATAGATCTCAAGGATGTGCTGGATTTAGTGGCTCTCGGTACAGTTGCCGATATTGTCCCACTCCTTGGTGAAAACAGGATTCTTACAAAGAATGGGCTAAAAACTCTTTCAAAACAGATACGGCCTGGAATCAGAGCTCTTTGTGATACTACAGGGGTTTCAGGTGATTTAAAATCTTATGATATTGCATTTAAATTAGCTCCTTATATCAATGCGGCAGGACGCTTAGGCGACCCAGGCGTAGCTTATAATATTCTCAATACAAATAGCATAGTCGATGCTATGCGCTTAGTTCAGCAATTAAAGGAATTTAATACTCAGAGAAGAAGTAAGGAGAACGAAATTTTCAAAGAAGCCGAGTCGCAGATATATCAAACTATTAAAATGAAAGAGGCCTCTTCCATTCTTATTTATGGAAAAAATTGGCATCAAGGAGTTATAGGCAATGTAGCTTCTAGAATAGCAAGAGATTATAACAGACCAACTATTGTCCTGACTGTGATTGATGACCAAGCATACGGGTCCGGCAGATCCTGTGCAAATCTCAATCTTGTCAAAGTTTTGTCAGGTTGCGAAAATATCCTTACCAGATACGGCGGGCATCCTATGGCTGTAGGTCTTTCTTTGCTTCCAAAAGATGTAGAAGAATTAAAAGCCAGATTTGAAAAAGCAGTTAGTCAATCATTAACAGCAGATGATCTTATTCCACAGATTGAGTACGATGGCGAAGCTTTTATCTGCGAACTCAATGACGCTTTTTTTGAAGAGCTTGAGAGATTTGAACCATTTGGTTTTGGAAACCCTCAACCAATATACAGGATTAATAACCTTACTGTCCCTCATATACGCAGCGTAGGACAAGGCCACTCAAAAGGTTATATAAAAGACAGCTATGATAATTCAATGAAGTTCATCGCTTTTAATTTTAGCATGGAAAAAAATCTTCCTCCTCAGCCATGGGATGTTCTTGCTACGCCGCAGCTTAATTCTTATAATGGTGTAATTAACCAACAGTTGAGTATCATTGACGTCAAAACTTCAGGAACTTGCCCGTAAGGAGTTTTGATTTGGCTTATGCTTTATACAATAGAGAATCTTCAAAGAATTTTGAAATATACTTTTAAAGATGATTTTCTGTTGAAACAGGCATTTACCCATCCGTCATATGCCTCTGAAAGAAGACTGGGGTATAATAACCAGAGATTAGAGTTCCTTGGAGATTCTGTGATAGAAATTATGGTGACTGAACACCTCTTTTGCAAATTTCCATATAAGGCAGAAGGTGAACTTACTGTTATCAGGGCTTCGATTGTTCAAAAGACGACGCTTGCAAATTTTGCCAGAAAGGTTGGTATCCAAAATTATTTACTTCTGGGAAAAGGCGAAAAAGAACAGTTAGGAAATGAAAGAGACTCTAATCTTTGCGATGCTTTTGAAGCATTTATAGGTGCAATATATCTGGATTCAGGTTTAAATGAGGCTAGAAGGGTGTTTTTCGACATAACAGCAGAGTTTTTTGATGAACTGGAATATTCGGCTGAACAAAAAAATCCTAAGGGTGCTCTTCAGGAATTTCTGCAAAAAATAAATGGAATAAAACCGGAGTATCTCGTAAAAAATGTATCAGGGAAAGATCATTCTCCTATTTTTACGGTAGAACTTTTGATAGACGGTTCACTAATTTCAACAGGCGATGGCAAAAACCGTAAACAAGCTGAAGCAAAAGCAGCTCTTATCGCATTGAGAAAACTCAAAAAGCAAAGTTAACGCAATCCTATAATTATTCTTACCAGAAGAGCAGATATTCCCATGCAAATAGGTATAGTCATGCACCAGCCTATAGCCATATTTTTTGCAACACCCCAGTTAACAGAAGCTTTTCCCGTGCTGCCGGCTCCCATTATTGATCCTGATACTGCATGAGTCGTGCTAAGAGGGAATCCTAAAATCGAAGCTGTGAAAATAATTATGGCAGAGCTTAATTCAGCTGAAACTCCGCTTGCCGGATTGAGTTTAGCTACTCGTGAGCTAAGCGTTTTTATAATCCTCATTCCACCGCTCAGAGTTCCTGCCGCCATGCAAATAGCGCAGATAAGTATTACCCACCATGGTACCGCTATTTTATCAATATATCCGTAACTTAGCAGCGTAAGTGTAATTATTGCCATACTTTTCTGGGCATCATTCGAACCATGGCTTGCTGCCATCAGCGCAGTCGAAAGTACCTGCACTTCACGTATGTTATTATTAGTTTTTCTTGCCCTTCGGCTATTATAAAATATCCTGTTCATTCCTAACATAATTGTAAAAGCCAGGAAAAATGCAATAATCGGTGAAATCACCATGGGCAAAATCACTTTCATAAAAAGCCCCATAAAATACACAGACTCTACGCTGCTGTATGCCCAGACAGATCCTACTAAGCCGCCCATTAAAGCATGAGATGAACTGGAAGGAATCCCAAGCCACCATGTAACCAAATTCCAAAGGATAGCAGAGAAAAGGGCAGAGGCTATAACAATTCCTGATACCATGTGCGGGTCAACCAAACCTTTGCCGATAGTGACTGCTACGTTTGTACTCAGAAAAGCTCCAATGAGATTAAAAATAGCTGCAATTACAATTGCCTGAAGAGGAGTCAATGCTTTAGTAGAAATTGATGTAGCAACTGCATTAGCGGTATCATGGAAGCCATTTATATATTCAAATATCAAAGCAATGGCTACAAGGAATAAGACTATAATCAAGGTCATAAATTACTCAAAGTTAAAGTTAGATACTATCTAGTGAAATCTGCATTATCAGATCAGCTGCTACGATGGCTAACTCTCCCGCAGAGTCAATATTTCTGCTTACTCCTTCTAGTTTTAGAATTGTCTGAATGTCGTAGTTGCCTGAAGTCATTTCTGCGACTGTATGACGAAGGTCTTCCACGCTGTTTTCCTCCAATTCATTTATTCTTTCGTTGGCTATAGTTATTTTCTTAGCATTAAACTCTTTAAGCCCGACTACTGCATCCAAAAGAACCTGAGTAATAAGGACGAGGGTTTTAGCGCTTTTTATCAGGCAACTGTCTTTTGTAGGGTCAACATTAAAGGCAGATAACTTCATGGCACACTTGGAAATTCTTTTGCATAGCTTGGTCAATAAAGCGGAAAGTTTTTGAATGTCTCCCCTATCTATCGGAGTAATGAACATTCTGTCAAGTTCATGGAGTACTTTTCTATTAGTATTTGAAACCTTCTGTTTTACTATCTTTATGTCGTTATATAGTAGGGTTGTCCTCTGTTCACTTTGCGAATCAATAAGTTCAACAAGAAGCTTTGCTGCTTCATGTGCATTTTTGGCTGCATCTTCGAAAAGAATAAAAAATATATCTCCCTTATTCGGTATTATTTTCTTTATAATGGCTCTTAACATATCTTGTACCTTTATTTGAAGATTTTGTGTTTTTGGTTAATGGCTCATCTTTTTAACTATCGATGTTGTTGAATATCCTTCCTCAAAAGAGATAAACTCAATTTTACTGCCAACATCTTCTAAAACCCTTCGTTCTATTTGATCCATAGTATCTAAATTGTAATCGGCTCCTTTTGCGTAAATATCGGGCTTAATTTCGCTTATAATCCCATCGCATCTTCTCGAACTGAAAATCACAACAGCATCTATAAACATTAGTGATGCTAGGATAAATGCGCGGTCATTTTCGTTTGTAAGAGGCCTTGAAGGCCCTTTTAGTTCTCTGACAGAACTGTCTGAATTTATTGCAAGCACCAAAGAGTCTCCTAACTCTCTTGCTTTCATTAGATATGTGACATGCCCTTTGTGGAGGATATCAAAACAGCCATTTGTCATAACAAGTTTTTTCTTCGAAGAAGCCAAATCAGCCCGCCAGGATTTTAGTTCGGCAAGAGACATTACTTTCTTTGTTATGGCTTCTTTGAACATACTAATTCTCTGTTATAATAAATTGCTTGCCAGGTCAGCCAATTCTGAACGTTCGCCTTTCTCTAAATGAATATGAGCATAAAGGGGTTGTCCTTGCATTTTTTCAATTAGGTAACTCAATCCATTGGAATGGCAATCCAGATAAGGGTGGTCTATCTGATAAGTATCGCCTGTAAATACGAGTTTTGTCCCTTCGCCAGCCCGGGTAATGATGGTCTTTATTTCATGAGGAGTAAGGTTTTGCGCTTCATCAACAATAAAATATGTTTTGACAATACTTCTTCCCCTTATATATGAGAGAGGAGCAATAACAAGTTTTTTATCATCCAGGAATTCTTTGATCTTTGAGTTTTTTGAATCTACATCGGGGTGTTGGTTTTGAATTACGCCAAGATTGTCAAAAAGTGGCTGCATATAAGGATCGAGTTTAGCCTTTATATCACCAGGAAGAAATCCTACATCTTTGTTGCTCAAAGGTACAACGGGCCTGCCCATATAAATTTGTATGAAATCCTTTTTGCGCTCAAGAGCTCCTGCGAGCGCTAAAAGGGTTTTTCCTGTTCCTGCCTTACCTGAAATGCTTACCAGCCTGATTTTTGGATTTAAAAGCGCATAGAGAGCAAATATTTGCTCAGCATTTCTGGGAATTATGCCATAAGCAGGGACTTTATCGATGTGTTTTACCATCTTAGTAAAAGAATCATAAGTAGCAAGAGCTGACTTTTTTCCATTCCTGAGTATGAGAAATTCATTTGGATAAAGAGTCTCTCCAAGAAAATTCATTTCGTCAATGCTTACTTCTTCAGGGCCTGTGTAGAGCTTTTCTATAATATCCTCTGGCGTGTTTTCTTCGAATCTCTTTCCTTTGTAGAGTTTTGTAACATTCCTTACCTGGTCTTTCTTATAATCTTGTGCTGTCAATCCTATAGCTTTAGCTTTAAGTCTAAGGTTTACATCTTTTGAAACTAAAATTACTTTTCTGTCAGAAAGAGATTGAGCCACACAATAGGCGGTATTAAGAATGTGGTGATCAGGAATATCAATACTAAAATTTTCTTTTAATGCTTTTGCTTTAGGAAGTTCAAGTTTAACAATTATTTTGCCTTTATGTGGATCAATTTGCACGCCTTCTTCAAATAGTTTGTCCCCACTTAGATCATCAAGAGCCCTTAAAAATTCTCGGGCATGGTAATTAACCGTGTCATTGCCTTTTTTGAATTTATCAAGCTCTTCGATCACCGTAATAGGAATTACAATATCATTATCCTGAAACTGATATATACATGAGCTGTCATGAAGTATTACATTAGTATCAAGTACAAAAACTTTTTTTTCCTCCGATACCATTTTCTCTCCTGATGTGTGGTTTTTATCTGTTAAACTTCATCAATGATTATAACATGAAAAACAAATTCCGTAAATTAATGAAAATTTTATTTGCTAAGTTCTACGCAATCCTCGGCTTGGTGAAGATCGAAAGAGTTGAACTTTATCAGGATTTTTTTTAATGTTTCATTCAGATTAGGCTTTCCTAAAGTTCGCCAATTAAGGTTCCATCCATCATCTAAATATCTTGGAATAACCTGAATAGCCGCATGCTGAATATCCTGTCCTGAGCAAAATCCATCGCAACTAAGAATGTTATAACCATCAGAATTTAAAATTCTTTTGCATGCTACGCCAATACGGGACGCAATGTAATACATTCTACCTCCTACAGATTCAGGCAAAGCTGATGAATTCAAATAATGATTGTTAGGAATAATTATCGCATGCCCGATATTTACAGGCATATGTGATAAAAATGCAGTCACAAGTACATCTTTGAAAATTATATATGCTTTGCTGTCATCTTTAATAAGGTTGCAGTAAGGGCAGTTTCTGTCTGATTTAATATCCATAGTATTTTAGTCTGCCTTATGATAGAAATTAGGTTTTACCAGCTCTTTTATTTCGTTACGTTCCGAAAATCCGAGTGTTTCCCATATTTGACTGGTTATCTTCTGCCTCCAGAAATTAAAAACTTCTATATGGGTATAATTTCTGGAGAAAAAGACTCTGTTTGTGAGCAGCAGAACAAAAATATTGTACTTAAAGCTAATCCACATACTTGTTCCGGTAAATCCTGTGTGCCCTATTGCATCAGCATCTATATAAATGCCGGCTGACGGCTGACTGAACTCCTCATACAGCTCATTTGTTCTCCATATAAGATTTTCCTGTTCTCTATACTTGAGAGGGATTACATAATTAGGGTTGTATGCAGTATTCCATCCCAATGTTCTATTCGAAGATGGGAGAGAAGCATCTCGGGCAGTAAATGTTTTGATAGTAGATTCCTTGAAGATTTTTTTGCCGTTATGTGCTCCGTAATTCAAATACAGTTGAGCGTATTTTATTAGATCCTCTGCGTTTGAAAAAAGCCCTGCATGGCCAGTCGCGCCTCCTAACGCACGAGCATTTTCATCATGAACAATTCCTCTAAGGGGTGCATCATCGTAAATGGAGTACTCAGTAGGCACTATTCTTTCGTAATATTTTGCATGGGGATTAAAGAAAGTGGAACTCATAGCCATTTTGGAAAAGAAATTTTCCTGCAAAAATCCATCAATACTGTTTTTTGCAACAACTTCAATAATTTTTTGGAGCAAAAGCATATTTACGTCTGAATAAATAGCTTTTGCCCCTGGAAAATATGCCAATGGTGTTTTGTAAAGAGCATCCCACTTTTCTTCTATTGAAGCAGTTCGTAATTTGTAGATGTCATTGTCAGGCGGAAAACCCGAAGTGTGATTTAAAAGGTTTCGAATAGTTAGCCTTGATTTAAGATCATTTTGAAATGCACCATTCCCTTTAATCTGAGGAAGAATATCTGCCACTTTGTCTTCTAAAGTTATTTTGCCAGTCTCATAAAGAAGCATAGTTGCAGGAACTGTCGCACAAACTTTTGATAAAGATGCAAGGTCAAAGATATCAGTTGTCAAAATCTCTTTTTTTTTACTGTAAGTATGATGCCCGAAGGAGGTAAGAAAAATAGTTTCTGAGTTGTTTCCAACTGCAATTACCCCGCCTGGAAAGGCCAAATCTTCAACAGCTTTTGAGATACAATTAGTTACTTTCGAAAAGTCCATTTCTTTATTCACAGTTTTGGTTTTTAAATTTTTCTCCTGTTTTCGCTGTCCTGTACCATAATTCAACATCTACTGCGCCAACTTCACCTTCTTTTGGAGCCCAGGTACTGAAATCATTTTCATCTGGATAAATATACGGGCCTGGTTTGACCTCCATTACGATTGTTCCGTTTTCCATGGAGACAAATGTATGAAAAATATCAGAAGGAATTTCCAACGCTTTTAATGCCCCTCTGCTTTCCAAATCATATCTGCCTGTGACTTCTCCTGTCTTGTCAAAAGTCAAAACGCTTATTTTTCCTCTGAGGATAGTAAGAAGTTCCCATTTTGGTGAAGGAATTAAATGCCTGTGCGGCCTTACATAACTGCCCTGTTCTACAGCTATGCACAGTTTATGGATAGGGTCATTTAAATCCGAATGCAAATTGTAGTGCGCCCTTTTTCTCGGCGCATTATTTGCCTGAGTAGTCAGACTATCCAATATCTTTAAATCAATTAGTTTCATTCCAAACACCAAGATAAATAATTAAAATTTGAATTTCTCACTTAATTATAACCTTAACAAAAATCCTATCAAGAATATTTTTTACTGTTCAGCAAAGTTAAAAACAGATTATAAAATACACTATACTATACTACTAATATAAACAGCCACAAAATATGTTATTAGGCATGATGTAAATTTCGAAGAAAGAGCGCTTTTTATTAAAAGTATATTATAGTGAAGTACACTATATGACAATTTAGTCTATTTTAGTTTGATCTATTGACAAAAAAAACGATTCAGTTATCTTTATTAGAAAGGAGTCAACAGCAGATAGTTAACACAAATAGGCAGCGGCGATAAAATGAATGATTTATTTGAAGAACAGGCCTCTTTGTTAAAAGAACCTCATTTCCTTGTTCTATATTGGACTGCGAAAGCCGAAGAAAAAGGAACCAAATATAACATCACAAATGTTTTTGACGATTTGAAGTATATCGGAGCTACGAGGACAAAACAGAGCGCCGTAAGCTTTGTAGATTCACTATACGCTTTATGCTTTGTAGGCATTTCTGGCGATGGAAATAGAAAGAATCTATATATTACAAAGTACGGAGCAAAGGCGCTGGAATATTTGCTTTCTAATACAAATTATAAACCTAAAAAATCCTTGTTTTTGGAGGGGTCAAAATGAATATAGGTATCGGCGGAGCCGGAAGCAAACTGGCATCAATTTCATCTGAAGCAGAATGCGCAATCATCAATGTCTCTGAACTTGAGCTATCAAAGGTCGAAGCCAAGCAGAAAATTCTGGCAGTAACTCATTCAGCAAAAGGCCAATTGCGAGGATCAGGAAAAAACCCAAAAATTGGGAAAGAAGCTTATATTTCTATAGCTGAAAAACTAAAAGAACTCATTAAGGGAAACATTCTTTTTACTTCAACAGGAGGCGGAACCGGCAATGGGATTAGTACGGAAATCCTTTATCATCTTTCAAGACTCGAAGAAGGGCTTAAACCTGAAGACAAGACGATGCTTTGCCTGATCCTGCCTTATCTTAACCGTGAATCATACGAGTACGTAGAAAACACAATTGAATTTTTAGGCGGGCCCGTCTCGTCCGCAATAGACAGTGGAAACACGGGGAACATAGTTCTCTTTTCTAATAAGTTGAAATTTGAGGGAAGAATACCTGAATATAGCTTCAATAAAATGATTGCTGATTCTTTAAATTCATTTTTAGCGATACCAGTCAAAGGTGAAATGTACAAACTCCTTGACGGACATATAGATTTTGAAGATTTCGATTTATACAAGTCAAAGCCATATTTCAATCACTTTACACAGTTTTCTTGGAACCCAGATCTTTCATTTGAAGAACAGCTAAAAGGGAATTTTAATTCATTGCTTCTTACTCCTGAAAGAACTATCGAAGCAATGTTTCTAATAGAGCTCCCGTCTGCCGAAAAAATTTCAAAATTCTATGATATCTTAGACTATTTTTCTGCAGATAATGTGACTCCAATGTACGGGATAGTTCATAATCCGGAACTTACAGTACCTCAAATCACAGTTTCTTTGCTATATTCAAGGAAACCGAGAGAACTTGTCGAAGACTTCAAAAAAGTTTCTGATCAATACACCAGGAACAGGATTAAGAAGTCTCTTGAACAACATGTTGTCCTTCAAAGCCATAAACTTGACAAGATGAATGAAGCAAGAAGAATGGTGGAAGAAAACGGAAGCAATGCGGGAGATGTTCTGGGATTTCTAAAGAGAGTCGGCAAGCTTTAATCAGTTTTCAAATTTATTCACAAAACAACTAGGAGATAGCCCTATTTTTTGTTTTCGTTCTAAAATTGGCCTTTTGAGCAATTTCTTCTAAAGCATACAGCTTAAAAGGTTATTAACCTCTTTTCTGAAATATTAACTGAAAAATAGTTTTAAATATAAAAAATTTTGAAGGCATGGTTTTCTCAGATAGAATATTTGATACAAACCGTTGCGCTCTTTTGCTCTTGCAAAGAACATTGTAGAAAGGAACAGATAGGTGTTTTTTTGTAAAAATTACATCAGCAACGCGATATGGCATATATCTGGAAACAACTTGGCGAGTGAGTAAATCTCTATAGTAAAAAGCTGACTTTCTGTTCTTTTTATTTATCGAGTCTATGATGCTTTTTGATGCCAATATACCTGTTTCCAAAGCCTTTCCTATCCCTTCTCCTGTGAATTGATAAGTGGATGAGATTGATTCACCAGCGAAAATAATATTATTAAAGGGCATTTTCTTATAATTGTTTAACCCAGTTCTAAGAAAAGCCCCTTTTGGTTCAGTTTTCCATTCTCCTCTTGTCTCATGTTTTTGGTTTAAAAATTCAATATTGTCAGCCAGAATTTTTTTGATATCTGTTTTTATATTCAGATTCGTCTTATTTCCACATCCGACGTTAAAAATTCCATCTCCCATAGGAAACACCCAAAAGTAGCCTTTTTTTGAAAAATCAAAGAAGATGACCAGAGGTTCAACTATCTTCCAGTTTGCTTGATAATAGCCTCTCAACGCCACTAAATCAGGTTGTTTGTACGGAAGCTTTCTTGTCTTAAATAAACTTTTGTCATTTTGGCATCCAATGGCAATTATGACGAATTTTGAATCAATGATAATTTCCTGATTTGTGGATGCGTCGACAAGCGTAGTTTTACATATTCCGGCTTCTTCTTGAATAATGCCTTTAAATGTTGCGCGTTTGAATGAAGCATTTTTATTCATTAATGCTTCATTCAGTAGCAAATGATCCAATTTTTTTCTTTGAAGGGTAATTATCTCGGAAGCGATGGTAAAGTGTCTTGAATCTGAAAAAGGATACAATTCTATCCTATTCATAGAATTGCCTTGATTTTTAACTTTTTCCCAAACTCCAATTTCTTTAAGGCATCGGATAGAATCTCCCGTCAGTCCATCGCCGCATATTTTATCTCTGGGAAAATTTTCTTTATCGACTACTAAAATTTTAAGGTTAGGTTCTGTGGACAGAGAGATAGCTGAAGCACTTCCTGCCGGACCTGCTCCTATAATTATGACGTCATAGAATTCGTTCTTCAAATAGTTAAAAATAGCTAAAAATAATAAAAAGGGCATACCCGAAGATACACCCTAAAATCAAATGGGAAAACCCTAGTATTAAAATTCTGGCATTGGATAATTAGCGATAAATTTCTTGACTTCAGAAGAAATTTTTGCTAATTCCATTTCATCGTTCATGTGCTCGACAGCCCTATTTATCCATTTAGCTATAAATACCATATCTTCTTCTTTAAGCCCCCTCGTGGTAATAGCCGGAGTGCCGATTCTGATTCCGCTTGTAATAAATGGTTTTTCCGGATCGAAAGGAATCATATTTTTATTGACAGTTATTCCTGCTTTATCAAGGGAGATGCCTACAGCTTTGCCAGTGGCATTTTTCGGGCGAAGGTCAACAAGCATGAGATGGTTATCAGTGCCGCCTGACACTATTCTGAAACCACAGTTGGTAAGTTCTTTAGCAAGTCTCTTGGCATTTGTTATAACTTGTTGCTGATAATCCTTGAACCCTGATGACATGGCTTCATGGAAGCAAACTGCCTTTGCCGCAATGATATGCATGAGAGGTCCTCCCTGCATTCCAGGAAATACTTTAGAGTTAACATCTTTAATATATTTTTCCTTGCAAAGGACTAGCCCACCGCGCGGGCCTCTAAGAGACTTATGGGTCGTTGACGTGACTATATCGGAGTAAGGAACAGGACTTGGATGTAGACCTGCAGCTACAAGGCCTGCTATGTGAGCCATATCAACAAAAAGTTTTGCTCCAACCTTGTCAGCAATTTGCCGAAATCTTGGGAAGTCTATAATTCTCGGATAAGCACTTGCGCCGGCAATGATCATTTTAGGTTTGTGTTCAAGCGCGAGAGCCTCAACCTTATCATAATCAATGGTCTCTGTTTCTTTTGAAACCCCGTAAGGTATTATTTTATAGAACATTCCGCTGAAGTTGAGAGGATGCCCGTGAGTTAGGTGTCCGCCGTGGGCTAAATCCATTGAAAGAACCGTATCTCCCGGGTTAACCAGAGTGTAATATGCTGCCATATTTGCCTGGCTTCCTGAGTGAGGCTGAACATTTGCTGCCTCAGCTCCGAAAAGTTTGCAAGCTCTTTCAATGGCAAGAGACTCTGCCTTGTCAACAAATTCACAGCCGCTGTAATACCTTTTTGCAGGATATCCTTCAGCGTATTTATTGGTAAGAACGCTCCCTTGAGCGGCTCTTACTGCTGTGCTTGCGAAATTTTCAGATGCGATGAGTTCCAACCCATTCGATTGCCTTTCATTTTCCTCGTCAATAAATTGGGCTATTTCTGGATCAACTGTGCGGATTGCAGCTATTTCATCATAGGAATTTTTTTCTATCTTTTCTAGTCTTCTTACATGGCGTGTTTCATTAGTGAAAGGGGTACTGAGCCAAAGTTTGGCCAATGAAAGGGCTTTTTCCAGATCAATGTAATCAGCGGGAAGCACAAGCAAATTAGCGCAGTTATGCTCTCTGCAAGCTTTAGCAAAACCTTCATTCAGTACTAACGCAGCCCTGACATAATTAAATCTATTTGCATTGATTGTCATTCCTACGCCGCTTCTGCAAATAAGAATACCACAAACATTTTCGCCTTTGGATATTTTTTCAGCTAATCTTGAAGCGTAATCGCAGTAATCATCAGCAGGATCGAAAGATTTTGGTCCTATATCTTTTATTTTATATCCGGATTCTTGTAATTTCTTAGCCAAGAAATTTTTCATCTCAAGCCCACCGTGATCTGTTGAGATAAGGATTTCCATGTTTTTGTCGAAACGATCTTCAATTTTTTTCATGTATGAATACTCCTAATTGATGATTTAGTTATCTCTTAATATAAATTACTTAATTATTTATCAATAACACTATCATATAAATTGCATAAATGTTCTTTCATTTCTGTAAAGCATTCTCTGTAGGTTTCTAAATCTCCACCGAATGGGTCAAAGACCCCCGATGACAGGTTTGAAAATTCGCTTAGGAGTTTTATTTGTGGTTTTTTATCTAAGTCAGATAATAACCTTTGAACATTCAGGAAATGATTTTGCGTCATTACAATAACTAAATCCGACCATTCCAGAAGGGCGGAAGTCAATTGCTGGCTTCTATGGGGTCTTAAATTTATCCCGTACTGATCTAAGGTCCTAATGGCGTTTTCGGAAGCAAGGCAATTATTGCTGGCTCTTATTCCTGCAGATTGAATATTGATAATGTTTTTATGCGTATGTTGACCGCACAGATGGCGAAAAAAAAACTCAGCCATAGGACTTCTGCAAGTATTCCCTGTACAGATAAAAAGAATATTCATAAAAAACTTAAATCAATTAGGATGCAAGATTTTCCAGACGCGATAATATTCTGTCACTCCCCATGCCTGAGCATCACAGCCTTTTTGGTTGTGAGGGAAGCTCCCATCTAGAATTTCAGGCAAATGCCCCAAGCATCCTTTTTCGAAAATAGTTGAAGCAGAAGCAAGTACACTAACAGCGTGAGAAAGGCCGCTTTTACCGTATATTTTATAGAAAGCTTCAGAATATGAAGGGAACGGCCAAGTCCAAGCGGTTCCATTATGATACGCCGGTTTTCTTCTCGTATCTTCATCTCCAGAATATTGTCCCCAGTAAGGAGCTGAAGGATCGTTCAACAAATTTCCATCATTCCCATACACGGGTAGTTTGAAGCGGACTTTTCTGTCGGCTAAACTTCGAATTGCTCCAGGTATAAGCAGATCATAACTTGTTTCCAAAACCGTTTTTGAAAGTTCAACGTCATCTAAAGCACCAAGAGTAATAGCAAAAAGCTGATTACATCTTATATGGTCATCGGCTTCTGATTGAGCAGCAGTTTTGAATCCTTCACAGTGCAGACAATCTGACAAGTATCTCAGCCCAGTCTTTTGCCCTAATGTATTATAATAATCAGAAACATAATACTTTAAGATCGATTCTTTTACTTTCTTCGCCTTTTTACCCCAACTGTTTTTCTCTTTATCAGTTTCTGCAAGGAATTTCAAAGCGTAGAACCAAAGGGCTTGTATTTCAATAGGATAACCTTCTCTGGGCGTTCCTGCAGGATAGTTAGTGTCCATCCATGTAAAATGTGGAGGGCTATAAACAAGCATGGATTCTTCGTCAACTTTTATTCCGTTTGAAGTGCCTGCAAGATAATTGTTAGCTAACGATTTGAGTACATCAAAGATGGTTCTCTTGTCATCGACTTTTTCATCTAGCAGATCATTGTTTTTTACAGTCATGCAGTAGTCGCTGCATCCGACAAAAAACCACAGTTGGGCATCAGAAGTATCTCTATTTCCAATAGTCTCACCGTGAATAATGTTTGGGAGAGTCCCATTTTCTTCGTATTTAGCAAACTGTAAAAGAATTTTTTTGACGTCTTTAATAAAACCGACTGAGATTAAACCTCTTACGCAAATAAGAGTATCTCTTCCCCAGTCCAAGAACCATGGATAACCGGCAATGACAGTTTTAAGGCTGTCACGTTTGACAATAAATTCCCTAATTGCCCTGATTAAGACATGATCTACTTTATCGCCTGAGTGTTCAAGAAGGTATTTAAAATTAATGCTTTCTTTTGCATCAATCTCTGTTTTTTCTTTATCTGTATTAATTTGAGCAAGAATTTTTATATGCTCTCCACCATACAGATCTATGTGGAAATAACCAGGGCTGTAAAGATCAGAGGTTGACTCCATTCCTCTGTCCTTTTCGATTTCGTGTCCAATTGAGTATTTACATTCAGCACTTCTCTTGAAAACCCCCTTGGTTGTCAAAAGCACTAATTCTCTATTTGTATCAGGCTTAAAAGAAAATCCTTTATTGGAATGAGTAATGGATTTTTCCCATTTTGACAAAAGAGCTTCATCAAGCTTTGTGTTGCCATGGAAGCTTCTGTCTTCAATATCGGGACGAACAACCATAAATATTTGTGAGTCATCAGATACGCTTGAACCTAACTTATCATCAGGATGCCTATAGAAGTTTAGTGAGATTGAATTTTTTCCATTGTGCATTACTACAGATATACTTAGATCAACATATTGCCCATTGCCTACTGGTACATGGAAAGTCCATGTGCCTCCTCCATCTACGTTGAGCATAAATTTAACAAGATTGTCAGTCTTTAATTCTACGGATCTACCCTGATGAAGAATCCATGCCCTGCATCTTGTAAACATGATATGCCTGTCGATGGGTACCTCAGTATTTAAGTTGGCAGCAAGAAGAGCTTCATACTTACTGTTTATTTCTCCCCATTTAAGTGCAATATGCGACATCCCGCCTCTAGAATTTCCATCAAGGAAAGTTCCGGATTGATTTCTAATCTGGCTATTGGCAAGGACTGTCTTAAAAGCTGGAACATCAGGGGCCAGGTAAATTATTTCAGATGAATTTCTTATAGTTTTTCCTTTGCCGTAAACTGATATGGAAAATTTATGCGTCTTATGTTCATCTAGCCTCATTTTAGGAGGAACAATAATGAAAAAATATTCTCCCTTTGAGTTCCTCAAGCTTCCCCTGTAGAGCAGAACTTTCTTATCGTTACTGAGCTTAAAATGGAACCTGTGTTTTGCAGTAATCAGGACAAGATTATTAGGTGGTACTATTAATGATCTGCTAGCGTCATTTGGCCATGTCCAGCGGATAACTGGAACAGGCTCATTTTTTGAAAAAAGTGACTTACAGAACTCTTCAGGGCTTTTAAGAAGTTTATTTTCTATGCCTTCCAAATCTTGGCCTGAAACAATTATTGTTCCATTTTTCCACCTCAGAATATCAAGTGCGCTGGCTTTTGCCCTTTGAAGCTCTATTCTGTCAGGTACAAGAACATTCTTTGTTTCAGACTCATTTACTTTTGAAAAATCTTCCTGATCGAAACAGAAGCACATTACAGCGCCAGCCTTAAGATTGAAGATAGCGCCTGAACCAAGAGTTGTTTCCGATATAAGATCAAACAGGAAATCACTTCCAAGCTCAGTTAAATCATATGAACTAAGATCAATGTTAATTTGATTGACGCAATCTAAATTAATGACTATAAGCAATTTGTTCTTATTTTCCTCGCAACTTCTTATAAACATCAGGACTTTTTCATTTCTTGAGTCAAGAAATTTTATTTGAGCTCTCCTATAAAAAGCTTTATGTGAAATAAGAATAGCATTCAGTCTTCTTATAAAATCAACTTGGTTTTCTTTAGCTCCCCAATTCAAAGCGCATGCTTCATGGACATCTATCTTTTCCTTGGCATACCATTCTACTCCGTTAGTAAAACCAAATCCACCGTTATCTGAGAGAAGGGCGCAAAGGCCTGTTCTCATCCTCGCATAAATATTGGAAGTTGCAGCAAGTCTCATATTATCATGAGTTTCAGCATAGTGAAACATTATCCCGTCTCTAATGCTTGTCTGGTGCGAAGTATTAGCGATATAATTTTCTATTTGAGCCCTGCTATAATTTTGAAAAAGTTCAGAATAAGCCCAGTTCATGTTAGCTTTATTAAGCAAATTAAGCGTAATTTGAGGGTCTCCGCCTAGCCCTTCCAAAAGAAATATTGTATCAGGGTATTCATTTCTAACTTTTGCTATTATATAATCCCATGCCTCAAACGGAATCATATACCCTGCATCACATCTAAAGCCATCAACACCTCTCGATGTCCATATAAGGAACATTTCTGCAAGGTACTCCCAAAGTTTTGGGTGCTTGTGATTCAATTCTGTAAGGTCTCCCCATGTTACACCCCAGGCACCAGGACAAACAATAGTGCCATCAGCTTCTCTAAGAAGCCATTCCGGATGCTCTTCATGAAGTTTAGCTGCCCATCCGACATGGTTAATAGCTACATCAATAATGAGTTTGGCATTTCGCTTGTGGATAGCGTCAATTAGTTCAATGAACTGCTCAAGCGGCGTGGCTCTTTTATCAAATTCAGCCAGAGAAGGATCAATATCAGTAAAATCCAATGAAGCATAAGGACTTCCGTATCTGCCCATTCTTGCATAAACTGTAGGTGTAGGATTTATAGGCAAAATATGGATTATTCTACAACTAAGAGTTTCTATGATGAAGTCAAGTTCTTTTATAAGGTCCCTAAATGTCCCGGAAGGTGGGATAATAGTAAATCCTTCCTTATCGTATTTCCTCATTTCCTCCACTGAAAAACCATCTATTTGCTGGGAAACAGCGAAATTTTTATTTGGCCCGAACTGCCTTGGAAAAGCGCAGTAAACACTATTTGCGCAACAATATTCCGCAGGTTCTACATTGATTGAAACATTATCGTATCCAGGCCAAACTGCATCTATCTCATTTTCGGGAACAAATAGCGTAATAGCTTCAAAATGGCCAACTTCAACTAGAGAAAGGTGCACTGAATACTCAGTGTCTGACTCTTTCATCATAGGCAAATCATACCAATCCTGAGCTTTTATTGCCTTTTGTGATTTAACGTAACGTATTATTTCTTTGCGCTTAACAGAAGCTCTTCCTATGTTAGTCCTTAAAAACGCTTTACCTTTTATGGGTTTGTTAAGAGTAAGCTTGAAAAGGATAGTATCTCCTCGAAAATATAATTTATGTTCTCCGACATTTGGGCTTTGTTTTATCTGAAGCATTTTCTCTCCTAAATTAAGCTATAATCTAGAACGATTTTCATAAAATTATAGCTTAATTTTGATAAAAATTAGTTCACTTTAAGTGATTTGCCTTTTAATATCACATAATCAATAACACCATTTAGGCTTATTTTAATGTATAGATATATAAAAAAAGTTGTATTTTGGAGCATTGGCTTATTGGCAATGTTTCTGATAATCCGGCTTTTTTTTCCGGCTCTCGGCAAAATCAATTCCGATAAAGGCTTTACCTCTAAAAATAACACTTATAACGATTCTACCCACATACAAAACGGATACGCTCCTATTAAGGGACATTGGATCGAATTTAACATTCCCCAAGGCGCATGTTCTTTAAAAATAGTTTCGAATGCCATTTACTACATGTCTGATAACTTATCTTATAAGTATGTTGTTGACTTAGAAATTTTAAATGTAAAAAACACCGTAATCTATTCGAATTCCTATGCACAGATAGGGAAAGTGCGTCTTTTCAAAGAAAGAGGTTCAAACAGAATCCTGTCCAACCCGTTTTTGATAGATGCCAATAGGTATCTTACCAAGAACTATGAAATAATTCTACCGCTGGAAAAATTGGAAAGTCCTTCAATTCTTAGATTAAGATGGAATTCTGAAGATTCCGGAATCAAACAAGTTTTGTTTAGGGTAGCCAGAGAGTCGAAATCATCAAAAGCAAATGAAGAAAATCAATGGCTTAGAATGCCTGTCGAAAAGCAGAACGAGATTGCTTCGAACAGTGTTTTTTTGCGTAGTGATTTAACTGCCAATGAAATAAAGAATTTTCTTTCCCGAAAATGGCACTATTTATCTGTTATTAATAAACCTGACTCTTCTTTTAACAGCTATAGAGTTGGCTACCTCCCGTCTGCAAAATTAAAGGCATTGCATCAGATAGCATCTGTAAATCAGAAAAAATCTAATTCAAGCCAACCTATTAAATCAGAACTCTTTAAGCTTTATATTGATAGTGCAGGCGGAATTTTTAAATCTCCTTCCAGAAAAAATATTAAAAATGCAGAAGTGCTTTTTCGTAAACTTTTTGAACTCAAAGATATTGATAAGGAGTTAACTGATAATTTTTCCAAACTTGGTTTTGATGTTAGAGAAATTAAAACTAAGAATAATGTTTATTTAGCTGTTTATGAACAAGAAAAACATAAAGATGGTAAAGGTTTCTATGTATTTTGCAGGAATGCAAAGAATAAAAATACGGTATTGGAAATGCCTCATAGATTTTTTGATACTTCTACAGGTATTATCGGCATGAGACTCATGTTTACGGGATATTATTCAGCCGGAGCCTGGAATACTGTTAACAGATACCAAACACCCAATTTCATGCCTGGTTCTTCTGATATGGCACACAATAAACGTTCATTCTTTCATGCTTTTACCAAAGCTTTTCTTAGCACTTCATCAGCTAATCATATAATCATTCAACTGCACGGTTTTAATGAAAATAAACACAATGTAGGCATAGAGACACCAACTGTAATCTTAAGCGAAGGGACAAATGAGCCTTCTCCTGATTTCCTTAAATTAGCATTGGAAATTAAAAATCTTCTTCACTTTCCTGTCATGATTTATCCTTACGATAATAAAACTGAAGAACTTTCTGCTCAGGGCAATGTTGCAGGGGAAAGTTTCTCTGAATCTGTGTCGGGGAAAATATTCATACATTTTGAAATGAATAAAGCCTTACGCAATAAATTTTTGACAGATAAGAAATTTGTTTATAATTTTGCAAAGGGTTTTACTGAACTTGTAGAGAAGAATAAATGAAATACGATATTAAAACCCTCTTCAATAAAAAGCAGCCGCTTATCTGGCAACACATATATTCACAAAAAATAAAAGAATTTGGATCGGTGCATCCATCAAAACTTGTCGGACTTTTATCGGACAGATTAAAGAAAAACCTTGAGTCATCAAGGAGTTTTACAGATACAAAAAGCAGAGAATATTTTCATGTTCAAAAGGATATTTCCTTCATATTTAGAATAATGCCTGTTCTACATGAAACATATGAATTCGACTTGAACTATTTCACAAAAACAGGGTATGACATATTAAAATCCCAGAGCTCCTCAAGGGTTAAAACCGATATATTATATTTTCTGTCCAAACTAAAAAGCAAGATAAATATTTCCAGCGAAATATTAGCTTTTATCTCCTTGAATGATCAAGAATGTTTTCACACTAAATTTAAGGCTATCTTGTTACTATGCGAATTATCAATGGAATCGTTTTTGTGTGTTGTGGAAAAAACGCTTAAGGAAGACCCAATTGATTCAATCTTTCTGAAAAAAAAGATAGCTAGTCTTTTGATTCTTTCAGCACAGAAAAACAATAGAGCTTTAATTTTTCTTGATAAACTAATTGACGAGAATAAACCGTTTGTTTTGCAGGGAATTGCGGAGAGTCTCCATCTGTTTGGCGATGAAAAAATAACATTGTCATACTATGAAAAAATCGTACTAACCTCCGATTCTTCCATTGTGTGCTCTGCAATACAAAGCCTTTTCTTGTTTCTTCAGGACAGAGACAGTGCAACGTTGTTCAATAAAACTCTTGATGCATTAGCAGCAGATGATTCTAAAGTGTCCATGTTTGCTATAAAATCTGCTCAACAATACTTGATTGAACTGAAACGGAAAGATGCTGCATTGTTTAGAGATAAACTTAACCAGATATTTCCTATTCTTAAAGAAATAATTGGAAATTCAGACTCTCTGCCAGTTTGTAATTTATCTAAAATGGTGTTGGAAAGGCTATGGTTGGAATCCGATGAACCAGCATCTCATTTGTATTATAAACTCAAAAATATTCTTAATGGAAAGAAACGCTCCAAAGGGATCAAAGTCGGCAAAGAAATCTTTAATTCCTATAATGATGAAACAATTGGAAGAGTTCTTTCAGTCCTTTCTCAGGAAAACTTTTCAATTCAGTTTATCAGAACAGTTTTTGGAGGAATAAAACTTGTCAAAGACGCCTTCTTTAAATTCAGGCTTTGGCGGTTTGTTTATGAATTTCTGCACCCTTCACCATTAAAAAGACAAACTCTTAGCAATTCTGTCGGCAGGCACTTCACAGGAAGATTAAGATCGGCGTCATGTATTCTGTCAGAAGAAGCAAAATCAGGTATCCCAGGCGAACCTGTTGAAATAAAAAGCGAAGCATCATCACGGCCATTTCTTCCTCTCATTGATGATTTTCTGTCTGCTGTTGAGTCAAAAGAGGAATACAAAATATTTTCGCCTGAGGGGATGACTATTATAACTCCGCCACAAAACATTTTTAAAAGGATTTTATCTGAAGCAAGCATATCATTTGATTTTAAAAATATTTCAGATTTGAGGGTCAATGATAATGACTCTTACCTGAACTCATTTAGAAAGAGAGGATACAAAATTAGTATTAAGGCATACTCAAACAATAACATCTTTTCATGTGAACCATCAAAAAGAGTAAAAAGGTTTTTCACTTTAGCATTTCTTGCTCCTTCAGAAATAACTAAGTGCGTCGAAAATATGAAGTCTTACTTTTTCTCTATTTATACAAATACTTTGCATGAGCTGGGAGTTTTTATTCTTGCATTTTTTGCCTTGTTTGCATGCAGGCATTTTGCCATTAATATGTTTTTCAGAGCGGCAAGAAACTCTTTTCCCTTATGTATAGGCGGATGGGGGACTCGAGGCAAATCCAGCGTGGAACGATTAAAAACAGCACTGTTTTTATCCATCGGTTGTTCTGTCTTTAGTAAAACTTCTGGGAGTGAAGCGTCTTTTACCTATACTGATTCTTATTATGAACCATCGATAATTCCTATATTCAGGCCGTATGAAAAAGCAACCATATCCGAACAATTAAAATTTGTAAGGCTTGCGTCTAAGTTCAAAACGGAAGTATTCTTATGGGAATGTATGGCCATTGCTCCAAGATACGTAAAAGTCATGCAAAGTTCGTGGATGAGGGATGACATTTCTACAATCACCAATACCTATCCAGATCATGAAGATGCCCAAGGGCCATCCGGTTGGAATATCGCAGAATCTATGACAAATTTTATACCGGCGAATGCATCGCTGATAACAACAGAAAAGGAAATGTATCCATTTCTTGAAGATGAAGCTGCAAGAAAAGGAACTTTGTTCAATAGAGTTGATGAATTTGCAACTTTTACATTGACTCCGGACATTCAAAATTTATTCCCTTACAAAGAACACCCGAAAAATATATGCCTTGTGCTTCGACTGGCTGAAATGCTGGGTATAGACAGAGATATTGCGCTTAAGGGGATGATTGATAATGTTGAACCTGACATTGGAGCATTGAAAGAATTTCCTCCTGTTTTGATTGAAAACAAAAAAATATTATTTATTTCGGGAATGTCTGCGAATGAAAAAACCGCTTGCCTTTATAACTGGGATGCTATGAAAATGAATGTTCCGTCTATGGATGAAAAGATAGTAACCGCGACTCTTATAAATAATAGAGGAGATCGCCCGCTTAGGACAAAAGTTTTTGCTGAAATGTTGATTAAGGATTTAAATGCTGACATACACTTTTTAGCAGGTACCAATCTGAATGCCTTCATGATGCATCTGAAAAAGGCTTGTGAAGGAAAACTTACAAAATCAGAAACAGAGAGCCTCATGTCCAAATTCGTATTGATAAAAGATTCTAAAATCGAGCCCTACGAGTTATTCAAAATATTTGCAAGTCATATTCCGGACGGATATTCAATGCGCATAATGGGAATAGAAAATATTAAAGGAATAGGCATTCGTATTTGCCGCTGGCTGGAGGAAAGAACTGAAAGCCCTAGTAGTAGAGGCAAGAGAAAGGGTTCTATATTCTTTTCAACAATATTAAGTTTTGTTGACCCTCTTTTTATTGTTTTTCGAAAGAGACAGGCTGATGCAATTTATAAAAAGCTATCGAAAAATTCTATCGCTAAAGCGGATGCAGTAATCAAACTTAAAAAACTTATTTCCCAATAAAATATCTTTCCGATTGTTATTTATTTGGGATTTAAAAATTGAGCAATCGTGCTGCTGTGGCGGGCTCCTGCAGTATAAATATTCCGTTCAATCGCTTCTTTTATTACGTTTATGAAATATTTTTCAAGAGACATTTTTGGGCTTGAAATACTAATCTGATTCTGGCCTAAGTTTTCACAAATGAACTTTGAAATTTCTTCTTTCTGCTTCTCATCAAGTCTGGACATCGTAATAACATCCTGTGATGATATTTTAAGCAATTCACTAAGTTTTCCTTCAGATACGATTTTCCCGCCGTAGAGAATAATTACCCTGTCGCAAACATTTTCAATATCACTCAACAGGTGGCTGCATACCAAAACCGTCTTCCCTATGCTCTTCAAGAGCACGATTAAATCTTTAATTTCGGCGCAACCGAGAGGATCCAATCCTGAAGTTGGCTCATCTAATATCAGCAGTTCAGGATTATTAATTAAAGATTGGGCAACGCCTATTCTTCTTGCCATGCCTTTTGAAAATTCGCCCACCATTCTCTTTTGAATATGAGTTAGTCCTACCATTTCCAGAAGTTCAGTAGTACGTTTCTTTATTTCAGCAGAGGGCAAACCAAATAGTCTACCATAAAAATGAAGGCTCTCTTCAGCTGTCAGGTACTTATAGAGATAAGATTCTTCAGGAAGGTATCCTATTTTTGCCTTTATATCTACATTGGAAGAATCTTTCCCGAATAAAGTTAATTTCCCTGATGTAGGATAAAGTAAATTCAACATCATCTTTATTGTAGTTGATTTGCCTGACCCGTTCGGGCCTAGAAAGCCTATTATTTCTCCTTTTTGAACTTGAAAAGAGATAGAATCAACAGCTTTTGCCTTTGGCCTGTGCCAGAAATCAAAGAAAGTTTTTGATAAGTTCTCTGATGAGATAAGTATTTCGCTTGAAATCATATTGATAAATTATTGGATTTTATGCTTTGCTTATCCCCAAAACGTCCTGCATATCATAAAAGCCAGGTTTTGCATTAGCAATAAACCTTGCTCCCTTTAGTGCGCCCAAGGCGAAAGTCTCTCTCGTAGAAGCTTTATGAGTCAACTCTATCCGTTCTCCGCAGGCAGAGAAATAGACTGTATGTTCACCTACCACGTCTCCGCATCTTAACGCATGAACTCCTATTTCTTTTTCGGGGCGGGCGCCTGTTATTCCATTTCTTCCATAGCAAATGTTCTTTTCCATATCTATATTCCGAGCCTCTGCCATGAGTTCTACCAATCTGACAGCTGTACCGCTAGGGGCATCTTTTTTCTGATTGTGGTGGAGTTCAACCACTTCAATATTGTAACTTTCATCAAGAATTTTGGCCACCTGTCCCGCTAAATGAAAAAGAAGGTTTACTCCTACACTCATATTTGGCGCACAAACTATTCTGCCTCCATTACGGGCAAGTTCTTTGAGTTCTTCTTTTTCTGTTTGATTCAAACCTGTTGTGCCGATAACAACGCCAACATTCAAATCGATTGCTTTTTTTGCATTTTTTATAACATCGCTTGTGCTAAAATCAATCATTACATCAGCATTTGACAAAGCCCCTCTCAAATTATCGCTGATTTGAAGTCCACAGTTTGGCAGCCCTGCCAAAGCGGCGGTATCCGCCCCGATATTTTCATTGTTTTTTGACTCAATGGCACCAACCAATCTTAAATCAGAAGAAGATAATGTGTTTTTCACCAACATTTTTCCCATTCTTCCTGCAGCTCCGACTATAACTATTCTTATCACAAATTACCTCAATTGAAGATGTTTTTTTTGTATAATTTTAATATTATATGCCCATGTTTCGGATAAAAAAACTGTTAATTCGGAAAACTGGTTTTTACATTTAATATTTAATAAACACTTATTGTAATACTTTCTGCTTTAGATAAAATCGCTTTAAGTAATGTGATTTTTATAAGCTTCTATATTTTTTAACTTCTATTTCAAGGTTTTTTTAATGTTAAGCAAAAGGGGAATGTTTTTGCGCGGTCTTTATTTGTTTGCTTTCGCAAGCTTTTTCCTTGCGCCTTTCAGTTCTCCTGCTTTTGACATTGACACAATGAATACAATGGAAGGAGTAACTGCTAAAGCCGATTCTTTTGAAGTCATAGGTGACAACATGATTGCGTATGGCAATATTTTTGTACGAAAAGATGATTTGATTGTATATGCTGACAAGGCAATCTTCAATAACACCAATAAAATGCTTGAAATAACCGGAAATGTAAGATTTATAAAAATGGTAAGAAGCAGGCAGGAAATTGAATACTGGGATTTGAAGAAACTTGAAAAAGATCCAAATATAAAAATAAAAGTAGTTGGCACAGTTATGACCACAACAGGTAGGCAAATGCTTGTTGTAGACACGATAAGGGAATCTTTATCATGGCAAGGCGACAGAGCCATTGGAAGTCTGACTACAGGTATTTTCCATCTTGGAGCCTTTCAGGCAGATCTAGGCGGTTGGATAGTAGCCGCAGATGGAGCGTTGAGAAAGGCTAATGGAGAACTTGTTATTCATGATGCAGAGATGAGCCCTTGCCCAAGTTTTATGGAAGGACACTCTCTTTATAGCGTTGAATCTAAAACAGTCGAAGCATTTCCTTCAGGTGATCAGCCCTCAAATCTAACAGGGGTCAACAAAGATGCGTCACCTGACGTAAATAATTATCATTTTTGGGCGTATAACAACATTCTATATATTGGAGAACTCCCTGTTTTATGGCTCCCTGTTCTTTACAAACCGCCAAAACAGGCGCTAGGGACATGGGGTATTACTGGCGGGAATAGTTCAGCTTACGGTACATACGTACAAACAACGAATGACTGGACTCTTATCGACACTCCTGATTTAAAGATAGGCACAACTAATATGCTTGACTACTTCAGCAAAAGAGGGTTCGGTTTTGGAAATGCGACAACTGTAAGCACTCCTAACTCAAAAACAGAAACTTTTGCATATATGATAGATGATTATGATGCTAATTATTCTTTGCCTGAGGCTGGGAATGGGTACAGCAAAAGCAGGTATTCGCCATTAAGTCCTACAAGATATGATGTTGACATTAAAAATATGACTCATATTACAGACAGACTTGATTTCAGAGGAAGATTTAATTCTTTAAGTGATATTTACTTTCTAAATGATTATTATAGCAATTTGTTCTATACTGATCCAGAACCGGCAACTTATGCTGATTTGAGCTATCAGTTTGACAGAGCTGCTTTGGATTTGACTTTCAGGCCTCAGATTAACCAATGGTCTCCAACTGTTGAACAATTACCAACCCTGCAATTAACTATCCCGAGACAGGAAATATGGAATAACTTTTACTATCAGGGACAATCCAGCGTCGGGTATTATGATATGCAATGGGGACAATTTAGAAACTCAAGAGCCAGCATGGGTTTAGGTAATGGTGTAGAGCCCGCCGATTATGATGCAGGTCGTTTCGATACAGTTAATTTTCTGTATTATCCTTTGAACCTAAAAAACTTTAATCTAATTCCCAGAGCAGGATTCAGATTTACCGGTTACAGCAATAGCTCAAGTATCCCAATAAGCGATGAACAACTGAATGCCAACATATCTGTAGAAGCGCCGGAGCAAAATTCAAATGCTACTGTTGTTAATTATAACAATAAAGGCGGTGCTGCAGGACGGTTCATTCCTGAGTTTGGGTTGAACTTAAACACTAAAATTTCCAGATCATGGGACGATATTAAGAATGCTTTTTGGGACATTAATGGAATAAGGCATGTCGCTCAGCCTTATGTGGACTACACCTACCTTACTCCGATGGGGACAGATAGAAAATATTTATACTATTTTGATGACATAGACAGAATTGACACCCAAAACTTTATGAGGTTTGGAGTAGATAACAGGCTTCAAACAAGAAGAGGAGGCTGGAAATCTTCACAATCATATACATGGGCATCAATGTCCAATTATCTTGACTTGCTTTTTAATACTGACAGCAGGATTAATGAGCCTAACGGATCCATAAAGAACCTCGGGGATTTTGGCAATATTATAAACATCACCCCTACGGAGGATTTAAGTTTTAATTTAACGGCGTTGATAGATGGAGGGAGACTTTTTAGCGGGACAGATTTAAATAATTGCGTAAGTACAGCAAATATCGGAGGGACTTGGACTTTTGCTGATGGGTGGAGCATAAATCCAAACTGGGCTTATACTTCAGAGGATAATTCTAACCCCACTTATTCTATGGGCAGCATGATGGAACAAGTAGAGAGCGGAACCTATTTCCAAAGAAAATTTACTGCTTCATCTTATCTAAATACAAATTTAAACTTTAAGATTAACGACAGAACAGCTGGCGTTATTTCTGTTTCCCGTGATTTTGATAGCAATATGTGGCCTGATGTGGGAATCACTTTGACCAGAGATCTTCCATGTTGCCTTCAACTAGTTCTCAATGCCTCTATAAGTCAGAGTGAGGAAAATGATCGCTCCGGAATCCAGGAAGAGCATAATATCTCAGCATCTTTACAATTTACATCAACTCCGACATATGAAATATCTCCACGTGAAAGCCTTATTCCTGACGATACATTAGAAGAGCCTTTTATTTACTAAATATCTTCAAAAAACACATGACTATGCCTGAAGATTGGATCGAAATTAAAAGCGATAAAGCCCACATAAGCAGAGAGAGAAAAAAAGCGGCAGAGCTAAGAAAAACAAACTGGTGGAAAAATGTTCTTCAAACAGGGAAATGCCATTATTGTGGAAACAGTTTTCCCTCTTCAGAGATAACTATGGATCATATAGTTCCGCTATCAAGAGGCGGGAAAAGCGCTAAAGGGAACATTGTTCCATGCTGTAAAGAATGCAATAATAAAAAGAAATACCTGACTCCGGTCGAAATCATTCTAAAAGATTTAGAAAAAAGGACTGATGGCTAATTTTCATTAATTGATATTTTAAGCTTGTGCTTGAAATAGTTATAAACTTTTGCCAAGCCGTTGGAATGCCCCTCAAATTTAAAAATATAATTCCCAAGTATCCACGAATCATAGTCCTCTGGAGGCAGTTTGATCTCCATTCCGATATTAGCATTCAAATTCACTTCAATAATAACAGTTTCTTTTTTTAACTCTGATGCATCAATATTTTTAAGAACCCCATTTTTTTCGGCAAAAATTCTTAAAGCCGTTAACTTTTCTATCTTCCTATAATCGGCCGGATCAATTTTTTCCCCTGAAGCAAGATTGATATTCATCTCAAGAATGTTTTGCTTTGATGCACAAAGCAAAAGCAAAGGCAGGCAGTCCCCACCAGGCCTTGGCGCTATTTCTATTAAAAATATTTGGCCTTCTTTTACTATGAAATCAAGCATGCATATAGTTCCATTAATACCTATGGATTCGGCAGCTTTAGTTATAGTTTTAACTAGGTTGTCATGTGATATTTTTGGTATTTTATCAATTAACCTATATCCTGCAATAATTCCGAACGGCAGTGATTTTAACTTTATTTTCTCGGTTAATCTTATTATTCTTGAGGAACCGTTTTCAATAACAAAGTCACAGCTATATTCGGTTCCTTCAATAAACTCTTCCGCCAAAATTGAATGCCTGTTTAAAATTGATTCCGAATTATATAGCCGGTTACCCTTCTTAGATTTCAAGCCGGTTTTTATTTTAGAAAAACTCTCTCTGACTTCTGAGGAAGTTTCGCACATGAAAACGAGTTCGCTTCCTGCTCCTGAAAGCGGTTTTAGAACGCATATAGCTTCAATTTTTTTGTAAAAATCTTCAGCTTCTTTTAACGAGCTAAGAAGAGCGTATTTGGGTATATTAAGCCCTGACAATTCCCAAGCTCTTTTTGATGCGAACTTATCTCTTGATTTGATTATCGCCTCTGAGGACTGGAAGAATAGATTGAATTTCTGCGCAATTGTTGAGGCAAGTTCCATAGATTCGCAATCAAAAGAAGCAATGCCGCAAGTTTTTATTGAAAATCTCTTAAGATGCTGCTCCAGAGCTTGAAGCGATCCTTTAAAATCAGATAAATCCCAGCAGACTTCAGCATCCGGGTCAGGAGTTGCTTCACGGGCAAGTTTTCTGAGCAATAAGTCAGTAAGAAAAAAAACTTTCTTTCCGCATATATTTTCTATCCATTGAACATAATCTGGAGTAGTACCAACAATTAGTACCCTAGCATCCATATGTGCCAGTATTTTCTTTGACAGTTGGAATAACAGCTTCCTGAGAGGAGGTTAGTTTTATCTCATATAGAGGTTTTGATGTGAGGTGAAACCTTTCTTTCCAGCCGAAATCACCGCATAGAAAATCTATTTTGTCAAAATTGTTTTCGCATGCCCATTTAATGTGATGGAAATTAATAAACTTTGCTATTCCCTGGAATTCAGGGTTAGTGCCACCTGCAAGGACGACATATTCATTACCGTAAATAGTCCCAATATCTACTGCTGCTATTTTTTCGCCTATAACCACAGTGGTAAGTCTAAGCATTTTATTATCCCAGAGCCATTTAATAAGCTTTTCAAAGGATGAAAAAAACCGTTTGTCGTTAAAATACGACTGTTCGCCGAAAGCGGCTAAATTCATTTGAAAAAGCGACTCCAAGTCTTTAAGGTCGTTATGTCTGATAATTGCGCCAAAATCACTAAACTTGGCAAGTTCTTTTGAAAGATTTTTGCGAGACTTGTTCGAAAATTTTTGCATATATTCATCAAATGAATAATTAAATTCTCCCGGATAAAGATGGTAGTTTGTTTCATCTACGGTAAGAGAATCATTGAAATATAGGCTGTTAGCGCACAAATAACGCATATGAACAGGACCTGGCGTGTTGTCTAAAAGAATCTGAAACACATTGTTGTCATTGGCATACACCTTATTCTGTTCGAGCCATGTTTTGCCATGCCAAGACTCACCGGGGAAAAAAGAGTAGAACTTGGATTCTTCCATCCAGCTCAAAGGAAGAACTCCCTGGACTTCGCCGTTATTTTCTAATACAATGAAATTGTTTTTCCGGTCAAATGACTCTGCAAAACACTTTCTTACCTCCCATAAGTCGAAAATGCTCGATGCGTCCCAGTATTTTTTCCAAATACACGCACACTCTTCAATGTCTTCTACCGTTTTCAATGTGTACATCTTAAAATAAAGCTCTCCTTATATAGTTGTAAGCTTTTACCAGTTTTCATATATCTTGTTCCTATTGAATCCCAGTGAGCAATTTTTATGCCACTGATTCTTTTAAAGCGTGTTAAACTATCTATAGCACTCAAATTAACAAACAAAATACTTAAAATATTTTTGTTTTTTTATGTCACGTGTTCAGATTCAAAAAGAATGAAGAAATAAAGGTAATTATTTACCGTATAAATATTTTGTGTTTGGTAATTTTTATCTAAAAAAACTCAAAAAACTTGTCATAATTCGCAATTTAGGTAAAATATTACTTATGCATGTGTGAATAATATGTATTTTTTTACCTAAAAATATGTATTGATATACAAATCAACAGCGTAAAGGTAAATAGTATGAAAATACGGCTTCTTTTAGCAATCAAAGATAAAAAACTAGAAAAATATTTGGAAGACTATTTTTCTCTGCCTGATACGGAAGTGAAGTGCTTTGGACAGTTAAAGTCCCCGTGGCAAAAATTAGTAAGGAGTTGCGGAGACGTTATTGTAATAAGTGAAGAAATCATTCCACTGTCTATTGAATCCAATATTTCATTATTAAATACATTGCCTGAAACGCCTACAACAATTCTTCTTCACAATAGAGATTCCTCGGAAGAGCATGCGAAACTCTTAGCATCAGGGGCTGATGCTGTTATTTTTACTGGTATACAGGATATAAGTATAGCAGAAGCCATTTATGCTTCTGTTGATTCCAGAAGAAAATTTTATTCTCAAACTCGCATCGACTATAAACTCAAAACATCGCCAAAACTTACGGATTTTAATTCTAACAATCAGAAAATGCGTATGTTTATGGATGAGGTTCAGCAAATTATTCCAAACAATACCCCCTTGCTGATTCTTGGAGAAACAGGAGTTGGGAAGGAGCATCTTGCTAAAGTCATACATTCCGAAAGTCCTCGTTCGAAAGGGCCTTTTATCCCTGTGAATATCGCAGGTTTGCCTGAACAACTGCTTGAAAGCGAACTTTTCGGACATGAACAAGGGGCTTTCACAGGTGCTATAAGATCCAGGAGAGGCGCTTTTGAACTAGCTCACAATGGTACAATTTTTCTTGATGAAATTGGAGAGATGCCTTTACATCTTCAGGCTAAACTCTTGCGTGTATTGCAAGATTATGAATTGCGGCCCGTTGGCAGTGAGAAGTCCATATGGATTGATGTAAGAGTAATTGCTGCCACAAATAGAAATATCGAGGAAGAAGTAAACAGAGGTACGTTTAGAAAAGACTTATTTTACAGACTAAATGTAGTTACGTTAACTGTTCCGCCTCTTAGGGAAAGGCCCGAAGATATCCCGCAGATAGCAAAAAATTTTGTCGACCTTTACAAGAGAAAATATGCGAAAAATGTTACTTCTATCGCAGAAAGCACCATGAAAGCGTTATGTTCATATGATTGGCCCGGAAATATAAGAGAGCTCATGAATGTCATGGAAAGGTCAGTAATTCTGGCAAAAGGCTCAGCAATTACTCTAGACCAGCTTCCGAGAAATTTTAGTGATAGTGCCGTTTCTTCAAATACCGCTTTCATTGATAAACTTGCTGCCCCCATGGCTTGGGAAAATAAAACGCTTCCAGAAATTACAAGCGAGACTATAAACAATATAGAAAAGCTCTATTTACAAATGGCTTTGACAAAAACCAAAGGCAAAGTCGGCGAAGCGGCAAAGATTGCCGGAATTCATCCGCGCGGATTTTTTGGCAAAATGAAAAATTTTGGCATAAAAAAGGAAGACTTCAAATAAATGAATGGAACTGGATTTCTTATGTCGAGAAATATCAGGCGCAGCAAACGACTAAAATTATCGTGGAACATTTCTCGAAATTATTTTGATTGTGTTAGATTTCCAAAGACGAAACATTTGGCTCTGTTTTCAGTGATTCTTTCTGCTAAACTATTAGCAACTAAATAAATAACATTCTTATTCTTTGGTTGTTATGGATTATTTTTATCTTTTCTTAGTAGCTATTCTCTTCTTATTGGCTATTTCTGATCTGGTTGTAGGAGTTGGAAATGATGCCGTAAATTTTCTTAATTCTGCAATCGGCTCAAAAGCAGCATCGTTCAAAGTAATCATGTCCGTTGCTATTATAGGTGTATTAATAGGCGCTACGTTTTCCGGCGGAATGATGGAAATTGCGAGAAAGGGTATTTTTTATCCTGACAAATTTCTGTTCTCAGAGGTAATGGTCATTTTCCTTGCAGTTATGTTTGCCGATGTCATTCTTCTCGACTTTTTCAATACAGCGGGGCTTCCGACTTCTACAACTGTATCGATTGTTTTTGAATTATTGGGTTCGGCAGTTGCAGTAGCTTTATTTAAGACAATTTCTCTTGGTGTAAACTTAAGTGATGTCTCTCAATATATAAATTCATCCAAAGCTCTCGGAATTATTTCTGGAATACTCTTATCTGTGGTCATAGCCTTTGCAAGCGGAGCTATTGTTCAATATTTCGTGCGTATGATTTTTACGTTCAATTGGGAAAAATATTACAAATATTTTGCATCTTTATGGGGTGGGGTTTCAATTTCTGCAATCACATACTTTCTCCTTATAAAGGGTGCAAAAGGAGCCTCCTTTATGACTCCGCAAATGGCTGATTTTTTAAGCCAAAACACTCTTATGATTATCGGATTGAGCTTTTTGGTATGGACGGTTCTCCTTCAGCTTCTTAGTTCTTTGTTCAAAATAAATATTTTAAAAGTAATTGTTCTTTTTGGGACATTTTCTCTGGCTATGGCATTTGCCGGAAATGATTTGGTCAATTTCATCGGGGTACCTATTGCCGGATATGAAGCGTTTAAGGTTTTACTTGCGCAAACTATGCCTCAGCCTGATCATTTACTCATGGGCGCATTAAACCAGAGCCTAAAAACACCAACAGCTTTCCTTTTAGTTGCTGGAATTATAATGTCTCTTACTCTATGCTTTTCCAAAAAAGCGCGTTCTGTAGTTAAAACTTCAGTTGATCTATGCAGGCAGAGCGAAGGAGATGAGAAATTTGCTTCTAATGCTATTTCCCGTTCAATTGTCAGAGCTTCCATTAAAGTTGCCAATACATGCAGGTTTATAGTTCCCGCAAGGCTTCAGGTTAGCATAAACAGGCGTTTCAAGCAGGAAGGAAACAAAGACAAAAAGATCAAAGAAAAAGACAAACCCGCATTCGACATGGTAAGAGCCTCAGTAAATTTAGTTATTGCGAGCGCTTTGATCGCAATGGGAACCTCATTAAAACTGCCTCTGTCTACTACATATGTTACTTTTATGGTCGCAATGGGGACATCCCTTTCAGACAGAGCGTGGGGTCGGGAAAGCGCAGTATTTAGAATTTCAGGGGTAATTACAGTTATAGGCGGGTGGTTTTTTACAGGGCTTCTTGCCTTTTCAATGGCATTTATTATTGCGATGATACTTTATTTCGGCGGAGTGCTAGCGGTGCTTGGCATGATTCTTATTGCCATAGTCTTCATTTCCAAGACATATGCAATTCATGCTAAAAAAGAGAAAAAAAACGAGGAAGCAGTTAACGAACTGGATACAATGACAAAATCAAGCCAAGTTAAAAAGTGCAATACGAAAGCAGTAAAATTCCTCGATGAGATACCCGTTGTCATAAATAAATCAATTTTTTTTCTTATTTATGAAAAACATAACAAACTGAAAAATGCTATGTCTGATGTCAAAGATATAGCCAAAGACATAAAAGAACTGCGGAATAAATCTCCTTATGTAATTAAAAAATTCGAAGATGAGTATATATCAGGGCATTACTACATTCAGGTTCTTGATTATATGAAAGAAATGGTTGATAGTGTAGGCAGTATTCAGCAGTACATTCATACTTACATCGGAAACAATCATCCTTCGGTGAATCATGAACAGTGGAACGATTTAAAAATGCTTCGTAAAGATGTTTGTGAATTTTTTTCAAAACAAGTTAAGTTTTTGAACAAAAAAGACTACAGTAAATTTTCAGGAATAGAGAAAGCGGGAGAAGACCTCTTTGAAAAAATTGAAAAAATGACCATGCGCCAAATCAAAATGGTAAAAAAAGATCAGATAAGCCCGCGCAACAGCCTTCTGATAACCAATCTTCTTCACGAAATGAAAAATATGGTAAGCTATTCATTAAAATTTGCCAAAGCCTTAGTGAAATTCAACACTGCGCTATAAGCATATATGTAATTTTACTTGATGGAAAATTCAGACATACTTTTGATAACGCCTCCATTTTCCCAGCTTAACACTCCTTATCCTGCTACTGTTTTTTTAAAAGGATTCTTAAACGAACATAAGTATAAGGTAAAACAGCTCGACCTAAGCATAGAAACTATTCTGACAATATTTTCTAAAGAAGGATTGGATGAAATTTTTAACATAATTGCTTCCAAAAAAGATATGCTTCAGGCACATCATGCAAAGATGCTCAAATCACGGGAAAAGTATTGCTCCTTAATCGAGGGTGTAATTTCTTTTCTACAAGGGAACGATAGCTCATATGCAAAACTTATTTGTAATGGCGCATTGCCAAAAGGAGAACGATTTAAAGCGGCGGAGAGTTTAATTGGACTATTCAAAAAATCAGACATAATCACCAAAGCAAAATTTTTGGCCACGCTTTTTATTGAAGACTTAGGCGATCTTATCTCAGTTTGCATAGATAATAATTTTGGTTTTAGCAGGTATGCTGAACAAATAGGAATCAGTCCGCGCTTATTCAGCCTTGTTGAGCCTAAAATCAATAAAGAAACTTTTATTACAAAAATAATGTGCAGCCTTATTGAAAAGGCAGTTAGACAACATGAGCCGAAAACTATTGGCTTTACTATTCCATTTCCTGGAAATCTTTTATCAGCTTTGATAATGTCTCGATACCTGAAAAAACATTACACTCAAATTCCAATAGTTATCGGTGGCGGATGGGTCAACACGGAATTACGGCAATTAACAAACCCAAAAATTTTTGATTATGTAGATTATATTTGCCTGGATTTTGGCGAAAGGCCGATTCTGCAGCTCTTACGTTTTCTTATTAATAATGAATCAAAACATAATCTTGTAAGAACTTACGCCAGAGAGAATGGTAAAATTGTTTTCATTAACAACAAGATGTTTCCTGACTTTGAACCCGAAAATACAGGAACTCCTGATTATTCCAATTTGCATCTGAACGAATATATTTCGTCAGTTGAAACAGCCAATCCTATGTCTGGACTTTGGACTGATGGAAGATGGAATAAACTGATGATAGCCCAGGGGTGTTATTGGCATAAATGCGCATTTTGTGACATATCTTTGGACTACATCTCCAAATATCACTCATTGCCTGCTCATATTCTTTGCGACCGAATCGAAGCAATAATAAAACAGACTTTTACTAACTGTTTTCATTTTACAGATGAAGCAGCGCCGCCCAATGCTCTAAAAGAGTTGGCGTTGGAGCTAATCAAAAGAAACATCAAGATTGTCTGGTGGACCAATATAAGGTTTGAATCTGCCTTCAACTATGAGCTTTGCAAGCTTTTGTCCAGATCCGGATGCATAGCTGTTTCCGGCGGTTTGGAAGTGCTGTCTGATAGATTACTTAAGCTGATGAACAAAGGAGTTACTATAGAGCAAGCAATACAAACTGCTCATAATTTTAGTAGTTCGGGTATTATGGTACATGCTTATTTGATGTATGGATTTCCTACACAATCAGCGCAGGAAACCATCGATTCTTTAGAGATAGTTCGCCAATTATTTAAGAGCAAACTAATCCATAGTGCTTACTGGCACCGTTTCGCAATGACTGTGCACAGTCCTATTGGAATGAATCCTAAAGGATATGGGGTGGAAGCGATTAATTCTAATTGGGGTTCATTTGCAAATAATGGATTGCCTCACTTGGATAAAAAAGGATGTGAACATGACAGATTTGGCTTCGGGTTAAAAAAAGCGCTGTATAACTATCTTCACAAGTCTTGTTTGGATTCTCCGATAAAAGAGTGGTTTGCCTTTAAAGTCCCAAGGACTGCAATTCCTCCTGGCATGGTAGAAAAAATAATGAAAAATAACCGTCTATCAGGCTAGAACAATCACTGTTTATTTCTATGAAATTTCCTGATTAGTTCAGATAAAATGAAAAGAGAAATAATAATCAGAATGCTAATTCCGTTAAGAACCGAACTTTCAAGGATTTTTCTATTGCTGAGCAACGCATAATCTACGACAGGGACAGTCGGGAAATAATTAATAATTTGCATTGTATATGCTATAGTAAATTCACCAAAAGCGATAGCAAAAATCTGAATGAAGACTGTAATAAAAACAGGAAACAGAATAGGTAATTCTATAAGTTTAAATGTCTGAAAAACTGATGCGCCGTCAACTCTGGAGGCTTCAAGAATATCGACAGGAAATCCCTTGATATGCTGATACATAAAACTGTATGCAAGCGGCGATGCAATAATCAGATACCCAAAGAGGATTAACAGCATATACGGTATTCCATAGAGAATATTCATATACACCAACACTATTCCTAGAAAAGCGTTGGATATGCCGCATGCTGACAAGACTATCCAGTCGGTTGTTTTGGAATGGCTTTTCAACATCAGGTAAACAAGAGTTAATACAATTAATGCGGTTAACGCGCTAAGTATAAAAGAATTGAAAATGCTGATGATAACAGGGTAATATGTATTAAGCTGCGTAGAGAAAAGATCCACGATGCCTGAGAAATCAAATTTATTGCTGTAAAAATTATAAAACGCAAAAATCAATCCAGTGATAACTACAAAATATTCAAAGCATATGAATACAAAAGTAAATACAAATGAAAAGATGCTCGCCCGATATTTTTTCTTTTCGTCGTTTCTGCTTTCATAGACAGGGGAAATTATCGAAGCAAGGCTGAGCAAAGAAAGAATTGCAAACTGTATTACGCCGTAGCCTAGAGCTTTTGATAAATCCATACTGCTGCTGAGTGTCGTGGCAATTTCTACTTCCAAAGTAGAAAATTTAATCCCGCCAAGCCCAAGAATTATTGCAAAATTGGTAAACGAAAAAGCAAAACATATAAAAAACGCCTTTAGAATCGATGGCATAACAATTGGCAGTTTGATACTAATAAATGTTCTTAAGTTTCCAGCCCCTTCAATTGAGGCATTTTCGATTATGCAATTTGGGATATTTCGGAGAGCTTCCCCTATGTATTTGACAAAGATCGGTGAATTGTAAAATACATTGGCTGTAATTATGATTCCTAACGTGTAAAGCAGGTTCAATGATTTCAGCAGCGGCAGATTGCCTATGATGGAAAAGGCAACTACTGTCGATACAGCAGGGAAGAAAAATGGGATAAAAATCGTGCTTTCGGCGATTGTGCTGACAAGCGAGTTTGATTTTGAAATATAATTGCCGGGAACAAGCGCTATCCCAAGAGCTATTATCGAAGATACCAGTGCCTGAAAAATAGTGAACTTTGTAACCGTGAAAGTATAAACTGCAAACAGGCTTTTTAATGCACTCAAGTTCAGATTATAGAAACAGAAAATTCCAAAAGGTACTAACCATATTATTAGAAAAAATCCATTTATTGCAATTTTTTTCATTTAGCCTTAGTAAGTCATTAGTCCTGTCCAGATATTCATCCACGACTGGAGATTATCTGAAAGTTCGCTGTTGGGTAACTGTTTATATTGTTTAGGCCTTTTGTAGTACTTGAACACTTCAGGCAGTTTTACATCCGTTACAGGCATCATCCAGTTATTGAGAGGAATTGATTTCTGGACTTCATCTGTGAGGCAGAAATCTATAAATTTTCTGGCTTTTTCATTGATTGCAGGCTTCTTTACTAAGGCGTTTGCTTCAGCTTCCATATACCCGCCCTCCGATGGTATGAATACTTTGTATTTATCGCTGTGATATGTATATATGGAATAAGCCTCATCAGATGCGTAGCTAACCATTATTGAGGCTTCGCCTGTCTCAAACTTGGCAAAACAAGAGTCCCAGTCCGGCGTAATCGTAATAATTGAAGGTTTCAAACTTTTCCAGTAATCCGTCCATTTATCGCCAAAAACAGCTATTGTCCACAATAGAAAATCCTGTCCAGTAGATGAAGTTCTGGGATCTGGCATAACAAGGGATTTTTTGAGTTTAGTTATGTCATTGAAACTTTTTAACGGGATTTTGATTTTTGACGGATCGTAGATAAAAGCCAGCCCTCCGAAATCAAATATAGTCGCATAGAAATCGGGGGAAATGGTATTTCCAGGAGCCTTGATTATTGAATAATTTTCAGGTCTGTAAGGCGTAATAAGATTTAATTTTTTTGCCTGAATGAGAGAAACCTGATTAATTCCCATGACTATATCTGCATTGGGATTCTCTTTTTCGAGCATAAGCCTGACTACAATCTTTGAGGCTCCTTCAAAATATACCGGTTTAATCCTTACATCATTTTCATTTTCAAATTTCGAAAATAATCCGGTTTTGGACAACCAACTGTAATCACCAGGAAGATATATGGTCAAAACATCCTGCTTTTTGCCGCAAGATGTAGTTAATAGCAAGCATGACAGCGCAATTAATATTAATGTTTTCCTCATACAGCATTTCCTCTATTTGTTAAATTGTGCAAAAAAAAATCCTTCCGGCAGAATGGGAAGGATTTAAATATCCCTTCGCTGGCATTACCCAGATCAGGTTCATATGGTCGAGACTTAAATCATCTCCTCTCAGCCGAAAACATCAGCTCCCATTCAAGGTGCGGTTTTAAAAGAACATATTAGCTTTTTAACACATTAGTCAAAAATTTCATCACTTTCGGCAGAATTTTGCAATTAAAATAAATTATGGGGGGCATTTCATGCCAAGCCAGTAATACTTTTTCTGTCAAGAGGAAGATGCTTTCCTCCTAAAACAAATTCCAAAAATGCTTATGCCGTAAAATTTGAAGCTAGGTTGGAACTATTTATGCAAAGGATTTTGCAGAATTATGCAACTGGCGTGAATTATCATTCATACAAAACAACAAGGCACGGCTCGAAATCAATCGAGCCGTGCCTACATGGAGTTAAAGTTAGTTATTTAAGTTAATTATCTCTTCTCTGAGCTGCTCCAATAATGGGAGCTGAACGAATGTCTGAAGCCCGTCAATAATGCCGACGATTGCTTCAGAGTTTTCGAATGACCATCCGCCATTATTGTTGATTACAGTCAGAATTCCTTCTTTGAAATTCATGAGTGTATCAAGAGATACTTCTTTATTGCTGATTGAAGCTGCAAGAATAGTGAAACCATTTATAAGAGTCGTAAGGTTTTCAGAAGTCCAACCTGTCTTACCATTGGTTACTATTACATATACGTTGTTAGCAATTTTTCTGAAGGCAAGGAAATGTTCCATGCCAATTGACCCTTCGCCGTATTCGGCTTTGATAGCATTGCCGATCTCGTCAAAGATAGGATCAAGTTTTGCTTTGACCGTAGCAGGAGTTTGAGTTCCCTGTGATAAATCTATTGCAGCATTGATCGCATCAAACACTATATCCAGGTGTTTGTAAACAGGAGCTTGCGGAAGAGCGTTGATAGCACTTATTACAGCTATTACTTTATCAAAAGAAGCCTTTTGCTGAGCTGTGAGGCTGTCATTAGCAAGAACTCTGATGTTTACTATTATTGTTTCAATATGAGTCATTGATGTCGGAACAAATGCACTCTGATCCTGAAGAAGAGCTTCAAGGGAATTCATTATTTCCTTTGTTGCTTCTACACTTTGGCTTTTGTTATTTACAGCTGTCTGTATAGCATATGCCAGAGTTACAAGGTCACTATAATTTTTGGGTTGCAACCCAATTATGCCCTCTGCCTGCATTGCATCAATAGCATCAACTATATTTCCGGCGGCGTCTGCCTGAGCTGATGTGATGAGTTTTTGAGTTTCAGCCCAATCAATGCAGTTATTTGTAAAGTTAACAAAGTCCGCAAATGTCAAGGTCTTATTGTTAGCCTTGTTCACAAGGTCTACAATACTTGAGCCGTTAGCAATAGCGAAACTCAATGAGTATTTGAAGAATTCTGCAAGTCCTCTTAACGCCCTGTTTGATGGAGTATGGCACTGAACTATTTCAATAGTCGGATTGAAATTCATTATATAAGCAGGAACTGTTACATGCCAGCCGCAAGTTCTTACTGTTGGATTAACATGAAGCTTCCATCTATAGAATTTTAACTTTGCAGGGTTTGTACCCCATCCATGAATTTCTGCGTTTTTATCACTAGCAGCGGCAGCATCAACTATGAAATTTGTTTTTGCCCCTACTATACAAAGAGGAGACCCTGAAATATCTTTTGCTACTACAAATGTCCCGCCGGTGAACCCATAAACCAAGTTATTATTTGTCAATGTAGTTGTCCCGTCAATTTCCAGCGCCCCGTTATTATAATAGTATTTTTTTACTGTTGTCCCCATCTGCCACTTTTTACCATTTCCGCAAAGGCTTTTTTCCCAGCTTTGCGAATAGTTACAGCCTAATGGGTTTTTAGTATAAGAATACGTTCCATTGCTGCTTGATGTGTAGGATGTAAATAATGCATCAGATGACATTAGAGAAAAGGAGACACAGAAAATTAAGGACATGGAAAGAGCAATGCTCACGAACTTTTTGAAGATAGTTTTTGTTGGCATAATTTTTACCTCAATTTGTTTGTTAAGTTTGTTTTGACCTCTGATTAAACCTCCTTTTCATCTTCGGTCTTTATTATTTTTTATTTCAAGTGGAACCTGTTTTACTTCAATTCTAGATAAAGAAATTAACTTCTTGTACTTGTTTTCTTGACATTCTTGAAATATTGACACACATGACGATATTATTAAATATTAATGTCAAACAAGGAGCATTTATGGAGTTTAAATATCTAAAAGCAAGAGAAATTCGCAAAGAGAGAAGAATCAGGATAGATGCTGTGGCTTCGCAGCTTGGAATATCAAGGGCTACTATGTGGCTATGGGAAACAGGGAAAAGCAAGCCCAATGAAAAAATGGTACGCTCTTTGGCAAAAATCCTCAACGTTCCTATAGAGCTAATATCAGATTTAAAACAGGAAACCGTTGTTTCCAACAGCATTGATCTGACTCAAGTTAACTCTCTTCTTTATTCATTTGCGACAACCACTGTGCTTGACAGGAGAGCCCGCCAAATACAGAGCATAGAAAACATTAGAAGACAGTTTGAAGAATTAAATCAGATATCCGTTGTCACATCAACTTTCGTAAATATTATTAGTTTAATATGTTACGTCAAAGATATCTCGTTAAAATACCTTTTTGTCAATAACGCTTTTCTGGAATCATTGTCACTAGACAAAGATTACAAGGTTCTCGGCAAAACAGATATAGCTTTTTTCCCGAAAGAAGAAGCAAAACAAAACGCTGAGGCCGATGAGCGGGTAATTTTAACAGGGCTGTCTGAGAATAAAGAAGGGTTTATTCCGGGAAGCAGAAGAAAAAGATGGGGTATGGTATCGAGGACTCCGATATTCGACCTCCAAAATAGAATAACAGGAGTTCTTGTTTACTTTACTGATACAACAGAACGAAGAGAACTTGAGCTTACTCAGAATGCTATGATTGACTGTATAGCATCCATAGCAGAATATAAAAGTCATGAAACAGGTAAACATATCAGGAGAACCCAGCTGTATGTCAGAGAATTGGCTTCTATCCTTAAAAATAACCCGAAATTTAAACACCAGCTAAATGATAAAACTATAAAAATAATGTATCAAAGCGCACCTCTTCATGATATTGGAAAAGTCGCGATTTCTGATAGCATACTTCTCAAACCAGGCAAATTGACAGAAGAAGAATTTGCAATAGTCAAAAAACATTCTTTTTATGGGAGTGAAACTATCAGTAAATATGAAAAAAACCTTCCTAACAATGCTCTCCTTAAATCAGCTAGAGAAATTGCTATTTCTCATCACGAAAAGTGGGATGGAAGCGGTTACCCGATGGGATTAAAAGGAGAAGATATTCCTCTTTCAGGCAGGATTATGGCTCTAGCTGATATTTATGACGCACTGACGACAAAAAGTGTCTATAGGTCAGCAAGGCCTCATAGTGAAGCGTTGGAAATTATTCAAAAAGACAAAGGCAAACATTTTGATCCTGATATAGTCGATGCTTTTATTGCCAATGAGCCCAAATTTAAAAGAATAGCCGATGAACTTTCTGATAACGTCAACCTGCCAAATATTGTTGCAGAATTTTAACTTTTTAAAGTACTTTTTTAGTTTATAAGGAAGAAAGGAGTAAAGTGTCTGAGAACAAAATTTTCAAGGCAATGAAAATGGATACATTTAACATAGATGAAACTATAAATAGCCTGATATTCTCATCTGAGAAAAACATTACATCAGTTGAATACCACAATTTATCAGGGAAAGCTGAAATATTTATAAGAGAAAATGGAAATCTCAGCAATAAGCTATTAGACTTTTCCCCTTTTATCATTATTTCGGATCCTGTTATTTCTGAAAGTATTACAATCCCTCATAAGCTGACACAGTTTCGAGGCTCCGCTTTCTTTAAATACATGCTTGAGTTTAGAAATATTGACGACTATGATTCAGCAGTAACTTATTTGAAGAAAACAATAAAATTATCGCCGGCATCGCCCAATTCAGCATATAGGGTTTTCTCTGATATCCAGCAGCAGATTCTCATGTCATTAAAAATCCGCCTATTCAGAAACATGAAGTTTTCAGATATCAGGCGTTTTCAGTTTGATATTGAAACGCTGACGACAAAGGGGTTTGACTTTCCTAATCCACAAAGGTCTGATGACAAAATAATTGTTATCAGTATGAGAGATTCTACAGGATGGGAAAAGTCTCTCACTTTAGATGAAGGAACTAGTGAAAAAGAACTATTGGAAGAATTTGTCATGTCTGTCAAAGAACGGGACCCTGATGTTCTTGAAGGGCATAACCTTTTCAGGTTTGACCTGCCTTTTATTGAGGCCAGAGCCAAAATGATGAAAGTCAAACTTAATCTGGGGCGTGATGACTCTAATATCAAATCAAGAAATTCGCGGTTTTCTGCCGCAGAAAAAACTACTCCTTACAAGCGATATGAAATTTATGGTAGGCATATAGTTGATACGTATTTTCTGGCTCAACTCTACGATGTGAGTCACAGGAATTTGGAAAGTTACGGCCTCAAATCTTTAGCTGTTCATTTTAACGTGGCATCCGAGGGCAGGACATATATAGATGCTGCAAAAATAGAAGATTATTACATACATGACAGAAGCGAACTGCTCAAATACGCGCTTGACGATGTCAGAGAAACTGATGCATTATCAAATATTTTGTCACCGTCCTTTTTTCATCAGGCACAGTTGCAGCCTTTTTCTTATCAAAGTATTATCACCAAAGGCAATGCATCAAGAATTGATGCCATGCTTATCGGAGAATATATAGCAAAAAAAGAATCATTTGGAATTTCTGATGTTCCCAGAAACTTTGAAGGCGCACTGACTGAAGCATTTGAATCAGGCATTTTTGAGAATGTCTGGCATTGTGACATAAGGTCACTTTACCCTTCTATCATGATAACAGAAGGTATAAAGCCATCTTCAGATACTATTGGTGTTTTTCAATCATTAATATCTACGCTAAGAGACATAAGGCTAAATGCAAAAGATATGGAAAAATCATCCAAAATCCCATCTGAAAAAGATTATTACAATTCAATGCAGACAGCATTTAAAATCCTGATTAACTCATTCTATGGGTACCTTGCCTTCAATCAAGGAACTTTTAGTGATTTTTCTGCAGCTGAAAAAGTAACAAGGCGCGGAAGAGAAATCCTTACTATGATGCTTAATTATCTTCAGAAAATTAATGCCAGAGTAATCGAAATGGATACTGACGGGATTTATTTTCAACCTCCGCTTAGCCAGTTTATTTCTCCTGAACAACTTGAATCGAATATTCAACAGATCCTTCCGTCTGGTATTGAAGTAGAATTAGATTCTGTTTATAAAAAAATGTTTTGCTACAAAAGCAAAAACTACGCTCTTTTGACAGAAAATGGGGAAATATCCATTACCGGAGCAGCTTTGAAATCAAGAGGCGTGGAGCCTTTCATAAGAAGCTACCTCAGAGATTTAATGCGGGTTTTGCTGTGCTCAAATTATCATGAATTAAAGCAAATCACTGATGAATACAAAAAAAACATCGAAAGTGGAGCTTTGCCTTTGGCCAATCTTGCAAAGACAGAAACGCTAAGCGAGTCTCCGGAAAACTACAAAATCAAACTCCTTAAAGGTGCGACCAGACGTTCTGCCGCCTATGAACTTGCCATAAAATCGACAAGAGGATACAAACAAGGCGATCAGATCGCATATTATGTAACAGGGAATAAGAAAAAAGTTTCCGTAGTAGATAATTGCCAACTCCTGAAAGATGCTCCATCAGGACGGAATGAAAATACTTTATATTACATTCATAAAATTGACGAACTTTATGATAAATTCAAATCTTTTATAGCCCCAGCTTCGATTGAACTGGATTTTAAATTGGAATAAGTATGGAACCGTTTACAGAAAAAGTCATTCCAAGATATGCCTGTGAAGAAATCTCAAAGCTATTTCCGCCAGACATGAAACTTACAAAAAGGCCTTGGGACAGATTTCGTCCCGACTCTACTGGATGGTATTTAGTACCTTCAACGTCTGTTATTTATTACAAATACGGAAAGTTGTTTTTCTCTAAGGAAAAAGAAACCTCAGATTCAATAGCTTGCGGCATATTTTTTGAAAAAGGGCTTGGCGAAAGCCTTGGTTCTGTTTACTCTACCAAACAAGCCAAACCTCTGATAATGGACAAAACATGGTTTTGGCATAAATTTATTTTTGAAAGTTTAAGCAATGATTTCCCACTCAAAAAGGAAAATCTGAACTTTTACGGAAATTCTGTAAATGTCAAAGTTGAGGGAGGATATGTAACAGAACCAAATTCATTTGACCCTTACAGGATGCGAATGCTTAAATGGGACAAATATGTATTCAAATATGACATAACCCAAGACATGTTTTCTATTTCTGAAAGCAGGAGAGAATCTTTTGTACTTAAACTCCACCACATAAAAAGTTTTTCGGATTTCATATCTTCTCTTAAAGAACTTGAAAAGGATGAATGGCTTTGGCTTAACGTATTTATCTATTCAGAGATCAAAGATGATATTTCCGATATTAAGAATAACAGTAAATTAGTTTACGACCAATTCCTCAAAAGCTGTTCACGATTGATAAAAAACTGAAATATTCTAATTTCTTAAGCCTATGTCTTTTGTACTTTTTATGAGCTAAGGGGAAGTAAGGCCTCCGAAGGAGACCCAGAAGCTCATCGTTGAGTCAGCCACAACTGCCCCCCTCCCTTCAAGCCTGGTTCCAGGGGGCAGTTTTCGATTATAGATCAATTCAATAGAAACAAAATTACTTTATTTGTGGTTCAGGAGAGGCAAATTGCTGTAATTCCTTAGGGATATTATCATATGTTGCATTAGGTGCTTTTATAATTGGAGTCATTCCGGAATCTTTCATTATTTTCTGTCCATTATCACCTAAAACAAATTTAACAAACTGCATAGCAGATTCTTTGTCCGGAGCATTCTTTGGTATTGTTAACCCATAAATCATAGGCGCTCCTTTTTTCATAATATGAGTCCCTGGTGTTTTTCCGCTAAGCTGCACATCGACTGTTTTATAATAATCTGAATATTTAAGACTTCCCAGATTTATCTGATCAGGAAGAACTACATATTTCAGGTGCTGTTGTTCGGCAACAGATTTGTAGATAAAAATATAATCTAATTCACCTTCCTGAAGAAGAGCCAGCAAATTCATTTCCATAGGCCTTGTCAGATGACTGTTATCTTCTATTTTTTTATAAAGATTTGGTTCTTTATAATATTCTGAGGCCAACTTCATCACAATTATTGCTTCGTAACCGCATGGGTCGTCATTAGGGTTTGAATGACCAGTTTTAACACCCTCTTTTGAAAGGATTTTGTACCAGTTATCTGAATTTATTTCATTTGCATATTTAGATTTATCTGTATAAACAATTGACATCTGGTTTAAGTCATTCTGAATGTACCAAGAAGCATATTCAGGGATCAGGAGTTCCTGTATAACTGTATAATCAGCAGACATCATGAGGTCGCATGGTTGGTGCAGTTCTGATATTTTTCTCGCGCACATTCTGCTTCCTGCTGCTTCAAGGATAATATCTGCATTAGGGTTTTGTTTTTCATATTCTTTCTTAATTTCCAATAATGGAGCGTTCAAACTTCCGGCGTGGAATACTATTACCTGTTCCTTTGCCTGTGCTTCAGGTTTTGTGTCAGCAAAAGAGTATCCTGCTAATACAATGGCTGTTATAAATATGCCTGTTCTGATAAATCTGCTCATGTCTCTCCTTTTTTTAGTTTAAATTTTACAAGTCAGATAAAAAAGACTAACGAATGAACCATAAATAATTTATACCGATTCCATCTTTAATTGCCATACTATATCTATAATTAAATCCCTCATAAATTGGATACTACCTTGAATTGTGTGTGTGGCAATTTAAACAAATCGATTTAAATCTCCACAGGAATTTAATGTAAATATCTTCCCGATTCAAATGGGTCTAATACTGAGCAGATAATTGATAAACAAAGTGAAGATAATAGAATTATGACTATCTGTTTTGTCATTTGTATAAGTGGAAAACCTGACTGTCATGGATGGATGCAGACGTCACAATTGCGCTTACTTGACCAGAAACAGAACTATTCTTAAATAAATAGAGTCGTAGTGCTTTGTTCTGAAAGTGCTGCGAAGTTTGCTACGCCGGCAATTTCAATACCCTCAATAAGTTCTTCTTCTTGAATGCCCATTACATTCATAGCCATTTCACAAGCAAGGAATTCAACCCCCATGCCTTGAGCCTGTGCTATGAGCTCCGGCAGGGTTGCTACTCCTTTTTGTTTCATGACATGTTTCATCATGCCTGTTCCCATGCCCATCATGTGCATTTTAGAAAGGGCAAGTTTTTTGGCTCCACAAGGCATCATGAAACTGAACATCCTGCTTAATATGTCTTTTTTGACTGAAGGAGGATTGTCTTTTCTTAACACGTTTAAACCCCAGAAAGTAAAAAAGATTGAGACTTTGTGCCCTAGAGAAGCAAATCCTGTAGCAATAATTAATGCGGCAAGAGCTTTGTCCAGGTCATTTGAAAACAGAACGATGGAAGTTTTCTTTTCTTTTGATAAGCATGCTGTCTGCTTAATTTGGATATTTTCGCCTTTACGGATCAGCGCTACATAGGAGCAGTCAGTTTCTTTGGTCGCTGAAATAAGCTCATTTCCAGTTGACTTGCACCATGCAGGAATGTCATTCAAAAAGCCTTTGTCATTTACAACAACTTTCAGAAGCTGGGATTGTTCCATTTTATTTAAGGCTTCTTTTACTTTTAGAATCGGGCCGGGGCATTGGAGCCCACAAGCATTTATTTCTTTATCTATTTTCAAATTATTTTCTCCCTGAAGTATATGAATTTCGGTTTTGGGTGATTTTTTAACAGGATTAAAAAGCTTCCAAACAGCATACCCACCGCTTAAATTTTGGACTTTAAAACCGTTAACTTTTAAAATCCTTTCTGCTAAATAGCCTCTTAATCCCATCTGACAGAAAACGATAATGGATTTATCTTTTGGAAACTTTTCTAAATTATTTCTGATTTGGCCCAATGGGATATTTATCGCGCCGGGTATAGTTCCCATCACAAACTCGTCTTCATTTCTCACGTCTACAAGATATGATTCCTTTGGAATACTATCTGAGTGTATGACTTCGCTTTTGCCATCAAGAATGTTCTCTCCGATAAAGCCAGCAAAGTTAATCGGGTCTTTTGCAGAGCTATATGGCGGTGCATAGGCAAGTTCCAGCTCTGCCAAATCGCTAACTGTAAGGCCATTTCTTATAGCTGAAGCTATTATATCGATTTTTTTGTCAACACTTTTCAGCCCAACAATTTGTGCTCCAAGAAGTTTCCCATTTTTATCAGACAAGATTTTAATGTACATACTTTCAGAACCGGGATAGTATGAAGCATTCGACCCTGAAACAAGGTAATATTTGAAGTATTCTGTGCCTTCGAGTTTAAGCTTTTTCTCACTTGCACCGACGCAGGCGGCAGTTAATCCAAATACTTTACATATTGCTGTGCCAAGAGACCCTTTGTATTCTTTCTTGAGACCAAAGAGATTATCTGCCGCAATCCTGCCTTGCTTGTTTGCAGGACCTGCTAACGGAATCATAGTCTGCTTGTTGAAAAGAAGATCATTGACTTCAATGGCATCACCTACGGCAAAAATGTCTGTTTCGCTTGTCTGTAGATATTTGTCTGTGACTATTCCGCCCCTTGGATTTAATTTTATTCTTGAGTTTTTCAGAAAAGCAGTATTCGGCCTAACGCCAATGGAGAGAATCAATAAAGCTGTAGTTATCTTTTCTCCTTTGTCTGTCGTAAGAATAAAATTTTTGTCATGTGTTTTCTCAATCTTGACCAAGCCGGTGTTTAAAAGGAGATTAACGCCAGAGGAAAGAGTCTCTCCTTCAAGCAAATGTCCAATTTCCTTATCGAAAGGCGGCAACAGGTGATCAGTCATTTCAATGAGAGAGGTTTTGATACCTCTTTCAATAAGATTTTCAGCAATTTCGACACCTATAAATCCTCCTCCTACTACCACGGCATCTTTAGCTCCTTGCTGCAATCTGGCAATTATTTTATCCATGTCAGGAATCGTCCATAGTGTACAAATATCGGGGTCTTTCGAGCCTGGAATGTCAGGAATAAATGGGGAAGATCCTGGAGATAAGATTAATTTATCATAGGACTCGTAGTATTCTTTCCCTGTGTTTATATCCTTAACTGTAATTTTTTTTTCTTTCGAATTTACATCTATGACTTCGTTTTTAATTCTTACTTCAATATTTGCCCTATTTTTGAAAGATTCAGGCGTCATAACAAGCAGATCATCTCTGTCTTCAATGACATTGCCGATATGATAAGGAAGCCCGCAGTTGGCAAAAGAGACAAATTCGCCCCTTTCGAAAAGTATGATTTGGGCGTCTTCGCTATTACGCCTAGCTCTTGCTGCTGCACTTGCTCCGCCAGCGACCCCGCCGATAATTAGTATCTTCATATAATCTCCAATAATATATTTAATTTCTAGAAATGTATAAGCCTTCGGAACGGCACTTCTCTGAGTGTTCGCTTATCTTCGTGCCGTTTTTTATCTGGAGCCCTAACTTGATGCCAATTAGCTCATTTAAATAATCTATATGCGGACAAGGCGATGCATGGAAATTGTCAAACGCAATACATGAGGACAAATGAACGACAACATCATCTTTTTCTATACCCTCACGTTTTTTCAACGTTTTAAGTAGCAGAGAAAGTTTTCTATGAACGGCTCTCCCGCAACAGCCGCCGCAGGTAAGAGTTAGACAACGGATATTTGGCTGATCTTTATATTCAGCAAATGAACCTGTTCTTTTTGTAAAAGCCTGTTCGCAAAAAAAACCCGGACATTTTTCGGTCACAATATGGCATTGAACTATTACGATATATTTGATATCCATTAAGATACCTTTCTTTTATTTAATATTCAGCAAAAGTTTCATAAGCTCTGCTCCCTTTATGAAGCCAAGCGAACCTTGCTGTGCAGCATTTTCAGAATACTTCTTAACTGTATCAGGTTTGATGTGGGATGACATAATAGCCACAGGAACTAAATCTCTTGTGTGCTTTTGGAGTTTGACAGGTACAGGATGGTCTGGAAGAAGCGCATAAGAAATATCATCGACATGCTTAAGCGCTTTCAGGACAGGGCCGACTATTTTTGAATCAAAATCTTCTATTGCTTTTAATTTCAAATCAAGTCTTCCCATATGTGAACATTCATCTATCGCTTCTACATGAAGATACACAAAATCGTGATCTTTGAGGGCATTTATTGCCGCTTCGGCCTTGCCGGCGTAGTTCGTGTCAACGAAACCTGTAGCACCAGGCACTTTTATTATATCCATTCCGGCGCATATACCGATTCCGAATATTACATCTACAGCACTGATAATAGCGCCTTTCTTCCCTTCATACATGTCGCTGAAACTTGGAAATGATGGATTTCTTCCAGGGCTATGCGGCCAAATTGAGCTTACAGACAAGGATTTTTGCTTTACCAGTGGATGGTCAGAAAGAAGCTTTCTGCTTTTATTGACCAATTCGGAAAGTATTTCGACAGTGTTTGCTGCTTCTTTAGTATTGTCCAAGGCTCTATAGGCTATTTCATCTACTTTCATTCCCTGACATGAATCAGGCTTGAAACACTCTACATTGGATGAAAATTCGACTCCATGCAAAACAAGTATATTCCTGTAGCTTACGCCTGGATAAAAGGTTACTTTTTCGCTTCCCAACTGTAATTGTATGAACTTCATAAGTTCTTCAGAGTCTGCGTTATCTATGTGTCCTGCCGAGTAATCAGTCAATATCTCATCTTTTATTGTGATTAAATTACATCTGAATGCAATGTCATCTTTCTCCAATTTTATGCCTTGACTTACTGCTTCAATCGGGCCTCTTCCAGGATAGAAGCGGATTAAATCATATCCAAGCACAGACATATTAGCTACATCAGACGAGGTAGGAAATCCTTCGGGTAGAGATAAAAATAGGCCGTTAGCTCCATTTTGTGCTATGTAATCCATATTTGGAGTGTTCGCATATTCAAGAGGAGTTTTTCCTCCTAGTTCATTCAGCGGTTCATCTGCCATTCCATCTGCAAGAAAAAGTATGCTCTTCATGGTGTGCCCTCTTTAAAATAAAAAATATAAACAAACTCTAGCTCGGAAAAATTAATTTTAAAACTCAATCACTTTCCTTTCATATACAAATTGACTTCATCCGCATATGTAGCTTCCAATTTAAATAGATTGAAATTAGTATTAATATCATAAATGTCAATGCGCTCAAAATTTTTGAGCATCTTTGCCAGCTTAAGAGAGAAAACTAAACCAAATACCTCAACGGCAACTTTGATTAGCCACATTGCAGCATTGAATTTTATCAGTTCGACGCCTGGAATTATTCCATAGAAAGCAATTGTGCCGAAGATAAAACTGTCAAAAAACGATGCGATAAAAGTAGAAAACACAAATCGGAAAGACATGTACTTTCCCTTGGTCTTTATCTTAAGCCTTGCCATGATATAAGAGTTGACAGGTTCGCTTAGCAGATACGACAAGGTAGATGCTATGATAATTCTGATATTGAATCCCATTAAAGAATCGAATTTTGCATTAGTGCCGATTGCATAGCCTGGAGAAGGGAAATGGACAACTATTTGGGCATATACAAGAAAGGCAAAATTAAAAAGCAACCCTGTCCAAATGGCTCTTCTGGCAAATTTATAACCGTAAACTTCAGTTATTATATCCGACAGTATAAATGTAAAAGGAAATATCAACGTACCGGCATCTGTTGCTATAGGGCCTATTTCTATTATTCTGATGTCAAACCAATTAGCAAGAAGAATAACAGATACATAGGCGGCCTGAAGAAACCATAAAAATTTTGGGAATTGCTTAATTTCAGAGTTAGTCATAGTTTTACGTTACGGTTATTCCAAGAGGTATTGAATCTCCCAGAAGTTTTGTTTTTTCTTGAGTATCATCGGTAGTAACTGTTTCCAAATGTTTAATCCAATGAACAGGAGCTTTAGCTTTTCTTAAAAATGATATAGCACCTAAGACAGTTTCACTGGACACATTTAAAGCCCTGTCTGGAGTAAGAGCGGCCATTCTGGAAATGGCAAAAAGCTTATCCTGACTTGGAGTAGAACCCTTTAGGAGCATGGAAATCCATAACTCAGATGTCTTTGCGCCAATAACACAGTTGGCAGAAGCATGAAAAAGCTTTCTTGCACCTATTCTGGCAAGAACCCAATATTCATACGACTCAAGTTTTTTCCCTCTTTCAATGAGAATATTGCCGACAAACTTTTTCTGCTTTTCGGAAATGAGCTCAAGAGAGCCAAGACATCTGAACATTTCTGCTTTGGCCTGTTCTCCCAGTTTAATCCTCTGCTGATATATACCTTTTGGAAGCAAATGTTTGCTCAATTCATTATAGATTGAAATCTGATGTCCGGATTTAAGCCCGGAAATAATTCTCCTCCAGAAAACCCACCATTCGGAAACCGTTTGTGGGTCGTTGGGATTGTTAAGTCCGGCAGGCCATAGCTGCCAGGCTTTTCTAAGTCTGATTTCATCTTCAGGGTCGCCGAATCCAGGGCGCAGCACAAAGCCGCAGATATTGAGCCATCTGCTTTCGAAATCGGCAAGAATAAGAGTTTTATAGTCGATATCAAGAAGCGTATCTGCCAGACTTCTAAGGAAATGCATAGGCCACTTCTCTCTGGTAGCAGAAGTAATAGCTTCCAGCTCCTTGAAGATTGAAATATTCTGGGATTTATCAAGCGAAAAATATCCTTTAAGAAAAGCTTTCGACTTTTCTACCGTCTCATGGTCAAATGTAACCAGGTTTTCCGTCAATGCGTTAGTGTCCTCATCGTTTATGAGTCTGACATCGAACTTAAGAGGCCACTTGTGAGAAGTGGTCTGAGATTCAATTTCTATTTTAAGTACTCCGCTTTCGGTTAACTCCGAGACAATTCCGGCTTTTAGGGGAATCTTCTCCTGTTTAGTTCCGTATCTGAGGATGCTAAAGAGTGAAGAGACAAAAGAGATATCTTCGGATTCCTCCAGAAAAACTCCTGCTTTATCTCCGATTCTTGTAGCGCTGCTAAAAAGCGGAAAATGAACCGTCTTGTTGGTTTCTACAGTAAAAGAACCCTGTGTGTGAACTTTTAGATTCTCATCAGCGCCTCTTGGCATAATACATATGACTTTGTCTGCCCCGCTCTTATTTGCGTGCGCGACTTTTAGATAATATGATTTTGACGCGGCCGTTTTGACTTTCACGCCGCCATGTACCTTAGTCCTTCCGTAATATGAGGCCCCGTAGGCTACTGCCAAAGTTAGGTCTCTTGAGGCAAGTTCCTGAATATTTTTTCCATCAAACCAGTTTTGAATAGAAGAAATAATCCTTTCCCTCAAAATTTTAGGAATCATTGTCCCTCCATTGAAAAGGACTTTATTCGGAAATAAGAGAATACCAGTCTCTTTTGTAGATTTTGCAGAAACGCTTTGCGCATATTTTAAAAACTGGAGAAGATGACTGGGAATAGAGGGATCTGATTCGTAAGGAAGCCCCATTTTCTGTATTCCTTTTTTCTTTAAAGGTGATGACGAATCAGAAGATATAAAAGGGAAAAATCCTTCAATTAAAAGCCCCTCAAGTTCTGAACGCTCCAGTGTGTATTTCCTGAGATTCCCTATGATGGAACTGCCTTGAGAAAGAAGCGTAATATCTGTTGATTTAAGTTCAAGTTGATTAAGCAGAAGTTCTTTTGCTTGTCTTGTTTTCTGGCAGAGAGTCAGCCAATCGCCATGAGAAAGCTCTGTCTTCCATTTTTCCTCAATTTTTTTTGCAATTGCGATATCTATATTGTCTCCACCAAGAAGAAGGTGATTGCCTGCAGCTGTTCTTTCAAGCGCGCCATTTTCATTAAGGGCTATTATGGAGAAGTCCGAAGTTCCTCCCCCAATGTCTATTACAAGGACTTTCTCATCTTTTTGTATCTGGTTCTGCCACGATTCGGCATTCATGTCCAGCCAGGAGTAAAAAGCTGCAAGAGGCTCTTCAATCAAATTGACTTGCCTGCATCCTGCTAACTTTGCCGCCTCTATAGTAAGCTCCCTTGCAGTTTCATCAAAACTTGCCGGAATGGTAATTATTATATTCTGATCTTCAAAAAGGCAAAGATTGCCGAAAGAGTCCTTGAGGTGGGCATATTTGTGGTTCCATGCTTTTTTGATATAGCTAAGATAAAATGAGGTAATTGAAAGCGGAGAGTGCATCACCTCTTCCAAATTGCCGCCCCATGGGAGAATTTTCTCTTTTCTCTCAACTCCGCTGTGACACAACCATGATTTTGCAGATGAAATAAAACGATTAGGCACGGTCGCACCGTAATCTCTGGCGTATGATCCTACTGTATATGGACTTTTTGAATTCCAAGCAGGATTCATCATTTCTTCTTTGTTCAGTTTTTTGTCAAAGAAAAAACAAAACGAAGGAAATAACTCCAGGTCTTCAAGTTCGCCTGGAGCTACTATTTGTGGGATTTTAAATAATGAGATAGCTTTATGCTCAGAATTGAGGTCAACGAATGTTACTGCGATATTTGTTGTACCAAGGTCTATCCCGATTATGAAGCGTGAATGTTTCATAAACTATGCCTGATTAGCTTCTTTTCTGACTTCGAAGTCAAGCTTCCATTGATTCTTTGTTTTCTCGTTTATGCACCAAACCTGCAGTGTCCCTGTCTCAGTGTATTCAATACGTAATTTGACAGGTACCATACTGCCAGAAGGAATATCATCTGATGGAGGCAAAGCTACTGAAAGCGGTGGTAGTTCTTCGATGGACTGAGCGTTTTCAACATTCTCAATGGTCTTTCCAAAATTGTCTTCTTTAGCTGTTTTAGATGAATAGAACCTGAATTCTGTATTCTCACCCACTATCAGGCCAAGGCCGGAATGGTCAATATCAAATGACGTTCCTTCTTCAGTTCCTATAGGCAGTACACATAACCCTTGAATTGGAGGGACAAAGCCAGGAACCGCAGGCATAGATGTCTCTATCCCAAGGTAATAAGCATAAGAGCTGCCGGCTTTGATTCTTATGCCTTTGCCTTCTCTGACATTGGCGTAACAACTTGCGCCCATAGCTACTGAAAGGTCAGGATTTGTACCAGTCAACACCTTTACTTGTCCTTTTGTTGATGCAAGAAAACCTGAAACCACAGAGATAACTCTCTCTCTGATAGCTTCGGCTTTGGTTACACCACCGTTGAAAAGTATGCAGTTTGGAAGTTCTTCCTGTGTTTTGCAGTTTGTTTTAAGAAACAACGCAAGATGTTTGGTTATTGATGGATCAGATTCATATCTAAGGCCAAAAGTCTTAAAACCCGAACGTTTTGAATCGACAGGCTTATCTTCAATAGAGCATTCAGGAAAGAATCCATTGATGATTGTCTCCTCAACCTCTGCCCTTGTTAACTCCGAAGTAATAGTGCTGGCTATTACGCTGCTTCCTCTCCCAAGAACTGTAAGTTTCTGAGGTTTTGCTTTTGGGTCTGACATCAGGGATTCTTTGGCTTCCCTACATGCGTACGTAAGCCCATGCATCTGATATGAATCAAGGGTTACGTCATTCTTTTTCTTTATCTTTTCTGCCACTTTGTAAGCCATTGTCAGATCCATGTTGTCTCCGCCAAGCAGAATATGATTACCCACTGCCACTCTTTCGAGTGTAAGGTTTCCGCTTTCTTCCTGAACTTTAATCAAACTAAAGTCCGTTGTTCCGCCGCCAATGTCGCATACAAGAATACTGTCGCCAGTTGCAACTTTATTTCTCCACTTCTCACCGTTTTCATTTAGCCATGAATAGAAAGCAGCTTGAGGCTCTTCAAGCAAAACAGGATTTAGGCCGATCTGGTTTGCGGCTTTAAGCGTCAGTTCTCTGGCAACCGTATCAAAAGATGCGGGAACCGTAATAACAAGAGTTTGTTTTTCCATTTCCAAATCTTTGTCTTGGGATGCTATTTTATCATTCCAAGCATCTCTCATATGCTCCAAAATAGTTTTTGTCGCATCAACAGGAGACATTTGTTTTTCAGGATTGTTCCTGTTCCACGGAAGAATAGGAGTCAGTTTATCAACATTATCGGCGCAAAGCCATGACTTGGCCGAAGCTATTACCTTAAGCGGGACCTTAGGCGAAGTCCTTTTTGCAAAATCGCCCACGCAAAAAGTTGCATTTTTATTCCAATCCGTGTTAAGACTGCCGGCTGGCAGGTCTTTCTCGTCAGGGATGTAGATAAATGAAGGCAGAACCGAATTCTCGGAAATTTCATTTGCTTCCGAAAGCTGCGGGATTTTGAGTAATTCAGGGATCATTGGCTCCTGCGTTTTATCTATGTAATAAACAACACAGTTTGTTGTGCCTAAATCAATACCAATTAAATAACGGGACATTTTAAACCTCCCAAGTTTGTTCTGAGTTTTGAATCGTATAAATTTTTCGGAATGTAAAATAGTTTCAACCTATTTCAACTTCAGCAGGGCAAACAACCAAAGAACAGGTTTTGCCTATTTTTTTTGGAAGTGTTATTTCCTGGGAAACCCATCCTTTGTGTCTGAGAGTTCCTTTATAAGGGCCTTTTGAAGGCACATTGCCGCTAAGCCTTATTTCTTCGGCATTGAAGTTCTCGCTTACTATAACTTGTTCGCCTTCTTTCTTTGTATCATACAGGGCTTTAAGGTTGAAGTTTTCATTGATTACTTTTGTGCAACCTGAATGAATCTGCCTTACTGCCGCTCCGATCTGAGCATCTTCGTAGTTTTTGATGTCTTCTTTTATGAAATCAACAAATCTGCCTTCCCTCTGAAGGAGAACCAACGAATAAAGAGCTCCGTCTTCAAAACTATTATGAGACTTTTCTTTTTCGTCCGCAAGAGCTTTTGTCAATTCGGCCAATTTAAGGTTGTTTTCTGCAAGTGCTTTGCTATCTGTATTTTGAGTCTTCTTATTGTTTCTCTTAAGAAATCTTCCAATAAGTATCGTTCCCAAGGAAATTACAGCAAAAGCTACAGCTCCTGTAAAAAATCCATTATTAAAATCATTACTGCTAAAATTGCTAAAAAAGCAACTAGTTCCACTCAATATATTTATATCCATAAAAAAATTCCTTTTATTAAATCATCATGATTGCTTCGGATTTTATTTACCGAAAGGCGCATAAAGTACCACCAACAAGCCAGATTTCAAGATTTTGGCTAGTTCAATTCCCTAGCCAGAGCACAATCAGAGAGGTGTTATTGGTTAAATCCAAATACCTTCCAGAGAGAAGATTTATGCTTTCCAGCCCGGCTGTATTGTCCGCACCGCTGACAAACTTAACTTTATAACCCTTACTTAATATCCACGCGCATATTTCTTTCTGAGTGTCATTAAGCGTTTCCAGAGAATATGATCCTGTATTTGTAGAAACATAAACTGTATTTGGCTCAAGGGATTTTCTTCCAAGTACTGTTTTTATCTGTACCACATTTGTGTGTTTTTTCTTTTTGTCCAGCTCGCGAATAGAAATTTGGTTTGCCAAATCAAAAAAAGAGCCTTTAACATATTTTACAGGAGCTTCGCATTCCAGCACTCCGTTTGAATCCTTAAAAAAAATAGCTGAAAAAAGTATGACTTTGGGTTTAAATTTCTCTTCCAATATTCCTGATATTTCCAAAGATTGTCTGGAGAGAGAATCAGATTCCAATATTATCTCACTGTTGCCTAACAGCCTAAAATAAAAAGTTCCTATAAACTGTTCGGGATAATTTCCTTTGAGTTCGACATAATCAGGATGAAATGCTCTGCTTCCATATAATTTTATACTTACACCGACAGCATCAGCTGATTGGGCAACTTTGTTTAATTCTTTTTCAAGAAAAGCACTATTCTCATTTTGAGCTTCTGAAAGGCGTAATATCGGGGCTAGAATTTTTTCATCTATAAATTTGAGTTCGTTCAAGGAAAGCTTTCGTACCTTAGTTTTAGTTTCGATTTTTACTGTAGAAAATAAATCAGGGAAAAGCGAAATTTTATCATTGTGTTTCAAAGGCATAACTCTGTTTGGTTCATCTGCCTTTACATATGATTTTTTTGCGCCAAGATTTGTAATGAAATAGTGTGGTTTTTGTTCAATGAACGTCAGTCCGAATCCAATCAGCGTAGCCAATAGGATAGAAATACCCGAAGTAAATATGGTTGCGCCTATGATTCTTGCGCCAAACTCTTTTTCATACATTTTGATTGCTATAAGCGAAGTAAGCATGTAGCCAAACCCAAAGTAATCTATAGGTGCTATATTGGGGATAAAAAGAGGCAGCAGAAATCCTAGCACAAGTTTATAGAAGAACGAAATATTAAAGAAAAACAGTATTTTTCGCGCTCCTTCCATAGGAAAATAAGACATTAACTTTGTTTTAAGTAGCAGTATAGCAATTACATAAATTATGATAGCTTCAGTTATAGAAATGAATATTTCCCATGGATAATACCAAAGAAGGGCAAGTAAGGCAGGAATGGCTATCCCGCTGAATTCCCATCCGTATGTTGAACTCATTCTTGAGGCAATAAAGGCAGTAGTAATAAGTATTATATAGGCTTTTGGGGAAGCCAGAATTGATGTGGCAAGATTTTCGTATAGGTTTGCTACTTCGCTGAGCTTGAAATTAGTAAATTCAATGAGTACATATTTAACTATAATAAAAGTAACAACAAGGGTAATTGTCAATTGAAAAATTCCTCTTTTCAGGCCTGAATTCCAAAATTGATTTGCTGTAAGAGCCACTATCACAAGGCCTATTGAATAAAGTCCGTCTCTGTACCTGAACTCAATCTCAAAATATTGGCTTAAAAGCGAAGTTACGTAAGGAAAAATAGTCTCGTCAAAAAGCAATCTTGCTCCTACTGAAACAAGGAGTATGGCAAAAAACCTATCTCGCCCAAAAAGTTCTGAATAAAGGCCTGTTCTTTCGCCTAGTTTTGAAAACCCTTTTACTGCAAGATATGTGAAAGCTGCCTCAATTATAATTGCGACAGCGCTCCAGGGTTTGAGAATTAAAAGCGGAACCAAATACCCGGGGACAATAAGTCCCGAGATATTCCAGCCTAAGCGAAGATTGAAAAAACAAATGACGAAAAGGCCTATCCATACAGTTGTAATAAGAGAAACAGCAAGGCTGCCTTCAGGAAAAATGTTCATTAAAATTTATTGTGTTTGATAGGCTATTTCGGATTTTGAATTGAAACTGAATATTCCAACCTAAATATTTATAGGACTCCAATAATCGATTTTGCCGCCATAGAGGAAGGAGAAATTATTTCAGTCACTCCGATTTTGCGGGCTTTTTCAATGTTATGGTCGTTTTCAATTCTGGTTATGATTTTGATATTCTCTGGATGGCTAACCCTTTCCAGCGCTTCTTTGATGGTCAGGGTAGCAAGGATGTTTTCCGGGTCCCTGTCAAACGCTGTTATTACGGCTTTTGCTTTTTTTATATTTACCTCTTCAAACGTTTTAACAGATGAAACCAGCCCTTTAAAAATCACAAGGGTTTCATCTTCCTGGGTATTTCGAATTTCCTGAGAATTGTCAATTATTACATATGGTATCTCGTGAACCTTGAGATGTTTGGCTATAGCTTTTGCAAGATCGGATAGACCGCAGATAATCACGTGGTCTTTCATGCTTGATAAGTTTCCCATAATATTGAATATTCCTTTTACTTTGCTTTCTATTTTAGGTCCTATAATAAATGTAACAGTGGTAGCAAATGAACCAAGACCGATAAGCACCATTGTGATAGTAAAAATTTTAGCCTCTGTGCTTATTGGCACGATATCCCCATATCCTACTGTACTATATGTTATTATGGTGTAGTAGACAGCGTCCATGACATTATCTATACCAACATAGTGCTTTTTGAGAATATAACTTCCACATATACCATAAATAAGCGCAAGCGCAACAGTAAGCCATGCGACAACCTCCTGATAGTTCCTCATTCCTTGAGAATTATCTTTTTCAAAGAAACGCCATATTATTATGAGGAAAACCAAAAAAAAGAAATTGAGGAATACCATTTCCGGCAATGAGTTGAATATCAGATATTTAATACTTGATAAAAAGACGAGAAGAATTGTTGAATAAACCGCTCTTTTACGCCTCTTGTAGATGCCTATCCCATTAAAAAACTGCCAGATGCCAAGAATTATTCCCCCGCCTATGCCAACATAGTAAAGGGAATTTTTAGTTAACGCATCAGCGTCTACTAAGGATAAAAAATTAGTTTCTATGCCTAAGGAAAGGAATAGAGAGATGGCAATATGAACAAAACCGTTGAAAAACAAGAGCATTCCAAGCACATGCGGCAGGAATATTCCAAAGCTAAATTTCTTTTTAATTTGATTCATTAGGTTTCAAGTTATAGAATTGCCCTTATTATTAATTATCTCCCAACCCATCTAATTTATAACTGAGAATTAAAAAGAAATAGATTAAAAATGTTGTCTTTTTTTCAAAAAATATAGATATCAGGAAAGTTTTTGATAAAATTCTAAAGAATATTGCGGTTTATGAATTTCTCCATGAGTTGTGGTTTAAGACTTTATGCTAAAAGCAAAAACATGTTTATCAATAACTTGGGACAAAAATAATTTTGTCTATGGGGCAATTCTGTGCAAAAGAGGGAAGAAATTCACACTTATTGATTTTTCCTTTTCGGAAGACAAAGACCTGAAATTTTCAGAAAGATTAGCCGCAGTCTATAAAAAACTTGACGGCGACAATAAAGAAAGAGTTGTTATAGGCGGCTATATTGATAACATTCTTACTTTTTCTATAGATACTCCTTCCTTAAAAATATCTGAAATCAAAAAATATCTTGATTTCGAGATAAGTCGTTATATCCCTGAGGGAATAGATGATTTCAACTGGACTTTCAGGCCAATTATTTACCCTGGAGAAGAAAAGAACAAAATAAACAGAGTTAAAATTATAGCCATTAAAAAAACTGTTTACGATTCGAGAGAAAACGCTTTTCTTGAATCTGGAATCAAGTACGATGCTTTTCTTTATCCCTTTTTCATACTAGATCCGCTTTATACAGCCACTGATTTATACTTGGATACCATAGATGAGAATTTTTATTCTGCAGCTTCCAGCGAAAAGGAAGGATGGTATATGTCTGAAGTCGGTAAAAATGAAACTCTCAAAAATTCTTTAATTGATGAGAGGATTTTTCTTTTTAAGCGATTTGAGCCTGTTTTAAAAGAACAGTTGAACTCTTTCATACCATGTATCATTCTTGCAGAATATGCACTGACACCTGAGTTTGATTTTGAAAAGAAACGCTTATTTGGCGTACCTCCATTATCCAAGCCCAAAAGATTTAAAGCATTGAAGCTTTCTACGTTTGCCCTATTTTCGATATTTATTTGTTTACTCTTGCTTCACATGACAATAGGAGCGATAGATAACTATAAGGCACTAAGTGCATTAGACAAACAATTGAACAGCCTTAAATCCGAATTGAAGTCAACTAAAAACAAGATGGCCAAAGACAAAAAAACTGACGATTATATTCAGTTGGTTTTTACATCTGTGCCGGATGACATTAATGCTTTGAGTTTTCTGGAATATTTATGCAAGATCACTCCTAGAGATGTGTGGGCAAATTATCTTAATACTTATGGAAATAGCGCAAACCTTACGATGCAGACAAACGGTAATTCGGACAATTTCATCTCTGCATTATATAGATCTCCAGACTACACTCTTCAGAACAGCCGGAAAAACAAATCTTCCGACGGTTCAGAATATATTTATATAAGTTTGGTTAAAAAAAGTCAGGATAACTCTGCGGAAGCTGATCAATGAAGAATATTCTTAAAAAAATAAAAATCCCTAAATTCCTGGGAGAAAACAAATATATCAAGGGAAGAAAAAACATTTTTATTCCCGCGCTGATTCTTATTGCCATAATAATAGTCTTGTCTTTCCTTGAAAGCTTTTTTGGCATTATAAGCTTAACTTTCTTTGGAAGTGATGTCATAAAAAAAGAAACACGGGAGATTCTTTCCCTCCAAAAGCAATTACAATCTGAGCAAACCCAATATGGAGAAATTCTCGTGCGGCAGCAGAAAATATCGGCACAAAATCAAGAATACTGGATTACCAAAAGGGATGGCGATATTAATATTAAATTTCAGGAGAAAATTTCAGCAGCAGCAAAAAAAGCAAATGTCGAACTAAGCACTGCAGGGTCTGTTCAGGTCTCTAATATAAGCGACGATTTAAGCATGGGGGAAGTAGAAATTTCATGTTCGGGCGATATGAAAGGGATTACAAATTTCATATATGCCATGACTTACTCTACTCCAAAAATGTATTGGGAAAGGTTCTCCCTAAGGCCTGACAACTATAACAATAAAGGGACTATTTACCTGACCTGTGACGTAAAATTCATGATTATAAGCAATTCCGATATAATCGCACTTTTCGGAATCGGAGGGGAACAATGATAAAAATCTTGTACATTTCTTCGATTCCTGTTTTAATAATCCTGGTTCTGATATTGGCATTGATTCAGTTTAATTATAAGGCTCCGTCTATAAGCCAGGAAATGACAAGAATAACTGATACTCTTGTCAGAAATAGTGCTTTTCCAGACAGAGACACAAAGGAGAATGGCTCTACTCAAAAACCGCCTGTTCCGAGTGAAATCTGGACCAATAATATTTTTGATTCGACAAGAGCACTTACTGCTACGGGCTCAGGCGGTTCAGCATCTCCAACATCACTAAAAGATACCTCCCTCATCGGGGTATTCGGAGATGGGAATACAGGTGGGGCTGTCATCTTAATATCAAATCTGCCTGGAGCGCCGTCTCAACCTTCTTACGGAGGGAACCCCTCTAGTTACATCAACTCGGGAAGTAACGCACAAAATAAGCAAGTTCCGCCCAAACAGAAAATGGTTTTTCTTGTCGGAGAGAAGTTACCAAACGGGTTTGTGTTAAAATCCGTAACAAAAGATTCTGCCGTGCTTCAGGGCGGGGATGGTACGGTAACATTGAATATGACATTTGCAGATGAAAACAGCGAAAAAAGACTGGTTGAAGCACAGAAAATAGGTGTTAAGCAAGAAGCAAAGATTATCGAAACAGGAAAACAAGGTGCTGGAGGTAATTCTTCAGGGGGAACAAATACATCCAATGTGATAATTAGAAATGTTCCTGATGTAAAACAAAATTAATATTAGTAAAATGTTTAATATAAAGTAAGGAATTAGCTATGCCGAAATCAAATATGCTTAATGCAAAAGCTGTTTCAGGTATTATGGAAAAACTGAAGAATAACATTCAGTATATATTGTTGGCTATAATGGCCATAAATCTTCTATACTTATCTATTTATACCAACGGAAAAATCGATAGTCTAAGAGAGAATGAAAAGAGACTGGAAAACGAATTACTCTCTTTAAGATCCATGATCCAAAAGGGAGGTTCAGCACTAGATGAGAGCATCAAGTCTGTATCAGATGACTTGGAAAAAGTTTATTCGTTGAATGTTGAACAGACAAAAACCATCTCCCAGATACCTACTGACAATGCTTTTTTTAAAAAATGGATAACTGCAAATCATGAGGATACACTGAAATCCATTCAAAATTTAAATAGTAGAATTGACAGTGTACTAGCAAAAATCGGAGCACTAAAAACAAGTGTTGACAATATAGGCTTCCAAAAGGGAGGAAGTACCGTTTCCGGAGCCCCCAAAGACAATTTAGATACAGTGTCATTATAATAATATATGAATTTTAAATAGAAACATGTAGGAGCTCATCTGGAATTATGTTTAAGAAATTTGACGTTCGGCTAAATTCTGGCCTAAGAAAATGGATATTTGGAATAACAGGTATAACATTCTTTTCTATTCTCGTTTCGTGCAATACATCTATTGATAACTCTCTGCCGGGAGATAAAAAAGAAAACCCTAATAATTTTACTGAACAGCCAATAGTTCCAGTTGAGGTAAAAAGAGATTCTCTTAGCTCGGCATTAGAAAAAGTAAATCCTGTCACAATGACAGGGCATAGCGTTTCTGAATCAGAAATTGATACTTTGGACGATCAGGAAACTAAGAAGGCACCTTCTGCTCCTGAAGCTCCATTCTATACGTATTTTGCTGACCGGCAAAATGATTTTAATGATATAAATCATATAAATATTAGTTTTAATGTGGCCCCTATAGATGAAGTCGTGCCGACATTTGCCAAAATTCTTGGTTTCAATTTCTATCTTGATCCTGCCGTGAAAGGAGTAGTGACCATGTCCGTTGATGCTGATTTGTCCAAAAGAGACATATGGCAGATATTTGAACAGGTTTTGGTATTTAGCGGGGCATACTGTTCTTTGGAAAGCGGAGTGGTTCATATATTGCCCTTAAGTAATATGACACAAGAAAGAATTGTAGGAGGCGAAAACAGATACGAATCGAACGTAAGCGTTGTTCTATTTAAATTAAGGAATATCAAATCATCAAATCTTGCTCAGCAGATAAAACCTTTTCTGACGAATGGAGGTGTGATCATTGACATAGCTGACCAGAATTCGCTCTTAATAGTGGATATTCCAAGCAATATGCCCAAGATCCGTGCTATCATAAATATGCTAGACGTCAGCAGTAGGCATTCTTGGCCAAGGGCAGTAGTTAAATGTTCAAACATTTCCCCAAGCGCAATAGCAACGGAATTAAATAATGTTCTTCCTGTATTAGGCTTTCCTGTCGAATATAATCCTCCTGACAATAATTACAGCTCGACAGGATATGGCTCATCTTCATCATCAAAGGCTGCTAATTCAACAGATTCTTCTAATATAGGAGCCATCAATCTTCAGGCAGTTGATCGGTTGCAGCTTCTTGTAGTATCTGCTGCTAATGACGAAACTCTCGGGGAGGTAAAAAAATGGGTTGATGTTCTAGACAGAAGTGATGTCGGAGATCAGGATCAGATATTTATCTACAATATCATGAATGCAAATGCTGACGACCTTATACAAACCATGTCTATTATCTTTAATGTACAAGGTGCAACACTGACCCCTTCTCAATCAAGCTCGCAAGGCAGCTCATCAAGCACTAGTTCAGGATCTGCCAGTGGATCCGGTACTGGAGGTATCAGCGGGTCTAGTAGCGGGATTGGGTCTAGTAGTAGTGGTTTTTCGCTGAGAGCAAAGGCATATGATGTGACTCAGGTAACAAGCCAAAATACCCAGCAAAGCAACCAGTCAGGTAATGGGCAGGGGACAAGTCAAAATTTAACGAGTATCTATGATTTTCCAATGAAGATAATGGCAGATGTAAAAAACCAGAGGCTGGTAATCAGATGTACTCCTCGCGCATATGCAATCGCTAAGGCTTTGCTTGACAGAATAGACACGATGCCTCCTCAGGCCTTGCTCTCAATAACAGTAGCAGATATTACACTCGAAAATGATCTTGATGTAGGGATTCAAAGTAAATTCACAAGTGGAAGCAATCAATATGGCACAGATTATGGTTTAGGAAATTCTTTTCCTGGTGGAGCCGGCACTACCACAGATGGTATGTCATGGGTACTTAATTCAAATAATGCAAATGCCACTTTCCATGCTCTTTCCCTCGATAAAAAGGTGACCACGCTTGCAAAACCTGAAATTTTAGTGCAGAGCAATTCTTCTGCATCAATTTCGATTGGGCAATCAGTTTCTATTCAGACAGGCGGCACCACCAATAATAATGGAACCAGTACTTCTTATGATTACAAAGATGTAGGCATAATCATAAAAATGACTCCTCATATCACAAAGGGAGGCCTAATCAATCTTGAATTCAGCCAGACTTCCTCGAAAATCGATACTGCGACCCAGACTGACAGTGGACCAAATCCTACAATTACTCAGGAAGTCCTTAATACAGTCATGAATGTGCCAAGTGGGGGTACGATTGTCATCGGAGGTTTAGTAAAGAGTGACTCTGTGGACAGTTTGGAAACTGTTCCTTTTATTAGCGATGTACCTGTACTTAACAGGTTGGTTGGCAGCACTTCGATTAAAAAAACAAGAACAGAAATGCTGGTAATGGTTACCGCAAGAATAGTTACAAAAACAAGTGATTTGGAAAAAATGACCGAAAGATATCAGAATAGCGTCAACCTCATCAAGCAGGGTTTCTCGAAAAACAATACTGATAATAATGAAGTATTCCAGGCAGAAGACTCTAATAAAATATTCATAAAGGGCGATTGATTTCGCATTTACTACGATGATTTTTTTTGACCGATTAAATGACCTTTCAAAAAAGTTGGCTAAATTCTATGAAGCCTACCCTTCTGATATTTCGTCAAAAGAACGTGAAAAACTTGACTGGGATCTTTGTGGAAGGGGAACGATTCCTGAAGCTGAATTGATATTGGCCTATTCGAAAATTACAAATATAGGGATCAGAGAGGAAGAAGAACTGGTAAATATAGACAAGTTTCCGAATCTAACTTTGGACTTTCTTGAAAACTACTGTTTTGTCCCATTCAAATGGGATGATAAATCTGTTGAATTAATCCTCAGCTGCCCGTACAGAATAGACGAGATAGCCTACGTGTTCAAGCAGATATATAATCTCGATGCCATATTCTCGTTTACCAGAAGAAGCGTCCTCGAAAGGCTCATTCAAGAAACATATAACAAGGAAACAGAAGAGGAAGAACAAGGCTTTGGCCCTGCTGACAGCGAAGAAGCCCTAATGAACATGGCAACCGAGGCTAAAATTGTCCGTCTTGTTAATGAAGTATTCTCACGCGCCGTTGAGTTAAATGCAAGTGATATCCATGTAGAACCGGAAGAGAATAAATATGTAATTCGTTTTAGAATAGACGGAAATCTTACGGAATTTATGTCAGGATCTATAAATCAATATCCTGCTGTTGCTTCCAGGATTAAACTTGTAGGTGGTCTGAATATAGCTGAAAGCCGTCTCCCGCAAGATGGCAGAACAAATATACAGCTCGGCAAAAGTGATGTTGATGTCCGTATAAATACTATTCCGACTTTGAGCGGGGAGAGCATAGTTCTTCGCCTTTTAAGAAAGGACGCCATGGTTTTTAACCTCAAGAACACCGGAATGCTCGATAGCATGCGTAAAAAATTTGAGGACATAATCACCATTCCTCACGGGATCATCCTTGTGGTAGGCCCGACAGGAAGCGGCAAGTCAACGACGCTTTATAGTATTATGTCCCAACTCAACACACCTGATGTCAAAATAATCACTATTGAAGATCCTGTCGAATACAGGATTCCGCGCCTTTCACAGATGCAGGTTAACCCTAAAATAGGTTTGAATTTCTCAAGCGGACTAAGAAACATTGTTCGTCAGGACCCTGACATAATTCTGGTAGGAGAAATTCGAGATAAAGAAACCGCCGACATAGCAATCAATGCTGCTCTTACTGGACACCTTGTCCTTAGCACACTCCACACTAATGATGCGGTAGGATCAATAAGCAGACTTTTGGATATGGGAGTGGAAGGGTTCTTGATTTCTTCTTCCCTTGTCGCTGTCTTGTCGCAAAGGTTAGTTAGAAAAGTTTGCAAAGACTGCAACGGCAAGAGCGCCAGAGATCCAAATGTGAAATGTAAAACTTGTGGTTCAACAGGGTTTAAAGGCCGTCTTGCAATTATGGAACTGCTTGTCATTGATGAAGAAATCAGAAAAGCTATAAATAAAAAAACAGATAATGCAATTCTGAACAGCATTGCCATCAAGAATGGAATGATTCCGCTTGAAGAAGATGGAATGCAAAAAGTCAAACTGGGATTAACCACAGAAGCTGAAGTGCATATTGCCGCCAAGAAAGAAGAATAAAGACAGTTTCATGTTTTAAGTATTAGGTTTCAGGTATCGAGTTTAGTATTTCAAATTTAAAAACTAGTGTTTGGGGTTTAGCGTTTTAACTTATGGGTATGTATAGGTACAAAGCCGCCGACAGAACAGGGAAAATAATTGAGATTTCCATAGAGGCAGAAAATGTCCAGGAATCTTTAAGAAGGCTTAGGTCAAGAGGGCTGAATCCTATTGAAAGTTTCGGTGAAGGAGGCTCTGTAGGTTCCAAAGGAAAAGGCATCTTCAAACGAAAAGCTTCATTTAATGTTTATCAATTCATAGATAGATTGGTTCCACTTCTTAAAGCGCATATTCAGTTGGAAAGAGCTCTCGGGATAATGTCGGACGGGACTGAGGACAAAAGCCAAAAAGAGATTATCCAGAGTCTTAGAAGAGGGTTACACGAAGGTAAAAAATTATCAGAATTGGTAAGAGCTAAACCAGAATACTTTCCGTCAATTTGCGCAAACCTGATTGAGGCTGGAGAGGAATCAGGAGCTCTTATAGAAGTCATGATTGAACTCAAACACTTCCTGGACTACAAGAAAGAAACGACTGAGTTTATGGTAACAAGCTCAATCTATCCGGCAATTATAATATTCGTTACATTCATTGTAATAGTGCTGCTTTTTACAGTCTTTGTGCCAAGATTCACAAAAATATTTTTTGATATGGGAAAAGCTCTTCCTTTGCCAACCCAGATAATGGTATGGATAAGCAATATAATGACTGGTTTATGGTGGCTTTGGCTTATTATCATCGCAGGGATATCCTTCGCTGTAGTCAAAATCAGAAGAGACGAAAAAGGCCGTGTTTGGTGGGATAAAAAGATGTTAAGGCTTCCTTTGATCGGAGGTATTATCAATGTAATGGAAATCGGCAGGTTCATAAAAACACTTGCTGTACTTATCAAAAATAATGTTCATCTGATAAGTACCGTAAATATAGCTTCAAAAGTTCTGGAGAATAAAGAACTGAAACTCTCGCTTGCCAATATAAATGCTGACCTGAAAGGCGGGAAAAAACTCTCAAGAGCTCTTTCTAAATCTCCTTATGTCCCCAAAATAGTATTGCAGATGCTTGAGATAGGCGAAGAATCCGGCAATATGGGCGGAATGCTCGGAGATGTAGCTGAACAACTCGAAAAGGATATGAAACTCAAAATCAAACGGCTATTGGCTCTTTTCGAGCCTGCCTGTATTCTTTTTTTGGCGGTAGTAGTGTTGGCCGTAGTCATCTCAATATTCCTTGCTATAATGGAAATGAACAATATTTAAATATAAAAAGGAGGCGTCAAAATGTTAAAAAGGAAGAAGACCCGATTTTTCACCCTTATGGAAATGGTTGTAGTAATTGCCATCATAGCACTGTTGGCAGCTATCGTAACTCCCATGTACTTCAAACATGTTAAAACAGCTAGAATCAATGCGGCAAAAACTCAAATTTCTCTTTTGTGCCAGTGTATTGATGATTACAGGCTAGATACTGGAAGACTTCCCAGAAACCTGAACGATCTTATCACTAATGGCTCAGGACTGAAGAAATGGAACGGCCCATACCTTCAGGCAAACAAAATACCACCTGATCCATGGGGGAATGACTATGTATACGTAGTCCCTGGCAAATACGGCGATTACGACCTGTATAGTTACGGAGAAGCAGGCCCAGGCGGAGGTTCAACCGGTGACAGCGTCATTGGCAACTGGTCAAACTAAAAGAGTTAAAAATAATTTTACTCTTCTTGAGCTTATATGCGTAATGGCAATATCTGCCCTATTGGTTGGTATTGTCATAGGCAGGGTCGGTAAGGTCCCTGCCTATCTTACTTTCAAAAATGCGCTTTCAAATGTGTCGAATGTATTGGATGAAGCATCTAATCAGTCAGAGCTCACAGGCAAGAAAATAGTATTGGTTTACAATGACGGCAGTTTTTATCCGAAGAACAGATCCATAGAAAGAAGAGGAAGTTACTTAAACTATCAGATACCATCATTTATTGATGTTTCATTTAACGACTATTCGCCTCAAAACAGACAGTTCGTTTTTTTTCCTGACGGTTCATCAAGCGGGCCGGACATGAAATTTTCCTTTAAAGGGCATATTGCAGTCTTAAGGATTTCAAAACTCACAGGCATGCCAATAATAACCACAAATGATTAACAACCTAAAATCCAACAGACTTTTCACGCTAGTCGAGGTAGTAGTCGCATTGGCTATACTGGCTATGGGAATACTTGGAGCCATGTCTCTTATATCTTTTTCAAAAAGAAGAATGGATAGGGCCTACGATAGTTGGTATTCCCAGCATATGCTTGCTCAGGCTGCCGAATATTATCTCTTATGTGGAGATAAACAAATAACACATGATGTGTTTCCTTATAGCGGATATAGCGCTTCCTGCAGAATCGGCGATTGTACAAACATTAGAAATGTTTCTGCAAATACTGGAGGAAATTGGAAACTTGCCACTTATGATATTTTAGTCAGAGGGCCAAATGGCCAAATAGTAAGCGAAGTAAAAGTAGACAAACTTTTCAAAAATGAAATATTACAAAGATAGAGTTAAAACTTCTCCATTCACTCTGCTTGAGATGATATGTGCAATGTTCATCTTTACGGTGATTATGCTTATTATGGGAACAGGAATGTTTACCATTCAGCAAAGCCTTAGAAAAGTTTCAAATAAAAGCGATTCTCTTATGTCTCTGCAAGTACTTGAAAGAGTGTTTACATTTTCCATAAGAAATGCTGTCCCGTTTCAGTGGCCTGATCAGCGAAAAATGAAACGATCAATATTTATTGGAGAACCCAATAGAGTTTCGTTCGCTTACCTGCATAGAATTGTTGATGCAAATGATGGAGGTATCAGGTTTATTCAGTTTTATCTTGACCATGGCAAACTTATTGCCGCCTATCGGAAAATTCCCATTCTTCCATGGGACGCCTCTACTTTGAATGCTGCCGATAAAGAGGTTCTTGCAACGGGAGTAAGTAGTATAAGTATTCAATATGCGGCTAGAGCCAATAATCAGATTGTATGGCAGAACAGATGGAATACGGACAATATGAATATCCCATTAGCAATTTTGATAAGGGTTGACTGGAAAGACGGAGGCTCAGAACAATGGCTCAGAAGAACAGCCGGATCAGGACAGTTTGAAGCTTTCGGCAACAGCTATAATAATGAGGGGAGCCATGACTGAACTTAAAGGCCAAAAAGGAGTTGCGCTTATCGTAGTTCTCTCATTTCTTCTTTTAATGGCAATGATTGTCTCTACTGTTGTAGTCATATCACAATTTTCTTCACGGAAGGTGAAAATTGAAGCTGACAGAATAACGTCAGGCTATATTGCCGAAGGAGCTGCCTCAAGATTGCAATGGCTCATGATGGATGATAAGAAAGCTCATCCGAATTCTAACGCCCTAAAGCGCTTTGACAGCGTAATGAATGATAATTCCGGCACAAGCCAATATATGGCCAATGGCAGCCCGATTGCTGTTCCATACTATGATGCGAAAGTTACGGCAAGGATTTATGATATGAATTCAGGCCTTAATATTTCAGGTGGGCAAGGGGTAAATTCTTTAAAACAACTCCTTCAGGTTTATACAAATACTCCTGGGCTTTATAACATGTTTAAAACTTTTATAGATCGTTTTAGTGACTATGTAGGAACAGGAATCGGCCGCAGCGTCAATGGCATGACAAGAGCTGATTATAACAATTTGGGACTAGCTCCTCTGCCTAGAAACGGACAAATGCAGTATAGAGATGAGGTTCTTTGGATACCGGGATCTGAAGCTTTTTTCTTTCCTGATGGGAACGGACAGCTGTCAATATTCGACATAATAACTTCTGATTTCAATTCAAGCCAGGTGAATTTTTTTTCGGCAAGCAAACTGATTATTAGAGCCTTGTGTAATTATTCCGATCAGGAGGCTCAATATATAATAGATGGAAGAGAAAGATGGTTTCAAAACCCCAACTTATCTCTTTATGATTTTATTGACCAGAAATACATGTCTGTTCTCAGGCAAAAATTCTCATTTCAGGATTCAGGAAGTTATACAATCATTTTTAATGCATCAGCCGGAGACGGCTCTTTTGAAAGAGAATTGATTATTTCTTTAAAAATTGGTATATCTATGATAGGGGAATGCAATCAATACTATCAATACATTCTCTATTGAAATAACCTGATAAAGATATATTTTCATTACTGATTAAAAAAAGGAGAGATGCCGGAGTGGTCGAACGGGGTGGTCTCGAAAACCATTGATGATTTTTTAATCATCCTAGGGTTCAAATCCCTATCTCTCCGCCACTTACCACGCACATAAAATTAATTATTTGTCTTTTATCTGTTACTACCTTGTTACTAAGTCCCATCATACGCTATAGTGATATATACAGAAATAATAGTAACGAATAAGAGGTATAAAATGATTTACAAGCGACACCATTCGCCCTACTGGACAGCCGCCTTTTATGTTAAGAACACTGAAGGGAAATTAATAAAAAGGGCTATTTGCACCAAGACAGCAGATAGAGACACAGCTCTTGCCGTTGAAAGGTCATTAAAAAAAGCTTCCGGAGAACTGGCAGAAAAGAAGCGCATTGAGAACTTCCTTGCTAAGACTGCCGAGATAGTCAATGCTTCTACTGTTAATGAAGGACTGCCATTGTCTTTGGTCTGGGAACGGTACTCGAAGCACCCTACACAGGCAAAGCGGACTCCTGCAACTCAAAACACAAAGCGAGTATTGTGGAACTGCTTTTATAGATGGCTGAAGGGAAATTACCCTGCCGCAACAATTATGCAGGATGTAACCAGAGAGATCGCCGACAGCTATCTTAAATCTCTTGCAGGTTCTTCCAGTTCTAAATTCAACAATATCAAGAGCACGCTAAGCTCTGTCTGGCATATTTTAGCGATAGAAGCTCAAATACCTGAGAATATATGGAGACTGTTCTCTAGAGCGGAAGATGATTCTACAAGGTATAGGGATTTCTCCATGGAGGAAATAAGATCTCTAATAAGCCATGCAGTAGGTGAATGGAAAGGGTTGATTGCAACAGCATTCTATACAGGATTGCGTTTTAAAGATGCAGTTCATCTACAGAAGTCTCAAGTCCAAGGCGACTATCTAGTACTGGTGCCAGCAAAGACCAAGCGAAAAAGAAAAGATGTTACCATATTCATTAGACCTGAGCTTAGGGCGATTCTGGAGTATCAGGCGAGCTTATCTCCTAAGAGCCAGCATTTCTTTCCAGATTGCGTCAAAAGGTACACCGAAAGGGCTTTTCAGGGCGAATTCGGCGAGTTACTTAAGGAATGTGGTATAGTCGATAACAGCAGAGGCAATGTTGGCTTTCACAGCTTACGCCATAGCTTTGTAACTCAGGCAGAAGAAAGCGGTGTTGACAGAAAGGTTATTCAGGGGATTGTTGGACACGGCTCACCTGTTATGACCGGACACTATAGCCACGATATAAAAACCATTAAGCAGATTGAAAAGATGCCTAATCTTATTGGAGAGTAAAAGCATGGACAAGTCATTAGAAAAGCTTTCTTTAGCAGAAGTTATGACAACAATGAAAGGCGATAACTTAAAGCTAAAAGAAATAATAAGAAGTGGAATATGGAAGGGAGAAATGGGCAACAAAATACTTAAATTTTATATACATGCCCTAGCTAAGCAAAATACTTTCATTTGTTTAAGTCTAGATGGCTCAGGTGAAATGCTTGTACCAGACGGCTTTGAATTGAATAAGGATTCTATTTCTTTTCCTTTGGAAATTTTTGCAGAAGTAGCTGGTGGTCTCGTAGCTGAATACCTTATTCCGGACTATGAACTTTCTTCAGACTATGAACTTGCAAATGACTTAAAAGAAGTATCTTCAGAAAAAGGGCTTTTCAAAAAAGAGATGATTAAAAATAACTTAGAAGATATTAGATATCTTTTAAATGTAGAGGAGTTACGAAACATCCAAGGAAAATATGAAGAAAAATTCCCAAAATTTATAGAGGAAATTAAAGATAACATCAATAATATCAAAAACATTGATCCCGACTTCGGCGGTGTAATTGTATAACATGTTGATAGGCAATAATAGTGCCTTTTTTCTAGGCACTACATTATTTCTGGCAATAGTTGATAAGAGTTTTATTTGCTGATATTTATAGCAAATGGTGTTTTGGAGTAGTCTTTTCCGAATATCTTGTGGATTTTTACTGCTTCTGGAGAGGCGTTGGAAGGTATCGCGTAGTGGTGGTTGGTTTTCTTGTGCCTTACAATTCTCAAGTTTGATGAGAGCAATGCTGTCCTTATTCTTTCAGGGGACATGGCTTCATGTTGTAGTTTAATTCTATAACTTACATGCCTTACGCAGACAAGCGACATAAAGCATATTGCTATGTGCGCTCTTATCCTATTGGGAGTCCAATGGAATATTGGCCTTATCTTGAGGTCGTGCTTGGTTATCCTGAAGCACTCTTCTATCTGCCATAAGTTATGGTATTGTTCATTTATTTCCTCGAGGCTAATTTCCATATCATTAGTTACTACTGCATGAAGGCCGTCAAATTTTGCTGACTGGACTATCTTCTCTTCGTCGATTTCTATTTCCGAGTCGCCCTTGAGTTTTAGGTATTTCTTATAACCGGAGTTGCTTATCATGGATTTCGGATCTTTGCTGGCAGAAAGTTTCTTCTTCATCCTTAAAATGTTTTGCTCACGATCTTTAGCGTCTTTTTGAGCTCTTGTTATACTATAGGTGGAAATGATTCTTTTATCGCCGATGGCTATCTCTTTTGCTTTTTCGTTTCCAAGTTGGGTATAGGATGATATATCCTGAATAGAGGATATTATCTCTTTGCTTTGGTTCTTAATCCTGCATCCGACTATGTACTTAATCTTTTCAGATTCCAGGTATGCCAAATTGGCGGAGCTGAGCATAGCGCTGTCTGCTACAAATGTGAGGCTTTCAATATCATAATTATCTTTGAGCTTATCTATCATTGTCCTGAGAGTATTTCCTTCAAAAGTAGAGCCTGGAAATACCTCATATCCCAGAGGAAGCCCTTCAACAGTAGCTATTAGAGCAAGCAATACCTGCGGCTGATTGAACATCAAATCCTTGCTGTAACCATTTTGCTTAAGCTCATCTGGAGTAAAACTTTCAAAGTACAATGTCGTGCAATCATAAAAAAGCACCCTGACTTTTTCTTTGAGCAACTGCTCAGCAGAATCCCTGGCAAACATATTGATTCTTCTGACGCACTCTTCATCTATTAAGTCCATCATCCTGTAAACCGAGTCAAGAGAAAAGCTTATCCCAAAATTGCTCTCTAATATTTCCACAGTATGCCTTTTGCTGCCAGGCGAGGCTATTCTTCCCATTATAATATGAAAGAGCTTATTCAAAGCGTTCTCATGCGATGCTGGTCTTGGTATAACCTTGTCAAAGCCAAGCTCATGATAGACTTCGCCGTAAATATCGTGTATTCCAGTTACTACATCCTGAACGGCCTCCACATCCTTGAGTTTCACATTATCAGGAACTTCTTCCTTATGTTTCCTGCCTTCTATGGCAAGCTCAGCCATTGTTTCAGGAGCAATCAAATACGGTTCTTTTTCATTCTCCAGGTTAGCTTTGATATATTCAGCCATGTCTTTGAGCATTTTGAGCTCATTGTCGTTGGCTGCTATGCCTACATGTCTGACTATCTTCTGTTTAACCTTCTCTCCATCTCTCACATTCTCAACTATTTGAACTGATAGTCTCGGGCTGTTCGGCGTGCTTTTTACTCTTATGAACATTTTGTTTTTCCTTTTTCTTATTCCTATAATTTAAGAGCATTTCAAAGTAAGTTCAATAGGAATTTTAAAGAAATAAGAATCTATGCAGATAACTAGGCACTACAAGGCCACTTTTTGAAACCTTGAGGCTGGCTTCTCAGGAAAATATCATTCCACCGCCGAAGTCGGGAATATATGGAGACTGTTCTCTAGAGCGGAAGATGATTCTACAAGGTATAGGGATTTCTCCATGGAGGAAATAAGATCTCTAATAAGCCATGCAGTAGGTGAATGGAAAGGGTTGATTGCAACAGCATTCTATACAGGATTGCGTTTTAAAGATGCAGTTCATCTACAGAAGTCTCAAGTCCAAGGCGACTATCTAGTACTGGTGCCAGCAAAGACCAAGCGAAAAAGAAAAGATGTTACCATATTCATTAGACCTGAGCTTAGGGCGATTCTGGAGTATCAGGCGAGCTTATCTCCTAAGAGCCAGCATTTCTTTCCAGATTGCGTCAAAAGGTACACCGAAAGGGCTTTTCAGGGCGAATTCGGCGAGTTACTTAAGGAATGTGGTATAGTCGATAACAGCAGAGGCAATGTTGGCTTTCACAGCTTACGCCATAGCTTTGTAACTCAGGCAGAAGAAAGCGGTGTTGACAGAAAGGTTATTCAGGGGATTGTTGGACACGGCTCACCTGTTATGACCGGACACTATAGCCACGATATAAAAACCATTAAGCAGATTGAAAAGATGCCTAATCTTATTGGAGAGTAAAAGCATGGACAAGTCATTAGAAAAGCTTTCTTTAGCAGAAGTTATGACAACAATGAAAGGCGATAACTTAAAGCTAAAAGAAATAATAAGAAGTGGAATATGGAAGGGAGAAATGGGCAACAAAATACTTAAATTTTATATACATGCCCTAGCTAAGCAAAATACTTTCATTTGTTTAAGTCTAGATGGCTCAGGTGAAATGCTTGTACCAGACGGCTTTGAATTGAATAAGGATTCTATTTCTTTTCCTTTGGAAATTTTTGCAGAAGTAGCTGGTGGTCTCGTAGCTGAATACCTTATTCCGGACTATGAACTTTCTTCAGACTATGAACTTGCAAATGACTTAAAAGAAGTATCTTCAGAAAAAGGGCTTTTCAAAAAAGAGATGATTAAAAATAACTTAGAAGATATTAGATATCTTTTAAATGTAGAGGAGTTACGAAACATCCAAGGAAAATATGAAGAAAAATTCCCAAAATTTATAGAGGAAATTAAAGATAACATCAATAATATCAAAAACATTGATAATATAGATCGTTCAAATTTAGATTATTTTTTAGAGGATGTAATAAAACATAAGAGAGATAATTTAACTGGGATTGCAATTCTTCAAGCAATCAGTTTCGGGGAGCAACTAACAATGGCTAAACTGAAATCATTAGGAGTAGATAAAAAAATCCTTGCCAAACTCAATCAGGAACTCAAACCCGTCAAAAAGGCTGAAATCGCACCATATCAAGAAGAACTTCTTAAACTATATAATAAACAACTTGCGAAAGGGAAAACTGAGCGTTGCGCTGTAAGAATTGCCTTAGACACACTCTATGACAAATTTCCAGATATAAAAGGGAGTCGTGGAACTCATCGTAACTGGTTACACAGAGCCGTAAAAATCAAATAATTCAGTTGTTTCAATTTGATTCTTTGAAAACCCTAGAAAACCTCTAGGGTTTTTTGTTTTCTGCAAGTCGTTAGTGCTTAACGCAACTAGTATTAATATGCCTTTTCTCCACTCTAGTATGAATAAACAAAAACTATATTAACATGCTTAATATAAGCACTATATGCTGTAGTCATGCAGATATTCGCTGCTATTATGGGATTATCAAACACCAACAAATAGGAGTGTGAAATGATACAAAAAAACATCAGACAACCGGCTATTATGCTACTTACCAAAGATGAAATCTGTCAAAGCGGAAACTTGTCTCTGGCTTCAGTTAATCGCCTGCTCGTAACCAAGAAACTAAAATTCATCAAGATTGGCAAAGCTGTCCGCATTCCAGAATCAGAATGGCTACGCTTTTGTTCCGCAGGGATAGAGGGAGTTATTAATAGTTAATACCGACTATAAAGAGCGCATCAAACTATAAACCACAACCTAGAATCCAAATTAACGGCAATATTGCCCAACTCAATAATAATAAAAGGAACCCTGGATCATGCAAAGTAGAACAACAAAAAACGATAGGATAAGCCCAAGTCGCCAAACTGAAAACTTATCCTACCGCCCAGGATGCCCGCAAGGGCATTCTTCTTACAATTATAACCAGAAGCCTTTATTTTCAATTACTTGGAAGGCTACAACGGGCTAATCCAAAGCACTTCGCCAATGTACTCTTGCTTAACTCAAGTATATATCTGTTTCATTCTATAGACTCTTGTATGTCGTTATATACCACTAGAACGCTCCGAATATTGTTGTGAATAAAGTTCAAAATAATCTCAAACAATAATCAAAGGAGTTTAGGCAATGGAAGAAAGGAACTACTTATCAAGGGTAGAAGCGGCAAAGTATCTGGGTGTAAGCATAGAAACGCTTCATGCATGGGCAAGTAATGGAAAACACAAAATCCCATACACTAGGCTTGGCAGAAAAGCTATTTACAACATTAACGATCTACAAACCTTCCTTGCTTCGCAAGTAAAAGGCGTATAGGAAAGAAATACGATGAATCAGGACTTTACAGTTGTTCCTAATAGATATTCAGCGGAACTTCAATGCTCTGTTCTTGACCTTCTGAAAGAATCCGGAATTGCTGAAAAGGTATGTGCAAAAGTCAAACAACTAATTCTCTATAAAAGAGATTCTACTCTATTTAGAGTGTCGAAATTTGGAGCGCAGGACTATGGACGACTCTACAAAAACATCAGATAATTTATCTCAGGGATTTATCAAACTGCATCGCTCTATTCAGAAATGGGAGTGGTATCAGCATCCTGTTGTTTCAAGAGTATTCCTTCACATTCTCCTTAATTGCAATCATACAGAAAAGAAATGGCAGGGCATAACAATCCCGAGGGGCAGTTTTGTTGCAGGAAGAAAACAGCTTAGTTCTAGCCTCAAAATAAGTGAACGTTCAATTAGAACTGCACTAACTAAGCTAAAAACGACCAACGAAGTGACCATAAAAACGACCAATAGATATAGTATTATTTCAGCCTCAAATTATGAAAAATATCATTCTGAAATGCCCAATGAAACGACCAATGATTGCGCCAACAAACGACCAACAAGTGACCAACAAACGACCACTACTAAGAAATATAAGAATGAAAAGAAATATATATACCCTGAAAAGATTCAGGGGATAGTTAAGCACTTTTATATCTCTAAGGAAAGCATTGAGAATGCTGAATATAAAAACCAATTGCAGAAACTTGATTTAAATAAAAGTTTCGATGCTGTGCAAAAATTAAATACTCTTGACGGCGAGCAGGTGAAGACTATCGGCGAAGTTCTGACGTGGAGTCTTACCGATGACTTTTGGAGCAAGCAGATAATCAGTCTTGCCAGCCTACGCCAGAAGGGGAAGAATGGTCTTACTAAGTTTTTCAACTGCAAAAATGCTATGCTGAAAAGCGTAGGTTATCAACAGAATACTCCCTCAAAAAACTTAAGTGATGAAGAATTCGAAAAACTTCAGATGGAGGCATTCGAATGATGAACTTTGATTTGGAACGATTAGTATTAAGCGAGTTCTTAAACCTTGAGAATCTGAAAGAGTACAGGAAGTATAAATCAGCTCTTAAACCGGAATATTTCTTTAATCCAAACCTTAAAGCTATTTTCCTTAAGGCCTGTGAGTTTATACAGGAAGGCAAAGAACCACAGATATTCTACTTGTACACTTTATGGTCTAAAGATTCAACAGAACGGTACGAGATTGAACAAATACAGGTAAACCCACCAGTAACTACGGCTGGTCTTGAAGTTCATGCTGACAAGCTTCGGGAACACTATCAGGCTACAAGTGCAACCAAATTATTGCATGAATCATCCAAGCATCTGGAATCTTCAACCGATCCAGTAATTATTGAAAATCTGATACATAGTCTCAAAACCTTAAAGCAAGATTGCTCTCCGGGAAATGATAAACCTACTGCCACACAGATAATGGAAGCAGTTCAGGAGTATGAGGCTATTGAGGCCAATACTTTTGAAACTGTAGTTCCGTATAAAATGTCTTATCTGGACAGGATAATATTCCTTTGTAGAGGGCAAGTCCATGTTATAGCCGCTCAATCAGGTACTGGGAAAACAGGTTTATCGTTAAGTTTTATGCTGAATCAGATAGAGGGTGGCATGAAGATAATTTATTTCTGCTGCGAAACTAGAGCAATAGAAATTATCAATCGTATGAGCTGCATTAAATCAGGTGCGAAATATGTCAACCTATTGCAGAAGTTTAAAGATAGGCCTGAACTCAAGAAAGCCTTTATAGATTCAATGACACATCTGTATAAACATAGTGCCAATTTTCATATATTTGGCCTCGGAGAATACGCCCACAGTATCCCCGGCATAGAGGGAAAACTTTTATCCCTGACAAGGCATGATGAGCAGTTTGATATGATTTACATTGATTATCTACAAGCTCTGAAATTAAGAAAAGGAATTGAACGGCATGAGAGTATTGAGCAGGATATGCAGGAAATCTGCCGGATAGCGCAAGAGTACAATGTTGCCGTAACCCTTTTAAGCCAATTCAATAGGACTAAGGGAGTGAAGGAAGATGCTGAAGTAACGCACCTGAAAGGCTCGAGCAGTATTGAGAACTATGCACATTTGGTTTCATTCCTTCAGCAGAAAGAAAAAGATATCCCTCCTAATGCCGCACTTGTTGACTTTGAACTCAAGTCCGGAAAATGCAGGCTCCAGCCTCCATTTACGGCACAACTTCAAAGAACCATATCAGGCGGATTTATTGAACGCCAGCAAAAAACACTTTTTTAAATTAAGGAGAAGAGAACTTTATGAAATTAATTTTCAATACAGAATCAAAAGCTATTCAAAGTTTCCGTTTCCACAATGCAGGAAATTTTATACAGAGGTATCAACCTAAACAGAATTACGAGTATAAGGCTTTAATAAGGCATTCAGCCGAGCAGCAGATAGGAGCCGATTTTAAACTGTTAGAAAACCCTTTAAAGGTTCAGGTAGAGTTTGTCTTCCCTGAATTAAAATCTTTTTCTAAGAGCCTTAAAAAACGAATTTCAGAGGGAGCTATTGTTTACAAGAACACTAAGCCCGATCTGCATGACAATCTTTGCAAGGCAACCTTTGACGCATTGACCGGCATTGTTTGGGAAGACGACAGCCAAGTAGCTGAACTCTCTAGCCGGAAGTACTACGGAATTAGACCCAAAATAATTATAGAAGTTCACGAAATAGGAGATTCAAAATGAAGAAATTGTCACCTAAAATAATATTTCGAATACAGGAATTTCACTGCCAAGGCCTTTCTACAAGGGCAATACAGAAAGCTATATTTGAACAAGGGCACAAGGTTTCCCTCGGGAGTATATCTGCTATCATCAGACAACAGCCTCAGGAGCCTTTAATTCACCCATCTTCGGAGTGTTCAAGTAAACAGAATGAACCTGTAGCTGAGTGTTCAAATGTAGAGTTCGAGAGATGGATTGCCTATATTAAACAGTCACACCCGAACGCCGTGATATATTCATGATGAGTAATATGTTATGGCAAATGTATTTTTGATGGAGGTTCTATAATATTCCGGCTACCTAAACTGAATATCTTGAGTTTTTGAGCCCATAAAAGGAATATTCTCCCACGATACGTGCGAGTAAGAACATCACAATAAGAACAATAATTTTCCGACACGATACGCGCGCGCGAGAAGATAAAAAAAAAGGTAAGCGTTTGATTTAGCTTCATTATACAGGCTCATGTTGTCTGGGAGTTTAGGACTAATAAATCTTAATTTTTTAATCCATAAAATGGTATCATCAAAACTAAACTATAAAATAAGACAATCTAAAACAAAACGGTTATTTGAAACGAACCCAACCCAAAACAGGTCTCTAAAGGTCAACCGCAACAATAGCTTAGATTAGTCTAATGAAAAAAAATCTAGCGATTCATTGAGAAGACCAGCTTAGTAGCTTTCCTAGGGCACTAACCTCTTTGAATGCACCGGCTTTATTTTTCCCCTTGATTTAATCCCTTGCCAAAATTAATTATACACATGGAGATAATTCTGTTTGTCTCGCAAGCTCCTTTATATTTAGAAACCCTTTAAAGAAGCTATTTATTCTTTTTCAGTGTCTTTTTTAAGTCATTAACTTCTTTTTCTAGCTTACTAACTTTCCGTTTCAACTTTTCGTTTTCTTTACTATTTTCTTGAAGAATATAGGTTTCTATATTTTGAACATGGTTCTCAATTAAGATATTTTTAGAATCCAACTTTCGTATTTCAATTCTTTCTCTTTCTAAATCATGATAGCGATGCGGGGAGAATCTGTCCTTAATAAATCTTAAGCCAGATATAATGAAAGGGAATATGCCTATTATTGATGCTATAGAACCAGCAATACAAAGAATTTCTAAGCCTGTTTCATGTTCAACCAAGATAACTTCATTATTAGAATTATCGGAAACTAACCAAGCGTGTCCTTGAAAGTCGCCATCAATAGATTTTACATTTAAATTTAACTTCCCTTTAATGTAGTCTTCAATCAAATGTAAATATTCATCATGATTCACACAATGTTCTCGATATTTTATTGAAACAATATTTTGGATAGCTTTATTTTTTAAATAAAGTTGAGCACTTGTAAACTTGTTAATAAATGGATCTTTCCGATAATTCATTGTTTCCTCCTGTCCGTTGTTAGATATTTATTTTTTCCCACAATTCATTTGCGAAATCTCTAATCTTAATGCCATACCCATGTATCTGACCAGAAGTTAAAGAAATCTTCTCTCCATTTGCGTATTGAGGAAGGAGCCTTTTGTCAGCATATCCATTGTTATGCATCAAACAGTTCCTTATTTTATTCACAAGAAGGATTTGATTTATAGTCTCATTATCTAAGTCTTTATAGACATCTTTTATTAAGCTCATTTTTTCTGCTAAAGTTAATTCTTTAGCCTGTTCTTCACCTAAAATTTTTATATAATCACTTCCCAATTCCTGAAATTTGCTAATGGTGAATTTTATCTTGTTTTTACTTGGAAATTCTAAGAAGATTTTTGCTACCATTTTCGAAATAAAGTCTTCAAAATGAGAAAACCCTAAAATTAAAGAAGAAGCTGTAATATGGTTTCTAAAGTTTTCGAAGTTTCCTTCATACAGGTTATCAATGGAAATACCAAAATCGAATTTGTCATGATTTTTTATTTGGTTATATACTTCTTCATCAGAAACATTTAGAAATCCTATAATTAAATCCAATTGCTTAATTAAATATTCTAACTCATTCATCTTATCTCCCTAAGAATTTCGGCTGAAAAAATTTAAACATAATCTATTATTATAAAAAGTTAATATTAACGCATTTATCTAAATAATAAATAGATACGAGTTTATTAAGTAAGTTCGCCATCATAATTTTAAAGCCTAATGAGAGAATATTCTTTTAAAATTGAATTACTTTTCCCCTTTGTAGGGACGCTTAGAGGTGCTTGCCCCGAAACGGAAACTATTCTATGAATTATTCTTGGACTTCTCATTTGTCTCCTTTTGAAGTATTGCCTGTGACTAAGTCCATTGGATAATAACGCCCTGCAAAACTATGCAGTAATTCAGTTGTTTCACATAACCCCTCACGATAGCCGCTATGGTGGATAAATTCGATTGATACCATTTCGTAAATCTCCAACGGCAGTGAATACATTATGGATTCAAGCTCTTCAAGTTTAAACGGGGAACCACGCTTACATGAAAAGCTGTGTCCATACTCGCCTGTAGCCAGATAATAGAAAGGCGGGTCTAAAGGCAAAGAAAGAAGAAAAGCGTTAATAGGATTAGTCTCCTTTGCTCTTACCGAGGCGCAATCACCTACATTCATTTTGAAATCAGAGGGAGTCATTTCTCTTTTGATTACCTTGCTTACAAGTTCCTTGATTTTTTCATTCATTAGTTTACCTCTTAGAATTAAAAAGCCCTTGCAAAGAAGGCGGAAACCTTGTCGCCCAACCCTAGCACGAGTTGAAAGCTATCCTTGCAAAGGCAAAAAAAATACAACTTGATTCCGCTATAGCCTGCTACAGCTATTTGTTGTTGTGCGGTCTGATATTTCCGTATCAGAATAATTTCTAAGATTAAACTGCCAGCCGGTATTTGTCAATACAGGAAGAGAAACAGCCCCTTCGTTTAAGTGAGAAAGTGCAAAAATGCGTCCATTGATTGCCCACTATTGGATTTTCGGAGGATTTGGCTATAGATTTAATAGCCTATATAGAGCGGATTGAAGTCGGGTCAATGGAATCTTCCTTGGCGGCTGCGTCAACCCACGAAGCTATAGAGGTTTTTCTATTTGTGTCTATTGATTCTACAGAATGAATCTTATTGCCTTTTTCTCCTAACTGCCCTGTGATAGCTCAACTAGCTTAATAGAGTCAGCATTGGCCGTTACCTCTATTGGTTGAGGCTGAAAATTAAATCAGCTGGCAAACGCTTAAATAAGTTTATTGTTTATATTCAACAACTTATAGAACTATTGTCTTCTGAATCTGGTTATCGCTTAAATAAAAACTAAGCCCAAAATGGCAAATACCGAGCAAACTTCCTTGACATGCCAACATTTTCATCAGGTTTGATTAACTTGGAATCTATTGCAGGGGTACGGTGAAACAGCGTATAGGGGTAGTAACAGGGAAAAGGGCTGACGGAACTGAAGCTATTCAGCAAGTCGAAATGTCTTTCATCCCCGAAAGCGATCTTTACAGGCTGATAGCTAAATCACAGCTTGAAGGGGCAGTAGAATTTGAGAAATGGGTATTCGAGGATGTTCTGCCGTCGATTCGGAAGCACGGCGCTTATCTGGCACCTAACAAACTTTATGAAATAAAGAAATTCTCTCATTTCGAGTCCTGTCATATTGGCTGGGCTTTCTTAAAAGCCATATAAAAGGATAGCACCTTATTAACTTCAGATATAAGTATTATTATCTAGCAATTACATTTTATATTGTAGATAACAAGCATATTGCGTGTTATCTATTTGACAAATAGTATATTCAATGATATAAACACTATATGTTATCTAGAATAAGGAACTAAAGTTATGCTAATACAGTTTTCAGTGTCGAATTATCTTTCAATCAAAGATGAGGTTCTGCTTTCAATGGTTCCGGCTAAAAGTCGAACAATGAAAGAACATATTATTTCTAATAACGCTAACAAACCTATTGATGTTCTTCCTCTAGCCACTATTTATGGAGCAAATGCAAGCGGGAAGTCGAATTTTATTAGAGCAATATCTTTTATGCGTTCTCTTGTAATAAAAGGAACATCTCCTGATAGGTTAACTGGAGTTGTTCCCTATCGATTAGATATTAAGACAGAACAAGAACCAAGTCGGTTTGAAATAATATTCAAACATGATGGGATATTATATACATATGGATTTGTTATTTCTGGTAAAACTGTACATGAAGAATGGCTTTTTGCTTATTATACGGCACAAGAATCGAAGTTATTTGAGCGTATTACTAAGGAAGACAAAACAGAAGTATTTCCAGGCGGGCGACTAATAACAGATGCTAAAGGTATTAGATACATTGATTTCTTAGCTAAGAGCACTCGTGCCAATCAATTATTTTTAACGGAAGCTTATGGTAAAAATATAAAAATATTTGAACCAGTCATACATTGGTTTCGTGAGCATCTTACTATCATTAGAACTGTTAAATCTAACTCTTTAAGAACTATAAGTAATGATAAATATTTTCTTGATTATATTTCAAATTTTCTACAAATTGCAGATACAGGAATTAAGAGCATAAAATATCAGACTGAGGAGTTTGATAGTAATAGGCATTTATCTAAATTTCCAGAAGAATTTAGGAAGAAGATCAATGAAGATTTAGCTAAGAAAGATCCTCAATTAATAGTTATCGGAAATCAGAACTCAAGGATGGTTATTTCTAATATTCCAGAAAATAATAAGTCTCCAACATTATCACGTTTAATGACAGAGCATACTAGAAGTGATGGGAAAATGATTCTCTTTGAATTAGAAAGTGAATCAGATGGGACTCGACAATTGATTGATCTTGTGCCAATGCTAATAGATGTTTGGAAAAAAGATAGAGTGTTTGTCATTGATGAACTTGAGCGCAGCCTTCATCCGCAAATATCCAGATTATTCATTAAAGCTTGTCTAGAAAGTGTAAAAGAAAAAAAGGCCTTAGGACAATTCATTGCAACCACTCACGATACCAATCTTCTTGATCGTAATTTATTAAGACGCGATGAAATTTATTTTATGGAAAAAGACTTAGCTGGAGGAAGCCATTTAACAAGTTTAGCTGAATACAAAATAAATGAAGGGCTAAATTATGAGAATGGATATCTTAATGGGCGATTTGGGGCTATCCCTTTCATTGGTAACATCAAGGAGTTTTTGAAGTAATTAATGTTAACGTCAAGGAAAAAACAAACATTAACTAGGCCTGTACGTCCTTTCAGAGATAGTAGACTTATAATTATCGCTACTGAAGGGAAATTAACAGAGAAGCAATATTTTGAATCAGAATGCTTTCATAGCCATCGTGTACATGTTCAAATATTACCTACAATAGATACTAAGTCGGCTCCTATTTATGTTTATCGTAGACTCAAAGAATATATTGGAGAAATAGAATTACAATTTGAGGACCAGATATGGTTAATGGTTGATGTTGATAGGTGGACAAATAAGCAGTTATCATATGTTTGTTCTCAACCAATAAAAGGTAAAAGAAAGGTTATGCTTGCTATTAGTAATCCATCATTTGAACTATGGCTTTATTTACATATAGGAGAATGGGTAAATGGATCGATTTCCAGTAAAAAAATGGAAAAAGCTTTAAAGGAGATACTAGGTTCATATAATAAAGCAAACCTAAATATAGATGTCTTTAAAAAAGGTATAACATCTGCAATATCAAGGGCGAAAACATTAGATAAATCACCTAATAATAGATGGCCTTCTAATCCTGGAACTCATGTCTATAAAGTAGTAGAAGAAATATTTAAATTGATGCCTCAGCCTAAATAACATTCAGTGTTGCTTTCTATGAGAAATTTATTAGCCTCAAAATATATGCTACTATAATGTTACTAAACCTAGCAATATCCTATTATATCAGGTTGCATCGGTGGGTGTAAATAGTTGATAAAAAGGGCTTTCCGTTTATCTCGAAAACCATTGATGATTTTTTAATCATCCCAGGGTTCGAATCCCTGTCTCTCCGCCATCTTTCCCATCATTAGATTCAAAATTCCTGAAACCAAATGCTCTTCTTGATATCATCTCCACCTTCGTCTGTCCAATGACCGTTTAGACGACCTGGCAATTTTACTTGACAATCTTGGAATTGGATTCGAGGAGTCTCGAAAGAGGAAGAAGCGAGATATAGATAACCTTTTTATTAAATAAAGAAATAAGAGATAAACATAACAATAATCAACATGTCAATTCAACTAAAGACTATAGAGATGAAAATGGCAATGAACTGACTCATCATGAATACCATGAGTATCTAAATAAAAAAAGAGATAAGATTGAAGAAATATACCAAAGACAACATAATAATAACAGGTGATTTGAATATGAAATTACCTATTAAGAAAACAGATTAAAATGTGGCGCAAAAGGCATGGCAAACAGGATGGGGGACAATTGCCCCTCCTCGCATGTTGAGTTGTTTTTTCCAATCATACAAATGGAATATTAAAGCATATTTTTAGCAATGTTTATAATATATTGAAAGATTTAAATTCACATGGTCGTCATATGAGCGAAATAATTATTTATAAAACATCTGACAACAAGACTGAAATTGATGTTCAGTTTGATAAGGATACTGTCTGGATTAACCAGCAGCAAATGGCTAAATTGTTTAACCAAACAAAGCAGAATATAAGTCTTCATATAAATAACTGCTTTAAAGAAAAAGAATTAGATAGGGCTTCAACTGTCAAGGAATCCTTGACAGTTCAAACTGAAGGAACCAGAAGAGTTACTAGAAGATTGGACTACTATAATCTAGATCTCATTATCTCTGTAGGTTATAGGGTTAAGTCGATAAGAGGAACACAGTTCAGGCAATGGGCTACCAAACGACTCAAAGACTATCTTATTCAGGGATATGCCATAAATGAAAAGAGACTTAAACAGAAGCAACAGGAAATAGAATATCTAAAAACTGGCATTCGCATCTTAAACCGTGCGATAGAAGAACAGATTCAGGGAAAAGACAGCGATTCTCTTAAATTATTCGCCAAAGGATTGGAACTGCTCGACGATTATGACCATGAACAACTTGATCCAAAAGGCAAAACAGTAACTCCTGCAGTAGTTTATCCTTCAGCATCAGATTACTTTGATATCATTTCCGAAATGAAATCTTCTGTTTCTTCAGATGTATTTGCAAAACTTAAAGATGAAAGTTTCTACAGTTCAATAAATCAGATAAGTCAGAGTTTCGGGAAGAAAGACCTTTATCCCGCATTAGAAGAAAAAGCCGCAACATTACTATATCTAATCGTAAAGAATCACAGCTTCATTGATGGGAATAAGAGGATAGGAGCTGCCTGTTTCCTCTATTTTCTGAAGAAAAATAACCTTCTATTTAATACCAAGAGTGAAGTTGTTATTAGTAACGAGGCTCTGGCAACTCTTACTATTTTTGTGGCTTCAAGTAAAAGCAATGAGATGAAAATAGTCAAGAGATTAATAATAAGCATATTGAATAGAAGATAATTAATAAGTGCGCAAAGGCGCAAAAGCAAAAGGCAATCGTGCGTTTTGGTTTGTCCATCGCCGATGCCTTTGCTTGCCTTGCGTGCATGAACACGGATTAAGACAATAACATTGCTCTTATAGTGTTTATCGTGATAATTGGGTCAGCTGTAGGGGACATGTCCCCTGAAAGATTAAACGATGCTTTGATGTCTAAGTTTAAGAGTAGTTCTATTCCAATCCCGAAAAGTTCTAAGCAAAGACAGCCTAACTCCATTCAAAATACAAAGATATTAAAATTGCTGTTCAACTTGATTTTCTCTAAATTAAAATAAAATTGATTATTATAACCTAGCTTTATTTAATCTGGATATTTATTGATTAATAAGCACTTATACTATATAATACTTTAAACATAAATTGTTTTTTGATAAAATAATAGATATTATGACATTTCCATATATTTCACAAATTAAAGTAAACAACTGTTTTACATATAAAAACTTTATGATTCCTAATAGGGAATTAAACTGTTTCAAACACATAATTCTAACAGGAGAAAATGGATCAGGAAAGACTACTATTCTAAACAGAATAAATTCTGTCTTGACATTATTACAATTCGATAAAAATAAAGCTCAAAGAATTAGCGAATTAAAACGAACTATAGATGCAAACCAGAATCATAGTGCACGAAAAGCATGGGAGGAAGAGCTAAGTGAGCTTAACGATATAGATCTTTTACATTTGGGTGATTCCCTAAGTTATTTCAAACAAAACCCTGAAAGTTTTATTTTTTCTTTTTTCAAAGCTCATCGAAAAGTTGAACTTAAAGAAGTCAAAACAGTTACTCAAGAGTCTGAATTTATAAGTAATTTAAAAAAACAAAATACTACGAATGATTTTATAAATCTATTCAAACAATATCTTGTAAATAAGAAAGTCTATGAGGCTTTTAATTTTATGAATTCTAAAGAAGGTGAAATTAAACAAAGTAAGATCTTTTTTGATAATTTAACAGAAACACTTCGCTCGATTTTTAAAGATGAGAAATTGGAACTTGAGTTTGTCCAGGAAAATTTTGAGTTTTACTTAAATTTAAAAGACTCAAGAAAAATTACATTTAATCAACTATCTGAAGGGTTTTCTGCATTTCTCAGCATCCTAATGGATTTGTTTATGAGAACTGATTTGCTAAGAAAGACGAAAAGGGATTATTCATTAGATCCTAAAGGTATAATTTTAATTGACGAACCAGAGACTCATTTTCATCTTTCTATGCAATACGAAATACTCCCGTTAATTACTAGATTGTTTCCTAAAATACAATTAATAGTTGCTACCCATTCTCCGGCAATTATTTCAAGTATTAAAGAAGCACTTATTTATGATTTAACGAGCAAAGAAGAGGTTTCAGATTGGGTTCTTGGAAGCAGTTTTTCTGAATTAATGATTAAACATTTCGGACTAGATAATGAATATTCTTCAACCGCAAGCGGAATTATACATGACATAAAAATAGCGGTTAATGAGAAAAATAATGAATCTTTAGAGAAAATTCTTAATAAAAACCAAATTTATTTAACACCTTCTTTGCGTTTAGAAATTGAAAGTCAAATCATCGACATAAAGAATCAACAATTGACATGATAAATATTACTAGACAAAGAAAATCTCCTGCCTCTTTAAATACCGAAGAAATTCGAAAATATATTGATGAAGCAGTTATATATATTAGCAATCCAAATAATAATAATAAACCTTCTAAACCAGAATCATATAGAAACTCAGATCTGTTAGAGGCGTTTGACAGAGATTTCTATTCAAAATGCTATTTAACTGAAATGAAGTTTATAAATTCTTGGGAAATGGATATTGAACATTTTATCCCTCAAAGTGAAAGACCTGATTTAGTATATGATTGGAATAATTTATTTCCGGCTGAACATTATTCAAACATGATAAAACCTAGAGATACTCCTCAAGGAGGTTATTTAAATCCATGCGATCCAAATGATAATGTAGAAACAGAGATTAAATATACTTTGTCTTCATATGGTGATGACCCTTACTTTGAAGCTACTAACAAAGATAATCAAAAAGCTGTAAATACTTCTAAATTATTAGATCGTCTTCATAATGGTCATAATCATGACACAGAGAAAGCAACTGCTGGTCTTAGGCATGCAATTCATAAAAAATATATTGAGATATTAAATAAAATAATTGAATGGCAACGATCAGGAGATGGAACACAAGAAAAAGTACAAGCAAAAAGAGAACTAAAAGATTTAATATCAAAAAAATCTTCCTATACAATGTTGATAAGATCAATGCCAGCAGTAAGACAGCTGCCTGCAGATTTCTTTGATTGAGTAATATAAAGGAGCTTGCGAGACAGACACGAATTAGCAAGCATTTATAAATCTAATTGAATCGAAGTAACAATAGGTTTTAGAACATACCATTCCAAGGCACAGCGTAAATATCGGGAGATATTTTATAACACTCTTCACCAGCATAGACAATTATTCCTTTAGCGACCTTATCGCCATAGGTTTCTCTGAAAGCCTTTAATCCACTTGTATCAAATCCGGAAAGGGATGTTTTTGATTTTACTTCAATAGGATAGAGTTTTCCGTTAGTTTCTATTACGATATCTACTTCAGCCCCTCCGCCAGTTCGCCAATGATAGATATTAGCCGAGAGTAAAGTTTTATTGAGGTTCTTTCTGAGTTCAGACATTATAAATGTTTCAAAAACACCTCCAAATAAGGGGGACACAGTCAGAGCTTCAGGGGAATTGATGAACTGAAGGAAACATAATAATCCTGTATCAGCTATATAAGATTTTCTCTTTTTTGATAATTTCTTTATAGTATTGCCTGAATATGGCATAGCCTCATATAGCTGAAAAGAAGCCAAAAGAAGGTTTCTCCAATTCTTAGCAGTCATAGAAGTTACTCCAATATCATTTCCGGCCTTGAAGTCATTTACTTCCTGAGCTGACAGAGCCGCACACAATCCCACAAAAGTGGTAAACTCATTAAGTTTATTAAGATTCTCAAAAGTTTTAATATCTCTTTCAATATATGTTTTTAGATATGAATCAAAGTATGGATGAATCATAGAATTGGGCTTATCAATAAGCCCTGGCATTCCTCCACGCCATAATATTTCGTTCAGTGATGATTCAGATTTTATTACTCCTTTAAAGCAACCTGGAAGTTCTTCCGGGTTTTTAAGATATATATCAATCCAGTGTTTATTGTTATCCTTAGAAATATCAGAATATAATTCGGCAAAAGTCATAGATTCCAAGTTAATGATGCCTATTCTTCCTGCTAAAGTTTCTGATACATTCTTCATTACAGAGAAATTCTGAGAGCCAGTAAGGATATATTGGCCATTAGTATCGCTTAGATCAACTTTTCTCTTAATAGATGATAAGACTTCTGGTGAATATTGAACTTCGTCAATAATCAACGGTGCTCTAAAGTTTTCTAGAAAAAGGTCAGAATCGGTTTTAATCCCATAAGTATCTCTATACGGATCCAATGTTATAGACTTATAATCAGGGAATAAATTTGATAACAGTGTCGATTTACCAACCTGTCTGGCACCTGTAATCAAAACTACCTTGAAGTGCTTGCAGTATTCACGAACTTTATTTTCTATTAGTCTTTTCCTGTAAATCATCAATACAATGCCTCTTATATTTATATTACGACTATAAAACTAAGAGGTATTATAAGCTGTTGACAACAATTGTAAAACTTAAAACAAAAAAGATGAAGAATTTTTAAAAAGAGGGCCACTGTAAAAAGAAAAATGGTAGCGGCTGTGGGATTCCCTGGCCGTCACGAGGCGGACTCGTTCCGGCTCGGGCAGGCGAACTGTAATGCTGCCGATTTTTTGGACTGGTAAGATAGGTGGAAAAAATCCTGAGTATGTATAATTAAAAATAAGCAAATTCAGGAGGGAAAATTATGAAGAAGACCTATGACAGCAAATTCAAAAGCAAAGTAGCCTTGGAGGCAATCAAAGGAGAAAAGAGCATAGCAGAAATTGCATCAGAATTCGGAGTGCATCCGAACATGGTTACGCTATGGAGGAAGAAAGCACTGGAAAGCCTTCCAAATGCCTTTTTCAGCCTTGCTGTATTCAAGCAATATTATAATATTATATGAAATATTGTCTTCACCACATTTATTGGAGCTTTTTCTGAATTTGGAGTTTTTTTGAGGCTGGCAACTTTTGAAAATTGCAAAAATATCCCTCCAGCTGTGTAATTGGGGTTATATCTTCTACATATTCTTTGTAGGGCACAAGAGCGTTGACTTGATTTTCCAGCTGCACTACTTCGCCTGTCATGTCGCCGATTATCTTTACGGCGTTCTGTTTTGCCCGCCTAAGCTCCATAGTCTCCTTCTGTTCCTCAATCCACCTCTGCGCACGCTCTACAGGATCATCGACCATGTAGGAGTCGGGGGCTTGCTGAATCTTCTCTTTTATTTCCTAAACTTTGAAATTAAGTCTTAAAGAGCTATAATTTTTTTTCAGAAATGAACTTATCAACAGTCTCTATTTTAAAAGAGGCTCAATATAATATAAGGAGCAGAAGCATGAAAATTTTATCATTAATTGTTCTCTTAACCACATGCATTATTTATGAAGCCGGGGCATATAATGAGCAGGACTATCAGAAAGTGGTTGATTTTGCCACATGGCAGCCTACTTCTGACTTCTCTAAAATGGATCTTACCGGGGCTAAATTCAGAGGATATAATATACAGGGCGCTAATTTTACTTCTGCTAATCTTAAGAGTGCAAATTTTCAAAACGCTAATCTTGAAAATTCAAATTTTACACAAGCAAATCTTTCCGATGCCAATCTCTGTGGGGCAAAACTTAAAACAGTGAATTTTACTGAGGCTGACTTAACGAATGCAAAACTTAGTCAGGCTAACCTGAATGGAACAATTTTTTCAAAAGCAAAACTTACAAATACTGACTTTTTTGCGGCTAGCTTTAGCAATGCAAATTTTAGCAATGCGGATCTTTCATCGACCAAATTCAGACCTGCTAGCGTGCCTATTCTTTATAGCATGGATTCTGTTAACTTCTCGGGGGCTAATCTATCTGGTCAGAATCTATCCGGCGGGTTTGAATTTATAAACTGTAACTTTACTAATGCTATACTAATAAACACCAACCTTCAGGGTGCTATGCTTAGCGGCAATAATTTTACAAGAAGTAATTTTAAGGGAGCTGATCTCACTGATATAAATATTGGAAGAGTTTATTTTGACGAATCAATTATGCCGGATGGTTCAGTTTTTACAGGTTATGGAAAGGATTATAAAGGTTCTTTACAGTAAAAAGAACAAATACAGTTAGCTGACTACTAATGGCCAACAGCTACAATAAGACAAAGGACTCTGTTTATAAGGATTTAAAACGCATAGACAAACCGAATAACGGAAATATTCTTGACAGGATTGAAAAAGATTTGATGACGGCGAAGATATAGGCGATATGCTGGTACTGTCCAAAGCAGAAAAGATAATTCCTTCAGCTCAAAGAGTGAATATAGATTTTCCTGTATGGATGGTGAAATCTCTCGACAATGAGGCCCACAGGCGATTAAGACAAAAAACCCTGTTTCGGAAAAGGATAAACGAAACAGGGTAAAAACTTAGTTTTTTATGGGGAGGGGACTGATTATACTAGTACACAACTTATCTGATTTTGAAAAACTTAAATATAATCTTGAATGCTGGCAATTCGATTATAATTGGCATAGACCACATGGTTCGCTTAATGGCAAGACTCCTATAGAAAAGTTTAACGAAATATCAGAAAAGACTCCGCTGTCAGAAGAAGTCGCAACTCTCTATAAAAATAAAAAAGAGAAGTTACAACTTCAAAATTATTACCATGAATTGCAGTTAAGAAAGTGTCAACCATGTCTATGATACACACACTTTATTTCACTTGCTATAGACTTGCAATTATCCTTACATCACCCTTTTTCTGTAAAATCTGCCCATTCTATTCTCATCACTCATAAAATTTTCTATTCTAATATTAGAGAGTAGTGGAGTAGTTTATGCTGCGCCCTGCACGATCGTACAAGAGACATGAGTTTAGCCATAGCTTTTTCGCTTCTGATGAAGCTTCTACATACGCTTACATACGGTAATACGCTTGTTTTGAATCTTATTATTCTTTCTGTGAAATATTTCAAGTTTTAACATGAAGCTGAAATAACCAGAAAAACCCTATGGTAATCAAGGGTTTCTTTGCCTGAAGATGAGCTAAAAACAGGGAGGCAATATAGATATACAGATAGGCTATTGAGCTTAAACTCTTTTGTTATATCGCTGTTGTTATTATCAGGACGGCTAAGAACAAATAGTGATTATTTGAGTTTATTCTTACATCTTTCTTTAAATGTTAATTTAACGCATTTAGACAGTGATCCATAGTCAACTATGGATCACTGTTATAAAATGCAATAGCGTTGTTCCTAAGTGATAACCTTGTCTGAGATGTTTGAGAAATGCTTAAAAATATAAAGCTTGTCGATATTTTGAAATTCTCTATTAGTTTGCGGATTCGATTTCTTAAAAATAAGAATACTAAACTTTGCCGTAAATATGCCGTAATTTTAATCCTAAAAAGCATGTTTTTGCAGTTTTTGGCAGGTTGTGCGGAACTGTGTTGAATCGGTATGATTTAGGGTTAAAAAATGGTAGCGGCTGTGGGATTCCCTGGCCGTCACGAGGCGGACTCGTTCCGGCTCGGGCAGGCGAACCTACGACCTGCTTAATTTTCTTAGAAGCTCTTTTGCTCCTTTAAGTGTTTTATAATATTTTTCTTTTTCGATTGCTTCAGCCCTGCTTTGATATTCTTCGGTATAAATGATACTCCATGGAATTCCATGAGACGTCGATTTTGTTTTCCCTGAATTATGCTGAGCAAGTCGTGATGGTATATTTTCACAATGCCCTTTATAAAGTTTTCCGGTCTTTTGGCTTTTTAGAAGATAAAAATAATACATTAGGCAGAATACAAATTCAAAAAAATGGTAGCGGCTGTGGGATTCGAACCTACGACCTGCGGATTATGATTCCGACGCTCTAACCAGCTGAGCTAAGCCGCCACTATTTGGAAGAGTTATAAATCTAGTGTTCTTATTTTTAATTGCAAATTCATGCTATGTAAAAAAGCCTAGAATTTGCAACATGGCTGAAAAAGCCCGAACATATCTAATGCGGGGGGAGCATCTTCAATTATCTATCGACAAACTCTTTGAGCCTTGACGCGACAATGTATTTTCAGTCTATTGAGGAGTCGATTAAAACTATTGTACCTCTTGATAATGCAATTCATTGGAGATAGCTGAAGCGGCTGCACTATCTGGATTGTTGCCGGAAGCTATAAAGTTACTGGAAGAATCTATGTCATTGTTAACTTGCTGGTTAATGTCATTCCAAAAAGCTCCATCAGCATTGATAATTTTTGCATCGGCAGAACCGCTTAATGTTCCAGCGTTATTGTCGTTGGTCAGCATTGGATTGCCTTTTAACATAGGATCATTTGTAAGAGCATCCATAGTTTGTTGGTTGTTCAAATCAATAGGGCCTTGCATTGTTTGCGTTAAGTTAGATATAACAGGAGTAGTTTGATTCGTGGTTTGAACCGTAGGATCAGTTGCGGCAGGAGTAGTTGCCTGTGAGTCTCCATAAGTTATAAGGGCGGCAGAAAACAATAATAAGCAAATAATTGATATTTTCATTTTTTTACCTTCTTGCTCAATTAAATTTAAGGGATATTCCTGCATTATATTATATCCGGGGATTTTTGCAAAATTTTTTTCTCATTACGATTCCATTTTTGAGATAATGGTCACTACTAGTGCAAGGAAAAAATCCTTTTAATACTTTTATTTCTTTGAATTCATTGGAGACATATATTTTTCTTGCTGTAGTCCAATTTTCAGAAACAACCAGAATAATAGATCCGATGTGGTTGAATTTATCTGCTATATACTTGAGGAAATCTTCAAACAGTCGTTTTCCAAAGCCTTTCCCCTGATGTTCAGGCATGATGCCCATTGAAGAGATATATAGTTCATTACCTTTGGAAATATGTTGTTTCCCGATAGAATGCCCAAGTTCAAACTGTTTTTTGTCAATTACATCCGACCTATTCCAGATTTCAGAGCAGATGTATCCTATGGGGATTCCTTTAACCTCTAATAATATGAAACCTTCAGGAAAAATTTTTATCCTTTCCAGAAATACGCTTTCGTCTTCGCAAATAAAGTTCGAAAAAGTGGAACGTTCAATTTGCATGATAATGGATATATCTTTTGGAAGAACAGTTCTATAAGTTATTTCGCGATTTTCCATTTTACGCTTAATCTTCTGTGGTTGGTGCGTATTTGGTCAGAGATGGATCTACTGAATGCCTTTTTGCCGAAAAATAGGTGCCGGCCAACATTATCAAAGTACCCATGCACTGATTAAAAGAAGGCGTCTCTTTAAAATAGCATATCAGGATCAGAAGGCTAAAAAACGGAAATGTCATCCCGAGAGATATTGCCTTGGATATATCGAGCCGTCTCAGTCCCTCATACCAGGCAACTTTTCCTATCCCTAAAAGAATTAACCCTGTAAATAAAATAAGTCCCCAGTTATTTTCGATAACATTTGAAAGGTTTGCAACAGGACTGATGAATAATGCCAAGATGAATATAACAGCACCGCCCAATGCAAAACGAACAAAAAGAATAATTGAAGGCGATACAACATTCATAGCTTTTTTTGTATAAAAATTACCGATGGGATAAGTAATTGTGCTAACAATAATGAGCAAGTCTCCAATATTAAGGGAGAATGATCCTTTGTATAGCATGAATCCAGCTCCTATCAGGATTCCTAACGCTCCGATGAGTTTCTCAATTGTTGTTTTTTCCCCAATTATTGAAGTGACAATAAGGGTAAAAATAATCTCGGACATGAGCAGCATTGATGAATTAAGGCCGTTTGTCATCCTTGAACCTGTGAAAAAGAGAATGTAAGGAATAATGACGATGCAAAGGGTAATCATTATTAACGAAGAATAGGATTCTTTCTTTGTCAGTTCGTGTAGTTCTCCTCTGAATAAAGCATAAATAAACGAACCGCAGGCGGCAAGCAGGGTAGTAAATGCAGCAAACATTATTGGATGAATATGTTGTGTACCGCGATTGACCAGAATAGGAAAAATTCCCCACATTGCTGCGCTTGAAAGAACAAACGCAACGCCGATTTTTTCCTGTTTTTTAGAAATTGCACTCAATATTGCACTCAAAAATACTTATTTCGGCTGGAGAATCCTATTATTATTTTCCGATCGCTCCAATTATAGCTTAAAATTTGAACTCTAGAGAAGTGTAAGATATTTTCTTTTTAGCCAGTTACCAATAACCAACCATAAACAGATGTATGTTTAAACTTGTATCAACTTTCAGTCCGGCAGGAGATCAGAAAGAAGCAATAGGTAAACTCATAGGCGGATTGAATAGCGGCCTTAAAGAGCAGACCCTTCTGGGCGTTACCGGGTCAGGAAAGACATTTACAATGGCAAATATAATAGAGAAAATCCAGAAACCTACCGTTGTTATTTCGCATAACAAAACACTTGCGGCTCAATTATTTAGTGAATTTAAAGCATTCTTTCCTGAGAATGCTGTCGAGTACTTCGTAAGTTACTACGACTATTATCTTCCTGAATCGTACATTCCTCAGACAGACACTTACATAGCTAAGGATTCCAGCGTCAACGAAGAAATTGAGAGATTAAGGCTATCTGCCACAGCGTCGCTGATGACCAGAAAAGACGTATTGATAGTCGCAAGCGTTTCTTGTATATATGGTTTGGGTTCGCCTGAGGATTTCAAAATAATGAGTATTGAAATTGACAAAAAAAAGAATATTCCCCGCAAAGAACTTTTGGACAGGCTTGTGAATATTCAGTACGAAAGAAATGATATGCTTCCCGGAAAAGGGCAGTTTAGAGCCAAAGGCGAAGTAGTAGACATTCACACTCCCCACAATGACGAAATCATTAGAATCGAATACTTTGGCGATGAAATAGAAAAGTGTTCGGTTCTCAATTCTCTTACTTATAAAAAACTAACAGAAATAGAATATGTAATAGTCCCGCCTGTTAAACATTTTGTGCTTCCGAAAGAACGTATATTTTCAGCGGAAGAACGGATTTTGGAAGAAATGCGGGAACAGGTTAAATTTTTTGAAGCCAGAAATAAACTTATTGAAGCCCAGAGAATTTATGAAAGAACCCGTTATGATCTGGAAATGATGAAAGAAATCGGCTATTGCAGCGGAATAGAAAATTATTCAAGGCATCTTGCCGGAAGGGCTCCGGGTTCGAGGCCGTATTGTCTTTTGGACTACATGGGAAAAGAGTATCTTCTTATAATAGACGAATCTCATGCGACGATTCCTCAATTGAGGGCTATGTACAATGCCGATAAAAGCAGAAAACAAACTCTGGTCGATTTTGGGTTCAGGCTGCCATCTGCTTTAGATAACAGGCCATTGAATTTTGAAGAGTTCAACAATCTGATAACAAATGCAATATATGTTTCAGCAACGCCTGGCGATTACGAAGTTGAAAGGTCCTCATTGTTGGTCGAACAACTCGTTCGCCCTACAGGTTTGCTTGACCCTGAGGTTATAATGCGTCCTCTTGAAGGACAGATAGACGATGTAATTGCAGAAGTAAAAGCAAGGGCGCTTAGGGACGAAAGGACTCTTGTTACCACCCTTACAAAAGCAAGCTCTGAAAAGTTAGCAGACTATCTTAGCGACTTGGGAATAAGAGCAAAGTATCTGCATTCAGAATTGGATGCGATCAAAAGAGTTGAAATACTCAATGCGCTGCGTAAATCTGAATTTGACTGCCTGATAGGAGTTAATCTGTTAAGGGAAGGGTTAGACCTTCCTGAGGTTTCGTTGGTGGCTATTCTTGACGCAGACAAGGAGGGCTTCTTGCGTTCGGAAAGATCCCTTATGCAGGTCGCAGGAAGGGCGGCAAGAAATGTCGGCGGACAGGTAATTGTCTATGCGGATAAAATCACACCTGCCATCAAATGCTTGATACGTACTACTGAGAGAAGAAGAAATGCGCAGATGGAGTACAACAAACTTCATAACATAATCCCAAAAACAATTATTAAAGAACTCAGGGATGATATTAAATACTCGGAAGGGAACAAGAAAAAACAGCGATTCAAAAATGACGTAATGTTAGATGAAGTAAACCCTGAAGACATGATAGAACTCCTTAGAGATGAAATGCTGCAGGCTGCTGAATCCCTTGAATTCGAACGTGCTGCGCTGCTAAGGGATAAAATAAAGGACTTAAGCGCCCGTTGAAACTTCAGCAAAGAGTTTTCATACGCCGTACAGTTTGATATAACTATCAGCCATTTTTTCGACAGTGAAATCATCCATATTATCAAATATAATCGCAGGCCTATTAATGTATTCTAGTATGTTTTCAATGGTTTCTGTAGAATTATTAAAATCGATATATTTCCCATTGGGGTAATTTTTCAAAAGTTCGGGGAGAGAGTCAGCATTGCTCGTTAAAATAGGGATTCCATGAGCCATGGCTTCAAGCAAGACTAAACCAAAGCCCTCATATCGGGAAGGCATTACGAAAAGGTCAAAAGCTCCAATACATTCTGCGGCATCCTTCCTGTATCCTGGCAATAATACCTTGATGTTTTTAGGAGCGGTATTTGCTGGGGTTTCAAGTTCCGGCCTCTGTCGTCCTTCTCCAAGTATGACAATTCCCCAGGTTTCTCCCCCCGGAATAGACTTTGACAATTCAGAAAGAAAACTAAAAAAAACATCATAGCCCTTTTGCCAGTCCAGCCTTCCTATTGAACCGATAATCTTATTGCAAGCGTTAAAATTCCATTCGGAAATGAGTTGTTTTTTGTTGTCATCCGTAATAGAGGCAGGCAATTTGATACCATTATGCACTACGCTTATCAGCCCAGCGCTTTGTTTGAGTTTTTCTGCATGCCACTTGGCTGCGGCTTGTGACACTGCAGTATAAATATCACACAGTTTAAATGTGAGTTTGTCAAGAAGAAATATCATTTTCTGGTTTTGCCTTCTTTCGGCGATATGAATTGTGTTGATAAGCAGAAATTTCTCTCCTAAGAGTTTTGCAAAACGGCATGCGAGGTTTGCGTGCATAAGGTGGGAGTGAACGATCAACCTGGAATCAATATATTTCTCTCTTATTTTTTTTATAAACTTATTAAGTCCAAATACTCGCCAAAGAGTTTTCTTTGTCGTATTAAGATAAAAAACTTCTATGCCGTTGTCCTTGAGTTCATTAGATATTGTTTTTACAGAAGGGGGCCCTTGCACTGAAATGACAGTAACTCCAAAGCCTCTTTTTTTCAGTTCTATACTTAAATTGGCAAGAATCCTTTCGGCTCCGGCTGGCTCAAGTTCGGTTATTACCTGAACTATATGAGTTTTCATAGAATTATTATTAATTCTGAAATTCTTTGAGCAACTCTTCCTGAGTAACAGAAGAAGTACCTATTCTTCCTACGACAATTCCTGCAGCGTGGTTGGATATCTCAGCAGCCTGATGCCCTGAAGCTCCACCGAGTAGCGCCAGAGTATAAGCAGCTATGACTGTATCTCCTGCACCAGTAACATCAAACACCTCTTTGGCTTTAGTTGGTATATGGATAGGTTGTTTGTTGTTTTCATAAAGGGCCATCCCTTTTGATCCCAAAGTGACAAGGAGTTGTTCAACTTCCCATTCATCCTTCAGGATTTCAGCTACTTCTTTCAGTGCTGGATCGCTGGTAGGCGGATTGGTAAGTTCTTTATTGTAAACGCCTGCCAATGCAAACGCCTCAGTTTGGTTTGGAGTAGCAAGAGTTATGCCCTTAAACTTTAGTCTTCTGCTTGGGTGCGGGTCTAAAGAAGTCACAATTCCTTTTTTGTTTGCGACGTATAGAATTTCAGTCATCATTTCTGATGTAATGAGCCCTTTGGCATAATCTTCGAATATGACTGCATCAATTTTCCCTGTTTTCATCAATTCGATAATTTTAGTTGTAATATAGTCATGAAGGTAGTGAGGAATGGTTTCTTTATCTTCATAGTCTACTCTTGCAAGTTGTTGTGACTCAGCAAGAATCCTTTGTTTCTCTATTGTAAGGTAATTTTTGTCTATTGTAATAAAATCACTGTTTATTTTACTATCCTTAATAAGTTCAAGAAGCTGAGCTCCATTAGCTTGTGTTCCTAGAATCCCGAAAGCTATGGCTTCTCCTTCGAGAGAAACAATGTTTCTCATTACATTTGCCGCTCCGCCAAGGCCATAAGTCTTTTTTTTGACATGAACTACAGGGACAGGTGCTTCAGGAGAAATCCTTGTAACTTTTCCCCAGATGTAAGAATCCAGCATAAGGTCGCCGACGACAGCCACTTTTTTACCTGTCATCGATTTAAAGATCGATTTTAAAGAATTGCTATCCATTACAATCTCCTTCCCGTGTCTAAAGAAGTTTCTGCTTCAAGTTGATTAACAAGATTATTTATAAAAATATTGGGATTAAGCTTCAATTTTACAGTATAAATACTTTTCAGGGTTTCCCAACTATCTACTATATTGCCAAGAGAATGAAGATCCCTGTAGACCATTCTTGTCTCATCCCAGCCCATTGAATCACGGTATTTCCTGATATATACTGCAATATCGTTTTCTGTTCCTATAAGGAGGTTCTTTACGCTCTTGTTTTCAGGATTGTTTGCTTCTAAGTTTCTTGTCTTATTCCTGATGTTGTCTATATACAGAAATGTATCTTGTCTCATGGATGCCAAAGAAGCTTCTTTCTGATGTTTTAGATTATATGGGAGCCATATCATAATGACCAATTCAAACACGACGAGCAGAGCCAACAAAAACAAAGCTGCTATTGAAGAAAAACTTGCTTTCCAACTTCTTCGCATTGCATCATGCAGTATGTGGAATTTATATTTTATATCAGCAAAAGAAATTATGTCTCCATCGCATAAAACAGCAGGCCATTTGTCAACATCTTTGTTGTTGATCAAAATCGGAGCTGCGTGAATACCTACAATCCTGTGCTCATTTGCATAAGGGTATATTTCGCAGTGAAGAGGGAGTATTTCGTGTGAAGTGATTTTTATTTCGCAGTCTGAAGCGGACCCGACTTTGATTTTGCTCCTAAACACCATTGGGGGCGTATAGTTCTCTTCTTCATCAGTAATTACTTTTAATACAAAGGCCATAAAATCACTTGGAATAAGTTTTTTGTAATCTATGAATTCTAACAATATATCTGATTTTTTTCAAACATAGGAGGTATGTATAGATTTTTTTCAAACATTTTGCTCAGTTTAATCTGTTATAGAGTATTGCCCTTTGGATATTGTCATAATAAAATGATATACAAAATTTCTAAATTCTTACAGTTACTAGCTTTTTTAAAATTAATATGAAGTTGGCTTTTTGGAAAAAATCTGATCGAATGCAAAGAATAGAATTACATCCTAAAAAAGGGGGCTATTCTTGGATATTTAAAGTTGTTTTGGGCTTAGTTATTTTAGGCTTGCTTATTAACTTTGTCCTTTTGTTGTTGCTCAATGATAAAACGGCGGCTCTTCGCAAAGACAAGGAACTGATGGCTGAATCAATAAACAGGACATCAATAGTTATGGATAAAAATAGCGGGACCGCATATGCAAAAAATTTATCAGTGGAATCGCTTATCAATGAAGACACATTTCAGAATTCTTTGCCTGTCCTTACAAAACAAGCGACGGAACTTACTAAGGAAAGAGACGCTCTTGCGAAGACACTAAGCTCAATTTCATCCTTATTGGATGAGGCGACACGAAAAAGCGAAGCACAATTTGCTAACTTCAATTCGTATGAACAGTCTTCCAAACTAGTTTACGACATGATAAAAAAATCTATGGATGTTAATAATGTTCTTGCGACGTTCATTGTTAATATTTCTGAGGCATTGCAACAAAATATCCCTGATAAGAATGAATTTATTTCTGAAGCTAGATTTTATGTGGATCCTGCCTTTCTGAAATCATTAATTAACAATGTGGACAAAGAGAAACAGCATCTTTCGGAATTAACGGATGAAATTTCTAAAAAAGACAAGGCTATAACAGAACTGAAAAATACTATCAAAAACACATCAGGCAGCGAAGATGAAATTAAAAGGCTATTTAATGAACAGCGCAAAGAATTGGAGCGTATTAAAAGCGACTATGAAGCATTAAAATCCAATGTGCCTTCATCTGATGGCTTTGATGACGAAAATGACGAAAATGACGAAGAAGTTCAATCCAATACATCGACGCCTCAACCTTTAGTCCAAAATGAGGTGCGCACTGTATTTCCTGAATACTATTATAAGCTTAGAGGGAAAGTAGTTGAATACAATTCTAAATGGGGCTTTGTTATTTTAGACTTTGGTGCAGACACAAAATTGAATGTAGAAATTGATGGTGTTTTCAAAGAAGTTACTGTTCCTGCGCCATTGGGGCAAGAGCTCTATATTTCCAGAGGTGATCAGTATATTGCAAAGGCCAAAATAGTTAATGTTTATGCTAAATATTCAGTAGCTAATGTTATATTTCCTGCAAATGGTGAGGTAGCCAAAGGAGATTCAGTTTTTTTTGACAATCCAGGGCAGTAAAAATTAAATAGTAAAAAATAACAAATATTAAAAGAACTATGAAAAAGATTATATTTGCATTATCCGTGACTATTATAGCAATTTGTTCAGGATGTCAAAATCCTCAGGAAGATGATGGGATAAGCCCTTTGCCTCAGAACAGACCATCTTCGGCTGAGCTCAGAATGGGAAGCGGAATCCCTCTCAAATACTAATTTTCTGTGTTGGGTCTTCGCAATCTAGTTTTATTGCACGGTCTACTATTTCTTTGCTGTCGAGCTTTTGGGGAAGTGAAGCCATATCCTTATTCGCTTTGGTTTTAATGCCGAGTTTTTTTAGCTTCTCTGATCTTGCAAAGAGGTTTCCTTTGCCTGTCGACAGATGGTTGAGCGCACTATGGAAATGGCTTTCTGCTGACTTAATAGCGTTTTCTATGCTTAGAAAACTTTCAGTAAAATCATAGAGTTTATTATATATTTTCCCGGCTTCTTCGGCGATTTGTTCTGAATTTCTGTTTTGGTATTCGTAGCGCCAGATTGTGTTGATAATCTTCAGGGCAAGAATAAGAGTAGTAGGCGAAACAAGTATTATTTTTTTCTGAAGAGCGTTAGTGATTAATTGAGAGTCATTTTCTATAGCAAGAAGAAGTGCGCTTTCTATAGGGATGAACATTAAGACATGATCTATTGTTTTTATTCCAGGCAAATCGGAATATTCTTTTGTATTTAGATTCTTAATGTGGTTTGAGATACTGAGTTTGAAGCTATTTAGGGCTGACGCTTTCAAGTCCGAATCAGTTGCGGAAACGTACTGTTCGTAAGAAAGAAGTGATACTTTTGAATCTATTATGATGTCTTTATTGTCCGGTAAATGAACTATTGCATCAGGCCTCTTAATTTTACCTTCATCATCTCTTGAACTGGCCTGCACTTCATATTCTATTCCTTTTTTCAACCCGGAATATTCCAAAGCCCTCTCCAGAATCAGTTCCCCCCAGGTTCCTTGGTTTTTTGTGCTTCCTTTTAATGCATTTGTCAGGTTTTTTGCATCAGTTGACAGAGTCGTATTGAGTTCTTTTAACATATTAAGTTCAGTTTTCAAAGACGCTCCGTCTGAGGTTATTTTGATTCTGAATTTTTCTATTTCGTCTTTTAAGGGAGTAACAATGTTTGAGATTTTCTCCTTGTTTTGCTCTGCGATTATCATGCCTTTTTCTTCAAATATTCGATTTGAAATATTTTCAAATTCTTTTGTCAGGTTTTCTTTCGCCTGAGCGAGAGTTTTAAGTTTTTCCTCTGAAAGGTTTTTTTCACCTCGGAGTTTTTCCTCAAGGACAGCGATATTACTTTTATAGAGCGAAGAGATTTCAAGTTCTGTGGCTTTCATTTTAGAGCGAGAGATAATATTTGATATTAAAAACCCTAAAACCATCCCTAACGGAAGGGAAATAGCTACGAGAAAATAGCCCATTAGTGATTCCTAAAGTTGAGTTGATATTTCATTTCGTTCGAGATAAACTTTCCCTTATTGTGCCTCATATTCAACCCTTGTTGTAAAAAATAGTTATTTCAATAAATATAAGAGGTCTTATTATGAATGTAAAAATTTCTATTGGCGGACAATCAGCTTACTGTCATAGGAAATCTTTGGAATATGGATATTTTCATACTTATGATGCTTTTTCTTTGAATGGCGATACTAGAAAAATTCAGGTTTTTCTTCCTTCCGAGTATGAAACTTCTAAACATAGATACCCTGTTATTTACATGAATGATGGGCAAACTGTATTTCACAGTGGTGGCCTCAGCCCTTGGTCGTGGGATGTAGATGCTACTCTTGAAGATCTTTCCAGAAAAGGAGAAGTAGAGAAAGTTGTTATCGTAGCTGTTTATCCTGTCGATAGAAACAGAGAATATTTACCTAAGGAAAGTTCTTTTGCAAAGGATATGGGGCTGCAGGAAGGAAGGTTGGATGTTTATGGCAGTTACCTGGCAAATATTTTAAAACCATTCATAGATAAAAACTACTCTGTTGATAGTTCAGCCGACAAAACGGCCATAGTGGGATCCTCATTCGGTGGTATTGTAGCGCTTTATGTAGCGGCAAAATATCCTGAAAAATTTGGCATTGGCGGAATAATGTCTCCCTCTTTTACTTCTGTAATTTCGTTTGATGAAGTTGGCATTTCAGAAAAGAACACCGAGTTTCTCAGAGAAGTTGAGGAAAGTTTGAGAACTGCAAAGAAAAAGCCTTCTTATTGGATAGATTGGGGCGGACAGGAAGGTTTGCTAGCCAAAACTGCTCCGATGGTAGCAAGAATGCTGAAAGACAAGTACGGGTATAAGGAAGGCAAGAATATTCATTCTTTTTATGACGAAATAGCTACTCATGACGAACGCGCATGGAAGTACAGATTCGGTTTATTTCTTAAGGCTTTTTACTCTAAAAAATGAGGCCTTTTAAAGTCGGATTGTTTTATTCGTAAGAAAGTCGTTGTAGGCGAGTTTAAGGCCTGCGGCTAGTTCGGTTTTGTATTGCCAACCCAGTCGGGAAAGCTTGGAAACATCCAACAACTTTCTAGGAGTGCCGTCTGGTTTGGATGTGTCGAAAATGAGTTCGCCTTTATATCCCACGGCTTCTTTAATGAGAAATGCAATCTCTCTTATGGTATTTTCTTTTCCGGAGCCGATGTTGATGAGTTCTCCGATATCAACGGCATTGTAATTCTCCATCAGGAATATGAGGGCCTCCGCCAAGTCGTCAGAAAACAAAAACTCTCTTTTGGGAGTGCCTGTTCCCCATACGGTAACTTGCGGAGCATTGGCTAGTTTTGCTTCATGAAACCGTCTCATGAGCATCGGAATGACATGAGCATTTTCCATATGGTAATTGTCATTGATTCCGTAAAGATTTGTAGGCATAGCAGATATAAAATTGGTACCGTGTTGTTTGTTCATTGCAGAACAGAGTTTTATTCCGGCTATTTTTGCGATTGCGTACGGTTCATTAGTCGGTTCAAGAGCAGACGACAGCAGGTATTCTTCTTTAAGTGGCTGAGGCGCCAATTTCGGGTATATGCAGCTAGATCCAAGGAAAAGAAGTTTGCTCACTTTGTTTAGATAAGAAGCCTCTATAATATTATTCTGAATTTTCAAATTGTCCAGGATAAAGTCAACTGGATAAGTACTGTTTGCATAAATACCACCCACTTTGGCTGCTGCAAGAAAAACCCAGTCAGGTTTTTCCTGATTGAAAAACTCAAAGACTTTATTGTTGTCGCATAAATCAAGTTCTGAAAAATCTCTTGTTAAAATATTAGAATAGCCTTTGGCAGTGAGTGCTCTTATAATCGCACTTCCAACCAATCCGTTGTGCCCTGCTACATGTATTTTGAGATGGGTATTCATTATGTTCAATGCCTATTCTAAATCTTCTACCAGCCTTTTATGAAGGGCAATTTGAGCTTCCTTGAATTTATCACGTTTAACTAAAAACTGCATATTAACCTGTCGCAGGCACTGGTCAACTGCAAGAATATTTATATTAGCTTCAGCCAGTGCTGCCGTAGCTTTTGCCATGAATCCTGGGAAAGCCATGTTGGTACTCATCACGGAAACAATTGCAACTTTATGGGCTGTAACAATAGCTTTCGGGAAATTCAATTTAATTTCGCTGATTACTTTGTCAACGCCTTTTTCTTTTTCGCCTATATAGTGAGTGATTGTATTGGCATTTGTGTTTTTGGCTATGTAACTAATATCGTTTTCAGCAAATGCTTTTACAAGATTGTAATCATAACCTGGTTCTCCAACCATAGTTGAATCGAAAACTTCTATAGCCAAAATATCGTCTCTTCCGCATATCATATCAACTTTCGGGACAGGAGAAACAAAATCCCTGCTTATAAGAGTTCCTATATGTTCAGGATCAAAAGCATTTTTAACTCTTATTGGAATATCCTTGAGTTCCATTTCCTTAGAAGCTGAAGAATGGATTGCTTCCATGTCCATATCAGCAAGCTGATCGGCAATGTCGAAATTGGTATTGCCGATAACTCTGACTTTGGAGGCTCCAATTAAATTGGGGTCACCAGTACAGAGGTGAAATTCCTTGTGTATGATTCCTTCTTTGGCATCAGTAACAACAGCGGTTTTGCTGAAAGTAATTTCACTGTAACCCCTGTCAAAATGAGTCATCATGCCTTCTGAGCATTTTGCGTAACCGGTAACTATTGGGAGTTCTTTTTCCACATCAATGGTTTCAAAAGCTTTTTTGATAGTGTCATTCAAAGGAAGAGACTGTGTTTCTTTCCAACCGGTGAGATCTACAAATACAGCATTAATTCCATTTGCCTGCAAAATGAGCGTTGAATTGTAAGCGCTGTGAGCTTCTCCTACGGCGCTCAAAAATTCTCGACTTGGAGGCAGATAGCTTTTTGCCGGAAGATGCCCGTAGGATCTGACTCTTACTAAGTCTCTTAGACAATTCCTAATTCCTTCTATTCTCTCCATTATGAAATCGTTAGCTTTATTTAAATCAAGTCCGATGTTTTCAAAGGAAGCATTAAACTCAATCATCTTGGATTTTACTTCATCGAGAGCATTTTCCCATCTGTCGTCACACGCTGCAAAGTAAGAATAAACACCGTTGGCTCCAGACTTTTTATGTTCAAGAAGCATATTGGTTATTCCGCCATATGCTGAAACGATGAATATTCTATTATAAACCTCATTATTATTGCGTTTCCCAATAATGATATTTTGCAGGACTTCTCCGAAACGGGACATCGAAGTCCCACCTATTTTTTCAACAGTGTGTTTTCCTCTCATAAATTAGATATCCTCAATTCTTATCAAATTAATTCTTTCATGTACTATAGGAAGATTCTGAATTTTATTTAATGCTGCAGTCATATTTTTTTCGTAAGTAAAATGGGTAACTATTACTATTGGAACAGGTCGTGAAATTTCGGAAACTTCTTTTTGCAGCATTGACGAAATGCTTATGTTCTCATCTCCTAAAATGGTGGCTATTTTTGCTATTACTCCTGGTTTGTCTGTTACTTTGATTTTAATGTAATAACGGGAACCGATGTCAGGCATAGGGGTAAAATTGCCGTAATGTTTATCGACGGTAAAACTTGGAACTCTTCTTGATGAAGAGTGTTTTAGATTTCGCGCTACGTCTACAATATCTGCTACGACTGCGCTTGAAGTAGCCGCCATTCCTGCGCCTCTGCCGTAAAAGAGAGTGCCTCCAACAGGATATCCTTCAATGAAAACGCCGTTATTAACATCATCTATACTTGCCATTATGGCACTGTTGGGAATCATTGTAGGATGGACTCTGACCTGAATATCGTCGTTGATTTTTTTGGTAATTCCCAAGAGTTTAATAGTGTAACCTAGCTCTTTAGCGTAGTTAATATCTTCCAAGCTAATGTGCCTTATTCCCTCAACATAAACTGATGAAAGATTTATCCAGTCACCAAAAGCCAATGAAGCAAGGATTGAGGTTTTATGGGCAGTGTCATAGCCGTCAATATCAAGTGATGGATCTGCTTCAGCATATCCGAATTCCTGCGCATTAGCCAAAGCAGTTTCAAAGGACAGGTTGTTGTGGCTCATTTGTGTCAGAATGTAATTACATGTTCCATTCAAAATGCCGTAGATTTTTTCTATCGTGTTTCCAGCAAGACCTTCCTTCAAGCTCTTAATTATCGGAATTCCGCCTGCCACAGAAGCTTCGTAATATATGTCAGCCCCAGATTTTTCGGCTGCGGCAAAAATTTCATTGCCGTATTTTGCTAACAAAGCTTTATTGGCTGTCACAACGCTTTTTCCCAAAGATAGAGCTTTTAGCACAAAATCCTTAGCTATAGTTGTTCCTCCAACAAGCTCGACTACGATATCAACTTCATTTATCAACGAATATGCATCGGTAGTCAAAATATTCTTATCAACTACCAGTCCTCTGGGCCTTTCGATATCAATGTCTGCTATTTTGTACAAGACCAAGTCAATGCCTATTCTTGATTTTATTATAGCACTGTTTTGTATCAGGCATGAGACTACGCCAGTGCCAACTGTACCGAACCCAATTATTCCAACTTTTACTTTTTTCACGGCTATTCCTAAAATGAAGTTCCTTAAAAATGAATAAAGATGCGTAATATAGCACTATTGCCTTTTCATAAAACTTAAATTTGGCATAATTTCCATAAATGTGATATAGCGTATAGATTTTTAAAAATTTTCTAGTAAATTTGTATTTATAAATAATTGATTATTTGCGTAGTGATAGAATTTCTGCGCTTTAACTTGTAATGCAATCAAAGATTGAGAGGAAATATGTTATATCAGAAATTGGCCAAATTTTTTGCTACAGACATTGGCATTGACCTCGGTACTGCAAACTGCCTTGTTTACGTAAGAGACCATGGAATTCTCCTTAACGAACCTTCAGTAGTAGCTGTCGCAGATGGGGAAAGACGAGAAGTTGTGGCTGTTGGCGCGGAAGCTGCAAGAATGCTTGGAAGAACTCCTGGGCACATCAAAGCCATCAGACCAATGAGAGATGGTGTCATAGCTGACTTTGATATTACTGAAGAAATGCTTCGCTATTTTATTCAAAAAGCGCTAAAAAAGGTTCATCAGAGAAGAAGATTTCTTCATCCCAGAGTTTTAATAGCTGTCCCTTCCGGAATTACCGAAGTAGAAACAAGAGCCGTTAAAGATAGCGCACAAAGAGCCGGAGCTGGGGAAATATATCTGATTGAAGAGCCGATGGCAGCTGCAATAGGTGTAGGTCTTCCAGTGATGGAACCATCAGGAAGCATGATTGTTGACATCGGGGGAGGCACGACTGAAGTTGCCGTGGTTTCGCTTTCAGGCATTGTAGAGGCAAGAAGTCTGCGCGTAGCAGGCGACCAAATGGATCAGTGTATAGTTCAGCACATGAAGAGAACTCACAATCTCCTAATCGGAGAAAGAACAGCTGAACAAATTAAAATCAGGATTGGTTCCGCCACGCCTCATAACGATGAGGCTACGCTTGAAGTGAAAGGGCGGGATTTGATTTCCGGATTGCCCAAAACAATTTTGATTACAGGCGAAGAAATAAGGCTGACTTTGCAGGAACCGCTTACCAACATTGTAGAATCTATCAGATCAACCCTAGAGCATTGCCCTCCGGAACTTGCGGCAGACCTTATCGATAGGGGCATAATGCTTGCCGGCGGCGGGGCTCTTCTTAAAGATATTGACAAGTTGGTATCAGAAGAAACAGGACTTCCTGTTTTTGTTTCTGATAATCCTCTCCAGGCAGTAGCAAACGGCACAGGAGTGGTGCTTCAAGAAATGGATGCTATGGCAAAGGCTTTAGCTTCAACCTCTCGTAAAAACAGAAAATAAGCGATTAGTTTTTTGTTTTATCCTTAGCTGTATACTTATTGCGGCTGTTTTTCCTTGCTCCTTTTGCTTCCGACACACGCTTCGTTAGTTTTAAGTGGATTGGCAATCCTTTAAGGTTAAAGGCTTTCCTTAAGCCATTTTTGAGGTAGTTGATATAATTCTGGGGACAGATTGCCGGTTCGTTTACAAAAAGGGAAAATAGCGGTGGTTTGTTTGCTACCTGAGTTCCGTAGTAAATTTTAAAAAATCTGGATTTAACGCAAGGAGGAGGATTGCGGGAAAGAATATCAGATAAGACTTTATTAAGAGCCGATGTTGGTATTTTGACCTTGAATTGCTCGCTAACATCTTTGATTTCAGAAAGGATGCTCTTGAAATTATAGCCACTGACAGCACAAGTGAATATGATTGGGGCAAATGGTATGAAAGGAAGAGTTCTTTTGATTTCTTCCCTTATCTCTGATTGCTTTAATCCACTACATGTATCCCATTTGTTGGCAATTATTATGCATGCCTTACCTGCGTCATTGATTATTTTCCCGATATTTGCATCCTGAGACGTTGCGCCCATTTCTGCTGATTCTATCACGAAAAGCACAATGTCTGAGCGTTCAATAGCTTCTTTTGCCCGCATTATACTGAAAATTTCTATAGCACTGTCTGCTTTGCCTTTCTTCCTTAGCCCGGCTGTATCAATGATTGTGGCAGGAAGTTTATTTTCATCATCAATTTTTATATCAAACGGCATATCAACAGCATCACGTGTCGTGCCGGCCAAGTCACTGACTATCAGCTTACTTTCCCCGATCAACTTATTAACGATTGATGATTTGCCTACGTTGGGCCTTCCTATAACTGCAAGTTTGAGCCTTGTCTCATCTTTGAATTCAGTAACAGGCATATTTTTTGTGAGCGTTTCAACAAGGTTGACGATTCCGATTCTATGCAAACATGATACAGGAAACATTTCCTGAAAACCTAGTTTTGCAAAATCGCTTAAGGAATTTTCAAGTTTTACATTATCTACTTTATTTACGACCAGAATTATTCTTTTTCCTGATTTTCGAATAGTATTTGCCACTTCTTCATCAAGAGTGACTATCCCTGAAGTCACATCTACTACAAGAAGCAGAATTTCAGCCGATTCTAATGCAGTAGCGACCTGTTTTGCTATTTCAGAATCAAAAAATGAGGCCCCCTTGGCTGGAATTATTTTTCCATGTCCAAGCCCTCCTGTGTCAATAAGCTGAAAATAATGATTCTTGAATTTAACAGGATAAAGTATGCTGTCCCTTGTAACTCCTGATTCTTCATGAACGATGGAGATGCGCTTTCCGATTATCGCATTAAAAAGCGCAGATTTTCCGACATTAGGCCTGCCGATTATTGCAACAGTCGGGATGCTATTAAAATTGGATTCCATAAATACGTCTTTGTTTGAAATTAGTAGATTACTAATGGCTTAATATGGCAGAAGTGACTCATAAGTTCAAGGACTCAGGCAGACAGATGTGTACCTATGAGTAATTTTGAATCATATTATTGGGAAAATTTCATTTAATTGGGTGTTAAATCATGCTATCATTTATTTTTAAAAGTTAAACTAACTCGGGAATAAAGATGACTGAGGAAAGATTTGTTACATCGACGTTAAACAAAAAAGATGTCAGTTTTGATGAAACGATAAGGCCACAGTTTTTTAGTGATTTCCCGGGACAGAGAAAAGTTAAAGAGCGTTTGGAACTTTTTGTTCAGGCTGCAAGAGAACGCAATGAACCGCTTGGGCACATCATACTATCAGGCCCGCCAGGATTGGGCAAGACTACACTTGCTTACATCATAGCCAATTCCAAAGGCGCAAAACTCAAATCTTCTACAGGCCCTGTAATAGAGAAGCCTGGCGATCTAGCAGGACTCCTGACTTCTTTGCAGGAAGGAGATATTTTGTTCATAGACGAAATTCATCGGCTTCAGACAAATGTTGAAGAATATCTTTATAGCGCGATGGAGGATTATTTCATCGATATAATGCTTGATCAGGGTGCCGGTGCCCGTTCTATCAGACTGAATCTTAAAAAATTCACTCTGATTGGAGCAACTACAAGAAAAGGTCTTTTATCTTCGCCTTTAAGGTCAAGATTCCAGTTGGACTGCCTTCTTGATTATTACCCTCCTGAAGACCTTAAGAAAATTGTTAAACGCTCTGCAAATATTCTTAAAATCGAGATTGATGAGGGCGGGGCATACGAGTTGGCAAAAAGGAGCCGTGGAACTCCAAGGATTGCAAACAATCTGCTTCGCTGGGCTAGAGATTACGCACAGGTGAGAGCTGACAACAAAATAACAGCCAAAGTAGCATCAGATGCTTTGGATATGTTGGATATAGACGAAAACGGATTGGATGAAATGGATAAAAAGATATTGAATGCCTTGGTAGAAAAATTCAATGGAATCGCGGTCGGCGTCAAAAATATTGCTGTGACGGTTGGCGAAGAAGTAGGAACATTGGAAGAAGTTTATGAACCTTTTCTTATTCAGGAAGGCTATATCATGAGGACAAGGCAAGGCAGGATAGCGACAAATAAGACATATAAACTGCTGGGATTAACTCCGCCTGAGAGGTTATCAGGCAATGAATTGCAACCAGACCTTTTATAAATATATTTTAACTTGAGGAAATAAGATGAAGCAATGGGTCAAAGATGTCCTGGAAATCCAAACAGCTGATATGCGCACAAAAAGAATGAATGCCAGGTTGAAAAATATTCCAAATGAAAAAAAGGAAATTTTGAATTCTTTAGGTAATGAAAAAGATAAGCTGAGTGTCCTTAGCGCAAAAGTAAAAGAGTCGGAAAAAGAGATAAAAACCATAGAAGCGAAGATAACCGATGTTAATGCCAAAATTGATGATCTGAATAAGAAATCAGTAATGATCAAGAAAAACGAAGAGTACAAAATCATGCTTAACGAAGTGGCAAGTCAAAAATCTTTCATCAGTGGAATGGAAACCAAACAGCTCAAAGTTTATGATCAGTTGGAAGAAGATAAAAAACTTCTGACTGCGGCTGAAAAAGCAGTTAAAAATATACAACTTGAAATTGAATCAAGTGTTAAGGATTTGGAAGAACTTGAAAAAAACCTAAAGTCGGAAATAGATGTTGCCCTTGGGAAAAGAAAACCGATGCTTGAGAAGCTGGAAAAGCTAAATCCTGAAATCCTTCCTATTTATGTCAGACTAATAAAGAGAGATGGAGAGCCGCTTACAAGAATTCATAATAACACATGCGGTTATTGTCACCTCAAACTCATCCCTCAAACGCTTAATGACGCAAAGAAAGGGCTTGCAGTAACCTGCGATACCTGTGGACATTTGATATATTTTCAGGAAGAATAATCAGATGTAGAGATTGTTTTCTCTTATGTATTTCAGGACAGCATGGTGCAGCACTCTGTTGCTATTTAGTCCGTTTTTCAACGCATCTCTTATTTGAGTAGAAGAAACGTCATAAATGTCAAGATTTACTAAAGAATCAAAGAGTTTTTTTGCATCTGTTTTGCTCCAGAATGCTTCGAGCTTTTCGAGTGATGAGTTTTCATGCGGCCTGGGATATGTGAGAACCTCGCATATTTTTATCAATTCTCTTGATTTATACCATGTGTGAATTTGGAGTAAACTGTCCTCACCTATTATCAGGAACAGTTTTTCCTGAGGATAAAGCCTGTTGAATTCTTTAACTGTATCGAATGTGTACGAAAGCATGGGGAGCCTTTTCTGTTCAATGTCTGAAATAGAAAAACAGGAATTTCCCTCGACTGCCAGAGAGGCCATTTTGTATCTATGAAAAAAATCTGTAATAGGCCTGCCTGGTTTGTGCGGAGGTTTTGCTGCCGGGATAAATATGATTCTGTCAAGATAGTTTTTATCTATCAGGCTTTTAGCTAAACTTAAATGCCCGATGTGTATCGGATCGAAAGTGCCTCCGAAGAGTCCGATTCTCATAATTGTTTATTCCTTGTAAGAATTCATTATTGCTGCGTCAGGAACCGGAATAACAATTCTATCTGAAAGGGAGGATAAACTCTTCTTAGTTTGTGCAGTAAGCTCAGCGCTAAGGTCAATTATATCTCCTATTTCGGTTAGGTTTAATTCAAGTGCCCCTTTTGGTAAAATCAGGATTGAAACAGATCTGGGAGCCCTAAGAAAAAAAGTTGTGTTAGGAACGCCTGATAATATTTTGCAGACTCTATTAGACGCATCAACAAAAAGAACCTCAATTTTATTTAGCTTTGAGAAATTCAAGGCTATTTTACAGTTTTGAAGAACAAGGCAGTCATATGCTAAAAGACTGTTTTTCGGCACAATTCCAGCTCTCATAATTCTGACCAGTCTGAAGTTTGGACTGCTTGAGATTATGGTTTTCTTTGTTAGGTTTATAATCATGATAAACGATAGTAATAAAAGATTTTAACTATTTCTATGATAACCTGAAAATTATGCAAGGCAACCTGATTTCAATATATGAAAATCTCTATCTTAGGTTTGGGGCACAAAAATGGTGGCCCAGCGCTCTGGAAGGTGAAACCATTCCTACTTATCATGGAAGAGAGCCTAATAATAAAATGCGGTTTGAAATCGCAGTCGGAGCGATCCTGACGCAAAATACTTCCTGGACAAACGTTGTTAAAGCTATTACCAATCTGAATCGCAGCTGCTTGATGTCTCCCGAAAAAATACTTTCAATGGGAAGTGAAACGATATGCAATAAAATAAAATCCTCAGGATATTACAATCAGAAGTACAAGAAGCTTGTCTGTTTGGCTAACTGGTGGTTAGAAAAATTTGATGAAGTAAGCATTGGTGCATCTGATAGTTTTTATATCCAGACTATCAGGAATTCACTTCTTTCCATAAATGGTATCGGTCCTGAAACTGCCGATTCAATCCTTCTTTACGCCTTCGATATACCGAGCTTTGTGATAGACGCATACACAAAAAGAATTTTGGCAAGGCATTATGCGATAGATCCGAATATTAAATATGAAAATCTGCGTTCTATGTTTATGAAAGAACTTCCAAATGACGTGATGTTGTTTAAGGAATATCACGCATTGTTTGTGCAGCTCGGGAAAGAATTTTGCCGCAAATCCGTTTGTTTGGAAGGCTGCCCTTTGAGGTGAGAATAATTAAATAATTTATCTAATGCTGAAGGCCAGAAGATTTCCGTTTATTTAATTCCTCTCTTATTTCATTTAATTGGTTAGTCAGTTTCAAACGATTAGCTTCAAGCTGCTGTGAGAGTTGTTCTTGCCTTTTGTATTCCTGATTGACAAAATAATAATTTGTCCAGACTAACGATGTGTCTATGCCGAGTTTGACTGTGCCGGGAATTGCTGAAAGGGGAGTAGGATTGAAACGGGTCGGAGATTTTACCAAGGCATCGCCAAGCATCATGGCTCCCTGTCCTACGGCTTCACCGAGCTCGCCCTGGTTTGCGAGATCTGTGAAATCCGCCACATCTTTTGTTTTGGATACGTAGTCTACATCTTTTTCGAGAGTTATGGCATTAGCAGAAAGTTTCATGGCATCTATCTTGGTTTGGCCTGGAGAAAGGTCGATAGCATTATTAAGAAGCCTTTCAGAATTATTTCCTGCTACATAGCTGCTGCTTCCAAGTGCAAATGTAGTAGCTGCATCCAAGGCAGTTTTTGTAGCATCCTCTTTTCCTGACGCAGCGTCATTTTCCACGTCAGCAAATCCTTTGGCATTTTCAGTGGTAAGTTTCTGAGTTTGCCGTAATGCTTCTGTGAGAGCAGCCTCTTTCTTTTTTAATCTTTCTTCGCTCATCTCTGAATACGGGTTAGAGTTTAACCCATCAGATGTTATTGGAATTCCGAATTGCTTGGAACCATCTGCGCGCAGCAAAGATGGGTTGAGAGATTGTTTATCTGACAAGTCAACAACATTCGGGTCATTTGAAAAAGAGTCAAGATTTGCAGATAGTGACGTTCCCTTTGTATTGTTTGCAATAGGATTATCCCACAGCCCTGTAGCATTTATAGAAGAAGCCTGAGCAGCGGCAGATACTGATGAGTTAGAGGAAATATTTTGGCTTTTTTCAAGTTGTCTGGTTTCATCTAAGACTCTCATGCCAACGCTGTTTTGCATTTGTTGTGAGCTATTAAAAAGTCCGGAAAGAGCTGGTGTATCGGCTATAGTCCCAGGGCCGTGAAGGCGGCCATCTTCCGGGCGTATTGAAACTCCATGGAAGAGGTAATCTCCGAAAGGGTTGATTGTTTGCAAGGTGCTGGATTTTTTTAGCGCCGACTGATTTTTAAGAAATTGCTGCTGCATAAACAAATTAGAGTTTTGCTGCTGCATATAAATCTTATTCATCTGATTTTGCTGCTGGTATTGGTTCTGCATGTAGTGCATACCTTTTGACTGGTTCCAGAGATTTTCGGCTTGGTTTAGATAACGTTCGACTTGAGCTCTTTGCTGTCCCTTTAGTCCTTGTGTTGATCTATGAGCCTGATTGAATGCGTCGTTTATTTGTCCTTCCCACTCAGCCTGTCCAACAGCATGGACAGACACAGGGAGAAGCAATAATACTAAAAAACAGTTTAAAAAACATTTAATCGACATTGATCGGGTAAAAAATAGATTTATTCGTTAATAATATTGTCATGCTTCAATTAATTTCAGGAATAATGGTACTAATTTTACGAATTACATCATCATTTAGGTATTGAAGTTCATAGTACCTTTCAATAATGGCATCCAGGTTCCCTGAAGACTGAGAAGCACTCAGGTAAGCCTCAATATGAAACAGAGATTTCTTAAATTGCTTTTGCGTAGCATATACAGAAGATAAACTTAGGTGGATTTCCGGCGATAAAGGTGCGTATCTCAGCGCCCATTGATATTGGCAGAGAGCCTCATTAATGGACTGTTGGGTTTTCGCATTTTTCAGGATTGCCTGTCCGCGAAGATAATATTGCTGTGCTTCTTTTGACATTCGGAGAGGGGATTGCAAATTTGAGACATATTTCATACCTTCAAGAGTTAATACTGCTGATGTTTTTCCGCTCGGCATGTTAGTTAATGTTTCACTCAAGATCTTAACAGCTGTTGCCATGTCTCCATTGGAAGCAGCTTGTGATGCCTGAAGACTTTCGGATTTAATTTGTTCGGATTGTAATTCCATCAACTGCTCTTTCAGAAGCAGTGCAGGGCCAAATTCGGGTTGAAACTCTATTGCTCTGCTGGCGCATTCTGCAGCTTTTGGAATATTGCCTGTAATAAGCCATACGCATCCAAGGCGATACCAGTCAACCTCAGGTGTATCAGGTGAAGAGAGCCCATTTTCTATTTTATTAATCCACGCTCTTTCCTCTTCCAAGTGGCCGCACATGGCATATGCTGCAATGGCAAATCCGGATGTAGCTCCTGGTTCAGGCTTCAGTTTTTCAAGTATTTTTTTAGCTTCATCAAAGTGTCCGGAATGAAACTCAATCATACCCTTAAAGTAAGCTGAAAACCCTCTGTCTGATGTATCAGGCAAACTATTTATAATCTGCTGTCCTTCTTCCATTTTTCCTGCTCTGAACAAAGCTATAGCCCATTCGCGTTTAGTAGTAAAATCTTTTTGAGACGCATTGAACCAAGTCTGCAAATACGGTAAAGATTCTCTGTAAAACCCTGCAGATGTCAATATGTCAGCAAACCCACGTTCTGTTGTGGGGCTCGTAGATTGTCCTAGTAGCCTAGTCCATGTCTTTCTGGCGAGAGCCAAAGCATTGTTCTTTTCTTTTTCCAATCCTAGATCCCGACAGGATTCAGCAATTTCGATCCATGCTATAGGTTGTTTTGCTTCAGGCGCCGCTGCCATATACCGTGCATTTAACATTATTGCACCAGCAAGGTCATTATCTCTCTGCAGTATGCTAGCCTGCATGAAAAGCAAATCTATTCTTGAAGGATCTGTAGAGTATGCCTGACGAAAAGCCTCCAGTGCTGCCTCTTCTTCCCATAAAGCCATACGTGACTGCCCTAAATTAGCATAAAGCGTAGCTAGTTCACGAGCTTTCTGTACTTGAGATGACTCGTTTTCCTGAAGGGTGGGGCCTGAAAGCAGAGACATCCCTGATGGAGTATATGCAGCATTTATCATTGTTTGTCCTGCTTGCGCCAGCAGCATTGTACCCTGTGTGGCTCCCGGCATCATAGGCAGCATGGAAAGCATCCCTGAAAGCATTTGTTGTTCCTGCATCTGTTCCTGAGCGTCCTTTTGCTGCTGTTGTACTCTTGCATCAGCGTCCTTTTGGGCTTTTATAGCAAGTTGCCGTGCTTCTTTCGCCTGTTGTTCTGTTTCTGCTGCCGATGAAATTGGAAACATAGCGATAGCCTGCTCAAAAACCAATGCTGACTGAGTGTATTTATGCGCTTGGAATAGTGTTATACCTAGCGCATTAACTGCACGCCAACTCATTGGATTTGAAGAAACATTCGCTCGTGCTGCAGCGATAGCTTCAGATAGTTTGGCTTCAGGAGTTTGCGCTGCTTCTATTGCGTAAGACTTATTGGGAATAAGGACTCCTGCCAATACAGCAAAAATGGCTATTATAGGTATAAACTTCATCATCTCTCCTTAAAAATATATAAATCAAATTTATTAAAATGCGTCTGCCTGGTTAGTCGAGAAAGGGATAGCCTCAGGAAGTGATTGAGAGCCTTTTAATCTCATAGAAGGCATAGTCTTCCAGTAGCTTGCATCTTTTTCTGAAATAGATTTTGCAAGGGAAGTTGCAATTTGCTGGGCGGTTATAAGCTCATATTCTTTCATTTGACTATCGGTATCCAATATGGTTCCTGATATTTTGGGTACGTCTGATTCGCCAGGGATTGTAATTAACGCTGTTGGGGTAAACACGCTCACCCAAAATTCAGAGTCTCTCTGAAAGTTGTTTTTAATGGACTCCCCGCGTATTCCTCCTTGCCCGTTCCATACGCCAGTTTTGATGTCAAATTTTTCCTCCATTTCTCCCGGCAAAGGAAAAATAATTCCGCAAAGCATGCCTGTACATAACATCCATGTAAGTGTTTTTGTTTTATTATCATTAGTTACTTGACTTATATCAACCCAAAGGGGGATTCCTGAGGAAGAATCATCTGTAAAAAGTTCGGGATATCTTTTGAAACTTTCGCTGCGAAGAAGGATCAAAAGGCGTTGATCAAACCCAAGCATAGCTTTACTTTTTTGCTTTTTTTGAATATCTTTTGTGTATGTTATTCCCTCTATATAAAATTTTCCTGCGGATGATTTCAGTTCGGGATTTGCATCAGGCTTAAGGTTTGTTGTCATTCGTCCGGACATACATCCGTTAAAAATTAAAAGCCCAAGTAAACAAAGCAATTTTATTGGTTTCAAAGTTCGCATGGATAATAAGAGTACCTCTTTGAGATTTTTTACAGGGGGATTCCCCTTTCTATTTAACTTTTGTGAGGGCTAATTTAAGTTCCACTAGGATATTTTGCAAAATAAAGTCGCTAAACTAGTGCGATATTAGGATGTTAAATAATTGTAGATTTCAAGCACACTTATTGGTCAAGGTACATCATATCCTGAATATAGAAAGAGTCTGTGTCGTTTGCAGTATATTGCCTGACTCTTGCAAAAATCTTTGCTGACGCAATTATTTCGTCGGCATTAACATCAAACTGTCCTCTCGTCGTAGCAATGGCCTCGTTATTATCGTTATAATCTCCATCATTATTGAGATCTCTGTATTTGGTAATAGCTCCGACATCCTTCACTGTCTGGCCTACTGCGATCACTGTATAAAGGTTTGGATATTCTACTTTCGTGAGATTTATAAACTTTCCGATTATCTCTTCCTGTTTTGCATCGGTGTTTTGTGTGGTGGCATAACTGCCGTCCGAAAGGCCAGGCAGAGTATTAGCTATATGAGCTCTGGTCTCAAGAGCTCTGGAAGAAGCAGTCTTATCAGTTGTCTCTGTCCCATTATTATTCAAAAGATCCGTTGCAATCTGGTCTGCCGTGTCCTCATCAATGACAGTACCGCCTGATCCGGGATCGTCTTTCTGGCTTCCTACTTTGATCTGGTCGAAAAGCGCTCTTAGGACGGATTTGTTATCGGAGTTGAGGTTTATTTTTCCCAAAGTGGTTGCATTAGGTGTCATTTTTATCTGGTCAAGGATATTTGCATCGCCATCGCCGTAATCTCCGCCTCCCGCACTAGAGCCAAAACCGTACCCTGCAAAGCTATAATCATTTTCCGTATTGTATTTCTTTAAATTAATCGTCTGGAAAGCTTCTGCCCTATGAATGAAACCCAGTTCCCAAGGTGATTTCATAGGGGCATTGCGGATGTAGGCAGTAGAAATCTGCCACGGATATGTAGCGCTTGGTTCCGGGTCTTTATCTGACCCTGTAGGGACAAAAAGGCTGTTGTTTGCAGTATCGTCAGGAGAAGTGGTAGAACTGAATGCCGTCCAGTCTGAAGAGTTAAGGTTCTGTCTAGGGTCAGCTGTCTCAAAATAAACATAACGAGTTGTAGTTTGTGTAGAAGTACCAGTCGTATTTGTAACGACATCATACCAAGGAGCATTGTCGTCCTGCTCCAATATTAAAGAATAATCATACAGAATGGTCCCTGTATCATCAAAAAGTCTGGCCTTAACTCTTCTTATTTGGGCTTGTATTACTGTATTGGTATATGGAGTGCTGTTTGTCGTGGTGACCGAGCCTGAACCGACTGGTATTGCGTAGCTGACATCACTGGAGTGAGTTGTATAATTATTAGCTGTTGAAGTTATATCTACAGTCAGTTCGGTGTCTGAGTAATCATTTGCGGCTAGCTCCTGCAGGCTCGTACTCCTGCCATATCGCAGAAGTATCTCATAGTCTAACTTTGCTTTGACATTTTTTGATATCCCATACATGTCAACTATTTGTATTTTTGCTGTGATGTTTGATGTGGAGAAGGTGTATGTGTAACTATTAACAGTGGTAGTAGTAGTACCCGGATGATAGCCGTACCACCAATATCCCGGGGTAGTCGTAGTTGTAGTATTAGGTATGACGGTAATTTCTCCAGGTATCTGAAAAACTACTCGATTTATATACGGCACTTTCTCCAAACCCAAATAACCCGGACTAGCAGCATTATTACATGTAGGGCTGTCATCTGTATCACAGTAATCTATAAGATTAGCAATGATTTGATCCCTTTTCTTTGTATCTCTCATATTAATTAACCACTGCAGCCCTGGTGCTTTTGAACCAAAGTTGTTTGCAGTGAAATCACCCCAATCGGTTCTTGTAAGATTGAATCTATCGTCCATTTCTCCTGCTTCCCTGACCGAATCCAGATTGTCATCGACCCAGTACTTCTCAAGGTCTTCTGTGTAATTGACATAGAAAACTTCCCTGAAATAATTCCTGACTGTATCGTTGCTTGAAGATATGCCAAGTTTGCCAAAAATGTCCTCCAGATCTTTCCATTTGCCGTCATTCCCAATTGCCACAAGGCCAGTGTCTGAACTCCACTCTGGAGTGGAACCAATTACACTCATCTTAGTAGCGTATGAACTGGTAAAATCAGGAGTATCTTTAGCAAGGGACTGAAGCGAGATTTCGTTAATATCTCTTCCTGGCCTGCCAATGACATTGGAAGAAGAGTTTCCTAGAGAGGAACTGTAATACTCAGAGGGAATAGTTCCGCCAATTGTTCCTGAGTCAATCACTGCCCAGGGATTGATTTTGCCTTTGTCCGGCAATACAACATAAGCAATCCTGCCGAATATTCCGCTATCTTCGTCTGACTTCAAATAAACCCAGGTAACGTCAGAGGTGTCAGTGATGTTATAACTTGAATTGGCGGGGTAATCGCTTGGAACATCAAGATATGTGGTCCCATTGATAACAGTGGTAAGTTGAGATGCCAAATCATTTCCGTATATAGCTCTTGCTGCGGCACTGCCATCATTATCGTCATGGCTTACTATAGTATTCATACTTTCTGTAGGATTGTAAGAGTTCAACTTCATATTTGCCATGGCCCTATTGAGTGAAGTCTGGGCCAGTGCTCTTGCTACATTGATGTTTTGATAGTTCACTGCAGCTTTTCTTTCAATCATTGAAGTAGTAACAAATGCCAAACCCAGCATAAGAAGCATCACTGATATGCCTATTGCAATTATTGTTGCTATCCCTGACTCATTATTATCGTTGTTTTTACGCATACTTATAAGTGTTTTGTTTTTAAAAGATTCTACTTCCTTAATCTGTTGTTTGCCCTCTATTTCCTATATATACAGATTTAGTTAATGTAAGCTGATGCCCTTCCCTGAAAGTTTTGGCAGTATCAGGTTCGCCTGTGTAATCTGGTGCGTGATATACTCCCGTGCCGCACAGGGAAATCCACTTATCCCAGGAAGATCTATCCATTAGCGTAATTGCGATTCTAACAACGGAAGGAAATACATTTGAACTCCCATAGGAAATGTCTTCTTCTTCATCTACGGCAAGTGTCGTAGTGTCAGGCGGGATTATGGAATTTGAGTCTGTATCTGTGTCGCAAGTAAATGCTAAATCCAGGACATAAGGTATGAGTTTCTGGTAATCGTCTGAGGAATTTGAGTTAGCTGTAAAGGCGGAATCGCTCAGATTCAGACTTCCTGTAAAATTGCTCCGCCAATTATATTTCGAGTTATCGCTTCCATTGGAAAGTTTATCGCCTGTTACGCTTCTTCTTAGCCACCCTTCATTGTCATCATGGGTGGATGAATAATACAAATGATATTTTATTTCACACAATGTAGACACGCAAGCATCATTTGGCAGCATCGATGTCTGGGATATAAAAGCCAGATGCCCATTTTGATAAATACTAAATGCGCCAGGAAGAGTAGAATTTGGTTTCCAGTGCCAGAAAGGGGCAGTGGCAATTCCTCCTTCTCCATAGTAAATGCAATCCAAATCTTTGCCTATCAGATCAAGAGCGATTCTGGCATTCTCAAAGGATTCCTGTTTATTATTTGTCAGAGACCAAGTGTTTTGAATTGATGAAAAAAATGTAAAGGAAGCTGCCACAAGAATGGCTAAGATTGCCATCGATACTGTCAATTCTATGAGAGAAAAGAATAACAGTTTATTTTTTATGGTCATAATAGAACTTTTATTTATAACGGGCAAACCGTTGTTTGCCCGCTTAGTGTAAAACCAGCCATTCTCAATAGATTCTATATGCAGAGTTCTAAAATCTAATTGCTAATGCCGGCCATGTCATAGTATTCATTGTAATACCTTATTTTGCTTCTTCTGCTGTAATCATGCTGAGAAAGAGGCCAGCTTATTTCTGCATTGACGCCTACACCTACTGTTTTTGTAGTAGTAGTAGTAGTAGATACTGTTGGCTCAGTGGTGACAACTGGTGTAGTAGTCCCATCGTCCACTGTTCCTTTGGAAGGCAACAATTGTATCTGCCATGACCCCATGCCGCTATTGTTTTTCCATACTTTGACATTAAGGGAATCGTCATTCGAAGCATGCATAGTAATAAGTTTATTGTCTATATTAACTTCTTGTCCATCAACAGATATCTTGGCGTTATCACCGCTTTTTGTTTTCATCTTTAAGTTGTTTGCAGAGAATGTAACGCTGTTTGGGTATACATATTGTGTTTCTAATGGATTGTGGCCTGTACTGATATCATGCATCATGTCTCTGTCCAGAACAACTCCAGTATCTGTGCTCAATTCAAATGAGTAACTGCTATTGGTAGGAGAAATAGCTATACCATTTTCTCCTACTGTTGATAAGGAATATTCATTTTCAGGAGCCAAATTGGCCATGACAACCAAGTCCTGATAGTCATAAGGGCCGCTTGTGTTGAGGTCAAAAAGATAAATCACTTGGTCCTTATCTAAAGTTATTGTTTTGCCGTCGGCTGATATATAGGGCTGGACAATCGCAGAAGCTGAAGCCTGACTTGCATAGAATGGAGTATTTGCGGGAACATCATCTCCATTTTTGAGAGTCAATACATGTACTGTGTCAGTTGACAGACGTTGAGTTATGGTTCTTTCTCTATTGGGATTTTCCGCGTCAATGGCCTTTGCCACAATGGTAGTCCCAGCAGGAACATTCGGAAGACTCCAAGGTGCGGATCCTGATGTTGCAGCTACATTGCGCCCAAAAGGATAAATTGTATATGAAGCCTTTCCTGGTTCAGTTATTATCAGCTCAAAATACACATCATAGTTGTGGTATCCATTACCCCATTCTGAGGCAAGGCAATTCATCCTGACTGTAGCCGGTGCTGTATTGGATACTGTTCCGCTGGTAACATTAAATACCGGAGGTTCTGATACTGTCTCTGTTGTGCTAGTAGTGGTCTGCGTCCCTAAATTTTGGAGATTGCTGCGCCATACAGTAAGCTGGCCTGCATAATCCTCTTTTGTCCCGCTGGACTTGGATATAATAAAAACGCCGTCTAAAGGAGCTCCTGCTGGATTGAGTGCCTGGTAAATATCTCCTGAGATGTTTGCTCCTTTAGTCGCATCGCTGAAACCAGTCTGATTGAAAACATCAGAATATGTCGGAAGCGCAATCAGACTATCCCAACCGCTTCTGGTTCCTGCCAAACCGGAGAAATATGACTGCGCATCGCTTGTGAGGATGGCAGAATAGTTTTCAGCAATTGCATTCTTTTTCTGTTGTATTCCGGACGGAACCAGTGTAACTACTGAAGTGGCTCCTACAGCCAGAATACCGACAGCAATAGCTATTTCGATCAACGAGAAGAAACTTTTTCTTAAAGCTTTCATAACACACCTCAAATATTTTTTATTCTCTGCATGCATTGTATACAAGATTTTTTTTTGCCACAATGAAATAGAGCATCAATTGGGAAGAAAGATATCATTTCTACGTAGATGTCAATAAAATAACATATAAATGTAAAATGGCTGCCCGGCAAGGATTCGAACCTCGACAAAATGCTCCAGAGGCACTTGTGCTACCGTTACACCACCGGGCAACGAAAAGCCTAAAGATAGCTATTCTAAATAAAAAGTCAAGTTTTTGCCTGGAGTCCTTTATAATATTCGGTTTCAAGTTCATCTACCATGAAATGCCAATCGAAGTTTTTAGCTACGAGCGAACGGCCATTTTGACCCATTTCTTCCCGTTTGTTTTTGTCTTTCAGAAGATTGACCGTGTGGTTGATAACCTTGTCTATTTCATCTGGTTCAGTAATAAAACCTGTTTTGTCGTTGATAAGAACTTCAGGAGTTCCGTCCAAATTAAAAGCTATTGCAGGCTTACCTGAGGCAAGCGACTGAACTACTGAGCGCGGCAGCCCTTCCCTTAATGAAAGATGCAGAAGTAGGTCAATGATGCTTAGATAAGATGGTATAAGTTCGGGGCGAAGGAGGCCAGTGAAAACAAATTTTTTTTCAAGTCCGGCTTGTTTTGCTTCTTCTTTAATCTTGTCTTTGAGAATGCCATTTCCGATAAGCATAAAGTATGTATTTGGTAGAGCCTCGATTGTGCGTTTGGCTATTTGAACAATGTGATCGTATCCTTTCATATGAAAAAGTCTGGCTAATGTCCCTACAACAAGAGAGGTTTCTGGAATGCCGAGTTTTTTCTTGAGCTCGCAATCACATTTTGAGTTCAGAAATGTTTCTATTTCCATTCCGCTGTACACCACCCGATATTTGTCAGGGAAGCCGATACCATTCTCAAGGCATTGATTAATCATTGCCTGAGCCACGGCAAATATTTTATGGCATTTTTTTTCGGCTAATTTTTCCAAGGTGATGTATAATTTATTTTTCCATGGTTTTTCATATCTGTGAAAAGCCTGTCCGTGTATAGTATGAACTACGAGAGGTGTCTTAGCATTCCAGGCCGCATACCTTCCTATAATACCAGCTTTTGAACTGTGAGTATGAACTACATCAAATTTTTCTTTCAAAAAGTATTTTTTGAGTTCATAATATGCTTTTAGATCGTTTAACGGGCACAACTCTCTAAGCAAGTTAGGATTTTCTACAATTTTGACTTTGCCTATCTCTCTCCCTTTTAGAAGTTCGCCCTCCGGCCCGACCGTAGGGCCTGTAAGCAAAACGACATCGTGGCCTTTTTCTGCCTGTCCAATGGCGGAAAGAAGAGTATTTTCCTGAGCTCCCCCGATAATCATCCTAGTTATTACGTGGCAGATTTTGAGTTTCTTTCTATTCATGGATTATCTGATTGGATTTTAGTAGGATTTCAGATCTGGCTGTCAATAAAGCCGAGCCGTATTTACTTTGCATATTAGTCAATACAGAATCTGCTATTTCTGTATTTTTACAAACACCGAAAAGTGTTGGCCCGCTTCCTGTAATTTCCACAGCATCAAGTCCATAAGCCAGCATGTCTTCTCTGATAGATTGAAGCAGTGGGAATTTATTGTATAGAGATAGGGCTAAATCATTTCTTATAAGCGGAATTATGGGGTCATAATCGGTTTGCCCAAGAGCTCTTATCATATCTTTTATATTGAGGTTTGTACATACGCCTGGACTGCTCCAATTTTTATATGCCCAAGCTGCGCTGACAGGAAACTGAGGTGCACAAATTATTACTTTAAAGTTATGTTTGAACTCTATAGGTTCAAGAAGGTTTCCCACTCCATAGCCGGCAGACGGGACAGGATTAAGAAAGAACGGAACATCTGCTCCTATATCTAAAGCTGTCTCTGAAAGCTCCTGTTCTGTCAGTGCGTTAAATAAATCCTGAAGAATAAGCAAGACAGCAGCAGCATCTGAACTTCCACCGCCCATTCCTGCGGCTACTGGTATGTGTTTTTCTATATGAATGTCAAGTCCATGTTTTATAGATGCTTTTTCTAAGTAATTTTTAGATGCTTTAAAGCAAAGATTAGCGTTATTGCAGGGAATCTCCTTAGAGGAGGATGAAACTTTTATTTCGCTGCTGTCATTTAACCTGAGTTTTACGACATCGCAGATATCTTTCATGGGCAAGAATATACTTTCAATATCATGATAAGAGTCTTTTCTTTTTCCTGCGACTCTGAGGAATAAGTTGATTTTTGAGGGGGTTTTTAAAAAAGCGGTTACCGTCATTTGGGCTTATTTTTTGGTTTTGATTGTCAACTCGTTTTTGGAAACGGCGACCATCGTATTCGGAGGGACTCCTTCAGTTAACCATACATTGCCTCCGATAACAGAACCTTTGCCAATAACTACATCTCCCAGAACAGTTGCACCTGCATAAATCGTAACATCGTCTTCCAGGGTAGGGTGGCGTTTCCTGTCGCGAATGATTTTACCGTCAGGAGTTTTTGGAAAAGATAACGCACCAAGAGTAACTCCCTGATAAATTTTGACATTTTTGCCGATAACAGAAGTCTCGCCTATAACAACCCCTGTGCCATGGTCAATAAACATATTTGTTCCAATTTGAGCGCCTGGGTGAATATCTATTCCAACCTTGCTGTGGGCATATTCAGTCATAATCCGTGGAATTAACGGTACACCCTTTATATGTAGTTCATGAGCTATTCTATAGACCATAATAGCGTAGAGCCCTGGATAGCTGATAATGATTTCTTCAAAACTCTTTGCAGCCGGGTCGCCTTCATAGGCTGCTTCGACATCAAGCTTCATTTTGTTTCTTAATCCCGAAAGACTCGAAATAAAGTGAGATACTGCATTCTCAGCCATTTCTTCCACGTTGCAAACAGGGCATTTGTCTTTGGCGCTGCAATGATATTTAAAAGCTCTTGCCACTTGGCTGTAGAGTTCTACATAAAGTTTTGATATTAAGTTTCCTATAAAATAATTTATATTCTGTATGTCAATTATTTTCTCATGAGCATAACCGGGAAAAATTATTTCTTCAATATCATCAATAATCTGATATATCTCGCTTTTGCTTGGTAAATTGGCCCCCGAAAGATGGTTGATGCCTTTCTCATCCTTATAGGTCTCATCAAGATCTGATACGGATTTTTTAACTATTTCTGTTTTGTTTTTATTCCAAAAGTTATTATCAAAACATGTCTTCATAGCGCTGTTCCTCCTAAAAAGTCAAAAGATACCATTGCAATATAGGTATAACAAACAAATTGAAAAAAATAGAACAAAAGAGCCGAGTAGCGAAAAATGTCTCTTTTAGCTGTTTTCAGACATGAAACTTATGCCCGCTGAGGCGAAGATACTTCTCCTGTTCTTTGTAGTCAGGCATCATAGCTTCTACTTTACTCCAGAAATTCGCCGAATGATTTAGTTCGATGAGGTGGGCAAGTTCGTGAAGTATCACATAGTCAATTGCTTTTGGAAGTGCCATAACAAGGCGGTAAGCAAAATTGATATTACGTTTGGCGTTGCAGGAGCCCCATCTTGATTTTGCCCCTGTGATTGAGACAGAGTTGAATTTTATAGAGTGTTTTTCCGCAAGCTCAATAAATCTGGGTTTGATGATTTTACCGGCTTGAGCTCTAAACCAAGATTCCAGAATTTCTTTTTTATATTTTGCGTATTTTTCGGAAAAACAAAAAGCTCTATCAAACTTGAAAGGGACTTTTAGCTCTTTATCTATTTGTATGTTATATTTTATGCCCAGATAGTAGGCGCATTCCTCTGATGATGGTTCGGTTGCGTTTATTAACTGCTCTTGTTTTTTTATAATCCAATCTGCGTGTTTGCCTACAAATTGATTAATCGTACCAAAAGTAACTTTAGCCGGGGCTCTTACGATTAATTCGCCAAAACGGCTTACGATGAGCGCCAGGGTTTTTCTGTTTGATCTTACAATCCTGTCTATTTTTATTTGCCGGTCATAAATCATATTTTGCCTGATATCTGCAACAATTAGAAATTAAATTCAAAGAATACAAAAATATTGCATTGATTTAGTAATCATCTATAATTATTTCAGTAATGATGTATGAAAATTTTAGTTAAAATACAAAATAACCAAGATGAGGGAATATTGAAATGTTAAAAAAAATGGCAGCATTTATTATTTGCGTTTTTTGCGCAATGGTTTTCACTCCTATGAATATGACAGCAGATGACGGCTCTCAGAACCAGCCGATGATTACTTCGGTACCATCTCCTCAAGCTAGTCCAAATGTCCAAAGAATCGGGCCAGCCAAAGATACATGGGGCGATAAACTTTTACTCTACTTTCCGAATAGATTTGTTGATATGGCTGATATGGCAGATGTCAGTGCAGGCTTTGGGCCTACTGTTAAGGGAAAATTATGGGTTACAAGGTATATGGCATTCGGAGGTGGTATAGGCGGAAGCGCAAAGATAATAAAAGCTTACAATAGGCAGTACGGCGCAGGGCTACAATCAGGTTGGAATGCAAGCTTCATGATGCTTTCTGCCGAGAATACAGAAATGACCGAAACGACCAGGGATGTTCAGCAATACTTCAATTATTACAGTGGTGTTCCTTCTCTTAATAACAGTGTGTATAATTTCTGGAAAGGCCCAGAAGATATGTTCTCAATAGGTGGCGAAGGCGCATTGTTTGGCGAACTTGACGGGGAAGTTCATCCTTTTGAGATTGTTGACTTTGCTGCAGGGTGGTTCTTCTTGGATCCGAAAGGCGATGATTTTACAATGGCAGACCTAAGGAACTAATAAATAAATGCAAAATACCAAAAAGGGCGTTAAAGACGCCTTTTTTTATCTAAAAATTTGAGATAAACTCTTGTTTGTGGTTGGAACGCAGTAATTTTATAGCACTTTGGAATTGAATCATAAGTGTTTTTTTTCTTAAAACTAAATAAACATTGGGAAGGCAATTATGGACAATCTCAGAAGAACTCCTCTCTATGAAAAACACGTCAATCTTGGTGCTAAAATGGTGCCTTTCGGCGGATGGGATATGCCTGTTCAGTATAAAGATGGTATTTTAGCTGAACATCACCATACAAGGAAAATAGTTTCCATTTTTGATACATGCCATATGGGTGAATTTATAATCAAAGGCAATGATAGCGCTCAGGCACTTGATAAAATTTTCCCGAGAGCCGTAGCAGACCAGAAGGTCGGAGTTGCCCGTTATAATTTTCTTCTTTCTGATAAAGGCACAGTAATGGATGACCTTCTCCTCTATAGAATGGCAGAAGAAGAATTTATGATTGTTGTAAACGCAGGGACAATCGATTCGGATTTTGCAAGGATTAAAAGTTTGCTCCCTAATAGTTTAAACGTTTTAAATGAATCTGAGAAAACAGGAAAACTAGACTTGCAAGGGCCAAAAGCAGCTGAGATTATGGAGAAACTGGGACTGGCAAAATCAGAACTTCCTTCCAACTATAAATGGATTAAAACCTCAGTTAGAGGGATTCCTGCAATAGTCAGTAGAACCGGGTACACAGGCGAGCTCGGCTTTGAGTTTTATGTTTCTGCTGATAAGGTCGGGGAGCTGTGGGATATTTTGTTTTCATTTGAAGAAGTTAAGCCGGCAGGACTGGGATCCAGAGACACTCTCAGGCTTGAAGTTGGTTACCCCCTTTACGGACATGAAATGGACGAAAACACGACTCCTGTAGAAGCTGGATTCAGTCCGATATTAGGATTGGAGAAAAGAAGCAACTTTATTTGTGAGTCGATTTTGAAAGATAAATCAAAAATAACCAAGACTTTAGTCGGAATAGTTCTTGAGGGCAGAAGAGCCGCAAGAGCCGGCAATAAAGTTTTAACTGTCAACGGCAAGGAAATTGGAGCTGTTACTTCAGGGATGTTCTCTCCAATTATTGAAAAGGCTGTCGCTTTGGCTTTTGTTTGTCCTGAATCGGGACTTGTTCCAGGAAGCAAAGTAAACCTTGAGATTGGTGGAAAACAATTTCCTGGAGATGTAGTGGAAATGCCTTTCTACAAGAACGGCACGGTCAGAATGAAAATTTGCTAGATAACATGAAAGTGCAATATAAATAAAAAGGTAAGGAGATACCATGAAGAAATTCACCAAAGAACACGAATGGATAGCTTTAGATGGAACAGAAGCAACAATTGGAATTACTGATCATGCAGCTCACGAACTTGGAGACATCACTTTTGTGGAACTTCCTGCTATTGGGTCTCAGATCAATGCAGGAGAAGTTTTAACGGTAGTCGAATCGGTTAAAGCTGCATCAGATGTTTTTTCACCTGTATCAGGTATTGTTTCTGCTGCAAATCAGGAACTTGACGCCAATCCTCAGCTAGTTAATGATTCTCCTGAAGAAGAAGGATGGATTTGCAAAATAAAAGATATTGATGCGTCCGAACTGGACGGGCTAATGGATGAAACAGAATATAAAGCCTTTGTAGCTACGCTATAATTCAAATACTAAAAAGAGGTTAATCATGCCTTATATAGCCAATACGGAACAAGACGTAAAGGAAATGCTTCAAACTATTGGCTGCAAAGATTTAGACGATCTATGGACAAAAGCAGAAGTGAGAGGGCCTTATCCTCACTTCAAATATATGCCTCAGGCGATGTCTGAATTTGAAGTAGTCAAACATATAAGAGAGCTTGCCAAAAAAAACAAAACCGAACTTGTTAACTTTGTAGGAGCGGGATTTTATGACCATTTTATCCCTGCTGCGGTAAGTGAAATAACATCAAGAAGCGAGTTTTATACAGCCTACACTCCTTATCAACCTGAAGCTTCACAGGGAACTCTTCAGGCGATTTATGAATATCAATCTGCAATCTGCAGGCTTACAGGAATGAGCGTAAGCAATGCTTCAATGTATGATGGAGGCACTGCCCTGTTCGAAGCAATTATGCTTGGCTGCAGAGTGGCAAGAAAAAGAAGAGCAGTTATTTCGGGTGCAATTTCTCCAATTTACAGAGAGATGATTCATTGTTATTCGAGAAATCTGAGTGTTGAACTTGTTGAGGTTCCAAGCACCGGAGTAGAATCATCAGTTTCATCACTTCTTGACGCCATTAATGATAAAACAGCCTGCGTAATAGTCCAATATCCTAACTTTTTTGGTACTATCGAGGATTGGACCGAGTTTACAGAGGAGGTTCATAAGCGCGGAGCTATCGCAGTATGTTCCACTTATCTTACATCGCTTGCAATGATAAAATCTCCTGGCGAAATGGGATTTGACGTGGTGACAGCTGAAGGACAATGTCTTGGAATTCCATTAAGTTTCGGCGGCCCATACCTTGGCGTTATGGCATGCAATGAAAAATGTATGAGAAAAATGCCTGGCCGTGTTTGCGGACAGACTGTAGATAAAGATGGCAAGATAGGGTATGTGCTTACTATGCAGGCCAGAGAGCAGCACATCAGAAGGGAAGAAGCTATGTCCAATATATGTTCTAATGAAAACCTATGTGCGCTTACGGCTTTGGTTTATCTGACTTTAGTAGGAAAAGAAGGTTTAAGACAGGTTGCCAGACTCTGTTCTTCAAAAGCAGTTTATCTGAAAAACCTTCTTCTTGGAATTAAGGGAATTGAAGTAGTAGGAGATAATTCATTTTTTAATGAGTTTGTAATTAAACTTCCGTGCGATGCATCGGAAATCGTTCAGAAACTTATTGACAGAGGCTTTGCTATAGGGTTTCCGCTTGGGCGCTATTATCCGACAAGGAAAGATCAACTTCTTGTTTGTGTGACTGAAAAGCGTACTAAAGAAGAAATGAAGGCTCTAGCCAATACAATGGAGGCTATACTATGGAGCTAATATATGAAATAAGCAGAAAAGGTAGAAAAGGCTCTACGCTGCCCGCCCTTGATGTTCCGGAAGCATCTAATGTTTCCGATCAAATGCTAAGAGGTACACCGGCTGAACTACCGGAAGTTACTGAGCAAGACACGGTGCGTCATTTTACAAAGTTGAGCACTAGAAATGTAGGGCTTGACACCCAGTTTTATCCTCTTGGTTCCTGTACAATGAAATACAATCCGAAACTGCACGAAAAAGTAGCTGCTCTTGCAGGGTTTGCAGAACTCCATCCTTTGTGGCCTCAATTAAGGCACGGAGGCGCTATGAGTCAGGGAGCTCTTGAAGTGATATATGAAACTGAAAGAATGTTAAGCGATATCTTAGGGTTTTCTCAGTGTACTATGCAACCGCTTGCAGGAGCCCATGGAGAACTTGCCGGTGTGATGATGATTGCTGCATATCACAATGCAAGGAGAGATAACAGAAGGAAAGTAATGCTAATACCTGATGCGGCTCACGGAACCAATCCTGCGAGTGCTACAGTAGCAGGGTTCCAATGCAGAACTATTCCCACTGATGAACGAGGCAATGTAGATATGTCGGCATTAAGAGAAGCCTTAGGCCCTGAAGTAGCCGGGCTTATGCTTACATCTCCGAACACTCTTGGGCTTTTTGACAGCAATGTAAGGGAAATATGCCGACTTGTTCATGAAGTAGGCGGGCTTGCCTACTGCGATGGTGCAAATCTCAATGCTATTATTGGCAGGCTTCGCCCTGGGGATTTGGGGTTTGATGTGATGCATGTAAACTTACATAAGACTTTTTCTACTCCTCATGGCGGTGGCGGCCCTGGTGCAGGCCCTGTAGCTGTAGCCGAGGCATTAGTGCCGTATCTTCCAATTTCAAGGGTTGTCAGGTATGATGACGGTATGTTTGGACTTCGCTACGACTTTCCCGAGTCCATCGGATATATAGCTGCATTCTATGGTAATTTTGCAATTATCCTAAGAGCTTACGCATATTTGCTGACAGTAGGACGCGAAGGTCTTGTCAGAATCTCTCAGAATGCTGTTCTTAATGCAAACTACATCAGAGTAAAGCTTGCTCCATACTACAAACAGGCTTTTGAAAGATACTGCATGCACGAATGCGTTTTGACAACTGAGGAATATACAGGGAAAGGAATCAAAGCCATCGATATAGCAAAAGGCCTCCTTGATAAAGGATTCCATCCTCCGACAATGTATTTTCCTTTAATTGTTCACGAGTGCTTGATGATAGAGCCTACGGAAACCGAAAGCAAAGAGACCCTTGATAAGTTTATCGAAGCTATGATAGAACTTGCTAAGATGGTTGACAGCAATCCTGAGACTTTGCGTGAAGCACCTGTAACAACACCTATCCGAAGGCTTGATGAAGCATTAGCTGCAAGAAAACTCAATTTGCATGCATAAAAGCCGAGTAAAATTGAAACACCCTGAAAGGCAGAAGTTAGTCTTTCGGGGTGTTTATAGTTTTTAACCAAGGCTAAAAAACGGGCTTTTCAAGCTAGATCCATTGAAATAGTCAGGATATGGAGGTTAATAAGAAGCAATATATAAAGATGGAGCGAGCGATGGGATTCGAACCCACGACAATCACGTTGGCAACGTGAAGCTCTACCACTGAGCTACGCTCGCTTAAAAGAGACTAGAAGATAATATTTTTTTTAACTTTGTCAAACAATCAATGTAAAATTCTATGGTTTTTAAGAATAAAAAAAAGGCGCTGGTTTTAGGTTTAGGCAAAAGCGGTATGTCAGCTGCAAAGCTTGCATTGGTGAAAGAATATGAAGTCATTGTTGTAGATAAAGCTGATAATGAATATCTTAGAAAACAAAAATCCGAGCTTGACAAGTTAGGTGTCATTGTGCATTTTGGTTATATAAAAGATGTATTGCCGATAAGCGATATTATCATTGTCAGCCCTGGAATCAGGCCGAGCTCGGAAATAGGCGAAATGGCACTGAGAAGCAGAACGCCAATTATTAGTGAGACAGAGTTTGCCTGGCGTTATTGTAATACTCCAATTATTGCAATAACTGGAACAAACGGGAAGACTACTGCTACGGAATTTTGTACGCATATTTTGGGTAATATTGGAAAGAATGTTATTGCGGCAGGAAATATTGGATATCCTTTGTCTGAGGTTATTTTAGGCGAAAAAACTTATGACTATATTATCTTGGAAATTAGTTCGTTTCAGCTTCATTTCTGTAAAGATTTCTGTCCGCATATCGCTGTAATATTAAACATTGATTCCGATCATATTGACTGGCATGGAGCATTCGAAAAATATAGAGACGACAAACTGAAAATAACCTCAAAACAGAGTATTGATGATTTTTTGATAATTAATAGAAATATTAAAGGAAGCGTAAGTAAGGTTAAAAGTAAAGTAATAACGTTTTCTACTGTTGCTAAGGATTCCGATTATTTTTTAGATTCAGGATCGATTTTTAGAAATAGTGATAAGTTCTGCAATTTCGGAGACTTGGAAGCAATGGGCAGGACTTCTCATAATCTGGAGAATTCTATGGCTGTAATTGCGATTTGCGAGGCATTGGGGTTTTCATCTGAAGAAATACTCAGAGGTTTGCCGGACTTCAGAATTGGCGAACACAGGTTGGAACTTGTTTTAGAAAAGAATGGAATTTTATTTATAGACGATTCAAAGTCAACTAATCCGTTATCCATGATAGCTGCCCTCAAGGCTGTTGGTAAGAAGAAGAATGTTTGTTTGATAGCAGGCGGACTGGATAAGGAGATGGATTTTACGCAGGTTTTTGAGTGCAGAGACTTGATTAAGAAGATTTTTATTATTGGAAAATCGAAAACTAAGCTAGAAAATTTACTCTCACAAGGGTTTAATTATTGCAGTTGCTTAAATTTTGAAGAAGCTGTTTATTCTGCTTGCGACTTTGCTGAGACTGGCGATGTCGTGTTGCTCTCACCGGGGTTTGCCAGCATGGATATGTTTAAGAATTATATCGAAAGAGGAAATACTTTTAAAGGTTTAATAAAAAGGAGATATTTTTAGATGAGAAAGGTCTTAAGAAAGAGTAGAACAACTAAATGGGCTTTTTTGGCAGGTGTATCAGTTTTGGTTTTAATGATGAGTGCATGCAGCAGTCCTCAAATCCTTCAGGACAACGGGGATATTCCTGCACCAAGTTTGATCCCTCCACCAGATGCTAATCAATTGGCCTCTCCAGGACAGGTAGAAGAATTTGTCCCTACTCCTACTGAAACAGTTCAAATAGCATCTCCTGTAACGCAGACTGCTCCTATTTCACAGGTAAAATATGTTGTCAAAAAAGGCGATTCTTTATGGAGAGTTGCTAAAATGTTTGACGTAAGCGTAAATGAATTGGCTGCTTTTAATAATATTGACAATAAGAGTTTATTAAAAGTCGGACAGACTCTTCAAATACCACCGGCAGGTTTAGCTGAGCCCAGATCTATTTCTGCTCCTGCACCATCTGAAAAAGCAGTAAAGCCTGTATCCAAATCTTCGGCCTCTGCTTCTGGATCCATTTATATAGTTAAGAGCGGAGATTCGCTATGGGCCATTGCAAAGAAGAATCATATCAGCACTAAGAAACTTGCTGAGGCAAACGGACTTGGAGATCAAGCATCATTGAGGGTTGGACAGAAATTGATGATTCCTAGCGGAAAAACGTCGACACCTGTTGCTGTCAAAGCCGTGGCAGATAAGAAAACACCAAAACCTGAAGTTGCTCCTGTGCCAGCTGTTCCGATTGCGCAAGCTCCAAATCAGATGAATGGCCTGGCAAGTAATACATCACAAGAACCTGCTGTCGATGCCAAAGCCGCAACCTCTGCTACGGCTACGGCTTCTGAAACAGCAGCAGTTCCTGCTTCAGCAGCAAACTATCTCCCTCACACTGTTAAAGACGGTGATACATGGCAGACAATTTCTGATATGTATGGTGTAAGTTTAGAGGATCTCAAGAAAGCCAATCCTTCCATAGCAGGCGACACACAGCCTAAAACTGGAACAGTAGTGAATATTCCTGAAGAATAAATTCGATAACTGTTAAATAATAGGCTACTATGGTCGCAAGATTATAGTAGCTTTTAATTTTCGTGGTGAGATGAAAGTTGTAACTTCAGAACAGATGCGTAGCCTTGATAAGCTCACGATAGATTCTGCTTGTGTAGAGAGTAAAGAACTAATGCGGAGAGCTGGAGTGGGCTTTGCAAGGGAGGTAATTTCATACGTTAATTCCTACTACAAGGAATATTTTAAGCGGTTTGTCATTTTGTCCGGAAAAGGAAATAATGCCGGAGATGCGTATGTGGCAGCGAATTATTTATACGAAAACTCCACTCATGATGTGATTATTTATGCCGTTTGCAGCATAGAAGATATGTCGGGGGATGCTAAACATTACGCTCAAGCAATAAACAGTTCAGTAAGAGTAGAAGTAAAAAGAAATTTAAGCACTTCAGATTTTGTCGAAGGAGATGTGATAATAGATGGTTTGCTTGGAACAGGGTTTACAAGTGAACTGAAAGAACCATATCTAACTTGGATAAATATGATAAATAAGCTAGACAAACCAGTTATAGCTATTGATGTCCCTTCAGGACTCAATGCTACGAGTGGAGTTGGTTCAGGAGTAGAATCTGACCTGACTGTAACTATAGCTCTTCCCAAAAGAGGTTTCTTTATTAAAAACGGGGTGAGGAGTACAGGTAAAATCAGAGTTGTCGATATTGGTATTCCTAAAGAGTTTGTCGATAAGACTGATTCAGATTTAAACTTTTATTCAAAAGAGAAAGCGGTAAATTTTTTAAGAAGAGTTCCTTGTGATATTCATAAAAAATCAAATGGAAGTGTCCTTATTATCGGAGGAAGTAAGTATTATACTGGTGCTCCGTTTCTATCAGGGTTATCAGCTTTGCGTTCGGGAGCAGGGTTAGTAACGGTTGCTGTTCCAAAAACAGTTGCTATTAGTTGTAATTTTAACTCATTGATAATAAGAAGAATAGAAGATGGAGGCAAAGGTATTTTTTGCGGTTCTTCTTTAGAGGAAATAATTCGTCTTATGGAAGATCATACTGCGATAGTAGTAGGGCCAGGGATGACTTCTGAGGCAGAAGAAGTTTTGAAGGTAGTTATAGAATCAGATAGAAGAGTTGTTTTTGATGCTGATGCTCTTAACATAATAGCCTCAAATGCGGCAATGCATAAAAAATCTGACAAGTTTGTTTTTACTCCGCATCACGGCGAGGCGCTGCGTTTAGCTAAAACTTTTGGAGTAGGGATGGGAGAGGACAGGATATCATTTGGGAAAGAGCTTTCAGAAAGCTTGGCAGGAACTCTGGTTTATAAAGGGAATAAAACTCTTATCTATTCTCCAGGAAAAAGCTCTTATGTGAATAGTTCAGGGTCTGCCGCTCTTGCTACAGCAGGCAGCGGAGATGTATTGAGCGGTATGATAGGAGCGTTGATAGCAAACTGCCAAACACCTGTATTTGATGCTGCAGCTTTTGCTGTTTATTTGCATGGCTGCGCAGGAGAACTGGCAGAAATAGATTATGGCATAAGGGGAACAACAGCCGATGATATTGTCAGTTATATTCCAAAAGCAATGAAATCAATTTCACCTTTTGCATAAACTTGTATAGAGGATTTTTATGAGTGATCACATAAGTGCATTAGTTAACATAGTGATGTTTTTGTTCAGCATGTTTGGCTTTGCTGTATTTATAATTGCAGCATTCAGAGTCATGGCGATCAGTAAAAAATTAACAAAAACAAACGAACTTCTGGAACAAATATTAAAGAAAAAAAACTGATATTATGCTTAAAAGAAAAAGAATATTGTCTTCCGTCACAGAATCGCCTTCAATGAAAGTAAGCTACTATTTTTCAGGTTTCATACTAAAATTGGTTTACTGTATAATAGTTGCGGCGGTTATTTTTGTAGCTTTTAATTATTTTATTTTCGAGCTTGTTAACTTCCTTTTAGTCAATGTGGCGGTAAGTGGCGAAATATCCAAAAATAATCCGTATTTTGCAGGAGCTGAAATTTTTGTGATAATTTTGAGTATTTATATAATATTCAGAGACAGATTACGTAAAAGATAGACTAATAGTAGTTAATGAAGGGCAAACATGGGATGCAACTATCTTTGATGATGTTGATCAATCCAAACTGAAGGCCTTTTTTGTTTGCTATATTTAAAACACCTATTTGCGCACCATTCTTTTGAATTGCAGAAAAATTATAGCATCCTAATTGTACTCCCTCGGTTTCCTTTCCAGTCATATTGAAGGCGCCTATCTGGGCCCCTGAGGTATTGAAGTAAGCGATATTAATCAATCCCATATTAACACTGGAAGAATCCTCGCTTATGCAGTTAACTAAACTTATTTGAGTGCCGTTTATATCTTTGGTGAGGTTTGCGAGCGGGGCGATCTGAACTCCGTTGACATGGTCAGTAGCGCTTCCAAAGACCGATAATTCAAGGCCGTTTACAGTAGTTGGCCCCGATGAGACCGGAAGTCCGAATTTAAGCCCATAAACATTATTGACATCTTCTGAAGATGGGAACGCAGGATAAATGCCTAACTGGAATATTGTCCAATGGTTTTGAACACCAGCTATTTCATCTGCCTGAACTTCTTGAGATAAACTGGCGAATAAAACTATCAGGATTGAAGCTAAAATCTTAATATTTCTTTTCATCTATCAGAACCTTTAAATCCTTTATCAATTGATTACGATTCTTTGATTTTAGCCTAATGCGTTTTCTTATCAAGAATAAGGTTGTTTAAATTTCTTTATCAAGGATATATTAGAAAGGAAGTGAAACTGTAAATAGTATTTGGAAATGCAGGATTTTAGACTTACACAAAATCAATCATTAAGGCAAGAACAGACAATAAGTGCTGCCCAGATTCAGTCTTTGGATGTTTTGATGGCTACCGTGCTTGAGCTACAGACGAAAATTAACAGCGAACTCGAAACAAACCCTGTGTTGGAGCAAGAAGAACCTTTGGCCGCAAATAGCGATGAAAATCCTGCAAATGATTATGATGTTGATGAAATCGACAATTCAGGAAGCCAGGACAAGTCTCTCTTAGATTCAGGAAAGATAGAAGCTGAAGATTTGAGTGATGATGATTTTAGCGGTATTGACTTAGATATATCTGAAAATGGAGCAATGATTGCCAGAAATCAGAATTTTACTTATTCTGTGGACGAGGAGAAAAGAGATTATTTTTTCAGCTCTTTGATTAAACATGAAACTATTGGAGAGGATTTGGTTTCACAACTAAATTTTTTGCCTCTGGACGATAAACTGAGTGAGTTTTGCAAATTAATTATTGGCAGTTTGGACGAACAAGGTTTTTTTAAAGGCGCACTCAGCGATTTGGCTGTCATTGCCGGGACAGATGTAGAAGAAATGCAGAAAGCCCTGAAAATAGTAAAAGAACTCGATCCGCCCGGAATTGGAGCCAAAGACGTGAAAGAAAGTCTAGTTCTGCAGCTAAGAAGAAAAGGGAACAGAGATGAGAAGATAGAGAAGGTTATTACTGACTTTTTTGAAGAGATAGCTTCAAATCAACTATTCCAGATATCAAAAGAGATTAACGAACCTATAGAAAAAATCAAAGAATACATATCTGAAATCAAAAAACTTAACCCGTATCCTTATTCTCAAATTAGCAATGTCGATGAATCCATTTTTGTTGTTCCAGAATTGAGTATAGAGAAGGACGAAGGTGAATATGTAGTAATTTTCGAGAAACAATACCAACCCAGACTAAAAATTTCTGACAGGTACATTGAGATGCTTTACTCTCCTGACTACTCCAGCGAAGCCAAAGAATATATCAAACAGAAAATACAGTCGGCTAATAATATAATCAAAAGCCTTGAGCAAAGAAGGGATACAATAAAGAAGATAGCCGAAGTAATAGTAGATACGCAATATGATTTTTTTGAGCAAGGGAACGAATGTCTTAAACCGCTTACTATGAAACAGGTTGCTGATAAAATAGGTGTGCATGAAACTACCGTTAGCCGTGCCGTAGCAAATAAATTCGCAAAAACACCACAGGGGATAATTGCATTGAAATATTTCTTTTCCGCAGGTTTTCAGTCTGCTGATGGAGATATGATCTCAAGCAGGGGAGTCATGGAAAAGATCAGGAACATTATAGATAGCGAAGATAAGCTTGCTCCTTGTTCTGATGATGATATAGCAAAGATGCTCAATGAAGCAGGAATTCCTGTGGCCAGAAGAACAGTTGCGAAATATCGCGAAGAGCTTGGCATTCTGTCATCACGAATGAGAAAAGAAATAGAATAATTATGTTAGATTCTTGTCCATGGGCTGACAATAAATTCTTGCGTAAAATCTGTATTATATCCATATTTTGCCTTATAAGCTTAGTAGCTTTTTGGACAAGAAGTTATGACTGTGCCAGAGAATCAGTTAAATATAATGATTTTATGCCTTTTACTCTGGAGTGTGCCATGATGTATTCGTACAGCTGGGATATTGCAAGAGATGGCAAACTGTCCAAATATGATGAGTCTTTAGTTGGTGTCAAAAATATTCCTGTTGATTCTCAAATGTCTATAAGCCTGGAATATTTTCTTGGCTATGGCTATAGGTTAAAAGAGTTCTTTTCCTCTCTTATATGGAACAATGATGAGAGTTTTGTTGTAAATGATACCAATTACAGCATAAACAGAGATTTTGTTGATTGGGTCAGAATTCAGTTAAGGCTGTGGATAAGCTTGTCTGCAGGTTTGATCTTTCTGTGGCTCCTTATTCTTGATTCATCATTTCTTTTTTCAGCTTTAGGCGGGTTGCTTTTTGCGGTGGCGCCCGCGGCGATTGCCAGAGCTACAGGACAGGACATAATAAGAGAAAATTTCGCCATAGTATTCATCTTGTGCACGTTTTTATCTTACTCTTGGTATTTGCTAAAGAAACCATGTAATTTCAAACTTATTTTGCTGGCTTCTGCTACGGCTTTGGCGCTTGTCTCGTGGGATATGACACAGCTTTGTTTCTCTTTATTGGGAGTATATGAGATTATCATAGCACTATTCAGCAAAGAGGTTTCCTCTTTAAAGCTTAAAGCATGGGCTGTTATTTTTGTTACATGTATCCTATGCGGCTTACTGAACCCTTACTTGTTCTCTCATAACTTTATTTTTTCGCCATTAGTGGCAGTTATTATTCCGTCATTGCTTTTTGTACTGGGATTTAAAAATAAAAGCAAACTTGTTAAGATAGCCTTATCATTGGCTACAGTTGCTGTTTTACTTTCTTTGTGGTTTTTTGTTATCAAAAACTTAGGTTTCAGCGGAAATTATTCTCATTTCTATAGTTTACTTTTGGCGAAAATCAGGTTTGGCAATGTCCAGCCCGTTGATCCGTCTCTATTGGATTTCGATTCCAGAATATTATGGACGCCTGCTTTACATTCTGCTACAAGAATTATATACTGGAATCTTTTTCATTTTGCGATGCCGGTTTTTGCCATTTTAGCTATTATTGTTTTTTCTTTTCGCAAGACAAGAAGCAGACTCAATAATGCCATGTTGATGCCAGTGGTTTTTGCTTTGTTTTTCTTCGTACTTTTTATCCTCATGGTTAGGTTTCATGCTTTGGCAATACCTTTTATAGTTTTATCAATAGTTATTTTTGCAGAAACTATTTGCAGGGCTTATGATGGTATTTTCCTCAGGTTGGCTTTGTTAATTCTTCTGCTTGGGGTGATGTCGTCTGACTTTTACTATTTTATGCATATGGAAAGGAAGTATAACGATGACTATAAAACTCAGCTTGTATTAATCAGAGAAATAAATCATTCAAGGGTTAAAGATAAAACTATCCTTGCGGATTTTACCTTGTCTCCAATGTTGAAGGCTTATTGCGGAGCAAAGATAGTTCTCCAGCCTAAATTCGAAATGAAAGGAACGAGAGATGCTGTCGAGAGGTATTTGGATATTATTTATCATGGTACTGAGCGTGAATTCATGGAGTTTTGCACTAAATATGCTGTTGAATATTTTATTTTTGACAAAGGAATGATGGATGGGGGGAGAGAAGAAAAATTCCTTCATCCATGGAGTACAAGGTATATAGCCAATGCCGAGGTTATCAAAGAAACAGCACCTGTTTATCTTTTTGCCAATAAACCGGAAACTCTAAAGTATTTTTATCAACTTGATGGACAGGAAAATCTAGAACAGAACAGGTTTGTGATTTTTAAAGTTATTTATCCCGAAAATATCAGGGCTGCTGACTATCTTTATTTTAAAGCCAAAAATTCAAATAACAGTGAAGCGTTAAGTTTAATTAACGAGGCGTTCAAATTAAATCCCGCTTCGCCTGAAATAAGGTATTTCTACTATACTTTGAATAGAAATAATTGGCCCGAATTAGAGTTAAAACCTGAATAATAGTTTTTTATCTGAGCCTGTTCCAGGACTCCTGATTGTACTTGCTTTCTGCTATGGTATTGGCACGAATCAAAAACTCCTGATTTGGTACGAAATTAGTGAAAGTTACTCCAAGTCCGTTTTTGAATGAGGCAATTATGCTTTGTATCAGTTTTTCTCGGATATCGTTTATCTTAGGCAAAACAATGCTTCCTTGATGCAGAATTCCATGCTTTGTTCGTCTCTGAGCTGCGCCTGCTACCTTGAAGGAGGAATCGTGAGTTCTTATGGCAACATCGAACTTGACCGGAGCCGTAAAACATTGCATGGATTGCCGTTCCTTTAAAAGTTCGGTGTTATGCACCAGTTCTCCTGTTATGCCAATTGAAGACAGAGCATCGATAATGACTTTATGAAAAATATGGTAGCTTTGTTCTCTTGGCAGGAGTTCAATTTTATGCCCTTTAGGAACAGTTATAGTATAAGTAAGGTCAATATCATGAAATACTACCCCGCCGCCTGTAGGCCGCCTGACTACGCTGTATCCTTCTCTGGCAGTTTTTGAATAGCTTTGTATATAGCCTATAGACATCGCTTTCCTGTCCCACTCATAAAAACGCAGAAAAGGTGTGTCGAGCATTTGCGATTCGTAGAGAAGTTCTTCATCTATTGCCATATTCTGAGCAGGAGAATGCTCTTTATCAATCCAAAGAAAATAGTTTTCTTTGTCAGGTCGGGTCATTTAGATTTTGGAGTAACTTCAATTAAGAGATTTCTTTTATAGAGTTCTTTTATAAACTCTACATCAAATCTGTGATTTGCCTTGTAGGAAATCACGTCACCAACAAATCTTCCTTCATCGATTAATGCTAAAGCGGCCAGCAGGTCAAGAGTAGCTCTATGCCATACTGCTTCAAGGGACTTGCCCCTATATTTTAGCCTGGCCCTGTTAAAGTACTTTTTATTGCCCACAACGAGTATGTTTTTTTTATTGTATCCGAGGTGTCTTACAGACGGCATGAATTTGCCAATGGTTTTACATAGGATAGCGTGTTTCAAGGAGCAATTTGTTCTTGCGCTTGATCCCATTTTGAAGTTATCATCATCCACGACAAACCTTATTCTCTGCTTGCCTATGGCATTTGGGAAGTTGATAGCACAGTCAACTTTCATGAAAAAACAATCTTCATCTTGTGGGGCTATAGTCAGAAATGCACCGTTTGGCCAAACAGCAGATACAGTTTCTTTTACAGTAAAATAGCGGCACAATTCTGTTGTTCTGATTTTTTCAACTTTATCCAGTGCTTCAATAATCGGAGCTGAGCCCAATTCAAAAAGGGGAGGGTCATCTGAATCAACAGTTATGAGCAAGTTGTCTATATCCAAGCCCATCCTGATTGCGATAATATGCTCTGTAAGGCGCATGTAGTTTGCCTTATCGCCGTTTCTCTTCAAGACAATATTATTTACTCCGCCTTCATGGGCAAAGTATGCATTCTCGTATGAGATTTTAACAGGGGCGCCATCAATATCGGACCTTTTAACCCACCAGCCTTGCTTGTCTGTAGGCTCGAATTTTATTCTCCTGACTTCCCTCTTGTCAAAAGTGCCATGTGCTGAAAGTTCAACAGCTTCAGCTATAGTTTTAAGCTTAAGGTGGGAAGGTTCCAGCAACTCTTCATGCTGGAGATTTAAGTCAACATTGATGGAGGAGAATTCTTCATAAGATTTTTTAAGTTTTTTTATGTCGCCAATTATGAGTTTCCCGAAAAGTCGTTCCTGCATATAAAAATATATTTAAGTTTTATAAATCTTCTTTTTAATTAAAAATCGTTCAATTTCGTTCTCTATAGGCTCTATCTCTAAGCGGCAATCTGAAAATTTTTCATAGTATGAAGCTATTTTAGCTATAAAAGCTGAACTGTAAACATCAAATCCGGTTTCTTTGTTTAATTCGATTATGGACGCAATTGTTCTTGAAAGATCCAAAATCCTTTTTTTTGCCGGCAATTCTTTATATATAATTGCTCCATCCAAATCCCATATTCCAATCTTTTCATGGCCTAGTATATCATTGTATGCATAGAAATTCCATAGTTTTGCATCGCTATGAAAAATACCTGCATTATGAACCTGAGCTAATTGTTCAATAACTTTTGCACAGAAGCTGTCTCTTTTGTCAGGAGCGGCGAAAGCTTTTCTGAAGTATTCCATTGAAAAAACATCATTTACAGCTTCAGTGATGAGATAAATGTTGCCGATAAAACCGAATTTCTTTTTGGAATAAACCATGCAAACTTTAGGATTGGCTATGGAGTGTTTTTCAAGCAGAAGAGAGGCAAACCATGAGTGCTCGGCCCTCGTTTGTTTGAAAAGGTAGCCTATTCTATACAAAGTATTTCTTGGCGAATATCTTTTAATAAAGTACTTTGAGCCCGACAGATCAAAGACTCCCGCTTTGACATAAATTTCGTCCTTCGTGATTTTAGAGGACTCTAAAAGACGGCCCAAATCAGGAAGCAGAGATTCGAAATCGGGAATCCCTTCACCTTTCCGTATTAAAGCAATGCCGGAAAGGACATTTTTCTTTATCAAGAAATCCGCCATAAATTTTCTTGGGGTTATGTCTTACTTGTTGCTCTTCGGGCGCATATGTGGGAAAAGAATTACATCTCTGATTGAATCAGCGCCTGTCAGTAGCATCGCAAGCCTGTCTATGCCAAGCCCCATTCCGCCGGCGGGAGGCATTCCGTACTCAAGAGCGTTAAGGAAGTCTTCATCCACTTTTCCTTCGCAAAGTTCGAAATCATTTGAAGCGCCGGAAGAGTTAAGTTGTTTTTCAAACCTTGCTCTTTGCTCGATAGGGTCATTTAGTTCTGAATATCCTGGAGCAATTTCCTGTCCGTTTATTTCCAATTCAAAAACGTCTACAAGTTTTGGGTTATCATCGCATTTTTTTGCAAGCGGGATAAGTTCTGCCGGAAGTCTGGTAACAAATGTCGGCTTAATCAATGTGGGTTCGATAAGCTTTTCATATACTTCATTGGTAACTTCAAAATCTGCGGCTTTTGGATCTACTTTCAATCCGAGTTTTTCCGCCCTTGATCTTCTTTCTTCAGGAGCAATGTCAAACCAGTCGTCACCGCCTTTGGATTTAACAAGGTCGGTATATGTAGCTATCGTCCATGGAGGAGTTAAATCAATGATTGTGCCATCGCTTTTTTGTATTTGGAGCGTACCGATAACATTTTGCGCGACTGTCGTTATTAATCCTTGAACGAGTTCCATCATTGTCCTGCAATCCCCATATGCCTGATATATTTCAAGCATGGTAAACTCAGGATTGTGGCGTCTTGACAGTCCTTCATTTCTGAAGTTTCTGTTTAACTCGAATACCTTCTCGAAACCGCCTACCAGAAGCCTCTTAAGATAAAGTTCAGGAGCGATTCTCATATACATGGTGCAGTTCAAAGCTTCATAGAATGTTTTAAAAGGCTTTGCTGCAGCTCCGCCTGCAAGCGTCTGAATCATAGGGGTTTCTACTTCAAGGAAGCCTACATCTTCGAGGTACTTCCTGACTTCTTTTACAATCAGGGCTCTTTTTTTGAGAGTATCTTTGGCAGTGTCATTAACTATAAGGTCGACATATCTTTGCCTGTATCTGGCTTCGATATCTGTGAGGCCGTGCCATTTTTCAGGAAGTGTTTTCATAGCTTTGCTGAGCATCCTGAAGTTATGGACTTTTAGTGTGAGCTCGCCTGTTCTTGTTGTGAAAAGCTCTCCTTCTGCCCCGATAATATCTCCAATGTCTATTCTGCTGAAGTGGTCAAAGTTTTCACCTAAAGTATTTTTATTGACATAGACCTGCATCCTTCCGGTACTGTCCTTGATATCTGCAAAGATGGACTTGCCCATAACACGGAAAGCCATAACGCGGCCTGCTATTTTCTTTTTTTGAGCCTCCGTTGAATCGGGTTTATATTGCGCCCTTACATCTGCTACTCTTTGAGTATCGTCATATCTCGAACCGTAGGGTTCTATACCGGCTTCTCTCCATTCGTTTGCTTTTTTAAGGCATTTTTGAAATATTTCACTTTGAGATTCAACTGAGTCAATATTTAGGCTGGTTTCCGTTTCCATAAAGCGTAATCCTTTTTTTAAATCAAAATCGAAAGGCTAAAAATATCTTCCTTTTATGAAAAATCCACTTTGAAGAAAATTGAGCTTGCAGAATATTAACACCCTTGCGCGTATGCTTAGAATTTAAAATGTGGGAATACATGGCCGAAACAGTATTTAAAATAGAGAAGACAAAAAAGATAGAATCTGCGTATTTGGTCGGGATAGAAACATCTTCGGTCGATTCCACTATGGCAGAAGAACATATTCAGGAACTTTGCGAACTTGTTGATACGACGGGTTTGAAAGTAAAAGGTACCGAAATAGTTAAACTCAGACAAAGCAATTCAAAATTCTATATAGGTTCTGGCAAAGTTGAAGAGATAGGAATTACGGCGAAAAACAATCAAGCCGACTGTGTCATTGTCGATTTTGAGCTGACACCCTCACAGCAGAGGAATTGGGAAGAAGTTTGCAAAATGTGCGTAATTGACAGGCAGGAAGTTATTCTCGATATTTTTGCGGCAAGAGCTATAACAAGGGAAGCAGTGATTCAGGTGACCCTTGCAAGGATGGAATATTCTCTACCGCGGTTGACAAGAGCATGGACACATCTTTCAAGACAAAGCGGAGCCGGAGGGACAGGAGGCAGGGGAGAAGGGGAAACTCAGCTTGAAAATGATAAGCGGATTGTGCAGCACCGAATAGCTCACTTGAAAGAAGAACTGAAAGAAGTTTCAAAACGTAGAGATACACAGAGAGCTAAAAGAGAGAAAAGTTCAGTACCTCTTGCAGCTATTGCAGGCTATACAAACGTCGGTAAATCGTCACTTCTTAATGCATTATCCGGGGCAAGTGTTTTTGTGGAAAACAAACTGTTTGCCACTCTTGACCCTACTACAAGGCTTGTAGCGTTGCCGGGGAATCAATCTGTACTGTTGACAGATACCGTAGGGTTTATAAGAAAACTCCCTGTCAATCTGGTCGAGGCTTTCAAGTCCACTTTGGAAGAAGTAGTCGTTTCTGATTTTATCATCCATGTTTTGGACGCTTCAAGCCCGAGCGTGGGAGAACATTATAAAACGACAATGGAATTGCTTAAGGAGCTAAAGTCCATTGAAAAACCCATAATAACGGTCTTTAACAAAATAGATAAGCTCAACGACCCGATTGTAAAAGCCAGGCTTCGTTCTTTGTATTCCGATTCTGTATTTATTTCGGTAAAAACAGGAGAAGGTATTGATTTTCTTCTCAGAAAAATAGAAGAAGTGATTGCCATAAATTCTCAGTATATGCAAATAGCCGTAACACCTGACAAATACGACTTAGTGGCAAAGATTTACAAGTACTGCAAGGTAATAGGAACAGTATATCAAGACGAGGTTATGATTGTTTCAGCGAGAGTGCCTATTATCCACAAGCAACTTTTTGAAAAATATATTGTTTAATTGCAAAGAGTATTCGTATATAATCACAATGTTAGGTTTTTATTAATCTTTCAACAAAGAGGAAATAATTAATGAATTTAGTGGAAGAACGGCAGTTGAAGATTACTTTTGACAATAAAGAAGAAGTAACATGTTACCCTGGGACGATTGTTAAGAACATAATAAAAAAGCATAAAGCGTATAACCCTGAACATAGTTATATTGCGGCGCTGGTTAATAACAGGGTAGTGTCCCTTACATATCCATTGGATACCGATTCAGATCTTTCGATACTGACTATTGCTGATTCTCACGGTTGGAGAGTTTACAGAAATTCAGTGGCATTCCTGCTCTCAAAAGCAGCCTATGAATGCTATCCTGATAACAATCTCGGGATTAATCATTCCCTTGGCGAGGGCTTTTATTGCTCTTTTGACGGGATAGATAAGAAAACACTCCCGGAAGTGCTTGAGAAAATAGAAATAAACATGAGGAAAGACATAGAATCAAAATTTCCAATAGTCCGCCACAAAGTGCAGTTTGTGGATGCTCTTTATCACTTTGCAGCCAAGGGAAGAGAAGATAAGTGTAATCTTCTCAAATTTCAGAATAATCCAAAAATTGCTATATATCATTGTGACAACTTCACTGACCTTGCTCATGGCGCTCTTGCTGACAATACAAAAGACTTGCAGCATTTTAAACTCATTCAGTACGATTCAGGATTTGTTTTGCAGTTTCCTGACAAGAGCCTTCCCATAAAGTTTTCTGAATTCAAGAAACAAAAGGCGCTGTTTAATATTTTCAAAACATATAAGAAATGGGGAAATACCATCGGAGTAAGAACAGTTGGCGATCTCAACGATCTTATTCTCAGAGGGGAATTCAGAAAAATAGTAGAAATAGAAGAATCCTTTCAAGAAAAAAAATTAGCCGAAATATCCGATGATATACACAAACGAAAAGATGATTTGAAATGGGTTTTGATCGCAGGCCCTTCATCTTCAGGCAAAACTACTTTTGCTTACCGTTTATCTACTCAAATGAAGGTTAACGGCATTAACCCTGTCATTATTTCCGTAGATAACTACTTTGTAGAAAGAGAAAAGACCCCAAAAGACGCAAAGGGTAATTATGATTTCGAGAACATTGAAACAATTGACCTTGCCTTACTGTATGAGCATCTGGAAAGATTGGACAAGGGCGAAGAGATTGAGATGCCCACCTTTGATTTTAAAGAAGGCAAAAAGAAATGGCTTGGGAATAAGGTGAAACTCGGCCGCCATGATATGGCTGTCATTGAAGGAATCCACTCTTTAAATCCCATGATGACAAAAGTCCTTCCACAGGAAAGGAAATACAAAATTTACATTAATGCGCTCACCCAGCTCAATCTTGACCATAACAATCGAATCTCCACTACGGACTGCAGGCTTATAAGAAGGGTAATACGCGACCATAGAACAAGAGGCAATAGAGCTCTTGCGACAATGATGATGTGGCCAAGCGTGAGAAGCGGAGAGAAACGCTGGATTTTTCCATTCCAGGGTTTAGCCGATTCAGCTTTCAGTTCGGCTATGAATTACGAGTTATTTGTCCTTAAACCCCTTGTGGAGCCGCTTTTTGCGGAAATAAAACAATGGGATGAACCATATCCTGATGCCAGAAGAATTCAGGAATTTCTGTCAAACTTTGTTGCGGCTCCGTCCGGGGATGTACCCCGTAGGTCGCTTCTGAGGGAATTTATTGGCGGGGGAATTTTAGGGTAAGATCCCTGATAATGATATGCAAAATTTTCTTGTCTCAAACGATTGCTATGTATTGTTGTATGGTTTCCCAGAAACAATTAATGTACAATTTTAAGAAGTTGATAGTTGCCGGTTGGCAGTTGGCAGTTGATAGTTAAAAAATGGAATCATGGACTATAAAGATTTAAGTGTTTGGATTGAAAGCAGAAAGCTTGTCAGCTTTATTTAGCGCTTGATCAGAAATTTGTTTCGACTGAAGAACTAGATGTAGTCATTGCAAAAAGCATGGAATGTAAAAAACTTCTTAACGGGTTTATTAACTATTACACAAAGCTTTCAGAGAAAGGTTGATAGTTGATAGTAAGATATGTTGAATTGCATGGGAAAGTTAATAGGTTTTAATTTGATATGAGAATCAAAATATATAAAATGAGCATTATATGATCATGTATTATCTAACAACTATCAACTAACAACTATCAACTCCCCAGCCATGAGCATCATTAAAATAGAGAATCTGTCAAAGAAATACAGGCGCATGAGCTTAGTTTTCTGTTTTAAGCTTTTAGTTTTAAGTTTTAAGTTTTTTAATCCTAACACTTAACACCTAACACTTAACACCTAACACTTAACACCTAACACTTAACACCTAACACTTAACACCTAACACTTAACACCTAACACTTAACACCTAACACTTAACACCTAACACTTAACACCTAACACTTAACACCTAACACTTAACACCTAACACTTAACACCTAACACTTAACACCTAACACTTAACACCTAACACTTAACACCTAACACCTAACACTTAAATGGCATATCAATCCTTTGAGAATCTTAAAGTTTGGAAAGAATCTTCAGAACTTGCTGTAGAGATTTACAAAGCCTTAAAACAATGTAAAGACTATTCTTTGAAAGACCAGATGCAAAGATCAGCTGTTTCTATAGCATCTAATATAGCCGAAGGATCTGAAAGGAACTCTAAAAAAGAATTTATCCAATTCCTTCACATTGCTAAAGGTTCTGCCGCCGAACTTAGAACTCAACTTTTCATTGCAAGTAAAGTTGGTATAGTAAATGCATCTCAAGAGGAATATTTTTCAAAACAACTAATTTCTATATCAAAAATGCTTTTTTCTCTTATTCTTTCTCTCAAAACTGAAAACTTAACACTCCACACTTGACACTGGCTTTGCTATGAATTTTTTTAAGATGAAAATTGATTTTCAGTTTTTAGTTTTAAGTTTTAAGTATAATTTCTGCTTTGACTTAAAACCCAACACTCCACACTTAACACTGGTTTTGCTATGAATTTTTTTAAGATGAAAATTGATTTTCAGTTTTTAGTTTTAAGTTTTAAGTATAATTTCTGCTTTGACTTAAAACCCAACACTCCACACTTAACACTGGTTTTGCTATGAATTTTTTTAAGATGAAAATTGATTTTTAGTTTTTAGTTTTTAGTTTTAAGTATAATTTCTGCTTTGACTTAAAACCCAACACTCCACACTTAACACTGGTTTTGCTATGAATTTTTTTAAGATGAAAATTGATTTTTAGTTTTTAGTTTTTAGTTTTAAGTATAATTTCTGCTTTGACTTAAAACCCAACACTCCACACTTAACACTGGTTTTGCTATGTCTATAATTAAAATAGAGAATCTTTCCAAGAAGTATATTCTGTCTCATAGCAAAGCTGCTACGGGTATGTATAAATACAATTCCCTTCGCGATTCGCTTGCCCATACTTTCAGAGGCATTGGACATAGAATACTCCATCCCCTATCCCCTAATCTCGAGACTACCGACATTGAAGAATTCTGGGCTCTTAAAGACATTAACCTTGAAATTGAACAAGGCGACAAGGTTGGAATTATCGGAAGAAACGGTGCGGGAAAGTCAACTCTGCTGAAAATTCTTAGCCGCATAACTGAACCTACCTCAGGTAGAATAACAATGAATGGCAGAGTCGCCTCACTGCTTGAAGTAGGAACGGGATTTCATCCGGAACTCTCAGGCAGGGAAAATATATATTTGAATGGCGCAGTTCTAGGTATGACCAGGAAAGAAATCAAGAAAAAGTTTGACGAGATAGTTGATTTCTCAGGGGTGGAAAAATTCCTTGATACGCCGGTCAAACGCTACTCTTCAGGAATGTATGTAAGACTGGCATTTGCCGTTGCCGCCCATCTCGATCCCGAAATCCTCTTAATTGACGAGGTTCTCGCCGTCGGTGATGCTGAATTTCAGAAAAAATGCTTGGGAAAAATGGACGAAGTCTCCAAACAAGGCCGCACCATCCTCTTCGTCAGCCATAATATGGCGGCCATTCAACAATTATGTACAAATGGATTTTTATTGGAAAGAGGATCTATTGTTAAATCTGGAAGCATATTCACTGTAGTTCAACATTATTTTTCTTCAGGAATAAAGACAAAAGAAAAACCTGATATCACTAAATATAGGAATTATGATACATCAAATTCAGCAATTTGTATTGATAGCGTCTATATTAAAGGGTTCGAGAATGAAACACCTAAGATTGATATGAATCAAATTCCTACAATTGTAGTAAAAGTATTAGCTAAAAGAAAAATAGTTAAAGCTAATATTTCACTTGCTCTATATAACCCAGAAGGGATTAAAACAGATTTGGCTTTCAGTTGTGATGATAACTTCTATTTAAACTGCGAAGAAGGTTATTATGAAATTGAATTTACGCAAACATATTTTTCTCTTCCTCCAGGTAAATACACTATAGGAGTTGGAATAAACCAGTCTTATAATACTGTTGCATGGGATGGAATTTCATATTATCCGATATTTGAAATAGAAAATTGTAACAATGTGCTTCAATGGGATTTTAGACCCTGGGCTGTACATCATTCCCAAAACAATAAATGGGTTATTGCAAAATCAGCAATTTAACTACTTCTATGAATAAGTTTGCAGAGATTCCTTTTAAATTAAATACTCTCGATCTCTTCTATATCAGAACCTCGATTTTTGCTGCTTTAAAAGAAAACTTACAAATTTTTCATGGAAAATTGTTAGACTTCGGCTGTGGTCAAATGCCTTACAAAGAGTTTATTCTAAAAAATACTTTAGTTAGAGAATACTTAGGGCTGGATATTAATAAGGCACTAAAGTATGATAAAACTACTAAACCAGATTTCTATTGGGATGGCAAATCGATACCTCTTGATGATAATTCGTTTGATTGTATTTTAGCTACAGAAGTACTTGAACATTGTCCTAACCCAGAATTAACACTTCGAGAAATTTACAGAGTACTAAAAGCTGAAGGGATTTTATTTTTCACTGTACCATATTTATGGCCTCTGCATGAAGTTCCAAATGATGAATACAGATATACATCTTTTTCCTTACAAAGGCATTTAGGCTCAACCGGCTTTAACAATATTGAAATAAAATCATTGGGGGGCTGGAACGCATCACTAGCCCAAATGTTAGGTCTTTGGGCAAGAAGAAGCGAAATCTCAACTTCTAAATACAAAAGAAGAATATTTTCCTTCATCTTAAAGCCGATAATAAAATATCTTATTAAACACGATAATAAAAACGATATATTTAAAGAAGGAATGATGATAACAGGATTTTATGGAACAGCCCAAAAATAATTACAATATTGCAATTCTTTCACCAAATAAAGATGCTTACTCTGAAACATTTATAAATGCCCACAAGAGCTTGCTATCAGGAAACATTTATTATTTATATGGAGGACTTGTTCCTTCAAAATACGAACACTGTAATAAAAATAAATACGTAGCATGCAAACTCTTACGTTTTTTTTATAAGGGGTTGGAGTTTATCCTTAAAAAGGAATTTTATTTTGAGGAGAAGATGAATTTATCAAGGTTTCTTAAAAAGCATAAAATTGATATAGTTCTAGCAGAATATGGATTGACAGGAGGAGAGTGCTTAGAACCATGCAAAAAAAATAACATACCTATAATAGTTCACTTCCATGGCTATGATGCATCTCAAAATGAAGTACTTAGCACATACAGAAGAAAGTATCAGGAATTATTCGAATATGCTGTATATGTTATTGCTGTATCAAAAGTAATGGTAGATCAGTTAAAAAAGCTTGGATGTTCAGATAATAAGATAATTTTAAATACCTACGGACCTTCTGAAATTTTTTTTAAACTTAATCCAATTTCCAACTCTTCTCTATTTTTATCTGTAGGGAGATTTGTTGATAAAAAAGCTCCTTATTTAACATTATTAGCTTTTTTTGAAACCTTAAAAAGTTTTCCTGATGCTAAACTTAGCTTCGTAGGAAATGGTCATTTATTGAACTGCTGCATAAATCTTTGTAATTATCTAAATATTAGTAAATCTGTTGAATTTCTTGGAATTCAATCTCCAGAAAATATTAGAGACTTAATGGCAAATTCAATTGCATATGTCCAGCATTCAATTACTGCTTTAAACGGAGATATGGAGGGAACTCCTGTTGCAATACTTGAAGCCTCTGCATCTGCACTGCCGGTTGTCAGCACTTATCACGCAGGAATTTCTGATGTAATAATAAATGAAAAAACAGGCCTACTTGTTGAAGAAAAAGATGTATCTGGAATGGCTACTAATATGAAAAGAATATTGGCTAATAAAGAGTTTGCAAGAAAGCTTGGAGAAGCAGGTAGAGAAAATATTAAGGAGAATTTTAGCATTAGAAAACATATAGAAGTTTTAGATAAACTTATTGTCGACAGTAGTAAATAAGGCAAATAACTTTATATACTTATATTTGGTTTAAAATTGCTAATTAATTCTTGTTACACTTCTAAATACTCTAAAAACCGGAGTCTCAAAGCATGTGGTCATCATGCATATACTATTATTTGGACAAAAAGACCATGTGAAGAATATACGGAAAGGATTACAATGAAAGGTTGTAGAACTCAGGATTTAACGTCGTAGAAGATGATTATATAAGAACCATTCCTCAAGAAGAAATAATCAGACTGAGACTAATCCAGAACGAATTAATATATTGTTGCATACGAAGGTAAAAACTTTATGGTACAGCCGAAAATATCAGTAGTGATGCCTGTTTATAACTCTTCTAAATATCTTAATGATTCAATAGAATCAATATTGAATCAAACATATAAAAGTTTTGAATTTATAATAATTGATGACCAGTCTACGGACGAATCATTGAGGATAATACATTCTTATTCACTGATAGATAATAGAATAGTTCCATTAAAGAATTTAGGCAGAAAAGGGTGCTACGCAGCAAGAAATTTAGGCATTAGAAGAGCTAAAGGTAAATATATTGCTGTCATGGATTCTGATGACATAAGTAAGCCCGATAGATTTTACAAACAAATACAGTTTTTGGAAAAGAATCCTCATATAAGTATTTGCGGCACTTGGATGGAATTTTTAGGTTCAAAAAAGGGGATTTATAAAACATTACTGAAGCATGAACAGATTAATGATGTTCTTTTTTTTAATTCTTCAATGGCACATGCTACTTGTATGATGAAAAGAGAAATATTTTCAAAGCTAAAACTTTTCTATAATGAGGACTTACCTTTCTCCCAGGATTATGATTTTTTTTGTGAATCTCTAAGAACTCAAATTGCAGAGAACATACCTGAGCCATTATATTTCTACAGGTCTCATCCTGCCCAGATAAGCACATCAAAATCTTTTGCTCAGAAAAAAATGGCAAATACTGTCAGGGAGAAGAACCTTAAAAAGGTCGGTATTAATTTTACAGAAGAAAGGCTTAATAATTATTTTTCTATATTATTTGGAAATTTTATAGTCAAAAATTTCCAAGATATATATGAAGTTAAGATTATACTTGACGAACTTTATATAAAAGGTAAAAATGCAGGATATGGCATTCTCTTTATCAGATATCTAAAGAAAATGATATGGGATATTGTGCCTTTGACGTTAACATTGAGATTTCAGGCATATAAAATTCTTTCTAAATGTCTTGTTTCAACTCATCCCAATAATGATTTTAAAAAAGATATAATTGATCTATATAGAATTATAAACTTTTTTTTCACAGGCTCAATTTTTAGCAAACCAAAATAACAAAACACCTAAAAAGCTAGCTTTAGAATGTCATGAATGAGAAAAAACTTCTTTTTATCTGGAGAGATTTGCATACAGGAGGCGCAGAAACTAGCTTGATAAGATTAGCCAATAAATTAGCCGATGATTATCATATAACGCTTCTTCTTCTTTATAATGTTATACAACATGTAGATATAGATAAAAGGATAAAGATAAAATATATTTTCAAGGAACCTAAAATATCAGGGAAGTTGCCCTCTTTTATTATTGCTTTGATCAAAATAATTAGAGAATCCTCCTCGAATAATAGAATAATATTCCATGATTTATCACATTTGGTAATACTTTCGTATTTAACTAATTTAATTTTCCCTTTTAAGAAATTTTATTATTGGATTCATATATCTACTAATGAGATACAACCAACTAAAAATATAATCCCATCTTATCTGTACAAACTGACAATATTAAAAGCGTACAAGGTAGTGTGCGTAAGTAGCTATTGCCTGAATTCACTTAAAAAATATCTCAGGAAAAATATTCAAAATACCTATGTTATCTATAACCTTATTGACTTGCCATATATTGCTATACATAGCCTTCGCGAAAATGATGAAACGGTTAAAATATCAGCAATAGGCAGAATGTATCCTGAAAAAGGGTTTGATATTTTAGTCGAAGCTGTCAATAAATTAGTAAATAAGTTCCATTGCAAGCAAATAATTGTTAAAATAGGTGGAGATGGGCCAGAGCTTGAAAAGCTAAAGTTTCTTATAAATAAATATAAATTGGATAAATATATAACTCTTGTTGGTTATGTTCATGATCCAATAAAGTTTATCAATGAGTCAGATATTTTTATTTCACCGTCTCGTTCAGAAGCTTTGCCTTATAATGTTATAGAAGCATTAATTTGCAAAAAACCTATTATTGTTACGGATACAGGCGCTGCTGAAATTATAGAGGACGGAAAATATGGAATAGTTATATCCAAAAATAATCCTCATGAGCTAGCCCACGCTATCTTCTTATTGCTTAATGATGAAAAATTAAGGAATGAATTTTCTTTAAAGTCTATCTTTGCATTAGACCGTTTCGATACAGGTAGAATTATCAAACAATGGAATGAGATATTAAAATAGATTATGAAAATAGCAATTGAAGCTTTTTGGCTGAATACTAAAGAATTGACAGGAGTAGGCTATTATATTTTAAATGTCTTTTTGGAAATAGATAAGCAGAATCCAGGAAACACCTATTATATGCTATATACAGGCGAAAGATGGATTGGGCCTGACTTGGGAAGCAATTTTATTCCAGTCTGCTATGGAAAAGGTAGGGCTACTTTTGCCATATTGTTTAAACTTCATAAAACGATCAAACAGTTAAAACCAGACATCTATCATGCGCCTTTTCCAACAAGAGTACCGCCTCAGAAGCTGCCTTGTCCTATAGTCACGACAGTTCATGATTTACTTGCTCTTCACATAGAAGGATTCTGGAAAAGAACTCTATTCAATCTAACCACATACTGGGCATGGAAAAAGACTTCCCGTTTTTTATGTAACAGTAAATATACTGCAAAAGAAATAATAAAATATAAAGGAGTGGATGATTCCAAAATTACTGTAACTTATCTGGCGCCCGCTCATAGAGTTCTAGTTTGGAATCCTCCCGGAAAGCATCTGCTATTTGTAGGCTCACTTACCCATAGAAAGAATCCTGTTTTTTTGGCAAAAGTTTACTATGAGCTATGCAAGAAAACAAATAAAGAAGTTCTCCCTCTGATTTTTGTTGGGGAGGATAGAGATCAGGGGCAAATTCTAAAAGACTACATAGTAAATTGTCCTGTAAATGGTCAAATTAAATGGTTGTCATATATATCTACAGAAGAGTTATCTTTACTTTATCAGGAAGCTGCATTAATGATACTTCCATCCAAGATTGAAGGTTTTGGTATGCCTGTAATTGAAGCTATGTCGGCAGGTCTGCCTGTTGTTTGTTCGGATATTCTGGTTTTTCGTGAACTTGTTGATAATTGTTCAGAAATTATATCAGGGTGGTTTGTTGCGGAATGGGCTCAAAGAATCAAATCTCTGATTGAAAATCACGTTTACCTTGAACTCCTCTCCAGTAGAGGAATCATGAGAGCTTCTGGTTTTACGTGGGAAGTATGTGCAAAGTTGACATATGACACATATCTAAGGGTATTAAGCCAGCAATGAAAAAAAAATTAGAAACAGTTTTGATTTATCCGAAGGTAGGGGATGAAGCTTATGCGATTCCTCATGTGCCCCTTTCTGTTCTGGCTGTGGCTAGCGCTACTGAACAAAAGCAGTTCAAAGTCAAAATTATAGACCAGAGAGTGGATGCAAATTGGAGGCAAACTTTGTCCGAATCGGTATCAGAGGATTTGATATGTTTTGGTATCAGTTCAATGACCGGGCCTCAGCTTCTAAATGCTATTGAGATTGCCGAATACCTAAGGCAAATGTCCCCGGATATCCCTATAGTGTGGGGCGGAGTACACCCTTCTCTCATGCCAGAACAGACTCTTAATTCTACATTGGCTGATATAGTTGTTATCAAAGAAGGAGAAGAGACTTTTCCCGAACTTTTGAACGCACTTAAATACAATAGCAACTTAAGTTCTGTCAACGGTATTGCATTTAAAGATGAAGAAGGAAAACCAATAATTACTTCTAACAGGGAGTTTTGTTTGTTGGATAGTTATTCTCCTCTTAATTACGATTTGATAGATATTAAGCCATATCAGGAACAAGGACAGGAAAGAGTCCCAAGAACTAAATCTGTCAGTCTTTTTACTAGCAGAGGTTGTACTTTTAAGTGTACTTACTGTTATAACAGTTCCTTTCATAACTGTAAATGGAGAGGGCAGAGTGCCGAAGTAGTCAACCGTGCTTTATTGCAACTGTATGACAAAGGGATAAGAAATATTATATTGTGCGATGAATATTTTTTTCAGGATTTGGATAGAGCTAGGGCGATCTGTAGAGCTGTTATTGATAATAATTTCAAACTTAGATTTTACTTTGTTAACTGCCGCCTGGACCAGATAAAACGAATGACAGATGATGATTTGAAGTTATTTGTCAGAGCAGGAATCAAAGATCTTTTTATAGGTATTGAATCAGGCTCTCGTGAAGAATTAATAAGAATAAAAAAAGGGATAGACTTAAATTATCTGGAGGAGACATGCAAAAGACTTTTAGATAAAGGTATGATTATTCAGTTTTCTTTTATGCTTGGAATTCCGAATGAAAATCTTAACGATATCAAGAAAACGGTAAAATTAATGGAGGATATCCTTAGCAAGTATCCTGAGTTCTATGTGCCAAGCCCAGGGATGTTTATACCCTTTCCCGGAACAGAGTCATATGAGAGAGCAATAGCCGGAGGGTGGAAGCCTCCAACAAGCCTTGAAGAATGGGGGAACATTGTTTCAACAGTTGATTGTTCGGATTGGCTAGGGTCAAAGATAGGTAAAGTGGCTAAACAAACAGCTTTTTTTGCTTCTGCTATGGATACAAAAATTAATCCCAGATCAGGCAAACTTCTTGAATGCGTTAGGAGGATATACTCTAAGATAGCCAAGCTAAGAGCTAGATACGGGCTAATAAGATTTGTACCGGAATACTTTATTTTTCAGTCACCTCTTAAAAAAATCATCCAGAAAAAGAAAAGTGCCGTATAGAAAAGATCTATTGGTAGATATCTTATTCACTGACTTCCAGAACGGCGAAAGCGCAGATGTTTTTCCTCTCATGGCTGATGGTGACAAGTATGTTTTTCATGCCTACTTTTCTTGCAGTGGATCGTGCTTTCCCATATAGCCGACACGAAGGAGAGCCGCTGGGTTCATTGTAAATTTCTATGTCTTTCCAACCACAATTAGCGCCCATCCCTGTTTTAAGCGCTTTTGAAACGGCCTCTTTTGCTGCCCAACGCCCTGCAAAGTAGTGAGAAGCATCTGTTAGTTTTCTGCTTTCTTCTATTTCGCTATCGGTAAATACCTTTGAAAGAAATTTATCTGAATAAATTTTATTGGCTCTTCTTATCCTTTTGATACTTACTATGTCTATACCGATTCCGTAAATCATAAATTCAAGCTGTTCCAGGTTGTTAAAAAATCATTGCTATGTGATAAGATAAATTAGGTATCAATAGTGTAATAATCAAATTGTTAAAAGCACTTTGTCGCGATGAACAAAGCTCTCTTCTTGAAATATTATAGAACTTATCCCGCAGGGTTTGTATTGTTAGGGATTTTGACCTCGCTGATTCCTCTTAATATTAATCTGTCTTTCGGGTGGGTTATCCTGTTTGCAGTGAGCATATCGGCAGTATTGACTCTTATTGGGGCGTTCAGGATATCATTGAACTATGTTTTCTGGGTAGTTCTCGGGATTATAGTTTTCTACGTAAATCAAGCCCTGATTCAAACTGAAGAAGAAGGCTTGTTCCTTAAACGAGGTTTATATACTGACATAAAATTTGAGGCTATTGATAATAGTTTAACGACTAAAGACATCCCTTGGTTAAAAACGCCAAATAATGTTTTTATTTCGCTTTCTGAAGTAAAGAAAGAAGAAGGCGGAGCATGGGAAAGAGCAGCAGGAAAATTCTATTTTCAAAACAAGGGCGGTTACAAATTTTTTTATGGAAAATCTTATGAATCAAGCGGTACGATCCTATTGGCAGAAAGAGTTTTAAATAAGTCTTTCTCGAACTATCTGAAGAGCATTGGAGTGATTTATGTTTTTTATCCGGAAACAATCAGGGAACTGAGAGAGAAGAGCAGTTGGAAAGCGACGCTTATTACACCTGTTATTGAATTTAGAGACAAAATTATGGAGCGGTGTGTTGCTGGCATAAACGATGTGCAGGTAAAAGATTTTTTAGCTGGAATCCTTTTCGGATGCAGGCAGGGATTGGGCTTTGAAACGAGGAATAAATTTCTTGAAACAGGTACAATACATATAATAGCTATAAGCGGGACCCATATCGGGATACTAGCCTTACTTTTCCTTTTTCTCTTAAAGCCTCTCCCAATCAGACTGAGGTATTTTACTGTCCCCATTGTATTGTTGATATACATCGTGGCAATAGGGTACCTCCATTCGGCAGTGAGAGCCTTTATAATGGTTTCAATTTTTTTTATATTGAAAGCCGCTTTAAGAGTTTCAAATCCTTTCAATGTCCTTTTTTTTGCGTGCGCTGTAATGCTGATTCTTAATCCATATTCGCTTCTTAATCCGGGTTTTCAATTTTCATACATAATAGTCTTGTTTTTGATGCTGGGATGGAAAGTTTCTTCAGAGGCCAGAAATTGCTGTGCGGAGAAAGGTTTCTGGACTCCGAAAAAAAAGAAGGGGTATTCAATTTCTATCAGAAGTAAAATATCGAAGAAATTTTTTCTGGGAATAGCGGCGACTATGATAGCTGGACTGGCAAGCATCCCTATGCAATTGTTTTTCAATGGGTTAATAACTCCAATCATGCCAGTTGCTAATATCCTGGTGTTGCCGCTAATGTTTCCGCTTTTCCTTGTTAGTATAATTAAGGTTTTATGTCTAGGGATTCTTCCTGCGGTATTATCAGTTGATGTGCTCAATTTTATTCTTGAAGGAGCGGTTAACTGTATTTTTGGGATTGTGAATTTCAGTTATGACATAGGGTTGAGCTTTTATCAAAAAGTCCCAAATGCAATTGTGATTATATTCTTCTATCTTGTTTTGATTTCAGCTTTGATGGTTTTCAACAAGAAGGTTATTGCTTTTCTACTATTATTGATTCTGAGTGCAATAACACTCTTTGTAGCTATCTCGCCTCAATTTCACGAGAACAGAGTGCTTTTTCTAAAGGTGCCTGAGAGCAATAGTTTCAGTGCGATCCTTATTGACTATTCTCAATCTTCGGCTGTCGTTGTCAATTGTCCGCAAAAATCATATTTTGAAATTGAGAATATCCTTAGGAAAGAAGGGATAAATGAAGTGAGTGATGTTTATCTTGTTAGCGGCAGTAAAGTAAACTCGGGAGACTCAATAAAACTTCTTGAAAACTATAGTAAGAGCGTGAAAAGCGTAACTATAGGCAATTCTGTCAAGAACACTAAACTCATTAGAGACATTAAACTTTTTTGCGAAAAAAATGCAATTTCTGTTGGTTCGTTTCCAGACCAAAAGAGTGGCTCAGGTGGTTACGATATTTCATTTTCACAAGGAGGTAAACAAATTTCTTTGCGTATTGATAGAGAAGGAAACTCCACGGTATTCGTTGATCAGAGAAAGATTAAAACAGTAGGTTTTGAGAACAGTAATCAGTTACAAACTATTGGTATTGATTGAAGAGCATTTGGTTTTAGGAATTTTGAAAACTATAGTTTGAGAGTCAGAGCTTTATGCGCTTAATTAACTTTACCCCACTTGTTGGCGTAGAGCTCGAAATGGTACGTTTTTGAAATATTTGAGGTGAATATGGTGGGCGATGAGGGACTTGAACCCCCGACACCTTGGGTGTAAACCAAGTGCTCTAGCCAACTGAGCTAATCGCCCTTAATTCAAAAGAGTCATTAAGTTAAATTGCTAAAATAAATAATCAAGTTTTTAAATAAATATCATTTCAAAATTTGATTAATATATCATTCATTAGACTTTGCCGGCATGAATAACCATTTTTAATCCGTCTATCAACATTTGCGTAGCTAGGATAACCAGAAGCATGCCCATTAGTTTTTCCATCGCAAGAAGGCCACGAACTTTTAAAATTTTGTATAGATTTGTGGAACATGCAAGTATAACAGAAGATATGCCCCATGCCGTTAACATTGCACAAAGATTTAATATCAATGTCATTACGGGAGTTTGAGGCAGTAGCAAAATTACAGCAAATACTGACGGCCCAGCAATAAGAGGGATAGCCAACGGCACAATAAAAGGTTCTTCGTTAGACTGTTCCGATAATTCCTGCTTTTGAGGGAATATCATCTTAAGCGCGATAATCAAAAGGATTAAACCGCCGCTGATGCTTATGGATTCTTGAGTTAAGTGAAGCAAAGACATCACATATTTCCCTACAAAGAAAAATATAAGAAGGACAATAAGTGAAATGACAAGTTCTCTGATTAGAATGCTTCTTCTTCTCTCCGGCTTTACTCCCTTCAATACAGACAAAAAGATCGGTACATTTCCCAGTGGATCCATAATAAAAAACATTATTAATACGGTTGAGAGAAAGGTTTTCATTATTATCTTTTTGTAATTTTATAGAGGAAATAAAGTCCTCCGACCTGATAGATTATATTAGGAACCCATAAAAGATATTGAGGGTACAAATCAGCCCTCTCATTGAGGGTGTTGCATAAAATTACAAAGAAAAAGAAAGCTCCGGCGAGGATTACGCTTATGAACAATCCAACTGAAGTTTCTTTTCTGGAAGTCCTTATTGCTAATGGGAAACCAAGAAGAAGGAACGCTATAGGAGAAAGTCCCATCGCAAACATTAAATTGAGCTGAGTTTCCATCTCTATTGTAGGAAAACCTAATTTCTTATAGAGAGAGATTTTTCCCATCAATTCATTATAGGTCATGAAATCAACTCTTTTCTGAAGCGGTTGGTCGTTTAGTTCTCTATCAACATTTATTGAAAGCACAAACTCTTTGCCATAGAGCCTATCCTGAGCAGAATCTCCCTGATAGCTTATTATGTTGTAATTATAGAGTGTAATGGTTAATATCCCTGTATCCCTGTCGGCTTTGACGAATCCAGTGGTTGCAGTAATATCTTGCGCAATATTTTCCTTAGTCTTATCAAAAGTAAATATTTGTATATCTTTGATATTTCCTTTATTATCTCTGTTTTTAACATAAACAACCATATCATCAAAATTGCATGGCTGCCCTGGCGGTATCAATGCTTCAGGATTATTAAATCCCACACTTTTAGTAAGGATTCTAGCCTGTCCCATATAATACGGAGCCCAGGTAGTTTGCAAGCATATACATAATGCTGTAAGTACAAAAGTCAGAATGATCAAGGGCGATATTATTTGAAAAATAGAAATCCCACAGGCTCTCATAGCTGTAATTTCATTGTCTGCTGACATCTTGCCAAACATAAGCAAAACTGCGACCAATATACCCATTGGTACTGTAAATGAAAAAATCATGGGCAGCATATAAAACAATACCTTTACGGCAGAAGTAATAGGTATTCCATTCGATACAAGCCTAAGCACTTGTATAAGATTTCCTCCCAGCATACCAAAAGTAAGAATAAAAATAGCCGAGAAAAGAATCAATAAAAGGCTTTTGGTTACATATATATTAAGCGTTTTCAAAGTTTAATAATCTGCTCCTACGTCAAAGTAAAATTGTGCTCCATTATTATATGAACTTTCTACGCTATGAACAGGGAAACCCAAGTCAAATCTGAGAGGAACAGAAGATATCATCGGGATATTGACTTTTATTCCATATCCTACACCTACATTCAAATCAAAATTACAATCAAAAGTATTTTTCCATGCATTACCTACGTCAATAAAAGGAGAGCCTTTAATCCATTTATAAATAGGATGCTCAATTTCTAAAGTCCCTGTCCACATCGTGAGTCCGCCACCCGGCATATCCGTGCCAACAAGCGGAGAAACTGACATAAACTTGAAGCCCCTAATAGAATCCTGACCGCCAAGGAAATACTTTTGATACAGTGGAACATCATCAGCGCCATTACCGCCGATTCCTCCTGTTGTTCCTATTTTGCTACCTAAATGCAGTATAATGAACTTCTCAAAGAAGTTCCAGTATCCATTAGCTTTCGCATCTAAACCGTAATAATTAGTATTACTGCCAAGTGCTACTGTATCAAACAACCCTTTACCTGATAGTAAATATCCCGATGTAGGGTTAAAAAGATCATCTCTGGTGTCTCTTTCAACATGCAAAGTTAACGCACCTTTTCTGGAAGTCCCATCATATGTGTTTTGAAAACTTTGAGGATATTTTTCACTCATACTATAAACTTTTACAAAATCAAGAGTATAACCCAATCCTATGCTATTGAAACTCCCCACTTGCTTTGTTAGGTTCAGTTCAAAGCCAAGGTGCCTTTCGCTCCACTCTGGATAAGCTCTGACATTATAAAAGCCGCTTGTATCCAGTCTCAATGGAATTCCAAATAGCCATGGTTCTGTAAAATTAAGAACAATTGCTGAATCCTCATTTCCTAACTGGGCAAGTAAACTAGCCCTCTGCCCACCACCTCTGAAGTATGTAGAAGGATCTGTAATATCAAAATTGGATTCTGTAAGTGAAAGTCTTACGGCAGCACCGTCCGAAGAAGAATAACCACCGCCGATTGAGGCTTTTGCTGTAGCCTTCTCTTCAACTTCATAATTTACATCTTTCTCTCCTGGAACTGGAGTATTTGAGCTAAAAGTTTCGACTTTGTTGAAATAATTCATAGCCATTAACCTAGACTTTCCTGTTTCCATAAGCTTATTATTCACAGGATCACCAGGTTGGATAGGAATTTCTCTTCTAATTACATAATCTTTAGTAATTTTGTTCCCAGAAATATTCACATTTCTGACGTCGTAAGGCTGGCCTTCAGATATATCAAAAGTTATGTCAACAATATGTGTGTTAAAATCTGGTGCGATATCTGCTTTGCAGTTAATATCACAAAAGCCTAGTTTATCAAATTGAGCTCTTATTGCCGCAATTGACGCTTCTTCTTTTCTGTAATCATAAGCCTCTCCAGTCTTCATCTTAATCAGGCTCATGACTTCTTCTTCTGAAAAAATGGTATTGCCTTTGACTTTTATAGTCCCCACTTTGTAAGGTTCACCTTCTGTTATATTAAAAGTCACATTTACATAATCAGGCTCGCCTTCAACTTTTTGAACATCCACAGTCGTTTTGAAGTCAAGATAACCTTTGGTCCAGTAGAGATTTCTTAATCTAAGCTTATCCTGTTTTACCACTGCTTCATCATACAGCCCCCAATCAAGAACCCAGTTTAAATATGAATGTGTAGTTTGTATTTCGTCTTTTAGCGTCCATTTGGAAAATACTGTATTTCCTTTAAAATATACATTATCTACTTTTACTCTTAGATTCTCCTGAATGTTGAATGTAACAACTACCTCTCCATCTTTTTCGGACACAGTTGAGGGAAATACTGTCACCTGATAGTACCCATTGTCTTGATACAGCTTTTTAATATTCGCAACACTTTCCTGAAGTAACTTTTGCACTAGTGGCTCTGATTTATGAAGTCTGACTTCTTCCATTATTTTTTCAGTAGTATATTTTTCGTTGCCTTTAATAACTATGTCCTGAATACGCGGAGTATTGGTGAGGATGAATCTGATATCGATTTTACCGTTTAACCCGGTAGAAGTTTTTGCTTCTACATCAGTAAAATATCCTGTATCATAAAGGGATTTTATGTCTTCGTTGAGCTTATCTTGCGAGAATTCTTCTCCTGACTTTAAGTGAATATTGTAATCAATTAAGTCTTTTGGAACTTTTTGGGTGCCAGTTTGATCAAATGTAATATTCCCTACTTGAGAAGAAAACAAACTCGAACACAAAAGAAAAAGACACGCAAAAATATTAAATTTTCTATTCAATAGAGCACTTCCGTAACTTGGAGTTTATACAATGAAGAATAACAATTATTCTTCATTATATCTCGACAAGCTACGAAATGTCATTATTTTTGGAAAAAATTGTAATTTTGCTATACCAGTCTGTCCGTTTCTATTCTTTTCGACTATTAATTCGGCTTCTACACACTCAACAGTATTGTCTTTTTGTGGGTCTCTGTCCCTATGCAGAAACATCACTATATCTGCGTCCTGCTCTATCGCGCCGGATTCTCTCAGATGGCTTAACCTTGGTCTGTCCTGAGTTTCTGCCTGACGATTTAATTGAGCAAGGACAATTACAGGAACATCAAGTTCTTTGGCCAGTGATTTTATGCCAACAGAAATTTTTGAAACTTCTACTTGTCTATTGTCACTTTTGCTTACAGTAGCCTGCATTAATTGAAGATAGTCAATAACTATAACGTCAATTTTATAGTTAGCTTTTAATCTTAATGCTCTTGCCTTCAGCTCATTAATATCCAATCCAGGAGTAGGATCAATATAGAAAGAAGCATTGCCCAGTTCACTCGCTGCTCTGGTTATTCTTGACCATTTCGAAGTAAACTCGCTTTCATCAAATCTTTTGTCGTAAAAATCCTTTTCGGATATTTCTGCAATACTACAAAGCATTCTGCGGGTAAGTTGTTCGGCAGACATTTCCAAACTAAAAAAAGCAACATTCTTTTTTTTCTTCAACGCCACATGAGTGGCTATATTCAGAGCAAGAGAAGTTTTACCTATTGAAGGCCTGGCGGCAATAACAATCATCTCCTGCTTTCTAAATCCTATGATAATGTCATCAAGAGTATAAAAGCCAGTAGAAATTCCAGTTGCTTCAATTTTTTTGCTGCTCAGGTTTTCCAGATATTTAACAGCTCCGATAAGGTGATCCGAAATTTTTGATGCGGAACTTGCAATATTTTCATTTCTAACTTCAAAGATTGAGCTTTCGATTTCGCCCATTAAATCAGAAACCCCATCTGCTGAAGCATCATAACATTTTGTTATGGTAGAAGCACATACCCCAATCATTCTTCTTAGCGCTGCCAGATTTTTCAGTGTTTCACACCAATTCTCAATATTTGCAGTAGTAGCTATACTGTTTTGGAGTTCTATCAGGTATTCATCTCCACCAATATTTTCCAGGACACCTTCCTGTTTTAGGATAGAGCTGGCCGAAATGACATCAAAAAAATTACCTTTTTCGTGATAGAGTTTGTGGAAAGCCCGAAAAATTCTTTGATGAGAAGGGTAGAAAAAATAATTGAGATTACTTTTTTCGGAATATGGTAGTTTTTCTATGGCGATGTTTCTGGCCTCTTCTTCAAGAAGCATAGCCCCCAACACAGCTTTTTCTGTATTTAAGTCATGCGGTGGGGGCTGGTCACTAGGGAAAAAAAAATCGTTTTTCCTTTTTTCCTGTGACATAGGTTTATGCTAAGCCTTTACGACTGATACTGTAACAGTCGCTATAACTTCAGGGTGAAATTTAATTTTCACTTCGTAAGAACCAAGTTCTTTAATAACCGAAGGAAGAATAACCTTACTATGTTCGACAGGCACACCCTGATCAGTAATAGCCAAAGCTACTGTGTGGGAAGTAACCGAACCGAAAAGTCTGTCGTCGTCTCCAACATTCATAGGAATGTTTATTTTAAGTTCGGCAACTTTAGCAGCAAGTTGTTGCATTTTTTCGATTTCTGCTTTTCTTTTAGCTTCAATTTTTTCTCTGGAAGCTTCAAATTGCCTTAAAGCTCCTTTAGAAGCCTTCAAAGCAAGCTTTTTTGGAACAAGGAAATTTCTTGCATAACCGGGAAGCACAGCGACGACATCGCCGGCATTTCCGAGGTTCTCAATATCTTCTAAGAGTATATATTTTTCTTTCATAAATAAGTCTTTTGATTTACTGTGTTAATCTTACAAAGCTAAAGCAAGAACTCTTGCTCTCTTAATTGCGGTACAAAGCATTTTCTGATGTATTTTGCATGTGCCTGTAACACGGCTGGCTAATATTTTTCCATTTTCAGTTTGGAATTTTGCTAAAAGTTCTGTATCGATGAAATCTATATAGTTAACTTTGTTTTCGCAAAATCTGCATATTCTAGGCCTTACATCTCTTCTTACTGTTCTTCTTCTTGGTTTCTTATTCTGCATCATAAAAAATTCTCCGAAATAATTTTTATTTTACTCAAAAGGGAATGTCGTCTTCGTGTTCAATATTATCAACAAAAATATCTTTATCTTGAGGCGGAACAGGCATAGCTGCCCTTGATTGCTGCTTTTGAGCAATTGGTCTGGAATTTTGCTTAACCTCTTCTGATGAATAAGAATAATCATCTTCCTGAGCATCAGAGCTATCAGATGGAAGTTGAGTCCTTCTATCGTCAGAACGGCCAAAATTTAAAAACTGGATCCTTTCCGCAGTAACGAGCAGTCTGGACCTTCTATTTCCTTCCTTGTCATTCCACATATCTGTTTTAAGTCTGCCTTCCACAAAAACAGCAGAACCTTTCTGCAAATATTTGCCACAAGAATCAGCCTGTTTGCCCCATGTGACGATGTCAACATAGCAAACTTCTTCCTTGTCCTGTCCATTAAGAGTATATTTACGATTCATGGCTATAGAAAAATCGCACACTGCAGACCCTGAAGGATTAGATCCGATTCTTGGATCTTTGGTCAGATTCCCCATTAAAATTACTTTATTAAAAGACGCCATAATGTCCCCTCAAATTCTTTTGAGTATGTTATAAAGAAGTTTCCTTCTGTAATATAGCTTCGCTGGCTTTGATCTGATTTTCAGGTCTGTCATAAACAAAAACCTGTACACGCAAAGTGCGTTCATCAAGCTTATATTGTTCAGGCAAAGCCTTAACAAAACTTTCTTCAGCGTTGAAGACAAAATCATAATAGATTCCTGCCTTGCGCTTTTTAATTTCTCTTGCGAACTGTCTACGGCCTAGAGGAGTAACGCTAACCATTTCTCCACCGGCCCCGGAAATAGCTGAGGAAAACTCCTCTGCAAATGCTTTTCCTTCGTCCTGAACCTTTCTTTCATCCAGGATGAATACGGTTTCGTACTTTTTCAATTTTGTGCTCCTATTTATTGTTATTTGTTTTATTCGCATTGATGACATTCATAGCCATAGAAATGTCTCTAGCGATTGTTAATCTAATTGCATCTACTGATAAACTGACAGCTTTTTTCAAATCTTCCAGTTCGTTATCTCTAAAATTGTCCAATACATGGTCAATAGCTAAATCAGCTTTTCCTATTCCAACTCTTAGTCTGGCAAAATTATCTGTTTGAAGCGATAAAATAATAGATTCAATTCCATTATGTCCAGCGCTGCCTCCTCCGAGCTTAAGTTTTACGACACCAAGCTCAAAATCCATGTCATCGTGAACTACTAATATCTCTTCGGGTTTAATATCCTCCGAAACAACTAGCCTTTGAACAGCTGTCCCGCTCAAGTTCATATAGGTCATTGGTTTTAAGAAATGAATTCTTCGGCCAGTTATATTTTTTGTTGAGTATACTCCTCCATATTTCGCTATTGTTATAAATTCTCCTTTCAATCCAGACAGGAATTCATCGACAATCTTAAATCCTATATTGTGCCTTGTATCTTCGTATTTCCCACCCGGATTGCCCAAACCTATAACAGCTCTAATTGTATTGGATAATGGCATAGTCTTTGTCAGGAAAAAAAAGAGGCAAAAATATGCCTCTTATATCACTTTTTGCCGGAGCTTCAGATCTACTCCTTCTTGTCCTTTGCCGAGGCAGCTTCAGCGCTTTCAGCTTTTTCGCCCTCAGCACCTTCAGATGCTTCACCTTCTCCAGCTTCAGCGGTCTTTTCAACCTCGATTTTTACTTTCGGTAATCCTACATGGAATATTACCTGATCCATATCTCCTACAGCTTTAACATTATTAGGAAGAACAACTTCCTTAAGATGGAGCGATGCATTCAATGCCAAAGTACTTACATTTGCTGAAATAGAAGTTGGCAAATCAGCAGGAAGGCAGGAAACTTGAATTTCATGTACATATTGGTCAAGCACTCCGCCTTGTATCAATCCTGCTGGAGTCCCATGAGGATAGATAGAAACAGAAGCAACAATCTCTTCATTCATATCGATTTCAATGAAATCAACATGAGTAGTATGAGCAGCCAAATAATTATATTGAACATCCTTGATCAACGCATTTGTTTCCTTCCCGTCAGGAGAAACCAAAGATATAATGCTTACATCCTGATTTAAGACCTTGTCCAATTCTTTTGCATCCATTTCAAAATGCTTTGGATCTTTATGTAAACCATAGACTATTGCAGGAACTTTTCCTTCTTTTCTAGCTCTGCGCGAAGAAGAGGAGCCAAGAACTGTTCTTTCAATAACGTTTAATTTGCTAATAGTAGTAGCCATTTTCTAATCCTTTTCCTTTTATTCTTTTATCAAAATATAAATATATGATTATTTATCACTAGTCTTAAATAGCGATGACAATGAACCGCCCGCATGAATTCTTCTTATAGCCTCAGCCATGATCGGAGCCACACTTACAGTTTTAAGTTTTTTGGTTTTACCGATAAGTTCAGGAACAGAATCCGTGGTAACAAGTTCTTCAATACCGCTCTCGTCAAGCCTCTTAACACCAAGATCATTCAAAAGACAATGAGATATTGCTGCTATAACTCTGCTTGCACCTTCTTTTCTTAGAAGTTGCTCGCCGGCTATAAGTGTTCCAGCTGTTGAAGTTAAGTCATCTATAATCAGGCATGTTCTGCCTTTGACATCTCCTACAAGGTGAGATGATGCGACTGATACTGCATCTGTTCTTCTTTTGGCTATTACAGCCAACCCGGCACCTAAAGAACTACTATAGTTATGAGCCATTTTCACGCTTCCTGAATCAGGAGCAACGACAACAGCATTTTCTCCCATCATCTTTTTTAAATGAGGATATAAAATCGGCGCAGCATAAAGATGATCTACCGGTATATCGAAAAATCCCATAATTTGCTGGGCATGTAAATCCAAAGTAAGAATTCTGTTTGCGCCGGCTGCAGTAAGAAGGTTAGCTACTAGTTTTGATGTAATAGCCACTCTTGGTTTATCTTTCCTGTCTTGTCTTGCGTATCCATAATAAGGGATTACAGCAGTTATACGTCCAGCTGATGCGCGCATTGCAGCATCAATCATTATCAAAAGTTCCATGAGGGTTTCGTTAGGAGGATAACAGGTAGGCTGAATTAAAAATACGTCTCCTCCACGAATATTCTGAAGAAATTGAACAAAAATTTCACCATCGGGAAAATGTTCAATTTTTACGTTGCCGAGAGTAATGCCAAGTTGTTCTGCTATGTCTTTTGCTAGTTTAGGATGCGCGGTACCTGAAAAAACAAATAATTCCTGACTTTTAGTATACATAATGACACATATCCCTTAAATATTGTTTATTTTCTCTTTTCAAAGATTATAAATACTGCTCATTACTATAAAATAATTCATGAAACCAGCATAGATTTAAGTTCTTTCTATGCAGATTTCGACTAAAAAAGAGCTTTACTATACACGAAAGCTTTTGTTAGTCAACTTTCAATACGAGTGAAACTTAAATATATGATTCACGAAAACAATAAAGAAGTAAAACCTCACCTGCTTGAATTAAAGCAGGATGATAAAATACTTACTGTCTCAAATTTCCCTGATAACAATATGGATGAAATATCTTTCTGTGAGAATTTTAATGTTTTGAAAAAAATCTTCAAAAGTACACAATTTAAACTAATAGTATTTGATTTAGAGAAAGTTAAGCCAAATTTCAAGGATTCTATAAGTTTTCTCGATGCCTGCGTAGCTTACTGTATGAGCAGGTGTATAAAAGTTAGAATTATTAACTCATCTCCTGATTTGGATGAATTTCTTAGAGAACTTAATTTTATAATAACACTTTCGGAAATAAGAATCAGGCACAAAAAACAACAAAGTGTATCAGCATTCGTATCAATAGGGGAAGCGGCTGTTAAGTTCGCATCAGACCTGAAATCCTATATTGGATTTACAGGGGAAATAGTTTCAGCTTTGGCATATTCGATCTTTCACCCTAGAAAAATTCAATGGAAAGAAGCTCTGTATTATATGGATAAAACAGGGGCAGATGCAGTACCAATCGTTTTTGCAGTCTGTTTTCTAACCGGAGCAATCATAGCTTATCAAGGCGTAGTCCAAATGGGAAGATTTGGACTTTCTATTTTTACTTCTGATTTAATTGGCCTTGCGATGACCAAGGAATTGGGAGCTTTAATGACTTCAATGGTTTGTATCGGGCGGGCGGGCTCAGCATTTGCCGCAGAAATTGGAACAATGCAAGTTTCAGAAGAAATTGATGCTATGGAAACTATGGGGCTTAGAACTTCAAGATTCCTTGTTATTCCGAAAGTTATTGCGCTAGCCTGCGTAATGCCGCTTCTTGTAATCATAGCTGATGTCGCAGGAATTTTGGGAGGCTCAGTGGCAGCAGTACTGAAAAGCGGCATCTCCTTCCAATCGTTCTTTTCAAGAACAATATCGGCTGTAAGTTTTGATAATGTGATGGAAGGAGTCATCAAAAGTATTATTTTTGCTATACTTATTGCTGCAATAGGGTGTTTACGAGGATATGAGTCAGAACGCGATGCCAAAGGAGTAGGAAAGGCCGCCACTTCATCGGTAGTCAGCGGGATATTCCTGATAGTAGTAGCAGATGGTCTTTTAACGCTTTTTTTTAACTAATTCTATAATATGCAAGAAGATTCAGTCGTCATAAAAACAGAGAATCTGACAGTAGGATATCGCGATACAATTATCCTAAAAGATATAAATTTTTCAGTAAAGAAAGGTGAAATATTTGCCATCCTTGGTGGCTCAGGAAGCGGCAAGAGTACGATTATAAAACACTTGACAGGATTAAACAAACCAATAACAGGCAAAATAATAATCAATGGCATTGATATAGTAACAGCAGAAGATTATGTATTAGGGGAGCTTAGAAAAGACTTTGGGATATTATATCAATCGGGTGCCCTTTTCAGCTCACTTACATTGGAAGAGAATATAGCTCTTCCTCTTTTGGAATATTCCTGCTATCCTAAAGAAGCCATTTATTCAATTGCAAAAGTTAAGCTTAATACTGTTGGATTGAGCGGGTATGAAAATTTTATGCCATATGAACTTAGCGGCGGTATGAAAAAGAGAGCTGCTTTGGCCCGGGCTATGGCTCTTGATCCAAAGATTCTCTTTTTTGATGAACCTTCAGCAGGGCTTGATCCGATAAGTTCGGCCAAACTTGACGACTTAATACTAAAGCTAAATGCTGAAACAGGAGTTACAATTGTAATTGTGACTCACGAGCTCGAAAGCCTTTTTTCAGTAGCTGACAGGGTTATCATAGTTGATAAGAAAACCAAAAGTATTCTTGATGAAGGCGAACCAAAAAGCTTGCGTGGGAGCAGTAAAAATGAATGGGTCAGAAATTTTTTAAACAGAAAATATTTAGGATAACATTATGTCTAATGTAGCAAACAAATTTAAACTAGGCATTTTTGTAATTTTAACTTTTATTCTACTTATCATAATAGCAGTTTTATTGGGATCTTTATCATTGTTTGAAAACAGAATAAAATGCATGACAGTCGTAAATTCTTCTGTACAAGGACTATCTAAGGGCGCAAAAGTTAAATTCAGTGGAGTAACCATTGGATTGGTTAATTCGATTCAAATTTCTCCAAAGGGGGATTACATATATATCTACATGGAATTAACATCTGAAGCTATAGCTCCGTCCGATAATAAGAATTCTGATGAAACAGCAACATTTACTAGTTTCTTAAAGCATGAGATCAAACATGGACTTTGTTGTCAACTAAGATATGAAGGTATAACGGGCACTCTGTATCAGGAAATTAAGTATTTTCCTGATGATACATACAAAGTTCCGACCCCTGATCTACCTGAAGGGCATCCTCTTTTTATCCCGTCGACTCCGCCTATCCTGCTTGTTGACCTTATGAACAAAGTAAATTCTTCACTTGAAAAGATCTCAAAAATCGATGAGATATTCATGAGGGTAGCCGCCACAGTTGACACGATCAATAAATATCTTGAGGGGCCTCAAGTTGCTACATTTATCAAGGAAACAGAAAAAATTTCGGTCAATCTTGCTCAAGTATCCGAGAAAATTAACTCCATTTTAACCAAAGAAAAAATTACGCAGATTATTGATGACATAGAAATCGCTTCAAACCAAGTTAAGGACATTTCTATTAAGATGAACGCTCAGCTTCAAGAAGCAAAAATCGCAGAGACGACTTTAAAAGCCAGACAGCTTCTTGATACGGCAAAAGAGGATATTAATAATATCACAGGTTCGATAGACACAGCCAGCCAAAGCGTGACAGAACTTTCAGATTCTTTGAATAGAAACCCCGACTCGATAATAATGGGATCTGGCAAAAGCACAGTGGTCCCAGCTTTCTAGCTATATTTTGCATACTTGCTTCATTTTTAGCTTTTTCGCTTGATTCTGCGGTTTCCGTGACAATATTTTTGTAAACTTGCTAATTATATTCCCTCAAATCATAAGGATATAAAACATTATGGATCATGTATCTCAGGTTTTGGATTTCATTAAGTCAAATCTAACAAAGAATTTGAGCCTCCTTAATTTTATTGAAGAAAACCCTATTTACAGTGCTGAAAAGGCCGGCAATTCCGTCTTGGTAAGGGGAGTTAGTGATTACCCATGGGTATATATAGAAAGCCGAGAAGAAAAAGAGCTTAAAAATCTTATTTCAAAGCTAAGGCCTGAAGATAATTATTTTGCCGCTGTCCAAGACTGGATTGTGCCGTTTCTCCTTCAGAAAAAAAACAAGCACTGGGATATAAGAACTTATCAATACCATCTTCCTGACGATGTCGAAATTCCTGGAGCCCAAGGAGAAATTCTACCTCTGCAAATGGGCGATATAGATACCATTTATGAACATGTGCTTTATAAAATGGCTTTAACAAAAAATTACATCAAAGATAGAATAATGAAAGGCTACACTGCCTCAATCAGAAAAGACGGCAAACTCGTTGCATGGGTTCTTACTCATGATGACGGAGCTATAGGTTGCCTGTGTGTACTTGACGGATACAGAAATAACGGGCTGGGAACCAATGTCTGCGCTAAATTGATTTCAAAGATGAGAAGAGATGGGAAGAAACCTTTTTTATATATAGGCGCCGGAAGTAAAGAAGCCGAAACTTTCTTTTTGAACCTTGGATTCAAAAGAACTATTCCGGCCAACTGGCTCTATCTTAGCTAGTCGGTCTTGAAAGGCTCGCATCTTCCAGTTTGGGTTAAGTAAAAAATAATTGTACAAAAATAGTTCCAAGCCCAAGAATAAAAGCCAAGGTTAACAGGAACGGGTTTTTTAGCATTTTCATTGAAAATTCATGATTTTGTTTAATAAGTTTCCTAATGATAAGAATAGGAATCAAGCCAAACAGAATAGTGGCTCCAACTCCCGCATAACCAAGAGTTAAAATGAAAATATCCGGATATATAAGAACGATCAGCAATGGGATTATAAAAGTCAATATTACAGGGATGACAAAATGTGTCGCAATATTTGGCTTCTCATGTCCAAATGCGTCTTTTACAAAATGGTAGAGAGAAATTGAAGTCCCCAAGAATGAAGTTGTCACAGATATAGTGGCAACAAAATTAATTGCCGTCATTATCATGTTGCTATGTGCATTCAATGAAAGGAGATTTAAAAGATCCCCGACATTAGCAGAACTTCCTTTTGCGAAAAGTACTTCAAAACTGTTCGGGCCATGAGCAGGAATAGTTCCTATAATAGCAACTACCCAAAGAATATATAGGATAAGAGGTATCATGCTTCCTATTATGACGACTCTTCTCAAAACCTTTTTATCGTAATTTAAATATGTGCGAATTGTTGGAATTATATTATGGAGAATGAACGCACAAACAATCGCAGGAAAAGAAGAAATAATAGAGAGAATATCCCCGGAAGTTGACAAGTTTATTAGTTTGAGCGCTGAAAACAACATAATAATTGCAATTATAAACGCAAATAGTTTGAAGCTAAGCAAAACCCTGTTTACATAATCAACTGTTTTTGTGCCTATAATCACACAAATACCAAACATCATTACAAATATTGCTGATGTTAGCTCTGAAGGAATGGAAAGTATATGATTGAATGTCGAACCAGCCGCAGAAATATATGCCATTGCTATAGAGGACAAGGTAATCCAAAATACTATAGTCATAAAGATTTTGCCCCCTCTGCCAAGGAACTTATGTGCCATTGTAGCAAAGCTTACATCTCCTTCAATGGCATCATTTGCTTCACAACATAACAACGCCGTATAAAGCATCAAGGCCCAAGCAAATACCAGAATAACTGCTCCTAAATAAACCCCAACATGAACTATTAGAATGGGAAGAGCCAGAACCCCTGCACCTATTTCAGTTCCAATAATCATGAAAATACTGCCAATCTGACGATTTAAAGTAGCTCCCCTTTTATCTGTCATTTTTAAGTATTTCCTTAACTTCAATATCAAAAACTTTCTATGAGAATATCATAGACAATAAAAATAGTAAACCACAAAATCCCTATTAATCCTCTACTAATCTGCATATATAAGCCAGATTACAGCTAGGAAAGATAAATTTAAAATTTCGTTAAATCTTTCTAAATACATAATCAGGCCTAATAGTATGATTTTTCAAACTTTCTGCTGTGGTTATTCCTGTAAGGACAAGGCCTGAAGTAAAACCCAATCTTGCAGCGCCCCAAATATCCGATTTTATAGAATCACCCAATACGAAAATTTCGCATTTTCTTGTATTTTCGGTAATTATATTTCTATTCCGCAAAAAGTTCATGGTGTGTTTGTATATTATGCTGTGCGGCTTGCCAAGATAAACAGGCTCTTTTTCTATGCCGTATTCTTTCAATATAGAGCAAATAAACCTTCCAACTCCGCCGGCACCAATGTGTATATTGCTTCCAACACCGGAACGCCAAAACGAATCAGGATTGGGCACGATCAACATCCCGGAAGGTTTCTGAATGAAAAAATTGACTGCTGAAACAATAAAAGGCTCCCAGTCGTAGTTTAGTTCTCCTACTATTACTCCTTCGCATTTGTCTATTTCTGACAAGTTTTTAGTAATTACAATCCCTTGCAGTTCAGCATAATTCGGGCGGCCGAAATCCCCCATCATGAGAAATTTTCTCCCCATTAAATTTTCCTCATCAGCTATATATTTCATGGCATCTCCGCAGGAGATTATTTCGTCGGCATTTATGTCTATTCCTACATGTTTAAGAAGTACACGTTTCTCGTATGTGCTTCTTATAGAGTCATTAGTTAACAAAACAAAGGGGAATTGGATTTCTTTTAGATACTTGATAAAATCATCCGCACCTAGTATTAGATCATTGCCTAATAAAAGCGTCCCGTCTATATCCAGCAACATTGCTGAATATTTTCTATAGTTAATTTTCCACCATGACAGGAAGCGTTCAGTAATATTCATATTTTGGCTGACTACTTTGCCAAATCCTCACTCAGCCATGTTGGAATATTATTAGTTTGTTCCCAACTTTGAGAAGATGATTTTGGTGTCTGGTCACTCCCAGTTGCAGAGGAAGAAGCAGGTGGAATTTTAACATTTGAAGACTCTGATGGTGCAGTTGAAACGGGCAGAGGTTGAGAAATTTTCTGCGCGTCTGATGAAGTTTGAGCCGTAACAGGAGGCAACTCGACCTTGGTGGAGGCTGAAACAGGTTCTTTAATTTCTGTAAGCTTAGGTGTCGCAGCAGTAGCAGACTGCTCATTAAGCTTAATCCTGGGTTTTTCAATAAGTTCAGGGGGAACTTCTACGTCAGCAACAGGAGTTGGTTTGTAATCGTAAGGTGATGGTTCGGAAATATCTCCTCCGCAAATCCATATCGGGAAATCCCAGAATGCTTTCTTAAAAAGATATGGCAACCCCCCAAAAAACAGTCCCATAGGCTTAGTGGTGCACTTCAAAGTGGCAACTCCGATATTATCGCTTTCTTCATTGTAGTTTGCTATCCGCACAGGCTCAGAGATAACACAGGCAAGTGGAAGACCTAAAACATAACCAAAAACGTCTCCGCAGTAAGCCGGCCCCTCCACAAAACTTCCTTCGCCATTATAGCCTTGAAACTTAACCTTATCTATCGCATCGTAATAGTATGAGTACGCAGGAATACAAAAGAAACCTGTTAATAAAAAAAACACTAAAAACGACAATAAGGCCTTTTTATATGACATAACTCTAAATTTCAACTGTTAACAATGTTTAACGCTTCCAATGAGTATATCAAAAAATCATCTTCCTGCCAAATGCCTTCAAGGATTTATTTGAAGAGTTTAGCGATAGTTTCAGTAAACGGCTGGCGCAAAATACCTTTCTCGGTAATTATCCCGGAAATTAATTCATTAGGAACTACATCAAAAGCAGGGTTATAGACTTTTACGCCTTCCGGAGCGCTGTACACTCCATTGATTTTTCTTACTTCATCTCCGTCACGCTGTTCGATAGGAATTTCCTTTCCCAGCACAGTATGAATATCAATTGTCGAATAAGGCGCTGCTATATAAAATGGTATATTATGATATTTGGCTAAAATAGCTACGCCGTATGTCCCTATTTTATTGGCTGAATCACCATTTGCAGCAATCCTGTCTGCACCTGTAATAACTAAGTTTATTCTTCCTTCTTTCATCACCTGAGCTGCCATGTTATCGCAAATGGTTGTAACATCAATTCCTGCTCTTCGCAGTTCCCATGCCGTTAACCTTGAACCTTGCAAAAGAGGTCTTGTTTCATCCGAATAAACGCTAATTTTAAAACCTCTTTCATGAGCCAGATATATCGGAGAAAGAGCTGTTCCGAAATCACCTGTGGCCAAGGCACCGGCATTGCAATGAGTAAGAATGCCATAATTGTCTTTCATAATGGAGAAACCATGTTCTCCTATGGAGCGACACATTCTTATATCTTCGTTCAATATGGATACTCCTTCCTCAACCAGCCGCAATTTAAGATCATCCACCGACATCACCGGAGAGTTGTTTATGGTTTTTACACACCTGTTTAATGCCCAAAAAAGATTAACGGCTGTCGGTCTTGATTGAGAAAAATAGTCAGCTGTTTTTTTGAGCTCAGCTAAAAATTCTTCACGACTTACGGCTTTGCTGTGCTGGCAAACAGCTCCAAGTCCGAGAGCTGCTGCGCATCCAATAGCAGGAGCACCTCTTACAACCAGCCGTTTGATCGCATTATATATTTCCTCGGCATTGTCAGTTTCTACATAAACAAGCTCATTGGGAAGCCTTGTCTGGTCTATCATCCTTACTTTCCCGGGAATGAGGCTTCCGTTTTTTTTCAATTGTTTCCATCTTACTGTATCTATCATATTATGCGGGGTTGATTGTTATTTGTATCATGAAAAATAGAGAGCATTAATCATAGAAGGAAGAATCGCAGCAGCAAGAACAATGCTGAATACCAACCTCAAAAGATTAACTGGTCTGTAATTCTTATAGATTATAGCCGATAATGAGTGGTTGACACCGGAGAGCAGGAAAAAAAAAACATTACAGTCACTATCGTTCCATCTGCAAACTTGCCCCATTTCGCAAAGAATACTACTATTGCACCTAACGCTATTGCCAAATTTGCTAAAGCCGATTGCACCTGGTACTGCCTGTCCGAACTGTACCCGATTTTTTTTGCGCTGTCTTCTCCTAAAAACAGGCCCTCTATTGCTACAGTTCCCGACATTAAGATAACTGATCCAAAGGATATAATATGGAAACGGGCTATATTGTCGTTGATTTCAGAGTATGTCAGGTAAAACAAAAGCGCAATTCCTACAAACCTGAAATATTCCATAAATTTTGAAATAAATTTTTTCATACACCCGTTGCCCTATTAAGAATATTTACATAAAGTGATATGCTTATCTGATTTTGATTTCATTTTATAAAAAATCCAGAAATCTCAAAAGAATTTGATAAAAATATGTAATTTATGATTTAGAAAAAGGCTTATTTTGTATAGAAGTTTGAAACCTTCTCCCCAACAAACTAAATTTTAGCTTTATTTATCGTATTAAAAACAAAAGAGCAGTTCATATTATGTTTAAAGCAGTTAACAGCAAAAGCAATTTTCCGGAAATAGAAGAAAATATATTAGAATTTTGGAAAGATAATAAAACTTTCCAGAAATCACTTGATAACAGGAAAGATTCCGATGAATTCGTATTTTATGACGGCCCTCCTTTTGCCACAGGATTGCCCCATTATGGACACCTTCTCGCTGGCACTATTAAGGATGTCGTTCCACGCTATCAAACTATGCGAGGCAAATTTGTCGACAGGGTTTTCGGCTGGGACTGCCACGGTCTGCCTGTAGAATATGAAATGGAGAAAGACCTGAACCTTTCTGGCAAAAAAGATATTGAGACCTACGGGATTGATAAATTTAATGAATCATGCCGTTCAATAGTGCTACGCTACACTAAAGAATGGGAAGTAGTTGTTACTAGAATGGGCAGATGGGTTGATTTTACCAGAGGCTACAGAACTATGGACAAAAACTACATGGAATCAATCTGGTGGGTTTTCAAACAACTTTGGGACAAAGGCTATATTTATGAAGGGCATAAAATATTGCATTATTGCCCAAGGTGTGCGACACCGCTTTCAAATTTTGAAGCTAATCAAGGTTACACAGAAGTAGAAGATCCGGCTATCACAATCCGCTTCAGAGATGAAAAAGATCCTCATCTCTATTATCTTGCATGGACTACTACTCCATGGACTCTGCCTTCCAATATGGCATTGGCAGTCGGTCCAGAGATAGATTATGTAAAAATAGCAGATGGCGATACTTTCTACATCCTTGCTCACTCAAGACTTTCTTCCTATTACAAAGATTCGTCAGAATATTCCATAATCTCAAAGTTCAAAGGTTCGTCTCTTCTTAATAAAACATACATTCCGCTATTTCCATATTTTGCCGATCTCAAGGAAGAAGGCGCTTTCAGGATAGTAACCGCTGATTATGTAAGCACTGAAGATGGCACAGGGATCGTTCATACTGCCACAGGTTTTGGCGAGGATGACTCGGAAACCGGAAAAAAACACGGCATTCCAGAAGTTTGCCCAATAGATTCAGAATGCAAGTTCACCGGCTCCGTTAGCGACTACACAGGCATGTATGTGAAAGATGCAGATAAGCTTATCATCAGGCGTCTAAAAGAAGAAGGCAAACTCGTCCATAGGAGTACCATCAGACATAATTATCCTCATTGTTGGAGAGACGATTCACCCCTTATCTTCAGGGCAGTTTCTACGTGGTTTGTGGATATAGACAAAATCAAGGAAAAAATGCTTAATGCCAATAGCAAAATCACATGGGTTCCCTCTCACATAAAAGATGGACGTTTCGGGAAGTGGCTTGAAAATGCAAGAGATTGGTCAATAAGCAGAAACCGTTACTGGGGATGCCCTCTCCCAATATGGAGAAATGATGATACAGGAGAAACAATATGTTTAGGATCCGTCGCTGAGCTGGAAAAATATACAGGGACAAAGATAGATGACATTCATAAGCATTTTGTTGATCAGATGGAGATACCTTCTCCTAGCGGCAATGGAGTCCTTACAAGGGTTCCTGAGGTTTTGGACTGCTGGTTTGAGAGCGGATCAATGCCTTATGCCCAAAGCCATTACCCGTTTGAAAATAAAGAATGGTTCGAAAAGAACTATCCTGCTGATTTTATCGCTGAGGGATTAGATCAGACAAGGGGATGGTTTTATACATTAGTGGTTCTCGGGGCTGCTCTTTTCGATAAACCTGCGTTTATGAATGTAATAGTCAATGGACTTATTCTTGCCGAAGACGGACAAAAAATGTCCAAACGCAAAAAGAATTATCCTGATCCAATGTATGTCATCAATAACTATGGTGCTGATGCCCTCAGGCTATTCATGCTCAGCTCTCCCGTAGTCAAGGCTGATGATTTAAAATTCTCTGAGGAAGGAGTTAAGGAAACACTTAGGACAGTAATGCTCCCGATATGGAACTCATACAGCTTTTTTGTTACATATGCAAGGGTTGATAACTACACCCCTCAAGCTGGCAAAGTCCAGTCACCGAATCCATCCAATCCATTGGACAGATGGATACTCTCATCATTGTGCGAGATGGTCAATGAGATAAAAGAAAGTATGGACACCTATCAACTTCAAAAAGCTGCAAATAGGTTCTCATCATTTGTAAATGACTTGACCAATTGGTACATAAGAAGAAGCAGAAGACGCTTCTGGAAGAGTCAGAATGATTCTGACAAAGAAGAAGCTTATCAAACACTGCATTTTGTCCTTCTTACCTTTGTTAAGACCGCTTGTCCATTTATACCATTTTTGACAGAAGAAATATATCAAAACCTAAAAACAGACGACATGCCCGAATCCGTGCATCTTTGCGATTATCCTGAGATGGATTCATCCATGAGAGATGAGAATCTGGAAACTCAGATGGGACATGCAATTACGGCTGTTTCCCTAGGAAGATATCTAAGAACAAAGAGAGAGATAAAAGTCAGACAGCCTTTGTCCAAAGTGATAGTAATCTGCCATGATGACAATGTCAGAAAACTAATGGAAGAAACGGTAGATATAATTAAAGATGAGTTGAACGTAAAAGATGTGGCATTCATGAAAAACGAAGAAGACCTCGTTGATCGTCACGCCAAAGCAAACTTCAAAGTCTTGGGACCCAAAGTAGGAAAAGACATGAAAGAAGTTGCCGATATGATAACTCATTTGACTAACCATCAAATAGTAAACATCCTGAATGAGAAAAAGGTCTTTCTGACTCTTAAATCTGATGATAAGATTGAGATAGGCAGAGATGATGTAATTATTGTAAGAAAAGAAAAAGAAGGCCTGACTGTTGCCACAGAAAAAGACATAACTGTCGCTCTTGACATCTCTATCACAAAAGAGCTTGAAGAGGAAGGTTTCGCCCGCGAACTTGTGAGCAAGATCCAAAACATAAGAAAAGACATGAATCTGGATGTTTCAGATAGAATAATAATCTCTTATTTTGTGCCTGCAGAATGGGAAAAGGCGGTAATTAATTTCTCTGATTACATTAAAACTGAAACACTGACTGTCTCTTTTGAAACCGCTTCCTGTTCAAACGACAGTCAAATGACCGAAGTGAACGGAATCGGCTGTGTAATCCAAATAAAAAAAGCATAATGTAGGGCATAACCTCTGTTACTCAAAACGCCTATGGCATTTTGAGTAACAGCCATGTACGCAAGCTCTCCAGTATGTCTTGTGCCTCAGGCACTTCGACCAACTTCCTTATTGAAAGTAAAAATACTTTATGGACAATGAAATAAATACCATAAGCAATACTGCACACAAAAACACCTTTATAAATCCGGCACCTTTCTTTATAGCCGTCATACTTCCTATATAATTGCCAAACATGCTCGCAGCAATAAGGGGAACCACAATAGAATATACAACCTTTCCAGCAAGCATAAATGATATCATGGAACCAAAATTTGAGGCGAGATTAAATATTTTAGCATTTCCTGTTGCTTTAATTAAATCGAGCTTTACAAACAGATAAAATCCTATTGCAAGAAAAGAGCCGGCTCCAGGCCCAAAAAAACCATCATAGAACCCTAAAATAAAACAGATCAACGGCGTTTTTATATAGATATCTGCTTTGCTGAAAGAAAAACTGTCGACCGTTCTAGCTTTCCTTGGGATAAGAACAGCTACAAGTCCGGCAGGCAGCATAATCGTGATTATCTTGCCGGCAGTGACCTGATCAAAATAGAGTATGCATTCGGCTCCCAAAATAGAACCGATAATAGAAAATAACACTCCAGCTAATACTATTTTTAAAACAACTTTTTTATTTTTTATAAAGTTGCCGACTGCCACTGATGTTCCAATGCCACTTACAAATTTATTCGTTCCAAGTGACTCCTGAGGAGGAATTCCTAAGAAAAGGTAGCCTGGAAGCGTCAATAAACCTCCTCCACCTGCAATGCTGTCAATGAATCCCCCAATAAGAACAATAGTCGAAAGCAGCAATATTCCCCAAATTGTTAATTCCATTTTACAATTCTCTCGCAATAATTTGAATAGAAAATATCCGAAGACTCTACTGCGGCAAATATTCTTTATCCGCAAGCATTTCTCTGGCAAGATCTATGTTCCCTATAGATAGAGCTTGCCTTATAGCAGAGCTGCTCACTCTGCCGCTCTCGATATGAACCTCATTGACAGGGCAAACCTCAAATCCCTTCCTTTGAGCAATTTCCTTAAGTACATGAACTGTTCCCATCGTACCTGCTCCAAATCTCCATCTTCTTCCAACACATACACCAACCAGACGAGGCATTCCATTCCCTATTAAATAGTCTACAAACTCTTCAGGTTTCATGTTGGCAATTTCTTTAGTAAATTTCACTGTAACAACAGCTTTTATGCCTAAAGAACCCAGAATATTCAGTTTTTGCTGGGGATATCTGAGGAATTTTATGTTCTTGTCTATTTCCAAAACCTGTCTGGGATGAGGTGAAAAAGTAATAACAATGGGGACTGAGTTACTGCTTTCGGAGAGCTTTATTACTTCACTTAATATCGCACGGTGACCTAAATGAATTCCGTCAAAGACTCCTATAGCTGCGCTTACTCTCTCTATCCCTAAATCGTGCAGTTTGTTTAGCTTATCTACTTCCAAAGGAATTATCTCATTCATCTTACATCAAACTTTGTCTATGTGCGCGCCAAGTTGTTTGAAGTCTCTCAGGAAGTTTGGATATGTAACGGAATAATCGGCAGCGTTTTCAACAACCGTGTCACCTTCAATACCCATCCCTGCTACTGCAAGAGCCATAATAATTCTATGGTCTCCGTGTCCATTTACGACCGCCGGATGCAGTGTGGACCCTTCTATAATTAATCCATCATCTATTTCCGATATCTTTGCGCCCATCTTCTTAAGCTCTTGGGCCATTGCAGAAATTCTGTCACATTCTTTTATCCTTGCGTGAGGAGCATTACTTAAAATAGTTTTTCCCTTGGCATAACATGATGCCACAGCCATTATAGGCAGAGCATCCGGAATATTATTCATATCTATTTCTATATCTCCGCTTAATCTATCTTCCCTGAATACATTTACTTTTTTTGAAAGTTCTTCGACTGTCATGCCCATTTTCTTCATAATATCAAAAACAGCTTTGTCTCCCTGATTATCGCTAAAATCCAAACCTTTCAAAGATATTTTACTATCAGTAACTGCCGATGCGATCAAATGAAATAGTGAAGTTGAAAAGTCAGCGGGAATAGCCCTGTTGAATGCTTTGTATGATTGGCCGCCTTTAACTTCAAATAAGGAATAATCCTGTTTATAGGTGAAATCGATATTAAGGAATTTCAGCCAATCTACAGTAATATCAACGTAGGGCTTTTCGTTAAGATTAATTACATGGATAACTGTGTCAGTCTTAGCTAATGGGGCAGCAAAAAGCAAGGCTGAAAGAAATTGAGAAGACTTACATTCAAGTATTGTTTCGCCACCAATAATAGGCCCTTTTATGGAAAGAGGGCATTTCCCGCCTTCGGAATAAGAAACCTTTCCGCCTAGTTTCTTTATTGATGAGATCAGAGGAGCCATAAGCCGTCCACGAAGAGAACTGTCTCCGTCAAAACTTATTTTAAGATCTGTAGAAGCAACTAAACCAGTCAAAAGACGAAGCGATGTTCCTGAATTGCCTAAAAAAATAATTTCATCATCGGGATTTGTTATTTTTCCGCCAGTCCCTGTTATTTTCCAAGTAAGAATCCCGTCTTCAAAAGTGTCAGTAAATTTTGCTCCGAGTTTTTTAGATGCAAACAAAGCTGATTCAGTATCATCAGAAATAAGTGGATTTGTAATAACAGATGTGCCGTTTGCCATCAAAGACAATACGACAGCTCTTATGGTATGGGATTTTGAGCCTGGAATAACCACTTCTCCGTGAAGTGCGGATTTTGATATTTTTAGATCCATAATATTTGCAGATGTACTTATGTATATTGAGTTTTTGCTATACTTAATCTAACTATAAGGCCTACGAATTAAAAGAGGAGTAACATTCTTTAGTGCTATAAATTTACTCTAGGAGCATGCCTGTGATATTCTTGAATTGTACAAACATCAAGCCTTTCAATGTCGTTTAACTCTTTTAAACCATCTATAGAAGCTGAAAGACCGCTTAATGTGGTCTGAACTGGAATTCCTCTGGTAACAGCCTCGGCTCTCATAAGTATTTCATCTACCATAGGAGAGGGGCCTGATCCAGGAGTACTTATTATCCATTCTACTTCGTTTTCTCTCATAAGATCTATCACATTGGGTCTTCCCTGGCCTATCATGAAAACAGTATTGGTTTTTATTCCTCTTTCATACATATAAGTAGACGTGCCAAGGGTAGCATATATTTTAAATCCCAGATCAACAAGATCCTTAGCCATTGTAAGCACCTCAGGAGCCTCTATGTCAGACTGGCTTATGCTCAAAAAAATATTACCGCTTGTTGGGACTTTTGCACCTGCTGATATCTGAGTTTTCAGAAAAGAAATACCAGGGCTAAAGTCTATGCCCATGACTTCTCCTGTAGATTTCATCTCAGGGCTCAGTACAATATCAGCGCCTGGAAATCTTCTGAACGGAAAGACCGCCTCCTTTACAGAAACATGAGTGGGTATATACTCTTTTGTAAAACCTATTTCCTTAAGTGTCTTTCCTGCCATCAGAAGAGATGCTATTTTAGCCACAGGCACGCCAATAGATTTGCTAACAAACGGAACCGTCCTTGATGCTCTTGGATTAACTTCCAAAACATATACAGTATTATCCTTTATAGCATACTGGACATTCATCAACCCACATACATCAAGAGCTTTAGCCATGCTTAGCGTATTTGTCCTTATGGTATCAAGGACTTCTTTATTAAGTGTAATCGTAGGTATTATGCAGGCCGAATCACCTGAATGAATTCCTGCAAGCTCCACATGCTCCATGATGCCTGCTATTACGGAATCTTTTCCATCAGAAAGACAGTCCACATCCACTTCTACCGCATTGTCCAAATATCGATCTATCAATACAGGCTTTTTGGGGGAAACTTCAATCGTTTCCTGCATGTATTTTCTGAGATATTTTTCTTTATAAACGATCATCATTGAGCGTCCGCCTAAGACATAGGAAGGCCTCACAAGAACGGGATACCCGATTCTCTCCGCGACCTTGACCGCATCCTCTTCATTTGTGGCAGTTCCGCTTTCAGGTTGATTAATTTTAAGTTCTGTCAAAAGTCTCTGGAATTCGTCTCTATTTTCAGCCTTTTCTATATTTGAAGGAGATGTGCCGATAATTTTTACTCCGTTCTTTTCCAGATTCTTTGCCAGATTCAAAGGAGTTTGTCCGCCAAATTGCACAATCACACCGTCACAATTTTCCCTTTCATAAATATTCAAAACATCTTCCAGAGTGAGCGGTTCGAAGTAAAGTTTATCGCTCGTATCGTAATCTGTGGAAACAGTCTCGGGATTACTGTTAACCATAATGGTTTCATAACCGGCTTTCCTGAGAGCAAAACATGCATGTACACAGCAATAATCGAATTCTATTCCCTGACCTATCCTGTTCGGTCCGCCTCCTAACACCATTATCTTTTTTTTTCCTGAAGGAGGCATTTTTTCATTAAGAATGCCATACGATGAGTAAAAATATGGGGTGTATGCGTCAAACTCTCCGGCACAGGTATCGACAAGATTATAAACCGGGCAGATATTGAGTTCCTTTCTTGCTTTTCTCACATCAGCTTCATTTGAACTAAGCAAATAAGCTATCTGTCTGTCAGAATACCCAAACTCTTTGGTCTGTAGGAATAAATCATAATCTTGCTTAAGTCCCCCCAGAGTTCCAGCAGATGCTATCTCATCCTCAAAGGACACCAGTTCTGCCATATGTCTCAGAAACCATTTATCTATCTTTGTATATGAATTAACTTCATCTACAGACCATCCTCTTTTAAAGGCTTCTCTTACATAAAAAAGCCTTACAGCATTAGGCCTGATCAATTCGGCTTTAACCATTTCATCCGTCTGGTCTGCAAATGTTTTGTCTTTGCCGTCTGCTCCAAACCCGAATCTTCCTATCTCCAATGACCTTAAAGCCTTCTGCAAAGAAATCTTGAAGTTTTTTCCGATACTCATGGTTTCGCCCACTGACTTCATTGAAGTATTAAGAGTGGTATCGCTGTCGGGAAACTTCTCAAAAGCAAACCTTGGAATTTTTGTAACGACATAATCTATGGATGGTTCAAAACAAACAGGAGTTTTTTTAGTTATATCGTTATTGATCTCATCAAGAGTATAACCAATAGCTAGCTTTGCAGCTATTTTAGCAATAGGAAATCCTGTTGCCTTGGATGCCAACGCACTGGATCGAGAGACTCTTGGATTCATCTCTATGATGACCATCCTTCCAGTATCAGGATTTAGTGCCCACTGAACATTGGAGCCGCCTGTTTCTACGCCAATAGCTCTCATCACATCAAGAGATGCATCTCTCATTCTCTGATATTCTCTGTCTGTAAGCGTCTGGGCCGGTGCAACAGTGATACTGTCTCCTGTATGAACTCCCATCGGATCAATATTTTCAATTGAGCAGACAATTACTGCATTATCTTTCTTGTCCCGCATCACTTCAAGTTCAAATTCTTTCCATCCAATAAGCGACTCTTCAATAAGCACTTCTCTTGTAGGACTGGCATCAAGCCCTTTTTCTACTATTCTATCAAATTGATTCGCGTTATAAGCTATACCTCCGCCAGTGCCCCCTAGAGTGAAACCTGGCCTGACTATAAGCGGGTATCTTCCAATTTCTTCTGCAATTATTTTTGCTTCTTCCATAGTGTGGGCAGCCCCGCTTATCGGCACATCTATCCCTATGGATTTCATGGTTTGTTTAAAGAGATCTCTGTCTTCAGCTCGCCTTATAACTTCTGCCTGAGCTCCAAGCATTTTTATCCTGTAATAATCAAGTATCCCTGAATCATGCAGTTCCATGGCAAGGTTGAGGGCTGTCTGGCCACCAAGCGTAGGGAGCAAAGCATCCGGTCTTTCACGTCTTATGATTTCATGAAGTATATCTTTAGTCAAGGGCTCGATGTATGTCCTGTCCGCAAACTCAGGATCTGTCATTATCGTAGCGGGATTGCTATTAACAAGGACTACTTCGTAACCTTCTTCTTTCAAGGCCTTGCATGCCTGAACTCCCGAATAATCAAATTCACAGGCCTGTCCTATAATGATCGGACCGGATCCAATCAACATTATTTTTTTTATATCATGTCTTTTCGGCATAACTTAGTTTCTCACATGTGCATAGATTTTTAACGATTCATTATCCTTCTGAATTCCGTGAACAGATAAGACGGATCATGAGGCCCCGGGGCCGCCTCAGGATGGTACTGGACAGCAAACAAAGGTTCTTTCGTATGTCTCATACCTTCGATGGAAAGGTCATTAAGATTGATATGAGTTATTTCCAATTGTGTATCCTTTATGGACTCGCTTTTTACAGCAAAATTATGATTTTGAGATGTAATTTCTACAGCTCCTGTCATAAGGTTTTTAACAGGATGATTGCACCCATGATGACCAAATTTTAATCTTTCAGTGGTTGCTCCGCATGCTATAGATAGTATCTGGTGCCCAAGGCAGATACCCATGATCGGAACCTTTCCTGTTAATGACTTGGCAGCATCTATCGCATAGGTCACTGCTGCCGGGTCTGCAGGGCCATTGGAAAAGAACACACCATCAGGTTTGTATTTCATGACTTCTTCAGCTGTTGTTTTTGCAGGAACGACTTTTGATGTTATTCCATTTAATCTTAGACTTCTCAAGATGTTCCATTTAATCCCGAAATCATAGGCCACTATACTAAACTCTATTGCAGGCAATACTTCGCTTTCAGTAAGTCCCCAGTAACTTGCTTTCGACATTTCAATTTCATCAAAATTATATGGTGTCTTACAGCTAACTTTGGAAGCATAATCTTGTCCATCCAATCCACACCAGTTTGCTGCTCTTTTTACACACTCTTCGTCTGATAAATTCTCACCTGAACAATGGATAAAAGCTTTCTGCGTCCCTTTTGCTCGTATCAGGGATGTAAGATATCTTGTATCAATTCCTGCTATTCCGGGAATATCTGCCTTTATTAGTAAATCAGATAAAGAATTTTCACTCCGCCAATTGCTGGGGAGATTAATATTATGAACTATAAATCCGCTCAAAAAGAGACTATTTGATTCAGCATCCAAGCTATTTACTCCGACATTACCTATTTCAGGATATGTCATGGTCACAATTTGCCCGGCATAAGAGGGATCGGTAATAATTTCCTGGTATCCTGACATACCCGTATTGAAAACTACTTCGCCTAATAAATCTTTATTTGCGCCGAAGGAATATCCCTTAAAAACTGTTCCGTCTGCTAATGCCAAAACAGCATTTTTTGTTCTTAATTTTTTCCAATATGATGAATCCATTGGTGCCCTTGTGAGTTTTTAAGTATAGATTATTTTCCCATGTTTCATGGCAGCTGCAACAAATCCTTTAAAAAGCGGGTGAGCTTTCAATGGAGTAGATTTGAATTCAGGATGATATTGGCATGCAACGAACCAAGGATGATTTTTGATTTCTATGAGTTCAACTAATTTTTTATCTGGAGAAGTCCCTGCCACCACTAATCCGTTATCCGTAAACTGTTTTAAAAATTTATTGTTCACTTCGTACCTATGACGATGCCTTTCTCTAATCTCTGAAGCTGCATAAGCTTCCTTTGACTTTGTTTCATCTGCAATCATGCATGGATAGGCCCCAAGCCTCATTGTCCCGCCTTTTGCAGTAATAAGTTTCTGATCTTCCATAAGATCTATAACAGGATATTTTGTAGTGGTGCTGAACTCTGCACTATGAGCATCTGTCATCTGACAGACATTTCTGGCAAATTCGATAACAGCACACTGCATTCCAAGACAAATACCAAAAAACGGGATGTTGTGTTCTCTTGCATACCTTATAGCTTTTATTTTACCGTTGACTCCTCTGGAACCGAATCCTCCCGGTACCAATATCCCACTTACATCACCCAGAATTTCTGCATCAGAACCTTGTTCGAGATCTTCAGCTTCAATCATCTTTACAGAAACAGATACGCTGTTTGCTATGCCTGCATGGCTCAGCGCTTCATAAATGCTTTTATAGGCATCTTTGAGACTTATATATTTTCCAACCACCCCAATCCTGACTGAACCATTTTTAGGGTTAATAACCGTTTCAATCATTCGATTCCATTCTGTAAGATCAAGAGTATTTTCAGGAAGATTAAAATATTCAAGGATGTACCCGTCAAGTTGTTGTTTGGCAAGCTCTACCGGAACCTCATAAATTGAGTTCTGGACATCTTGCTCAGATATCACAAGCTCTTTGGGCACATTGCAAAAAAGTGAAAGTTTCTCAATATGTTCTTCATTCATAGGCCTTTCGCATCTGCAGATCAAAATATCGGGAGTAATACCAATCTCCCTGAGGATGGCAACTGACTGCTGTGAGGGTTTAGTCTTCATCTCGCCGGCCGCTTTGATGTAAGGAACAAGCGTAAGGTGAACAAACAGGGAATTATTTCTACCTGATTCGTGCTTAAACTGTCTTATGGCTTCTAGGAAAGGTAAAGATTCTATATCTCCTGCAGTACCGCCAATTTCGGTAATGGCAATATCCATACCATCACTGTCAAGCATTGATATAGCGCGTTTTATTTCATCGGTAATGTGAGGAATGACTTGTACAGTTTTGCCAAGGTATCCTCCTTCGCGCTCCCTTTTAATAACGTTACTGTATATTTTGCCTGTGGTAAAATTGCTTGTTTTATTGCAAGTAATACCAGCAAACCTTTCGTAGTGGCCAAGATCCAAATCAGTCTCGGCCCCATCATCAGTGATATAGACTTCTCCATGTTGGTAAGGAGACATAGTACCAGGGTCCACGTTCAAGTAAGGATCCAGTTTCTGCATTGTGACTCGATAACCACGCTGTTCAAGCAGCATTGCTATAGAAGCAGCTGTAATACCTTTTCCCAAAGACGAAACTACCCCGCCAGTAATAAAAATATGCTTTGTCATAAAAAACCAAACCTTGAGCTAACGGTGCTAATTAGAATTCAACTTTGAGAAATAATAACACTACATTTAGTTTTTTGATAGATATTCGTTTATTTTTATAGCTACATCTCTTCCTTTTTTCATTGCTCTTACCACTAACGAAGCTCCGCTGACCACATCCCCTGTAGCAAAAACTTTTTCATGACCTACGCAAAAGTTCTCATCTGTCTTAATATTCGTTCTAGAGTCATATTTTAGATTGAACTGTTTAAGTGCATCTACATCTGACGGGCCTACAAAACCCATTGAGAGAAATACCAAATCTGCATCTATGGAAAATTCCGAACCTGGTATTTCTTTCATGTTTACAGGAAAGCCGCCAGATGAAGTTTCCCAAGAGACTTTCACTGCATTAACCTTTGCCACTTTTCCATCGATGCCTGAAAAGCTTTTTGTAAGAACATCCCAAGATCTATTACAGCCTTCTTTGTGACTGCTTGAAGTTCTCAGTTGATAGGGCCACTGCGGCCATGGAGTTTTTTCGCTTCTTTCTTCGGGAGGTTTAGGCAAAATTTCTATCTGTGTAACTGATGCAGCCCCTTGTCTATTGGATGTTCCTACGCAATCCGAGCCTGTATCCCCTCCGCCTATTACCACAACCCTCTTATTTGTGGCGGAAATAATAGGCTCTGTCAGTTTTTCATTTCCAAGAATTTTATTCTGTTGAGCCAGAAAATCCATAGCAAAATGAATGTGCTTGAGCTCTCTGCCAGGAACATTAATGTCCCTTGGCGCGCGTGCGCCACAAGCGATACAGACAGCATCAAATTTTTTAATTAGAAAGCTCGCTGTTATATCTTGGCCAATACAAACACCTGTTTCGAATTTAATTCCCTCTTTTGTCATTAAATCGATTCTTCTTTGAACAATCTTTTTCTCCAGCTTAAAATCAGGTATACCGTATCGCAAAAGGCCTCCTGCGTACTGATCTTTCTCAAAAACAGTCACATAATGCCCCATCTTGTTTAGCTGATTTGCCACAGATAAACCTGCTGGGCCTGATCCAATAACTGCTACTTTTTTATTTGTTCTTTTTTCAGGTTCTGAAGGTTTAATAAAATGCTCTCTGAAGCCTTTTTCCACCAGAGATATTTCTATCTGTCGTATGGAAACAGGGTCTCCATTTAGAGAAGCAGTACATGCAGCCTCGCACAAAGCAGGGCATATTCGCCCGGTAAATTCAGGAAAGTCATTCGTCAACAAAAGAATTCCTAATGCCAGCTGCCAATGCCCTCTGTAAATATAATCGTTGAATTCCGGTATCAAATTCCCAAGCGGACATCCGCTTCCGTGACAAAATGGTATTCCACAGTCCATGCATCGCGATGCCTGTTGGTAAATTTCATCATCTGACAACAAAACTTCAACTTCGTTAAAGTCTTTCAATCTTTCTTCAACACTTCTATATTTAGCGCCTTTACGCTTTATATCCAAAAAACCTCTTGGTTTACCCATAACACACCCGCCTTTTAATAATTCATCTGAACTCTTTGAATATCAGCATCTTCTTTAAGCATCTTTCCAAGAACCTTTCTGTATTCCATTGGAAAAACCTTGACAAATTTAGGCAAACAATTTTCCCAGTTGTCCAGTATAAATCTGGCCTTTCTGCTCGTAGTATGGGCAAAATGTTTTTCTATCATTGTCTTAAGCTCTTTAATATCATCATCAAGAACAACTGATTCCAAGTCAACCATGCTTAAATTGCATTTGCTATCAAACAGGCTTTCTTCATCATATACATATGCAATACCTCCCGACATTCCTGCCGCAAAGTTATTTCCTGTAGAGCCGATTACAACGACCCTGCCACCTGTCATATATTCGCAACAGTGATCTCCAACTGCCTCGACAACAGCATAAGCACCACTATTTCTTATGGCAAATCTTTCTCCTACCATACCGTATATGTAAACTTCCCCTCCTGTAGCTCCATAGAGCAGTACGTTTCCAGCAATGGTATGTTCGGAAGGATTATAAGTCACCATTTTGTGTGGTTTAATTATGATTTTGCCGCCTGACAAACCCTTTCCGACATAGTCGTTTGCCTCACCTATTAGAGTAAAAGTGATTCCTTTGGCAAGAAATGCCCCGAAACTTTGTCCGACAGTACCTTTAAACTTTACATTGATTGAACCTTCAGGAAGCCCTTCATTTCCATACTTTTTAGCAATACGGTAAGACAACATTGTTCCTACTGTTCTATGTATATTTTCAATATCGTATTCCAAATTAACTTTCTTTCCGTTATCAATAGCAGCTTTTGCTTCTTCAATTATTTTAAGGTCAAATGCATTGTCTATGCCATGATCTTGCTTTTCTGAACACTTGACTGGCATCTTTTTATCATTGACATTCATGAAAATCTTTGAGAAGTCAAGGTGTTTAGTTTTCCAGAAACCTATGGCTTGATTAAAATCCAAAAGTTCGGATTTGCCGATAATATCATCCAGCTTCCTGAAGCCAAGCTGTGCCAGATAGCCTCTGACTTCTTCAGCTATAAACATAAGGAAGTTTTGGACATATTCAGGTTTTCCTGTAAATAACTTTCTTAATTCAGGATCCTGCGTAGCTACACCGACAGGGCAAGTATTGGAATGGCATTTTCTCATCATCACGCATCCCAAAGACACCAGAATCGTTGTAGCAAATCCATATTCTTCTGCTCCCAAAAGAGCAGCAATAATAACATCTCTGCCAGTCTTGAGTTGTCCATCGACCTGAACTCTTATTCTGCTTCTGAGATTATTTAAAACAAGAGTTTGTTGCGTTTCTGCCAATCCAAGTTCCCATGGCACTCCCGCATGCTTGATAGATGTAAGCGGTGATGCGCCTGTGCCACCATCGTGCCCGCTTATAAGAACCATGTCCGCATGCCCTTTTGCAACGCCGGCAGCCACAGTACCTACACCGACTTCTGAAACAAGTTTTACAGATATCCTCGCCTCAGGATTGGCATTCTTGAGGTCATAAATAAGTTGAGCTAAGTCTTCAATCGAATAAATATCGTGATGAGGCGGAGGTGAAATTAAAGATACACCTGGAGTAGAATGTCTGACTTTTGCTATTGCTTCGTCAACTTTATGACCGGGAAGTTGTCCGCCTTCTCCGGGTTTTGCACCTTGAGCTATTTTTATTTGAATCTCTTTAGCATTTGCCAAATATTCGGCAGTCACACCAAAGCGTCCGCTTGCAACCTGTTTTATTGCGCTGCACAAACTGTCTTTATTTGGAAGAAGCTTATATCTCTCAGGATCTTCTCCTCCTTCTCCGCTATTGCTCATCCCGCCAAGACGGTTCATGGCAATGGCAATGGCTTCGTGCGCTTCCTTGCTTATTGAGCCGAACGACATTGCCCCGGTCACGAACCTCTTGACTATTTCCGAAGCGCTTTCCACCTCTTCAATCGGTATAGAGTTCTTAGGTTTAAAAGTAAAAAGCCCTCTAAGAGTACAAAGATGCTTTTCCTGGTTATTTATAAACTGGGCATATTCCTGATAGTGCACCATACTGTTATTTCTAACTGCATACTGAAATTTACTTATTGTTTCAGGAGTCCAAAGATGTTTCTCCCCATCTATTCTGTAGTGATATTGGCCTCCTGTCTCAAGAAACATTTCCATTTCCTGTCGTTGGCTGTAGGCATTATGGTGTCTCCTCATTGCTTCTTGTTGAATGTCTTCAATGCCTATGCCTTCTATTCTCGAAGCAGTTCCGGAAAAATACTTATTAATCAAGGAATCATTCAGTCCTATAGCCTCAAAAACCTGTGCTCCCCTGTAACTTCTCAGAACGGAAATTCCCATCTTGGACATAATTTTAAGCAACCCTTCGCATGCAGCTTTGATATAGTTCTCCATAGCAAGCGTAGTTGTCATTTCCTTTACGTACTTTCTATTCACCAGGAACACGACAGTGGATAGAGCCAGATAAGGATTAATGGCTGTAGCGCCATATCCCAAGAGCAATGCAAAGTGCATTATCTCTCTTGCCTCTCCGGTTTCTATGACTATGCCAGAACCAATTCTTGAACCTGTAGCAATCAAATGATTGTTGACTGCCGCTACAGCAAGAAGGGAAGGGATCGGAACTTTATCAGGCGGTAAATTTTTATCACTTAAAACAACTACGTTGATACCCTTATGCATTGCATTATCAACTTCCTTCAAAACAGCCTTAACCCCATTTTCAAGGGCCTTTGGATTGTTTGAATCGCTATCAAAACAAATAGGGATTCTCTGGGCTTTAAAAGTTTTTACCGGCGACATCATGATCCTTTCAACATCTTCGTTTGTCAAGATTGGGTGTCTTATTTTAAGAAGGTGTGCGTGATGAGGTTTCTCTTCGAGAATGTTGCTGGCATTTCCGAAAAATGTCATCAGACTCATTACGAGTTTTTCTCTTATCGGATCAATCGGCGGGTTCGTTACCTGTGCAAACAATTGTTTGAAATAGGAAAATAAGAGCTGCGGCTTCTCAGATAGAACAGCAAGAGCTGCATCATTTCCCATTGAACCAATTGCTTCGTGTCCATTTTCGGCCATTGGCCTTATAACCATGTTTATCTCTTCTCTGCTGTATCCAAAGAGTTTCATTTTTTGAATAAGCTCTTTTTCATCAAAAACGGGTGGCTCGACCGAATCAAAAAAACCATGCAAAGCAATTCTGTTTTCTTTTACCCACCGTCTATACGGCTGATGTCTTGCAACGCTATTTTTGATTTCATCATCAAAAAGTATTCGCTTATTCCTAATATCAACAAAAATCATTTGCCCTGGCCTTAAATGCCCTTTTGCCTTTACATTTTGAGGAGCAATATCTAATACTCCTGTTTCAGAAGCTAAAACTATAAAATTGTCATTGGTTATGGTGTAACGGGCAGGCCTTAGTCCATTTCTGTCGAGAAGGGCTCCAAGCCCAAGTCCGTCTGTGAAAGCCAAAGCTGCCGGCCCATCCCACGGTTCCATTATGCCTGAGTGATAATCATAAAAACCTTTAAGATCATGCCCCATACGGAATTCTGTGCCCCACGCCTGAGGTACAAGCATCATCATTGCATGAGGCAGAGATCTGCCGCCTCTTACAATAAATTCAACTGCGTTGTCAAGGCATGCCGAGTCACTCTGATTTTCCTGGATAATCGGAAGCATTTTGGAGATTTGGTTGCCAAAAATATCTGATTTGAAAGCATTTTCTCTGGCCCTCATCCTGTTAACATTTCCGCGAAGGGTGTTGATTTCGCCGTTATGTGCCAAATATCTGAATGGCTGGGCGAGCGGCCATGTAGGAAAAGTATTTGTGCTATATCTCTGATGAACTATAGCAAAAGCACTTTTTACATCAGTATCTATTAAATCTCTGTACAATTGAGGCAGTTGATTAGCCATCAAAAGCCCTTTATAGATAATAGTCCTTGCAGAAAGGCTGCAAATATAAAAATCTGAATTCCTGCGTGATTTATAAATCAGATTCTCTATTTCCCTTCTGACGACATAGAGTTTTGATTCTAATTCACCTGAAAACGCTTCTACTTTATCAAGAGTTACAAAAAACTGCTTTATAATCGGCTGTGTTTTTTTTGCCAGTTCTCCAAGAGATGAGTTATCAGTAGGAACGTCTCTCCATCCCAAAAAGGTAAAAAGATTAGTTTTAAGAACATCTTCTACCGCATTAATGCAATATTGGGATTCGCTTAAATTGTTAGGCAAAAACACCATGCCTACGCCGTATTTTCCTCTTTCAGGAAGGGGGGCGGATAATTGTTTACAATCCTTCTCGAAAAATTCATGCGGGATCTGAAAAAGGATTCCCGCGCCATCACCTGTATTGACATCTCCGCCTACGGCGCCCCTATGAAGGAGTTTTATAAGGACCTCTATTCCTTGCTTGACTATTTTGTGAGTGGCTGAACCATCAATATTTGCCACCAGTCCAACACCACACGCATCATGTTCATTAGCGAAATCATATAACCCTCTTTGGTATGGTATATCCTCTGTGTTTCCATTTTGCATCTAAAAACTCTGCCTCAATGTCTATGTTAATCAATTGTTCTCTTAAATACTCTTCACTATATAGCAATATAGCACGGCCACACTTGGCGGCCGTGCTAAATTTAAAACAATTTTGTAATTTTTACTAGGAGATAAACAGCATTTCAGAATACTTTGGAAGCGGCCATAGTTCGTCATCTATAATAACTTCAAGGAAATCAACGCTATTTCTGACCTTACTCATCTGTTCAATTATTTTGGGTAGATTGGCTTTTGAAATATGCGTTTTCAAAGATGCGAGGTTTTCGTCAAGCTCATCTATGGCTGAGCCTATTTCTGTTATTTTTTTGGCTATAGTCTTTGCACCTGCACTAATAGAATTAGCCTTCTGCTGTGAAATATTCTCTAGCAACGTATTTTGATATTTGATAGCAGCTGGCTGAATCACAGTAGATGCAATATCATAGCTCAAATTACCTTCAATAATAATTGTCTTTTCATACTCTTCTTTGAACACATCATATCTGGAATGAAGCTCTGTTTTGCCAAGAACTTTATACTTGCCAAAGAGTTCTTCAGCTTTTGGTGTAATAAGAGATTCAAGTGCATCAGGAGTTTTCTTATAGTTTGGAAGGCCTCTTCTTTCCGCTTCTTTTTGCCAAGCCTGAGTATAATTATCTCCATTAAAGAGAATTCTCTTATGCTTTTTGATAATATCCTTAAGAAGGGATTGGAGTTTGGCGTTAACTTTTGATTTGTCTCCTTTCACTTTTTCAAGTTCAGTTGCAATTTCGTCGAACGCTTCTGCTACAATTGTATTTAATACAGTATTTGAGCCTGCGCAGTTCTGACTTGAACCAACTGCCCTGAATTCAAATTTATTACCTGTGAAAGCGAATGGACTGGTCCTGTTCCTGTCTGTTAAATCTTTAGGGAACTCAGGAAGCGTATCTACACCGATTTTAATAGTCTCAGCTCCCTTTGAAGACTTAGTCCCACCATTTTCTATTTGTTCTATCACTTCAGACAGCTGGTCTCCGAGGAATATTGATATTATAGCCGGAGGAGCCTCATTTGCGCCAAGCCTGTGATCATTTCCAGCTCTTGCGACTGTAGCTCTAAGTATGTCCGCATGAGTATCAACAGCCTTGATAATAGCGCAAAGGGTTGTCATAAATATAGCATCATTAATAGGATCTTTGCCGGGATTGAGGAGATTCATTCCATTGGCAGCTATGGACCAGTTGTTATGTTTTCCAGAACCATTAATTCCAGCAAATGGTTTTTCATGAAGCAGGCAAACCAATCCATGCTTACTTGCCACATCTTTAAGAATTTCCATAATCTGCATGTTATGGTCAACAGCGAGATTGCATTCTTCAAATTGCGAAGCTATTTCAAATTGCGAAGGTGCTACCTCGTTGTGTCTGGTTTTAGCAGGTATTCCAAGCTTCCAGAGTTCTCTGTCAACATCCACCATGAAATTAAGAACTCTGCTCTTTATAGCACCGAAATAATGGTCTTCCAACTGCTGATGTTTAGCAGGAAGAGCACCAAAAAGTGTCCTTCCGCAGTGCAAAAGATCTGGCCTGGAATAGTAAAATTCTTTATCTATAAGAAAATATTCCTGCTCTGCGCCAAGCGTGGTAATAACTCTTCCCTCAACATTAACACCAAAGCATGCAAGAAGCCTCTTAGCCTGTTCGCCTACGGCCTTCATTGACCTTAAAAGCGGAATCTTTTTATCTAGAGCTTCGCCAGTATATGAATAGAAAGCAGTTGGGATGCAAAGGACAGAGTCCTTATTGGATCTTTTAATGAAAGCAGGGCTTGTAGGATCCCATGCGGTATAACCTCTAGCCTCAAATGTAGCTCTCAGTCCGCCGGAAGGAAAACTTGAAGCATCAGGCTCGCCTTTTGTCAGCGCGTCACCTGAGAACTCCATAATAACTCCGCCCTCATTATCGGGAACTATAAATGAATCATGCTTCTCGGCAGTGGTTCCTGTCAAAGGCTGAAACCAATGAGTGTAATGCGTAGCCCCTTTGCTTATTGCCCATCTCTTCATCGCATTTGCAACTTCATCGGCTATATCAATCTTAAGTATTTCGCCTTTTTTTATTGTTAATAGAAGGCTCTTGTAAACGGGTTTTGGGAGATACTCCATCATCACTTTCAAGCTGAAGACATCCTCGCCGTAAATTTCCGATACGAGTTTTGCTGTTTCCCCTATCATAGGTTGTTTTTTTGCAATACTACCTATTGAATTTATTCTTTGTGTTTTGCTCATTTTGTTTTTCTTTTTCCTAAATTAATTTTGACCTTTTTACATATTTGGCTCAAAGAGCTATAATCATGCCAATTTAATCAGAATCATCGTTATTTGTTTCAATTACATACCAAAGAATATCTTACGTTGCATGTTATTTTGCAAACTTTGTTACAAAATTGAAACATAATGCTAACACTACTTACAAATTTGTATCAATCTCACTGTTTTTATATTGACTCATTTCAATGTTCAGGTTTTTAATTTTGTAATGAAGTATTCTTGGCGTAATGCCCAATTTTCTTGAGGCTGCTGCAATATTTCCATTAGTATCCTTTATTGCTTCAACGATAAGTTCTTCTTCAAATGAGGCTATCATCTTCATAAAATCCGTTTTTCCGTCAACAGAAATAAGATTTGTTTTTGTCTCTTTGGCCGTCTGAAGCGATGGTGGCAAGTCATAAGCATTGATAACATCGTTATTACTTACAAGCACAGCCCTTTCTATAGTGTTCTCAAGTTCCCTTACATTGCCTGGCCAATGGTAAGCAACAAGCATGTTAATTGCCGGAGTTGATATTCTCTTTATGCTTTTCATATACATCGTATTATATTTTTCCAGGAAATAGTCAGACAGAAGGGTGATATCTGTTTTTCTCTCTCTTAAAGCAGGAAGATGTATAGGAAAGACGTTCAGTCTGTAATACAAATCTTCCCTGAAATCTCCTTTTTCCATACACTCTTCCAAATTTCTATTCGTAGCGGCAATTATCCTTACATCGACTTTTATTGGAGTATTGCCACCCACTCTTTCAAATATTTTTTCCTGAAGAACTCTGAGAAGTTTTACCTGCATCGCAGTGGATATATCGCCTATTTCATCAAGGAATATCGTTCCGCCGTCAGCAAGCTCGAACCTTCCTTTCCTAAGATAGTTAGCTCCTGTAAACGAACCTTTTTCATGTCCAAAAAGTTCGCTTTCAATTAAGTTTTCGGGCAATGCTGCACAATTAACAGCAATAAAGGCTTTGTTCTTTCTGGGGCTTGCCTTGTGAATAGCCAGAGCAACTAGCTCTTTTCCCGTTCCGGATTCTCCACGTACAAGCACATTTGCATTGCTTCCGGCAACCTGGGCTATCAATCCGTAAACCATTCTCATCCTGTTGCAATTACCAATTATATTATCAGGTTTGCATAGGCTGTTCAATTCGGTTTTAAGCCTTTGATTTTCAGAAATCAGAGATTCCCTTTCCTCAATTTCGCTCTTTAATACAGCTACGCCATCTGCTGTAATATTTGCTATGATCTCAAGTAGTTTTCTTACACTGTTCAAGTTCTCATTTGTGTCAAAAGGATGATCAATACTTAAAGTTCCTATTACTTCATTATCATGCATTACCGGCACGCAGATAAATGCTGTCTTTGCTTCACGGTTTGTTTTAGTCCTACCCAGGAATGCCGGTTCTTTTGAAACATCAGGAATTATGACAGACCTTCCAATTTCACCGACTTTGCCGGTAATCCCTTCTCCTATTTTGTACTGTCCGCGCTTTTTTTCTTCATCGGATAAACCTATGGATGCTTCAATTATAAGCGAGTTATCTCTTCTCAAGGTAAGAGCCCCCCGCTTAAGATTCATATCTTTCTGAAGAACGTCAAATACTTCGCTAATAAGCGAATGCACGCTCCTTTTATGTGCTAAAATCGCACGACTTACATGATATATGATATCCACTTGTTTTTTTTCCTTGTTAATGGACTCTAATTGTTATGTTAGAGTGCGAGCAAGAGTCGTGCCAATGAATTATAAATTCAATTTCAGACACAAAGGCAAAAATTTAACGACCACTACTGCTTATAAAAAATTACAATTTTGTAATTTTCAAAACTCTGCCTTTGAAGGATTACACTTCCTCGGAGTAATTTGATAACCCGCTACCATGTTTTTTCAGCGGTTCTTATTCTAACACAGTGTTCGGCATCAAGAACAAATATTTTTCCATCGCCTACATTGCCTGTTCTTGCTCCTTTTGCTATCGCACTTAGGGCAATTTGCACTTGTTCTTTTGGCAACACTATTTCAAGTTTTGTTTTTTTTAGTAGATTCCCAACTTCTTTGTGGCTCCTATATACTGCTGACTCTCCCTTTTGCCTGCCCCTCCCTAAAACAGCTGTGACAGTAGCATAATGTATATCGTTATTTTCTAACTCTGTCAAAACATCATCCATCCTGTCAGGTTGAACGATTGCTATTATGTATTTCATAAGTTTTCTCCATTGTCATTAGGTATTATCCCTACTTGTAAAATAAAAAGCCTCCATATCATAAGATATCTGCTGAGACGGAGGCTTTAAGAAGGATAGAAGGAGGAACTATCCTATCGCTATGGGGCCTGTTTCATTCGTTCTGATTCTGACGCACTCTTCTAGATTCATTACAAATATTTTTCCGTCACCTACGGATCCTGTCCTACCGCCTTCAACAATTGCTTCGATTGTAGGTTTAACGTATTCGTCATTAACGGCTATTTCGAGTTTCATTTTCCTGAGCAAACTTCCGGCTTCTTTGTGGCTCCTGTAAACAGCAGCTACACCTTTTTGCCGCCCTCTGCCCATAACGGATGTCGCCGTAACAAGGTGTATCTCCTTTTCTTCAAGTTTCTCAAGAATTTCGTTCATCCGATCAGGCTGAATAATTGCTATTATGTATTTCATAGCTCTCTCCTCTATTCTAGTGTTGTATAAGCGGCTTCTCTGTGTTCTGTAAGATCCAGACCTACGCGTTCAGCATGTTCAGAGGCTCTTAATCCAAAGACCTTGTCTACAATCCAGAAAAGTATAAAACTCATTATAAAGGAGTATATAATAGTTATTCCTACGGCTTTGACCTGAATCATGAGCTGCACCGGATTGCCATAAAAAAGGCCATCCGCCCCAGCTGAATTTACAGTAGTCGTGGCAAACAAACCTGTGGCTATAGCTCCCCATATACCTCCTATTCCGTGTACACCAAAAGCATCCAGGGAATCGTCATAACCAAGCTTTGTTTTCATAAATGTCACAGATAAGTAACATATTATTCCTGCGCCAACTCCTATTGCGATTGATCCCATGGGAGTTACAAATCCAGCAGCAGGAGTTATTGCCACGAGGCCTGCAACTGCGCCTGTAATTACGCCAAGCAGAGTCGATTTTTTATTATGTATAAGGTCAAGGATTCCCCATGTCATTCCGGCTGCAGCGGTTGCTACGTGAGTAACCACAAAGGCACTTACAGCCAGGCCATTTGCGCAAAGCGCACTTCCAGCATTGAATCCAAACCATCCAAACCACAACAGTCCTGCACCCAGCACTGCAAAGGGAAGGTTATGGGGAGGAGACATTTTATCAGGATAGCCTATCCTTTTCCCCAGAAAAAGCGCTGCAGCCAAAGCAGCCATACCAGCATTAATATGCACTACAGTGCCACCTGCAAAGTCCAAAGCTCCCATGCCTCCTAAAGTTCCTAGGAACCCTTTATCAGCCCAAACCCAGTGAGCAACAGGATCATATACGAACGTAGACCAGAGAAGAGTGAAGATACAGAAAGGTATGAATCTGATCCTTTCCGCAAATGCACCAATAATAAGAGCTGGCGTTATCACGGCAAACATAGCCTGAAATATCATGAATGCCTGGTGAGGAACAGTGGGGCCATAAATACTGCTTGGAGTCAGCCCTACACCATTAAGTCCAATCAACGAAAAGTCTCCTATTATACCTTTCACGTCCGTTCCGAATGAGAGACTATATCCAAAAAGAACCCACTGAATTGTTATGAGGCACAATATAAATATGCACTGCATTAAGACAGAGAGAACGTTCTTTCTCCTGACTAGCCCTCCATAAAAAAAGGCAAGTCCTGGAGTCATCAACATTACTAATGCCGCGCTTATCATAAGCCAGGCCGTATCTCCACTGTCTATTGGCAGTGCGCCAACTGTTCCACTATCGGCAAATGTGTTTACACACAAGATGCTGATTATTGCCGTTAGTCCGATTACTGTTTTTCTCTTCACGGTATATTTCCTATTTTTATTTGAGTGAAAACTAATCAAGTATGATCATGTGATTCAATTGAAAAGCAGAATGCATAAATCATGTATTAAAGATATTTATTTAGCGCAGTTGGAGCCTGAGTTTAATTCAGCCTTTCCACCTCAAGAATGTTTTGCCCAATATCTGTTCCTGAATTTTCAACGATAAATACTTTTGTTATTTTGCAGTCGTAAGGAGCTTTAATTAAAAAACAGCTTTTATCGCTCTCAAGTTTTGCAAGTTCTGCTTCTTTTGTTTTCAGAGAGATTTTAGCTGCCTCATAATCATAGCAAGCGTCTTCATAATCGTTTCCGCTAATCGCTTTGTCTTTAAGTTTCACAGCTCTTTCACAGTCAGATTTTTTATTAGCGATTAATAGTTTTATCCCTTCAATATCAGCTTTAAGAGCATCAATTTGTGCATTAATAGGAACATCATCAAATTTTACGAGAATATTCCCTTTCTTAATCGTATCGCCAGCATTAGGAAGTTCTGTGATAGTTCCTGTGTAAACACTTGAAGTGACCAACTCTGCATGAATACAAAGTACCGATAAAGCCAAAATTGCTGTTGTAACTATAAGTTTTTTCATAATCATCCTACATTTATAATTTTTTGTTATCTGTTTATTTTGTTTTAATGAACTTAATTAATGAATATATGACCTCCTGCTTCGCTTGATTTTTATTATCCAAATTTACGGATAATGATGTAAGAGCAAAATATGTGCCAATACGAAGGCCATGCTGTTTTAAGGCAGGCTATATGTTTATGAGATAGATTGTTACATTTTTTTAGAAGGTTATATCTAGAGTATCAGTCTATGTATTAGGCTTTCACTAATGTCAGTTTTTAATGATGAAAAAAGACAGTTATGTAAGGTATATTTAGCAAAACCGCAGCAAGTCAAATATCAAAATCTACAGCTTAGTTTTGACAGAGCTATAATAGCGTCAGACAATACGGGAGAAAGCGTTTTATTTGCAGGATAGCAAAATCCGATACGACGGAACATTCTTGGCCCTTTAAATGGAATTATTGCCAAGTCGTGGGAGGCTTCCAATACTCCGGATGGAAGAAATGAAACTCCAATCCCTGATTGTACCAAATGCATAACCTGAGATTTATCTTCCGCTTCCGCAATGATATTTATTTTGAATCCATTGCATGCTAAGAGCCCTATGGTTTGTTGGTGGGCTTCACAGGAAGGGCATTCTATAAAATCGAAGTTATGAAGATCTTGGGGCAAGACATTCTTGTACTGCAATATCGGGTGATTTTTCGCAGCGCAAAGCATATAATCCTCTTCCCATAGAGGTAAAAATATCTCGTCTTCTTTCTTTAACACATCCAAAGTAATTATAGCATCATATGGGGTGATGATATTGACTAAAGATAATTTGAGCTGATCAACAGATTGATAAACATGCCTTATAGTATCGGCTATTTTTCCAGGGCTTAAATAAGGAAAAATAGCAATAGTTAATTTGCAGGTCTTCTTCCTCATGTTAAAAAGTTCTGGTATCTTTGCAATGTCATTTATCACTTTAATAACAATAGGATATAAATGATGGGCTTCCTGAGTAATGCTAACTCCTCTTTTATGCCTTATAAATAGTTTTGTAGCGAGCTCTTCTTCAAGCTCTTTTATAGCATTTGAAATTGAAGGTTGGGATATAAAACATCGCCTTGCCGCTAGGGTAATATTCTTTTCTTCGTATACGGCAATAAAATATTTAAACTGAGCAAAATTCATTTCTATTCATAGTTATTTTCTATGATATCCATCTGGCAATAATATCATAAAACTATGATAGTTGGCTATATTTTTTTGTCAACCGAGTTACCTTGCATGCAGTAATAAAAAAATAAATAGAAAACTATCATAGGAGAAAATGCATGAAGACCCCATTAATAGTAGTAACTGGTGCAAGTTCAGGAATCGGCAAAGCAATAGCTAAGAAATTTAGTGAAAACAATTATCCACTTTTATTGCTTGCCCGCAGGGTTGATAAACTTGAGGAAATGAATTTGCCTAATGCGATATGCAAAAAGGTAGATGTGACAAATTTCAATTCTATGCGTTCAGCTATAAAAGAAGCAGAGGAAAAATATGGCCAGACTGATTGTATTATTAATAATGCAGGGATGATGCTTCTTGGACAAGTAGATACTCAAAATCCTGAAGAGTGGTCAAAAATGTATAATGTAAATGTACTAGCTTTGCTTAACGGTATGCAAAGCGTACTATCTGCCATGAAAAACCGCCATGGCGGCACTATTATTAATATAAGTTCTATTGCCGGCAGAAAAACTTTCCCGAACCATTCAGCATACTGTGGCACGAAATTCGCAGTTCATGCTATTAGCGAAAATGTCAGAGAAGAAGTAGCTGACTACAATGTAAGAGTAATAACCATCGCTCCAGGCGCTGTTGAGACTGAGCTACTTAGCCATACAACATCTGCAGAAATTAAAAATGGGTATGAGGATTGGAAAAAAAATATGGGCGGGGTAATAATCCCTGAAAACATTGCCGATTCTGTATATTTTGCGTATATACAACCACAAAACGTATGCATTCGTGAAATAGTAATTGCTGCTACGCGCCAGCAACCATAGTAAAGAAATTCTTTACTTAATCTATTTGTCATGTCAACATTTCTGATGTTGAATATTCTGACTTGATCTCACTGCAAATCAAAAACGGATGTAGTTCTGGAATTCTATTCTTTGGAAGATTTTTCTGACTCAATACCGAGTTTCAGCATTTTATAATGGAGGATTCTTTGTGTGGTCTGAAGATCTCTTGCCACGGCCGCTATATTTCCTTTGTTGTTTTTTAGTGCTTCGACTATCAACTCTTTTTCAAACGACATAACCATCGTTTTAAAATCAACGGCGTCTTCTTTCAAAATAGATGTATGGCTTTCCTTGCCGGTTTGAAGCGAAGGAGGAAGATGGAAAGCATTTATTACGCCCGAAGAATTAACAAGTACCGCTCTCTCCATACAATTCTCCAGCTCTCTTACATTCCCTGGCCAATGATAGGACATCAACATGTTAATAGCCGGAGTAGAAATTCTTTTTATATTTTTAGAGTAAATTTTGTTATACCTCTCCAAGAAATATTCTGTCAGAAGTATAATATCCGATTTTCTGTCTCTCAAAGCCGGAATATGCACTGGGAAGACATTCAACCTGTAATATAAATCCTCTCTGAATCGGCCAGCTTTAATGGAATCTTCAAGATTCCTGCTGGTAGCCGCAATAATTCTTGCATTTGTACGTATAGGCAAACCTCCGCCAACCCTCTCAAACGTACGTTCTTGAAGAACTCTTAACAATTTTACCTGAACAGATACACTTATATCGCCGATTTCGTCAAGAAAAAGCGTACCATCATGAGATAGCTCAAACCGCCCTATCCTAAGAACATTGGCGCCTGTAAATGCACCTTTTTCATGACCGAAAAGTTCGCTTTCTATAAGGTTTTCAGGCAAAGCAGCACAGTTAACCGAAATAAATGGCCTATGTCTTCTTTGGCTCGCGTAATGTATAGCTCTGGCTACTAATTCCTTTCCTGTGCCTGATTCACCCCTGATAAGGACCGTTGCCTGGCTCTTGGCAACCTGATTTATCAAATTGTAAACCATTCTCATCGCTTTGCAGTTCCCTATGATGTTATCAGGCCGGTATTGAACTTCGAGTTCATTTTTTAAGCGGGTATTTTCTGCTTGTAACTGCTCTCTTTCTTCTATCTCGCTTCTAAGAACCGCTACGCCTTCGGCTGTAAGATTGGACACAATCTCCAAAAGCCTTTTTTTTCTGTTAAGAATTTCTGTGCTATCGGAAGGATGGTCCATGCTAAGAGTCCCGATAACTTCTCCCTGATATTTTATAGGCACACATATAAATGCTGTCTTTGCTGAACGCTTGGTTTTTGTCCTTGAAAGAAAAGCAGGTTCTTTAGATATGTCGGGAATAATAATGCCTTCGCCAGTTACTCCGACTCTTCCTGTAATACCTTCGCCAATTTTGTATTGTCCTCTTTCTTTTTCTTCAGCAGATAATCCTATTGAAGCTTCTATAATAAGAGAGTTGTCCCTCTTAAGCGTAAGGGCACCTCGCTGCAAATTCATATCACGTTGAAGTACATCAAAAACCTCGTTCATAAGCAAATTTATATTCCTCTTGTGGACAAGTATTGTATGGCTTACATGATGTATGATATCCAGTTCTGAAAAGTCTTCTTGGATCATAAGATTTGGCTGCTATTTTAGCTATTAGTTTTACAAAATTGTAATTTTGATGCCTAACATACCCCTTAATACTACAAAATTGTAATTTTTAAATAGAAATATTTTAGTTTTTTAAAAGCGCTATAGAACTACCATCTTTGCTATCTAATCTTAGTTATAAATACCTAGCTATTTAAAAACGCACAAATAGGAAGTAAGGAGAATTAAACAATGAGTTATGTAAAAGACGCATTAAACGGGCTGCACAAACAAGTTCCTCATGAAAAAGAATTTCTACAGGCAGCAACAGAGGTTTACTCATCGCTGGAACCAGTCGTAGAAAGAGACCCTTCGTATAGAAAATTCAAAGTTCTGGAAAGGATGGCCATTCCTGAGCGTATTATTACATTCAGAGTATCATGGCTTGATGACAATAATGAAACTCAGGTGAATACTGCATACAGAATTCAGTTTAATGGCGAAATAGGCCCATACAAAGGCGGCCTTCGTTTTCATCCTTCGGTAAACTTAAGCATACTTAAATTCTTAGGATTTGAGCAGATATTCAAAAACAGCTTAACCGGTCTTGCAATGGGCGGCGGAAAAGGTGGAAGCGATTTCGATCCAAAAGGAAAATCTGATTATGAGGTAATGAGATTCTGTCAAAACTTTATGAGGGAACTTTACAGACATATTGATGCGGACACAGACGTGCCTGCAGGGGATATCGGCGTAGGCGGAAGAGAAATAGGATTTCTTTATGGGCAATATAAGAAAATTGAAAACCTGCATACAGGCGTTCTTACAGGAAAGGGCGTTTCATGGGGCGGAAGTTTGATCAGGCCTGAAGCTACAGGATATGGTGCTACATATTTCATGGATGAAATGCTTAAGACAAAAAATCAATCTGTAGAAGGGAAAACAGCACTTGTTTCAGGTTCAGGGAATGTCGCCCAATACACAATTGAGAAGATCAGCCAGCTCGGCGGAAAAGTGGTGTCTGTTTCCGATTCAAACGGAACAATTATCGACAAAGATGGCATTTGTGGAGAAAAACTGAAATTCATTCAGGAACTTAAAGAAGTAAAACGCGGAAGAATTAAAGAATACGCTGACAAATTCAAATCTGCTCAATATGTAGAAGGTAAACGCCCGTGGGGACTTGTGCCTGCCGAACTTGCTTTCCCCTCTGCTACACAAAATGAAATATCAGGGGAAGAAGCAAAGTCTCTTGTTAAGAACGGTTGTGTAGGGGTGTCTGAAGGAGCAAATATGCCTTCTACTCCTGAAGCTGTCGAAGTATTCCTTGAAAACAAAGTCCTTTTCGGCCCTGGCAAAGCAGCTAATGCAGGCGGTGTAGCAGTCTCAGGACTTGAAATGGCTCAGAATTCACAAAGACAAAACTGGACTCATAAGGAAGTTGATCAGAGACTTCGCCAGATTATGGTTAATATTCATAATTCTGCATACAAAGCCGCTGAAGAATATGGTACTCCCGGAAACTATGTGAACGGAGCAAACATTGCCGGGTTCAAGAAAGTTGCTGAAGCCATGATAGCAATGGGAATCTAATCGAATTTAGCCTGACTAAATTTCAAGCGCGACTTCGGTCGCGCTTTTATTTTACATCCTAAAGGATTTTAAGAAGATTTGCCATTTCGATAGCTGCTACAGATGCGTCATAACCTTTATTACCTGATTTTGTGCCTGCTCTTTCAATCGCCTGTTCGATGCTTTCCGTAGTAAGAACTCCGAAAATTACAGGAATTCCGCTGTCAAGAGAAACTTTGGCTATTCCTTTTGACATCTCGCTTGCCACAAAATCGAAGTGCGGAGTTGAACCTCTTATCACGGTTCCCAAACAGATTATCGCATTAAACCTTGCTGATTCGGCCATTTTCTTTGCCGCAAGCGGAATTTCAAAAGCTCCCGGCACCCATGTTATTTCAATATCGGACTCAATGGCACCGTGTCTTACCAACCCATCAATTGCTCCGCCAAGCAGCTTGCTACTTATAAATTCATTAAATCTTCCGATAATTATTCCAAACTTTAAGCCTTTTGCAATTAAATCGCCCTGATTAATTTTGATGTTCATAATTATACCTTTTTAGTCTTGTTAATAACTTGTTGATAACCAAACTGCTTATTTGATTTCAAGTAGATGCCCCATCTTATCTTTCTTCGTTTTCAAATATTTGTAATTAGCCTCATTTTCGCCCTCTTGAAGAGGAACTCTCTCTACTACTTCCAAGCCATATCCGCTCAATCCAACGATTTTTTTAGGGTTGTTGGTAAGTGCTCTGATTTTCCTTACTCCAAGGTCATAAAGAATTTGTGCACCAATGCCATATTCTCTTAAATCCGCGGGAAAACCAAGTTCCACATTAGCTTCTACTGTATCCCTGCCTTTGTCCTGAAGCGAATATGCCCGAATCTTGTTTATCAGCCCTATACCTCTTCCTTCCTGGCGCATATAAAGCAAAACACCTTTTCCTTCTTTGTTTATTTTGGATAAGGCAACCTCGAGCTGGTCTCCGCAATCACATCTAAGTGAATGAAAAGCATCGCCGGTCAGGCATTCTGAGTGAACACGTACTAAAATTGGTTCGTCAGATGGGACTATTTCACCCTTTACCAAAGCTACATGATGTTCACCGTTTATAATATTTTCGTAGCCAACAATTTTAAAATCACCATGCTTTGTGGGCATAACTGCTTCGGCTATGCGCCTAACTAGTTTTTCACTCTTCTTTCTGAATTCGATTAGCTTTTCAATAGTAATTATTTTAAGTGAATGGTTTTTTGCAAATTCTATAAGTTGCGGAGTTCTTGCCATTGTCCCGTCACTATTCATAATTTCGCAAATTACACCAGCGCTGAACAAACCTGCAATAGTTACTATGTCAACTGAAGCTTCAGTGTGGCCGGCCCTTTCAAGGACACCTCCTTTTTTTGCTATCAAAGGGAAAATATGCCCCGGTCTTTTAAAGCTTGACACTTTCGCCAAAGGATTTGCCAATTCTCTTGCTGTTGTTGCTCTCTCGAACGCAGATATTCCCGTCGTTGAAGAAACATGGTCAACTGTAACTGTAAATGCGGTACTGTATTTGTCTTCATTTTTTTCGATCATTCTATTAAGGCTGAGTGCTTCTGCTCTGGCTTGAGTAATAGGAACACAGATCATTCCCCTCCCGTAACTGGCCATAAAATTAATAGTTTCTGCTGTTGCCTTTTCGGCTGCCATGACAAGGTCTCCCTCATTTTCTCTATCCTCGTCATCAATGACAATAATCATCTTTCCCGATTTAATATCTATAAGTGCCTCATCTATCGTATTGAAACTCATAAATTCTCCCGCTCTGATTTACTAGGCAAATCCATGTTCTTCAAGGAAATGCTTGTCAAGTTTTGAGTCTGTTGCAGTGTCATCGTATTTTCTTTCTGAAATGAACCTCTCTATATATTTTCCAACAATATCACATTCGATATTTACTTCATCCCCGACATTTTTAAAGCCTAAAGTCGTAAGTTTCGCCGTTAAAGGTATCAACGAAACACCAAAGCTTTCAAAATCAACAAAAGTTACAGTCAAACTTATTCCGTCAATAGCTACAGAGCCTTTCTGTACAATATATCTAAGTATTTCATGTTTAGCTTTAAAGGACATAAGAATCGCATTTTGTTCGGTACTCTTATCTTTTATGGTGCTTACCCCATCTACGTGCCCGCTTACAATATGTCCTCCAAACCTGTCTGAAATACTAAGAGCTCTTTCGAGGTTTAACCCGTCGTTATGTTTAAGTTTTCCAAGATTGGATATCCTAAGAGTTTCAGGCATTACATCTGCGCAAAATGAGCTTGAATCGAAATCAGTTACAGTTAAGCAGACTCCATTTACCGCAATACTGTCACCGATCTTTACCCCTTCAAGCACGCTCTTGCAATCTACCCGAATTACAAATGAATTGCTGCCCGAGCGTTTAATGCATTTAAAAAATCCAAGTTCCTCAATTATTCCTGTAAACATAATTTCTCCAGCGTATTAAAGATAACCTTCAATTAAAATGTCATGCCCGAATTTCTTTATTTCGCAATCCCTGATGGAATAAGCTTCATTAATTGAAGAAACCCCTTCACCTTCAAAAGCTGTTTTGGCTTGCACTCCCCCTACAATTTTAGGTGCTACAAACATAAGGACTTTGTCTACTATTCCAGCTTTTAACGCCGAATAATTAAGGGTCCCTCCGCCCTCTATGAGAACACTGTCTATCTGCATATTGTAGAGCTCTTCCGTCAGCTTGCCTAAATCTACATTGCCGTCTTTTCCTGCAGCATTGACAATCTTAACATTCTTATCTTTCAGCTGTTTGAGTTTTTCCTTCGACAACACACCTGATACAGCCAAAATCATAGGCGAGTTCAATGAACTGGTTATAACTTTGGCATTTAATGGAATACGTGCATCGCTGTCTATTACTATTCTGACAGGATCTCTGCCTTTATTATCCGGCAGCCTCGTCGTCAAGGCCGGATCATCCTGCAAAATTGTATTTATTCCGACCATAATGGCAGAAAACCTATTCCTCAAATTATGAACAAAAAGCCTGGATTCCTCATTTGTAATCCATTTTGAGTCGCCTGTTCTTGTGGCAATCTTTCCATCAAGAGTCATAGCGCTCTTTATCATAACAAATGGTTTCTTCTTCGTTATGTATTTTATAAAAATTTCATTTAATTTTTGGGACTCTTTCTCCATTACGCCTTTAAGAATTTTTATTCCGGCCTTTTTAAGTAATAATATTCCAGTGCCTGAGACAAGAGGATTAGGATCTGTCATCCCTATTACCACTTTTCCGACTCTGGCTTTTATCAACGCATCGGCACAGGGCGGGGTTCTCCCGAAATGCGAACAAGGTTCGAGATTCACATAAACTGTGCTTCCACAAGAATCTTCACTCAGGCTGTTCAGGGCTTCTATTTCGGCATGCGGCCCTCCCAATACCTTGTGATACCCCTCTCCGATAATTCTTTGATTTTTAACTATAACAGCACCAACAAGGGGATTAGGATTAGTCCTGCCCCACCCCAATCTGGCTAGGTCAAGCGCCTGAGACATATAAAAATTATGTTTTTCCATATTGCATAGACTTTGGTTAAATACGAACTTTTAATTCTAATATCAATTAGCATAAAAGACAATTTTAAAAGTTTTAACTTCTTAAGGTATTGCCTTTTCGCTGTTTTTTAATATGATTTCTTTTTATCATAATATATTCAATTTCAATGGAGAAAACCTATGAAAAGACCGCTTCTTTTAACATCGTTGCTGTTTGCCATGACATTTTCATGCATTGCTCTTCCTAAAACAATAATGATATTTCGCCATTCTGAAGGATACTATGTTCCAGCTAAGAAGGCTGAAATGGGGCCTTGCCTTTCAAAAGAAGGCTATTACAGGACATATTCTTTTTTTAAATATTATCTGGATGTCATTGTTAAAGAGAAAGCTATACCTTTTCCAGATTATATTTTTGCGCCTAGCCCATATGACAAACACGCAAAGTACAATATGGCTAGCAGTGTAAGACATATTCAGACATTAGCCCCTCTGGTAACATGGATGTATGAACATAGGCCGGACACCACGAAGGACGATCTTCTCCTGATTCCTTATAGAGCTTCAGAATGTTCAAAAATGGCAAAACTCTTAGTCCATGCCGACTATCTGGATAATAAAACAGTTCTTATTTGCTGGACACATGACTATATAGCTGACATTATAAACAGCATCAGCAAGTTTTCAGGATATAAACTACGTCCAGATGCCGATTTCGAAAAGTGGAAAGGCAATGACTTTGGCTCCATAGTTTTCCTCACATTTGATAAAGAGAAAAAAACAATTGATTGCGATGAAATTTCAAATGCTTATAATGTGCCTAAAACAGAAGAGGAAAAACAAGCATTGGAAAAATGGTTCTTTTCCCAGTTTATTCAGTGACGTAAAAATTCGTTAATTATATGATAGTCATTGACTCAGGAAAGATACACCGCCAATACATAAAAGACCTTTGGATATACAGAGAGTTATTCTGGCTTCTCTCTTGGAGAGATATTCTAGTCAGGTACAAACAAACTGTTATCGGTATAGCATGGAGCGTACTAAGGCCGCTTCTGACCATGATAGTGTTTACTATTATTTTTGGAAAATTAGCTAAAATGCCGTCAGATGGAATGCCATACTCTGTAATGGTCTTTGCGGCTATGCTTCCATGGCAATTCTTCAGCAACACCTTATCGGAAGGCGGTAATTCTCTGCTAAGTAATGAAAAACTTATTTCCAAAGTTTATTTCCCAAGAATAATTATTCCGACTACCTCAATGATAGTAAGCTTAATAGATTTCTTAATATCTTTTGCACTCCTTGCTTTACTAATGATTTTCACTGGCTTTTTACCCTCGTGGAAGATTGTTTTTATGCCTATTTTTCTTGCACAGGCTATAATCCTCTCTCTTGGCTTAACTTTCTTTATTTCAGCTATGAACGTCAAATACCGCGATTTCCGTTACGTTCTACCGTTCATTATTCAGTTCGGCCTATATATTTCTCCTGTTGGGTTTTCCTCTTCTATCATTCCCGAAAAATGGCGACTGCTATACTACTTAAACCCCATGGCAGGAGTGATTGATTCGTTCAGATGGTGCATCAGCGGACTTCAAGAAAACATTAATATCAGCGGATGCTTAGTCTCACTTACAGTAACAATAATAGTTTTTATAATCGGTGTGACATATTTCAGAAATGCTGAACGTGAATTTGCCGATATAATTTAAGTCTCAATGAGGAGCTCTCCGATTAAATTCTTTTGTTCTTTGTTTTTGAGCGTTATTTTTGGGACATCGTGCTTTGCCGCTTATCCTCCCCTTAAAGCTTCAACGGCTTCATCTTTATCCAATGCATGGTATTATATACTCTACCCTCTTAACTTCGTTTTGCCGCACCCTGCAGCTCAAAGAAATATTTATGAAGTTCAGACCCAATACAATCATATACGGGTATACGAAAGCGATACAGGATTAAGATATCTTGTTTTTCTTCCTGAAAATGGATATCAAAGCGTTTTTGATACAAAAAAACCTGACACATTAGTTTCAGACTACGCTAAATATACTTTTCTGGCTTTAGCCGCACTTGGACAAACTCCCAGAAAAGTCCTCTTTGTCGGTATGGGCGGAGCAATAATGCCCTCGTACTTCAGAAAACATTACCCTGAAGCTGGCATAGACATTGTAGAGTTAGATGCAGATATACCTTCCATTGCGCATGAATTCTTTGGTTTTAATCCTGACAATAAGACTCAGATATTAATCGAAGACGGCAGAAAATACATAGATGAGACAAACGTAAAGTATGACATTATTTTTCTGGATGTTTATGATGCGGAAACCATTCCTGCTCAGTTCACAACACAGGAATTTTTTCATAATGTACGAAAAGACTTAAACAAAGATGGAGTACTTTCTATTAATTTGGCTAATCTCGGAGATGAGTTTGTATATCATATACTATCGGCTATACTCCTGGAATTCCCTGATACTTATATTTTTCTGACGGACAGGAAAACAAATTTTATCACAATATCCACCATGGACAGCAAGCTAACTTTTTCTGACATAGAGAATCATGCAAGTAAACTCGACTCCACCGGAACTTTCAATATAAACTTCTCGGAAATGCTTAGTAACAGGGTTATCTATAAGAATATTTTCAACGGAACACTTTAGTTAAAATCTTGTTGAGAGTGGAACTTTCATTTGCTTCCTGAAAGGCTTTTCAGCATTTTTAAAAATGTTACAGATGTAAGCACAAACAAAAAGGATAAATGAAAAAATTTATTTTTCTTACGCTAATCAGCACTGAAATATAGTAGAGACCTCTACACAACTCCAGATAATCTTCGAAATATATCTAGTGCCTGAACGAAAACCCCTATTTTTTTTTGGCAGCAACTTTTTCAGATGTCAGCAAGCATGCCAAAATGGCATCTAAAAGTCAAAAAACAGCAAGGGGTTTTAATGCGTCAGATTTTTTCAACAAATTTTCGTTCAATTTGGGGGTGAAGTTACAATAGCTTGCAGTGCAAGTTATTATATTTCATTTAGTTATTTTGTAGAATCATGCAGCTTTTGCTGATTCTTTTTTTTGCTTTAGTCCGGCTTTGATTGCCTGAGAGCGTTTCAGTTTAGCGATTTCCTGTTGCTGCAGTTCTGCTCCGAGTTTCTGAATATTTCTGGCTAGCACAGCCATAGCGACATAGCGTTTAAACCCTTTGATACCACGATCCGGACAATAGTCCAACCCATGATTTTCCAGAGCGTTGATTGCTGATTCTACTGCCTGATGTTTTTTGCGTGCCTTTTGGAATTCTTCAGATTCCTGTCGTTTGCGGTCTGCTTGTGAAAGACGGCCTTTCTTTGCTATGGCCGGCACAGGAATAACTGCTTTGAGCTTTTCCTGATTTTCAGGCGACCAGAACCCTTTGTCAGTACTGCATGAATGGAGTTTGGGAAAACGATTTTTAGCATCGGAAATCAACTCCTGAGCAACTGTTGAATCACCGGCTTTTTCCATTACCATATGAGTCAAAATAAAACCGTGGTGATCTTCTACTATTCCCACTCGCAACCCAAGTTCCTGGGGAGTTCCGGCTTTGCCTTTGCAAATCCACTCGGAATGAGGTTCAAAAATGGAAAAGTTCTTATCTTCATGGGGTATTATCTCTCCTTTTAAAACTCTGCGCTCTACAAGACTGATCTGATGTCTGGCATCTGCTGAGAACTTGTCAATTTCTACAGTTTGAGCTGCTGTCATAATTGTTGCAGTTTTCTGGCTTAAGACTATTTGTGCCATTTCTGATACGCGGTTAGTCAATTTTATTGCCTGTTTAAGGTAGTTGGTGTGTGCATCCTTTATGTCCTGTACTTTCTGCGACTGTTTAAATGGATTTTTCGAAGTGGAATGTTTTAATTTTTCACAGTAATGCTTTTGGCTGCGAAGTTTCTTCAGCAGAAACTTCGCTTGTCTCCATGCTGAAATGTCATATTCGTCGCAGAGACGAGCGCTAAGTTCCACGCTCTTGCGTACTGCATCATAAAGCAGATTGATGTCTGTCGGAAAATGAATATTAGTTTCAACGACGAAACTATCGCACCTGCCCCGAAGTTCTCCAGCATTTTTTTTTTACGAGGTTATGTCCGGCAGAGACAACAACATCATTAATCTTCATTAGAAGTTCAGGGGTAAACAAAGAGATATTGTCTTTCAGTGTCTGCATAGGATATTTGACTAGAAGTACCCACTTGACATGTCCGAGCATTTCTCTGATCCCTGCATGCTGGTCTACCATTTCCTTGAGACGATCATAGTTCCAGTTGCAGTTAAGACGCAGCGTTCCCATCACTAATATTTTCCATAGCTCCATTCCGGGTCGGCCAGTCTTGCTGAATTTGATGTGCTCTTCAAGCAAAGCAAATACTTTATCTCTGATTTCGCGATTACAATAAATATACTGCAGTCCCCGCAGCAACTGCGGAATTTCATCTCGTGACTTCGGATCAAAAACTAATTTTGTAATATCTACTTCGCCCAGCATCAGCTGTTCATTTAAAACTTTTCTCACAACATACCATTTGAAGATTGTTATTGTTACTGGAGTTTACTCCATCAGACCAATAACATTTAATATAGCATTATGCCTCTATATATCAATTGTTTATGTGCTACATTAAACAAGTATCACACATCTTTTTTCGTTTGAATCAAAGTGTAGTACCCAGCCATTGTCTATGTCTTCTAAGGACAGGTAGAAAGGTAATCTGGTGATATTAGGACATTAGCCTCTTTTTCGGTCAGGCACTATCTAAATAATTGAGAGAAAAAGAGCGCAGTTCAATACTGTAACAAGCTTGCAGTAAGAATATTATATTATTTTAATCGAAAACAGTGTAGTGTCTAACATTTTTGGGCATATATTGATAGTCAGTTATTTTTACACGGTTATATCGCCGAAGTCAGGAGCAGGTAAGCAGGGAAACCTATCACTCATTCCAGGCAATCGCTGCTTGTAATAAGCAAATCCTCTTGTGCTGGAAGAAAGGTATGAACCTTGACGAAATAGGTTTTTCCGTAAGAAAAACAAAACGCCTTGTCAAGGAATATTTGAATATCATTGAAGAATATAAGGAAAAGAATTATTTTCTCGATAGAATGGTAAACTATGAAGCCAAAATTGAAACTTCATTGGATAAAATATTAAACAACTCATCTCATATTTATTTCATATGCAGCCATTCCTCGTTTTAAATCTACCTACACTTGAGATGAGGATGCTATTACGTCCAGATAAAGATCAGTGCTGGTTTTGAATAGTGCATGTTTATCGAGAGTAATGCTATATAAACTTTCTCCGTCCGTGATACCTGCGATCATAGCCAGGTAATCATCTGTTTTATCAAATATCATAGCTGTTTCATATCCTTCCTGTTCATCGCTGTTTCCTTCTGTCGTGGAGTCATCATCATAGCGTGCGTCTCTTACGGATGTTTTGTCATAATCAAGAGGTTTGCGGACATCTGTTTGATAAACATTATCAGTATCAGGGTTAAAGACATTTTCTTTAGCAAAATTAGTGCTTGTTGAGTCTTCGAGGGATTGTGTTACAGTGCCGGTTATTACTATTTCGTTTAAAGTAACCACTCCGAAATTATAGGTAGGGTGGGAAGAACTGTTCGAAGGTTCAGCAGTAGAGTCAGCTATTATTGAAAGAATAGTAGCATCATTAATAGAAGGCACCCTGTCAGCATTACTAAATGCCGTAAAGTTACCGAAACTTGTAACTGAACCGCTAAAAGTATGAGTACTTGTACTGACAGGGCCGAGTTGAGTCCATGACGTGCCGGAGTATAGTTCTCCATTTAGTCCAAGTTCTACTCCGTCTACGTCTCCGCGCAAATACTGGCATGTAATATCTGCAGTAAAATTACTGATTCCGCTGCTTGTTACAACCCAGTATCTGTTAAGGAAACTGGTTGCAGTAACGTGCGGTTCTTTCTCATGTACTACTTGGATGCTCAGGTAAGCAGTGGAATATGTACCGCTTGTCAATTCTATTGTGATAGGAGAGTATTCTCCAGCCGAGCCATTAAGAGAACCTACAGGAAAGGCGTATGTACCATTTCCAGAAATACGTTTTATAAGGCTTCCGCTACCGGAAGAGGCTATCATACTTGTTGAGGAACCGGTTCCGTTGATAGCGCCTGTAAACTGAAGTGTCATATTGTAACTGCCCAGTACAAATATACCGCTTGCAAGGGTAAGAGCGTTTTCTATTGTGACATTTCCTGTAAGCGTTTTGAGCCCTGTTCCGTTTGAGGCCAGTGAATAGAAAGTTTCCGCACTTATTGTCTGATCTGCCCCATCCAGCGTTACGGCATGATTATAAGGGGTAAACGTTCCTGTGTTGCTCCAGTTTCCGCTCACTGTTATATCTCCTGACAGCTCTAAAATACCTGCAGATGTTATTGTAACATTGTGGTAATCAGTGGCGCTTATAAATTTGCCATCGCTTACTAAGAGATTATTTGTGACAGCTAAACTTGTAGAACTTGAAGCGTCTACTTCCACAGAGGAAGGGTTCCCTGTATTGGCTATTGTAAGATTATAGAATATGTTGCTTCCGCTGAGTGTCTGGGTGCTGTTTCCGTCAAAGGTTACCGTATTGCTGTTTGCAGTCAATGTCCCTGTGTTGCTCCAGTTACCGCTTACTGTTATATCGCCTGAAAGTTCGAGCGCGCCGTTGGAAGTAATTGTAACGTTATTGAAGTCTGCTGCTGATGGTGTTACAAATATTCCGTCGCTTATTGAAAGAAGATTTGTAACAGCAAAACCTGTTGAAGCGGATGCATCTACCTTTTCTGAAGAGCTGGTGTTGGCAATCGTAAGATTATAGAATTCTGTACTACCTGCGATAGTCTGTCCACTTGTGCCGTCAAAAGTTACAGTTCCGCTCATATGGTTGAATGTACCGGAATTAGCCCAGTTACCGCCGACCGTAAACGCGCCTGTTGTCGCATTCATAGTTGCGCCATTGGCTATACCAACGTTCCCTGCGTCCCATATGCCGGAAGAAGCAGTAGCTCCGAATGTTCCGCCGTCCACACTAAATGTTCCTGCATGTATGTCGTGTACACCTGCTGTCAGGCTGCCTGAAATAAGCGTTATGGCACCAAGAGCGGCCGTTTCTCCTGCATTATCTGAAAAAACAACGGTATCATCGGTGTTGATTGTAAGGTTTCCTGTTCCACCAATTGCGCTGTCAACTGTTCCGCCGAATGTTATTGCACCAGTATTGCCTGTGCCGACTGTTAATGTTTTTCCGTTATTTATCGTGACCGCATTGGAGAAAGTGATAGTATCCGGGGTGTTCAGAACTGCATTATCTGTTAATGTAAATTCTCCGGAATAACCTTGAGCTCCTGAAGTTGTTATATTTGCTCCAACAGACGATGTTCCTGTAACATAAAATAAAGTCAATGCTGAACTTCCGCCAATTGCGCCGTTTACAACAGCATTTGTCTCAAACCCTCCGAAGCCAATCCATAAGTCATAGCTGCCGTTTACAGTATCAGAAAATGTGATTGTAGAAGCATTAGTTCCGTCATTGGCAATCATTTGGAAATTGCCTCCAATAGTAACTGCCCCATTGTATGTTTGGTTTCCAGTTGTGTAAGTGCCTCCTGCGATATTCGATGTGCCGTTGACAGTTAAATATTTGAGAGGGGTTGCTCCAACCGCATTGCCAAACACAGCATTTCCTGTTACGATAAGTCCCTGTTGGCCGGATGCTGCAGCATCAAGCGTTGAATTGAATGTCACAGTACTTCCACTTAATTCTGCGTCTTTAGTTAATGTAACCGTACTAAAATCTATATTTGCATTGGAGGTTGCGACTATTCCTGCAATGTTTACTGCGCCTGCTGTTGCGTCAAGCCCGCCTGTGAAAGTCGAACTGTCGGAAGCATCATTGCCTATGGTAGTAGTTCCTGTATTAAGGAAACTTGTGTCGCTGTCTATCACGTTTGTGCTTCCCTGGAGCGTGACGGCATAGTTCTGTGCGAAAGTTATGATGTCGTTAACCGTTACATTGCCTGTGAATGTTACTGCGCCCGTTGCTCCTGCAATATTCGACTGAAGAGTCAGGTCATAATCGCCTGTCATTGAGGCGACTGTAATTGAACCTGTTCCGCTCTTTAATGTTGAAGCACCAGTTTGCGTTACTGCGCCCAAATCCATATTGGTATCGGTAGTAGCTACTGTTCCTGCGATGTGTACAGAGCCGGCCGTAGCGTCAAGGCCGCCTGTGAAAGTCGAGCTGTCGGAAGCATTGTTGCCTATGGTAGTAGTTCCTGTATTAAGGAAACTTGTGTCGCTGTCTATCACGTTTGTGCTTCCCTGGAGCGTGACGGCATAGTTCTGTGCGAAAGTTATGATGTCGTTAACCGTTACGTTGCCTGTGAATGTTACTGCGCCCGTTGCTCCCGCAACATTCGACTGAAGAGTCAGGTCGTAATCACCTGTCATTGATGCGACTGTAATCGAACCGGTTCCGCTCTTTAATGTTGAAGCACCAATTTGCGTTACTGCGCCCAAATCCATATTGGTATCGGTAGTAGCTACTGTTCCTGCGATGTGTACAGCGCCTGCCGTAACGTCAAGGCCGCCTGTGAAAGTCGAGCTGTCGGAAGCATCATTGCCTATGGTAGTAATTCCTGTATTAAGGAAACTTGTGTCGCTGTCTATCACGTTTGTGCTTCCCTGGAGCGTGACGGCATAGTTCTGTGCGAAAGTTATGATGTCGTTAACCGCTACATTGCCTGTGAATGTTACTGCGCCCGTTGCTCCCGCAACATTCGACTGAAGAGTCAGGTCGTAATCACCTGTCATTGATGCGACTGTAATCGTACCTGTTCCGCTCTTTAGTGTTGAATTAGCAATCTGAGTTACTGCTCCAAGATTTATGTTATTATCGATGGTTATAATTGTGCCTGCGATGTTTACAGCGCCTGCTGTTGCAGTAAGCCCGCCGGTAAAAGTCGAGCTGTCGGAAGCATCGTTACCTATGGTAGTAGTTCCGGTATTCAGGAAATTTGCAGGATTTGTAATAGTGCAATGGCCGTTAAGAGTAACATTATATGCGTTACTTGTTGTTGACAGTGTTGGTGTAACAAGAGCCCCGTTAAAAGTTATTGTTCCTGTGGTATTACTCAAAACTACGCTGGTATCTGCTGTTACGGCTCCCGAGAACGTAGCGCTGTTTGAATTTGTAACGGTAAGTGTTCTGATATTTGTCGTTCCGCCTATAGCTCCGGTAACCGATATAGCTCCGGTGCTGCCTGCGTTAAGAGTTAAGCTCTGAGTGTTGTCTAAAGTTCCGTCTATCGTCCCGGTAAAACTGATTGCTCCATCAGTAGTACTGTCAGTGTTGATTACTATATCTGTGGCAAGGACAACAGTACCTTTGATTGCAACAGCGCCGGCTGTTGATTCGTCGTTGGTTGAAATATTACCGTTAAGCGTAATTACTCCGCTTGGAGTATTAGTAAAGATTACGCCGCCGTCCCTGGTGGTGACATCATACAGGCTTACTGTCCCGGCATTTGTTATTGTCAGGGTATCAATCGCCTGGGCAGCTCCGATAGTATCACTAAAAGTAATATTACCAGTTCCTGAATCCAGGGTTAAAGTACGGTTACTTGTGTTAGCGTCAGCATCAACGGTGTCGGAAAATGAAATATCGTTGTCATCTGAATCGAGAATTACATCAGCGTCTATTACTACGTGCCCGGTATACGTTTGAGTGCCTTCAGTATAAACATTGTCGTTCAGGTGTGTGGAGTTAGGGCCTGCTGTGACCTCCAGAGACTCAATACGATTAGTGTTGCTAAAACCATACAAATAAACACTGCCGGTTCCTGCGTTTAAAACCAGAGTATTACTGCTATTAGCAGTGTTTGCTGTTATTACGCCGTTAATAGTCAAATTTCCACCTGAAGTGCTTATTGTGAGATCATTCCATATATTAACAGTGGTGCCGGTAAGGGAAATGCCGGCACCGGTTGTAATTAAATTATGGCTGACGGTTATTACAGGCGAAGCTAAAGCTATACTCCCTCCCGCTCCAGGGGTCATTGTTCCTGTATGCAATGTAGCCACATCAGCACCAGTAGATATAATCGTAATATTTATTCCTGCGTCGCTCGTGATGATTCCCTGATTTACAAATCCCAAGCTCCCTTGTCCGGTGACGTAATTACATGTTATAGAACCGTTGTTGTCGGAAAAATTAATAGTTTTGCCTCCCAGCACGACAAAATCTTCCACTATTACCGGGCTGCTGATATTTAACGTTGTCTGGCTCGCTTGCGTATTGATTAAAATATCCGAATCAGTTGAGGGGATGCCGCCATGAGGGCTTGTCCAGTTGGCGGCATTATTCCAATCTCCGTCACCGCCGCCGCCATCCCATTCGTAAAATTCTTCGGCATACCAGCCGTGAGCTTCACTATAATCGTCCACAGTTGAATATGACATTATTATTATTTCTGCTGGTGTGTCATTGTATCCATATACTGTAGAATTAGTTATTTTTGCAAAAGCCACACTGTAGTCATATGTGTCTATGTAGAGATCCTGCAGTTTGACGGTATTTGTCATATGGTCAGTTCCCATGATCCAGAACCAGCTTTCAACAGTCTGCAGTTGAGTGCTGTCGAATACCAAAGTCTTATTAGCTATATTATAGCAATCAAACTCATAGAACGTATTTGCGCCGTATATGTAGGAAGTCGTATTTTCTCCTTGAAAGCAAACTCTTCCGTTATTATGGTTAAAAGTCCCTCCGTTATCATTATCCCAGTTTCCTGTAACATTCAGTGTCTTCGGAGCATTAAGAGTCGTATTGCTGCCAATTACAATATCACCCGAAACAGTCCATGCATAACTTCCGCCGCTAAGAGTTCCGCCTGATAGTGTTATCCCTCCGCTTGCAAAGTCGTCGGATTGAATCTGGAGTTCGCCTGTTCCGCCTTTTGTTAAAGTGCCGGAAATATCAATATCGTTAGTAAGAGAAGATGTAGAGCCGATCGTTATGCTCAAATTACCAATACCTGTGTCTACAGCGTCAAGTGTCAGTACTCCCAATGTATTAATTACGACATCGGAAGAGGCTCCACCTGATGTTCCACTTATGCTTGAGACTGTTATATTGCCGCTGTCTCCATCGCCAAGTGTTAAAGTCTGCCCGTCGGCTATTGTTACATCTCCAAGAATAATATTGCATCCTATTGAAGCATCAGATGTTACATTCGTAGTTTCAAACTGAATCGTATTCCCGTCAGGCGCTGTTATAGTCCCGGCTATAGATGTAACAGAAACTATGCTTGTTACCCCGCTAGTGAACGTAAAACTATCGGTAGAAGCAGTTCCGAGAACTACTCCATTTGTATTGCTGAATGTAACAGCATCATTTATAGAGTTGCTGCCGGATAGAGACACACTGTATGCTCCGCTGTGCGTTTGAAGCCCGGTTATTTCAGTCCCGGCAATGAAAAAAATCGCTCCTGTCTGGGTCGTGTTCCCGATATCAAGAGTATAACTGCCTTGGACTTCTCCTGTGAAAGTTATAACTCCGCTTCCGCTTTTTACAGTTATATCATTGGTTAAAGTAATTGTTTGGGTATAATTCTGCGCGCCGGTAGTTGTGATATCAGCACCAATATCGGTAGTACCGCTTATTGAAATGGTTGTTAATGCAGTAGCACTGCCTATCGCGCCACTGATATACGCATTGTTACTTACGGTAAGTGAATAAGCACCTTGCACAGTTACTGTTGATTCAGCTGTGAAATCATTGTTTATATTCAAGTTCCCGCTAAGAGTTTTTGCTCCTGTTCCTGAGAGATCCAAATTATTATAGGTGATGTTGTCAATTGTCTGGCTTGCCCCGTCATAAACTACTGTACCGCCTATACTTGTTACTGAACCGAAGTTGGCACTCCCGCCAAGCGTCAATGTACCGCTGTTGGCCAATGCCGATACAGTGCCGCCTACAGTGAACGCCGTGTTTACATCTGTACCGTCTGTTATTACATCAGTGCCTGAACCAGTCAGGTTAAGGGTGCTGTAGGTAATGTTATCCACTGTCTGGCTTGCCCCGTCATAAACTACTGTACCGCCTATACTTGTTACTGAACCGAAGTTGGCACTCCCGCCGAGCGTCAATGTGCCGCTGTTGGTTAGTGCAGACACAGTACCGCCTACAGTAAATGCCGTGTTTACATCCGTGCCGCTTGTTATAACATCAGTACCTGAACCAGTCAGGTTAAGGGTGCTGTAGGTAATGTTATCCACTGTCTGGCTTGCCCCGTCATAAACTACGATTCCGCCTATACTTGTTACTGAACCGAAGTTGGCACTCCCGCCGAGTGTCAATGTGCCGCTGTTGGTTAGTGCAGACACAGTACCGCCTACAGTAAATGCACCGTTCACGTCTACGCCGCTTGTTATAACATCAGTACCTGAACCTGTCAGGCTCAAATTATTGTAAGAAATGTTATTCACTGTCTGGCTTGTGCCGTCATAAATTACTGTCCCGCCTATGGATGTTACAGAACCGAAGTTGGCTGACCCGCCAAGTGTCAATGTGCCGCTGTTGTCCAAAGCCGTTATGCCGCTGCCTAGTGTAAGCGATGTATTTGCATCTACCCCGTCAGTTATTGTTACTGTGCCTGAACCAGTCAGGTTAAGGGTGCTGTAGGTAATGTTATCCACAGTCTGGCTTGTACCGTCATAAACTACGATTCCGCCTATACTTGTTACTGAACCGAAGTTGGCACTCCCGCCGAGTGTCAGAGTGCCGCTGTTAGTCAGGGCCGATACACTGCCTCCTACAGTAAATGCCGTGTTTACATCTGTACCGTCTGTTATAACATCAGTGCCTGAACCAGTCAGGTTAAGGGTGCTGTAGGTAAGGTTGTCAACTGTCTGGCTTGCCCCGTCATAAACTACTGTACCGCCTATACTTGTTACTGAACCGAAGTTGGCACTCCCGCCAAGCGTCAATGTACCGCTGTTGGCCAATGCCGACACGGAACTGCCTACAGTTAAGGCTATATTAACATCTGTACCGCTTGTTATTGTTACTGTGCCGGAGCCGGTGAGGCTCAAATTGTTGTAGGTAATGTTATCCACTGTCTGGCTTGTGCCGTCATAAATTACTGTCCCGCCTATGCTTGTTACAGTTGAACCGAAATCAGCGCTCCCGCCGAGTGTCAGAGTACCGCTGTTGGTTATTGCAGACACAGTACCGCCTACAGTGAACGCCGTGTTTACATCTACCCCGTCAGTTATAACCACGACTCCCGAGCCGGAGAGATTCAATGTGCTGTATATAACATCATCTACTGTCTGCCCTGCGCCGCTATATGTAACAGTCGAAGAATCTGCTGTAAAAGTTCCTAAACTAGTTACGGCATCGGCAAGGTTAAGGCTCCCTGTGTCGCTGAAAGTAACAGTTCCTCCCGAAGAAGCATCGAAAGCTCCATTGGCATTATATGTGCCGGTGGATATTGTCAGCGTGCCGTTTATGTCAGAAGTTCCTGTAACTGACGCTGTATATGTTCTCACTGCCAGTGTGATGTTGCTTTCCACTGTAAGATTATTGGTTATTGTTAGATTCCCGCAGAGAGTTTTTATTCCGATTCCTGAAGCGGTCAGATTATAAAAAGTGCCTGATATTTCCTGATCACTCCCGTCAAAGGTTACTGTATAGGTCGCTGGCGTAAACGTGCCGTTATTTACCCATGTGCCGCTCACTGTGATATCCCCTGAAAGTTCCAGAACTGCTCCAGATGCTATTAAGACATTATTGTAATCAGTAGCACTTATAAACTTACCATCACTTACATAGAGATTATTAGTTACAGCTAAACTTGTAGAATTCGATGCGTCTACTTCTATGCTGGAAGGGTCTCCTGTATTGGCTATTGTAAGATTATAGAACGTATTACTTCCGTTGATTGTCTGGTCTGAACTTCCGTCAAATGTAACTGTACTTCCATTTGCCGCGAATGTACCGCTGCCTGACCAGTTGCCGCTGACCGTAAATGTGCCGGAAGTGGCTTTGAGAGCAGCGCCTGAAACTATCGATACGCTACCATTTATATCCCATGTGCCATCGGAAGACGCAGAATTAAATGTACCGGCTGTTACAGTGAGCCCTCCGACAGTTATATTGCCGCCGTTTGTTACAAAACTGCCAGAAGTATTCGTAAGCACTCCACTTCCCATGTTTATGCTCTTTCCGCTTCCTAATGTAGTTGTAGAAGTCCCTGACGCTGTGCTCAGATTGTATGAACCACTTACTCCGCCTGCAAGGCTTATGGCACTGTTTGTCGTAGCAAGAACACTGTTTCCTGTAAGAGTTACTGCTCCCGTATATGTCTGGGCCCCGCTGGTCGTGATATTTGCGCCTATGCTGCTTGCGCCTGTAACGCTTAATGTCGAAAGAGACCTTGTATGGCCTACTGCTCCGTTGAACTGAGCATCTCCCGTAACGGTCAGGCTTTGTGATGTATTGCTGTTTAATGTTGAATTGAATGTGACTGTGGTTCCGGTAAGGTCAAGATTGCTGTTCAATATCACTGCGCCGCTATAGGTCTGGGTCAAAGTAGTTGTAATATCGGCATAGATATGTGTCTGTGTAGTACTGACAGTTAAGTATTCCAATTCGTTCCCTGGCGTTGTCCCTATGGCTCCTTCGAAATAGGCAGACGCTGAAGTGTTTACAGTTAACCCTTCTGTGCCTGAAGATGTGCCATTTATTGTTGAGTTGAAATATATCACATATGAAGATAATTCGACATCTGTTGAAAGGGTAACTGCTCCTGTATAAGTCTGCAGTTGGGTTCCTGCCGCAGTGCTCGTTATATCTGCCCCGATAGTACTTGTGCCTGTCACGGTAAAATTACCCGAAGACAACGTAAGGCTCCGGGTATTTTCGAATGTGCCGCTTACCGTAATGCCTGAAGATGCAGTTTTATCCCCGCTCCCGGATAAAATCAAATTAGAATAAGTCAAACTCCCTATAGTTTGAGAGTCTCCGTCATACACTACGGTCCCCCCGATTGTTGTGACAGAGCCGAAACTTGCTGACCCGGCAAGGGATAGTGTCCCGTTGTTTGTTATTGTATTGCTGCTATATGATCCGGTAACACTCAATGCAGTATTAACATATGTCGTTCCTGAGTCTATCGTAATTGTCTCGCTTCCCGATAGTACCAGGTTATAGTATGTATCGCTGTCAACCGTCTGGTTAGCTCCGTCATAGGTGACTGTTGAGGTTCCTTCCGTAAATGTGCCAAGAGATGTTACTGTTGAACTCAAATTAAGATTGCCGGCCCCGGTAAATGTTACTGCCCCGTTTGTCGCATCAAATGCTCCATTTGCCGAGAATGTGCCGGTAGATATCGTAAGAGTACTGGCTATTGTAGTAGCGCCAGCTACTGTTGCCGTATATGAATTTACTGCAAACGTCGAACTCCCCCCGACTGTAAGGCCGGAAGTTCCTATTGTAACATTTCCAATCAACGATTTTACACCTGTTCCGCCTGTCGTAATCCCGCCGTATGTTCCCCCAAATATGTTCTGACTGCCATTTATTGAGTCGGAATCAAATGAAACTACCTCATCAGGCGCATTAACTGTCCCACTTCCCGTCGTGCTTCCGTTAAGTGTCAATTGCGCCCCTGTATCCAAAACTATTTGCGAGTTCAAGGTAAATGTCCCATTGACAGTAACTACTGTACTAGCACTCAGCGTAGTCGATGTAGAACTGCTGATTGTCAGATTATTAAATGCAGTACCGGAAGAAGATGAAAGGGTTTGAGCTGTTCCTGCAAATACTACCGTTCCGCCCATGTTCGTAATAGAACCGAAGTCGGCGCTCCCGCCCAGGGAGAGAGCCCCGTTGTTCGTTATCGTATTAGATGTATATGTCCCGGTAACAGTAAATGCCGTGGCATTTGTCGTCCCTGAGTCTATCGTAATTGTTCCTGTTCCTGCAAGGTTCAATATAGCATAGGCATTTCCTCCAAGGTTGTCTATCGTCTGTGAGGCTCCATCATAAATGAATGTGCCACTAACTGCCGCATCCGGCAACGATACCGTTCCTGACGCCTGCGTCGTTCCGCTGTTCGCAAATGTCGTGCTGATCGCCAGGCTCTCTGCATCAAGAGTTGATGTGCTGTCTACAGTTAGGCTGGATGCAGTTAGCGTGCCTGATGATGTGGCATTACCTCCTGTCGTTGATATCTGAAGCGTTGTATAACTTGTGCCTGTCGTGTCTACCGTTTGGCCCGATGTGCCGTCATATACAAACGTGCCGCCTACTGTTGCTGCAGGCAATGACACCGTCCCTGAGGCCTGCGTCGTTCCGCTGTTCGTAAATGTCGTGCTGATCGCCAGGCTCTCTGCATCAAGAGTTGATGTGCTGCCTACAGTTAGGCTAGATGCAGTTAGCGTGCCTGATGATGTGGCATTACCTCCTGTCGTTGATATCTGAAGCGTCGTATAACTCGTACCAGTCGTGTCTACCGTTTGGCCCGATGTGCCGTCATATACAAACGTGCCGCCTATTGTCGCTGCTGGCAATGACACCGTCCCCGAGGCCTGCGTCGTTCCGCTGTTCGTAAATGTCGTGCTGATCGCCAGGCTCTCTGCATCAAGAGTTGATGTGCTGCCTACAGTTAGGCTAGATGCAGTTAGCGTGCCTGATGATGTGGCATTGCCGCCTGTCGTTGATATCTGAAGCGTCGTATAGCTCGTACCTGTCGTGTCTATCGTTTGCCCTGATGTGCCAGTATACACAAATGTGCCGCCTACTGTCGCTGCCGGCAATGACACCGTCCCCGAGGCCTGCGTTATTCCGCTATTGGTAAATGTCGTATTGACCGTCAGGTTCACTGCATTAAGTGTCGATGTGCCGCTTACAATCAAAGTGCCCGTAGTAAGAGTGCCTGATGATGTGGCATTGCCGCCGGTTGTTGATATCTGAAGCGTTGTATAACTTGTGCCTGTAGCATTATATACCGCCTGCGCCGCTGTACCATCATAGATGACAGTGCCGCCTATTAACGCAGCAGGAAGCGTAACTGCCGATGCAGAAGCATATATTGTTCCAGTATTCGTCAATGTTCCGCTCCCCAACGAATCATTAGTGTTTATGTCAAGGTCGCTTGCATTGCCCAACTGCCCGCTATTCGTTAGCGTCCCGTTTATCGTCAATGTCCCGTTATTCGTCAGGTCAGTCGTCTCTGTGCCGTCTGCTATTGTAAGCGTTTGCCCGCTTGATATTGTTATCTGTCCGCCTGAATTAATAGTGGTCTGGTCTATAGTTATTGAACTGTCAACTGTTACATTCGCACCGGAGAGGATTGTTATGCCTATGCTGTTTTCGGCATCAGGAGCTTCAGCCGCTGTTGCCCAAGTGCTATTGTCCGTTGACAACTGCCAGTTAGCCGCAGTGCTCCAATCCCATGTGCCGGAGGCATTTGTCCTATAATAGTATGATGGAGCGTAAGCTCCCATTGAAGGGGTGCCTGTAATGGTTACCCCTCGCTGGTCAGTTGTGATCTTGTCATCCGGAAGCCAGCCCGACTTATTATCCCAGTCATTAACTTGATGCGTCATACCGATATCGTCAACAAAATAATAATTATTTGGGCTGCTATGGTGATAGACAAAAGTGCCGGCTTCTGCAGCAGGGGCACTAGCGCTTAGAGCCATCGTATATGTAGGGCCGCCATTGTCCTGTAAAGGGCCAAGGTCTCCCTGCTGATATGCCGTCGTTACGTTCGGGGCTGTAGCCTGCGTTGATATTGTCCCACCTATCTGATCATACCAGCAATAATATGCGTAAAAGCCTCCCCCACCATTATAAATATCTCCTCCGGATTGAGAGGCAGTGTTGTTTATTATAATCGTATTTAATAAGTAAACTGTTCCATTGTCATTTCTAATCCCGCCGCCAAGGCCGTAGTAGCCGCCGCTTGCGCTGCTGTTAGGAGCGCTATTGCCGCTGATAGTGGAGGAAGTGATTATCAAGGTGCTGACCCAATTATAGATCCCGCCGCCAGCCGAAATAGAACTATTGTTGGCGATGGTGGATGAACTGATCGTCATAGAAGTCTGACAAAGATAAATTCCACCACCACCATCGGCGGAGGAATCGGTAGTGTCGCCGGTAGTAGTATTGTCGCTGATAGTAGAGGAGATAATCGTTACTGTTGATTGATTAGCAAAAATACCGCCTCCGCTGGCTCCTATAGTAGAGCTGTTGGCAGTATTGCCGCTGATCGTTGATGAGTTGATTGTTACTGTTCCTTGTTGAGTAGAAATTCCGCCGCCGGCATAAGTAGCAGTATTGCCGCTGATAGTGGACGAGTTGATTGTTAATGTACCGTAATTAGCGATACCGCTGCCGCCATAAGCTGAATTCCCGCTGATCGTGGATGAGGTTATTGTCAGAGTACCAACATTACAAATCCCGCCGCCAATACCATCAACTTCACCATTTGGATTATCGCTAATCGTGGAGGAAGTGATTGTCAGAGTACCAGCATTATTATAAATCCCACCGCCACCTTCAGCTTTCGAATCTGAAACTGTCACATGATCAAGGTTAACAATTCCTTGTTCTATATAGATTCCGCCTCCTAATGAATCTGTACCGCTGCTCAGAGAAGATATATCCCCACCCATGATGGTCATATTTTCGATATTAACAGTGTCCCCTGATGCGTTGATAGAAAATACCCTAAAATGTGAACTTCCCGGGGTTGTAACCTGAACAGTAACATCGTTTCCTGTAGCAATATTAGTTCCGTCAATGGTCACGCTGTCTGTAATAGTAGGCAAAGCCGCGCTTATCGTAACCGTATCGCCTGAATCCAGATTAAAAGCGATGGTATCATCGACAGTAGTGGAAGCATTAGATAAATTAATGGCCCAGCTAAGAGTGCCAGATGTACCTGTTCCATCATCGGTTATTGCCGTTACCGTATAGGTTTCAAGGTTGTGGTTATAATCGTGAACGGTTATGGTACTTGTTTCGATATTTCCTGTCGTGTATTCCAAATCCCAGTCCCCCTGAATGCCTGTAGTATCGGTAGAAGCAGCTACATCAGCGCCTGCCCACTGAGCTATGTCATTAAGAACGCCTTGGCCTGCGCTGTCTTTTGCTATGTCGCATCCGTAGAAAAGAATGTCCGCGTCAGCAGTAAGGTGAGACTGCCAGGAGGAAATCGCATCTTTATAATTTCCGATATTATCCGCTGTGATAACATCGTCTCCAAGCATTATCTGAGCATAGTTGCCTTCAGAAACTATCTGTACAGAACTTATATCCTCATGTGTGGATAAATAGTCAGTTATCTGTGCTATCCCGCTTTCAGAAGAGTCAAGATAAACCACTTCTGCATTTTGGTCCAAAGAAGCCACTATCGTATCAGCATCTTTTACTAAAGCATCTATGAATACCACTTCATGGGAAGATTGTAAATCTGAACTCCCGGAATCTGTTGATAGCAGTTCCGAATTGTCAGGTGTGGCAAGTATGTTTTCGCCGTCGGTTGTGCCATCATACGTTCCGATTATGGTGTCAATGAAAATCTGGGTTTGGTCGGTACTGCTATCTGTTGATGGCTGGGAGCTGTCAGTTGCCGGGGTAGAGGAGTCGGGATTCGGCGTTTGGGTATCTGAGCTCGAATTTTGGGAGTCAGCATCTCCAGAATTGCTGTCTGCGCTGTCTGCAACGTTTGTGTCAGAAGTTTGCATTTCAGCGACGACCGCTTCGGCTGTGGCTACGGCGGCGGCGCCGTCAAAGAGCACTCTTGGTTCCAGTTCGTATATTGCCATATTCCCACCTGATTTAAAATTTTAGATTTTGAAATCTGCAATCAACAATTTTTAACCTGTTTTTTTTATTTTTCACTTAAATCCTGACTAGCGAAAAGTTTATATCATCTTATTATCCATATACCTATTTATATATGATAATATCACAAATAATAAGTATTGTGAAATACAAAATTCATATAGCTTGCTATCTGTTTTTTTGCTAGTATGAAATAATTCGTTTCCAGGTACGATTCAATTTCGCTTAACTTTGAAAACTATAGATTGAGAGTTAGAGCGTTATGTGTCTAATTGAAACTGCCCCCATTTGGACAAGTCAGAGTGAGCAACGAGCTTCGCAAGAGAGGCATCTTTATATCACAAACAGGAGTCCGCTGTGTGTAGATCAGAAACGGCCTTCAGAAAAAACCTATATAAAACTGTAGAAGAGTTGCAGACTGACTTAGACAAATGGATCAATTGGTATAATAATGAAGACCGCATCAGGGAAAAATGTGCTGCTGGGGAACCCCTATACAAACTTTCACTGATGCCAAAGGAATCTGTAAATCAAAAGTAGATGAACTTAACAAGGAGGTTGGCGGACAGTTAACAGTTGCCTGACACTAAAACTTGCCTCTTAGGTGTAACTGTCAGACCATGTCTTAGCTAATACACCTCAAACGCTTCTCCCGAAGCTGTCAAAATCTATAAAATTACGGGAAGAGAGTCCAAAGCTCCTTATCCTGTAACAAGCTTGCAGTAAGAATATTATATTGTTTTAACCGAAAACAGCGTAGTGTCTAGCATTTTTGATGCATATATTGATAGTCAGTTATTTATACACGGTTATATTGCCGAAGTCAGGAAATTGCACTGGAAAAACTTTGACTCTGCTTAATCGTTTAGCAGTTGAAACTAATGTTTCTATATAGTTTTGAGAGCACTGTGTACAACAAAAAGGAGCCTGGCGGCTCCTTTTGATTACAGGTCAGTTCAGGGTGATTATGCTCTTGTCATAGTCTTCAGGAGCTATAAATCCTAAAAATTCTATACATGTGGCGGCTGTCGAACTTATGCCCAATCCTTGTTTGAGTTCGGTTTGGTAGTCTCCTTTGTATTCAGGATCGTAAATTATAAATGGAACAGGGTTCAATGAATGGCTGGTCTTTGCTTCAGTAATTCCTGTTTTCCCAACAACAAGCTGTCCTTTCTTATCGTGCTGATACATATCGTCACAATTACCATGGTCAGCTGTTATTAAAAGGACTCCGCCGGCATTTTTTACCGCTTCGGCAATTCTTTTTACGCATAAATCCAAGGCTTCTACCGCTACGATTGTAGATTGATAGATGCCTGTATGCCCAACCATATCCCCATTAGGAAAGTTCAACCTGATAAAATCATATTTGCCACTTTCAATTGACTTCAGAACTTCGTCTGTGATTTCTGCGCATTTCATCCAGGGGCGCTGCTCGAAAGGTACAACATCGGACTTAATTTCTTCATAGGTCTCAAGTTTTTCATTGAATTTGCCAGTACGGTTGCCGTTGAAAAAATAAGTCACATGCCCATATTTCTGAGTTTCGCTTATCGCTAGAATTCTGACTCCTGACGCGCAAAGGTATTCCCCCATGGTATTATCGATAGAAGGAGGGTTGACAAGATACTTTTTGGGGACTTTCAGGTCCCCGTCATATTCCATCATTCCGGCGTAATAAACACTTGGTCTTGGCGACCTGTCAAACTTATCAAATTTATCTTCTTCGAAAGCCTCTGTTATTTCCAGAGATCTGTCTCCTCTGAAATTAAAGAACACCACAGAATCACCGTTATTCATTTTGCCAACAGGATTTCCTGAATCATCTGCAATCACAAATCCCGGAAGATCCTGATCAATGGCCTTTGTTTCTTTTCTCAAAGTTTCAATAGCTTCTTTTGCCGACTTAAAAGTTCTTCCTTTTGCATGGACATGAATATCCCAACCTTTTCGAACCATATCCCAATTTGCGCCATATCTGTCCATTGTTATTTGCATTCTTCCACCGCCTGATGCTATTCGGATATCGCATCCTGACGTTCTTATTTCTTCCAAATATTTTTCGAATGGTTCAACGTAAAGCAATGCTGAAGTTTCCGGAACATCTCTCCCGTCAAGAAGAATATGAACCCTTACTTTTTTTACACCTTCTGAACTTGCTTTAGTTATCATAGCCTTAAGGTGATCTATATGGCTGTGAACATTACCGTCAGAAAATAAACCCAGAAAATGGAGAGTTGAAGAGTTTTTAACACAATTAGCTACAACTTCTTTCCAAACTTCGCCATCAAACATCCTGCCTGAAGCAATAGCTTCATTAACCAGTTTTGCGCCTTGCGCAAACACTCTGCCGCACCCCATGGCATTGTGTCCCACTTCGCTATTGCCCATATCTTCGTCGCTGGGAAGCCCCACTGCCGTTCCATGAGCTTTTAATTTGGTATTCGGCAGGGTTTTGAGCATATTGTCAAGTGTGGGCTTGTAGGCATTCAAAAAAGCGTCTCCGTCTTTATATTTGCCAAACCCTACTCCGTCTAGTATGCAAAGAACTACAGGGCCTCTTCTCTTTTGGAATTTTGAATTGACTTTGAGTGAATTTAACATATTGATTCCTTTTTCTTGTTTATTATTATTGGATTATTTACATACATATTCCAAATTGATATAATGAACTGAAAGACCTGAGAAACTAATTCTTTTCCAAAGGATTGTCTCAGATTTTTCAGAAATCATAGATTCTAGTTTAGTCAAAAATTTTCATTTGTTAATGGAGGAACCATGCTTAGGTCAAAAAAAGTTTCAATAATGCTAATTTTGGCTCTTAGTTCGCTAGTAGCTTTGGCCGATGATACAGCTGTTTATGAAAATACTCTTCAATCTCCGAATAATACTACGACTACAGAGCAAGACAGACTCTCAAACTCACTTAAAGAAACTGATATGGAAATAAAAATCAGGCAAAAGATAGAAAAACAGATTCAGGAACAAAATTCTGTTAATGAAGAATCTTCGCAAGTAAAAACAGAAACTGATTATTCTGACCTTCATATAGCCTTGATGTATATACCAAACAGATTGATAGATTTAAGTGATATTCTCACAATAGGTACCGGAGTCGGACCCGAAGCAAGTTTGGAACTTACATTCACCAAATGGGGGCAGTTTGGAGCAAGCTACGGTGACAGGTATTTTATTGAAAAAGGATTTAACAGGCAGTACGGCGGAGGATATTCTGGCGGCTACAATGCTGCATTCGCATGCTGGAGCGACGAAGAAGAAGTCGTAGATTATTGTTTTGGCACAGTCAATCCTTATGTTAATCTCAGCCTTAGGAACAGTGCTGTGCCTTGTCCTTGTTCCGAACCTTATAAAAGCGGCAATGTTGACTTCTGGAGAATTGGTGCGCATATTGGCTGGTTAGTTGATTTTGATATAGCAATTCACCCAACAGCTATTGCAAATTTCTTTACAGGGTTCTTTTTTGTAAGATTGACAAATACTACAGATTTATAATTTAGGAATTTTATATGCAAAAAGAAGAGATAAAAACGATAGTAGCGTCTTTGCTTAATAAAGGCGTTTCCCTCTCTGACATACAAAAGCAGCTTCAATCAGAATATTCTGTAAAAATGACCTTTCTGGATTTAAGATTGATTGCTTCAGAAATAGAATCCGTTGACTGGTCAAAACAGAAAGCTGATATGGAAGCAAAGAAAGCCGAAGAAAAAGCAAAAGAAGAGAAGGAAAAAAAAGAACTGGAACCAAATAAAACAGATGAGAATGCAGGAGAAACAATTGTAGAAGTTAGTAAACTTACCCGCCCTGGAGCTATAGCCAATGGCTCAGTCAAGTTTGCTTCAGGAGCCAAGGCGGATTGGATTCTTGACCAATACGGAAGAATAAGCCTTGATAAACCCCAAGGCGAACCTACGCCGGAAGATATAAAAGCTTTCCAAGCCGAACTCCAAAAACTGCTCTCACATGGCAGATGATTAACTATTAGACTTAAGATATATACTTTTTTTACAGATTGTATAACACGACTTTGTGTTTGAACAAAACAAAAACACCCTGAAAGACTAATTTTTAGTTCCCAGAGTGCTTAATTTTTGGTTAAATTACAAAAACACTAATTTGTTTTTGTAACTTCACTTAAGTCTTTTTTCTGTTTAGATGTTTCTTCATTAGTCAGCATAAATAAAATATTATCGGCAAATGTAGGGTCTTTGGTTATCCCCATATGTGCTGCCCTTAATATTGTCACATTTGACCACGGGATAGGAGAATTCAGGAAGTAACTCCAATTCTTGTCATTGCCCATATCACATAATGCACTTGTTACTAATATCTTTCCATCACCAGAATCGTATGTTATTTTTTCAATCTTACCGTTCTCCCTATTGATAAAAGCACGCCTTGTAGTTTTTATGCCATACCCCAAGAATAGATAAAGCCTTACATCCTTAGGCGGTCTTTGCTTGACTTCCATGGCTGCAATAAACTGTTTGGCCCTTTTTAGGCATTTGGCTAAATGATCCATGGCGATAGCTTCTCTTTCTTCTTTTGTCTTAACGTTCGGCAAAAGAATTTTCAGGGAATTATCAGCATCGGGAGAAGCAATACCCCATTTCATTTTTTCCCAGATAGCCGGGTCCAATAAATCAACAGCTTCTCCATCCGGGTCATCCGAATAAACAACAGAGCGGGTTGCAGGAGCAGGAAGCATCTGATAATATGACGGGATAGTCCCTAGCACTGCGTTTGGAAATGGAGGAACATCACTTCCTTTTTGCATTTCAAGGAATGTATCAAGATATCCTAAATTTGGGGTACCCATGATGAAAACTCTGTCGATATAATTGCTTCCGTCCCAAGTTAATTTTGGCAATGAGCCGTCTTCAGGAAGATCTTGATCGCCATACATCAAATAGTATCTGGAAACAAGCCCTCCCATAGAGTGTCCAATAATATCAAACTGTACATCATAGTCCTTTATGCCATAACAAAGTTCGTATTGTTTTTGCATATAGGCTCTCTTTTCTTTGATGAATTGTCCAAGATTAAAAGCGTTTTCGTGCAAATCTGCTCTCCAGTCGTAGGCAAATTCAAATAAAGAGTAAAAATGCTTATCTTTAGGCATAGGCCTATTTGACGGGACAAAACCTCCTCTGGACAAGATGTCTATCATATTGACATATGCTGCTATTTCAAATGGCACGCCGAACACTCTTATGAGTACGGATTCAAGAAGTTTGTCTGCGACTACATTGTCTTTAATTTCGTTTATTTTTTTTCCTGACTCCATCGGATATGACAAATCATAGAGCCTTTCGTCTGACACAGTGAATGCATCCATTCCTTTAAAAGAACCCCAAACATTTTTGTTTGTTTGAGTATTGACTAAACTGGCACCAAGAAAGCCATGAACTACAATAATTGGATTACGTTTAACGCCTTCGTACTTCAGGTTCTTTTGAAATATCTCAATTTTTACAGGGTTTGAGATAGAATCATCCATAGAAGTATACGATCCCGTCGGAGAACTGCATCCTGCAATAATTAGAGCAATGACCGGCAATAAGAGGAATTTAAGATAGTTCATTTTCTTCCTTTTTTTTAACGATAGTTTTATTTGTGGTTGAAAAACAAGTCAGAAATACACAACAGGCGTACTCATTATAACAATATTTTAACATATTATATAGTCTAAAATCTTGGCGGCATCAAGAGTATTTGAAGAAAATGCCATGTTCCAATGAATGGTTTTCCGAGAGGGTATAAGGGAAAATTCATATCAAATGTGTTTAAAACCAAATTAAAACAGACTTTGGCTTTTTTTATAAAAAAATAAGGCTGCCCATTATAGGACAGCCTCAGAATTGTGTCAGAAATTATTTTTTGTGTTCAAACATATCTCTGATTTTCTTACCTGTAATTTCGAGGACATGACTGCCGAGAGCTTTTCTCTTGGCAAGTAGGACAGGCGCTCCATTCTTGCTTTCTTCAATCCATTTTCTTGCAAATTCACCGTTCTCGATTTTCTTGAGAGATTCTTTCATGCGCTCTTTAACATCTTTCGTAATAATAGTCGGGCCATTAGTGTATTCGCCCCACTCAGCGGTATTGGAAATAACGGAGTTCATTTTCTGGATTCCGCCTTCATAAATAAGGTCAACTATCAGTTTGAGCTCATGTACGCATTCGAAATAAGCCATTTCCGGCGGATAACCTGCTTCTACAAGCACTTCAAAACCTGCGATCATAAGGTCGACGCAACCGCCGCAGAGAACATTTTGTTCACCGAAAAGGTCTTCATATGTTTCCTGTTCGAACGTACATTCAAGAACGCCTGCTTTTGTAAGTCCGCATGCTTTGGCCATGGCAAGAGCTATCTGAGCAGCGTTTCCGCTTACATTCTGTTTTATTGCAATTAGTCCGGGAACTCCGAACCCTGCAAGGAAAGCCTTTCTTTCTTCTGAAGCAGGGCTTTTGGGGGCTACCATTATAACATCTATGTCAGCAGAAGGAACAATCTGCTTGTAAACGATGTTGAAGCCATGTGAACATGAAAGGACTTTGCCTTTTTTCATGTGTTTTTCTATATCATTCTTGTAAACTGGGCCATGAAATTCATCAGGAAGAAGCATATGTATAACATCTGCTTTTTCAGCTGCCTCAGATATGCTCATTACTTCAAATCCTTCAGAAATTGCCTTGTCGTATGAAGGATCTTTAATTGAGCCTATTATGACATGCACACCTGAATCTCTCATGCAAAGGGCTTGAGCTGAACCTTGATTACCGTAACCTATTACGGCAACTGTTTTGCCTTTCAATACAGATAAATCAGCATCTGAATCGTGTAGGATTTTTACCATTTTACTTCTCCTTTTTGGAAGTTTAGTTACAGCGGCAAATTTAATATCTAAAATATATTTATGTCGCCTTTGTTATTAAATGAAGCCTACAAAATTAACTCTTTAGGCACATTTTTCAACCGTTAAAGATTATTCAATCAGTAATTTGGGAATGTTTGAATATACCATAAGCAAGAAAAGCAGAGAATACGGTAATTGCACCAATCGTTAAAAAAATACAAAAAGAATTGTATTTGGTATCCATATATTCATAAATCCCCAAAAGGCCGAATAAAATGAAAATTATAGCGGAAAACCATTTTATAAATTTTTCAGGAATATTTTTTCTTAAAACTACTCCTACAATTATTCCTATTCCGTCCGCGACAACCATGCCTATCGTTGTGCCGAAAAGAACTAATGCCATGTTATTGTATTTAGCGGCAAGACTTATAGTGGCAAGCTGAGTTTTATCTCCCATTTCGGCTAGGAAAAAAGCAATCGCAACGGTCGCTATTGGGCCCAATTTAGATTTTCTTGTATCTTCTCCGTTAAGTTTATCTCCTCTGATTGTCCACAAACCAAATAAAATAAAAGAAAGCGCAGCCGCTACAGAAACGATATCCATTGGAATAAATTCGGATAAATAATGCCCGACACAAACAGCAAATGCATGATTTATAACAGTGGCTATGAAAACAGCAAGCAAAACTTTAATAGCATTATACCTCGCGGCAAAAGCCATAGTCAGAAGCTGGGTTTTATCTCCCATTTCAGCAAGAACAACAAATAGAAAAGAGGCTATAAAGGTTGTCATTTATATTAATAGTTGTTTTGAATTCTAATCTCAAAATATATTGCTTCCTAGCAACATTTCGCCCTTTTTCTGAAAAAGAATGGAGAACTGTTCTGAAATATGCTAAACTTTTATTTTACCGAATAAGTATGATTATTAAACTCAAATAAACGGAGGTTTTCAATGAGTGAAAAAATTCTAAGTAAAGTGGCTCCAGGCGTAGCAACCGGTTCAGCAGTTCAGGAAATTTTCAGAATTGCAAAACAAGAAGGCTTTGCAATTCCTGCAGTAAATTGTGTAGGCTCAGATTCCTGCAATGCAGTTATGGAAGCAGCCAAAGAAGTCAATTCTCCGGCTATTATCCAGTTATCAAACGGCGGCGGTATCTTTGTAGCTAGCAAAGGTCTAAAACCTGCTGGAAATGAAAGACCCGATGTGCTTGGTTCAATCGCAGCTGCAAAGCATGTACATGCATTAGCTAAATATTGGGGAATTCCAATTATTCTTCATACCGACCACTGCGCCAAAAAACTTCTTCCCTGGGTTGACGGACTTCTTGATGCGTCAGAAGAACATTTTAAAACATGCGGCAAACCATTATTCAGCTCACATATGCTTGACCTTTCAGAACAGACTCTCGAAGAAAATATTGCTATCTCTGAAAAATATCTCGCCAGAATGAGCAAAATGGGTATGACCCTTGAGATAGAACTCGGATGTACAGGCGGCGAAGAAGATGGTGTTGATAATACAGGAATGGATAATTCAGCCCTGTATACACAACCTGCAGATGTGGCTCTTGCATATGAAAGACTTCTAAAGATAAGTCCTAATTTCACAATAGCTGCTTCTTTCGGAAATGTTCATGGTGTTTACAAACCAGGCAATGTGAAGCTGCAACCAAAGATTCTTGCCAATTCACAAAAATACATACAGGAAAAGTTCAATACAGGAAAACATCCTGTTAATTTTGTGTTCCATGGCGGTTCAGGTTCTCTTCTTGAGGAAATCAGAGAAGCTGTATCTTACGGCGTAGTCAAAATGAATATAGACACTGACACACAATGGGCTACCTGGAAGGGCGTGCTTGAGTTTTATAAGAAAAACGAAGGCTATCTCCAAACTCAACTTGGAAACCCTGAAGGTGCAGATAAGCCAAACAAAAAATTCTATGATCCTAGAGCTTGGTTGAGAGCAGGCCAGATGTCTATGATCGCAAGACTAAAAGAAGCTTTCAATGACCTTAATTGCATAGACAGATGCTAATTTAGCTTCTTAAGCCTCAAATATTAAGCCCTGCGACAATATCGTAGGGCTTTTTTTATGCCTAGCATGGGTTAGAGCCTGTTGCAGGGTTAGACCGCCCAAACTGTCAGCTTAAGGCAGGAGTTTGCTTTCTCCCTGAACGGATCAAAAAAAGCAGAAAAGTTTCCGTTTCGGATCGAGAACCTCTAAGCGTATCTATGAGGGGGAGGGGGGGGAAAGCTTAATCACATTGGTATAGGAGGTGCTCCATCCAAATCGAATCTGTCTTATTTAAACGCAAACAGGATTCAGGTTTGGAGAGCATTGATATAGCTGCTATTGATCAAGTTCTTGAAGTTCTTGTCAAAGTCCCAAAGGCAAATATTGACACTTGTTGCTTTTTTACGTTGGAACCTATTTGTCTGCCGCAATGATTTATTGATAGTGGTGCAGAATCTTAAACCATAGAATAAGTAGGGAAAATACAATAGAGAAGGTTCTTATAGGTCGGGTTTCAATGTCTGATTGAAAAATTATATTCCTCAAGTTATAATTCTTGCTTAAGGTTGACCCTCTCCGCCACTTTTAGGCTCCGCTTTAACCTTGAACAAAATTTATCAAATTAAAATGTCCATCTTAAAATCCATTCGTTTAAACAAATTTATCAGTGAAAGCGGACTTTGTTCCAGACGTGAGGCTGACAAATTAATAGAACAAGGCAGTGTGATTATAAATGGAATAACAGCGAAGGTCGGCCAGCAAGTTTGCGCGAATGACAAAGTGGTTTTTAATGGAAAATTAGTAATGCCTCGAGGAAAAGGAGATATTCTTATCCTGGCTTTCAATAAACCTGTTGGAATAACCTGCACCACAGATCTTAGTATTAAAGGTAACATAATCAGTTACATAAACTATGGCGAGCGAATTTTTACAATAGGCCGATTGGATAAAGATTCGCAAGGATTGATCTTCCTGACCAACAATGGAGATATCGTCAACAAAATATTGCGCGCAGGCAATAGACACGAAAAGGAATATGTGGTAACAGTTAATAAGCCCGTCACCGATCAGTTTATTAACGATATGTCAAACGGCATCCCTGTTTTAGGACTAATTACAAAAAAATGTTTAGTTAAAAAAGAGAGTCGGTTTATCTTCAAAATTATCCTTGTACAGGGAATGAATAGGCAAATTCGCAGGATGTGCGAATATCTGGGCTATACTGTTACCAAACTTGAGCGCATTAGAATTATGAATGTGAAGATAGGAAATCTCCCGTTAGGGCACTGGAGAAAACTTACTAAAAAAGAAATTACCGAAATATTTCAATTACTAGAGACCTCTACTTCAAATCCCGATACCTCTTTCTTGAGATAAAACTCGCACCCCTTTTTTGTTGGCTTAGAGCCGTAGAGCCTAATTGTCCAGAAGAAAAAAATGGTCGGGGCGAGAGGATTCGAACCTCCGACCCTTTGGTCCCAAACCAAATGCGCTAGCCAGACTGCGCTACGCCCCGATTTTGTACGAAAGAGATTTAAAATTTAGAATCAACTGTAAATTTATCAAACTGATATTATATAAAAATACCTTTTTTGCTTGTTGCACCCAAGTTTCAAAAATGTCATTAAATCCCGTTTTTAACTGCCATAATTGTCATAACCACGGTTGATTTCCTCTGAAAGTATGTTGCAGCAGATATCTTATTGTTTTTATTACTAACATGTTGCATGTATACATTTCTTATTGGCACGCAATTTGCTACACTATTACAATTTTAGTTCCTAAGTGTAAATGTTTAAAGATTAAGGGTAGTTGTGAAAAAAAAGAATTTATTTCAAGGGCTTATTGTGATCGCATTTATTGTAGCAGGCTTAGTTATTCTTGCGGCAGGAGAACATAAAGCCGCGCTGAGTGCGCCTATATCATCTGCAACGATTGACAGCGGAGATACAGCCTGGATATTAATGAGTGCAGCATTGGTAATGCTCATGACACCAGGACTTGCCTTTTTTTACGGCGGACTTGTAAGAAGGAAAAATGTGTTATCTGTCCTTATGCAATGCATGTTTATACTATGTTTGGTAACGGTCCAGTGGGTTCTAATCGGGTATTCTCTCTCCTTCGGACCAAGCATCAAAGGGATAATAGGAGACCTTTCCTGGGCAGGGCTGGTAGGAGTAGGAATGGAACCAAGTGCTGTTTATGCCCCTACCGTACCTCATTGCGCTTTTATGATTTTTCAGGCGATGTTTGCTGTCATTACGCCTGCGCTGATTATCGGAGCTTTTGCTGAAAGAATCAGGTTCGTGCCATTTTGCATATTTACTGTCCTTTGGTCTACTCTTGTCTACGATCCTATAACGCATTGGTTATGGGCTGAAAAAGGATTTCTCGGGGCTTTCGGAGGAATGGGAGCATTGGATTTTGCAGGAGGAATAGTAGTGCATATCAATGCCGGTATGGCAGCTCTTGCGGCAGCTATCTTTTTAGGCAAAAGGATTGGCTATCCTGAAAAAATGTCCCCTCCGCACAATTTGCCTTTTGCCGTTCTTGGCGCCGGCTTACTCTGGTTCGGATGGTTCGGATTCAATGCGGGAAGCGCTTTGAGTTCCGGCAAACTCGCAGCCAATGCATTTGTAGTGACGCACATAGCAGGGGCTGTTGCCGGGTTGACATGGGGTATATTGGACTTGATCTATAACAGTCGTTCAACAGTCCTTGGACTTATTACAGGCGCTGTCGCAGGGCTGGCAGCTATTACTCCTGCTTCGGGTTTTGTAACTCCGCTTGGCGCGATAGTAATAGGAATTGGAGCTGGAGTTATATGTTATATGTCCGTAACATTTGCCAAAGCGAAATTCGGCTATGACGATTCCCTAGATGCTTTTGGCGTCCATGGGATAAGCGGAATATGGGGTACGCTGGCAGTCGGATTATTTGCATCTAAGTTTGTGAATAATTCAGGAGCAGAAGGCTTGTTGTATGGAGGACTAAAACTGCTTCTAACTCAATTAGCAGCTATAATTATAACAATGGTATATTCTTTTGTTGTAAGCTTTGTACTTTTTTATATTGTTGATAAAATATTTGGTCTGAGAGCAAGTGAACATAGCGAAAGAGTTGGACTGGATTTGACAGAACATAGAGAAGCAGCTTATACAACATTAGAATAAAGGGAAACTCGTATGAAGTACATCACAGCAATAATTCAGCCTGATAGGATGAATGAAGTATTGGAAAAACTCGAAGAAAATCAGATCCATCTTGTTACAGTGACATCAGTCATGGGCAGAGGCCGCCAGAAAGGAGTTGCTACTGTTTATAGAAGCCACAAAGAGGCAGGCAGTTTGCTTAGGAAAATGAAGCTTGAGATTGCAGTCAATGATGAATATCTCAAGGCAGCGGTTGCTGCAATCACTGAAGGCGGAAGAACAGGTTCGGTAGGAGACGGCAAGATATTCATAATGAATCTTGAGGAATGCATCAGAATAAGAACAGGCGAAACAGGAAATATCGCTATTGGCTAATAAATAGTAGAATTTTACTATCAAACCCTCGTCCCTGATGAAATATTCAGCGCGGGGGTTATTCTTTTTATACAAAAATACAAAAGGGAATTTATGATAAAAATCACTTTTTTAGGTACAAACGGTTTCTACCCAACTGAACTTGGAGATACTGTCTGCGCTCTGATTGAAACAAAAGATTTTAATTTGATCCTTGATGCCGGAAGCGGATTGTCAAAATATGATCATTTCAATTATCTTGGAAAACCCACGTTTATTTTTATCAGCCACCTTCATCTTGATCATATCTCAGGATTGTTTACTCTGCCGAAGTTTAAATTTGACAAAAAACTCAGGATATTGGTATCAGGACAAAGTAGCGAATCCCTATTAGATATTCTTAAATTTCCGTATATGTGCCCGATTGATATGCTGAATTTTGGGACAGAAATTGAGATAATTGAAGACATTAAAAAAGGCTCGCTTCCATTCGATTTGAAATTCCTTCCTGTAGTTCACTCGGTGCATACTCTGGGGTTCAGGTTTTCTATCATGGGAAAAACGATTGCTTATGTTACAGATACCGGCGTATGTGAAAACGCCCTTTCTCTTGCAGGAAATGCAGACCTGCTTATTCTGGAATGCAGCCATCTTTACGGCGAAACAAATAAAGAATGGCCTCACATCAACCCTCAGGAAGCCGGGCAACTCGCCTTAGACTCAGGTGCAAAAAAACTGGCAATCACTCATTTCGATTCAAACAGGTACAAGACAATAGAAACAAGGCTCAAAGCTTTGGAGATCATCCAATCACGATTTCCAGATGCGCTTCTTGCTAAGGATATGTTTTCTTTGGATTTATAGTTTTTTAACCTAATGCCACCAACAGAAGTCCGGTAAACATAAGAAATATTCCGGCAAATTTTGGAAGTCTTTTAGATTCTCCAAGTAGAACTATTCCCAATATCGCACCAATCAATATCCCCAACTGCCTAAAAGCAACGACATAACTGACATTTGAAACGAACGCCATGGATATTAAAATCATGCTGTATGCCAAAGTAATGGCACATCCTGCTATCGCAGCTGATGTTTTGTTTTTTCTAATTGTCGTTCTGAATAATTTTGACTCGTTTTTGTCAAAAAGCACATAAATTCCCATCCAGCCCAATGTAAAAAGCATTTCTAAAAAAATATATAAAAGGCTGATATACGTTATTCCTTCCACAGAACTCAATTCAGTTCTAAGAATTGCCGTCGCTCTGTCATCTATTATTGAATACCCCGCTGTTCCGATAGCAGCAACAATTGCAAAGAAACATGAGGTATTCAAGTAGTTCTTGAACCTAAAATCCCTGAAATGTTCCATGGGTAACATGAAGCAGCCAGTGACTATCAACAAAGCTCCGAAAGCGCTTTTATATGTCATGTACTGCGTTCCTCCTGAAATGATGTAAACGGCTATTGATACGATCAAAACAGGAAGTGTCCTTGCCACAGGGTAAACAATTGAAATACCTCCGGATTTGTAAGCTTTACCTAGCGACACATAGTAAAGAGACATGAAGAATCCTGTAACAGTAAGGAAAAACCAGACTCCTGGGGGAATTATTCGAATCAACCGAAATGAACTAAATACAAAAGGAGTAAGTATAATGCAACTGGCAAAAGTAGCCAACAGAAAAAATGAAGCAGATGGATTTGTTTTTTTACAGAGAAGATTCCATGAAGCATGAATAAAAGCGGAAACTATTATGAGGCATACGGCAGTTAATGTCATAAAAGTCTAAATCGATCTTTAGTCAAAATCGCCTTTGGCAAAATACTTTCTAGTTTCTGCTACTACGACTCCATTTAACACCCAAAGTGAAATCAGGTTAGGAATAGCCATCAGAGCATTGGCGATATCCGCAAAAGACCAGACCATTGGCATAGTTACTACAGACCCTATCATCACTGCCGCCACCCATAGCCACCTATATGAAAGAACAGCTCTTGTTCCCCATAAATATTCAACTGCCTTCTCTCCATAGTACGACCATCCCAGAATAGTAGACAAAACGAATGTGAAGAGCGAGACTACCAGCATCAAAGGCCCTATCGTACCCAAATCTGAAAAAGTTTGTCTGGTCAGGGAAACACCGGTTAATCCTTCCTTCCAATCCCCTGAGTTCACAATCACAATACCTGTAATGGCACAGATTACTACGGTATCCCAAAACGTTCCGGTCGAAGAAACCAAGGCCTGCCTTACAGGTTCTTTTGTTTGTGCTGCTGCAGCTACAATCGGCGCACTGCCAAGTCCTGATTCATTGGAAAAAAGCCCTCTTGATATCCCAAAGCGCATTGCTTCACGAATTGTCGCTCCCACAAATCCTCCGACGGCGGCCTGTCCGGTAAAAGCGCTCTTGATTATCAGAATGACAGTTTCGGGAATTGTTTCATATCTTACTGCCAGCATTATAAAACATCCTGCAAGATAAAACAGAACCATAACCGGCACGAATTTTTCACACGTTTTGGCTATTGATTTCACGCCGCCCAAAATCACAGCAGCAGTCAAGGTGGTTATCACGATGCCCGTTATCCATGGCGAAATATTCAATGTGTCTTTAACTAACCCTGCTATTGAATTGGCCTGTACAGTATTTCCTATCCCAAATGCAGCAATTGCAGTAAATAAAGCAAAAGCAATTGCCAGGTATTTGTTGTTCATCCCTTTTTCGAGGACATACATAGGGCCGCCTGACATAAAGCCTTTCTCATTCACTGTGCGATATTTCACAGAAAGTAATGCCTCAGAATATTTTGTAGATATCCCAAAAATCCCTGTCATCCACATCCAGAAAACAGCTCCAGGGCCGCCTGCAGCTATAGCCGTTGCCACACCTACGATATTGCCTGTCCCTACCGTAGCAGCTAATGCCGTCATCAAAGCTCCAAAATGTGAAATATCACCTTCACCTTCTTTGTTTTTTTTGAAAGAAAGTTTTATTCCCCTGTAAACGTGTTTTTGAATAATCCCTAGCCTGAACGTCATAAAAACATGAGTTCCGACAAGAAATATAAGCATTGCGGGACCCCAAACAAGATTGCTCAGATAGGAAAGGATGTTGGACAAAGCTTCCAATGTATTCATCTTAGTTGGATATATTTTATTAAATCTCTTGATTGTATTGAAAGGAAATTATATCTAAAATAGCGACATATCAATATGAGACCTCTGCACAACTTCAGCTAATCTTTAAAATATATCAAAATAAGCCTCTTCTCCCAAATGAGCAGTAAAGGTTATAAATCAGCCTCAGTTTTAGTATTTGGAGAAGAGGCGGAATATATTAGCAAATTTTAGAAAATTGAGCCATTCATTGTTGTGCAGAGGTCTCAGCTTTTATGCCATGTAGCACGTTAAGGGACTCTATACTTAATAAATATTTATTAAAAACATTTTTCAAAGGTAAATCATCCTTGCTCTTGTTATATAAAATGCCTATAATGCTTTTTTCAATCATCATCAAATTGTGGAGGAACCTTAGAATGAATATGAGAAAACTATTTATATCGATGTTTTTTCTCTTAATTGTCACATCCCAATATGCAGATGAAATAGAAAGAGTCGGTTTTTATGAACTAGAACCTGTTACTTATAGTCTGAATTTCGAAAATAATAATAAACTAGAAGTGCAGGCTGGCAAAGCAAGAGTTTGGTACTCCTTTTTTGAAGCCAATATAAACCCTGAAAAAAAACCTATTTTTGTTTTTCTCAATGGGGGCCCTGGCTGTGCAACAACTACGAATTTATTCAGCATGAATACTGCCCCATATACATTGGACAAGGAGAGAATTCCGAAAGGGGAGCATTCAGCCAAAAACCCCAACTCATGGACTCAAGTTGGTAATCTGCTTTACATTGATGCTCCCAATACAGGTTTTTCATATAATATGGTTCCAAACTCAGATTACGCTATTGTAAGGGCGGCTCAGTTTTCAATTAATAACTATAACTGTTTTATAGATGCAGATCAGGTACTTAGAGTCGTACTGGGATTTCTTGATAAAAATCCTCGATTTACTTCTAATGAAGTTATTTTCGTTGGAGAAAGTTATAGTGGGACAAGAGTCTCTACTCTTCTAAATCTATTGCTGTTCTATGAAAAATACTCTGATGGAAGCATGATTTTTACAGATAAAACTCTCGGAAAAGTTATTGAAAATCACTTTGCTAAAACCCTACCCAAAGATTCTTCACATCAAAATATTCCACCGGATGTTATTGCCGACCAGTTTGGAAGACAAATATTAGTACAGCCGCAAATTTGTGATATATATCAAGACCAGATTTCAGGCCAAATGTTTGATGAACCAAATTCAATTATGGTTAAACTTGGGAATAATAAGGGCATTAACTATTTAAAATTCAGGGCTGCATGTCCAATTCATGATTCTGTCGCTTGCGCATTTATTTTTCTGGAAAGGGTCTGTGATTTAGACAAGTATAACTACTCAAGAAACAGTTCGTGGAGTGACGATCTTGAAATCTTTGCAATGCAAGCTCTCTTGAACGTAAAGGAACTCTCTGTGATTCTTGATTATGACATAACTAAAATCACAATGCTGAAACCAGCAGCTCGTGCTGCAATGGCATATAGATACATCTCTCCATTTGGTCAGACAGAGGTTGAAGCAATAAAGAAAAACTACTATGATATCTCAGGAGATAACCACATAAACATTACTGATAAAGACCGTCTTTGGCTCGATGAGCAGGAAGACGTTGAACAACTACAGGTATCTTTGCGCGAAGGAAGCGGATCATTTAAGGATGTATTTGGAAAGCTTAACTACTATGATGACTATTTAGTATCCACCAATACCGCTATTTATCTTGCCTTTAACTATAATGTGCTTTTCTTGAGCTTCCCAAATTACAAAAAGCTATTAGGACCTAACGACTCCACAATATATGGACGTTTATTCTTGGAAAATCTTGTCTATGTAAATACTTTTATGACAGATGCGAACTTGGATCTCGTCATTTATTCTCCAGCTATACCTGAAATGCTGAAAAAATATCCTGACATTGTAGAAGATGTAACTACAAAGAGAGGGAATGATATTGAAGGCGGTAGCCGTAACGGCAATATTGTTATTGCATATAAAAAAGATTTCATCCATAATCTCACTGCTGAGCCACAAAGTAGCCTTACAAGAAATATTTTTTGGCCGCATTACGCTGAATCAGGACATTCAGTTTCATCAACTGAACCTGATATATTTCTTCTTGATGTCAAAGATTGGCTGAATACAAAAACAAACGAAGAACTTTATCAAAAGTAAACTACTACACTCTCACTGACGTTAATTTTAATCTCTGGCCCTCATGAATTTTTTTTCTAAACTTATAAGGTTCATGAGGCAACTTCATATTACAGGCTAACGGCTGAAGTTTTTTAAAAAAAAGACCTCTGCACTATCTTTTAGTTAATCTATTGAATAAAAAATATGCTGATGTTATAAACAGATAGCTATGAGAGTATATTAGCATATGTAAATATATAATGAATAATATACTATGTAACAATTAATGGGCTTTTTCAGTTATGGAGCAGAGAGTAGAGTTGGCAGTAATAATGTTTTGTTGAAGATCAGAGACCTGATTGACTGGAATAAGTTCTTAATTCTATTGAAAGGTCTCTATAAATGTGAAAATAATGACCTTGGCGGCATATGACAGCTTAAAGATGCTCAAGGCAATTATTCTTGGTCGGTAGTATAACCTCCGCGATCCTGAACTTGAAAACGCCCTTAAGCCAAGAGTTGACTTCATGCTTTTTACAGGATTTTCCATAGATGGCAATGTGCTTGATGATACCACACTATGCAGATTCAGAAATCGTCTTGTTGAAAAAGGCTCAACAGAGAAGATACTTTCTGAGGTAAACACTCAGCTTGAATCTTATGGACTTAAGGTAAAGAACTGCAATGAAGCGATAATAGATGCAAGTGTCATTGAGTCAGCCTCAAGATTAAGAAGAACCATAAAGATAAGTTGTGCAGAGGTCTCATTTTGTGAGAAATGGTACTTTCATATGCAAGAAACTGCCTTCTATATTTATGGGGCAGGCTGTTGGGTATGATTTAACAAATCGGGCTTATCTATCAACGAGATACTAAGATCTAACTTTGCGTTAATTTGCGGATAACGTTTGCTTATTTCAAGAATCTGTACACTTTATATGCCTCAAAGAAAATTTAAACATTTATTTTGAGGTAAGAACATGAACAAGATTCAAGTATCTACAGACAAAGCGCCTGCTGCAATCGGGCCATATTCCCAGGGAATCAAAACATCTAATATGGTTTTTACATCAGGGCAACTTCCAATCGATCCAAAAACTTCTCAAATGCCTGAAGGAATCGAGGCTCAGACTAAAGTATCTTTGGAAAATGTAAAGGCTATACTGGAAGCAGCCGGAACTAATATGGGAAATGTAGTTAAGGTCATGATCTTTTTGAAAGACATGGGAGATTTTGTCAAAATGAATGAAATTTATGCGAAGTTTTTTAGCGGTGTTTATCCTGCAAGAAGCTGCTATCAGGTAGCAAAGCTTCCAAAGGACGCTCTCGTTGAAATAGAAGCTACGGCAGTTATTCAATAAATAAAGAATAAATCAAAAAGGGGTTAAAATGGATAGAATCGGTTTATCAGAAGCTATAAGAGCTCTTTCATCGAAAAGAACAAATGGAATGTATCTTAATGACTTCTTTCACACATGGCAAAAAACTGATGATGAATTAGCCGCTACATTTTTGGTAGCTGACATACTCAGAGGGATGAGAGAGAACAATATCTCTTCAAAAGTATTTGACAGCGGACTTGGAATATCAATTTTCAGAGACAACTCAACCAGAACGCGTTTTAGTTTTGCAAGTGCCTGCAATCTTCTCGGTTTGGAAGTTTCAGATTTGGACGAAGGCAAATCTCAGGTGGCCCATGGCGAAACAGTAAGAGAGACAGCCAACATGGTTTCCTTTATGGCTGATGTTATTGGTATCCGTGATGACATGTACATCGGAAAAGGTTACACGTATATGAAGGAAGTCGCTCAATCTGTTTATCAGGGATACCTTGACGGTGTTCTTGAACAAAGGCCTACTCTTGTCAACCTACAGTGCGATATAGACCATCCGACACAATCTATGTCTGATGCCCTGCATGTAATCAATCACTTCGGCGGAGTAGAAAATCTCAGGGGCAAAAAGATTGCTATGACATGGGCTTATTCACCATCATATGGCAAACCTTTATCTGTTCCCCAAGGCATTATCGGGCTCTTCTCAAGATTCGGCATGGAAGTTACTCTTGCGCATCCTAAGGGATATGAAGTAATGAAAGATGTTGAAGAAATAGCTAGAGTAAATAGTGAAAGAGCCGGCGGGATATTCATAAAGACAAATAGCATGGAAGAAGCTTTCGAGAATGCGGACATAGTTTATCCAAAGAGCTGGGCTCCATTTGCTGCTATGGAGAAGAGAACTGATCTCTATGGAAAAAATGATTTTGATGGAATCAAGGCTCTTGAAAAAGAGCTTCTTGCTCAGAATGCCAAGCACAAAGACTGGGAATGCACTGAAAAACTTATGAAGAAAACAAAGGAAGGCAAAGCCCTATATATGCATTGTCTGCCTGCCGACATCTCCGGCGTAAGCTGCAAAGAAGGTGAAGTGGCTGCATCTATATTTGATAAATACAGGACTCCTCTGTATAAGGAAGCCAGTTATAAACCTTACGTTATTGCTGCTATGATTTTCCTTAGCAAAATTAAAAATCCTGCAGAAAAACTCCAACAGCTTATCGCTAAGGGTACAAACAGAATTTTCTAATTAAATTCAACTTGTTTGATTTTAAGCCTCCGAAAGTAATATTTCGGGGGCTTTTTTTTGTGTATGATTTAATGCTACTCGTGTGCTGTCCCTTCAGCTTCAGCTTTCAATCTTTGTCTTTCAGCTGCTTTGGCAAAAGGAAAGTAAACCGCCATTGCCAGAAAAATTGAAATAACTCCCCAAACTGCGGCGCGCCAATCTCCGCCTGAAACCAGATAGTGACCGATGATTGGAGGAGTAGTCCACGGTACATTAATGACCGGTTTATTGATAAATCCCCAATACATCAGCATATATGTGGAAGTCGTAAGGAGCAGTGCGTTCAGAATATACGGCACCATGAATATCGGGTTCAAAACAATAGGAAAGCCGAAAAATATGGGTTCATTAATTTGAAATATTTGAGATGGAAGAGAAATACGGCTTATTTTGCGGTATCCAGGCTCTCTGGAAAACACCATTAATAACGCAAGGGATATCGTAACACCTGTTCCTCCAACATTTACGAAGGTAGAGAAAAACCCGTAAGCTGTTATGTACGGTATTGGCTGATGTTGAGCCATAGCAGTAATATTCACAGCAAGGTATTGTAGAAATATTGGAGCTACAATGGCGTCCATAGTATTGTCTCCATTGATGCCGACTGACCACAAAAGAGTAACTATAAAAGCATACACCAATATCCCAGGCAAAGTATTGAGGGCAAAAACAACAGGTTTAAATATTGTCTGAACCAATCCATTAATATCTATGCCTGCCACAAAGCGGATTAACCAAAAAGCAACAACCAAAAAAAATAACGGACTTAAAGAAGCAAAAGATTCATAAACGACAGGCGGCACTCCTTTAGGCAATTTTATAATTAAATTTTTGTCTGTAAAATACTTTTGTACTCTGACTGAAATAAACGCGATAATTATCGCTGTAAAAAGTCCATTTGAACCAAGATTGTCCATTACCAGACTTCCATCATCAAGATTTAGCTGTATCATCAGGAAAACTACGGTTCCCAATGAAGCGCTGACTATCGCCTCCTGCTTCATCTGTTTCCCAAGGTCATACCCTATTGAAAAACATACGAAAACGGCAAGAAGCCCGAATGTAGCTTTAACTGGGATATTTAAAAGTGCCTTGTAGGGCTCAATTATTTTATCCCATCCGCTTATCGGTAAAAACGCAATAATGATAAATACGCTGCCGACAATCATCAGCGGCACAATAGATACCATTCCTGCCCTGATAGCAGAGAGGTAGGAATTTTCACTCATAGCCGTTAGAGGCGGAACTATATACTTATTTATAAATCCACTGGCTTGATTCATAAAATCTCCTGTATTTATGTTTAGCTGATTATGAATTTATTCTATTGAGTCTTCACCATATTTTATGTCTAATAAACCAAAAAACCTCTTTCTGACTGCAGTTATCAATTACGATTGAGTTTGTTGAAGACGGTCTGAAAAAATCAAAACATAGTTTCCAATTCCCGATTTCTTTTGCCGTACCATTTTTTATTACTGGTTTTTCGTAAAAAGATTTATTTTTAGTGTTATTTTCACGAAGTTATAAATAATATGGAGATGTCTCTTTCAGATATATTGAGTTTTTTTTAAAAAATTAAAGACGAAAAAAGGATAATAAAAGTTTATATAAACTCTGTAACAATTCAGCATAATTTTAACAGGAACTTAATTTAATTTTGTCGTTTCTAATGTTATCGTTCTGACTGTTTTTATCTAACTTGTACCTCTTAAGGATATTAAATGCATTCTTTATTAAAAGCTCTCTCCAGTCACAAACTGAAACAGCCTGACTTCATTCCTATGTCGAAAAAAGAGCTTGATTACTTAGGATGGAAAGAGATAGACATTTTACTTATTACAGGCGATGCTTACGTAGACCACCCTTCGTTCGGCATTGCCTTAATAGGAAGGCTTCTTATTGCTTTCGGCTATAGAGTCGGCATAATAGCACAGCCTGACTGGAAGGATAGAGCATCCCTTACTTTAATGGGCAGACCTAACCTTGCGTGTGCAATTACATCAGGCAACCTGGACTCAATGCTCAATATCTACACCCCTGGAAAAAGACTCAGGAAAGATGATGATTATTCGCCTGGTGGAAAAGCAGGGTTAAGGCCTCCAATGGCTGTTCAAGTATATTCAAACCTTGCAAAATCCTCTTTCTCCGGTTTGCCAATAATAATTGGCGGTATTGAAGCAAGCATGAGGAGAATAGCCCACTACGACTACTGGAAAGATAAAATCCTGCCTTCTACTCTGCTGTTATCAAAAGCAGATATTCTCATTTACGGAATGGGCGAGAAGGCCTTATTGAATGTTATTGAGGCAATCAGGCTTAAGGCTTCCTTGAAAGGAATTGCTGGCACAGCTGCACTTCGGGGAGAGAAAAAATCTCTGGAATTTTTATCGGAAGCTGCTGATGGTTACATAGAAATTCCTTCTTTTGATAAAATCCTTGATGATAAAACAGCTTTCATGGAGTCACATATAATTGTCGAGCAGCAAAGTAATCCTTATTCAGCAAAAGGAATATTTCAGAGATATGACAACCGTATTGTTGTTATAGAAAGGCCAGAAACGCCGTTAACCACTCAGGAAATGGATGCCGTTTACGAACTTCCTTTCGCAAACAATCCTCATCCTTTCTATAAAGAGAGAATTCCTGCATTTGAGATGATAAAAACTTCGATAACAGCCCTTCGCGGCTGTCCTGGCGGCTGTTCGTTTTGCGGTCTTGGGCTTCATCAAGGTAAATTTATTTCAATCAGGAGCAAAAAATCTATTTTGAAATCAATAGCTCAGCTTACCCTGAGCAAGAATTTCAAAGGGACTGTTAGCGACATCGGGGGGCCGACCGCTAATGTTTATGGAAATCATGCGGCTGATTTTGAGAAATGCCAATGTTGCCGCCGCCCGTCCTGCCTTTGGCCTAAAATTTGCTCAAATTACATAATTGATGACCAGGTTTTTCTGGAACTCTTAAAAGACGCAGCTCTTATTGATAAAGTCAAACACATTTTTGTAAGTTCAGGAATAAGACTTGATTTGGCAGAGAAACAGCCAAATACAATGCGAAGGATTATACATGACCATACGTCAGGGCACTTAAAAGTAGCACCCGAACATCTGGATGAAAAAGTTTTGTTCCTTATGAGGAAAAACAGGGCTGAAGACTTTTATAAATTCATTGATACTTTTAAAAAAGAATCCAGTTTGGCAAACAAAGAACAATATCTAATTCCTTACTTCATCTCCAATTTCCCTGGCTGTGGAACCTCAAATATGAAAAAAGTTGACTCCTTCCTTAAAAAGAATAGATGGTCGCCTCAACAAGTACAGGATTTCACTCCACTGCCGATGACTATCGCATCAGCTATGTATTATTGCGGTTCAGATACAGAAAGAAATCCGATAGTAGTAAACAAAGGATTGAAGGAGAGAAGAGAACAATTATTGGTTTTAAAGCAAAACAAGGTTTATACTAAATAAGATTAAATAACTAAAACCAGAGAAATAACCATGACAAAGCTTCATAATCTTAAACTCACAAAGCCGATGATCTTCTTCGATTTGGAAGCAACAGGGACAAATCCCCAGGTGGATAGAATAGTAGAAATATGCGTAGCAAAACTCTCTCCAGGAGGGCAAAGCGAAGTTAAAACAAGAAGAATCAATCCTGGTATTCCTATACCGCTTGAAGCATCTGAAATACACGGCATAAAAAATGAAGATGTTGCCAATGAGCCATCGTTCAGCGCCATAGCTGCTTCACTTTACATGTATTTCGAAGACTGTGATATTGCGGGTTATAATATAATAAGGTATGATGTCCCGCTTCTCTTTAATGAGTTTAAGCGAGTAGGATTAAACTTCTCTACAGACGGAAGAAGAGTTATTGACGCTCAGAATATATTCCACAAAATGGAACCCAGAACTCTCAGCGCTGCCTATTCCTTTTTTTGCGGTAAAGATCTAAGTAATGCCCATAGCGCAGAAGCCGATGTCCTTGCTACAATAGATGTGCTTGATGCTGAAATGGAACACTATCCAAAATTGCCCAGAGACATTGACGATCTGCATGAGTTCTGCAACCCTTCGGACCCAAACTGGATAGATAAGACAGGCAAGTTCAAATGGAATGAGAATAACGAAGCTGTCATCGCATTCGGCAAAAACAAAGGAATATTGCTTAAAGACATAGCAGTCCAAAACCCAAACTTCCTCTCATGGATAACAAGAATGGACTTTCAGGACGATGCCAAAAAAATTGCTAAAGACGCGCTAACAGGCAGATTCCCTACACGATAAAGTTTTACTGTTAGTGCCCTGCAATACAGACTTGAATGCAGTAAAAGATAACATAAATTTTTGGTAGCGATTATAATTCAAACTAAAAAAGGAACAGACAAAATGGTGCCAACTCCTCATATCGAAGTGAAAGATAAAAGCAAATTCGCAAAAACTGTATTAATGCCTGGCGATCCGCTTAGGGCTAAATTCATTGCAGACAATTTTCTGACAAACGTAGAACAAATCAATAACGTAAGAGGAATGTTAGCTTTCACAGGCCTTTACAATGGCAGAAGAATATCAGTCATGGGCTCAGGAATGGGCATGCCCAGTATCGGTATATACTCATATGAACTCTTCAAATTCTATGAAATAGAAAATATTGTCAGAATAGGTACAGGCGGTGCGTATTCCCCTGATTTAAAATTGTTTGATGTAGTTATTGCCGAAGATACATGGAGCGAGTCTTCTTATGCAAAGACACAAGGGGTCTCAAGTAGTGATACGCTTAAAGCCGACACTGCATTGAATGAAAGATTAATCGCAGCAGCTCAGAAATTAAATATCCCTATTAGAAAATGCAGATTCCATTCTTCTGATGTTTTCTATAGGCAAAATTTTGATGATTACAAAACTATCTACAAGAAACACAATTGCCTGATTGTGGATATGGAATCTTTCGCGTTGTTTGCCAATGCATTGGCAACTGGCAAAAATGCAGCTTGCATGCTAACTGTCTCGGATTCCCTTGTCAGACATGAGGTCACTACCAGTGAACAAAGGCAAAGCGCATTTACTAATATGATGAAAATAGCGTTGGAGATGGCTGATTAATTGGTTTTATAGTCATAACTATCTAAGAATAATTCGGTTTTATTTAATTGCCCAACTTGCTTTTATTTCTCATAACTGTATTATTACGCCGTAACAAGTCCAACTGAGTTCATTTACGGCAAAATGAGATAACAAGGTTGGAGAAAGAAAAAATACTCAGGAGAAAATATGCCGAGTACACTTTATGTAGGGAATCTTCCTTACTCAGTAGATGGGGATGCTTTGAATCAGATGTTCGTTGCATTCGGAACAGTAGAATCAGCAAAAATAATCACAGATTCACGCAGTGGAAGATCAAAGGGCTTTGGCTTTGTTGATATGGCTAATGCTGAAGATGCCCAGAAGGCTATCCAGGAATTGGACGGCAAAGAATCAGGCGGCAGAAAAATCGTCGTCAATCTTGCTAAGCCAAAAGAAGACAAACCTCGCAGAGAAGGCGGTTTCCGTAGAGAAGGCGGTTTTCGTAGAGAGGGTGGTTTCCGTAGAGAAGGTGGTTTCTCTCGCAGAGACTAATTCATAGATTCGATTACGGTGAAGCAGTGCAGACTTAGTTTGCACTGCTTTTTTAATTTGGGAAAAAATGAATAAAGAAAAAATATTATCGCTTATTTCTCTTCTAGACGATGAAAATGAAAATACAGCTTCGTTTGCTATAAGAGAACTCTTATCTGAAGGTAAAGAGGCCCAAGCCGTACTTGGAGAACATCAGGAAAGCAGCAATCCCCTGTTAAGGAAAAGAGTACATCAAATCCAGGCTATTACTGCGATAAAAAAATCCAGAGATATTCTTTCAAGGCGGCTTTCCAATAAACACAGCAGTATTTGGAACGGCATGCTTGAAATACACTTATCCTGGTTCGATAAAGACACTAAGGATAATGTTAACAATATGTTCTATGAACTGCTTAGCGAGTTTAAAAAAGAACGTATTCTGACACCGTCAGGCATTGCGCACTTTATGCGCTTCAATGGATTCGTTATGCCTATCGATGGAGATATTGACTCAGAATACTACTGTATCGGACCAGTGCTGGAGTCAAAAATCGGCTCGGATGCCCTCCTATCAACAATAGCATATAAACTTTTGTTGGAATCCGGTATTACTGCAAAAATAGTAGAATACAAAAAATTGGTATGCCTCTTGTTTCCTCTTAATACGGTGATAGCTCCAAATACATGGAAAACAGAGCAAATTAACACTTCTGATTACAAAGAAATTAAACCCGGAGAACTTTTTCGTTATACAATGCTCCAGCTATACCTTGCTGCTGCATGCTCCGAGAATTACAGATATTCCTTCATTATTGGTCAATGCCTGAAAAAAACTGAAAAACAAGCAAAAAACACAGGTTCATAAACTAAAACTCCGCATTGGCCTTTATCTCAGTTGTTAAGCTTTAAATTATGAGATAAGTTTTAGCTGAAACTACAGGGTTACGCCTTGCTTGAAAATAGCTATTTCTCTGAAATTATTTTTCTCATTGTTTGCATATTTCCCGTTTGCCACATCTGAGATGAAGTTTATAAACTCTTCTGTCAATGTATCGAAATCTTTATTTGACAACAAGCACCCTGCATCAAAATCTATCCAATTTGGTTTCCTTTTGGCAAGTTCTGTATTAGTCGATATTTTTATGGTTGGTATGAATGAGCCGTAAGGGGTTCCTCTGCCTGTCGTAAAAAGCACCATATGGCAGCCTGCTGCCCCAAGCGCAGTAGATGCTACAAGATCATTGCCGGGAGCGTACAGCAAATTAAGGCCTTGGGTTTTAATTCTTTCACCATAACTAAGAACATCGACAACGGCTGATGAACCGGCCTTTTGGGTACATCCAAGAGATTTATCCTCGAGAGTCGAAATGCCTCCTTCCTTATTTCCTGGAGAGGGATTTTCGTAGATGGTTTGATTATGCCGTTTAAAATAAGACTTAAAACTATTTATCAATGCCACAATTTTTTCATAGGTAGGCTCATCTTTTGCTCTGTTCATCAGTATAGTTTCTGCTCCGAACATCTCGGGAACTTCTGTCAATACGCTTGTCCCGCCGGAAGATATCAGATAATCGGAAAATCTGCCTAAAAGAGGATTTGCTGTGATACCTGAAAAACCATCCGACCCTCCGCACTTAAGCCCGACCCGTAAGGAAGAAATCGGGACTTCCTGTCTCTTGTCCAGCATCATATTAATAAACAGTTCGTTAAGCAGATGAACCCCTTCTTCTATTTCATCTTCAACTTCCTGAGCGATAAAGGATTTGACTCTGGATGCATCATAATCGCCTAGAGTTTTAATGAAGTCTGATACTTGATTATTTTCGCATCCCAGTCCTAATATCAGGACTCCGCCGGCGTTTGGATGCTTAACAATGTTCTGGAGTATGATTTTTGTATTTTTATGGTCTTCGCCTAGCTGTGAGCAACCGTAACTGTGTTTGAAAATATGAACTCCGTCTATTCCTGACAAATCAACATGCTTTTTAAACTCATTGATTATTAGTTCACCTGTTCCGTTGGTACAGCCAACCGTAGGAACTACCCATAGTTCGTTTCGTATGCCGACTTCGCCGCTGCTTCTTTTATAAACTTTTATTTTGTGTTCTTTGGATGTAGCTGAAATTTTTTCGAATGAGGGCAGGTAACGATATGTTTCTATATTGTCGAGCTTTGTTTTAATGTTGTGTATGTGTACATGGTCGCCTATGGAGATGTCTTTTAGTGCTGAACCTATCGGCATGGAATACTTGATTATGTCTTCGCCGTTTTTAATCTGGGATATGGCAAATTTATGCCCTCTATTGAGGTTGTCCCTAATAACTATTTCAAATCCATCAAGCTTGACAGTTTGCCCTTTTTTTAGATTTTGAAGAGCTACTGCTACATTGTCTTTGATATTTATTCGTATGGCTGTTTTCATTTACATCACTTTTTTATAGCTTCTTTCATGCCTATATATAACAATATCATAAAGGTATTCGGAAACGAGTGGCAGTCCGGTAATTGAATTCAAATCACTTTGCTTATTTATCCTGTTTATCATTCAGTCAACGAAACATCTTAGGAAGTTGCCTTCGCCAAATTGTATAATTCTCGGAGGGTAATCCTTGGCATTAGTATAAGATTTCTTGGCCAAGAGAGAAAGATCCATATATTTCTCCTGTTCCTATTTATAGAGGAATTCCATTTTGAATTTTGCAGGCTTTAACGGTGTTTTGAAGAAGCATCGCGATTGTCATTGGGCCTACTCCGCCAGGAACCGGAGTGATTAAAGAAGCCTTTTTGCTGACTTCATCAAAAGCTACGTCTCCGACAAGCCTATAACCGCTTTTAGCACTCTTGTCTTCAATCCTGTTGATTCCCACATCAATGACGACAGCGCCTTCTTTAACCATGTCTGCCTTGACAAATTCAGGTTTACCGATAGCAGCAATAATAATGTCAGCCTGAGTTGTATAGTGTTTCATATTCTGTGTTCTTGAATGGCACACTGTGACAGTAGCATCCGCGCCCTTGGCTTTCTGGATTAGGAGTGCCATCATGGGCTTTCCTACAATGTTAGACCTTCCAATAATGACGGCGTGTTTCCCTGATGGGCTTACATTGCTGTATTCAAGGAGTTTCATGACTCCATAGGGTGTGCATGGATAAAATCCGTCCGTCTTGCCAATAAGCATCTTGCCGACATTTACAGCATGAAAACAGTCTACGTCTTTTTTGTGGTCAATTGCTTCTATAACCATATCTTCATCAATTTGTGGCGGCGGTGGAGATTGGACAAGAATCCCGTGTATTTTGGGATCTTGGTTGAGCTTTGCTATAAGTGCAAGGACTTCATCCATAGTCGCATTCTTATCAAGAACAATCTTTTCAGAGAAAAACCCGAGTTCTTTGGATTTCTTTTCTTTCATGTTTACATAAACTTGGGAAGCAGGATCCTCACCTATAAGAATTACCACAAGTCCAGGTTGAAGGCCGTACTTATCTTTTAGAGCAACTGTTTCTTTGGCTGTTTCTTCGTTTATTTTTTGCGAAATGATTCTTCCGTCGATTATCTGAGCCATCTAATCCTCCGTGCATTTTTTATTTAGAATCTTAATATATTTATCTTGAAAATCAAAGTACGCTTCATGAAAACAGCATAGAAGTAATAGCATGCTGCATTCAAAATTAGTTCTTTTTAGATCGTAACATAGTGTAAGGTATTTATATTTTTGACCGAAGCTAAGAAATATGAATTTTGCAAGGTTGACTAATTTTCGGATTAAGAACAAAAAAAAATAGGAGACACCCTAAGTATCTCCTATTAAATCTTAAGAACGAGTTATTTTTTTGTTAGTCTTTCAACGCATTTTTATTGCCACTGAAATATTCTTCAATTTGCTCCAAAGTCTTGCCCTTTGTTTCAGGCAGGAAGAAGGTTGCCGTAATGAAATACACTATTGTGCATATGGCAAAAGTAAAGAACACTGTGCTATAACCATATTGTCCTACGATAGGCAGGAAGGTGGCAGCAATACCAGTGGATACTGCCTGATTTATCAAGAGCGCAATACTCATACCATTGGAACGAATTCGTGTAGGCATAAGTTCTGATAATGCCAACCATACGCAAACTCCCGGGCCAACGGCGAAAAATGCGGTAAAGCAATATATAAGTATTGCTACCAGCCAGCCATTGGCAGCGCTTGGTACAGGAGTAATAAGTGCGTGTTCAATTTTTAATGGGGCAGTTCTTGCTTCATCAAGGTTTCCAAATGGATTTGAGAAAAATGCCACTACTTTATTTGGAGGGACGCAACTGCTGCGATCAATCTTGAGGCTGTCTATAATATCAGGAGATCCAGTATTCGAGCGTACAACGGTAGAAGCAGCTCTGAAATCGCCATATGAATAAATGATATTCATTGTTGTTTGTTTGCCTATAATAGCTTTTCCTGCCGCGCCTGACTGATTAAGCAAATCATCAACTGTTTGGGGGGTGTACTTTAATGATAAGCTTGAATCAGTTACCAGCTTTTGTACGGCTGTGCCACAGTCTACGCGCATTTTTTCAGTATGTCTGAATACAAGAGCCACGCAAACAAGAGACACAATTATTCCAGCACTGCCTACAGATAACAGGAATTTTCTTCCTTTCTTATCTACCAGCATTACTGCTACCATAGTCATTCCAAAGTTGATTATAGTAAATATCACATAGCCCCAATGTGCTGCGATATCGCTAAGTCCAGCTTGAATGAAAATAACAGCGTTAAAGCCGATAATTGAGTTAATGCCTGTCAATTGATTACATGCAAGAATAACGCAGGCTATTATAAACGGGATCACATATTTTCTCTTCAGAAGAGATTCTTTTACTTTTGTTCCTGTTGAAGTTGCCTTTTTTTCAGCTTCTTCTACTTCTTCCATCAGTTTAATTTCGGATTCTACTTGCTTCTCTCCGTGGGAACGAGCTAGAGATGCCCTGACAGCATTGATATTGCCGCGTTTGAATAACCAGCGAGGAGACTCTGCTACAAAAAAACTACCGATTACAAAAAGGAGTCCAGGCGGTAAAGATACCCAGAAAATACTGCGCCATGCTATGTTTTGTGCTGCAAAAAGCTTTGCTGCATTGCCTGTAGCTTCTACTTTCCCCAACCAGATACTGAAAAATATGGCGATAATCGCGGCTGCGCATATTCCAAATGTCAGCAACCATTGAAAAAGAGCTGTTCCTTTTCCGCGATTAGCAGCACTAAGGCATTCGGCCAGGTACAAAGGAACAACGACGCCTATAAGGCCTGCACTTATTCCTTGAAGCAACCTTCCAATGACAAGGAGTTCATAACCATGAGAGAGAGCTATGACCGGAATACTGAATACAAAGAGTAATCCACTTATTATCATGAGTTTCTTACGTCCAAGTAAATCAGATAGCAATCCGGCGAACAGTGTCGAAATCACACTACCAAGAAGTACTGCAGCAACAATAATTGAGAGCTGTCCCGCATTTAATCCTGAAGTAGCTTCCAAATACGGCAATGCTCCTGCAATAATCCCTACATCAACTCCGTATAATAGTCCGCCAAGGCCTGCAACTATCAGTAGCAGGGTGTTGTAAAGTTTTTTGCTTTGATCCAGATCTTCTTTTGCAAAAGAATTTTTGTTTGATTCAATAATAGCTTGAGCCATTTTATCTCCTTCTTTATATATGAATGATATATGAACACCTATCAAAGTACTTTTATTTTATTTAAAAAAAAATTATTAACAATAATCTAACTATATGAAATCTTTCAAATTTGATCAGTTTGCCTTGCATTATATACAAATTTGTCAGTATTCTTGAAATGTTTAAAAGTTTCGATAGCTTCATCTCTTAGAATATTATCGATAATCTTAATTCCTCTCTTGAGAAGTTCCTCTTTCCAATTTTCCGGCCTTGGCCCTTCATCAAAACCTGTTATTTCTTCAAGCTCAGGCCCGTGTCCGGCTATTACAAGCCTGCTAATTCCTGACCAGATTACTGCTCCATAGCACATACTGCACGGCATCCAATTAACTATAAGGTCGTGTTTTGGCATTCCACGGCCCCCAAGGTCATAAGCTCCAATATGGTCTTGGGCTAGAGAAATAGCCATTACTTCTGCATGAGCACTAGAACAGTTTTTCGGTATGACCCGATTTACGCCAATTGAAACAATTTTGCCTGATTCAGACTCGAAAACGCCGGCAGCAAAAGGGCCGCCTGTATCGTGCTTAATATTCAAATTCGCAAGTTTATGGATTAGCCTCATTCTCTCTTCCAGAGAGGGAATATATTCTGGAAATTCATCTATTAGTTTTTCGGCCCATTTTGGCAAATCAAGGACAAATTTTGTACTTAATTTTTTCATATTCTTCCCCTCCCTGTTGATATTAAATACGCATTGCACATATATATTGAAAGTAAAAAAATGCTATTTCATTTTATCTATATATAATTATGTTAAAACAAAATCTTCCCCTTTCAATGTAAAATAAAATTTAGGATTACTTTGTTATGAGAATACTTTCAGGCATTCAACCCACCGGAACGCCTCACATCGGAAACTATTTCGGAATGATGAAACAAATTATTGACAGTCAACATAAAGGCGAAACTTTTCTATTTATTGCAGATTACCATTCGCTGACAGTTACTCCCGATCCGAAACTTTTAGGGGAGAGGACTTTGAATGTAGCGTTAGATTTTCTTGCGTGCGGGCTTGATGTAGAAAAAACAGTTTTTTTTAAGCAATCAGCCATTCCTCTTCTGACTGAACTTACATGGATATTAAGCTGTTGCACTCCTGTAGGGTTGTTGGAAAGATGCCATAGTTACAAAGACAAGGTAGCAAATGGGATAATTCCAAACTGCGGCCTTTTCTTCTATCCGGTTCTCATGACTGCTGATATCCTGATGTATAAATCAGATATTGTCCCTGTGGGTAAAGACCAGAAACAACATGTTGAAGTAGCTAGAGACATTGCTATAAAATTTAATAACCTTTATGGAGAGACCTTTCCTCTGCCTTCCCCTCAAATCATAGAAGATGTGGCCACTGTCACTGGTACTGACGGAAGGAAAATGTCTAAAAGTTATGATAATACCATACCTCTCTTCGGTAATGAAAAACAGATTCGCAAAATTTTCATGAAAATTGTTACTGATTCAAAAACACCGGAAGAGCCCAAGGATCCTGACACATGCAATATTTTTGCTCTTTATAAACTTTTCGCTAATAAAGAACAAACAGAACAAATGGCTGACAGATACAAAGCTGGCGGACTGATGTATGGACAGGCAAAACAGGAACTCTTTGAACTTTACATCAACTATTTCTCAGCTATGCAGAAAAAGAGAGACGAGTTAGTAAAGAATCTCGATTACGTTTACGGCATTCTAAAAAAGGGAGCCGAAAAAGCTTCTGAAGTTGCCGAAGAAACGATGAGAGAAATAAAATCAAAGGTTGGGTTAAAGTCATGATAGGCAAAATAAGAGGCATTCTCGATAAGGTTTCCATATCGGAAATATTAGTCGACTGCAATGGAATTGGCTACGAAATTTCTATACCGTTAAGCACTTATGACAAACTTCCTAGAGAGGGAGAGAAAGTAACCCTTTTTACTCATTTTAATGTCAGGGAAGATGCCCAAACTCTTTTTGGATTTTTTTCACAGGAGGAGAAAGACCTTTTCAGATTACTTAATACGATCAACGGAATAGGGCCAAGGCTTGCTATTAAAATTCTCAGCAGTATTTCTGTTAATTCATTTTGCGAGGCCATTGCCTCAGCAAATACGAAAATATTAAGTAAAATTAATGGAGTAGGACCTAAGTCGGCAGACAGGCTTGTAATAGAATTGCGCGACAAAATAAGTTTGATCTCACCGGAAGCTGCATTTTCGTCAGGAAATACGGTTCCAAAACACACGGAGGAAGCTATTCTTGCCCTCGTTCAGCTTGGTTTTAAATACGATATGGCAAAGAAAGCTATTCTGAAGATAGTATCAGAGATTCCTGAAGCAGATCACAATAGTGAGAACCTTATCCGTATTGCTCTTCAGAAACTTAATTCCTGACAGATAAAACCTTTGAATTGACAAAGAGACCATTAAAAACATGGTTCCTTTTCTTGATTTTAACTATGGTATTTTCAAGGAATAGAGAAAGGCAAATCATGAGACTATTTCAGACCTTGCTTTTAATCCGTATAAACTGCATGAGTACATTTCGTTTTCAGCAGAAACTGATCCCAATAAATAGTTTCATAAAAAAACCATGCCAAGCTCTTTAATTCAACAAATATGCAGTAAGAAAACCTTAAATCCTGCTTCCCGTTATGTTTGCAAGAGCAGACTTGATTACAGCTGCAGCTCTGATATCTGGGAACTGAGAAAAAACTGGAGCTCAGAAAAAGAGAGAATCCAAAGAGATTTATTGGATGGAACATACAAATTCGAACCTGTAAAAAAGATAGTCAAAAATGATGAATACCTGGAAATCTGGTCTTCGAGGGATGCTGTCGTTTTGAAAGCCCTTTCAATAGTTCTTACCAGTCACCTTGATCCTCAAATATCTAACAATTGCTACAATTTTAAAAACCATGGAGGTGCCAAGAAAGCTGTCAGAGACTTGATAGCGAATTGAAATTGGAAATTTGAAAATTGACAATAGATTTACAAAACTCTTTTCTTGTTCAGTAAAAGTCTTTTTCTCTTACTCGTTTTCAATTTTTAATTCTCCATTCTCAATTGATTTCAGATATGGATGACATAATTATTTTTGGAAAAAATTCGTATCAGATGAGGAGATTTATTAAAAAGGCCTATACTGCAATTGGATATTTAAAACTTAAGCTTGCTTATGATAAGACATTTATAGGCAGGATCGATAAAGGCTTCTCGTAATTTGACGGAGATAAAATATCCATTTCAAATCCGGCATTATAAAACCCTCTGCCCTCAGCATTACCGAAGACAGGGGGGGGGGAAGGAAAATTAACTCCTGTTAAAAAGCTGCGGCGACAGGTTTGATTTTTTCAAAAAAGGTTCTATTCCTGTTGACTACTTTCCAAAGATCATAATTCTTTTGTAAGTTCAACCATATATCAGGATAACATGAGGTTGTTGTCCATAGGCAGTTCCGGATATTCAACAAATAGCGTAAGCCCGTCCCAGTGTTCTTTCATAGAATTCATAGCTCCTGTCCGTTCGTCGTTGTATGTTTCTCTGCTTTCTGCTTCCATTTCCCCGAGAACATTTCTTCCAGTTCTATATGTGTGCGGCGCTATTAAGCTCTCTCTCCCGCTCGATGTAATCTGAACTCGCGGCATGATATATTCTCGACGAGACAAAAACCACGGCTGGCCAATCGCCAACACCCGCCCTCTGCTTCTAGCTGTATATGGTGCAAATAGTGATTGATTCACTGTTTGTGGATAAGTTGTTGCAAGCTTTTCGCTGTATTTTTTCTGTTTTATCATTCAATTCAGTCATCATTGACAGAATGAATTTTCTTTTTGGCGATTGAAACCGTTTTGGGCAGTATTAGAACCATAAAGATAAAGGCGCCGATAAAGACAATTCCCAGCCTGTCTTCTACTTCTACTAACGCCCCTCCTTCTGCTAAAAAAATAACAAGTCCAAGAATGAATACATCTAACATGTTTAATCTGGAAAAAACTTTAATCGTTTGCTGTAAATACGGAAATTCATCCTTTTTAGAGAAAAGCTTTAGCAGCCAAAGAATGATTAAAAATATGTTATGAAGTACTGGGAAAATGATCATTGTAAGAAGCATAAATGCAGATAGAACAAGAGACACATTTGCTAGTGCCATCACCGATGTAAAAATACTGTAAGAATATCCTATTAGAAGGAAACTTGTTATTTTTAAGTATGGATAGATTATAGCAATTAGAAGAATCGATAGCGATAATATAAATGCCAGCAGTATTAGGATGTTATACCATATATTCGAAGATTTGGTCTTATTTGTTTCCAAGGCGTCTGTGGTATTATTTTGTCTTTTATGTTTTGCTTCGTGGAGGTGATCTATAGTCAATGATGCGGCAATGCTCAAAAATATAGCTGTCAGGAAAAAATAAGAACCAATCATAGGCCTGCCATAAATCAAAATCTGTTTGTTGCACAGGATCAAAATGATACAGCTGGCAAAAATATCCAACATGGACCACTTGCCCAATGGCTCCACTATTCTAAGCAAGCGGTTCCTTTTTTCCGTATCTTTTTCTATGAACCAGATATGGGATAAACATAAAAGTTTAACGAACGGAAAAATTATCGAGAAACCAGCTATGAGTATGGCAATCAAATAGAGCGACTCTGTCCACATCAGATACACTGAATACGGCAATGTACAAGAATAACTGCTAAAGAGGCTGCCTATCGTTGTAAAAGGCACCAGCAAAGCAAGAATATTGCAGATAAAAGATATTACTAGAATCAAAGTGATAAGATAACCCTTTTTCCCGTATGATTTTGCAAGTGTTGTTTTGTGTGCAATGTTATTCATTTGTATTGTAGTAACATGATATTAATCAACATATTAGTGTATTATATAATATATAAAACAAAAAGAGTAGGTTATTATACCAAAATTTGGAATTTAATATTTAGCTGCTTTATGTCTGAAATCTAATGAACTTTTAATAAAGAGGAAAAATTTCAAACATACATGGAAAATATTAGGCAATGTTTTAAAATCCAAATTAGCGAGGATACTAAAACTATGGATTTCAATAGGTCTTACATCAACAAGTTAGAGCGTTTGAAAAGAGCCAAATGTTTTTTAAATGGCAAATGGGTAGATAAGAAAGATATAGTTTACCTGTTAGAATCTGTTATTGAATGCGGGGACAAAGTTTGTCTTGAGGGGAATAATCAGAAACAGGCACAATTTCTTGCAAAATCTTTAGTAAAAGTTAACCCTGATAAGATAAATAATCTTCATATAGTTCAGTCTGCATTAAGTTTGCCGGAACACGTGACTGTTTTTGAGAAAGGCATTGCAAATAAAGTGGACTTTTGTTATTCCAGCGGGCAGGGGACTAGATTGTCACAGTTGGCATCTCAAGGGAAAATTACTATTCGAGCAATACATACTTATCTTGAACTGTTTTCCCGCTATTTTCTCGACCTGACCCCAAAAGTAGCGCTTGTAGTGGCAGCCAAAGCGGATAGAGAAGGTAATTTATATACCGGAGCCAATACTGAAGACACTCCTGCTATCGTTGAGGCTACAGCGTTTCGAAACGGAATAGTCATTGCAGAAACCTTTGAAGTAGTGGATAAACTTCCACGCGTTGATATTCCTTCCAGCTGGGTAGATATTGTTGTTCACAGCCCATTGCCAGCCTTGATAAAACCTCTATTTACCCGTGACCCTGCCAAAATCGATGAACTTAAGATTCTGATGGCGATGATGGTAATTAAAGGTATATATGCAAAATATGGAGTTAATCGCCTCAATCACGGAGTAGGATATAACACTTGTGCAATAGAGCTTCTTCTCCCAACTTATGCTGAAAGTCTCGGATTGAACGGTAAGATTTGTCAGAACATGGTGGTTAATCCTGTTCCTACTCTCATACCGGCTATTGAAGCAGGGTTTGTAAAAACCATTTGCTCGCCTGGCGGGGAAATCGGAATGAATGATTATGTAGCAGCCAGGCCCGACATATTCTTCAATGGTTTTGATGGCACTCAGAGGAGTAACAGGGCTTTTGCCCAGTTGGCAGGGCTCTATGCAATTGATCTTTTTATAGGCTCTACGCTCCAAATTGATACATCTGGAAATAGCTCTACAGCCACCTTGGACAGAATTACGGGTTTTGGAGGCGCTCCTAATCTTGGCAGCGATATAAATGCGCGGCGACACTCGTCTGAAACTTGGCTGATGGCAGGAAAAGAATATGCCCAAGCCAATAATAAGCCGTTCCTCCGTGGACGAAAACTAGTTGTACAGATGATTGATACATTTCAGGCAGCCGGTGTACCGACTTTTGTTGATAAGTTAGATGCATGGGAGCTCCAGAAAAATCTCTCAATGTCCTTACCGCCGATAATGATTTTGGGAGATGACGTTACGCATATAGTAACTGAAGAAGGCATAGCCAATTTACTTCTCTGCTCCTCCATGGAAGAAAGAGAACAAGCTATCAGAGGAGTTGCAGGATATACCAAGGTAGGTTTAAGTAGAGATAAAAGTATGACAGCCATTCTTAGGGAGAAAGGGGCTATTATTTATCCCGAAGATCTGGGGATTCGCTACAGTGATGCTACACGGGATATCCTTGCAGCCAAAAGTATTAAAGATTTAGTTCATATTTCAGGAGGGTTGTATAATCCTCCATCAGCTTTCAGGGATTGGTGATTTATGGAAAAAATGCGATTTCTTGTTCCTTCAAAAAAATCTCCTTCAGGTATATCAGGAATAACCACCGGAGTAGTTAATTCCGGAAATTTGGAGGTACTTGTGGAGAATAGTCCTGATGACACAAACTGTTTACTCGAAGTTGCTACTCCGGTAAAAGGTTACTATGAGATATGGAAAGCCGTGGTAACTGATTTTTGTAATCAGTTTGCAGCAGGAGGGCTTAAATTCAGTTTGAACGATTCTGGTGCAGTCCCGGCAGTAGTAGCACTTAGGTTAAGACAAGCTTATGAAAGCTATAATAATCTTTCCTGTAAGTCAGATAAGACAACAAATTACAGCGAACTTTCTCCTAGGCAGCGTATTTTGTCGATAGTAGATGAAGGCAGTTTTAGGGAGATTTATTCGCCTGTAGATAGACTTGTAAGCCCGCATTTGGGACAGCTTGATATCCTAACAGCGTTTGATGACGGTGCTGTAATAGGTGATGCCAACCTTGAGGGGAACCAAATAACTATTGCGGCACAGCAGTTTGCGTTTATGGGGGGCGCAGTTGGCGAAGTAAACGGTGCAAAAATAGCCGGTATTTGCCTGAGAGCAGTTAAAAATAAAGCAAAAGCTGTTGTTCTTCTTTTGGACAGCGGAGGAGTTAGGCTTCAGGAGGCAAATGCCGGAGAGATTGCTATAAGTGAAATAATATCGGCAATTATGGAAGTACGAAAAGCCAGCATTCCCATTATATCAATAGTTGCAGGGAAAAACGGAGCGTTCGGAGGAGTTGGTATAATAGCAGCATGCACAGACTATTTATTTATGAGTGAATTAGGCCGCAGCGGAGTTTCAGGTCCTGAAGTTATCGAAACTGTTATGGGGGTCGAGGAATATGACGCTTCAGACAGGTCTCTTGTCTGGCGAACATGCGGGGGAAAGAACCGTTCAATACTCGGTTTTGCCGACTATGTCAGTTCAAATACTTCTGATATCAGAAATAAAATCATCAGTGTTATTGACCGTCCAAGGCCTGTGGATACAAATACTTTGCACCAGGAAAATATGCACTTGGCAGAACTGAATGGCCGTTTCTCAAATTGCTCTGATGCTATTGATATATGGAATAAACTTGGTATCGGTGATTCTGCATCTATACCGTCATTAAACGATGATGAATTTGTAACATTGCTGACTTCTTTAAGGAATAAGAGATAATGGACTATAAAAAACTGTTAGACGATGTATTCGCAGGAGAGGTTAAGGTTGAATGTGCCAATGACATATTTACTGGTGAGGCTGTTTATAAAGAAAAAGTATTTGCAGTTTGCGGAGTAGTAAATGAGGCAGGGCTTGATAACATGATGTCTGTCAGCCTTGCCGAGTTCATTCTGAAAGTAATAGATCTGAATGATAAACGTCCAATCTGTATTTTTATAGATACAAGCGGGCAGAAAGTGAGCAGGCATGCTGAACTTCTGGGGCTGAATTATTACTATGCCCATCTGATAAAAACCATTAACTTATCAAGACGTCTCGGGCATAGGGTTTTTGCATTGGTTTACGGGAAAGCATTGGGAGGAGCATTTATAGCTACAGGGTTAAATGCCGATTATATATTTGCTATTCCGACTGCACAGATAGCCGTTATGTGGCTTGATGCAATGTCAAGAGTAACGAAAATCCCGATTGAGAAACTTAAAGAGTTAAGCAAAGTTTCTCCTATTTTTGCACCAGGAGCAGATAATTTTGTGAAACTAGGCGCTGTCGATGCGATTATTTCCCCTTCTGAATTTATGGCGAAATGTGTTGAGTTATTGGACATGCCGGCTTCTGTTGACCATAAGCGCTTGCTTGGGGCAAAGAACGGCGGCAGAAAACTTGCCCAGAATGTCGTAAATCATATTGTTGAAGCATGAGGTTTCACCGTCACGATCTGGTATGGCTGAAGCCCCATAGCTTTTATAATAAATCTCTTAAGACATGGCTAGAGAATTTTCCATGTGTAGTGGCGCGTTCAGATAATTTGGCTCCTGGATATTTTCATGCGTCAATTTGCTTTTCATCCGAAAAGACACCGGATTCAAGGTTTTCATTCGCTGTCAATAAAGAAGATGTTATCAGGCAGTCTCCTCCTCTTAGTCTGGAAAAAGTAGTCAAGGCCTGTAATCTTTCTTCTTTACAATCAACATGTGATGCCCTTAATAGCTTAGGTTATAATCCATGTGTTTATGGTTCATTTGCCTGGCAGGTAATAACAGGTAAAGTTTATACTTCTAAAACTTCCGATATAGACTTGCTTTTGTATATTCAAAATAAGGGACAGCTTGACAATCTGAAGCCATTGCTTATTGAAGCCCAGAATGCACTGGACAGAACTATAGATGGAGAGCTTATTTTCGATGGGGATTATGCGACAGCGTGGCGAGAATGGTACTCTTCCAACGATAAGGTGCTTGTTAAAACTATTAACAATGTTTTTCTAGTGAGTAAGCATGATATTCTTGAAAGAATTATCGGAAAATGAAGCAAGTTGCAAGATTGCAGAACTGGCGACAAAATCCTTGTTTGAGGAATTGAAACTTTATCCAAAGCCTGGATTGGTCAGTTACGTGGACACTGGAAGTCATAGTGATATGGACTTTGCTACTTTTGAATCAGCTATAAAGGCTTTGCACTCTTATTGGCAGCAAATGGCCATTGCAGGGATGAATGGTTCTGGTTTTGCCTTTTTAAACAAACTTGGCATTGAAGCAGAGAAAAAAATGCTTTATGCAACAAATTTCGTTAATACCCACAGAGGAGCGATTTTTATTTTGGGCATAATGGTGTCTGCTGTAGGCTATGCTCTGAAAACTAACCTTGGGATTGTTCAAATCCCTCAAATAATCAGAGATAAATGGGGAGCAGACATTATCAGGCATAAGTTAAAATCTAATAGTCATGGAAGCTTTGTTCGAAGGCAATTTCCTGAGAAGGTAACTATACTTGATATGGCATCCGAAGGGTTTGTAAATATAATTCATGAATATTTAATGTTAATAATTGAGTTCTATCCTGAATATTTGGAAATGGCTTATTTACAGACATTTTTCACAATACTTTCACAGACGGAAGATACAAATTTGTTGTATCGCGGCGGGACAGAAGCTTTAAGTTGGGCTCAAGCTCAGGCCTATCAATTTTTGGCAGATGGAGGAATTGCTCAGAATAGTGCTATTGAAAAGGCTGAAAATATTCACAGGCGTTTTATTGATCGTAATTTAAGTCCTGGAGGATGCGCAGATATATTATCAGCTACAATTTTTGTTTATGAGGTACAAAAAGAATTATGGGGTTAGGAATAATATGTGCCGGACAGGGGTTACAGACACGCGAAATGTTTGCAATGTTGTCTTCTTTACCGGAACTGTCTGAAGCATTTTTAATATTGAAAAAGAGTTTTTCTTTCGATGTTTTTCCGCAAGTTGAGCTGGACGATAAATCACTTTTTGACAACCATTATGCGCAACCCCTCATAGCCGCCCAGACATTTATGCAATGGCAGACTATTAAAGATTCCATTCCCGAGCCTATTGCATTTACAGGGTACAGCCTTGGTGAACTTACGGCATACGCTTGCAATGGAGCTTTTGCTTTGGATCAACTGATAAACCTGGCTAAACTTCGTGCGAAGGCGATGGATGAATCAACCAGAGATATACAAAGTTCAATGCTTGGGGTAACTGGAATAGGGTTTGATGAAATAAAAACATTATGTAAGAAAACTGCATGTTATGTTTCAATTCAAAACTCTATTGATCATTTTGTAGTAGGAGGCATGTGTTCAAGTCTGGCTTGTTTTGAAGCGCTTCTTCAAGAAGAATTCCCTTATGTAAAACGGACCAATCTGAATGTAAGTATAGCCTCGCATACTCCTTTGCTTTCAGAAGCAAGCGCCAGCTTTAAGCCCATACTTATGTCTGAAAAATGGCATGCATTTGGGGCGCCAGTTGTTGCCGGAATCAATGGACAGGCAGTCTATAATAAAGAAAATGCCTGTATGACTTTATCAAGGCAATTGTCTGAAACGATACATTTTAATCAGGCCATAAAAGTGATGTATGAATTAGGAGCCGATGTGATTCTTGAAATAGGCCCTGGCAATGCCTTGTCAAGAATAGCAAGCAGCTTGCATTTACCAATCAAAGCCCGTGCGTTTAGCGATTTTGCCAGTATAAAAGGTATTATCGACTGGATTAATGTGCACCTGGGTCATAATCAATAAATACATTATGCTTGGAACGTCATTGAAAGATAAAGGAAAGATCGCTGAAAATCCAATTGGGTTTTTTATCATTCGGGATAGTTTTTATAGCTTCAGAGTTCATAACTCCTGATAGCACCAAAGCTGTCTTTACTCCTGCATTTTTTCCGCATAAAATGTCTGTATCGATTCTATCTCCGATCATTACAGCTTTATCTTTCATTATACAAAATCTTTTGAGTATCTGGAAAATTCCTTCGGGATCTGGTTTGCCGAAGATATGGCGGGGTTCTTTTCCTGATGCTGTTTTCATGAAAGAAACCAATGCTCCGGCTCCAGGGAGAAACCCATGTATGTCAGGCAATGTCGGGTCAGCATTTGACGCATAAAAAAGAGCCCCTCTTGCTATGAGCTGAGAAGCAACCGCAAACTTTTTATATGTAACATTCCTGTCAAGCCCTACAGCAACAATGGCACAGGTAATTTGCTTGTTTGCTATAATCTCATCAAAAGAATAAGCATCGTTTATTACATCGAATCCTTTTGAAGTTAGCGCAGAAATAAGGCCTGCTTCACCTATGACGTAAGCTCTGCTGCCTTTAGGAAAATTTAAAGACAGGGCGTTGGCGCAGACAAGAGCACTGGTGAATATCTGTTCGGCAGAACAATCGTACCCCATGGATGTAACTTTCGAAGCGAATTTTTCAGGTGTCAGCGTGGCATTATTTGTAAAGAATGCGATTTTTTTGCCCATTTTTTGGAGTTTGCACAGAGATTCGATAGCTTTAGGCAGGGCTCTTGTCCCTTCATAAATGACTCCGTCAAGGTCAAAAATAAAAAGTTCATTATTGAAAATATTTTCTGTCATGGCAAATAATCCTTAATATTAACTTAATTATACGGGCATTCTATCATCTATCCAATTTGCTTTCATGTCTTTTGCTAAGAACTTTGCTATTGCAAGGGTCCGCACCAGCTATTACAATGAGAGTCAGTGAATCTTCTTTTCCCGAACCACAAAAGCGGAGAGCGTAAATGCCTTCAAGTAAAATCAAATCGGTACACAAGGAACTTGAACAGAAAATCCTTGAAATTTTAAAAGATTCCCCCAAGTACCCTGCTGAAATTTTCAGGATGCTGAAACTGAAAAAGAAAAAGGAAATGCATATTGCTGAAAAAATTCTGGAAAACCTGGAGCGCAACAAAAACATAGTCAAAGATAAAAAAAATATAATAAAAGCACTATCTCAGAAAGAGCTGGCATTAGGCAAAATTACTATTACTCAGCACGGCTTTGGTTTTGTAAAGCTTGCGAATGCCAAGGAAGACGACAAAGATATTTTTATTCCTGCCAAACATGTCAACTCGGCTATGGATGGGGATACCGTCAAAATAAAGATTATCGAAAAAGATAAATATGCCTCGGAAAAAGGCCCTTCAGGCATAATTTGTGAGATTATCGAGAGGTTTCGCCCCGGAATTGTAGGGGAACTTATAAGTGGAAGAGAAGGTTTAGCGTTGAGGCCTTTGAACAGGCGAATACCGGATAATATAAAGGTCGTGGGTTCAACTAAAGGTGCGGTCAAAGGTGACTGGGTTAAGGCCAACATCAAATACAAGGGAGATGTTGGTTCAAGACATGCCGTAACTGTATGCGAAATAGTAGATGTGATTGGCAAATCAGGGGACATGACAGCTGATATGATGGCTATAATTCAGGAATTCAATATCATGGCTCCATACACAGAAGAGGAAAACCAGAAAGCTATGGAGCTGGAACCAAGAGAGATAAAAAGAGAAGACCTTACATCTCATTATTGCATAACAATAGACCCTCATGACGCAAAGGATTTTGATGATTCTGTATCATTCATGCCAGGGAAAACCAAAAATGACTGCATAATAGGCGTCCATATCTCTGATGTAGCTTCCTATATTGCTCCTGGTTCATACTTTGACAAAGAAGCAAAAGAGAGAGGGTTTAGTGCTTATATACCCGGCAATACTCTTCCGATGCTGCCTAAAGGTTTAACTAGAAAAATGAGCCTTACGACAGATAAAGACAGCCTTGCTCACACTGTTTTACTGACAGTCAATACTAAAACAGGAGAGATTAAAAACTTCAAAAGGATGCATAGTAAAATCCGTATAAGAAACAGGCTGAATTTTGGACAACTTGAAGATTATATCAAGAACAGGAAGACTGCTGACGGCTGGGATAAAGATCTAACCGACAACCTTGATAAACTAATCGAAGTTTACAGAGCGATGCGTGAGTACCGCAGTATAAACGAGAAGTTTTTGGACATGAGGACCACGGAAATAAGAATTTTGAGAGATGATGCTACTGGCGAAATATTCGGTATCGAACGCAAGAAGCAGGGAGAAGCCGACCAACTGGTAGAGGAATATATGCTTGCGGCCAATTCAGTCGTGGCAAAAGAACTCACCAATAAAAAGATTCCCGGGATTTACAGAGTTCATCCTGAACCAGAGGAAGAGAAACTGGAAGAGTTTTCAAATTTTGTAGCGGATGTCTTCAAAATAAGTACAGGCGATTTGGCATCAGGCAGAGTCGCTTGTAAGGCTTTTCTGGAACGGATCCGCGATAAAAGTTATGAAGAAATTATAGTTTCAGCCTTTTTAAGGGCTTTAAACAGGGCTATTTACTCTGAAAAACCTTCGATTCATTATGGTTTGGGTAAAGGCCTTTACTCCCATTTCACAAGCCCGATAAGAAGATACTCAGACCTTACTACTCACCAACAGCTTTGGGATTTTGACACAAACGGCAAAGTTAGGGCAGAAGAGGAGATGTCCAGAGCTGCACTGGATTGCACCGAGAAAGAAAAAAATACAGATAATGCTTATTTCGCCGCAAACGACAGGCTTAAACTTCATTACTTAAATAAACTTATGATGGAGGACAAGCTGGAGATATACGAATCTGTGATAAGGCATATTGCCTCAACTTATATATTTGTAGATATATTGTCGCTTGGCATTTCAGGGTGCGTGCCGGTTAAATACATGAAAGGTGATTTCAGAAAAACCAAAGGTAAGCTTACCGCTCAGAGAGGTTCGTCAAACTATAAACCGGGAGATACGGTATTTGTTCAGCTCGAAAAAATAGATTTTGTAAAAGGAGACGCTGTTTTTAGGCCTGTTCAATACTAGAATCCATTGGCTACGCTTGTTCATTTGCGTGGAAGAAGTATCTTTAAAAATATTTTTAAACTAAAACAAGAATCATAAAAATAATGGCTAAGGTAAAATCCAGTACAAAATTCGATCAGATATTTGAAACGAAAGTTTCAAGAAAGTTTACTTTTCTCCCTGTGATAGATTTCTATATTTTAAAAGAGTTTCTGATTATTTATGCTTGCTGCATGATGGCTTTCTGCATGCTTTTTCTTATAGGCGATCTTATTAATAACCTGGGAGACTTCCTTTCACCTGAGGCAACAGTTTGGGGTGCTGTAAAATATTTCATTTTAAAACAGCCCGGAGATGTTCTATTTGTTTTGCCTTTGTCGCTTATGCTTGCGTGTCTTTACACAATGGCCAAAATGGGAATGAACAATGAAATCACCGCAATGAGAGCATCAGGGATTTCATTGGTGAGGTGCGGTGCCTCAATATATGTCATAGCATTAATGGTGACAGGGGTAAACTATTGGTTTAATGAGAGTTTGGTTCCAAAATGCAATATGGAGGCTCAAATAATAGTCAAGTCTATAGGCAATCCCGATTATTTCAGGAAGCTTACGAGCATGTTGATGTACAGAAGCCCTGACAATGAGAGAACCTGGTTGGTGAAATCCTTTGAGAATATGAATGATCTCAATGATGTGAACTTAAAAAAATATGATCCGAAAGCAGGGCTCCAACTTGAGTTATATGCACCAAAAGCAACTTATTCTGAGAAGGATGGATGGAAATTTTTTGATGCTACAATCGTCAAATATAAAGATATTACATTGACAGATGATACTAACAAACAGAAAAACGACACAAAACAAACCTTTATAGTGCCTGTGACTACCAAAGTAGCGGTTTTAGATAAGAATAACCCTGATTTTAAACTTCTTGGGAATTTTGTCGAAGATCCTGAAGATATCATCAATACGATAAAAGATCCTAATGAGATAACTACAAGTGATATATTAAGAAGGCTTGCTCTTTCAAAAGAGCTGGATCCTCTCTCAAAGAACACCCTGATGACCGAATTGGCGACTAGGTTTTCGTTTCCATGGGTTTGTCTTCTTTCCGTTATGGTGGCAGTCCCTATAGCAGGTAAAAACCTGAGGAAAGGTATAATGGTATCAGTCATTTCTGCTGTATCAGTGATAATAGTTTACCTGACGATTTCGCAGTTATTTCAAATTCTCGGCAATAGAGGCATTATCCCTCCGTATATTGCGGGGACCCTCCCTACCATCGGGCTTGCTATTTATGCCTGGAAATTCCTCAATAAGAATAAATAATTCACTTACTGATAAGGATACTACTAAGACCAAAGGAATATCAAAATGGCTAAAGGTACTGTAACACAAAAAATTTTAGCAAAACACATTATAAGCGGTGAACAAATATCAGGTTCCGATATAGCAATAAGAATAGATCAGACATTGACCCAAGATGCCACAGGGACAATGGCTTATCTTGAACTTGAGGCCATGAATATTGATCGGGTGAAAACTGAATTGTCTGTATCATATGTTGACCACAACACTCAGCAGAACGGATCGGAAAACAGCAATGATCATCTTTACCTTCAAACTGTTGCCGCATCAAAAGGGGTTTGTTTTTCAAGGCCGGGCAATGGAATATGCCATCAAGTTCATCTTGAACGTTTCGGTGTGCCTGGTAAGACCCTTCTTGGTTCGGACTCTCACACGCCGACCAATGGAGGCATAGGCATGCTTGCTATCGGGGCAGGAGGGCTTGATGTGGCTTTGGCAATGGCAGGGAAGCCTTTTAGATTATCTTATCCAAAAATTATTGGAATAAAACTATCAGGAAAACTTCAGGATTTTGTTTCAGCCAAAGACGTTATTCTTAAAGTGCTGGAAACATTGACTACCAAGGGGAATGTAGGCGCTGTAGCAGAATATTTTGGTAATGGCGTAAGTACTCTTTCTGTACCTGAAAGGGCGACGATAACCAATATGGGAGCGGAGTTGGGCGTGACGACTTCTATTTTTCCTTCAGATGAGACCACTAGACAATTCCTAATGGCTCAGGGAAGGTCGGAAGACTGGAAGGAAATCGTAGCAGACAATGATGTTCAATATGACAATATCATTGAGATAGATTTGAATGTCCTTGAACCTCTTGCTGCTTGTCCTTCAAGCCCTGATAACATTAAAAAAATCAGTGATTTAAAAGGGATAAAAGCCAATCAGATTATCATAGGTTCGTGTACAAATAGTTCATATTTGGATATCTGTCTTATTTCAAAGATGCTTGAGGGCAAAAAGATTAATGACAATGTTTCATTATCTGTAGCTCCAGGAAGCAAACAGGTTTTTGAAATGGCTGCCAGAAACGGTGTGCTTGCCCCGATAATAGCAGCAGGGGCAAGAATTCTAGAGTCAGCCTGCGGCCCTTGCATAGGACAGGGGATGAGTCCGGCAGATGGCTCAGTTTCACTAAGAACATTTAATCGCAATTTTGCAGGAAGGACCGGCACCAAAAATGACAAGGCATATCTGGTCAGTCCTGCGGTAGCTGCAGCATCGGCTTTGACAGGGGAAATTACGGACCCCAGAAGTTTGGCAATAGAAATGCCTGAATTGAAAATCCCCGACAAGTTCCTTATTAATGACAATATGATTATACATCCGGTTTCTCCGGATGACGCGAGGGAAGTAGCAATTATCAGGAAACCTACTCTCGGAAATCCTCCGTTAAACAGTGCCCTTCCTAAAAATATTGATGGTATGGTTCTAATTAAAGTCGGAAGCAAAATTACTACAGATCATATTATGCCTGCAGGAAAACATCTCAAACTTAGAAGCAATATTCCTGCGTACTCAGAGGTCGTCTTTGAATGTTTCAATAAAGATGGGCATCCTACCTTTGCCCAAAAAGCTGAAGATGCCAAAAAGGCGGGGCATCACGGTATAATAATCGCCGAAGAAAGCTATGGACAAGGATCGTCAAGAGAGCATGCGGCAATATGTCCGATGTATCTGGGCGTTAAAGTTGTAATAGCAGTTTCGATGGAAAGGATTCATACTGCCAATCTTATTAACTTTGGGATAATACCCCTCTTTTTTGCAGACAAGGCAGATTACGCTAAAATTGATGAAAATGACTCTGTTATCATTAATGATGCAGCAACTCAGTTGCGCTCGGGAAATAAAGTAATTGCCAAAGTCGTAAAGATAAATGGAAAGACTTTGGATTTGCTGCTTCATCATTCTCTAAACAGTGAGAATGTGGAAATTATCATTGCAGGCGGGATTTTAAATCAAAAATAAATTTGGAGTTGGCTAAGTGTCTGGAAATTCGTTTGGAACTCTTTTTAAAGTTACTACTTTCGGCGAGTCTCATGGAAAGGCTTTGGGGGCAATAATTGACGGAGTTGAAGCCGGATTGGAACTTTCTGCTGAAGATATACAAAAGGATTTAGATAAACGTAAACCCGGGACTTCGGAACTTGTCACATCTCGTAAAGAGTCTGATAAAGTGCAGATACTCTCAGGCGTTTTTCAAGGTAAGACAACTGGCACGCCCATAGCTTTAGTCGTCTTTAATGAAGATCAAAATTCTTCATCGTACGAAAACCTGAAAGAAATATTCCGGCCCGGCCATGCTGATTACACATATTTCAAAAAGTATGGAGTTCGTGACTATCGTGGTGGAGGAAGGTCGTCAGGAAGAGAAACCATTTCAAGAGTAGCTGCGGGAGCCATTGCCAGAAAAATCCTACTGAAAAGTAACATAACTATTTGTGCCTATGTAATAAAAGCAGCCGGAATAGAATGCAAAAAAGTGGATTTGTCTGAGATTGATAAAAACTATATGAGAGCGCCCGATTGCGAAACAGCCGGAGCTATGAAACAGAAAATTCTACAGTTGAAATCTGAAGGAAATTCTGCGGGAGGCATAGTCGAATGCGTTATCAAAGGAGTTCCGGCAGGGATAGGCGAACCGGTATTCGATAAACTGAATGCAGATTTGGCAAAAGCCATGATGTCAATACCCTCAATAAAAGGGATAGAATTCGGGATTGGTTTCGGGTGTGCCGACATGACAGGACTAGATAATAATGATCAGATGTCTTCAGAAGGTTTTTTGTCAAACAATAGCGGCGGAATCCTCGGGGGAATATCAACAGGACAGGATATAATGTTCAGGCTCGCAATCAAGCCTACCCCATCTATTTCACAGGCGCAAATGACAATAGACATTGCAGGGAAAGATGCACTATGCAATATTTCAGGCCGTCATGACCCTTGTATTTGTCCCCGCATGGTTCCTGTAGTCGAAGCAATGGCAGCAATAACAATTGTTGATCATATCAGAAGACAAAATACTTAAATGGATGTTGACGCAGAATGAAAACCCTATCATGTAAAACTATTTATTTTTTAGCCTTGGCAACAACTTTTTTATTCTTTAATTCATGTAAAACAGAGCAGGTTGTTGATGTTTCTGGGAAAGCCTCTTCAATTCTGATCGGGGAATGGAAAACAATTGATGATGAGACTGGAAAAGAAAAAGCTATTGTGAAGATATATGAAACTGATGGTAAATTTTATGGAAAAATAACTAAACTGCTTCAGCCGGAAGATCAGGGCAAAGTTTTTGAGAAAGGCAAAGGTAAAGAGAAGAATGAACCTATTGTAGGGTTAATTATACTTAAAGGCCTTGTCCCAGACGGAGATGAATATCGAGGCGGCACAATTACCGATCCAAATAACGGAGAGGTTTATAAGTGTTCAATAGAAATAATTGACGATGGAGCAAAGCTCAAGCTCAGAGGGTACAAAGGAATTTCTCTTGTCGGAAGGACAGAATACTGGGAGCGCATTAAATAAAAACGCCCCCTTGTCCGCTTTATTTCAACTCATTTGTGATGTCTAAAAAGTCTTCAGGAGACTCCATATTAATTTTCTTGATTGTTTTTGCATCAAGATCGCATTTTAAAAGATCCACGACTCTCTTTCTGGCATTACCTTCAGTAATAAAGTAATATTTTTTCCCTGATAAGTCTTTTGCAGCAGTCCATTGTGTATAGTCACACTCAGCTACGCTGCCGCTGGATTCTCTGACAGAACCTTTGGGAATATCAAAGCTGTTCAGTATATGGAAAGCCTGCAATATCGTTTCTTCAGAAGTATTAGTGTCTATGGAAGAGAGACTGAAAAACAGAGCTCTGATAAATCTTGATGGAGGAGTAAAATCTCCCGGGATTCCGAAAAGCCCTGAACCTTGTCCAAATGGAGTAAACGTTTCTCCGGCAAACTCTTTCTTGTTTACATCATTAGCCGATAGATTCAAATAGTTCCTAATATTAGTGATATGCCAGTCAAAGGTAGGTGAGTTTGTAATCACGCCAAGGGGATTGTCATAAATATTAAGTTCCCCATTGACATATTCTATTACTATAGCGTCACCTTTTGTATCGCTTACTATGTAATGCATCGGAAGGACAAATCCCCATTTTTTAAAGATAGCGCTGACGACTTTTACGTCTTTCAAAGCTGTTTTTACTTCTGAGATTGTTTCAAAATTGCCTAAAATCCAATTTGGCAGCTGCCACTCATTTAGTGTTTTATTCAAGTCTTCTGACCCAATAGCCTGGTAATCAGCGTATCCAGGAAAATAAAATATCCCGACAGCAAGCCCTTTTTCATTAAGTCCGTCCAATAAATACGGTTCACCTTCGAAATTAGCTCCTACACAAGCGTATTTTGTTGTCCATTTAAGGCCATTTGAACCATCATTAGTCATTCCCTGGAAATCCATTCCTCTGGGGATGAGAAGTATCTCAGAGTGAAGGTTGTTTGCGAATTCAAGAGTTCGTGCAAATACGACAGAACCGTCTTTTGCTGTCAATTTGATCCCTGTACATCCATCAGAAGAAATAGAGAAAAACAGGGCAAAAAATACGAGAGTGAAAGTCAATTGGGTTTTTATAATTGTTTTCATTTTTGATTCCTTCCTGTGATAGTTTCCTTTTTTCGATTATAATGGGTAAAACGATTATTAAAACACCTTTAAAGGATAAGCTTAGGATTTAAGGTTTCTTATCTGATTACCAGATTCTCGGGATTTTCCTGCAGTAGACAGAGCAAGGGAAATAGATATACTTCTTTTTGTGAACATATTCATCTGTCGCATCTAACCTATTATATTTGATACTCTATATAGTCTGAATGGGCAGAATGTAGTATGGATGATAAGTGGATGGGAAAAACCCTAATTTTTCAGCCAGCTTGAATGATCCCACGTTCTCCTTTCTACATGCCCATATCGATTCATATCCATTCAAAAGGCAATACGATATCAAAGCACGGGCAGGGTAAACGGCGTAGCCGCCCTTTCTGAATTTCAGGCTTGTCTCAATGCCGAGTTCCAGTTTGTTTCTAACGATAAAAGAAGCAAAGCAACTGCTTACAACCTCTCCATCACAAAGCAAGGAGAAACCTATGGCATTTTTCAGAAAGTCATCTTCATTATTCCAGAAAAAATGAGGCACAACAGTGCCTGAAATTTTCCTGTAAATTTCCTTATCAATTCGCTTTAGTTCGAAACCTTCAGGGATGTTGCCATTGTCCCTAAATGATTTCATATCAAATTTAAAATTTACTCTTTCGGACAGCAGTATATGAGACTGTTTTAGTTTCTGGAGATGCTCATCTTCCGGCAGGCCATTTGCGTCAATAAGACTTTTATTAAGTAAAAGAGAAAGTTTGCTTTTCCAGTCATTAGGCGAGATAAGAAGCCATTTTGCCGTAGTGCTGTTCAGAGAGTCATTTTTTAGAAAAGATACAAGTTTGTCATTGAAAGAGCTGTTTTGCGTATTCCCGAAAAGGAGGGCCATTCCGTAACTGTGGACAATCAAACCGACGGACGGATTGCTTTCATTATCTGCAAATACTCTTCCGTTTATTTTGCCTTCGATAACCACTTTGGCGAAAAGGGTATTAAAAGGAACTGCGCCTAACAGAGTAGAAAGCTTCTTATAATTCTCAATTCCCAATTCGATCATAATTCCCCCTTTTAAAATTAAAGAGCAGAAACATAAATAGCTGATATTCTATACCATATTTAACCTTAAAAAGCCAAAAACTCAAACAATTAAGTGTTGTTATTTTTTTAATAATTATTAAAATCAAAAAAAGATTGTTGTGATAATTATTAACAAAGGCGGCGGTACCCAATGGCAAAACATTTTTTAACAGTGCCGATTCTAGCAGCGTGTGTGATTTTAATGACATCATGCTCAATGGCACCTAGGATTGATAAAGGGGCAGATCCCAATGCGTACTATGTAAGCGGTTTTGCCAAGGCTCAGGCAGGCGATTATACAGGAGCTATACAAGACTATACAAAATCTTCATCTTTAGATCCAAATAATCCGACAACTTATTATAGCAGAGGGGTCTCTAGGGTAAAGTCCGGTGATTGCAGAAAGGCTATATCAGACTTCAATACAGCTATAAAGATAAATCCAAGAGATGCACAGTATTATGTAAGCAGAGGAAGTGCTGAACTGATGCTTGATGATAATGAGGCTGCTATACGGGATTTTAATAAAGCAATAGAATTGAATCCTAAAGACGCTCAGGCCTATTTGAGTATGGGGGGTGCTAAGGTTAAAACGGGGGATGGAAAAGGAGCAATACAAGATTACACCAATGCTATAGAATTGCTTCAAAGGAAAGCGGATATGTCCCTGGGAGCAGCGTTCAGGGGAAGAGGTGATGCCAAATATGAAATTGAAGATTATACGGGAGCCATAAATGATTATTCCAAAGCTTTGGAACTGGATCCTGAAAATGCCCTTTATTATTTTTTGAGGGGGTCAGCCAAGGAGAAGTTAGGCAATAAGGCAGGCGCTTTAGAAGATTTGAGCAGAGCAGGGCAGCTAGGCTACTCTAAGGCATATGAAGAAATAAGCCGTCTTCAAAACAAATGAGGTCAATATTATAACCATTTGACAGTTACAATAAAAAAACAATTTTAAAAAAGAGGGAACTATGAAATCCTGTATTATGAAAAATTTTTTGGCCATAGGTTTGATTGCATTATCAATTTCCAGCTTTGCCGGAAGCCATAAGGCGAACAACTATGATTTATTGTTCGCCAAAGTGCAAAGCATAATTGAAAACATGGGAAATATCAGCGAAGTGAAAAACCTTCCTGAAAACGATAAAGTTTATTTTAAAGATTTGTATATAATCTTGTTGAAGAGCGGAGAAATTGTTTATTCACCAAGCGATGTATCTGCAGGTGCTTCAATTAGCAGTGCAGATGCTATTGTGATTGCAGATAAAACAGTTAAAGCTTGGCAGTTTGATGAATCTAAAACAGTTTATGATATAGGCAAATATGTTACATCTGTTGTAGTGACAAATTCACGTGATGTTTATATTCTTGCTACTTTAAATGCTCATAAATTCTAAATTCAGGTAAACATACTCTAAGTGGTGTCCATTCAGGGCGCCATTTTTTTATTTTAGTTGGCTTGCAGGTAATGTAGATGGTCTCTGATGCGGGCTGTTGCAGAGCAGGTGTATTGCATAATAAACGAGTATCTCATAACGTTACGCTGGATAGTATCTTGAAGATTCTTTTTTAGTTAGATATACTCAGCAGGCAATAGAATATAATTCACAGTCCATGTACTAGGAGAAATATGCAAACAATCCCCCAATCCAATCTGAAACTATTTATAAATGCCGTACTATTACTCTTTTCCGTCTTTGCAATTTCATCATGTGTTACAAGAAATAAATCTGACTATGTGAACTATTATGATTTGGGAAAGCCTGAATCAATTCAGATACAAGGTGTGTATCTGGACATTGTCCCTTTTTCCAATTATTCCGAAGTTAGTTCAGAAATGTTGTATCGAATCGGAGAAAATCAGGTAGATTTTGATTTATATAACCAATGGACTGCTCCACCGAACAGTCTGCTTACCACTTATTTCAGAAGGGCGATAAACCCGAATTCTGGACAAATATTGGATGCTCCAGAGCCTTTGTCTATGGTTCTCAATGCATCTGTCACGGATTTCGATATAGATCTGCGAAATAATAAAGTTATCCTTGCTGTGAATTATAGAATAAAATTCCAGGGAAGGACTCTTTTGGTTCAAAACAGAGTTTTTGAACAGAGTTTCAAAGAAAGAACTCCGGCTGCTTTTGCCTCAGCAATGTCTTTGTCAGCATCAGATTTTCTGAAATTATTTTGCGCTCAGGTAAGCGAGTTGAAAGACGTTATAAACAACGAGAGAGCACTTCAGAATAAATGATAGGGACTCTGGCAAATGAACTATGACTCTTCAGGTTTTTTTAAAAACGTAGGCAATTTTGGGTATAAAACGTACAAGGATTGCATTGCCGGATTTTTGTTCATCGGAGAAACCACAATTGCGTTTGCATACGCTGTGCGCCATCCCAGCAAAGTCAGATGGAAAGAGACTTTGTACTACATGGACAACTGCGGCAGCGATGCTATCCCGATAATATGCGTAGTGGGATTTCTTGTCGGCTTTGTTCTTGCTCTCCAGGGAGTTGTCCAGTTGGAACAAATGGGGGCAAGGTTTATGGTTCTTGATTTAGTGGTATTTTCTGTGTTTAAGGAACTGGGGCCGATAATGTCGGCTATTGTTGCCACAGGCAGGGCAGGGTCGGCCTTTGCAGCTGAAATCGGGACTATGAAAGTAACCGAGGAAATTGATGCCATGACGGTGATGGGATTTGACATTAGCAGATTTTTAGTGGTTCCCAAAATCATTGCAATGGTAGTAGTTATGCCAATATTGACAATAGCAGGTAATGTTTCTGCTGTTATAGGAGGTATATTTGTCAACTATGTTCAGATTAAAGTTTCGATCCCTGAAAGCATAAATACAGTTCTTAAATCTCTTACGATAACTGATTTTATGCAGAGTATAGTGAAAAGTTTAGTTTTCGGAGCAATTATTGCGTGCGTAGGATGTTTCAGAGGGCTTCAAACAAAAAATGATTCACAAAGCGTAGGCAGAAGTGCCACATCAGCGATAGTCACAAGCATATTCCTTCTTGCCGTGGCAGATACGATAATTACCCTGATTTTCTGTATGTTTCAAAGAGGGACGCTGCTGTGAGAAAGGTCATAGAGGTTAAAAATCTTGTTGTCGGGTATGAAGGAAGAGTAATCCTTAAAGATGTTAATTTTTCAGTAAATGAAGGCGAGATACTGTTTATTATGGGTGGTTCAGGTTGCGGAAAAACAACTTTGCTTAAGAACCTGATAGGCCTGCATAAGCCTTGCTCCGGCCAGATACTTATCAATGGAGAGGACCTCAATGCTGTTTTTCTGGAAAAAAAAATGGAAATTCAGAGAACTATGGGGGTAACTTTTCAGGACGGTGCTCTGCTCAAGTCTTTATCCATAGGAGAAAATATAGCTCTGCTTCTTGAGGAATACACGACTATGAGCAGAAGAGAGAGAAGAAAGACTGTATTGAAAAAGCTTTCTCAGGTAGGCTTGGAAGAATATATAGACTATTATCCCTCTGAACTTAGCGGCGGGATGAGGAAAAGAGCGGGGCTTGCAAGAGCGATGGCATTAGACCCCAAAATTCTTTTTTTCGATGAGCCATCTTCCGGATTGGATCCTGTTTCTTCAGCGGGGCTGGACAGGCTTATTCTTAAGGTAGGAAGAGAGCTTAATGTTACTGTTGTTATAGTTTCCCATGAACTTGACAGTGCCTATTCGATTTCTGACAGGACTATAATTCTTGAGAAGAAGTTAATGGGTATAGCAGAGATGGACAAACTCAAAACAATTCTGAAAACTACAAAAAATGAGTGGGTAAAAAGATTCCTTGAGAGGGACGGCTTATCCAGAAAATTTAAATAGGGTTTTGTTTATTATGATAGAAGCTAATAAGGTTAAATTGGGTGTTTTTATAACCCTCGGGTCTCTTCTTGTCCTCGCAGGGATTTTCTTCTTTGGTCTATCTCAATTTTTTATAGAGAAGGTTAAGATTTATTCTGTTTTTACTGATGATATTCAAGGTATTGGTATTGGTTCGCCCGTTAAATATTATGGAGTGGATTTTGGACAGGTTACCGATTTGTATATATGTAATGATGGCAGCATAGAAGTGCAGATGGATCTTTATCTCGGACGAATAGAAAAAAAGATGAAATCGCATTTTCTTGAACTCATCCTGAATAAAGAAACTCAGGATGTTACCATGCAAAAAGAGGTTGACGATGGATTAAGGTGTGCTCTTAGGTTCAGGGGCATAACAGGAGATAAATATGTCAGTCTCGTCTATTTGCCAAATACCGGCAAACGGGAAAATTTACAGATAGATTTTAAAGGAGAGGATATTTATTATGTGCCTTCTGTTTCTAGCCATGTAGAAACGGCAATAGATAACATATCTGACATAATCTACAATCTGTCTGAAATCAATTTCAGCGAAGCAATAAACAACCTTAATAATGATCTTAATGCAATAAGCGAACTGGCCAGAGAGATGAAAACATCAATGAATGCTCTTGATGTTCGGGAATTGAGCAATGCACTGATTGAAACTTCAAACAATATTGACCAGATGGCTGCGCAAATCACGACGCTTTGCAATAATCTCAACAGTAACCCTTCAAGCATAGTGTGGGGAACGAAGCAGAACCAGAACCCAACATTCAAAAAGGATTTTAACTAACATCCAGGGAGAAGAAAAATGGGGAAACATGTAATAGAAGATGCAAGGAGATGCCTTCAGTGCAAAGTCCCTAAATGTAAAGAAGGATGCCCTGTAGCAACTCCTATACCTGAAGTCATAAAGAGGCTTCTTGAAGGTAATATTAAAGGGGCCGGCGAGACGCTTTTTGCAAACAATCCGCTATCTATAATATGTGCTATGGTGTGCCCGCATGAACTTCAATGTGAGGGGAATTGTATTCTTGGCAAAAAAGGGACACCAATATATTTTAGTGCCGTTGAACATTACATTTCAGATTATTACCTCAACATAAAAAAGGCAAGACCTAAGAGCAATCCCAATAAGAAAATAGCAATAATAGGATCTGGCCCGGCAGGCATCACGATAAGTTTTATCCTTGCATCAAAAGGGTATGATGTGACTATATTTGAAGCACATGACCAGATAGGGGGAGTGCTTTATTATGGTATTCCTGATTTCAGGCTTCCTAAGTCATTCCTTGAAAGGTTAAAAAGCATGATGCTTGCCTATGGTATTAAAATAAGGCCTAATACCCTGATAGGTGTGAACCTGACTCTTGAAGAACTTTTCAGGGATGGCTATAAAGCTATATTTATTGGTACAGGTACGTGGAAACCAAACAAAACGGGGCTTAAGGGTGAATCCCTTGGTAATGTGCATTTCGCTATAGATTACCTTAAAAATCCTGATTCTTATGTTCTGGGAGACAATGTATGCGTAATCGGCGCAGGCAATGTGGCTATGGATGTAGCAAGGACTGCGATCAGACAAGGAGTAAAGGATGTTACCATAATGTACAGGAAAGGCGAAGACGAAATCACCGCAAGGAAATATGAAACAGAATACGCAAGACTTGACGGCGTGAAATTTGAGTATTTCAAAACCCCTATAGAATTTGTTGACAAAGGCGTAATCTACAGAAAGACCCAATACAGCATTGATGCACAAGGGCAGAAAGTATTAATCGAAATAGATGGCAGTGAAGAGTTATTTGAGGCTGATTCAACGATCCTTGCTATAAGCCAGGGGCCGAGAAGCGTCATACTCTCTACTACTCATGGCATTGATACGCAAAAGGACGGGCTTCTCAAGGTCAATACTGATGGCCAAACCACAAAGGAAGGCGTTTTCGGCTCAGGAGATGTGGTCACTGGTGCCCAGACGGTCGTACTTGCAGTGAAACATTCCAAGATAGTGGCAGAAGCCATAGACGATTATGTAAAGAGAAAATATTTTCCTGAAGAGATTATTCACCCTCTGATGGGCACAAAAGTTTAGTAGAACACTAACTTATTTTAGCAAACAACTGTTTCTCAGAACCAGATTTTCCATAACGGCTTGCTGAAACGGAAAGAATGATAATTCCCCGTAAAACTCTTTAAATTGTTCAGTGACCATTAAGTATCGCGGCTGATTTAATAGATTAGTCGATCTTGAAAAACCATGTTTTCCTGATTTCGCCTAAAGATTATAAACACTCCGAAAGCCAAGAGTTAGTATTTCAGAGTGTTTTTCTTCTGTCCAAAATGCAAAATCAGCCATTTTAAAACGAAAACAAAAAATAGGGCTATTGCCCTGAGTAATTTCCTGAAGTTGCCCCTGCATGCCGACAGTACTGCATTTAACTTGTCGCCAAGTTCGTATTTCTTATGAGCCTTGCCCTTGCTATTACTCCACTGTATCGAAAAAACAGATAGCAATTAATATGAATTTTGTATTTCACAAACCCCATTATTCTGTGGATAATATACAAAATATGTAAATTTATAAAAAATTATAAGGAGACATTTAGACTATGAGAAAGAGTTTATTTTTTGCAATTGTTGCATGCGTTGCATTGCTCGCCGGCTGTCAAACAGCCGACGAGTACAAAGCGGCCCGAATTAAGAAAGTAGATGAAGCGTTCAAGAAGTTAAAAGGGAACGATCTTCCCACGACGAAGCCGCTGTCCTTGCCTTACTGCATAGACCTAGCGCTGAAAAACAACCTTGACATGAAGGTATATTCTATACAGCAAACCGTTGATAACGAAAGAAGGACCGCCGCTATGCTGGGAATGCTGCCCGACCTGATAGTAAGCGATGGTATGGATTACAGGAACAACGAGCCCGGGGCCAAGAGTGAAGGGATAGCCACAGGCCAGCAGAGTTTGGAGTACAGCTACAGTTCACAACAATATGAAAACAGGGTCAAGGTCGAAATGTTGTTCAGCGTAATAGATTTTGGTCTGGCATATTTTAACTCTGTTCAGACTCAGGACAAACTTCTGCTTTCAGGAGAAGAACAGCGCAGGGCGGCTCAGAATCTTATCCTTGATGTAACGGGCGCCTATTTGAGGGTGGCCTCAGCCCAGTACGAGATGGAAAAAGTTGAAGCCATGCTAAAGGAATGCGAGTCTACGGAAACAGCGCTTAACAACATAACAACATCCAGAGGCATATCCAAGTCCGACGCGCTTGTCGAAGAGAAGAAGTTCATCAACCTGAAGCTCCAGCTCAGGGAATACCGCAGGGACTATGAGAATTCCAGCATACAGCTCAGGTCGTTGATGGGATATTACCCGACAAACGAAATAAAAGTCGATACTTCTATCATAGACAGAATGACTACTTTGAGTACGCCTGATGTTGACTTACTTGAAGAGATAGCGTTGTTTGAAAGGCCTGAACTCTACCAGCTTGACATACAGCAGCATGTTACCAATGTGGAAGCTCGCAAAAAGATACTTATGATGTTCCCCAACGTGCAGGCATTTGTGGACTTCACAGGCGATTCTAACGTATATTTGTATAACAGGACCTGGTGGGAAATCGGGGCCAGAGCTGCCTACAATCTTCTTAAATTGCCGGAAAAGATAGCAGAATACAGAGCCCTTGATGCCCAGGCAGACCAGATAGACGCTCAGTCCCTGGCACTCTCCGTAGGAATAATATCGCAGGTAAGAATAGCTCACGCGAGCTTGCAGGAAGAGAAGGAAAGATTCGAGTTGTACGATAAGAAATACCAGATATACCGTGACCATGTGGAATATTTGTCAAGGCAGTCAGCCGGAGCCAAAAACGTATCTCCGTTTGAGCTTACCAGAATCAAAATGGAAGCAGTAGGCGCTGCTATCGAAAGAGCCCAGGCGTTAGGCAACTACTATCTGGCCTACTACCGCGTGCTCAATTCCATAGGAGTGGAAAACCTTAATAAAAACACACTGCTTGACATCAAGAAGAGAATGGAGGCAAACCTTGCCGAAATGCAGCAGGACAGCGGCAAGGATACAACTGCAATTGCCTCAGACATAGAGAACAAGAAAGCTGAAATAGTTCCGGTTCAGGGAGAAATAGACAATCTTAAGAAGCAGATAAATGCTCTTGAAAGCGAACTTGCAATGGCACCGGCAGATGAATCTAGTGAAAGCGACATAGCAGACAAGAAAGAAGATTTGGCCTCATATAATGAAGAACTCGGCAAACTTGAAGCCCAAAAAGCAGAAATAGAAAAAGAGGCAGCCGAACTGGAAAAGAGCAAAACAGATGCCGAGAATTCATTTGCCGAATATTCAAGCAGCATCAAGAAGTATAGCGATGCCATGGACAAGATGGCTTCTGACAAATCCTATGAAAGCACTCTTAACCTTGAGATGACTCAGAATATGACAGGTAATTTGATTACGCCCGAAGAATACACCCCGTCGACACAAGGCAATATAGATATAGAAGCTCAGAAAAACGCAGGCAACAACTCTATAGACTCGGCCGAAGTAACTCCGTCAGCTACGGGAAATCTCACTGATGAGACCCTTTACAACGAGGACAAAAACAACATCAATGTGCAGGAACTAAATCAGTAATTGAAAATTGCATATTTAAAATATTTACAATCTAAAATTTAAAAAGGTGCTATGAACTCAGGCGATTTGAAAGAAAGGACAAAGAAGTTTGCCCTGAGAATAATAAAACTTGTTTCCGCCCTGCCTAAAAACAGCGTGGCTAAAGCTATAGGAAGCCAACTGGTAAGAAGCGGGACATCTGTCGGCGCGAACTATCGTGCCGCTTGCGGGAGCAGAACAAAAGCTGAGTTCATTGCCAAACTTGGAATCGTCAGGGAAGAAGCAGACGAAAGTGCATTTTGGCTCGAGTTGATAATTGATGGAGGGATTATGAAACAGAATCTCGTTGAATCCCTTCTTACGGAAGCCAATGAGATTACTGCGATTATTACAAAGTCGATAAAATCAGCAAAAAATAAAGCGAATTAAAAATTTACAATCTTCAGTCTACAATTTAAAATAAGGTGGGACCATGGCAATATACGAACTGGAACAGAGGGTGCTCTTTGACGGCGCCGCCGCCGTAGCAACAGCCGATGCGGTCGTTGCTGAAATGCAAACTCCTGATGTTAGCGACGCTGACAACGCGGATAATTCAGGAGATACTGACTCCACAGATACGAGCCAATCGACAGTAGACTCGTCTTCCTTGTCAACTATCAGCGATCAGTCCTCAACTGACAGCAGTACCGACCAAACCCAGATCTTCATTGACACCATAATCGGAACATACGATGCTTCAACCGACGGCGAAAACATCCTTGCCACACCTGACAATTCAGAACTGCTATCAACAGATTCCGGGATTTCAGATTTACAATCTTCCCACGAAGTAGTATTCATAGATGCTTTAGTAAAAGATGCCGATACGATAGTGGCTTCTTTAGATCAAAATGCAGAAGTGGTTTACCTTGACTCTTCTGAAAGCGGGATAGCACAGATAACTGACTATTTATCCACACATGAGGATATAAGTTCTGTACAGATAGTTTCTGAAGGCAACTATGCTCAGATAATGCTTGGAGACGATGTTATCACAGCGGATAATATCGAAAATTATAAGGATGCTATTTCCTCCTGGCAGTCTCACCTTACTTCTGACGCGGACATTCTTTTCTACGGATGCGACATAGCAAAAGACAGCGCAGGTCAAGGCGTTCTTAATGACATAGCTAATTGGACAGGCGCTGATGTGGCGGCTTCTACCGATACTACAGGCATTCAGGGGGACTGGGATCTGGAATATACTACAGGCAATATTGAAGCAAATAGCATAACTGTCCACGATTATAACCATAACCTCGAGACTTATACGGTAACTTCTATTACAGATGACGGGACAGGTGCAGACTATACTCTTTCCTGGGCTATTAATTCCTCCAATGCTACAACCACTGTCGATGACACTATCGCTTTTAATCTTGATTCAGGCGATACGGTTACGATTTCAGGAGCGTTGCCTGCTATTACTGACGGCGTAACGATAGAGGGCAATGGTGTAACTATTGCATTTGATGGTGGGTACTCCGCATTGAAAATTGATGACGGGTCAACGGATAGTCAAATCAACGTCACAATTAATGATCTGATAATAACTAACACTTCAGCAGGAGCTGTTTCCGTAAATAATTCTGAAGATCTGACAATAACAAATTCAAGTATTGACGGCATTGAATATGTTTACGCTCACATTTCGAATAGTGACTTGAACCCGAAGGTGCTGCTAGTTTCTTCTGCCCTTGAAGATGTAGACGACCTTGCAGCTGCAGCAAAGGATAATGTCATTGTTCTTGAGTATAATCCGGAAACTACGGATTTGACAGGGCTTACAACAATGGTCAATACGGCGCTTAACGGCAAAAAAGCTTCATCTATTGCCTTTGCCACGCACGGTTTAGGCGAGAATCAATTTTATCTTACAGGGACTGAAGTAGTTAGCCTCTCTTCAACGCTTTCAGACACAGACCAGCAGGAATTCTGGCAGAATATTGGAAGCATGATTCAACAAGGCGGAAGAATAGACCTGCTTGCGTGTAATTTAGCAGAAGGCGTTATCGGAGAAGCATTAATTTCTTCTATCGAAAACAGTGCAGGCGTAAATGTCGCAGCTTCTACGGATGCTACCGGAAACTCTGAAAACGGCGGTAACTGGACACTGGAAACTGACAACATCAGTTCTGATATATATTTTAATAGCGAAGCTTTAAAATATTATACAGAACTAATGTCACAGAACGCATCTTTTACTGTATCAGATCTTGACGGCGGCACTATGAATACCTTTTCTGTAGCGCTGGGCGATGTCGACAACGACGGCGACCTTGACATAATAGTCGGGAACTACAATCAGCCAAACCAGCTCCTTACAAACAACGGCAACGGCAGCTTCACGGAGTCAACACTGGCAGGCGGCAGTTACATTACCCGTTCTGTAGCGCTTGGCGATGTCGACAACGACGGCTACCTTGACATAATAGTCGGGAACGACGGTGCTGCAAACCAGCTCCTTACAAACAACGGCAACGGCAGCTTCACGGAGTCAACACTGGCAGGCGGCAGTTACGCTACCCTTTCTGTAGCGCTGGGCGATGCCGACAACGACGGCTACCTTGACATAATAGTCGGGAACGCCAATGCTGCAAACCAGCTCCTTACAAACAACGGCAACGGCACCTTCACGGCGTCAGATCTTGACGGCGGCAGTCTGTATACCTATTCTGTAGCGCTTGGCGATGTCGACAACGACGGCTACCTTGACATAATAGTCGGGAACGCCAATGATGCAAACCAGCTCCTTACAAACAACGGCAACGGCACCTTCACGGCGTCAACACTGGCAGGCGGCAGTATGAATACCCTTTCTGTAGCGCTTGGCGATGTCGACAACGACGGCTACCTTGACATAATAGTCGGGAACAACAATCAGCCAAACCAGCTCCTTACAAACAACGGCAACGGCATCTTCACGGAGTCAACACTGGCAGGCGACAGTTACGCTACCCTTTCTGTAGCGCTGGGCGATGTCGACAACGACGGCGACCTTGACATAATAGTCGGGAACGACGGTGCTGCAAACCAGCTCCTTACAAACGACGGCAACGGCAGCTTCACGGCGTCAGATCTTGACGGCGGCAGTTACCCTACCCTTTCTGTAGCGCTGGGCGATGTCGACAACGACGGCGACCTTGACATAATAGTCGGGAACAACAATCAGGCAAACCAGCTCCTTATAAACACTATTGTACCAATTGAGAAAATTTTTGTGGCATCGACACTTGACGGCGGCACTATGAATACCTATTCTGTAGCGCTTGGCGATGTCGACAACGACGGCGACCTTGACATAATAGTCGGGAACTACAATCAGGCAAACCAGCTCCTTACAAACAACGGCAACGGCACCTTCACGGCGTCAACACTGGCAGGCGGCAGTATGGATACCTATTCTGTAGCGCTGGGCGATGTCGACAACGACGGCGACCTTGACATAATAGTCGGGAACGCCAATGCTGCAAACCAGCTCCTTACAAACAACGGCGGCGGCATCTTCACGGCGTCAACACTGGCAGGCGGCAGTTACAATACCGGTTCTGTAGCGCTGGGCGATGTTGACAACGACGGCGACCTTGACATAATAGTCGGGAACTACAATCAGGCAAACCAGCTCCTTACAAACGACGGCAACGGCGGCTTCACGACGTCAGATCTTGACGGCGGCAGTTACGCTACCCGTTCTGTAGCGCTGGGCGATGCCGACAACGACGGCGACCTTGACATAATAGTCGGGAACGACAATCAGGTAAACCAGCTCCTTACAAACGACGGCGGCGGCATCTTCACGGCGTCAACACTGGCAGGCGGCAGTTACGCTACCCTTTCTGTAGCGCTGGGCGATGTCGACAACGACGGCGACCTTGACATAATAGTCGGGAACTACAATAAGGCAAACCAGCTCCTTACAAACAACGGCGGCGGCGGCTTCACGGCGTCAGATCTTGACGGCGGCAGTCTGTATACCTATTCTGTAGCGCTGGGCGATGCCGACAACGACGGCGACCTTGACATAATAGTCGGGAACTCCAATCAGGCAAACCAGCTCCTTACAAACGACGGCGGCGGCATCTTCACGGCGTCAACACTGACAGGCGACAGTTACAATACCGCTTCTGTAGCGCTGGGCGATGTCGACAACGACGGCGACCTTGACATAATAGTCGGGAACTACACTCAGGCAAACCAGCTCCTTACACAGGAAATTCCCATTGACCACTATGAATTTTCGACAATAGGCGACCAAATCGCAGGAGATCCTATATCATTTACCATTACGGCTATAAATACTGTAGGCGATACAGCTGCCTATTATACAGGCACAGCAGAATTGACTGATTCACATGGAATGTCATACGGGGATTATACATTCGTAGCTGGAGTAGTTTCTCCTACTATAACAATAACAGCTGTCGACACATATACTCTGACAGCTACCGACACTACAGATTCGTCAATAACAGGTACAAGCAACACATTTGCTGTTATAGAATGCACATATAAGACACAGGCAGACGGAAATTGGAATACAGTAAGTAATTGGTTGGTATCTACAGATGGCGGCAGCACCTGGGCGGCAGCAACCGATACGCCGGATGCCGACAATAGTGTAAGTATAACGGTATTGAACAGTATGACAGTATCGGCAGATGTAACCATTGACCAGACAACAATTAACAGCACGGCATCAATAATAATTGATAACGGTGTTACCCTTACAATCGCCAATGGTACGGAGGATATCGATCTGGATGCAGAAGGTTCAATAGTAGTTAATGCTGCGACAGGTACGCTTCTTATAGCAAGCGGAGCATCAGTTGATTCCGAAGGGACATTTACAGTAAACGGTGTACTTTCTTTTGACGACGGGAGTGCTAACAATGGGACTCTGAACCTTGCAGGTACTTCAATTACCATAGCTTCATTAACGGCAGGCAGCGGCACAATAACCTATGACGTTGCAGGCCAGATGATAGCTGGTGTGAGATACAATGCGCTGCAGTTGTCAGGCAGCGGGACAATAACAGCTACCGGAACATTAGAGGCCGATTCGCTGACAGTAGATTTAGGAGTTACCCTTGAAGCGGAAAACCTGATTGTAAGTACAACTTTTACTAATAACGGAACAACGCGGACATCTGAAATAACAGTATCCTTGCCGGACTCAACAGTCGGCGGAACATTTGTTTATGCTGGCCCGGGTGTACAGATAGACAATCTGAACGGCAATGCCTACAATATTCTGCAGCTATCCAGCCCGGGGCCTAAGACAGCTACCGGGACATTGCAGGCTAATACGCTGACAGTCGATAACGGAATAATGCTTCAAATAGAAAGCCTGACAGTGAATACGACATTTATAAATGATGGAGAAACATCTGCATTAGGAACAGTATCACTGCCGGATGCGGCGGTCGGCGGAACATTTACTTACAATGGAATAGGTCAAGCAATAGATAATCTAGGCGGATATGCTTACAGTGCGCTGCAACTGACAGGTAACGGAACCAATACAGCAACCGGTACATTGCAGGCTGATGTGCTGAGAATGGAGCCAATCATAACGTTAGATGTAGTAAACCTGACCGTTAATATTATGTTTGAAAACCAAGGGACAACACAGGCATCAGGAGCAGTATCATTGCCGGGTGCTCCGGTCACTGGGACATTTATCTATGACGGTACATCCCAAACAATAGATAATTTAGGAGGGGCTGGAGAATATCAGGCGCTGCAGTTATCAGGCAGCGGAACAAAAACACTTGGCTGCGATGTTAATGTAACAAATACTTTTACGTTAGACTTTGGTGTAACGACAGAAGTTGGGGCACATACCCTTACAGTTACAGGAGCATCAGACATAAACGGTACGGTCACCATAAGCACAGGTACCTACGATGCGAACGGGGATTTTGATGCTACTGGCGGAGATATTACTTTTACAGATAACGGGAATCTTAAGTTAGGGGGAGCAACGATAACAAATTTAGGTACCCTTTCTACAGATAACGGGACAGTATGGTATGACAGGGCTGGAGATCAGACAGTATTATCAGATAATTATCATAATCTGAGAATAAGCGGCGATTCTGGCAGTACAAAGACATTAGGCGGTCTTATTAGACTATTAAGTGCTGGTGATTTAACAATAGACAGTGATACCACCCTTGATGTCTCTGCGAGCAACTACGGTATATTTATATTAGGCAACTGGGTGGATGACGGAACATTTAACGAAAGAGCAGGGACTGTCGCTTTTTATGGTACCGCGCAAAGTATAGGAGCAGAGACATTTTATAATCTGACGACCTCCGGCACAGGCACACAAACCCTCGAAGGAACAGTTACAGTCGAAAATACACTCAATACAGGCGCTGGAACGACATTTGCCTTAAGTTCATATACCCTTAATATCGGTTCTGCGAATGCCGGGGCCGGTTCATGGACAAACAGCGCGACCTTTAATGAAGGGACAGGAACAGTAAATTACGCAGAGATAGGGGATCAGAGCATAGTCTCTGGAACTTATTACAATCTAACCACAAGTGGAAGCGGGACAAAGACCCTGAGCGGCGATGTTTCTACTTCAGGCAATTTAGAAGTTGGCAACGGAACGACATTGGAAGGTGCTTACTCTATGACCGTGGGCGGTAATGCTCTGATATCGGGTTTAGTGGGTAGTTCAGGAGGGGCGCTGACCTCAATCTCCATTACAGGCATAACAACGATTGAGAATAACATATTTACATCCGGAGTTCAGACATATACCGGAGCAGTTACGCTGGCAGCCGATGCCTCATTGACAGCATACGATTTTGTTACTCTTAATCTTATATGGTTTAAGAGTACGGTGAGCGGAGCGCATTCGCTAACAATTGACTACGGCAATGCAAAATTTGATGGAACAGTAGGCTCAACGCCTCTAACCTCACTCTCGGTTAGTGGTACTTCCTCCATCGGTGCCAATATAACAACTACAGGAGTCCAGACATACACGGGTGCTGTCACCTTGACAGATGCTGGCAATACGACAACATTTACAACTACAAACAGCGCAATTACCTTTACAGGAGGGGTTACTGATGGAACATCTTCCGTAGGATTGACTGTAAATGCCGGAAGCGCAGCAACTACAATTTCCTCAGCCGTGACTATAGACGGCACTTTGACAAAAGCAGGCAGCGGCAATTTCGTAACAAACGGCAATGACATTACAACAGGCGGCCTGACGGTAACGGCAGGAACGTTCAATTCAGGAAATTCATCAGGCACCTGGGATATAAATGGCGATGTAACTATAGCTTTAGGAGCTGCCCTCAACGCTACTTCCGGCACATTCACTGTCAGTGGCAGCTGGAGCAATTCAGGGACATTTACAGCAAATGACAATACGGTAACCTTTGACGGAAACGCAGACCAGACAATCAGCGGAAGCAGTACGTTCTATAATCTTACGATAGCCAATACAGGAGACCCTTCCACTGTAGAAGTAGATGCGTCAACTTCAACAAGTTTAGCTGTAACAAATAATCTCTTGGTAAATGACGGTAAATTTATAAGCGCTACTGATTACAATAATGTTTCAATAGCATCGGGAGCTGTTTTAGAACTCTCAGGAGACATAACAGTAAGCGGCAACTGGAGCAACTCGGGAACCTTTACGCCTGGAGCATATACTGTCACGCTTGATGGAGCAGATCAGGAAATAAGCGCAGAAACCTTCTACTCGTTGGTTTCAAATGGAGCAGGACTTAAAACGCTTACAGGAGATGTCACAATAGAAAACGCCCTTACCCTTACAAGCGGTATTTTTATATTAGGCAATTACAATATGGTGCTCCGGTTTACAGGCAATATCAGCGGAACAGGTTCTTCCACGAATATGATAGCCAGCACTGGCACTGGCAAACTAAGGAAATATGTAGATGGGACGAGCGGGACTTTTAGTCTTCCAGTGGGAACATATGACACAGGTACATCAACTGCGTCTTATTCACCGGCCAGCATAAGTTTCGCTGCAGGGACATATTCAGCAGGAGCATATGTGGAAATATCTGTAACTGCCGATAAATATGCAGATAACCCAAGCACAACTGACTATCTGAATAGATACTGGGATATAAGTTCCTCAGGAATTACCAACTACAGTGCAACGGTAAGCTGTACTTATCTGGCAAGCGATGTGACTGGAACTGAAGCGGATATCGAAGGAATAGAATATGCATCAGGCGTTTGGAGCGGTTTTAGTGCAGCTAGTATATCTACGCATTCATTTGCTATAACAGCTGCAAATGAATTGGGAATATTCACCGGCGGCGAAGCTGCCAGCCTAGACTATTTTGAAATTACAACGATAGCTGGCCAGACAGCAGGTAGTGCCTTTTCAATAACCATAACAGCTTATGACCAGTACGGAAACATTGCTGCAGGCTATACCGGAACAGCGACCCTGAGCGATACAAGTACAACTATTACGCCGACGACAACAGCAGCATTTGTATCTGGAGTAAACACAACTTCCGTTACGGTAACACAGGCAGGGACAGATGCTATTACAGCCACCGACGGACTCATAACCGATACAAGTAATGTCTTTACTGTAGTAGCAGGAGCAGTTGATCATGTGACTGTAACGCCGGACGGTGATACTATTACAGCAGGTGAGACCAAGCAATTCACGGCCTCAGCCTATGACGAGTATGGCAACCTGATTGCTAGCAATAAGGACTCATTTATCTGGACTCAAACTTCTGCCCCCGACAGCGGACTTTTTGACAACACTACGGCCGATGACTATACTGTAAGCGCAACATACGGCGGTAAAACCGGATATGCCGACATCACGGTAGTTGCAGGAGCAGCCGCAGCCTTTGACTTTACGACGATAGCTGGCCAGACAGCAGGAACAGCCTTTTCAATAACCATAACAGCCTATGACCAGTACGGAAACATTGCTGCAGGCTATACCGGAACAGCGACCCTGAGCGATACAAGTACAACTATTACGCCGACGACAACAGCAGCATTTGTATCTGGAGTAAACACAACTTCCGTTACAGTAACACAGGCAGGGACAGATGCCATTACAGCCACCGACGGACTCGTAACCGATACAAGTAATAGCTTTACTGTGGCAGCAGCAAGAAGAGAGTCAGGTATGAATGACGCAACTATCACCTCGATAATAGATGATTCTACAGGCGAACCTTCTAATAGTTCGTCTCATCCTACTTATAATTTCGGAGTGGTTACTTTGAATGGAACAGTAATGAACGCTAGCACAACACAACTTCTTGGAGATTCGACAAGTGTCAATTTCTCCAAGGAAGATGTCTTCAATCCTGATACTGAAAATGTGTATGACCACAAAGTCGACAAACCTCTAAACTTTGATCGCGCGTCTGCCAATGATACACGTTATGACGATGACACAACGACAGGAGGGGATGGTGATGAACAGGAAGGAGATGAAACAGCTATGATATTTAATAAAACAGATGATTACCTGGCAATGATTGCAGGAATTACGGATGGAGAAAGTCTATATAGCATTACACTTGATAAACATGCACTATTCAAAACCAGTACAGATATTTATCTTGATGCTATTGTATCAGGCCAAGTTTAGTGTATTTTTAAATAAGAAGTTGAAAAAACAATGACATTGTTACAAATTAGCAAAGTTAAATCAAGAACAAACAAGGAGTTATTATGAGCTGCAGAGAAGAAATTTATGTAGACGGAATTGGTAAAATTCATTTCGTAAAAGGAATGGTAAGATTTGATTTGATCAGTTACGAACCATCAGAAAGCGGAAAAGAACCTGATATGGTTGAGAAACAAAGAATTATTATGCCTCCGGACGGTTTCCTTGCTATGTTTAACACTATGCAGAAACTTATAGACCAATTGGTCGAAGCAGGAGTACTCAAGAAAAAAGCTTAGTCGATAGGTATTCTTAATTTCAAAGCGCTGATGTTCGCGTCAGCGCTTTTTTTGTGCATAAAACACGTATACGTAATTTCACTATGCTATAAAAAAGCAAGGAAAGGAGAAAGGCATAATAGGATGCCTGTAATTATTACAAGAAAAGGCACAATTCCTCTGTATTTACGCAGATTATCGCTTCTGTAAACCAAAATTACAGGAATAAAACATCCTATGATTCCGAAAATCGGGCTACATATACTTGTAAAATACATTATAGGCAAGTTCAATAAAATTGATGTCCATGCGAAAAATACTGTAAAAATAATAACATATAATGACAGCCTCTTCAGGTTAATTTTCTCTCTTGTTTTGTTGCGAAAAAAGATATTAATTGATAATCCCATGCAAGCCTCATGAAACCCCAAAAGCACACCAAAGGCAGAGGTCATTATAGCAAAAACAGTAAGCACTATACCCAACACAGGCACCAAAATCCCCGGAAAATGTTCACCCAAAATAGCCATAAATGAAATATTTTTTGTGAAAGCTTCAACCGCTTTCTGATGACTTACGGCCAAGGTGCAGGACAATGCAAAAAAGAACACTACTCCTCCTACTATCAGGAAGGAAGTATTCATTACCTTTATTGCTCTTTTTCTTGTATGCTCTATATCCTGCCCTTCCGAGCGCAATGCCACTACCATAGGGCACAGCGACTGAATAAACAGAATTGAAGTCATAGCAAAAGGCAGCGTGATGATCACTTCTTTCATTGTGCCTAGAGCCGAAACGATAGGTTTGATTTGGCTGAAATCCCACCAGGGAATAATCAAAAATGCTATCAAAAGCAGTATTATCATAATTATTATTGATAGAGATTTAGCTACCCTGAACAATAATTTTCGGCTTTTAAAGGCAAGAAAAACCAAGATCACTATTATACCAAGACCATAAAAATCATTTTGTGATAAGAGTACCGGCGTGACTTTATAATTGTATAGATACGAAGCACTGTCATTAGTAAGTGTCTGTACATATACAAACAGCCATATGACCATCATTATAAAATATAAAAAGCCCAGGAATATTCCCCACTTTTTACTCAAATACTCAGTAATTACAGAGGGATAGTCATGACAGTGCTTGGCATCAGCTATTGTATTTATAAAAAGCCTCTGAAAAAGGTAAAGGGCCGGGTATGCTATAAATATTGAGATTAGAAAGACCCACAACCCCACAAGCCCTGCCTGTACCGGCAGAAAAACTATTCCTGCCCCAACTGCCATGCCTATATTGATTGAAACCCATCCCCAATCTGTAGCAGAAAGTTTAATTTTTTCGTTACTTGTGACAATATTATCAGTATCTTTATCAGCACATGCAGCACAGTTATTCATTGGATATACTACCTCCCTAAATTCCCGATCTATTTTTTTAAACTACGCAATAAACCCATTTTAGCCGTGACATTTGGAGCGTCAAGGCGATAAACAAAGTTATAAATGATATTAGATTTTTTCTGTACGCTTCCGAGAAACCTCTCAGAAGTTAATATGTCAGAAGAACTGAGTCATCGTGGAGGGTTTAAACGCTATCGTCTTATTATATTTATTGCGGTGTTGTACAGCGATCCGAAAGAGGCAAGGTCCTGAGATAGGCTATCGTATATTGGCGTGTCGCTTGTTGATATATAGCACACTACTCCCTGAGGCAAATCATCGCTATGGAGCGCAATAACAGTAACTTTGATGCTTGAACTGTCTTTGTATGCAGTAACAACTCCATTATTTTGAAACTCTGTTGTCCACCCTGAATGCCTCAGAAAACTTTCGGTCTCAATCTGAACTTTTTCAGAGCTTGAGAGGCCGAAATCGACAGCGAAAAGTGATACCGAAAATAGCCCTAACAAAAATATCAGATATATGCAATGCCGACTGTTTTTCATTGATTATTTACCCTATCAAAAATTTAGACTAAATGAGAAAAAAATCTTAATGGAGCCAATGAGCGGAATCGAACCGCTGACCTGATCATTACGAATGACCTGCTCTACCATCTGAGCTACATTGGCCTAAATAATGAATAAATATAACAGAAAGAGAATTTTTCTCAAGCTGTTTCTCAAACACACCTTTGTCTCTGTTTGCCAAGGCGCTGTATCTCAAGTTCCATTGTGTCACCTTTCTTCAAGAATACAGGAGGATTTTTTCCCATACCAACTCCTGAAGGCGTGCCTGTAGAGACTATATCGCCAGGCTCAAGCGTCATAAACTGAGATATATGATAAACCAGGAAAAATGGATTAAATATCATATTTCCGGTGTTACCATTCTGCTCAAGTTTGCCGTTGACATACAGTTTCATCCAAAGATTATTTACATCAGATATCTCATCCTTGGTTATCATATAAGGGCCGACAGGATTAAAAGTGTCGCAGGATTTTCCTTTTGTCCATTGCCCGCCTCCCCGTTCTTTCTGGAATTCCCGCTCAGAAACATCGTTTGAAATGGTGTACCCTGCAATATACCCTTCAGATTCTGATTCAGATTCAAGATAACGGCACTCTTTTCCGATAATTAACGCCAGTTCTACTTCATAATCTGTACTTACGCTGTTTTTCGGAATAAGAACATCGTCATAAGGGCCTACGACTGTATTAGATGCCTTAAGAAAAAGAACAGGCTCGTTTGGAATTTTGGCTTTGGTTTCTTTTGCATGATCTGAATAATTAAGGCCGACACAGACAACTTTGCCAGGCCTGGCAACACACGATCCCCATCTTTCAGTCTCAGAGACAGACGGGAGCTTTGAAATATCTATTTCAGACAGTTTTTCAACGCCGTCATCAGCAAAAAACAAACTGTTCCAATCATCGAATATAGCAGAACAGTCTTTTCTCAAACCATCACAAGTAAGTATTCCTGGCTTTTCTTTTCTGAATTCGCCAAACCGTATCAGTCTCATAACTCTTTATCTTTTTGAGTCCAGTTTGAATATGGGTTTTTTGCCAGCATTGAATTGTAATATCTTGGGTTGCCCGTAACTTCCCTGAGAATCCAGTCAGGTAAATCAATTTGTTGGCTTTCGCTCTTTAATTCTACTTCTGCTACAATCAATCCTTTATTCTCTTTCTCAAAAATATCTACTTCCCAAAGTAACCCGCCAATCGGAACTTTATACCTGTTCTTCTCTATTATTGGCGTATCGCACAGTGAATTGAGTATTTCCTTAGCCTCTTCTACGGGTATGGGATATTCAAATTCACTTCTGGAAATATTTACTACTATGCTTTTTAAGCATAAATATGCCTTATCTCCAGCAATTCTTACTCTGACGGTGGCTTTGTTCAGTGTAGGAATATATCCCTGACAGTAATAAGTAGGAGAAATCCTATTCATCCATGAAGTGTTTTTAACTAAGAATTTTCTTTCTATTTCTTTCGGCATAACAAAAATAAGCTTTCTTTAGTGGTTTATCCTTGAAAAACTTTATAAGCGTAATGTATTCAATTATAATCTAAACAGAAATAATTGCGAATCACCAACAAACCTTGCAATCTTAGATATATGTGCGGAATTTGCGGAATAGTCAACTTCTCGGAGAACCATGTTGATTCTTCAATTCTCGAAAAGGCAAATAACACAATGTCAAACCGTGGCCCTGATGGATACGGCACCAAAATTATTGGCAGCGTTGGGCTTGCTCACAGAAGGCTTTCGATAATAGATATCGCAACTGGTCAACAACCACTGTCTAACGAAGATGAAAGCATCTGGATTACATTTAATGGCGAGATTTATAACTATCTCACACTTAAAGACAGCCTGATCAGGTTAGGGCATCAGTTCAAAACCAATTCTGATACTGAAGTGATTGTTCATTTGTATGAGTCTTTCGGCACTGATTGCGTAAAAAAACTAGATGGGATGTTTGCCTTTGCTATTTATGATAACAACAGGAAAAAGATCTTTTTGGCAAGAGACAGATTAGGTAAAAAGCCTCTCGTTTACTCAATCAATAATAACAGTTTTATTTTTGCTAGTGAGCTTCAGGCTTTGTCTTCTTTCCCAAGTTTCAGCAAAGAACTAAATCCTCAAGCCATTAGCGATTTTCTTAGTTTTACACACATTCCTGCGCCTCTAACCATATACAAGGAGGCTTTTAAACTCAGGCCAGGGCATTGCCTTGAACTGGATATCCCATCAAAAAAAATCAGTATAAACCGTTACTGGAAATGGAATTTTTCAACTAAAATCGATATTTCATTTCCCGAAGCTAAAATTGAGCTTAAACGGCTCCTGAGAAAAGCCGTACAGAAAAGGCTGATGTCAGAAGTCCCGCTTGGGTGTTTTGTTTCAGGCGGCCTGGATTCAGCAGTTGTAACCTCATTAATGTCTGAATTTCTAAAAGGCGATCTAAGTACTTTTACCATTGGTTTTGACGACCCCCAATACGATGAACGTAATTACGCTCAGATTGTCGCCGAACATTTTAAAACCAATCATCATGTTCAAAAAGTCACCCCATCTGACTTTTCCGTCATTGATAAAATCATCAGAAGTTTTGGTGAGCCTTTCGCTGACTCATCAATGATTCCCACGTATCAGCTAAGCGAATTTGCCAGAAAAGATATTACTGTTGCCCTAAGCGGTGATGGAGGAGATGAATTTTTCGGAGGATATTATAGATACAATGTTTTCAGATACGCCCACGCTCTTGATGTTATTCCTCAAAACACGAGGAGATTCATTGCAAATTTCTTAGAGAAAATATTATCAAGTTCAGGAGACGAAAGGACTTTTCAGGGGAAAGCCAGACGAATATTTAGTCTGATGAAAGAAGATGGACTTTCAAGATATTTTGATATGCTTAACAAAGTTGATGTTGATGTGAAACAAAGCATTTTTGGCGACAGGCTTAAAATCTCTGATATCAATCCAACTGTAAACCATTTAAAAGAACTGTCCGAATCCTTAACTTCCTGTGACTCTATCGAAAAACTCATGGAGCTTGATATTTATTCATATCTTTCTGATGATATTCTGACCAAAGTTGACATATCATCAATGTCTTCATCACTCGAAGTAAGAAGCCCGCTTCTTGATTATGACGTAATCGAGTTCCTTGCAAAACTGCCAATAAGGTTCAAAAATACGCTCACCTCAAGAAAAAAACTTCTCATTGAAACTTTCAAAGAAGATCTGCCCAAGGAAATTTTTACAAGGAAAAAGATGGGCTTTGGCGTTCCTGTGGGACGGTGGATTAAAAACGAATGGAAAGCTAAAAGCATGGAGTTTCTTATCGATTCTGAAATATCCAAACATGGCTACTTTAAAAGTTCAGAAGTAGAGCGACTTTTTAAGTCACATTCAAACGGTACAAAAGACTACAGTTACCTTCTATTTTCGCTGATCGTTATGGAGATGTGGTACAGAAAGTTTATGTGACCCAAACTTATCCTTCATAATACCTGTTTCTTGATGTTTTCCAATTTTAACATGTAGTTGCCAGAAGGTTGGACTATATCACAAAATTGTTTGCGAACGCCATAAGGACGATAAGGAATTAACTTGTATATGATATTTGAGCCGTGTAGAATTTTCGCAACTTCCGAAACCGTTTCTTCACAGTTAAAGAGTTCGGGGCATATCACTGTCCTTACTTCGTAAAGTTTTCCAATGCCTAACAGGAATTTAAGATTCTTCAATATCATCTTATTCGACTTACCTGTAAGCCTTATATGTTCTGGTTCACTAAATGCTTTGATGTCCAATACAAACAAATCCGCACTGTCTACAAAATCTTTAAGCAGTTCAAAATCAATATAGCCGTTCGTATCAATGAGTTTCGTCAAAGATGGAACATCGTTTTCCATCCTTTTGAAAAGACTTGTAATTGCTTGATGTTGCAAAGAACATTCCCCGCCGCTAAAGGACACTCCGTCAAGAAAATCAGACCTTCTCTTAATATCCTTCATAAGCTCATCTGCCCTAATTTTTTGAACCTTAGGGCTGGATGAATGAGGGCAGATTTTAATGCAATTATCACACTCTGCGCATTTTGTTTTATCGTACAAAACAAGCCCGTTTTTTAAAGAAATAGCTTTATAAGGACAGGCATCTACACAAACACCGCATGCAACACATTTATTGATAGTCTCAGGATTGTGGCAATATCGACAGTTAATATTGCAGCCCTGACAAAATACTGCGAAACGATTACCAGGGCCGTCAACGTTGGAGAACGCAATTATTCTGTTTACTTCGAAAATTTCATTATCCATAAAAGCCTTAGAGCTAAGTTCTGATTTTTCTGTCCATGACTTTTAAATTGTCTTCAGCCTCTTTGCCAAGAGCTGTAGCATCATTAAGAACCGCTTCGGCCTTTTTGAGTTTGGCTATTTCGCTCTTTTTAACAAGGTATCCTGAAATCCTGACTACATCACTGTCCTGGCAATAAAATGAAATATATCTAAGCCCGTTGGCAAAACTCCCTTTCAGAATATCCAACAGGGCTTTAGGTGTTTTCTTATAGGTTTGGTCAAAAACGAATATATCTCCTATGCCGCTTGGAAAAAACTTATGAAATGCCCCGGATTGCATGATGTGCTCAAATAAATCAGGCTCTTCTCCGATAGGGATTCTGCATCCTGGAGAAATACTGCAATCGTCACTAATGCCAACCTGTGCATGCATCACATAGCAATCATTTGTAGCTTTACAGTAAAGAGCTTTGTGTGTTTTTAGCAATCCGTCAATCTGCCCTATTATTTTCAGCCCCAATTCATCGGCTTCTTCGCTGTGTCCAAAGCGGCCTTTTAAGCCTTCCTTTTCAAATAGTAGATTAACGCATTCAGCCAGTCCGACCATCCCGAACATGGCAGTAAAATTGTCCTGTTTTATCAAACCTTCCCTTGCAAGGAAATTTGATTCAAAGAAACCACTCTCTTCTACTATAAACCTAACTCTCTTATCCATAACTGATGCTGTCAATTCAACAGCATTTGGAAGAAGCACGTCAAAGAACTCATTTATCGACAAAGCCTTCTTTGCCAGATTGGATAAGATTACCCTTACAAGCGAATAGCTGCCGCCACCTATCCTAAGCCCATTGTAACAACTGGCTATTGCGTAGTTGCCCCCAAAATCTTTTCTAAAAATTTCATCATTTGCAAAACTCGGTTTTGCTGTGTACATCGAGCAATCCAAGGCCTCTATCATAAAATCCTCTGGCATGTTCTTTCCAACCTTAATAGTAATATTCGGCACTGCAAGGTTAAGCTCTTTTGTCAGTTTTAAAATGATTCTTCCTGCTCTGGTTTCATCCGGCCCCAAATTTGCATGACAAAAAGAGTTTGGAATGGTTTTATCAATATGAATAAGAAACATTCTGATAGCAAACTCGGCTTCTTTTTCATCTTTGATAAACTTTTCCAGCAGATAATCGATATTGCCAAGATAAACCGGCATAGAGGTTATAGACGGAATATTTTTGTAAAGGATAAGAAGGTAATTGACCGCTTCCCATATGTTCTGCGGCGGTTTCAAGCCAAGGAAATCAGAGCCATTGGACATGAATTTATCAAAATCTACTATTACATACCTGGGTCTATAAGGTGCGTTGCCTTCATACATTGTACAGATTATTTTTTCAGAAACATATTCCTTCTCAGCTTCCGAAAGTTCTATTGGAGTCACCATAGACTCAGCCAACGATGCAAGGTTAGAAATTTTCTGACTACACGTCAGAGTCCTGCTTTTAACAACATTAAGGATTTCTTTCACTGTCTTCCCATAGATTATGGTTTTGTTAAAAATCATTATATCACAAATTAAAAATAGTTTCTTCTTTGGAAAAGCATCTTTTGATCCTTCATTTTTTATGATAAATCTCAGAACAGGAAATAGTACCAGCTGAAACGCTAACGCATTTACGGGCAACCACCCGCAAAACCGCTCATTCAATAAGATTAAGAATCATTGCAAGTTAGACTTTATAAGTAAAACTTTATTGAAAAATTGCCCTGTTATGATTAAATATGGCTTCAAGAATTTAAGTTTTACTTAATGTTCAAATCAACAAAAAGGAAGGATATGCAAAATTATCTGAAATTTTTAGCTCTGGCAATATTCCTTGTTTCATTCGGAACAATCACATATGCGGAGGAAGCAGCGCCAACATGCGCAATATCTACTACTGATGACGGTTGCAAGTTCTGGTTGATAAACGGTTACAGCATTCTGGAGAAAGAAAAAACCACTAGCAACAAGATGCTTCTCAATGACTACAGAGGCTACAAGACTATTGATACATACGAAACATTCCCAACAGAAGTTGCAATAAGCGGAAACGGCCTGATCGGTTATGCTTCAGCTCCCGACACCGATAGCAAAATGTACAATTTGTACAAATATGAAAAGGGTATCAAAACTCCAAAAAACAAACCATTCTGGCAATTCTGGGGGGAAATAATTGGGCTTGCTACAGATTGTAATGGAAGTCAGGTTTTTGTCGTTCTCGACACCAAAAAAATTGAATATCGCAATAACAAAGGCAACTTCGTACTACTCAGAGAATTTGCAGGGACTCCTACAGGTGTAACTCTTTCCGGCGACGGCAAAACCGCTCTTATTACGATAGACAGGAGTATGATAGCAAAATACACATATGATGAAGACAATGACACTTACAAGAATGACGGCACTATCTATACAGCCAAACCTCTAGATATAATCGTAGGCGCCGCAACGGATAATAATACAGATAAAATCTGGATATTAACGCGTCCAGAAGATGGCGGATATACCAAGTTAAGAGAAGGCAGCATGGGCAGCGATTTCAGCAAAATTGTCTATACATTTGATCAAAGCAACAAACCCTGGTATCTGGCGCTCAGTGGAAATGGCAATGTAGGGTACGTCGCCCTGAGTTTTTCCTGGATTTATCGTTTTGTCTGGGATTCAAATAAACAAACCTACTTCTTGGACAGGATACATTATTAGTTGCTGATTGACAACTTATATCTTTGAGAATAAATCCAGTCATAGATTGGCAGTTATAATATAGAACTAAATAGCGATTGATACTCCATATCGCTTCTAATCCCGAATCTAGTGAGAGTAAAATCGTATTTTGCGGGATCTTCTGGATTAAGTTCTCCGAATTTTCTAGTGATCTCCAGCGCAGTTTTTAAATCTGCGCTTTTCCTTTTTGTAAAGCCAAGTTTTTCGGAAATATAATACATGTGAGTATCCAATGGAATGATAAGTTCTCCGGCTAATTTTGTATCTGTCCATACCCCAGGATCAACTTCATCCTCCCTAATCATCCACTTTAAAAAAAGCATAAGCCTTTTACATGCACTGCCGTCTTCCACTGATGGAATCAAATAGGATTTTTTTTTATCAAAAAAGAAGTTGAGGTCCAGGGCAAATTGTGAAACCCTGCTCAGGTAATCTGTATTCTTCTTGCAGAAACATTCTTTCAAAGAGCCATATTTACAAATAACAGATTTTATACCTTTCAAAAGCAAATACACTTCCTGTCCAGTTGTAAATCTGTGCTTAAAAAAATCAAGTTTTAGCCCTATTTCATCTAAGTTGACTGTCAGAAGCGTCTGCTTGGGATGCTCGCCAAGAATAGATAAGACTTTTTTGACGCTTAAAAGAATCTGTGAGACTCTCCCATATGCCAGCGACGATGCTATCAATGCAGCTATTTCTTTATCCTCAGAAAGTTTGTAGTCATAAATAAATTCGAGCGGATCCGGATGAATCAGCTCAAATTTATTATACTTTCCATACAGGAAATCCAGCTTCTCTCTCAAATGCATTATTTATGTTTTAACGCAACTTCGGCAAGGAGTTTTCCTGCTTTTTTGCATTCTTCAAGGACTTCAGGAGTAGGAACAAACTGTGATTGAATCGGTTCTTCCAAGAGAATATTGCAATTCATTTGTTTCAAAACTTCCAAAGCGTCATGCTGTCCAGATTTTTTTGCCCATCCGTACGAACCAAAAGCCAAGGCTGATTTATTAATAGGGGCTAGCCCCTTAAGATAAGTTAAAGCTTCTGCTACTTTAGGCATAAGAGATTTATTAAGAGTAGGTGTTCCGACTGCTATGGCTGCAGCATCAAGTGTTTCTGTAGCAATAGTCGTAATATCACTATATTTCAGATCAAATTTCCTAACAGTAACTCCATCTAAAAGAGCCCCTTCATAAATAGCGTCAGCCATAAGTCCGGTGCTCTTCCACATTGTATCATAAAAAATGATAACTTTGGGAGCAGGTTTGCATTCTATCCATCTACTATAGCGCTCCACTATTTCCTTGATGTGTTCTTTCCAGATAACTCCGTGACTTGGCGCAATCATCTCTATTTCAAGATTCTGTGCCTTATCAAGCACAGCTTTGATCTGTTTCCCATAAAGCATAACAATGTTTGCATAATATTTTTTAGCTTCCGCAAGAACGGTTATGAGGTTTTCTTCATAATCAAACCTGCCTGAACTTGCATAGTGCTGGCCAAATGCGTCCATTGAAAAAAGAATCTTTTTCTCCGGAAGATAAGTGGCCATAGATTCAGGCCAGTGAGCCATAGGGGTATTGATAAACTTAAGCGTGTTTTCGCCAAGCGATAGAGTAGAAGTTTCATCCACGATTTTAAAAGTCCAATCCGCTGTATTGTAGTGCATTGATAGAGCATTTTTGCATTTTTCATTACAAACCAATACTGCATTTCTGCACTCTTGCATTAACACAGGAATTGAACCGGAATGATCAGGTTCGGCATGATTGCAAATTATGTATTTTACTTCTTCGAAAGCTACCAGGCTCTTAATGTTATTCAGAAGATATTTAGAATACGGAGCTTTGACCGAGTCTATTATTGCAACTTCTTTATCTTTAATTAAATAAGAATTATATGTACTGCCTCTGCTGGTGGTGTATCCATGAAAATCCCTTACATCCCAATCAACATATCCGACCCAATAAACATTACCTTTTAATACAGTTGTCTTCATATATAACCCTCCTATATGTTTGGATATATGAAAGAATAGCATGCTTTCTTGAATTTCGCCAAAAAAAATAGTGACTTACGCTAACGCAAATCACTATTTAATGAATCAGGTATATACCTAGTACATCAAGCAGGAGAAAAGCTGTCTTTGCCTACTCCACACTCAGGGCAAACCCAACTGTCAGGCACTTTTTCCCAAGGTGTTCCTGCCGGAACTCCATTATCCGGATCGCCTTTTGATGGATCGTAGATGTACCCGCATACGTCGCACACATAATTTTTCATACTTGCCTCCTTCTCTTTAAATTAAAGTTCTTCTTTGAAATACCGTTTTAGCAAACCTGCAAATTGCTGCCCATGGCGAGCTTCATCCTTGCACATTTCATGAACTGTATCGTGAATTGCATCAAGATTGAGCTGTTTAGCTTTAGTTGCAATATCTTTCTTTCCTTTACAGGCACCATTTTCCGCCATTACTCTGGCCTTAAGATTAGCTTTTGTGTCAGCTTCAAGGACTTCTCCCAGGAGTTCAGCAAATTTCGAGGCATGTTCGGCTTCTTCCCATGCGATTCTCTTATATGCTTCGGCTATTTCAGGATAACCTTCTCTGGCAGCCTGCCTGCTCATCGCAAGATACATTCCGACTTCTGTACATTCGCCCGTAAAATTGGCGCGCAGTCCGTCAAGAATTTCCTGATCTACTCCTTTGGCTACACCAACTTTGTGTTCATCAGCCCAAATGAGGCTTCCACAGCCGCAGGCAGTTTGTTCTGTAAATTTTTCTTTTGGAGCTCCGCATTGTGGGCATTTCGCAGGTGCTTCGCTTCCTTCATGTACATAACCACAAATGGAACATATAAATTTTTTCATAATTTTCTTCTCCTTTTTAGTTTTAAGTATTATTAGGGTTGTTTTTGAGCACTCGGAGCATTTGGATCGACAAACACTCTCTGCGCAAGCTCTCTATCGAACATTAATAAAGCCTGAGGGGAATTATCAGCAAATTTTAGCTGTTGATAAATACCCAAAACTGTAGCTTCTTCTTCAACTTGTTCATTCAAGTACCATTGAATGTGAGCATTAGTGGTATGATCCTTTTCTTTGAGAGCCAACTCCACAATCTCATGCATCCTTGATGTAACAATTTGTTCATGTTCATGCGAATGTTTGAAAACTTCTGCAGGAGAATCCCATTCATGAGGAGGTTTTGCTATAGCTTCGAAAACTGCTTTTCCGCCTCTTTCTGTGAGATAATTATAAAGTTTCAAACTATGCGCAAGTTCTTCTCTTACCTGAATTTCCATCCAATGCGCAAAGCCATTTAAATTCAATGACCTGAAATACGATGCCATGGACATATAGATATACGAAGAATATAGCTCAAAATTCATCTGATCATTTAAAGATTTTTCTACTTTGGGGTTCATTAAAGACCTCCTAATGTTGCATTATTAATATCTTGTGAAAGACACTATTACAGTATCATAATAATGATCATTGTCAAGTTTTAAAACAGACTTCGTTATTTTATCTTCAATTCCGAGAAAGCTTTTACTATTTCCGGAATTAATTTATGGATTTGCGGCATTGTGGCATCAAGTGTCTCGACAACTTCCTTGTGAGTCAGGGGGACAGGGCTTATTCCTGCTGCATAGTTTGTAATACATGAAATAGCCGCTACTTTCAATCCCATTGAGTTGGCAACGATAGCTTCAGGAACAGTTGACATTCCTACGGCATCTGCCCCAATGGCTTTGTAGAATTTTATTTCAGGAGGAGTTTCATAACTTGGGCCTGAAGCAGCCACATAGACGCCCTTTTTAACCTTCACTTTAGCTTTCTTGGCACAAGCATCCATGACTTTAATTAGATTCAGGTCATAGGTAGTTGATTGATCTGGAAATCTTGGGCCGAGTTCAGGATAGTGAGGCCCCATTAAAGGATTAGCACCAATTTGGTTAATATGTCCATTGATAATCATAAGATCACCTGGCGCATATTTAATGCCGCCGGCAGCATTGCTCAAGAAAAGAATCTTTGCTCCGCTCTTTTTCGTTATATATGCAGGAATAAGAACCGGAGTCCAGCCTTCTCCTTCGTAATAATGTCTTCTTCCCTGAAACACGAAAAATTCTTTTCCCTTTATTTCTACCAGAGAAAGCTTTCCTGCATGCCCTACCACACCAGTTTTTCCAAACCCGCTAATATCGCTATACGGTAATTCGGCCTTGATATTAAAAATTTTAATTGCATCGCCCCATCCTGAACCAAGAACGAAACTCCCAAACGGTTTAGCTTTCGGCCACTTCTTGTTCACATCTGCCCATGCTTTCCCCAACATTTTAATATCAATCAATTCTGACATATTGCCCTTCCTTTTTAGTGGTTAAGTAATTATCTATAAAATCGATTATATCTAATTAGTAAAGATTTAGCCAAGTACTTCCAAGCAAATTAATAAGATTATTCTTGAACGCTATTGAATGTTTTTATGCCCGAAAATGGGATTCGGACCTTCTTTATTCTGCCGCTCTCGGTTATGACGTCCAAGGTTAATTGATCCTTTTTTACCTCTGATATTTTTTCGACTTCAAGTATAGAATCATCTGTTAACTCGAATGTAAAGGGGCCTTTAGGCACTCCGTCATCACCTTTTGCAATCTTCTTAAAAAGATTATATTTATAATTTTCCGCATTGGCCTCACCAGTCGCTAAGATATTGGTTTTTCCATGCTCTATTCTATTTTCCTGATTTATTTTCTTTGCTCTATTTCCTGCTATAATCGGAAAAACAACAGGGAGAATTAAACCCCCTAAAAAATAAGGGAAACGAAGTTTTTTTAAATACTTTTCTGCTAATGAAGCAGACCAGAAAGCGCTAAAAAGAACTATAGATACTGCTAGATAACAGTATAGAATCGATAAAATCCTAACAGGAGTTCCTGAAATTTGGATTGATTCTCTGCCTGTTGCCAGGGAAAAAAGTTTGGAAGTAGAAAAATTAAGTAACCCTTCAACCTTATCATAGAGGTTAAACACAAGAAGGAAGAAAGAATAAGTTTTGAGCTCTTTTTCGTAAATCCCAAGTAGTATAAACCCTATAAGAGAAAATATTACGGCTATTCCGATAACAAATATTTTTAGTTTGATATTTTCTTCGCTGGCACTTAAGGATTTGGCAGGTTTTGCTGACTCAGCTATTTCTTCATCAGAAAGAGTATCAGGCACTGTTTTCTGTTGGTTAGAGGTTGATTTTTCAAACTCAATAACTCTCGTTAGTTCACCTCCTACCGGAATAGATGAGACATTTCCCTGTAGCATTTTTTTAGAAGTATCTGAAGTTTTTTTTACAGTTATTCTTTCTGCAGAAAGTCTCCCTTCAAGAATTGCCTGAATATTAAGAATAACAGCTTCCCACGACTGGTGCCGGTCATCTTTTTTCTTTTCCATCATTTTCATGATCAAATTATTCATGGCAGGCGACATTTTAGGATTCTTTTCAATAGGGGGTATGACTTCATCTGTGATGTGTTTAGCAAGTACGCTCATTGCTGACGGGCCTTCAAAAGGAAGGACGCCTGTACTAATATGATATAGAGTAGCTCCGAGCGAATATATGTCTGCGCGAAAATCAAGCGGTTCAGACTTTGCCTGTTCAGGGCTAATATAATGCGGAGTTCCCACAACATCGCCATCTATGGTAAGAGAATTGTCTTCATTGATGGTTTTTGCCACGCCCAGATCCAGAAGTTTTGGAGTCGAGGACAAGTCAATGATTATATTGCCGGGCTTGATATCCCTATGAAGGATAGTAAACTCGTTCCACGCATAAGAAAGAGCTCTGGAAACACCTAGAGCTATTTTCAGAGACTCCTTCTCGCTTATAATTTTCTCTTCTGCCAGTTTCTGCTGAAGCTGTTTACCCTTGATATATGATGATGCCAGATAGTAGATACCCTCGTAAACCCCTGCATCAAAAGCTGTAACAATATTAGGGTGATCAAGTTTTGCCGAGTGCTTAATTTCATTTATAAACCGGCTCGTAAAATTAGGGTTTCGGCTATAATCAGGATGGAGAATTTTAAGGGCTACTAACCGCCCCATCGTAGTTTGCTCTGCAAGCCACACTTCCCCCATTCCCCCAAAACCTAACCTGTTAATGAGTTTAAATCCGGCAATAACAAGGCCATTTTTTAAAGTCGAAGACGGATAAGAAGAGAATTCGATTGCGCCGCATTTTTTGCACAGTTGGGGGGCAGAAGCGGCTTCTAATTCAAACCCGCATGATAAACACCTATATAACATTTGACCCCTTATTTAATCAAAAGCCCAGTAGCAAAATTATATATTATAAACTTAAATTAAAAGCATGACAAAGATATGCTTCGGATTAATATTTTAGTGTAATTTAGTAAAAATTGGTATATCGCTCAACTACATTTCATGCTTTTATATGAATAACCCAAAAGCCCTGTTAATAGTAGATGTCCAAAATGATTTCTGCGCCGGAGGGTCTTTGGCTGTACCTAAAGCAGACACGATTATTCCTGTTTTAAATAGATATATGAAGAAATTTTGCGATAACAATCTTCCTCATTTTGCTACGCGGGATTGGCATTCTGCAAAGACATCCCACTTTAAAAAATTCGGGGGGAAATGGCCTATCCATTGTGTACAAGATACAAAAGGCGCACAATTTCATTTCGGCTTAAAACTTCCTGTAACTACGTGCCTTTTATACAAAGGCATGGACGCCGGCAATGATAATTTTTCTGCTTTTTGCTCGGAAAATAAAGACGGAATGGCATTTAATAGCCTTTTGAATTCACTAAATGTATCAGAAATCTATATAGGGGGTTTAGCAACCGATTACTGCATCAAGTTCACTGTCCTTGATGCATTAAAGTCAGGTTACAAGGTTAAACTCTTGATAGACGCAATTAAAGGCGTGAACATTGAACCTAAAGATTCTGAGAAAGCGATCAATGAAATGGTTGAATCAGGAGCAAACCCCATTACTTTTGAAAACCTCGACTTTTAATATTGGCCAACAGTTTAACCAAACATAAGAGAAAAAAATTATGAAAAGCTATAAAAAAGAACTTTGGTATCATGTCAATGACAGGAGAGGATTTGTCAATATCACAACCGATGTAGAAAAATGTTTACAGGAGTCAGGAATAAAAGAAGGTTTGCTTCTTTGTAACGCCATGCATATAACGGCATCTGTTTTTATTAACGACAATGAAAGCGGGCTTCATCATGACTACGAAAAATGGCTGGAAAAACTTGCCCCTCACGAACCCATCAGATACTATCGTCACAATTTAACAGGCGAAGATAATGGGGACGCCCATCTGAAACGACAGATTATGGGACGAGAAGTGGTGGTGGCCGTAACTGACGGAAGGCTTGATTTTGGCCCATGGGAACAAATTTTTTATGGTGAATTTGACGGCAACAGAAATAAAAGAGTAATGGTCAAAATAATCGGCGAATAACATAAATTTTATGCTGCTATTCAGGTATCCAAGGATTTTATTTTTAGCTTTTCTTTTTTGGGGAATAACAGCTCATTGTTATGACTCGGAAAAAGGAAGAATAAAGAAATTGAGAGATTCAGCCATCAATGGCAATTCCGAATCATGCCTTGCTTTGGGAAATGCCTATTTTTACGGCAATGGCATATCAAGAGACTTGTATTCAGCATTCCAATGGTATTTCGAAGCAGCAGAAAAAGGTAATCCCACGGCTCAATTTAACTTGGCCTTATGTTATGATCAGGGCATGGGAACCGAAATTAACAAGATTGAAGCCCTTCGTTGGTACAAAAAAGCATCTGATGCGGGCGTTGTTCAGGCAAAATATAACCTGGCTATGTATTATAAAGACGGAGAAAAATTCAATTCTGACGCAGGTACCGTATTATTAAATGCCGATAAACCAAAAGCCTTAAAACTTCTTCAGGAATGCAGTAATGCGTCATTTGCTCCTGCTAACAGAGAGCTTGCTAAGATTTATCTGGACGATAAAAATCCATTGAAAAACAAAGAACTGGGAACAAAACTCATATTACTGGCAGTTCAGGAAAACGACCCTGAAGCTCTGTATATGTTAGCTAAAATTCAACTCGAAAACGGAACACCTCTAAAAGAAGTGTTCCCTTACATAAAAACCGCGGCTGAAAATAACATTGTTGATTCTTTTGAGACTGTAGGCGTCTGCTATGAGACAGGAACTGGGGTTAACCAAGACAAAGAGAAAGCTTTTGAATACTATAAGATGGCGGCAGAAAACAATATAGTATCAGCTCAAGTCAGGCTTGGAGAATATTATTTAAACGGGATTATAGTCAAAACAAATATTTGGAACTCAAAATATTGGTTTCAGAAGGCCGCAGAGCAAAATGACCCTTATGCGCTTTTTATGCTTGGCTCTTTTGCCGAACAGGGAATAGGCGAAACAATAGATGAGAAAAAGGCATTAAAATATTTTATGAAATCGGCGCAGTTGGGATTTCCCAAAGCCCAATATAATCTTGCAATGTACTATGCTAATGACAAAGAGAGCCAGGATGAAGATCCTGGCATGGCCTATCTATGGCTCCGAAAAGCTGCACTGCAGGACGATCCGAAGGCTCAAAAAGAGCTGGGGTTTTACTGTATAATGGGGCAAGGGACAAAACAGAACTACAATTACGGCCTCAACTGGCTCTCGTTATCAAGCAAAAGCGGAGAAACAGAGGCCGAATCGTTCATGGAGAGTATTCAGATGAACTAAGAATATCTCAATCTCTTACAACATGCCTCAACGGATGCCCAATGTATATCTGTCTGGGCCTTACTATTTTTTTATCGAAACTATTAATCATTTCTCGCCACTGGGCAATCCATCCCGGAAGCCTGGCAATTGCAAACATAACAGTAAACATATCGGTTGGGATTCCGATGGCTTTGTAGATAATTCCACTGTAAAAATCTACATTAGGATAAAGGTTTCTGGCAATGAAATATTCGTCGTTCAGAGCAATCTCTTCAAGTTTCATAGCAATTTCCAAAAGAGGGTCATCGGAATTGAGGCTTTCCAGGAGCGAGTGACACTCCTTTTTCAAAATAGTTGCTCTGGGATCAAATGTTTTATAAATCCTGTGTCCAAATCCCATTAACTTGAATTTGTTGCTTTTATCTTTTGCCAAATCAACATATTTTTTATAATTTCCGCCATCTCTGTGTATTGTAGAAAGCATATCAACTACTGCCTGATTAGCGCCACCGTGAAGCGGACCCGACAATGCATTTACTCCTGCAGATATAGTAGCATACAAATTAACCTGAGCACTTCCGATTACTCTCACTGCTGTGGTAGAGCAATTTTGCTCATGGTCAGCATGAATTATAAGCAGCTTGTTTAAAACAGAAACAACATCTTCTTCTATATCATAAGGCTTAACAGGTGAGTCAAACATCATATTCAGGAAATTTGCACAAAAAGGCAAATCATACCTAGGATAAACCATGGGTTCGCCTATAGAATTCTTGTACGAAAACGCCGCGATTGTTCTAAACACAGAAATCAAAAACGCCGAAGTTTTAAAAATATCATGTTCGACTGACTCAGAGTCAACGTGCGGATAAAAAGTAGAAAGAGCATTTATCATGGTTGACAAGATATGCATAGGATGGGAATGATGGGGGAAATGATCAAAAAAATGATGCATGCTCTCATGAAGCAATGAGCTCTCATTAAGAATAGCAGAAAATTTCTTGTATTCGTCTTTATTAGGGACTTTGTCATGCAATAACAAATAAGCTGTTTCGACAAAACTGCATTTTTCTATAAGCTCTTCAATAGGAATCCCTCTGTGCCTAAGAATCCCTTTTTCGCCGTCAATATATGTAATGGTACTCGCACATGCCCCTGTATTCACAAACCCTGAATCCAAAGTAATGTAGCCCGTCTTGCTTCTAAGCCCGGAAATGTCTATAGCCTTTTCATTTTCTGTGCCGGTTATTATAGGAAATTTATAACTTTTCCCATCTATAATAAGCTCTGCATAAGTCGTATTGTTTCTTCCCACTTTCTGTATTCCTTGTTCAAAATAGTTCTTTTTAGAAAGATAAATTTGGCTAATTATAACAAAGAATACTCCTAAAAACCAAATTGTACTAAATTTATTTTAAAACTTTTTCTATATCATCGGAAGATATGACACCTTCACGAAGAATTTTTATATTTTCTCCTTCTATTTTTATAACTGTGGAAGCTAAGGAGTTTTTCGGCAACCCTCCACCGTCTATGGCAAGAATTGGTTCAATTTTGAGAGAATTAAGAGTATCATATGCGCTCAAAGCAGGCGCTTCTCCTGATATATTTGCACTCGTTGCTGCAAGAGGAGAATTTAACTTTTTAAGAAGGCTAAGAACAAACAAATGTTCAGGGATTCTAAACCCTACCGCAGTTTTGTTGTCAACACATGGAACAATAATAGTGATTGGCCCCGGGCAAAAAGCATTTGCCAACTTTATTGCGATATGATTCAAACAACAGCCATATTTTATAGCCATATCGATACTGGCAACCAGCATTTGAAAAGGTTTTTCTTCAGGTCTTGTTTTAGCTTTGTATATTAATTTTTTTGATTCAATGTCGTCCCAAAGACACGCTAATCCATAAACGGTTTCTGTAGGAATTAGCACGAAACCTTTTTTGGAGCGAAGAGCCGAAACTGATACTTCTACTGCATTATCAAAATTTATGTCCTTTAGCCTAATGATATTTTCCATAAAAACTAAATATTGATCAGTAAATTCAAAAGATCAAATTGAGTTTTATGTGCCGTTGAGGATGGCACTGAGGATATTCTTTTGCCAGACAAAATTTTAGACAGAACACTTTTAATAAGAACCGCAGGTGGAACTCCTCCATAAAGATTTGACAGTTCGTTTAAAAGTCTAACCGTGATGATAAAAGGATGCTCAATCCGAACCGTTACACACAGCCCGAAATGGTCTCTCAAAACCGATTGGGCATAAGACGGATCAAGTTTTTCTTTAACGCCACACGATATTCCAAAAACAAAAGCTCTCTCTTGATCAATTCCAAGAAATATTACTTCTTCTTCAACTTTTGACGAAGTTGAAATTAAGAAAGAACTTATTGTTTTTACGAGTGAGGTTAAAGTTTCTTCAAATGAAAGAGAGGAAGAATCTATAACTATATCAGCATATGGTTTTATTACCTCATTCACAAGACCGGCTCTTAGGGCAAATAAGTCTTGAGACATCTTATTATTTAAAAATGAAGGTATTTCTTTTTCGGAAAGTCTTTTAAGAAGGCTTTCTATAGAAGCTGTGACAAGAACAAGAATAGAACCTCGCCTTAAAAGCTGTCTGGAATCCCTATTAAGCATTGTAGAACCGCCTGTAGAAATAACACAATTATCAAGGGTTGAAGCATTCGCAACAACTTCCTGCTCAATTTTGCGAAAAAAGTCTTCTCCGTATTGAGCACAAATAGCTCTACATGAAAGGTTAGATTTATTTTTAGCCTTGAACAGCTCCTCTATCAACGTATCCGTTTCATAGAACGGAAGGGATAAAGAATCGCCTAAAACACGGCCTAGCCTGGATTTGCCCGAACATTTCGGGCCAGTCAAAACAATTTTCATAGTAAAACTTTTTAAAAGTTAAAAACCTAGAAAACAAGAAACCCCACTATCTTAATAAACAATTTTTATGTCTATGATAGTGAGGGTATTCTACTTAAACAAGCTCTGAAGCAATCTAAGATAACAGAAACTACTTCTTATGTCTTTGAGCCTTAAGCTGTTTCTTTCTCTTATGCTTAGATATCTTCTTACGACGTTTTTTCTTTAAATTACCCATTACTTCCTCATTGAGTTATAATAATTAACCTTGATAAAGAGCTTTACAAGTATTTATAAATACACTAAATTTCAAACTGTTTTGTCTTTATATACCTAAAATTGTTATCCGATCTGAAGATTACAAGCTTTTGCAAGAAGAGAAATAGCTGATGACTGGATTTTGTCTTTAAATTTAAAGACCGATGTTCCTGCAACAAAAATATTAGCTCCTGCTCTTGAAGCTATCCCGATAGTTTCCATATCTATTCCACCGTCCACCTGAATGTGTAAATTCTTTTTATTGATCCCTAATGTTTTACCTTTGAGGAATTCAACTTTATACATCATATCGTTCATAAACGACTGTCCTCCAAAACCTGGTTCCACAGTCATAACAAGTATCATATCTATCAAATCAAGATATGGAACAAGCAATTCAGGGTTTGTTTTGGGTTTAAGAGTAAGGCCGACTGTAACATTATTTCTCCTTATTTCTTTTATGACATCCAGAATATTGTCTTCTGATTCAATATGAAAAGTGATATGGTCTGCTCCGGCTTTTACGAATGGCGCTATGTATTTTAAGGGGTTAGTAATCATCAGATGAACATCAAAGAGCTGTTCCGACACTCCCCTTATGCCAGCTACTACTGGAATGCCAATCGACAAATTCGGAACAAAATGCCCATCCATAACATCTATATGCAATATTTTTACCCCTGCCATTTGAGTTTCTTTTATGTCGGACTTCAGGCATGCAAAGTCGGCTGCTAAAAGAGACGGGGCTATAAATTTCTCCGAATTTGGGATAGAAGCGAAACTGAATTTTGTCATATTTACCTCACACTTAAAGTATTAACAACTATCATTTCATAAAATTATTCAATATGTTCTGCGCTCCGCTCTGCAAAACATTACTAATGCCTTGTCCCGGATTGGCTAAGATTTCGTTGACATTTGTATTATTAAGTAAATTTACTGCATTTTTGGTTAAAAAACCTGTAATAAACAAAGGTATATCAGGAGACGGATTATCGATAGTTCCATTGATCGTTAACGGGACATCAATTCCGCTAAGACTAGTGTTGGTATGTAGTGATAAAGAACTGTCATATCCTATGGTGCCATTTGCAAGTATGTATTTTATCATATCATCTACACCTCCCCTGAAGTCAAATTTATTCACATTAACCATGCCATTGGAAGCGTTGAGTTTAACTACGCCTTTTTGAAAGTTTAGATTCTTCTTCTGGTTCAATATGCGGCTGGTGATAGAAGAAGCTTGGGTTAAGTTGGATGGGATCTGAGCATTGGGTAGATACTGAATTATATTGGAAATCAATTTCAAAGGAAGGACTATAAGAGCCAAAATTCTATTCTGGGTTATTTCAACAGGAAGAGAAATATTATTGCATATTAGAATCAGGTTTGCGTTGAGATATCTCATCAGATTTGCTTCTGTAAAACCCTTTCCTTTAAGTTCCGTAGAAAGTTCACTTATAGTCCCTTTTGTATTGCTATAATCCCCATCGATAAAAGTTTTCAAGAAAGGATTGATATTCAGATTAGTCAGATTTTCCTTGAATTCATATGTATATCCGTCAGAATATGAGGGATTCATATAGAAATATAAATCTATCTGAGAATCATTTATTGTCAGTTTTGCTGGTTTTAAGACAATTTGATTGTCTTTAATACTCAAGACAGCATTAATTTTGGATTTGATGAGAGGGCCGTACTCTATGTCGTTAAAGTTTATTTTGCTGACCAGATTAATATTCTTCAAATCGAGAGGCGCAGGTTCTTTGTCATCTGGAGGGAGTGTTGCTGCATTATCATCTGTTTCTGGTTCTGTAGTTGTAACGGATTTGTTCGGTTCACCAAAGAGTGCACTGTAAATTTCTATCACTTTCTTGAGATCCAGTTTGTTTGAGCTAACATCAATTTCCGACTGATAATTCCTGTCGAACGCAACATTCCCCGAGGATTGAATATCGACTAAGGGTTCCTTATTATCCAGGATCTTAACCGATGCAGATTTAAGGGTTAATTGTTTTTCTGTCTTTAGCATGGAGAAATCAATTTTACTTTCTATATCCTTTGAGATATTTGGATCCGTTAAATTATATATAACCAATGTTGGTATGTCTAAATTCGCATCGACAATCATGTTTACAGGGCTATTCTTTAAATTAAGAGTCCCATCAAGCCTGAAAGCTCCAATTCTTTGATCATCTGAGCCTGTCATTTTAAGCGCTTTCAACATTGCCTCATTAACATTTAAAGCGGTATTCACAGTTAAATCCGAAGTATTCTTGAAAGAGAGGAAACAATCTCCATTCAAATTAAGGGCATTGACTCCATCATAGACGACTTTGGCCGCAACTTTGGAAAGGGTCAAATCGGAAAAGTCGGACAAAGCAACAGATGAGCGCAGGTCCAAATCAATTTTGTCATATTTCAGCTTATCTACCACGCAATCTATATTTTGGGCATCTGCCTGAAGATCAGCGTTAATATCGTAATTAGTTTTATTTAGAGAGATGGAAGCCAGCAAATTGAATAACCCCCCATCAAATTTTGTGCCTGCATCAGGAGGAATGAAAAGATTAAGTTTCGCTAGGTCGAAATCCTTAACAGATGAATTCAGTTTAATATCAGTTGTCAACACCTCTTTATTCCCCTCAAGATTTATCATAAGAGGTGAGTTCAATGATAGAGCAAGAGTCCCTCCGCTACTTTTTAAAGAAGCTGCAAGGAAGTTAATATTCAGGCTGCTATTTTGGGTTAATTCAAAATTGGTTTTGCACTCCAATGAAGGTTTGAACGAGGAAATCATATTTCTGATAGACGGCGATTGCTCAGAACTGATGAAATCAGGAGAGAAAATATCAATCATTTCTGACTCGACTGATGGGATATTAAGCGATAATTTTCCTTTGCCATCAGATAGATCATAATCCCCTTCAAGGAGTAATTTAAATAGCGGCAAGCCTTTCCGATCTGCTTTCAAATTAAATTTTTTGACATTAATCCTCCTCATATTTTCCATTGAAACATCTATATCTTGATTGATGTCCAAACCGATAAATTTGAGATTATCTTTGGTAAACGAAGCGTTTGCGATATTTACTTTACCTATAGCGTCGAAGTTACTATGGGCTAAATCCAACTGAAGTTTCATATCTGTGGATAACTCGCCTCGCAACTTCATGTCTTTTTCCATAAATGAATCTAGAAGAGAAAGGTCTAGTTTTTCCGTCGCAAGAAAAACTTCAGGGATGCTGCCAGGAGTTGCTATTTCATCAGTACTCCAATCCATAAAAAGAGGCTTTTTTATAAAAACTTTAGCCAGCTCGCTGTCATTCAGATATGTTATCAACTCCAAAGCTTTTACATTCGCAGTCTTCTTGGTGAAGTCTGCAGAAAAGTCATAGTTTATTTTTTCCGAAACTGAACTATTACCGAGCATAGCCTTGTTTTGCGTAGCAATAACTGCATTTAAAAGAGCCAACTGTCCTTGCGCAGAAAGAGAATCATCTTCATAAGCCAAATCACCATTTAATGTCAGGGCGACATTATGGCCTAAATCAATACCATAAAAAACATTCGTTATCAAATTGATAATATCAGGCCCCATCGGATTAATATTAGCTTTGATTTTGGCTTTTAGTGGGGACAGATCAGCCTGGCCAGAGATTTCAAGGTTTGTAGTAGTTTTGCCTGCTGTAGAAGATTTGAGCGCAATGGAAGAAATCGTAATAGTGTTTTTACTGTCCTTGTTTATTGATGCGCTCAGATTAACATTTTTATCTTTAAAGTCTTCTCCATTTAGGTTCCCGTTAAACTTTGATACCAAAAAGTCAAGTAGTAAAAACTGTGGTTTGTATTCATCATTTAGGTTTATTTTTATATCTGATGAAATTTCAGAAGAATAAATTTTAACATTTTTGCCTGAAATCAAGCCGAGCTTGGCGCTGAACTTAATCTGGGAATCCTCCAGATTTTTGATGGAAGATGAAGAAAAATTAAAATTTGTTACAGACAGGGCAAAATCTTTACTGTCTTTCATATTAAAGTTTATGTTTTCCAAGCTGACATTTGAAATATCCAGTTTAATAAAGGCAGAATGGTTTTCTTTTTCTGGTTTTTCAGGTTCAGAGGAGGTTTCATTCATAAAAGGAGTATTCCATTTCCCTTTTTTATTTTGCTCCATATCCACGCTTACATTCTTAAGCATTAAGCTATTGACTTTCACGGTATTGTTGAAAAGAATGTCTGATAAACCAAAAGAGCAGGCAATTTTCTCACCTTTTATAAATAAGTGGGACTTGTCACCTACTTCCAAATTATTTATTTCCACATAAGGATGGATAAGATGCAGCTTAGCGCTGGAAACCTCGATTGGCATCCCTACAGCTTTACTTGCTATGGGAATTACGACCTTGGTTAAACCGAAGTTGCTGGTAATCAGAAAAAATAGTGCAATTAAAACTACTACTATTAAAATTGGAATATAAATAAATATAAATTTGAAAAACTTTTTCATATGAGAGAAGTCCTTTTCGGAAGGTGTTGTTATTTTATATTCTAAAAAAGTAAAAGAATTATACCGGAAAATCAATATAAGTTAAACAAGTTAGGTTAGAATCTAATTCTAAAGATATAATTATAATAATAACAGTCATCTGTGATGAATCTTTTTCCTGAAAATATAAAAAAAATTGCGCTTGTTGCTCTTGCCGGCCCGCCGGATATAGTAAAAGTTAAATTTGCCATTAGTTTTTTGGAAACAAACGGTTATGAAGCAATAATCAAAGACAGCGTAATGGGCGCAAGCTCTGTTGGCTACCTGTCATCTGATATTAAAACGAGAGTTTCTGACATCCTCTCTTGCTGGCAAGATGAAAGCATAGACTTACTTATTTCGGCACGCGGAGGATATGGCTCAGCACAAATACTACCATATATCGACTGGAGTATTCTTCTAAAAAGAGACCTGCCTTTTATTGGTTACAGCGACCTGACGGCTTTTCATCTGGGAATGTGTGCTAAAGGGGCAGGAAGCCCAATTTCAGGGCCAATGATTCAAAATTTCCTGACGCTAAACGAAGACCCTTTCAGTCTATCTTCACTTGGAAGCGTATTTGAAAAACAGCAGATTATTAGCCCTATACCTGGCAGAAAAGACTTTATTGTCTTAAAAACAGGAAAAACAGAGGGGAAGATCTATCCGGTAACTCTTTCCGTGCTGGTAACTCTTATAGGAACCCAATGGATGCCGGATCTGAACAATGCTGTGCTTCTCCTGGAGGACATAAATGAACCTGTTTATAAACTGGACAGATACTTTACTCAACTAAAACATGCAGGCATTCTGAAACGTATTTCAGGCTTACTTCTCGGAACTTTTACTAAATGCGGCAATGTAAAAGAAAGGTCAAAATTTTTCAACAGTATTACAGAAAAAATTGCAGGGCCTATTGTAATGAATATTCCGTTTGGGCACGCTTACCCCAGGATAAGCGTAGCATTTAAATCTTTATGCAAAATTGAAGCCTCCGATGAAAGAGTTTCAATAACTTTGAATAATACGACAGGAGTTTGAATGAAAGATTTCAGATTGGCAATATGTCAGAATAAGCCTCTGTATGACAAGAAGAAAACAGTGCAGCGCATTTTGGATATGATAAGAAAGGCCTCCGATAATGGAGCTAAACTAGTTAGCCTTCCTGAAATGTTCTACTTTCCCTATGACATAACCGAACTGATAAAACAGGAAGAGGAAAACAGAGAAACAGTTTCAGTTCTACAGTCATCGGCAAGGGAAAACAACATTTACTTATGCACAGGTACAACTGTTGATAAGATTAATTCCAAGCGTTTCAATAAGTCATATCTGATTTCTCCTGATGGGAAAATACTGCTTGAGTACGCAAAATGCCATTTGTTCGATGTGGAATTCAAAGAACTGCAAATAAAAGAATCCGACTCCTTTTCGCCAGGGGATTATCTAAATATAGCAGATACTGAAATAGGCCGAATAGGCATAATAATTTGCTATGATATACGATTCCCTGAAATGGCTAGGGCCTTGGCTCTCAAAGGAGCTGAAATCATTCTGGTACCGGCGGCTTTCAATGCAATCTCAGGAAATGCCCACTGGCATTTGTTTTTCAGGACCCGCGCTACTGAAAATCAAGTTTTCATAGCCGCCTCCTGTCCTGCAAAAAATGATGACTGCAAATACAAATATTATGGACATTCAATGATAATAGACCCATGGGGAGATATCTTAAGTGAAGCCGGAGAAAACGAAGAAATTATCTACGCCGATATTAAGCAGGAAAGACTTCAAGATGTTAGAAATAGATTACCTTTGCTCAAACACGCTAGGAAAGATTTGTACAGAAATTTTTTAGACTACTGCTAATGCCCTGAATCGCCTATTTTTAGTTTTAGCTGTAGCCTTATTGGATCCCCTTACTTATAATTAGATGAACTATAAACTGCTTTTAAGGAAAATACGGATGCGTTTAACCATATTTATTTGTTGTGCATGCACTTTAATCACGGCTGCTTCCTTTGCTGCTATCCCTATCGTTTCTCCTTCCAATGATGGCAGTACAAATGCCGGAGGTATGATAAATTCAACTATTTCTTCTATGAGTATGACAAATGTGGCATCTCTTCACCCTAATGCGCCCAAAAGAGATTACATAACCATTTTAGGAATAGGAAAAGGCGAGGTGCTTGACTATAAAACGCAGGAATTCGAACACTTTGATATTCAACCTCTCAAACAGGATGTACAACTAAAAAAAGGATTGTCCACAATACAGTATAATATTCTGGTTACAGGATTACTTAACAGCCTATACCCCGATAAATTCGGAAATAGTGTCTTTGCCCTGAGATATTTCACCAGATGCTTAGCAGAGTACGCCTATTCCTATAACGGATTTGTTTCGAAAGATTTTTATAGCCAAATGATAAGCCGCTATAACAACTACTTAATCATAGACGATGTATTAAGAAAAACTGATATCCCCACTGACATTAAATATTCTCTGGCCAAACTTTATGCTCTCGGATGCGTTTATAGCAAAGAAATTAAGCTCCCTAAGCCTGAAATAGAAAAAATCTCCAGAATTCCCAAAGATGCAGTTCTTTATTTCATAGAAGAACAGGCAGGCGAACTCTACAATGAAGGTGAATTCAGTGATATAGATGTTCAGGGCAAACCTGATGATAATGCTAACCTGGAAAAAGACAGCCTTGGAAATTCTATAGGATATGATCACGGGGAAAACCTTTACTACATTTGCCTGACTTTTTATCCTAAATTTAAAAATATGCCCAAGAGTGCTCAGATTAAGTTCATTAATGATGTTTACGCCTACAACCCGACGCTCATGCTACCCCCCCCCATTAAAAGAAACAGATTCGCTTGGGACTACTTCATTAACTGGCTTTGGCCAAAACCTAACCCAGCGCTCATGAAATATTGTTTAATGCCTTACTTTAACTGGCTTATACTGCCTAAAACGTTGTAAACAATCAGGTCTTTATGTTGAAACTAGGAATTACAGGTGCAAGTGGAATGCTTGGAAGCGATCTGAGCGTTTTGGCTAAAAAAGCGGGTTTCCTTGTTTCAGGGTATGACTTACCTGAATTCGACCTTACCAACGATGAAACCATAGATCTTATCGTCAAGTCCAATGATATCGTAGTTAACTGTGCTGCTTACACTGCCGTGGACAAAGCAGAGTCGGAGACACAAAAGGCTTATCAAATCAACTCAGAAAGCGTAGAAAAGCTCGGACTTTTAGCCAGCTCCATGTCCAAATACCTGCTTCACATAAGCACAGATTTTGTTTTTGGCGATGACTCAAACAGTCTTTTAAAGGAAACTGACAAAACTGCCCCGCTTGGGGTTTATGGAGCAAGTAAACTGGATGGAGAAAGAAAACTTCAAAATGTCAACCAAACCTCTGCGATAATAAGGGTGCAGTGGACTTATGGGCTGCATGGTGACAACTTCATCAAAAAGGTTCTGAAAGCGGCCGTAACCAATAAGACTCTGAAAATAGTAGAAGATCAAATTGGCTCTCCTACATCAACCAGCGCAGTTTCTCAGGCAATTTTATGCCTCATTGAGTCAAGAGCAAAAGGGCTTTACCATTACGCCTCAAATGGTTATGCCTCCAGATTCGAAGTTGCCAAATTCATTCTTGAGAAGAAAAAAATCCATAAAGAACTAATGCCCTGTCTTTCAACTGACTTTATTACTCCAGCAAAAAGGCCGTTAAACTCTAGGTTTGACTGTTCGAAAATAGACAAAGTTTTGAACTATAAACGACCATTCTGGCAAGACGAACTAGAAGAATTCCTAAAACTGCTTTAACCCTCAAAGATTATAAATCAAATCATCACTGTACGAACAGATTAACTTAAGATTACATCCTCTATTCTTTATTGTTTCTATAGTATTAGAAACGTTTTTCTCGAAAACATTCCCGTCTATGTCCACAAAGAATGCGTATTCGTTGGGAACACCGTGAATAGGCCTGGAGATAATCCTGCATAAGTTGATTTGGTTTCCTTTGAAAGGTTCAAGAAAATCGTACAAACTGCCCGGCCTGCTTGGGAAAAATGAAGAAATGCTTGTTTTTATATGTGTGCCAAGCGGCGGTTTCTTTGGAGTTTTTGATATGATAAAAAATTGAGTTGTGTTGGGAATGTTTTGTTCAATGGGGTATTCAAGGACATCAAGGTTATAAATTGATGCTGAATTTATGGATGCAATTGCGGCAGAGCCATTTTCTTTTGAAGCTAATTCTGCTGCTTTTGCAGTACTTGAAACGACTGTTTTCGTAGTATTTTTCAGGTTCTTTCTAATCCATGAATCACAATGATACATCGGTATTGAATGCGAATAGATGTTTTTAACAGGAACGCCTTTTCTGCCCAACAATGCAAGCTTTACATTCAGTCTGATGGATTCCTCGATATTCACATCAAAGTCGTTGTTTATCAGCAGATCAAGAGACTCAGCTATGGGGCCTCCTGATGAATTTTCAATTGGGATTATCCCTTTGTGATCCTGCGATTCGGATACAAAATAAAAAATATCCAATATAGCGTTATTATTTATTAGCCTTGAGTTAGGAAACCTTTCTCTAGCCACTAGACAGGAATAAGTCCCTTCTGGACCGAGGTAAGCAATTTTAAAGTCATTCTCCATTCTTATTCTCTCTGGTTAGCTGCCCTGAAGTAACTGTCATGTTCAAAAACCCTTTCGCTAAAATACCTCTTAATGCAGTCCCTGTTTCAATCTCAGGTGAATCAACGATTCTTCCTGTAGCTTCTTCCTGAAGAATAGCATACCCTCTGTTCAAAACATTAACCGGATTCAACGTTTGTAGTTTCGCTTTAAGCTTTTCAAAACCAGAATATTCTTTCTCTAGTCTTATCTGAACACTATGCGTAAGTCTGGTTTTAAACTCATCTACTATTTGGGTTCTTTCATAAATCATTCTTAGCGGATCCTTAAAAACATAACTCCCCGCAAATCTTTCCAATTGTCTTTTTGCCTTTTCCATGAATAGAGTTATGACAGATGAGAGCCTGGATGAGATGTTTGCAACTTTATCGGATAGTTCGTCCTGTTTTGCTATAACAAGTTCTGCGGCCGCCGAAGGAGTAGGCACTCTAAGATCTGCCACAAAATCACAAATCGTAAAGTCTACTTCGTGTCCTACGGCACTTATGGTCGGGATAGAACTTGAAGCTATCACTCGTGCAAGCAATTCATCATTAAACGGCCAAAGATCTTCCATCGAACCGCCTCCTCTGGTCAGAACTATCACATCAGGTGGCGTCTGGCTCTTATTAAAGAACTCAATACCTTTGATAATCTCATTTTCAGCACCGATACCTTGGACTGCGGCTGGATATATCTGGATATTAATGTTGGGGAACCGACGCCTGATAATATTCAGAAAGTCCTGAATTGCCGCTCCTGTCGGTGAAGTCACAACAGCGATTTTTCTTGGAAGAAGAGGAATTTTCCTCTTCCTTGAAGTTTCAAACAAACCCTCCATTTGAAGCTTTTTCTTTATCTCTTCAAATCTTTGCTGAAGGTCTCCCAATCCGACTGGCCTGACTTCACGGATAGTAAACTGATACTCCCCTCTGGGCTCGTAAACACTAATCGCTCCAAAAGCCTCAACTTTTGAACCGGTAGCCAACTTAAGGGTTTCAACTAAGCGTGCCCCTTTCCAGATGACAGCTTTAATCTGCGACATGTCATCTTTTAAGACCATATAGACATGCCCTGATCTATGGACTGTCATAGTCCCGATTTCAGCTTCTATCCAGAAAGAAGATAAAGCACCCTCTAAAACTTCCTTGATGACAGAGTTTACTTCGGAAATTTTCCAGATCTTACTCTGCATTATCAACTGCGTTTATTGTTTCTCCAGAATCATGCTGGTCCTTGAAGGCAGATAAATCTTAATTCCTACGCCTTCTTTTTCTTTGACTGATAAAAACTCTTGTCCTTCTTTAATCCTTGACTGTCCACCGTATTCCTTGGAATCTGAGTTCATAACCAATTTGTATTTCCCTTCAGGAATACTAATGAAGTAATCTGAAGCAGAAACCCAAGGGTGGAAATTGTATATAAACACCAGATCCCCTCTGGTGAATGCTATTATTTTATGATCACAATGCGCAAATGTCTTTTCTGGAATCGTGTTGATCGCATCATGGTCTGTTATTACCTTGAGGGCATCTCTGTCAAAAGCTCCCAACTGTTCGTATTTCAGGAAACCGTTGTCTAGCAAACTCCATTGCCTCCTGGCATATTTATGCGACCAGCCGTTTCCTTCTCTCGGAAAATCTATCCATTCAGGATGTCCAAATTCATTCCCCATGAAATTCAAATAACCTCCTGTAGCAGTAGACATCGTCATAAGCCTTACCATCTTATGCAACGCTACACCTCTTTCGACCACCATATCTTTATCATCCTTGTTCATGTGGTCATACATGCTTGCATCCATCAGCCAGCAAGCCATGGTCTTGCTCCCTACAATACCTTGGTCATGGCACTCAACATAGCTTATGGTTTTTTCATCCATTCTACGGTTCGTCAACTCGTAGAACATTGATTCTACATTCCAATAGTCATCTGATACTTTTTTAAAGTAATTAAACCAAAAGTCGGGATTACCCAATGCCAACCTGTAATCAAAACCAATTCCGCCATCTTTTATAGGAGCCCCAAGTCCAGGCATTCCGCTTACGTCTTCAGCAATTGTTATAGCTACAGGATTTGTCGAATGAATAACTTTGTTTGCAAGAGTCAGATAAACAATAGCATCTTCATCGACTGAGGCATCAAAATAATGATCATAGTGACCAAACGCAGTTCCAAGTCCATGATCGTAATACATCATGCTTGTGATGCCGTCAAATCGGTATCCATCAATTTTATACTCGTCCAACCAGAAACGGCAGTTTGAAAGCAGGAAGTGAAGGACTTCAGTCTTGCCGTAGTTGAAGCATTTTGAATCCCAGGCTTTATGCTCACCCCTTTCTCCATCATGAAAATACTGATATGTCGTCCCATCCAGCTTGGAAATGCCTTCACTTTCATTTTTCACAGAGTGAGAGTGAACAAGGTCCATTATCACAGCCAGACCCATTTCATGCGCATCATCAATAAGGCGTTTCAAATCTTCAGGTGTTCCAAATCTTGATGAAGCTGCAAAGAAGTTAGATACATGGTACCCAAAACTTCCATAATAAGGATGTTCCATAAGTGCCATGATCTGAACAGTGTTGTATCCTGCTTTTTTGATTCTTGGTAATGTGTTCAACCTAAATTCCTCATATGTACCCACGCCTTCTTTTTCCTGTCCCATTCCTATGTGGGATTCATAAATAAGAGGAAAAGTGAATTTAGGCTTAAAATTCGTCACTTTCCAGAAGTAAGGTTTTTCCGGACTCCATATCTGTGCGCAGAAAACTTTGGTATGTTCATCCTGAACAACTCGTCTAATATACGCCGGAAGCCTTTCTCCGCATCCACCGTCCCATCTCACAAAAAGTTTAAAAAGTTGTCCGTGTTTAAGTTTGTTAATAGGAAGTTTCAACTCCCATACACCAGCTTGAATATCAATTTTTTTCATTGCGTATTCGGGTTGAACTTTCCACGAACTGAAGTCGCCATAAATATGTATTTCGCTGGCATTAGGCGCCCATTCTCTTATGACCCACTCTTTATCTTCCCTATGAACTCCAAAGTATTCGTGTCCATTAGCGAACTGTTCTATAGGCACTTTCCCGAGAGTTAATCTTTCCTCTGTTTCTTTAACTCTCTGTTGGCGGTTTTTTATCGAATCTACAAAATAGCTTTTTATTATATGGTCATCAAGAAGCTTTGAGAGACGGATTCTTTTTTGAATTGACATTTGGCCCCCTTTTTTAAATAGTACTTAGTATAATAGATTTACTTTTTTATCTCTTAATGATAAGGAAAATTTAAGTTAATGCCATATTTATTTTTCGCATGTGATATATAATCCCTATTCTTAGAAAAAATTGCCTTTTTAAATAGATAAATAACAGGAGTAAACTATTAATGGTTCCTACAAAAGTATTTTTTACGAAAGGTGTTGGTGTACACGCCGATAAACTGACAAGCTTTGAACTGGCACTAAGGAAAGCAGGCATAGAAAAATGCAATTTGGTTTATGTATCAAGCATTCTTCCGCCGAATTGCAAAATTATCCCAAAGTCGCTTGGAGTAAAACTCTTAAAACCAGGACAAATAACTTACTGTGTCATGGCCAGAAATGAAACAAATGAGTCTAACAGGCTGATAGCTTCCGCCATAGGCTTGGCTGTCCCCGTTGACCGTTCCTCCTATGGTTATCTTTCAGAGCACCATCCTTTCGGGCAAAGCGAAAAGGTAGCCGGAGAATATGCCGAAGACTTGGCTGCCACGATGCTTGCTACAACACTTGGGATAGATTTTGACCCCAAAATAGCATGGAAAGAAAGAGAACAGATATATAAAGCTTCAGGAAAAATATTTGAGTCTACGAAAAAGGTTCAATCTGCAATAGGCCATAAAGATGGCCTTTGGACTACCACTATAGCTGTTGCAGTATTTATTATCGACTAACCATTAAGATTTGATGAAAGGCAGGATTTTTCTGCCTTTCATTTATTACAGATCCTCTTTCCCCACAATCTCTATTCTAATAGGCTTTTCTTCGCTTTTAATATGAATGTCGCGTTGCGCAAATGGGATTTCGATACAGGAGGCAGATTTTGTATCTCAGTTTTTTTGACAGCCTCATTAGTTACAGGACTCCTTTCTGTTGATTCTGCGAGGGCAGAATATGTAGACAAAAAGAGTAAACTTTCAGTTAAAAAAAAACAAGAGTTCTATTCTTTAGTGAATAGAACTCTTGTTAGAAAGCAATAATTACTGCTAACTATTTAATTTACTACCAATAGAAGACGGTCTTAGCAAAGCCATAATCATTTGCAGCATCATAATTTATATCCCAAGTCATTGCTCCTCCAAAGCTAGGATCGGAGGATATTGCGTCAATGTTAGCTTTCACTGCATTCCAAGCATCCTGCTGTGTCGGATAACTGCTGTTGTGATAAATTGTTGCGGCGCCGCCACCTGCTACACATGATGGTTCACCAGGAGCTATTTTTGTTGGCGGCTTAACGATATTTGTTTTTAGATAGTTAAAAGCTGCAGGGATAAACTGAGGATCCAGTTCGCTGTAGTTCCCACCATTATAAGGAAGAGTGTAGCCACCTGTATTATAGAGCTGAACGAATAAATAATCGAAATCCCCTGCTTCTACCGCTTCGTTATATATCGTATCGCTTCCACTAGAAACGAGCTGAACAGTGCCATCGTCACACATATTTATCTGAGGTGCAGCTGTGACTATTATATTAGGATTGATTGCCCTCATAGCCTGTATAAGATCATGTAAATTCACAGTCAATGCTGAACTTGGTATTTCCAAGTCAAAATCTATACCGTCTAGGCCTGTATTTTTACAGAAAGCAACTATGTTCTGCGCTAATGTATTTACATCGGGTCCAGTAGGTTTAAATGTATTATTTGCTCCTCCCACTGAAAGGATTGCATATCTCAATCCGTTAGCTTTAGCAGCAGCTATGTCTTGTTCAAAATTAGTTAGGCTGTAATTACCATAATCTCCAAACGGAATCGTAATCGAGTTACCATCCACGTTTCCGAAAGCAACTACAATAGTATCATAGCCGGCACTTACAGCAGCCTGAATCGGGGTCTGTCCCCATATAGCCCAATATCCGACTTTAAGCCCAAGCATCTTCTCATAATCTACGCTGCTGGATCCTTGAACCTGTCCATTTATTACAGTAATACTGTTAGGATGTGGTGCATAACTAGAAGTAGACCCAAATGAAACTGTAAATGTCCCATTAGACGGAACGCTTACGGAATCTGTTCCATTACTTACTTTCTGCGTCACGTCACTGTATCCTGATGTATTTGATACGATTACTGGAGCAGTAGTATCGTTTGGCAAATCTGCGACAGTTACGGACACATTAGCCATCTCTATCTGAACTTCAGGAAAAGTAATATTTTCAGTCAAAGTTTGGTCATTTGTTATTGTTATATTTGAGTCATAGCCAGAAGGTTGGTAACATGTACTACCTGAGTACATGTCTGGCATTGAAACGGTATAAGTACCAGCAGGCAGAGTTATAGTATTACTCTGGTTATAATTCAGGTCATATGTAGTAGTTCCTATAGTTACCGTAGGATTTGGAACAGGGCATGATGAGAGTTTGAAGTCAACATATCCAATTTTATCCCCAAGATTATTATACCCGGTAAGTATACTGCTTGTATTAACTGGCTCGGACAAATTTTGTAGTCCGCCTGACATTGAGAGAGTATTGCCAGGGGCAATAGGATTACCAGACAGGTCAACATTAAACACAACATAAGATCCCTGTATAGAAGAAGTAGAGACTGGATACCAGTTAATGCATCCTGGAGTTTTAGGATCAGCAAAGTCTTGGCTCGGAATCATCATTTGCACTGAAGTAACATTTGAATCAGTTCCATTTACTACAGTTGTTGTTATTCCTGACCAACCAGTAGAACCAGATAAACCTGACACTGTTATATTAACTTTTCCTGACGGTGTTGGTGGTGTTGGTGGTGTTGGTGGTGTTGGTGGTGTTGGTGGTGTTGGTGGTGTTGGTGGTGTTGGTGGTGTTGGTGGTGTTGGTGTATCTTCAGGAGTAAATACGATGCTCTGATTATCTACAGTATTGCTGCTAATAGTAATTTGTGAATTATATGTTTTAACATCATAAGTGTTGCCTGCTGATGTAAAAGGAGATACAGCCACATTATAAGTGCCGGCCGATAAACTTATAGCATCATTTTCCCCAAATTTCATGTTATATGTGTTAGTGCCAATAATAACAGGAACCGTTGTATCTGGAGCTGTCCCCGAGGATACTGATAATGTATATACAGCAGAGCCTGGCAGAGTCGGATCTCCTCCTCCATTATAAGAAAATGTGAAACTTCTAGCAGTTAGAGCTCCAGTGCCATTAAGGTTTATTCCTCCGCTAATTGATACTGTCTGTCCTGGCTTAATAGCATTACTAAATACGTCAGTGAAAGTCGTAACATTATTCGCTGTAGCACAAGTACAGTTGTTATTCCAGTCTATTGTATTACTTGAGCTGGTATTAATATATTTACTAGCTACAGAAGCAGTGATAGATGTAACTGGAGTTGTTGAGTTGTTAGCTATAGTGATAGTAATCGGTGTATACCATACATTCGTGCTCAGCCCTGAAGCTGTAATTGTGACATCTTGACTGGCACACAGCCCTAAAAATGCGAGTGTCAAAAATAGGATTGTAAAGAATCCTTTTTTGACTGGTTGGTTTATAGACATAATCTTTGGTCTCCTTTTTAAAGGTTAATTTTTTTAAATTCCTTATTTAATTAGTGATTACTATAAATTTAACCTGTTAAAAAATTTCTGTGAAATACAATATTGATATAGATGTTAATAACATTTTTTTATTACGTATAATGTTGTGTTGCATCAATAACCATAGACCATAGAGCCTCTTGCAAAAAGAGGCTCTACTATAATTATTTTACAATGTGTGTTCCTGCCTGGCCTTTGATGGCCTTTCCAAGAAATTCAGGAGAAGTAATTATCGCTTTAGTTCCGCCGTTTTCCAGATATTGGACTGCGGCTTGAATCTTAGGCAGCATGCTTCCCTGAGCAAAATGGCCTTCTGACATGTATCTTTTTGCGTCGGAAAGAGTAATAGTGTCTAGCGTTTTCTGGTTAGTTTTTCCAAAATTCAAACAAACTTTTTCTACTCCTGTAGATATGATCAAAGCATCGGCTTTGAGGTTCGAAGCGAGCAAACTTGTAGCAAAATCTTTGTCAATAACTGCATCTACGCCGATCATAGTTCCGTCTTCATTTTTGAACACAGGAATGCCGCCGCCGCCTACAGCCACTACGCAGAAACCCACTCCAAGCAGAGTTTTAATGGCTTCAAGTTCTACTATTTCTACTGGTTTTGGAGATGCAACAACTCGCCTGAACCCTCTGCCTGCATCGCTTACGAAAGTCCAGTCAGGGTTGTGCTTTTTCATTTCTACAGATTGTTCTTCAGTATAGAAACCGCCGATAGGTTTTGAAGGTTTCTTAAACGCGATATCATTTCTGTCAACTATCACCTGAGTGACAATCGTTACTGCAGATTTAAGCTTTCCCTTTTCGGAGAGTTTTCTCTTTTTGAATTCGTTGTCCAAAGCCTGTTGAACCTGATATCCGATAGCGCCTTGTGTATCAGCATCGCAGCTAACCAACGGCACGTTGTGCATTTTGGCAACTTCAGCGGCTATTTCGGAGCGCCTAAGTATAAAGCCAACCTGAGGGCCGTTGCCATGAGTTACTATGATGTTGTAGCCTTCAGCGGCAAGATCGGCGATGTGAGAAGCAGTTTCGCAAATAGCGCTGTACTGGTCAGATACTGTCTGATGTTTGCTGTCAGATATTAAGGAGTTGCCCCCTATTGCGACTATAGCTAATTTTTTCATAGCAATACCTTATCAAAAGATTATTTGCAATGCTCGGTTGTATAAACTTCAGGAATGGCAGCATACATAGCGGCCGCTTTTACAAGTTCGCTTTTCCATGTGCGCTCGTTAGGAGCATGGGCCTGGTCTTCATGTCCAGGACCAAAACCTACTACAGGTATTCCATAACGCCCCATTATTGAAACGCCGTTTGTAGAAAAAGTCCATTTGTCAACAACAGGTTCTGCGTCGAATAGTCTCTTATAAGCTTCTACTGTAGACACGCAGGCAGCATGGTCTGCAGGAAGCACCCATGTCGGAAAGAAACATTCAGTAGGATAAATCAGGCCAGTATATGAAGGCCGTGAGTATTCGTACATTGTAACTTTAGCATTAGCGGCCTTGACAGCCGGAAGGTTTTCAATCTCTTTAATGGCAGACTGCCAAGTTTCACCGTTAGTCAATCTTCTGTCAATAGAAATCCAACAGCCGTCCGCTACAGCACATCTTGATGGAGAAGAAAACCCACATTCCGAAATTGTGAGTGTGCCTTTCCCAAGGAATTCGTCGTAGTGAAGGTTTTCATTCAATGCCTTTAATTCATTGATAATCGGGCCCATTTTGTATATGGCATTTTCACCTCTTTCCGGAGCCGAACCGTGGCAGCTTATTCCGTGAGTGGTAACTTTAATTTCCATTCTACCGCGATGGCCTCTGTAAATCCTGCAAGAGGTTGGTTCAGTACTTACTACGAATTCAGGCCTGATATTGCTTTTTTCAACAATATATTGCCAGCAGAGTCCGTCGCAGTCTTCTTCCTGAACTGTGCCCACCATTACTACAGTGGCATTCTTGGCGAGGCCTAAATCTTTAATGATTTTACCTGCGTAAACCATTGAAGCCATGCCTCCTTCCTGATCAGTAGCTCCTCTTCCTATGATAACATCGCCTTCTTCATGACCTTTATAAGGATCATATTTCCAATTGTTTATATCACCGATGCCAACTGTGTCAATGTGTGCATCAAAAGCGATAAGGTGTTTGCCGTTTCCTATGTAACCAAGGATATTTCCCTGTGGGTCAATATCGACTCTGTCGTAGCCGACTTTAATCATTTCTTCTTTGATTCTTAATACAACATCTTTTTCTTGGCAGCTTTCGCTTGGTATAGCAATCATATCACGCAAAAATTTTGCCATTTGTGGTTTATATTCTTCTGCTTTTGCTACGATTGTTTTGTAGTCGACACTCATATATCCTCCTTAATCTTATTAAAAAGTATGTTATCAATTTGAGAGCCTATAAGATACGACAAAAAATATTTTCCACAAACCAAGAGCCGTAAGAAAGTAACAACAAACTTTCTTATGCAACAAATGCTAACAGTAAAAAACAGCTTATCTGATTAACATGCTAGTTATCCTCTCTTTCAAGAATAGTCAACTTCTCTCTTTTCTGCTTGGGTCTTAACTCTCTTAAGAGATCATAGGTAATTAGTTGGCTCCTTGCTTCAGGATTTCTAAACTGAGCTTTATGATAGGACCCGTTGGATTTTAGTTTTCTTCCATTGTATGTGTCATTCAATTGAAGATCTAAAATCTTCCATAGGAAATCCTGGCTGAATTTATCATCGACAGGGAACATTATTTCGATTCTTCTGTCAAGGTTTCTTGGCATCCAGTCTGCGCTTGCCATGTAGTACTGAGGATTGCCATTGTTCTCAAAATAGTATATCCTGCTATGCTCAAGATAGCGATCAACTATGCTTATTATATTGATATTCTTACTAGAATCCTGGCAAGGCCTTAAGCAACATATTCCTCTGACTAAAAGATCAACTTTGACTCCTGCCATTGCTGCTCGGTGAAGATGTTCGATAATTTCTCTGTCAACAAGAGCGTTTAATTTAGCAATAATCCTGCCTGGTTTATGTTTGGTGGAATTTCTGGCTTCTCTGTCAATCAGGCTTATAAATTTCTCCCTCAGATTAAATGGTGCTACTGCAAGCTTGTTCCACATGGGAGGTTCGGAATACCCCGTCATTACATTAAATAGAGAGGATATGTCATTGCATATTTCAGGGTCATTCATGAGTAGGCCCATATCAGTGTAAACTTTTGCAGTTGAATCGTTGTAATTTCCGGTGGAAAGATGGACATATCGTCTTATAGCTCCTTCTTCTCTTCTTACAATCAGCAGAGCTTTGCAATGGATTTTCAGTCCGGCTACTCCGTAAATTACATGGGCCCCTGACATCTCTAGCCGTTTTGCCCAAAGGATGTTTCTGTATTCGTCGAAACGGGCTTTGAGCTCCACTATGACAGTAACTTGTTTGCCTTTTTCTGCTGCTTTTTGAAGAGCGTTTACGACAGGGGAATTGCCGCTTACCCTGTATAGGGTCTGTTTGATAGCCAGTACGTCTGGATCGTTGGCAGCTTCTTCAATTAGTTTTACTACATAGTCAAAACTTTCAAAAGGATGATAAAGGGGAATTGTTCGCCATTCGGAAATGGCATCAAAAATCGAAGGATACCCTTCAAGGACAGGTATATTTAAAGGTTCTATACGTTTATCGACTAAGCCTTCCCTGGCCACCAGTGGGATGAATTCAAAGAAACTTGCCAGGTTAAGCGGTCCGTTAATATAAAAAAGCAAATCGTCTGTTATTTGGAGTTTGTCATTCAGCCATTGAGAGAGCAGTTCAGAGGAGTCTCTTTGGAGTTCCAGCCTGATTGCGCTTCTTTTTCTGCTTGATTTAAGAGTCTTTTCCATGTGAACAAGAAGATTTGATTCGTCATCATCGATATCAAAATCCATGTCTTTAGTTATTCTGAAAGGAAAACAATCAAAGACTTCACATCCTACAAAGAGCATTTTAATATTTACCATGATGAGCTCTTCCAGAAAGATAAAAGCTTTTCCTGGTTCGGAGTGATTTACAGGAACAAAACGGGAAATGGCAGAAGGTACTTCGACGAATCCGAATGATTCGTGTTCTCTCTGAGGGCTTTTAAGCCGTACGGCGATTTCTATTGACTTATTATTAAGAACAGGAAACGGATGTGTCGGATCAAATCCTATCGGAGTTAATATAGGAAAAACTGAACGCTCGAAAAATTCCTTAAGTCTGGCTTTTTCAGTCTCTGAGAGTTCGTTGTACTTCAATAGGAAGATACTGTTGTTTTTTAGTTCAGGCAACACATATTCCCTAAATGAATTGTATTGCTTTCTTATCAGCAGTCTGGCTTTTTGAAGAACAGCTTTTAACTGTTCTTCGGCATTCATCCCCGTATCGTCGTTTATGTAAACTTTAGATTCAAGTTGTTTTTTTAATCCGGCAACTCTGACCATGAAAAATTCATCCAGATTGTTGCTGAAGATTGCCGAAAACTTCAGCCTCTCCAGCAACGGGTTGTTTTTATCTAATGCCTGATCTAACACTCTGGAATTAAAACTCAGCCAGCTTAATTCTCTGTTTATGAAGTGTTCCTTCCCAACTTTGTATTCTGAAAAATCTTCTTTCATCTTCCTGTTATCCTAACTTTATATCCAAATACTTCTTTAAATAAATTAGCTTTTTCTCTGGAAGCCCAACTTTCCAAGGCCATGTCCACTATACCGTCAACTATTATTTCCATAACTTTCTTTTTATGGTCGAATTTGATTTTGGCTATCTCGAATTTATGAATGAAATCAAGGGAGTCAGCAATTCTCAAAATTGCCGCAAGCGTATTAACCTTTACTTTGTCAGATGAATTCAAAGAAGAGTATTCGGCATGCATAGGCCTGGGAAAACCCCTTCTGTGGTATCTTGCGACAAGAGCGATTATGTCTCTGTCCTTTGATGATACTCCGGGAATATGCCCATTTTTTATAAGGTAATAGCTATGTTTATGATGTTTCCTGCTGCTTACATAGAGTCCGATGTCATGCAAATAAGATGCAATATTAAGAAGCAATGCGTCTTTTTCATTGAGGCCATGCAGGAAGTGAGTGTTTTCAAAGATATGCGTGGACATTGTAGCGACCATTGAAGCGTGATTGGAATCATAAAAATACTTTTCGCCATAATTCTTGACGCATGATATAAGGTAAGGTGTAAACGGGTCGTGCTCGCCTTTCAATTCGCGGAAAAGGTCGCTTATTACAGCATCCCTGGTGCTTATTTCAGGAATGATGATCTTTTCTGCTTTAGAGGCATGAAAGAAATTATAAAGAATAGCGCAGCAAGGAGCTATACTTTGAGCAAGTGTATCTGATATGTTAAGTTTACCTGCTATTTCTTCAGTTTTCATCTGTGAGATCTGTTGATACAATTCATTAAAGTTTTCCACATCAATAAAATGTATCCCTGAGCCGTCAATCTGTATTTTATCTGAAAGACGAAGTAATGCCCTGACAGAAGAGCCTACTCCTATTACTAAACCTCCGTCAAAATCTACTGTTGAGTGTGCTAGCAGGTCTTTGGTAGTGGATTCAACGAACGGTTTTATCACTTCTTTTAACTGGAGGTTATTGAGCGGTCGTTCAAGTTCTTCAAGTAGTCTCAATGAGCCAAGCCTCGTATTTTCTGAACTCTTAAGAACGCCTTTCTTTACAAATGAAACCTGAGTGGAACCAGTCCCTATGGAGCATATCAGAGAGTTTTTTTCCTGAAAAAGCGGAAATGATGAAAGGCTGCCTTTTATTGCCATAAAGATTAGCCTGGATTCAAGCGTAGAGTCAAGTTCCTCAAGCCTGATTCCGCTGAGTTTTTCTACTCTTTCAAGGAAAATATCGCTATTTGAAGCTTCTCTTACTGCAGACGTAGCAATGGCTTTAACATGTTTGACCTTGTATTCTTTGATCAGTGCAGAATAATCCTTCAGTATTTTTCCTATGAGAAAGGTGTTTTGGATGCTTATTTTGCCTCTGGTAAATACGTCAATACCCAAAGGTGCTACCTGAGAAAGTTTTTCAAGAATTTCATATTTTCTGCCATTGGCTGAAAGTTGAACTATTTCCAGTCTTGCAAAATGTGCGCCGACATCTATGACGGCTATTGGACTTTTTATGTTAGCCATATATTTTTATATTTTCTTTTTGAATAAACACGTTATTAATATTGCAACATTATATTAGTTGCTTATCGCCTTTTCAATCAAACGCTATGCTCTATGTGGCCTTTGTTATATAATCACTGAGGGTAAGTTTAAATTTTTGTCAATTTAAATCTAGTAAGTTATGCATGAAAAACATTATAAATGATATTATCGACATACTCCAGGCAGATTCAGTAAGCAAGAAATCCGAATTTATACAGGACGATGTGCTTAAAGAATTCTACTCAGAACCAATCAATAAAGGCTCTATGAAAGTGAAAAAAACATCTCAAGAAAGCAAGGGAACTAAAATACCTAATGTCACCGCGGCGGCCGTCAATACAGGCGTCGTACCTCCGGTAATTTGTGATAAAACAAAATTCGGAGAATTAATTAAAAGTGTTTCCATCTGTACTAAGTGCGAACTCTGTAAGTCAAGGACAAACACTGTATTTGGAGAAGGGAATCCGGATGCGGAGCTGATGATTATCGGCGAAGGGCCTGGCAGAGATGAGGATGAGCAAGGCAGGCCGTTTGTAGGAAGGTCAGGACAGTTGCTCACAAAAATGCTCAAGGCCATGGGGTTTGAACGAAGCGATGTTTTTATAGCAAATATCGTAAAGTGCCGCCCTCCTTCCAACAGAGTCCCGATGCCAGCCGAAGCTCAAACTTGCCTGCCGTATCTGCTTGAACAAATTGAAATAATCAATCCCAAAGTACTTTTGCTTCTGGGCGCCACTCCATTGAAATACATTCTTGACAAAGTCGGAATCACAAAACTTCATGGCACATGGCATGAGTTCCATGGCATAAAGACCATTCCATCTTTTCACCCTGCTTACTTGCTCAGAGACCCGAACCAGAAAAAGTATGCGTGGGAGGATTTGCAGAAAATTATGCTGCTTCTTGGGAAAACGACTCCGCAAAAAAAATGATAATTCTATAAAAAATACTGAAAATTAGTTGCTGAATTTTAAAAATACTTATCTACAATTATTAAGGGCTCCAGAGTTAGGGAGTGTTATTACTAACATAGAAAACTAAGGAGAAAATTATGTCTAAAGCTCAAGATGCAAAAAAAGAAAACAAAAAACAGCCGACAAAGACCCTGAAAGAAAAACGCGCAGAAAAGAAAGCCAAGAAAGAAAATAAAGGCTAATTGATTTTCTTACGGCATCTTCTTTTGATAAAAATAGAAGATGCCTGAACCTTATGAAGTAAAACCTATCTGAAAGGATTATATCCTTGTTTTATAAGGTTTTGCTGTGGAGTAAAAAGTGGATGCGGTTGCTGATTCCAGCCAAACCAATCCCATTTCTCGCATTTATCAGGTTCCATTACCTGAAGGTCGCCTGAATCGTAATCTGCCAGCATGAATATAGTGATATAGTGTTTGGCCTCTTGTAGGAAAATATCGTTAGTCACAGAGGCAAAGCGTATGTTTTTTATTTTCAGACCTGTTTCCTCGAATGTTTCGCGTATAGCGCATGCTTCCCATGATTCGTTAAATTCGAGATGCCCGCCAGGGAAACACCATGACCCTTCGCCGTGTGCATTCTTTCGTTTGCCGAACAGCACTTTTCCGTCCTTTATGATACAGACGCCAATTCCTACTTTTGGTTTGTTCAGCATATTTTATACGAATTAGTTTAGTTTATTCTGGATTATATGGCTAGAATAGGCCTAAATCAATAATCTATTAAATCTGTTTTTTCTGCGGTAGTAATGCGGAATTGAATACTTTGAAAGTTAGGGATTATTTCAAGGGTATGAAAAAACCATTACGGATATTTAAATATTTTTTTATCGTATTGATCCTTATACTGATAGGCATCTATACTTTGTTGCCTTTCATAGTCACTTATTCTCTGCCTGGTATTGTGGAACGGGCAGGGTTTGGCAAACTAAAGCTGTTCGTTAAAAAAATATCGCTTACATCTATCGATCTGGATTCGCTTGAGTATGGGGAGGAAGCAAATCCAGCCGCTACGATTTCTTCAATTGATGCTGATTTCTCTGTTTGGTCTCTGATTGCAGATAAGAGAGTCGACTCTCTTACGTTAACCGGAGCTGAAGTCAAATGTTCTTATGATGGGAAAATGTTTTCCTTTTCAGGATTGGAGTTTCCTGATATGCCGAAATCGCCGTCAGTAAACAATTCAAAACCCTTTATGATTTCTTCTATTGAGATAAGAAATTCCGTTCTGGATGTTGATTATCAGGGAAGATACTTTGCTATTCCATTTGAGCTGAAATATTTCCCTGGAAAAACTTGGAAAGAAGGACAAGGCAAGCTTTCTCTCTTCTTTAAGGAGCAGCCTGTCAAAGCAGATTTTTCTTTCAATTCTACAACAATGAATATTTCGTTAGACGTCAAGGATTTTAATCTGAAATCAATTTATGACTTATTGCCTGAAGGGGAAGATGTTTCGGGTTATTTAACCTCAAATATTTCGGTTGAAACGGAACTCTCACCGTTTTTTGTAAAATCCCTGAAAGGATATGCGATCCTAAAAGATGGGAAGTGGAGGTCAAAAGGGAACGAAATATCATTGCCAGTTGTTGAACTTAAAGCAAATGGTTCTAATGAAAATTTTGAGGCAGAGGTATCTCCAGTTTCCATAGTACAGAACAATAAAGAACTCGCCAAGCTAAGCAGTTTTAAACTCGATATTTCAGCTGAAGAGAAAACTGTTTCGGGAACTACGGCGTTAGAGATAGAAACTTCTTTTACAGGAGTTAAAAACAGCATTCCACTTAAAATCAAATGCGTATATAGTCTTCCTGATAAAACTAAGAACCCTACAATCAAGTCTGAAATAAAGTCTGAAGCAGTAGCCCTTCAGCTCCCACAAAGTCAGGCGCTTTTTAAAAATATCAGCTTGAATTCAGATTTCGTTAAGTCAGAGGACTCATGGACGGGACAGCTATCTTTCGGGATTAAAGATATACAGTTGCCGGGACTTGATGTTACTGTAAATTCGTTCAACGCTACTGTTCCTTTTGAACAAACGCAGTCTTCCGATACTTCAGGAAGAGGAACTGTAAAAGTCGGGAATATCACATACAAGAATTTTAATCTTGGCTCATTATCAGGTGGAGTGAATAACGATGGTCGTGTTATTGCTTTTTCGGTTCTTGCTCCGAATGTAGTGCTCCCTGATATGGCAGTGAAACTCAATGGGCAGTTTGGCAAAGATCAGAATGGCATTTTTATGTCAGAGATACACTTTAATCTTCCCCATTACAAACTCCTGATTCCTTTTGATCTTGGCGCATGGTTCCCGAAAGCAAAAGGGATTAGTTTTCAGGGCGAGTTTGAAGCAGATGGTTTCTTTCGTATGGCGCATTATGGGATAAAGTCGGGAATGAGATTAAAGGTTAATGATGCATCTTTGAATATGAAAGCTGATGAAAATCCAACTACAGTTTCCGGTATTTCTTTAGATCTTTGCCTGGATGACTTAGTTAACATTGAAAGTCTGCCGTCTCAAAATCTTAGAATCGATAAAGTCTCCTTCGGCACTCTTTCTTTTGAGAATATTTTGGCGCTTTTTAATATTGAGAGCCCGAAAGCAATACTTTTGGAGACTATGAACGCTCAATGGTGCGGAGGAATGGTCTCAGTAAAAGCAATCCGTATAAATCCAGCGGTGAAAAGCTATTCGCCAGTTATCTCATGCGACAGGGTAAATCTTGCCCAGGTCCTAAGGCAGTTTGATGTCGGGCAGGCAGAGGGTAGCGGCACTTTGAACGGCAATATCCCGCTGATTATTAAAGATGATTCAATTGAGTTCGGAAATGGTTTTCTCTATTCTACTCCCGGAGACAGCGGCAAAATACATATTCAGGGAGGAGCCATTGATTCCATTACAGATGGTATTCCGGACGGAACACCGCAATTTGACCAACTTAAACTTTCTCAAATGGCTCTGAGAGATTTCGATTATGACTGGGTTAAGCTCTACATAAATTCAGAAGAGGAAAACATGGTTTTAAAACTTCAATTTGACGGCAAACCAGCCAAACCTCTTCCATTTGTTTATAAAAAGGAAATCGGGGGCTTTGCCAGAGTCGATGTGAATAGTGCTGGTTCGCTTTTTCAGGGAATAAGGCTCGATGTTAACATTAAATTGCCATTTAATAAGCTTTTGTGGTATAATAAACAGATGCAGAATTATTTGAAACAACTTTAAATAAGGCCCTTTCATGAAAAAAATTCTATCAATTGCCCCAATAGTTTTTGTGGCACTCTTATTGCAGGGATGCCTGTACACCAAAAGTGAAGTTGAGGTTAAGCCTGTAGAGATTAAACCCATGCACATTACTATCGATGTTAATGTGAAAGTACAGCAGGAACTTCAGGAAAAATTCAATAAGGCTGACGAATTGTCAAAAGGTATAAGCGATAAGGAAGCCGAAGAAGCATTGAATAAGTATATGGAATCGCAAAAAATTAATAATTAAGATATAAGGAGAGATTTATATGAACAGAATTATCAGAAACATTTTTATTACTCTTGCTCTTTTTGGGATTTTTAGCCTGACAGTTGATAGCTATTCCATGAATGTTAAGCAGAGAATAGCGATAATAAAAGGACTTAAACTTAAAGGTATTGTAGGCGAAAATAATAAAGGGCTGTTGGAATTCAGAACTCCTGACAAATCAGCTTCGGACGTAGTCAATGAAGAGAATTCTGAACGTTCAAAGGCCTATGCTCAAATAGCAAAAAATACAGGAGTCTCAGTTTCAACAGTCGGGGCACAAAGAGCCGCAACGATAGCTATGGAGGAGAGCTCGGGTGTTTGGATTCAAAAACCTGACGGCACCTGGTATAAGAAATAGTACTAAATGTTTATCTTAAATTGAGCAGAAGAGGTAGTAAATATGTATTTTTTCTGTACTAGACAAATCTATTTTAGTTATCTTTGATATTAGCCTTTACTAAGGCAGTCTTGTATTCTTGGCGATTTACCTATCCATAGGTTAAGGTGTGTCTGTGATACGGTTTTACAAAAACTTCAGCTGCAAATTGTATGCAAATGAAAAGCTGATTGCTTTGTAACAGCTTTTAAAGGAATATATTAACTCGGAAGTAATATTGGGTCAAATCTAGGCTATTGGAAAGAATCAAAACTATATAAGGGGGATGAAAGGTGAATAATTTTTGTCCAGAACAGGCTTTATCGGAAGCCAAAAGAGAATTTGATGAATTTGGAGGCGTTACACCTTCTATATCCAGATCAGCTACTTTTACAGTTATGGAACCCGGTACGATGCCAAAGATATTCAAAGGACTCATGACTCCTGAGATAGGGGGATGCTACCTTTACAGCCGCCATTTTAATCCGACTGTTAATGTCCTTGACAGATACCTTGCCGCAATGGAAAGTACTCAAAATGCGATAAGCACGGCAAGCGGTATGTCGGCCATATCATGCGCTCTTTTGCAGATATGCAAACACGGAGACCACATTGTTGCAAGCAACACTGTTTATGGCGGTACTTACGCATTAATGGCTGAACTGTTCAGCGAAATAGACATCAATGTGACATTCGTTGATCCTACAGACTCAGATGCTTTTGAAAAAGCAATAACCCCGAAAACCAAGGTGTTTTATGCTGAGACGATTGGCAATCCTACACTTAAAATAGCAGATATTCGAAAATTATCTGAAATAGCCAAGAAACATGGCATAAAGCTTATTATTGATAACACATTTTGCCCTATGATAGTATCTCCTGCAAGGCTTGGCGCTGATATAGTAGTTTATTCCATGACGAAGTTTATCAACGGTGGCGGGGACCTTATAGCAGGTTCCATTTGTGCGTCATCAGAATTCATCGGTAAACTTATGGATGTACATACAGGGCGAGTAATGCTATATGGTCCTACTATTGATCCAAGATCGGCATTTGATATTATCCAGAGACTCCCGCATCTCGCAATCAGGATGAAGGAGCATTCGAGGAGGGCACTGGCCATTTCCGAGATGCTTGAAAACATGGGCGTATGTGTATGCTATCCTGGACTGAAAAAACATCCTCAGTATGAGCTTTTCAACTCAATGATTAATGAGGGGTATGGTTATGGCGGAGTATTGACTATTGACTGTAAAACCCAGGAAAAAGCATATTCGTTAATGAGTGACCTTCAAAATGTCGAAAAATTCGGATTACTGGCTGTATCTCTGGGATATTTTGATACATTGATAAGCTGTTCGAGTTCTTCTACATCTTCAGAAATGCCCGAAGATAAACAAAGCGAAATAGGTTTGTCCAACGGACTTATCCGTATTTCTATAGGTATAACAGGTTCGCTTGAATTAAGAATGGATCAGTTAAAGCGTGCTGTGCAGAAAACTTTGTTAAGTTGATTTGCTGAGATTTATTAAAGCAGTGTTTTGTGTATAATATCTTAATTACTAAAAATATGGGAGTTGATATATGAGTGAAAAAGAACTTACCTTCGAGGAAGCCATGGGACAGCTTGAGATTGTTGTGGCTAATATGGAGAACAAAAAACTTCCTCTTGAAGATATGATGAAAAATTATGAACAGGGGAAGAAGCTTGCTGATCTTTGTTCCAAGAAATTGACTGAATTCGAGAAGAAGGTAGAAATACTTGTCAAGGAAACTGATAAAGACCCTGTCTGGGCTGAGTTCAAGATGGTTGGCGAGGAGAAATAGCACGGGACTTTATAGCCCATGCTATAGTTAAATTGTCTTGTTATTTTTCTTCGTATCTGTCCTTCTGATTGAAAAAGGTTATATCGGCATACCCTGCATATATTTTCGCCGAATGCATGGTATCTTTGGGAATAAAATATCTGTCCCCTTTTTTTAAAGTGCATTTTTCTCCGTTTATGAACAAATCAATTTTTCCTTCAAGAACTATGCCGACCTGGCTTTCATGGCAATGTTCAGGCAATTCGACATCCTTTTCAAATTCCATAAACCTAAATTCCGCAGTTACGATTATCTTGCATGACTGGCGCTCCTTATCCTGGCATCAGAGCTGGTTGAAAAATGCCGAACATATCCAACTGCGGAGCAGTTTCTTTAAGCCATCGGTAAACTCTTGAATAACCATCTTTTAACTCCTTCCAGAACTCCTTGCTTACAGAGAGATGAATTTCTTTCTGCCTACTCCCTTTAGTCATTCTGGCGGCAATTAGCAGGAACCAGCGTCTGCCAGATACCATTTCCACATGTTTTTCTGGGGATATTAGTTTCATGAACAGTACCCACATATTATATACCAATAGCAATAATCTTGCAGCTGTCGCCGTAGGTGCGGATTTTCTACAGACAAACCCGTTGAAACCCCATTGATTCTTCAGTTCGTCAAATACATTTTCACAATCCGCTCTTTTTCGGTAGAGATCTACTATCTGCCATGAATTGGCTTCTTTTTTAGATAAATTAGTCACATATGCTTCAAATTCATACTTGGTCTCATCCCAGAAACTGTTGTTCTTTGCCGCAGGGATTGTTCCAAGGTTTCTTCTGCCAAGAATGACTCTTCTCGGGCTACTCCATCCGTCTAGCTTTAAAAATAATTCTGCTGTCTGCAAGACTCCAAATGCACTGTTTCCATGCCATTGATTTTCATTGACTGAACTAAACGCACTTTTTACATTGGATGTTATTTTAAGCTTGAATAGATATTTTGGGCGTTCAGATGTTTTTTCATGCCATGACATATTTTCTTCGGTACAGAACCCTTTATCTCCACGATTCAGCCAGAGTTTGTTTCTCATACTTCCGAGCATTGCTAATGTTTCATCCATTGCTGAAGTAAAATCTTTCGCGCTTGATACATTTCCAGGTCTCCATCGATAGTAGAGGCAAAGCCTCGTATTGGCTGCAACAGCAAGCAATGGATGATAACTCTTCCTTCCTTTTTTCTCTGGGTTATAGCCGATTTCTGCTCCCTCCTGGTGTCCGTATTTGGTCTGGACAGTACTGTCCCAGTCAAGAATAAATCCATCTGGCAGTGCAGTCCATAAATGCCTGGATGAATAGTTTATCCATCTTCTAGCATCATTTTCATTTATGGAGTAAAACAGTCGCCTTATAGCGTCATCTCCAGTTGCTTTTTCCATTCCAAAAACTTCTGTGATTGTCTTGTCTTCAGAAATCCTGTTTGCATGCGTATATCTTTTCCCATCAGCCAGAGCTGTAATGGCAAAGGTACACAAAATATCATAGACTCTTGCAGCATTAGGGCTTGTTCTTACTACAGGGAAAGTCTTCTCCAGATTCTCAAAAATGCCTGTTTGCTTTTGAAATGCCGCGAATGGGACAAGACCTCCATAAGGAGTCAATGACTCTTCGCTTGGGTGCAAAAATACTTTGCCTGTGTAGGTCGGAAATTCAAAAATATCGCTTTCACCTTCTGGGTGAATACTCTTTTTATCTTGGCTCATGTTATAACCTCCGCTTTAGAAGAACTATAACATATGCCAATTATTTTTTATCGCCTCTTAACTGCGGCGTTTAGGATAAAAACTATCTGATGCCCGCTTCCCTGTGATAAATGAGCTTTTAGCCCATCCATAGGAATATTAGCTTCAGGCAAATTTGTGATTGGTTCCGGAAAAATGCTCATGATGTTTTTTCTCCTGCTTGAGGTTTGGTAATTTGAGTGATGCCAGATTACATATTTGATATTACTGCTTTTGCGAAATCGGAGCAGGAAAGCTCCGTGGCATCTGTCATAAGGATTGCAAAGTCAGAAGTAACTTTCTTTGATTTGATGCAATTTTCTATTCCCTTGACAAGCAAATCGGCAGCTTCATTCCATCCCAGATATCTCAGAAGCATCTCGCCTGAGAGAGCCAAGGAACAAGGATTGGCTTTGTTTAGCCCTGCAATATTAGGAGCTGTCCCATGTGTGGCTTCGAAAATGGCTGCTCCATTCTCATAGTTTATATTTGCCCCGGGCGATATTCCGATTCCGCCTACACATGCAGCCAATGCGTCTGATACATAGTCGCCATTCAGATTAAGAGTAGCGATGACATCATATTGGTCTGGACGGATAAGTATTTCCTGTAGGAATGCATCACAAATGCAGTCCTTGATCAGGATTTTCCCTTCGGGCGCTTTTCCATTACATTCGGAAGCATGGATGATGAGATCGGGAAATTCTCTTCCGGCAAGCTCATAACCCCAGTTTTTGAAAGCGCCTTCAGTGAACTTCATTATGTTTCCTTTGTGAACCAATGTGACACTTTTTCTTTTGTGAGCGATGGCGTAGTTTACTGCAGCCCTGATGAGCCTTTGGCTTCCTTCTTTTGAAACAGGTTTTATTCCGAGCGCTGATGTTTCAGGAAAGCGGATTTTATTTACGCCCATTTCTTTTTGCAGGAAGCTTATGAGTTTTTTTACTTCTGCAGAACCTGACTGCCATTCGATACCAGCATAAATATCCTCGGTATTTTCCCTGAAAATTACCATGTCAGTAAGTTCCGGTCTAAGGACAGGTGAAGGCACGCCTCTAAAATATTTCACCGGTCTCAGGCAGACATATAAGTCGAGCATCTGGCGGAGTGTGACATTAATGGAGCGGATTCCGCCGCCGACAGGTGTGGTTAAAGGCCCTTTTATTGCGATTGTGTATTCCTTTATAGCATCAAGAGTTTCCTGTGGAAGCCATGTATTTTCTCCATAGACAGTGTTGGCTTTCTCGCCTGCGTAAACTTCCATCCATGCGATTTTTTTATCTTTTCCATATGCCTTTTCAATAGCGGCATTCCACATCAGCATACTGGCTTTTGTGATCTCAGGCCCGATGCCATCACCTTCGATATAACAGATAATCGGGTTGTTTCCGACATTGAGCGAACCATTAGCATTGGCTGTGATTTTATCTCCGGCAATGGGCTTGATAAATTTATATGACATGAGAGGAATTCTCCTTAATTGATTTTTCTAGCTGACAGAACTTATTTTCCCTAAAATAAAAAGAAACATTATTATACTGTTGTGCATACAGTGAAGCAAGATGGAAGGGTAAAGGGAGTTATTTTTTATATACAGGTATTGAAGCGCCAGGCTCAGAATAAATAGGGGTACAAGTTGGATTATACCTCCATGCATACACGCAAAAATAAACGAGGTTAAAATTATAGATGGCGCCGAGCCGAAAATTCTTGCCATAAAAGTGAAAACTACCCGCCTGAAAGCGATTTCTTCTACCACAGGAGCAACTAAAGCCGAAAATATGAATATGATCACGATTCCAAACTTATCTGCTTTTGAAAGGAGTTCGATAATTGCCGAAGAACTGAAATCGTATCCAAATTTTAAAGAGATGAAATAACTTAGTGCAGCAGTCGCAAGGAGAGGGATTATAAGCAGCATTTCTAGTTTAAATGCTTCCTGGATATAGGATTTTTTCCAGTTTATCAGAGCAAGTTTTTCTTTTAAGCTGGCAGCCCTGTTTACAAAAAACGCAACTGCAAGCGGACCGATAATGAAAAGCAGTTGAGAAGGAACCACGCTTAGAAATATTTTCAAAGTGTTATGGGAATTTAGATAAGCCATCAATGCGGTAGTTTGAAAATAGGGAGGGATGTATAAGGCTGCAAAGATGCAGAAAATTAGAACAGGACAGGCTATTTCTACCCATTTGTCTGTCTTGTCCAAGGAGATGTATTTTAGCAGGAATGACACTTTCTATCTACTTTCTTTTACTGTAAAGGAAAATGCGGTTTTCGCCGCCTGGTATTTGGAATGGGGCTGATGTCGACCAGATGAAACCGTTTTTTGAACTAAGCTTGTTTATCTCATAAAGTTGGCTTTCGACCTCAGATGGTGTCTGATAAAGAACAAAATTGCCTTTACCGGAAAGAAGGTGTTTGGTTTCCTTGAAAATCTTGGTTGGTTCGGCAACGGCCCTGGCTGTAATCAGATCGGATTTTATGGCAGGCTTTAGTTCGTTTGATCTTCCTGTGATAACTTTCAGGTTGCTTAAATTTAATGCATGGGCAGCCATCTTTACAAAATTTGTTTTTTTACCGATTGAGTCAATGGCGGTAATGTTTTGCTCTGGATACATGATTGCCAAGACTATGGAAGGGAAGCCCGCACCGCAACCAATGTCAGCTATATATTTTGATGACGAAATCAGGTTCTTGAAGTAAATTCCTATGCTGGCAGAGTCGGCAATATGCCTGTTCCAGAATTCAAAATCGTCCTTGATTCTCGTAAGGTTATATTTGGTATTTTCCTCGTAGAGAAGATTCTTTAATGCAGAGCATTTTTCTATAAAACTGTTATTATTTTTAACTCCACAGAGCTCAAGAAAATTATTAATTCTATCGGTTTGGGTTTGATCCATTTGCGCCTAGACAATTTGAATTACAGCAGCGTATATCCCTATTAACGAGTAAAAAGTAAAAATAAGGATAACAGAAAGTTTCATAGTTTTATTAAGGCATATTTTCCTGATAAAGTCTCTCAGATAGTGAGGGATTCCACCGACAACTATTGCAGCAGTGCCCATGAGCAAAACAGCTAACGAAAACAACCAAAGAAGAGGGATGTCAGCGGCAAATGACCTAGCCATAAAATAGTGGGAAAGCAAGATGACAAACCCTGCCAAGGCCCTGGCAAAAAGATAGTCCAGAAAGAAACATCCGATGAGCAGAGCAACAAGAGCCAGTATTGAGTAAAACACGATTGAATTTGATGAAAAGACATCCAATGCCTGAGGAACGCACCAGACTATTGCGGCTGTTCCGAAAACTACCCCAAGCGGAATATTTCTGGGTATTTTTTCAGCAATTTTGAGTTTGCAGGAAGTACAACACCTGAATATAAAAAAAATGCAGAATATACAGGCAATACTAAACGCCAAAAGGGCAACTATAAAAACATAATCTTTATGCATAAATCTATTTAGAGTTTGTTGTTTAAAAAGGTTAATGAGAAGTAAGATAGTTTAGATTAGGAAGTTTTCTATCTAACAGTTGTTTTTCCATCTGTGATTTGATATTTCTTTGGGGTACCCTTCGGCTGTTGTTATGCCTTTTTGCGTAATCTTTTCTGGCGAAATTTTTTCAGTATTAGGAAGCGCTTTCAGTTTTAGCCATAAGACTTTATGTTTTTGTAAATTGTCTATAAAAAACCAGCATGTGTTCACGAATAACATGGAGTTTCCTTAAATATAACAGTGCTCCAAGTATGCACATTAGCCCGCATAGAATAAAAGTGTATTTTAAACCGATAAATTCCCCCAGAAAACCTGCAATAATCGCGCCAAACGGTGACATGCCTCTATTAGATATGGCATAAAAACTCATTACTCTTCCCCTGTAAGATTCATCAGACAGTGTTTGCAGTAAACTGTTCGTTGAAGCCATTTCAAGCAATAAAGCGATGCCTGCAGTCCCCATAAAAGCCATTGCAAAGATGATGTTTTTCGAAAATGCGAGCGCAATCATGCTTCCACCAAAAACCAATACTGCTATTGATATCAAAGACTCCAGACCTGAAATGTTTTGTTTGTTAAGTAGGTAAAAAGCACTCAATAATGCGCCAATCCCCCATGCTCCTATCAAAAAGCCATAGGTCTGGGAATCTCCTGAAAGAGTAATTTTTGCAAATGCCGGGGCAAGCGTAGGCAATGCTGTTTTTATTAATCCGACTAATATCATCAGGAAGAGGAAATATTTTATTGGGACAGTGCTAAAAGAGTATTTTGCCCCTTCTATAAATTCATGCAAAATGTTTTTTCCTTTTTTGAGTTTGGAAGCAGTAGGAATTATTTGCATTCTCAGGAGGGAAACTACTACAGCGACAAAACTTATACTGTTTAAAATGAAGCACCATCCTTCATTTAAGAAGGCAATTAATATTCCGGCTATGCTTGGGCCGATGAGTCTGGCAGTGTTTACCATCGTCGAATTAAGAGCTATTGCATTGGTAAGATCTTTCTTGCAGTTGTCTATCATCTCATGGACGAAAGATTGCCTGACAGGCATGTCAATTGCGTTTATTACTCCAAGACAGAGATTGAGAAGGATTATACTCCATATTTCAAGAGCGCCGAGAAAGTAGATTGAAGCAAATATAAGGGACTGAAGCAATGCCAGCGATTGCGTGATTAGAAGTATCTTATGCTTGCTCCATCTATCAGCTATTATTCCTCCGAAAGGAGCAAGAAAGAAGATGGGGATGGATTCCGAAAAATTTACTGCACCAAGCCAGAACATTGAATTTGTCATTTTATAGGCAATCCAATTTACTGCTATTCGCTGAATCCAGGTCCCGATTAAAGAAAGGCTTTGCCCTTCTACGAAGAGTTTGAAATTTTTATGCTTCAGGGAACTGAACATTATATTCAGTCGAGAAAGAGAAAAGAATTTTTTAAGAGGGGTAAATCCGATTTTCATGGATATTATTTATAAAAAACTATCCGCTAAGTTTGGGCTTTTAATTACAGGTTAGCATAGATAAAGAAATATTTTCTAAATTAACTTAAGATATACGCTATTCACAATAAAACGGAATTCAATGGATGAAACTTAAATATAATCTTTTGCAAAAAGACAGTTCAAGTGCGGCCAGGTTGGGACTTATAACAACTGCCCATGGGAATATCAATACACCTATTTTTATGCCGGTTGGCACCAGGGCTTCAGTTAAGGCAGTAAGTCCGGACGAACTTAAAGAACTCAATGCTGAAATAATACTGGGAAACACTTATCATCTCTTCCTTAAGCCAGGAATGGAAATAATCAGAATGGCAGGGGGGCTTCACAAATTTATGAACTGGGACAGGCCGATCCTTACTGACAGCGGCGGGTTTCAGGTGTTTAGTCTGGCCAAACTCAGAAAGATAAAGAAAGACGGAGTAGAATTTTCTTCTCATATTGACGGATCAAGGTTTTTTCTTGGGCCGAAAGAGTCGATTGCGATACAGAAGGATCTTGGCTCCGATATCGTAATGTGCTTTGATGAATGCACGCCTTATCCTTGCAGTTATGAGGATGCCAAGAAGTCATTGGAAATTACTTTAAGATGGGAAAAAACAGCAAGAGACGAGGAGTTGCAAGAACACCAAAACCTTTTCGGAATAGTGCAGGGCTCCACTTATAAAGATTTGAGGGAATATTCTGCAAGGGAGTTGGTTAAGATAGACTTCGAGGGTTATTCGATTGGAGGGTTGAGCGTAGGCGAGCCTGAAAACGTTATGCTTGAATGTATTGATCATGTTACTCCGATTCTTCCCGAAACGAAACCAAGATATTTAATGGGAGCAGGTACGCCAAGGCAGATTATTGAATCTGTGGCTAGGGGAATAGACATGTTTGACTGCGTGATGCCGACCAGAATGGCGCGCCACGGAAGCGCTTTCATAGGCAAGGGAGAAACGATTCCTGTAAAGGCGGGACGATACGCAAAAGACTTCTCTCCTGTAGAAGAAGGCTGTCAGTGCTATACCTGTAGGAATTACACAAGGGCTTATATCCGCCATCTGATGAATGTCGGAGAGATTCTTGGGCTCAGGCTGCTTTCAATTCACAATCTTTATTATTTTTTAAACCTGATGAAACGGATAAGAGAATCCATAAAGGGCGGCTATTTTGCAGAACTGAGAAAAGAATTCAATAAAAGCAATTAAACATCAATAAAACTGCTTTGCTCTCAAACTGAAAACATACTCTGTCTTATTTGCTGGAAACAGAAGCCTTTTTATGATACCATGTATCAATATTAATAATGACAACACCAAATAGATAGGTTTTAGTTATGTCTTCAATATTCAAGTCCTACGATATAAGAGGTATTTACCCCGCAGAAATCAATGAAGCGATAGTCGAAAAAATAGGAAAGGCATTTGTTACTTTCTTAAAGGCAAAAAAAGTGGTTGTCGGAAGAGATATGAGGTCGCATTCAAATCCGATATTTAATGCCCTTGCAAAGGGAATGACTTTTGCCGGAGCCGATGTAATAAATATCGGGCTATGCTCTACGCCTATGACATACTTTGCGAACGGCACATTGAAGGCCGATGGGAGCATAATGATCACCGCTTCACACAATACGGCAGAGTGGAACGGACTCAAACCATGCAGAGAAAATGCTATTCCCATCAGCGGTAAGACAGGGATTAAAGACATTGAGCGGATAGTCAATGAAAGTTCATGGGATGCTCCTGCCATTAAAGGCAAAATAATTGATTACGACATATCTCGGGAATATGGTGAACATATCAGGAAATTTTCAAAATTGAAAAAGAAACTCAAAGTAGTTGCGGACTTTGCAAATTCCATGGGGTCTGTCGAGATTAAAGGTATAAGAGACCTCTTTGACATCGTGCCGATGTATGAAGAACTGGACGGCACTTTTCCCAATCACGAAGCTAACCCCCTTATCACAGAGACTCTTCACGACCTGTGTAAAAAAGTAAAAGAGACAAAAGCCGACTTCGGAGCGGCATTTGACGGGGACGCTGACAGATGCGGATTTGTTGACAGCGACGGTAATATAATCCCCATGGATTTATTCACGGCATTGATAGCTGAAGATATTCTTAAAGACGGCAAACAGACTATTCTCTATGATTTAAGGAGTTCCAGAGCTGTAAAAGAGTGTATCGAAGCTAACGGAGGCAATGCTATTATGTGCAGAGTTGGCCATGCGTTTATCAAAGCCCAGATGAGAGAAACAGGAGCAGTTTTTGCGGGTGAACTTTCAGGGCACTATTATTTCAAGGAAAATTTTACTGCTGAATCACAGGCTCTCGCCTTTTTGAAGTTTGGCAATCTCATAAGCCAATCAGGAAAGAGTTCGGCTCAACTAGTCAAACCACTTAGAAAATACTTTGCTACAGGCGAAATAAACTCTGAGGTCAAGGACCCGAAAGGTGTCATAGAAGTTCTTAGAAACAGGCACATAGACGGAAAAATACTGGAACTTGACGGACTTACTGTGGAGTATGATGATTGGTGGTTCAACGCCAGAACATCTAATACGGAGCCGTTACTCCGCCTGAACCTTGAAGCGGATACTCAGGAAAAGATGGTTAAAAAGCGTGATGAGATTCTAAACCTAATCAGAACCTGCTAGGTAGAAAAGAATTTTATTACAGGAACTCCCTACTTTCTTTTTTAAATAAATGCTACAATTAGGACATGAAGACTAGACCTAATAACAGCTTCAGCCTGATTGAGATCGCTTTGGCAATAGGAGTTCTGTCTTTAGGCGCCGTAGCGATAGTTTCGCTTTTCCCGATAGGCATCAACCAAAATAAAGATTCTGTCGGTATAAACTATTCTTCGATGGCGGCTGACACCATTTTTGCCTATTTGTCAAGAGAGGCAAATGAACCAACCCCCATGTGGGACACTGTAATGGCATCTCTTCCTGAATCAACTGCGACGAATGCACCGCCTTATATTATTAAACCCACCAGTGTGATGAATAGTTCCACATGGAATGTTCCCGAAGAAACAATTATTTACTCTGCATCCGATGTTGATGTGAATGATGCAACTGTCACAAAAGGGGTTTTTGGCATCAAAATACAAACAGGTGATATCATCGATTTTGCGGGCGAAGCTTTAGTATGGCGACAGCTTTATTATCCTCCTTCCGGTTCTGGTTCTTACTACCTTAGAGATTTATATGTTGCGGGCTATACAGAAGATTTTTCGACTAGCATTGTTTCTACTAAAAGACTTGAAGATATCGGAGCAATTGTCGCCGGAATAAATATCGAGATAAGCTATCCTGCAGAAAAACCTTATTCGAAAAGAAATAAGAACAGGTATTATTTTGAGATATTCAACTTCAACAACGTTGCGCCAGGTGGAATAACATCTTCAGGTGGAGGTCCCCATTGATTAGGAAAATTTTCAGAAAGACAAAATTTTCACTTATTGAGTTTGTTGTGAGTATCGCGATATTTCTTTTCATTATAGCCATAGTCATGAGTTTTTTTGGAACAGCCAAAAATGTCTGGAGTATATCTGAGAGTAAAAGACAGGCTTTCGAAGACGGCCGGATAGCTCTTGATATTATCTCTAGAGATCTTCAATCAGTTTACTATACTGCCAATACCGCTCCATTCTGGTTTAAGAGCAAGACCGGCACAAATCAATGGTACGATGCCCAGTCGATAAATTTTATATCTCTAATAGACGTTGGCAATGAGACTGACTCATCAGGCATGTATGAAGTAAAATATTTTCTTTGGTATCCTGATAACGGAGTTTCTTCCGATTCAGACGGGTGGCTGATGAGAAGTATTACGGGTGACTCAAGTCCGAAATGGAATTTTGCGGAGTATCCTTTGTCCGTAGGACTAACAGGAACTGCCAATGCTTTTACAGCAAATAACGACTCGAGTGAAACAGCTCATAAACTGATCCCGTTTGTTACAAAGATGGAGTTTAGCTGTTTCGATAGAAACGGTACAGAAATATCGCCTAGCACCAATACTGTTCAGGAACTGCCTTATTCCGTAGAACTAAGAATATACATACTTTCTAGATCTGAATGGCTGAAATGGCTTTCTCTCGGTGGGAGTCCTGCAAAAGCAATAGATGGAACTGAAATGTCGACTAATCCTTCTGCTTCCACTTTCAGACAGAAAAACGAAATTCTTTTCACCAAGACAATCTTTCTAAGTGAGAGGGGGCAAAACTGATTATGAAAAGAAAAGAAATAGTAAACTGTCGGTCATTGGTATCTTCTTCCGAAAATAAAGAGAGCGGAACTGCCATAATTTTAGCCATAGCTGTTTCAATTCTTTTATTAATGCTGGCCATAGTGTTTCTATCATCAAGCATGATTGAAAAGAAAGCAACAATAAACAACGATGCGATGGTCGTGGCAAGAATGGCGGCCCAATCAGCGTTGAATAGGGCTATTCTTTCTATGAAGCAAGTAAGTAATAATACTCTTCTTGCTCAGGAAGATGTATGGAGCCACCATGATGTCAACTATGATTACGCAGAAGGATATATGTCTTCTTCATCGGATTCTGCCGTATATTATGATGGTTTGGATGCTAGTCTGACAACCACTGTGACAGATGTAGGAATAGTTAATTCTATAAACGCTTTAGGTGATTATGACGTTACGAGCAGCGATGCTAAGACATGGATTTACCTGCCGCTTCCTTCAGGATACAGTTCTTATCCGCTTGTCTCCAGAATTGCCTATATCGTGGTCGCTGATAAAGGCAAAGTTGATGCGTCTGCTGCCGTTGATTCCGGCCTCAACGCTCAATTGCTGGGTTACTCGTTAGGGCAGGGGGTGAGCGAATCCAGTCAACCTGTAGACGGACTTGGAGCCGATGGGACTCCGGGAGACATCGATAAGGAAATAACCATGATTAACCCTGATGGGTCCTTTGTGATTGGAAGGCCAGGGAGGGATATATCCGAACTATTCTTGAGATGCCTTGGCTCAGGAAGCGGAAGCGCGTGGTTCAAGCAAGTCTTTGACCAGAAGTTAAGTTCGATTTATTCTCCTGCCGGAAAGCTTGATCCTGGAGGCAGATGGAAAGATTTCAGGGAACTTTACGGGGCGATTAATATACTTAATCCTCAAGGCAAAGTTACTGATGTGGATGCCGCAAATGGATTTCACAGCGTATTTTATCTTGATAATCCCCCTGACGCCGAAGCATACTGGATCAATAATGGGGATGAACTTAAGGAAGAATCAGAACTCTATCATAGGTTCAATCTTATGCGTCTCAATTGGGACGACCTTTCGGTTGACTCAGTAATCTCAGAACCTGTAAAGTTTAGTACTGATTTGCCTGACAATGATATTTATTCAATTAATTGGATAAGAAACTGGAAGGATAAGGGAGATTTTCCTACGGCTGACTCTGCTAGAAAGCAGATAGCGGCAAACCTTATAGATTATAATGACACAAACAGCATAGCCACTACAGACGATTCGAATTACCCTACATATGTCGGTCTTGAGAAATGTCCGTATATCAATGAGGTCAGGCTGAAGTTTTCAGGGTACGTAAGCGAAATTCTCTTTATTTATCTTTGCTCTATCAGCATTGATGAAGCATCTCTTGAATTACTCAATCTATATGATTCAGGAAATATGGCTTCATCAGGTTCAATTACACTTTCAGGGCAGTTCAAATGGTCGCCTAATCCCAACGGAAATGACCATATAGAATCATTTTCAAATGTCTCTTTTTCAATTCCTCAAACCACGGGAAGTAAAGCCTACAGCGATGCTTCCATATCTTCATCTATATCATTATTTGCATCCCCTTTATGTTTTGCAGCATTAGGATCACCTAGCAGTATAACAGAATTTAAAATTACAGATTTAAAAGTCAGACTGTCCGATACCTCAAACAATCTGTATGATTTTGCGTATGTTGACACAGGCTACGGAACACCTTCAATATTAACTTCAAATGGATCAGCACAAAACCTCTACATCGACTACCAGATAGATGACCCAAGACAAAACTTGCTGGCATCTGACTGGGGCGGACCGACAAGCATTTCAGCAAGCGCTAATGGAAACCTGGGCTCAATAAATACTGCAAAATGTAACCCGAATCCCGGTGGAAATACAGATCCGGAACCAGGGATAACAGAACCTTACGATGTTTCAACGGCTTTCATCCGCAATTCCCGTATGCTTTCCCCGTGGGAGCTTGGAGCTATTCACAGGGCATCCAAATGGAAGACCATAAACCTTAAACAATATAATTCCACGGAAGATATGTCTGGCGGCGGAAACTCCTACTCGGATGGGGATGCCAACATTCTTGACCAGATAAAAATGACAGACAAAACGCAAGTTTATGGAAAAATAAGTATAAACAGCAAAAATTTGGATGTCCTCCGAGTACTTTTCCAAAAGATAAGAATTGCCAGCGGGTATTTGGTACCGGGGTGGCTGACTGCTTATGAAGTAAATGCCGACATAGCCGAGAATCTTGCGAACAACTTAATGACCTACAATGGATCATATAATAACAGAACGGAATTCCTTGGAAATTCTGTTCTTGTTAGCCTTTTCACAGATTATAATTCGATTGGAGGCAATCTGCAGCAAACCAATGACGCAAAGAAAGAAGAGTTGATAGGTAAATTTATTAACCTTACAAAAGCCTCAGAGGCAAATCTTTTCACAATTATAGCTGTAGGCCAAGCTATCAAAGATATAGGTGGAGTAACACTTTACAAGGATCTTAATGGGGACGGCGACACCAATGATGACGGAGAACAAATCCAAACTGCTGCCGGGCGTTTTGATATCAATGCCGATGAGATTATTGCGACTCAGAAAATTATGGCAACAGTTCAAAAAAGCTCTTCAGGGGATACTTTCAGGATTCAAAAACTCCAGTATATTGATATTAACTAAAAAACAAGGATATAAGCCTGATTGGGCTTATAATTCCTTGTTGGTTTTGATCGGGTTACTTCAGGTGAGTCATGGATTTCTTGCCGATTGGGAAGACATTGTATCCCAATCCATATAAAGCTTCATGGTCTAGAATATTTCTGCCATCAAAAATGAAAGCCGGTTTATTCATGGAAGCTAACATTTTGGCGTAATCATAATCCTTAAATTCTTTCCATTCAGTGAGAATCAATATTGCATGAGCATCCTTTGCAGCTTCGTAAGGGCATTTGCAGTATTCGATAAGCGATTGATCCTGATCAGCCAGATCTTTCTTTGCTTCTTTCATGGCTTTCGGATCATATATGGCAAGTCTTGCTTTTTCTTCAAGCAGCAGTTGAGAAACATAAATCGCAGGGGATTCTCTGGTGTCCCCTGTGTCAGCTTTGAATGCAAAACCGAATATTGCTATTTTTTTATCAGCTACTGTATTGAACATGTTTTGAAGTACCCTCATTACAAAACGTTTTTCCTGATAGTCATTCATTTTGACTACCTGTTCCCAATACTTAGCCACTTCTGGAAGATTGTGATATTCACAAAGATAGACGAGATTCAGTATGTCTTTTTTGAAGCATGAACCGCCAAAACCTACGCTGGCATTCAGGAATTTCGAACCTATCCTTGTATCTGCTCTTACTGCTCTTGAGACTTCAAGGATGTTTGCAGAGGTTTTTTCGCAGAAAGCTGAAATGCTGTTGATGGACGAAATTCTCTGGGCAAGCAGCGCATTTGCAACCAGTTTTGATAATTCAGCGCTCCATACATTTGTCGTTAGGATTCTTTCTTTTGGAATCCAGTTCGCATAAACATCTACAAGAGCTTCAATTGCAGCTTTTCCAGATGGTGTTTCCATACCGCCTATGAGGACTCTGTCAGGATTTTCAAGGTCTGCTATAGCTGTGCCTTCTGCAAGAAATTCAGGATTGGAAAGCACCTCAAACTTTAAACCTCTTGTATTAGAGTTAAGAATCTTTCCCATGGCATCTGCAGCTCTGACAGGAAGAGTGCTTTTCTCTACGACTATTTTGTCTTCATTGGCATATGTTAAAATATTTCTTGCGGTTTTTTCCCAGTATTGAAGGTTGGATGCCTTGCCTCTGCCATGCCCAAACATCTTGGTAGGAGTATTTACGCTAACAAAAATGATATATGCTTCCTTGATAGAATTGTTAACATCTGTCGTAAAGAAAAGATTTCTTCCTCTTGCTTCTTTGACTACTTCATCAAGTCCCGGTTCATAAATAGGGAGGTCGTCGGAGTTCCATTCTGCTATTCTCTGTGGATTTATATCAGCTACTATAACTTTGTAATCAGGGCATTTTTTAGCTATCATAGCCATAGTAGGCCCGCCTACATATCCTGCACCGATGCACAAAATCGTTTTTTTGCTAGACATTATTTCTCTCCTGGTTTTTAAATTTTCTAAAGGGTTTATTTATTGTACGCTAAAGATTCGGACAGAAGTTGCTCTGCCAGTTTTATGGGTATTCCTTTTCTTATAGTATAATCTTCTATTTGATCTTTGTTAACCTTGCCAACCGAAAAATATTCAGCCTTAGGATTCATCAGGTAGAAACCGCAGACAGATGCCACAGGCGACATAGCATAGTGATCGGTAAGTTCCACTCCTATATTCTTAGTGACTTCCAATGTATTAAAAAGCGTGACTTTTTCTGAATGGTCTGGCGATGTGGGATAACCGATTGCAGGCCTTATCCCTCTGAAAGAAGGTGAAATTTCTTTTAATGACGGCCAGTACTCTTCTACTACTATTTCATTAAGATGCTCTGAGAAAGCCTCTGCAAGCCTATCTGCCAAAGCTTTTACCATTATGGCTTTATAGTCATCATTCTGTTTAACAAATTTCTCTTCTAATTCTTTGACCCCGATCCCCGCAGTAGCCGCAAACAACCCTATGTAATCAGCTATATTGCTGTCTTTTGGTGCTACAAAATCACCAAGCGAAACAAAATGTTCAGTGCCTTTTGTTGGTTTTGTTTGCTGTCTGAGGTTATAGAAAGAAGCTAGCTCTTTCTTGTTGCTCTCATTTTCATATAGCATAATGTCCTCGCCTGCAGAATTGGCTGAAAATATACCTATTACCGCGTTGGCTTTTAAACTTTTTGTCCTGACAATGTAATCAAGCATTTCCTTAGCATCACTCAAGAGTAGTTTAGCCTCTTCTCCCCGAACTTTATCTTGCAGGATTTCAGGGTATTTTCCTTTTAATTCCCATGCGTTAAAGAAAAATGTCCAGTCAATGTATTTTATTAATTTTTCGACAGGGTAGTCTTTCAGAACTTTTATTCCCGTGAATAAGGGTTTGTGTGTTTTAAAATTTCTCCAGTCGATTTTAAATGATTTCTCTCTTGCTTCTTCTATACTCACCAAGTCTCTCTTAAGCGCTGCAAGTTCATAATTCATGGCTGTCTTTTTATTTGCTTCTCTTAACTTTTCAGTGTACTTACTTGAGGAATTGCCCATTAGCGAACTAACTACATTTACAGCAAGCGAGGCATCTTTTACATGGGCTACAACTCCATTTGTGTAAGCTGGAAAAATCTTTACAGCCGTATGTACGGATGATGTGGTGGCCCCTCCGATTAAAAGAGGAATTTTCAAACCGGCATGATTCATCTCTTTGGCTACATTGACCATTTCTTCAAGTGACGGAGTGATAAGCCCGCTCAAACCGATGATGTCTGCCTTTTTTTCAATGGCAGTCTTGATGATGTTGGCACAGGGAACCATTACTCCAAGGTCGATTATTTCATAATTATTGCATTTGAGAACAACATTGACTATGTTTTTTCCGATGTCATGAACATCTCCCTTTACGGTTGCCATCACTATCTTGCCAGATGGTTTGGCGGCAGCAGAATTTAGTTTTTGTTCTTCTATGAACGGAGTCAGACAGCTTACTGATTTTTTCATCACCCTGGCGCTTTTTATTACTTGGGGAAGAAACATTTTTCCTGCTCCGAAGAGTTCACCGACTCTGTTCATACCGCTCATTAACGGACCTTCAATAACATCCATTGGATGTTCATATTTTTGTCTTGCTTCCTCGATGTCTGAATCAATGAATTCTGTAATGCCTTTGACTATCGAATGAGCAATTCTTTCTTCTACCGAAGCATCTCTCCATGACATATCCTGTTTGGACTCTTTTGTCTCATTTTTTAGTGAAATAGCAGCGTCAAGAAGTTTTTCCGCTCCATTCTGGGAACGGTTTAAAACCACATCCTCTATGAGTTTTAAAATATCTTTGGGAATATCGTCATAATTGGTTAGTTGCCCTGCGTTGACTATTCCCATGGTCATTCCTGCTTTAATTGCATGATAGAGAAAAACTGAATGGATCATCTCTCTTAAAGCATTATTTCCTCTGAATGAAAATGACAAATTGCTTACTCCGCCGCTAATAATGGAAAATGGGAATTTTTTTCTGAGCGCGGCGGCGGCATTTATAAAATCAAGAGCATAGTTGTTGTGTTCCTCCATGCCAGTGGAAATGGCAAGAATCGCAGGGTCAAAGACTATATCATTAGGCGGGAAACCCACATCATTGACAAGGATGTGGTATGCTCTTGAACAGATGTCAATTTTGCGTTCGTAGCTGTCTGCCTGTCCTTTTTCATCGAAAGCCATCACTACAACAGCGGCGCCATATTTCCTTATAATGCTTGCATGTTTTTTAAATTCCTCTTCGCCCTCCTTCAGGCTTATAGAATTGACTATTCCCTTTCCCTGCAGACATTTTAATCCTGCTTCCAGAACACTCCATCTGGATGAATCTATCATGACGGGAACTTTGCTTATTTCAGGTTCTGATGCCATCATATTAAGGAATGTTTTCATCTCCTCTTCAGAGTTCAACATTGCATCGTCCATATTAACATCAACAATCTGTGCGCCATTATCTATTTGTTGTCTGGCTATGGACAGAGCATCTTCATACTTTCTCTCTTTTACTAAGTTTGCAAATTTTTTGGAGCCTGAAACATTTGTCCGTTCTCCTATATTTACAAAATTAGTCTGGGGAGTGATTTCAAAGTACTCAAGGCCACTCAAGAAACAGTATTTTTTGGGTTTTGGGATAGCCCTTGGCAGCATTCCATCAACAGCTTTTGCAATTTCTCTGATATGTTCTGGATTGGTTCCGCAGCATCCGCCGATGATATTGAAAATGCCTTCTTTTGCAAAATTCTTGATTATTTGCCCCATTCTTTCCGGAGTTTGCCGATATAGTCCAAACTCATCAGGAAGTCCTGCATTGGGATGGCAGCTTATGAAAGTTGGAGCAATGTTGGACAGTGCTTTTATATGTGGATGCATTTCTTCGGCACCAAAAGCGCAATTGAAACCTACGCTCAAAAGAGGAGCGTGGGAAACGGATGCCCAGAACGCTTCTACTGTTTGTCCTGAAAGGGTTCTTCCGCTTTTGTCGGTAATAGTAGCAGATACCATTAAAGGCAACTCGAATTTTTCTTCTTCAAAAAGGTCTAATATCGCGTAAATTGCTGCTTTACAGTTCAGGGTATCAAAAACTGTCTCAATAAGTAGAATATCAGCTCCGCCATCGGCTAGAGCTTTAGCGCATTCTTTGTATGATTTTACAAAGTCATCAAAGTATGCTCCTCTGAATCCGGGGTTATTCACATCTGGAGAAATTGAAGCAGTTTTACTTGTAGGGCCAAGAGTTCCCGCTACAAATCTTGGTTTCTGGGGATTTTTCAAAGTATATTCATCTGCTGCTTTTCTTGCAATCTGTGCGGCGGCTTTTGCCATATCGTAGACTCTGGTTTCCAAACCATATTCAGACATCGAAATAGCAGTTGAATTGAAAGAGTTTGTTTCAATAATATCAGCGCCGGCTTCAAGATATTTTTTGTGAACTTCTTCAATTATTTGAGGTTTTGTCAGACAAAGGAGGTCGTTGTTGCCTTTTAATAGTTTTCTTGTATTTTTAAAAAGCGTTCCCCTGAAGTCCTCTTCGGTAAGCTTATAGTTTTGAATCATTGTTCCCATTGCTCCATCGAGGATTAGGATTTTTTCCCTAAGAAGGCTTTTTAGAATTTCGCTTTTATTTGAAACCATAGAGTTATAACACCGAATTTATTTAGATTTACGAAGTTGATATGAGTTTGATTATAATCTTTCAAACACACTCTTTCAATTCTAAGCTGCAAGCTTTTAAGACATAAGAGAATCAAAATATGATTGAAAATGTCTTATTTTAAACTTATTCTAAAGCAGTTTTATCTAAAAAATTAATTTTTGGGAGGAAAAAATGTTAGATGTATCAGATCTGAAAAAGGGATTAAAAGTAGAAATTGACGGGCAACCCTGGAACATCACTGAGTTTGAATTCTGCAAACCAGGAAAGGGTCAGGCCATGTATCGCTGCAAGATGAAAAATCTGCTGACAGGCTCTACAATGGATAAAACCTACCGCTCTTCAGATAAGGGAATCGAAAAAGCTGACCTTGCAGAAAGAGAAATGTATTATTCTTACAAGGAAGGGGATTTCTATATATTCAGTGACAGCGAGACTTATGAAGAAATGCGTATATCAAAAGATGTACTGAAAGATAAAGCTTATTTCCTTCTTGAAGAGGCTTTATGTATAGTTCTTCTATTCAATGGCAAGCCTGTAGAAGTTACGCTTCCTTTCTTTATTGAAAAAGAAATTGTTGCCACTGAACCTGGCGCCAGAGGCGACACAGCTACAAACGTACTCAAACCTGCAAAAATTGACAATGGATTCGAAATATCTGTGCCTCTTTTCATTAACCAGGGAGATGTTGTCAAAATAGATACAAGAACTGGTGAGTATGTTGAAAGAGTCAAAAAAGCCTAAGGACATACAAAGACTGGAAAAGCTAAAAGAGAATCTAATTCTCAGAAGCTGCATGATAAGGGAAATAAGGAATTTTTTCTTCGACAAAGGCTTTTTGGAAACAGATACTCCAGTAATGATTAAAGCTCCTGCCCCGGAGGATTATATCAATGCTCCTCAGGCAGGGGCTTATTTTTTGCGTTCATCACCTGAACTTCATATGAAACGTCTTTCATGTGCAGGGTACAGTAAAATATTTCAAATAGGACAGTGTTTCAGAGAAGGTGAAATCGGCAGGAACCATAATGTCGAGTTCACAATGCTTGAATGGTATGAAACAAACCAGGATTACATTGGACTTTTGAGGTTTCTTAAAGATATGCTGCTTTGCATAGCAGTCAAAGTAAAAGACTCCGCTATCGTAACCTTTAGAGGCAATGACATAGATTTCGGCAAAGAGTGGGCGATTTTCAGTGTAGAGGAAGCTTTCGATAAATTTGCCTCTGTTGACGTGTACAAGGCTCTCGATGATGACGAGTTTGAGCTGATATTAACAGAGAAAGTCGAGCCTAGTTTGCCGAAAGACCGCCCCGTTGCACTCAAAGATTACCCTGCAAAAATGGCAGCTCTTTCTAAATTAAATCCCGAAAATCCGAATACTTCAGAAAGATGGGAACTTTATTTGGGAGGAATTGAAATATCTAATGCTTATTCAGAATTAACCGATTATAATGAACAAAAAGTGCGTTTTGCCAAGGCTCACGCAAATCGTAAGAATAGGGAACTACCGGCTTATTCAGAAGATAAAGATTTTTTTGAAGCCCTAGAAAACGGAATGGGTGATTTTGCAGGGTGTGCATTGGGTATTGACAGGTTGGCAATGGTGTTATCAGATGCGCCGGATATTAAAAGCGTGAATTGCTTCACTGAGTTTTGATAGTATGTTATAGCAATCTACATAAAACAATAAACAGGGGGGAGTTATGTTTAGCAGCATAAATGCAATGGTCAATTATGCCAAAGCAGGCGGCCCGTTAAGGATGACTGTGGCAACTGCTGAGGATACTGATGTATTGCTGGCAGTTAAAAAAGCAGTTCAAAACGGTCTTGTAGAGCCAATTCTTATTGGAAATGAACAGAAAATCAAATCCATGATGGATAGCTATGCTTACAATTTTGAAGCCGAAATCATAGATGCAAAAAATGATGCCGAAGCTTGCGAAAAGTCCGTACAAATGGTTTCGAGCGGCGAGGCTCAGATGGTTATGAAAGGGTTAGTTCAAACCTCGACCTTCCTAAAAGCTGTTTTAAACAAGGAATGGGGACTTAGGCAAAGCGAACTTTTGAGCTTTATCTCAATGTTCATCTTCAGCGATACTTTAAGAAAACGCCCAATCCTGATGACTGACCCGGCAATCAATATCATGCCTACAATTCTGGAGAAAAAAGCGATAATTGAAAATGCAGTTTCAGTGGCGCATAAATTAGGAATTAAACTTCCGAATGTAGGCATGGTTTGCGCAGTTGAAACCGTTTCGCCTAATATGCAAGCTACAATTGACGCAGCAGTCCTTTCCAAAATGAATGACAGAGGACAGATAAAAGGATGCGTAGTGGACGGCCCCTTGGCCTTTGACAACATCATTTCCATGAATGCCGCAGAGCATAAAGGCATTAAGAGCCCCGTCGCAGGCAATACGGATATTATAGTTGTTCCTTATATCGAAGTGGGAAATGTCCTTTATAAAACTTTCAACTTCTTCTCTCATGACTTCTGTGCAGGGGTTATTGCCGGAGCCAGAGCCCCGATTGTGGTCACATCGCGTTCAGATTCGCACGAAGTAAAATACAACTCAATAGTCATGGCAAGTTTGCTCTCAAAAGCAGACCCTAAAATCGCATAGGGAGAAATTGAAATAATGAAAAATCTAGTTCTTGTAATAAACCCTGGTTCCACTTCCACAAAAATATCGGTATTTAACCTCAAAGGAGAAGTAGTTAAAAGCGAAACCATAAGGCATGATCCCCAAGAAATAGCCAAATATGAAAAAGTTATAGACCAGCATAAATTCAGGGTCAAAGCATTGGAAAAGTTTTTGTCTGATAACAAAATATCACACAACGATTTTGCTTTCATAGTCGGCAGAGGCGGTTTTCTCAAACCGATTCAAAGCGGTACATGGATTGTTAATGATAAAATGATTGAAGATCTCAAAATTGCTGCAAGAGGAGAACACGCTAGTAACCTCGGCGCAATAATAGCTTATGATATAGCCAAGGAAGCCGACATAAAAGCTTATATAGTTGACCCAATCGTAGTTGACGAACTCGAAGATGTCGCCAGGCTTACGGGATTCCCTGAAATCGAAAGAACTCCAGTATTTCACGCATTGAACCAGAAAGCGACAGCCAGAAAAGCTGCAAATGGACTCTCTTTGGAATATGAAAAAGCTAATTTTATTATAGCTCATCTAGGCGGCGGAACCACAGTAGGAGCACATAAAAACGGCAAAGTGGTTGATGTAAATAATGGTATTTACGGAGAAGGCCCCATGACTCCTGAAAGGAGCGGAGCCGTCGCTGCAGAAGACATTGTTAATATGTGTTATTCGGGCAAATACGATAAACCAACAATGTTAAAAAAACTTCATGGAAAAGGTGGGATCTTTGCGCATCTAGGTACTTCAGATATGAGAGAAGTAGTCAAAACGGCAAAAGAAGGCAACGCAAAATACAAGCTAGTCCTCGACGCCATGCTGTATCAGGTATCTAAAGAAATCGGAGCCATGTCAGCAGTTCTGAACGGAAAAGTTGATGCCATAGTTATCACCGGCGGCCTGGCGTTTGAACCTTACATAACCAACTATATAAAAGAAAAAGTTGAATTTATAGCCAAGGTAATGATTTTTCCTGGCGAAGATGAAATGGAAGCACTTTTTAAAGGCTCATTGCTTTCAGTAAACGGCAAAGCGCCTTTGCATGAATATAAATAGTTATGATTCAAAATTTAAACACTAAGAAAAGGAGTTAGCAATGGATATAGTTCGCAAAAAAGAAATTCCAAAGCAATTTTTTGACTCAATTCCAAAGGGAATCAAACTAATTAAAAAAGGAAGCGATACCTTTCTGGTAGTCGAAAATTTATTTTGTCCGAACGGACACAGTTTAATGAGTTCATCAATTTTGATACATGGAACCCCTACCATAAAATTTAAAATCAGCGACGGGTTTTCCAATGGTTTTCTGTTTTTGGATGCCTTCTGGGGAAGTCACTCGAAGTTATATAGTTTTATTCCCAAACACACAGATTCTCTTGAATCTTTTGATGTTTGCTGCCCTGTCTGTTCCACAAGTTTGATAATAAAAGACAGATGCAGTGAACCCGGTTGCAGTTGCACTAAAGCCGTACAAATGAACCTTCCCGGTAAAAACCGCATTATAGCCTGCGCAAAACTAGGCTGTCCGGGACATAGAATTGAAATAAAAGAAGCTCCAAAAGGAGTGTCAAATGCAATCAGTGAAATCAATTCTTATGTCGAAAGCTTCGATGAAAACGATTACTTCAAAGGAGTGTAGCAGTTATGGCAAAGTGTTATATAAAGCTTGATCCTACAGTCTGCAAAGGATGTAGAGTTTGTGTGGAAGCATGTCCGAAACAGTGTATAGTGATAGGCTCAGATATTAACAAATTGGGCTATCAATACGCCAAATTTGAAAATCCTGGATGTATAGGATGCGGAATATGTTTCTATGTCTGCCCTGAACCAGGAACTATTACAGTAATCAAGGAAGAGGAGGATAATAAGTAATGAAGAAGCTAATGAAAGGAAATGATGCCGTAATCCATGGCGCATTACTTGGTGGATGTACTCACTTTTTTGGTTACCCGATCACCCCCGCAAGCGAAATCGCCCATTCAGCTGCTTACTATTTTACCAAAGCTGGGAGAACATTCCTTCAGGCTGAAAGTGAAATCGCTGCAATTAATATGATACTTGGCTCTGCCTCCGCAGGAGCCAGAGTGATGACATCATCTTCAAGCCCCGGCATAGCGCTTATGAGCGAATGTATCTCTTATATTGCCGGCTCAAATGTTCCTGCTGTTATTATCGACGTACAAAGGACTGGTCCAGGCCTTGGATATATATGGCCAGAGCAAAGTGACTACAATATGGTAATAAAAGGTGGCGGCCATGGAGTTTATAGAAATATAGTCCTTGCCCCTAACTCAGTGCAGGAGATGGCTGACTTTACGTATAAGGCTTTTGAACTTGCGGATAAGTACCGTGTTTGCGTGTTTGTTCTGTCTGATGCTTACATAGGGCAGATGATGGAGCCGGTTTCTTTTCCATCCAAAGTCCTTCATGGCAAGAGGAAAGACTATGCCCTTTACGCAGACAAAGAAAGCAGGCATAATCTAATCACGTCGCTTTTCATGGAAAGAGAGATATTATCGGACAACATTGATTCTCTCCGTGAAAAATATGCAAAGATAGAAAAAGAAGTAACTGAATTTGAAGAAATATCTGTCAAAGACGCAGAGCACATATTTGTAGCTTTCGGAATCTCTTCAAGAATAGCTCTTACAGCAGTAAGGGAATTAAGAAAGCAGGGAATGAAAATCGGACTCTTCAGACCTAAGACACTTTTTCCATTTCCGGAAAAGCGCCTCGCAGAACTATCTTCAAAAGTAAAATCAATGATGGTGGTCGAACTCAATGACGGGATGATGGCAAATGATGTGGAACTTGCGGTTAAATCTAAGATTCCTGTAAAGAGGTTCAATTGGTATGGCGGTTACGTCCCGACAGTAACTGAACTCGTTGAAAAAACAAAGAAAGAAATTTAAAGGGAGGAGTATTCATGATAAAGCATACTAAACCGTCTGCCTTCTATGATACTTTTGACAGAAAAGGGCTTGGACAGAAAACCACTCATTACTGTCCTGGCTGCGGACATGGCACTGTCCATAAACTTATAGCCGAAGCTATCGATGAGTTAGGCATACAAGATAAAGTCATTTTTTGCGCTCCTGTAGGATGCACCACTCTTTTATATTTTTATTTTGATACGGGAAACATTCAGTGCCCTCATGGAAGAGCCCCTGCTGTTGCCACGGGTGTGACAAGGACTCTTGATGACTCCGTCGTTATTTCGTATCAAGGTGACGGCGATCTTTCAGGAATAGGTTTGTCAGAAATAATGCACTCTGCCAACAGAGGCGAAAATATAGCTGTATTCTTCGTTAACAACGCTATATATGGAATGACTGGCGGACAGATGGCTCCTACTACTCTTATCGGACAGGAAAGCAAAACTACACCATTCGGAAGGGATGCCCTCAGAGACGGAATGCCCATCAGAATGAGCGAAATAATAAATACTCTCGAAGCTCCAGTATTTGTTGAAAGATGCTCGCTTGGAACTGCCGCAGGCGTACTAAAAACCAGAAAAGCTGTCAAGAAAGCCCTGACGAACCAGAAAAACAGAAAAGGTTTCTCATTTGTGGAGATCCTATCTCCTTGCCCGATTAACTGGAAGATGGATGCAATCCAATCCAGAAAATGGCTGATTGATAATCTTGAAAAATTCTATGAAGTCAAAAACTTCAGAGATAAGGACACTTCTCTTACCGGACAGGGCAGATTGCCATTACTGGATGACGAACAATTGCTTAAACTTCTTGATGTCGCAAAAGAAACTACTGATGAATTCAGCCATGCCATATCAGATATTGGAGAACATAAAGTAAAAATCGCCGGATTTGGCGGTCAGGGAATAATGTCAGTAGGCGTTCTTCTTGCCAACTGCGCAAAAACGGCAGGATACAATTCCACATGGCTCCCTTCTTACGGTGCAGAAATGAGGGGAGGGACAGCTTACGCAAGTATAGTCATGTCAAACGAAACTATCGGTTCACCTGTGGTTGACAACCCCGATATTCTTATTGCAATGAATGCTCCTTCTCTCGATGCATTCGAAGATAGCGTTGCAAAAGGCGGAACAATTATTGTAAATTCATCTATAGTTTCGAAAAAGGTTACAAGAGATGATGTAAAAGCTTATTATGTACCAGCTACGGCGATGGCTAATGAGATTGGGCTTACAGCTACAGCCGCAGTAATAATCCTGGCTTTTTACGCCAGAGCTTTGGGAATATTTAGCGTCGATACGCTCAAACAAGTGCTTCCTTTGTCTATAAAAAACAAGAAGTATATTGAAGTGAACCTAAGGGCAGTAGCATCAGGCGAAATGTTCTTCGAAGGTTATAAGGAATAAATTTTATTCAATTTTTCAGCCGGTTTCTGGGAACAGATACCGGCTTTTTTTGCTGTGCCTTGAGGCGTTCCAATGGACAGATTCCTGGCTGATCAGGCATTATAAGACCCCCTGTAAGACTAGAGAATCATCATGTCCTAAAAGTTGCTGATTCTTGTCTTTTCCCGTGGCATGAGTTCTCTGTCTTTGGAAGCCTTACTCATTATACCGTCTCTTATGTTTTTATCCTTCAATCTGCAATTTCCATTCTCCCTACACTTGGCCTGATACAATAGCATCCAGATAAATATCCGTGCTGGTTTTGAATAGTGCATGTTTATCGAGTGTAACGCTATATAAACTTTCTCCGTCGGACATACCTGCAATCATTGCCAGATAGTCGTTGGTTTGTTCAAATATCATAGCTGTTTCGCTCTCGCCCTGTCCTTCATCTTCTTCTCCTGTCACAGTGTCATCATCATAGCTTGTATCGTTCATAAGCGTGCGATCAAAGTTTAGAGGTTTGTCGACTTTGTGATCATACACATTTTCTGTGTCAGGATTGAAAATATCTTCCTTCGCAAAATTAGCGCTTGTTGAATCTTCGTTAAGCTGTGTTGCATTGCCACTTATTTCTATCCCGTTCAAAGTAACCACCCCAAAATTATAAGTAGGATGAGAAGAGCTATTAGAAGGTTCGCCTGTAGAGTCATCTATTACCGAAATAATTGTAGCATCATTGATGGGAGATACGCGGACTTTTGGTATAAATGCCGTAAAGTCTCCAAAACTTGTAACTGAACCCGTAAACGTATGAGTAATTGTATCAACAGCATTGAGGTCAGTCCAAGATGAATCTGAGTACAGTTCTCCCTTCATTCTACCTTCTGTTCCGACTACGTCTCCAAACAAATATTGGCATGTAATATCTGCAGTAAAATTACTTATGCCGCTGCTATCTACAATCCAGTATCTGTTAATGTAATTGTCTGTATTGGTATTATTGGGATCCTTTTCTGGAACTACGCTGATGTTTAGGTATGTGCTGTTATATGTACCGCTTGTCAGCTCAATTGTGATAGGAGAGTACTCTCCTGTCGAACCGTCAAGTGATCCTAGAGGGAAGACATATGTTCCATTTCCAGAAATGCGTTTTATAAGGCTTCCGCTGCCGGAAGTAACTATCATATTCGTGGAAGAACCTGTTCCGCTGATATTGCCTGTAAACTGAAGTGTCATATTGTAGCTGCCCAGTACAAATATACCGCTGGCAAGCGTAAGAGCATTTTCTATTGTGACATCTCCTGTAAGCGTTTTAAGTCCTGCTCCATTTGAAACCAACGAGTAGAAGGTTTCCGCACTTATTTCCTGATCTGCTCCATCAAGCGTGACAGTATATGTTCCAGGCGTAAATGTCCCTGAGTTGCTCCAGTTTCCGCTTACAGTTATGTCTCCTGAAAGCACTAGAAAAGCTCCAGATGCTATTGAAACATTGTTGTAATCAGTGGCACTTATAAATTTACCGTCGCTTACCAGAAGATTATTTGTGACAGCTAAACTTGTTGAACCTGACGCATCTACTTCTATAGAGGAAGGATCTCCTGTGTTGGCTATCGTAAGATTATAGAATGTGTTGGTTCCGCTGATTGTCTGATCTGCGCTTCCGTCAAAAGTTACGGTGGTGCCGTTTGCATCGAATGTTCCTGAATTGCCCCAGCTGCCACTGACCGTAAATGTGCCTGACGTAGCATTGAGGGTAGCTCCTGAAGCTATACTTACATCGCCATTTATATCCCATGTGCCTGATGAGTTTCCTGAATTAAATACGCCTGCATTTACCGTCAGGCCGCCTGTTGTAATGTCATTGCCGTTTGTTACAAAATTGCCGCTGCCTTCTTTTGTCAGCGTGCCGTCAATTGTTACAGTTGAGGAAATTACGGTATTTGCGCTACCTGAATTCACGGTCAATCCTACTGTGGATGTTCCGTCAGTAATTCCTCCTGTAAAGGTAATTGCGCTGTTAGTGGTTGCAAATGTCGTTGTATTCCCGTCATTTGTTAAAGTAACCGCGCCTGTGTATGTTTGGATGCCGGTAGTTGTTACATTGCCGCCTATGGAAGATGTGCCGCCTACAGTAAGGTATTCAAGGCTGGTCGTTGCGCCTATGGTGCTTGAAAAGACGGTATTACCGCTTATAACAAGGTATTCCTGCCCAGCGATGGCTCCATCGATTGTTCCGGTAAAGCTGATTGCTCCATCTGTTGTACTATCGGTATCAATTGTTATATCTGCGGCAAGAACAACAGCACCTTTGATTGTAACAGCGCCGGCTGTTGATTCTTCGTTAGTTGAGATATTGCCGTTAAGAGTAATTGTCCCTGTTGCAGCATTAGTAAAGATTACGCCGCCGTCCCTGGTGTTTACAGCAGCCAGGCTTACTGCTCCGGCATTTGTTATTGTCAGGGTGTCAATTGCCTGGGCAGCTCCTATAGCATCGCTAAAAGTGATATTGCCGGTTCCTGAATCAAGAGTTAAGGTACGGTTGCTGGTGTTTGCATCAGCGTCGACAGTTCCAGAGAATGAGATATCGCTGTCATCTGCATCAAGAATTACATCAGCACCTATTACCACATGTCCGGTGTATGTCTGTGTCCCATCAGTGTAGACATTGTTTGTTATGGTTGTAGAATTGTTACCTGCTGTAACGCTTAGATTTAAAATTCTGTTTGTATCACTGAAAGTTGGCAAAGAAGCGTCGCCTGTTCCTGCATCAATAGTAAGGCTATGGTTATTTCCCAGTACTGTTCCGCTAAGGGTTATGTTCCCTCCGGAAGAAGATAGCGCCACATCTGCTCTTAATATAGCGGTATTAGCATTTATTGAAATGTCATAGTTTGTTGTAGATATATTGTCCGAGAGATACACTGATGTGCTGGTCAGGCTTATTCCTCCTCCCGAATTTATTATTCCTGAATACATAGCAACAGTGTCAGATCCTGTCACTGCTAAAGTGACTGTTATGCCGGAATCGCTCGCGACAGTTCCCAGATTTACGAAGCCTACACTTTCACCGCCGACATAGTTACATGTTATAGATCCATCATTGCTGGTAAAATTAACGCTTGTTCCCGGCAGTATTGCAAAGTCTTCCACAATTATAGCCGTACTTATATCTAATGTGTAGCCGCCAGTCTGTGTGTTAATCAAAACGTCAGAAGTGGAAGTTGGAGTTCCGCCAGGCCCTGTCCAGTTGTCGGGATTGTTCCAATCTCCGTCTGAAGATCCATCCCATTCATAGAAGTCTTCAAATCGCCAGTTATAATTACCTCCGCCGTTATTCGAGAAAGATGCTATAATTGTTTTATTTAAGCTATTTGAGCCACTAACAGTGGCAAAAGCTACACTATAATCATTTACCGAACTATATAAGTTGTTTATTTTAACGGCGTTCGCCTGATGGTCTCCGCCCAGAATAGTAAACCAGCTTTCTACTGTCTGTAAATCCGTTATGGTGAAGGTTAGTGTTTTATCATTTACATGCTCACAGGATAGATCATAGAATGTATTAGCCCCGGAAATAGTCGATGTCGTACCGTCTCCTTCGAATCGTACTTCTCCGTTATTATGATTGAATGTGCCGCTGTTATTCCAGTTACCTGTAACATATAGAATAGCAGGTGCATTTAAAGTTGTGCCGCTCCCGATTGTGACATCTTCTGAAATTGTCCAATCATAATCTCCGCCTGTAAGGGTTCCGCCTGTTAAAGATATTTTTCCGGCAACCATGTCGTCGGATTGAAGTTTCAGTTCCCCTGTGCCTAATTTGGAAAGAGTCCCTGTAATAATTACATCATCTGTAATTTCAGACGTGGAACCGACTGTTATGCTCAGATTATAAATATCCGTGCTCACCTTGCCGAGAGTCAATACGCCTAACGTATTAATTATTATATCGGAAGAGGCTCCGCCTGATGTTCCGCTTATGCTTGCAACAGTTATATTGCCGCTGTCTCCGTCTCCAAGCGTTAAAGTTGCTCCATCGGCTATTGTTACATTTCCAAGAACAATATTGCATCCTATTGTAGCATCATCTGTCACATTCGTAGTCCCAAGCTGGATCGTACTTCCGTTAGACGCTGTTATAGTGCCGGCTACAGATGTAGTGGAAACTATGCTTGTCACTCCGCTTGTAAATGTAAGAGTATCGGTCGAAGCGTTTCCAAGAACCACTCCGTTTGTATTACTGAACGTAACAGCATTGTCTATAGAACTGTTGCCCAGCAGAGATACGCTGTATGCACCGCTGTGAGTTTGAAGTCCTGTTATTGTAACATCACTACTGAAAACAATTGCTCCTGTCTGGGTTGTGCTTCCGATGTCAAGGGTATAATTGCCTTGGACAGATCCTGTAAAAGTTATAGTTCCGCTCCCGCTTTTTACAGTTATATCATTAGTCAAAGTAATTGTTTGGGTATAACTTTGTGCGCCGGTAGTTGTTATATCAGCACCAACATTGGTAGTGCCGCTTATTGAAACACTTGTTAAGGCGCTGGTAGCACCTATTGCTCCATTTACTGTGGCGTCTCCTGTGACAGTTAGGCTGTGAGTTCCATTGACTGTGCTGCTGAATGTAGCGGTTGAAGCTGTAAGTGCTGCGTCATCTGTCAAAGTAACAGCGCCTGTGTAAGTTTGGACTCCCGTAGTTGTTATATTGGCCCCTACAGAGGAAGTTTCGCTTACACTTAATGATGAGAGGTTGGCGGTAGTTCCGACATTACCTGCAAATGCGGCTTTCCCTGTGACAGTCAGGGCGTATGTTCCATCTACTGTGCTGCTGAATGTGGCAGTTGATACTGACAGTGTTGCGTCTGATGTCAAAGTAACAGCGCCATTGTAAGTCTGAGTTCCCGTAGTTGTTATATCAGCGCCTATGCTGCTTGTGCCGCTGACGCTCAGCGCCGAAAGCGACCTTATATGGCCTACTGCTCCATTGAACTGAGCATCTCCCGTAACGGTCAGGCTTTGTGATGGATTGCTGTTTAATGTTGAATTGAATATGACTGTGGTTCCGGTAAGGTCAAGATTGCTGTTCAATATCACTGCGCCGCTATAGGTCTGGGTCAAAGTAGTTGTAATATCGGCATAGATATATGTCTGTATATTGCTGACAGTTAAGTATTCCAATTCGTTCCCTGGCGTTGTCCCTATGGCTCCTTCGAAAAAGGCAGACGCTGAAGTGTTTACAGTTAACCCTTCTGTTCCTGATGAAGTACCATTTATTGTTGAGTTGAAAGTTATCTCATACGAAGATAATTCTACATCTGCAGTTAAGGTAACTGCGCCTGTGTAGGTCTGAAGTCCCGTAGTTGTTATATCACCGCCTATGGAGGAAGTTCCGTTTACCGTAAATGAGGTAAGAGCTGTAGTTGATCCTATTGCTCCGTTAATTGTCGCATTGCCGTCTACTGTAAATGAGTAAGCACCCTGAAGGGTTCCAGAACTGATTGTAAGGTCACCGGAGATGGACGAGACATTGCTTGTTAGAGTTACTCCATTTGAATTATCTATTATTACATTTGCAACTCCCGTCGATGGGAGCTCCACGGATGTATTTTGCGCTGTTGAAGCCGAATAGATAAGAGTCGATGAATTTCCATAGGACATTTCCCCTAAACTAAGGGTCAGCATCCCTCCAGCCATATCCAGAATTCCATTGACCGTGAATTCAGCGCCTGCATCGATAATATCCAGTGTTCCAGTTGCATCAAGTGTCAAGTCTCCGTCTACTGTGAGGTTAGTTATTGAAACATCTGAAGTTATTGTTACGGTAGAACCATCAACAACCGTAACTGAATATGAATTATAAAGTGTCGGCGCATTGGTAGCGGCAGTGTATACACCTTCTTCCGTAGTTGACCTCGTCCAAGTCGAAGCTGCGCTCCATGCTCCGCCGCTTGCAGTGGATTTGAAATAATAATAAGGCTCTTGTTCAAAATATGCTCCAATGCTTGGAGAGCCTGTTATAGTTTCTCCGCGCTGGTCTGTTGTTATCTGTGTGACGGTGTCCGTTACAGACGAGCCATCTTCCACAGCATGCCATGTGTTTCCGTCTGCCGAATAAGCATATTTGGTATCACTGCCAGAAGTATAAGTCCCAGTGTAACAGCCAGTACCGATTGCTATTGAATCTGATGCCAATGCCACAGTATAGGTATTTCCGCCGTTATCTGCCAGTACCGGGACATATATGCTGTCTGCCTCTATTGTAGTGTAGCTGGCAAATAGCGAATCTCCTTTGCCGGAGGTGTAAGTATAGAGTTGATTGCCTGAACCGACTGCAGTCAGGTCATAGCCGGAGATATTATAATTACCATAAATTGTACCATTTAAATTATAAATATCACTATAAGCATAGCTTCCGGTTGTTCCTTTGTAGTTGTAGGCTATGATGGAATTTGTTACGTATACCGTTCCAATATAATTGTAGATCCCGCCACCGTAAGTAGCAGCTGTATTGCCGCTGATCGTGGAGTCGGTGATTGTCAATTCTCCATCATTAAAAATTCCGCCGCCGCCGCTTGATGAAGACGAATTGTTGCTTATCGTGGAAGAGGTAATATTTGCTATTGATACTGCGTCATTGAAAATTCCGCCGCCATAAGAAACAGATGAATTGCCGCTGATCGTGGAGTCGGTGATTGTTAATTTTCCATCATTAAAAATTCCGCCGCCGTTTGTAGAAGCCTCATTATCACTGATTGTGGAAGAGGTAATATTTGCTATTGCTGATGCATTATTAAAAATCCCGCCGCCGTCACCGCCAGCTTCATTATCGCTGATCGTGGACGAGGTGATTGTTAATGTCCCATTAGAATTGTAAATCCCTCCTCCGTTATCGCCCATGGTTGCATTTCCGCTGATAGTGGAATTGATAACGGTTAGAGTGCCTGCATTATAAATCCCTCCGCCTTTATGAGTAGCCGAGTTATTGCTGATTGTGGAGTCGGTGATTGTTAAGGTGCCGCCAGCGATATAAATCCCGCCGCCGCTATCTGCATTTGCCCCTGAGATTTCCACATTGTCTAGATTAAGTGTTCCTGCTTCAATATAAATACTTCCGCCGTCTTTGGCTACACTCTCTCCAGAAATATCTCCGCCCTGAATAGTCATATTTTCGATAGTGCTGGTCCCGACGGAAATATAAAATACCCTTGAGGCTGTGCCGCCTGAACCTGGAGTTGGCACTCTTACAATAGTCGAAGAAGAATCGCCGTTTTCTCCTGTTAATGTTACTGATGAATTTATAATTATTCCACCCAAATAAACTTCAGTACTGCTTAACATTATTGACGTTGCAGCCAGATAAATTGTGTCGCTTGCGACGTTTACTGCGCTTTGTATCGTTGTAAAAACGTCCGTTCCCAGTACTCCGGTTGTCCAAGACGTAGCAGAACCTATCTTGGCTACCAGTCCGTCGTATTGGTAGGCTCCTATTGATATTCCCACATTGCTATTGATGTAATAGCCTCTCTGGTCTGTTGTTATTTGTGTAACAGTTTCAGAAACTGAACTCCCATCCTCGAGAGCATACCACGTACTTCCATCTGTAGAATAAGCATATTTTGTATCGCTGCCGGAAGTGTAACTTCCAATCCAGCAGCCGGCATTTAATGCAGTACTGCTACTGCTTGCTGCCATTGTCATGGTATACCCGCCGTTATCTGCAAGAGATGACAGGCTGCTGTCATACGCAGTTGTCGTACACCCTACAGATGATGTTATGCTGCCATAGGTTGTGCTTGCGTCATACCAGCAGTAATATGCATTGAGTGTTCCACTAGTAGCAATATCTCCTCCGGAGGATGTGGCAGTATTATTTATGATAATGGTATTTGCCAAAAGTGTTGTTCCTTCATTAGCAATCCCACCGCCGCCATAAGCTGAATTTCCGTTGATTGTGCAGGAGGTGATTGTTGCTGTTGCTCCATTGTAATTATAAATCCCGCCGCCTAAATCATAAGTCGCTGAATTTCCGCTGATCGTGGAAGAAGTGAGGATTAATGTGCCGTAATTAGCAATCCCACCGCCGTCTTCATGAGCTGTATTCCCGCTGATCGTGGAAGAGGTGATTGTTGCTGTTGCTCCATTGTAATTATAAATCCCGGCACCACAACCAGTAGTTGAATTATCGCTAATCGTGGAGTCGGTGATTGTTAAGGTGCCTTTGTTATAAATTCCGCCGCCAGTATCAAGAATAGAGGCATTAGTAGTCGAATTTCCGCTGATAGTGGAAGTGATAACGGTTAGAGTGCCTGCATTATAAATCCCGCCGCCGCCCTCATGATAATAATAATCAAGAGCCGAATTATCGCTGATAGTGGAATTGGTAACGGTTAGAGTGCCCGCATTATAAATCCCGCCGCCCCTTCCAGCGGTTGAATTTGAAACTACCACATGATCAAGATTAACTGTTCCTGCATCTATAAGAATTCCGCCGCCATCATCTGAAATACCCCCGCCTTTGATGGTCATGTTTTCTATATTAACAGTTTCACCGGAAGCATTAATTTCAAACACTCTAAAAAAAGAACTTCCAGGAGTTGCTACCTGGACAGTAACATCGTTTCCTGTGGCAATATTAGTCCCATCGATAGTAACAGAGTCCGTAATAATCGGCAATACATTCTCATATGTCTCAGAACCATTTATCGTAACCGTATCGCCTGAAGTTAGGTTAAAAGCGATGGTATCATCTACAGAAGTTGTTGCATTAGAGGAATCAATAGCCCAGCTAAGAGTCCCTGTTACTGAAGTATCTCCACTATCGGTTATTGCCGTTACCGTATAAGTTTCGAGGTTATGGTGGTAATCGTGGGCGGATATAGAATGAGCTTCAATAGCCCCTGTGGCAAATTCCAAATCCCAGTCTCCCTGAACTCCTGTAGTATCGGTAGAAGCCGCCACATCAGCGCCTGTCCAATTAGCTATGTCATTAAGAACGCCTTGGCCTGCGCTGTCTTTTGCTATGTCGCATCCGTAGAAAAGAATGTCCGCGTCAGCAGTAAGGTGAGACTGCCAGGAGGAAATAGCATCCTTATAATTTTCGATATTATCCGCTGTAACAACATCGCTTCCCAGCATTATCTGAGCATAGTTGCCTTCAGAAACTATCTGTACAGAACTTATATCCTCATGTGTGGATAAATAGTCAGTTATCTGTGCTATCCCGCTTTCAGAAGAGTCAAGATAAACCACTTCTGCATTTTGATCTAAAGAAGCCACTATCGTATCGGCATCTTTTACTAAAGCATCTATGAATACTACTTCGTGGGAAGATTGTAAATCTGAAATTCCGGAATCTGTTGATAGCAGTTCTGAATTGTCAGGTGTGGCAAGGATGTTTTCGCCGTCGGTTGTGGCATCGTACGTTCCGATTATGGTGTCAATGAAGATCTGGGTTTGGTCGGTACTGCTGTCAGTTGATGGCTGGGAGCTGTCAGTTGCCGGGGTAGAGGAGTCGGGATTCGGCGTTTGGGTATCTGAGCTCGAATTCTGGGAGTCGGCATCTCCTGAATTGCTGTCTGCGCTGTCGGCAGCGTTTGCGTCATGAGTTTGCATTTCAGCGACAACTGCTTCGGCTGTGGCTACGGCGGCGGCGCCGTCAAAGAGCACTCTTGGTTCCAGTTCATATATTGCCATGGTCTTGCATCCTTTTATATTTCAGGCGCAGATTGCAGATTTTAAAATTTGCAATCTGCAATTTTTAATTACTGATTTAGTTCCTGCACATTGATGTTGTTTTTGTCCTCGTTGTAAAGGGTCTCATCAGTGAGATTTCCCGTAGCTGACGGAGTTACTTCGGCCGAGTCTATAGAGTTGTTGCCTGCGTTTTTCTGAGCTTCTATATCTATATTGCCTTGTGTCGACGGGGTGTATTCTTCGGGCGTAATCAGATTGCCTGTCATATTTTGAGTCATCTCAAGGTTAAGAGTGCTTTCATAGGATTTGTCAGAAGCCATCTTGTCCATGGCATCGCTATACTTCTTGATGCTGCTTGAATATTCGGCAAATGAATTCTCGGCGTCTGTTTTGCTCTTTTCCAGTTCGGCTGCCTCTTTTTCTATTTCTGCCTTTTGGGCTTCAAGTTTGCCGAGTTCTTCATTATATGAGGCCAAATCTTCTTTCTTGTCTGCTATGTCGGCAGCGCCGGAAGAAGAGTCTTCAAGTACATCCTTTGATACTTCAAGTGCCTTTTGGGAATCCGTTACCTTGTATGAGGCATCTTCTACTTGCTTTTCAAGCGCTGCTCTCTCTCTGTCATAGGTCTGTTTGAGCAGAGTTCTTTCATCCGTGATCGATGACTTTGCGCTTTCTTCTGCATTGTCTGCGTCAGATTCAAGTTTGCTGTCGGCTTCTTCATATCTTTGGCTAAGCGCTTCAAGAGACTCTTCCAATGTGGCTTTGTCGTTCTGGGCCAGGGTAAGATTCTTTTCAGCTCCCTCTACGTTTTGAGCAAGTTTTTCACTCGAAACCATTCCTGCTTGAGTTATTGCAAGTTCGCTTTCAAGAGCATTTATCTGCTTCTTAAGATTGTCTATTTCTTCCTGAACCGGAACTATTTCAGCTTTCTTGTTCTCTATGTCTGAAGCAATTGCAGTTGTATCCTTGCCGCTGTCCTGCTGCATTTCGGCAAGGTTTGCCTCCATTCTCTTCTTGATGTCAAGCAGTGTGTTTTTATTAAGGTTTTCTACTCCTATGGAATTGAGCACGCGATAGTAGGCCAGATAGTAGTTGCCTAACGCCTGGGCTCTTTCGATAGCAGCGCCTACTGCTTCCATTTTGATTCTGGTAAGCTCAAACGGAGATACGTTTTTGGCTCCGGCTGACTGCCTTGACAAATATTCCACATGGTCACGGTATATCTGGTATTTCTTATCGTACAACTCGAATCTTTCCTTCTCTTCCTGCAAGCTCGCATGAGCTATTCTTACCTGCGATATTATTCCTACGGAGAGTGCCAAGGACTGAGCGTCTATCTGGTCTGCCTGGGCATCAAGGGCTCTGTATTCTGCTATCTTTTCCGGCAATTTAAGAAGATTGTAGGCAGCTCTGGCCCCGATTTCCCACCAGGTCCTGTTATACAAATATATATTGGAGTCTCCTGTGAAGTCCACAAATGCCTGCACGTTGGGGAACATCATAAGTATCTTTTTGCGGGCTTCCACATTGGTAACATGCTGCTGTATGTCAAGCTGGTAGAGTTCAGGCCTTTCAAACAACGCTATCTCTTCAAGTAAGTCAACATCAGGCGTACTCAAAGTAGTCATTCTGTCTATGATAGAAGTATCGACTTTTATTTCGTTTGTCGGGTAATATCCCATCAACGACCTGAGCTGTATGCTGGAATTCTCATAGTCCCTGCGGTATTCCCTGAGCTGGAGCTTCAGGTTGATGAACTTCTTCTCTTCGACAAGCGCGTCGGACTTGGATATGCCTCTGGATGTGGTTATGTTGTTAAGCGCCGTTTCCGTAGACTCGCATTCCTTTAACATGGCTTCAACTTTTTCCATCTCGTACTGGGCTGAGGCCACTCTCAAATAGGCGCCCGTTACATCAAGGATAAGATTCTGAGCCGCCCTGCGCTGTTCTTCTCCTGAAAGCAGAAGTTTGTCCTGAGTCTGAACAGAGTTAAAATATGCCAGACCAAAATCTATTACGCTGAACAGCATCTCGACCTTGACCCTGTTTTCATATTGTTGTGAACTGTAGCTGTACTCCAAACTCTGCTGGCCTGTGGCTATCCCTTCACTCTTGGCCCCTGGCTCGTTGTTCCTGTAATCCATACCATCGCTTACTATCAGGTCGGGCAGCATTCCCAGCATAGCGGCGGTCCTTCTTTCGTTATCAACGGTTTGCTGTATAGAATATACCTTCATGTCAAGGTTGTTTTTCAGCGCTAGGTCTATGCAGTAAGGCAAGGACAGCGGCTTCGTCGTGGGAAGATCGTTCCCTTTTAACTTCTTGAACGCTTCATCTACTTTCTTAATTCGGGCCGCTTTGTACTCGTCAGCTGTTTGACAGCCGGCCAAAAGGCCGGATATGAGAATGATCGGAAGTAATTTCCTGGTGATTGTCATGATTATAAATGCCTCCTTATTGTTTTTATAAATTTTTATGAATCAATTATCCACAAAAAAAAGAGCAGTGTGAAATACAAAATTCATATTAACTGCTATCTGTTTTTTCGATAACGTGAAATAAAAGGCCTAAAAACATACAGCACTGATTATAGGAAAATATGGAAATTGCCTTGTATTAATGTATTGGCAGGAAATGAGTGTTTTCTTATAAAAATAATGAGTCATATTTTGAAATAATGATTTTTAGTAAATGAAATTGTTTCCAGACAGCTATAATAATTTACCAAAGTTTTATTTTTGGAGGTCTATATGAGTTTATTAATCAAATCAGGATTGATTGTTACTTCTACAGATTCTTTTATAGGCGATGTCTATGTCGAAAATGATTTGATTACGGCTATAGGGAGCAATCTTTCTTCGCAATTTGAGAAAACCACAGATGAAATCATTGATGCGAAAGGAAAATATATTTTACCTGGAGTGATTGACCCCCATACGCACATAGACATGCCGTGCATGGGGACGAGAACGACTGATGATTTTACAAGCGGGACTATAGGCGCCTGTTGCGGAGGTATAACATCTTTTATTGATTTCGAACATCTTGCTAAAGGTTCTACAATGAAAGGGGCACTTGCACAGCGAAAAGCGTTGGCTCAAAAACTCTCTGTCATAGATTATGCATTCCATATAGGCATTACGGAAGTCAATGAATTGCTTCTTGCGGAAATGGATAGAACTATCCACGAATATGGGGTTCCGAGTTTTAAAGCCTATACCACTTATGATTTCAGAGTTAGTGATCAGGAATTGATAAAACTGCTCAAAAAGGCTAAAGAATCTAGCGGGCTTATTCAACTTCACTCAGAATGTCACGGCATGATCGAAGAATTCAGAGAACAATTCGACAGAGAAGGGAAAAACAGTGATCTCTATTGTCATGCATTGAGCCGTCCTGCTATTACAGAAGCCGAAGCGGTCAGCAGAGCAGTTTACTTTACAAAATTTACTGATTCCCAACTTTATGTTGTTCATCTTTCATCCAAGGAGGGATTGGAAGTTGTAAAAGAGGCGCAGGATAGGGGTATAAAAATAATAGTTGAGACTTGCCCTCAATATCTTACTCTGGATGATTCTTGCCTTAAAAAAGGATGGGAAAGTTCAAAATATATTATTTCTCCGGCTTTGAGAAAGAAGGCGGACATAGATGCTCTTTGGGAAGGTATTGCTGATGGGTATATCCAGACTATCGGTTCGGATCACTGTCCATTTAATTTTCATGGTATTAAGGATATGAACGGTAAAAATGATTACAGGAAGATTCCCGGAGGAGCACCGGGAATTGAGACTACGCTCATGCTTATGCACTCAGAAGGAGTCGTAAAAGGCAGAATCAAGCTTGAAAAAATGGTAGAGATTACATCAACGAATGTCGCCAATGTATTTGGTATTAGAAATAAAGGCGAAATCGCAGTAGGCAAAGATGCCGATATAGTCATCTTTGATCCTAAACAGAAGTTTACAATTAACTATCAAAAACTCCATATGAAAGTCGATTACAATCCATACGAAGGCATGGAAATAACAGGGATGCCTTACTTGGTTTTTTCAAGAGGCAGAAAAGTCGCGCAATGGAATAAAGACAGAGTCGAGTTTACCGGGCGGATTGGTTCTGGACAATTTGTATATAGGGCTCCTTTTGAAAAGCACGACACCTCCTTCTGCGGCAGGGAAGTATAGGCTATTTTACAGGAAGATCTTCGATTACGCAGTGGTGAGGCTCTTATTTGTTGGAATTCAATTTCGCCAGTTGCAATTATTTTCTTACAGGGTAGACAGGCTTGCATAAAGGCATCTGACACAGTTATCTTTGTTTGCTGAAGGTTTTCTTGTTTCTGCATCCCAGTTAATTACCTGGTGAACAGCAATATTCACTATAAATAAGGTCTGTGCACAAAATCAGTTTTTGCGGACAGACTCCAAACTAACTATCTAATACAATTGTAAAATGTGCGGCACTCCTTTACAATACTTTCTAGTGGACTCGTCCTTAAACTTGTTTTAAAGCGGAGAACGTAGTATGGAGACTTATAAGAAGCCTTATATCGGCAACCACGTGTTGAATATCATTATTGGAATTGCAGGGCTTTTATTTTTTATTGTCGGTACGCTAATGCCTGGTTCGCCTTATCAAAAAGATTTTTTTCTTACTGGAGGAGCTCTACTTGCGCTTTCTTCGTTTTTGGAAAAGAATGCCTTTTTTACAGTTCTCGAGGGAATTATAGTCATTGATGCCATACTAACATATCTGCCGATATCCAACACCGTGATTACAGTCCTTACTGCATTGATGGTTGTTCTGACAATTATCATATTTGCAGCTAAAGGCTCGTTTAAGGATAAATCTTTGTTGATCGGCACTGTGGGATTGATTTTTTTGGCACTTGGAGTGGGACTTCTCAACCCGATAGCATATACTCTCGGTGGGGGTGTGATTGTGATATATTCAATAATCGGTATCATGAGAGGATCGCAAATTGCATGGCTATTCTTAATTTTGAATGCGATTTTCACCGTTACTTCGGCTATCGGTGCTTATGAATGGTTTACTAAGTAATATCTAACTTTTTAATAATATTTGGAGGTGTCTTGATGAAATCTGAAAAGACTATTGATGTTTTTCCTTTAGGCATGAGAGATAAATTACATGCGATACTAAGTTCGCCATCTTATTCAGGAATGATTGAAGGAAAAGATGTAAATAAACTCATGACTTTGAGCGAGCTTTCGGAAGAAAAGTTTTTGCTTGAACTTCTTATAGTAGCAAGGGACTTTGCGTTGCCTAAAATCTCTAACTTCAATGTAGGGGCTATATGTTCGGGTGTTTCAGGTAATATTTATTTTGGGGCAAATCAAGAGTTTCCAGGCACGTCCCTTAATTTTACTCTGCACGCTGAACAGGCTTCTTTATCAAACGCTTTTATCCACGGTGAATCAGGTATAAAAAGCGTTACCGTTAATTATATACCCTGCTGTTTGTGCAGGCAGTTTATGCTTGAATTAGATAATGCCTTAGATATTAGGATTATTCTTCCCGATAAAACCGTAACTCTCAAAGATCTTGTCCCTTATCCATTCGGTCCGTCCGATCTGGGAGTAAGTGCCAGATTAATGAGGCCTATAGACAACGGATTGATGAAAAGCGAAATAGATTGTTCTCCTAATAAATCGCTAGTCTGTGAAGCTCGCAAAGCCGCAAACAAAAGCTATTCGCCTTATTCCAACTCATTTTCAGGTGTGGCTTTGCAGATCAAGGATGGCAGAATCCTGACAGGAAGATATATAGAGAACGCCGCTTACAATATCAGTATGAATCCGATGACAGCGGCCATTTCTTTTCTGAATATGAACGGGCTGGAATATAAAGACATCAGTAAGGCAGTAATAGTCGAACCAGAGAAAAATATCGTTTCTCAGATTGAAACTGCAAAGAGTTTGCTTAAGGCCGTCAACCCATCTGTAGAACTTGAGATTGTAAAGATTGACTAAGAAATTATATTCTATAATTCGTTCGATTCAAAATAGTTTGTAAGCAGGTGCAATGAGATTTTTGACTGACCTTTTTCTTGCGTGGCGTTATTTTAAGCCTAAAAGAAATGCAGTTTCCATAATCACACTTATTTCTGTAATTGGTGTGAGCGTGGGTGTCTGTGTTCTGATGGTGGTTCTTTCCATAATGACGGGCTTTACCAATGAGATAAAAACCAAGCTCATAGACACACGGCCCCATATCCAGATTCAAAGCTACTCTCTCCCATACATAAAGAATCCAAATAAACTAATCAGTAAAATAGATTCAATGGGCGCAGAAGGTATAGCAAGAACGCAGGGAGAAGTGCTTGTTCAATACGGTGATAAGGTTTCGCCGCAGTATTTAATCGGGATTGATACGGCGCAGGAACCTTCGGCCGGGCTTGTAGAAGAAAACATAGTTGCAGGGAAATATTCACTTAAAGACGGTGAAGTCCTGATAAGTTATGTTTTGGCAAACCAGCTGGGCGTAATGGCAGGTGATGATATTATTCTTCATTCTCCATCCAAACTCAAAGAAATGGTTAAACTTGATGTTAACGGCAAGGTTCAGCAAAATCCTAACAAAGTGTATCTTCCTTCACAGTTTACCGTCGCCGGAATTTATAATGTCGGCGAATATACCTTTGATTCGAAGGTGCTTATTTCCAACATAGATGATGCCGATTCACTTTTTGGGTATCCATTAGGGGCGGCTACCATGATTTCTGTCAAAACATCAGATCCTTTTAACATAGAGGGTATTTACGGCAAAATGGTCAAAGAGTTTCCTGAATATCAGGTCTTGAATTGGAAGCAGGTGAATAAACAGTTTCTTGATGTTTTAGCAGTTGAAAAGAATATGATGTTCTTCGTGCTTGTGTTTATCGTGCTTGTAGCTGCTTCGAGTATTACCAATACATTGATAACCGTGGTAGTTCAGAAGACTAAGGAAATAGGGCTTCTGATGGCTTTGGGATCCAGTCCGTCGACTATAATGAGAGTTTTCATTATGCAGGGTTTCTTTGTCGGTACAATAGGCACTTTTGTCGGGCTTGGATTGGGATGGTGTGTAATTTATTGGAGGACCGGTATTCTGCATATTCTTTCAGATGTTTTTCGTGTTGAAATATTTCCGAGGCAGTTCTATTTTCTGAGTCAGCTTCCGGCGCAGATTGTACCGGGAGATGTGCTTTTTATTTCGATTTGTTCAATAGTCCTTTGTACGCTCGGCGCAGTGATTCCTGCTTTCAGGGCATCAAGGCTTGATCCAGCGAGGGCTCTTAGATATGAATAGCATTATTAGCGTTAAAGATGTTTATCGTACATACAAATTAGAGCGTTCCATAATCAAAGTTTTGAGAGGATTGGATTTAGAAGTCATAAAAGGCGAATGGCTTGCAATGCTAGGGGCTTCAGGAAGCGGAAAAACCACGCTTCTTAACTTGATTGGAGGCCTGGAGAAACCAGACAGCGGTAAAGTACTATATGATGGAGTAGATATTGGTTTGCTGTCGAAAAGAGAGAGATGCAAACTCCGGTTAAAAAAGATAGGATATGTGTTTCAATCTTATCATCTTCTCCCTGAGCTTAGTATTCTTGAGAATGCCGCTCTTCCTGCAAGGCTTGACGGTGTATCTGCCAAAATAGCCCGCCATAAAGCGGAGGAGCTTCTTGTTAGTGTAGGCCTTCAAGACAGGCTTAGGCACAGGCCTGCAGAAGTTTCAGGTGGAGAACAGCAAAGAACGGCCATTGCAAGAGCTCTTGCAAATGATCCTGATTTGCTTCTTGCGGATGAGCCTACAGGTAATCTGGATTCAGCTACTGGAGAGGGGATACTTGAAATATTCAAATCATTGCATAATAATAGAGCTATAACAATCATTATGGTTACTCACAATAATGAAGTAGCGGGATTGTCTGAGAGAGTTATAAAAATCAAAGACGGAAAAATGGATTCACCTGAAGCTGTTTTTCTGTAAAATCTTATGGTAAATACTATGCTGTGTAATATTTGCAATAAAAATACGGCTACAATACATATTCAGGAAGTAATAAACGGTGCAAAGAAGTCTCTGCATATATGTCAGGGATGTGCTGATAGCAAAGGGCTTAATGTTGCCGCGATTAATGGGGCAAATCTTGCTGAGTTATTTAAAAGCGTAGCTAAAACGGCGGTTACGCCCAACCAGCTTTCGGTAAACCCTAATCAGGATACAAACATTACAATACAGCCTGATCTAGTTATATGTTCATCATGTTTGTGGGATAATGAGAAGCTTAAAAAGACAGGCAAACTCGGTTGTCCTGAGTGTTATAAGGTTTTTTCAGGAATCCTTGAACTTTCTATTCCGAGATTGCACAGAGGGTTTTTACATATTGGGAAGAAACCAAATTCTTCAACTCATGGCAGAAATGAGGCAATGGTAGATATTTTCAGGCTTCAAATGAGACTTGATAAACTTGTGCAAGCTGAGAAATACGAGGAAGCTGTACTTGTAAGGGATAAAATCAAAGATTTGAAATCCAACTTTGTTTAGAGAATCATGAGAGTTATTCTTGAATCAATAGATTTTTTATTTAAAAAGCCGGTATCATGGCTTTCGGCCAATGGGGAAGAACCCCATATTGCCTTAAGTTCCAGAATCAGGCTCGCCAGAAATATTGCAAATCTTAAATTTCCCGTAAACTCCAGTGAAATTGAAAGAGAGCATATTTTGGAATTGGTGGCATCAGGAGCACAGTCGAGCAATATTTTTAAGGATAGATTGTCCTTCAATATGTGTGATGTCTCTGCCGTCGACAGGAAATTTTTACTTGAGAGACATCTTGTCAGCAAGGAATTCTGCGTAGGAAACAGAGGCAGTTCTCTTTTTGTTGATGCAGATGAAGACTTTGCCCTCATGGTTAACGAGGAAGATCATATAAGGCTTCAGGTGTTTGCACCAGGTGTTTGCCTGAAAGAGCTTTGGGAAAAAATATCAGAGAAGGAATCCCTTTTAAATAGCCAGCTGCCTTTTTCGTTCGATGAAAAACTCGGATACTTGACTTCTTGTCCGACTAATTTAGGTACCGGTATCAGGGCATCTGTTATGCTGAGTTTACCGGCTCTGACTATTTCTAACCAGATGAATCAGATTGTTTATGCGGCAAGCAAACTTGGCATGACAGTTCGCGGGTTGTATGGAGAGGGTTCGGAGGCAGTAGGTTATGTATACCAACTTTCAAACCAGAGCACTCTGGGTGAAAGCGAGGAAGAAATAATAGCCAGAATTAATAAGGTTATTGATCAGATGATTGTGTATGAACAGGATGCAAGAAAGCTTCTTTCGCAAAACAGAAGAGATTTTCTTGCTGATTTTATAGGAAGAAGCTACGCAATACTGAGGCACGCTTATATTATTTCGGAAAAAGAGGCTTTGAATGCTATATCTGTAGTGAGAATGGGATTTGATCTTAAAATGTTTGACTCATTAAAGATAGAAAAACTCAATACTCTTTTTGTCATGGTTCAGGATGCGCATTTGCAGAAATGTACAAAGAAAGAACTCAAAATGCCTGAGATTGATATTAAGAGAGCCGAGCTTATCAGAAAGTTTATCGTTAGATAGTCGATCTTGAAAAAGCACTTAAATATTTAGCTATCATATAGATATATTTGATATAAGTTGTATATTATTGCAAGAAAAGATGATAAAAGCAAAAGGAATCTTGCAAATGTTGCCGAAGAAAATATCAGATAACGAGAAGAATCAGGGAGATTTGTTTAAAGTAATGTTAAGAGATGTAGTGGATACTAAGCATTCGCTTGTAACGCTGGCAAATTCTATCAACTGGGAAGCGATTGAGAATAAGATTTCACCACTGTTTTGTTCGAATAACGGCAGGCCTGCATTGCCAGTAAGAATGATAGCAGGGCTTCTTTATTTGAAGAACGCTTACAACCTTGGAGATGGAGCTCTTCTTGCTGCGTGGCTGGAAAATCCCTACTGGCAGTATTTTACAGGAGGAGTATTTTTCGAGCACGAAATACCGTTTGATTCATCTAACATGACCAACTGGAGGAAACGCATAGGAGAAGAAGGGCTTGAGGAACTTCTCAAGGAAATCCTTTCAGCAGCAGTAAGGCTTGGGTTTATCAAGCTATCTGAATTCAAGAAAGTAAATGTTGATACGACAGTACAGGAAAAGAATGTCAGGTTTCCCACAGATTCAAGACTTTATGACAGGCTGAGGGAAAAGCTTGTAAAGGAAGCAAATAGTATCGGAATAGACTTAAGACAGTCGTATGAAAGAGTTGCCAAGAAGGCTCTGCATAAACAAAGTTCGCATGCTCACGGCAATCAGATGAAGAAAGCTAAAAAGCAGACTAAAAAGCTCAAGGTTTACCTTGGCAGGGTAGCAAGAGACATCAGAAGAAAAATGCAAAAATCTAATCCTAAAATGGATAACCTTTTGGCCTTATCAGACAAAGTTCTGACTCAGGAAAGACAAAGCAAGAACAAGATTTACTCAATTCATGAACCAGAGGTTGAGTGCATCAGCAAAGGCAAGGCTCACAAGAAATATGAATTTGGCTGCAAGGTAGGCTTTGTTACGAGTGCTCAATCCAACTGGATACTCGGAGCAATGGCTTTTCATGGTAATCCATACGATGGGCATACGCTAAAAGACAACCTTGAACAAGTTAAAAGGATAACAGGGATTGTTCCTGAGCAGGGAACTTGCGACATGGGCTACAAAGGACATGGATATGATGGAACTTGTACGATCAATATTGTAAACAGATACCGTAAGAAGATCCCAGAAGCAATCAGAAGATGGTGGAAACGCCGTTCAGCCATCGAACCTATAATTGGTCATGTAAAACAGGATAACAGAATGGACTGCAACAGATTAAAAGGCAAACTTGGAGACAAGTTAAATGCAATCCTATCGGCTTGCGGGTTTAACTTCAGAAAATTACTCAGGGCAATAGCCCTATTTTTTGTTTTCGTCCCAAAAACGGCTGTTTTTGCATTTTGGGCAGATGAAAAATGCTATCGGAGACTAACTTTTGCCTCCAATGGTGCTTATAATTTTTAGGTGAATCAAGGAAAAACGGGGTTTTTCAAGATCGACTAGATAGCTGATTTCCGTCACTGAAATTTAAGAGAGGTGCTTTTTGTACTTATTCATTGCCGACATTTTGGCGTTTACTGAAGCGGCCTTTATTATGTTTACGCTTCTTCTTGTGCACGGGCTTAGAAATTATATTGGTAAATCCCCGCTTTATCTTTGTCTTGGTGGGCTTTTTGTCCTATCCCAGATTCTGGCTGCTGCTGAATTGAATTTAATCCATATAGGGTTTGGTTCTTCGTTTCATTTTTCCAGTTCGATATTTTTTATACCTCTTTTAGGGTCAATAATGATCGTTTACATCACAGAAGGTACTCTTGCAATGCAGAGGGTAATTGTAGGGATTGTCATCTGTTTCGTAATGTTTATTTATTTGAGCTACATTACCCATTTTCAGCATACCTTGGGCGGCTTTATGTTCTTTAAAGGAGGTTCTGCCCTTTTCCTGGAAATCCTTTTTGTTCAATCCACAAAATTCATGACTGGAACTGTGATAGCGCTCATTGCTGATTTGTTTATACTTCCGATAGTCTTTCAGAAACTCAGGAATCTGAGGCTCCAGTATTTTTATTCTGTTTTCGGAGCGATGATTCTTGCCACATTATTTGATACTTTCGTTTCAACTATTATAGTTTTTTGGAATGACCCGAACTGGATGGAGCAGGTAAGAGATTCTTATTTAAAAAAAACAATAATAGTTTTCATAATAAGCTATATTGTCAGTTTTTACCTAAATCGAATAGAAAAAGAAACTCACATTGAAGGGAAAGGGGCATTTGATATAGTTCTATCTTTTTTTGGTAGCTATGGAATGTCTAGGGCATTGCAGAAAGATATTACTGAGTGGGAAGGGCGTTACAGATTGGTTATAGAAAATGCGAGTGACATGATTTTCATAGTCAATCGAGAGGGCAAAATTCTTGACGCAAATCCTGCGACAATAGATGTTTTGAAGGATAGGAAAGTCAAAGGCAGGCTCTTTACGAGTGTAGTCGATGAATTTTCGGCTGCCCCGTGTTTGTGGAAGCAGCTTTGGGCAGAGTCGGACAGGTCATCTAAGTCTTCCGAGTCAATGTTTTTGTCTAATAAATCTTTGAAACTCAAAGTAAAAGAAGGGCAGAGAATAGACATAGACGCGGCATTTTCCAGAGGTTTTATTCATAATAGTCCGGTTATGATAATAGTCTGCAGAAATATCACAGAACAGAACCGGCTTATAAAAGAGAAAGATGAACTTACCAGCCAACTTTATCATACACAGAGGATTGAATCAATAGGGAGGTTGGCAGGGGGTGTGGCGCACGAATTTAATAATATTATCCACGCTATTCAGGGACATTTAGAATTGATGTTGCTTTTTGATAAAATAAAAGACCCAGAAGTTGAAGCTCATCTTGAGAAAATCGAAAAAATGACTGAAAAAGCAGAGACAATAACATCGCAGCTTCTTGGATTTGCCAGAAAGGGAAAAAGCCTTCAAGATAAAGTAGAACTCGGTTCGGTTCTTACAGGAACTGAAGATATGTTCGCTCCTTTGACCCGAAAGGCCGTTGAGATTAAACTTATAAAACCTGGATTTCCCTGTTTTGTAAGAGGCGATGTTGTTCAGCTGCAACAGGTATTTTTAAATATTTTAATTAATGCCATGGATGCCTTGCAAACCATTCAGAAGGAAGAAAAATGCATTGAGATTAATCTTAAAAAAGCAAGCCGCTTTCCCGATAAGTTTAAGTCTATGACAATAGAAAAACAAGTATCTGATTATTATGTAGTTTCGATAATGGATAATGGGAACGGTATGAGTGAGGAGACGATGAAGCGAATATTCGAGCCATTCTATACTACAAAAGAAGTAGGAAAAGGCACAGGTATGGGACTTGCTATGGTTTACGGGGAAGTCATAGCGCACCATGGATTTGTGCATGTAGAAAGCAAACTGGGAGAGGGTACAACCTTTTTTATTTATTTACCTATAAGTGAAGATTAGATAAGGGTATTATCTGATCGGTAAGGAGTTTTGATTAGAAGGATATTCCTATGGATTTAAATGGGAAGAAAGTTTTAATTACAGGCAGCGCTGTCAGAATCGGTAAAGCCTTGGCTTTGGCTTTCGCACGAAAAGGCGCAAGCATAATAGTTCATTGCAATGAATCAAAGGATCAGGCAGTTGAATTGCTTGCAGAGCTGGATAAATTCAGTTCTGGCAATGAATTCATCAGTGCTGACCTGACGGATACATATGAGATAAGACAGGTAGTACTGCCCAAGCTTTCAGTGACAGATATTTTGATTAACAATGCGTCAGTTTTTCAGAATGTTAAACTTGAAGATGAAAATCTGTTGCGGGCAAAAAACCAATTTGACATTAATTTTTGGGCTCCTTACATATTGATGCACGAATTTAAGAAACAAAGAAGCCAGAAAGATTCCCTGATTATCAATTTTCTCGATTACAGAATAAAAAAGCCCGCTATTTTTGATGGTTCTTACTTAATATCAAAATGTGCTCTTTGGAAGCTGACAGAACTTTCAGCTCTTCAATGGGCTCCGTTCATGCGAGTGAATGCTGTGGCTCCCGGGTTTGTCATTCCACCAGGAAATATTGAAAATTCCAGCATGGAGAAATCGCTCAAAAGAGTCCCGCTTGGAAAAGCTGCATCTATGGATTCAATTTCTTCTGCGTGCACGTTTCTAGCAGAAAATGATAGCATTACAGGACAGACTGTTTTTATTGACGGAGGCGCTAGTTTGTAATTTCCAAAGTTCCGTTTTCTGTTAGGAATATAGAGCCAAATCCTTTAGTGTTTCAATTAATTTTTCGGTTGGCAAGCCAATAATATTGTCCATACTTCCTTCTGTGTGATCAACAATCATTTCACCATATTCCTGAATAGCATAAGCCCCGGCTTTGTCTAGAGTGTTGACTTTCTCTAGGTATTCTTCAATTACTTGTGAGGTAAGGTGTTTGAATTTGATTCTGCTTTTATCTGCAAAAGTTCTAGAGATGTTCAGACTGTTTGCTAAGAGGCAGCATCCTGTGATAACTTCATGGTAGTTTCCGGAAAGCTCTGCTAGAAAATGTTTTGCTTCTTTTAGATTTTTTGGTTTACCAAGCACTTTTCCGTTATGAAAAACCAAAGTGTCGAACCCGATGACAATATCGTTCTCATATTTATGAGCTATAGATTCTGCTTTTTCCCGGGCAAATATTATTGGCATCGAATGTGGTTCTATATCATGTATATATGATTCGTCAAAATTTGGCGGGACGGCAATAAAAGACAAACCCAGACGATTGAGAATATCTATTCGTCTGGGTGATGTTGATGCTAGTATTATCAAGAGACAAATCCTTAGATAGCGGCAGAGGAATTTACTCTCTTGAGGTCGATGTCAACTTTTTTAATGGAATCTATACCCAAATTATCGTTTAAAGCCGAAAGCACTTTTTTTTGCAGGCTCATTACAAGTTCAGGAAAAATTCCATCCTTGTCGTTGAGTTCGGCCACCACTCTTACACTATACACCTTTCTTTTTCTCATAAGATATGTTTTATGTACAGAAAGTCCCGGCACTTCTATTTCCTTCGACTTTACAAGGTCTGCTATAGCTTGACTGGAAATGTTGAATCTGCCTTTTTCCGATTCGACAAAAACACCGGAGCATTTTTTTTGTTTTCTCCTAAAAAGAATGAACCCAAGTATTTTCAGTATGATGATAAATACCAGAACTCCAACCAAGCCAACTTCTACCCCATGCCTGAACCCGGGAAGATTATAACCTATAACCTGAAGAAATTCATTTATGTAAGCGTGCATCATATATCTACCTCATTTTAAAGAATAGGTTGCTCTACCGTATCTATTGTTGTATTTTTATCTTCTTCCTCTACGCCGTCTACCGTAACATCTACCTTAGAAACTTCCATCATTGCCATGTCGTTGATCGCCTGGATAATGGCCATTTGGACATTTAGTGCCACTTCCGGTATATTTTTACCATATGCGACGATGATTTTTACAGAAACTTCAGTTTTACTTCCAGAAGTCTTTATTTGGATGGAATCCGGTTTGGATTGGGCTCTGCCTATCATAAAGGCTATACTTTCGGCAAATTTTCCTGCGGAAGAGAGCCTTACAACTCCAGGTACCTGGGATGCGGCGTTTTTTGCTATAGAAATGATGACAGTTTCATTTATACTTACAGATCCTTTTTCAGTAGTAGTAACAATGTCATTTTGACTTTTTGGCGTCTTTTTTGTTTCTGAGGGTTTAACTTCATTATCCATAATAGCCTCTCTGTTTATGTGTTAGGGAAATATTTTACTTTGATTGAGAGTCTTCTTTCTTAGGTTCAACTTCTTGAATCACGACATCAACTTTGGTTATATTCATTCCTGTTATAGCTTTAACTTCATCGGCAATAGTGTTTTGGATTGATACAGCCAATTCAGGAATGTTTTTACCATAGGCTACATTAATTTTTAATTCAACTTTAATGCTGTCGCCTTTGATATCAAGTTTAACTGCTTTGTCACGAGTCTTTGCATTTGAAATCATATTGGAAAGTGAATCTACCAGAGATCCTGAGGCAAGTCTTGTTACGCCATCAACTTTTGAAGCGGCTTTTTTAACTACTGCCATAATGACATTCTCACTGATTTTTATAGTGCCATAATCAGTGATAGACTCAATGGACTTAAAAGAAATGGGAGCTTCTTCCTGATTGGTGTTGATGCTCTCTGTTTTTTTCTTCATAATAATCTCCTATTCCAATTCTTTTCTGGATGACATGAATTGATCAAATATGCGTTCTATGTATCCTGTGTCATAGGTTCCTGCGGCAAAATCTTCTCTTGATATGATGTATTTGAGAAGAGGTATAGTTGTTTTTACTCCAGAAATATGAAATTCATCTAAGGCTCTTTTGCACTTAGCTATAGCTTCTGTTCTGTCTTTTCCAAAAACTATAAGTTTGGCTATCATGCTGTCATAGTTTGGCGGAATTTTATATCCGCTGTACACATGAGAGTCTACTCTTACTCCTGGGCCGCCAGGGGGAATGAAAAGATCTACTTTTCCAGGGCACGGAGAAAAGTTCATATAAGGGTTTTCAGCATTTATTCGGCATTCAATAACATGTCCTTTGAACTCAATGTCCTTTTGCCTCCACTGTAGTTTTTCTCCTGCAGCTGACATGATCTGGGCCTTTATAAGGTCAATGCCGGTTAGCTGTTCGGTGATAGGATGTTCTACTTGAATACGGGTATTCATTTCCATAAAGTAGTATGTGTTTGATCCAGCGTAAAGAAATTCAATTGTACCTACGCTTGAGTAGTTAACAGCTTTGGCGGCTTTGACAGCAGCATTTCCCATAGCGTCTCTAAGCTTCGGAGTCATTACAGGAGAAGGTGTTTCTTCTATTAGTTTCTGATGTCTCCTTTGAATTGAGCAGTCTCTTTCGCCCAGATGGATCACATTACCGAACTTATCTGCAAGGATTTGGAATTCAATGTGCCTTGGGTTTTCAACATACTTTTCTATATAGACAGCACCATTTTTGAAAGCCTTTTCTGCTTCAGAGCTTGCAGCATGGTAACTCATTATCAGAGTGGCATCGTTGTGAGCGATTCTCATTCCTCTTCCACCGCCGCCTGCTGTAGCTTTAATTATTACAGGATAGCCGATTTTTTTAGAGATTCGTTTTGCTTCCGATTCATCAGAAACAAGGCCTTCACTTCCTGGCGTAACAGGAACTTTTGCCTGAATCATTTTTTTCTTGGCTGTCGCCTTATCTCCCATTGATGTAATTTGCTCGGCGGCAGGACCTATAAACTCGATGTTGCAAGATTTGCATATTTCAGCAAATTCGGCATTTTCCGACAAGAAGCCGTATCCCGGATGTATTGCATCCACATCGCAAATTTCGGCAGCGCTTAATATTTGCTTGTAATTCAAATAGCTTTCGAGGGAAGGCGGAGGCCCTATGCAGATAGCTTCATCGGCGAGCATTACAGGAAGGCTTTCGGCATCAGCTGTTGAATAAACTATAGCTGTTTTTATGCCCATTTCCTTACATGCTCTAATTATTCTAAGAGCAATCTCGCCCCTGTTGGCAATTAGTATTTTTCCAAACATTTTGGTAATCTCCTCTTAAATTTACTCTATAACAAACAGAGGACAACCGTATTCAACGGATTGAGAATTCTTAACTAAGATTTCCTTTATGGTTCCAGTCTTTTCAGCTTTGATTTCGTTCATTACTTTCATAGCTTCAATAATGCAAACTACTGTATCAGGATCGACTTTGTCTCCAATTTTTACATAAGATGGTGAATCAGGGCTGGCAGAAGAATAAAAAGTCCCCACAATAGGGGCATCAATAGTAATTTTTTGTGCTGACGGAGCAGGAGCAGTAGATGGAGCAGGAGTAGCAGATGGAGCAGCTATCTGAGGTTGAGGCAGTTGCATCATGTTCTGTGGGGAAGCAAAAGTAACTGTCCCACCAGGTATTCCTCTTTTGAGGCTGAGACGCATATCCTCTGCTTCTACTTTAAATTCAGATAGATTATGTTTCGACATCATTTCAACGATTGCTCTGATTTCTTCAATTTGCATAATATTTTCTCCTAATGTTACATATTCAATAATATTGTTTATTTTCTGATAATTCAATCAATGATGAAAGAGCATAGCAATAACCTTTGGAACCTAATCCCGATATTACGCCTATACATGCTCTTGCGCTTAAAGAATGAGATCTGAAATCTTCCCTTTTGTAAATGTTTGATATATGAACTTCTATTGCCGGAATAGCAACAGCATTCAAAGCGTCGTAAATAGCAACACTTGTGTGAGTGAAAGCTGCAGGGTTAATAATTATACCGTCTTTTTTCTCATATAAAGAATTTCCTATCTTGTCAATTATGTCTCCTTCGTGATTGCTTTGAAAAAACTCAATGTTAATGCCTTTGAATTTTGAAGCAAAAGTTTTTAATTCAGAACACATTTGAGCTAGAGTCAATGTTCCGTAAATTTCCGGTTCTCTTTGCCCTAATAACTGAAGGTTAGGCCCATTTATTACTAATATATTCATTGTTTTAGTTGCTGCTCATTTATTTGCTTCAGGTTTTAATATTTCAGGTTCAAGTGTTTGTGGCGGAATCAGTTTTTCCATATCGGCTGAAAGCTGGACCTTTTGTGCGGAGGTGAGAGGTTTATCTTCTATTGAATTCTTTGTAGAAGCGAAAATAACACTTAATAAAATGATCAGCAAGATAATGATGCCTAATCCTATTGACCCATATTTAACATACAACTTTATCTTTTTTTCTTGCATGGTATTTGGAAGTTTCGTTTCCTCTAAATCCCTGACTAAATTTTCAGGAAGTTTGCTTTCTGGATCTCCAATATGTTCCTCGTATAAAGAAATAGCTCTTACCTGATCTATTTTATAAAGTTCGCAAAGCCTTTTAATGTATGCTTTTACATATATCGAAGGAGGAGTATTGGCGAAGTCTTCCCTTTCCAAAGCCTCCAGATAGTGAGTATGAATTTTAGTAATATGGGCGACCTGATGAATAGTTTGCCCTGAATTTACCCTGGCTTCCTGCATATAGTCGCCAAAAGAGAGTTTTCTTCCGGCAAAAGGATCAAGTTGAACTGGAGTTGCCTTGACGTCCACGGATTCTTTTTCTGCTCCCTGAGGGTTCAATTCTTGCTGTTCAATGCTTTTTTCAGATAAAGGTTTAGTTTTTAATCTGATATATGATTTCAAAATGCTTTTCATAAAAATCCAATAATATAAATATATATAATAGAAAAAAATGAGTATATTATATCGCGCAAGTATTGCCTAGAAATGCGATATTCGCAAGGGTTTATTTTAAACTAGACTCTTTTATCGTCTTCTTCAATGTAAATTTCCCTTTTCCCATCGGAAGACTGAACAGGGCCTATCATCCCTCGTTTTTCCAGAGTTTCAATAATATTTGCTGCTTTATTATACCCGATGCCAAGCCTTCTTTGCAGATAGCTTGTTGTAGCTTTCCTTTCTCTTTTTACAATATCTATGGCTCTGTCCATCAAGTCTGCTTTTTCATCGAGAGCTGACGCTTTAATCTCTGCGTAGGAAAGAGGCTCTTCTGCATCATCATCTTTTTCCTCAGAAACTACTCTGTCATCAAATTTCTGTTCCATTTGTTCTGAGCAGAAAGCCACTACTTTTTCTATTTCTGCATCACTAACCATTGCGCCTTGAATTCTCTCAAGTTTAGCAGTGCCTGGGGGGATAAAAAGCATGTCACCTCTCCCAAGAAGGGATTCAGCCCCATTTTGATCGAGGATTACCCTGCTGTCTATCATAGAAGATACTTTGAAAGCAATTCTGGTTGGCAGATTTGCCTTGATTACACCTGTAATGATTTCTTTGCTGGGTCTTTGCGTTGCGACAACAAGATGTATTCCTACGGCTCTTGCTTTTTGAGCTATTCTGCATATGGATGTTTCTACATCAGCTTTTGCCGCCATCATGATGTCTGCGAGTTCGTCCAATACAATAACAATAAAAGGGAGTTTAGCAGGAATAGGATTTCCGTCGTCGTCCAGGATACTGGTATTTATCGGCCTAGAGTTAAAAGTCTCAAGGTTTTTAACTCTTACTTTAGCAAGAACCCTATAACGTCTTTCCATTTCATTTATAGCCCAACGCAGTGCGAGCGGAACCTTTTTGGGTTCGTTAACTATCGGGGTAATGAGATGCGGAAGCATCTTATATATTTCGAATTCCACCACTTTAGGGTCGACTAATATTAGTCGTAGCTCGTCAGGAGTAAATCTATAAAGCAAACTCATAATGAGAGTATTTATGCATACGCTTTTACCGCTTCCAGTCGAACCTGCAATTAGAAGGTGTGGCGCTCTTGCCAAGTCTGCTATTACAGCCTCTCCTGATACATTTTTGCCTAAAGCGACAGGAATTTCTTGTGTAGCTTTTTTCCATTGAGAAGATCCAATCACGCTAAGTAAGGAAACGGGGGATGAAACTTTATTAGGTAACTCTATTCCTACAGCATCTTTTCCTGGAATAGGAGCCAGGATTCTTATGCTTTCTGCCCTAAGGTCAAGTTTCATGTTCGATTCGAGTGAAGTTATTTTATCAAGCCTTACTCCTGGAGATGGGGCTACCTCTATTCTTGTAATTCTTGGGCCTGTCACAGCATCAGTGACTTTTGCTTCTACTCCGAAGCTGTCAAGCGTATCCTGAAGCGTCTCCTTTGCCTTTTGTACAGCCTCCCTTGATTCACCTGACGATTCTTCTACTTCATCCAAAAGTTTTAATAGTGGCAATTTGTAAACTTTGCCACAAGATGTTGGTCTTTTGACTTGTTTGTCTCTAACTATAGAATTGGAAGTATGCATTATCATATTTTTTTGAGTCAGATTAGGAGATATAGGAGGGATTTCGATGTTTTTATTTTTGGTTGTTTGAGATTTATAGAAATCCTGATTAAAGAGACCATCATCTATAACAATTGTTTGTGAGTTGCTTGATTTGTCTTTAATCCTTTTAAGCTCAATATCTTTTCTAATCTGATCCAATGTCAAATCGTTTCTAGTATTTGGAGATTTGCTTTCTGATGGATTGGGATCGGATGAATTTTTTTTGATTCTTAGAAGCGAGAGTATTTTTTTGAGATAAATTCCTGTCTTTTCTTCCCAGACGAATGTTGTTCCTACTAGAATAAATGCTAGACCAATAATGCATGTCCCGATTGTCCCCATATATTGCCTTATCCATCCGGCGGTGTAAAGTTTATCTGGGGGAGATGCTAAGCACTGACCGAAAACGCCGCCGGAAAGTGTATTGATGCCCATGTTTTTTGCAAGTGGAGAAAGCGTTTCAGGCCATAAAGCAAATAAAATTGAAAGCCCGAATATGAAAAGAATAATCGACAAAGTAAGACTTCTTTTTTTTATAGGCCCTTCTCTGAAAAGAGACTTTGAGGCTGATATGAAACAGAAAAAACCAAGAAAATATCCGGCAATTCCAAAAATACGAAAGATAACACCGGATAAAACAGCACCAAAATAACCTATCCAATTGAAAAGATGTCCATTCCTTCCGCCTTCTGTTACAGCATCATCTTGACTATTGTGAGTTAGCAGCGATAGAAGCAACAGTATTGAAAATATGAGAAAAAGTACCTTGCCGATTGTAATTTTATGATATTTGTTTTGTTCTTTATCTTGTTTTGTTCTTTTGGAATTGCTGTTTTTCATCATTAATAAATAAGAACGTACTGAGAAATCAACTTTCTTATGATCTTAGCTTTCAATTATTTATAAGAGTCTTTAATAATTTTACCAATGTTGTTATTGTCGACTTTTATGATGCCCATTTCTCGCTTGGCATTTTCATATGAATCTGATGCATGAGCTGTATTGACCATCACATCTGTTCCGAAATCTCTTCTAATAGTGCCTCCCGGGGCTTTAGTAGGATCTGTTGGGCCAAGCACATCTCTGATTTTATCTACGGCGTTTCCTCCCTGATAGATTAAGACCATGCACCTTACTTTACCTGGTTCTGATGTATGTTCTTTGTCAACTTCTTCCGGTCTCAATCCAGACATGAATTCGACAATCTGAGAAAATTGGTCATCAGAATATCTTATTCCCACAGAGTTTGTAAGGCTTTCTATATCCTGATCAAGGAGTTTTATTTTGAGCTCCCTTTCCAGAATTTCCTTTGCTTGTTTTCCTATCTTAGGAGAGAGTTTTTCTCTCAAAGCATTTTTTACAGGGCCGTAAAATTCTAATGCTTCATCGAGAGACATTCTATAAAGCTTGCATCCAACTATTCTTAATCCGGTCTTGCTCAACATATCGATTATGTTTCCCGGCCTGGAACTCGGATAGCGCCAGTTATCAGGTTTTATAATCACAAGAGTCCTTTTGCTCGAATCATCTTCAGCGGTTAAGAGTGGTACATCAATGATATTAGGAGTAGAATCGATGTAATTGGCTATAAAGAGCATTTCTTCTTTGTAGAGAGCTTTGTCTGAAATATTTGGAGCGACAATTACTGCAGGTTCGAAATATCTTACAGAGCCGTCCCTGTTTAGCACATAATCCGAATAAGTGTCTCTGATAGTTTCACCGGTCTTTACTCCTAGCCCCATTTGCCCAACTACGTCATTGAGTTTTTTTGTGGCATTTTCACCTTTAAAAAGGAGCATCATTACTCTTTGGTGTCTCCCTTCATGGGGAGCGAAGTTTTCTCTGACATAATTGCTTAGGTGCATTACTGCTTCATGAGAGAATGTATCATCTTTAATTTTCTCAATAAACTTTGCGTATTGAATTGTGAATTCTTGAGTCGGGGCAAAGATTTTAACACCCACCAATTCCAGATCTGTTCTGGACAGGAGCCTTGCAATGATGCCGCCTGTTCTTGATTTTTGAATAGTGTAGGGTGTTATTAAAGCATATGATAGTTCTGTAGGCATAATATAGATTCCTTATCTTTGAATTTATGTTTAAACTAGTGTATCTTTTAACAATTTTCAAAGATAAAATTGTTTTTAAGTTAATTCAATTAATTGAACCGGAAGCCTTCCAAATTTGTTGACAAAACCAATAAATTGCTTTCAATTAGACCGAAGACTTTGAGAGTTCAGATTAGCAACAATAATTATAGAATAACTATTACTGAAAGGAATTTTAATGTCCAACCAAACTATCCCCCCTACAAGTGAAGAACTGGCTAATTTTTGTGCCCGCATAGCTGAAGATAGGAAAGCTGAAGATGTTACAGTAATGAAATTAGGAGAAGTAAGCTCTATTTCTGATTTTTTTGTTATATGTACAGGGACATCCCACCCTCATCTTGGAGCTATTGCTGAATGGATCAGGAGAAAAACGAGAGAAGAGTTTGATGTCAGGCCTGTTGCTATTGATGGCGAAAAAGAGTCAGATTGGGTGGTAATTGACTTTGGGAATGTCATGATACATGTTTTTAGTAGCGATGCAAGAGAAAGGTACAATCTGGAAAGTCTTTGGGCAGATGCTGAAAAAATCGAAAAATTAATTACAGAGAAAAGAACTCACGGATAATCTTTGTATTGAAGATCATTTTATCTGGAGGCTTAGAGTGTATGGATATTAGCAAATATAAACTTTGGACAGAACTTGATTGGGCAGATCAATTCAATAAAGAAGAGGTCAATATAAAGGCTTATTTTGAAGAGCTTGAAAAATATTTGGATTTACCGGATGAAGACGATTTGATTTTTTCTGCTTTAAAAAAGCGTAAACTCGCTACTGATGAACTCAATATTTGGGAAAATGTTACGGATTTTTCCGATGAAGACGAATTGGATGAGGAATCTGTATCTGAGTTTATAAATAAAACTGATGCGTCATCTTTATACTATGAAATAGGGGAAATCTCATCTGATTTGTGCAGAGATGTTGCCTTTTCTGGTGCTTTAAATTTCAATGCAGTATTGTCTTTTCTAATGATTTCAGGAAGAGCCATGTCTTACCATCTCGACTTTATCCAGCTAGGCAAAGAGGATTTTCCAGAGCTAAAAAAAGCAATACTAAAAAGAGAGATTTTTATTCTCAACTCTCTGATTGGTTTGGTATTAAGCCTAAAAGAGCAAATTACAGCCGATATAGCTGAAAACTATCTTTTGAGACTTTATGCGGTAAGAGAAAAATTTATCGATCTAAGATTTACTTTATAATTCATAGATGAAACATATTTTTCAGTTAGGGAGCAACGAAGATCCTGAAGTATCTTACTTTCTCGGTCTTATCAGGAAAATAAAATACCATTTTTTTTGCCTTGATTTTGTTCAGTTGCTTTCGACGCTTTTTCTTATATCTTTTGGAATAACTTTCATCTATAGTTCAGGACAGCAGGTGGGCGGATCAATGACTACTGCTTGGGAAAAACAGATAATCTGGACTGTGATAGGTTTTGCAGTATGGCTAATTCTGAGCTACTCTGATTATAAAATATACGCGCTTGCTTCTCCTGTATTCTATATCTTGACTTTAATTTTGCTGCTTCTGGTATTCTTTATTGGCGTCAAGGTATATGGAGCCAAGAGGTGGCTTGATTTAGGGCCAATGCGCATTCAGCCTTCCGAGTTTGCTAAAGTAGCTACATTGCTTCTATTGTCATATGTTGCGTCATTTGATTGGTTCAGAGTTAATAAGTTTTCTCACTTATTCTATTTTTTTATATTGATGGCCGTGCCGTTTGTATTGGTTCTCAAAGAGCCCGATTTGGGAAGCTCACTTGTTTTTCTCGCCATATTTGCCGCTATTCTTTTTTGTGCCAGAATAAGCTGGAAGTGGATAATAGTAGTTCTTATTTCCATATCTGTTATAGTTCCCAGTATTTATCCATTTTTGCACGACTACCAAAAAGAAAGAATTTTCGTTTTCTTGGATGCAGGAAGAGATCCCCTGAATCAAGGATGGACCAGCAGGCAAACACTTCTTTCAGTTGGAAGCGGCGGAGTGAAAGGCAAGGGGTTTCTTCATGGAACCCAGAATTTATTAGGTTTTTTACCCAAGAGCGTATCCAACTCAGATTTGATTTTTTCTGTGATTGCGGAAGAATCGGGGTTTATGGGGTCTATATCGATGATTGTGATGTACATGGTGCTTATTTTTTCTATGATACGAACGGCGTTTATTGCTAAAGATGGGTTTGGCTATTATTTTGCGGCTGGTTCGGCGGCTTTGTTCTTTGAGCATCTCTTTATAAACATTGGCATGAATATAAGGCTTATGCCGATAACCGGTATTCCTCTTCCTCTTATTAGTTATGGAGGCTCTTTTATGCTTTCTGCAATGGTCTGCCTTGGAATACTCCAATCAGTATATATGCGAAGCAAAGACATTGAGACCTCTGCACAACTAGGAAGATTATCATTTTCTAAAAAATGCTGATATTTCCCAGAGAAAAACTTCTTTTTCTTGAAGAGAGAGTTAAATATTTTTCTCTCAATTATTTAGATATATTTCGAAGATTATCTGGAGTTGTGCAGAGGTTTCATAGTGAGCAACTTTGACTCTAATGAGAAAAAAATACCGCTCAAAGCTGAGCGGCATTTTTTTGGGTTTTGAGTCAGACCAAGTCTAGAGAGCCTGGCAAAGTACCATGGCGGCTGTTCCGACTATATCGTCAGCAGAACAACCTCTTGACAGGTCGCTCATTGGTTTGGCTAGCCCTTGTAGGACAGGGCCGATTGCGGCGGCTCCAGCGAGACGCTGAGTGATTTTATAACAGATATTCCCTACATTCAGGTCAGGGAAAATGAGGATGTTTGCATTGCCGCCAAGAGGGCTTCCCGGAGCTTTTGAAGCTGCGACTTTAGGTACGAGTGCAGTATCTGCCTGAAGTTCACCATCAACTATGTAGTCGAGTTTTTGTTCGGCGATTTTTGCTTTGCATATTTCAGTGGCCGTACGTACCTTTTCGATAAGTGGGTGTTCTGCGCTTCCCTTAGTAGAGAAAGAGAGGAAAGCGATTTTTGGAGTCGTTCCAATCAGGGCAAGGTGGGTTTTTGCCGTAGCAAGGGCGATGTCCACGAGCGTAGCAGAATCTGGATCAGGAATAACTGCGCCGTCTGAATAAAGAAGAGTGCTTTCACCGCCAGGAGTAGGATGAGCCAGATCCATAAGGAACGCACTGCTTGCGCTCTTGATTCCCGGAGCTGTGCCAATAATCATGAATGCGGCTCTAAGCATGTCAGCTGTGGAAGCTATACTTCCGGCTACGAGCGCATCGACTTCCCCGATTCTTAGAAGCATTGCACCAAAGAAAATTCTTTGTTTCAGTATTTCTACTGCTTTTTCAAGAGTGATGTCTTTTTTCTTTTCTGCGCGATAGGCCTGAAGAATCTTTGCGTATTCTTCCATTTTAGGTGATTTTAGATGATCATAGCAGATGAATTTTCTTTCAGTAATCCCTGCGTCTTTGCAAGACTTGCTAATTTCTTCTTCTGTCCCTATTACTATTACAGATGAGGCTATGCCTTTTTCCATTATCTTATTTGCAGCTATTACGACTCTCGGATCGTGTCCTTCGGCCAGAACGAGTTTTTTCTTCATGGATATGGCTTTTTCGATGATTTTGTCCATTACTGGCATAATCTTGTCTCCCGCTTTATTTATTTGTTTATATTTAAACTGTAACGACTTTGAGTTTTCCTTCTTCCAGTAGAAGTTCTATGCTTTGAGAAGCTATCATAAGTTCTTCGTTAGTAGGTATTACTAGAGCCTTTGTTTTGCTGTCTTTTGTGGATATTATAGACGGAGTGCTTCTGCAATTTTGATTTGCCTCAGCGTCAATATCGACAGAAAACGCATGCATTTTTTCAATAACTTTGGCTCTAACGACACTGGAGTTTTCTCCTATTCCACCAGTAAACACAATGGCATCGGCACCACCCAAGATAGCAAAGTATGCACCTATATATTTTACTATCCTATTGACAAATATATTTAAAGCTAATTCGGCTCTAGTGTTTCCTTGTTCTGATGCCTGAATGATCTCTCTCATGTCTCCACTATTTATACCAGCTATGCCATAAAGTCCACTTTGCTTATTCAGCGTCTTGTCCACTTCCTTAGGAGACATTCCTTTATCTATCAGAAACCAAACTATATCAGGGTCTATATCTCCACTTCTTGTACCCATTACTAACCCTTCAAGTGGCGTCATTCCCATAGAAGTATCTACTACTTTTCCTTTATTTATAGCAGTTACACTGCACCCATTTCCTAAATGGCATGTGATAAGCTTTAATTCTTCAAAAGGCATTTTTAAGAATTTAGCGGTAGATTTTGCTACATAGTGATGAGAAGTTCCGTGGAACCCATATTTTCTTATTCCATACTTTGTATAAAATTCGTATGGTATAGCGTATATAAAGAAATCAGGGGTCATTGTCTGATGGAAAGCGGTATCGAATACTGCAACATTTGGAATATTTGGAAAATATTTCTCACATGCTTCAATCCCTGCTAGATTGGCTGGATTGTGAAGTGGAGCCAACGTAATACAATCTCTAATTATATTTTTTACATTTTCATCTATAATGACAGGAGTAGATATTTTTTCACCGCCGTGAACTACTCTATGGCCTATAGCTAGAATGTCTGATATATTGTTGATTACCCCATCTTCTTTACTCATGAGTTTGTCACAAACCACTTTGAGCGCATCTGTATGGGTTACATATTCTTTTTTTTCTTTTCTTTCTTCAGAAATAGGGATCTCAGTTTTTACTTTAGCTTCGCCATATTTATTATAGACGAGAAAGGAAGTTGGGAGACCTATGCACTCAACTTGACCTGAAGCGAGAACAATCTGCTTGCCGATCCATGAGAAGTTAAATACAGTGAACTTGAGTGAAGAACTGCCCGCATTGATGACTAAAATTTTCATTTGGATTACCTTTATGTTTCATGTTAATAAAAAGACAAGGTAATGCAAATTATATAAGGGTTGAGAAAATAATCAATCTGCCAATGTCAAGGTAATCAGGTGTTAGTTTTTTCTTTTTCTGAAATTGAATTTGCTATTTCAGGATAGAGTTTGGCTAAGCAGTCAGGGCAGAGACTGTGACTGAATTCTGTGTCCGTGTGTTTACTTATGTATGTCTCGACTTGGCTCCAGTACCCGTCATCGTCTCTTACTTTTTTGCAACCAGAACAAATGGGGAGAAGAGTCTTAAGTGTTTTTATGTTAGACAAAGCCGTCTGGAGTTTTTCTTTTTCAGTTTGCAGCTCCGCAGTTCTGGCTTCAACAAGTTCTTCCAGACGTTCACGATATTCTGTTAGTTCTTTTTCTGTGTTTTTGCGTGTAGTAATATCTCTGATAATCCCTATCAGGGAACCGTTTTTCTCTCTGAACTTTCCGCGAACCCATAGCCAGCGTTCTTCTCCGTCGCATCTGGTTATTCGGCATGCTATATCAATTTCCTGATCCGATGTCATGGATTCATCGAAATGTTTTTTTACATCAGCCTTGTCCTCTTCTACAATATGATCCAGAAATGTTTGAAAATTCCAATTTTCCACTAGGGTGGTATAACCGAATATCTGGTCGTGCCGCAAAGAACGGTTTGAAGTTCCATTTTTAAAGTCATACGACCAGAAGCCAAACAAACCGACTTCAAGGGCATCTTCCATTTTATCCTTCATGTGTTCAAGAGATTTTTCTATTTCTTGCAAGTCTTTGATGATTTGTCTTGATCTAGATAAATCATGAATGGTTCTCTTGATTGTTTCGTTAAGTGATTTCGTGTAGGCTAGAACTATGACAAGAGTGCCTATTGCCAGTAAGATAAATTCAAAAAAAAGGTATTTTATGATGATTTTTGAGAAAGGCATTAAGATCTCATCCAGATCAATTTTTGTGATAAGAAACATGTTCGAGTCGGATATCGGAACACAGGTGGAAAGAACGGTTTTTCCTGTATAATCGCTCCCGATAAAAATAGGAGATTCGCCAAATATAAAAATTCTGAGTATTCCATTGGTGTACAAATCATCAAGAGTGGAAAGATTTGCAGAAGTTATATCTCCTGAGCGAGCGGACCAAATGAATTTAAAAGTTTCATCTGTCTTTTTCGCTATGATTGTGTCGCCTGTTGTTGCAAAGGTCAGGAAGTTCTTGTCTTGGTTTAACAGTTCCTGTAAAAGATGATTTTTCTTATCTGGTTTGATTCCATGTTTTTGTAATAAATTTGATACAAATCTTGATTCTGTATTGGCTATGGACTGAAGGATAGCATATTCGTTGGTAATATCCTGCCGAAAAATTGCGAGCATAAAAGCAGACGATACCAAAGTGACGATAAATACCATCACCATGACAGAGACAAAGAGCGTTTTTCTGCCTCTTATGTAAGTCATAATTTTTCCTTCATTGCTATATTAAAACTTTTAAAGATGTGTCTACATTACCTAGCGGGGCACTGACCTGTACTCCGGCAATAAAACTTTTTATAGTATCTATGGATTCCCTGGCTATACTGATTCCCTCAGCTCTTTGGTCTTCCTTCAATTCGAATTTTGCCATTCGCTTCATTACAGAATCGGGAACGACTACGCCTGGCACCTCATTCTTCATGAACTCGGCATTCCTGTAGCTGGCAAGAGGCCATATCCCTGCTATTACCGGAATATTATATTTCTCGATTTTTTTGTAAAACGAAATGAGAGAGGACGTGTCAAATACAGGTTGGGTGATGATAAACTCAGCTCCGGCCTCGATTTTTTCGATAGTACGTTTTAGTTCCCGTTCCATATCAATGGCATTGGGGTCAGCTCCGACTCCAATTAGTGCCTCTGTTTTATTTCCGATAGAGTTTCCGCCGATGTCCACGCCTCTGTTGAGGTTTGACTGAATTTTAGCCATACCAATTGAGTCTGCGTCGAATACTGCCGAAGCATAAGGGTAGTTTCCCAGCTTTGGTGGGTCACCTGTGACAAACAGGAGGTTCTTTATTCCGACTGCGGCGCATCCGAGAAGATCCGACTGCATCCCTATGAGATTTCTGTCCCTGCAGCAGAAATGCAAAATAGTTTCAATTCCTGCTTCTCTTTGGATCATGAGCGATGTGATTATAGGTGACATTCTGGAGCTTGCTCTTGGCCCGTCAGGGATGTTAATCGCATCAATTCCTGATTTTTTGCAAAGAGTAGCTTTTTCTAAAACATCTTTGAGGGCATACCCTTTTGGAGGGACGAGCTCTACAGTTTTAATCCACTCTTTTTTTGCAAGCTTAGCGCCAAGATTGGATTTTGATTCGGTCAGAATGGGAGTTTGCAACAGGTCATCTGAGATGGTCAGAGAAATTGTCTTAGAAAAGGCATTCTTAGAAGTGGGTTTAACACTTCTTGCCAAGTCCCTGATGTGTTCAGGAGTAGTTCCGCAACAGCCGCCAACGCCTCTTACGCCAAGGCTTACATACTTTATAGCATATGTTGTAAAATATTCAGGGCTTGTCATGTAGATAGACCTATTATCAACGCTTCTTGGTGTCCCTGCATTAGGTTGAGCGATAATAGGATATGAACACACTTTGACTATTTTTTCTACGACAGAAAGCAGTGCTTCGGGGCCAAGTCCGCAGTTAACTCCGATAGCGCTTGGTTTGTTTTGCAGTTTACTTAAAGAAGCAAGCAGCATTTTGAGCGACTCGCCTTTGGATGTTTCTCCGGTTCTTGAGACAGTCAGGCTTAACACATAAGGAATATCTCTGATTTTGTCCATTACTATGGCGGCGTGTTCTAAATCCCTAAGAGAGGGAAGGGTTTCAAACATTATGAAATCAGCTCCGCCTTCTTTCAATGCCTTGACTTGCTCTGTCAGCATATCAGTTATGTCAGATTCCTTAATTCCGCTGTTGTATGGGATTTCGCCGATTGGGCCTGCCGAACCGGCTATTAGAGTATTTTCTCCGCTATTTTCTTTTGCAAGTTTTACTCCGGCTTTATTAATATCCCGGACTTTATTTCCAAAACCGAATTTGGAGAGTTTATTCCAATTAGCTCCGAACGTATTAGTAGTAAGAACTTCCGCCCCTGCTTTGAAATATTCATTATGTATTTCCGATATAATTTTTGGCGAACTCAGACATAATTCGTCGAAACAAGTATTGATGAAGAAATGGCGTTTGTAAATCTCGGTTCCCATTCCTCCGTCAAATATCAGTACGGACTCCTGTAGCTTCTTTTCCAGTATATTTTCCATAAATTTTAAAAGGGTGCGGTATTCATATTTTTAAAACTATTCTGCGATTGCACAATAATCGGGTTTTATATATTGAGTTATTAATAAGGTTTAATAGTTAAAAAAACAAGCCCCAGAGTTTCGCAAAGTTCTACAGAGGCACCAAGTATATCTCCTGATATTCCTCCCATTTTAGCACTTACTCTGTTATTAAAATAGAGAATAACAGCAATGAGAACTGCAGTTGTTATAAGGATATTAGTTCTAAAGAAGATGCATGGGGCGGTGTAGATGAAAGCTATCAAAATACAAACGTATGAGACTTTGCCTATTATTTCTTTGCCCATTCCTTGTTCATATGGGAAGTAATGCCCGATTTTTATAAGAAACACTAACATAAATCTTGCGATGACTATTATACAAAAGATACCCATGTAATCATTAGTCTTAATGAGAAGAAATAGGGCAGAGATTTTAGAACAAATAATAAAAATAAGCCCTATGGCACCGAAAGCTCCTATTCTGGAGTCGTGCATTATTTCGACTCTTTTATCTCTATTTGTTGAACACAGCAGGGAATCACAGGCATCAGCGAAGCCGTCCAGATGGATCCCCCCTGTTAGAAGGGCCAGAAGAGCTGCCATAGCGATAGCCTGTATTAAGTCGTGGATATAAAAAATACCAGACAGCGCAACGAATGGAATGACTGTAAACGATGCCAGTATGTACCCGCATAGAGGAAAGAAATAGACGCTATTCAGCCAAGTTGTGTCATCCGGTTTGCTTTTTAGACCTGATGGTATCGATGTGAGAATTGATAGTGCAAATCTGAGGCTTTTCATTTTATCACCATTGGTATGCCTGAAACCATGAATATGACTTTATCAGCAACTCTTGCTATTTTTTGATTGATCCATCCGAGAATATCCCTGTATTCTCTGCCATCTTTTGTTTCGGGTACTATTCCAAGGCCGACTTCATTTGTTACGAGTACGATTGGAATGGGTGTATCTTTTAAAGCACCTATAAGATCAGCGACATGAGCATCAGTTTTCTTGGAACCGTACATAAGGTTAGATGTCCACATGGTTATGCAGTCAACTATGATAATGTCTGCACCCTTGCTTATGGCCTCTTGTATAGCTTTCTTAAGATCATATCTTTCTTCTATCGTAGTCCACCTGTCGTCACGTTCTTTTTTGTGGTTGATGATTCTATCAGTCATTTCATCATCGCCGGCCCAGCCTGTGGCGATGTAAAAAGGAGCTTTTGATGATAAAGCAAGTTGAAGGGCGTAGGCGCTTTTACCGCTTCTTACACCGCCTGTAAGCAAATATGTCGTCTTAGATATCATATGTTCATTTATTGTATAGTAAATTATGGATTAGTTGTATTGTTGAAAGTATTCTTGGGCCAAAAACATTTACCAAATTGGGGTCAATATTTGTATAAACCCGATTGTTTTTTACTGCGGAAACCGCGTCCCAGCCTATTGATGTTTTCATGTCCTTAACAGAACGTGTCGATAGGTCGGGAGCGATTATGACATCTGGATTTGCCGTAAGAATACTCTCTTTCGAAATTTGAAAATAACTGCGGTTTACATTTGCTGTGATATTTATTCCTCCTGCCAACTCTATAAACTCATTCAGGAAAGCTTTATTCCCTACAGTTATAAGCGGGTTATCCCATATTTCCCAGAAGACTTTTGGCCTTTTCAAAAAAGGGATAGATTTATTTTCCTTTTTAAATTCAGATAGTCCTTGTTTGATTCTTTCAATTTCCTCTTCGGCCTCTCTATTCTTGTCGAGTATTTTTCCCAAGGTGTCAACCGTTGAATAGTATTCCTCAAAATTTTCTGTTTTCAATAAATAAAACTTCAAGCCCAGATTTTCTATAATTCTGGCATCTGAAGGATTAGTGAGGTTTGAAGCAACTACTATGTCGGCTTTGAGCAAGACTATTTGTTCAAGGTTCGGGTTGCCCATGTCACCGGCGACAGGAACAGTTTTGGCTTCTTTAATATAGTCGGATGCTGAAGAACGGCCCACCAGTGATGATTTACCGCCAAGCGCAAGGATGATTTCCGTCAGGTTCGGTGACAGTGAAACAATTCTTGGTTGATCCTGAGCTGTAATTTTTAGCGTGAAAAGAAAGAAAGTTAATACTATTGAAACAAATAAATATCTCATGACTTGTTTGCTTCTAACCTAGCCCAATGGTCGGCCGATAATATTTGATTGAGGGTAGGATGTTTAATGACCATGTGGGAAGCCATTACTTTCTGGATGATTTTCCAAATGTCCGGAAGAGTAATCTTACCGTCTCTGAACTTGTCGAAGGCTATCTCGTTTGCTGCATTCATAACGGCGCACATGGTGCCTCCTGACCTGATTGCCTCAAATGCTATGTCTATGCTTGGGTATTTAGCTCTGTCAGGTTCTTCAAAAGACAGAGTGCATATTTTGGATAATGACAGCAATGGCAGCCCGCCAAGTTTTTCAGGATACGTCAAAGCATGCTGGATGGGCGACTTCATATCAGTGATTCCCATCTGTGCAAGGATGGTCCCGTCATTGAATTCAACCATTGAATGGATGATTGACTGCGGATGAATGATAACATCTATTTTTTCAGGGGGCATGCGGAATAAATGATGAGCTTCAATAATTTCCAACGCCTTATTCATCAAGGTCGCTGAATCGAGAGTTACTTTCGGCCCCATGTTCCATGTCGGATGAGCCATTGCATCTTCAAAGGTCGCTTTGAACATCTCTTCTTTTGAGTGTTTCCTGAAAGCTCCTCCGCTGGCTGTCAGAATAATCTTTGAAACATCAGAAGTTTGTTTGCCCTCCAAGCATTGAAAGATAGCACTGTGTTCGCTGTCTACCGGCAACATCCTTACTGCGTGTTTTTTGGCTTCTTCCATAACAATTTCGCCTGCCATAACCAGGACTTCTTTGCTTGCAAGAGCGATGTCTTTTTTTGCTTTGATAGACTCTAATACAGGCATGAGCCCTGCGGTTCCAACGACAGAGCACAATACAATGTCAGTTGCAGGTAAAGTCGAAATTTCTATCATGCCCTCTACGCCGCAGAGAATTTTTACTGATGAGGGGACGAGCTTTTTTAAAGAATCTGCTGAAGAAACGCTGCACACAGCATATTTACAGCCAAATTTATTAACTTGTTTTGCCAATGATTCAATATTGTTATTTGCGGCGACAGCAAGGAGCCTGAGTTTATCCGGATGGTTTTCAATGACTTTAACAGCATTTGTGCCGATAGAGCCGGTAGAACCTAATATGACGACATTTTTCATGGAATAAAATTTTTAAATTTCTACTTTTCTATAATGATAGTGACGGGGCCTGAGTTTGTCAGGTTAACTTCCATTTTTGCTCCGAAAATTCCTGTTTCGACTTTTATTCCTGAATCAGTTATCTTCTTGATGAAATATTCATAAAGAGGGATGGCTCTTTCGGGTTTTGCGGCTTCTGTAAAACTTGGGCGTCTACCTTTTGATGCATCTCCATAAAGGGTAAATTGCGAAATAAGCAGTACTGAGCCTTCAACATCTTTCAGCGCAAGGTTCATTTTGTTTTCTTTGTCTTCAAAGATTCTGAGGTTTGCTATTTTGTCAGCCAGAAAATCTGCTTCTTTCTTGGTATCTGTGTGTGTGATTCCAATCAGAACCAAAAAACCTATGCTTATTTTGCCGACAATTTTACCTTCGACTTTTACCTCTGCCCTGGAAACTCTTTGTATAACTATTTTCATCTTTCTTTTTGCTATAGTTAGGAAAATTTCGTTATGTCCGATTGCGTCAACTTTTCAATATCAAGATCAGGGTAGAGCTTTTTGGCGCATTCAGGACACATTGAATGGCTGAATTTTGTATCGGTATGCACCTTGATATATGTTTCGACCTGGTTCCAATAACCATTGTCATCTCTGATTTTTTTGCAGCTAGCGCATATAGGAAGAAGCGTCTTGAGGGTTTTTATTTTAGCTGAGGCATCATTTAAATCGGATATGAGTTTTTCCTTTTCTGCCAAGTTTTGCATTAAGTTAGATCTTGCCTGCCTGATATTTGAAATCATTGTGTCAAATTCTTTGGTTAGCTGTCCTATTTCATCTTTTTTTGAAGAAGTGATATTGCTGGAAAAGTCATCGGATTTTGATATTTTCGTTATAAAATTTGTCAGGCGAATCAAAGGTTTTGTGATAATTTCATGCAGGAAAAACCATAGTATCACCGCAATAATGATGGTTGCAATTATTAACGAGAGCATAGAATAATTTAGGGCCCTATTAGTCCTTAAAAAGACCTCTCTAGGTACTGAAACTTTTAACAAGATCGGAGCGCTCCCTTTGAGAACATTCAGATAAGAATATAGATAGAGCGAGCCTTTGTTTGTCTTTTTGTCTATAAAGACATCATTGTCACTATTTTTTATCCCTGCAATAATGGCATTGAGCATTGGGGTTTTGTCGTACAAAAGTGGAAAAACATCAAAAGGGATTTCAATGGTATTTGACATGGAAGCGACACAGGAATTGCTAAGGAATCTGCCCATTATCATAGAGCCCAGGCAAGGGAGACCATTTTCCGTGCCCAGAATAGGTGTGACGGCCAATAGAATTGGCCCGTACCTGCTTTCTATGACTCCTGTAACGGCATTGTTTTTTTTAGAACTGCTGTTTAAAAAAAGGTAGTTAAATTTTGTTTGGAGCAAATTGTCTATGTTTTTGATCTGCTCATTTTTGGATAGTGAAGAGTTTGCTTTATTTTCGACTATATCACTCCAATATAACTTGTGGTTTATATCATAGATAAAAAAAATGTCCATTTTGATGTCAGACAATACATTTTTCATGAGGTTATTGTCTATGTATGACTGATTGCGATGTTTGAGAAATTCGTATGTACCATTCCAGACAGACCAGTCCTTTGCTGTGACTAAAATGTTTTGGAGTTCATTTTGTATAAGATTATTAGTCCTGGCAAGATCCTTGATAGCCAAGGAATTTTCAAGTCTGTTAAATTCAGGATCTATAATTAACGCCTGAACCAAACATCTAAAGGCTATATATGATAAAACCAGAATAAATAACAAATAAAAAATTTTGAGTTTAAGCTTCATAATTGACGCGAATTACAGGAGTCATCCAGATTGAAAATGAAACACTTATTGTTTTTAATGAAATTATATTGAAACTGGTTGGCTCTACAAGAGTTATTTACAAAATAGGCCAATAGGATATAAGAGAATGGCTCAGTAGAAAACTAATAGTATTCTTATTTGAATTACTTGTTTTCATGTTTATTGAAAGTCTGAAGGCAGCATATTATAATTCCAATTGAAATTTTCGGTAAAAAATACGTTTTAATATATGGAGGCCCTTGATGGGAAAATTTAATTCCAGTGTAAACGCAGATGTGCTTACATTTTTTTTCGAAGGCGAATTGGATACGCTTTGTTGCATGGAAATCGAAGAGAAAGTCTTGTCCCAAATTAAAGGACATAGGGGCAAAGTTGTTTTTGATCTGAAAGAAGTAGGATATATAGCATCTTCATTTATAAGATTGTGTGGCTCCGCCGCATCGTTGGTTTCTTCTTCGAATATGTCCGTAACCAATATGAACAAGGAGATAAAAAAGAACCTTACAAAAATAGGTTTGGCTTCAGTTCTGAATATTAAATAATGAAAATCAGAAACAAATTCGCTCTCATTATTGTCATAATTACTGTTATTCTTGCTTCAGCTCTGGGCACAGCCAATTTGCTTTTTGATTTTTCCCAACAGGGGTATTATTCGAAATTTGCTAACGAGGACATAAATAATTTCACTAAATGGAACAATGAACAGTCGCAGAGGAATTTGGGGCCATTTGCCGAAAATTATATTGAATTGCTGGCGAAAGATTTGGGATATACAGTCCGAAGAGATTTTTTGGATAATAACAAAGATTACAGCTACCTTAAGAAAGATGAAAAACTAAGAAAAATCCTTCTTGATTCCACTTATATTAATGGCATTAAGGTCGGCTATGCTGCAATCATTGAGAGAGACGACAAGATAATTCTCAGCAGTGAAAATGATGAAGAGGGAATGAGCTTCAGGCATTGGTTGATCCGCAGCAATGTTACGCTTAACCAGGATGTTTCAACTATCAGCGATTCAGAATCATTCAACTTTTATTATGAACTTGTAGATGACAAAACCAAAACTCCTGATAATGAATATGCTTCAGCCTTTAAAATACCTGATACCGATTTAGCCTTAGTTTACAGTCTTTCACTGGATGACTACATGGCGCCTTTAAGTCAGGAAATTCACAAAAAAAGGGAAATAGAAGCCCAAAGAATTGTTAGTAAAATTAACTCTGGTTTTGCTCATGACAGAAAGTTTGGTATAGCGTTTACTTTTGTCTCCGTCATCATTATTTATTTGTTTTCCATACCACTGATCATGTGGTTTTCTAAATCCATTACTGAGCCGATAAGAAAACTCAGAGACGAGGTTTCAAAACTCGGAAAGGGTCAGTTTAATATCAGTTTGAAAGCGCAAGGCTCTGACGAAATAAAAGATTTGATAGGTTCCATTAACTATTTAGGAAGCGAGCTTGCTTTATACACTGAGAATTTGAAAACTGAAGTAATGCGTAGGCAGCGCAGAGAGACAGAGATAGACATTGCGCATAGGATACAGGAGGCAACCTTGCCTAAAATAGGATCGGATTTTGTTTTTAAGGGATTTCAGCTTGGAGTAAAACTCCTTCCGGCAGACAAAGTGGCCGGTGATTTTTATGAATTTTTTTATTGCGGCAATAAATTGGCTTTAGCCGTGGCAGATGTTTCAGGGAAGGGGATTTCTGCCGCTTTTTTTATGGCTATCTCAAAGGCACTTATGCACAATTCGCTTTTACAGTTTGATCAACCTGACAGAGTGCTTTTTGAATTGAACAGGCTTCTGTCAAAGCGAAATGAGACCAATATGTTTGCAACAGTCTTTACAGGCTTTTATGATATTTATGACAGTACTTTTATTTATTCCAATGCAGGGCATGAGAATGTTCTTGTAGTTAAAACTGATGGTTCTATAACCGAAATAGGCGAACATGAAAGGCCGGCTGTCGGTTTCTTCTCAGATAGCACGTATCGTTCCGAAAGTATTAAGCTGGAGAAAAATGATATGCTTGTTTTCTATACTGACGGTATAACAGAGGCCCGTTCTTTGGATAAAGCGTTCTATGGGCTTGCCAAGCTAAAGAGCCTCATAAAAGATAATTTAACTTTGCCCCCCCAGGGTTTATGCGATTTAATCGTCAATGAGGTAAAGGAATTTGAGGACAACAAACTATACGATGATATTACAATTATGATTTTAAAAAAAGTTTAATTGGAGATTGACGGAATGGACAGAGAATTATTGCTTGATTATCTAAAGCTTTATGGCAGTCATACGATTGCTTTTTCTGCTGTGTTTGATGACAAACTGAAGATTTTTTATTTGCCCGGCAAAGGGTTTATCTTTTATGGAATGTATAAAAATATCAGGTTTATGCTTGGTGATCCGCTTTGCTCAACAGGAAACATGGCGGCTGTGGTTAAAGCTTTTATAGATGACACTAATGCAGCCTCAAATATTCTTATTGGCATGCAATGCGGGTTTGAAGCGGCCAGTATATTTTCCAAAAGCGGTTTTAGCGTGAACCACATGGGAGTAGAGACCATTTTGTTCCTTGACACTTTTGATACAAAAGGCAAAGCGATGACCAAAGTCAGGCGCTGGATAAACTCTGCTACTAATGCAGGAATTGAAGTAAAAGAAGAAAATTTACTTGATCAGGAAATTAAATCTGAAGTGATGAGAATATCAGAGAAATGGCTGGAAGGGAAAGCAACGACCAGTGAACTTACTTTGTTAACAAGGCCGCTTACTTTTGAGAACGAGCCAGGGCTTAGGTTCTTTTGTGGTTATTTGAATGGAAGGATAGTCGGATATAACACTTTTGAACCGATGTATAAGGATAACAAGGTTATCGGTTATTACGCCAATATATGCCGTGTGGAAGATGAAGCCCCAAATGGTACACTTGATTTAATTATGCAAAAAGCCCGTGAAAAATTCAAAGAGGAAGGCGTCAAATATTTTTCCTTTGGGCTTTCCCCTATGGCGGACATTAAAGATGAACACAAACTCCATAATCCTATTGTAAGTTTTATGTTGGAATCAAGTTATAGGTACGGAAGCAGTTTATATTCATTCCAGGGATTAGATTTTCATAAGAAAGCATATCATGACGAAATAAATAGTGTCAGGCAGCCCTCTTATTTGGTTATAAAGGGATCTTTGCCTGTAAATCAAATTATCAATTCTTTGAGTTACCTTGGGATACTTCCTAATCAGGGATTTGTTTCGAACCTTTCTTATCTTGCCGAAACCATGATTAAAGGGTTTTATGAGCAAAACAAGGCAAAATTTCAGACATCAGAACAGGATATCAAGGGCGCTGTTTCAGGACTGCTTGGAGGTTTAAGCAATAGGGAAATATCACAAAACTTCAACTGCAGTGGAGCCTTTGTTGAAAGCCTGGCGAACACTTTTACTTCCATGTGGAAACAGAAATTGCCTGAGTTTCAAGAGAAACTTTACATTCAGTGTGATCTGGATGAAGCTTCAAAAGATATTTTTGCTAAGGTTGAGAATATCGTTGATAGAGATAAAGATGTTGTCTTTTTGTATAACATAGGAATACACCCTGTGGGAAAGGGCTATTATGTCATGATGACAGTGGAAGTTGAGGGAAAACTCACTATTAATAAAGCCAACTTCATAGTGGCCAGGATCAAAGATGAAATCAAAAAGAAGATTTCCAGTGTGGTTGGGGTATTTGTAGAAACTGCTCCTGTTGGGCAGTATGCCTATAAAATAGGACTCAAAGGAGATGCGCAAAAAGTTTTTATTGTCTGATCTTAATTATTTTCAATGGAAAAAAAATCATAAACAGAACTTTTGCAATAAATCCAATATGGCTTCGACTTCTAAAGGAGAAGTGGAATATTTGATTGAAGGCGAAAAAGGCCCTGTGATTGTTGCTATCCATGGAGAGCCTGGAAACATATTTCAGTGCGAGTATATTTTTGCCGGACTCAGAAGCCCTAATTTCAGATACCTTTCATGGTCAAGGCCTGGTTATTTGGGTACGCCTATTAGTTCCGGAAGGAGTATATTCGAACAATCTGAACTGCTTTGTGCTCTGCTTGATTATTTAGAAATAGATAGAGTTGCTTTAATTGGTTTTTCATTTGGCGGCCTTTTGGCTATGGACTTTGCTATACGATACCAGGAAAGAACTCTTGCCATAATTCTTGATGCTTCTGTAGCCAAAAGGATATCTTATGTACACAGTTTTTATAGGCATATGACCAATTTTTTTGCATTTTCCGACGTTGGAAACTGGATATCATCAGCAATTTGCACTATCTCGAAAAAATCTTCTATCAAAAGCCTTATAAAACGATACTCCAAATTAGATGAAAATGATGCAAGGGAATTGCTTTACGACATACTTAATGATGAAGAAATGTTTCAAGTTACCAGCAGTCTGATATGGGGCATGATGCCATTCAGTCTCAACTCAATAGGTTTTAAGAATGATGCAAAGCAATACCATCACTTCGATGCTTTGGCTTTTAATCAGATATCGGTACCTGCTTTGGTTATTCATGGAGAGAGGGATGCTGAGGTTCCTTTTGAGCACGGAGTTTATCTTTCAAAAAACATTCCAAATGCTGAATTTGTTCATTTGAAAAAAGCGATGCATTTTACTCTTCTTTCTGATGAGGACGAGGTTACCAAGAAAAAATTTTCTTTTTTGAGAAAACATATCCTTAAGAAAAATGAAATGCATAAGGAAAAAATAGTTTCCAAGGAATTTCTTGGAGAGGCCGAAAAGATGATTTTTGCTAAAGCTGAATACATAGCAGATTCAGATAAAAATGTTCTTTTGGTTAATGATATTAAAATTTATCCTGTCGGAAATAGTTATCACGTAGCCATGACAGTTGAACTCAGCTCCAGGCTTACTTTTGAAAAACTCAACCCTATCATTGAAAACCTGAAATCTAAGATTAAACGCGATATCCCCAACGTATCAGAGGTTTATATACAAACCATGCCGAGTGGTTTTTTTGCTTCAACTATAGGTGCACCAAAACAATAATATAAAAATTGCAGGTAATTTATGAAAATAACGACTCAATTTAAGAGGCTGATCTTGAAGTATCCATTCAAAACAGCCAGAAGAGAAGGAAGAAAAGAAGTAGATAATCTTATTGTTTCTATAGAACACGAAGGTTTAAGAGGAATAGGGGAGATATGCCCTACGGAATATTATTACGGTGAAGATTTTGAGGTTGCGAAAAAGGTAATCTCTGAAGTTGCAAAAACTATTGGCAATGATCCATTTCTGCTTGAAGATATTTTGGACGACGTCCGCTCCAGATTTTATTATGCTCCGGCAACGACAGCCGGAATAGATATGGCTCTTTATGATTTGGTGTGCAAACTTTTAAATGTTCCATTATATAAGTATTTGGGATTAAATCCAATTAAGGCTCCGGTAACAAGTTATACTATAGGAATAGACGAAGTTCCAGTTATGATAAAAAAACTTGAAGAGGCCATAGAATATCCTATTTTAAAGATAAAAGTTGGAACTCCCAACGATATAGAAATCATTGAGGCTATCAGAAGCAGGACAGACGCAACTATAAGAATTGATGCAAACACAGGCTGGAATGTCGAGACTGCAATAAAAAACCTCAATATCCTGGCAAAATATGATATTGAATTCGTCGAACAACCCATTCCTCCATCTAATTATCAGGGACTACGAAAGTTAAAGGAAAACATCCCTATGCCGATAATGGCCGATGAAGATGTGAAAACTTCCGCGGATATTCCTCCGCTGGCGGGTTGTGTGGATTCTATTAATATCAAACTCATGAAATGCGGCGGAATCAGGGAGGCTTTGAAAATGATTGCAGTTGCCAGAAGCTATGGAATGAAAATCATGCTTGGATGCATGCTTGAGTCAAGTCTGGCAAACGCCGCCGCCGCCCATCTATCGCCTCTTGTTGACTACGCAGATTTGGACACTCATCTTTTGTTGTCAGACGATCCATATACAGGGCTAGGTAACATTAGAGGGAAGCAAATCCTTGGCAGTAAACCTGGCCTTGGTATAAGCGAGAGATAGGGAAAACAAGCGCGTAACCCTATCTCAAGAAAACCATATTTTACATCACACAGGGGCGTTGCAGAAAATGCTTGGGGAGAAGTTCCTGATTTCTGTAATCATGCTAACTACTTCTCTGCCTACCTGATCAATTTTTGCCAGACTTTGAATGCGCTTTTCAGCTCTTTTGAGTTCTTTAGGGGAGAGAATTGATTCGAACAGATTGGAAGCCTGAATTAAGCTAACAAGCACTGCTTCACGTTGGTCAGGAAAATCAGACTCGTTGAGGACAATGTGTTTTATTCTCTCTTCTACGTTTCTTATCTCTTTGTCGTTGATTATTGGATATCTTCTAGTGTGAAAAACCCAGAAAATCTTTTCATCGACTTTCTTTAAAATCCCTTTTTTAATGAGTTGGTCTAGTACCATATCTTCCGTGGCGCTTGCATTGCTCAAAAGTACTTTAAGCCAATATGAAACAGGCATTTGTGCTTCATTTTCAGAAATAATTTCCAGAATTGAATCAAGTACTGGTTTACCTGTTGGTTCTTTATTTATGACATAGAGTTTTTCAGCATCGGTATCGATTTTTTTCAGGAAAGATAATTCGCAAAGAACAGCACCGATCAGAGCGTAACTGAGGGAGACTTGATCAGAATAGTTTGATATTTTACCTGTAACATCGTCTAAAGCCAATAAATAAATTTCTTCAGCAAAACTTAACATAAATATCATCTCCTTAATTATTATAAAATAGTAAGTTTATTCTTACCTATTGTATAAAATACTTTAATCTGATATTTTTTATTGTCCAATGCAGATATAGAAGAAGTATTGAATCGGCGAATGAGGTTTAGTAGTTGAAATTAAGTCAGCCTCTACCATTATTTAGTGTCGACTAGTGTACAAGAATTACGATCTTTATCTATCAATATGTTACACTAATGCATTGCTGAAGTTGGTAAAAACATCAACTCAAATCAGGAATTCTGGTTAATATATTATCCTATAAGTCGTTGCCTGAATATGAAAGGTTAAAACTCTTGTTTATAAGGGGAAAGTCAGGGATGATATCCTCTTTTACAGAGTGTTCCATCACAGTCCAATTTATAAACGAAGGATCGCGCACATCTACTCTTGTCACTTGCCCATTTGAGTCTGTAGCAACGAAATAGACAATATCTCCCCGCCACCCCTCAGCTATGCCAATGGCGCAACTATTCTTTTTTAGAGTGGCTTTCTTCTTGTTTAGCAGGTCATTATCAGCAGGAATTCCCGTTAGAGCCTGTTCTAAAATAAACATAGATGTGTGAACCTCTTTTATACGGACAGTCCATCGTGACTGCACATCGCCGTTTTTCTCTAAAGCTATTCCAAATTCTATGTTGTCGTATGCCGCATAAGGATAATCATGCCTCGCATCGTGCTCAATGCCGACAGCTCTGGCTGGCACTCCTACAACTCCATGATCTATTGCAATTTGTTTATCCAGTTTACCTGTACCTGAAAGGCGGTTTAGAAGAGAACTGCTACTCTGGGAAACTTTAATGACTTCATTAAAATCGCTGACTATTTTTTTAAGCGCTTTCAATAATTCTCTGCATATTTCAAAAGAGATATCTTTTGTTACACCTCCGATAACATTTACTCCACGCAGAAAGCGGCTTCCTGTAAGGCGATCATTCCACTGAATAACAACTTCCCGCAAACGGGCGCAATTGCTGCCGCCGAAACTGTATCCAGTATCAAGCATAATAAAGCCAATGTCGTTTAAGTGGTTCGCCAGCCTTTCTAACTCGGAGAAAATAACTCTTAAATACTTTGAGCGTTCAGGAACTTCAATGCCGGACAAACTTTCTATCGCCTGGCAAAAGGCCAGGGAATGGGTAAAGGAGGTATCGCCGGAGACTCTTTCGGATAAGCGCACTTTATCGTGCATTGGCAGAACTTCGAAAAGTTTTTCAATTCCCTTGTGCTTGTATCCGAGTTTTGGTTTAAGAAGGATGATTTTCTCTCCTGCTACGCTAAAGCGGAAATGTCCCGGCTCAATTATACCAGCATGGACAGGCCCGACTGGGATTTCATAGATACCTTCTCCTTCGACTTCCTCAAATTTATAGTTTCCTTGCACAATTTCTGGTCTGGTTTGATAATCGAAGTCTTTTCTTAGCGGGAAAACTTTGTCAGGCCAGTTTTCGTGAAGAAGTATTTTCTTTAAGACAGGGTGCCCTATCGGTACCAAACCGAAAAGCGAATAAATTTTTCTTTCATATCCAGAGGCTTCATGAATGTCTTTGGTGATTGACGGAAATTCCTCCTTGCCATTTAAATCTAGAAAAGGAATAAGAAAAACATTTATTTTTGGTATTCCAAAGATATATAAAATCCTATAATTTCCCCCATCGTTTCTGTCGTCCGCGGCCGTTATTGTCTTTAGCTGAAGTTTATGTGTAACATAGAGACTGTGGCAAACTTGTGCAATGTCTGAGGCATTAACTTTATAGCAAACAGCATTACCTTCTATTTTAACTTCGCTGCCGGAGGGCACATATTTTTTTATAACAGTATCATTTTTCATCATATTATCATTTTATTGTGACAGACTCCAATAAATATTGTAGGCTTGAGGGGATAAAAAAACTCAGGATTATTAGCAGTGCAATTAAAATTACAGGAGGGAATACTGTCCAAAAGCTTGTCTCGCCTTTCGGGATATCCTTTATTGGTTCTCCGAAAACCATCATCACTATATGCTTAATTATGGCTGCAAACACAAGTACCAGTGAAAATAGCGCAAGGACTGTTATAATCGGGTGCGAGCCGATTCCTGCATAAAGTATTGTGAATTCAGTTATAAAAATTCCAAAGGGCGGCACCCCGGTTATCGCTAAAAAACCAATAAAAAATAATACAGCCGTGACCGGTATTTTTTGTATCATTCCTCTTACTTCAGCTATTTTTGTGGAACCGTATAGGATAAAAACATTCCCGGACAAGAGGAAGAGGGCTGATTTGGTCAGAGAGTGGTAAACCATGTGCAGCAAGGCCGCGAAGGAACCAAGGCCGCCAAATCCGAATCCCAGCGATATAATGCCCATATGTTCCACACTGCTGTAAGCTAGTAGCCTTTTATAATTCTTTTGTATAAAAATAATAAAAGCCGCTACGACAATGGATAGTATCCCAAAGAATATAAGAAGTTTTTGAGAAAAGGACGGGCCTATGGCTATATCCGTAACAGCTTTGAACCGCAGCACAGCAAAGAACGCTACATTGAGAAGAACTCCCGAGAGTAAACTGCTGATGGGAGCAGGAGCTTTACTGTGAGCGTCAGGAAGCCAGGGATGCATAGGGACTAGCCCTACTTTTGTGCCATAACCAATAAGTACAAAAACAAATGCGATTTTTGCTATGAACGGATCAAAGGAAGAAGCATTTTTTAACAACGAGTGCCAGGTTAGAAAATCTTTCAGACCTCCGTGTACAGACGGATACAAAAAAAGCAAAGTGCCGAAAAACCCAAGCAATACTCCAATAGAATTTATAATCAGATATTTCCAGGCCGCTTCTATTCCAGAAGGTTTGTTATAAAAGCTAACAAGAAATGCCGTGGAAAGTGTCGTGGCTTCAATGGCTATCCACATGAGAATGGGGCTTGTAGTCATTATGGCGAAAAACATGGCAAAAATGAACATGTGCAAAAGGATAAAATACTGGTGGGCTTTGTCGAATCCGATAACTTTTTTCTCAACTTCACTTTTGATGTAACCTATTGAATACAAGGTAGCCATACTGCCGACGAGAGATAATATTATCATTAATACAGTGCCTAAAGAGTCTATGGAAAAATAATTTAAAGCACCGTAAATTTTGCCGTTTAAGACCCCTATGACTATTGTTAGAGCCGTTGATATTTCCAGTACAGAAGCCAGAACGGCAATACAGTTTAACCCCCGCATGTTTTTTTTGACGCAATAAGACGCAAGTGAAGCTAAGAACGGTATTGCAATAATAAGTATTAATAAAGTCATAGGATTATTCTTCTTTCAGGTTTTTCATCTCGCTTACATTAAGCGTGCCGAAATGGTTATATATCATTGACGCAAAGACAGATGCTATTATGATCCAGATAAAGATAATAAAAAGTATTCCCACCTGAGCTCCCGCCGTGGCCTCAAGCCCGGTAATGTACGCGAAAGAAACAATAGCGTTTTCCAGTGATAAAATGCCCACCATTTGAGACAACGCTCCTTTACGGTTAACAGTCAGGAAAAGGGAAATAAAAATCATAGACATAGAAATTAGCAGCGTGTTTCCGTTGGAAGGCGAAAGAATAGTTAAAGGTCTGAAAAAATGAGAATGGGCAAAAGCTGTCAACAATGCCAGAATTATGAAAGTCATAGGGCTGTTCAGATAAGTGCTGACGGAAAATTGAAGTCTATGAAGCTTGATAAGCCTGAAAAAGAAATAAGGAGCTATTATGACTTTGACGAAAAAAGTCATTACCGCTACAAGCATAAGGAAAAATGAACCTTCTTTAATGGACGAGTCGAATAAAACTCCGGCAATAATCAATGATTGCAGGGCGTAAAGAAAAACCACGGTAAAATTTTTTCTGGTCAGATGCATTAGCACCACTGATATGAAAAGAATAGTTTCAAGAAAAAATAGGAATTGTGGAGATAGAGAGTTCATAGCTTTTTAAAGAATTAAACTTATGGCGATAATACTTAAAATAAATGAAGTGAAGAGTAAATCCGGAAGTCTGAAAAATCTGTATTTGGCGATGCTGGATTCCAGAATGGCAATGAATATGCTTAGTATGAGAGTTTTTACAAGGAATAACAACAAAGCAATGGAGATATCCATTAAACTGTTAGTTGATGACATTCCCCAAGGGAAGAACAAGTTTGACCCCAACGCCAAGAAGATAAGGAATTTATTAGCTGAGGCCCACTCGATCAGAGCCAATCTTTTTCCTGAGTATTCCAGAACCATCGCTTCGTGAATCATTGTAAGCTCTAGGTGAGTGGCAGGATTATCAAATGGGAAGCGGCCTGTTTCGGCAAGCATGGTAATAATAAACGCGCCAAACGCAAGTATTATCGGGGCAAAAGAAAAAAATGATAATGAAGAAATAGTACTGGAAATGACAAGCAGATTTGTGGAATGAGCCGCGAATGCCAAAGCGAGCATTGAGAACATCAATCCGCCTTCTGTCAAGGCAGCCACGGTCATTTCGCGACTGGATCCAAATCCCCCAAAAGCGCTCCCTATGTCCATGCCTGCTAAAGCAAGGAAAAAAGTGCCAAGCGCAATCAGATAGATTATCACAAGCAGGTCACTTAATGAATTGGCAGTAAAAACCGTAGTAAAAAGCGGAATGCTTGCGCCTAAAATAATAGTGACTGAGAAAATAAGATACGGGGCGAATTTAAAGATCCATGAAGCATCTTCGCTTATTACTTCATCCTTATGAAATAATTTCCATAGGTCTCTGTACATTTGAATAACGCTCTCTCCTGTTCTGTTCTGGAATTTTGCCTTAATTTTTCTGACAATTCCGATAAAAAGAGGCGATAGGATTGGAATCAGAGTTATTTGAATTATCCAGTTAACGGTTGACATATTTCTTCCTAGAGGGTTGCTATTAACAACATGGCTATAAGTGTTACAAGAATATATAAAATATACATATTAATGTTTCCGCTTTGAATTCTTTTGACATATTCAGAAGCTTTTACCGTCAGGAGAGTCAAAGGCAGGTAAAAATAACCTCTATAAACATCTTTAGTGCCCAATTTAACTCTTTCTGTTTTTGGGAAATAACGCATATTTGCGTCCTGATACTCGATGCTGACTTGTTTGGTCGGTTTTAGCACTCCTCGGAAAATAGCAATAATGGAATTGGCAAAACCTGTGGCTGTTATTTCCATTCTAGGAGTCAGCGTGGTTCCGCAGTCCCATGTACAACCGATCTTAATTTTTCTGTTAATGGTAACCAGAAACACAATAACAAAAACAGAAATGGTAGTCAGCACAAGGGCAACCAGAATAAGAGGCATTGAAATAGAAGCAAAATTATCCAAAAGCCCCACTTTGAGTGGAGTTGAATAAAATGCTGGTTTGGAAGAATTAAAAATACTCAGATCAGTTGCGACATTTGTTAAAATATTTGTTACAGTGCCAGAAGCAACTCCGATAATCAAAGTAAGAGACGCAAGGACAAACATGCTAATTCTAAGCGTAAGCCCCGACTCCTTAACATGGCACACTCTGCTACTTCTAGGTCTTGCTAAAAATGTCGCTCCTAAAACTTTAACAAAACACATTGCTGCTAGCCCGCCTGTAAATGCCAGAGATCCGGCAGCTATAAAAAAAGCCCAGCGAACAGAAATATTCGACATCATTATGCCTTTAAAGAGCGACTGAAAAGTCATCCATTCGCTAAAAAAGCCATTGAAGGGAGGCAGAGCAGAAATCGCCATGGAGCCGATCAAAAAGAATAGAGCTGTCTGGGGCATGTATTTTATCAAACCTCCGTATTCCTCCATATTCCTGGTGTGCATTTTTTCAATGACAGAACCGGCACCCAAAAATAGTAATGCTTTAAATATCGCATGATTGAGCGTATGGAAAAGAGCTGCTGTAAGCCCGAGTATAGCCAGAGATTTCATATTCAACGACCAGAACACAAGGGAGCTTCCCAGCCCCATCAGAATGATTCCTATATTTTCGATGCTGTGATACGCCAATAACCTTTTTATATCGTGTTCGGTAAGAGCATACAAAACTCCCAGGAGCGAAGATATCGCACCGAGTATTAAAACTACCGTTCCCCACCAGAGCGGAGCAGTCGGCATTAGATCCATAAATACTCTGATTAGCATATATATCCCGGTTTTTATCATTACTCCTGACATCAGGGCAGAAACATGCGAAGGGGCCGCAGGATGAGCGCTTGGCAGCCAGATATGAAAAGGAATAATGCCCCCTTTGGTTCCAAAACCGATTAAAGCCAGAATAAAAACCGTATTTTTTATAAATGGATTAACAAGCCCGATATTCTCTTTAATGACAGTGAAATCCAGAGAACCAGTGGCGCTGTATAACAGCAAAAAAGCCAGCGTGATAAATGCTGTTCCTATGTGAGTCATAATAAAATAGAGCGAACCCGCTTCTACATTTTCCTTTTCCCTGTTTTCAAAAACTACCAGAAAATATGAAGCCAGCGACATTATCTCCCAAACAATAAGAAAGAAAAGAACATTGTTAGCGCTGACCACGAGAATCATTCCAGCTAAAAAAATGTTATAAAAAAATCCTAGCGCGGCAATGTCGTATTTTTTGTAATAATGCTTTATGTATCCCAGTGCGTAAATGGAGGAAAGCAGAGCGATAAGCGATATGGTAAAAATAAAAAAAGCCGAGAGTTTATCTATATTGAAAGACAATGACAGAAGGGGCAATGATGAGCAAATGCTAAAAGAAAATACAGAGCCCAAAATGAGTACCATGGACGAAGAGACCAATCCGGCAACGGAACCCAAAATCGCAAAGGAATTTCCCCAAAGATTTGCAAGGTGGTCGTTCTTCCTGAAAGCCAGAGATCCTGCGGCTCCGACAATCCACAGGAAAAGCGCTTCAATAAAGATATTTGAGGATATAGGCATTTATGAAATGTTTTTAGGTTTTGAGTCAAGCACATTAAGTATTTGAAGCAGATGTGAAAGTATAGTTTTTGGAGATGGCGGATCTCCGGGAATATTATAATTTACCGGAATGACAGTGTGAACTCCATCAAGAACGGCATAAGACCCTTTAAAAATTCCACCGTCAATAGCGTCATCTCCGACAGCCACGACTATTTTGGGGTCGGGTGTAGCTTCGTATGTCTTTATCAGTGCGTTTGCCATATTTCTTGAAACGGCTCCTGTAACCATGAGCATGTCGGCGTGCCTCGGGGACGCTACAAAATGTATGCCAAAGCGTTCAATGTCGTAATAGGCATTTCCAAGCGCGGTAAGTTCCTGTTCGCAGGCGTTTGTCGAACCAGCATCAACGGCCCGGATAGCTAATGATTTTTTGAATAGTTTTTTGACTTGCTGTTCTACTTTTTTGCCTACTTCTATAGTTTCTTCATCGCAGGCAAATTTGCTCACTGGAAGTACGGTTTTCTTAGTTGACAAGAATTTGGAAATAAATTTAAGCATGTGTTACATTCAAGTTTGTAGTGCAAACCTTAGGTAGGTTGAATTATTGGGCGGGTGAAATTAGGGATCTTTGTGATTTTAAGAAGAAGAAATGGCTTTGAGATTTATGAAAATATTTAGAATACTGGTTTTTCATACAACTTTTCTATATTCAGAATTATTTTTTAATATATCAATCTCATCTCCTGTTTACAAGTCGTCAAATGATATCAAGAAGAGCATTCGGTTTCAGAAATTTTGAAAACTATCGTTTGAGAGTCAGAGCTTTATGCGCTTAATTAACGTTGCCCCCCTTTGTGCTTACCTGAAACTGCCCACGTTGTTGGGGAAGAGCCAGGGTATCATCTGTCGTTTGAGAGTCAATAAATGGCGCACCCATAGGGATTCGAACCCCAAACCTTCTGATCCGTAGTCAGATGCTCTATCCAATTGAGCTATGGGTGCACAACTACTGTTTAAGCAGGCTCATAAAGTACATTGAGTTTCCAAGCCGTCAAGAATCTTCATGATATTTATTCCAAATTTTATTCAAGCTAAGCATTTACATAATTTGAAAAGAATGCGCAGCGATCTATTTTATGAACCTTTGTTTTGCCATTAAAGCAAACAGAGGTGCTAATTGTATTTAGACACTAAGGTTAGGAAAAATCCTAAGGAAACAAAATCATTCAACCCGGATGCCTTCGTTGTTTTGTATTTAAATTAATAACCAAAAAACAACAGAACCGCGGAAAAGGCATTGCCAACAAAAAAGGAAGAAATGACACAAAAAATCACAGTACAGGATCTTTTGGAAGCTGGCGTACACTTTGGTCATCAGCTAAAAAGATGGAACCCCAAGATGAAAAACTATGTTTATGGCGTCCGTAATGGTATCCATATCATAGACATAACTAAAACAATGTATCAACTTGCTGACGCTGCCAGATTTCTACAGTCTGTAGCTATGAATGGCGGAGATATCCTATTTGTTGGCACAAAGCGGCAGGCTCAGGAAATAGTAAAACAAGCTGCTCAGAATGCCGGGATGTTTCATATATCAGAGCGTTGGTTAGGCGGGCTTTTGACTAATAACGCTACTATCCGTAAAAGTATCAATAGAATGAACTCTATTCAGAGAGAAATAGATGATACAACTTCCAGATTAAATAAAAAAGAGATATCTTCGCTAACAAGGAAACTGGAAAAGCTACACAACAACCTTGACGGTATCAGCGAAATGAAGAAACTCCCAGCCGCTATAGTCGTTGTAGATATATGCAATGAAGACATAGCAGTCAAGGAGGCTAAAAAACTAAAAATACCAATAGTTGGGATAGTTGATACGAATGGAAATCCAGATGAAGTGGATTTTGCTATTCCTGGCAATGATGATGCCATCAGATCCATAAGAATTCTTATAAGCGTTCTTAGCGACGCTGTTGCAGTAGCAGCAGATGTTTATCGCAAAAAAACCGCTGAGGAGAAAATAGAGAGAGCCAAGAAAAAAGCCGAGGAAGATGCTGAAAAGGAAAAAGTTAGGGAAGAAAAAAAACAGCAGAGAGCTCCAAGAGCTTCTTTAGCAGAAACAAAAAGAAAACCGGCTCCTAGAAAAACTGCCGTTAAAAAAACTGCAGAAGAAGTTCCGACAGCACAGGAAGAAGTGAATAAAGAAGCAAAAGAAGCTAATTAATAAATCTTGGAGATTTTATATATGTCAGAAGTTAGTCCACAGTTGGTTAAAGATTTGCGCGAAAAGACAGGCGCTGGAATGATGGATTGCAAAAGAGCCTTGGCCGAAGCCAAAGGCGACTTGGAAACTGCAGTAGATATTCTTAGAAAGACAGGTATAGCAAAAGCAGAAAAAAAATCAGGGCGTTCGGTCAAGGAAGGCTCAATTGTTTCCAACGTCTCTTCTGAAGCAGGGGCTTTGGTAGAAGTACTTTGTGAAACAGATTTTGTAGCAAAGAACGACAAGTTCAAAGAGTATAGTTTGCAGTTGGCCGAAAAAATTTTGGCTTTGGATGCCAACGGAGATGTAAGCGAAAAAATAAATGAAGTTGAGAAACAAAACATAGTTTCTATTATTGCTACTCTTGGTGAAAACATTCAGGTCAGAAGAGCTGTTCGTTGGACAGGAAAATGTTCTTCTTATTTGCATATGGGTGGAAGAATCGGAGTGATGATGCAGTACGAAGGTGAAGCTTCTCAAGCAGAATTAAGTGATATTTGTATGCATATTGCGGCGTTTAATCCGTCCTATGTTTCTGCTGAAGAAATCCCTGCTGCGCTTATAGCCAGAGAAAAAGAAATCCATACTGCACAGCTTGCAGGAAAACCAGCTCAGATGATTGAAGGGATTCTGAAAGGCAAGCTTGCTAAATGGCACAAAGAAGTATGTTTGAATGACCAGCCTTGGATGAGAGACGACAAAATGTCTGTCAAACAAGCAAATCCTAAGGTCAGTGTGATTAAATTTGTTCGCTGGCAGGTTGGCGAAGAAGCTTAATCTTTGCAAAAATATATGAAAATATTATAGCCGGTTTTTGCCGGCTATTTTTTTATGTCCTTTATTGAACGCATTTATATTCATGTCCCCTTTTGCGAGAGCAAATGCCATTATTGCGCGTTTCACTCTCTTCCCAGTCCTCAAGATAGCATTATCGATGATTATTTAAGAAAGCTTGAACAGGATATCTATCTTAGGCCGTTACCAAATCCTTTGAGAAGTTTGTATATAGGCGGCGGTACCCCATCATATTTGTCAGATAAGAAACTAGAAAGATTATTTGACATTCTAAATGTTTTTAAGTTCAGAGATGACGCTGAAATAAGCATAGAGTGTAATCCTGATTCTTTGACAGAGAGAAAAATCGATTTGATATCTGGTTTTGCCAACAGAGTTTCTCTAGGTGTGCAGACGTTCAATAAAGCCCATAGACAGATTATAGGCAGAATTGCTGACCCGGAAAATGTGCTTTATTTAGTAAATTCTTTTCTGAAACGCAATCTAAGTAATATTTCCTGCGATCTCATATATGGCATACCAACTCAAACAATTGAAGATTTCAAATACGACTTATTGCAATTGTTTGAACTACCGATTAAACATTTTTCTGCCTACTCGCTGACAATAGAAGAGAATAGCAAGCTTGATGGGAAACTGACTTCCAGAGAGCTTGAAACAATAGATTCGGCTGCTTCTGAAATATGGGAGATAATGCCGGAAATTATTAAAGAGAGAGGGTTTAGCAGATACGAAATATCTAATTATTCACTGGAAGGATATGAATGTCAGCACAATTGTGCTGCCTGGTTTGGAGCAAGCTATTTTGGTTTTGGCCCGGCTGCCTCTTCTTTTGACGGCACAGATAGATGGACAAATCCAGAATTTTCCGAGTGGCTGGCTGGCAAAGCTCCTATAGTTGACTCCATAAGCCGCATTGAGCGTGTAAATGAAATTTTTGCCATGGGATTGAGAACATCATATTATTGGACAATAAATAAAGATGTTCATGGAGTAGTTATTAGTTCGCGTTTTGGCATCATAGCAAGGTTGACTTTATCTGAGTGGGATGTTTTGCAAAAAAAGCTTGACTCATTGAACGAGCAGGGATTTCTTAGAATGGAGAGTTTCAACTATAATGAAATCATGGTAAAGAGTTCAGCCAAAGGCTTAGCTTTTTGGAATGATGTTGCTATGAATATTATCTAGGAGTTATGCTTTTTGTCTATTCTGTACTTTTTAGCCTATAAGGACTTAAGAATTGTAAATAACTGCTATTTCATCACAAACGTGAAATTTCTTGCATTTAGAGCAGTCGTCCCATATTTTCTCAGGGAATTGCGTTTTTGCTGCAAGTTGAAACCCAACTTTAAGGAATACTTCGGGTCTAAGAGTTAAGGCGAAAATCCGTTTAGGGTTTCTTTGTTCTGATACTGTTTTCACAGCAAAAGAAATGAGTTTTCTACCGATTCCCTTGTTGTTATGATGTTTCTCTACGGCAAGGGATCTTATCTCAAATAAGCCATCACCGTAATCCTTTATGGCGGTACACCCTACGACATTTCCTTCAAATTCAGCCACAAAGAAAAGATCTATTGTTTTTAAAATATCATTTCTGTCTCTAGGTAGTACAATCCCCTCTTCAACTAGTGGAGAAAGTATTTTTAGAATATCATCAGCATGCTTATGGCTGGCGGGCGATATCTTCATTGTTCAGGAATAGAAACTTCTTCTTTTTTTATAGGTTCCGTCTTCTCTTCAGTGAACTTTCCTATATGCCGATACCTTTGATATCTTTCTTCTTTGAGGACTTCAGGACTTTTTGAATTCATTCCTTTTAAGTTTTTGAGAATGGCTTTTTTGAGGAGTTCTGCAGCTTTGTCGTAGTTGTAATGCGCTCCGCCGATAGGTTCCTGAATTACTTCATCAACAAGTCCGAGTTTTAGGAGTTCAGAACTGATAAGCTTCAAGGATTCAGCTGCTTTGGCGGAGAAAGCTCTGTCCTTCCAAAGGATGGCAGCGCATCCTTCCGGAGTAATCACAGAATAATATGCATGCTCCATTATCAGAATTTTATTTCCAATACCAATACCCAAGGCTCCGCCACTACCCCCTTCTCCGATGACTACGGCTAATACAGGCACATTAAGTTTGAACATGTCTCTGAGATTAACGGCAATTGCTTCGCCGACATGTCTTTCTTCAGATGCAACCCCTGGAAATGCGCCAGGAGTGTCGATGAACGTTATGATTGGAATATTGGCTAAGTCTGCCAATTCCATTATTCTCATGGCTTTCCTGTATCCTTCCGGATGAGGGCAACCGAAATTTCTATGGACATTTTCTTTGATGTTACGGCCTTTTTGAGTTCCGATAACCATGACAGGCATGCCATCGAGTTTTGCGAATCCTCCAACTATTGCCGGATCTTCAGCAAACCTTCTATCGCCGTGAAGCTCTATGAAATCCGTGAAGATTCTTTCAATATAATCGAGGGTATAAGGGCGGTTCGGATGTCTGGCCAGTTGGACTCTTTGCCATGCGGTCAATCCGCAGTAAACTTTCTTTTTTGTATCTTCCAGCTTTTTAGAAAGTACCGCAATTTCTTCACTTACATCTATGTTATTTGATTCACTAAGGCTTTCAAGTTCCTTTATTTTAAGCTCTAGTTCGCCTATCGGTTTTTCAAAGTCAAGTACTGCATTAAGCATAAATAAGAAATCCTAGTTTCTGGTTAAAGAAAATAATTATCAGCGTAAATCGAGACTTACAATGCCACTATTATAGTAAGAGCAATAGATGTTACAAGTTAAATTTTCAAAAAGGTTATTAAAGTTAAAAAGGAATAAAGCCTTTAGCGGTGGGCTAAATCTTCTGCGCAATATGAACTTCTTACCAGTGGCGCGCTTGCTACATTTGTGAAACCTATTTTAAGAGCAAAATCTTTCCACAAATCAAATTGGGAAGGATGAACATAACGATCCAAAGGCCAACTTTCCGAAGTTGGCGGAAGGTATTGGCCTATAGTTAACATTGTTGCGCCGGTACTCTTAATGTCAGTGATGCATTCTTCGACTTCTATATCTGTTTCTCCAAGCCCAACCATCAGGCCAGATTTTGTGGGTATTAACCCTTTTGATAACTCAAAAGCCTTTCTCAGTACCAACATAGAGTTGTTATAGGCAGCTTTTTTGTCTCTGATTTTTTCAGTGAGTCTCCTTACTGTTTCAATATTATGGTTAAAAACTGTGGGTTTTGCGTCTAGAACCATCTCTAATGAACTAAGGTCACAGTTAAAATCAGGGGTAAGAATTTCGATTTTTATGGTTTCCGAATTAAGTTCACGAATTCTTTGTATAGTTTCGGCAAAAACAGACGCTCCACCATCGGGGAGGTCGTCTCTGGTGACGCTGGTAATAACTACATATTTAAGCTTCATTTCTCTGACTGCTTTTGCCAAGTTCTCAGGTTCCGCAGGATCAATGGGATTGGGCAAACCGTTGATTACCGCACAGAAACGGCAGTTCCTAGTGCAGATATTACCCAAAATCATAAATGTCGCTGTCTTTTTGTGCCAGCATTCGCCTAAGTTTGGACATTTGGCGCTTTTGCAAACCGTATTAAGATTGTGATTCTTCAGAATAGAAGAAACATCCTCTCTGCACTTACCAGTTAGAGGTTTAACTCGTATCCATTCTGGTATTCTGGGGCGTTTTGAAAAGATGCTGCTGACTTCTTTAGCCATTAAGTTTGATATTTAAAAGTATTGTTGTTGTGGAGCGGCAAATTAGCTTTAGGTTATTTGAAAAGCAAATTTGTTTGAACTTCTTTCCGAATTTTATAATAAGCAAGGTTTGTAAGAGTTTTATTTCTAGTCTATAATCGTGAGATATTTTATTAAACAGTATTAATTTGTTCTAGATTCAATGAAAAACAGACTGTTCAAATTATTAGTCCTGCCTTTATTTGTCTTATTTTTCTTTTCTGCAACTCTTAACTCAGCACTTGAGCCTGAATATCGCTTCGGTATTATTTCCAGAATAGTATGCGCTGTTCTTGCAAGCGAGCATTTTAATCGCCAACCTGACATAAAAGTGCTTTCGGAAGAGCTTTTTAATGAATATCTGAAGACATTGGATCCCAACCATCTTTATTTTACCCAGAAAGATGTTGATGAATTCAAAAAAGAAATTTCGGGAGACTTATACACGAACCTGAGCAGAGGCGATGTTACTTTTGCATTCGTGGCTTATAATCGTCTCCTGGATAAGGTACATGAAAGGGACAAATATTCTAAGAATTTGATTAATAAGGGTTTTGATTTTACGCAAGATGAAGATTTTATGTTTGATCGCGCAAATGCCAATTGGGCACAATCTGAGGCCGACCTCGATGAAGTTTGGAAGAAAAAACTGAAAAATGACATTTTGAGTTTTAAAATGATGGACAGGATTATTGCTTCTGATACGAGCAGTGCTTCTGATACAGGAAAGAGCGTCTCCAAATTAAGTCCTCAGGAAAGAACCCTCAAGAGATTAAAAACTTATAAATTGTACCTCGAAGAAAATGAACCTATTGAAGTTTTTGAGTTATACTTATCAACTTTGTCTAGACTCTACGATCCTCACTCAGCTTATATGTCGCCCGATACTGAGGAAGATTTTAACATACAGATGCAACTTTCTTTTGTAGGAATAGGAGCTCTCCTGTCCACTGAAGACGGCTATGTAAAAGTGGTAAAAATTATTCCTGGAGGGCCTGCAGAAAAAAGCGGAGTTCTCAAAGCTTCAGACAAGATTATTGCTGTAGGAGAAGAGGGCGCAGTACCTGTGGATGTGATAGATATGCCTATAAGTAGAGTTGTTGATAAAATCCGCGGGGCCAAGGGGTCAAAAGTTTACCTGACTATTCTTCCGGGAGTTGAAGGTGCCATGGCAGTCCCGAAGGTAGTTTCAATCGTAAGAGATACAGTAGAACTCAAAGACTCGGAAGCTTCTTCTGAAATTATAGAAGCTAAAGACCACTTCGGGGAAATGAAAAAAATTGGAATCATAACTCTGCCTTCATTTTATCTTGATTTTCAGGGTGCATATAACGGCGAAAAAAACTATAAGAGTTCTACTAAAGACGTGAAAAAAATACTCAAAGCATTTGAGAAAGACAAAGTAGACGGTGTGATTGTCGATATACGTTCTAATGGCGGAGGAAGCCTGAAGGAAGCTATAGATTTGACAGGCCTCTTTATCGGGAAAAGCCCTATAGTTCAGACAAAGGACTCAAGAGGCAATATCAGAGTCGAAGAAGATGAAGACGAACCTCTTATTTATGATGGGCCTTTGCTTGTCCTTACTAACAGGTTAAGTGCTTCTGCTTCTGAAATATTTACAGGTGCCATTCAAGATTATGACAGAGGGATTGTCGTTGGAGACAAAAGCACTCATGGTAAAGGTTCAGTGCAAACAGTACTTGATCTTTCTACTCTGCTTTCGAAGTTTAATATGGATCTGAATGCTGGGGCTATAAAGTTAACAAATGCCAAATTTTATAGAGTCAGCGGGAGTTCTACTCAAAATAAAGGAGTTGTCCCTGATATAAAGTTTGACTCGTTTCTTGATTATATGGAAATAGGCGAGAGTGATTTGGATCATGCTATGCCGTGGGATTCTGTTAATCCTGTTGAACATAATTTTTTTAATGACAAAATAAAAGATTCCTTGCCATATCTGCAACTGAAAACCCAAGAAAGGCAAAATAAAAGTTCTGATTTCAATAAGCTGGATAAGGCAATTGACCTTTATGCGAAGGTAACTGAAAGAAAAACAGTTCCGCTTAATGAAGAAAAACGCTGGCAGATGTATCTGGAGGAGAAGAAAGTTTTGGATGAGCAGAAAGATTTTGCGGAAACTATTCTTCCTGCAGGGGTGGAAACCGATACTTCCAAAGGAAAAAACAATGACATTTATCTAAAAGAAAGCATCAATATCTTTATTGACTATATAGATTTTTTAAGGGGATATAAGGAACCTTCAAAAGAGTTGGTTACTAATTAAGATTCTTTTTGCTATTTCTTCTTGAAAATCGTAGAGCAAAAGATATTTTTAAAACTCGTTAATTGAAATGCGGGCGTAGCATAGTGGTAATGCTCCAGCCTTCCAAGCTGGCTAGGAGGGTTCGATTCCCTTCGCCCGCTCCATTTCTTTTAATAATCCCTGGTGGGATTGCGGAGCGGCCAAACGCAGCAGACTGTAAATCTGCCCTCATTGAGTTCGATGGTTCAAATCCATCTCCCACCACCACTTTTTTACTTTTCTTTTCTTACTAGTAGCTCCTTTTTTATTTTGCAGTTTCATCGGGCGTTGACGTTCATCAACAGCGCTTACAGTCTCAACAACCACTTTTGAAAATAATTTAGTCGATCCTTAAAAATGAGGTTTTTCAAGATCGGCTAGAATAGTTTATCCTTGTCTTTTCAAAAAATTTGCTCCTAAAAATTCAACACTTCTCTGACAAATGGTAATCATCGTGCTTATGCAGAAGCTTAATATTATAATGTTCGGCTATGAAATATATATTACTGGCGGTATAGTATGGTCAATACGTGCTATCACAATTTATGGAATTATTATGAAAAAGATGTTAGTATTTTTTAACATTGCATTCTTAACAACAGTCATTTATGCTGTTGATCAGGCTTCAACCTATAATCAAAATGCAAGCGGCGCTGTTCAACAAATTAATGTTAAAACTACTGGTGAATCCCCAGCAACACAACTAGGTTTTGCGTTCCAATCATTGGCTCATGCTCAAGGCATTTTATTTGCAAATGCAATAGCCCAGCAACAACAACAGTCTTTGATTGCAAATGCGACAACTACTCAAGGGTTAGCTCAATTGTACAGTCAAAAGAGGGCAAATGCCCCAATAGCCCCAAATAGTTGTGTGGTATACACAGACAATTTATCTCCATGCGAGAAAGAGCAACTGAGAATGATTTTGATCCAGCAAATAGAATCTCTAGATATGAACGACTATGCATTGTCTATTATCATGTTAAATAATATGATGTTACAATCGCAGGGAAAATCTAATAGCTTTTGCGATAAACGTACTCTAGAGATAATAGGAAAAGTTAATAAAGATCTTAAAAATAATGCAGAAAACAGTAATGTTGCGCCTTTAGCAGATGGTTTCTCCGTGCCGCTGGACGTAATGCCTGCAGGCTCCAATCAAGATGTCCAAAGGACGATCAATATATTAAACGCAGCTGCAGCACAAAGAGAAGCTATAAATAAAGCATTTGAAGCGCAAAAGCAAGCTATGATACAAGCGATAGAAGCGCAAAGACAGGCAGCTCTTCAACAGTTGCAGAAATCACGAGGCTATTAAACTCTAACTTTAGAATGGCCTTGCTAAGGAAACCGTTTTTTTCCATTACTATTATATTTTCTTTTAGGCTTGATGCAGTAACCATGTTTTGATTTAATTATCGCTCATGGCGAAGATTCAGGCATTGCGGGCTGAAATGCCCGCTTTTCCATAGACACCCAATCATTTTAACTGCAAAATCTATAATCTTTGAGGGAATGCTTGAAACAGTGATGAGATAAATAATATACAGAATCCCAGTATGACTCCGATTAAACAGTTTATTGTTTTTTGTTTTGTTCTCATATTTATCCTCTGATTTTATTTTTCCGTTTATTTTTTATTTGAGTTTTTTTAGTTAATCGCAGGAGATTTTTTAAAAAGCGGTGGGATATAAAAAACATTAAGGGGTCAGGATTAAAGTACAGCAACAATGTATTGTGATTATTTTCTATAGAGGTATCTCTGAAAAAATATTATGAAATCGTGGAATAGTGTTCGCGACTGAAGCATTATGAATGATTTAATCGTAAATAGATTGATAAAAAAAGGTGAAGGGATTTCGGTAGAATTTGGAGAATTCGGATTGAAAGACATAAACAGCCTTTTTAAAACAGTTTGTGCTTTTCTTAATCGATATGGAGGCGAAATTCTTATCAGCGTATTTATTGTCTTGACAACTTTCTTATCCTTTTCCTGAAACTATAGATAATCTTCCCATCCAGCAGTAGAAAATACTATCTTCGTTCTTCCATAAGCTCATGAGTTTGAGCCTTACTGTCATTAAGTTCTTTAATAGACTGAAGCAATCTCTTTTTATTATTCGGGTTGCTGAGAAGATAGAAAATTTCTTTCATGCCTTCAACGTCTTCCTGAGAGATCATAACTACATTGTGTCTATTACGTTTTGTAGTAATAAGCACTTCCTTATGGCTCTTGCGAAACTTGAAAATTCTAATACTAAGTTGGCGGACAATACTCTCTTGGCTCCGGCATTTAAAATATTCATGTATAGACAAGCCATCTGCCCCAGTCTAACAGGCTCTCAAATCCTTTTGCCCGTATTTTGAGATCTCGACTGCGTTTTTAGGTTTGATGGATATCCGGATTTGAACAAGCCGCAATTCGACCATTATTGCACAGCCATATGTTCAACATCTGCTGTATTTTAATGTTTATTCGCATAGCTGACTCTTTTTAATTGCAACATCTTTTTTTATGCATAAGATTGTCGCAATTTCATATATTTAAATTCAAAAAAATAGTCTAAGAATAAGGATTCTCTTATGGTGATTACTAGAAAATTGCTTCCGGTTATTTTTTCATTTGCCTTAATAGCGGGCTGTCAAACAGTTGATGATTACAAAGCCGAACGCGTAAAGAGAGTAGACGAGGCATTCAAGAAGATAAAAGGGAATGACCTTCCGGCGACCAAACCTCTTACATTGTCCTACTGTATAGATTTAGCTTTGAAGAACAATCTGGACATGAAAGTTTATGCTATACAGCAGATGGTTGACAATGAGCGTAAAACAGCAGAGGTGCTTGGGATGCTTCCTGACCTTGAAGTAAGCGATGGCATGGACTACAGGGATAACGCGCCCGGGGCCAAGAGCGAGGGCATAGCCACAGGGCAGCAGAGTCTGGAATACTCTCAAAGTTCCCAGCAATACGAGAACAGAGTAAAAGTAGAACTCTTGCTCAGCACATTGGATTTTGGCTTGGCATACTTTAATTCGGTTCAGGCTCAGGACAAAACCCTTATTACAGGCGAAGAAAAGCGCAGGGCTGCCCAGAACCTTATCCTTGACGTGACGGGTGCCTATTTAAGAGTGGCCTCAGCCCAGTACGAAATGGAGAAAGTTGAAGGGATGCTCAAAGAATGTGAATCTACAGAAACAGCCCTTAGCAATATTACTTCTTCCCGCGGCATATCTAAGTCAAACGCCCTTATTGAACAAAAGAAGTTTATCAATCTCAAGCTTCAGTTGAGAGAATACCGCAGGGATTACGAGAATTCTTCCATACAGTTAAGGTCGCTGATGGGTTACTATCCGATAAACAAGATAAAGGTTGACACAACTATTATAGACAAAATGGCCAACCTTAAAGTTCCCGATGTTGAACTTCTTGAAGAGATAGCATTGCTGGAAAGGCCTGAGCTCTACCAGCTTGACATACAGCAGCATGTTACCAATGTGGAAGCGCGCAAGAAGATACTTATGATGTTCCCCAACGTGCAGGCATTTGTGGACTTCACAGGCGATTCCAATGTATATTTATATAACAGGACCTGGTGGGAAATTGGAGCCAGAGCAGCCTACAACCTTCTCAAGCTTCCCCAGAAAATACAGGAATACAGAGCTCTTGATGCCCAGGCAGACGAGATAGATGCCCAGTCTCTGGCTCTTTCTGTAGGGATACTCTCTCAGGTAAGAATAGCGCATGCAAGCCTCTTTGAAGAAAAAGAGAGGTTTGACCTCTATCAGAAAAAGTATGAAATATACCGCGAACATGTAGAATATTTGTCAAGGCAGTCAGCCGGAGCCAGAAACGTGTCACCGTTTGAGCTTACCAGAGTAAAAATGGAAGCTGTAGGTGCTGCTATTGAAAGGGCCCAGGCGTTAGGCAACTACTACCTGGCCTACTATCGCGTACTCAATTCCATAGGAGTGGAAAACCTTAACAGAAACACACTGCTTGACATCAAGAAGAGAATGGAGGCAAACCTTGCCGAAATGCAGGAAAATGAAGGCAAGGATACCGCAGAAATCACCGCAGAGATTGACAGTAAAAAGAACGCACTTCTTTCTCTGCAGACAGAAATAGGCGAACTTCAAAATGGAATTGCGCAGGCGAAAGTCGATGGCGAAGATACTTCATCCGATTCTGAAAAACTTTCCTCTCTTGAGGAGCAGAAGAAAGACCTTGATGCTCAGATAGCTTCACTTGAGAAAGATCAGGCTGCATCGTTGACAGCCACATCCGACTATGCAAAGGATATTGCCAAATACGAAATTGCCATGAATCAGATGGCCTCTGACAAATCCTATGAAAGCACAATGAATCTTGAAATGTCCCAGAACGTATCTGGAAACCTCGTAACTCCCGAAGAATACACGCCGTCAGCACAGGGCAATATAGACATCGAAACTCAGAAAAACGCAGGCAATAACTCTATAGACTCGGCCGAAGTAACTCCGTCAGCTGCGGGAAATCTAACTAATGAGACATTCTACAACGAGGACAGGGACAATATCAATGTGCAGGAATTAAATGCTCCGCAAACTCAGGCAGGCAATCAGCAGTTTAGCAATATGCCTGGAGATACCAATTTTGATATTCAGCAGAATATGCCGGCGGGGCGAATTCAACAATAATTGAAAAATGTAGATTTTAAAAACTAAAATGAGGTAAGATATGGCAATATATGAGCTGGAACAGAGAGTTTTATTTGACGGTGCCGCCGCCGTAGCCACAGCCGATGTGGTCGTCGCTGAAATGCAAACCCCTGACGCAAGCGTTGCCGATTCAAATGAAGATAGTTCAGGTTCTAACTTCACAGATACGAACCATTCTGCTGATTCGTCTTCGTCTCCGACTGACAGCGATCAGTCATCAAGTGACAGTACTCCAGACCAGACTCAGATTTTCATTGATACCATAGTCGGGACTTACGATGCCTCAACCGATGGTGAAAATATCCTTGCCGCACCCGATAACGCCGACCTCTTAGCCTCAACGCCTAATACCGAAAACCTATCTGCTACTCACGAAGTGGTATTCATAGACTCATCAGTAGCGGATGCTGATACCATTGTGGCATCTTTAGATGAGAATGCCGAAGTAGTTTACCTTGACTCTTCCGAAAGCGGCATAGAGCAGATAACAGATTATCTTTCAACCCATGACAATGTAAGCTCAATACAGATCTTCTCGGAAGGGAACTATGCCCAGATAATGCTTGGAGATGATGTTATCACAGCGGACAATATCGAAAACTATAAAGATGCTATTTCCTCCTGGCAGTCACATCTTACTTCTGATGCGGATATCCTCTTTTACGGCTGTGATATAGCAAAAGACAGCGCAGGGCAAGGCGTTCTTAATGACATAGCTAATTGGACAGGTGCCGACGTGGCAGCCTCCACTGATACTACAGGCGTTCAGGGTGACTGGGATCTGGAATATGCTAGTGGCAAAATAGAAGCTGCAACCATAACAGTACATGATTATGACCACAATCTAGAAACTTATACGGTTACACAGATTAACGATGATGGTACTGGTACAACATTATATACTCTTTCATGGGCTATTAATTCCTCTAATGATACCACCACTGTTGATGACAACATCGCTTTTAATCTGGATTCAGGCGATACGGTTACTATCAGTGGGACTCCTACAGATTCAAATGTTCTGCCGATAATTACTGATAGCGTTACGATTGACGGGACTAATATTGCTACAGGTAATAATGTTACAGTTAAAGTGGCAGTAACTTATGCTGAAAGTGTGGATCAAAGTATAACAGCTTCTGCTTTCAGAGTGTTTGAGATTGATGCTTCGGGGGAGACTGTCACTATCGAAAATATGACCATACAGGGCGGTGATATTTCTTCTGGTGAAATGACTTCTGCTGGATATGGCGGCGGAATATACATAGTGGCAGAGACAGTCGAGTTAAATAACGTGGAAGTCTCAGGTTCTAAAGCATATTTTGGTGGGGGGATTTTTTGTATTCATGACTGCACCCTAACAGTAAGTTCCTCAACCATCAGCGGGAATACGGCTTCTTCTGACGGTGGGGGGATTTATAGTAGTAGTAGAGTCACCTTAACAGTAAGTTCCTCAACCATCAGCGGGAATTCTGCTTCTTCCGGTGGGGGGATTGTTATTAGTATTGGCGACACCTTAACAGTAAGTTCCTCAACCATCAGCGGGAATACTGCTTCTTTTGGTGGGGGGATTTATAGTAATGCTGACTGCACCCTAACAGTAAGTTCCTCAACCATCAGCGGGAATTCCGCTTCTGCTGTTTATGATTTTGCTATGGGAGGGGGAATTTATAATGCTGGCACCTTAACAGTAAGTTCCTCAACCATCAGCGGGAATTCCGCTTCTGCTAGTTTTCCGGCTAACGGTGGCGGGATTTATAATGCTGGCACCTTAACCGTAAGTTCCTCAACCATCAGCGGGAATTCCGCTTCTGCTGTTAATGGTTTTGCTATGGGAGGGGGAATTTATAATGCTGGCACCTTAACAGTAAGTTCCTCAACCATCAGCGGGAATACTGTTTCTTCTGATTTTCCGGCTAAAGGTGGCGGGATTTATAGTACATCTGGTAACACGTATCTTCTAAATACAATTATTATCAATAATGCTTCTAATTATGCAACTGGCAAAGACATTTATCTAAACTCTGGTTCTACTTATGCCTACTACTGCTGGTATTATAGTGTGGATGGAACTGAAACTATAACAGCCGTGAGCTGTCAAACTAATGTCGATGGTACGCTATCGGATTTAGCCGACAATGGTGGCTATACATATACGATTGCAGTTGATTCTGGCAGTACTGCATTAAATAATGGCTGTTGGGTTGGGACATACACATCAGGAACTACTACCAAATATGCTTATTCATCAGATGGAACTAATTGGATTGCAGTTGACGGCGGGACTATTTCAGGAAATGTTACGGCAATCACCACAGACCAAAGGGGATATTATATTAACAGTGGTGTAGGAATAACGATCGGTGCATATCAATATAACGGGATAGTGGCAATGATTGGAACAGATACCACCGTCTGGACAACAGGAACGTTAGGTACAAATGTATTTACGACAGTACAGGATGCTGTGAATGTAATTGTTGGTGATTATTTATCTGACGATACAACAATATACCTTGCCGATACATCAATTCTTGAATGTGCCATTACGATAAATAAAACCCTATCAACTGAAGTTACGTTAACCTTAACAGGCGAAGGTACATCAACAACTGTACGTGTTACTACAGATACAGACAGCAATGATTATAAGAACAGAATATTTAATATCACAGACACTGGAAGCGGAACTCTTACAATTTCCAACATGACGATTAACGGCGGGGATATTTCTTCTTTAAGTGATACAACGTCATATGGTGGCGGCATATATATAGCGGCAGGGACAGTCGAATTAAATAATGTGGAAGTCTCAGGTTCTAAAGCTTCTTACGGGGGGGGGATTTATAGTAATTCTGACTGCACATTAACATTAAACTCCTCAACCATCAGCGGGAATACGGCTTATTGTTCTTCGCTTTCGTCTGATGATTATGCTCAGGGCGGTGGAATTTATAATCATGGAATTTTAGCATTAACATCCTCCACTATCAGCGGTAATACGGCTTCTTCTGCTTCTGGTTCTAATGCTAATTCTTACGGGGGGGGGATTTGTAATGATGGAACTTTAACATTAACTTCCTCCACTATCAGAGACAATACGGCTTCTGGTTCTAGTACTTACGGGGGTGGGATTTATAATTGGACTAACACTAGTTGTACAGTCACCTCCTCCACTATCAGTAACAATACGGCTTCTAGTTCTAATTCTGATGCTTGCGGTGGGGGGATTTTTAATGATGCTGGCAGTAGTTGTACAGTCACCTCCTCCACTATCAGTAACAATACGGCTTCTGGTTATAGTACTTACGGGGGGGGGATTTGTAATTGGATTGGCACTAGTTGTACAGTCACCTCCTCCACTATCAGTAACAATACGGCTTCTGCTTCTAATGTTGATGCTTGCGGTGGGGGGATTTATTGTTATTCAAATACAGATTCTCTGTATACAACAATTATCTCTTCCACCATAAGCGGGAATTCTGCTTCTTCCGGTGGGGGGATTTATAATTGTAATGGCAATACCTGTATTCTTAATACAATAATTGTCAACAATTCTTCTTCTGATATCTATACTTGTGATGATGATTCGACTTATACTTACGTCTATTATTCCTGGTATAATATCCTTGACGGCAAAGATATAAACATTGAGACGAATGCCCCTAATATAACTATTGCTTATACTACAGACGACCTTGGCCCATTAGAGAATAACGGCGGCACTACAGAGACAATGGCTCTTCTGACAGGCTGCCCAGCTATCGGAGCAGGAACATATGCCTATTACAATGCCACAGACGGATATTATTTTTATGACAATCAGTCAACTCAGGTAGCTCATAAACTTGATGCCTCGTATACAGTTATTACACCTGCTACACCTGATTTAGATAAGATTGATACTGACCAGCGTGGAGTTACAATAAGCGGCATTCCTGATATCGGAGCGTATAACATAGCTGTTTTATATTACATGGCAAAGACGACAGGTGACTGGAATGCTTCCAGCGGTACTTATGTCTGGTACACAAACACTACTGGCGGTACAGACGGAAGTACATATATCACTGCTACATATACGGCACCTACTGCGGAGAATTCAGGCGGGATAATAATCTATAACAATATAAGTGTAACAATCTCCACAGGTGGTTTTTCAATAGACCAGACGACAGTTAATACCGGGGCATCAATAATTGTGTCCAGCGATGTAACCCTTACAATAGCCGATGACGGGACTGAGGCAGTAGACCTGACAGTTGAAGGGACTGGTTCAGTAGACGTAAATGGCACACTTGATGTAACAGGCGCCCAGATAGCTTATACAGGGACAGGAGGCTCCCTTTATCTTGCACAGTCCTCATTTACTGTGGGAACATTTAGTGCCGGCAGCTCGACTGTTACTTATGACGGATCAGGAGCCCAGACTATAGCAGCTATTGCCTATTACAACCTGACGACTTCAAGCAGCGGGACAAAAACACTCGGAGGTGCAACTACAGTAGTAGGGGCTCTGACTGTTGATTCAGGCACCACAATCCAAGGTGGGTATGCTCTTGATGTAACAGGCAACGCGACAATAAATGGCGCTCTAGGCTCAACGACCTCGTTAGCATCTTTTTCAGTAAGCGGCACATCTTCCATAGGGGCTGATATCACAACTACCGGGATACAGGCCTATACAGGGGCTGTTACTTTGACAGATAATGGCAGTACAACAGTATTTACAACTACAGACAGCGCAATTACCTTTACAGGAGGCGTAACAGACGGAGCTTCTACAGTAGGGTTAACCGTTAATGCCGGAAGCGCAGCAACTACAATTTCCTCAGCCGTGACAATAGACGGTACATTAACAAAAGCAGGCAGCGGCAATTTCGTAACAAACGGCAATGGCGTTACAACAGGCGGCCTGACGGTAACGGCAGGAACGTTCAACGCAGGTTCATCAAATGGAACATGGGATATAAACGGGAATGTATCAATCGGGGCCTCAGGGACATTGATAGCCACAGAAGGGACATTTACAGTAAGCGGCAACTGGGCAGACAGCGGTTTGTTTACAGAAAGGAACAGCACAGTTAACTTTGACGGGTCAGCACAAAACATAGGAACTGAGACTTTCTATAATCTGACGACATCAGGAACAGGGGCCAAGACCCTGACAGGCAATGTGACAGTATCCAATGACCTTACAGTAGGAAGCAGCAGCACAATACAGGGAGGTTATGAATTATCGGTAACGGGGAATGCCGCAATCGATGGAGCCATAGGCAGTACCGGCGCGCTGAGTTTATTTACTGTAGGAGGCACATCTTCCATAGGGGCAAATATTACAACTGCGGGAGTACAAACTTACACAGGCGCTGTTACCTTGACAGATGCTGGCAATACGACAACATTTACAACTACAAACAGCGCAATTACCTTTACAGGAGGCGTAACAGACGGAGCTTCTACAGTAGGGTTAACCGTTAATGCCGGAAGCGCAGCAACTACAATTTCCTCAGCCGTGACAATAGACGGTACATTAACAAAAGCAGGCAGCGGCAATTTCGTAACAAACGGCAATGACATTACAACAGGCGGCCTGACGGTAAATGCAGGAACGTTCAATTCAGGTTCATCAAATGGAACATGGGATATAAACGGGAATGTATCAATCGGGGCCTCAGGGACATTGATAGCCACAGAAGGGACATTTACAGTAAGCGGCAACTGGGCAGACAGCGGTTCGTTTACAGAAAGGAACAGCACAGTTAACTTTGACGGGTCAGCACAAAATATAGGAACTGAGACTTTCTATAATCTGACGACATCAGGAACAGGGGCCAAGACCCTGACAGGCAATGTGACAGTATCCAATGACCTTACAGTAGGAAGCAGCAGCACAATACAGGGAGGTTATGAATTATCGGTAACGGGGAATGCCGCAATCGATGGAGCCATAGGCAGTACCGGCACGCTGAGTTTATTTACTGTAGGAGGCACATCTTCCATAGGGGCTGATATCACAACTACCGGGATACAGGCCTATACAGGGGCTGTTACTTTGACAGATAATGGCAGTACAACAGTATTTACAACTACAGACAGCGCAATTACCTTTACAGGAGGCGTAACAGACGGAGCTTCTACAGTAGGGTTAACCGTTAATGCCGGAAGCGCAGCAACTACAATTTCCTCAGCCGTGACAATAGACGGTACATTAACAAAAGCAGGCAGCGGCAATTTCGTAACAAACGGCAATGGCGTTACAACAGGCGGCCTGACGGTAAATGCAGGAACGTTCAATTCAGGTTCATCAAATGGAACATGGGATATAAACGGGAATGTATCAATCGGGGCCTCAGGGACATTGATAGCCACAGAAGGGACATTTACAGTAAGCGGCAACTGGGCAGACAGCGGTTCGTTTACAGAAAGGAACAGCACAGTTAACTTTGACGGGTCAGCACAAAACATAGGAACTGAGACTTTCTATAATCTGACGACATCAGGAACAGGGGCCAAGACCCTGACAGGCAATGTGACAGTATCCAATGACCTTACAGTAGGAAGCAGCAGCACAATACAGGGAGGTTATGAATTATCGGTAACGGGGAATGCCGCAATCGATGGAGCCATAGGCAGTACCGACACGCTGAGTTTATTTACTGTAGGAGGCACATCTTCCATAGGGGCTGATATCACAACTACCGGGATACAGGCCTATACAGGGGCCGTCACCTTGACAGCAGATACAGTTTTGGCAGGTTCAACAGTTACGTTCAATAATACAATCGACGGGACGACTGCCGGACAGGAAGGCTTGGCCATAACAGGAAGTGCCGTATTCGGAGAGGCTATAGGAGCAACAACGAGCCTGAAATACCTGACAGTAAGCGGCACATCTTCCATAGGGGCTGATATCACAACTACCGGGATACAGGCCTATACAGGGGCTGTTACTTTGACAGATAATGGCAGTACAACAGTATTTACAACTACAGACAGCGCAATTACCTTTACAGGAGGCGTAACAGACGGAGCTTCTACAGTAGGGTTAACCGTTAATGCCGGAAGCGCAGCAACTACAATTTCCTCAGCCGTGACAATAGACGGTACATTAACAAAAGCAGGCAGCGGCAATTTCGTAACAAACGGCAATGGCGTTACAACAGGCGGCCTGACGGTAACGGCAGGAACGTTCAACGCAGGTTCATCAAATGGAACATGGGATATAAACGGGAATGTATCAATCGGGGCCTCAGGGACATTGATAGCCACAGAAGGGACATTTACAGTAAGCGGCAACTGGGCAGACAGCGGTTTGTTTACAGAAAGGAACAGCACAGTTAACTTTGACGGGTCAGCACAAAACATAGGAACTGAGACTTTCTATAATCTGACGACATCAGGAACAGGGGCCAAGACCCTGACAGGCAATGTGACAGTATCCAATGACCTTACAGTAGGAAGCAGCAGCACAATACAGGGAGGTTATGAATTATCGGTAACGGGGAATGCCGCAATCGATGGAGCCATAGGCAGTACCGGCGCGCTGAGTTTATTTACTGTAGGAGGCACATCTTCCATAGGGGCAAATATTACAACTGCGGGAGTACAAACTTACACAGGCGCTGTTACCTTGACAGATGCTGGCAATACGACAACATTTACAACTACAAACAGCGCAATTACCTTTACAGGAGGCGTAACAGACGGAGCTTCTACAGTAGGGTTAACCGTTAATGCCGGAAGCGCAGCAACTACAATTTCCTCAGCCGTGACAATAGACGGTACATTAACAAAAGCAGGCAGCGGCAATTTCGTAACAAACGGCAATGGCGTTACAACAGGCGGCCTGACGGTAACGGCAGGAACGTTCAACGCAGGTTCATCAAATGGAACATGGGATATAAACGGGAATGTATCAATCGGGGCCTCAGGGACATTGATAGCCACAGAAGGGACATTTACAGTAAGCGGCAACTGGGCAGACAGCGGTTCGTTTACAGAAAGGAACAGCACAGTTAACTTTGACGGGTCAGCACAAAATATAGGAACTGAGACTTTCTATAATCTGACGACATCAGGAACAGGGGCCAAGACCCTGACAGGCAATGTGACAGTATCCAATGACCTTACAGTAGGAAGCAGCAGCACAATACAGGGAGGTTATGAATTATCGGTAACGGGGAATGCCGCAATCGATGGAGCCATAGGCAGTACCGGCACGCTGAGTTTATTTACTGTAGGAGGCACATCTTCCATAGGGGCTGATATCACAACTACCGGGATACAGGCCTATACAGGGGCCGTCACCTTGACAGCAGATACAGTTTTGGCAGGTTCAACAGTTACGTTCAATAATACAATCGACGGGACGACTGCCGGACAGGAAGGCTTGGCCATAACAGGAAGTGCCGTATTCGGAGAGGCTATAGGATCAACAACGAGCCTGGAATACCTGACAGTAAGCGGCACATCTTCCATAGGCGCTAATGTAACAACTACGGGAGTTCAGGCATACACGGGTGCTGTTACCTTAACAGATGACGGAAATACGACAACATTTACAACTACAAACAGCGCAATTACCTTTACAGGAGGGGTTACTGATGGAACATCTTCCGTAGGATTGACTGTAAATGCCGGAAGCGCAGCAACTACAATTTCCTCAGCCGTGACAATAGACAGTATATTAACAAAAGAAGGCAGCGGCAATTTCGTAACAAACGGCAATGACATTACAACAGGCGGCCTGACGGTAAATGCAGGAACGTTCAATTCAGGTTCATCAAATGGAACATGGGATATAAACGGGAATGTATCAATCGGGGCCTCAGGGACATTGATAGCCACAGAAGGGACATTTACAGTAAGCGGCAACTGGGCAGACAGCGGTTCGTTTACAGAAAGGAACAGCACAGTTAACTTTGACGGGTCAGCACGAAACATAGGAACTGAGACTTTCTATAATCTGACGACATCAGGAACAGGGGCCAAGACCCTGACAGGCAATGTGACAGTATCCAATGACCTTACAGTAGGAAGCAGCAGCACAATACAGGGAGGTTATGAATTATCGGTAACGGGGAATGCCGCAATCGATGGAGCCATAGGCAGTACCGACACGCTGAGTTTATTTACTGTAGGAGGCACATCTTCCATAGGGGCTGATATCACAACTACCGGGATACAGGCCTATACAGGGGCCGTCACCTTGACAGCAGATACAGTTTTGGCAGGTTCAACAGTTACGTTCAATAATACAATCGACGGGACGACTGCCGGACAGGAAGGCTTGGCCATAACAGGAAGTGCCGTATTCGGAGAGGCTATAGGAGCAACAACGAGCCTGAAATACCTGACAGTAAGCGGCACATCTTCCATAGGGGCAAATATTACAACTGCGGGAGTACAAACTTACACAGGCGCTGTTACCTTGACAGATGCTGGCAATACGACAACATTTACAACTACAAACAGCGCAATTACCTTTACAGGAGGCGTAACAGACGGAGCTTCTACAGTAGGGTTAACCGTTAATGCCGGAAGCGCAGCAACTACAATTTCCTCAGCCGTGACAATAGACGGTACATTAACAAAAGCAGGCAGCGGCAATTTCGTAACAAACGGCAATGGCGTTACAACAGGCGGCCTGACGGTAACGGCAGGAACGTTCAACGCAGGTTCATCAAATGGAACATGGGATATAAACGGGAATGTATCAATCGGGGCCTCAGGGACATTGATAGCCACAGAAGGGACATTTACAGTAAGCGGCAACTGGGCAGACAGCGGTTCGTTTACAGAAAGGAACAGCACAGTTAACTTTGACGGGTCAGCACAAAATATAGGAACTGAGACTTTCTATAATCTGACGACATCAGGAACAGGGGCCAAGACTCTGACAGGCAATGTGACAGTATCCAATGACCTTACAGTAGGAAGCAGCAGCACAATACAGGGAGGTTATGAATTATCGGTAACGGGGAATGCCGCAATCGATGGAGCCATAGGCAGTACCGGCACGCTGAGTTTATTTACTGTAGGAGGCACATCTTCCATAGGGGCTGATATCACAACTACCGGGATACAGGCCTATACAGGGGCCGTCACCTTGACAGCAGATACAGTTTTGGCAGGTTCAACAGTTACGTTCAATAATACAATCGACGGGACGACTGCCGGACAGGAAGGCTTGGCCATAACAGGAAGTGCCGTATTCGGAGAGGCTATAGGATCAACAACGAGCCTGGAATACCTGACAGTAAGCGGCACATCTTCCATAGGGGCTGATATCACAACTACCGGGATACAGGCCTATACAGGGGCTGTTACTTTGACAGATAATGGCAGTACAACAGTATTTACAACTACAGACAGCGCAATTACCTTTACAGGAGGCGTAACAGACGGAGCTTCTACAGTAGGGTTAACCGTTAATGCCGGAAGCGCAGCAACTACAATTTCCTCAGCCGTGACAATAGACGGTACATTAACAAAAGCAGGCAGCGGCAATTTCGTAACAAACGGCAATGACATTACAACAGGCGGACTGACAGTAAATGCAGGCGTATTTAATTCAGGAAATTCATCAGGCACCTGGGATATAAATGGCGATGTAACTATAGCTTTAGGAGCTGCCCTCAACGCTACTTCCGGCACATTCACTGTCAGTGGCAGCTGGAGCAATTCAGGGACATTTACAACAAATGACAATACGGTAACCTTTGACGGAAACGCAGACCAGACAATCAGCGGAAGCAGTACGTTCTATAATCTTACGATAGCCAATACAGGAGACCCTTCCACTGTAGAAGTAGATGCGTCAACTTCAACAAGTTTAGCTGTAACAAATAATCTCTTGGTAAATGACGGTAAATTTATAAGCGCTACTGATTACAATAATGTTTCAATAGCATCTGGAGCTGTTTTAGAACTCTCAGGAGACATAACAGTAAGCGGCAACTGGAGCAACTCGGGAACCTTTACGCCTGGAGCATATACTGTCACGCTTGATGGAGCAGATCAGGAAATAAGCGCAGAAACCTTCTACTCGTTGGTTTCAAATGGAGCAGGACTTAAAACGCTTACAGGAGATGTCACAATAGAAAACGCCCTTACCCTTACAAGCGGTATTTTTATATTAGGCAATTACAATATGGTGCTCCGGTTTACAGGCAATATCAGCGGAACAGGTTCTTCCACGAATATGATAGCCAGCACTGGCACTGGCAAACTAAGGAAATATGTAGATGGGACGAGCGGGACTTTTAGTCTTCCAGTGGGAACATATGACACAGGTACATCAACTGCGTCTTATTCACCGGCCAGCATAAGTTTCGCTGCAGGGACATATTCAGCAGGAGCATATGTGGAAATATCTGTAACTGCCGATAAATATGCAGATAACCCAAGCACAACTGACTATCTGAATAGATACTGGGATATAAGTTCCTCAGGAATTACCAACTACAGTGCAACGGTAAGCTGTACTTATCTGGCAAGCGATGTGACTGGAACTGAAGCGGATATCGAAGGAATAGAATATGCATCAGGCGTTTGGAGCGGTTTTAGTGCAGCTAGTATATCTACGCATTCATTTGCTATAACAGCTGCAAATGAATTGGGAATATTCACCGGCGGCGAAGCTGCCAGCCTAGACTATTTTGAAATTACAACGATAGCTGGCCAGACAGCAGGTAGTGCCTTTTCAATAACCATAACAGCTTATGACCAGTACGGAAACATTGCTGCAGGCTATACCGGAACAGCGACCCTGAGCGATACAAGTACAACTATTACGCCGACGACAACAGCAGCATTTGTATCTGGAGTAAACACAACTTCCGTTACGGTAACACAGGCAGGGACAGATGCTATTACAGCCACCGACGGACTCATAACCGATACAAGTAATGTCTTTACTGTAGTAGCAGGAGCAGTTGATCATGTGACTGTAACGCCGGACGGTGATACTATTACAGCAGGTGAGACCAAGCAATTCACGGCCTCAGCCTATGACGAGTATGGCAACCTGATTGCTAGCAATAAGGACTCATTTATCTGGACTCAAACTTCTGCCCCCGACAGCGGACTTTTTGACAACACTACGGCCGATGACTATACTGTAAGCGCAACATACGGCGGTAAAACCGGATATGCCGACATCACGGTAGTTGCAGGAGCGGCCGCAGCCTTTGACTTCACGACGATAGCTGGCCAGACGGCAGGTAGTGCCTTTTCAATAACCATAACAGCCTATGACCAGTACGGAAACGTTGCTGCAGGCTATACCGGAACAGCGACCCTGAGCGATACAAGTACAACTATTACGCCGACGACAACAGCAGCATTTGTATCTGGAGTAAACACAACTTCCGTTACGGTAACGCAGGCAGGGACCGATGCTATAACAGCAACAAATGGAAGCATAACTGGAACAAGTAATGTCTTTACTGTAGTAGCAGGAGCAGTTGATCATGTGACTGTAACGCCGGACGGTGATACTATTACAGCAGGTGAAACCAAGCAATTCACGGCCTCAGCCTATGACGAGTATGGCAACCTGATTGCTAGCAATAAGGACTCATTTATCTGGACTCAAACTTCTGCCCCCGACAGCGGACTTTTTGACAACACTACGGCCGATGACTATACTGTAAGCGCAACATACGGCGGTAAAACCGGATATGCCGACATCACGGTAGTTGCAGGAGCGGCCGCAGCCTTTGACTTCACGACGATAGCTGGCCAGACGGCAGGTAGTGCCTTTTCAATAACCATAACAGCCTATGACCAGTACGGAAACGTTGCTGCAGGCTATACCGGAACAGCGACCCTGAGCGATACAAGTACAACTATTACGCCGACGACAACAGCAGCATTTGTATCTGGAGTAAACACAACTTCCGTTACGGTAACGCAGGCAGGGACAGATGCTATAACAGCAACAAATGGAAGCATAACTGGAACAAGTAATAGCTTTACTGTAGTTGCAGCAGCAAGAAGAGAGTCAGGTATGAATGACGCAACTATCACCTCGATAATAGATGATTCTACAGGCGAACCTTCTAATAGTTCATCCCATCCTACTTATGATTTCGGAGTGGTTACTTTGAATGGAAAAATAATAAACGGCAGTACCACACAACATCTCGAAGATTCGACAAGTGTCAATTTCTCCAAGGAAGATGTCTTCAATCCTGATACTGAAAATGTGTATGACCATAAAGTCGACAAGCCTCTAAACTTTGAGCGCGCGTCTGTCAATAATGCACGCTATGATGATGACACCACGACAGGAGGAGATGGTGATGAACAGGAAGGAGATGAAACAGCTATGATATTTGATAAAACAAATGACTATCTGGCAATGATTGCAGGAATTACGGACGGAGAAAGTTTATATAGCGTTAAACTTGATAAGCATGCACTATTCAAAACCAGCACAGATATTTATCTTGATACTATTGCAGCAGGCCAAGCGTAATATTTATAAACAAGAAACTGAAAAATTAATGACATTGTTGCAAATTAATAAAATAGGAATCAATAGCAAAAAAGGAGTTATTATGAGTTGCAGAGAAGAAGTTTATGTAGACGGAATCGGTAAAATTCATTTCGTAAAAGGAATGGTAAGATTCGATTTAATCAGTTACGAACCATCAGAAAGCGGGAAAGAACCTGATATAGTTGAGAAACAAAGAATTATTATGCCTCCGGATGGTTTTCTTGCTATGTTTAACACTATGCAGAAGCTTATTGATCAACTGGTGGAAGCAGGCGTTCTAAAAAGAAGAGAGCCTGAGAAAAAGAAATAAGTATAGCAAAAGTTAAGCGCTAATGTTCGTGTTTTTGCTACATTGCTTGCAATCCATCAGTTTTCAAAATTTTCCCATCTTATGGGATGACTGTGAATCCGAAACTTTAATTTTAATATCTAAATAGGATAACTGCTATGGGACAGATTAGCCCTGGAGATACAGCTTTTGTTTTAATAAGCGCTGCTCTCGTATGCCTCATGACACCGGGATTGGCTTTCTTCTACGGAGGACTTGTACGAAGGAAAAATGTACTGACCATAATGATGCAAAATTTTATTGCAATGGGCGTGGTAACAACAATATGGGTTATTTGCGGTTTTAGTCTGGCTTTTGGGAAAGGAGATGGAGTTATCGGGAATATCGCTCAATACTTTATGCTCAACAATGTCGGGTTTTCTCCTAATCCAAATCATGGAAGCACTATACCTTTTCTGACTTTTTTTTCATATCAGGAAATGTTTGCAGTCATTACCCCTGCTTTGATAACAGGCGCATTTGCTGACAGAGTTACATTCAAAGGTTATTTGGTATTCCTTGTTTTCTGGAGTTTTCTTGTGTATATACCTTTTACTCATTCTATTTGGGGCGGTGGTTTTCTCCAGAAAATGGGAGTGGTTGACTTCGCAGGAGGCATAGTAGTACATGTAAGCGCTGGAATGGCAGCGCTGGCTTCAGTAATTTATGTGGGAAGAAGAAATGTGAAGCCAGGCGAAAGCCTGGAACCTCACAATGTAATGTATGTAGCTCTAGGTACAGGACTATTGTGGTTCGGATGGTTCGGCTTTAATGCAGGAAGCGCTCTCGGCGCAAACGGTATTGCGGCACACGCATTTGTAAATACTGATATTTCAGGTTCAGTAGCGATGCTTACATGGCTTGCCATTTCGTGGATAAGAGAAAAGAGGCCAAGTTTGATAGGAGCAATGACCGGAGCCGTGGCAGGGCTTGCGGCAATAACTCCCTGTGCTGGATATGTGCCGTCATGGGCAGCGTTTATCATCGGCCTTCTTTCTGGAGTGGGATGTTTCTATGCAGTCAGGATCAGAATCAAAATCGGGTGGGATGATGCACTCGATGTATGGGGCGTTCACGGAGTGGGCGGTATACTCGGTTCGATACTCGTAGGAGTTTTTGCCTACAAAGAAATTAATGGAGTAAGCGGTCTTTTAGACGGTAACCCTCATCAGCTTTGGATTCAGGTCTTCGCAGTTGTCATAACAGCAGTCTACGCTTTTGTAGCTACGCTTATCGTTCTCTGGATTGTAAATAAACTAGTTTCAGTTCGCGTGCCTGACACGATCGAAGCCGAAGGGCTTGACCAGGCAATCCTCGGAGAAGTTGCCTATAGAGAAAACTAAGAAGCTTTGAGTTTAAATTCTGAGCACTGAGCGACGGGAAAACCCGTCGTAAAACTAGAAAGATTCTTAAGTACGCTAAAGATGCCGTTATAGATTTATTCTAATAAAAAACTAATTATTATGTAACACCCCCCTTTCCTGAGGGGTGTTTTAGTATGTGTGAAAATATTAAAATAGTTTGCTGTTGTTGCCTCAGGACTAAAGAGGGCGATCAGTGGCTTACAATAAACCAGTTCTTAAAGAAGCATTCCAATGTGGAGTATTCCCACACATACTGCCCTAAATGTTATGAAAACTTTTTAAGTTCACTAAAGAACCAATGAGCAATTTTGAATTTTTATTTTAGAAAACCACGTCTTAGCAAAAACGGGTAGTGCATATATTCATAATGTAACTTTTCTTTTTGAATTTTCAGAGAGACAAGGATCAATTAGTCTTTTCGATCAGAGGTCTCAACTTATTTTTAAGAGATTACTTAGCTAATTGTTCGATATCCTTTTTTAATTGAATCAGGGTTGAGTTGTAAACAAACGCATTAAGTCCGTCAATAATATTTGCTAAAGCCTGGGCATTCTCAAAAGACCAGCCATTGTTGTTATCAAGAATAGTCAGCAAACCGTTGGAGAATTGTGCAAGTGCGGTGGATGAGAGTTCCTTGTTTTCAATGGCAGTGATTAAGATATAAAATGAATTTACTACTGTCGTTAAATTGTCTGAAGACCAACCATTGTTTCCATTCTTAATAATAATAAAGACGTTGTCCCATATTTCCTTGAGTCCATCATAGTATAGAGAAGCCTGAGAGGCTGAACCATACTCACTCTTGATAGCTGTGCCGATCTTTATAAACAATGGAGTAAGATTAGATTCGACAACGCTTGCTGTCAGAGTCCCGTTACTGCTGGAAGTATACAGCTTCAAAGATATGGATATTGCGCTAAATACAATATCGCTATGTTTCAGTACAATGCTTATCGGGAGGTTATCTATAGTGCCGATAATGGTGATTGCACGGTCAAAGGATGCCTTCTGGCTTGTGTTGAGCTTATTATTTAAAAGTACTTTCAGATTAGATAAAATTATGCCTATTTGTTCGATATCAGATGATTGATGGTTTTCTATCAGATTTTCAAGTGAGGAGAGCATGTTTTGAACATTGGCAATACTTCCATTGTTTACAAGCTGCTCTATAGAATAGGCGAGGTTTATCATATCGGCATAGTTTGTAGATACGCTTCCAATCTGCCATGGCCCTACAAGAGAATCAATGGCGGCAATGATATTTATCACGGCGTTAGCCTGTTCAGAAGTGATTAGTTTTTCTATCTGAGCCCAGGTAACGACATTTTCAGAAAACATTGCAATATCGTTGAAAGTCAAGGTGTTGCTTTGGGCTTTAATAACCAAGACTGCAATATTGATTCCATTCATTTCTACAAAACTCAGTGCGTATTTGGCTATATCGTTCAGTTCCCTTAATGCCCTGTTTGAAGGAGTATGGCATTGCACTATAGTGATCGTAGGATTGAAATTCATGATATATGAGGGAATTACAGCCTGCCATGAACATGTTCTTACGTATGGTTTTATATAAGGTTTCCATCTGTAAAAACTAAGTTTTCCCGGATTGACACCCCAGCCGTAAACTTCTGCATCCTCATTTGTTGCAAATGCTTGGTCCAATATGCTGTTCATTTTTGCATTCAGGATGCAAATGGCAAAACCACAACTGTCCTTTGCGATGATAAATGTCCCTCCTGTAAAACCGCTTAGCAGATTAAAGTCTGATAGAGTAGTTGTTCCATTTATTTGCAATGCCCCCGAAGGCATATCATAGCTGGTAACAGTGGTTGACATTGCCCAGTCCTTCCCGTCGTTGCAAAGATTTATCTGTGCTTTAGATGTGTAGTTGCACCCAAGAGGTTTTTTGTCATAGGTGTATGTCGTTCCATTGCTGCTAGTGTAAGACGTAAAATTTGCGCTTGCCAAGGCTTGCGGCGATGACATAAATAATATGCAGAATCCCAGTATGACTCCGATTAAACAGTTTATTGTTTTTTGTTTTGTTCTCATATTTACCCCCTGATTTGATTTTTCTGTTTATTTTTTATTTTAGTTTTTTTAGTTAATCGCGAGAGATTTTTTGTTGGGTTCTTCCATTTTGGGAACCTGCAGCCTTTAATCTTTCTTAGTCCAAGTTTATCTTATGAGGGTTTTATAGGGCAATTAATCTTTTTTATTATCTTAAATAATTGACATAGATGTTAATTTGCATTGACTAACGAGTAAATAATGCTGATGCTGTAGAATCGTATCCTAAACGATAGAGCTTTTAAAAAGCGGGGGATATAAAAAACATTAAGGAATCAGGATTAAAATACAGCAACAATGTATTGTGATTATTTTCTATAGAGCTATCTTTGAAAAAATATTATGAAATCGGGGAATAGTGTTCGCGACTGAAGCATTATGAATGATTTAATCGTAAATAGATTGATAAAAAAAGGTGAAGGGATTTCGGTAGAATTTGAAGAATTCGGATTGAAAGACATAAACAGCCTTTTTAAAACAGTTTGTGCTTTTCTTAATCGATATGGAGGAGAAATTCTTATCGGTGTTACGGATAGAGGTGAAGTAGCCGGACTGGAAGAGGGAAAAATTCCTGAAATCAAATCTGAATTTATTTGTGGGCTCAGTAATGCACTGAATGTAAATCCTGTATTTTCCCTTTCGATCGAAGAAGTCAGATATGAAGGAAAACCTCTGCTATATATATATGTTCCTGAAAGCTCTCAGGTTCATCGTTATGCCAATAGGATATTCGACCGTAATGACAATGGAGACTTTGATATAACCGATAACACAACGTTGGTCAGCGATCTATACAATAGAAAGCAGACAAGTTACTCAGAAAATAAAGTCTATCCATTCGTTACGATAGAGGATCTTAGAATAGATCTTATTCAGAGGGCAAGAAAGTTGGCTCTTTTGCAGAATAGGGATCATATTTGGTCGAGTATGGCCGATGAAGAAATGTTAAAAAGCGCCAGGCTTTATCAGAAAGATTTCCTGTCAGGAAAAGAAGGATTCACTCTCGCGGCAATACTGCTTCTCGGTAAAGACGAGACTATACTTTCAGTTTTGCCTCATCACCGTACTGATGCTGTTTTACGCAGAACTGACAGAGAAAGGTATGATGACAGAGATATTATAACAACTAACCTTATCGAGAGTTACGAAAGGTTGATGGCATTTGTAGAAAAACACCTTCCTGATCCTTTCTATATGGAAAATACAGACAGGATAAGCCTTAGGTCCCACATTTTCCGCGAACTCATCACAAACTCTCTTATTCATAGGGAATTTTTGAATCCGTTTCCATCCAAACTTGTTATAGAAGCAGAAAGCGTTTTTCTAGAGAACGGAAACAAACCACATAGGATGGGGACAGTAAACCTTTCGAATATTTCCCCTTTTCCGAAGAATCCTGTAATAGCCTCGTTTTTTAGACAGATAAACAGAGCAGAAGAGCTTGGTTCAGGTTTCAGAAAACTTTCCAGGTACGGGAAGATTTACTTTGGAGCCGAGCCAACCGTTCAGGATAAGGATATTTTCAGATTCGAAGCGAAGTATCCCGGTGAAGCACCTGTATCAACAAGGCTGGAGTCCCAAACTGAAAATAAATTGGGGGATAGATTGGGAAAAAAAAGATTTAGGATGCTTTCTTTAATAAAGGAAAATCCATACATAACAATTGCTCAACTTGCCGCAATTATAGGAATGAGTACAACAGCTCTTGAAAATAATCTCAAACTTCTAAAGCAGAAGGGACTTTTGAAGAGAATAGGTTCAGATAAAGGCGGACACTGGAAAGTAATAACAGAATAGCAATCAAGTTTCTGTCCATATTTCTATAATAAAAAAGCGCTTTGCTTACTTTTTGTTATAATTTCTGCTATTAGAATTTATCAATAGCAATAAATAGGGAAGTGATTTTTATGGGTGCCGAGGGAAAGAAAGTCCAATTCTGGGGATTAGATTATAGGTGGATGCTTGTTCTTATAATGTTGCTCGGATCAGTTATAAACTACCTTGACAGAGTTAATCTGAGTATGGCAAATACTACCATAAGAGCTGAATTCGGGATGACTGATATTCAGGTAGGTTTCCTACTTTCGGCATTTATGTGGCCATATGCTTTGGCGAATCTTCCTGCCGGGTGGCTGATAGATAAACTCGGCATAAATAAAATATTTATATGGTCTTTGGTTCTTTGGTCTTTGGCAACATTCGCCGGTGGTTTTGCCATCGGTTTTGTAACTATGTATATTGCCAGAGTTATTCTAGGTATTACAGAAGCGCCGTTTTTTATTATAGGAGGAAAGATAACGCAACGTTACTTTACACCAAAGGAACGCGGGACTGCATCTTCTGTGATTAACTTAGGGCCGAAGATAGCCAATGGTTTTGCCCCGCCTCTGCTAACATTTTTAATTATCTACCTTGGCTGGAGAGGCATGTTTATTGCTCTTGGCATACTGGGTGTGTTAGTTGTTTTCCTTTGGATTAAATTTTACCAGAAAGATGATGAACAATACGTTATTCAGGAATATAGAACCGAACATGAAAACAAAACCAAAAAATTCAGTAGTTGGAAATTGTTTAATCACCCTACATCATGGTTGTTTAACCTTGGAAATATAGGCAGCTCTTATGTATTTTGGCTCTATTTTACCTGGCTTCCTACATATTTGATAGAGGAAAAGCACCTTAGTCTGAAAAGTGCCGGATGGGCTACTGCAATTCCTTTTATTGCAGGAGTCATTGCCGTGCCTGTAGGAGGCTATATATCTGATATTCTTATTAAAAGAGGAATGAGTGTCATCAAAGCAAGATTAATTCCTGCTGTGGGAGGGTGCCTGCTAGCAGGGATTACAGTAATTCCTATAAATTACGTCAGCAGTTTAAGTGTAGTTGTGATGCTTTTTACTATCAGTACATTTGCAGTCTCCGCACGAGTAGGAGTGCTGTGGGCATTGGTTGGGGATATTACTCCGAAAGAAGCTGTTGGCACTTTTGGCGGAATACAGAATTTTGCAAATTTTGTCGGGGGTGCTCTGGCACCTATTGGAACAGGAATAATACTCCAATATACGAATGATTATAATATAGTTTTTATAGTAAGCGGAGTCCTTTGCATTGCCGCCTCTTTTTTCTATGCGATAATAAGAAGGCCGATACTTTCAGAAGAAATAATAGTAATTTAATGGTTTCTTTGAATGAGAGAATAATGAAAATATCATCATTCTCTAGTCTAAATCAAACATATAAGGATTGTTATGGATAATCGCGATTTAGGAGAAAAACTTCCTAAGGAGAAGAAAAAGTTAGGATGTTTTTTTAAGGTAATAATTTGTGTTTTGGCTGTGTTTATCGGATTAATTATATTAGGCAGCATTTTGAAGACAGAAAAAAAGGATGTTAACTTGTATTCCAGCGAGAGCGTAGAACAGGTTTACGCCTCAGGTAACCAGAACTCACTTAATAAAATAGCAGTTATCGGTGTCAATGGTATTATTGCCAATGGGCCCGATTCATGGGAAAATATTGCGAATGCAGATTACATCGCGAACCAAATTTATTCAGCTCAAATAGACCCGGAAGTCAAGGCTGTCATACTTGAGATAAACTCTCCGGGAGGAGAAGTCTCGGCAGCAGATAAGATATATAATTACATCTCTAACTTTAAGGCTACCAAAAAGCCGGTTGTAGCATTATTTGATTCTATGGCAGCAAGCGGCGGTTATTATATTTCAGCTCAGTCTGATTGGATAGTATCAGGGAGATTATCTATCACAGGCAGTATTGGAGTAATAATAAACAGTTATAAACTCTACGACCTTTTAGGGAAAATCGGAGTGAAGGATGAGGTTTATAAAACGGGGGAATTTAAAGATTTGTTGAATCCCGCAAGGCCTACTACTGTTCCTGAAGAACAAATCTTGAAGAATATGGTAGATGAATCGTATAATGTATTTGTAGGAATCGTTTCTCATGGAAGAATTTCAAAGAATAAAAAACTGACGCCTGAATACATTAAAAAGTCCGAAATAGGAGACGGCAGGATTTTTTCCGGGCAAGAGGCTCTTGAACTTGGGCTTGTGGATCAGTTGGGCTATTATAGCGATGCTTTGGATAAGGCAATTTTGTTAGCTAAACTGGACAAGAACGATGTTCAGGTAGTTAGATATGAAGAAAACTTTACATTCGAACAACTTCTTAGCAGGCTTATGTTTAAAAATTTCAAAATAAACATGGAAATACCCGGCTTTAAAAAGGAAAGTTCGATTCAGCCCGGGAGTTTCTATTATATGTATGGAGGCTTGGGATACTAAGAAGCATGGAGAGGACGACTATGAGCGAAAAGAAAAATATTTGGATATTTGCAGGCGAGACATCAGGAGACGTATATGGTGCAGAGCTTGCCAAGTCTTTGATTAAAATTTATTCAGGGAATGTATCTATTTCCGGTATGGGCGGCAAAGCTATGAAGGATGCCGGAGTAAACATTATTATCGATTCTACCGAACTGGGAGTGGTGGGCTTGATTGAAGTGTTGAAAAGCATTTTCAAGTTCATTAGTATTTTTAAATTTCTTGTCAGGAAAGCCGAGGAAGAACGGCCTGATGCCGTCATTTTGATAGACTATCCCGGGTTTAATCTTAGATTTGCCAAACAGATGCATAAGAGAAACATCAAAGTTATCTGGTATGTAAGCCCGCAGATTTGGGCGTGGGGAAAAAAAAGGATTTATAAGCTGGCGGAATATTGCGCAAAGATGCTCGTGATATTTCCTTTCGAAGTGGAGTACTATAGAGAAAAAACCAATCTTGATGTTGAGTTTGTGGGGCATCCATTAGTTGATATAGTTAAACATAAACTCGACCCTGATATAAAGAGGGATATGGATAAATTGCTGATTTTACCTGGCAGCAGGTTCAGCGAAATAAACAGAGTCCTTGTTCCACTCCTTGAAACGGCGTTGCTGATAAAAAAGAAACATCCTCATTTGAAGCTAAAGATTTCGGCTGCCCGTCCATCCATAGAAAAAAGGATCAGAGAAATATCAGAACAGTTTATTGCTGATAGAAAAATTGAGCTTCCTTTTGAAATAGAGTGTGGAAACAATCTTAAGTTATTGCAGGAGTGTGGTACAGGGCTGTCTAAATCCGGGACTGTAACTGTAGAAGCAACTATAGTCGGAATTCCTTTGGTAGTCTATTACAAACTTAATCCTATAACGTATATAATTGCCAAGATGATCATAACTCTCTTCAGGAATTCGTTTGTCATGCCTAATATTATAGCCAATAAGACGATATATGAGGAATTTCAACAGAATAACGGTACGCCAAAAGCATTGGCTGAAGCCATAGAAAGAATTCTCCCGGGAGGCGAAAGAAGGGAATATGTAATATCCGAACTGGATAATCTCACTGATAATATGCTTACTTATGGAAAACATCAGGCCAGCGACAATGCCGCCGAGGCTGTTCAAAGAACTCTTGCCTAATAGAGGCCTGTATTTTCTTTAAGGCCAAACATGATGTTCATACATTGAACAGCCTGTCCAGAGGCGCCTTTGGTAAGATTATCTATTGCGGACGCCACTATGAGTTTGCCCGTGTGTTCATCATATACAAAGCCGATTTCGCAAAAGTTCGTCATTGAAACATTTTTTGTGTCGGGTAATTTCGATGCTGAAAGAATTCTTATGAATTGTTCCTCATCATAATATTTGGAATAGGCTTGTCTGATAGCCGACGAATCTGTTATATTTGCATCTGCTATAATTGTTGAGTTCATCCCTCTATTCATGGGGACAAGGTGCGGAATGAAATTTACGCGGAGGTTATTTACACCTGCGGCACTAGCAAGTTCCTGTTCAATTTCCGGCAAATGCCTGTGTCTGACTACCGAATAGGCTCTGAAACTCTCATTGCACTCGGGATATATATAAGGCAGGTCTACTTTCCTTCCTGCGCCGCTTACTCCGCTCCCGGAAGAAATGACGATACCTTGTGTAGAAATAACTTTTTCTTTTAATAAAGGCATTAATGCAAGTATTATGCTTGTAGGATAACATCCGGGACAGGCTATCAGATTGGCTTTTTTAATTTCTGACCTATACAATTCCGGCAATCCGTATGTCGCTGTTTTCAGAAGTTCAGGGGCAGGGTGGTCTTCCTTGTAGTATTTCTTGTATTGGTCTTTATCTTTGAGCCTAAAATCAGCGCTTATGTCAATGATTTTGTGATTTGTATTGAGCAGGGGGATGGCAAACTCTGTCGCCAGACCATGAGGCAAGGCCAGAAATACAATATCACTTGATGCTGCTTTAATTTTCTCCATGTTAGGTTCAATAAACTTTAAACCTAGATTAGAGAATCTGGGAAATACATCGCCCAAGTCCCTATCTGCATAACCTCTGGAAGTGATAAAACTTATTTCGCAGTCAGGATGCCTAAGGAGTAGCCTGATAAGTTCTTCTCCGGAATATCCCGATGCGCCAATTATGCCTGCTCTGATTTTTTTCATTATATTCCCTCCATATTATCAAATAAGAAATATTTTAACTATTCACTTTTATATTAGTTCCAAACCAAGTTCCCTGATAACAGATATATCTTTTTCAGGTGATATACCGAACGTAGTCAGATAATTTCCTGTCATCATGGCATCTGCTCCTGCATTGAAAATCTCGTATTGTTCATGGCCCAGAACAGAAGGGCGCCCCCCGCAGATGCGTATTGATGTATCAGGCAAAATATACCGGTAAAGCGAGATTATTTTCAGAGCTTCAGAAGGGTGAAGTTTTTTCTGCGAGGCTAATGGTGTCCCTTCAATTGCATTAAGAAAGTTTATAGGGACGCAGTCTGGTTTTAGTTCTCTCAATGTGATTGCTAAATCAATTCTGTCTTCCCATGTTTCGCCAAGCCCGAAAAGGCCGCCGGAACAAAGTTGCAGTCCAAGCTCTTTGGCCCGTTTTACTGTTTTGACCCTCTCATGCCATGTGTGCGTAGTGCAGATTTCAGGGAAGAATCTTTCTGATGTTTCCAGGTTATGATGATATCTTTTTAAGCCTGCTTTTTTAAGCTTTTTTAAGCTTTCTGTAGAAAGATCACCTAGTGATGCGCAAACATTTAAGCGGCAGTCATTAGAAATTTTTAAAATTGCTTCGCAAATTATGTCCAGCTCTTTTCCGCTCAAAGAAGGGCCGCTTGTAACAATGCCCAGGTTTCCTATTGGTTCAGAGGAATATTCTGAGGCATAATTGTAAATATCATCAGCTGACATCATTGGGTATGTATCTACGCTAGTCTGGTAGTGTGAACTCTGCGCGCAATATTTACAGTTTTCCGAACACAATCCGCTTTTTGCGTTAACTATTGTACACAATGTGACTTTATTGTCGAAAAATTCTTTTTTTAATGCTTTTGCCTGACGTGTAAGTAATTCGTCATTTTTCAGCAGGTTTATGCATTCCTGTTTAAGGTCTTCTTTTTCCTGTTTATTCATATTTCAGATTAATTAAAAGTTATATTGTTTTGAAGACAGCATCTTTTAGTATTGAGAGCATCTCATCAATTTCGTCTTCAGTAGAAACAAGTGGCGGCCACAAATATATTGTATTGCCAAGAGGCCGGATTATAAGCCCGTTTGACAAAGCCACATCCCTGATTTTTTTTGCTCTTGAAGCAGTGCCTGCTTCCTTATTCAAGTGTACTGCTCCGATCATTCCCAAAGTGGAGACGTAGGAATTATTCAGATGCTTTCCAATCTCGACCATGCCGGTTTTAAATTGTTTGATCCTAGGTTGAATAATATTTATAATATTTAAATCTTCATATAAATTGAGAGCGGCTAAAGCCAGATGTGATGTGATGGGATTTCCGGAAAATGTATGGCCATGGTATAATGTCCTGTCTAGCCTGTCGTTACTTTTGAACGAATTATAAATATCATCAGTAACCATAACAGCGCTCATAGGGAGGTAGCCGCCTGTCAGTCCTTTTCCCAAAAGCATTATGTCAGGAGAGATGCCTGCAATGTTACAGGCAAACATGGAACCTGTTCTTCCGAAACCTACAGCGATTTCATCAGCGATAAGCAGGATTCCGTATTGATTACATAAATCCCTTAATTGCTGTAAATATTTTTCAGGATAAATTCTTATCCCTGCCGCGCCCTGGCATAAGGGTTCAACGATAGCTGCGGCAATGCTCTTATAATGCTTTGTTATCAAATCCTTCATTGAGTTGAAGCATTCTATACTGCATGACGAGGGCTTCTTGCCGAAAGGGCATTCTGCACAGTGTGGGGAAATAGCTCTGTAGGATTTACTTATAACAGAATCAAAATTCTTATGAAAGGTTTCAACATATCCGACTCCGACGGCTCCAAGTGTATCACCGTGATATCCGGACTCAAGGCAAACGAATTTATTCTTGTTATTAATCCCTATGTTGCACCAATATTGGAGAGCTATTTTTAATGCAGCCTCGGTAGCTGAAGAACCATCTCCTGCATAATAAGCATGGTTTAGCCCATGAGGAGTAATATCTGCAAGTTTTTTTGATAGGCATATAGCCTCAGAATGGCTGATTCCCCCGAGAATCGAATGCTGCATTTGTTCTGATTGTTCCTGGATAGCTCTTATAAGTTCCAGCCTGCTATGACCGAAATTTACGCACCACCAGGAAGAAATTCCGTCATAATATCTCTTTCCTTCCAGATCATAAAGAAATACTCCTTCTCCTCTCTTCATTATGGGGAAATCGGATTTGCCAAAACCTTCTATATCGGTATATGGGTGCCATAGGTATTTGATATCATCTTTTCTTAGTTTTTTAATATCATTGAGCTCAATTTTCTTTTCTAGGCACTTTTCATACAATGATTCTAATTCGGCACACTTTATGCAATTCTTGAAAACTTCATTTGCTTCGACGTGATTCAAATTAATATCTTTTACATGTTTCATGACACCTAGCACATTAGTGTTACCATAGTGTTCTATGAATTTGATATTATCCTTGATAATATAGGCATCCTGTTCGTCGACAGGAGCAGGGTTGTTGAAAATTACGCCTAAAACAGTAAGGCCTGCATTGGATAAGGCGTTCAAGGAAAGCAGAGTATGGTTTAAAGTCCCCAATTCGGTTTTCGAAACGAGAATGACTGGAATATCCAGTTTCTTTATCAGATCAATCATCTTTTCTTTTTTATTGATCGGGACAAGCAGGCCGCCGGCACCTTCGACTATTATTGGAGAATATTCAGAAGCAAGCTGATCAAAACAATCAAGTATATGGCTTGAATCAGGGTAATCTGTTCTGTCAATTTCAGCAGCTAAATGAGGCGAACACGGCAACTTGTATTTATATGGGCACATGAACAGTTTTTCCTGTTCCTTAAAAGTCTTACCTGCCAATTTAAGCGAGAATTCAAGGTCAGGTGCAATAAGTTTATCTTCAGACTGAATGCAGCCCGTCTGAACTACTTTCATAAGTCCTGCTTGAAAGCCTCTTGAACAGAAATAGTTAAGAAGCCCTCCTGTAATAACAGTTTTTCCGACATCCGTATCTGTGCCTGTAATAAATATTCCTTTGCGAGTCATATTTTTCTTCCTATTAAATAAAGTACTTTGTGCGACATAGGCAGCATACCATCTTTGTTGGCATAGCTGCTTTGATAAGCGTCGATAAGTCCTTTTATATCCTTTACACTCAAAGAAGTATAATTGCAATTATACCTGAACGTTGCCCCAATATTTTTAAAATATTTAAGGGTTTCATATCCGTAATAGTATCCATACACAGACTCTGTATCTGAAAGTAGTATTTCGATGTCGTTTTTTATTAGGATATTCTTATAAAATGAATCTGTCCTGTAATCTATTCCTTGCATAGGCGTACCGAAACATTTTTTATAACTTTCAAGGAGTTCATAAAAAGAACCGTCTATTAATATGGCCAAAGCTATATTTCCATTAGCAGTTAGATTTGAAAATATATTCTTGAAAGCCTGTTCTATTTGAACGATCCACTGTAAAGCGCAGCTGGATGTTATCAGGTCAAACGCAGTCTCTGATGTAAACTGGGTAATATCGCCGTGTGTGAAACTGACATTAGGGGAATTGATCCATTTATCATTACAATAAGATATCATTCCTTTTGCAATATCAATTCCACAGATCGTGTTTGTATTTCTGTGTTTAAGTATGTGGTCAATTACATAACCCGTGCCGCATCCCATGTCGAGAATGTTGTTCGGCAATTCCATTATTTGGGTAATTTTCTTCACAAGGGCACCTGCAATTACTTTTTGGGGACCTGCCCAATAGTTGTAAGTATCGGCTGCGCCTGAGAAGTTCCTTGATACAGCTTTTAAATCTATATTTGACAATCTATAAGTTCCTTAATTTTACCTGCGATAATTTCTGGGTGGTAATATGTAAGAAAATGTCCGGCATCAGGTATCAGATGCAAGGAGGAATTCTTTAGATTCTCATGCAGGAATATGGAATTGGAATGTCTGATTATGCGGTCATCTGTCCCGTGAATGATTTTTACATTGAAATCAATATTTCCAAAAAGGTTTTTGAGGTCTGTTTGCATCAGGTAGGAAAGGCCTGATGTAAGATGTTTGTTGTCTATTGTCTTTGCTGTGTTGATATAAATGTCCTGAATGATTCGATTGGAGTTGCTGTTGTCTGCCATTCTGGCAAATTCATTTATAAGTCCGGGTTTATCTGTTTTAATTCTTGCCTTCATAGCCCTTAATACATTGAGAGGGACTCCTTCGTATTCTTTGTCTTCGACCATTCTGGCAGTTGAAGAGATAAGGACGGCTCCGGCTATTTTGTCATTGTAATGGATTCCTGATGAAAGTATTGCCATACCGCCAAGTGACCAGCCGGCAAGGATTAGAGGTTTTTCAGCAGATTTCAGTATTTGATGAAGCGCATTTTCTTCTGTATTATCACTCAGACATTTCCACCATGGAATATAAGAATATGGCTGATCCAGTAATGGTATTATTTTCTCCCATGCATTAATGTCTGACCCCCAGCCGGAGATCAAAATTATTCCGGATTGTTTCATATTATATTAAGCTCTTTTGCGCATTTTTCGATTTTTTCAGCTGTCTCTTTCAGATCTTCTTGAGTATGAGCTAGAGATACTGATAATCTTAGCCTGGCAGTGCCGATCGAGACAGTCGGCGGGCGAATAGCCACAGCGCGTATCCCATAGCTCTTAAAAAGTTTCTCCGAAAAGGCCAGGGTCTTTTGATTATCTCCAATTACTAAAGGTATTATTTGTGATTCGAATTTATTCATCAGGAAGCCTGACCTTTTCAATAATGAATGAAAAAATTCTGCGTTCCTAAGCAGTTTTTCTCCAAGGTTCATATCAGCTTTCAGTATTTTTATTGCTGTTAAAGCAGCAGCGGTACATGACGGGGGGAGGCCGGTAGAATAAATAAAGGTTCTGCTTTTGTTTATAAGGAATTGTTGAATGATCCTTGCGGAAGAGACGAACCCGCCATAAGAACCTAAAGCCTTACTTAAAGTTCCAAGTACAATATCAGGTTTATGCTCAGAAGCTAACATACGACAAATGCCTCCTCCATTTCCAAATACTCCAATGGCGTGAGCTTCGTCAACAATAAGGAAAGCTTCATACTTTTCAGAAAGTTTACAAAGTTCCTCTAAAGGGGCAATGTCGCCGTCCATGCTGAATACGGAATCTGATATTATTATTTTTTTCCCTGCTGTTTTTGAGTTCTTTAAAAGTATTTCGAGATGGTTTAAGTCTTTATGTTTGTATCGTAAAGACTTAGCACCTGACAATAACACTCCGTCAATGAGGCTTGCATGATTTAATTTATCCGCATAGATTTCGTCATTTTTATCTGCTAAAGCGTTTACTACGCCAAGGTTGGTCAGGAAACCACTGCCAAAAACTAAAGCTGATTCAAATTCAGTCAACTTCGCTAAGGCTTTTTCCAGTTCTTCATGCAGCATAAGGTGTCCGGTGACCAGACGGGAAGATGTTACTCCGGTTCCGTATTTTTCGATACTTTCTATCCCGCTTTTAACTAGCGTGTTAGAGAAAGACAGATCCAGGTAGTCGTTGGAGGATAAATTGATTATTTCCCTTCCGTCATATGTGAATTTTCCTATAGATGCAGGCAAGGGGTTAAGGGTTCTCATCAAACCATTGCTTGCAATTGAGTCCAATTCTTTGGCGAATATAGCGTATTTTTGTTTCATAATGCGTGATTCTTATCAGAATTCGGATGGCTTAACACATAATAACAAAAAAAGATTCTTCGCCCGAAAGCAAAGAATCTTTGGTAAATCCACAGAAAGGATTAACGTTTCGAGAACTGGAAATGCTTACGAGCTCCAGGTTGACCACTCTTTTTACGTTCTTTAACTCTTGGGTCACGAGTTAATAAGCCGGCAGATTTTAAAGCGGCTTTGAATTTTTCATCATAAGTGCACAAAGCTCTGGCTATTGCATGCCTTAATGCTCCGGCTTGCCCCATGATACCGCCGCCTTTGATTGTAGCAGCTATGTCGAGCTTGCCTTTCATCTCTGTAACAACCAGAGGCTGCTGAGCAAATCCTCTTGCTATCTCAGATGGGAAATACTCATCCATAGATCTTTCGTTTATGATGCACTTGCCAGTGCCAGACTTGATTCTTACCTGAGCAGAGGCACATTTTCTTCTGCCAGTTGCTTTTGTAGTATCTACTTTTACCATATCCTATCCTAAAGCTGTTTAATTAAATTACTTAAGAAAATGAGACTACTTGCGGTTGTTGAGCTTCGTGTGGGTGTTCTGCTCCGGCATAGACTTTCAGTTTTTTGTATATCTGTCTGCCAAGCCTGCCTTTTGGAAGCATGCCCCAAACTGCGTCTTCAACTAATCTTGCAGGTTTCTTTGCCCTTACCTGTTCAGCAGTCTGCTCTTTCAGCCCACTCTTAAAGCCTGAATAATCCTGATATATTTTATCAGTTTCTTTTTTGCCTGTAAGAACTACTTTTTCGGCATTAATGACTACAACGAATGAACCTGTGTCAATATGCGGTGTGTAGGTTGGCTTATCTTTGCCTCTCAGGGCATTAGCGATTTTAACTGCAAGTCTGCCTAGTGGTACGCCAGCGGCATCGACAACTATGTACTTGCGTTCGATTTCATTTGTTTTTGCTAAATACGACTTCATTTAATACTCTCTTAGCGAAATGTTAAACAATATTTTCAATATCGATCGGGATAAAGAGCATTTAAGTTAACTCACTTTCTATCCATGTCAAACTGTATAAGATCTATGCTTTAATATTTTTATGTGTTCGGAGGTCTAAGATCTCAGTAATTGTTTCATAGCCATCCTGAAAATTTCTAAAGTCAACTCTACATCCACATATGCCCTATGAGCTTGGCCTATAGCTTCCAAACCGAAATTTCTAGTTAAATTCTGCAAGCTGTAACTCGGGAGCCCAGGATAAGATCTTTTTATAATAGGTATTGAATCAAGAGTCTTTCCTTTCCATGTCTGGTGTCCCGAACGATATAGACTTTCTTGCAGGAACGATAAATCAAATCTGGCGTTATGGGCTACGAGAGTCGAGTTTGACGCAAAGGTTGCAAATTCTATACCGACATCTCTGAAAGATTTGCAATCCCTCACCATTTCGTTTGTGATCCCATGCACTCTTATGACTTGTTCGGAAATGGTGCATTGCGGGTTGACAAGGGATTGAAAGCGGCTTTCGGTCCCATCCAGATCAACTCTTATGGCGGCTATTTCTACAATCCTGTCAAGGGTAGGGGACATTCCGGTAGTTTCTATATCAAACACCGTAAAAGGCCCTAGTTTGTGCCACTGATTTGGAGGAATATTATTTGACATTCTGCTAATGTTTAGTTAGTTCTGCGCCCCACAAGGCCAGTGAGGAATCTCTGGCGCCCATGATAATTACAATATCACCTTGCGTAGTATTTTTCAGGAGAAAATTTCTGGAAGAGTCTCTTGAGTCAAAGTAATTATATCGGTTTTTTATTTTGGACTTGCTGGAATACTCTTCGCAAACTTCTGAAGATTTAGGAGTAAAACTGCTTGTTCCTCCGGCATAAAAAACTGGCAGAAAAAGAAACTTGTCATTTTCTCTGAGAGTTTTTTCAAGTTCGGGAAATAGAGGTTCTCTCATGAATTTAAACGGCCCGTAACCATGAGGCTGAAAAACCGCAAAGACATTGCCTTTAGTGATTTCCTGAGCTGTCCTGATGCAGGAGACAATCTTTTCAACATTATGGGCGTAATCGTCTATGACTAGAGTGCCGCTTGGCATTTCCCCTTTTTGCTCAAAACGTCTGTGGACGCCTCTGAATAGTTCGACAGATTTGAATATTTTGTCTAAATTGGTATCAGGTTGTAAAAGCGATATGGCAGCGCCTACGCACAAAGCATTTGCGGCGTTGTGAACTCCGGGTTGGGGAAGCGTGATTTTGATATTTTGATTGTCGCAGATAAACGATGCGGTTTGTTCCAGTCCTCCTTGATAAGAAATCATTTTCCAGAGATTCGAACTTAGGTCATTCAGTGAAATAACTTTTACTTCCAAATGAGCATAAGAATCGGGTGAAAGCATACTGAAAAGTTCGTTTTCTATAACTGCACCTCTTTTTGTATTCCTTAGAAACTTTTCAAAAACTTCTATGAGTTCTTCTTTGGAATAGTGGTCTGTTCCTATATTAAGGAGTACCGAATAATCGGGGGAAAAGGCGACCAGGCTCTTATCGCTTTCATCTGCCTCATAAATGAAGTATTCGCCGATCCCTGGCTTAAAGTTCCCTGTGTAAATATCATTGCAAAAACTATTTATCATTCCCCCGTTTAGAACTATCGGGTCTAACCCTAAATTAGAAAGAGCTTCGCCGATCCATGCTGTAGCTGTAGTTTTTCCGCAACTTCCTGAGACAGCTACGGAGATTTTGTTTTTCATCAGGGTAACTATATCGGCTAATGCTTTAGCCCTGTGCTTTTTTTCTATATCATTACCCGCTATGAAATCGGGATTGTCTTTTTCAATAGCTGTTGAATAAATGATTAAGTCCGGTTTTTGATTTTTTACAAAGGAACCATCTTGGGGGTATATTTTGATGCCTTGTGCGCGCATTTTATTGAATAGTTCGATATTCTCAGGGTTATTCAAGGCTCTGTCGCTTCCGGAAACTTTAAATCCTGCCCAGTTGTACATTTGGGACAATCCACTCATCCCAATTCCGCCTATTCCAACAAAATGAATGGCAATTTTGCTGTTCTTTAACATTTTACTCAAAACAAATCTGATTTTTTATTTTTTCATAGAATATAGCGGTTCTAAGTGGTTTTGAAATAGAGAAAGTTACAAGAGGGGAAGAAACCTGAAAATTATAGAATGATAGGTTTATTTCAAGCTTTTTTTATTTTAGGGAAACAGTTATATAACTCCATAATATTAATACTATCAAAGACATAATAGTCACAGGTATGCCAATTGCCGCATGTTTCCTGAATGAGATTTCGATGCCAAACATTTTAGATTGTTCAGCAACAATCAAATTGGCAATGCTTCCTATCAGTATAAAATTACCAGCAAAAGTACTAGAGACTGAAAGAACATACCAGATGATAGTATTATCAGTTTGCAGCATTCTCGAAAGAAGAATAACAGCAGGGACATTACTGAACATGTTGCTTATCAGGGCAGAAACTATAGTTAAGATATTCAGATTATTGAGGTCTATTCCTGTAGAAGATAGAAAATGCATGAAAAGCTCAGGATATTTGCTTGTGGATATTCCGTCAATAATGATGAAAAGTGAACAAAAAAGAATAAGCAGGTTCCAGTCTATGTATCTGAATATTTCTCTGGTAGAAAATTTTCTGCTGCACAAAATTACACCAGCTATGGTGATAGCCGACAGTTCTCTTGGGAAACGAGTAAACAACAGGATGATAAGAATTGTTACCGCCAGAATGCCTTTTGCGCTTTTCCATTTATCAAGGCATGGAAGAGATATGTTAGCGTGATAAGAATTCTGTTGACCGGAGTTATTGATAAAGTTTTTTCTATAGGAAAAGATAATGAAAAAATAGGCTATTATGAGTGAAAGCAGAGAAGGAACACTACACCAGAGGAAAAAATCCTTAAATTGCAAATTTCCTACCTGCCCAATCAAAATATTCTGAGGGTTGCCAATGATTGTGGCTGCCGATCCTATGTTTGATGCTATTGCTAAACCTATGAGAAACGGAAGCGGATTGAGCTTTGTGCTGCTTAAGGATAAAAGTATTACAGGAGTAAAGGCTAAACAAATTATGTCATTGGTAAGGACGGAAGAGAGAAGGGCTGATACAGTCATCATTAGTAGTAGAAAAACTTTTGGTTGCCCAATAATTTTTGTTATTTTCAGGGCGCACCATGTATAGAATCCGCCCTGCCTTAGTTGAGCGGATATTATCATTAGCGAATATAGAAGGAGTATTGTCGGGATATCTATTGAATAAATAGCATCATGAAGGCTGAGCTGCCCTGCTACGACCATGGCTATCGCACCTAGAAGTGCTATGCCTGTGCGGTCCATGGCAAGCCCCGGGAATCTGCCAAGTGCAATTCCCGCATACGATATTATGAATATTGCAAGTCTGATCATAAATGTGGTTTTAAGAAATAAAGGAAAATCTGAATTTTACTATTAGTAGAATATAATTGTTCCGAGAGGTTTTGAAATAGGCGGAATATCACAAGAGAGGAACAAATCTGAAGCCCGGAAATTCCTGCACTACAGATTCCTGTTCTGTTTTCTTTATTTTAACTATAGAGCTTAGGACAGGAGAGACAATTATTCCCGAATCTGTAAGCTGGTCAAGAAGATAATAAGGATTGCTTTCGCATGCGGCGCTGATAATAATTCTGTCAAACGGACCTTCTTTAGGCATACCGTTTTTGCCATTTTGTAAAAAGATTTTTATGTTTTGATGATTTTGAAGTTTAGCGATTGAGATTCTTCCTACTTCTTGATTTATTTCTATGCCGAAAAAATCGGAATCTTTTAAAATCGAGTTTAAGAGAGCAAGTACATATCCTGAACCAGACCCGATTTCGAGAACTCTGAGATTAGCCTTGTTTTCGAGTTCAAGTAAATTTAACATGAAAGCTATAGTATAAGGTTGAGAAATTGTGGAATTGCAGCCTAAGGGAAGAGGTATGTCGCTCCATGCTAAAGAGGCATCTTCTCTATTAACAAACTCATTCCTGTTTATCTTTGAAAAGGCATTTACAATGAATTCAGGAAAACCCTCCAATTCTAGCTTTTTCAGAAGAAGGTCTTTTTGGGGATTCATAGTTTATTAATCGAATTTCGGCTTTATACGAAAATGGTTTCTAGTGCAGATAAATATTTGTTGTAACTCGAATATGCTGATTGATAGGCAGCTATGTTTTTCTTTATAGGTGCATGCGTTTTTTTATTGTCTATCTTGACATGTTCATTTACTATATCGGCTATATCAACGTCTTGCTGATTGTGTTTTTTGTAAATCCACAAAGCTTGTAAAGCGGCTCCGAACGCCGCGGCTTCCTGAATTTCAGGGACTACAATTGGCAAATTGAATATATCAGATGCCATCTGTCTCCAAATTTTGCTTTTTGAGCCGCCTCCGGTTAAACGAATCTCTTTTGGCTTAAATCCCAGTTTCCTTAGATTGTCGAGCCCGAAACGCATTCCGAAAATAGCAGCTTCCATAGAAGAACGGAGAATGTTTTCTTTATTCATATTGTTCATGTTTAGGCCGAGTATACACCCTTTTCCATTTGGAAGATTAGGAGATCTTTCCCCATTATAAAAAGGTAATGTTATAACTCCTTCGCTGCCGGGTTTGGTCTTAGAAAGAATTTTGTCTAGTTCGGATATTTTTGTGTTTAAAAGTGCTCTTGAGAGTTCTAGCGATACAGTACAATTCATTGTGCACAGCAGTGGAAGGTATCCGCCAGTCGATGAACAGAACCCTGCCAGTGATTTATCAGTGATGGGTTTGTCTGAATATCCGTAAAGAGTGCCTGATGTACCAAGGCTCATGGTAACTATTCCATTTTTTACAGCTCCGGTGCCAATAGCTCCCATCATGTTATCACCGCCGCCTGAAGAGACGATTGTTTCTTTAGGCAGTCCCAATTCATGGGCAATATTAGTTTTTATTTTCCCGCATGGCATTTCGGATGATATGAGCTTTGGGAGTTTATCTATCAGATGAGTTTTTGAGTCCATGGCCTGAAGAATTTTTTCAGACCACTGCCTTGATTTAATGTTCAGAAAACCAGTGCCTGAAGCATCTCCGTATTCCATTACTTTGTTTCCTGTCAGGAAGAAGTTTATGTAATCGTGAGGAAGCAGAATAGTTTCCAGTTTTTTGTATAGTTCTGGCTTATTATTTTTTAGCCAAACGATTTTAGAAGCTGTGTAGCCTGGAAGAATAAGGTTGCCTGATTCCGCGAGAACCTTGTCTTCGCCTCCGCAAGCATAAGTGATTTCTTTACATTCAGCGCTTGTTGATGTATCGCACCAGAGTTTTACATCGTATAAAACATTTTCGCCTTTCCCGAGAGGGACGAATCCGTGCTGCTGCCCTGAAACACCAATAGCCAGTACGCTGTTTTTTATTTTTGTATCAACTTTTGCTAAACAATCTTTAATAGCATCAATCCACCATTGCGCCTTTTGTGCTCTTGTGCCATCATCTGCAGAAATTAACTCAAGAGGAGCTGAGGATTCGGCTACAATTCTCTTTATGGTAAAATCGTAAAATATAGTCTTGACACTTTGAGTGCCTACATCAATCCCTAATACTGTTTTCATATTTGTTTAATTTAGTCGATCTTGAAAAACCCCGTTTTTCCTTGATTCACCTAAAAATTATAAGCACCATTGGAGGCAAAAGTTAGTCTCCGATAGCATTTTTCATCTGCCCAAAATGCAAAAACAGCCGTTTTTGGGACGAAAACAAAAAATAGGGCTATTGCCCTGAGTAATTTTCTGAAGTTAAACCCGCAAGCCGATAGGATTGCATTTAACTTGTCTCCAAGTTTGCCTTTTAATCTGTTGCAGTCCATTCTGTTATCCTGTTTTACATGACCAATTATAGGTTCGATGGCTGAACGGCGTTTCCACCATCTTCTGATTGCTTTTGGGATCTTCTTACGGTATCTGTTTACAATATTGATCGTACAAGTTCCATCATATCCATGTCCTTTGTAGCCCATGTCGCAAGTTCCCTGCTCAGGAACAATCCCTGTTATCCTTTTAACTTGTTCAAGGTTGTCTTTTAGCGTATGCCCATCGTATGGATTACCATGAAAAGCCATTGCTCCGAGTATCCAGTTGGATTGAGCACTCGTAACAAAGCCTACCTTGCAGCCAAATTCATATTTCTTGTGAGCCTTGCCTTTGCTGATGCACTCAACCTCTGGTTCATGAATTGAGTAAATCTTGTTCTTGCTTTGTCTTTCCTGAGTCAGAACTTTGTCTGATAAGGCCAAAAGGTTATCCATTTTAGGATTAGATTTTTGCATTTTTCTTCTGATGTCTCTTGCTACCCTGCCAAGGTAAACCTTGAGCTTTTTAGTCTGCTTTTTAGCTTTCTTCATCTGATTGCCGTGAGCATGCGAACTTTGTTTATGCAGAGCCTTCTTGGCAACTCTTTCATACGACTGTCTTAAGTCTATTCCGATACTATTTGCTTCCTTTACAAGCTTTTCCCTCAGCCTGTCATAAAGTCTTGAATCTGTGGGAAACCTGACATTCTTTTCCTGTACTGTCGTATCAACATTTACTTTCTTGAATTCAGATAGCTTGATAAACCCAAGCCTTACTGCTGCTGAAAGGATTTCCTTGAGAAGTTCCTCAAGCCCTTCTTCTCCTATGCGTTTCCTCCAGTTGGTCATGTTAGATGAATCAAACGGTATTTCGTGCTCGAAAAATACTCCTCCTGTAAAATACTGCCAGTAGGGATTTTCCAGCCACGCAGCAAGAAGAGCTCCATCTCCAAGGTTGTAAGCGTTCTTCAAATAAAGAAGCCCTGCTATCATTCTTACTGGCAATGCAGGCCTGCCGTTATTCGAACAAAACAGTGGTGAAATCTTATTCTCAATCGCTTCCCAGTTGATAGAATTTGCCAGCGTTACAAGCGAATGCTTAGTATCCACTACATCTCTTAACATTACTTTAAACAAATCTCCCTGATTCTTCTCGTTATCTGATATTTTCTTCGGCAACATTTGCAAGATTCCTTTTGCTTTTATCATCTTTTCTTGCAATAATATACAACTTATATCAAATATATCTATATGATAGCTAAATATTTAAGTGCTTTTTCAAGATCGACTAATTTATGCGTTGGCAATATAGTCGTTTATTATATTTTCAAGGTATTCCTGCCTTCCGCTTTTTAATATCGGTTCTCCATTTTCGAGTATGTATTTCTCACAGGCTTCAAAAGAGGATTTGCCAGTCATTATTTGCTTGCCTATGCCTTTGGTATAACTTGAATATCTTTCTTTCACAAAATTATCAAGCACTTTGTCTTCAATGAGTTTTGCTGCTATTTCAAGGCCTCTGGCGAAAGCATCCATTCCTCCAATATGGGCATAGAACAAATCGAGCAAGTCACAGGAACCGCGTCTTAATTTAGCATCAAAATTAATTCCTCCCGGAGCGATTCCGCCTTGTTTTAATATAACAAGTGATGCATAAGTCGTTGAATACAGCGACGTCGGGAACTGGTCTGTGTCCCAGCCAAGATTAGGGTCTCCTGTATTGGCATCTAGGCTTCCAAGTTTTCCTGCGGCTGAAGCAACTGTAAGTTCATGTTCAAAAGTGTGCCCTGCAAGGGTGGCGTGGTTAGCTTCGATATTAAGTCTAAAGTGCTCCATCAAATTGTTTTCCCGTAGGAAGTTAAGGACTGTGGCGCTATCGAAATCATATTGGTGCTTAGTGGGTTCTTTAGGTTTTGGTTCAATCAGGAAGGAGCCTTTAAACCCTATCTTTTTCTTGTATTCTACAGCCATTTGGAAGAATTTGGCAAGCTGTTCTTGTTCGTGTTTGTAGTTAGTATTAAGTAGTGTTTCGTAGCCTTCCCTGCCGCCCCAGAAGACATAGTTTTCTCCTCCAAGTTCAAGAGTAGCATCAAGTGCGTGCTTTACTTGGGCTGCAGCGTATGCAAGCACATGGGCATCAGGATTGCTTGCGGCACCGTGGGTAAATCTAGGATGAGAGAAAGCGTTAGTAGTTCCCCATAGGAGCTTTATTCCGGTCTTTTTCTGAAGAGACTTTGCGACACCGACCATAGTTTCAAAATTCTTGCATTTTTCACTGAAATTCTTTCCTGCCGGGGCGATATCTATATCATGAAAACACCAATACGGCGCTCCGAGCTTGACTAGGAACTCAAAAGATGCTTCCATTGCAGCTTTTGCATTGTCCATATCATTGTCGAATTTATTCCATGGGCGTTCCCAGACTCCGCTTCCAAACATGTCTGCTCCGGCTCCTTTGAGCGTATGCCAGTATGCTACGGCAAACCTCAAATGCTCTTTCATGGTTTTGCCGCATATGATTTTGTTTTCGTCATAATGCTTGAATGCCAATGGATTTTTTGATTTTTTTCCTTCGAACTCGACTTTGACTTTTATTTCAGGAAAATAAGTTTGCATGGGAACCTCCATAATTGTCGTTTTTTATGTTCATAATATGAATAAAACATCTTGAAATGTAGGTGTTTACCTATTCAATAAAGTCTTCAACATTATTCTAGTTGTTAGGTTATTGTTTGCAAGGATAGTATGTTATTTTAAATACAAGGAGTAAAAATTATAATGACCAATTTCGAAGATAGAAATAGTAAATATTCGTCTGTCAAATTCAATAAATTGAGTCTTGCGTCCAAAGAAATTAACTCCAAGAAGTTTGATGATTGTATTTTTGATGGATGTGATTTTTGCGAGGCGATATTCAACGGGTGTAACTTTGTTGGTTGTTGTTTTACAAAATGTAATCTTAGCGTTGCACGTATAGATGACAGCAAGTTTTCTGAAGTTACATTTGATGAGTGTAAAGCTATAGGAGTAGATTGGGGAAAAGCCTCTTGGCCTAAAATAGCATTATTCTCCCCTGTAAAATTTTATAATTGTATTCTTAGCGATTCATCCTTTTTTGGACTCAATTTGGAACAACTAGTGATTGAAAAATGCAAAGCGTTTAATGTAGATTTCAGAGAAGGTAATTTTTGTGAGGCTAACTTTACTTACACGGACTTTTTAGGTAGTATGTTTAACAAGACGAATCTTACAGGTGCAAATTTTATTAATGCGATTAACTACAATATTAACATTCACCTCAATCAAATCAGGAGAGCCAAATTTTGTCGTTGCGAAGCTGTAAGATTGCTTGATAGTGTCGGAATTGAACTGGTGGATTAAAAGTTAGATAAAGAATGATGAAAAAAATATATATAAGTTCAGAAAGACTGTTATTGGTTAACCCCAAAATCGAAATATTGGAGAAAAGGCTAAAAGAAAAGGATTTTTACGAGGATATTCCAGTTAATGGCTATTTAGAGAGTATACATTTTCCTGCTGAATGGCCAGGAGCGGCTTTAGGGATATTTCCTTCTGAAATTGAACGAAGAAGGAAGAATCCTGATATATTGCCTTATTGGAACTACAACCTCATAGATATAAATAAGAGACTCGTTGTCGGAGATATTTGCTGCAAAACCGAGCCAAATGAAGAAAATGAAATTGAGATTGGCTATGGAATTAATAGCGACCAGCAGAGAAGAGGATACGCTACAGAAGCTGTATCAACTTTAATTTCCTACATTTTTAACACTACAGACGTTATATCCGTCAAGGCAGAGAGCAATGTTGAAAATTTCTCATCAATCAGAGTATTAGAGAAATGCGGTTTTGAAAAAACAGGAAATAGATTTGATGAAGAAGACGGGAATTTAATAATTTGGAAGAAAAGAAAAAAATATAACCATTAGTCTTATTTACCTTGCCAACCGCTTGGCAAGAATAAGATACTAGCAAAGGAAAAGAATGATATGAGAATAGATCATGTAGCTATTTGGGCAAAAGATATAGAAAAGTTGAAAAGCTTTTACGAAAAACATTTTAATGCAAAACCTAGTAGTAAATATACTAATCCAAAGAAAAATTTTGTGTCTTACTTCCTGAATTTTGAATCAGGTTCGCGTATTGAACTAATGCAAAAGCCTGAAATACCAGAGTCAAAAAATAATGTTTACAAGCAAGCCACAGGTGTAATTCATATAGCTTTTTCTTTAGGAACAATAGAAGAGGTGGATGAATTAACAGAAAGGCTTAAGAATGATAACGTAGAAATACTAGATGGCCCGAGAAGAACAGGAGACGGGTACTATGAAACTGCATTTCTTGACCCTGAAGGCAATAGAATAGAAATAACAAACTAAAGAACTAATTCCTGATCGAATAAGAGCTGTTATGCATGTTGGCTTTTTCGCCTAATGGCTTCTTCTATTACATCTGCGGCTTTTTGAGGCCTACTGTAGAGTTCATCGCTATTTTCTGCATAATAAAGTGCATTTTTAGCCATTTTATTAAGGTCTGAAGATGTTAAAATTTTTTGAAGTTCTTTATTGAAAGTTTCCTGTTTAAATGGCTCTGGGATAACAACTCCTGCATTAGTTTTCTCTATATAACATGCATATCCACAAGTGCCTGAACACATGACGGGTAAGCCTGCTGCAAGCGATTCCATCAGGATAGTACCTGTCGCTTCGTCTACGGCAGGGTGTACCATTAAATCAGATGCCATTAGAAGCTGAGGAACATCTTTTCTTCCTCCCAAAAATAAAACCTGCTTTTCTACCCCGAGCTTCTTAGCTAGGTCTTTAAAGTGGTTCATTTTTTGCTCATACCCAACAGGCATATAGTAAGTCCGTTTTCTCAACTCTTCAGGGAGGCTTGAAACAGCAATAATGACTCTATCAACGCCTTTGCGAAAATAACCAGACCCTACCTCTATAAGAACTCTATCTGTTTCTTTGAAGCCGAACTGCTTTCTTGTTTCTTCTCTTATTTCATCTGCGTTAGTAGGCCGCTTTCTGTCAAGTGATATTCCGGCCGGCATAAGATGAAATCTCTCATCCTGAGTTTCATAATGCTTCTGGTACTCATTTTTTTGACGTTCGACTAAGTAAAGAATTTGAGTATTGAGATCTTTATCAAAAACGGCTTTTTCCAGTTCTGTAAAAACCTTATATCTTGGCGTAAGCCTGTATAAAAAGTTTCTCTCAGCGAACCCTTTTTCTTTTATGCAGTTGTCTCCGGCAAAATAGACATCAAGTCCTTCTATGCGATTGACTCCAAAAACAGCTGACACAGGATGTTTTTTCAGATTCGCTTTCACCCATTCAGAAAAGTTCTTTACGCGGCTATGGCTGGTATACCCTTTTTTAGGAACTATTCTAACATCGAATCCTTCAGGTATTTCTCCTTCCCATGAAAATGTGTAAACTCTTATCTTATGCCCTCTTTTCTGGCATTCCTTTGCCATTTGCAGGCAATCCCTTTCCAATCCTCCATAAGGAAAATATTTCAAAATACAAACAGCAATTTCCATTTTTCTAACCTCAAATTTTTACTTTATAGACCTTGCGAATTAATCATAGCATCGAAAGCCTTTAGGACTCTTTTTACACTAACAAACGGTTTCCAGATTCTATTGCCTCCGATCTTAATTACAAGCGACGATACGACAATGTTTTTTGAAATATCAGGGCGCCATAAAAATTTCCTACCCTTATTGCTTATCGTAATTGTCGGGATACCAAGGGCTGAAGCTAGGTGTCCTGTTCCAGAATCATTTCCGATCAAAAGTCTAGACTCATATATATAGGCAGCTAAATCACTAATGCTATTAAATAAAGGGGCTTCAAAGCCATCAGGAATTTCTTTGAAGAGTCTATTCCTTTCCTGAGGTGAAGCAGTAAAAGCTACATCATACCCGTTCTTTGTGAGCAACCTGGCTAATTTAATAAACTTTTGGATAGGCCAATTTTTCCTCTCATCCGGACTATACGGGTGAATCAAAACTTTATTCTTAAGTTTACTGAGGGAAAGGTTTGCGGAAACAGGTGGGGTCAGTCCACAAGATTTTTCAGCGGTATCTAATTTTAAAAAATCTTTACAGAGCTTATAATTAATTTCAGGTATTGTAAGTTTTGTGTATTCATAGTCTAAACAGAAATTTTGAAACCCTTTTGCTATAATACTACATTTTTTAAATATGTTTTCAGGAAGCTTTTCTTTCAGCCTCTCTGAGTGGTCGAAGTATAAACTAGATGGAAGATCACCTAATATATTATAAAATATGAAGTTATGTGAAAATATATTCATTTCTTCTGGAGATTGATTCTTTCTATGTTTGAACAAAGCTCTCTGGTCTGCTATTACCAGATCAAAGAGCTGTGTTTCTTCAATCAAATGTTGTCTATCAGGCATTGCTCTGACTTTAATCTGCGGAAGCCAATCAGACATTGATGAGAGGATGTTAGAGAAAACGGTAACTTCAAAACCATTAAGTGACAAATTATTGGCAAACAGTAAAAAATTGACTGAGTCTCCTAGTAAGGGGCTGGATAATAACGCAATTTTCGGTTGCATATGCAATCCTTGGCATAAATTGTAATTATTCTTAAGAATATATATATCGATTACTGTATAAGATAGATCCATTTTTTGAAATGCCATGATCTTGATTTTTTTAATAATTATCGCAAACCGCTTGATCTTGTTGATCAATACAAAAATTTGCTAGACTCTTGATAATTACTAAGTGCCCTTGTAAAGAAGAGTGATTTGTTGATAATTGTTTTTGTAATTGAAGTACTATTTCTTGTTTTTAACTTAAAGAGGATTTGCGATGCATTGGATAAGGCATCTTTCTTTTAAATTAACTATATTGTTTTTTTTAATTTTTACTACAGGGTGTCAGTTAGCTAAAACGCCTAATCCAGTAGAGTATGCATATGATGCATTTGGAATGGATTTGCCGAAAGGGAAGCAGCTATATCTTGCTTATAACATCTGGTACACCGACCCGACAAATATCAATCCGCTAAACTATCACAAAGGGACCATTATCCCATTCGGTACGCCTATTGATATAATGAAAGCAGAGAGTGGACACATAGTATTCCAGATGAAAGGAACTATACGGCAATTCACCTTAAATAATGACTATCCGTTAACTTTGCTCAAGGACGATGTTTTTTTTAATAATGCCTTTACTACTGAGAATTTGAATGACAGGTTCAAAGATTTGGACGCTGCTACAATAAGCGAAATGAAAGCTGGAATAATCAAAGTAGGGATGACAAGAGAACAGGTACTTGCTGTTTTTGGACCGCCTCCAAAATCGTTGAATCCGCTTTCAGAAATAACATGGACTTACTATCTAAGTCCAGATTTGAAAACAGTTTTTGTGGTTTTCAAAAGCGACAAAGTTTCTTATATTTTCGAGAATTAATCTGATGAGTCGAATTATAAAGAATATGAACTTGGTTTTTAATGGCCTTTGCTTCTTCTTTTCAAACCCCAGAAAGGTAATGTGGCTTACTTTTATTTTGGGTGTGATATTCTCTATAATAGTTAATATTTTTCTTATAGGTTATAATAGCGATGCAGCGTTGACTTATATACCTATGACGCATGCCTTTTCTATCTGTGATTGGAATAGAGCTTTCTTTGATTTAATTCCTCCACTATTCACTGCCATAGCCGGGTCTCTTTCAATGATTCTTGGTGTAGGTGCATTAACATCCATGCTGATTGTTAGTTCAGCATTATCTGTTTTTGCAATATTTCCGCTATACGGTTTGCTATCATTTTTTATGGAAAAAAAATATGCCGCATGGGGGGCTCTATTTTACATTATTACACCAAAGATATTGAGGTTCGGTTTCTCCCCTATGTTGGAAGGGAGCAGATCATTTTTCTTTATACTGCCCATTTTTTTGATTTTTAGCTTTATCAAAGACAGGAAATTAATCAAATTGGTTTATATAGGCATATCCTTTGGGTTACTTTCTCTTATAAGAGGTGAAGGTATACTTTCAGCAATTTTTACTCTTGTTGCGTTAGTCATACTTTGTTTCAGAGATAATGGATACAGAATCAACCTCAAATTCATAAGCAATATAGTTATATACTGTCTGGTAATTGGTGCAGTAATGATGGTCGTTATATCGCCAAGAATGTATCAAAACTATCTTAACACTGGATATCCTACTCTAGATGGGCGTCAATCTGATTTCTTAAAATCTTATTTCCATAAGCCATCTGAGAGGAACCAGGCTACTGCTATTGCTCAAGATCAACATCTTTCTCAGGAAACTTCTGCTCAGGAATCGAATTATGGTTATTTTTCATTGTCCCATGTAAGTAAATTCCTCAGCGTCTTTGTGCGTGGATCTTATGAGCTATATTTTGCCTTGTCCGTTCTAGGAATATTCTTTATTATCTATAGGCGTGAATGGAATTTGAATTATAGCCTTTTGATTATGTTGGTTTTGTTAAATGCTGTTATTTTTTACTTAATTGCCTTAACTTACCGTTACTTTCTTGTTAACATTCTTCTAATGATGCCTTTTACAATAATGGGGTACAGACAAATTGTTGATTTTTCAGCAAAATTCAGATTCGAAAAATTTTTAATGATATGGGTGTTAATAATAGCAATATTTCAGATTATAAATGGAATGGGTAATTGTTATGGTAGTTCCGATAGCCTCCCTTGGGAGAAAACCGGACAATTTTTACTGAAAAATGAATCTGAATTTACTAAAGGAAAGGATACACCTACAGCTTATATATTGGGAGTAGATTTGGGATTAAACCTTTTTGAGCATTTCAATATAGTGTCCCCTACAAATGGGTTCCGCAAAGAGGGTTTGACTCTTAATGAAGTAATGAAAGGTTTTCCTGCTAAGAAATGTACTTCGACAGTAAGACTAACTCCAAATAATAAGTGGCTTAAACCCAATGTGATTATTGCAAATGTTCGCGATTGCACTCCTGAGGCTATTGATTTATTAAAATCTCAATCAACCTTAAGAGAAATTCCGACGGGGCTCTCAAATAATATCCTGATATTTAAAGTTAATAAGTAAAATGAAATCCATGTCAGAAAAAAAACTTTGCATTATAATTCCATGCCACAATGAGGAAAAGGTTATTGGCAATCTTATACTCCAGGCTTCAAAGGAATTCCCTGATGCTGAAATAGTCGCTATTGATGACTGTTCTATTGATAATAGTCGAAAGATTATTAGAGAAACTAAAAAAGCCATTTGCCTTGACTTGCCGGTAAATCTCGGTATCGGAGGAGCTATTCAAACCGGAATTATGTATGCCAAGGAGAATAACTTTAGCTATCTGGTTAGAATAGACGGAGACGGACAACATCCGGTTTCAGAGATCAGAAAAGTTTTAGCCCCGATATTTTCAGGTGAAGCTGATATGTCTATTGGTTCCCGCTTTATTTCTTCAAGCACGGATCACACATCTAACTTCAAATCCACTCCTATCCGCAGACTGGGTATCCATGTTTTTAGATTTTTAAATAGGCTCATTATCGGGCGAACTATAACTGACTCAACTTCCGGATTTAGAGCTTATAATAGGAAACTTATCGAATATCTTGCCGATAACTATCCTTCATTTGACTATCCTGAACCCGAAGAGATTACTTTGCTTGGTATTAATGGATATGAAATCACAGAAGTCTCCGTTAATATGCAGGAGAGACAGCATGGTTCCTCTTCTATTAATGCGCTTAGATCTGTTTATTATATGATAAAAGTAGTTTTTGCAATTCTAATAACAGCCTCACGAACAAACAAGTAAAACTGACGGTTGATAGTTATTGGTTAATAGTTAATAATTAGAGAATAGAAATGGAGTATATCGAACTTGAAATATGGCTCAGGTCTAGGGAATTAGTAAATCTAGTTTATATGCTAACAAAAAAATTCCCTAAGTCTGAAACACTTGCTCTTGTGTCCCAAATTAATAGGGCTGTTATTCCCAACTATCAACTGACAACCAATAACTACTAACTTTAACTGTACTTATGAATAGAATTAACATTGTATCTATAATTGTAAGTTTAGGATTCCTATTATTCGTTATTCAGCAGGTGAGGAAAAAACGCCTTTCTGAAGCATATTCTTTATTATGGGTTGGAACTGGAATTATTTTCATAACAGTATCGGCATGGCCTCAATTACTTGGATATCTTTCAACTCTTGTTGGAATACAATATGCACCTGCAACACTGTTCCTTATATTGTTGATTTGCATGCTTCTTCTATGCCTTCAATTTTCTATCCTTCTGACCATGAGATCCAGACAGACCAAAAGATTAGCTCAAGAGATCGCATTATTAAAAAACAAACTAGAAGTACTAGATAAGAAATAAAACAGACTAGGAGTAATTGCTTATATGAAAAAGGCATTAATCACAGGGATTACCGGACAGGATGGTTCTTACTTGGCAGAGTTGCTATTAGATAAGGGGTATGAAGTTCATGGTATGATACGAAGGTCAAGTAGTTTTAATACTAAGAGGATAGATCACCTCTATAGAGACAGGCATGAAACCGGGGTAAAGCTATTTTTGCATCATGGAGATCTCTGCGATTCCAGCAATATAAATCGCTTGCTGGAAAAAATTAAACCTGATGAAATTTATAACCTTGCTGCGCAATCACATGTGCAGGTTTCTTTTGAAGTGCCGGAATATTCAGCTGAGGTCGATGCAATTGGCACTCTAAGGCTGCTTGATGGTATAAAAGAATCAAAAATGAAAACCAGGTTCTATCAGGCCTCTACTTCAGAATTATATGGTAAAGTGCAGGAAGTCCCGCAGACAGAAAGGACTCCTTTCTATCCTCGTTCTCCTTATGCTGTTGCAAAACTTTATGCCTATTGGATAGTTATAAATTATAGAGAGGCCTATAATCTCCATGCAAGTAATGGTATTCTCTTTAACCATGAGTCTCCAAGAAGAGGCGAAACATTTGTTACTCGTAAGATTACCATGGCTGCCGCCAGAATTTATAAAGGTCTGCAAAAGTGCCTTTATATGGGGAATATTGACTCGCGAAGAGACTGGGGATATGCGCCTGATTACGTGAAAATGATGTGGATGATGCTTCAACAGGATGAACCGGATGACTATGTAGTCGCCACAAATGAAATGCATACGGTTAGAGAATTCATTGAAAAATCTTTTGGATATCTTGGTATCGCAATAGTCTGGGAAGGGAAAGGAGCAGACGAAATCGGAAGGAATAAGAAGACAGGAGATATAATCGTCAAGATTGACCCAAGATACTATAGGCCTACAGAAGTAGAACAACTTTTAGGTAGTCCTGCTAAGGCCAAAAAAAAGCTTGGCTGGGAGCCTACCGTAAAATTTGAAGAACTTGTCAAGATAATGACTCAGGCAGACCTAGAAAGCCTAAAATGAATTACAATACAGAGTCTTTTTATTCAAAAACTAAAAAATCGAATTCTAAAGTAATTCGCATAAGCGTGATTACAGCTGTTAAGAATGGTGAAAGGTTTATAAGACAAACCATTGAAAGCGTTTTATCCCAGAAAGGTGACTTTGAACTTGAGTACATAATCCGAGATGGATGTTCTACCGACAGAACACTTGAAATCATTAAAGAGTATGGGAACAAGATTATTCTTGTTTCGAAAAAGGATGGGTCTCCTCAGGAAGCAATTAATGCCGGAATGAATATGGCAACTGGCGATATCGGATGTTGGCTGAATGCCGATGACATTTTCCTTCCTGGAGCATTACAGAAAGTCATAGACTTATTTCATGAGCATCCTGATAAAGATTGGTCGTATGGCAGATGTAAGATTATAGATGATAATAATAGAGAAATCAGAAAGCCCATAACCTGGTATAAAAATATTTTAGGGTATTTTTATAGCAGAAATGTTTTACTCTGTGAAAATTATATAAATCAGCCAGCCACATTCTGGAAGATGAGCCTTTGGAAAGATGTAAACGGCAGCCTGAATAAAAAATATAAAGCCGCCTGGGACTATGAACTATGGCTCAAGATGGCAAAAGCTTCAAAAGCTATACATATCAGAGATTATCTGGCCTCTTTTCGAAGAACCCAAGGAACAATCAGTGAAACTCACTTCGAGAAACAGTTCAATGAAGAACTCGAAATAGCAAAAGAGCATGGAAATAAGCTGCATTATTATATTCACTATTTTACAAAAAATAAGATACTAATAGCCTACAAAATTTTGGCAGGCAAAAAAAAGATTTCTGCTGACATATCAGACCTACATACTTTTGTGATTCCTGCTTACAAAGAAAGCCATTATCTGGAAAATTGTATTCAATCTCTACTTAATCAGAAAGTTAAAAGTCTTATAATTATTGCTACATCTACTCCGTCGATCTTTTTGGAAAATATCTCTAAAAAATACAAAATCCCCCTATATGTCAATGAAAAACAGAATGGAATTGCTTCAGACTGGAACTTTGCGCTATCAAATTGCAAAACCCAATATTGCACAATTGCTCATCAGGACGATATCTATTATCCTGAATACTCATTAAAAGTTGTACAATCTTTACACAAAGATAATAACTCTATTATATGTTTTACTGGTTGTGACGAAATCAACACAAATGGTGTATATAATTTTCTTCCATACCTTGTAGTAAAAAAAATCCTGTTATGGCCTTTCTATATTAGAAGATCTTGGTCCTCAAAGTTTATTAAAAAACTTATTTTGGTTTTCGGATGTTCTATATCATGTCCTAGTGTCACATATAATCTTGCTCAATTGAACAACTTTTCTTTTACAAGTAAATATAAAGTTAATCTAGACTGGGAAACATGGATAAATCTATCTGCAAAAAATGGAAAATTCTGCTATATAAAAAAGATTTTAGTTTCTCATAGAGTACATAGAGACACTGAAACGAACTCAGCTATTATAAGAGGTATAAGGAATAAAGAAGATCGGGATATGTTTTCAAAAATATGGAGAAATAAATTTATTGTAAATTTTTTATCAAAACTTCACTCAATGTCATACAATGAAAAATAAAAATGTCTTTTACATTGCCAGTAGATGTGGGCATCTTACAGAGTTATTGGCAATAAAACCCGATCTGGTAGAAACAATCTTATATAAAAGCATAAAATAGCTTTATGTACTGGTTGATAATAATATTTCTAACAATACTCTTTTCTGTATTAACAACTTTTTCAATTGTTCTTTTGGGTGACAGAACTCTTCTTTCAGGCAACCTTTTATCATTAAATAAAATAATGTCTATTGCGTTTGACTGGCGGTTTATTACTGCCGTGATATGCGCTATTTTAGCAAGGATAACCTTTGTAATGATTAATAGCTTCCTTCTTAAAATTCCACGCATGGCAGGGTTTAGCACAACAGCTACTCTTTTTATCACCACAATAGCCTATGTTTTTGTAGTTGTCGCTGATATGGTATTTTTAAAGGAAAGAATGACTATGCTTCAATTAACTGGATGTTTCATTATGCTCGTAGGCCTAATTATTATAATTAAACCATGATTAGGCTGAAAATGATTCAATACATAAATAGGATTTTAAAAAATTTATATTATTGTCTTTTAAGAACACCTATATGGGTAATAATCACTTTCTTTTTCTTAATTATTCTTTTTTGCGCATGTTTTACAGTGCCTAAATTTAATGATGGATTGGCTCATCTTATAATAGCTAAAAGATGGTTTATATTAGACCACAGGCCAATTCAATCAGATTTCCCCAATATATCCATTACAGTATTCGAACCACCTATGTGGGCTTATATAGTGAAACAAGTTTCTATTTTTCTTGGCGGCTTTAACTATCTCTTCGCACAGCTATTTCAATCTATATACTATATCGCAGTTCTAGTTCTTACATATTTGTATGCTATTGAACTTTCTAAGAGTAGAAGAGCCGGCAAACTCGCAGTTATCTTCCTTGCATCTATGCCGATTTTATCTGTAACAACTATTCTAACTTTTTATGATCCCTTGTGCTGCTTTTGGGTATTACTCGCGTTTTTTCTGTTAAGAAAGAAATATTTTCTATTAGCTACGCTATCTGCCGCAGGAATTTACTATTCTAAGATCACAGGAATTCTAATATTGCCAGCTTTTTTTCTTTCTCTCAGTGTTTTGATATATTTAAAAAATGAAAAGAAAATATTAAAGACATCGATGCGAATATCTTTGTACGCTCTGATGTTTTTAGTTTTAATATCGTATGACATCTATTTCAGGTTAGATATTTTACTTAGATTATTCAATACTCCTCCTGGTACAGCTTCGGCACCAAGTTCAAAAGTGAAAATTGTTTTTTTAAACATAGCTTCTTCTCTGCCAATTCCAGACTTTCTTCAATGGACTGGAATTGCAGTTCTATTTTTACTATTAGTTTTTTTAATTCAATTGGCTTTGAAATCTAAGAAAGTTTTATCATGCTTGGTAAAGAAGTTTTGGATTGAGCTCATTCTCATCATATCATATACCATTATATGCATCGTATTTCATTGTGTTACCATTAGATACTTCGCCATAATAACCCCGATCATTATTGTCGTAATATGTGCCAATCTTAATTATAGAAAAATAAGATCAATTCTTGCGATATTGATAATAGGATCGATTTTTCAGTTTCTTCTTAGTTCTCTATATACTTATAAGCGAGGACAGATGGATAAAAGTACTTCTGAAACATTAACTTATTTAAAATCAATTCCATCAAAAGATAAGATATTTTGGCAAGAAACTATGCTTGGCTATTATTATCTTGATAGACCAGTTTTTTATAATAATAAATACTTAATGGATGTTATTCTGGATGATCTTAATGCTTTACAAAAAGACGGAATTAGTGAAATAGTTATAACAAAAAGATTCACTTATGAATATGAAGGGGCTTATTATTATAATGGTTTGCCCTCTTATGTCGTTAAAAATCTTTCAAAAAATAAATCTTTGACGAAAATATTAGATAACGACCAATATTATGTGTATAAAATTCTAGGTGGTACTTAGTGGAAACCTTAGTGATTTCTTGTGGCTCTTTGTGTTTAAATCTTCTAACCACGAAGGACACAAAGTAACTTCAAAGGAAGATGAAAAACAAGGAAGAAAATTCATCGCATATCAGTGCCTTCATCAAAGGTAGTGTCATATCTTTCATTGGGGTGGGGTTTCTGGGAATAGTTAACTATTTTGTCAGGCGGACTCTGGCCTTAAATTTATCCACTGAAGACTTTGGTTTTCTTTATAGCGCAATGTCATTGTGTATGATTTCCTTGGCTTATCTGGATTTAGGTCTTGGACAATCGGCCACAATCCTTCTCTCAAAATCTATTTCTGAAAGAAATAAAAATAAATCCAAGTCGATATATTCAATATTTCTGGCAGTAAAGTTCTCCTGTGCGCTAGCGGTGTTTCTTCTTCTTGTTTTTACATACAAGTTTTGGCTCAACGATTTCTTTAAATACGATAAAATCATCCCATTCTTTGCCATAATTATAATATTGGTTTCAAACTCGATTGTTTCCGCTCCATATACTGTATTGACTGCTCTTAAAAAGTTTACTCAATTAAATATTTATCAGCTATTAGGGCCTTTGCTTATATTGGTAGTTTTGCTGACAATAAAGATTAATAACGAAATACTTATCCCTGCAATCATTTTCCCTTTATCAGCTTTTATTGTTTTTATTATCCTCTCATTTATGGTTGGCAGATTAGGATTTATTCCGCAGTTTAAATGTCTTAGGGACAGAGAAACTTTTAAGTCTATTTTTCATTTAAGCAAATGGGTGGCAATCTCAACTGCCGGGCTTTCTACCATGTATTATCTCGACTCATTGATGATTACATACTTTAGGAGCCTTCAGGAAGTAGCTTTATACAATGTAGCTCTCCCTATCATGCAGATAGCCCAGAGCATGATGGTTATTCCGGGAGTTTTTCTTCCTATTGTTTCTGAAATGTGGCAGAAAGGGAAACTTAAGGAGATATCTGATATATGCGCAGTAGTAACAGAGTTTTTCCTCTATCTACTCTGGCCTATTATCTTCACAATAATTCTTGCTTCAAAATATCTGATTATATTTCTCTTCTCGGCCAAATTCTCTGAGGCTTCAAATGCCCTTATTATACTTTTCATCGGAAATATATTCTTTTCTCTTGGTAGTTTTTATATGGGTACGCTCAATGCAGGTTACAATGCGAAGAGTGTTGCCATCTCAATTATCTCAGGGAATATCATAAACATTATTCTGAATATTGTTTTAGTTCCTATGTTTGGAATAACAGGCGCAGCATCTGCAACAGCTTTGTCATATCTAAGTATTTTGATATTTCTAGCATTTAAAATGCGCGCATCTCTGGGGAGTTTCCTTGGATTGGGCAGTAACAAGAAACTGTTATCAATCGCTCTTATCGGCATCATCGGTGTGATTATTGCAGTTTCATTCCGCAATTACAGTTTTAAGGCAGTTGCATGTACTGTTATTGCTCTAAACATGTTGTACTTCACCTTGACTTATACAAAACTCAAAGAATTTTTTTGGACTCTCTTTAGATTTATAAAAGTCTAAGGGGCTTAGGATATTCATTAATTTTTACTGCCCTATTCAAAGTCTATTTCTTTCTGTGAAATTTAAACATATATGAAATTTTTTTTATTAACCCCATCCAATGTTTAATGTTTCTATTTCTAATCATAAAAATCTTAAAATATTTTATAAAAATGGGCCATTTCTCTTTTGAAAAAATAGTGTTGTATAAAATAGTAATGATTGTTTGATTAATGCCTTGATCTATCATGTTTTCTTTTTCAGATTCTTTCATATCCCCATAATAATTCAAATTGATCCTCGCAAGCAATTCTGTTTGTTCAAGAAAATCATCTTTTATCCATGTTTGAAAGCCGTAATTAGAAGCGGTAGTATTATAAATTGCAGTATGTTCCTTTATTTTTAATACAGGATAATTGAAAGCTATTCTCGGCCAAAGCTCAGCATCAGGACTATATTTGATTCTTTCATCAAAACTACCAAGTTTATTAGTGATATCCCGATGCCATACATTGCCAGATGCAATTGGCAATCGCAATTTCTTTACAGTTTCCGCACCAGATGGACTTTCCTCATATTCTCTATTAATCGTAGGATCCTGGATTATTAGAGTTGGTTTTTTTATTGTCTTAATTAAAGTTACTATTCGATCAATTGCATTTTTTGTATATAGATCATCTGAACAGATTAAGCTGAGCCATTCTCCAGATGCATATTCAATGCATTTATTAAAATTTTTTACCATTCCTATATTGGTCTTATTCCTATAAAGTTTTATATCTTTATTATCTGGCAGCTTCTTTTCTAAATCTGAGTAGATATTATCTGGCGAACAATTGTCTACAATAACAATCTCGATTTTATCTAGATATTTTGAAGTTATGCTTTCTACCAATGCTATAACAGATTCAACTCTATTAAATGTCGGTATTAATATAGAGAGAAGTTTATTTGTACTCATGCAAATATTTAATTCCTTTTTCAATTGATACATATGGTGCCCATCCCGGAACTGTTTGAATGTTATTACACGGGATCATTACTTCATTTTTTTTATAAGGTCTGGAGCCCCATTTTATTTTAAGACTGCTACCGGTAACCTTTTCAAAAATATTAACCAGCTCTTTAAGTGTACATTTATCATTAGAGTATGCGGCATAACAATCTTCTGTTAAAGTATTTTTTGATCTCATCATCATATCGATTAGAATCAGATATGCTCTTATAACATCATCGATATAAAGGGAGTCCATTATTTGCTCTCCTGCTGACATTTCGAGTGTTTCGCCTGTTTTCGATATTTTGTTCAATAAATTGAATATCTTGCTTCTTGGATCATTGGGGCCGAATGTATCGTTGAGTTTTAGTGTTTTAAAACAAATAGCAGATGTTTCAGTATAGAATTTTGCTATGTCCTCAAAGGCTTGTTTTGTTGCAGAATATAAATTGACTGGAGAATATTGCTTATTATTAAAATGCTGGAAAAGAGTTCCAGTATTCAAAAACCATTTTACATCTGTTTTTGATGCTGCTTCCAATACATTTGTTCCAAACAGAATATTAGAATTAATTAACGAGTTAATGTCATCAGGCTTATGTGAATTGACATATAGCGCAGCAAGGTGGATTACACCATCATATTTTTCTTCTAAAAAATGTTCTATGAGGTTGTTAACTTCGGTTTCATAATAAATTCTGCATTTCTTTGAATTAATAACACTTAAATCTGAAGTTTTTCTAACATATACAGTAACTGAATAACCTAATTCTAATAATTTTATTAGAAGATTCCTTCCGATATATCCAGTTCCACCAGTAATGAATATCTTCATATGCTTTTTCCCTTAAAATGGCGTATTATATTCATTAAAGACAGGGAAAGACTCATCCCTTTTTGAAATAATAGGATTTAAGACAGGCCACTCAAATCCAAAACTATCCCATCTTAGCCCCTTGTCATGTTGTACTGAATAAACTGTGCTAGTCATATAAAAGACAATTGAAAGCGTACTCTGTGACAAAAAGCCATGAGCGCAGCCTTTTGGAATATAAACTGATTTTCTATTCTCCCTTGAGAGTTCCACTGTGATAAATTTTTTATAAGTTGGTGAACTCTTTCTGATATCAAGAATAACATCTAGGACTTTGCCACTTATTACAGTAGCAATCTTATTATGGTCGTATTGAGGTATCTGAAAATGCATGCCTCTGAGAACATTATTCAAAGATTCAGTGAAGTAGCTTTCCGCTAGTTTAAAATCGACTTTATTCTCTAGGAAAACTTGTTCATTAAAGAGCTTAATAAAACTTCCCCGCTCATCAGAGAAATTGTCATGTTCAATTATATACACTCCACTGATTGCCATTTTTGTAAATTTCATTACTTGTTATTCTCCCATTCTTTAAGCATAGAATCTCTTAGTTTATCGTAAACATCTTTTCCCTTCCCATCAAATTTCTCCCATGTAAAAAGAAACTCCATCATAAAATATGACAGGAAAGCAAAAAAGAGGGCTAATCCCTTCCACCCCATAAATAAAACCCTTTTGTAAAATATCATCCAGAATATCGCGGCAAAAAATCTCCCCAGACATTTCCAATAACCGATAGTTCTGGTTTTATATTTCTTGGCTTCTGCCTTTGTATATCTAATGTGTCTTTCAAAAAAAGTATCCAGATTCTCGTGCGTAAGATGGAACACTGCTTCTGTTCTGCTTTTTTCCATTTTATAAACTTTATCTGAACTAAAAGTCAATTCTTGATGAATAATTTCCGAAGAAACTGCTACAGATTTCTTAAAGAGATATTTCTTCAAAGGTATAGAGTCCCATGGAGATCGTTTGTCGAAGATTCCTAATGCTCCAACCACATATGGAAAAGCTATTACATCATAATTAAAATTGTTTTTATTTATCAAATTCAGCATTTTGCTAACAAGACTTGGATGGATGATATCTGAGCAACTTAAATGTAGCAACCATTCATTTTTAGCATCATTTACAATGTTTTTTGTATGACCTGAGCCAGTGTCAAAATAAGGAACCCTTATTACTCTGCAAGGGTATTTTGCTGCGATATCTCTTGTTTTGTCAGTAGATGACTTATCATAGATAATTATGTCATCACTCCAAAGCAAGTTCTTAAGCAGATTTTCAATTCTGGCTTCTTCATTATAGACTAAAGTATAAACAGTTATATTTTTCATTATGGATACCACTTATTGTTTTTGGTAGCATTTTTGAGTCCAATCCGAATCTTTATGCCTGTATTTATTTAAGCTTTTCGAGTAGATGAATAGCCTTAACTATATTATATGGAATGATATCTTTTTTTATAGGTTTTATAGATGGGAAGAAGACAAATTTAACTTGTTATTACTGGCTAGGAAGTTCTATAAGCACGGTAGATACTTCTACTTCAGTTCATTGTTGCCATGGCGCAAATCTTCAATACATGACTCTTCTACAAAACAGCATTATATTTCCAGACGCAAAGAATGAAAGCTGTATGAAGACCCATTTAAAATATCGAAAAATCCAACCTATTAACTAGGCATGAATCTATAAAAATGTATAATTAAATTGCTCCCTGTTGCTCTGCAGCTCGGGTTATTTGCTAACCAGGACTAATTAAATAGTAACACTATCTATAGGACTATCAGCTATGAGTAGAAGAGAACTTTTATTATTGTTTGGAATTGTTTTGCTAGCCTGCGTTATCACTGCGATATACGCAGTGTTCTGTAATGAGCCATATATTGATGTTGCCGCCAGATACCTGCTAATGGTTAAAGCATTTACAAGACACGAGTGGGCCATAGCTTTTAGTGTGAATCAACCTGTAGTAATACCAGCTATTGGAGGAATTATATGCAGCATTACCGGACTAAATCCATTTAGCTCCCTGATGCTTTCATCATCGCTATTTTACATTTTAGCTGTCTTTCCAATATATTATTTCCTGAAATATTTTTTTAAAGATAATATCAATATCCCTTTGCTAGGGTGTTTACTGTATGTAACAACTCCAAAGATTATCCGTTGGGGCTGCACCGGATATCTAGATCAGGGAAGGAATTTTTTTATAATATCTTCCTTAACTCTAATCATGAGTTTTTTCCAGAAAAAGCAATCATATAAAGCTGCTTTACTAGGTATATCACTTGCTGGTTTAAGTTTAGTTCGCGGAGAAGGAATAGCTTATGTGTTAATCTTTTTTGTTTTATCCATAATTTTTTACTTCAGAGAAGAAAAACCATTTTCTACTAAAACTATTATAAGCTTTATAAAACCATTTATGATTTGTCTGTTTTTCTTCGTTCTATTTCTTTCTCCGAGATTAATACAAGTATATAAAGCGACTGGTTACCCTTTTGTTGATGGCAGGGTGGCATCTTTTTTTGACATTACACAAAGATCATCGCACCAAATTACTAAAAGCGAACAAGGCAATGACTTTAAAAATGTTAGCGACATTAAAAACCTTTCCGATTTATCAGATAATGAATCCCCTATAGGACATATAGATATAAAAGATAAAATAACGAGTTTAGCTTATTATAAAGACTTTTTAACATGCTTTTCACGCGGAGCTTACGAAGTATACTTGATTTTGTGTGGTATAGGTTTGGTATTCATCATAATTCGCCGGAAATTTAGTTTTGAAATGATGGCTCCCCTTTTTATAGTACTATGCAGCGGAGTATTAATGTTTGTTACTGCTGTTACCCCAAGATATTTTACGGGAGACTCTTTATTATTGATGCCTTTTACTTTGATTGGGTTGATATTCGCCTATGATCTATTGAAGAAGGTTAAGTTGCAAAAGATAGCCGTATGGGTACTTATTATAGTTTTGATTTTCCAAATTAATAATGGATTAGATCAGGCTTTCTCCAGAGGAGATGCGTTCTATAGGCTTACAGGAGAATGGATTGATTCACATAAAAATGAGTTCGCCCATGGTAATAAGTTAATACTGGTATCTGATGAACCGCAGTTCAGTTATTGGGCGAATGCTGAATGGATTGGGATAGGAGATGTTAATAATAAAAGCCCTAAGATCATACTTCCTTCAGTTAATCAGATGAAGGCAAATGATGTCTCTTTAATAGTAGTGGAAAGAGAGAATGTAAATGCTACAAATGCCCTTTCCGTATGCCCTTATCTGGAAGAAGTGAAGCAGCCTTATGAAGATAAGTCTGCTGTGTATAAACTCAGGGAATAGAGTCGTGGATAGTGCTTAGTCAATATCATCAAAGGATATAAAAATATGGTCAAAACCTTTTTGAAGTTGGCAACATTATATGTGATAATGCTAATAACAGGAACTATTCTCTATATTTCTTCGTTCCGGATAAATTTTATAGACGCTCAATCTATACCACTTGTAGGTTCAATAGCCTTACTCTTAATTATATGTCTGATAGCCCTAATCGCCCTGATTATACTGAAGAGAACATCAATTTACATAAACATACTGACTTATCGTGACATAGCTTTGATTCTTCTGCTTCTATTCTTCTTCAACTATAACCTCTACGGAATGGTGCCTTTTAATTGTGCAAGGTCAAACTCAATAATCATGGTTGGCTATTTGTTAAAAAATAATCCTACTCCTAAAACAGAAAAAGAAATACAGGATTTTGTTGAAAATGAGTATTTTCAAAAATACCAGGCCATACAAAAAAGACTGCACGAACAAATAAAAGCTGGAAATATCAAAAAAGTTGATGGAGGATATATCTTGACTAAAAGAGGTATCTTAGTAGTAAAAGTCTTTGGTTTTATTACAGACCTCTACAATATGGATCAGAATTTCACAAAGCTGTAACATTTAGGGGATAGGGTAAAGGGAATTGGGGATTAGGAACGTTTATTAAATTCAATTGTGTTTAGTATCGATTCCTTGAGATCTACTTTAATCTTTAATCCGAGTTCTTTTTGGGCTTTTTGGGTGGAAGGAACATAGTATTCTGGATTTCGTGGCTGACTACTCGTGACTAGTGGTTCGTGATTCGTGGGAATTCCTAAAATTCTTACTTCGGATTTATTATCAAAGCAGGAGCTCACAAGACGAGCAAGGTCTACAATAGAGATGGCCTCCTCTGCCCCGACATTATATCTCTCTCCGGCTTTACCTTTTATTAAAATAGTCCAGAGCCATTCCACCAAATCATCAGCATACATATAAGAACGATATGGACTTCCATCGCCCTTAACAATAATAGGTTCGTTCCTAAGTCCGTTGAGTATAAAGTTGCCGATGGCAAAATGTGCATCTAATGGTAGATAAGGTCCTATAAACGCAAAACACCTAGCTATTGCACTTGGGATACCTGATTCTAAACATAATTTCTCAGCTTCAAGCTTACCTTTGCCATATGAAGTTAATGGGGATGGGGGATGGGTTTCAGGGATGTGAGATAGTTCAGGCGGTTGTCTGCCGTAAATGCCACCCGAGCTTATAAAAAGGAGCCGCTCGACTCCTCGTCCTTTGATTTGTTTAAGGAGATTCTTTGTTCCGTCAACTATAACAGAATACATCTCCTGCGGATTCTCTTTTTCAAGTTTGGCGCTAGCTTCCGTCGCTCCATGCATGACATAATCGTACATGATTCCGTTAGGAAGTTTGAAATCTCTTATATCTCCTTTAATAAACGAAATATTCGTTGCAACCAATTCAGAGAATTCACTTTTAAATTTTGCCGGATTTCTGGAAAGAATTGCGAGTTTTACATTAGGCTGTAGTTTTCTCAGGATGTTTTTCCCGAAAAAACCAGTTCCACCTGTGAGAAAAATACTTAGTTGTCCAGGCTTTTTTCCCATTTGATTATTCTCTTAGATATCGGGTAAAATTTACTAATCAAAGTTTTTTCTTTCTTTCTCAATAACTATGGGGAATTTAGAACTTTTAGTCAAAAGAAGACCAACATATTCACCCAAGAGTCCGATGAAGAAAAGTTGAACTGAGACAAAAAAGAATAACCCTATTACTAACGGAGCGGCTCCTCTGGGGAAAGTATCCCAATACATGATTTTTAAAATTAAGTATATAATTGATATTATAAGGCTTATGGCTGAGAGCATAAAGCCGCCTATAGTTGCTAATCGCATTGGGGCTCTAGAATAAGAACATATACCAAGCATGGCTATATCGTAAAGGGTAAAGAAATTATTCTTTGTAAACCCTCTTTTTCTCCTAGGCTGTTCGTAGTAAACTCTTTCAATATTGAATCCTAATTCAAGAATAAGGCCTCTGAAGTATGGATACGGGTCATTAATACTTTTTATGATTTCCATAATTTTTTTGTCATAAAGTCCAAAGCCGTGATAATTTTTTTCATGATGAATGCTGGAAATTGAATCAAGCAGATTATAGTAGAGCTTCCTGATTCCAAACATAATAGGGTTTTCTTTGCTGGTTTTTTTTACACCAAGAACTATCTGATTACCGGCTTCCCATTTTGCAATAAATTGGGGGATTAACTCCGGAGGGTCTTGTAGGTCTGACATCATAAGCATTACAGCATCGCCGTTTGCCTGAAGAAGTCCATAATGAGGAGACCTCAAATGGCCAAAATTTCTGCTATTGACTATATATTTGACGTTTCTATCTACAGAGGCTATTTCGTTTATAACTTTAACGGTGTTATCGGTTGAGGCATTATCGATCAAAATATGCTCATAGTCATAGATTTTCAAGCTTTCAAAAACCTTCTTAATTCTTCGGCATAGCTCCTGAATATTTTTTTCTTCATTGTAGCAGGGAGTGACAATGCTAATTAATTTTTTGCTATTCATTTTATCATTCATATATAGTATTCGGTTTCAGTTGTTTTTTAGAGAGATACTTTATTTGCTTAAGTTCATGGACAATACCAGTGTATCGTTTTTTGGATAGCCACATCAAGAGAAACGGAATAGTTCAATCCTAAACTATTCTTTGCTAAAGAAGTATCTGGTACAAAACTATTTGCAGGTGGGAAACTTTCTTGTGCAAGTTCCGTTTGAATTTTAATTGGATTTGGAAAAACAGATGCTACTTTCTGGGCAATTTCTTTTAGAGTATAGCCCACATCTCCGCCGACATTGTAAGCGGTCCCATTCTTTCCATTTAAAAGAATATTTAACATCCACACAGCAGCATCTGAACCATAAATATAGCTTCTTCTGGTATTCTCATTTCCCAATATCCTAATAGGCACACCATTAAAAGCGTCTCTTATGAAGTTATTCAAAGCCCAGGGTTTGTCTATTTTTTGATAAGGGCCAATAAAGGTGAATGGTCTGGCAATAGTGATAGGCATTTTATAAAGAGTCCTATAGGAAGAGACTATAGATTCAGAGCATCGTTTTGCTTCGGCATATATGTTAGATGATGAATTACAATCAAAACCATTCATTTGGGTTTCAGAAATCTCCTTTTGACTGGCATTTGTAACCCCTGATACTAAACCGGAGCTAATATGAAGCATTTTTTTGAAACCATTTAATCGCATAGAGGCAGACAAAACATTATTAGTGCCTTGAGCTATCGTGTTGATAACAGACAACGGGTCTTTTGAATGTGTTCTGTTATCAGGGTCTGCGGCAGCATGAATCACATAATTTACATCTTTTGGTAACTCACAAACATCAAGAACATCTTCCTCAATTAAGTTTACATAATTCTTTGCTGAAATACGGTTATCTAAAACTTTGGGGTTTCTTGATAATAAATAAAGCTTGATATTAAAAGCGTGCGATTCATTTAAGTAAATAACAACTTCAGAAATCCAGCTCCCCAAAAAGCCACTACCGCCTGTTACTATAAGAGCAGAGTTTTTTAAGTGTTCTAAAGCTGCAAGCTTATTGATAGAAACTGCGATTTCACAATCATTTTGGATATTACTAATCATATTTCACTCGACTTTTTATTTGATAATTCAATGGCAACTTCAACAATTAGATCTTCCTGCCCCCCGACAACCCTTCTTCTTCCCAATTCGAAAAATACATCACGAGGATCAACGTTATATTCAGAAGATATTCTAATAACATGCTTTTTGAAAGCAGAGAAAACCCCTGCAAGTCCACCTACGATGCTAATCGAGTCAATATTTGGTTTGACATTCATTATTTCTTTTTCAGCTAACTCTGAAGAGTCCAATATTTTATATAGGTTAATGCCGGTTTTATAACCAAGTTTTTCCAGAACGGCTACAAGAATTTCAATAGGCGTATTACCAGCTCCAGCACCAAAACCTTTAGCTGTACCATCAACAATTAAGGCTCCTGCCTCTACAGCTGCAATAGAATTGGCTACTGCCATAGATAGATTATTGTGAGCATGAAAGCCAACAGGTATGTTAAGGTTTTTTACAATAACGGAGATTTTTTCTGAAACATCATGAGGTAGACTGTTTCCTGCTGAATCCATGAGAATTATAGCTTGGGCTCCATAAGCCTCCATTTTTTTGCACTCTTCTACTAATATATCTGAAGTAGCCATATGAGAAGACATTAAGCATCCGTGGGCAACTTTACCTCGTTCTCTGACATAGTTAATGTGCCTTTCTGTTATATCAGCTTCTGTACAATGAGAGGCGACTCGTACAATGTCCACTCCCGCATCAATTGCAGGTTTCAAGTCTTTTTTTATAGTTGCAAAACCTGGAATCATGAAAACCCCGAGTTTCGTCTTAGTAAGATTATTTCTAGCTGTTATGATCATGGACAAGTCATCTAATAGACTAATGCCTACTTGTAGGGAAGAAGCGCCAATGCCATTGCCATGTCCGACTTCTAATATTGGGATTCCTGCAATTTCAGCAGCTTTACAATATTTCTGTATTTGTGCCTTTGTAAATTGATGCTGGTTAGCATGGGATCCATCTCTTAAGGTTGGATCAGCTATAAGAATTTTTTTTCTGGTATTATTTTTCATTAGTTTTGAAATTTATTTTTCCCCATTGCATATTTTTCAGCCATAGCAATTGCTGCGCAATTTATTATATCTAAATTCCCTGCATAGCTCGGCAGAAAATCACCAAGGCCTTTAACCCTAATCATCATAATTATCCTGTTATCTTCAATAGTAGGGGCAACAACAAGCTCATAGCCTGGAACATATGATTGAAGTAATGCAACCATGCGTTCAATTTGATTTTTTAATTCAGGCAAATTCGGATTCTTGACAATCGCGCAAATGGTATTTTGCATATTTATACATGGTTCAGCAGGATTCAACACTAATATTGCTTTGGTTCTTTTAGCCTTTGAAAAATATAATAACCCATTTTCTGTGGTATCTATATATTCGTCAAGATTCGATCGTGTTGCGGGGCCAGCGCTTCTGGACGAAATAGTCGAGACCACTTCAAGGTAGTCAACTTCAAAATTATGAGTTTTTGCAATTACATAGGCGAGGGGTATTGTGGCTTGTCCACCACAAGTAATCATGTTTACATTGTTAGACTTTAGACATTCATCCATATTTACTGCTGGTACACATATTTTGCCAATTTTAGAAGGAGTCAAGTCTATAACCGTTTTTCCTAGTTTTGCCAATATCGGAGCATGAATCAAATGGGCTGAAGCAGACGTAGCGTCAAATACCAAATCACACATGTCAGGATTTTCTTCTATTGTCTTTATCCCTTTATCTGATATTGGAATACCAAGCCTGATAGCTTTTGACATCCTCGCAGAATTTATACTTCTGCTTATAAATCCCGTACATTTCAGGGTTGAGGATCTGATTATTTTTATGAGCAAATCTGTCCCTATGAGACCTCCGCCCAAAATTGCAACTTTGAGTTCCTTATTTTTTCCCATTTACACTCCAGAGACAATTAGCTTCATATTCTTGCCTTTCCAAAAACGGGAACATGTCGTCATAAGCCATGGAAACCATTGACCCATCTTCCAACTGCTTTGATGAAACTCTTGGAATTAATAATTGCCACGCAGGGTTTATCACTTCGCAAATAACTGCCCCTTTATAATTTATGAGTTCTTCGAGTTTTTCGTCTAGTTCTGATTCTTTACTTATTTTTATATGGTGAATCCCAAAAACATCTGCGATCTTTTGGAAATCTGGAAATCCGACCCCCGTTTCATTACTTTCACCCATCAGCCTGCCGGAGCAAAAATTCTTTTGGGTATGCCTGATTAGCAAATAACCATTATTGTTATAAATGATAGTTTTTATAGGCAGTTTATTGTATGCAATAGTTTGAAATTCTTGAAGATTCATTTGAATAGATCCGTCTCCTGAAATGCAATAAACATCTTTATTTATTTTTTTTGCCAAAGCCGCAACGCCAATTGATGCAGGAGAATACCCCATGGTTGATAAGCCACCAGTGATAATATGTCTTTGTCCTAATTTTACTTTAAACGCTTGGGCAAAAACATGGAAACAGGAACCCGTATCAACGACGAAAATATCATCCTCCTTGACTTTCTCAGACAGAATCCTAGTGAAATGATATGAATTAATACCTTCGGTTTCATTTTTGTATTCTGGCAAATCTACAGGGTATTTTCCCTTCCAGGTTTGGGTTTGTCTTACCCATTCATCATTATTACCATGCCAGGAACTTAACTCTTCTGAGATCTTGTCAAAAAAGGCCTTAGCGTCAACCTCAATAGGCAGATCAAATTTTACGGACGGCTTGTTGATTTCATTTATATCCACATCAACGCACACTTTATATGCATGAGGAGCAAAAAGCTTTGCATCACCGTAGCCAACAATTCCTATCCCTAACCTGCAACCTATAGTAATAAACAAGTCTGAATTTTGTATTGTGAAATTAGCTGGCCTATCGCCATATGTACCTGGTCTTCCTACAAAAAGAAAGTGATCATGATCCATCAAATCCATACCGAGGCGAGATGTTAAAACCGGTATATTACACTTCTCTGCGAATTTATGTAATTGTTCTACTGTGTTAGAAAGACGTATGCCAGCACCAGCAAGGATTACCGGCCTTTTTGATTTCTTGATTCGCACTGCCAACTCTTTAATAGAATTATTGATTTTCGCTTTAACTTCTACTGATTTTATTTGTGCGTCATTAAAGCCTTCATATAAATCTGGATTGAAAGATACTGCTTGTATGTCTATGGGGCATTCGATATAAACTGGTCCAGCAGGTGCCTCTTTTGCAATAAAAATAGCTTTTTCTATTTCATATTTTATTTTTTTTATATCTGTGAGCATTACAGCGTATTTTGTGAAGTTCTTGAATATTGGGAGGTTGTTAAAACCTTGCAGTGCAAACTGTCTTGGGGATGTGACAACTGCTTGTGCTACTTTGGATTGGCCTGCTAAAACGACTAGGGGAGAGCGATCTACATATGCACCAACTACACCTGTAATTGTATTTAAAGCTCCTGGTCCGGCAGTGGCTACAGCCAGCCCTAGCTTATTATTATAACGAGCATACGCTTCGGCCGCCATAGTAGCAGCTTGTTCATGATGGCAGCAATAGTAGTGCATATTTTTATGCTTGAGTATTGCGTCAGTCAAATGCATGATCATTCCACCTGTAACCAAAAATGCGTCTTCAGCGCCAGCATTATAAATCTTATCTACAATATAATCTGCAACCCTAATCATTTTTTTGTTCCTATTTCAAAGACAAACTTTTTATTTAGAAAATAAGACAGAAAAGCCAATGGCAAAATCGCTATAGCTCCCAACATATAAACATTATAGTATGGAATAAAAATTTTTAGATATGCAACATTGATAATATACATAATTCCATAGACAGCGAAAAACCTGAAGATTAACCTGTTGTCTTTGGATTTGAAGACTATTGTGCCGGTCGTTTTGAAATTGAAGAGAATGCCGCAAATAGTTCCCAATAAAGCTGCAATAGCATAATTCAGTCCTATCCAAATAAAAAATGCAAAGATGCAGTATCCGAAAACAGTATTAATCCCTCCTACTATCAGGAATAGGAAAAACTGATTTTTGAAAGCTAACTTTATTAAATCTAACATCTAAAGATAGTTTTGAGTCAAACCCATAATTATGAGCGTTTATTTTAAGTCCTGAAAAACGCCTAAAAAGGCTTTTATCCCCCAATTTCCTATTCCTATGGAATATTCTCTAAACTGCCAAGTTCTTCAACTCAAAATTCGAAAATTACCACTAAGTGCTAGCCACAAATCACGAAATTGTTCAAATCGTCTTCTGTGTTGAGCTTCCCTGATTCATAATAATTTCTATACCAATTGGTTGTTTTTTCAAAGGACTGTTCGCTGTTCCAGGTTTCCTTCCAGCCAAGTTTTATATGAGCTTTTGAACAGTCCAGTTTCAGTAGGTTGGCCTCATGTAGGGCATTCTTGCCCTGCTCAATACTGTAATTGATTTTCGGCCAGTATTTCTGTATTTGTTTTACCACTTCTTCAACAGAAATAGACGAATTATCTGACGGTCCGAAGTTCCATGCTTCTGCAAACTCTTTCTTGCCTTCAATAAGCTTTTGTCCAACAAGTAGATAGCCGCTTAGTGGTTCCAGAACATGTTGCCATGGGCGAGTTGCTTTTGGATTTCTTATTATAACAATTTCACTTTTCGAGACAGCTTTCATGATATCAGGAATTAGTCTATCTTTTGCCCAATCTCCTCCACCAATCACATTTCCCGCTCTGCAACTTGCTAAGAGCACGGTGTGCTCCTTATTATATTTTTCCAAATTAAAATAGGAATTGCGATAACAGGTTGTGACTAGTTCTGCACAACCTTTTGATGCGCTGTAGGGATCATAGCCACCCATAGGATCGTTTTCTCTATACCCCCAAACCCACTCTTTATTTTCATAGCACTTATCACTGGTGATATTTACAATTGCTTTTAATGAATTTGTTTGTTTGCATGCTTCCAATACATTGATTGTGCCCATAATATTTGTTTCAAAAGTCTCAACAGGTTCACGATATGATAGTCTCACAAGGGGTTGAGCTGCCAAATGAAAAACTATTTCAGGGTTAAACTGTGCAAATACACTCTTTAGTTTTTCTACGTTTCGGATGTCACCGATATTTGATTCCATATCCAGTTTTAAAAGTTCAAAGTGACTTGGACTTGTCGGAGGATTAAGCGCATAGCCGCAGACTCTTGCTCCCATTTTTAGGAGCCAATAAGCCAGCCATGAACCTTTGAATCCTGTGTGTCCGGTAATCAAAACTTTTCGATTCGTATAAATTCCATCGAAAAATTTTGATTCGTGGGTAGTGGATAGTGGTTCGTGACTAGTGGAAGACATTATGATAACCTCCTTTTTAAAACAGAGATTAATTTATTTAACATTTTTTTGATGTCTGAAGTCTTTAAAATTAAAGAGTCAGTATCTATTGAATAAATTCTATTGATTATAATAAGTTGAGTTTCCAATTCTGAAGCAGAACTTAGAGCGATATATAGAAATTGAATATATTCTTTTGTAGTTTGCCTAGAATAACCTTCAGCAATATTGGATGGAATAGATATAGCCGCTCTTCGAATTTGGTCGGAAAGAGAGTATTTTTCATGATCAGGCAATTGCTTAGTCAGACTGTATATATCAATTACTAAATCAATTGATTTTTGCCATACTTCTAATTCTTTAAAATCATTCATATTCCTTCACTATTCACTATTCACGAACCAAGAGTCACTAATTACTAATTACCACACTTTCCAGGGTGCTTTGCCTTCTTCCCATAGCCTGTTGAGAAGTTCGTACTCTCTTTGCACATCCATGCATTGCCAGAAGCCGTTATGGATAAAAGCAGCCATCTGATCGTCACTGACAGCATCGGCCATTGGAGCTTTTTCAAAAATTAAGGTAGGATCTTCGTTAAGGTATTTCTCAATAAAGGTTCTTTTTAAAACCATAAAACCGCCATTGATTAGATCTTGCTCACTCTGTGGCTTTTCCGAAAATTGAGTAACAGCACTGCCTTTTGTCTTCATAATCCCAAATCTGCCAGGGGGATTGATTGCAGTTACGGTAATTTCTTTCTTGTTAACTTTGTGGAAATCATAGAGTTTTGATATATTAACATTAGCTACGGCATCTCCATAAGTCAGGAAAAAATTCTCATCGGGTTCTTGAAGATATTTTGAACCCCTGAAAACTCTTCCTCCTGTCATCGTATCTTTTCCTGTATAGGCTAAGGTTACTTCCCAGTCTTCTTCATTGTGGAAGTAATCGTGGTAAGTGATGTTCTTGGGCTTGTCTAATTTGATAGTGAAATCACTCATCCTTTGATGATAGTTCATAAAATAGTCTATGAAAACTTCTCTTTTATATCCTAAGCAGAGTATAAATCTTGTCACCCCGTATGCAGCATAGGATTTCATTATATGCCAGACAATAGGCTGAGCTCCAATTGGCACCATTGGTTTAGGTAAGAGCTCTGTTACATCTCTTAATCGAGTCCCCATTCCGCCGCATAGGATAATACAAGGCGGCATTTCCTTGCTTTTATGTCTCATAAATGAACTTCCTTCTTAACTAAATATAAATCACGGAGAACCAATCGTTATTTACTATGTATCATGTTATAAATTCTATTCCCATTCATCGATAAAGACATCCGTTTTCCCTGCTTCATTAAGCTCTTTTTTGAAAAATGTTATAAAGGCAGGTGAGCCGCATACGTAGTAACAAGGGTTAAGTAACTTTTCGGAGAATGCCAGAACATCCGGAATAGAAATTCTTCTGTTTTTAGCCCATGGAGTTTTTTCTCTTGTTACATATGGTTTGAAATTTTTCTTTAAGGTTTCAGATAATTTATCTTTGTAAAGCATTTCAGATGCAGTTTTTGCGGAGTAGAAAACAGACAACTTGTTAAGTTTGCCTACTTTTTCTGATTCTTCGAGAAAACCGATAAAAGGAGCTATTCCACTGCCGCCTGCTATGCAGATAGCTTCTCGATTTTCATTTTTTGGCAAAGCTAGATCTCCGAAAGCATACTTGACAGTACACTCATTTTCTTTTTTGAGTTCGTCAAATATTCTGGCGGTATATTTCCCTGTCTTCCTTATTAAGAGCCTGAAAAAGGGGTTATTTTTGTCGAAGGCGTTGGCTATGCTGAAAGTTCTTGATTCAGGCCAATAATCAGAAGCTGTGACTGAATCAAGCGAAAGCTGAAGAAACGTCCCTGCTCTGAAATTGCGATATTTTTCAGGAACAAGTATGTATTCTCTCAAGTCTTCTTTGTACTCAACAATTTTTTTAACTTTTGCCGGCGTAACGGTTATCATAAACTGTCTTTAAAGAAGTTCTCAAAAACGCTCAGGATATAAGATATTTTTTCTTCATTTATGCCGGGATAAACTCCAATAAAAAAACTGTTATTCATTATATAATCCGTATTTTTCAAATCCCCTATTACCCTATACTCTATTCCCTGGTATGCCGGTTGTCTTGTTATGTTTCCGGCAAATAACTGTCTTGTCATTATTTTGTTCGATTCAAGGAACAATACCAAATCCTGTTTAGTGAACTTCGCATTTTCTTTTATAGTTAGAAGTAATCCGAACCAGGATGGTTCGCTTTTCTCTGTTGCCTTCGGAATTCTCAAATACTTTTCATGTTTTGTGAGTCCTGCGCAAATTTTATCAAAGTTTGTTTTGCGTTTTCTAATAAAATCAGGAAGTTTTTCAAGCTGAGCTAAGCCAACTGCAGCCTGCATGTCTGTCACTTTTAAATTATAACCGATATGGCTATAAACATATTTATGGTCGTATCCTTTTGGAAGAGTTCCGAATTGCTGAGTGAATCTTCTTCCGCAGGTATTGTCTGAACCAGGTCCGCAATAACAGTCTCTACCCCAATCTCTGAAAGACGTAGCAATTTTTGCCAAATCGGAATCTCTAGTCAGAACTGCTCCGCCTTCGCCCATGGTTATATGGTGTGCGGGATAAAAACTTACTGTGGCTATATCTCCGAAAGTTCCTACCATTTTGCCATCATATTTAGATCCGACAGCATCGCAACAGTCTTCTATAAGAAATAAGTTATGTTTTTTGCAAAATTCACCTACCGATTCCATGTCAAATGGATTACCTAAAGTATGGGCTATCATAACTGCTCTTGTCTTAGAGCTATACGCTCTTTTGAGTTCTGAGACTTTTATATTATGAGTTTCGATGTCCACATCCACAAAAACAGGAATAAGGCCATTTTGGATGATAGGATTTACTGTGGTGGGGAAACCTGCAGCTACTGTTATGACTTCGTCGCCTTGCTTTAAACTTCTATCGCCAAGTTTAGGAGATGTAAGAGTAGTAAGAGCGATTAAATTCGCAGAACTGCCGGAATTAACTAGGATGCAATGTTCCTGTTCCATAAACTCAGCGAAAACTGCTTCAAATTCTTCAGCGTATCTGCCAGTTGTTAACCAGAAATCCAATGATGAATCAACAAGGTTAACAAGTTCCTTTTCGTCAAAAACTCTTCCCGCAAACGGTATGACATCTTTGCCAGGATTAAAGTTAAGTTGTTTGTTTCCATAAGTAGCGAAGTAAAATTCTTTTACTTTTTCTAATATTTCTTTTCGGATGGTATTTGCAGTGTTCATTTTAGTTCTCTATTTAAGGTTTGATTTACATTAGGAGTGGCTTGACGACATTGCTGGAATCTATGATTAAGGGCGCATTTTTTCGAATGAGCTCATAGCCAATGTGTCCGTGGTCGGTAGAGACAAGAGCTGTACCGCATTCTGATGTTTTGTCAAACGTGCCTGTGCTGTTAAGTATTTTCAGTTTGTTTATACCAATATTAACCCCTAGAACAGGGAAACCAACTCTATAAAATTCGGGAAGCAAAGGAAGATCTGCATACCCAAGACCCACTATATCTATTACAGCTTCATGTTTTTTTACTTTTTCCAAAAAATCCTGTTTATTCATGAAAAGATACAACGTTGAATATAAAAAAATTTCTTCTTAAATTATAATTGTTGTTGCTTGAGAAAACTATTGTTAACTCAAAGATAATTCATTTTTGGAGAAGGATATTTCTATCTTCAATATTATCAGTTTTGTTGAGTTTAGTTTGTAAACTGGTTCCTGGAAGACATAAAAGGCGAAATTTCCATTTTAAACGAAGGGTGCTTCTTGTGAAGGATTGGCATATACATTATAATCAAAAAAGTCGTTAGATATTTTTCTTAAACCAAAAACTCTAAATATAAGGAATGTCAGGATGAATTTCACTCATGAAGTTGAATGCATGTGCCGTGTGGCAAAGGGCCCGCATCATGGTCCAGCTCCAATTCCTCAGGAAGGGAAATGGACAAAGTCTTATGAAGTAAAGGACATATCAGGCTTGTCAAACGGGGTTGGCTGGTGCGCTCCTCAGCAGGGTGCCTGTAAGCTTACATTGAATGTAAAAGATGGTATAATACAGGAGGCATTGGTGGAAACTTTGGGTTGCAGCGGCATGACTCATTCTGCAGCAATGGCAGCCGAAATTCTTCAAGGAAAAACTCTTCTTGAAGCCCTCAATACCGACCTTGTCTGTGATGCTATAAACGTGGCCATGCGTGAAATTTTTAAACAGTTCGCATATGGCAGAACTCAGACTGCTTTTTCAGAAGGCGGATTGCCAATCGGAGCCGGACTGGAAGATTTAGGAAAAGGTCTCCGTTCACAAATTGGAACTATGTATGGCACAAATGAAAAAGGTGTAAGATACCTCGAAATGGCTGAAGGATATGTCTTGAGTTTGGGGCTTGATGAAGGTAATGAAGTTATAGGCTACAAGTTTGTACATCTTGGAAAAATGATGGATATGATCCGCAAAGGCATAGATCCTAAAGAAGCTTACGAGAAGAATGTCGGGTCTTATGGTCGTTACGCTGAAGCCGCAAAATATATTGATCCTCGTAAAGAGTAAAGAGATAAGGAGAATAGAATTATGGTTCACTTTGAAGGATATGAAAGAAGGATAGAGAAGATAGAAAAAACTCTTAAAGAGTACGGGTTTTCCAGTCTCGAAGATGCTAAGAATCTTTGCTTATCTAAGGGGATAGATGTTGATGCTATCGTAAAAGGCGTCCAATCAATAGCGTTCGAAAATGCAGTTTGGGCATATACTTTGGGCTGTGCTATAGCTATTAAGAAAGGGACAAAGAAGGCTGCTGCTGCTGCTGAAGCAATGGGACTAGGACTTCAGGCTTTTTGTATTCCTGGCTCAGTTGCAGAAAGCAGAAAAGTAGGAATTGGGCACGGTAATCTGGGAGCTATGCTCCTAAGAGAAGAAACCAGATGTTTCTGTTTTCTTGCAGGGCATGAGTCATTTGCCGCAGCAGAAGGCGCAATTGGCATAGCAAGATCGGCTAATAAAGTTAGAAAAGAACCTCTCAGAGTCATATTAAACGGTCTGGGCAAAGACGCTGCTTTTATCATTTCTCGTATAAACGGTTTTACCTATGTTAAAACACAATACGACTACTACACGGATACGCTGAATATTGTAGAAGAAAAGCCATATTCATCGGGAGAAAAGTCCAAAGTAAAAGTTTATGGCACAGATGATGTTCTTGAAGGTGTAGCAATAATGGCACATGAGAAAGTTGATGTTTCGATTACCGGCAACTCAACTAATCCAACTCGTTTCCAACATCTTGTCGCAGGCACATATAAGAAATGGGCTAATGAAAACGGCAAGAAATATTTTTCAGTTGCTTCCGGTGGTGGAACAGGAAGAACATTGCACCCCGATAACATGGCGGCTGGCCCAGCATCTTATGGACTTACCGATTCGATGGGCAGAATGCACGGCGATGCTCAGTTTGCTGGTTCTTCCTCTGTCCCTGCACATGTTGAAATGATGGGACTTATAGGAATGGGTAACAATCCAATGGTTGGCGCTACTGTAGCTTTGGCTGTAGCAGTAGAAATGAATGCTTGATAAAATTATTATGAGCTAGACAAAAAACTATTTAGGTAATTGAAAGACCCCGGTGTTCTTGCCGGGGTTTTTCTTTTTTTAACTGATTTTGAAGGAGGGCAGTTTTCGGATCAACTGATGGAGAATTAGCTCATATCCGGCTTATGTTTTTATATTCCAAGTGGCACAAAATAAAAAATCCTCGCCTTATGGAGAGGATTTTAGTGACGATTTGAGAAAGCCGGACGAACCGGCATTTCTAAAGCAAGTTAAAACGTGATTATTTTAAATTGATAACAGGGTTCAATTTTTTCATTTGTTCGTCTATTAAAGTATTAACTTTCTTAAAGACGCCATCTTGCTGAAGTTTCTGTTTGATCTGGGCAGAGAGTTTGTCATCAAGAGGTAGATATCCACCTTTATCAAAAGCTGTTACTTTAATTATATGCCAACCAAATTGTGTCTTGACGAGTTCGTAACCTTTCATGCCGTTCTTAACGAGAGTCCAGCATGCTTCTTCGAACTCAGGAACCATTTGTCCTTTTGCAAAAGAACCAAGACTTCCGCCGTTTTTTGGGCCTTCATTATATTCATCGGCAAGTTTTTCGAAATTGGCGCCATTTTGAAGTTCAGCATATATTTTTTCAGCTTGAGCTTTTGCTTCATTCCATGACTTTTCTGTGTCATCTTTGGGCCTGATTAGTATGTGAGAAGCTGTAACTGTTTCAGGTTTTTTAAAGTAAGTGTCTTTATTAGCATCGTAGAATGCTTTTACCTCAGCATCAGTTACTGTGACAGTAGGTGCAACTTTTGCTTCGACCCATTTTTGGATAACTTCTCCTTCTGCCATTTGCTTTTTGACATCATCCAAAGTAAAGCCCTGTTGTTTGACTACGTCTTCAAAGTTGAAATCTTTGTCTGCTCCTGGAGGCATCTGCTTTTTCATGTTATCAATAAACTTATTATAAACTTCAGTTTCCAATTCTGGGGTAACTTTAAATCCTGCATCTGCAGCCATCATTTCAAGAATTTTGGCTTTAACAAGCTCTGCGGTCATGTTTTTAGCAAGTTCCTGATATTGTTTTTCATCAGGTTTTTGCCCCATCATGAACATCATTTTTACCTGCGGATTGAGTATTTTAACAAGTTCATCTTTTGTGATTTTTGTATTTCCGACTGTTGCTACTACATCAGGGATGAAATTCCATATTTTTGGATCAAGTTCCGGCATTTTTGGCATTTCAATTTGATTGCTTGAAGCTGCGATTGCTTGAGCGCTAGTATCTGCAGTTTTCCCTGTGTCAGTACCTGCAAAAGCAGAAACTGCAAAAACGAAGCAGGATAAAGAAGCCATTATCTTGAGCTTTTTGTTCATTTTCCGTGTTCCTTTGTTTTGGTTTTATTATTGAGCTTTAGTTAAAGCATTTTTATTGCAATAAATGAAGAAAGGCTTAGTTATTAAAGGGTTTAAGTCTGAAATAGAAGAAGTTCTCGGAGTAAGAACAAACCATGATTTATAGATATTGTCTTGGACGTCAAGTTCATTTTTCATAGAGGACAACATAGAATTTGATTTTTCTAAATCTCCAACGAAATTGAGCATTATAGATTTCGCTAACATATCTCTGTAATTATTTGGTGCAAACGATGCAATCTTTTTTAATAGATTTTTATCCTCAAAAGAGGTATTTGCCAGAATCCTAAATACTAGGAACTCAGTATTTATATCGAGGTAATTAGCGTTGATATTGAAATTGCTCCAATCCTTAGACATAGATTTTCTATAGGCAAGTACTAACGAATCTTTAGGGTTTGCAACTTCAAGAATGGCAAGGAGCGTATCTAAATTCTCGTTTTCCATAACCCAACTTGTGTCTATGTCAGCTTTGAGGTCTTCAAGCCCGAGTGCTTTCTCCTGTGTGATAGCTCCAAGTGAGTCTGTGCTATTTTGAGAGATAGTCAAAAATTTAGAAGTGCTTCCGTATTCGGAAGCTATATTATCAAAACATACTTTAATATCTTTAAGTACATTTAGCTCTCTGACCGCATCTCTTAGGTCAGCTGTTTGTCCATTTTTTAGAGAAAAATCGTCAATGATCTTTATTCCAGCATCAATATTGCCCTTATCCAGCTCAGTTTGAACTCTCTGCATTACAAGATTGTTTTGAACATTTATTTGCATAGTCTGGAGAGCTACATCATCAGGAGACAGTTCTCTAAGCCTATAAATTCTGGTTAATGCCATTTCATAATTTTGCTGCCTTAAAGCAGTGAAAAGTTCACTTACAAGTTGAGCTTTGAGGTGAGGGGGTTGGGGGGCACTACCAGGTTTTGAACATGAGGTTAGAGCAGATGTGTTAATGAAAAGGTAAAAAAGAAAAACTATTAAAGCGAATTTACTTTTTTTAAATACAGGTTTCACGGAGGTGGCTCTTTGTGTTAGAATCGTTACCACTTTAGGACAGAAGATCCCCATGTCATACCGCCGCCGAAAGCGGTAAGGAGAAGCTTATCTCCTTTCTTTACTTTTCCTTCTCTGATAGCCTCATCTAAGGCTATTCCTATTGATGCTGCAGAGGTATTTCCATATTTATAGAGATTTGAAATTACTTTTTCTTCTGCAAACCCCAATCTTGTGCCAACGGCACTTATAATTCTCATATTTGCTTGGTGGGGTATGAGCCAATCAATATCTTCGCATTTGAGTCTTGCTATGTCTAAGGCATCCCTGGAGGAACTGACCATTGCGTTCACAGCAAGTTTGAAAACTTTGTTGCCTTCCATCTTAATGAATTGTAATTTTTTATCAATATTTTCAGCGGTGAGAGGCGTTTGTGTGCCACCCCCAGGGATAGACAAAATTTCGGATTCTGAACCGTCCGCTCTTATAACACTAGATAGAAGCGTATCTCCTGTTTCTCTGGTTTTTTCAAAAGCGAAAGCAGCAGCTCCATCTCCAAACAAGACACAAGAGTTCCTATCGGTCCAATCTGTTACAGAACTCAGTCTTTCGCACCCAATTAGTATAGCTTTTTTAAAGCTGCGGGTGTATTTCATCATAGCAGTTACCATCTCAAGGCCATATACAGTTCCCGAGCAAGCCGCCTGAAAGTCGAAACATGCGGCGGAATGAGCATTAATTTTCTTTTGGACATTGCAGGCTGCACTGGGAAGCCGTGTATCAGCGGTAATTGTAGCAAAGACGATCAAATCAATCTCTTCGGCAGAGAAACCAGCCATCTCCATGGCTTTTTTTGCTGCACAAACACCCATATCTGAAGTAGTTTCGCCATCTTTGGCTATTCTTCTCTCTTTTATTCCTGTTCGCGTGCTGATCCATTCATCACTGGTTTCGACTATTTTCTCAAGATCAAGATTAGTTAAAACTTTTTCCGGAGTGTATGAACCTATCCCCGTTATTTTAATACCCATTTTTATACCGCTTCAGGTTAATTGTTAATTTTTAGTAAGGCGTTGGAGTCTTCGAGTTTTTTGAGGATTTCCTGATTCATTTTCTTCCGGACAAGGTCTGCAGCTACGCGTATAGCATTCCTAACAGCCTTTGGAGAGGACGAGCCATGCCCTTTGATGCAAATTCCATTTATTCCTAACAAAGGAGCTCCGCCGTATTCTTCGCCATTTCCCATTTCTTTTAGTTCTTCAAAAACTTTTTGAGCGAGTATAGCGGTAGTAATTCTGAAAGGATTTTTGGTAAAAGCTTTCTTTAACCAATGTACTGCGGCTTTTGATATTCCTTCGCAAGCCTTTAAAACTGCATTACCTACAAAGCCGTCGCAGACTACGACGTCAACAACATCATTAAAAATATCTGAACCTTCGACATTGCCTGCAAAGTTTAAAGGCATTTTAGAAATCAATTTGAAAGCATCTTTGGTTACATCGTTGCCCTTAATGTCCTCATCTCCAATGCTTAGTACTCCTATTTTAGGGTCTTCTATTCCCAAAACTAATTTTGAATATATCGACCCCATTACGGCGAATTGAGCCAGATGTTCAGCCTTGCATTCAACGTTAGCTCCTGCATCCAGCAGAATGACCCTGCGATCTTTAGAGGGCATTATTACTGCAATTGCAGGTCTTTCAACACCAGGGAGTGTCCTCATTTTTACAATTGTTGCAGCAACCGCTGCTCCTGTATGCCCTACTGTGACGAGCGCATCTGCTTCGCCTTTGCCTACTATGCCAGCAGCCACTGTGATGGAAGAGTCTTTTTTTGCTCTTAGCGCAACGGTAGAGGATTCATACATCTTGACAACTTGTTCTGCATGAACAAACTCTACCCTTGGATTATTATTAAGACCAAATTTTTCAACAATCGGCTTTATCTCTGGCAAGTTGCCTACAAGAATAACATTAAAGCCATCATATGTGCTCAAGGCCTCAGCTGTTCCTTCCAAAACAGATAAAGGTGCGAAGTCTCCGCCCATGGCATCAATGGCTATTTTCACTAAATTATTCCTCTATTGTAAGTACTTGTTTTCCATTATAGTTTCCGCATGCTGAACATGCTTTGTGTGGAAGAACAGGGGCTTTGCATGCAGTGCAAACGCCAGCTTGGATTCCTTCGTAACGGTTAGCTCCCTTGCGAAGTCTTTTTTTCATCTTAGAAGTTTTTCTTTTTGGTACACCCATTTTTTTCTCCTGAGCAAGTTTATTTTAAACTTTCAATTTGTTTAGCTCATTCCAAACTGAATCTGTTTTTTCAGTATTACTGCATGAGCACTTATTTTTATTAAGGTTCTTGCCACATTTAAAACAGATGCCCTTGCAGTTTTCAGAACACAAGAGCCTATGTGGCAAAAGAATTAAAATATCTTCGCGTATATCTTCTGTCAAGTCAAGTTCAGTACCATGATAGTTTTCATATAGATGGCAAATATCCGAGGCACTGACTTTTAAATTAAAATGCGATAGACATTTATCACAGACAAGCTCAAAGTTTGCTTCTGCGCGTCCGGTTGCCAAGAAGGCGTTATTGATGAGAGCTATCTTTATTCTGTATGTCACATTGCCGATAGGGACAATACCGTTGTCTTTTTCGACATCCAATATTGATGAAGGCTCTTCGCCTTCAATTATAAGTCCATCTACTGAAATTCTCGATGTAAATACTTTAATCATAAAACGTTTTTAATGTTTTTTTTCAGCCAACGCTTTCCCCACCACAGACGGTACAAAAGCAGAAATATTTCCGCCTAACCGGGCTATTTCTTTTATGATGCGCGAACTTACAAAGGAGTACTCCGGACTCGGCATCATAAATATTGTTTCGCAAGCTTTTTCTATTTCTCTGTTCATGAGAGCCATTTGGAGTTCGAATTCAAAATCTGAAACAGCTCTGAGTCCCCGCACAACAACATCTATGTTAAGTTGTTTTACAGCATTCACCAAAAGCCCTTCAAGGTTAATTATCTCAACATTTGTGACATTGATTTCTTTGCAAGCAAGAGAGATGAAGTTTTTCCGTTCTTTTACAGAGAAAAGAGAACATTTGCTTTCGTTGACAGAAACAGCAATAATCAATTTTCCAAAAAGCCTAGAAGCTCTTTCTATTACGTCAAGATGCCCGTTTGTTATCGGGTCAAAACTTCCTGGGAATAAAGCTGTTTTCATTTAGTTAATTCCTTCCAAATTAGCAACTTTCAAAAAAACAAAAATTGACTGACCTATTTTGCGGGTGTTTGTTACTGTCCACAAGTCAATATTTTCAAGTTTTGGCTTTCTGTTTAGTTCAGATGGTATTTCCATTACAAATAATGCTCCACTAGCCCATCTGGCATAAGCCCTATCAGTCAATAAAGTTTTAACAACATCTGCTGATTCATTATAAGGCGGATCTGCAAAAATCAAATCAATTTTTCCCTCAATTTCAGGAAGATTTTCATAAGATTTCAGAGCATCCGACTTAAATACCTTAAGGGTAGCCGAAACACCGGCTTTGGCAACTTTATCAATATTAGTTTTTAGAATTTCGCAGTGCGTTTTTGAGTTTTCAAAAAAGTAAACGCATGATGCCCCTCTGCTGGCTGCTTCAAGTCCAAGCGAACCTGCGCCTGAAAACAAATCAACTACAGTTAGTTTTTCGAAAACACGGATCGAATCGAAAATCGATTTCCTTGCCATAACAGCGGTAGGCCTAATGGCGAAACCTTTGGGAACTTCCAAACGAATTCCTTTTGCAATACCTGATAATATATTCATACGGTCCGATTTGGTTTTACTATTTTTTTATAAAGCAGGCACAGAGATGTTCCTGTTTTTTATCTAATACTTCGAGTGTTGGTTCTTCTTTAAAACACCTGTCTATAGCATCAATTAAGGCTTTAGTATAAGGGGTTGCCTGATTTTTAACTATTGTTTCGGAAAAACCAGACTCAACTTTTTCCCCAAATACATAACCATTATTCTATCACAAATGTTCTCAATAACAGCTAAATAGTGAGATATAAAAAGAAATGATACTACGGTTTCTTGTTGGATTTTTGCAGAGAGGTTTAGTATTTGATTTTGAATGCTTACGTCAAGAGGAGAAACTATTTACCGGCTGAAACATAGAAGATTTTTTTAAACTTGCCTTTTTTGCGAAATTTATTCAGTTTGGCTTCAACTGTTTTGCTGTAATAGTTTTTAAGTTCACTTAACCATGCGCTGTTTTTTGCCTGAATAGTCAGCACTTCATTTTTAAGCGAAAGAGGTTTTGAGTTTAAACTAACTTCAGTTCCTACTATATCAGGCCAGGCTTTCTGAAGTTTTCCCAGCAGTTCAATTTCCTCATAGTCCTCATTTGAGACGATTTTTTTAAGAACATCTTTCACTGCCACAACTTTTGGGAAGTAGGCCTTTAATTCTTCTTTGCCGGTTTTTTCGCCGTACCAGTCTGTGAGAATAGAGCTTATTTCATCTATACGCTTCCGTTTCATCCTGTTAAAAGAAGCATAGTATTCATCGTTATTCTTAAAATTGTTCATTTCCTATTTATATCCGAAAAAGTAAACAGGTAGAGTTAGGAATTCTTTTAAGAACATAAATGGAGCTATAAGCCCTTTCCATGTGTCTATAAGCCCGCTCCAAAAGAATCCGAACGGTGCGCCGAGAGTGATTTCCAGAAGGCCAAGAGGAAGACGGAAAATATTTAGAAGCTCCAACCCTTGGTTCAACCAACAGGGACCAGTCCTTATAAGTCCTTTTGCTGTGTATTGAGCTGCCTGAATGGCGTAAGGCATGGCTATTGCAGCAAGAACGCTCATGCTGACAGGTTCAAACGCTTTGACTTTGGGTACGGGGAAAGCAAATATCAGCATTCCTGAAAAAAGATATACTAAAACTGGTTTTCTGAGGCAATATACCATAAAAAAATCTGTTCGAATTTTACAAACAGGATGATTAAAAATCTGTTATTTTCCTTTTTTAAGCAAAAAATATTCAACAGAATCAACCAAGGCTTCCCATGAAGCCTCAATAATATTTTCGCTTACTCCTACTGTAACCCAAGAGGTATTCCCGTCTCCGGACTCAATTAATACCCTTGTTTTTGCGGAAGTGCCACCTTCTCCGTCAAGGATTCTGACCTTGTAGTCATTTAGTTTGATTTTTGCTATTTCAGGGTAAAATCTCTCCAAGGCTTTTCTAAGAGCTCTGTCCAAAGCGTTAATAGGTCCGTCTCCTTCTGCTGCCATTAGCTCAAGTTCTTCGTTGACATTCACTTTTACGGTTGCCTCTGTCAGACAGGGTTCGCTGTGACCTCTCTTTTCAACTATTACTCTATAGCCTTCCAGATAAAATTTAGGCTTATGTTTTTTAGTAGCCTTATTCATTAGTAAGCTAAATGATGCATTCGCAGCCTCATATTCATAGCCCTCATGTTCCATCCTTTTGAGTTCTATCAATATTTCGCTAACTTCTTCGGGTTTTAACATTTCAAGTTTGTGCTCAGATATCTTCGTTATTATATTGCTTTTCCCTGACAAATCCGAAACCAGTATTCTTCTTTTATTTCCAACCTTTTCAGGGTCGATGTGTTCAAATGTGGCAGGGTTTTTATCAACAGCATTTACATGCATTCCGCCTTTGTGAGCAAATGAACTTTCCCCGACATATGGAAGTCGGTTATTAGGCCGTATGTTTGTAATTTCATCTACAAACGAGCTTAATTCTTTAAGTTTAGATATATTTCCGCTATGAATAGATTTCTTATTCATTTTTAATTCAAGCGCTGGAATGATAGAACACAAATTAGCATTGCCGCATCTTTCGCCATATCCGTTGATTGTGCCTTGGATGTGTTTTATTCCGCATTCTACTGCCATTAGCGAATTGGCGACTGCCAGATCCGAGTCGTTATGGCAATGTATTCCGACTATCACATCAGATGGAAGGTTTCTTACTACATCTTTGCAAATTGTTGCTATTTGCGAAACTAAAGTTCCTCCATTAGTGTCGCACAGGACGACAGAAGTCGCACCGTTTTTGACGGCGGTTTTGAGAACTTCTTTGGCGAAATCGGGATTGTCGTTATATCCGTCAAAAAAATGTTCGGCATCAAAGATAACTTCACGGCCTTTTGAAGCAAGGAATCCACACGAATCGGCAATTATCTGGAGGTTTTGTTCGGGTTTTATTTTTAATACTGCCTCAACATGGAGAAGCCATGATTTTCCGAATATGGTTACTACAGGCGCTTCTGATTCGAGCAGTTTTAGGATGTTATCGTCTGAATCCACAGGGTTTGAAAATCTTCTGGTGCTGCCGAAAGCAGCAATTTTTGCATTCTTAAACTTCAATTTCTTTGCGGCTTCAAAGAACGCTATATCTTTAGGGTTGGAGCCAGGCCATCCTCCTTCTACATATGATACGCCGAAACTATCTAATGCTTCGGCTATCCGTACTTTGTCGTTTTTTGAAAAGGATATTCCTTCTGCCTGTGAGCCATCTCTGAGGGTAGTATCGTATATTCTCACTTGGAGTAGTTTTGGCATAATTCAAATTCCTCTGTGTTCGTGATAAAGTTATATCTTTTTAACTCTTTGCCATAGTGACTCGAGTTCTTCTAATGAGTAATCGCTAAAGGTATTATTGGCAGAGCTTATTATTTTTTCTAACTCTTTAAACCTTAATGTGAATTTATTTGTACTGGAGTGCAGTATATTCTCTGCCGAGTTAAAGTTTTTGAATCTGCACAGGTTCACTATGGAAAACAGTACATCTCCCAGTTCTTCTTCTACATTTGAAGGGTTTCCAAGCTCTATAGCTGAACGCAGTTCCTTAAGTTCTTCTTCAATCTTGTCTAATACTCCATCGTGGTGCTGCCAGTCGAATCCTACTTCTGAGGCTTTTTTCTGAACCATTTCGGCTCTGGCTAAGGCTGGCATATTTCTGGGGATTTTATCCAAGATAGAATTGTGTTGTCTGGATTTATTCTTTGATCTCTCTTCGGCTTTTATTTCCTGCCATAGTTTTATCACATCATCAGAGTTATTAAGTTTTGGGTTATTTCCAAATATATGGGGATGCCTGCGCTCCATCTTGTCAGAAATTTCATTAACTACATCTTCGAAGGTGAATTTGCCGTTTTCCTCAGCCAGAATAGAGTGAAATACTACATGCATCAGTACATCGCCGAGCTCTTCCTTAATGTTAGGGATATCGTTCATATCTATGGCATCAAGCAGTTCTGCAGTTTCCTCAATGAGCATGGGTTTTAGGGATTCGTGCGTTTGCTTCCTATCCCATGGGCAGCCTTCGGGCGAACGAAGATGCCTTACAATATCAACAAGCCTTCCGATGTTTTCTTTAGAGCGAACCATGATTATTTATGATAACTGTTTAAAATAAAAAATAAACTCTGTTTAATTATACTTAATGCACATCCAAAAGCTTTCAAAAAAAACAGAAATAATTTTTATTTTAAACTCTATAGCTATATTAGCCCAGAGTTATTTAATTTTCCTTTAAACACAAAGCGGAGCCAATTTATGTATAGAATATGCAAAACCCTATGGATTGAGACAGGGCACTTTCTTTCAAACGAGACAAATAGCGGCAACTGCAAAGTCCCACATGGGCATAGCAGAAAAATAGAGATAATCCTTGCTGCGAAAAAACTTGATGAATGCGATATGGTCTGCGACTTTCAAATTATAAAGACTGGATTTGGCTCGTTTATAGATTCATTTGACCATGCTATGATGATAAATAAAAACTCCAAACATTACGCTTACTTCAGAGATAATTTTGATAGGGTAATACCATTTGATAATGATCCTACATCTGAAACCATAGCAGAATATTTTTTTAGACACATTGATAAAGAATTAAAGAGTAAAAAAAATTATTCCAACAAAGATGGGCAAGAGTACAAAATAAGTGATTATGTCTATCTGGAAAGAGTAAGGATCTGGGAGACTTCTACTTGTTGGGCTGAATATTCTGCCGATTGAGTTAAAATATGATCCAAACTTCCGATAAAGCTTTCAAAAAGAGCATCGTCTTTGGTGTTATTGTGCTTCTTGCCACTTCTTTTTTATGGGGAACAACCTTTGTTTCAGGCAGGGTTCTTGTCAGTGAACTTTCTGTTAGCTCTATATTGTTTTACAGAGTCGTTATTAGTTGTCTTGTTGCTGCTTTGTTTTTTTTTAAAATTCTTAGGACTGAGTTGGGAAAGGCTTTAAAAAGCAAGGAAATGGCTTTGTTTTCGATAGTCGGAGCTTTGGCCACAATTATCCAAACTGAAGCGTTGAAATTTTCTTCAGCTTCGAACGTGGCTTTTTTATCAGCGATGTTTGTAGTATTTGTTCCTATTATCGACTATGTATTTTATGGTAAGAAGCTTAAAAATATATTTTACTTTGCGGTATTACTGTCGGTAGCCGGGATATATCTTATTTCATATGGTTTTAGTGTTCCGAAAGGTTTGAGTTTGGGAAACCTTTTTGCTTTATTGAGTGCTGTGGGTTATGCGTATTATTTCATACTTCTGGAAAAAATTCCCAAAGAGTTCTCAAGTTCGACAATAGTTTTTCATTTTTTTATGACAATGGGAATAATGTGTTTTCTTTTTTGTTTATTCATAGGCGGATTTGGAACGATAAGGACAATATGCAAGCCGATAGTCTTTCTCAACATTCTGAGTCTGGCGCTCATAGGAGGAATAATACCCTATATGCTTATGGTCGTAGGACAGAAAGTTATAGCGCCGCATTTTGCGACTCTGATTTATAATTTTGAACCGGTTTTTGCTACTATATTAGCATATACTCTTCTAAATGAATCTTTCCATACATCAGCGATTCTTGGATGTATAGCCATCTTTGCATCGCTGACAATAGGAGCAAAAACCAGGTAGTGCCGTTTTGCCAGACTATTTGATGTTTTTTAAGAGTAAACAGATAAAACTAAAGAAATTTTCTACAGATTTTATCTCGACTCTCTCGCTGATAGAGTGAGCGTCCTTGATTGTAGGTCCGAATGAAACCATATCCATTTTGGGATAGACAGCTCCGATAAGCCCACATTCTAACCCTGCGTGAATAGCCGTAACGAATGCGTCATAATTAAAGAGTTCTTTGTGTGTATCTTTGACTATCTGAAGCAATGGCGAATTTACATTCGGTTTCCATCCTGTGTATGCACCATCAATAATAATCTTGTCTGCATTTGCGAGTTTAAAAACTGATTCAATCATTGAAGAAGTCAGATCTCTTGCTGTATCAATGGAACTTCTCTGGAGGCATTTAATTTGGATGTCAGACTCCGTGGTTTTGATGATTCCCATGTTAGTGGAAGTCTCTACTATCGGGAGGTTATCATCCATTCTGATTACGCCATCAATGCAAGCGTGAACAGCATTGATTAAGTTTGAGCTGACGTTCTTCTCTAACGCGAATGAAGGAAGCTTATCGTTTTCTATAGATATTGTCATTTTGGGTGCTGCAAATTTATATTCGGCTTTAATTGCCGCGATTTGAGCATTGACTTGATCTTTAAACGCTGAATCATCTTTTTCATTAACTACTACTACAGCATAAGCTTTGGAAGGAATTACATTGCGTAATGTCCCGCCATTTATTTCACACAGAGTTAAGTCAGCGACTGCTTTTGTCTCGTATAGTACTCTGGCTAGCATTTTGATCGCATTACCCCTGCATTCATGGATATTCCCGCCGGAATGTCCGCCTTGCAGACCCATTACAGTTATTTTATAGGCTTTAAAACCTCTTGAAACAGGAACTTTTTTGTAGTTGAAAAATGCAGTAGTGTCTATTCCGCCGGCGCATCCGATGAAAACCTGCCCTTCTTCTTCAGAGTCAAGATTGAGTAGGTATTTACCCTTAAGGAAGTCAGGTTGTAGATTCTTGACTCCTGTCATTCCTGCTTCTTCATCTATGGTAAAAAAACCTTCTATTGGGCCGTGCTCAATATCCTTGGCTTCTAGAAGAGCCATGATTGCAGCAACTCCTATGCCATTGTCCGCCCCCAGTGTAGTGCCATCGGCCTTTACACATTCTCCGTCAACATAGGCTTTGACCGTATCATTGTTGAAATCAAAAACTTTGCCATCAGCTTTCTGAGGAACCATGTCAATATGAGATTGAAGCGTAACCATGCCTTTACTGGCAAACTCCGGCTTTGAGGCTTCCTTTCGGATTACAACATTTCCCACTTTGTCTCGATGAGTATCAAGTCCTAATTTTTTACCGAAATCGAAGATAAAGTCAGCTAGTTTTTGTTCGTATTTTGAAGGATGAGGAAAGCCCAGTATCCTGTCAAAATTAGTCCATAACAGAGCAGGTTGTAGTCTTTCGGCGCCGCTTAAATTCTTCATAACTAAATGACTCCTTTTTGGTTACACAAGGTTTATGAAATTGCTTATATCTTTATCTAAGTATAACTATTTTTTCGGTATTTCTACTTTTATATGAAGTTCACGTAGTTGTTTTACTGTAACTTCAGAAGGAGCATTCATCATTAGGTCTTGTGCCTGTTGATTAAACGGGAATGCTATAACTTCTCTGATATTTGGTTCGTCGGCGATAAGCATAACCATTCTGTCTATTCCCGGAGCGATTCCGCCGTGAGGAGGAGCTCCGAATTTGAAAGCATTGATCATGCCGCCGAATTTGTCGTCGACGACACTTTTAGCATAACCTGCAATTTCAAAAGCTTTGTACATGACATCTGGCTTATGATTTCTTATTGCGCCGCTGGATAGTTCTACACCATTGCAAACTATATCGTATTGGTAAGCCAGTATATCCAATGGATTTTTATTTAGTAGCGCATCCATTCCTCCTTGCGGCATAGAGAAAGGATTATGGCTGAATGTTATACTGTTTGCCTCAGGGTCCAGTTCAAACATCGGGAAGTCAACAATCCAGCAGAACTTGAAGCAGTCTTTTTCTATCAGGTTGAGCCTATTTGCAAGTTCTGTTCTTACTTTACCTGCGATTTCGGCGGTTTTTTGCTCTTTGTCTGCGATAAAGAATATTACATCCCCGTCAGCTATTTGAGCGGAGTTTTTTATATTTGAAATTTCAGCTTCAGAAAGGAACTTTGCAATCGGGCTTTTAACCTGTCCTGACTCAAAAACTATATAGCCAAGCCCTTTTGACCCTACTTCCTGAGCGAATTTAATCATGTCGTCAAAGAATTTTCTTGGTTGTCCTGCGATGCCCTGGACCTTTATTGCCCTTACGACTCCACCCTTTTTGATTACATCGGCAAAAGCGTTAAAACCGCTGTTTGTAAATATTTCTGAAACATCGATTATAAGAAGAGGGTTTCTTAGGTCTGGTTTGTCGCATCCATACTTAAGCATTGCGTCCTTGTAGGTAATCCTTTGAAAAGGAGCACTTGAAACCTTCTTTGTAGAGAATTTGCCGAAGATATGTGTCATCAATTCTTCCATAGCCATAAAGACATCTTCCTGAGTCACAAAACTCATTTCCACGTCAAGCTGGTAAAATTCGCCAGGAGACCTGTCAGCCCTGGCATCTTCGTCACGAAAACATGGCGCTATCTGGAAATATCTGTCAAATCCAGCGACCATGAGAAGCTGTTTGAATTGTTGAGGAGCCTGTGGCAAGGCATAAAATTTTCCAGGGTGAAGTCTGCTTGGTACAAGGTAATCTCTGGCTCCTTCAGGGGAACTGCTTGTGAGAATTGGTGTTTGGAATTCGAAAAATCCGAGTTCTCTCATCTTGTTTCTTATTTCGGCAATTACATTGCCTCTCAGGAAAATATTGTTACGGAGTTTTTCTCTTCTTAAATCCAGGAAACGATATTTTAGTCTTAAGTGTTCAGGAGCACAGTCGTCTTTGGCTATTTGAAATGGGATTACTTCCGCTTCGCCAAGTATTTCCATCGTCTCGGCAACAAGTTCTATCATACCTGTGCTGAGTTTGGGGTTTATTGTTTCTTTGGTTCGTGCAATAATCGGGCCGGAAAAACTTACTACAGTTTCAAGCCTCCAGCTCTCAAGACTTTGATAGAAATCCATTTTTGGGTCTATGACTACTTGTATCAGCCCAGAGAAGTCTCTCAAGTCTATGAATATGATCCCGCCATGGTCTCTTACACTATGGATCCAACCCGCTACTTTAATCTTTTTGTCAATGTCTGTTTCCTTAACTCTGCCACAATGGTGAGTTCTGTATTTTTGTGATGTTTCAGTCAAGTTGTTTTCTCCTAAATAGTATTGAATTTATCTGTAGACAATGAGTGCTTAATTTATTGTCATTTTCAGATAACACAAATTAAGTTTAATGATATGCTGTTTTTGGGTCCATATTTCGCAAAGTATTGTACGTGTTTTATATTAATTTTGCTTTGGGTTTAGAATTTTCTTCTCATTATCATTAGAAAAGGAAAAATTTTAAGCTAAATTAAAAACTTTATTTTGTTTAACCAATTTTTATTGGATTAATTTTAGTTTAAAACATATCAAGAATTTGAAAGGTGTTTGAGTCTTATGGAAATCTCCAGTTTAATCTCAGAATCAGTTAAAATCGAAAAACAAACAATAGAACCATGTCTTCAGGAAGTTTCTTTTACAGTACCTTCTGATAAAGTCCAGCAGTGCTACGATGCGATGGCTGTCGATTTTGCAAAACATGTAAAAATGCAGGGGTTCAGGCAAGGTAAAGCCCCGATAGCTATTGTTAAGAAAACTCACAAGAAAGGCATAGAGGAAGAGATACTTAAGGAATTGGTGTCTAGCTCTATTAAGAAATCCATGACAGATGCAAGGGACGATATTCTTACGTATACATTTGTCAAAGACAAGACTCCTGTGCTAAACCTTGGTAGCGATTTTTCATTCGCAGTGAGATTTAATGTTGCGCCTGAAATACAACTTCCTGAATACAAAGGAATAAAAGTCCAGATTGAACATGATTTAGTTTCAGATGAGAGTGTCCAGAAGAGACTTGAATACTATAAAGATGTTTACGGGAAACTTGAAGGAGTTGATGATGTTGCAAAAGAAGGTGATACAATAAAAGTATCATATACATCTGATGCCGTCATTCCTGCTGATGCGAAAGAAAGTCTGAAAAGACTTGCCAATTCAGAGCTGAATTATTTTTGGATTAACCAGAATAATCATATTCCAGGAATAGATAAAGCTCTTATCGGAGCCAAAAAAGATGACTCAATATCATGCAAAATTGATTTTCCTGCCGAATACGAAGAAGCTGAATTTGCCGGCAAATCCATAAATTATCAGATAAAAGTTATTGAAGTTCAAAGGAAAACTCCTATTTCATCCGATGAAGAACTCGCTTCTAAGTTTGCTTTGAAGTCCATAGATGAAGTCAAAGAGAAAATTAAAAAACAAATGGAGAAGGAAAGCGAAAGCGCTGTAAATTACCAGAAGAAAATGAAAGTAATTGAAGTTCTTACGCAGAATCTTGATTTCCCTCTGCCTCCTGACATGCTTAATGATATGACGGCTAATGAACTGAATTATATAGTAAATGCAAAAGTAAGTCAGTCCCAAAATAAAGAAGAGACCGCCAAGGAACTTCAAGGTAAAAAAGAAGAGCTTATGCAGGAAGCCAAAGTCGGGGCTACAAAAAGGATTAAGAATTTTCTCTTTCTCAGAAAAATAGGTAAATTGGAAAATATCAAAGTGAGCGAGCAGGAAGTCGAAAAACATATTGATTCAATGAGTTATTACTATGGTTACAAACCTGAAGAACTAAGAAAAAAACTAGTGGAATCTGGGAACATAGAGCAGGTTTTTGATGAAGTTCTGATAAGTAAAGTAACAGACTTTATTGCCGATAATGCTGTGGTAGAGCTTGTCCCAAAAAAAGATTAACCTAAAGCGAATTAATTCTTCTAAGGAGTAGTGTTATGTCAGTACTAGTACCTATGGTTGTCGAACAAAGTGGTCATGGTGAAAGAGGCTATGATATATATTCAAGGCTTCTTAAGGATAGAATTATCCTTTTGGGAACACCAATAGATGACCAGGTAGCTAATTTAATTGTGGCTCAACTTTTATACCTTCAATCGGAAGATCCTAAAAAAGACATAGATATGTATGTCAATAGCCCGGGCGGTTCTGTTACTGCCGGAATGGCTATTTACGATACCATGCAGATATTGAGCTGCGATATTAAAACCTATTGTGTAGGCCAGGCTGCAAGTATGGGAGCCGTACTTCTTTGTGCAGGCACAAAAGGTAAAAGATTTGCTCTTCCAAACTCACGAATTATGATACACCAGCCTTGGGGCGGAGCCGAAGGGACTGCTGCGGATATTAGTATTCATGCCAAGGAGATTTTGAGAACTAGAGCGACGCTTAATTCTATCATTGCCAGCCATACAGGCCAGAAAATTACAAAGATAGAAAGAGATACAGAGCGTGATTTTTTTATGAGCGCTGAAGAGTCCAAAAATTACGGTATTGTTGATTCTGTATTGACTATTAATCAAAAATCTGTTAAGGCTTAAATTTAGGAAACATTTATGACTTCCAAGAAAGGAAATGAAATTCCAAGGTGCTCGTTTTGTGGTGGTACGCCGGAGCAGGTAGGGCAGTTTATAACAAGTCCGACAAAAGCTAACATTTGTAAGAATTGCTCTGAGGTATGTGTAAATTTGTTTGACAAAGCCGATACATCTATTGATAGGAAAAAGCCCGATTCTTACATAGCTAACCTTAAAATTTCAAAGCCTGCAGAGATAAAGGAACACCTTGATAATTATGTTATAGGACAAGAGAAGGCCAAAAAGAGCCTTGCTGTCGCAGTTCATAATCACTATAAAAGGCTGCAGATAAATAGAGAACGTTTATCCAAGGGCCTCGATGCAATAGATGCAGGTATTGAAATTGAAAAGAGCAATGTTTTGTTATTGGGCCCGACCGGTACAGGCAAAACTTTGTTGGCAAGAACATTGGCAAAAATTTTGGATGTTCCTTTTGCCATGTGTGAAGCTACTCCCTTAACCGAAGCAGGTTATGTGGGAGAGGATGTAGAAAATATCGTCCTAAACTTAGTTCAGGCTGCCGATTACAACGTAGAAAAGGCCCAGATTGGTATAATTTATATTGATGAAATAGATAAAATCGCAAGAAAAACAGAAAATGTATCTATAACCAGAGATGTATCAGGAGAGGGTGTTCAACAGGCACTGCTTAAAATACTTGAAGGCACAGTTGCCAATATTCCGCCAAAAGGGGGAAGAAAACATCCGCATCAGGAATTTTTAAAAGTAGATACTTCCAATATTCTGTTTATATGCGGCGGAGCTTTTGTAGGGCTTGATAAAATTATAAAGAGAAGGATAGGCAATCAGGTTTTGGGTTTCAACCTTTCCGAAGAAAAACTGAAGGAAAGAGAACTTTTGGATACAGACCATATTTTCAACCTCACAGAACCTGAGGACTTGATTAAGTTTGGGTTGATACCCGAGTTCATCGGAAGACTGCCGGTAGTCTCGTCTCTTGAAAAACTTAGAGAAGAAGATTTGGTAAGGATATTGAAAGAGCCAAAAAACGCTTTGACAAAGCAGTATCAGAAACTAATGGAAATAGAAGGTGTAACTTTGCATTTTGAAGATGATGCCATCATGGCTTTGGCAGAGAAAGCTGTCAAAAAAGGCACAGGAGCAAGAGGTTTGCGTTCTATTATAGAAGAATTAATGCTGGATATTATGTACAACGTCCCATCAAGAAAGGATGTGAAAGAATGTACAATCACAAGAGAAACAGTCCAAAATGGTTCGGCAATCGTTAGTTAATATGCAGATGTATAGCTTGCTATAGGATTCTATGGCAATAGGAGTTGAATTTATCGCTTCTGTTTCTTACAAAAACGGCAATAAGGATCAATGAAGTAATATTATATCTAAAAAAGGTGTAGTCAGATGTTAACTAACTCCAGAGTGCTTATAACAGGCGGGGCGGGGTTTATAGGTTCAAATCTTGTCGAAGCCCTTTTGAAGGCTGGAAATCAAGTGATTTGCCTAGATAATCTTTCTACGGGTAAGGAAGCAAATATTGCCGAATTCCTGTCTGATAAGAATTTTACTTTTATTAAAAGAGATGTCAGGGATCAAGATTCGTGTAGGAATGCTTGTGAAGGAGTTGAATTTGTATTTCACCATGCAGCGCTTGGATCTGTTCCGCGCTCAATAAGAAATCCTGTTTTTACTTCTGAAGTTAACATAATAGGTTTCCTCAATGTTCTTATTGCAGCAAGAGATGCAAAGGTTAGAAAATTTATTTATGCTTCAAGCAGTTCTGTTTACGGCGATGATGAAACTTTGCCTAAGCTTGAGGTTAGAACAGGAAAGCCTCTTTCACCCTACGCTGTCACAAAGTGTGCTAATGAATTGTTTGCAGAAAACTTTTCCAGATTATATGGCATGGAGACCATAGGGTTGCGGTATTTTAATGTATTCGGAAAGAAGCAAGATCCTGACGGGGCCTATGCAGCAGTCATACCTAAATTCATTGCATCTTTGATAAAACATGAATCCCCTGTTATTCATGGAGACGGAACAATTTCCAGAGATTTCACTTATGTTGACAATGTGATTCAGGCTAATCAATTAGCATCTTTATTGCCGGCAGCTAGCCCTTCCTCATCGGTGTTTAATATTGCTTGCGGGCACTCTACTTCAATAAATGAACTTTTCCTATACATCCAGACAGAGCTGGCAAAGTATGACTCTAAAATTGCCTTAATTGATCCGATATATGGTTTGCCTAGACAGGGAGAAATATTGCACTCGAATGCAGATATATGTAATGCTACGAAAGTCCTAGGTTATTCCCCAGAATATAATGTTAAGGAAGGGCTTAAAGAGACCGTAAAATACTATTTGCAAGCAAATCAGGTTGGCTTGTAATTATAGTGTTTTGAGTATCTTTCAGGAACTTTGTGGGTGTCCAGAAGTATAAGAAAGTCTATAGTTTTAAAGACAGGGTCATAAAGAGGTTCCCCGCATATTTTTGTACCAAGTCTTAGGTAACCCTTAAGTAGCGGCGGCACATAATCTCTAAGCGTTTCTTTAATGTTGGATAGATATTTATCTACTTCATCGTGTTCTGGTTTTTCCAGCTCATAGCCTTTCAGCGGTTTCCCTACCATATCTTCAGACAACATTTCTTCTTTCTTAAAATGTTCGTATATAGCCCAGGTAGCTGCCGGATTGTATTTTTCAAAACTTACGCAACCGAAAAGGTAACGGAGTTTGGCTCTCATCATGAGTTCGCCTATTCCTCCCCATAATAGAGCCACAGCGGCTCCGGTCCTGAATTCCGATCTTACGCAAGAACGGCCAAGCTCCATTGAAATTGAAGCGATCTTATCTAGTCCGGCTATATCAAATTCAGTGCAGGAGTAAAATCCTTTAGCACTCATAGCTATAGAGCCCAAATGAAGTCTGTAAGTGCCTACAAGTAAGTTGGTCTGTTTATTTAAAACAATTAAATGAATGCAGTAATTATCATAATCATCAAAGTCAAGGCCATACGTTGAACTCTGATTAAGTCCATGGCCCTGTTCTATATTAAAAATCTCGTATCTTAGCCTTAGAGTGGCTTCAAGTTCTTCGTCTGTCTCAGCTATCTTAATAAGAAAATTATCCAAATTTACCAGAACAGCAGGGTAAACAATTTCTTTAGGGAAGAGGGATAAGTCTAATTTATACATAATTAAAGTAACTTTTATAACAATTAAGGGCAAACCAAGAGAGGCTTTTTACAATACAACTCTAACAGATAGGGAAAAATTATCCACACTTCTTCTTAACAATTTAAGCTAGTTTCTGTTTTAATTTATAGGGGATTATTAATTTGTTTCGTGAAGCTCGGAGTGAATTTTATCCATCACATCTGCAATTTTTATTTTCTGAGGGCATTTACTCTCACATTTTCGACATTTTATACAGGAATTAGCTCTTTGGTTTTCGGGGATGTTATTGTTATAAATTACTTTGTTCAGCCATGCGCTTTTGCTCTTGTGAATTATTGCTTCGTTATAGAGACTGATAAGATAAGGTATATCTATATCTTTGGGGCAGGGCAGGCAGTAACGGCACTTAGTGCATGGAACAGGAGCAATTTTTGAATATTCATTTCTCGCTTTATTTATGATGTCGATATCTTCTGTTTTGAATGAATCAACTCCGGATTTTGAGGCGTATTCAATATTCTGTTTGACTTGTTCCAATGTGCTCATGCCGCTTAGAACTAAGGACACTTCTTTTTTATTCCAAAGCCACTGAAGAGCCATATCTATTGGATTTCTTTTAGCCTTATCAAAGACATTTCTAACTTGATCAGGAAGCGTGACGAGGCTTCCGCCAAGCAGAGGTTCCATAACTACAACAGGAATTTCTTTTTGTGCAGCATATAGCAACCCTTCTGTTCCCACTTGTACATCTTCATTCATATAATTGTATTGAATTTGACAGAAATCCCATTTATAAGAATCAAGAATTTCTTTAAAAAGAGCAGTCGTGTCGTGAATAGAGAATCCTATAAATCTGACCTTGCCGCTCTTTACTATTTCATCGCACCAGTTCAGAAGTCCGAGATTCTTAATTTTATTCCAGACATTTATATGTAGATTGTGTATCAGGTAAAAATTTATATGATCGGTCTGGAGTTTAGTTAGTTGCTCGTTGAAATATTTGTCAAAGTCAGAGTAGCTTTCTATGGCCCATGATGGGAGTTTTGTGGCAAGGTGGACTTTATCCCGATATCCTTGCTTCAGGAATTTCCCGAGGACTATTTCACTTTGTCCTTCATGGTAAGGATAAGCCGTGTCCACATAGTTGACACCGTTATCGAAAGAATATTGCAACATTTTGAAAGTTTCTTCTTCGTTGATTAGAGCCGTATTTCCATTAATTATCGGGAGACGCATAGCTCCGAATCCGAGAGATGAAATTTCTAGTCCTGTTTTTCCAAATCTTCTGTATTTCATAAACTTAACCTAATATATCTTTTGCTAATTTGTCGTATCTGTCGATAGCTAGCCTGACAAACTTTCTTTGTTCTACATAACAACTATAGAAGAAAGAACCTTTAAATCCGGCAATTACCAAATCTCGCAGTTGTTTTTGAGAGAGGTCAAAATTTTCTATTATCATTGTGAGTTCTTTTGTGACATTGGTATTTGAGACTAGCCTGTTATCGGTGCAGATAGTTACAGATAGGCGTCTATCTATCATTTTTTTAACAGGATGATTTTTGATGTCGTTTTTCAAGTGAGGAAGAGTTTGAAGATTGCTTGTGGGGCATACTTCAATTGATATTCTCCTTCCGGCTATGTAGTTGCAAAGCGCATCGGCAAATTTTTCGGGATGTGTTATGTCCTGATCTTTGATTTCCGCATGTTCAAAAAGGAAGGTGCCGTGTCCTATCCTATTTGCATGGCAATCTGTAATTGCCTGGAATATAGATTCAGGGCCATGTGCTTCTCCTGCATGTACTGTTTTACCCATGAAATTTTTATGTACATAGGTATAAGCGTCTTTATGCTGGATTGCAGGGTAGCCATGTTCTTCGCCGCAGAGGTCAAAACCTACAATTGCAGAACCTTCCTCGTCCCTTATCTTTACGGCGGCTCTGGCAAGCTCCATTGAAGCTGTTTTGAATATTTCTTTTTTGGGTGCATAAGCCATCGTTTTGCAAAGATCCGAATAGTATGAAGAGAAATGTTCATTGAAGCATCTCATAGCCCCCACAATTATTCCATACTTAAATGGTATATCATCTTCTGCAATTAGTCTTGGAGATAGTTTTTGTTCAATCCTGGCTTTTTCCAATCCGCTGTTGACTGCTCCAATGATTTCCACTAAGGATAATGATTTGCTCTGGTGGAGTTGAGGAGCAAACCTGACTTCCAGATAGCGGACATTTTCTGCTATGTTGTCTAAAGCAAGCTCATAGGCCACCCGCTCCAGATTTTCTTTATTTTGAAGAACAGCGCAAGTTAGGGCAAAACCTTTCAAATAGTCCCCTAAGTTTGCATACTTGTCCTTAAAAACCAGCTCTCTCAAACCTGATTCTTCATAAGATGGCAGTGTGACTTTTTCCTGTTTTGCCAGTTCAATTAAGGTTGGAATTCTCAAAGAACCGTCGAGATGTACATGCAGATCTGTCTTTGGAATTTCCCTTATGAATCTCTTCATTTTGTCGAGCATAATCTATAGCCTCCTTGGTAAAATACGTTTTTTTATATGTGCCGTACTCTAACAGGGTATAGCTTTTTGTAAAGCCTAATTCTGCTATCTATTAATTTTTAACACTAAGGCTTAATGAAACTCTCAAGCATTCCTCTATGCATTTCATACCAGAAGCTGAGAGCAGCCTCATTTTTATCCTTTTCGAAAGCTTCGATCCATTTTGCTAGTTCCGGATGGTCGCACTTATCAACTTCTTGTTTTCTCTTTAGGAAGTGGTAGACAAAGTCTGTACTTCTTCTTCCTACCCAGAAGAAAGCCTTATTTCTAGAAACTATTTTTTCAGTAGCGACATCAATGGCTTCAACGTATTCTTTTTGCATGTTGTAGAGAGACCCTATTATTTCAGGAATCATTTCTTCTGCCCATCCCCTGTGGAAACGACAGATTCCGACGTTGTCAACAATTAGTTCGCCTTTGAAACGTGCTGCATTTTTTTTGCCGAGTTCTCTGGGCGGAACGAAGTCATCGCCATAGTGTAAATAATATTTGCCCATAATTGGCATTGGAGCTAGTAATCCTGGAGCCCAGTACTGGTTTGGAACCATCCAACCATTTCGGGTATTTTTCACGCATACAAAAGAGTCTTTGATTTCCCTATTGTTTTTAAGTCGTGCATATTTTCTAGCCCAAAGCCTGGGGCCTCTGGAAAAATCGATAATTCCTCTTTTAAGAACAATTGAATCAAGAAGTTCAACGCCGAGTTCGGCATTATTCATAGAAGATTTTATTACATCGAAACCTTCGACTTTGAATACGGGCTTTTTAGTAACACCAAGTTCTTCTGGAGTGAAATATCCTTCATCAAGACATTCCATGAGCCATGCGAGAACTCCGCCTATTCCTATCCCGTCAAAACCGTACATATCAGCATGATGATTAAGCATTTCAGCTGCGCGTTGATCGAATATTCCTGAAAGGGGTCCCATTGTTTGATACGGCTCGTAGTCTTTCTTGTAAACACCGTTCATTTTCTTACAGAGAGCTGCGCATGGTTCGCCGCAGGTCTTTTGCTGTTTCGGTTTGATAGTCTCTTCATTAAACTGTTTGAGATAGTGGTTCAGCACAAATTCCTTGTGGACTTTCAGACGTTCCTCTTCTGTCATGTATATGCTTTTGTAGTTGAAAGACATCATCTTTCCCTTGAGTGTCGTAAAATTTACGCCGAAAGTGCCGCCGGTTTCGAATTTAGGTTCAAAGCGGTACTTTGTCGTAGCTTCAAAATCTTTAGAAGCCAATTTCTTCTGATATTTTTCAACAAACCACTTGTCTGCTACAACTCTGTCCCTAAAGTCATCTGCCAGATGAGTGCCGCCGTAAATTATGGCGGCTATACCATGAGACTGAAGCAGTCTGGAGCCAAGGCCTCCTCTACCTGCCCATGTATCTACCACGCCTACTTTGCCGTTTTCAATTGGTATTGAGCATACTGCGCCTACATCTGTAGATTGGGCTGAAGGCCCTACTACCAGAACTCTAGGGTCAGTTTTATACTTATGTCCGAACTTTTCGTATGTATAATCTGTAAGAGCGTAGATGCCTTTTCTGCCTGAATTCCAAACTTCGTTTAGGTCAACAGGCACCAGTTCTACCTGAATTTCTTCGCTCCTGTCTCTGTTTAAATAGAGGATTGATGGAGTCGGTGCTTTGGCAATGATTGACAAAGTATTTATTCCTAGGTTATCAAATACAAGGCCGGCTCCGCCCATAGAAGATACATAGAATCCGTCCCAGCATGGAGAGTAGCCAGTAAAGAATAGTCTGTTTGAACCTGGGAAAATAGAACCTGCAAGGAGTCCTACCCCGATATTGAAACTGTTATTCTTTCGCCAGAGGTGAAGTCCTAAATCAATGGGGCCGAAGTAGTCGCCTATTTTGTAGCGGTCTATTCTGTAAAATGACGAATTAGTGTGGATAGTTAATACTCTTTGGTGCGCTTCCATTTGGTACCTCTTTTGATGTATTTATATTAAATTGATAAAATTGCTTTATAATCGCTTCTGGCGTGAAAATTGCCTTCTTTTGCAAAACGGACGGACTGTATTTCAGATACAATTGAAATGGCAATTTCGTTAGGTGTCGTGCCGCCTATTTTTAGGCCTATTGGACAATATAATTTTTCCCAAGCGATGTTTTTGTCAGAAAGTTCAGATGCGAGTTTTTTAATAATTGACTCAGATTTTTTCTTAGATGCTATGGTTCCTATATATTTAGGATTCCATTCCGATGTATAAATTCTTTTTAGTACAACGAAATCTATTTCATGTGAATGGGTGGCGATAATCATGAAGCTGTTTTTGGGGATTTCTTTGGAATTCAAAACATTAGCATAATCTTCAATGATAACCTCATCGACTAATCCCTCACAGGATCTTTCATATTCTTTTCTGCTGTCAATGACAGTGATTCTGTAGTTGAGTTTGTGAAAGTGGTAGGCTAGAGCTTGCCCAATGTGTCCGGCGCCGAATATGTAGACATTTTCTTTTGCATTATGGACTTCGAAAAACAGAGTAATGCTTCCCCCGCACAACATTCCGGTATTTACGGCATCGATAATCCTGTTGTCTTCTCCCATGATGTACTTTTGAAGCATTGAAGATTTATTGTGTTTCAATAGTGAAGATGCTTCTTTCGTAGCTAAAAACTCCAACGCTCCTCCGCCGATTGTGCCGAAGGTACGCTCTGTGTGTGTTACAACCATTTTGGCGCCTGATATCTGCGGCCCATGGCCCTCTTTATCCACGACAGTGATAAGAACAAACGATTGATTGCTTTTTTGAAGGGATATAATCTCTTCGTAAATGTTCATAACTTTTCAGCCCCCAAAGAATTTAAACTTAAAATCAGTATATCAAATATCTTTGCAAAGGCTATAGTGTTTTGGATATAAAAAAAATAAGGCCGGCAAACCGGCCTTACTTGAGCTCAATTACTGAACGATTTTGGTTTTTTGCAAACCTAAAACTTTGTCGCCTTCTTTCCATTTTTCTTCCTTTAAAAGAAGGTCAATTCTTTCATAACGCTTAAGTACATTTCTTTTTTTAATTATTTTTGTACTTCCTTTTAAGCTAGGATGTCTGGACATTTTGGTCTCCTGATTGACTTATATTTAAATGTGAAATTACAAAAAGAGAAAATAATATGGCAAGCTTTTTATAATAATCAAATTAGTTTTTTAGTCTGAACTTAAAAACATGGTTTTATATCTTCTGTACAATGAAAATAAGGCCATTATAATTGTAGGAAACTTTAAAATTACGGATAAGATGCAGCGACTCATAAATTTGTTTATAGTAAAAGCGATAAGCTGTTTATTCCTATTGAATCTAATGGCATCCGACGCTGTTCTTTTGGTGACAGCGGATGTTCATGGAAATATCATCTCAGAAGAAGGCGGGTTTTTGCGTCTTTCATCCGCTATTAAAACAGAAACTGAAAAAGAGGGCAGAGAGAATGTCATTCTGATAGACTGCGGCGATACGTTGCAGGGGAGTTTTGAGTCTTCGGTAACTAAAGGCGGAATATCGATCGACTTGCTGAACGAATTAGGATATGATTTTTGGATCCCTGGAAACCATGACTTTGACTATGGGTTTGATGTTTTTCTTGATAGAGGTAAAGCTTTTAAAGGAGAGACCCTTTGTTCAAATATTGTTACAGAAGAAAGATTAAAACCAAAGCTAACATATACGAAGTGGGCAATTGTAAAAAAGAAAGATATCAAAATTGCAATAATAGGTTCTACATTACCAGATATAAATAGTTCCGTTGCAGTAAGCCGAAATCCTCTTTTTAGAACAGTTGCCTTGAGTTCTGCTTTGCGGATAATCATGCCAAAAATCATGAAAGAAAACCCTGACGTAATTGTGCTTGCGCTTCATGGCGGGATTTTTAATAAGAATTGGTCATTAGCCAAAGAAATAAGCAAATATCCTCAGATTGACCTTGTGCTGGGAGGGCATACGCATGAGGCAGTCCCGGGGAAAACGCTTTATAATGGAGTATATTATTTGCAGCCAGGGCACGGTGGGGATTACTTGGGGGTAGTTAAGATCAATGCGAATAAAAAGAAAGGCAGGCCTGAGTTTATATCGAAACTTATTCCTACAGCTAACTATCCGCCAGACAGCCAAATAACAGAAAAACTGTCAGAGACTTTAGCTTCAATAAAAGAAGACGGCAAAAAACGGGTTGCCTACATAAGCATGGGTAATCCTCAGATTAGTGGAGATCTGATTTCCAAAGCGATGATGTCTGTGACCAAAGCAGATGCAGCTGTTTTGGGATTGAGCAACAGTAATGAAAAGTTAAGCGGGTTCATAACAAATAAAGATATATTCAGATTGCTTCCTTACGAAGACAATATCTCTCTTATGAAAGTTACAGAAGGTGACCTAAAAATTATACTTAAAGACTTGTACAGACATATTAAAAACAACAAGAAATACAAACTCGTCTTGAAAAGTGGTTTTGATTATAAAATATCAAAAGATGGAAAAATTTTGAATTTAAATTTCCCTTCTCTCTTAGAGAAAAAGAACAGAATATTGTTGGCGATACCGTCATATTATATAGAATATCCAGCTAATAAATTTCCCGGAATAAGGGACATAGCAGAAAAAGGCCAGTCGGAATACAAAGACACTAGTCAAACTCTTAGAGATGCCTTTAAAGAATATTTGCAGGCCAATTTCCCTCTGAAGAAATGATTCAAATCCCGATATAATTTTAATATTGGCTTTCTAAGTGCTACTGTATAAGAAAATTATTTATTTCGAAACATAGATAAAAAGGATAATGAAATGAAATACAGGGAATATGACATCAAGAAAATAGAGAAAAAGTGGCAGGATTATTGGGTTAAGAATAAGACTTTTAAGGCGATAGATTTTTCTGATAAACCAAAATATTATGTTTTGGATATGTTCCCTTATCCAAGTGGAGCTGGCTTGCATGTAGGACATCCTGAAGGTTATACAGCCACGGATATAGTTAGCCGTTTCAAGAGGATGAATGGCTATAATGTTCTTCATCCTATGGGGTGGGATGCTTTCGGACTCCCTGCTGAACAGTATGCAGTAGAAACTGGAACCCATCCTTCTATCACTACCAAAAAAAACATTGAAGTTTTTAAAAGGCAGATTCAAGCATTGGGTTTCAGCTATGACTGGGACAGAGAACTGAGTACGACTGACATTGAATATTACAAGTGGACTCAATGGATATTTGTTCAGTTGTATAATAAAGGATTAGCTTATCTTGAAGAAGCTCCTGTAAACTGGTGTCCGGCCCTCGGCACGGTGTTATCCAATGAAGAAGTAATTGACGGTAAGAGCGAAAGGGGCGGGCATGATGTAATCAGGAAACCGATGAAGCAATGGATGTTTAGAATTACCCAATACGCTGAGCAGCTTCTTGATGGTTTGGAGAAACTTGACTGGCCTGAAGGAATTAAGGAAATGCAGAGAAACTGGATTGGCAAATCCACCGGGGCCAATGTGTTATTTCAAATGTCCGGTTCTAACGAGAAAATAGAGGTTTACACGACCAGGCCTGACACCCTTTTTGGTGCTACATATATGGTTCTCTCTCCCGAACATAAATTGGTCAGGACAATCACTGCTGATTCTCATAGAGAGGAAGTTGAAGCTTACATAGAAAAATCTTCCAAAATGAGCGATTTGGAAAGAACTTCTCTAAACAAAGAGAAAACCGGGGCATTTACTGGAGGCTACGCAATAAATCCAGTCAACGGCAAACGCATACCCGTTTGGATTGCGGACTATGTTCTTGCTTCGTATGGAACCGGTGCAATAATGGCAGTGCCTGCCCACGACGAGAGAGACTTTGAGTTTGCTGTTAAGTTCAATATTCCGATTAACTGCGTAATCAAGCCTGATGAGGAGTCAGCATGTGAGAAAGGGATCAACATACAAGATGTACTTGATGGCAAAATATGCTGGGCTGGTGAAGGCAAAGCAATAAATTCTTCCAATGATGAAGGACTCGATATCAACGCTCTTGGGGTTGACGAGGCAAAGGCAAAAATAATTAAATGGCTCGAAAATAAAGATATTGGAAACGGAAAAACAAACTACAAGCTCAGAGATTGGTTGTTTAGCCGTCAGAGATATTGGGGAGAGCCTTTCCCTATAGTTCATATGGAAGACGGGGAAATTAAACTATTGCCGGAAAGTGAATTGCCAGTTAAACTGCCTGATGTTAAAAATTTCAAACCGACAGGCACGGGCGAATCTCCTCTTGCAAATGCGGCTGATTGGCTCGACTATACCGACCCTGAAACGGGCAAAAAGGGCAGGAGAGAGACAAACACAATGCCACAATGGGCTGGTTCTTGTTGGTACTACCTCAGATATATAGACCCTCTGAATAATAAATCAGCTTGGGATAAGGACAAGGAAAAATACTGGATGCCTGTTGACCTGTATGTGGGCGGAGCCGAACATGCAGTGCTTCATCTTTTGTACTCAAGATTCTGGCATAAGGTCCTCTTTGAATTAGGATTGGTCTCTACAAGTGAACCGTTTATGAAGCTTGTTAATCAGGGCATGATTCTTGGTTTGTCCTACAAGGATTCAAGAGGGGCGCTTGTTCCTGGCGACAAGATAGAGCATAAAGACGGTAAACACTACAACAAAGAAAACGGAGAAGAGCTTGTAGAATTTCCTGCAAAGATGTCAAAATCTTTGAAGAATGTAGTTAATCCTGATGATGTTATAAGTAAATATGGCGCTGACAGCATGAGGCTGTACGAAATGTTCATGGGGCCTTTGGAAGCGGTCAAACCATGGAATACTCTCAGTGTGGAAGGCGTTTATCGTTTTTTGAGAAAGTCATGGCGTATGATTGCCGAAGCGGAAATCAAAGAAGTCGAACTCAATAGAAAACAAATGACATTGCTGCATCAGACTATTAAGAAGGTGACTGACGATTTGGCGACATTGAACTTCAATACTGCAATAAGCCAGCTTATGATATTTGTAAATGAATTCAGCAAAGAAAGAGTTATTTCCGGACAAGTAGCTGAAATATTTGTCAAACTCCTTTCTCCCCTTGCCCCGCACATGGCTGAAGAATTGTGGGAGGTACTCGGGCATAATGACACTATATCTTACGAAAAGTGGCCTGAATATCAGGAAGAATATCTCAAGGAAGACGAGGTGGAAGTGCTTGTTCAGATACTTGGCAAACCAAAAGCCAGAATTATGATTTCTCCTGATGCTGACGATGAAGAAATGAAGAAAAAGGCTTTGGAGAATGAGCTTATAACTGAACTTATCAAAGGGAAAACTATCCGCAAAATAATTTGTGTGAAAGCTAGGTTGGTTAATATCGTAGTATAAAAACTAAACATGACGCACGGGCGAGAGCCCGTGTTACTTTTAATTTGTCCCGTAAGTTACTCTGCCAGTGTATTGGTCTATCTTAATAATCGCCATATTAGAAGTATTATGTCGTCCAGCCACTGTGGTTGGGTCTGTACCTTCCCCTAGTGACACAAATTTATTATTCCCCCTATTCAAATCTCCTGTTGATTTAAATCCTACTCCCTTAAGCGTTTGAGGCACATCTGTTCCAGAAAATACATTATTATCAATCACGCTAGTTATATCGTTGGTAGTATCGCCAGGATTATTTCTAAATAGCCCATCTTGATATCCGTTATTGTTTTCATTTATATCTTGAATGATAACTCCTGATGGTAGAAATTCCCATTTTTCATCGGGTACCCATCGTTGAAACACTCCTGAGGAGTTTATTTCACATGATCTATACGCTTTATAACGATATCTATCATTGTTTGTGGTGGTCTGATCTGTCACGAAGACTAATGCGCAGGGAGTTCTATTGGTTATAGCGTAGGAACGTACGGCTTTGAGTTTTGAGCCTATTTCGCGGGCGGCCAGTTCAACGGCTTGCCCTTTGGTCATTGTCAAAAACGCAGGCAAAGCCATGGCCATAATTATGGCCATGATAGCTATTACAGCAATAAGTTCAACTAGTGAGAATTTTTTTGTCATTTGCTATTTCCACGTATAAACAAAGTTCTTCGGATCGGACTGTTGCCCTGCATCAGAAAAAATGAAAACGGTGCCATAAAGAGTTTCATTGTCAGGGCCAACGTTAGTAATTATCCCATCATAATCAGTATCCATGTATATTGTATATTTGTTGCTCCATGGGTCAACATAATCCAGAGTTGTGTAATTATTGGGCACATCCAAAAATCTAATGTGTCTTGAATTACCTGCCGTATATGCGGCCTCGGTCAAAGGGGCAGGGACATTTGTAAGTAAAGACATTAAATCGGCATATTTAGTTGTTGTATCTTCATCAGCCCAGGAATCAGGAACAGGAAGGATACCGTAAGTGGATTCATAGGTTTTAATAGCAGTCATAATAGCATTCATCTGTGCTCTAGCCTGAGTTTTTTTTGCATTGTTTTTTACTGTTGAAATCGCCGGCATAAGCAAAGCAACCAATGTTGCAATGATAGCAATAACTACAAGAAGTTCAATCATGGAAAAACGTTTGATTTTCATACTACAAGAAACTTATATCAATTGTTATTGAAGTTGGTTATGTCGTCACCCTTGCCGAAATCTGTTCCGCTGCTTGAATTATCTCCGTATCTGCCGTCTTTGCCTAGAGAACCAAGGTCAAACATCTCAGGATTGAATATTCCAGGATATTTATAGAGCAGAGGCCTGTCCCAGGCATCCTTAATGTAATAGTAATTCAGAGTTGTTCCATCAGGTAGTTTATTAGTGATATTTTTGCTGCCAACAAGTGATTGGTATTCAAAGTTTTTAACAAATTCTGTGTCAACTGCGTTATTAAAATTGAATTTGAACCACCATGCTGAGTTAATATCGTTTGCTGTTTGGGAGCCACTGGACAGATTTGGAAAGTCAGTACCATTTGCGCTTACATCTATAAAGTAATATCCTTGCTCGAGTTTGTAAGACTGCAGTGCAATGTCAAGTTGTTTGATTATAGCTCTTGTCTTGGAGTTGTTCATTCTATCCCTCACAAGGGAGAAAACACCTATCGTTACAGCCAGCAAAACGGTGATGATTGCTATTACGGTTATGAGCTCGATAAGGGAGAAAAGTTTATTCTTTTTAGTCATAATGCTCTTAAATTAGTCTTCATTGGTATATTATTTTACGGTTTTTTAAGAGGTTAGGCAATGCCTAGATATAAAATAGCCTGTTTATTATTAAGTGGAAAACGAGATTAATGAGTGAGGATGCGAGATGCACAACACTTTTTTTTGCAGTATCTTCTGAATTAAACTTGCATTAATCCCCTATAAAACTATCTTCTAAGCTCGATATTTTAAAATTACCTTTAGGAGGAAATATATAATGACAAAAAGAGACATCGTTCTTAAGATCGCTCAAAATTTAGATCTTACACAGAACCAAATTGCATCAGTAGTTCAGAAAACTCTGGATTGCATTGCAGACGAATTAGTAGAAGGCAACAACGTAGAACTCAGAGACTTCGGTGTATTCGAAGTACAGAAAAGAAAGGCTCGTAAGGGCAGAAACCCAAACAAGCCAAAAGATGAAGTGATTATTCCTGAAAGACTTGTAGTCAAGTTTAAAACAGGAAAAGAACTCAAGCAAAGGATTTCAAAGCTTCTTAATACAAAGAAGAAATAATATAGATTCTTATGCCATTTTTAAACCTCGCTCAAAAAGCGGGGTTTAATTTTTTAAACTCCAACTTAAACAAGGAAAAAAATTATGTCTTCTTACCTGCCTCCTCCTGGAACTTCAGATATATTTTCAGATGAGATACCAAGATGGAATTTTATAGAATCAACCGCTCAGAAAGTATTTTCACTTTACGGTTATGGAGAGATAAGAACTCCTATTTTTGAGTACAGCGAAGTATTTAAGAAAAGTATAGGGCAGGATACGGAAGTAGTTCAAAAAGAGATGTATTCTTTTGAGGACAGAGGCGGCAGAGAACTTACCCTCAGGCCAGAAGGAACCGCTGGAGTAATGAGAGCTTTGATGAAGACGGATGCGCCGAATGGGGTTGAAACAAGGGTTTACTATCTGGGGCCGATGTTCAGGGGCGAACGCCCTGCAGCCGGCAGGAAACGTCAATTTCATCAAGTTGGAGTGGAAAATGTAGGTAAGATGTCACCTGAGCATGACGCAGAGTGCATCTCAATGCTTATCCATTTTCTGGAAGAACTAAAAATAACAGGCTCCAAACTCTTAATAAATACCAGAGGAGCTGATGAAGATAAAGTTGCTGCAGAAAAAGCATTGAGAGACTATTTTTTTAAATATGTTTCTTCTATGTGTAATGATTGCAAAGAGCGGTTTAGTAAAAATATCTGGAGGATACTTGACTGTAAAAGCCCTGAATGTCAGGAGCCAATCAAGAATGCTCCCGATGTAAAGGATTTCTTTACCCAGTCTTCTAAGGATTATTTCAACAAAGTTGTGGAATTACTCAGACAGCAAAAGATTGATTTCGAGATAGACAGGAGACTTGTAAGAGGCCTGGATTATTATCAACACACAGTTTTTGAAATAACCCACACCTGTCTGGGTGGGCAAAATGCTATTGCAGGCGGCGGAAGATACGCAATAGCTGTTCCCGGATCATCTAAATACATAACGGGAGTAGGTTATGCTGCGGGAGTCGAAAGACTGATAATGGTGCAAGATGCGCTGAAAGCCGAACTTCCATTACATACATCCGAATTTATTTTCATAGTCAGTTTGGGGCAAGTTGCAAAAGAGAAGAACTTTTTACTAGCTTCAGAGCTTAGGAGAAAAGGCATAAATGTGTTGATGGAGCTTGAAGACAAAAGTATGAAAGCCCAGATGCGTTCGGCAGGGAAAATCAATGCCGCAAAGGTTTTGATACGTGGAGAAGATGAGGTGTCAAGAAATATCATAGTTCTCAAGGATATGAAGACGGGTGATCAGTCTGAAATACCTTATTCAGAGATATTTAATATTCTCAAAAAGGATTAAAGATACACGGGATGAATGCCCGTGTATAGATATCAATTTAACATTTTTTAAGTATCTTCTTAACGCCCTTGTATGTAAGATGTTCTTTTTCTCCGAGGTTGGTTTTTCTTTTTTTGAACCTGCCGGAGATCTTTTTAGCGGCCTCTTCTGCATTTATCTTGTAGTCGGATAGTTCGGTTTTTATACCAAATTTTTGAAATATATTCTCTGTTCTTTTAATTATTTTGAGGGCTGTTTTTTTGTTGTTTTTGCCGGAAATACCAAGGACTCTTTTTCCAAACTGGATGATTTTATCCTGTTTGATTTCGATATTATATTTCCACACTCTAGGCAGGACTACGGCCAATGATTGGGCGTGGTCAATTCCGTAAATGGCTGTCAATTCGTGTCCGATCATATGAGTAGCCCAGTCTTGAGGGACACCGCATGAGATAATACCGTTAAGAGCTGAAGTTGCACACAAGAAAAAATTAGCCCTCGATTCGTAGTCATTTTCCTTATTGAGAACATCATCAGATATTTCCAATATCGTGCTAAGTATACTTTCCGACTGTCTGTCCTGAAGAGGAGAGTTAACGTCAAAGGTAATATATTGCTCAAGCACATGGACAAATGTATCGACAAGTCCGTTTATTACCTGTTGTTTTGGGAGCGAATATGTAGTTTCAGGATCAATTATAGAGAATTTCGGAAATACTTCCTGACTGTAAAAAGCGAATTTTTCATTTGTGGATTTTTTAGAAACTACAGAGTAAGCATTCATTTCCGAGCCAGTGGCAGGCAGAGTAATAACTGAACCCAAAGGAAGAGCTGATTTAACTGGTGCTTTATCGGAAAGAATTTTCCACGGATCGCCATCTTCAAATTTTGATGCGGCTGCGATGAATTTTACTCCGTCAAGAACTGAACCGCCTCCCACAGCAAGAATAAAGTCCAATTTTTGTTTTTTTACAATTTCCACAGCCTTCATGCAAGTTTCATACGCAGGATTTGGCTCTATTCCTGAAAATTCTACAACATTGTATCCTTTAAGAGCTTTAATTACTTGATCGTAAACCCCGTTTTTCTTGATTGAGCCGCCGCCGTATGCCAGCATTAGTTTGCTGCTTTTCGGTATCAAATCAGAAAGAGAAGCGATAGAATCTTTCCCGAACACTACTTTCACCGGGTTGTAATAGATAAAATTATTCATATTTTTATCCTTAATGAGTTTATATAGTTTGATTATAAGGACTAAATTAAGACCCCATAAGAAAGAAACAACAAGCCTCTGAGATAAAATTTCAATGAAAATAATTCTTTTTACTGACATTCACGGGAAAATTTCATTCATTAAGAACTTATCTGAAGAAATTAAATCCGCAGATCTGGTTATTCTTTGCGGGGACATTACCCATTTTGGCAATTCTGTTGCCGCCAAAGGAGTTTTTGATTCATTTGCAAGGCATAATAACAGAATTATAGCTGTTGCGGGCAACTGCGATTTGCCTGAAGTTGAATGTTTGTATAAATCTGGCGAAGTGCGAACAGTCAACGGGATAAATTTTGTTTGTATAGGAGGTTCCCTGATAACTCCATCAAGGACTCCTAATGAACACTATGAATCCTATTATGAACAGAAACTTGCGGAAATAGAACAAAAGCTTGTCATACCTAATTTGCCAATGATACTGGTTTCACATCAGCCGCCTTTCGGGACGATTAACGATAAGCTGCCCAATGGTTTGAATATCGGAAGCAAAGCCATCAGAAGGTTTATAGAGCAACATGAACCTCTGGCTTGTTTTACAGGGCATATCCATGAAGGAAGAGGCTGTGACTACATTGGCATGACTAAGATTATCAATCCAGGCCCATTTGCCGAAGGTTTTTATGCATCCATTCAAATTGTAAATATGCCGTTTGAAGCGAGATGTCAGATAAAACAGACCTTCATTTAATGATGGGCGGCATGAAAAGAATCAGGGATTTTATAATTTTCATTCCACTTCTGGTTACAATATTCCTTGACTCTCTGGGCATTGGGATTGTCTATCCTGTTTTTGCCACAGTTTTTGGTGGTGGTTCCGGTTTTTTCGGGCACATTGATAAGAGTTTGGCAAATCTGTTCTATGGCCTTACACTTGGGGCATTTCCTATTGCCATGATTATAGGGGCGCCGATTCTTGGAGACATGTCAGATAATATTGGGCGAAAGAAAGTTTTGCTCTTTTCTCTTTGGGGAGAAGCGTTGGGGATGTTGCTTCTGGCTTTTGCATTGTACCTTAGAAATCCGATTCTTTTAATTTTCGGCAGGGCTTTTACCGGTCTTCTTGCGGGAAGTATAGGGTTGGCTCAAGCAGCAATTATTGATATAAGCCCTGAAAAACAAAAGACAGTAAATTTGAGCTTGATTTCTCTTGCAAGTTCGCTTGGATTTACGACAGGGCCATGGATTGGCGGGGTTCTGGCAGGCAAGTCTCTCTTCTACTATTTAGGATATTCGGCACCTTTTCTTTTTTCGGCGATCTTGGCATTTGCCAATGGTTTTCTTTTAATCAGATGCTTCACTGAGACTTCAATGCATAAGAAAGGCGGAAAAATTTCTATTTTTAAGGGAATCGTCCTTTTTAAGGAAGGGTTTGCCGATCCGAGGTTCAGAAAGATTTCAGTTATACTTTTTATGATTCAAATTTCTTATTGCATGTTCTTTCAGACGACAGCACTTTCGCTGTCAGAAAATTTCCATTACACTGCTTCTCAGCTGGGACACTATTTTTCACTAATAGCTCTTATAAGCGCTATTACGCTGCTTGTTCTTATAAGAATAGCTGTCAAATTCCTGTCTTTTAATCAGATACTTGTAATGTCATTGCTGCTAGCTGCTTTTGGCTATGCCTTGGGAATAGGTGTAACCGAACCTCTGATTTGGATTTCTGCAATTCCAACCCCGATAGGTATAGGCTTAGGGTATATGACATTAATCACAATGTATTCAAATCTAGCTAATATACATTCGCAAGGATGGGCTATGGGTGTGGCGACTTCAATGAGTGGAGCCGGCTGGGGGCTGGGGGCGATAATTTCAGGTTCGCTTTCATCTATCTCGTTTCATTTAGTGTATATTGTTGCACTGGCTATTATCCTCATGGCATTTATTCTTCTAACGGAAGTCTACAAGAAAATCAGGCCATTTTAGCTAACAACGACTAATGAAGAGTGAATAGAAAACAAACTTTTTACTATTTGCTTTTTGTGTAGATATCAACCGGAACCAAACCGTAGTGGATCATTCCAAGTTTGATAGCAGCAGCAAAAGATAAATCGAGGATTCTGCCGGAGACATATGGCCCACGGTCATTTATTACTACATAAACGCTCCGGCCATTAGTTCTGTTGACCACCTTTGCTATTGTGCCGAGGGGCAGAGTTAAACTTGCTGCTGAAAAATTCCATGGCCAGTAACGCTCGCCACTGGCGGTTTGCCTGAAATAAAAACCGTAACCATAATAGGAAGCAATTCCCTGTTCCCTAAGTTTCCCATATCCCCAGTGAGACGGTGGATATACCGTCAGAAAAAGCAGAACCATCAGAATTGGAACGAAGATTCTTTTCATAACAATGGATTTGGAGGTGTTTGACAGAAAAATATCGTAATATTTCGCCAGTTTACTGAATATTGGGTTGAGTATTGAATGCAAGCTTTTAAAAAATTTGTTAATCTCTCTGCTTATTTTACTTAAGGGCAACACTTTTGATAACCCTGACCAGACTGCCGAAATGAGTTTTCCGATGACAAGAAGAATAAACTCAAGTACTTTATTAAGAGCTACGAAAAGAGTCCAGATTAAGGTGCAGAAACCGTCAATTAGATTCAGAAAAAAAACTTTCATCATTAGCTTAAAAGTAGTTATTTGAGATAGTTTGTCTTATATCACAATTTGCCGAATAAACCACATTGGAAAACTTATGACATCTTCCTTATAATTAGTCCTGAAGGAGAACTTATGGCTTTAAAACTAACTACGCCTATAGAAATCAGGAAACCGGATAAACTTCTTAGCGGCGGTTCTACTATTGCTGGCATCGGTTCGTGTTTTTCCCAATATGTAATGGAACAATTTGCTAAATCGGGTTTCAGAAGCGCTTCTAATCCGAACGGTATAGTTTATAATGCTTATTCCATCTTGAGCTCGTTAGAGCATTTGGAAAAAGATTACGGGGATGACAGTTTTATTTTTTTTAATAATCTATGGCATAGCTGGGGACACCACGGTTCTTTTTCTTCGGGAACCAGAGAGGAGCTTCTTTCAAAAATAAATAACGCCCGAACTTATTTTCTTGATACTCTCAGGGCCGCCGATTGTTTTATACTTACTGCGTCATCGTCGGTTGTGTATAGACTTAAAGCAGGTAATCTTATAACAGCGAACTGCCATAAATATCCGAATCATAATTTTGAAGTCGAGATACTTTCAAAAGAAGAAAATTTCTTTAGCCTGAAAAAATCCGTAGAAACGGTTCGTTCGCTAAATCCCTGTTGCCATATTGTTATTACGCTTTCTCCTGTAAGACATTATCCTGGTAATCTGGTCTTAAACGCAAGGAGCAAAGCAAATCTTCTTTCCGCAATACATGAGTGTGTAAACAGTACTCAAAACACATCATATTTCCCATCTTACGAGATACTTCTGGATGAGCTAAGAGACTATAGATTTTATGCCGACGACATGCTTCATCCGAGCGATCTTGCAAGGAAAATCATATTTGAAAGATTTATCTCAACTTTCTTCGAAGATTCGGTTTTGGCAGAGATGAAAATAAAAGCAAAAGAAGAGAAAAAAGCCAAACATATAAATTTTCGCTAAGAGATATGGGTTTTATCTCGATCAAATAGTTGCCTATCTTCTTAGGTTTAGGTTTAAATTTTTGGGAGTGAAGCCCCCTTGCCATTTGTTATTATATGTCCCAATCCTAGATAGGCTAAAGCCTACCGAAAAGTGATTGCGCGTCTTTTCACGATATGAGAGAAAACATGTATGTAGCGGCAGATATTATAAAAAATAAATTATTAATAATTATATATAAAAGCAATTTGACTTACGAATGAAACCAAATATAGTTATATATCCAATAAAAAATATAGGAGGAATAAAAAATGATTTACATTGATTCACTTTCAGAAAGAGCAATAGAATTAACAAAGCTTCCAATTTTCAACGGTTTAACATGCAATCCGACAATTATAAAAAAAGATAAGCCGGAATGGGGATTCAAAGAAACTCTTGATTTCTTGGAAGAGCTTAATGGGCAGAATTTTATTCAGGGCAGCCTTAAGAATGAAGAATGGTTTGATTACCTGAGCAATATGAATCACCAGAGAAAAATCAATTCAAAAAACTTCACAATAAAACTTCCTTGGATTTCTGATGAAGCGTCAGTATATGTGCCTAAACTGCAGAAGATGGGATTCAAGGTATGTGCAACAGCTGTTTATTCTCTGGAACAATGCTATACAGCCGTAAGCTGCGGCGTGGAATTTGTGGCTGTTTATTATGACAGGATGAAAAAAAGTAACATAGACCCTGAAAAGAGAATAAGCGATATGCTTGTATTGACTTCAAGGCCTGAAAGCAAGACCAGAATACTTGCTGCAAGTATAAAAGACATAGAAACCGCAAACAGGCTTCTACTCATGGGCGTACCGGATTTAACATTGCCTCTGGATATAGCTGAAAAATTTCTCAAGGCTGTTTTTCCAATGAATGACTGTGAAACTTTTGAGAACGATTTCAAAATGTAATTTGGAATTAAGAATATGATTTTCAACATAGAAAAATTCGCAATTCAGGACGGTACAGGCATCAGAACTGTGATTTTCTTTAAAGGTTGCCCTCTGCGGTGCCTTTGGTGCAGCAACCCTGAAAGCCAGTCTTTTGAGCACGAGTTAATGTATGAAAAAGTCAAATGCATTTCATGTTTGGAATGTATTAAGGCCAGTTCTAATGGAGAAGTTAACCTTGTAAATGATTCGATATCTATTGACCATTCTAAAAAAATCGACTCTGAAAAATATGCTTGCCTATGTCCCGCGAGAGCCTTAAATGTTGTCGGAGATATAAAGAGCGTAGATGAGATAATGCACGAGGTACTGAAGGATAAAGCGTTTTATAAGAAAAGCGGAGGGGGAGTGACTATTTCAGGCGGAGAACCCTTTGCGCAGCCCGAATTTCTGAACGCCTTACTTTCAGCCTTATATGAAAGCAATATAAGTGTTTTTATTGAAACATGCCTTCATGTAAAATGGGAGAATATTGAACCATCATTAAGTCGTGTAAATTGCATACTGGGAGATTTGAAACACACCGATGCTGAAAAATATAAACAGTTTACCGGAGGCAATGTCGATATACCTTTGGGGAATCTCCGGAAATTATCAGCATTGAATATTAATATGCGTTTGAGAATCCCTGTCATTCCCGGATTTAACGACACGGTGGCTGAAATTAATGGGATTCTGGACTTTGCCACATCTCTGAAAACCATATATCCAATTGACTTTATTCCATATCATCGGCTGGGAAAGGGAAAATACCAAAATTTATCCAGGGAATATATTTTTCCCGAAGAAATCACTGAAATCCCTCCAAAGAAGATGAAAGAGTTTATGAAGATATGCAGAGAACGGAATCTGGATGCGAGAATAATGTGATTAAGGGTTATGAAATTTGATAAAATTTAGGAGAGTTTAATATGAATACGACATCAGAGCGAAATTATACAAATATTTTAGCTGCAATGAAAGACGAACTCATTCGCGCTAAACCGACTATTTGCACTGAAAGGGCAAAAATTTATACAGACGTTTATAAGAATAATGAGCATAAACCCCTTATTATAAGGCGTGCTATTGCTTTGTACGAAACTCTCACCAAAATGACTGTTTTCATCGGAGAAAATGAGTTGATTGTTGGGAATCAGGCTTCAAAACCCAGGTCCGCGCCGATTTTTCCGGAATACGCAGTAAACTGGATAATAAAAGAACTTGATGAATTTGACAAAAGGCCCGGAGATGCGTTTTATCTGACAGAACAGGACAAGCAGGATTTGCGAGAAATGGTTCCTTATTGGCAGGGCAAGACAATGCTTGACAAAGGTTATGCTTACATGACTGAGGAAATGTACCGTGTTCATGAAACTGGTTTGATCAGAGCAGAGGGGAATCTCACATCTGGTGATGCTCATATCGCTGTTAATTTTGGGAAAATATTAAAATTAGGGCTTAACGGCTACTTGGATTTGGTCAATGAAAACGCCGCCGCCCTCGATTTTACAAATGTCGAAGATTTAAAGAGAAAGCAGTTTTATGATTCAGTGCGTATAAGCCTTGATGGGCTTAAGAAATTCATTAAAAGATATGCTGCTCTTGCAGGGGAAAAAGCTCTTTCTGAGTCCTGCGGTGAAAGGAAAAGTGAATTGGAAAAGATACAGTCTGTTTGCAATAACATTTCCGAGAAGGTGCCAGATACCTTCTATGAAGCTGCTCAATTGACATATTTCATACAGCTTGTCCTTCAGATTGAGAGCAATGGACATTCAGTCTCTCTCGGGAGATTGGACCAATACCTTTACCCTTTCTATATCAAAGATATAAAAAACTGGACACTGACGGAAGAATTTGCTTCTGTTCTTCTAAAGAATTTCTGGTGCAGGCTTTATTCCATACATAAAATCCGTTCCTGGTCACACACCAGATATTCCGCAGGCAGTCCTCTTTACCAGAATGTTACTATCGGGGGACAGACAGCTGAAGGAAAAGATGCTGTGAATGAATTGAGCTACCTGATATTAAAATCTGTTGGGGAGATGCAGCTTACACAGCCGAACCTTTCGGTGAGATACCATAAGGACATTGACAAAGATTTTCTTAAGGAATGCCTGAAAGTGATAGAAAAAGGATTCGGCATGCCGGCCTTTAACAATGACGAAATAGTTATCCCTTCACTCATTAAACTCGGAGTAGAAAAAGATGACGCCTATAACTATTCGGCAATTGGCTGTATTGAAATCGCTGTGCCGGGTAAGTGGGGATATAGGTGCACAGGTATGAGTTTTTTGAACTTCATGAGGGTTTTTCTCGCTGCGCTAAACGACGGGAAAGATCTTAGAAGCGGTGAAACTTTCCAAAAAGGAAATGGGAATTTTGTAGATTTTGAATCATTTGACGACGTGATGAAGGCATGGAAAATCCAGATAGAGTATTATGCAAAAGCTACTGTCATGATAGATACGGCCGTAGATTTGGCTATCGAAGAAAATGTTCAGGATATTCTATGCTCGGCTTTTGTGGACGACTGTATTGCCAGAGGGAAGACGATTAAAGAGGGCGGTTCTAAATATGATTTTGTCTCAGGCCTACAGGTCGGCATAGCAAACCTGGGTAACTCTCTTGCCGCAATTAAGAAATTAGTGTTTGAAGAGAACAAGATCTCAAAACAGGATTTAATAAAGGTTATGAACAATAACTTTGAAGGAATTGAAGGCGAAAAAATTCGCCAGGTATTGCTTAATTATGCCCCAAAATATGGAAATGATGACGACTATGTCGATGAATTAATAAAGGAAGCTTATACCTATTTTATTGATGAAATTGAAAAATATCACACTACCCGTTACGGTCGCGGCCCTATAGGATGCAGATATTATGCCGGAACTTCGAGTATTTCAGCAAACGTGCCTTCTGGTGCAGTAGTAACGGCAACGCCCGACGGAAGGAAAGCTGGTACTCCGCTGGCTGAAGGATGTTCTCCATCTTCAGGCACAGACTTAATGGGGCCTACTGCTGTATTTAAATCTGTAGCTAAACTGCCTACAAACAGAATTTTAGGCGGAGTTTTATTGAACCAGAAACTCTCGCCTGCCACAATTAGGCCTGAAGCAAATAAAAGGAAGCTTATTTCAATATTGGATACTTTCTTCACTGATTTGAAAGGTTGGCACGTGCAGTACAATATCGTTGACAGGGAGACCTTGCTTAAAGCTAAAGCTGACCCGGAGAATTACAGGAATTTGGTTGTAAGAATTGCCGGTTATTCCGCTTTCTTTACTGTGCTGTCTCCTGATACTCAGGATGACATCATAGCAAGAACAGAGCATACATTGTAATCTGCTAAGAGGAGGCATAAAATGAATAAGATTGGATTGGGAATAGATTTGGGCGGGACAAAACTGGCTGTAGCAATTATAAAAGAAGATGGAGAGATAATAGATAAAATCGTAGTTCACGATCACATAGGTTTAAGTGAGGGTAAAGTTGTCAGATATATTTATGATCTTTCAGTTAATTTGCTGGCTGAAAATAAGTTGCGCATTAATGACATTTGCGGCGCAGGTGTCTGTTTTCCAGGGCACCTGAATTTCAAGGAAGGTAAAACTATCACGACTTCTAATCTAAAGGGATTTAAAAACTACCCGCTAAGGAAAGAACTGGAAACTCTTTTTAATTCAAAAATATTTGTAGATAACGATGCAAATTTACAGGCTTACGGAGAAAATAAATACGGAGCAGGGCGCGGTTTTGACGATATGATATTTGTAACAATAAGCAGCGGCATTGGTGCGGGGCTTATACTTAATGGGAAGTTATATAGAGGTACGGTAGGAACTGCAGGGGAAGTCGGGCACATGATTGTAGATTATAACAACCAGAGCCAATGCACTTGCGGCAACAGAGGGTGCTGGATGGCTCATGTAGGAGGAATTGCTTTGCCAGGAATAGCTAAAAGATACCTATCCAACGGACTGAAATCTTCAGTTATTTCCGATGAAGATGTCTTAAATGGTAAAATTAGCGGCAAAACTCTGAAAATTGGGCTGGAGAAGAAGGATGAATTTTGTAACAGGATTGTGTCAGATTTTTCTCTGTACAGTGCGATAGGCCTTCATAATATTATCCAGATTTTTAATGTCCCTCTAATTGTTCTTGGAGGAGGCCTTTTAAATCTTGGAGAGTTTTTCTTAGATGACATCAGAAATAAATTTTCAACCTTGGCAAGGGATATGATTTCTGAAGAGGTAGTGATTAATAAAGTAGAGCTTGGAGAATGGTCAGGAGTTTTAGGCGCCGCTGCTTTAGCTTTTGATAGTGAAGCGTTAAATAATAATTAGGTAAATAAAGGTTCAAAGCTGATAAAATGAATGACAGGCACAATAAAATACTAAAAATTCTTTCTGAGAAAAATGAAGTAAACGTTGCCGAACTTGTCAAAACCCTTAGCGTTTCAGGCGTTACAGTACGTCAGGATTTATCGGACTTGGAAGATAAAGGGCTTATCAAACGAGTTCATGGTGGTGCGGTGCTCGGCAGTCCTGACAAGATAGCAAACAGGTTGGTATACAACTATGAAGAAAAACTTAAAATAGCAAAAAAGGCTGCCGAATTCGTTCAGAATGGAGAAACTGTTTTTATTGAATCCGGATCAACTAATTCTCTATTGGCCAAAGAGCTTACAAAAAAAAATAACATTACCCTTCTTACCTCCAACCTTTTTATTGCTAATGAAATTAAAGATTTCAGGAGCATCAATATTATTCTAATGGGTGGCGTATATCAGGCTCAAAGCGAATGCTTGGTCGGGCAGTTGACTAAACTTTGCATAGAGCAGTTTAACTTTGACAAGGCCTTTATAGGAGTTGACGGTTTTACTATTGACACGGGATTTACAGGCAAAGACATGTTGAGGGCTGAAACAACCTCAGCAATAGTTAAAAAAGCCAAACAGAATTTCATCCTTACAGACTCAAGCAAATTCGGCAGAAAGGCTTTGATTAAAATCTGTGACACTTCAGAGATTACCCATTTGATTAGCGATAACGTTCCGGCAAAAGAAAAACAATACCTGGAAAGCGTCGGCATAAAAGTATCCTGTGCTAATTAGGTATATGCCCTTTTGAAAAGTCTAATGTTTTTTGGGGTAATCGAAATTGAGAAGAGTTCCGCCTTGGTGCTCTATTTTTTTCCAGGATTTTACTCTGAATTCAATTGCAAAGATTCCGCATGTAGGGATGTTGTCAACAGTAATTTCTTCTGTCAGGTAATTTGCCAGCTCTGTTAGCGAAGGGTTATGCCCCACAAGTATTACTCTGTCGTAGGAGTCATCGATTTTCTGGACAATATCAACCAAGTCTTCCAACGTATTTTGGTAAATGCGTTGTTCGAAATTAATTTCGTCTATTTTATAATCAATCTCCTCGGCGAATAGCTCAGCTGTTTCTCTTGCTCTTCTGGCAGGGCTAGAGATAATTAATTGGGGTTTGGTGTACTCTTTTCTGTAGGATTTACCCATGAAAGGGATGTCTTTTAGCCCTCTTTTACTTAACGGCCTGTCAAAATCATTTAATGTGATATCATCCCAACTTGACTTCGCGTGCCTTAGTAGAAACAGCTTTAACATAAACTGAATTCCTAGCGTTATAAGAAATTGATTTTTGGACAATTCTAGTGCCTTATAATAGAAATTTAAAGAGCTTTTTCTCCAATAAACTCAAACTCTGAAATATCAAAAGACATGAGAAAATTAACTCTGGTATATTTTGAAAAACTTTGTTGAATAGCGCCCCGTTTGACTTAGAATTTAGAATCAAGCTTTATGATTATTATTCCAAATACCTAATGAGGGGAAAATGACAAAAACAGCAGAAGGCGTAGTAGATATCGGATGCGATATATGGAATAGGAAATACCGTTTTAAAGGCAATAATTTCTGTAAGGGTGATTCATGCTATGAAGACACTTGGAGAAGAATAGCCATAGCAATGACTAAGAATGAGAAAGACGCAAAGGTATGGGAAGAGAAATTTTACTCTATTCTTTCTGATTTCAAGTTTTTGCCTGCAGGAAGAATTATAGCAAATGCCGGTACTGAAATGGACAGCGTGACAATGTTCAACTGCTATGTAATGAATGATATAGAAGATTCCATAGAAGGTATTTTTGACACGGTTAAAAATGCGGCATTGACACAGAAGCAGGGCGGCGGCGTAGGGTTTGACTTTTCTACCATCAGGCCAGGCGGGACATCTATCAAAGGGTGCGGGGCAAGTGCTTCAGGCCCTATAAGCTTTATGCAGGTATTGGATGCTACTTGCAAGACTATCATGAGTGCCGGACAGAGGCGTGGCGCTCAGATGGGAGTAATGAGATGCGACCATCCCGATATAGAGGAATTTATTACAGTTAAGAGGGATAGCGAAAAACTCAGGATGTTTAATCTTTCTGTAGGAGTTACGGAGAAATTTCTCAAAGCTGTTGAGGCAAATGAAAAGTGGGAGCTTGTATTTGACGGCAAGGTTTATAAAACAATAAAAGCTGCTGATCTTTGGGAACTGATAATGAAATCCACTTATGATTTTGCAGAGCCAGGCTTCATTCTTATTGACAAGATAAACAAATTCAACAACCTTTATTACTGCGAACAAATAAGAGCTACAAATCCGTGCGGAGAGCAGCCCCTGCCATCATTCGGAGCCTGCCTTCTAGGCTCTCTCAATCTGACAAAGTTCGTTAAAAACTCCTTTAAAAGTAATGCTGACTTGAACTATGAAGAGATTGCTAAAGTTACAAAGATAGCAGTGAGAATGCTGGATAACGTTATTGACCTTAGCAATTATCCCCTTCCCCAACAAAAGAAAGAAGCCTTTTCTAAGAGGAGGATAGGGGTTGGCATTACGGGCCTTGCTGACATGTTCCTGTGCCTGAAAGTCAAATATGGTTCAACCGAATCAATCAAGATAGCTGAACGGGTTATGAGGACGATTACATGCTCGGCCTACGAGTCGAGTATTGAGTTGGCTAAAGAAAAAGGCGCTTTCTCTCTCTTTGATGCTGAAAAATATTCACAGGGCAATTTTGTGAAAACGCTTCCCAGCGAAATACAGGAAGGAATTAGGACTCATGGAATAAGGAACTCTCATTTGACCTCAATTGCTCCGACAGGTACGATAAGTTTATTGGCTGGTAATGTTTCCAGCGGGCTTGAGCCTGTATTCGCGTTCCACTACAAAAGGAAGATCAGAAATACTACGGAAAAAGATGTTTCAGAAGTGGAAGTGATGGATTATGCGTACAGAGAATTTTTGAAATTTAAAGGCATTGAAAGAATAGATGACAAGGAACTTCCTGACTATTTTATTTCAGCAAGCGAAATAGCCCCGCTTGAACATCTTGAGATTCAGAGCATACTGCAAAGGTATGTTGATAGTTCTATATCGAAAACCATCAATGTCCCAGTGGACTATCCTTTCGATAAGTTCAAGAATATTTATATGCAGGCCTACCATAAAGGGCTTAAAGGCTGTACTACTTTTCGTCCGTCAAAGTACATCACAGGGGTCCTTGTAAAAAAAGAAGACGAAAAGAAAGATAAGCCAAAGGAAACCCTGGATACTCTTTCACGTCCGAAATCCCTTGCCGGAACTACATATAGAATTAAAACTCCGCTGTCATCTGAAGCTTTGTATGTAACTATCAATGATATAACGCAGGCTGACGGCACTATTAGGCCTTATGAACTCTTTATCAATACAAAGAATCTTCAGCACTTCAGTTGGATAGTGGCTATGACAAGATTGATTTCCGCTGTTTTCAGAAATCAGGAGAACCCATCGTTCCTGGTAAAAGAGCTCAAGAGTATCTATGATCCCAATGGTGGATATTTTAGCGATGGGAAATATATTCCTTCTTTGGCTGCCGATATAGGCAGGACTATAGAAGAACATCTTGATAAAATCGGGTTGCTTGAATCGAAAGCTTTGCTTCAGGCCAAAAAAGAAGTAGAAGATAAGGATTCTCCAACGCCTAATTCAGAAGGCATGATTTGTCCTATGTGCAGCGAGAAAACACTAATTAGTCAGGAGAACTGTCTTAAGTGTCTTTCATGTGATTACAGTAAGTGCAACTAAAATTTTTATAAAAAAAGGAGGTATTTAACATGAATTTTGTGAAGAACAAACTATTAACTTTTGGTGCGTTAATACTGATCGCAGCCATGATTTCAGGCTGCTGTTCGTCTGCTCCTTCCTGGTGTCCGTTTGCATCATCAAGGAATTACACTGACACATCAGCAATTGTAAAGACGACGTATTCGCAGCCTACAAATATTTATAATGCCAAACAGGATGTAGAGGCTTATTACACCTCGGGTGGATATGACCAGTCCATGAATCAGGTGGGAGAAAAAGCTATGGCTTATCTGAAGAGCTGCAAAGATACTCCCGGGAAGCTTGCCCTTGTTATGGATATAGATGAAACATCACTCTCAAATTACGCTGTAGAGCTGCAAATGGACTTCGGTTACAGCAGTGCAATTTTTAATAAATTCATAACATCGGATGAAGAGACGGTGATTGCTCCTACTTTGGCTCTATTCAAACAGGCTCAAGCACAAGGAGTGGCCACTATATTTATTACCGGCCGCCCTGAAAGCCAAAGGGCTGATACAGAAAGAAACCTGAAGAGACTAGGGTATGAGAACTGGACAGAATTAATTCTTAAGCCTGATGATTTTCCAAGTGCTGAAAGTGCAGCTGATTTCAAGGCTCCACAAAGAGCAAAACTTGAAAAAGATGGGTATAGGATAATTCTTAATATTGGTGATCAGTACAGCGACTTGTCAGGCGGATATGCAGACAGAATGTTCAAGTATCCGAATCCATTCTATTATATTCCGTAAGTTCTATAAATGTTAAGGCCTGCAATCGCAGGCCTTATTTTTTTTGAAAGACTAATAGTTTCTTTTTTGTTTGCTTCTGGCAAGCACTCTGAGGCGTAGGGCATTGAGTTTAATGAACCCGTCAGCATCTGCATGATTGTAATTGGAATCTTCATCAAAAGTGGCAATATTTGCATCGTAAAGGGAATAATCGGATCTTCTTCCTGCTACTGTGCAAGAACCTTTGAAAAGTTTTAGCCGTACGTCGCCGGTTACATATTCCTGGCTTTTTGTAATTGCAGCCTGGAGCATTTCTCTTTCAGGAGCAAACCAATAGCCGTTGTAAACTAATTTTGAATAGTAAGGAATCCAACTATCCTTCAGATGCATGACCTCTCTGTCCAGAGTGATGCTTTCTATTGCCCTATGCGCTGCATAAAGAACTGTACCTCCGGGGGTTTCATATACCCCGCGGCATTTGATTCCTACATAACGGTTTTCAACAATATCTATTCTTCCTATGCCATGAACTCCGGCTATCTTATTGAGAGTTCTCATAATGTTGGCAGGGGAGAGTTTTTGCCCGTTGACAGCTACAGGAATACCTTTGTCAAAAGATATTTCGACATATTCGGGGGCATCGGCTGTTTTGCTCAGCGGCCTTGTCATTACGCTTACTTCTTCCGGTGCTTCCTGCCATGGGTCTTCTAGAATCCCGCCTTCGAAACTTATGTGAAGAAGATTTCTGTCCATGCTGTAAGGTTTGGCTGTAGTTGAGCTGATTGGAATATCGTGTTTTTTTGCATATTCTATCAGGTCAGGGCGCCCCTTGAAATCCCAAATACGCCACGGGGCGACCACTTTAATATCAGGCTGAAGGGCATATGCTGTTAGTTCGAAACGTACCTGATCGTTTCCTTTGCCTGTAGCGCCGTGGCATATTGCTTCTGCTCCTTCTTTTTTTGCTATTTCAATAAGTTTTTTTGCAATCAACGGTCTGGCTATTGATGTGCCGAGAAGGTAACAGTTTTCGTAGATGGCATTGGCCTGCATCATCGGGAATATGAAATCCTTTGAAAACTCTTCAGTTAAATCTTCGACATAACATTTGCTTGCACCGGTGCGTATGGCCTTTGCCTCAACTCCGCTTAGCTCTTCTGCCTGTCCTACGTCAGCGCAGAACCCGATGATTTCGCAATTGTATTTTTCTTTCAGCCATTTAACGATTACCGATGTATCAAGTCCGCCTGAATATGCGACTACGATCTTTTTCATAATTTCCTTTATTTTGAACTTTGATTGTAATGAGTAATTTAATCTAGCTAATTTTGAGTTTTTGCGCCAATACAAATCTGTCGAGGTTGTTATAATCTTTGAATATTTTTATTTTTTCAAATACTTTCGTGTTTATAAATAATTCAGCGACCTTGTCGGCCTGATCTTTATCTATTTCAAGGATTATAACTCCATTTTGCTTCAGGACTGACGCGGATTGAGCTATGAGTTTTTCTATTAATTCAAGTCCCGTAGCGCCAGAGGTCAATGCCAGTTTCGGTTCATGATCCTTAACTTCATGTGATAAATTTAAATAGTTGCCATGTGGAATATAGGGAAGATTTGCGAAAATTATGTCGAAACTATCCTTGGGGAATCCAGCGCATAGGTCATTTATTTTGAACTTGGCATTTGTAATGTTATTAAATTTTTTATTTTTATTTGCATAGTTCAAAGCATCTTTACTGATATCAACTCCCAGAACTTCCGTACCAGGGAACTCTTTTGCTACCGAAAGGGCAATCGCTCCTGAACCGGTACCTATATCTATGATTGTCGAATTAGCGTGAATAAACTTGTTGGCTATGTCTATTATTTTCTCTGTTTCCGGCCTTGGAATAAGTACGCCTGAGCCTACCTTCAACTTTAGTTCTCTGAAATGGGCATACCCCAGAATGTATTGCAGCGGTTCGCCTCTCAATCTTCTTAAGATCAGGTTTTCAAGTTTATTTAACTTTGTTTTGTTTATGGTAGTTTTGGGGCTCAGATAGATATCAATGCGGCCAATGCCGAAAAAGTTTGCGACAATAGCTTCTATCTCAAATTTTTCCAGCAAGTCATCAGGTGATGAAAGCTTTGACAATACGAACTTTCTTAAGTCTAAAAACATAATATCCGTCACTGGGAAGCTTCAGATATTATATCAATAAACTCATTCTTGGAAAGTTCTGAAAGTCTTTTGCCTTTGGCATCGAGCTTTTCATTTACCTTGATGGAAGTTTCAACTAGTTTGTCATGAGTTTCCTCAGAACCGCCGCAAACAACGAATTTTTCGCCTTTGGTTACTCTCTTATGCCCATCCTTGGCATCAAGCCCTAATCCTACAAGGGTAGCATCAGGCAAATTTTTGCTATTGTAATTGACCATAATTTTTAAGTTTAAAGCGAAAAGTTTAAAGCGATGAATTGTTATTTATTGTTTATAGATTTTAACCTTTGATTTTCTCATCCATGATGGCTTTTTATTTTTCACTTTTCCGTATCATTTTGAAAGATGTTCAGGGATTTTTGTATTTCTGATCATGTCTTCGAAAGTTTCTCTTGGCCTGATAAGATAGCTGTTTTTGCCGTTGACAAGGACTTCTGCAGGTTTGAGCCTGCCGTTGTACTGGTAGCTCATTCCAAAACCGTAGGCTCCTGCGTCGGTCACGATTAAGACATCGCCTTCCTGAACAGTTTTTGGAAAAGATCTTCCCTTAACCCAGAAATCGGTGTTTTCGCAAAGCTGGCCGCCAAGCCCGCAAATCTCGGCTTCATCGCCGATCCTGTTATCGAAAAGGATATTGTGATGAGACCCGTAGAAAGCAGGCCTGACCAGAATATTCATTCCGACATCGGTGCCGATAATTTTTGAATAGCTGTCTTTTATTGAGTGGACTTTACCTATTACTACGCCTGCATCGCCGACAAAGTACCTGGCAGGTTCCATCATTAACCTTGGGGAAGACATTCCGTATTTGGCTACGGCATCCTTAAATGTTTGGGCCACAAGTTCGGCTGTTTTGTCAATATCTAGAGCCTTGTCGCCTTCTTTGTATGGTATTCCAAGTCCGCCGCCAATATCGATAAATTCAAAGTCGATATTGAGTTCTTTTGCTGTCTTTCCGATTATCTCCATAAGAAGGTTTGTGACAAATGCAAAATAATTGGGCTCTCTTATGCACGAGCCGGGCATCATGTGAACTCCGAATCTTTTAATGCCTGCTTCCTTAGCTTTCCTGTAAGCATCGGTAACCATGTCGGGATGAACTCCAAATTTGGCGTTCGGCCCGGCGTTGGTCACATATTCGCCGACATCGCTTTTTCCATAACCGGGATTGACCCTGAATGAGAGAATCTCTGGTTTGCTGTGTTTTAGCACTCTCGGAAGAAGTGAAATATCATCAAGATTGAAAATTACGCCGCTTTCCAACCCCTGTTTAATGTCATCATCTGAAAGGAAATTGCCGCTGAACATTACATTCTCGCCGTTCAGTCCAAGGCTTTTAGCCAACATGATTTCATTAACGCTGGCGGCATCTATCCCTGCGCCTTCCTGTTTGAGTATGGAAACAATAGCCGGATTATTACAGGCTTTTACTGCGTAGAAAAATTTAAAATCGGGGTAATGAGAAGAGAAAGCCTTATATGCTCTCTGGAAATTTTCTCTTATTTTCGGCTCATTATAAACATAAGTAGGGGTGCCATATTTTTCGGCTAAGTCTTGAACTTTATTTTCCCCAATGTAAATTTCTTTTCCTCTGACAGTAAAAGTATCCATAGTTTTTGCTTTGCTGTTGGTTTTAATTTTAAAAAAAGAACTGTGTAAAATATTCAAATTTACAGAAAATTCAAATATGCGGGCTTTTAATGTTTTTCTATTAGATATCCGCTTTTTCAAAATGGAGTTTGTATGAGAGCTAGCGACTTAAGAGAGAAGTATCTTAAATTTTTCGAGTCCAAAAACCATAAGAGATTCAAGAGCGCTTCTCTTATTCCTGAGAACGATCCTACAGTGCTTTTCACTACAGCAGGAATGCATCCTCTGGTTCCTTACTTGCTTGGCGAAAACCATCCTCTGGGAAAAAGACTGACTAACGTACAGAAGTGTATCAGAACCGGAGATATTGACGAAGTAGGAGATATTTGCCATCTGACTTTCTTTGAAATGTTAGGGAATTGGTCTCTTGGTGATTACTTCAAAAGAGAAGCTATAGAGTACAGTTTCGAATTTCTAACAGGCAAGGAAAACCTGAATATTCCTTTAGAAAATCTGGCATTCAGCGTTTTTGCCGGTGACGTTGATGCCCCGTTTGATTCAGAAGCTTTTGCCATCTGGAGAGGGCTTGGAGTGAAGGAAGCAAGGATTGCCAGACTTGGTAAAAAACATAACTGGTGGGGGCCGGCAGGCCAAACAGGCCCATGCGGCCCGGATACAGAAATGTTTTATTGGGTAGGTTTGGCTCCTGCGCCTGAAACTTTTGATCCGGAAGACAAGAATTGGGTAGAAATATGGAATGATGTTTTTATGCAGTACAATAAAACTGCTGACGGGAAATTTGAACCTCTTCTTCAGACTAATGTTGATACAGGTATGGGACTTGAGAGAGTTACTGCAGTTTTGCAGGGAAAAAGAAGCTGTTATGAAACTGAACTTTTTATTCCTCTTTTTGCGAAACTAGATGAAGTTAGAAGCATTAAAGATGATGTCGCCAGAGAGAGATCTGCGCACGAGAGAATCATAGTGGAGCATATCAGAGCAGCCACTTTTATTATGGCTGACGGAGTAATGCCAAGCAATGTTGATCAGGGGTATATCTTAAGGAGGCTTATACGAAGAGCTATCCGCGAGGCCAGAAAGATCGGGGTAACAGAGGCTTTCACTTCCTTGATAGCAGGAACAGTGATTGAAAACTATGCCTATTTTTATACGGAACTGTCAAAGAATGAAGACAAGATAAAAAAAGCTTTCTCAGACGAAGAAAATCAGTTTGCTCATACTCTTGAAAAGGGAACTAAAGAATTTGAAAAAACCATAGAAAAAATTCCTGCGCATATCCAAAAGAAAGTTCTGAGCGGGAAGACCGCGTTTTTCCTCTATGAAACATATGGTTTTCCTATCGAATTAACTGAGGAGATGGCTAAAGAGAGAGGTTTTGAGGTTGACAAAGAAGGTTTCGTGAAAGCTTTTGAAAAACATCAGGAGCTCTCAAGGCAGGGCGCTGAGCAGAGATTTAAAGGAGGATTGGCTGACAATTCAGAATTGACGACGGCGCTTCATACAGCTACGCATCTGCTGCACGCCGCTCTAAGAAAAGTTCTTGGAATGCATGTCGAACAGAAGGGGTCAAATATTACTGCTGAAAGGCTGCGTTTTGACTTTTCCCACAATGATAAAATGACTCCAGAACAGATAGCTGAAGTAGAAAGCTTGGTAAATGATGCGATAAGCAAAAACCTTGAGGTTTCCATTCTAGAAACCAGCGTAGATGAGGCTAAAAACCAGGGAGCAATAGGGTTATTTGAAGACAAATATGCCGATAGAGTCAAAGTCTATACCATTGGCGATTTCAGTAAGGAGATTTGCGGTGGCCCGCACGTGAGCAACACGTCGGTGATGGGTAAATTTAAGATTCAAAAAGAAGAAAGTTCAAGCCGCGGAGTAAGAAGGATTAAAGCAATTCTGGAAAGGTAAAATTTTTATAACCGTTTTAAATGCCCTATTTTATTGGAAATGATACCTTTGGGACTTAGTTTATAAAATTATGAAAAAAGCAAATGTTTTTATTGTTAAAACAGACGATGGATATGCTGTAAAAGTAGAAGGCAGGGCAAATCTGGAATGCAGTCCTCCTTTAAAAAACTTCGGAGAAAACATAACTTCCGGCGCATTTTCAAGAATTATATTCGATATGAGCGAGTGCGTATGGATGGACAGTACTTTCATGGGGACTTTGGCCTTGATCGGGCTTAAGGCTAAGAAATTCGATATTTCGATTGAGCTATTGAATATGGATTCAAAGAACAAGGAGTTACTTAAAGATTTAGGAATAGATGAACTTTTTGAATTCAAAAATGACTCAAGCATTGTTACTGAATCATCAAACTGGACAGATATTGCGGCATCTAAACCTTCTCAGCAAACCACGGCTGAGACCGTTCTTGCTGCCCATGAAACTTTGCTTGAGGTAGATGACTCCAACGCCCAGAAATTCGGGAACGTGATCGAAATGGTCAAAAAAGATCTTGAAGAAGCGAAGGCAGATAGCTAAAAATTATTCTTTAATTTATTTATTAGCTTCTGTTTCCGAATACAGCCGTACCGATTCGTACTATTGTAGAGCCGTTAATAATCGCATTCTTATAATCTCCCGACATTCCCATGGAAAGCTCAGGGAGTTTTATTTTGAATTTAAATTCCAATTCATCTCTTGTTGTTTTTAATGCAGAGAAAATGGTATTTAGCTCATTTTCCGGAATATCAAAAGGTGCCATGGTCATAAGCCCCAGAAGCTTGATATTGTCGCACTTTAAGGCTGATTCTACGCAGTTTTCAAGTTCGGAAAGATTCAAACCAAATTTACTTTCCTCTTCGGATATATTTACTTCCAGAAGGATTTTTTGAATCTTATTTTTTTCTGAGGCAAGCCTGTTTATTTTCTGTATTAGCTTAATAGAATCGACAGAGTGAATGTATTCGGCAAGTTCTACGGCCTTGGCGACTTTATTGGTTTGAAGGTGCCCGATAAGATGCCATTGAATATCTTTTGGGAGTTTTGGCGCTTTGCTTTCTAATTCTTGAATCTTGTTTTCGCCAAAAAGCCGCTGCCCGAAAGAGTAAGCAATTAGAATATCCTCGATAGGAAAATTCTTACTAACAGCCAACAGTTTAACCGAGCCGGATTCTCTGTTAGCTGAAGCTTCAATTTCCGCTATTTCGGTTTTTAGGCGATGTAAATTTTTTTCGATATGGCTATCCATTTTGTGTACCTTTTTCAAAAGATTTTAAGTATCGTGTTATTGTATATGCTTATTTTGCACTGCAACAGTCGCGAATCCTTGAAAAGAGAATCTTTTACTCTAATATTTACTTATTCGTATTTGTTGCATTTAAAATGGGCGTTTTTGAAATGAAAGAAAAAGGTGTGGTTGTTTGTATCCCTGCCAGATTCGGCAGTACCAGATTCCCTGGAAAACCTATAGCTAAACTCGGCGGAAAACCGATTATACAATGGGTTTATGAGAAAGGGCTAGGATCAAAAGCAGAAAATGTGATTATAGCTACAGACAATGAAGCTGTATTTCAAAGTGGTTCTGCCTTTGGCGCAAAATGTATAATGACTTCCGATAAGCATCCGTCAGGTACAGACAGGATATGGGAAGCTGTTAAAAATATAGACTGCGATGTGATCATAAATATTCAAGGAGATGAACCGCTTATAGAAATCTCCACTATAAACAGCCTCATTGATATGTTTATTTCTAATCCGTCTATGGAGATGGGAACCGTTGTAGTGAAAGCTGACCGATCGGTGATTGGCACTAATCCCAATGTGGTAAAAGCTGTTTTGGGAAAAGACAATTCAGCCTTATATTTCAGCAGGTCTGAAATACCATTTGTCAGGGATGCAGGAAAAACCTTCCCTATTTACAAGCATCTTGGTATTTATGGATATAGGAAAAAGACACTTGAAAAAATAGTAAGCTTGCCTCAAAGTGAACTCGAAAAATGTGAAATGCTTGAGCAGCTTAGAGCATTGGATAACGGAATTAAAATTTATGCAGTAATACTTGATAATGATTTTGGGGTTGGAATTGATACGCCTGAAGACCTGGCGAAAGCTGAATCTTTAATATCAAACCAATAATAGTAAGAGGAAACATAAGGTATGTTTAAAATAAATAAAAATATTGAAATTGGGAACGGAAAACTTCTCCTTCTCAGTGGCCCATGCATAGTAGAAACTCCTGAGATTTGCTTCGAAATAGCTAAATTTCTTAAAACGCTAACTTCAGAACTTGGTATAAATTATGTATTTAAGGCATCTTTTGATAAAGCCAACAGGACTTCTGGATTCTCGTTTCGCGGGAATGGCATGGATAGGAACCTGGAGATTTTAGCTCAAATTAAAAGAGAATTGGATTTGCCGATAGTTACTGATATTCACGAAACAAGCCAGGTAGAGAAGGCTTCTGCTGTGGCTGACATATTGCAGATTCCAGCCTTTCTGTGCCGCCAGACAGACCTTTTGGTAGCTGCAGCTAAAACAGGAAGGTGTGTGAACATCAAAAAAGGGCAATTTATGGCTCCTGAAGACATGAAGGGAGCTGTCGAAAAAGTAATAAATGCCGGCAATAATAAAGTGATGTTAACAGAAAGAGGGACAACTTTTGGCTATCATAATTTGGTTGTTGACATGAGATCATTTCCTATAATGAGGGCTATTGGTGTACCAGTGGTTTTTGACGCTACGCATTCGGTTCAACTTCCAGGAGGGCTTGGTAATTCTTCAGGTGGACAAAAAGAATTTGCTGAAACTTTGGCGTTATCTGCCACAGCTGCCGGCATAGATGCGCTGTTTATGGAAGTGCATCCTGATCCCTCAAAAGCTTTGTCTGATGGGCCGAATTCTTTGGATTTTAAACAGGCTGAGAATCTTTTAAGAAAAATAAGGAAACTGTATGACGCTCAAAGAAAAGGCTTTAAAGATTAAAGCTGTTGTCCTTGATATAGATGGTGTTCTGACAGATGGTTCAATAGGGTATTGGCAGAACTCAGATGAAATAAAGTTTTTCGATGTAAAAGACGGCCTTGCAATTAGCCTGGCCTTGCAGAATGGAATAAAAGTCGGAATACTTTCGGGAAGATCTTCAAAGGCGAACAAAGTAAGAGCCGGAGAATTAAGACTTTCATTTTTTTACGAAGGAGAGAAAGATAAGGGAAAAGGATTTGACAAAATTTTGTCAGAGCATAACCTTGAGGCATTTGAATGTATGTACATAGGAGACGATATAATAGATATCCCTCCTATAAAAAGGGCTGGAATATCCGTAGCAGTAGGCGATGCAGTTGAGGAATTAGACACATTTTGTTCATTCAGGACGAAAGCAATTGGTGGAAAAGGAGCAGTAAGAGAAGCAATAGTTTGGCTTCTAAAGGAAAAGGATTTATGGGAAAACATAGTTCAAAGATATTGAGGTATTTATTTGTATTGTTGTTTGTCTTTGTCGTTAACTTTGCATACGCCGGTATAGAAGGCAATGAAAGTGTAAATGTAGAAATGAAGAACTTTATTAAACCCCAGTACAATGAGAAAACCCATATGCTCGAATATATTCTTATGGGCGATTCTGCCAGAACTGAAGGAGCTTTGATTCGGGTTAGCGATGCTACAATTAAGTTCATAGGAGCTGACGGTAAGAGTGTGACTGGTGTTCTTTCATCACCGGAAATTTTTTATAATCAATCGACGCGGTTTATTAGCGGAAATCAGCCTATTCATTTTCGCTCTGAAGGATTTGATGCAGACGGAGTGGGGTTTGATGCCAGCCAGGTGTCGGATTCTCTTCATCTTAGGAAAGATGTGAAACTGGTTATCAGATCTTTTGACCAGTCGGGTTATAGTTTTGCCTTGGATTCCAGTAAGCCAGATACGCAGAGAAGTGTAGATACTGCTCTGAATGTTGATACCCCAGTTGTATCAGATACAAAAATGAAAACAGGAGTGTAAATGTAATGAAAAAAAAGTTGGCTATTTTCCTTCTCATAGGTGTTAGTTTTATCTCACTTAAAGGGGTTTTATTTGCGGAGTCCGCTTTTGGGTCTTTAGTTGCTTTGCCTGGAGAATCTTCAAGTTCCAAAAGGGATTCAGGCCCGATGACCATTACCGCTAACTCTATGGATATAGACTTGAAAAATAATGTCATTACACTGATAGGGAATGTAAAGGTAGAAGATAATCAATCAAAAATTACTTCGGAAAAAATGCTTGTGTATCTTCAGGATAAAAAAGATTCTCCATCGGCTCCTGCTGCTGCTACAGGAAGCAAAAGCGCCAAAGCAATAGTAGCTTTGGGTGATGTAGTTATAATTCAAAAAAATCTTTCTGTTGACGAGAAAAAACGTGGAGAAAGAAAAGCAACCGCCGGAAGGGCTGATTACGATGTGGCTAACGGTATAATAATACTTACAGATAACCCTGTATTGTATCAAGGAGATAGTTACATCAAAGGAAATAGAATTATCCTGTGGAAAGATAGCGACAGAATGAAAGTAGAGAACAATGAGGAGACAAATACTTCAAGTATAATCGTTTTGAATCAAAAGCCTGCAGATACAGCTACAGATACTGCTGTTGTTGCAGACACTTCTAAGGATACTTCTGCAATATGATAGAAACTTTTCTGGAATATTGTTATAATGAATTCAAAAATTACTAAGGTTAAAATATGACAGACGATATTGCACAAACAGTCCCTTCGACAAATAAAATCCTTGTAGAGAGCAAGAGTCTTGTCAAAGCCTACAAAGGGCGTCGGGTCGTAAATGGCGTTTCCATGGTTGTGCATGAGGGGGAAGTCGTTGGGCTTTTGGGCCCCAACGGGGCAGGGAAAACGACTAGCTTTTACATGATTACAGGTTTGATAAGGCCTGATTCAGGTACTGTTCATTTCAGGGACATCGATATTTCTAAATACCCTATGTACAAGAGGGCCAGGCTTGGAATGGGTTACTTGGCTCAGGAACCTTCTATTTTCAGGAAGCTCACCGTTGAACAGAATATCATGGCTATTCTAGAGACACTGGATCTTAGCGCTTATGAGAGAAAAGAAAGGCTTCAGGCATTGTTGGATGAACTGGAAATAACTCATTTATCAAACCAGAAAGCAATGACGCTCAGCGGTGGAGAGAGAAGAAGACTTGAAATTACCAGAGCGTTGGTTACCAATCCTTCGCTGATACTTCTTGATGAGCCTTTCAGCGGAGTAGATCCTTTGGCTGTTTATGATGTACAGCAAATTATTTGCCGCTTGAGAGATAAGGGATTGGCCATTCTGATTACCGACCACAATGTCAGAGAAACTCTATCTGTTGTTAATAGAGCTTATCTTATGTGCGAAGGGCAGATTGTAGTGCAAGGGAGCAGCGACTTTCTTGTGAAAGATTCAAAAGCCAGAGAAGTTTATCTTGGCCCCAAATTTACAATGTGATTTCAATTAGTGTTATATAATGGGTTAAAACTAAAAAAGGAGAGTATTAATGAGCGTAGTTGTCAGTATTAGAAACGGAAATATTTCTGAAACACTTAAAGAATATGCACAGAATAAGGCTTCGGGACTTCTGGATGATTATCCTAAAATTACTAGTATCAACCTCATTCTAGATATAGAAAAAACGAGAAACAAGGCAGAAGTTATCATAAGAGCTAAAGGAGTAGAAGTAGAAGCTGATGTTGAGAAGTATGATATGTACGAGGCAATTGACTCGGTCGTAGATAAAGCTCATATTCAATTGAGAAAACATTTAGACAAACTCCAACACCATCGCAAACCGGAAGTCAAAGCAGCAGAATAATGCAACCTTAAAACCACTAGGCCTCTTAGGATTTTGATCTTAAGAGGCTTTTTTATTATGGATAAGAGTCCAAATACATTTTTTAAAGACAGGAATTTATGGATTTCTGCTTCAGATGAAGAGTTTGCTCAATATTATACGATAAGAAATTTTCAAGATACAGGCAAGGGAGGACAGAAAAGAAACAGAAAATATTCAGGGGTCAGATTAACCCACATTGAAACCGGCATTGTGGTTGAGTGCACTTTACATAGAGAGCAGAATTTAAACAGAATCGAAGCAGCAAAAAAACTTAGATTTAAACTTGCTATGCTTTCAGGGCCGGAAATAGAAAATATCAGATCTATCGTGAGCCCAAGCAATCAGGATTATCCTAAGTGGGTAGCATATATTTTGGATGAACTGCATAGGCATGATTTCGAAATATTGCCTGTGGCTGAAAAACTTAGCCTTTCTAAGACTAAACTTACAAAACTATTGTATAAAGACAGAGATTTGTGGGATGAAGTTAACGCCAATCGAACAAAACTTGGCAAGTTCACATTCAAAGTTTGACCTAGGAATGTTTAAGTAAAGCAAGCTTCCCTTCACGCCCGGGAATTTCCTCAATACTCAGGTTTAGTATTTGTTGGGTGGATTTAATTCGTTCATAAATTTCGCCCATAGATACAATTTTAATACCTTTTTCTTTACAGTTCTGAATAAATTCTTTAAACATTTTAAGGCACACTATGCCTTCTGCTTCTGTATGAATCGTTAGAACGTTAAGTTGTCCTGGTTCTATTTGGCTTAGAATATATTCATTATAGTTTTCATTCGTCACGCCGTTTCTGCCAATGACTTCATCATAAGTTGGCAAAGTTGTCGGGATTTGAAGTTTTTTAAAGACATGATTGTTGTATTTGGGATAACCATAGGAAGTTCCTCTCGTATCGCTTCTGTACTTGATATCGGCGCATACTTCGGAGTCAGCAAATTTCAGCCATTCTTCAGATAGCTGCCATCCCGGCGATCCTGCGGCGGTCGGAAGACTGCCAAAGAGTCTTTTCCAGCGTCTGTTTGCTTTATCGATTTGCTCTTTTATCTGTTGAGGCGTGTATTTGCTGATGTTTTTCTGCCATTTATAGTGGTCATAGGCATGTAAGGCAACTTCATGTCCGAATTTTGCAGGTAATCGAAGCACTTTCCTTAATATTCTTCCGATATTTGGGCCAGGCCAGAGAAACCCTTTGAAAAGAATGTCCAGGCCGTACAATTTGGCAGCATTACCCCTGAACATTTTTATAAGAAATTTAGGCTTCAATATTCTCCAAATGTGCCTTCCCATATTATCAGGGCCAACGGAAAGGAAAAACGTAGCCTTGATACCCTCGCTGTTAAGCAATCTAATTAAAGCCGGAATTCCTTTTTTAGTTCCACGATAGGTATCAACATCTATTTTTAAGCCTAAGACAGTTTCATCTTTTTGGAAGAAATTATTTTCATTCATGTTAAGTCCCGACTGTTAGTCAATTTTGCCTTCCTTTGAGCCGATTATAAATTTAGGCCTTTGTCTTACATCCATGCTTATTCTACATATATATTCTCCTAATAAGCCAAAAACGAAAAACTGTCCGCCAAGGAAAAAAAAGAGTATGCCAAATAGCGTGAATATTCCGTTGCCAGACCATTCCGGTCCGAAGAATACCCGAAGCAGGATAAGCAAAACGGCAAAAAATAAACTTACTGCACACATAACCCCGCCAAATACGGTCAAAATCCTAAGGGGCATATATGTAGATCCTGTTAAGATGTCAAAGAAAAGTTGCAGGAGTTTCCAGATATTGTATTTTGATTCTCCTGCGCCTCTGGCAGCGTGTTCTATCTCAATCTCAGTCGTTTTCCTTGCAAAAGAATCAGCTAGTACCGGAATATAAATAAAGTGCTCTGTGCATTGCAATATTATGTCAATTATTTTTTTCTTATATGCTCTGAGCATACAGCCGCTGTCGCGGATTTTTGATTTAGTGATTTTTCTTACCATTTTATCTTTTGCGTCGGATGCTAATTTTCTGAAGATGTTATCTTTTCTTCCTCCTCCTCTTAAACTTCCCACTATATCGTAGTTATCTTCCTCCATTTTGGATATTAGTAAAGGAATCCCTTCAGGAGGGTTTTGAAGGTCAGCATCTATTGTTACTATCACTTCTGCTGTACATTGTTCGAATCCCGCGATAATAGCTGAGTGTTGCCCGTAGTTCCTATTGAGACAAACTAATGCGATGTTATTGGGAAGTTTTTTTATCCAGTCTTTTATTATGGCACAGGATTTATCGGCGCTCCCGTCATCGACCAGGACTAGCCTGTATGAATAGTGTTTGTCTTTTAGTGCCTTATCAGCTCTTTCAATAAAAGCCCCTATATTAAATTCTTCATTATAAACAGGGACTACTACATCTATTGAGTTAACTTTATTTTCAGACATTTTCACCTCAAAAATTTAAAGGATATGAATTAACCGATGAAAAAAACAACTTGATATTTTAAAATTATAGAACAAAGTTAAAAAAAAACATTCTAATGGAAACATTTGTTTAGACTAAATGGCTCTTAATCATCCCAAAATCACAATAGTCCTAGACCGTTTGAGAAGCGCTTTCAACACAGGCAACATATTCAGGTTGGCCGATGCTGTTAATGCTCATGAGATTATTGCCTGTGGGTATACTCCATATCCTCCCCACCCGAAACTCTCCAAAACTGCCATGAGGGCTGATGAATACGTTAAGTGCAGGCATTGCGAAACTTCGTTGGATGCTGTGCGGATGTTAAAACGTGAAGGTTGCAAGATGATATTGGCGGTGGAGACAGGCGAGAATTCTGTTGACGCTTGGGAAAAAGATTATGAGTTTCCTCTTGCTATAATACTAGGAAATGAGGCTCTTGGCGTAAATAAAGAAACAATACAGGAGTGCGACGGTATTGTCGGATTACCAATGTTTGGCAATAAATCCTCTATTAATGTAGGCAATTGCGCTGCTGTTGTGCTTTATTCAGTAATAGCAAAGCACTATAATTCTTTGAATCTACGAAGTACACCAAGACTTTAATTCAGTTATGGCAAAAAAAAATAAAAGTTTAACTAAAAACCATTACTTTCGAATTGTTGCCATTCTTCTTGTTTTATGCTGTCTGGCCGTTTTAGGATATTTCTTATTTAGATACATTTTTGAAGCTATGTTCTCAGAAAATCCTAGATTCAGGCTAAGGAATGTAATAGTAAATAGTTCAGGCTATTGGAACAATAGGGAAGACGATGTAATGCGGATATTGAAACTGAAAAAAGGTAGTACGAATATTTTCAGTGTGAACCTATATGCTTTAAGGAATAAACTTGAGGAACGAAAAGGCGACGGAATAGCATTTGTGGAAGTTTCAAAAGAATTGCCTGATACTATAAAGTTTGAAATTGTTGAAAGAATCCCCCAAGCGATTTTGTACAATAAGAAATCGGGCATGATGATTGATAAAGACGGCGTAGTTATGGATAGCAGATACTTTAGTAAAATTATTGATTTATTGCCTGTTATTACAGGGTTTAAGATCAATGAGAACGGCAAAACAAAATCTGACTATTATGGTCAGACCTTAACTAATTTGAAACCGGCATTAATACTTATTTCTATGGTAAACGAAAATTTTAGTGATATGGAAATACGAGTGATTAACCTATATTCTCCAAATAAACTTATAGTTTTCATGTTGGGGCCGAATCATAAAGTAGTAAAAGTGATTTTGCCTTTCGAGTACTCTGTTGATGCGCCTCCTACAGAGGCTGAATTGGCTGAGTCCACAAAATTATTGAGAAGTAAACTGGAAGAACTCAGAGAGTTGTTTAGGTACTTGAACTGGAAGAAAACTCAGTTTACAGAAATTAATATGATATATAAAGATCAGGCAGTCGTAAAGTAATTATTAACTGCCAAGGCGCTTTTCGGGAAGCATATAGTTTTTAATATAATCACACACTGCTGTTTCAAGTGAGGTAAGTTCTACTTTGTAGCCTGTATCTGTAAGTTTTTTTGTTTCAGCTTTAGTGTAGTTCTGGTAACTTTTGCTTATGTTTGGAGGCATGTCAATGTATTCGATATTGGGAGTTTTTTCTAAAGCCTTAAATACGGCGTTAGCTAAGGAATTCCAAGTTTCAGCTTTCCCACTTCCGATATTAAAAATACCGTTATTATTAGGTTCTAAGAAATGTAATACCATCCCCACTACATCTTTTATGTAGACAAAATCTCGTTTTTGTCCGCCATCTTCAAATTCAGGAGTGTTTGATTTAAAAAGTTTTATTTTGCCTGTCTCCAGAATTTGGTAGAATGCTTTGCAGACAAGGCTTTTCATGTCGCCTTTATGCCATTCATTGGGGCCGAATACATTTGTGAACTTGAATCCTACTACTTCATCCAGCAGTTCATTGTTTTTAATCCATAAATCGAACATTTGTTTGGAGTAGCCGTACATGTTCATTGGTCTAAGTTTTTCTATATCATCTTCGTTGTCGAAATATCCCATTTCTCCTGCACCGTAGGTAGCAGCACTGGATGCGTACATAAACCTTATTTTGTTTTTTATAGAGAACTTGGCTATTTCCTTGCTGTATTCGTAATTGTTTTGAACGAGGTAGTTGGCATCTTCTTCCATAGTGCTGGAACATGCTCCCATATGGATTATTGCCTTAATATCATCACCGAAAGCGTGATTTTTGAGTTCTTCTAAGAAACGGGTTTTGTCAATGTAGTCGTAATACTTTAAAGGAACCAGGTTTTTCCATTTTTTAGATGTTCCCAGATTATCTACTACTAAAATTTCTTTTATTCCTATCTGGTTAAGTCCCCAAACTATTCCACTGCCGATAAATCCAGCTCCGCCTGTAACAATATATTCTATCATTATTCTATTCCGATAAAATTTCAGTCTTTCGGTTTTTCCTTGGATTCATTATTAGTGTCGTCTATTTTTGGTGATTCTTTAGAATCAGTGCTTTGAGTGTCAATTTGAGGTTCAGTAGCGGTTTCTTCAAATTTGATTCCAAGAAGTTCTTTAACCTCTTTGGCAGATAATGTTTCCTTTTTAAGGAGTTCCTGGGCCAGAAGTTCTAACTGATCTTTGTGATCCTTGATGATGGAATCAGATCTTTTCTTGGCTTCTTCGACAAGCCGCTTCATTTCGAGGTCTATTTCCCTGGCTGTATCTTCGCTGTAAGCTTCTGATCGGGTTATGTCTCTTCCTACGAAAATATGGCCTTCTCTTGAACCGTAGGCCACAGTGCCCATTTTTTCGCTCATGCCAAATACGCAAACCATTTTCTTGGCAACTTTTGTAACTTCGCTTATGTCTCCTGCAGCTCCGCTAGTGATGTCATTAAAGATTAATTCTTCCGCACTCCTGCCGCCCATCATCATAGCCATCATATCTTCGAGTTCAGCCATTGATTGAGTGTATTTGTCCTCTTCAGGTAACTGGAAAGTAGCGCCCAAATAAGCAATTCCTCTGGGGATTATTGTAACTTTATGAAGGGGTACAGTGTTTTTGCAATGTAATCCGACCAGAGTGTGTCCCGCCTCATGGTAGGCTGTAATTATTCTTTCTTTCTCTGTGATTTTTCTGCTCTTGCGCTCTCTGCCCCAGCAGACTTTATCTCTTGCTTCTTCCATTTCTACCATTGAAGCAGCGTTCTTGTTTGCTCTTGCAGCTAATAAAGCGGATTCGTTAATGAGATTTGCAAGATCAGCTCCGCTGAAACCTGGCGTTCCCTTTGCAACTACATCCAAATTGACTGTAGAATCAATTTTAATATTTTTGGAATGGACATCAAGTATTTGTTTTCGACCCTTTATATCCGGCAAATCAAGAACTATTTGCCTGTCAAATCTGCCTGGTCTGACCAAAGCCGGGTCAAGTACGTCAGGCCTGTTTGTTGCAGCCAAAACTATTACTCCTTCCTGAGTTTCCAATCCATCCATTTCTACAAGCATGGCGTTCAATGTTTGTTCTCTTTCATCATGTCCGCCGCCGATTCCTGAGAACCTTGAACGGCCAACAGCATCTATTTCATCAATGAAGATAAGGCACGGGGCATGCTTTCTGGCGTTTTCAAACATATCTCTTACCCTGCTTGCGCCTACGCCTACAAACATTTCGACAAAATCTGAACCGCTTATTGCAAAAAAAGGTACTGCAGCCTCTCCGGCTATGGCTTTAGCCAACATTGTTTTTCCTGTTCCAGGAGGGCCTACAAGCATTGCGCCTTTTGGTATTTTTGCGCCAAGGAGCTTAAATTTGATAGGGTCTTTGAGGTAATCCATTATCTCTTTAGTTTCTTCCTTTGCTTCTTCTATCCCGGCAACATCTTCAAACTTAATTTTATTTTTATCAGGGGAGATCACCCTTGCCTTACTTTTGCCAAACTGCATGGCACCCTTGCCGGCCATCCGCATTTGCCTGGAAAACAACATATACAGGAGAACTATTGGAAGCACTACGACTAGAAAAGTGTAAAGAACACCTTTCATCCATGTGTCTTCAGTATTAATTACCACTGATAATTTATATCGTCCGGTATCGCTGTTTCTTAAAAGTTTGTCCAGACTGTCAGTGTATATAACCCGTGACGTGAAAGAAGCTGAATCTCCTTGCTTGTACTCCGGTTTAAATTTACCCTGAACATTCATGATGTTTCCGCTTTCAGGCGTGAATTCTGCGGAAGCTATTTTTTCTTGGGCCAAATCTGCCTCAAAGGTAGATTGATTTATATTTTTTGATTGTTTATGCCCAGAAGAAAAAAAGAAAAGCGCACCAGCGGCAATAAAAACCATTAGCCAAATCATCATTGCCATCGGAGGAGTCTTATTAAAAAAAGGAGAACCGGGGGTTTTAGGTGGTTTGTTGTCAGCCATAAATTAGTCTCAAAAAAGTATTTTTAGTTTAATTCTATTATTTTTGTAGAGTCATTTTGTTAGTTGAGTTTCCTTAGCTTCGGTATATCATGGAAGATATGCCAACTCCTACGGAAAGGTGAAAGATAAGCCATTATTCTGAAATTGCAAACAGCCACAAAATTAAAGCTATTATAGCTGTGGAGAGGGCGATGAGTAAATAAATGGTGATTCGTGAAGCTATTTTCTCTTTTATAGAGTTGCCAGGTTTCGGTAATTTTGAAACGTTTTCCATAGGTTTCAAAGGTTCAGAGTTGTCGATTTTTGATAGATCTATTATTGTTTTGGTTTCAAACGAGCTCTGAGATTCGTGTTCAAGACTGTAAAGTAATTCTATCTTGCCTAGTTTGATTATATCTCCATTCTTTAACTCCACACTTTTAATAGAGACTCCATTGACTTTTGTTCCGTTTGTACTGTCCATATCTCTGATTAAATAGATATTTGAGTCAGTTCTAACAAATTCACAATGGGTCGAACTTACTGTGGAATCCTTAAAGCTGATAATATTGCTTGAGGAGCGGCCACATAAATAGGCCTTATTCGTCAGAGGAAAAGTTTGGCCTTTATCTACTTCTGATAAAACTACGAGTACTGGTGTCTTTTTCATTCTATTGATATGTATCTCTTTTCAGGTAAAAAATACGGAAATGTTTAATCTATTTTATGGACAAATAATAATTTTTCAATTAGGCTTCTCATAATATTTTCATTCAGTTTGATTAAGTGATTGTAAATAGAGAGTTGAATAATGAGCTATTTTAGGATAACATCTCATCTATAATGTTCACAATGCTAATTTAATTACAAAAGGAAGAATTCTATGAAAAAGAACATCATTTTTCTTGGTGCTCCCGGAGCTGGAAAAGGAACATTTGCAGCTTTATTAGTCGAAAAAACATCTTTGCTACATATTTCCACAGGAGATATTTTTAGAAGAGAGATCAAGAACGGGACAGAGCTTGGCAAGAAAGCCAAGAGCTATGTCGAATCCGGGGGTCTTGTGCCTGATGAGATAGTTACAGATATGGTTACAAAAAGATTGGCCGAGCCTGATTGCAAAGATGGATTTATCCTTGACGGCTTCCCACGAACTCTTAATCAGGCTGAACTCCTCAAAGAGTCTCTCATAAAAAATAATACTAAAATCGATGGTGTTATATCTTTTGAAGCAGATGATGAACTTCTTATCAAGAGGCTCACTGCCAGAATAATGTGCCGTCAATGCAATGAAAACTATAACAAAATCTTTTCTCCTCCTAAAAAAGAGGGTATTTGTGACAAGTGTGGCGGCGAAATATACCAAAGAAAAGATGATAGCTATGAGACAGCTGTAAGCAGACTTCAGCTTTATCATAAGGAAACAGCGCCTCTTGTAGACTTCTACAAAAAAGAAAATTTATTGCTCTCTTTGAACTCAGCTAGAGAAAAGGCTGAAGTCATGAAAGACCTTTTAAAGCTGATTACAGAGTAATGTCAGATAAAGTAGTAATACACACTAAGTCAGAAATTGATGCTATAAGGAAAGCCGGCCAAGCTGCCGGCTTCGTCCGTGAAGAGCTAAAAAAAGCAATCGTTCCGGGTATTAGTACAAAAGATCTGGATGAAATCGCCAGAGGTTTGATAGAGCTTACTGGTGGGAAAAGTGCCTTTTTCGGGTATCGTGGTTTTCCAGGGCAAATTTGTATCTCTTTGGATGACGAGGTAGTTCACGGAATAGGGCGCTCTGACGTAATAATAGGTTTAGGTTCCGTTGTTAGTGTGGATGTGGGTGTTACTCTTGATGGTTTTGTAGGGGATACGGCAGAAAGTGTTTGTGCCGGTATAGTACCTAATGCTGATATAGACTTGCTTTTAAAAAAAACGAGAGAAGCCCTTTTTGCCGGTATCAATGCTGCTGTTGAAGGCAACTACATCCGAGATATCAGTTGTGCTATTCAAAAAGTGGCAGAATCTGTGAAGCTTGGCATTGTCAGAGAATATGTTGGGCACGGTTGCGGTAAAAGGCTCCATGAACCCCCGGAGATACCAAATTACAAGACTTCCAATAAAGGGCCCAAGCTTCAGAATGGGATGGTCTTGGCTATCGAGCCTATGTTAAATTTGGGTACTCATGCAGTAAAAACTGATAGTGACGGGTGGACAGTTCGCACTCTTGATGCTAAAGTATCTGCACATTTCGAACATATGGTATTAATAAATAATGATAAACCGGAGATATTGACTTGGGCAAAGAAGTAATAACAGTAGATGGAGTAGTCAAAGAATTACTCCCTAACACCATGTTTAGAGTTGAACTGGAAAACGGTCATATGGTTTTAGCTCACATCAGCGGTAAAATGCGCATGCATTTTATAAGGATATTACCTGGGGACTCTGTAACTATGGAAATGTCTCCTTACGACCTCACCAAAGCGAGAATTATTTTTAGGAAAAAATAATTTTTACACCAGCTATCCTGCAAAGATTTCTATTTATCATAAAGGTTATTTTATATTTTTTTTTACCTACTCTCTTGACTGTTATTTGGCTAAAGATATTTTATATGCCTTTAATGTCTTTTGGACTCAAAAGATGTTTTTTTATTTAATAGGCTAAGACAATTAATTAAATTTAAGTATAAGAAAGGTACTAGATCATGAAAGTAAGAGCTTCAGTAAAAAGGCGTTGTGAATACTGCCAAGTTGTTAAAAGAGCAGGCGTGTTGAGAGTTATTTGCTCTAGGAACAAAAGACATAAGCAAAAACAGGGTTAAATTAGTAAACAATTTATATAACTAACAAGGAAAGAAAGAGATGCCAAGAATTCTAGGTGTTGACATTCCAGGTAAAAAGCGGATAGAAATATCTCTTCGCTATATATATGGCATTGGGCCAACTAAGGCTTTGGAAATTGTCAAGAAAGCTAATATCAATCTCGGAACCAAAGCAGATGATTTAACTGCAGAACAAATCGCAGCTGTCACCACGATGCTCCAGAATGATTATTTAGTAGAAGGTGATTTGCGTCGTGCAATTATGCAGGATGTTCGTAGGCTTACAGCAATTAGTTCTTACAGAGGTGTTCGTCATCGCAGGGGATTGCCAGTAAGAGGTCAAAGAACTAAGACTAATGCACGTACTAGAAAGGGACGTAGATTAACAGTCGGAGCTATCCGCGATAAGACACAGAGAAAGCTCGCAACTAAATAACATCTACACCAATTTGAGGTTTTAATATGGCTGAAGAAAAAGCTACACAAAAAGTTGATAATAAAGCTACCGCATCGGTAGTTGAGAACACAGAGGCAGTAATTGCGACTCCATCAGTGGAGCAGGCTGGTACTGTTAAACGCAAGGTAAAAAACGCAAGGTTGATTCCCTCGGGAATAGCCTTTATTAAAGCTACTTTCAATAACACAAAAGTTACCATAACCGATCCTAGAGGCAATGTGATTTGCTGGGGTACTGCTGGCAAAGCTGGTTTCAAAGGGTCTAGAAAAAGCACAGCTTATGCCGCTCAGTTAGTTGCAACTGAAGCTGTTAAGAAAGCACAGCAAGGTTTTGGGATGCGCGAAATAGAAGCGCGTATAAATGGGCCTGGACCGGGTCGTGAGTCTGCCGTGCGAGGAATCGCGGCTGCTGGCATTGATATCACATCAATAAAAGACATCACTCCTGTTCCGCATAATGGCTGCAGGCCACCAAAAAGACGCCGTATTTAATTTCTAGGAGAAAATTATGAGACAAACAGGACCAGCATGTAGATTATGCAGAAGAGAAGAGAAAAAGCTCTTCCTTAAAGGCGAAAGATGCCATAAGGCAAAATGCGCCATAGACAGGGACAGAGGAATCCCTGGAATACATCAAAAAAGAAAAACCAAACTTTCAGATTACGGTCAACAGCTTCGGGCTAAACAGCAAATCCGTAGATCTTACGGAATTAGCGAAAGACAGTTCAGAAAAGTTTTTGGTATTGCATCAAAAAAGAAAGGTATAACAAGTTTTACGCTTCTTGTTCTTCTTGAATTTAGACTTGATAATGTAGTTTATCGTTCAGGTTTTGCTTCATCAAGGCCCCTTGCCAGACAGATGGTCACCCATGGGCATATCAAGGTAAACGGAAGAAGAGTTAATGTTCCTTCTTTTACTCTTAAGGTAGGAGATACTATTACTCTTAAGCAGTCAGACAAGAGCATAGCGTTAGCTGCTAGAAACATCGAGATAACTGCTGATATAAATAAGGTTCCGGAATGGATTTCTTTCGACAAAGAAGCTAAGAAGACTCAAATACTTCGTCTTCCAGAACCTGGAGAAATTCAAGCTTCGGCTAACGAACAGCTTGTAGTAGAACTATATTCTAAGTAAAAATTCTGGAGGATATTACAATGGGTCTTATTCATGAATTTCCAATACCTCAGTGTATTGAGAAGGATGAAGCGACAGCTACTCCTACATATGCAAAGTTTACTGCCGCTCCGTTTCAAAGCGGGTTTGCTCATACAATAGGCAATTCTTTGAGAAGAGTTCTTCTTTCTTCTCTTAAAGGCGCAGCTATTTCTGCTATTAGAATTGATGGCGTAACTCATGAGTTTGCCACGATACATAAGGTAGTAGAAGATGTATCTGAGATAGTACTTAATCTGAAAAAAGTTCTGTTAGTAGCACATACAGAGCTTCCTAAGACTTTAGAAATTAAGAAGAAGACAGCGGGTGCTATTACTGCTGCTGACATAATAACTGACGGCACTATAGAAGTTGTTAATCCCGAACTTATAATTTGTCATCTTGATAAAGATACGAATTTTAGAGTTGAACTCGATATTGTCGAAGGGAGAGGGTTCAGAGCTTCCGAAAAGAATAAAAATGAAAGTCAGCCTGTTGGTACAATTGCAATAGATTCTAATTTCAGTCCGGTAAGAAGAGTCCGTTATCAGGTAGGCGCTGCCCGAGTTGGGGAAGAAACAGAAATGGATAGTTTGATTCTCGAAGTTTGGACAGATGGTAGAATTACTCCTGAAGATGCTCTTGAGAAATCTGCAAAAATTTTCAGGGATCACCTTCGTCCGTTCTTTGGCCAAGCTGAAAACCTTGAGCCTTCTGCTCTGATTAGCGATGAAGAAAAACCTCTCTTTAAGATTCTTTCTCAGAATGTAGAAATATTGAATCTGTCTGTTCGTTCGCAAAACTGCCTGAATAACGCTAATCTTCAGCTTATCGGCGAGCTTTGTTCTAAGCCTGAAGCAAGAATGCTTAAATACAAAAATTTCGGTAAGAAATCTTTGGATGAGATCGTAGCTAAGTTAGCTCCTATGGGGCTGTCATTAGGAATGACATTTAGCGAGAATATAAGCGAAGCTATCAGAATGGAAGCACAAAAGCTTACTCAAAAACCAATCATAGAAGATGAAGAAATAGAAAGCGAGTAAAATTATGCGTCATAAAAAACATACATTTAAAATCGGAAGAACTGACTCTCACAGAAAGTCTCTCCTTGCGAATCAGGTTTGCAGTCTTATTTTGGCAAAGAAAATTAATACGACTTTAGTCAAGGCTAAGGAAACCAAAAGGATTGCTGATAAGATGGTGACTCTTGCTAAAAGCGGAACGCTTCATGATAGGCGTCGTGCCATAAGCAAGCTTCATAATACTGATGCCGTGAAGATTCTTTTTGACGAAATAGCACCATCTTTCAGTGACAGAAAGGGTGGATATACAAGAATTATTCAGTTAGGCAGGAGAATTGGAGATGCTGCAGAAATGTGCATTCTTCAATGGGTAGAATTTTCAATGCCGGCTAAAGAAGAGAAAAAAACTGAAGCAAATACAAAATAAAGATTAGAATTTATTTGTTGGAATTTGAGGACAGCTTAGGCTGTCCTTTATTATTTTCAGGGGAAATAGAAACAATTAATGTGGCAAGAGGCTTAAGGAAATAATACAATCACAAATACAAAGTTATAATTTTTGGGTACGTATGCGAAATTTTGATAGCTGCCTTAATCTATTTATGCATGATATGAAGGACTTCGAGCGCCTTTCTCATGAGAAAACTTTGGATTTGATACTGAAATACAAAGAATCAGGGAATAGAAAATTCCTTAATGAAGTTATTTTGGGTAATATTTGGTTTATTATATCCAGGGCTAAAAGGTACAACAACAGATACTTATCAGCATCTGATCTTATTTATTCCGGTATGCTTGGAATGCTGAGGGCGGCAAAAAAATTTGATCCTTCCAGAAATATAAAATTTATTACATATGCATCCTATTGGATAGAAATGTATATGAAAAGAGAAGTTATTTATAATTCCTCTGTCGTTAAAATAACGCCAAGGACTTGGGAAATGGCGGCACTTTTTAAGAAACTGAGGGATTCAGGCTCCAGTGAAGAAGAGATAATAAAAAAATTAAAAGTCGGAAAAAAAACTTTACGTAAACTCAGATTAAATCATGCGGATATAAGTTTGAATTCGGCTGTAGATGAAGAACCAAACAGTCAGGACTTGGAAAAATTTGTACTAATAAATTATGAAACGCCTGCTGATATCTGTGAGGAAAACGATTTGTCTGATTATTTGATTTCTGCAGTCAGTACATTAAAGAAGAGAGAGCAGGAAATAATAATGAAAAAATTCGGACTCAAGAATTGCAGTGAAGAGAACTTAAAGAAAATAAGTTCGTTTCAGGAAATATCGCCGGAAAGGGTAAGGCAAATTTTAAAAAGTGGGCTGAGGAAACTTAAAAATAACCTCGCAAAAAAAGGAGTCGTTTAGTTTTTGAAAGCTAAAGAAATGTCATAAATCTCCTGAGGAGAACTAACTAAAAATGACTTTATGCCCAGTTTTGCGGCTGCATTAACATTCAAGCTGCTGTCATCAAAAAACAATATGTCTCCAGGTTTTGCTTGGAGTGCATTAATGACATATGTGAAAATTTCAGGAAATGGTTTTATCAGGCCAATTTCATGAGAGAAGAATAAATTGTCGAAGATTTCAAAAAGGTTATATTTGCTTTTGAGATATTGGACATGAGGCTGATTGGTATTGGAGAGGATAGAAAGGTTGAAGCTTTTTTTGAGCTCGGAAAACAATTCAAGGAACTTTGGTTTTGGAGGCCCTGTTATTGAACAGAAGTTCTTTTTGATTTCTTCAGGAGTTAGCTTGACTTTAAATTCTGAAACTATTGCAGTGGCAAATTCATCAAATGAGATTTTTCCTGTTTCAAAATCCCTTGTAGCTCTTGATGTAATCCAGAGTTTTTGAAGTTCCTCAAGCGAGTACGTCCTTCCAAGCATTTTCCCTGCATAGAATTCCCAATATAGATCTATTAATACTCCTCCCATGTCTGTAACAATATATTTCACAAAAAGCCTCGCTTGTTAAAATCATTTTAGGCGGTTTCCCGCTTTGTAGTAAGTTTGGTTTTAATTCTATCGTTCAATACCGGTAAATATTACTGCAGAAGCGAAATCTTTGGGAATAATCCCCAACTTTTTAAGTTTGAGATATCCTGTGAAGCCGGAAGAACCGGTCGGATCAACATTTATTCCTGTTAAAGATTTTGCCAGTGTATTTGCTTTGATTAGTTCTTCTTCGGTGACAGTGACAGGTATGCCGCCAGATCTTAACATCCCCTGGACAATTTTGTACCAATCATAGGTAATATCATCAAGTATCCCATGAGCTATGCTGTGTGGTTCGTTTTCCCATGCCCACATATATTTAGGCATGTTGTGAGCCCCTTCACTAAGAACCTGTTGAATCTTATCAGTCACATAGTTTTCTTTGGCAAAAGCTGAAACTGAGAGGATTTCATCCAGGTTATTGTCAAAATATGCAATAAGAGCTTTAGTTTTGAGACTTATATCTGTTGTTTCAGGTATTAGGAGAGAACATTTTAAGTGATTAAGTTTAGCGATTTCCTTTATTATCAGAAGATAGGTTCTAAATAAAGGAAAGCCGCCTTCGGTTTGCACAGTGAAAATCTGAGGGAAATAATTTATAGCACTGCATGAATATAGTTCTTCGATAGATTTTATTGCGGAACTGGCCAATGCCCCACCACCGACCTGAATGACGATAGCACTGACTTTTTGCTTGATCAGCGCTGCCTGAGCAAAGAGTTCCAGGCATAGAGTCTGTCCGCCTTCTATATTAGACCAGTTATCTGGACCGGAACAAGAGAATGGAACAGCTCCGGATGCTAAGGCTTCTTGAAATCTGTTATAACAAGGATCACCTGACTCCCCTGGTATTCTTGGGCATTCCACTATGTTGGCACCATAGCCATTGAGGCTGTTAATAATATTTGGATTGAGGTTTGGAGGCACAAATACACTCAAAAAGTAATCAGCTGCCTTAGCCACAGCAGCAGCTCCTAATGCTGCATTACCGCAACTGTAAATAGCAAGTTTGGGCTTATCTTGGACGATGTTAGCTTTTCTTAGGACTTCAAGATAAAGAATATTGCCCATAAGATGTCTGGCCTTGTGAGAGCCTGAAACATTAATGGTTTCATTTTTAATTAGAGTTCTTCCCGAAATCTCTTCTATGTTGTCCTTTACTATTAAAGGAGTAATATTAAATTCGGGTTCGCCAAACTTTTTTAATTCTTCGTTAATGGTGTCTACGATTAAGTCGAAGTTTACATTTAGTTTCTCAGCCAGATACTTACTGTAAAAAAAATTTTTAAAAATTATATAAGGGTCAGGGTCTTGTGCAAGATCTAAAACATGCGCCAAATTAAATGTAAAATCATCCGGTAGAAATTTTTCAAGTATATGGTTAGCATAGCCTTCTTTGCGTTTATCACATCCGTGGATAGCACGCTTCAGATCAAGAGAGTACACCGACTCACAGCCGGTGCACTTTAAAATAGAGTTTTTCATATTACTCTAAAGAATTACTTGGCTTTCTTGTTGAAGTCCTTAATTAAATTGTCCCATATAGGCACGAATTTTTTGAGGTCTTTCCAGAACTTCTGATCTTTTCTTGCATTGAAGTCCTTAATTTCGACGCCTTGTTGTTCTACCCATGTATAATAGCCGAGATTGAACACTCTCTCTTTTTCTAAAAGCGTCATTTCCATAAAGTTGTCGAGAGCTATACCCTTTATATGCTGTCCATAAGTTTCGGCAGCATCGAGATCATTGAATTTGCTATTATAATATTTTTTCATGGCTTTTTCGCCTTCACTCTTGTACATAAATGCAGGGTCTGTTGCCACTGTGATAACAGCGTCATCAGCACCCATATGGTAATACTTGGCTGTCTTGATAGCGGCGATCATATTAGCTATTGATGAAAGTCCCATCAATGAGAGGTTGTAAAGATCATTGTCAGACAGGCCCTTAACTTCCTTTAGGTATTTTTTGCCGGCATCTGAATTGAAGAGGACATAGAGTGAATCTGTGCTAATATCTGAGATCGCTGAAACAATATCATTATTCATTACATTGTGGACATATGGAACATGTTTGTCACCTATACCCTGAATATTGTGTCCGCCGAATCCGTTATGAAGAAGTGTTGCGCATTCAATAGCCTCTACTGCCACGATTTTTAAGTCACTGTATCTATCTTTTAAGTAGTCGCCCGCAGAAATTGTGCCGGCTGAACCTGTGGCAGATACGAAAGCTCTGAGTTTAAGATCAGATTGTTTTTTCTTAGTGTCATTATACACTTCATCAAGAGCCTTGCCTGTGCAGACATAATGAATGATAGTATTTCCAAATTCGCAGAATTGATTAAAAATAATATTTGTTTTGTCTTTATCTAATTCATTGCATTTGTCGTAAATTTCTTTGACATTGCTTTCGCAACCATAGGTCTTTATTATATCATTCTTAGGATCCAGGCACCACTTATCGAGCCAGTTAAAACGCTCTTCGCTCATTTCTTCGGGAAGTATGGCAACGCCACGGCAATCCATAATACGGGAAACGGCCACGCCACCTCTGCAGTAATTGCCCGTTGAAGGCCAAATTGCCTTATGAACTGTGGGGTCAAACTGTCCGGTAATGAGTCTTGGAGCCAAACATCCATAAGCTGCAAGCACCTTGTGAACATTTACCATTGGGAAAAATGCTCCTGGCATAATGAGTATTTTTGCATCTGTTCCGGTAAGTGCCTTTGGTACTTCAAAATAAAACGGGACTTTTGTAAAACCTTTACCTTTAGGGTCATTATACCAGTTGATTCGGTAAAGATTCAGTGGATGAGCTTCATCACGGTCAATGCTTTCAAGTGCTTTGACTATTTCTGGCGGTATCTTTGAAGGATCACTTAACTCCTCATAAGTAGGAAGTTGAATATGTCTTTCTTTGAATCTCTTAATTGTTTGATCGAGCGTGTGTTGATTAATAACTGTTGCTTCCAATCCCAGCTTCGCCATAAATCTCTCCTATTATTTGTAAGTTATTGATTTCGGAACAAATAAGTTAGCCTTACTATTACTATTAAAGCATTATTTACAAGATAACATCATCTTAATTGTAGCCAAAAGAACTGTCTATTAACTATCGAAACTGATAAATTTGCGCTTTAATTGCCGTTGATAAGAATGTATAATTGTTGCGAACTTCACAGAAAACGAACTCTATAAAAATAAGGATAGCAAAATGGCAAAGAAGTTTGAAATGGAACGACTCGTGTCTCTATGCAAAAGGAGAGGGTTTATTTTTCAAAGCTCTGAAATTTACGGCGGAATAAATGGGTTTTGGGATTATGGCCCGACGGGGGTAGCAATGAAAAAAGCCATAGAAAATCTCTGGTGGCAGGAAATGGTTTTATATAGAGATAATGTCGAAGGTCTGGATTCAACAATAATATGCAATCCTAAAATATGGAAAGCTTCTGGACACCTGGATAAATTTGGCGATTTGATGACAGATTGCAGAGACTGCAAAGCCAGGCACAGGGTAGATCAAATGGAAGACCCGAAGAAATGTCCCAATTGCGGTTCTTCCAATCTAACAGAACCAAGAGAATTCAATCTGATGATGAAAACCTATGTCGGTCCTGTTTCAGATGAGGAACATGCGGCCTACTTAAGAGCTGAGACATGCCAGCCGATATTTGCTGACTTTCATATTATAAGGGTAGCTTCAAGGCAAAAACTGCCGTTTGGTATAGCCCAAATAGGAAAGGCATTCAGAAATGAAATTAACCCGAGAAACTTTACATTCAGATCCAGAGAATTCTCGCAAATGGAAATGGAGTTTTTCTGTTCTGATGAAGAATCATTGCAGTGGTATGAATATTGGAAGAATGAACGAATCAAATATTACAGGGAAAAACTCAATTTCTCCGAGGATGTTATAAGAATTCACGAACACGAAACGCTTGCGCATTATGCTAAGGCCGCATTGGATATTGAATTTCAATTTCCGTTTGGCTGGGGAGAGCTTGAGGGCATTCATCATCGCGGAACATGGGACATGTCCAGGCATCAGGAATTTTCAGGTGAAAATCTCGAATATTTTGACCAAGACAAGAATATAAAATATACGCCTACGGTTGTAGAAACATCTGTAGGATTAGACAGAACCATGCTGGCTGTCCTATGCAATAGTTACGACGAAGATACTGCTGAAACTAAGAAAGAAGGGCAGGAAGAGGATGTGAGAGTAGTTCTTAGATTGCCTGAGATTGTAGCTCCTATTCAAATAGCAATTCTGCCTTTGTCGAAGAAGCTTTCAGAAAAAGCCGATAATGTATACAAAGACATGAGAAAGCGTTACAGGTCAGACTATGATGAAACGGGCAGTATTGGAAAGCGTTACAGAAGGCAGGATGAGATCGGAACTCCTTATTGCGTTACAGTGGATTTCGATTCTTTGAATGACAACTCTGTAACAGTCAGACACAGGGATTCGATGAAGCAGGAAAGAATATCAGCAGACCAACTCATATCTTACTTTGAATCAAAATTTATCAAATAAGGATTTCTAATATGTATTGTCCTACTTGCTGTGAAAACAAAATGAATGAAATCGAAATAGAAGGAATAAAAGTCCTTCATTGCGATAAGTGTGATGGAATATTTCTACATCACGGGGAACTTAGAAAAATAACTCATCATATTTCAGGGGATGTCGAATATTCATCCATAGAAGAGGCTGATTTTAATAAAAAATCAAAAATTACCTGTCCTATCTGCGATAATGGAGAAGTGTATAAGCATAGATCACAGTGTACAGATGCCGCTTGTAAAGAATGTACTCAAAATGAGATGGTTGACATATATTTCGCCTCTTTTTCGGATGTTAAAATGCAATACTGTCCAAAATGCAAGGGAATATGGTTAACCAAAGGGACACTGAAGCTTATAAACAAGGAGATAGATAAGCTTAATCATGATAAAGATAACTGGGAGTATATACTGGGAACATTTTTGTCAAAACTTCCTTTTTAAAGAAATAAGTCTTGAAGAAATATTTTTCTAATGATACAATAATTTCATTATTCGACTAGGAATAGTTTGAGTTAACCCAAATTAAGGAGAAATAAAGATGGCAGCAAAAGTTGATGAAGGAAAATGCACAGGATGTGAAAGTTGCGTAAGCGCTTGCCCAGTGGAAGCTATTAGCATGAAGAGTGGAAAAGCTTCTGTATCTGATCAGTGCATAGATTGCGGCGCATGCGTAGGCGAGTGCCCAGTTGAGGCTATTACTCTCTAATCGGGAGAGGATTCAGCTCGTTACAGCAACGGTTTGAAAAAGCCGTTGCTTTTTTTTTTATACTATAGCTGTTTGGTAAAATATTTTGCCTTTCTTGTTGGAGAAGATCAGAGCCATTGCGTGTATGAGGTATTTTTTTGGTGGTTAAGATGGTGCGCGAGGGGGGACTTGAACCCCCACGCCGTAAGGCACTAGATCCTAAATCTAGCGCGTCTGCCATTTCGCCACCCGCGCATCCAAGAGTGAAGAACAGAAAAGTACTTCCTGTTTGGATTTAGTCAACTTTATTTTCTATGGAGAAACAAACTATTTGCTTTGTCTTGTTTGAAATCCTGGCCAGATCAGATCTTTTTATGCCGATAACCCAATAAATCTTGCCTTCATTATCGGACAGAAGAAGAATTTTTTTTCTTTCTGCGATTTTTTCATTTTGCAGAGTTTTACTGACTTTAATCTCCTTGTCATATCCGAACGGTGTAAATTTATCGCCGTCCTGTTTATATCTTACGATAAGTTTTTCAGGTAGAAGTTCTGCATCAAAATAGACAGATGCTTTATTTGTGGGTAATTGAAGCACATCTTTTATTGAGTCGACTTTAGCGGTCAGAGAATAATTTCCCATATCCAATTGTGAGTCAACTTGCCACTCCCAGAAAATATCTGGAGTTATATTAAGATTAGTATTATTTATTGAAAGAGTCATTGAATCATTGCGGATAGAAATAAATGTATTTTTATTAATTGGAATCAGTTTTCTTTCGGGATGATTATTACATAGTTCATGGTTCACTCTTTCGAGTAGATATTTGGAAGGGATAAATTCATAACCAAGTTCATTAGTCAACCAGTATCGCAAGATTCTTGTTTTTAAAGCATTATGAAGACTGTTTATATATTTAACGCTTAATTGTTTGCCTATACTATTATTCTTAATTTCTTTAGCCGCACATTCTTCGACAAACTCAGCATCGCATTGGATGGCGGAGTAAGCAGAATTCAAAGAGGCCAGAGCATTTGGGATGTTTTCCTGTATAATAGGCAAGAGTTCATTCCTGATAAAATTTCTTCGTTGTGCAGTTTTTAGATTGGTGGAATCTATTCGCCAGTTGTTTATATCTAAAGAGCGGAGCAGGTTTTCTATTTGAGGTTTGGAAAAATCCAGTAGAGGCCTAAGAAAATTAACTCCATTGATTTTGGAAAAATATCTTAGTGAAGTCAGCCCGGAAGAGTTTGAACCTCTCAATAGCCTTATAAAAAGGTTTTCAACCTTATCTCCCGAATGGTGTCCAAGTGCAACACAACTATTTTCTGCAGATGCCAATTCAAACCATTTCTGCAAACGTAAGTGCCTTGCGGCTTCTTCTACCCCTTGATTAGGAAGTTTTGCTATCAGGACTTCGAGAGGAATCTCAAGATAGCTTATTCCAAATCTGAAGCAAAAATCTCGGCACCATTTTGCATCTTCAATACTTTCTTGCCCTCTTATCCCGTGTTCAAAATGTACGGCGGTAAGTTTAAAAGGATATGCTTTCTGAAGTTCTCTCAAAATCAGTAGCAGGGCAGTGCTGTCGGCTCCGCCGCTGAATCCCGCAAAAACCAATGTATATGCGTTGAAATCTATTTGGGAAGGTAATCTGGCAATAAAATTTTCTAACATAAGTACTAACGGACAAAATATTTGTGGCAAATTACATTTCCAGAGATATGTCTATTGCCCTGACTGAGTGTGTCAGTGCGCCTACTGATATGAAGTCGACACCTATTTTGGCTATTGAGGGGATTCGTTCGATGGTAATTCCTCCGCTAGCTTCAAGGCGAGTTTTACTGTGTTTGTTCATTTTTACAGCTTGGGCCATTTCTTCATTGGTCATGTTGTCCAAAAGTATATATTCAGGGCTCTCTTTCAATATGACTTCAAACTCCTCCAAAGTATCTGCTTCTACTTCAATCTCAAGAGAAGGGTAAGCTGTTCTGGCTTTTCTTATGGCTTCTGCTATTCCTCCTAATCCTTCAAGTCCTGCGATAGCGCGGTGATTGTCTTTTATCATTATTCTATCATAAAGCCCGATTCTGTGGTTTGTCCCTCCACCTGCAGCTACAGAGTATTTTTCAAGGTTTCTCCAGCCAGGAGTGGTTTTTCGGGTGTCAAGTATTTTGGTGTTTGTTCCTTCTACGGCTTTGACATATCTGTTGGTTACTGTGGCAATTCCGCAAAGTCGTTGAAGGAAGTTTAACGCAGTACGCTCAGCAGTAAGGATAGATCTTGCCTTTCCCGTAACAGAAGCCATGCATCCGCCTTTTGGTACCGAGTCGCCGTCATTTACCAGAGATATCCATTTCAAGTTTGGATCAACAGCTTGGAATACAGCTTTTGCTACTTCCAGTCCTGCGCAAACACAGTTTTCCCTTGTAACAAACTTTGCTTCTTTTACTACGCTTTCCGGTATAACAGATATACTAGTTGTATCTCCGTTGCTGTTTAGATCTTCTTCAAGAGCCATTGCGATCAGCTTTTCAATTCTCTTATAATCGAGTTCAGGCATATGCTTTCTTGTATTCATTTCAAAGATCTCCATGATTAATAATTCACGTAGATTATATCTCTTTTTCAGCCAATAAAAAAGCGGTTCCTCAAGAAAAAGGAACCGCCTCACTTGAGTTTAATCAAAAATTAGTGATGGACACTGGTCATTTCAGCAGGATTGTGCTTATGTTTGAAGAGCAAAGCAAACAGTACGCCGATTATCAATGCGTAACTAGCAAATACTACCCATACGCCATTCCAGCCCTGCCAGCGAATAACGCCTTCGGCATTGGTATAAAATGCGGTGATAGCCCAACCGCTTAGTGAGCTTCCCAGAACTGCTCCAATCCCGTTTGTCATAAACATGAAGAGTCCCTGAGCGCTTGCGCGGATGCTTGGAGGAGCATTTAGTTCAGTATATAGAGATCCTGATATATTGAAAAAGTCAAAAGCTGCGCCATAGATGATACAAGATAAAATAATCATCCATAAACCACTTGTTGCATCAGGGTTTCCGAATCCGAATAAACCGAAACGGAAGACCCATGCAAACATACTCATTAACATAACTTTCTTTATTCCGAAACGGCGCAGGAAGAATGGTACCAGCAGTATCATAAATGTTTCAGACATTTGAGATATCGACATTATTATTGCCGGGAATTTTACAGCTATACACTGTTTATATGCAGCGACAGCGCCAAAACTGTGGAGGAATACATCGCCGTATGCATTGGTAAGCTGAAGAGCGCCTCCAAGTAACATTGAGAAGAAAAAGAACAACGCCATCTTATAACTTTTGAAAAGTTTGAAGGCTTCTAATCCCAAAGTGCTGACCAGCGAACCACCAACGCTCTTTGCAAGAGGAGGGCATTTTGGCATTGTGAAGGCATAGATACCAAGGATTATCGCAGCTCCGGCAGCGATGTAGAACATCATAGGTGAAGTTTCGAAATGGAGAAGGCTTATAGTCCACATAGCTACGATGAATCCGATTGTACCAAATACGCGGACAGGTGGATACTCTTTTACAATGTTCATACCCGCTTCTTCCATAGACGCGTAAGAGATTGTGATAGACAATCCAATAGTAGGCATGTAGAAGCACATATTAACAAGCATTACCCAGAAAACTGTAAAGGGGTCGGGGCAATGAGGCACAATGCATAGCATTATAGCGCCGCAAATATGGAAAAACCCATATAGTTTTTCAGCGTTTACCCAGCGGTCTGCTATAATTCCGGCTATTGTTGGCATAAACAGCGAAGCTATGCCCATAGTAGCAAAAATTGCACCGAATTGAGTTCCATCCCAGTGTTGAGTCCCGAACCACCATGCAGCAATGGTCATCATCCATGCTCCCCACACATAGAACTGCAGGAATTGCATTATTGCGATTTTAGTTTTTAGTCCCATAGTAGATTATCTCCTTACTTGTTTTTTATATTTTATTGTTTGGGATGTACATAAGATTATATATGTAGTTGTCAATAATAAACTGGTTTCTTTACAAAAATGTTATCAGTATTCATTGTATTTTCTGGATGAACCTTTGCATTTCTCAACAGGGTATTTTAGCGCGTTTTTCTTAAATTTTTCATTGGCGGCATCTAAAATATTTACCCCCAAAACCCCTGATATTCGTAGCAGATAAATAAAAATATCGCCGAGTTCATCTTTTACTTTTGAGAGTTTTTCTTCGTCCAGATTACGGCTTTGTTCTTCAGTCAGCCACTGAAATTCTTCGATTAGTTCGGCGGCCTCTCCTATGAGAGCCATGGATAGGTTTTTCGGTGAATGATATTGATCCCAGTCCCTTTCCAGAGCAAATTCTCTTATTTTTCTTTCCAGAGTTTTTAAATCCATATGCTTTAAAACAATTTGTAATTGAAGGTGTTGGCAAATTCTATTTTATAAAAAATTAAAACTGCAAAAATCCCAAGAGAAACAACGACAGAGATAACATCTCGGATTGTAAATCTTGTCTGATTGTACCAAGTTCTTTTTCTTTCTTTCCCAAAACTCCTTAAATCCATGGCGTTAGTTATGTTATCTATTCTAAAAAGGGCTGAGTTTATAAGGGGAGTCATGATGCCGAAGAGGTTTTTAATCCTCTTCCGGAATGACTTTTCATCCTTTCCGAAACTAATGCCGCGGGCTGCCTGGGCATACGAAATAGTTTTAAATTCATTTTGAATATCGGGAAAATATCTGAATATGATATTAAAAGTATAGGCAAGCTTATATGGGATTCCAATACTATTCAAACTCGAAGCAAACTCGCTTGGGTGAGTAGTAAAGATGAAAATCAACGCTATTGGAAGAAGGGAAAGATATTTTAGAGAAATAACCAGTACATACATGCATGTTTCAAAGTAAATTTTAAATCCGGCAATGTTCAGAAGCAATGTTTCATGCTCGGAAAGCTTTACTCCATAGTCAGGTGCTATGAGGATTATAAAGAAGGCGTTAATGAGGTTGAATATAACAACAGCTATGAATAGATTCCTGACAATATGAAAAGGTATTTGTGAGCGGCTTACCATAAGAATGCCTGTTGCGAGCAAGAGCAGCCCCATTCTCAGATCCAGGAAGGCAAAAACCGTTATGGACCATAAAATGAAAATAAGTAATTTCACAGTTGGGTTGAGTTTGTGAAAGAATGAATCACCATTGATATAAAGAGAACCGAATTTGCTCATAGGAACTCTCCTTTTGAAGCGATAAACCTATTAATAAGAGTTTCTCTGTCAACGTCTGCCGCATCGGCAAGTGCTGTCAGGGAAAGTTCCTTTAAATTTGCTTTTTTAAGGACATTACTCATTGTAAAAATAGTGCTTGGTTTGTCATCAGCTATTTTTTCTCCGTCAGCGATAACTATGCTTCGGGATGAATATTCTACTGCCAGATAAAGATCATGCGTAATAAGAATGACTGCTATGCCTTGTTCAGAAAGAGACTTGACAAATTTCATAAAGAGTTTATAGGACATAAAATCCTGCCCTGCTGTGGGCTCATCCATTATCATTATTTTGGGATTTAGTGTCAGGATAGAGCCTATGGTAACTCTCTTTTTCTGTCCGTAACTAAGGGCACAGACAGGCCAATTTCGATACGGCCAGAGTTCGCAAATTTTAAGTGCCGATTCAACTTCTTTGTTGATTGTGTCTTTCGAATGCCTCAAGCTTTTTAGACCCAATTCCATTTCATCCCGAATCATGCCTTTTACTATCATTGAGTTTGGATTTTGCATTATCAGCCCAATATCCTGGCCTCGTCTTTTTAAACTCCAATGTGTAATATCTTCATTGTAAAGCGATATCTTACCTGAGTCAGGTTTGAGTATCCCATTTATGAGGAATGAAAGTGTGGATTTTCCTGTTCCGTTATTGCCTAACAGAGTAACGATTTCCCCTTTTTGTATTTCGAAAGATATATTTTTAAGGACTGGCTTCTTCTTGTCGTAGGAGAAAGAGATATTGTCTATCTTAAGAGCTGTTTCTGATCTCTGTTTATAGTTTGGAGTGGTGTTAGCGTCAGAATTTGAACAGTATGCCGTAATTTTATTCTTAATGTTTTCATCTATGGACTGGACTGCGCTTGAAATATCTGAGATGTTTTTCCCTTTCAAATCAATCCCTGCATAATGCATGACATCTATATATAATGGCTCTCTTATTCCTAACTTTTCGAAAATTCCTGAAGATAGAACTTCTGCAGGAGTTCCGATTTTTTCAATTTTCCCTTGTTCGACAACTACGATTTTATCAATGCCGCACTCAAGCATTTCTTCTATTCTATGTTCTACTACGACTATTGTTTTTCCGGTAGCCTTGTTTATTTCTTCAATGAGATTGACCACATTTTTTCCTGAGGCTGGATCGAGATTAGCAAGGGGTTCATCAAAAACCAGTATTTTTGGAGAAGAAGTCAAAATCCCGGCAAGGGAAACCCTCTGCTTCTGTCCGCCTGAGAGTTCGTAAGGATTTCTCTCCAAAAATTTTTCCATTCCGACCATGCTAAGGCATTGCACGACTTTTTCCTTCATTTCATTAACAGCAATGGCGTTATTTTCCATTGAAAAAGCAACATCTTCCCCGACAGACATTCCTATGAATTGGGAGTCTTGATCCTGAAGAATAGTTCCTACTTTTTTGCTGATTTCAAAGATGCTTGTTTTGTGGGGATGAATTCCGGAAATGGTTAAATCTCCTTCTATATCACCGTCACTGGCAAATGGAATCATCCCATTCAAGCAGTGGAGTAAGGTGGATTTTCCCGAACCGCTTCGACCGGTAATTAGAACTTTTTCGCCTTCAAAAATTTCCAGATTTACAGATTTTAAGCTGTATTCCTGAAGGGATTGGTATTTAAAACTGAAGTTTTCAAATTTAATAATAGGCAATTTCATTTATGGCTCTATTTTTAAATTGGATTTTTTCTTGTTTGTTCTGGCAAAACTCAAAACTACAGGCATGGCAAGAAAAAGGAAAACAAGTGAGTTTGTAATGAAGATAACCACAACCTGAAAGAATATTTTTACGGGAGGTTCTCCCATTAGTATTATGTCTGTGATTCCTGAAAACAGATAGCCTGCGAGAAATCCCGCCACACCTAAACAACAAAGCACAGCAATATGGAATTTAGAGCATAATCCCAGCCTGAGATTAAAATTTCTAAAAAGGTATATCATGCCGCAAAACAAACCGAATATCCCGGAGGATAACTCCCAATTCCACCAGATTCCCCATCCGGCTAGCATATCCGTGAGCATATGTCCCAGAAAGCCTGAGAGGAAACCCACAAGAGGGCCGAAATAAACTGCGAAGATTGTAAGAATAATTAGTGAAGGGCGTATTTGAACATTGGGCCCGAAAGGAATCCCGACAAGCCCTGTGATCCCGTATAATGCAGCACCGATACTTATAGTGACGACTGTCCGCGTCTTAAAATCAAAAATTTTCTGCAACATGTTATCCTTATTGGATATTTAAGATATGAACTCTATCATAAAACAGATTATAGTGCTGTACAAAAGGGTTTGAGAAGTCCTAAAAAGAAAAATTATAAAAAGAGCTGTATATTTGCAGCCTTATGAACTCTTTCTTTATGGGTATTGGATATTCTCATACATTCGGCTATGGTACTTACCAAGAAAAACGATTATTACAGGAAAGAAAAATTTGCTAAACAAACTGAAAAAGAAATTGCTTGAGTTTTTTGTTAAAAAACCAGAGCCGATTGTAAAACATACCACCGCACATAAGAAAGAATTTATCCATAGCCCCAAATCTCGGCCAAGCCCGAAGCCAAACCACTTGGCGGCAACCCCCAAGAGCTTGCCAAAATTGCATGTAGTTCCCGAACTAGAAGGAGCTGTAAGGTTTACTGATTTTAAGCTGGATGAGAGAATTCTGATTGGATTACAGAGTGTCAAGTTTAAATACTGCACCCCTGTTCAAAAAGAAACGATACCGCATTTATTGGAGAGAAGGGATGTTTCGGTAAAAGCGCAGACGGGTACGGGCAAAACAGCTGTTTTCCTGATATCGATTTTTGACTATCTTCTGAAGAATCCATTGAAAGTTAAACAGGCCGGTTTTTGCAGGGTTTTGATTATTGCTCCCACAAGGGAACTGGTTATGCAGATATTTAGTGATGCCCATAAACTGGGTAAGTATTGCAAACTCAATAATGTGGTTGTTTACGGCGGCATGGACTATAAAAAACAGATGAACAGTTTGAATAAACCTATAGATATATTGATAGGAACTCCGGGAAGGCTGCTTGATTTTGCTTCAAAAAGAGCCCTGAATTTATCAAGGTCGGAGATCTTTGTGATAGATGAAGCTGACAGAATGCTGGATATGGGCTTTATTCCTGATGTTTCAAGAATAGAAAGAGGAATGCCCGGCACAAATAAAAGGCACACAATGCTTTTTAGTGCGACTTTGACAAAAGAGGTGAGGTTTCTTATAAATAAGTGGCAAAAAGACCCCGTGACTATCGAATTGGAGGATGAAACAGCTGTTCCGTCACCTATAGAACAGCAATTTTACAGCGTGACAGGAGACAGGAAAACTTCTTTTCTCATATGGCTGCTGGAGAAATATCAAATGGAAAAGATTTTGATTTTCGTTAATACAAAAGACCAGACTTTCAAACTGAAAAAGTCTCTTGAAAAGTACAATTATGAGTCTGAAATCTTGTCCAGTGATATTCTTCAGAAGAAAAGGATTAAGACCCTTAATGATTTTAAATCAGGGAAGATGCCGATCATTATAGCAACCGATGTCGCATCCAGAGGCATTCATGTAGATGATGTTTCCCATGTGATAAATTACGATATTCCCGAGAGGGCTGAAGATTATATTCATAGAATAGGGCGAACAGGAAGGGCAGGGCGAAAAGGCGTTTCAGTCAGTTTTGTATGTGAGTATGGTTCTTATTCCATTCCTGAGATAGAAAAGACTTTAGGGTATGAAATAAAATGCACTCAGCCGGAAGCTGACATGTATAAATACTAAATTTTGTAAAGTATTTTTACTCTGCAAGACGGGCGTGGTATTAGGGTTCTGTGAGAATTTGTAGAGCTGAATTTTTGATATTATTATCTGAATTCCAGTCAGTACCCGAAAAACCTGTCACATGTCCATCAGCGAATAGGACATTGCCGAAAGAAGCACGATTTTTGGTGTCTTTCTTGTTAGCGAATATGCCGCTGTCTGGTTGGACATTTTTCATGCTTAAAGAACCATCTGATGAAGTGTAGCAGTAATTGCTGTATCCTGTGGCAGGATCCCAAGTGTTCGATAAATTTGTGTTATTCATTGACGGGTCGAGTAAAACTTTTGAATCTTTTATCTCGTATTCAAGTAGATAAACGGAATTTCCCATAATTCCATCTGTTCCTCCTTCAGCATCAATAGGAGCACCGCCATCGTCTTTGTAAGGGAAATTTTCAGTATAATCCTGTGTATATGCAATCATAGCTGTACCGATCTGTTTTAAATTGGATGCTGAAGAGACTCGTCGGGCCTTTTCCCTTGCCTGATTCAAGGCTGGAAGAAGCAATGATGCAAGGATTGCTATAATTGCAATTACTACTAACAACTCAATGAGCGTAAACCATTTGTTCTTCATTCGTCCCCATGATGTCAATAAAATTTATGGACAAGAGTATAACCTTTGAAATATGAAGTATCAATAATAAGAAATCGAGCCTAAGTTTCTTTGTTTGAAAAAAGCAGCTATTTAATGCGCTTTAATAAGTCTTAATCTCAAATGATACCAACTCCAACTTTCCTCTTTGCATGATTTTGTATTCATCCACAGTGTGACATTCGATAAGCAATGCAAGGCCTGCCAAAAGAATACTTTCTCATAACTGTAAATACTTATATATAAATTCTATAAATATATTATCTAAAAAAGGGACTGTGAAATACAAAATTCATATCAACTGTTATCTGTTTTTTTTTATACTTCTAAGCAAGTCGTTTCCAATAAGCCTCTGCGGCTAATTCCAAAATCAACATCCATACCATTTATTTTGGCATTCTATAAGTAGTAAAGGCAAAAATAATGCCATGTCAGTTTTTTTTGTAGCCGTGCTTATAAAGAATTGGAATTTCAGGCCTGATATTAATCGAACTTAGGAATTTCGTCTGTAATATACATAAACTGAGCGTATTGACATAATAACAGACTAGAATTATTAGAAGCATGATGAATTATCACCTAACATATATCGGGAAAATACTGACTAAAATGAAAGATCAGATACATGAAAACAAACTCCCCTCTATATGTTTAATTACAGTTCTTTTGGCCTTTATAATCAAAATGGTTTTCTATTTCTCATTAATGAACTCTGTCTTCAAATATTATGCTTTTATCGAAACTCTTGATATGTGGACTCTATTAAAATGGGGAGTAGGCGTAGCTTTCAACGGTGAAGCAGCAAATAATCTTTATGTCTTGTTGATAGCGACTATTTCCAGATTAGCAGACAGAAGTCTTTTGTCAATAAATGCCATAATAGCATTTCAATTGACTTTAGGGATGTTGACTATAGTTTTAACAATTTACATCGCTTGGCTTCTTTTCAGATCAAGAACAGTGTCTTTCCTGTCTGGTTTTTTGACAGCCCTTTACGCTCCGCTTCTTTTGTATGAAGGTTTTATACTTAAGACATCCTTAATAGTTTTTCTTTCTAATGCTTTTATTTTCTGTTCAATTTATTTTTTAAAAGGAAAACGTAAGAGATTTTCTATAGTTTGTTCCGGAATTTTTGCAGGCTTGCTTCTAACTGCAAATTTCGGAAGTTTATGTTTAGTGTTGGGAGTCTATATATGGCTTGTATGCTTAAAAATTAAAGATCTAAAGAAAATATGTTTTTTTGTATTGTTTCCTTTGTCTCTATTATCTGTCTTGATACTCTTCTTTATTGCAACGGGATTTAAATCTTTTCCAGTGCTAAACAGCCTATCAGATACCAGATGGCAGAAATATATTTTTAATGTGGGCAATCAGAGACAGATTTCTTCTCTTAATGAGCCAGTGGAAGTATTGAATAATAAAGTATCCGCTAAATTGGCTACTGGTTTTGATATCGTTCCTTACCTTAAGAAAATTTGCATGCTTTTCTCGTCAGAAGAGGTGCCTGACAATATAAATTATTGTTTTATAAGAGATGGTATTTTTCCGTTAAAATATATGATTTCACCATTTCTACTCTACTCTTTAGCTATTCCTTCTCTATTGATGTTCCTCTGTATTTACAAGGAAAGGATGGCTAAGTTGACCGTGGGAATTATTCTAGCTTGTATGTTTATACCTATTATAATTTTTGTGCCGTTGTCAAGATACTCGGTGTTTTACGCGCCAATGCTTTGCGTGGTTACTGCATGGGGAATTTACTTTGCTGCTAAGGTAGTGCTACAGAAAAAAAGAAAAGAATTTTTATTCATACTTTTACTTTTTATTAGCGGCTTTTGTCTTCAGAGCAAACTCAATCCCCAGGATATATTGAGAGCTTCTGATTTTGTAGCCTACGCCAATGCTTTGGAAATGCAAAACCCGAATGATTCCAGGATTGATTACGCCTACGAACAGGCTTATTTATTTGATTCCGACTCTATACCCCTTGCCCTTAAATATGTCGATATTCTAACAAAAAGAGGTGATTATAAAAAAAGTTTGATTGTGTATGAGAAACTAAAAACCTTAAAAAACGCTTCTGGGATCAAAGAGATACAGAAAATAAAAGACTAGAAGAATACCATTCCTTAAAGAGTAAAGTGAATCCTTTCGCCAGCGTAAAATGCGTTTTATATTGTGATATGTGTTTTCTAGCAGAACCTTTCATTCATGAAAGGATTTGTATATATTTTCCTTTTCAGTATAAAATAGCCTGCTGTGGTATAATCTATGTTTAGCACATCTAAACTGCAATGCCGTTAACAAACATCCGAATCCGTATATTACGCTCCTCTTGAAATTTATAGAAGAAGCTTCAGCAAAGTACCTTGTAGGGCATGTGATTTCAGCTACGTGTCCGCCGAACCATATTACTTGTGCTAAAAGCTGATTATCAAATATGAAATCATCTGAATAAAGTTTAAAGTCTAATGACTCCAGAAGATTTTTGGAATAAGCCCTGTAGCCGCTATGATATTCGGAGAGCTTTGCCTTTATTAATATATTTTCAACATAAGTTAATACTCTGTTGCTTATATATTTCCAAAACGGCATTCCTCCTTTTAGGGAATATCCTCCTAAGATTCTTGACCCAATGACACATTGATAAACATTGTTTCCTATCAAAGATACCATGGCTGGTATCAATTGCGGGGAATATTGATAATCAGGATGTACCATTACAATAATGTCCGCACCATTATCTAAAGCTAGTTCGTAGCATTTTTTCTGGTTTGCTCCATAGCCGGAATTAAAGTCGTTTTTGTATAGGATCACCTTGTCTAGTGATTTTGCTATTTCCACAGTCCTGTCATTGCTTGCATCATCCACAAGAATAATGAAGTCAACACAATCTTGCTCTATAGTTTCATGATATGTTTTAAGGAGTGTTTTTTCAGCATTATATGCTGGCATTACTACTGCAACTTTCTTATACTTAAACAAGGTGCCTCAGGTGTAAATTTTTATAATTTTTGTTGAGCTGGAAATGTTCTATGTGCAGAACAATAGACAGACAATGTTCTGTTTGCAATAATAAAGAATCAAAATATCTATTTTCAGCAGGTGACTTCGATAATCTGGGATACCAATACCACCTATATGGCTGTCATAAATGCGGCCTTGTTTTTTTGGCGCCTTTGCCTGCTAGTAAAGAGCTTGAGAATTTTTATGAACCTTCTTACTACGGCAGTAATAATAATAAGTTCCTTTCTGCGATAGAAGTTTTTATCAAGGCTGCCAATAAATATAAAGCACATAGAATAGACAGTTTTTCTGCTGCCTTGCTAAATGTGCAGTGCAAGAAGAAAGGATGCATTCTTGATATAGTTGCGGCAGGGCTTACTTGCTATCAGAGTTCTGCAACTTAGGATATAAATGCTATGGGCTTGAAAGAGAGAATTTCTCCGGACAATATGATACAAGAATAGAGATGATAAAAAAGAACTCTACTATAGATACCGGACTTATAAACAAACAGATAGATATTGTGATTCTATGGCATGTGCTGGAACATCTTTTAGAACCTAATCAGGTACTTAGAGAGATTTACAGAATATTAAGCGACAATGGAGTTTTGATCATAAGTGTCCCTAACATTAGAAGCTATCAGGCGAGAATATTCCGATCACACTGGTTTCACCTTGATCTGCCAAGGCATGTCTATCACTATTCCATGAAAAGTATTCTCTATTTATTGAAAGATAGTAATTTTAAAATTATCCAAAAACATTCTTTCTCTTTTGAACACAGTGTTTTTGGCTTTATACAAAGTACATTTAACAAATTCTTTCCTTCGTCAAAGAATAGATATTATTCCTTATTAAAAGAACATTCAAAAAGTTTGTCCGACTATTTAAAAATACTAATTTGGAGTATCTTGGCTCTTTTCTGCTTCCCTTTTGCTCTCTTAGAACTAATTTTAAGTACGCTAACGGGAAACGGTGCTGTAATAACTGTATTTGCTATCAAATCTCATCTAAGCCATGATTTATGAAGACAATAAATCGTTGAGAAGAAATATGAAGGATGTCCTGTATATCCTGCTTATTTCCTTTGCGATATTGCTAATATACTCTAAATCTGTCAGCTATCCTTTTCTTGCTTATTGGGACGATAATTTTTACATCTTAAACAATAAACACTTAAGCTTATCTTTTTCCAACATTCTGTTTTGGTTCAAAACCCCGTATTATTGCATGTACATACCGATAACTATGATTTCCTATATGATAGATTATTTTTTCGGAGGTATGAATCCCGTTCCTTACCATGTACAAAATATCCTGTGGCATATTATTGCGTCGATATTTGTATATAAGATATTCCGTTATTTTGCTATAATGCCATGGTTAGCATTTTCAATAACTTTATTATTTGCTATTCATCCGCAAAGAGTAGAATCTGTCGTCTGGCTATCCGAAAGAAAAGATGTGCTTTGTTCTGCCTTCTATTTTATGGGGTTGTTCTTCTATTTAAAAAACTATAATAATAAGAACTTTTGGTTGCCTTTGATATTTTTTATTCTTGCGCTTCTATCTAAACCTATGGCTGTCAGTTTGCCTTTGATATTTGTCCTTTTTGAATTTCACAGAAGCAAAAACATAAACCCTTTATTTTACATAAAGAAGTTTTGGCTGTTTTTCCTGATTGCCATAGCGACAGTCCCAATAGCAATATTTTCCCAGGAAGGAGCTATAGACAGCGTTTCGCCTTTCTACTTAAGATGTTATACTTTTTCTTACAATTTAATCTGGTATATAAAACAGACGTTTATTCCATATAATATTTCAGTGGTTTACCCGAAAATATCTTTTTATGACACAGCTTTTACTATTCTGGCTGTTTATATAATTTTTATATATATCTTGCTGAAAATATTCATTATCAATAAGGATTTTTTCCTTTATACACTTGTACCTTTACTGTTAGCCTATTTTTTTTCACTCCTGCCTGTTGGGGGATTATTGCTTCTTGGGGCTATTGACCATGCTGACAGATATAGTTATATACCTTCAGTTTTTATCTTATTATCCATAGGCCTCGTTCTCAATTATCTTGCCTATCAGAAAGACTTTAACACTGTAGGGCACAAAAGAATATTCAATTGCCGTCACCTTAAGGTTCTGTTTGGAACAATGCTGATAGTTTTTATACTATTTCTGGCCTCAATTAATATAGAGTATCAAAGTATTTGGCAATCCTCCAAACAAATTTTTGAATACTCGTCGGACTTAACCCCTTCAAATCCTGCAGCCCTTGAGGCCTTGGGGGATATCGAATTGGAAAACAAGAATTACGGGCATGTCATTGAAATAGCAGACAAACTATTAACATTGAACGAAGGAAGCAATATTAGTGAAAGAACTAAGATTTCAAATACATTTGCAGCGATTTATTTTAAAGCTAAAGCTCTGTTTTATCTTGGAAAGAGAGATGAAGCGCTCAGACTTTTTCTTTCAATAGAGCCTTATGCGAATAAGGATAGCTTACCAACCGAAGATCGCTATTTCTCGATGCTGGCTATTATGGCAAATTGCTATTTTATTGATGGAAACATAGAACTAAGCGAACATTATCTTAACAAGATATTGAGCAATAACACAATGTCTGACTATAACAGGCACTATTATACAGCATTAAAAGAATTCTACCTCGGGCATTATACTAAAGCGCTGTCATTCTTTGAACTATGCAAAGAAGAAGAACCCAATAATCTTAATGTCTTAAATAATATTAAGATGTGTGAGCAAATTATTATCCAGGCCTCTCCTGTTAAGAGATAACATCGCTTACAAGTTCCTTGCGGCGGATGATGTGTTCGCCAGTTTCCTCTTGAGCAGGGCAAGTTTGAAATATATCAGGGATAAAAAAAGGGAGGATAATTCCTCCCTTTCATAGAAACATAGTTTTTATGTAACTTAGAATGCAGTTCCCGTTACTGCAATGGTGTTAAGATTAGCAGATTTTGCATTAGAAGCTGACCATGTACTGCCGCTAAAACCTGTTACATGCCCGTCTGCAAAAAGAATGTTGCCATAATCATAGCGATAGTTTGTAGTAGCAGTCCCCTGCCAATTGGAAACTAAACCGCTGTCTGGTTCTATTGAATTAGCGCCCGTGGAACCCGGAGCGAAATAACAATAATCGCAATTCATGGTTGAAGACCAAGTACTTGAAGCTGTACGCCCGCTTGATGGATCAATCAGTACTGCTGCATTAACCAGATTGGAATGGAGAAGGTTGATAGACTGAGCAGTTGAACCGCCTGCGCTAGGTGAAGCAGTTGTGGATACTGTGCCAGTGCCCATGAGAGGGAATTTGTCGTTGTTTTCGCCAGTGTAGCCAATAACTGCTGTACCGATCTGTTTCAGGTTTGAAGCAGAAGAGATTCTGCGGGCTCTTTCTCTGGCCTGATTGAGGGCCGGCAGGAGCATAGCGGCAAGAATTGCTATAATGGCAATTACTACCAAAAGCTCAATGAGTGTGAATTTTTTTGTTTTCATTGTTTTTTCCCCTTTTGTTTATTGTTTTATGATGTTTTTTTCTTGCGTAAAAGGAAGCTGCTAGATTTTTTTCCTTCCTTAATAGCACCAAGTGTAAATCGGCACTACGTTTGTGTCAATACAGTATATTAATTTTTGATAAGAAAAAGAAAAAAATTGTTCTTTTGGCAAGTTCGTTATTACTCTCGGAGAATGGAAAGAAAATTATTTTAAAGATACTTTTTCTATAATTACTTGGTTAACAGGAACATCTCCCATATAGCCCTGAGTAGATGTCTTTACGTTTTCTATTTTTTCTACCACATCCATTCCCTTGATTACTTTGCCGAAAACAGCGTAACCGTAACCCTGTGCTGTTGGGGCAGAATAGTTCAGGAAGCTGTTATCTTTTGTATTGATGAAAAACTGGCTTGTAGCCGAGTTGGGATCGCTGGTTCTGGCCATTGCTATAGTACCAATGTCATTTTTAAGTCCATTGTTTGACTCTATTGCAATCGGGGGGAGAGTCTTTTTCTGTTTCATATCTTTTGTAAATCCCCCGCCCTGAATCATAAACCCCTTTATGACTCTGTGAAAAACTGTTCCGTCATAGAAACCGCTATGTACATATTGAAGGAAATTTTTGACTGTATTCGGAGCTTTTTCCGGATTCAGTTCGACTTCGATATTGCCCATATTGGTTTGAATTTCCACTATAGGGTTGTTTTGTTTTGTTGAAGAGTCTGCGGATTGCATTGAGTTTTCCTTATCGTTAGTTGTTTTTGAATCATCAGAGGGCAATGAAGCGTTTAAACTGCATAGGCCTATTGATAGAAAGAGGGCTATGATTCCAATTAATGATTTCATTTGATTTTACCTTGAATTAAAATTTTTGAAAAATACAAAGATATCCTTTTTATACACCGATTAGCTTAGCTATTCAAATGAAAAAGCCCCATTTATCACTATTGACTTTTCTCGTACTCACTTCTACACTTCGCCGAAAGTGGGTTTGTTGCTTTACTTTATAAATGAGATATGAGTAAATCTTTACTTTAAGGAATAAAAGAAATGTCATCTTTGTTTTTTGTAATCGTTGCCTTATTGGTTTTTTCACTGGCTTACAGGTTCTACAGTGCTTTTATCGCGGCAAAAATCCTGGTCATAGACGAGAGAAGAGTTACGCCTGCAGTAGCGTTCAAGGATGATTTTGATTATTCCCCTACTAATAAGATTGTACTTTTCGGGCAGCACTTTGCAGCTATTGCCGGAGCTGGCCCGCTTATAGGCCCGGTGCTTGCTGCCCAATATGGGTTTCTGCCAGGTTATTTATGGATACTTATAGGTGCTGTTTTTGCCGGAGCTGTTCATGATATGGTGATGCTTTTTATTTCTATCAGATTTGATGGCAAGAGCATTGCGGCAATCGCAGGGGAATACATGAATAAGCATGTCGGGTTCATTACTTCGGTAGCCATTGTGTTTATTTTGATAATCAGCATGGCAGGCCTCGGTATTCCTGTGGTTAATGCTCTATACCACAGCCCATGGGGGGTTTTTTCTGTGGGCGTGACCATTCCGATTGCGATGTTTATAGGTTTGTATCTTAAATTTTTCAGGGTTAATAAAATTACAGAAGGAACTATAATTGGCGTTGTCCTGATATGTTTAGGTGTCTTTTTTGGCCCTGCGATAGCAAAAAGCCCGCTTGCGCCTTACCTGAACCTTGACGCCAAATCTTTATCTCTGATGCTTCCTGTTTACGGATTTTTTGCCGCTTCTCTGCCTGTATGGCTGCTGCTTATTCCCAGAGACTACCTTTCTTCGTATATGAAAATAGGAGTTATAATTGCCATGGCCATAGGAGTTATAATACTTCATCCCGAGATAAAGATGCCGGCAATAACTAAATTTGTCCACGGCGGCGGGCCGATTATTCCAGGCAAAGTATGGCCGTTTCTGTTTATAACCATTGCCTGCGGAGCTCTGTCAGGGTTTCACTCAATCATTGCTTCGGGAACGACATGCAAATTGCTGGCAAGCGAAAAAGATCTCAGGCTTATTGGTTATGGGGCTATGGTTTTCGAGGGGTTCGTAGCAATTATGGCCTTAATTGCCGCGACCGTACTGCCAAGCGCGGACTATTTTGCCATCAACACTCTTCCTCAGGTGTTCGAAAAACTCAACATGGTGCCGGTACATGTGGACATGATTTCGAGTATGGTTCAGGAAAACCTGACAGGCAGGCCGGGCGGAGCTGTTTCTCTTGCGGCTGGAATGATCTATGTTTTTCATAAAATAAAAATGCTTGATTTCCTGATGCCTTATTTTTATCACTTCCTGATATTGTTTGAGGCTCTTTTTATATTGACTACTATTGATGCCGGTACCAGAGCAGGCAGGTTTCTTCTGGACAATGTCCTTGTTAAAGCCAAAGTAATTAAAGAAACTGAGAAGAAATCTATCTTGAATATTGTAGTCTTGAGCGTTTTGCTTTCTGTGACCTGGGGGTATTTGCTTTACACAGGGCAGATTTCAACTATCTGGCCTCTCTTCGGGTGCGCAAACCAGATGCTGGCCTCAATTGCTTTGGCCTTGGGAACCACCTATATCATCAGCATAAAGAAAATGAGATATGTCTGGGTAACTTTAATTCCATGGATTTTTGTAACTATTACTACTATAGATGCAGCGATCAGCAGTATTTTTGATAACTATTTGCCCAATGACAAATATCTTTTGGCAGGAATGTCAGGGTTTCTTATTGTACTGGTGATAATAATATCTATTGACAGTGTTCTTTCATGGGCAAGAAGCTTTAAAAAAGGCTCGTAAAAGATGGGGTGGATGAGGGGATTCGAACCCCCGACCTCTTGGGCCACAACTAGGAGAAATAGCTACAAATAATATAAATCTATCTGCATGTTCCTGCGGAAATTTGTTAGAGCAGTCTAAGAGTTTGCCTTTATTTTTTTGTTTCGGAAATAATTATTTCCAAGAGATATGCGGTTTAAGATGTTTTTTTGCACAATCAACCAAATACATGTCAATAATGTTCTGGTAAGGAATGTTGGTCTCTTTGGATAATTCCTTGAAATACTCAATTGCTTCAGTATGCAGGCCAATAGTTATCTGTTTTTTTAGTCTCTTGACATAAGGATTCTTACGGGATTTGAACTTAGAAAGATCATATTCCCCTTTCATGTCAATTTCTTCCATAGTGTTTTGCTTCATTTTGAGTCGCCTTTCTAGCTGAAATTATTCTAATTGTTGATTCATTTTCTCTATAGCAATGAGCTACTAACAAAATCCTAAACTTCTCTGATAACCCAAGAAGGAGAAACCTATTCTCATTTTCTGAATGTTCGTTGTCATAAAACTCAAGTGCATTATCGTCATAGAAAACGCTTTTGGCTTCTTCAAAGCTGACTTTGTGTTTTGTAAAGTTTAGTTCAGCTTTTACAGTATCCCATATTATTTTTAACTTTGTCATAATTACATTATAATTACAAATTATATATCTTCAATTGTAAATTATCATAAAAAAGATAAATGGGAAAAATCGAAATAGTCAGGATGTGGAGATTTACAAGATTGAGAGTCGGCTCTTCGTCAAAAAGTGGGGCAAGGCAGTTGCTCATAGTATAATTATGAGTAACCAAACAACACAATTACACGGAGAAGAGTCATGCCCCTTGGAGAAATTATAGTAGGGATACCTGGCTATAAAACAAGCAGTTATCGTTACGAAGGCAAAAACATAATTATCAAAACCAACTACACTGGAAAGGCAATATGCCCACACTGTGGATGCGCTTTTTTAAGGCTTAAGGATCAAAAGACAAGGAGAGTCAGACATGGGACGATATTGTCCCATAACAGTTATTTGGAGCTCAAAAGCAGGAAATATCGCTGTCTGAGATGCGACAGGTATTTCAATGAACGATTGCCAGGAATACTTCCGTACAAGAGAAGCACAGAAGAATTCAGAAATGAAGTGTTCCGGGACCATCAGGATGGGATATGCCAGAAGACGCTTAGGAACAGGTTAAGAATAAGCCATTCCACAATAGAAAGATGGACTCATGATTATCTTGGGTTGAAGGTATCAAAAAGCAATAATTACCCTTGCCCTTCAGTAATAGGCATTGATGAACACTTTTTTACTAAGAAAAAAGGATATGCAACTACGATATGCGACCTTAAAAACAGAAGAGTATATGATGTTACACTAGGCAGGTCAGAAAATGCTCTTGAACCATATATGAACAGCCTGAAAGGTAAAGAACGGGTCACGGTCGTAGTGATGGATCTTTCAGAGGCATATAAGAAAATAGCCCTTAAGCATTTTTCAAATGCGAAAATAGTAGCTGACAGATTTCATGTAGTAAGATTGATAAACCATCATTTTCTCAGAGTCTGGCAGCAGATAGATCCCAGAGGGAGAAAGAACAGAGGGCTGCTCTCTCTGATGAGAAGGCATGAACATAATCTTTCAGAAAAGCAAAAAATGAGGCTCGATGCGTACCTTGAAGCAAATCAACCTATGAAAAGGATTTACTTTTTTAAACAAGAACTCACAAAGCTAATGCTTATAAAGAATGTAACTAAAAGAAAGGCCAGAGAGCTCCTTCCAAAGTTCCTTAGTATGATAGAAGAACTTAAATATTGTAAACTCGAAAGTCTTGAAACACTGGGAAATACCCTTGATCTATGGAAAGTGGAGATAGTAAGGATGTGGAGGTTTACAAGGACTAATTCTATAACAGAAGGCTTCCATACGAAGATGGAAATGATATCAAGAAGAGCATTCGGTTTCAGAAATTTTGAAAACTATCGTTTGAGAGTCAGAGCTTTATGCGCTTAATTAACGTTGCCCCACTTGTAAGTTAGTGGCCTGTGATAAACAGGCAAAAGAGAGATCAAGTATTAGTAGTGATTTCTTTTTGTTAACTTTTTCTTTACAGAAGCTGTTGATGATGTTAATAAATATATTTTCCGGTAAGGTTTCTTTCCTAGGGCACTTGGGAAGGAATCGCAGAAGACGGAGTTGTGGCCCACTAAGGGAGTTTATTCAACATCCCGTCAACAAGATTTAACCCGTCTTCTGCTACCGTGTTCCGCCTGAAACCGGACAGCCATCTTGGGTATTGAAACCCGGTTCAAAGGCAAGAATGGTTAGCGGACACAATTTTTAACATTACTACAAGTAACAAAAGAGGACAAGAAAAATGGATGAAAAAACTAACCAAAAGAATCTTAAGATCTGGTTCGGAGCTGATGTATCAAAAGCCACCTTTGATGTTAGCTTCTGCCTTACAGGAGAAAGAATAAAAGATATTTCCTCAATGCCAAAAGCATCTTTTAAAAGAACAAAGGAAGGAATTGAAGAATTCAAAGCCTGGGCTGTTAAGCAAATGGCAAATAAGAGATTGCAGGAAGAAGATGAATTTGGTTTTGTAATGGAAGCTACAGGTTCTTACTCTGTAATCCTAGCCACCTGGCTTTTTGAATTGTGTCCGAAATGCATTCCGGTAATAGCGGATCCTAAAAGCGCTAACGCTTACGGAAAGAGTCTAAGGATAAGAAACAAGACAGACAAAATGGATGCTGCAAAACTGGCAATGTACGGAGCTGAACGGAGTCCTTCTCCTTATGTTCAGCAGAGTAAAGAATACGACACAGTTAAAGAGCTTGTCCGTCAAAGAAAAGCTATGGTAAACATGTTGACTGCAGCTAAAGTACAGGCTCAGGAAGCAAGCCAGGTAAAAGCTATCATCAAGGTAAGGGAAAAAGTCATAAGGGATTTGGAAAGAAGTATTATAGGAATTGAATCAGCAATTAAAAAACATATTAATGAATACCCTAATCTTAAAGAACAAGTCAAGATATTGACTTCAATTCCAGGAGTAGGTTTTATCGTAGCTTCTACCATGATAGGAGAACTTGGAGATGTTCATAGATTCTCCTCATCCAAGAAAATAGCTGCATTTGCCGGAGTATCACCCAGGAGATATGAGTCAGGAACTTCCGTCAAGGGTCGAACTAGAATGTGCAAAGAAGGACAGGGAAGATTAAGGCAGGCTCTATATTTGACTGCAATGAGCTCCACAAGAGGAAATAATGGTTTTGCCAGATTCTATGTAATGCTCGTTGCAAAAGGTAAAACTAAGATGTCTGCATTAGGGGCTGTAATGCGAAAAATGATTTGCGTAATGCGTAGACTTATTATAGCAAAATCTCTTTATAACGATTCTTTAGTGTCACCAATTCTGGAAGTAGGAAATTGTTAAGAATTATGTTAATAACTCATTTGACAATCAACACACCATCTTGTTGGCGTAGAGCCTGAGAGTCAGAGCTTTATGCGCTTAATTAACTTTGCCCCACTTGTTGGCGTAGAGCCGTAGAACCTAGAGCCGATGAATGGGGTGGATGAGGGGATTCGAACCCCCGACCTCTTGGGCCACAACCAAGCGCTCTAACCAACTGAGCTACAACCACCATTCGGGAGCGTTTAAAATATATTGACGAGAAGTTAATTCAAGCTGATTCCTGAACTTTATAAAAACAAAAAAAAGAAGAATCTTAGCCCACTTGGTAATATAATAGATTTTAAGAAATCAAATAAATTACAGTCGGGTTATTATGAAGAGCGAAAAGATTCTGGATTTGGCGGTTAATGGGATAGGCTTCTGTGAAAACTGTGGATCCCTGGACGACTTTCTGGACTATCATTTGAAAGAAAATGAATTCAAAAGTGTTGTGTCATCGATACTTTTTACTTACTTCAGGTATAAAGCTGTATTAGACAGAACAATAGGTGTTTTCACAAGGAGAAAACCTTCTGATTTTTTGAGGCGGGTCTTGTCAGTTGTTTTGGTGCAGATTCTTTATCAGACTGGAATTGAGCCTTTTGCTGCAAATGACGTAGCCGTTTCTTACGTTAAAAAAGAAAAAGGTAAATTCGAAGGTAATTTCATAAATGCCGTAGTCCGAAATTTTTTAAGGCACATAGAAACAGAAAAAAACAGAAATGGAATATTATTTTCTGCACGAATAGTCCCTGATATTCTCTACAACCGCTGGGTTCAAAACTATTCCAGAGAAAAGGCCGACAAGATGTGCGAGACGATTGGAATAAAGCCCCAATTTACTTTCAGGTCTTTAATTCCTCTGGAACAGGGCATCATGGAAACATTGAACCTTAAAAGACATGGCACTTCAGATAATTTTAACTTTTATGTGACAGATAATTTGGGTGCTGTTCTTAGTTCTAATTTGATGAGTGAAGGCTTGCTTTACATTCAGGATCCGGCGGCTGTATTTTTTAGCGGACTAGTCAGGAGGTTAAGCCCCATTACTATTCTGGACTATTGTTCTGCGCCTGGTGGGAAAACTATAGCTTTAAGCCATTTATTTCCTGCTTCCCATATAACAGCTACTGATCGTTCTGTCAATCGTTTGAAAAGAGTTGTGGAGAATGTAGAGCGAATGAAAATAAAAAATGTCAGGATTATAGAAATGAAAGACTTTGAATTAGAAGATAACACAGAGAAATTTGACATGGTTCTTCTAGATGTGCCTTGTTCAAATACCGGAGTAGTAAGGCACCGCCCTGATGTGATGTGGAAATTTAATCTTACAGATCTCAAAGAAGTAACACTTCTTCAGAAGGATATTTTAAATAATACTGCAAAATACGTAAAAGGCGGTGGGTATATTGTTTACAGCACATGCAGCATAGAGCCTGAAGAAAACGAAAAACAAGTTGAGGCATTTATATCTGATAATCCTGATTTTACTTGCAGCGGGAATGAAACGCTTTTGCCGTGTTTAGCTAATGATGGAGCCTTTGCGGCTTTGCTTAGGAAAAACAGTACTTTATAAAAATGGCTCTGTGACTTCTTTGTATGTTTTAAAGTGTGTTTTTGAGACAGAAGATAGTTTTTCCACACCATATTTCTTAATTATTTCAGTTGCGGCAGTTTTTACTGCAGCGCTGGCGCCTTTAGGCACTTTTAAGTGAAGTTCTGTAGAAAGAAGCGAAAGCCTCCTTAAAAATTCAGCTCTTGCAAGAATAGATGCTGAGGCAACGGCTATGTCGGACTCAGCCTTTGTCCTTTGGATCAGTTTAATGGATTTGCCACGTTTCATTAACGCATTTTCTATCAGGGATTTATTGCCAAATTGATCTGAAATGGCAAAGGAGGCTTCGATATTTTTTTCTAACAGGTTTTCCAAAGCTCTGGCATGCCCCCACGCAAGAAGCCGATTGAGGTTTCCTATTTTAGAGTAAAGATTGTTGTAAGCTGCGTTTCCTATTGCTACAAGGGAATAATATCTGCCCAGCAGTTTTCTGACATCTGCAGCGATAGATATGAGTTTTGTATCGCTTGAAATTTCTTTAGAGTCTTTCACTCCGAGTTTTATTAATTCTTCCCTATCCTCAGCAGGAACAAAAACCGAACTTATTACCAATGGCCCGAAGAAATCACCTTTACCGCTTTCGTCTATGCCGATATGAGGGATATAAGGTTCTTCTTTCTCATTTTTGTTTAAAATACCTTCATATCCGAGTTGAGCTTCTTTAAGTATCTCAGGTTCAAGCGTGAAGAGGACAAAATCTTTAGTTCCTTTGCCTTGTATAAGAAGTTTGCCTGAATTGTAAAGGCAGATAGATAATGAGGGGCCGGAAGCTTGCCATTGAGCGTATTCTTTGGTTGAAAAATCAAAACCTCTGTCAATTAAAAAATTTCTGAGAATGGTTCCCTGTTCTTTAGTTAGTGAGTTTGAATAGCTTTTCATTGTCATTTTTATTTAATGAGTTTCGTTCAATGGTGGCAAACTTGATGGTTTTAGGTATATCTAAATATAGGATAAATCTCAATTTATTCGCAATATAGTTTTCAATATTAAAGACAATTTAGCTTCTAGGTGTTTTATGCATAAAAGATTATTCCTAGTGATTTTTGCACTTTTTGTGTTCGGAATGGTGTCAATATTTTCGGCAGATGCAAGACTCCCTTATGAATCGGTGTTAGGCAAGAGAACGGCCAAAACCGAATCCGACAAGAGAATTCAATCAATAGAGAAGATTGTATATTCTTTTGTAGCAGACGGAAGAGATATTAAAGATGAAAAGGTACAAGGATTGATCCTGAAAAAAGTCGCGGATGAATATCCAACGGTTAGCGGAAAAACTCCTCGTGAGGTAGATGTGCCGAAAATCAGGAAAAGAGCAGACAAAATGGCGGATAAGAAATATCCTATGACAGATAAGGAACTGGAAGAACTCTACATGAAAAAGGCAGATGAACTTTATCAGTCTTTGCCATTGAATACTACTGTGACGATAACTTATAAGCAGGGCCCTTACAAAAAGACAATAACAGGAAGGTATTTTGGTTTGACCTACTACAATGACGGAGTAAATATCGAGAATACGGTCATACCAATATTTGACATGTCAGACAGTGATAAGAGCAAATTCGATGCGAAGTTAAGAACTCTCAGGAAAAAACACTATGTTTCTAATCAAATTGAAGCCTATCAGGAAACTAAGAAAGAATTCTCCGATAGTATAATTAGGGACAAGGCAGAAGCTACAGTTAAAAACAATGAAAAAGATGGTTTCATTTATGCATGGTCCGAGTGGAGAACTCCAAAGGATGTTGCAGATATAGTCATTAATTACTTAATTGATAAGGAAAAGAAAAGGAAAGAAGAGAAAAATAACGCTGCAGATAGCAGTGTTAAGGAGGATGAAGAAAATAGAGATATTGGAGTGCCTGGCGAGCAGAAAGTGAGGTTAAATAAGAATCCTATCGACAGCGGAATCGCTGATCAGGCACCAAAGCCTGTATCTGAAGATGATAGTGAGGGTTGGTGATTATAAAAGAGTGTAAAATGCACCGATTTATGGAAACCCTGAAAAGATAATGTTTTTTCCTAAACAAGCCAAGAATAATTTCAACAAGGCTTATCCTTTTCTCCTTCTTTTGACAGCGGCTGTTTCCGTGGGATTGCAGGGATGGAGGACTTTATTCAGCAACTATGCAGTGCATGTAGTCAAAGTAGATGGTTTCTGGATCGGATTGATAGAGTCAGTCAGAGAAGTTCCTGGTTTGCTGTCATGCGTTGTGGTTTATTTTTTGTTTTTTTTTCGAGAACATAAGTTGATGTCTCATGCTACGCTTATTCTCGGGTTGGGAGTCTTAATGACAGGTTTGTTCCCATGTAAAATGGGGCTTCTGACCTCTACTCTTGTGATGTCAATAGGTTTTCATTTTGCAGAAACATGTAGGCAGTCATTGGTGCTTCAATGTTTTGAACTTGACGAGTCTGCCGGAGCTTTTGGGTACATAAGGAGCGTGACAGCAGTAAGCAATATCGGGGTAGGGGTATTGATTTATGTTTTTGCTTTTTTTACTTCAATGAGCGTTACTCTTATAGCTATAGGGATGGTAGCTGTACTTGCTGCAATATATTCGTATTTCATAGATTTCCCTACGGAGAAAACAGGTGGGCAGCGAAAGAAAATGATTATGAAGAGAAAATACTGGCTTTTTTATCTTCTGAATTTTCTGGCAGGCTCGCGAAGGCAGATTTTTATAGTTTTTTCAATTTTGTTACTGGTCCAACACTATAAATTTTCAGTCAAAGCTATAGCAGTCATATTTATTGCCAGCAATGTTTTTAATACTTTTATGGCAGAAAAACTGTCAAAAAAAATAGATGACCTTGGGGAAAAGACTATTCTTATTTTGGAGAGCATTATTGCGTTTTCTATTTTTGTAATATACGCATTTATAGATAACGCCTATCTTGCGGCGTTATTATGTGTTGTTGACAGTGTAGTTTTCAGTTTTCTTATTGCAATAAAAACCTATTTACACAAAGTAGCCGACAGGCCGGACATAGCTTCATCAACTGCCGTGGGTTTTACATTTAATCACGTTGCTGCTGTGGTTTTTCCTTTGATTGGCGGGATGTTATGGATGTGTGACAAAAGAATTCCATTTATCATCGGAGCTGTGCTGAGTCTGATTTCCCTTCTTTGCGCTAATTTAATAAAACTTCCCAGACTTCAAATCGCAAGGTCTTACATTATCGAAAAATAGGTTGTTATCAGAAGTCTTAGTTTTCTAACGATTCAATTTCCCTGGCATGGTTTTTGAGCGCAGTATCAAGAGCAGTCGCAGTAATTTCCCAATCATTTGACAGTAGGTTGATTTCAATTTGTATCTCCTGCAAACGTTTATTAATAGAAGCAAAATTTGCAATTTTTACATTTTCTGATATTTGCTCTACTATCTGGGCTTTTTCCTCTTCCAATGAATTTAACTTTTCTTCTATAATGTTAACCTTGTCTTCCAGCGACTTCTTCTCAGAATAGAACTGTTGTCTGAGCAGAGCTTTTTGTTTTCTTTTTTCCTTATTTTCGTCTGTAGTTTTTTCTTCTTTGATATTTGAAGAGTTTATTTCATTGGTGTTTTCAGAAGCTAATTTTTCTACAAAATAATCATAGTTGCCATGATATTTTTTTACTCTGTTACCAGTTACAAACAAAATAGTGTCAGCTGTGCGTTTGAGAAATTCTATGTCATGGCTGACGAAGCAGACTGTTCCCTTATAGGATATTATTGCATTTTGTAAATTTTCCCGTGCGACTATATCAAGGTGAGTAGTGGGCTCGTCCAGAATGAGAAAATTTGGAGACAAACAAAATATTCTGGCAAAAAGGAGCCTTATTTTTTCTCCACCGCTTAAAACTGAACATGGTTTTTCTATTTCTTCGCCTGAGAAACCAAAACAGCCTAAGATATTACGGAGTTTTGAGGTGTCTACAGACAGTGCCCTGAGCGTATCGTAAGGAGTAATGTTAGGACTCAGTATGTCTGAAAACTCCTGTGCCTGATAGCCTATTTCCACATTATGCCCAAGTGTGCGTTTTCCGTGATCTAGCTTCAAAACTCCGGCTAGAAGTTTTAAAAGAGTGGTTTTTCCTGCGCCGTTGTACCCCACTAACCCTATTTTATCGCCCTTCTGGACGGAGATGCTGAATTCTTTTAATACAAGGTCAGTTCCATTGTACGAAAAAGTTCCATCTTCCACCCGTATTATTTCGTTGCCGCAATGAGGTGGTTCAGGTAAACGCATGGTACTGTGATAGAGCATTTTTTGAGGAATATCTATTGTTTCCATTTTCTTGAGCATCTTAATTCTGCTTTGAACCTGATTGGCTTTTGTGGCTTTGTATCGGAAACGATCTATAAAATCTTCTATTTCTTTAACTTTTGCGTCTCTGTTCTCTTTAGCCGCCAGAGTTTGTTCTTGTCTCCTTAACCTTTCTATAGAATAGTAATCATAGTTTCCTGCGTATTTTGTTACGGCTCCGCAATTGATTTCCAGAGTAATGTTTGTGAGCGAATTTAGCAGATATCTGTCATGAGATATGAGAACCAGGGTGCCTTTATAGGAAGAAAGGGTTTTTCTCATCCATTCTATTGCAGGAACGTCAAGATAGTTTGAAGGTTCATCAAGCAGAAGAATATCTCCTTGAGAGATGATTGTTTTTGCTAGAGAGGCCCTCATCTGCCAGCCGCCGCTGAACGATGAGAATTTGTCATCGAATCTGGATTCATGAAACCCAAGCCCTGAAAGAGCAGTTTTCACCTTATGGTCAAGAATGTGGCTTCCAAGATGTTCAAGCTGCAACTGAAGATCTCCGATTTGTGAGAGTAGAGATGCTTTCAGTTTCTCATCGTCCGTAGAGATAAGTTTAGATTCCAGTTCTTCTATAGAATGTTTTAATACGTTGATTTCCGGAATAGCATTAGCGGTATACTCAGCCAACGGTGTATTTAAAGCGTTCTCCTCAAGGTTTTGTTTAAGATATGCTATCCTGAAATCTTTCGGGATAACTATGTTACCTTTGTCTGTAGTATCTTCGCCTATAATCAGTCTGAATATAGTGCTTTTGCCTGCGCCGTTCGGGCCGACTATACCGACTCTTTCTCCGGTATTAATCCTGAAAGAAGCATTGTTTAATAAGACCTGTTTTGAATAACTTTTTGATACTGTTTGAAAATCAATCATCTGGTAAAAACTTACGGGATTCTCTTAATATGAGTGAACACTATTAACAGACTAGACAATAAAGTGGCTGTCATAAAAAGTCCAAGCTAATAATCTTTCAATACAAAAAAACTTCATTTTTCTTCGGAAGTATGTGTTTTTCAGATCGTAGACTTCTGGTTGGCTCATTGTTGCTATCAAAGGAGTTAAATTCCGTTGACACTGTATAGTTCGTTGAGTTTCGCAAGAAGCTTATTTGCATAGTTCGGATCACTTGCCCATTTTCCCCTGCCTAACTGTGAGACATAAACCGCAGATCCTCTTTTTACTTTGTCGAATCTTGGATCAACTAGCCTGCCATTGAGCCTGGCTTTACTGGCATAAGCCTTCAGGTGCTGCACCTGAGCTCTTACGCCTACATCTATGGATTTGAAAGAAAGGCCAGTTGCTCCATTATCTGTGGCGCCAATTCCTGCAAAGTTATTTTGTGATAATTTTACCTGATTCCCGAATCTTAAGAAGTTAGTTTCATGACACATCTGGACGAAAGCCACATCTGAGTTTACTCCTTCTTTTCTGCACTCAATAAGATAAGCTTTAGTCACATTATCCAGATAAGTTTTATTAACATTGTGATTATATTTCAAAAAGAAATTTTCGAGTTGGGCAAAGCTGGCTTTACCGTTACCCATTATAGGCATGTTCCTGACTGTGGCTGCTGGTTGGTAAGGAGTCATTTGCTCCTCGTCCTTATATCCATGGCATGAGGCGAGGTAAACCGAAACAATTATACAGAAAGCTCTTAGCAGCATGCCATGCTTCTGAAGTTTTTCCTTTAAATTCATTTCTAAGCCGAAATTATATGAGATGAGCCAGATTCGGATATTTTTTTGAGACTAATTCGGCCAAATCACCTGATTCGCTCATGAGAGAAAAGTCTTCAAATTCAAATCCCGGGGCGACCATACATCCAACCAGGCTGAAGTCTCCTGTAGTCGAAGCCGCCTGCCAATGGTTTGCTTTAACTGTATGCTTAAAGTTTAGATCCTTACCTAGTTCGATAATTTCGAGAGATTGCAAGTCTTCAGATAAATCATATAAAAAAAGCGGAGCGCCAGTATAAAAATTCCATATTTCAGTTTGTTTTACTCTATGAAACCTACTTTTTTCCCCGCCGGCAAGAAGAAAATATATGTCTGTGATCGCAGACCTGGTCCTGTTTGACGAATCATTTAAATTGACACTTACAGTATCTTTAAAAACCTGTTTATAATGTCCTCCTTCCGGATGTGGCCTCAACTCAAGTTTTTCAATAATCCCCATAGCACTCATTGTATTCATAAAACACCTCCTAAATTATAAAACTTTACGCCTTACTGCTTCAAACAAGATTACCGTAACGGACTGTGCCACATTCAGGGATTCGAATTTTCCCGGCATAGGGATATTTACTGGCATCGAGTCTTTTACTTCTTTTATGCCGTTTGCTTCATTCCCAAAGACAATAACACTTTTGTTAAATAGTGCTTTTGCTTCAAAACAGCTTTCACCACCTGCAGGTTCAGTCCTGAATACTTTATCATAGCCTTTTTTCCTTAGATTTTCGACCAGTAAGTTTACATCTCTGTACTGAAATAAATTTAAAGAGAACTGAGAACCTAGAGCCGAGCGGATAGTTTTTTCCGAGTATGGATCCACAGAACTTTCAGAATACCAGACTTCCTTTAAACCGACAGAAGCGCAAGTCCTGAGTATGGTTCCAAAGTTTCCAGGGTCAGCTATTCTATCAAGCACAAGAACAAACGGCGAAGAAATATGTTCATCTGCCTGCATCTTGGGAATTTTGGCCACCAGTAAAATTCCCTGGGAATTTACTGTCGAAGACATTTTTTTAAAAACCCTGTTTTCTACAGTGTAGAATCTAACGCCATTAAAAGAGTCTATATTTACATCTCTGGCAGCAATGCCGTATTCAATGGCTTCAGGGCAGATATAATAAAGCTCCTTTGCTGCTCTTAACCCCTCACATACGCACAAGCCTGCTTCGTATCTTTTCTTCCTGTCATATAAAGAAACCAGAGATTTCTCCATATTTTTAGTAAAAAAAGAGTGTGTATTCAAAACCACTTTGTCCCGACAATTAATTGATTCTGTTTATTAGTCCTTTTGCAAATTCAGGCCAGCCCACGCAAGAATCATTGGAAAAATCGGAACTCTTCTTAAGTTTCTCAATGGCCAAGTCGTTCTTTCCCATGGCAAGATAAATCCGCCCCGAGTTATAAAGGGCTTCGCATCTGAAAGCATCAGGAAACGTCATATCTGAAGAAATCTGGTTGAATATTTTCAGGGCCTCTTCATTTTCTCCTTGATTTTCGGCTATATAAGCAAGATCAAGTTTTGCCCTTGAAACGATATAAGAATCCTGTGATGAAGCAACAATGCTATTGCAAAGGTTTTTGGCTCCTGAAGCATCATTATCGGAAACCATGCTGGAAACTAACTCAAGAGAACAATATGGGGTAAGGGCATTGCCGGGGTTGTTCTTTATTGCTGCCTGAAGTTCAGCAGTATTATCAGCGTTTACCAGTTCTTGTGAAGACGATAAAGCTTTGTGTTCCAATGTTCTGATAGTGATCAAAGTCAATGCAACAATAATAACTGCTGCAATGGCCAAATAAACATATTTTTTCCAGTATTTCAAAACAAAATTATCTACCGCATCAAGTTCTTTTGAAATAACATCTACCGATTTGAATATTTTTTTCCCGTTCTTTGTCATCCTTAAAATTCTCCTATATATTTCTATATTATTGTTTTATGTTATATAAACTGCTTCCGGCCGAAAAACTCATTACTTTTGCGTCAATAAAGTCACCTGAATTCCAACGTTCTTCAAGGAATCTTTTCAGTTTTTTAAAATCAACCAGAAGAACTTCGATGTCTTCGGTTTGTTCCATCTGCGGTACAGGGTTAAGGTTTTCAGGAAGGTTCTCGTCAATATCAATAAAAACCAGAGAAACCGTTTCATTTGTCATTCCTGGAGAGCTATAAATTGGGCAGCTGACATCTGTAACTTTTCCAATGTATCCTGTCTCTTCCTTGAGTTCTCTTAATGCGGCGGTTTCATATTTTTCGCCTGAATCTATTAATCCTGCAGGGAATTCGATTATATAGTTATCTATAGGAGGCCTGAATTGCCTTACAAGAACCAGTTTTTCTCCTTTTCTGGCGATCATAGCTACGGCTCCGCCTAATGTTGTCCTTGTGACATTCTCCCAGCTTCTTATTTTTCCGGCTGAATCGACATATTCAACTTCTTCAAAGTTGAGCCACTTCCCATTGTGTTTTGGTTGTCGCCTAGTGACTGAGGGTTTGGTTTTTGACATGCTTTTATCTTCCATTGTTAATACATCGTTTATTATAATTGTATTATTCATATTTCGCTTCATTCTACAATATAAGCTTGGAGTTTAAAGGTCGTAAAAGAATTCATTTTATGAGTTTTTTTTAAACTTTAGAAATTTTCCTCTTGATTTAGGTTTATTGGCAATTATAATGCCCATAATTCGAGACACATTCACGATTTTCTATCTATTGTTCATAATAATCATTCGTTCTGCGTAAAATGTTTAATTTTTAATTTCTGAATTTTTCGGAGAAATGTTTTGTCTTTAGATTTTAAGCTAATCAATCATACCGAATTCAAGCGTGTTGTAGCTCTGTCGGGAGGAATAGGCTGTGGTAAAAGTACAGCGCTGAATATATTTTCCGAACTTGGATGCAAGGTGATTGAATCAGACAAGTTATGTCATGACTTGTATAGCGATGAAGGATTACAAGGTACAAATTTTAGAAAGAGAATCACAGAAAGATGGGTCGGACAGATAATTTCCGATGGAGACATAGACAGGAAAAAGATATCACAGATTGTTTTTAATAATAAAAAAGAACTTGAATGGCTCAATAGCATAGTTCATCCACATGTTTTTAATAAAGCTCGTGAACTGATTTCTTCTTTTGATAGTGGGGATGTAGTTATCTTTGATATACCGCTTCTATTTGAACTTAAAATAGAAAAGGAATTTTGTGCGACAATCACTATATGGACTAATAAAGATATACAAGTCAAACGATTAAGAGAGCGAAACTGGACAGATGACGAAATATCCAGCAGACTCGGTTCACAGCTAAGTCCTGATATTAAACTCGAGAAAGCTACTTTTGGAATAATTAATACCGGAGACTTTAGTCTTCTTCAGAAACAATGCAAACAAATATTATTTAATATAAAAAAGAGGATTTTAGCATGACACAGGATAACGATCCACAATCATCAATACCAAGCGAAGGGCAGGAAATTCGTCCTGAGAAAGCGCTTCACAAGAAACCTGGCAGACCCAAAAGAACTCATAAAGAAGAATCTGCAACTCCAAAAAATACTCCTTTGGATCAGGCAGTTGAGCAGAATAGCAAGAACTCTCAGGAGAGCAGCGAAGAACCACAGATGGATTCTTCTATATCTACAGTTGAACAGATTAATCAATATCCATCCGATATGGCAGAAGACCACCACTATCAGACTCCAAGGGAAGAGCTGTCTCCCAAAGAGGAATCAACTTTAAGAGATCAAGGCCAACCGATTCCTCCGTCTTCTCAACCGAACCAGGAATCTGGTTCCCCCAGAAATCAAAACGACAACTATCAAGATCAAAGGCCAAGAGAGCGTAATAACAACAACTTCTACAGAAGAGATAACAGAAATAACAATGGCGGCCGCTTCAGGGAAGATTTCTCAAAAAAAGACCGAACTGCCCCAAGTTTGAATCTTGCCGAACTGCAGGCTATGAAGATGCAGGAGCTTGCCGTAATGGGCAATGCTTTAAATATCGAAGGAATAGGTGCATTGGAAAAGCCTGAGCTAATCTTTGAGATATTAAAGGCCAATGCTGAAAAGAACGGCCTTATGTATGGAAGCGGGTATCTTGAAGTGCTTCCAGACGGGTTCGGATTTTTAAGATCTCCTGCTTATAGTTATTTGCCATGTCCCGAAGATATTTATCTTAGTCCTTCTCAGATAAGAAGATTTTCTTTAAAAACGGGTGATTTTATATCAGGCCAAATCAGACAGCCTCGTGAAAAGGAACGCTTTTTCGCTATGCTCAAAGTTGAGGCCATTAATAATGAATTACCCGAGAGGAAGAAAGAAATAATCCCGTTTCAGGCACTTACTCCTTACTTCCCTACCGAGAGATTGGTTCTCGAGCGCGCCCCGGATGAGTATTCAACAAGAGTTTTTGATCTTATTACTCCTATAGGTAAAGGACAGCGCGGACTTATAGTGGCCCAGCCCAGAACCGGAAAAACTGTTTTACTGCAGAAAATTGCAAACAGTATTTTAACGAATAACCCCGAAGTTCATCTTTTGGTGCTTTTGATTGATGAGAGACCGGAAGAAGTGACTGACATGCAAAGGTGTGTGGCTGCGGAAGTAGTTTCTTCCACTTTTGACGAACCACCTGAAAGACACGTTCAGATAGCAGAAATGGTTATCGAAAAGTCAAAAAGAATGGTTGAATACGGCAAAGATGTGGTAATTCTCCTGGACAGCATCACCAGGCTTGCCAGAGCGTACAATACGTTGCAGCCTCACAGCGGTAAAATTTTATCAGGCGGTGTGGATGCAAATGCTCTGCATAAACCGAAACGCTTTTTTGGTGCAGCAAGAAATATTGAAGGCGGTGGTAGTTTAACTATTATAGCGACAGCTCTCATTGATACCGGCAGCAGGATGGATGAAGTTATATTTGAAGAATTCAAAGGTACTGGTAATATGGAAACTCACTTGGACAGACATCTTGTTGATAAACGTATTTACCCTGCGATCAATGTCGAAAAGAGTGGCACTAGAAAAGAAGAACTGCTTCTTCATCCGGATGAACTGCAGAAAGTATGGGCTCTCAGAAAAGCTCTAAATGGCGTGCCGCCGGTCGAAGCAATGGAGCTTATTATAAGTAAAATGAAAAAAATTAAAACTAATATTGAATTTCTTATGACTCTGCACATATAATTCCGTTCATGTTATAAAATCAGTTTTTATTGACTTCATTTATTTAATTTATAAATCATACTTAAGGAGTAAGAATAATGGAGACACTTATATGCCCTTATTGCGATTCGGAAGTTAAACTTTATCAGGTAGAGGCCGAAGAGGGTTGCTGTCCTGAATGCGGATCTGCAATATCTACAGATGCGACATATAATGATGACTATGACGACGATGATAACTTTGATGATGTAGATGACGATTTTGATGATGATATTGACGACGAAGACGACGACGAAGAATATGATGATGAATACGACGACGATGATGATGATGACAAATATGTCTAATCTGGAAGAATAAATTTTAGATAATGGGAGAGCTATTTAATGAACCGTCTGATCCAGATAGTTTTTATAGCTCTTCTTGCTTCGATATTAGTAGCTTCAACCGTCCTTATTTTTCCAGCCTACCATAAGAACAAAAACCTCTCTGACCAGAAACAAGAAACTAAACAGAAGCTTATAGAAAAACAACAGGAATACCTCAAACTACGTCAGACTCTAAGTAATATTACCGGCAAGGATGAAGAGGTAGAAAGAATAGCAAGAGAAAAATTTAATCTTTGCAAAAACTCTGAGACTATCTATAAATTCAACCACGATGCGGATTCAACAAGATGAATGTTGTTATTTTCTATTTTAGTGGTACAGGCAATACATGGTGGGCCTCTTTGGAATTGAAATCCCAATTGGAAGCATTAGGGAATAATGTAACCATGTATTCTTTGGAGAATCCTGCGTTAAAAGAAGCAGGATTTATTTCACAGAAGATAGAAGAATCCGATCATATCATTGTCGGATATCCTATTTACGGATCCGACTTGCCGATGAACATGAAGATTTTTATTAATAATCTTCCTAAAGTTTCTAATGATATAGGGTTTAGTTCGTTTTGTACTCAGGCTTCATTTTCAGGAGACGGAAATATCTTTTTCAAAAAAGACATAGAGGAAAAAGGCTATAGATTTATGCAGAGCTTTCAGGTCAATATGACGACGAATTTTAATGTCGCCATGCTTCCATTTTCTCTATCAAGGCCCGCGGAAGGAAACAAGTTGGAAAAAATTAAATCAAAAGCCTCAAATAAAATAAGGCAGATAGCCGAAAAAATATCCAACAAAGAAGAAAGTCTTGAAGGAAACAGATTCTACCAAGTTTTGCTGGGAGGATTTCAAAGAAGCTTTTTTAGGCGAAGTGAGAAAAAACTTCTAAACAAATTCAAATTTTCTGAAAACAGATGCATGAAATGTAAATTATGCGTTATGACTTGCCCGACTGGGAATTTAAGCCTTGATACAGATGCTCTGGATTTGAAAAGAGGAGAAAATTGCCTGCTTTGTTTCAGATGCTATAACTTTTGTCCTGGCTTGGCTATTAACTACGGCAAAAAGATAGATAACCCTGAGAAATATAAAAGATTTACGGGGCCTGTCAAGAATCTGAAAATATCTGATATTAGAAATTAAAGAAATGTCAATACTTTCCTGTTTTGCAAAGCCTTAACTTTAATCCAAAGCGCTGGTGTTTATTGGTACCTGCGGTTTCTTGTTTTTTAGTACTTTGATATATTTAAGGTAAAAAAGAGTATTGGGTACATTGATGCTGCTGTCGCTCTCATCGACTAGTACTGTATAAAAAACATTAATTGTTACAACTTTACCTTTAATGTTATCGGGGAGTATTTCTATATCATTCCCCGCTTTGAACGGCGAAATAAAATATAGAATCATTCCTGCCAAAGCATTTGCAAGCAGGCTCCATGTAGCGACAAATCCTATAGCAACCATGGCTATTATGCCTGTTATGCTTAACCATATCTCTTCAACATCAACGCCCCAAATCAAAACCAACAACACAATGCCAAGAATAGTATTAAACGTGAAAATGATTCGTTTGAGCGCGAAATATCTGTAATCTGCTAATTCAAATTTGATTTGTGTGTGCTTTGCGTACCGCTTGAGTAATTGCGAAGCAATAACTAAAATTACTATGATGCCAATTGATATCAAAAATTTTATAAAAGCATGAGTTTCCATATCGTCCTTATATTATTTTGGAATTAAATATATTGAACTTTTCATTAGTCCGCTTGGAATTTGAGCAAATCCTTAGGTTCTTTTGCTATAAAAATAGCCCCGGCTTCTGAGAGTTCTTGTTCCGAACCATAACCGTAAAGCACTCCGCAAGAGGGCATATTATTTTTCTTGGCACCAATAATATCGTGTTTTCTGTCGCCAATCATTAGGCTTTCAGAAGGAGTTATTTCCTCAGTTTTGATAATATGCCCAATTAATTCAGTCTTTGTGCCTAAACTGCCATCCAGTCCTGAGCCGTAAATTGCTGAGAACAAGTCGGATATTTGAAACCTTTCGAGTATCCTTTTGGCGTATATGACGGGTTTTGAAGTGGCGATGAATATTTTAAGTTTTTTATCAGAGGCTAGTTTTTCTAAAACTGTTTTGATATCCTCATAGAGATGACACTCATTGATTCCATGTTCAGAAAAATATTCTCTGTAAAAGCCAACTCCTTTTCTGGCCAATTCTTCATCTATACTGTCTTTACCCAAAAGTCTTGGGAAACTGTTGACCAACGGAGGCCCGATACACCATGTGAGCTCGTTTGAAGAGGGAATCTTTTCGCATCCCAATTTCTGTAGGGCGTACTGTATTGACTTGGTGATTCCAATTTTGGGATCAATAATTGTTCCGTCAAGGTCAAAAAGGAGATTCTTTAAATTTTCAGGCATCCAAAAAACCTTTTAAAATTTTTATTACCGCCTGAGGATTAGCTTTACCCTTTGATATTTTCATAACTTGCCCGACAAAATACTGAAGAACGGCGACTTTTCCTGACTTATATTCAGCTACCTGACTAGGGTTGCCCTCGATAGCTTTTTTTGCAAATTCTACAATAGAAGACTCATCAGTGACCTGCACAAGGCCTTTTTCTTTGACTATTTCTTCAGGAGATTTGCTGTTTGTTAACATTTCGGCAAATACTACTTTGGCGATTTTTCCGTTAATTACGTTAGATGAAATCATATCAACGAGTTTCGCTAGTCTGTCGGGAGTTACTTTAGTTTCTGTGATGCATATTTGAGCATTTGTTATTTCTCTGAGGAGTTCACTGATTATCCAATTGGCCAGCAACTTAGGCGATTTTGTCATTTCAGCTCCCGAATCAAAATAATCGGACAGAGCTTTTTCAGCTGTGAGAACCTGCGCATCATATTCTGTAAGCCCGAAATCAACAACAAATCTTCTGGCTTTTTCCATCGGAAGTTCCGGTAAATGCTTCTTTAAATCCTCTATTTCTTCTTCTGTAAAACAAATAGGCGTTAAATCAGGTTCAGGAAAATATCTGTAATCATGAGCGCTTTCTTTTACTCTCATCAAATATGTAGCGCCTCTGTCATCATTCCAGCCTCTTGTTTCCTGCTGTAACGAGCCGCCGGCAGTTAAAATCTCGGACTGCCTTGATATTTCGTAGTTAATAGCGCGGTGTATGCCTCTGAAACTATTAAGATTCTTTAGTTCGATTTTAGTGCCGAACTCTTTTCTGCCTTTGGGTTTGAGCGATATATTTACATCGCAGCGCATTTGTCCTTTTTCCATGTCGCAGTCGCTTATTGATCCATACTGCATAATCTGTTTCAGATTGCTCAGATAAGCATAAGCTTCATCGGCTGAAGACATATCAGGCTCGCTGACAACTTCCATAAGAGGGACTCCCGCTCTATTGTAATCAATGCCGGAAAAGGAAGTATAATGAGTTGATTTTGCTACATCCTCTTCAAGATGAATTCTTGTAAGGCCTATAATCTTTTTGGGTAGTTGTTCGCCTGAAAATCCTTTTCCTTCAATATGGATTTTACCATTTTTGCAAAAAGGCAGATCGTATTGTGAAATCTGGTAATTTTTCGGCATATCAGGATAAAAATAACTTTTCCTGTCAAACTTGCTCAACGAAGAAATTTCACATTCGCACATTATGCCGGCAATAATTGTTTTCCTTATTGCCTCATAATTTGGTACTGGCATTACGCCAGGGTAGCCAGTACATACAGGGCATATTGACGTGTTTGGCTCGCCTCCGTACTGATTCTGGCACGAACAAAACATCTTTGACTGGGTTTTTACCTGAACATGGACTTCCAAACCTATTACAATATCAAATTCCATAATCATAAACACCTTAGATAGCTGGAGTAAAAGTTTTAACAGCTCTGTTGTCTTCAAAAACCTTTGCTGTTTTTAAAATGACTTCTTCGCCTCTTGCCGGCCCAATGAACTGAATGCCCAAAGGGAGATTCATAGAATCAATGATCGAAGATGGGACACTAATTGCGCAGATTCCGGCAAGGTTTACAGATATCGTATAAATATCAGCCAAATACATCTGAAGAGGATCTGTTATCTCTCCGACTTTAAACGGAGGATAAGGTGAGGCAGGAGACAGTATTACATCGCATTTGGCAAATGCTTTATTGAAATCTTCTTTTATTAGCGTGCGGACTTTCTGGGCTTTCAAGTAATAAGCATCATAGTAACCGCTGCTTAAAACAAAAGTTCCGAGAAGGATTCTCCTTTTGACTTCATCTCCAAATCCCTCTCTCCTTGAATTAAGATAGAGGTCATTAAGGTTTGAACTGTCCTGCGAGCGATGTCCGTATCTTATTCCGTCAAACCTTGCAAGATTGGCGCTTGCTTCTGCTGTAGCAATAATGTAGTAAGAGGCAATAGCATACTTGGAATAGGGGAGGGAAATATTGACTATTTCGGCCCCAAGGCATTTCAGGAGTGATATGGCATCCATGGCATCTTTTCGTACAACTTCGCCCAGATTTTCGGTAAAATACTCTTTTGGAATGCCTATTCTTAATCCTTTAAGGTCTTTCGGGGCATTTATTAGAGACTGGGCATAGGATATTAAGGGACTGTCAAGAGAAGTCGAATCTTTTTTGTCATGGCCTGTTATTATATCAAAAAGCAAAGCAGAGTCATAAACATTTTTTGTCAAAGACCCTATCTGATCTAACGAAGAAGCATAGGCGACCAGCCCGTATCTCGAAACAGTGCCGTAAGTAGGCTTTAGCCCGACAACTCCGCAGAAAGCTGCGGGCTGCCTTACTGAACCTCCAGTATCTGAGCCAAGCGAAGCCGTGACTTCTGAAGCTGATACAGCTGCTGCTGAACCACCGCTTGAACCACCAGGGACTCTGTCCAAATCCCATGGGTTTCTAGTAGGGTAATAAGAACTATTTTCACAGGTTGAGCCCATAGCAAATTCGTCCATATTATTCCTTCCGAATATTACTGCGCCTTTTGTTTTGAGCCTTGAAACTACTGTTGCATCATAAGGAGACTTTAAACCTCTTAATATTTTCGAACCGCATGTGCAGGGTTCACCCTTTACGGCTATCAGATCTTTAACGGCGACAGGCACACCATCAACTTCGCTCAGAGCTTTGCCTGATTTCCTTCTCGAATCGGACTTTTCAGCTTCAGCAAGAATAGAATTCCTATCAAGATGAACAAATGCTTTTACTTTATTTTCAACTTCATCTACTCTTTTTAAATATTGTGAACAAATTTCAACGGAAGTCGTATTGCCTTCGCTAAGAAGTTTCGATGCTTGCGCAATGGTTAAATTTTTAATGTCTATCATGATATCCCTTCCCCTGGTATTACCTGTGGTACCTTAATAAGCTCTCCATCTACATTTGCAGGAGCATTTTCTATAATAGCGCTTTTTACATCGCTTTTGATGCATATATCTTCGCGCCAGACATTTTTCAGGTTGATGGCGTGCATAGTTGGCTGGACTTTTGATACATCAAGTTCTGATAACATATCAATATAACCGACAATTTCATTCATATCGCTCTGCAGCGCGATTTTCTCTTTTTCATCGATTTTTAATCTGGCAAGAGCGGCGACGTATGAAACATCTATTTGGAGAGTTTTATTATTGTCCATATGAGTTTCTCGTTTTTAACGGTTTTAAGTATTAATTATTTTTTCTATCTGAGCAATGGTTCTCTTGGTAGCCCCAATATGCTGTGAAACAGTAGCCATTGCAACTTCTCCGAGTTTTTTTCTTTCCTCTGTGTTTTTCAGAAGGTTTCTTATAGCGTTTTCAAGTTCGGAATCTGAAACACCGATAATAGCTTTGCTTTCAATCATTATTTTCATTACAAAGCGAAAGTTTGAAAGTTCTCTGCCCGTTATGACTGGTTTACCCAAAAGAGCAGGCTCAATAACATTATGCCCTCCGTCATTACCCGCAAAACATTTGCCCATTATTACGATGTCAGAAGCTTTCATGAATGCCAGCATTTCGCCAGTTGTATCAGCCAGGAGACACATAACTTTCTTTTCACCACTGGATGATTTGTTGCTTCTTCTGAAATATGAGATCCCGAAAGAATTCAAATCGGCCACAATTTCATTGCCTCTTTCGGCATGCCTAGGAACGATTATTAATCGTAGGTTGTTGAAAGATATTATGAGGTTTTTGTAAATCTCTATAATTAATTTCTCTTCTCCAGGATGAGTACTTGCGGCAAGAAGATATAAAAATTCATCTTCGCCGAAGATTTCCTTAAGATTAATTTCTGGTAGTTTTTCAGGGACTTTTTGGTCAAACTTCATTGTTCCTGTTCTTACCACATTCAGTGAAGGACAAATGGTCTTAAGCCTTTGCAAGTCAATATCAGTTTGTGCGCAAGAAACATCCAGCATGGATAAAAAAGGACTTATAAAGAATGAGAATCTTTTATATCCGGCAAAAGAATGGTCGGAAATTCTCGAATTGACTTGGGCTATTTTGATTTTTCTTCTGTGGGCTTCGTAAATCATAGAAGGCCAGATTTCTGTTTCGAAAATAATAAGCAATTCTGGGGTTACCAGATCAAAAACCTTCTGTACTAATATAAAGTAATCTATAGGACAGAATATTACCGCGGCTATGCCCTTAAGTTTGTTCTGAGCCAGTTCCTGCCCTGTAGTCGTAGTAGTAGAAATAATAAAGCTGTAATTGGGGTCGGATTTACGCATTTCATTGATGAAATCAATGGCTAACTGGGTTTCGCCGACAGAGACGGCATGTATCCAAATTCTTCTGCCTGAAATGGAAGCCAATTCTTTTTTTTTGGATTCAGAAAAAAAAGCAAACCTTTCAGCGTAAGAATCTTTGACCCCCCCTCTTTTTATGTACTTATAGAGAATCCCTGGAATAAAAAGGATAAAAATCAAAGGAAAAAAGAGATTGTACAAAAAAATCATTTAAATCACCTGATCGTTTATGGGGGCACTATTTATAAAGTTCTGACCATGATGGTGAGGTAACATTCATTCTTGAGCTGACAAGTTTTCTAGCCTCACCAGTAAAGGTGTCAACTACATAGAGTTGCGAAAAATAGTTCAGCCGCCTTGAACATACAACCTGTCTGCTGTCAGGAGCCCATGATGGGCTAAACCAGTCGCCGGCAGAGTTAATATCTACCAAATTCGAAACACCTTTTGCTATATCATAAATTCCAAGCGTGTAATTTCCGCCCATTTTTGCAGAATAAACAATTTTACTTCCGTCGGGAGACCATGACGGATTAACTGCTTCGCCCCCGATAGTTTGAATGGGGTAGATTTTATTTGTAGTAATGTCAGCTATATACAAGCTAGGCCTTTCCATTTTCATATTTGAGACAAAACATATTTTTTTCCCGTCAGGAGACCAAGTAGGGCACCCCGCTACAGTTCCTTTTCCTTTTGTAATTCTTCTGATTCCACTTCCATAGACATCTTTGACATATAAATCTACGTTTTTATCCTTACTCAATATTACAGCCATTTGTTTGCCGTTTGGGGAGATAACTCCACCGTTGTTTAGTCCGGGGAAATTAGCTAGTATTGTATTTCGATTTGTATTTAGGTTAAGGCCTACCACATCGGCATAGTTGTTGTGTATGAGAGTATAAACAATTAAAGAATTACCCATACTCCAGGATGGCTCCAGCGTAAGGTTATTACTAGAAGTGATTTGCTTGACATTGCTACCGTCAAAGTCTGATATGCACAGATCTTTGTTCTTGCCATTTTGGGCAACAAGTACAATTTTTGAAGCGCAAACCCCGGGAATGTTGAATATTTTATTCAGCACCGCATCAACTAATTTATAGGAAGACCATTTAGGGTTAGAAGAATCTATATTTACAGATACGCTGAAATTCTGTTCTCCTGAAACAGTCACTGTCGCGCTGGATACTGAAACGCTTCCGGTGATGTTATATTTGGCGGTTCCTGAAGAAACGACTTCAAACCAACCGCAATTTTTTAAATCGCCTAGTACATAGTTAGAGAATTCCTGATTGCCGGACATTGGACTGAAAAGAAGCTTGGGATTTGAAAAACCCGCTTGTTTAACAACTGTTATTTGAGTGGCAAGACACGCAACCGCCGAAAATATGGACAGATAAGAAATGAGTCTAATAAATTTTTTCATGTACGAACGCCTTGTATTTATACTTTTTAGTGAGAATTGTTATATTAATAATATTAAAGGATAAACAAAGTTGACAATAAAGAAGTGAAAAATAATATTCAGTTTTATTGAAAAATACTTTTGTTATGAATAGAATTGATTCTATGCAGTTGTGCTTATAAACGAATTTTGCAGATCTATCTTGTTTAGCAGATTGCACTTTTAAGGGTTAGCGTTTTTTGTAAAATTAACATAAACCAATACAAACCAACAAATAATAGAGGTAAAAACTATGGATTGGGTGACATTTTTGATTTTGTTCCCACTGATCCCGGCGGTATTACTCCTATTCACAAAAAAGAATTATGAGGCTCAAAAGTGGATAGTGATAATATCATCAATTCTTATTGTTGTAGGGTCTATCGGCTTGGCTGTCAAGCAGATTGGACTAGGCGGCAGCTTTTACTACATCAATGCACATAGCGTCAATAATTTGGTAATATTTGGCGATATAGTAGTAGCATTGGTTTTCCTGTACATATGCAGGAATCTGCCCTACAAGAAGTACTGGATACCTTTGATAGTCATAATTCAGTACGGTCTGGTAATTTACTACGATCTTGCAGGGAAAATGCCTGAGATGAGTCGTTACATTTTTATTGACAACCTTACAGTGGTAATGGCTGTAGTAATAGGCGTAGTGGGGTGCTTGATAGCGGTATATACAGTAGGATACATGAAGAAATATCATGAACATCATACTGACGTTAAAGACCGTTCTCACCAGTTCATTGCAGCTGTTTTCCTCTTCTTCTTTGCTATGTACGGAATAATATTTTCCAACAGTGTCACATGGATTTATTTTTTCTGGGAAATAACCACTCTCTGTTCATATATAATGATCAGCTACAGCGGTTCGGATGAAGCAAATCATAATGCTATGAGAGCTGTTTGGATGCTTCTCCTTGGCGGACTTGCATTTTCCTTTGGGATAATCTATTGCGCTAATGTATGCCATACTTTGGATCTGCAAGAACTTCTCAGTATGAAGAAAACTCTTGTACTGGTTCCTATCCTCCTATTCTGTTTTGCAGGTATGAACAAAGCAGCTCAATATCCTTTCGGAAACTGGCTGCTCGGAGCAATGGTAGCTCCTACTCCTTCATCTGCCCTTTTGCATTCAAGTACAATGGTTAAAGCTGGAGTGTATCTTGTAATCAGATGTTCCCCGATACTTCAGGATACGGCGGCAGGGGCTATCGTGGCAATAATCGGCGGAGTAAGCTTCCTGGCCGGTGCGGCAATTGCAATATCGCAGAGAAATTCAAAGAAAGTTCTTGCTTATTCAACTATTGCAAACTTGGGGTTGATTATCCTTTGTGCAGGAATAGGTACGAGCTTTACTCTTAGTGCAGCACTGCTTCTCATAATCTTCCACGCTGTAGCAAAAGCTCTAATGTTCATATCTGTGGGGGCTGTTGATAACGCAACACACAGCCTGGATATCGAAGATATGTACGGTATGGTATCCAAAATGCCTATGCTTGCAGTAGTAATGGTAATTGGCATAAGCGGTATGTTCCTAGCGCCGTTTGGTATGTTAATAAGCAAAATGGCAGTACTTCAAGCACTGGCACAGAGAAGTCCGCTATTCCCACCTATTGTAATTTTCGGAGGATCAATGATGCTTTTCTTCTGGACCAAATGGATGGGACACCTTATAGCTGTGACAAGTAAAGTTCCTCCGAAAGTCACTAAAGGATTTGGAATTGAGTGGATTGGTATGGGTGGTCTTGCAGCATTGACAATTCTTGCAGTGATTTTCTATCCTTTGATTGGAACTTATTGGATTGAACCCATGTACGGAGCATGCCCGATTTTTACTGAAAATGTGGAAGTAACCATAGGAATAATGATAATAATGATGGTTCTTCCTCCTATTAGTTTTTTGATTCGTTGGAAGAATCTGGTTTATACAGAGCCTTATTTGTCGGGAGTTAACCTTGACGACAAGAATACATACCTTGGCTCTCTTGGCGCCCCTCGCGAATGGGCTTTCAAGAATTACTACCTTGAAAAATACTTCAGCGAAGCCAAACTCCTTAAGGCTACAATTATCTTCACCACATGCTTGTGGGTATTAATGTTTTTCATGGAGAATTTATAATGGAAATACTATCTATAATTCTATACATCGTGTTGGCTCCGGTCGCCGGAGGAATTATCGCAGGTGCTGATAGAATAATCACTGCCCGTATGCAGAGCCGCGTAGGCCCGCCGGTTTTCCAGCCGTTCTACGATGTGCTTAAACTCTTCAGCAAGCAGAATCTTGTTGTTAATAGATTTCACGGTGATTATGTAATATGTTTCTTGGTTTTCACAATACTTAGCGGATGCATATTCTTTGGGGGCGGGAATTTACTGCTGGCAATATTTGCCCTGATAGTTGCTAATGTGTTTATAGTTTTGGCAGCTTACAGTACTAATTCCCCCTACTCATTGATCGGCGCAGAAAGAGAGCTTCTTCAGATGCTTGCAGCAGAACCTATGTTGCTTCTTGCGGCAGTGGCTCTTTTCAATGTAACAGGGACTTTTGACATATCTGAAATGATGAAGACGACCCGCACTCCTTTTCTATATGTGCCAGGTGTGTTTCTAGCCCTGACTTATGTGCTAACAATCAAATTAAGGAAGTCTCCCTTCGACCTTTCTACTTCACACCACGCGCATCAGGAACTGGTGAAAGGTTTGACTACAGAGTTTGCCGGCCCATCGTTGGCTTATTTTGAAATGGCTCACTGGTATGAAACGATATTCCTTCTAGGTATGGTTTATTTGTTTTTTGTCAATATGCCAATCGTAGGAGTAATAGTTGCTTTGGCTATATACTTTGTTGAGATTCTTATTGATAATATCAATGCCCGTATCAAATGGGAATTGATGCTTAAGTCAGCATGGATTGTTACGCTTATTCTGGGTGTAGGCAATCTCTTCGTACTTTATTTCTTATCACTTTAATTTAAGGAGTTGCAAATATGGGTTTCTTGAAAAAATCACCTTGGGTCCTTCACTACGACGGATCGAGTTGCAATGGCTGTGATATAGAAGTCCTTGCCGCTCTTATGCCGAAGTACGATGTAGAGCGTTTTGGGATTATAAATACCGGCAATCCAAAACATGCCGATGTTTTTCTTATCACAGGTTCAGTTAATACACAGAATGTTGATGTAATCAAAAATATCTATAACCAAATGGGCGAACCCAAAGTAGTAGTAGCAGTTGGTGCTTGTGCTTGTACAGGCCACTTTTTTGCTGAATGCTACAATACTCTCGGAGGGATTGATAAAGTAATACCAGTTGATGTTTACGCACCTGGTTGCGCTGCAAGGCCGGAAGTTATTATCGATGCCGTTGTAAAGGGTTTAGCGGTATTGGAAGAGAAACTGAAAAACCTGAAAAAGGATGCTTAAGGTCTCTTAGAGAAATTAGGCTTAAACTACAGAAAAGAGGTTCTGATTTATGTTTGAAGCACAGGAAATTATAAATATCAAAAAGGAAGAGCTGATTCCAAAAGTGTCTTCTTTTTTGAAAGACGGACAGAGACTAGTTCAGATATGTTGCACTAAACTGGACAAACTCGTGGTTGACTATTCATTTGATAAGAATTACAAATTCACAGGGCTGAGAGTCGAGTTGGCTCTTCAAGGAGATACTCTGCCCAGTATAACTGAAGTTTATTTTACAGCTTTTACTTACGAAAATGAAATTCACGACCTTTTTGGAGTGAATGTTATTGGCAATAAACTGGACTTTGGCGGAAAATTCTATAGGATTGCCGAGACAGCTCCTTTCAACAAAGCTGCAAGCCAGGAGGTGAAAAATGCCTAAGCGTACAGTAATACCATTCGGGCCTCATCATCCGGTTCTACCTGAGCCCATCCATCTTGATTTGGTTCTCGAAGATGAAAAAGTTGTTGAAGCAATTCCTAATATTGGGTTTATCCACAGGGGATTGGAACTTCTTTGTGAGAAGAAACCTTTTCAGGACATGGTTCTTGTAGCTGAAAGAATATGCGGAATATGCAGCTTAGTCCATGGAATAGGTTTTTGTAACGGCGTCGAAAAAATTATGAATCTCCAACTCCCGGAGAGAGCTGAGCTTCTCAGGGTCGTATGGAGCGAACTTTCCAGAGTTCACAGTCACATTCTATGGCTTGGACTGGCTGCAGATGCAATCGGTTTTGAAAGCCTGTTCATGCATTCATGGAGAGTAAGAGAACTTGTTCTTGACATTTTTGAAGAAACAACAGGCGGAAGAGTGATTTTCGATGCGATCAAAGTTGGCGGAGTCAAGAAAGATATAAACAAAGAAACACTTGGACGCATTTTAAAACAACTCGACAAAATTGAAGAAGAGTACAAACAAATTGCGGATGTATTTGTTAACGACTTTACAATTGCTCACAGATGGTCTGGAGTCGGTGTTCTAACTAAAGAGCAAGCTCAAATTCTTGGTGCTGTCGGTCCTTGCATGAGAGCCAGCGGAATTGCTACAGACATGAGAATGATAAAATACGGCGGGTATGACAAAATCAACATGGAACCAATTGTAGAAACTGCAGGTGACTGCTATGCTAGGGCTTTAGTAAGAGTCCGTGAAGTTTACCAATCTTTTGATCAGGTTCGCCAAGCAATTTCCAAGATGCCTGAAGGCGGAGAAATCGAAGCAAAAGTAACTGGTTTCCCTACAGGTGAGTATTTTTCAAGAGTTGAGCAGCCTAGAGGAGAGGTTATCTACTATGTCAAAGGAAACGGTACTAAATTCCTAGATAGATTCCGAGTAAGAACTCCTACTTTTGCGAATGTTGCTCCCCTTGTTCAAATGTTGGCCGGATGCGACTTGGCAGATGTACCGGCTATTGTTCTATCTATTGACCCATGTATTAGCTGTACAGAGAGGTAAAAATATGTCAGATATTCTAAAAATGTGCAAAACTGTGGCATCAAGCCTTCGCAAGAAAACTTTTTGTCAAATGTATCCATTCAAACCTGCAAAGTTTCACAAAAACACAAGAGGGCATATCAAGTTAGATCCTTCTAAGTGCATTCTTTGTACGCTTTGTGCCAAAAGATGCCCTACCGGAGCCATTGAGGTTGATAGGGTAAAAGGTTATTGGCAGATAAACAGATATAAATGCATTATGTGCATTGAGTGCGTTCTTTGCTGTAAGCCTGCGGCTCTTTCTACAGAAAACCAATATGCTCCTCCTGTGGGCAAAATGGAAATTGAAAAATTTGACGTAGAAATCAAGAAACCTGCGGCTGCGCCAAAACCCGCTGCTACGCCGAAGGCAACTGAAGCGGAACCTGAGAAAAAAGCCTAATAGTTTTCAATCAGATTAAACATAAAGCAGTCGGACTTTAAAATCCGACTGCTTTTATTTTGCTTAATTGAAGGTTCAAATCTTTTCCAATAAAGGCAGAGCAAGTATTTGGTTTCGGAATAATACTCTTAAATATGTAATGGCGTAACTCATTATGAAATGAACTACGCTAAGAGAGAATAGCTTTTTAAAGTTAGACCCAAAAAGCTACGACCAGAGTGAGTACCGAAAAACTCTATAAATTACAGCTCCAAATACACCTCCAATTATAGGCCCCACGACTGGAATCCAGGCATAAAGCCAATCTGAGTTTCTTTTGCCTGGAATCGGAAGAATAGCGTGCATGATTCTTGGGATCAGGTCTCTTGCAGGATTAATGGCGTAGCCTGTAGGGCCTCCAAGTGACAAACCTATTGAAAACACTAAAATACCTACAGCAATTGGCCCTACTCCTGAAGATAAACCATTGTGTGAATCAGAAATTCCGCAGACTCCTATAAGAAGCATAGCTGTACCGATTATTTCGGTAAGAATATTATGTTTAGCTTTTCTTATTGCAGGCATAGTGCAGAATACGGAGAGTTTGAAATCGGGGTTTTCAGTTTCTTTCCAGTGTGACTTATAGGTAAGAAATACCAAGTATGCTCCAATTGCAGCTCCTACACATTGCCCTGTGATATAAGAAAGAGCAGAAGATACAGGCAAATCACCAACCGCAACCATTGCAATAGTCACTGCAGGATTAAGATGCGCCCCACTGACCCATCCTGTTACAAATACCCCCATTGTAACAGCGAAACCCCATCCAGCAGTAATAACTATCCATCCGGAATTCTGTCCTTTGCTTTTACTTAGAAGCACGTTTGCCACTACTCCGTCTCCCAAGAGAACCAGGATCATGGTTCCAATGAGTTCAGCCGAAAAATCCGTTACCATCCAGTGCATAATTTCTCCCCTTTTTCATGTGTGAATAATTTGTTATAAAAGTTTAAAGCTGGGCAAGTCTTGGCTGTCCACCAATCCAAGCACAACTTCGTTTCTGTCAATCACTACTATGTCGTCAACTTTTCTTTTCTCGATTAATTTGAGAGCATCTACGGCAAGTTGATCTGAATAGACTGTAACAGGGTTAATGGTCATGTATTTCTCTATAGGCTTGTCCAGTAATGTGATATCGCCAAAGTGCCTTCTGAGGTCTCCGTCAGTGAATATACCAAGAAGCCTTTCTTTTTCGTCAACGATTATAGCAGAGCCGCTTTTTAGTCTGGTCATCTCTAAGATTGTATCTTTTATGGTGGCTTGCGGCGGTACTTTCACTAATCTGTGGGATTCTGAAGTTCTCATAATATCTGAAACTTTCAGAGTGACAGATCTTCCTATCGCTCCTCCAGGGTGGAGTCTTCCGTAGTCTTCCTTAGTAAATCCTCGCACATTCATAAGAGCCATCGCCAGAGCGTCTCCAACTACCAATTGAACTGTAGTAGAACACGTCGGAGCCAAGTTGAAAGGGCACGCTTCTTTTTCTACTGGAGTAGCTATAACTATATCTGCCCACTTTGCCAGTCTGGAACTTTCGTTTCCTGTAATGGCAACTATTGGGATTTCCAGTCTTTTTGCAGATGGAAGTATCATAAGGAGTTCATCAGTTTCTCCACTATAGCTTAAAGCTAACAAAATATCGTTTTTCTGAAGGATGCCCAGATCTCCATGCATGGCTTCTACAGGATGGAGGAAAGTAGAGTGAGAACCAGTACTTGCCAAAGTGGAGCATATTTTGTATCCGATATGTCCGCTTTTTCCTATGCCGCTTACAACTATTTTTCCGCCATTATCCAGTGATTCTTTGCATTTATGTACGACTTTTTCAAAGTTGCCGTTGAGGCTGTTCCTTATAGAAGTAAGTTCACTTATTTCCAAATCAAAAACATTTCTTGCTTTATCTAGAATTGATTTCATATATTCAATACCAGTTAGTCCTTAGATATTATATATAGAATTTATAGCTCAACTCTTAAACAAGTAAATCCACCGAGAATAAAAAAGAACGCCTGAAAAGTGTTTTAAATTAAATCTATCTTATATCAATATTTTGCTATTGAATGGCATTATAACAGAATTATCCTAGATTCTTAATCAAAGTGAATTTTTATTAGTTAAGGACGTCTATGACTATCTCCTACATTTCGAAACGAAAAGAAAGCACTATAGTTCAGGCTTTGGCCGAATATTTCCGAACTGTTAAAACTTTTGAAGCTCTGGAAAGTTTTATTCCTGACGACAATGAATTTAATGCGATAGCAGTGTCAGTTGAATTTGGGCGAGAAAAAATTGAAAACTTCGTAAAGAAACTTAGGAGATCGGATAAGAATTTTCTAACTCCTGTTTTTTTTGAAAATAATGGAGCTTTCATTTTCTATGAGACACCTATATCCATAACTGAGCTAAAAGAACATGCAAAAACCATTGAGCTTTTTTACCGTGAAATAGAGCATCACAATTATATTAGTTGGGAAAATAAGATTCTCTCTTATTTCTATACAAGGCCTAGCTTTACTATTGCCCCTAAACTGAATAAATATCATGAGATGTATTACTACTTTCCCCTAGTGGAGCAGTTCTATGATGGACAGGAAGACTATTTTTACTGGCTAGAAGAAATGGCAAACCAGAATATTCTCTCGAAAGTGAAACTTGTTGACAGGCTCTTTTGCTGTCCATACTGTTTTTCAGCTATGATGAAGTTTAGTGACCACTGCCCGCATTGTGGAAGTATCAACATCAGAAATGAAAGGTTCATTCACTGCTTCACTTGCGGACATGTGTCCCCAGAAAGCAATTTCCTTAAAAACGAACGATTCGTTTGCCCTGCTTGCAAATCCAAACTCAAGCTCATAGGAGAAGATTACGACAGACCCTTGGAAAACGGTGTTTGCATGGATTGTGGCAACTACCATATTGATAGCAAACTCGAAGTATCGTGCCTTACCTGCAATAAAAGTTTTACAACCGAGGATTTGAGTAAAAAATTTATCTATGAATACAAACTGACTGAGCATGGCAGAAATCAGGTAAAGTTTGGCACGGTAAGCTCTACAGACCTTATCGTAAGTGACTTAAATTACATAGATTTAAACTATTTTTCTTTCACTCTCGACTGGTCTATAAAAATGCAGATCAGATACAAGGAAGAAGTGTTCAGTTTAATAGCTCTTAAACTTATTCTAGATGAACAATTCTCGTATTATGATTTGCTTTTGGAGTTTTCCAAATTTCTCAGATCTACTTTCAGGACAACCGATTTTAGTTCAAAGATAGACAGAGACTCTTTCATATTCTTATATCCGAAAACTGATTCTGAGGGGCTGGCTATAATATTGACTAGAATTAACGATTTTATAAAATCCATAAAACTCACAAAAGGAAAATTCACTATAAAGATTGAGTCTTTTACTTCTACTGAAAAAAATGTATCAGAAGAAACTGCCCAACAGCTTGTGGCAAAACTCGCAAACAAACTATGAGCCGATTTTTCAATGAAGTTCAATATTTCCTTACTCTATACTGGAATTATGAAGAGTATTGGAAGCTTTATGTGCTTGTATTTCCGATCGTAATTTTTCTGGAAATACCTTTGTATATGCTGATCATCTCGGCATATATAAAAAAATTCTGGAATGAGGTTTTCCTTGACAAAATACCGCCTCATTATTTTCCTGCCGTAAGTTGTATTATTACCTGTTACAATGAAGGCCCAGCAATAGTAACCACTATTCGTTCACTCGTTGAACAACTTTACAGGGGAAATATTGAAATACTTGTGATGGTGGACGGTTCAGATATTAACAAGGGCACATATGAGGCTGCCTTGGAATATGCCACTAAGTATCATTCTGAGCATAAAAATTCTTCCAGATATATACAAGTGATACCTAAAAAACTAAGGGGTGGCAGAGTTTCATCAAATAATCTGGGACTCTCTTTGGCAAAAGGTGAGATTATCATAATTATTGACGGGGATTGTTCCGTCGATAATGATTCAATAGCTTCAGCTGTGAGAGGGTTTGCTGATAAGAACGTAGTTGGTTCATCTGGAAACATCAGAGTAAGAAATGCCAAAGCAAGCCTTGTCGCCAAGTTTCAGGCTATAGAATACATGATAGGGCTTCAACTTTCTAAAACCGGGCTAGCTGAACTAGGGATGCTTAATAATATCTCAGGCGCTCATGGAATATTCAGGAAGAGTTTTGTCAAAGCTATAGGCGGATGGAAAAATGGCACTGCAGAAGACCTCGATATGACCACTAGGATAAAAGCATATTTGAAGCAGTACCCAAATTTGAAGCTTATACATAGTTATGAAGCTACGATGCATACTGATGTTCCTGAAACGTGGAAGAACCTAATTAAACAGCGCCTCCGCTGGGATGGCGATATCTCATTTCTTTATTTTAAAAGGTACAGAAAAATTTTGAGACCAAAAAACATTGGATGGAAGAATTTGTTTGCTATTGTCTGGTATGATTTTTTCTTTTGTTTATGTGTTCCTTTTTTGACGATCGTGTACACTATATGGCTTTATTTTAGATATTCTCCTTCCTTTGCTACTACAATGCTTATCCTTACATATATCTACTATTTGTTTGCAACAACTGTTCTTTTTTTTCTGTATATTGCGTTTGTTTCTGAACGAAAAGGAAAAGACCTTAAGTTTGTTGTATACATACCCTTTATGCCTGTTTATCAATACATTATGAGAATAACTACCGCAGCAGCAACTATAATGGAATTTACCTTATCCACTCATAAAGATACATCAATGGCCCCGTGGTGGGTAATTAGGAAAACACATTAAACTTTTAATAGGAAAGCACATAAATGAGTTTTAATTTCAAATACAAGGACCAAAAAATACAACAGTCTGTTAATTACGCTCCAGGCAAAAGGCAATTATCCAAAATTTACTGGTATTTACTCCTGATTCTAATACTTACCCCTTTTGTGTATCTTGGAACTAAAATCTTCACTGATACTTTTCTTATGAGTGCGTCGGGACATATAATGTTTGGCGAAGTTACAATCCGTTCTCCAGGGAGCGCCTACGTGCAGGATATACTTTTGAAACCGGGAGAACCTTTCGTTAAAGATCAGCTTATTATTAAACTTAAAAATCCCCAACTGCTTAATCAGCTGCAGTCATTAAATGACGAGATTAAAACTCTCAATGAAAAAAGGCTAAAACTTCTAGACGACAATACTGAACTCAATCATTTGTATGAGGCCAAAAAAGCCTCAGAGAGCTACATAGTTGGGTGCAAAGAATATCTTACTACTCTTCTAAATTTGAAAGCAAAAGGCCTTGCTACGATTATGGATCTGGAAAAAGCCAGGTACGATCTCAATGAAGCTACCCAGCAATATAAATCTATTGAAGGAGACATTGCGAAACTCAATATGGATAAGAAGCTGCAAAACGAAGAGTATTTTGATAAAAGCATCCGCGAGGCAGAAGCCAAAATAAAACAACTCAACACATCCATCGATTTGCTTAGCATAAAGGCTCCTGAATCAGGGCATATGGCTAAACTACTTGTTGAAGATGATGAATATGTAAAAGACGGACAGGATATAGCTAAAATTATAGTTAATAAAAAAGTCTATATAATTGCCTATATAGAATCTAAATTTCTTTCGGATAAGTTAAAGACAGGTCAAGATGTGGCTATACTCTTCCCAGATGGAGCGAAAATCAAGGGTGTTGTATCATCCACGCCTGTTTTTGCCGAGAGCGATCCTGCCAAAGCCAGCCTTGTTCAAAGCGACAAGAATAAAATTGTAGTCCGAATTGTACCCAAGGAAGAGATCCCTGCTCAATATAAAATAGCAGGTTTGCCTGTAGATGTCCTTTTCTATTAATAACTTTAAATAGCTATAGTTATTGTGAGATTACAAAGAAATCTCGGTTTTTTTCCATTCAGTCTGTGACATGTTAAGTTAGTCAGTCTATATTGTCCCAATTTTTGTGTATCAGTTGTCGAGCAACAGCGTATAAAGGAAGACTTATGGGATTGTCGCAGAAACTTGAATCGCGTCATGTGAGCATGATAGCTATTGGTGGCTCAATAGGGACAGGTATTTTTTTGGCGAGTGGATATTCTATTTCAGTAGGAGGTCCAGGTGGCGCTCTCCTTGCCTATGCCTTGATGGCTATTGTAGTTTATCTCCTAATGACAAGTCTGGGCGAGTTAAGTACTTACAAGCCAAGTTCCGGCTCTTTTTGCGAATATACTACTTTATATGTCGGTAAATCGTTCGGCTTTGCCATGGGCTATAATTATTGGCTTAATTGGGCTATTACTATCGCTGCTGAAATTTCGGCTGCTTCCCTTGTTATGGGCTATTGGTTTCCAAATGTTAACGGCGTTTGGTTTTCTGTGGCATTTTTTACTCTTATTCTTATGACGAATATATTTTCTGTTCGGGTTTATGGTGAAGTTGAATATTGGATGTCTTTTATGAAAGTAGCAGTGATTATAGTATTCATCGTACTGGGCATCTTTGCCATTTGGCATCAGCCAGCCTTCGGAACAGGCCGGTGGACGGTAGGCGATGCTCCATTTCACAAAGGTTGGCTGGGTTTTGTGACTGTTTTCCTTTTTGCAGGGTTTTCCTTTCAAGGGACAGAGCTTGTCGGAGTGGCTTCAGGTGAGACGAAAAACCCTGAAGTAACCATTCCAAAGTCTATTAAGATGGTGTTCTGGCGGCTTGCTCTCTTTTATATTCTTTCGATAGGGATCATAACTCTTTTGATCAATTATTCCGATCCCAGACTGGCATCACAGGACAGTATAAGTTTTAGTCCTTATACGATGATTTTTTCAAGATATATGTCGCATTATGCCGGTGATGTTATTAATTTTATCATACTTACGGCGTTGGTTTCTGCAGCGAATGCAAGCATGTATTCCTCGACGAGGATTTTGTGGTATCTTGGGCATACAGGGCAGACTCTCGATTTATTCAAATTTGTTACAAACAAGAAAGTTCCGCTTCCAGCTCTTTTGGCGACTTCTGCTGTAGGAGCGTCTGTTTTTATCTCCTCGTTTATAGGAAATGGAGCTTTTTTCAGTTATATAATTCAGGTATCTTCTCTTGCCGGGTTTTTAGCTTGGTTTGGGATAGCTTTAAGCCATTATAAGTTCAGAAAGAACTACCTTGCGGATCTTGGCGGAGTAGAGATTCTTAAATACAAAGCAAAATTTTACCCTTATGCTCAAATTTTCTCGATGGCAATAATAGCGTTTGTGATTATTGCTCAATTTATTACTTTTGGAGAGAATTATAAAATCCTGGATTTTATAGCAGTGTATTCGGCAATTATAGTTTTTGCAGTGCTATATACAGGGCACAAAATTTATACTTTATTTAAGAAGAACTGAATTATGCTCTGGGGTGGAATGACTTGATTATGTTCCTCAAACGGCTCTGGTCAACGTGAGTATAAATCTGAGTGGTGCTGATGTCTGCGTGGCCGAGCATTTCCTGTATGACTCTTAAATCCGCCCCGTTTTGTAGAAGGTGGCTTGCGAAAGAATGCCTGAGGGTATGCGGATAGATATTTTTCTTGATTCCGGCAAGGAGAGCCGCAGATTTGACGATATTCCAAATCATAGCGCGTGTAAGGATTTTCCCATTGTGTGATATGAAAACTTTTGGTTGTATAGAGCTCTCCTTAAGCAGTTTTGGCCTTGAGTGTTCTATGTATTTTGTAAGTATCTTTTCTGCTTTTGCTCCAATGGGAACTATTCTTTCCTTATTCCCTTTACCGGTAACTTTGATGACAGCATCGTCAAATTTAAGGTCATGAATTTGAATATTAACTAACTCTGATACACGCAATCCGCAAGAATATATGAGCTCAATAATCGCTCTGTTTCTTATTGTGAGAGGATCCTTTGCATTAGGTGCGAAAACATCAAGGAGTTTGTCCACTTCCTGAATGGAGAGAAAATCAGGGAGTACCCGCCATAACTTAGGCGAATTCATAACATCCGTAACGTCTGATTTAACGATTTTTTCAGAAACAAGGAATCGGAAAAAGACTTTAATCGAAACAAGTTTTCTTGCTATGGAAGTTGATTCCATATGTTTGTCCGAACATGCTTCAAGGTATTCAAGGATATCATCTCTTGTAATTCTGGAAAAATCATCTATTCCTTTCTTTCCCAAGTGAGCCGCAAAAAAGTTTATATCAGAGATATATGATGAGACCGTGTTTTTGCTAAGCCCTTTCTCAAGGGAAAGATAATTGCCAAAAGCTTTTATTAAGGATGAGGCATATTCCATGTCGTGTTATTTTTCCCTGGTAGAGAGCAGGGAATTTAGTTCAAGCATAAATTTCTTGTATTTACTGTCAGGGAATGAGGCCAAGGCTACTTCGGCTTGTCTTTTGGTATAGTCTATTCCTTTTATTATCTGAGCTTTAGCTCCTGAGTCAGTCATTATTTTTCTAATATGCTCAATCTCTTCCTGAGATATTGATTCTTTGCCCAAAAGGTTTAGAACCGTCTTTTTGTCATCAAGGTTGGTTCTGCCTATTGTTTCGAGAATGAGCAGCGTTGGTTTAGCAGCGATTATATCAGAGCAAATTGGCTTGCCCAGTTTTTCTCTGGAGCCAAAGATACCCAGATAGTCGTCTCTTAGCTGAAAAGCCAGTCCCAAGGACGAAGTAAAATTTATAAGCGTCTTGATCTCTTCAGCATTATTGTTTTCTGTATTTAACGCTATCTTGGCGCCGGCTGTAGCTGAGAAGTTTAATAGAGATGAAGTTTTCATATTGAGCATTCTTTCAACTTCTTCATAATCAATTTGTCTTATATCCCGATATGATAAAACTACGTCGATGGCTTCGCCTGAAATAAGTTCTCTTGACAGAGATAGCACCATGTCTTTGCAAATAGAATTAACCACATTTGGAGGTACTCCCAAGGAAGCGGATTTTAGAACCAGATTGACCGCCCATGACTGCTGGAGATCGCCTGCAAGAATAGCCATATCAATTCCGAATTTACGGGCTTTTCCCGCTGTGAGATTAAGATGATCTTTACCCATTGTTTCCAAACTCTTATGAGCAGATGGCTGCCCTCTTCTCAGGTCATCGGAATCAATAATATCGTCATGAACAAGCGTCCAGTTGTGATAGACTTCAGCCGCGCACGCAGCATAAAGCGACTTGTTTACATCGCCGCCAAGAAGACCACAAGACCATTGCACAAGAACCGGCCTAAGTCTTTTTCCTCCGGTCAGAGGATAGCTTAATACTGCGTCTCTGAGTTCTCCTGGTTCAATTGTTGATGGGAAGTCGTCCCGTTTAAGTGTCTCAGTAATTTTTTCTGAAATGTGCTTTATTTCTTCTGAAATATCCATGAAATTAGTTCCTTTTTATAATTTTAGATAATTCTGATAAAATTCCTACATTATTTGTGTCGCAGTCCAAAACAGCATCAATGAGCTGAAAAGTTCCTTTGCTTTCAAAGGCTTTGTCAATTGCATTAAGAAGTTCTTCTTTTGTTTGAACTCTATATCCTGTTCCGCCGAACTCTTCTGCTATCTTAGCGTAATTAATTCTGGGTATCGAGTTAAATTCGGCTTCTGTTTTTACTACATTAAGGATACCCCATGAAGAGTTGTCGAAAACTATTACTATGGGATCAAAACCATATTTTTTGCAGTGACATAGTTCCCATCCTGTCATCTGAAAGTCTCCATCACCTACAAGTATCAGTGGTCTTTGATTGCTTGAAGCCTGTAACCCTAATCCGGCAGGAACTGCATAGCCCATACCTCCATAAAACCACGGAGCCAGTATGGTATCGGCATTTATGCGTGTAGAGGATATAAGTGAATCTCCTATATCAACAGATAAGGGTAGTTTTCCATATTTTGAAAAAGCAGCATTTACGCTTTCTATTATGTCGTAAGAAGAGATAACATCACTAGTTTTGGAGAGATTGCGGAGACAGTCTTCTGCAAGTTTGCTATGTGCCATCCTGTTCAGATAAAATGGTTTTTTACTTAAATCGCTAATGAAGTCTTTTATGTGAATGTCTTTGTGAATTGCAGAGTTGATTTCAACAGTATCTTCTGAGACAAAAATGGTGTTTTTTCCCTTAAATTCTTCTAGGGTTGACGAGAAATTGGCATCAATTGGAATAGCACCAAGCATAAGAACAGCATCGGATTCTATTACTTGTGCTAAAATGCTTTTGTTTCCCAGTTTGCCTTCATATACACGGTCGCCTGATTCATTGGCGGCGGCTAATATTCCTCTGCTCATCAGGCAAGCTAAGTAGTTTATATTTGTTGAATTTGCTATTTCTAGAGCTTTGGAAGCTAATCCAAACCTTTCCAGCTCATAGCCTAATATGATGAGCGGTTTTTTCGCTTTATTGAGTATCTGTATAGTTTTATCGACAAGAGAAGATGTTTGAGGATTGTGATATAAGTTGTCAGGTGTAAAGGTTTTGGGAATTACAGGACACTCTGAGCTGTAAAGGTCGCCTGAAATTTCGATATATACTGGACGAGAGTGTTTTAAGCAGTTTTCTAAGACTCTTGAGATAGCAGCCGAGGCTTCCTGGATATCATTTATAAGCGCTTGATCGCAGGTGATGTTTTTAAAAATATTTAATTGGGCGTCTCTGGTTTTTAGTTCATGATGCATTCGGAGCTTTTCATTAACAGACCTGTGAGCAGGGGCTCCTGAAATTACTACAATTGGTACTCTTTCGGCATATGCTCCTGCTATCGGGTTTACGATATTAAGCGCTCCGGCCCCATAAGTAACGCAGGCAGCTGAAATTCTATTGTTATATCTTGCTGCTCCATCAGCGGCGAATCCTACTGACGGTTCATGAGAGAGTGTGTAAAGGGGTAGGATTTTTGAATCATTTATAGTTCTGAAAATATCAATGACATAATCGCCGGGAATTCCGAAAATCTCCCCGGCTCCATGTTCTTTCAGAGCCATAAGTAATTGTTCTATAAGATTTGCCATTAAATTATGATCCTTAAAATAGTAATGGGGTTGGTTTGATGATTACGATAGAAAATCTATCCTATTCTATTGATGATTTTAGGCTTAAAGGAAAAACAATCAATAAAGGGAATTGATTTTCACATTAATAAAAGCAAGGAGGGCTTTATTGACGGAAAAAAGTTTTGCTGTTTTGTAATGTCCGAGGGCATCTAGTAATTTAAATAATGGTAGTTAACGCGTTAAAAAGTGGGAGTACTCAATATGATTTGTAAAGAACTGTGGGATCCGAAAAGTATCGTTGTAGTTGGAGCTTCAAATAATGTTGAAAAGCCTGGGGGCAAAGTTCTCAAGAATATTATTGATGGATATTATAAAGGTAAGTTATATTGCGTTAACCCTAAAGAATCGTCTGTTCAAGGAATTAAGGCTTACCCCAGAGTGGCTGAATTGCCAGAAGTTGAACTTGCTATACTTGCTGTTTCATGCGAATATTCTGTTGATATAGTTAAGTGCCTTGCAGAAGAGAAAAGGACAAAAGCATTTATCATAATTTCTGCAGGGTTTGGCGAAGAGAGCGATGCCGGAGCAGAGCTGGAAAAGAAAATTGTAAACATAGTGAACAGCGTTAATGGGACTCTTATCGGGCCGAATTGTACGGGCGTACTTACGACGAATTACCACGGGATATTTACTCTTCCGATGCCGAAACTTCATCCGAAAGGCTGTGATTTTATAACAGGTTCTGGGGCAACGGCATGTTTTGTTCTGGAGTCCGGAATTCCTAAGGGTTTGATGTTTTCCAGAATTGTGGCAGTAGGAAACAGCGCTCAGACCGGGGTTGAGGAGGTTCTGGAATATCTTGACGAGTCGTTTGATCCTGAAAAAGATTCAAAAGTTAAAATGCTGTATATAGAGAATATATCAAAACCGCAAAAACTGTTCAAACACGCATCTTCACTTATCAGGAAAGGGTGCAGAATAGCCGCTATTAAGGCAGGTTCATCTGATGCAGGAAGCAGAGCTGCTTCATCTCATACAGGAGCTATGGCAAGCTCGGATATGGCAGTGGATGCTCTCTTTAAAAAGGCCGGCATTATCAGATGTTATGGCAGGGAAGAGCTTATAACTGTCGCATCAGTCCTGACATATTCAGAATTTACAGGGAAAAATTTTGCTATTATCACTCATGCCGGAGGCCCGGGAGTGATGCTTACTGACACACTTTCTAAAGGTGGGATTAATGTTCCTGTCCTTAATAAGGAAATAGGTAAGGAACTCCTGGCTAAACTCTATCCAGGCTCATCTGTTGCTAATCCTATTGACTTTCTTGCTACGGGAACAGCCGAACAGCTGGGGATAATTATTGATTATGTTGACCAAAAGTTCGACGAAATTGATGCGGTAGTAGTTATTTTCGGGACACCAGGACTGTCTAAAATATTTGATGTTTATGATGTTCTCGATAGAAAAATAAGAGAGTGCAGAAAACCTGTTTTTCCTGTTTTGCCTTCAATGCTGACTGCAGGTGAAGAAAGCAGGGACTTTATATCTAAGGGATGGGCTGTTTTTCCAGATGAATCTCTGCTTGGGCAGGCTTTGGTTAAAGTGGCCAACACTCCAAAACCATCCATTGGCGAAATTAACCCTTCATGTATAGATGAATCCGAGATAAGAAAAATTCTTGATGGTTCTTCTGATGGTTATCTGAGCCCAGACAAGGTTTCATTATTTCTTGATGCCGCGGGAATTAACAGAATTAAAGAGTATGTTGTAAAGAGTGAAGTTGAACTCAATAAGGCTCTGTCCGAAGTTTCATTCCCGATTGTGATGAAAGTAATTGGCCCTGTTCATAAATCTGATGTCGGCGGAGTGGTTCTTGGAGTCAAAAACAGAGAAACGGCACTTAGAGAATTCAACAGCCTTTTAACTATAAAAGATGCTATCGGTGTTTTGATTCAACCGATGGTTTCTGGAACAGAACTCTTTATAGGAGTTTCTCGGGAACCAAAATTCGGACACATGGTTTTGTGTGGGTTGGGGGGCATTTTTATTGAGATTATGAAAGATTTTACAGCTAATCTATCCCCTGTTACAAAAGAGGAAGCTTTGCGTGGAATCAGGAGCCTGAAATCATATAAGGTTTTCCAGGGGGCAAGGGGTAAAAGAGGCATCGACGAGAATGTATTTGCAGAGCTTATATGCAACCTTTCGGCCGCTCTGGAAATCGCTCCAGAAATTGCTGAAATAGATATAAATCCATTGATAGCAAATGATAAGACTATCACAGCAGTTGATGCCCGTATTAATATCATAAAAAATAACATTAATTAAAATAGGAGAGGTGAGGCTATGAAATTGCATGAACAAAAAGAGTTGCTGGTTCTTGCCGATGAAGCAATAAGTTTTGGTGCAATCGACGCAGGAGTAAAGGGGGTGTTTGGTTATCCAGGGACACCTTCTACCGAAGCTTTCGAAGGAGCAGAAAGGATTATTAATCAGCTAAATGACGGAAGAGTCTCGCATTGGGCAGCAAATGAGAAAGCCGCTTATGAAATGGCGCTTGGATGCAGTTATGCCGGCGGGCGTGCCCTTGTAACAATGAAGCACGTCGGACTTAATGTGGCAATGGACCCGCTGGTTAATTCGGCTCTTACGGGAGTCAAAGGCGGGCTGGTGGTTTTCGTAGCAGACGATCCGAGCATGCACAGCAGTCAGAATGAACAGGATAGCAGATGTCTGGCTGATTTTGCAAGTTTGGTTACTTTAGAGCCTTCATCACATCAGGAGACTTACGAGTTTACAATGAGAGCTTTTGAATTATCAGAAAAGCTCAGGCTTCCTGTTTTTATCAGGCTTGTTACAAGGCTTGCTCACTCAAGAGGGGCTATAACAAGAAAAGAGCCGTTACCAATTGTTAATCTGGGGAAACCATCCAAACTAGAGACCCATAATTGGGTTTTAGTTCCAGGGTATGCCAGGGAAAGGTATAATTATCTAAGACAGATACTGCCGGTGCTTGAGAGGACAGTAGAGTCGTTTAATTCGATTACATACGGCACGAACAGAATCGGTGTAGTCGTTTCAGGAATGGGAAGAGCGTATTTTGATCAGCTTTGCAGGCAGAATGAGACGGTAAGAAGTTTCACAAGACTGGATGTGAAAGCATATCCGCTGAAACATGATTTTATAGAAAGGATGTGTGCCTATTGCGATTTGGTTTACATTTTCGAAGAAGATTATCCTTACATCGAAGACATGTTTATAGCTAGGGCAGGAAGCACGAAGATTCACGGAAGGAGAGATAAAACCATTCCTATTTCAGGTGAACTTACACCTAGAAAGCTCAGAAAGACTCTTAATGTCGAACGGCCTGAAATAGTTCACACTGTGGATATGGAACTTCCGCAGCGTCCGCCTAGATTATGTGTAGGGTGTGGGCATACAGATTCCTACAAAGCCATAAGAGAAACTTTTCAAAAGATGGGCATGGATGACTTCAGAGTGTTCGGGGATATTGGATGTTACACTCTGGGATACGAAAAGCCTCATGAATGTATCCATTCTACTGTGGCTATGGGAGCATCGGTCGGAATGACATTTGGTGCGGCTTTGGCAGGGATGTCTCCAAGCGTAGGCGTTATAGGTGATTCCACATTTTTTCATTCGGGGATTCAGTCATTGCTCAGCATAGCCGCAAGTAATGTTAATGCCAATTTGATAATCATGGATAACGGGACTACTGCTATGACCGGGCAGCAGAGGACGATTTTTAATAGGGATATCGTTAAAGCCATTGAAGGCCTTGGCATGCCGCCAGAGCAGATCCACACTCTTATTCCTCTGCCGAAATATCACGAAGAGAATGTAAAAAAATTAACTGAGATTTTTAAGGCAGAGAGGCCGGACGTCATAATTTTTAAACGCGAGTGTGTTCAGGCCGCTAAGAACCGTCGGGTAGAAAAAAACTAAGAATACAGGAGAATATGATTATGGATGATAAATATGTATCAAATCCAACAAGCGTGGTAGTAGCAGGAGTCGGCGGTCAGGGAGTGGTAACTCTTTCACAGTTGATTATGGGAGCAGCCTGGAAGTCGGGATATTTTGCGATTCAATCGGAAGTACATGGGATGAGCCAGCGCGGGGGATCCGTTAATGCCCATATACTTTTTGACAAAGTAGAAGTCAGTTCCCCGACTATACTTGAAGGTTCGGCTATTTTGCTATTGGGAATGGAGCCTCTTGAAGCTCTCAGATATTTTAATCTGCTAGCCAAGGATGCCGCAGTAATATGTTCTACTTCTCCTGTCAGGAACATGCCTATTTACCCAAACGTGGATATGTTGATCTCAGAACTTAATAAGATTGAAAATACATTGCTGATTGATACAGACAAGGTTTCTGAAGAACTTAGCAGCAAAGGAGCCAGCAATATGGTTCTTCTTGGCGCGGCTTCAAAAAGACTTCCGTTTACCGATGAAATTTGGCATCAGACAATAAAAGAAAGATTTGCAGGGAAAGACCAATCTGTAATTGATAAGAATATTGAAGCATTTAATTACGGTAAAAACCTTCATTAAAGCTGAATTCGTAACAGAAGGGTTAATAAAACTAAAGGGTTTGAAATGAACGGATTTTATGAAAATAGAAACTGTCGCAAATATAAGTGTTTCAGGGATATAAGAAAATCTAACAGAGACAGAGTGATTGCCGGAGTATGCGGTGCTTTGGGTGAATATACTGCGCTTCCTTCGTGGATTTGGAGGGCGATGTTTTTGTGTTCCGTATTATTTGGCGGGTTAGGATTATTTGTTTATGTAGTTTTGTGGATATGTATGCCGTCCGCTGATTATTAAATAATATTTCTGCATAGAGGAAACTAGTGATGAAAGATGATAGTGTTTTTAAAAATACAAACTATTACGGCTCTGCCCACGAAGATGAGCCTGTTCAGGATAGGGAGATAATAAAGGAGCCAACATCCAGGGCGAAAAATGCCAAGAAACTCTATTTTGAAACTAAATCCTCCGCTTCCATGGAGTTTCCGTATTGGTATACCAGAAGATGGGAAGAGCTTGAAGGAGATGTTGCTATCATAAGGAGAGGAGAAGCCCTTAAATCAGGATTCACTCATCTTACTGCGGTGATTTACCCCGGAGAACTCTTAGTAATGGGTAAAGCATCATATTTAAGGGGGTCATATCCGATGCCGTGGCTTTCCGAATCTTATTTTATGGCAGCGGAAGACAAGATGTACAAAGAGGCTCTGGAATCGGGGAAGCTCAGCGCTGATGAAGTCACCACATGGGGAAAAGGCGGCGGTAATGTAACAAAAAGCGAAGGCAATGTAATTTCCATTGCCGGCAAATTCGGAGTCAGAAAAGAAGAACTTGCCATCATGATTGAAACGGCCAGGAAGTGGCAGAAAAAGTCAGTAGATGATGTTGGACATAAATATGAGCAGTATGTGCCGGGGTACAAGGAAAAAGAAGCCATTATGCGGTCTGTGATTTGTATGTTTGATTCGGGATATACGCTTCCTCAGGGCAGGGAAGTGGCTAACTATTATTACCCTCTACAATATGGAATTGATGGCATAATCGATATTTGCAAAGAAGGTATAGCCAATGTAGCAGGATATCCGGAAATGGACAGGCTTTACTTCTATCAATCGGTCATCAGCGTGCTTGAAGGCATACAAAAATGGATGCTTAACTATTCTAATGAAGCTGTCTTTATGGCTTCTATTGAGAATAATGAAAAACAGAAAGTTGAATATTTGGATATAGCAGACAGGCTCAAAAGGCTTTCATCCAAACCACCGAAAAGCTTTCATGACGCATTGCAGATGGTTTGGACGTTCCATTGCGCCATCCTAAATGAAGATGCTATCTCGGGTCTTTCACCAGGAAGGCTTGGACAGGTACTTTATCCGTTCTGGGAACAGGATATGGAGAAAGGCCTGATTGATAAAGATAGAACCGTAGAGCTCCTGGAATGCATGAGGATGAAGTTTACCGAACTCGACTGTTTTGCTTCAATGGGAGTCGTAGGAGGGGTACTATCCGGCAACACATTCAACAATCTTTGCGTTGGAGGCCTTGCCAAGGACGGCAAAAGCGCAGTAAACGAACTTGAAATGCTTATTTTGGAATCAGGTATGACATGTGCTACTCCCCAGCCTACACTGAGCCTTCTTTATGATGAGAAATTGTCAGAAGAGTTCCTTTTGAAAGGAGTCGAATGTGTTAAAACAGGCGCCGGCTACCCTGCTTGGGTAAATAATCAGGTAGCGATGGAGTTTCTCCTTAATAATTATGCAGAGGAGGGAATGAAGAGCGAAGAAGTCAGGGCTTGGTCCATAGGTGGGTGCCTTGAAACTTCTCCTGGATCATGGATGCCTCTAAAGTATAATGAAAAGCTCTACTACATCCCGGGTGGATCAGCTCCTGCTACCAGCGTAGGTGTTCATTTTATATCTCTTCCCAAAATACTTGAAGTCGTCCTTTTTGACGGAATCGACAAGAGAACCGGACAAAAAATCTTTGAACCGCATGGATGCAATCTTGATAACTATGAAGGATTGTGGGATGCGTTTAAGAAATATTTCAGTCGGAGTGTCGAGGTATTGACTCTCACTAATAATATTCAACATGATGCGTGGAGAAAGATATCGCCATCAGTGGTTAATTCATTCATGAAACCTGACTGTCTGGATAACGGCAAGGACATAGGTTTGATGGGATGCAGATACAATACTACTTTCAATGTCGAGATCTGCGGCTCTGTGAACCTTGTTAACTCACTGGCTTCGCTTAAGAAAAACGTGTATGATGATAAGGCTTTTTCTCTTGCAGAATATAAAATCGCAATTGAGGCTAATTTTGGATTTAAAACTGCTCAGGAAACAGGTTCTTATTCTCTTATAGACCAAGTCAAAAAGGAATCCTATGATAAATGGAAATTTATCCATAAAGCCAGCTTGGATGCTCCTAAATTCGGAAACGACAATGAGTATGTTGACCAGATATTTAAAGATTGGCAGGAATGGTACTGTAAGATGTGTCATGACTACAGGTCTCTCTATGATAAACCTCTGTATGCATGCGAAATATCAGTTTCGACACATGCACCCATGGGAGCTGTGACTCTCGCCACACCTGATGGCAGATTGTCAGGAACGACATTTGCGGACGGGTCAGTCTCTGCCTATCCTGGGACTGATAAAAACGGGCCATATTCGCTCTTTAATTCGGCCGTCTGTTATAATCATTCTTTAGCCCAAAACTCTCAGTTGAACATGAAGATTCATCCTACGGTAATATCTGGACGTCAGGGGGCCAGGAAATTCCTTGAAATGATCAGGGCTTACATGCGGAAAGGCGGTTTCCATGTGCAGTTCAACATAGTCGATTCAAGAATGTTGAAGGATGCGCAGGATCATCCCGAGAATTATCAGGGACTGATGGTGCGAGTGGCAGGGTTTACTCAATATTGGGCAGAACTCGGCAAGCAGATTCAAGATGAAGTGATTGCCAGAACTGAGTATGGAAAACTTTAAGGGGGGGATTATGAAATCCATGAAATACACATGTAAGGATTGTAAGTTTTATTTGCCGATAGATGTCTTTAAGGGGATATGCAAACTGTCTAAGGAGATGATTTTGCCTGACAAGGAAGCTACCGAAAAATTCCAGAAGGCGGAGAAGTGCAAGTTTTGCGCTAACTTTACTTCATCCGAATCCAATGAGTATTTAGGAAAATGCATGGATACTTCTGATTCTTATCCAGATATGACTGCAACGACTTGCGAATTTTTTAGATGGCTATAGAAAATACATCAATATTTGGGACGATTTTTGATATACAGGGTTATTCTGTTCATGATGGGCCTGGAGGCAGGACTGTAATCTTTTTGAAAGGATGCCCCCTGGAGTGCAAATGGTGTTCCAATCCTGAAGGTCAGAATATATTTCCTGAACCGTTATACCTTAAACAAAAATGCATTCATGATGCGCTTTGCGTTAAAGAATGCCAATTCGATGCTATCAAGGTTGATGTTGATTCACTTATTTTTGACAGAGCCAAGTGCAGCACGTGTGATAAATATTTTTGTGCAAAGGTTTGCTGTGGCTCAGCTGTCAGAATTGCAGGCTACAAATTGTCTGTGGAAGAACTTTTCGGAAGAGTGCAAAAAGACAGAGATTACTGGGGTAAAGACGGAGGGATTACCTTGACTGGAGGGGAGCCGTTATTGCAGTCTGAATTTGCTTTGGAGTTTTTGCAGCTTTGTTATGATAGTTATATACATACTGCGGTTGAGACTTGCGGATTTATGCCAAGGCAAGTTTATGAAAAAGCTGTCGGTTACCTGGATTGGATTTTTTTCGACTTAAAACACATAGATGATTTCAGGCATATAGAAGGAACAGGAGTTTCCAATAAACTTATCCTTGAAAATGCCAGGTTCCTTTCATCTGAATTCAATGGGAGGATTGTGTTCAGAATAGTGATTGTCCCGGGATACAATGATTCGGAAGAGAGCATTGATGGTTTTATAGAATTTATGGAAACTTTACCTATGGTTAGTAAGGAAGTTAACATTCTTCCTTTGCATCATATGGGAATGGACAAATTTACGATGCTTGGCAGGAAATACTTTTTGGATGGCTTAATCATACCGCGAGATTCAGATATTTTAAAAATAAGAGAAACTTTTATGGCTCATGGTATAAAATGTTATATAGGAAGCGATACACCATTTTAAGTAGCGGAGGTACTTTATTATGATTTTCAAAGATGTGACATGGACACCTGATGATCCTATTCTTGGACTTTTTGATGTCTTTAAAAAAGATCCTAGGCAAGACAAGATTAACTTGATTGTGGGCGTATATAAAGATGCTGAAGGCAACACTCCGATCCTTGAGTCGGTAAAGCTTGCCGAGAAGCACCTTTTTCAGAATGAGAAATCGAAAACTTATGTCGGAATAGCAGGCTCAATTGAATATTGTGAACTTGTCAAAAGGCTTATTTTGGGTAAAAATCATGAATTAATAAAAGAGCAATGCGTTGAAGCAATTCAGACACCAGGAGGGAGCGGGGCTCTAAGGCTGGCTGCTGATTTTATCCATGGATTTAATCCAAAATCCAAGGTACATCTCAGCAACCCGACATGGGAAAATCATGCCAACGTATTTTGTCATGCAGGAGTTGAAACTCTTTATTATCCTTATTATGATCCGGTAACTAAAGGTGTGAAGTTTGACGAACTAACATCTTATTTAAATAATGTACCGTATGGAGATGTGGTCCTATTTCATGCGTGTTGCCATAATCCGACAGGTACTGACTTAAGTGAAGAACAATGGAAGGTGGTATCAGACATTGCGTCAAAGAAAAAATTTCTTGTTTTTTTCGATTTTGCATATCAAGGGATGGGGAATTCCATGGATGAAGACTCTTTTGCTATTAAAACTTTCGCTAAGAAGAACAGAGATTTTCTTGTTTCTTATTCATGCTCAAAAAATTTTGCCATATATAATGAGAGAGCCGGAGCCTTAATGGTATCTGCCGAGAAAGCAGAGGAGGCAAGGAATGTAATTTCACAGATCAAGCTTTGCGCACGGGGTAATTATTCCAACCCGCCATCTCACGGGGCTGCCGTAGTTACGACTGTGCTTACTAATCCTGATATAAAACGTCTATGGGAACAGGAACTTATATCCATGTGCGGGAGAATAAAAACATACAGGCAGATGTTTGTCGACACTCTGAAATTGTACGGAGCCGACAGGGACTTTTGCTTTATAACCAAGCAGAAAGGGATGTTTTCCTATTCTTCTCTGACGCAGGAGCAGGTTATGAAACTCCGAGAAGATTATGGAGTGTATATGCTATTGTCAGGGAGAATGAACATAGCCAGTCTGAATCATCATAATATAGACAAAGTTTGCCTTTCCATAGTAGATGTATTAGGTAAACAGCCAAGCAGGCAGCATTGATATTGTGACTACGATTGTAATAATATTTTCTGTTGTTTATATTGGAATGATGCTTGGAGGTTTGCCTTTCCTTAAGGTTAATCGTGCGGCAATAGCATTAATAGGTGCTGTTGTTCTTATTGCCGGACATTTGATTACCCCCAATGCTGCGCTCGCAAGTGTTGATTTCGAAACGCTTGCCCTTCTTTTTGGCCTTATGTTAATATCGGAGCAGTTTGATTTATGCGGGCTTTATACGGCAATATCCGCATGGGTGGGGAAACTAAAAGTTTCTCCGGTCATTTTTCTTGCTCTTGTTACTGTTATGGCAGGAGGTTTGTCGGCTTTTCTTACAAATGATGTAGTAGCTATAGCCGTCACTCCTGTTATCTTAAGCATTTGTATAGACAGGAAGCTCAATCCGATTCCATTTTTGCTTGGGATAGCTTTTGCTACAAACTCCGGTTCCGTAGCGACTCTTGTTGGCAGCCCCCAGAATATGCTAATAGCCCAGAAGTTAAAATTGGGGTTTGTGTCATTTTTTATTTACACTGGGGTGCCAGCGGTTCTTTCCCTTGCAGTTGGGTGGGCAGTCTTAGTAAAGATGTATAGAAATTCGTGGAATTTAGATATTGGAAGAAATAAAAATAGCGACAGAATGAGGCTCTCGTCCATCCCGCTAATTAAATCAGAATCCGTAAAAGCACTTCTTATCATCACGATTGTAATAGGCTTATTTATTTTTACAGAGAATAACAGAGCGCTTATTTCCATTACTGCGGGGGCATTTCTTTTGATGAATGCTCACTTTAAATCTCAGGAAATGCTCGAGAAAATAGACTGGAATTTACTTATTCTCTTTTTTGGGCTATTTGTTGTCAATGCTGCTATGAATTCAACAGGGATACCAAAGGGCATTGTCAATGAATTAAGCAGACAAGGTTTTGATTTACGTGAGCCATCTGTCATATTTGTGGTCACGGCTCTTCTTAGCGACTTAGTTTCAAATGTGCCAAGCGTAATGCTTCTGTTGCCTTATGCTAACGATTCTCTTTCAGGGTCACTCATGGCAATAGCCAGCGGGCTTTCCAGTAATCTTATTGTGATTGGCAGTTTGGCTAATATCATAGTAGTTGATGCTGCAGCATCCAAGGGGCTTAAAATATCCTTCTGGGAGTTTGCCAAAGCCGGTATCCCAGTTAGCATTCTCTCAATGATATTGGGTGCAGGCTGGGTATATTTCATAGATAAGTTTATCTGATGATTTAAAGAATTGAAATGTGGAGAAAAAATGAAGCAGAAAAGTGTTTCTAAAAATATAGAGTTGGTGGCTTTCGACGCGGATGATACTCTTTGGGATAATGAACCTAAATATAAGACTGCCGAAAAAACTTTTGTAAAGATTTTATCAAAGTATGTGACGGAAGATATCATTCCTGATGAATTGCTTAAAACAGAAATTAAGAATCTTCCAGTCTGCGGTTATGGCACTAAATCATTTTGTATGTCTATGATGGAAACAGCTATGAGTATTACTGACTTTAGAATTACCACAGAAGAGCTTTTTCAGATATACAATCTTGCTAAATCCTTACTGAAGCATCCAGTACTTCTTTATGATGGGGTGGAGGAAACCTTGAGTGCTGTTTCAAGAAAATATCCCCTGGCACTTATTACCAAAGGCGATACCCTGGAGCAGGAAAGAAAACTCTTCAGTTCCGGGGCTATGGATAAATTTGACTTTATCGAAATTGTTCACGAAAAGGACGAAGCGACTTATTCAAAACTTATATCTAAATTCAAAGTAAGACCTGAAAACTTCCTGATGGTTGGCAACTCTCCAAAGTCAGATATCATGCCTGTATTGAAAATTGGCGGGTGTGCTATCTATATTCCATCAAAAGAATTGTGGACACATGAGGCTATAGACGAGGCGAACCTGCATGGTTTTGGAGAAAAATATAAGAAAATTGAAAAAATTACAGACATAATAGATATACTATTGTAGCATGGATTTATGATCTATGTTAGAGTTACAAACAAAATCTCCATAGACAACAGAGATTGAAATGCTAGAGGGAAGTGCGTGCTATTTAGAAAGTTAAACATTATTGCATTTTTTTTGCTTTCTTGCGTCTGTATGAACGCTGCTAAGTTTGTAGAATTGGATTCGCCAAACACTGAGGCAGGCTATCTGGCATACCTCCTTATAAATGAAAACCCTTTTCCGAGCGAACGTAGTTACGAGAGCGTGGAAGACAGCAAGAGAGGGATGGTTCAGGTTCTTTGGGTGATAAATAATCGGCTTCATGAGATCCCTGCCGGGTACACGCAGTTTCAAGTGGCTAATACCAAGGCTAAAAGCGTAATAGGTATAATCACAGCAGAAGGACAATGCGAAGGCTTTTATAAAGGAAAAGATGGGAACCCGGCTTTTGCAGATAGAGTTCAGAAAAGAATAGAGTATCTTCTTAAAATCGCAAACAGCGGCAACAAACCTGGCAAATTTTCCGAACTTCTGAGCTATGCTAGGGATTTATCACGTAATTACATGAATTATCTCAGGATAAATGATATTGACGTATTTAAGGAAGTGTATGTGATCAACAAGATAAAAGTGACCGGACGCGGTTACTCATGGATGACAAACCGGGATTATTATAATCCTGGCGGGGATTATGTTTCGATTCCAAATACTTTCAATGGAGCAATAGGCGGAAACCGGTTTTTTACTCTTAAAAAAAGGAAGTAACCAATATGAGAAACTTTTTTGCATTAATACTATCACTTCTGATTTGTTTTCAAACTTCTACGTCTGGAGCTGCATCTAATGAAGTTATGGCAAAGGACGAATATATAAATGACATAACAAATCGTGTGTATTTGTATGAAGTCCTGCGTTATCTTTACAGATGGTATCTTGATGAGATTGATATTGAAAAAAATTGTAATGCCAAAGTTGTTGAATGCCTCATTAGACCTCTTAATCCTAAACTTGATGCGGGAGATGAAAGCAAGTATGCCGAAATCATTATTCCTGCATTTGACATCGTTGTGAAGGTCAAAAAAGCAGATTATAGAGTCGAGGAGCTCAATCAAACTGTTAAAAGCAATGGTTACAGGATAGTTAATGTCTCAAGAGCCTCTACGGAAGGGGTGAACCCTTCGGAATGCACAAAAGTAAACATAGATATAAAAAAGCTAAGAGACTATCTCTTCAAAACCAGAAATATGGAAGAGTTTCCAAGCTCTGAACTTCTGGCAAGGATGCGCAAAGCAATGAAGAAACAAGTAACCAGTCTGAGAAAATACGATGTGAAGGATTCTCTTTCCGATGAAAAAGAACAGAACGTAATCCATATAGCTCCGATATCTCCAATTGGTAATGATGTGTGGGCATATTGGGAGAGCGGAAAGGTTGCGATTCACTGCAATTCAGACATTGACATAGCAAATAAAGAGGTCTGGGATCATGATGAATTGTATTTTCATTTCTACGATGTTTTCAACAATACAGTTGTCTCTTTAAGCGAGACAGCTCTCAGCAATGAATATTTGACCAGAGACCAAGTAGGAAGGATCCTTTTCAACTGCATGATTCTCGGCAAACGCATTGTGCTTGCTGCCCCTAAATGAGTTGGAGCAGTTAGACTTCAATTGATCAATTTTTTAAATGAAAATAGAGACGCTTTCCACGCAGGCATATCAAGAAAAAGGCCTCTGCTCAGTAAATCATAGCCGTTTCTTTCATATATGTCTTTACTAAGGCAGTCTTGCAATTTCCAATTTTTCTCAGCGAGATTCGAAAAAGGAAGACGGGCATAACATTGACTTTGATTTGCGGCATAGTTTACGGCAATAAGAATCAGTTCATCTTCAAGATCATGCCAGGCAAACAACACAAAACAATTACAAGTCCAATTCCCTTCCCATGCAGGTAAGCATTCAAGCAATTCCCAATGGCCCTTATGGAAGATTTCTTGCTTTAACAACAGCATTAGACTGCAATAAAAGTCTTCGATTTCTTTGTTTGGATGTTCGGCTGCTCCTCGTATGAGATGGGGTGATATTTTTTTCTTTTTCCCTTGGAGTTGTCCTTGATGAAAGAAACGCATCCCTGGAGTCAAATATGTTATGACTGCCGCCGCCTTATAGATTTCTTGGGAAAAAACAGCAACTGCGCGCTGCTCATCATGATTTTCCATGAAACGGGCCATTTTGCTCTGATAATCGAGTCCGGCTTTGAGATGTGCACGGACATTGCCAGCATTACAATTACGCAGGGTATCATAAAGTTTCTTGTCGTATGTATAGTCAAACCCCTGCTGTTGCAATTCCCATTCCATATCCCAGTAAACTTCAGCCATGAAACAGAACTCAGGAAACTTTTCTTTAACGTATTTTATAGCCTTTTGCCAGAAGGGTTGAATTGAAATTCTCCATGTGTTTTGAAAGACTTCCGGAATTATCAACATTGCCATATCGCAGCGAAGTCCGTCACATTGAGCGGAAATTTTTGTAAGTTCTCTTTGCATAGTTTCCTGAAGGTCAGGGTTTCCGTAGTTTAACTGGAGTGTGTCCGGCCATCCGGAGAAATACGGGTCGCGCCCATATGCTAGAATGAGGTCGCCTTTTTTGCGTTTAACTCTGGTATAGTTTTCAGGTTTTTGTTCTATATCGGATTTACTTCCTGAAATGTAATATTCAGGATGTTCTTCCACCCAAGGATGATCCAAACCTGTGTGGTTGGGAACAAAATCAAGCATTAAACGTATGCCACGCCTACGTAACCGTGTACGAAAACGCCTTAGCGCCGCATCACCTCCTAAATTTTGGTGCACACTATAACTTGTTATGGCAAAACCTGATCCGGCAATATCGCTATTATGTAAATTGGGAAGCGTTTCACGGAACTCCTTTTGCCATTCTGGGCAGCTTCGTGAAACTTCCCGTCCTGCATCTCCTGTGCTCCAGACACTCAGCATCCATATCCAGTCAAACCCCATATCTGCTATGCGGTCCAGATCTCTATCAGGAATATCGTCCAGAGTCGCCTGTTTGCTCAATTTTTCAGATAGTTCAGTAATCCATACGCGTGTATTTATCTGATAGAGCATAGGATAACGGAGTATTTGTGACTCGTTCATAGGAGGTTTGATTTTAAGGTTTATTTGACTTCTTCTTGTCTCCAGAGAGAGTGGAGTCCTCGGAATTTTCAATTATTCCTCCGGAAAGCATCTGTTCAGTGCTTATAGTAGCAAAGAAGCACATAAGTGTAGCGATAGTTCCAGTCCAGCCAGTCTGATGGCTTGTACCCAGTCCTGCACCGTTGTCACCATGAAAATATTCGTAGAACAATATGAGATCACGCCAATAGGGATCAGTTTGAAATTTTTCTGAGCCGCCGTGAACAGGCCTACGCCCTTCAGCAGTTTTTAGAAAAATGTTGCTTAATCTGTCGGAGATTTCTTTGGCGATCTGAAATAGGTTCATATAGTTGCCTGAATTAGTAGGGCATTCTACCGTAAAATCATCTCCATAGTAGGAGTAGTATTCCAGCAGTGCTCTTATGATAAGTCCATTTAGCGGTACCCAGATAGGCCCTCTCCAATTTGAGTTGCCTCCGAACATACCTGTGTCAGACTCTGCCGGAAGGTATGACACCTTGTATTCCTCATTGCCTACACGGAAAATATAGGGGTTGTCAGCGTGGTAACGGGAAAGAGAGCGGATGCCGAACTCGCTTAAGAATTCATTCTCGTCAAGCATTTTTGAAAGTACCCTGCGCAGCTTTGTTTCGTCAAGAATTGAGCTCAGGTACCGTCCTTTTACGCCAGGTTTTAATATGTCATGAATAGAAGAGCTAAGTTCCGGGCGGGAGTTGAGGAACTTTTCCATTCTGTCTCCTATTTCCGGATATTTAACCAGGAGATTTCCCTCAAAAGATGTGGCTGCGCAAAAAGGCAGAAGTCCTACTATCGACCGGACTTTGAGCCTCTCGGCCTCGCCATTGGGCAATCGCAATACGTCATAGAAGAACCCGTCATTTTCATCCCACATACCGGTATTTTTTCCAAGATGTGTCATTGATGAAGCTATCCAAAGAAAGTGTTGGGCGAATTTTAGAGTCATTTCAGCGTACCCGTGATCCGTCATTGCCAGTTCGCCTGAGATATCGAGCATGTTCTGACAGAAAAGCGCCATCCATGCGGTGCCGTCTGCCTGTTCAAGATATCCTCCTGTAGGAAGCGGGGCGCTTCGGTCAAATACTCCGATATTGTCCAGTCCCAGAAATCCCCCTTCAAATACATTTTTCCCCGAACGATCCTTGCGGTTAACCCACCATGTAAAATTCAGCAGTAATTTATGGAAACAACTTTTGAGCCATTCTATGTCTCCTTTGCCAGTTTGCAGTTTTTCAATATTGTAAGTAAAAATGACAGACCATGCATGTACAGGAGGGTTGACATCACTGAAATTCCATTCGTATGCAGGCATTTGTCCATTTGGGTGCATATAACGCTCATCAAGCAAAAGTTTAAGCTGCTGCTTACCGAAATCCGGGTCTATAAGGTTAAGCGAAAGGGTATGAAAAGCAAGATCCCAGGCTGCGTACCAAGGGTATTCCCACTTGTCAGGCATTGAGATTATATCGCTGTTAAGCATATGGTGCCACTGATGGTTTCGTTGAGTTGAAGATGAAATAGATGAGTTAAAGCTGTCAAATCCCCGTTCTTCGAGCCATTTGTTTACATCGTAATTGTAGAACTGCTTGTTCCACATCATGCCGCCAAGCGCCTGGCGTATTAAGTTGGATTGTTCTTCATTGAGTGAAGCCGGAATTACAGTGTTATAAAAATCATCGGCTTCTTTTTTTCTGGCTGTAAAAATCTTTTCAAAAGAGGAACCGAAAAGCACGTTTTTTTCTTGAGATTCCTTTTTATTTCCGGCTCGGAGACGGAATCGGATTTCTTGAGATTGTCCAGGTTCTATACTTAAAAAATGGTAGATTGCCGCCTTTGTGCCTTCTTGTTTCGGATTTACAGCAGAGCGCCTGCCGTCGACAATATAGTCATTAATACCGTCTTTTACGTAAAGACTTTTGTTAGGGCTGCCAAAGACACGTTGATTGTTAGTCTCATTCTCGGTAAAGATAAGCTCAGCATCTTTTTCGGTGTGTAGGAAGAATTCTCCTAGTTCACTTTCCCTTGCCCTTATGGCGTTTCCAGATCTTTTCAGTAAAGGTTTATCGGCATTCTCCCCCCATGACCATTTGTTTCTGCACCATAGAGTTGGCAGAACATGCAGGCCTGCTTTCTGTGGCCCTCTGTTGTGTGCAGTGATTTTAATTAAAATGTCTGTGGGCGAGGCTTTAGCATATTCTACAAAAACATCAAAGTAGCGGTTTTGATCAAAGATTCCTGTGTCTAACAGTTCATACTCAAATTCGTTTCGATTTCTGTTTCGGCTTGTTTCTACAAGGTTGGCGTAAGGGAAAGCATCCTGAGGATACTTGTAAAGATACTTCATATACGAATGGGTCGGAGTGCTGTCCAAATAGAAATAATATTCTTTTACATCTTCCCCGTGATTGCTTTCACTGTTTGTTAGCCCGAAAAGCCTTTCCTTAAGGATAGGGTCTTTGCCATTCCACAAAGCCAGCGCAAAACACAGACGCTGTTGGTCGTCTGAAATACCGGCAATCCCATCTTCTCCCCAACGGTAAGCTCTGGAGCGCGCATGGTCATGAGGGAAATAATCCCACGCCTTTCCGTCTGGGCTGTAATCTTCTCTTACAGTACCCCATTGCCGTTCACTTAAATAGGGACCCCATGATTTCCAGGGTAAAACACTGCCTTTGGCTTCATCCAGACGAATATATTCTGCATTGCTCATTTTGAAGTTCTCCCTTAACTAATTTTATAATGTGTCAGTTTTTTCTCCTTATGCTTCTCTATGAGACGTTTTATTTTTGGCATTTAAAGATACTACTTCTTATAGAATCTACTCCAGAAGTTTTGAGCCTGTTTTTTGCTCTCGGCGAAGATTTTTTCTTCATCGAGATCAATGAGGTTTCCTTCCAGCATAAGGACTTTGCCGTTAACAATAGTGGTATTAACGCCAGATTCGCAGATTCCAAATAGGAAATGTCCGAAGAAAGTGTTCTCTGTAAGTGGTGTAGGTGCGGAATAATCGACGATAATAATATCAGCATAGCTGCCTTCTTCCAGAGAACCGATTTTTTTGGAGAAGAATCTATTGGAAATTTTGGCATTGTTTTCAAGAAGCAACTGGCAGGATTCGCAGAAAAATACTCTCGGGTCTTTGCTGTTTAATTTATGCAGAATGTTAGCTGTTCTTACATCACCTTGCATACATGGGCTCATCCCATCTGTTCCGAGGCCAACTAATATTTTTTTGTTAAGCATCTTCAGAACATTTGCTACACCGACGGCATTATTCATATTAGATTGAGGGATATGGACAACCGCAGTGTTGGTAGAAGCCAGTAAGTCCATCTCTTCGTCAGACAGGTGTATGCAATGTATGGCTGTCGTTTTTTCGCCGAGTCCGCCGGCATCGAAGAGCCTTTGGATAACTCTCTTGCCATATCTGTCTTTATTTACCACTTCATCGGAAATATCTTCAGCTGTGTGGACATGGAAGCCGACACCGAGCGATTTTGTTGCTTCAGAAGCTTCTTTCAGGCTTTTTTCATTAACAGTAAAAAGGGCGTGAAGTCCAAACATCGCAGTAATAAGCTCGTCTTTTTTTGATCTTTTGTGCTTATTAATCTTTTCTACAAAACGGATACATTCTTTTACTCCGGCTTCACCCCTGCCGTATCTGTCCGATATTCCAAGAGACAGGTTGGCTCTGGCCCCGACTTCTCTGACGGCCTGTTCTATAGTATCCATTATGCCTGTTTGTACTCCTTGACTCTCGTGATGGTCAAAGAATGTAGTAGTACCACCCTTTATTCCATTTATCACAGGAACCAAGGTGCTGTAGTAAATGTCTTTTTCATTTAATGCCTTATCAAGAGGCCACCAGAGTTTTTCAAGGATTTCAATGAAGTTTTGAGCCGCCGGCTGCTTGGGCATGATGCCTCTGGCGAACGTTGAGTAAAAGTGCATATGCTGATTGATAAAACCGGGCATTATAAGTTTGCCTTTCGCATCTATAATTTCTACTGAACTATCCAGATTTTTGAAGTCAGAGGTTTTAGAAATTTTTTTGATTAGCTTATCCTCTACCAAAACGGCTCCGTTTTCTATGATTGAGTTTTTAGCGCCAAGAGTTATAACCGTGCCGTTCTTTATCAATAGGGATTTATTCATAATGTATTTACTCCTAAAAATTAGTTTATAGCACAGGGTAGGCCTGGCATGGATTTTCTTACATTCTTCAGAAGTTCATACATGATGGCGAAATTCTTAAGAGACAGTGTGGCGGCTTTTTTTGTTTTTGAACTACACTCCAGAATTGCGAAGTTTTTATTCAATTTGATATCGGCGATATTGTTGGAACAAATTATAGAAGAGCCTAAAATTGAAAGTTTGTATAGGCTTTTATCGAATTTTGCCTGTATTGAACTCCCGTTTCTGCCACTAGAAATCATGAACGCATTGTTATCTTCAGCATCGAATTCTTTGAGATCGAGATAGAATCTTGGTTTGTCCTTATACGGGCTTCCTGATGTCGGGCAGAAAGTAGAACATGTGGCACATTCATTGCAGAATGGAGTGAATATTGCAGTTTGGTAACTCTGGCTAAGGCTGAAAGTTTCTTCTCCTGCTGCATAGGACTTATCGGCAGTTATCTTGATTATTGGAAGTTTCAATGATTCTGCCTTTGTCTGGTAAGTGAACATGGCTCTATTTGGACAAACTGTTGTGCATGTGCTGCATAGTTTATGGCATTGAAGGCACCTTTTTGACTCATCTATTGCGGCTTTATCCGACAGGGTGGAAATTATTTCATCAAAGCCGTTTCTCTTATTTACACTCAATTCCGGAACTTCGACTCTGAATTCTCTGGTCATTCGTTTCTTCATCAGAGTCTTGTAGTTGCATTTGACGTTTGCGACAGACTCTGCAACAGGTATTTTTTTCGTTTCCAACGCAATAATGCTTGATGCTATTTTTTTACCGTCTCCGGCTGCTTTGACTATCGTCACAGGACCGTTATCAATGGCATCCCCGCCAGCCAGAATGTCCGTCACAGCTGTCTGCATTGTTAGCGGATCGACATCGATATAGCCTTTTTTATTATAAATGACGGGAAGGCCTTTAAGGAAATCAAAATTTGGTTTTTGCCCTATAGCAACGATTAGAGAATCCAGTTGAATATCAAATTCCGAGTCTGGAATTTCGACAGGTTTTTTTCTGCCCGACTCGTCTCTTTCCCCAAGAGTCATTTTTGAACATCTCAAGGCTGAAATAATCCCGTTATTGGATAGTACGGCCTTTGGAGCAGTCAGTTCTACTATCTCAATACCCTCTTCAAGAAGAGCATCGAGTTCTTCTTTATGAGCAGGCATTTCCTCGACTGTACGACGGTAGATAACGGAAACCTTTCCGCCTGTCATACGGTTAGCTGTTCTTGCGCAATCCATAGCCACGTCACCTGCGCCTATTATTCCGACTGAAGCGCCGAGTTCGATTTTTCCTCCTTCCTTTACGGATCTTAGAAAACTAATGCCGTCAATAACCCCTTTTGATTTCTCGCCATCAATACCCAGTACCATTCCGTTTTGAGCTCCAGTGGCAACAACAATATATTTAAAACCTTCTTTCTTAAGGTCTTTAACAGAAAAATCCCTGCCGGCTTTTTTGCTGCATTCAATTTTGACTCCAAGTTTTTTGATAGTCTCCACATCTGTCCCAATGGACTTGGCTGTAGCCCTGTATTTAGGAATTGTTTGATAAACCATTCCAGCCGGGCCGTCCTTTTCTTCAAATAGAGTAACTGAAACACCTTTCTGTGCCAGAAAGTATCCGGCTGACAGTCCGCACGGGCCTGCTCCGATTATTGCAACTTTAATGTTCTTTGTTTTTTCTATTTCAAATTTACCTGAAGGAACTTTATCTGTTATATATCTTTTGAGTTCTCTTATGGCAATGGGTTCATCATAATGAGATCTTGTACACGCTGTTTCGCACTGGTGGTTGCACGCTCTGCCGAGAATTGTCGGAAGAGGATTATCTGCTCTCATAATGGAGGAAGCCTTTTTTAAATTGCCTTCTTTTATGTTTTCAATATATTGAGCAGCTTTTTGGCTTACAGGGCATTCATCGGTGCAAGGGGCTTTGATACAGTCAAAGAACTCAAGTTTTCTTGTGGTTTTTGAATGTTTCCTTTCATAAGTGTCCCGCATATAGAGCGGATCGGTAACAACTGAATCGGCGTATTTGTTGAGGTTGCATAAAGCTGCAATTTTGACTTTTTTATCATAGTTCTTAATTGATGAAACTGAGTTTTCACCTTTGGCTATTTTACAGATAAAATCTGATATGCTGGAAACTTTAGCCTTAGTCATGGCCATTTCTGTATTTTTGATGTATTGGAGGATTCTGCCATATCCGCCGGGACGGAGTATATCGGAGCTTACCGTGATAGTTTTCATTCCGCAGCTGAGCAATTCTGCCACGTTATAGCAATCAGCACCTCCTGCGAAGGACATAATCAGTTCGCCTTTAAACTCATTGGAAAGTTTTCTAGCGACATTTACAGAGATAGCGTGCAGCGCGCGGCCGGACATATACATCATTTTTTCTTTTTTGTCGAAGAGGTTTCTATGGTTTTCGACTTCAAGAGTGTTTGTGAGTTTTACCCCGAAAGCTACCTTTTTTTTATCGGCTTTAGCTTGAAGATCTTTAAGCAAAACTAGAGCGTCAGGGTACTTAAGATCGTGTTCAAAAGCTAAGTCAGGGACTGTTATTTCTCTGAACCCCAGGTTTTTATTGAGTATTCCTCTTAAAGTATCGGGCCCGAGAAGGGTGGGGTTGAGCTTAACGTTGGTATTAAACCCCCATTCATTGATTAAATAGGAAGCTATTTTTCCTATTTCTGCCGGTGGGCAGCCATGCATTGTCGAAAGAGTGATGTTGTTACTTATAGCAGAAGGAATATCAATTTTTTTGACTTCCGGGAAATATTTTGCTACAACATTTATGCATTCATCCTTAAGCGAACCGGCATCAAGGATTTTTTTGAGAAACCACTGCACATTTTCTTTTTGTATTCCATCGTAATTATAACCAACGCTGGTGTTGAATACTATTCCCGGAGTTTTGCCGGGGAAGCCCAGCTTTTGGTGAAGAGCATGAATAAGTACCCAGGCTCTTATGTATTCGTCATAGGATTGGTGTATTTTAAGTTCCTGTGACCATTCCACATTGAATCCTGCGTCCTGCATATCAATACATGGTTTGGAAACTTCGATTTCGTCTAAAGTCTGGACGGTCTTAAGCTCGATAAATCTTGCACCTGATAGCCATGAGATAATTATGTTCTGGGCCATCTGAGTGTGTGGGCCTGCTGCTACTCCGAAGGGTGTTTCGAGTTTTGTTCCGTAAATATCAACTTTAAATTTGTCATTTGACTTTGGCTTAAAAAATAGATCCTGGTTAATTCCGAAAATTGTCTTTTTCTCTTTTAATTCTGTGAATATCCAGTGAGTTAGTGCTTCCATTGATATGGGTGCGAATTTGTCCGACATTATTATCTCCCTTATTAAATTGAATGTAATAAAATAACTAAGAATGAGTATAATAGTACTGATGAGGGGGTTAAGATAGAGACAGGCTTGTTTTTTTCAAGGTCTCTTGTACATTCAGCCATTCATAAAAATAAATAGCGGGGGGAGCTTATGCTTAAGTTTGTTGTTAACGATAAGGTTATGGAAACAAATATGCATCCCGGGACAATACTCATTGATTATCTCAGAGATGAGTTGAGATTGGTGGGAACAAAGGAAGGATGTAAAGAAGGCGAATGCGGAGCTTGCACTGTTCTTGTTGGGACTTTGGGGCAGGACGGAGTTGTATCTTATAAGTCGGCTGCTTCATGTATTCTGCCGATCGGCGATGTGAACGGTGCCCATGTTGTTAGCATAGAAGGCGTTAATTTAAAGGAGCTTAATCTTATTCAGAAGGCTATATTTGACAATAGCGCTTCCCAGTGTGGTTTTTGCACTCCGGGGATTGTCTTATCTCTTACTTATTTTGCTTTAAGCAGCAAAGATTTTTCCTATAACGATGCTGTTGATGCTTTGGATGGGAATATTTGCCGTTGCACAGGATATGTATCAATAAGAAATGCGGCTCGACAGCTATCCGATGCGCTTAAGCAGAAGAACTGCACCGAAAAAGATAGAATAAGTGTTCTTGTAGACAATGAAGTTATCCCTGAATATTTTGCCGAAATTCCGGACAGGCTTAGGTCTTTGAATATTAAAAGTTCAGGCAAACTTACAAAAAACGCGAAATTGGTAGGTGGCGGTACGGATTTATTTGTTCAAAAACCTGATGAGTTATTGGAAACAGGCTTGTGTTTTATATCTGAAAGAAAAGACCTGGATTATATTAGGCTCAATGACTCTTCTTTGCATATCGGTGCAGGGACAAACCTTGAGGCTTTCAGAAATTCATGTGTTGTTAATAAATACTTTCCTTACATGAAGAATGATCTGCTTCTTCATTCTTCCATGATTCTTAGAAACAAGGCAACCCTTGCAGGCAATATAGTAAATGCTTCTCCTATAGGCGATATAACTATTATGCTTTTAGCATTGAATTCTTTGTTAGTGCTGGAGAGTTGCGATGGCATAAGAACTGTCGCTTTGGATAAATTTTACAAGGGTTACAAAAAGTTGGATCTTTCCGAAGGTGAGATTATAAAGGAAATAGTCATTCCTATTCAAAGCCAGGATTCAAAGTACAATTTTGAGAAAGTTTCCAATAGAAAGATACTTGATATAGCTGCGGTGAATTCTTCTATTGTCATTGCTGCTGATGAAAACGGAGTAATATCCGATTTACGGATTTCAGCAGGAGGAGTAGGCCCTATCCCGATGAAGATCGAAGGGTTGGATATATATAAAGGTAAATCAATATCTTTTGACTTAGTCAAAGAAATGGCAGAATATACCGCTTCAAAAGTTTCTCCAATAGACGACGTAAGAGGTACTGCGAAATACAAGAAACTCCTGTTAAGGCAGTTGGTATTCGCGCATTTTAATAAACTCTTTTCGATAAATGAATGTTCAGGGGAGGGGTGCTAAGATGAGAAATTCAGATGTAAAAATGCATGTACGCGGAAAGTCGATTTTTGTAGATGACATCCCTGCTACAGAGGGTTTGCTTCACGCTGTTTTGTTTCTGTCTCCGATAGCAAAAGGAACGATAGAAAGACTGGATGTTTCGAAAGCCAAAAGAGCAGAAGGAGTAGCAGGAGTATTTACTCACAGCGATATTCCTGGTGTAAATCAAATCGGGCATATGATTCAGGATCAGCCTCTCTTCGCAGTGAAGGAGTTGGAATATGTAGGCCAGCCGATTGCTATGGTTGTAGCAGAGACCAAAAGACAGGCGAAAAAGGCATTGAAACTTATAGAGCTTGAAGTTAAAGAAAGCGACGGTGTTTTCAATCCCAGAGAGGCTTTCAGGAAAGGGATGATTCATGCTCCAAGAAGGATTATTACTACAGGCGATATTGATTCAACTTGGGAAAAATGTGCGTATATAGCTGAAGGCACAGCTGAAAATGGCCCGCAGGAACACTTCTACTTTGAAACGCAGAGGGCTTTAGCTGTGCCTGGTGAAGACGATTCCATGAAAGTACACGCAAGCGTTCAGTCTCCGGGAGCTTTTCAGCATCACTTGGCTGAAGTCCTTGGATTGCCTATGCATAAAATCGAACTTGATATAAGAAGGCTTGGCGGTGCGTTTGGCGGCAAAGAATCAACGGCTATATGGGTGGTCGCTCCGGCAGTGGCAGCCAGAATACTCAAAAGGCCTGTCAAAATGGTGTTGTCAAGAAACGAGGATATAGCTACTTCCGGAAAGAGGCATCCATATGTATTTGACTATAAGCTCGGGCTCAATAAAGAAGGTAAAATACTTGCTTATGAGATTGATTTATATCAGCAGGCTGGTGCGTTTGCAGACATTTCACTTCCTGTCCTTGGCAGATCTTTCTTACATGTTTCGAGTTCCTACAACATTCCGAATTTAAGAGCCACTGCAGTTAGTTGCAAAACTAATCTGCCTTCAAATAATGCGTTCAGAGGATTCGGCGTACCTCAAGGCGTTTTTGTTATAGAATCGGCGATTTTTCATGCGGCTGAACTGATGGGTTTGGACGCTAGTGTTATTAGAAGAAAGAATCTGCTTATGGACGGAGACTTTCTCCCATATGGCATGCAGCTTGAAAAAACCAATGCTATAAGATGTTGGGAAGAGTTGGACAAACGCTCAGGCGGAATCGCCAGAAGATTAAAATCTATAGAAGAGTACAACAGAACTAACTCTCAGAAAAAGAAAGGATTGGCGGTTATTCCTGTATGCTTCGGTATTTCTTTTGCCCAGACTGCGCTTAATCAGGGGAGTGCCTTAGTAAATATTTACGCTGACGGTTCTGTAGCAGTAAGTACAGGCGCTGTTGAAATGGGGCAGGGTGTTAACATGAAAATCCTTCTTATAGCGTCTAATACTCTTTCTGTGAGAAAAGAGAAAATAAAGGTCGAAACCACCAACACATCAAGAATCCCAAACGCATCGCCGACATCTGCAAGTACAGGAGCAGACCTAAATGGTATGGCTGCTAAGTATGCATGCGAAACTCTTCTCAAGAGGCTTCGGGTTTTTGCCGCAAAAAAATTCAATCACAATAATCCTGACGAAATATCTATAAAAGATGAAATTGTGTATCTCAAAAGCGCAAGAACCGATTATGGGTGGGAACAACTAGTCCACGATGCTTACTGGGACAGGACTGATCTTGGATGCAGGGCATTTTACGCTACACCAGGGATATATGTTGACAGGGGAAAAGAAAGAGGCAGGCCTTTTGCTTATTACAGCTACGGAACATCTGTTACCGAGGTTACGCTTGATTGCATAAGAGGAACTTATGATATTGATTCGGTAGATGTAGTTCACGATGTAGGCACACCGTTGAGCCATAATATCGACAAAGGCCAAATCGAAGGTGCAGTTATACAAGCAATAGGCTGGGCAACAATAGAGCAGATAAAATATGATGAAAAGGGTAAAATCCTTACGGCAGTCAACTCATATAAAATCCCTGACTTGAAGTTTTGCCCTAAAATTTTCAATGTCCATTTGCTAGAGAATTCTTTGAACCCATATGCAGTCTGCAATTCCAAGGCTGTGGGTGAACCTCCATTCATTCATGGGTTGGGCGCTTATTTTGCTCTGCTTAGCGCATTAAGGAGTGCTAGGAAAGATAAAGATATTCCACTATCGTTGCCTATAACTCCTGAAAAGGTATTCATGTATCTGCATGGATAAGCCGAAAAAGAAAGAAGTTTCTTCTGCGGCAATAATTCTTGCTGCCGGTGAAGGCCGCCGCATCGGAATGCCGAAATGGCAAATCGAATACGGAGGAAAGACTTTTCTGGAGATAATACTTCAAAAACTCAGAGGAGTTTTTTTCGACTCCATTATTTGTGTAAAAAGAGAATCTTTTGACATAAAAATGCAAGGACTTTCCTTTGTAAACAACGTTACGCCCGAACTCGGAATGGTTTCTTCATTGTTTTATGCTTTTCAAGCAAATCCTGATTTCGATGGGTATTTGATTCTTCCTGTAGATCACCCATTTATTGAAAGTGAGACAATATCAAAACTATCAGAGCGTTTTAGATACGATTCCAAAGTGGTGGTTCGCCCTGTTTATAACTCTACACCGGGCCATCCGATTATAATTCCAAACTTTGTTGCTGCACGCCTTGTATCGCCTGATTATGAAGGCGGCCTTAGGCAGTTAATAAAAGATTTAAGAGCTCGAATAATTAATGTCGAAGTGAACGATCCGAATATTCTCAAGAACGTGAATTGCATTTCAGATTTATAATAGGAAAGAGAAGGTTCTGAACTTAAGATTGCGAACTTGCGATTTGTAGATGAACAGGTTAGTTTTATTAGATTGTTTCTAGTCAGTAACAAACTATTTGTTTGGAAATTAAATTAAAAAATCAAAAGGGCAAAAATGAAAATAGGTTTCACAGGGATGGATTTGCAGGAAGGGAAAGTTAAATATATTGACCAGAACCTTATTGCTTTGGAGAAGAAAGATAAACCTAAGAAATTATCTCCTTTTTTTGCTGAGTTTATAAAGGATGAATTTGTTCAAGTCGATGCAATAGCCATTCCCGGAGAAAAGGCGCTTGATATTCTTATTCTTGATATGGAAAAACTGGAAACCAGACTTTCTCGAACAGAAGATGCTGCTGAAAAGGAACTTTTGACAAGATGCATGGGGTTTCTTGAACAAGAAATACCTCTTTGCGAAATAGAATTGACTGAAGAAGAGGATAAAACCCTGCAGCTTTCAGCTCCGATTTCGTCAAAGCCTTTTGTTAAAGTTGATGTTCATGATGATGGCAATACCGTTATATCAAAAGTCCTGGATAAAGCAGGATACACATTTTTCTATACGACGGGCCCAAAGGAATCGCATGCATGGTTTGTCAAAATAGGCTCTGACATAGTCACTTGTGCAGGAAAAATACATACCGACCTTGCCCGTGGATTTATCAGAGGCGAAGTTGTTTCTTTTGATGACTACATGAAGTGTCATAATTTTAACGACTGCAAAGCTAAGGGATTAGCCAAAATGGTAAATCGTGATTACAAAATACAGCCTGGTGAAATTATCGAAATTATGTTTAGCGTGTAGTTGGAAAGCAGAAGGCGTGCCAGCGAATCCATTCTTGTTGATTGGCCAAATGTGTTCTTCGAGATACTGCCTCTTTTTTGGCCTTATGAGTTTGTTATTGCTTGCTGCTGATTTTTTCTAAGATATTATTGTGATGGACACCGACTAACTTCAAATATAACTGGATTGATAGCTTCTTATGAGCAATAAAACAATAACCGTTCTGATATTCTTATTAGGAATAGTTGTTTATACGATAGGTCTTGACGGGCTTGAGTTTATAAAAATTGATACAAGGTATGCTCTATTTGTAGTTGATATGAAGAAATATGGAATAGAGATATTCCCTACGCTTTGGGGACAAAGTTACACGGATTATCTCTCGCCAGGAGTGATATTGATGTATTTGTCTTCTTTAGGAGGAGAATATGTAAATAAATTTTCCCTCTCTTTGCCTGGAGCTATTATATCATCTCTGACATTGGTTATTATATACCGCATAGGCTGCAGTATATCCAGAACTTTAGGACTCTATGCAGTTTTAATGTCTTTTCTCTCGATAGAGTATTTGTCTGTTATCAGAAACCCGTCAATAGATTTATATGTGATTTTTGCTGCCACTCTGGCCTTTTATCTGGTCTATTCGTCTGACCTGCAAAAACGTAACAAGAGGCTTTTCTGGATTCCCCTATGTCTGCTTTTCGGGTTTGTTTTTCGTGGCTTGCTTGGTGTAATGATTCCATCAGTTGTTATCTGTTCTTACTATCTGGTTAATTTAGACTGGAAGAAGTTGGCACTATGTATTTTTGTGTCTGCAATTTCAGCATGTGTATGTCTAGTCCTTCTCATCTTGATTATTAATCATTTTGATGGGCTCAATACGGTGGCATACTTCCTTAAAGATCAAATATTCAATAGAATGAAAAGCAATGACCATTTTTATTACTATTTTACGAGCTGTGTCGGGGCATATGCGCTTACATACCCTTTAGCTCTTGCAGTATTTTTGCTTTACCTGAGGAATATAATCAGGCCACTCAATGCACACAGAGAAGACAATACTTTTTATTTCATTCGAAGCGTATCTGTGTGGATGCTCTCAATACTGTTTCTCATGTCATGTGCCGGCGCCAAAAATCCCAGATATATCCTCGCAATAATGCCTCCGGCTGCTCTTCTTTCCGGAATAGCTTTTATAAACCCTGGTGAGTTAAAAGTCTTGGAATATTTTAGAAGGATTTTCTTCTTTATATGCAGGATTGCCCCATTCCTATGCCTTGCGTTGTTTGTCTGCGCCCTCTTCGCACTATATTTCCTGAAGATCGATATCGGTTTTAATGTTCCACTTACTATTATTTCTTTGGCTCTTCTTTGTATATTTGTTATTTACCTACTTAAGAAATATAAGGAAAAGAAACTAGAGTTTGCACTAATTTTATCAGCGGCTTTAATGATGATTTTAGTACAAATAATGATAGTTGAACCTATAGAAGGTACTTTTATATCGGCAAAGGGTTTCGTATCAAAAGTTGAGAAATTAAGGGAACGAGACGATGCAAAGGTATGTTTTTTTGACTTGGGCCCTGATACTGATGATTTAAAATATTTTATTAATATCCCGGCAGATAAGATATTTGAGCCTTTGTATATCATGCCGGGTTTCGATTCGTCAACGGCAGAGGTTCCTCATGAAACTAAACTGAATTTTAAACAAAAGGTTTTAGTTGATATTCTTTCTCTTCTTTCATCTTCCCGTGAAGAAACTATCAAAGCTGAATCGGAAAATAGATTATATGGGTTTGAGAAATATATGTATGGTTTTAAAAAAATGAGCCAGATGCCACCTAGTACGATTTATATTTGTCGAACTAGCGACTATGAAAGAGAGTTACCTCCCAATATAAAAGAAAGAAGCCAAGTAGTACTCACTGGGAAAATGGGGCGTAAAAATTGTGTGGCTTTTGTAATAAAAGCAAAGCATCTTTTATAAAGTTGCGGGGACGAATGGGACTTTCGTAATTTCCGGAAGGCGTGAAAAGGCGTCTATTTCTATATTAATTTCTGGCAGTTCAAGGTAGTGGAAGCCCAAACCTGCTATCATTGCAGCATTGTCGCCGCAAAACTCTCTCGGAGTCAGTATAAAATTCATATTATGAGGGGTTCTCTTATGTAATTCTGTTCTCAGCAGAGAATTTTGTGCCACACCTCCACATAAAGCTATAGACTTACACTTAAAAGTTTTTGCAGCTCTTATGGTTTTCATGCAAAGTACATCCACCACAGCGTACTGATAGGATGCTGCTGTATCAAAGAGTAATTGATCTTTGATGTTCTCAATTTTGTATTTATCCACATGATGGAGCAAGGCTGTCTTAAGCCCGCTGAAACTGAAGTTAAACAGGTTTTTTTCTGCAAGGGGCTTTCCTGCGCCTCCTGTAAGAGATCTAGGAAAATGGAAAGCATTTGCATTGCCTTCTTTTGAGAGTTTGTCAATTATAGGGCCGCCCGGATAACCGAGATTCAGGATTTTAGCACCTTTATCGAGAGCCTCTCCTGAAGCATCATCAATGGTGGTTCCAACTATTCTGGCCGTCTGGTCTTTATCTATCAATACCAGAGATGTATGCCCGCCAGATACGACCAAGGACATAATCGGATAAAATTCAGGATTGCTTAAAAGTAAATTTGCATCGTTTAGAAATGCAGCATAGATGTGAGCTATAAAGTGATTCACGCCGACTATCGGGAATTTGTGTTTTGAGGAAATTCCTTTTGCAAAAGATAATCCGACAAGTAGGGCTGGCATTAGTCCTGGACCATTGGTTACGGCTATGGCCTCAATATTCTCAATAGTCAAAGAGGCGTCTTTCAGAGCTTGGTCAGTAACAGGTTCCAAGGCTTCAAGATGTTCTCTTGCAGCTAACTCAGGGACTACTCCGCCATAGATGGCATGTTTTGCTATTTGTGATGAAACTACATTAGAAAGAACTTTATGTCCATTTTGGACTATGGATACTGAAGTTTCATCGCAACTTGTTTCTATGCCCAGGATGTTCATTGCCTGGTTAGTCCATAGAAGAGAGGATTATGCAAGAATTCGTGCCACCGAAACCAAAACTATTCTTTAAGGCGTGTTTTATTTTTACGCCTGAAAGTCTTTCCTTAGGAAGATTTGCCCAAGAACAGTCTTCTTCCACGTTATCCAAATTAATATTTGGAGAAATGAAGTCTTTTTCCATCATTAGAGTGGTGAAAATAAGTTCAGCTGAACTGGTGGTTCCTATCATGTGCCCTGTTAAGCACTTTGTGCTGTTTATAGGAACTTCTCTGTTCGAATCGAAAAATACTGTTTTAATAGCGGCTATTTCAATAGGGTCGCCGGCAGGGGTTGATGTGCCATGAGTATTAATATAGTCTATATCAGAAGGTTTCAAATTTGCGTCTTCAAGAGCATCTCTCATTACGTGTGAACAAGAGTCTGCATCAGGGAATACCATGTCAGTAGTATTGCTGTTGCCTGCAGAGCCTGCGACTTTGCCGAAAACTCTGGCATTTCTTTTTCTTGCATGTTCTTCAGTTTCAAGCACCATGATTCCAGATCCGCATGCGATCACAAATCCATCCCTTGCTTTATCGAAAGGGCGACTCGCCTTGTGTGGATTGTCATTGTATGCCCGCGAGATGGCTCTCATGGCGTCAAAACCAAGAGCCTGAATCCAGTTTACTTCTTCTGTTCCGCCAGTGAGGACTATATCGTATATACCGCTCTGGAGAAGCCTAGTGGCAATCATAATAGAATGAGCGCTGCTTGCGCAGGCTGAACTTACAGCAAAGCTTTCACCTTTGATTCCAAAGGCAAGCGAAATGTTGGCAACTGCTGAAGATGGCATAACTTTCGGGACAGTAAAAGGAGACATTCTTTTTGATTTATGGGTCTCTACTAGTATTCTGGCTCCATCGTAGACATGTGTATGAGTACTTCCTCCATGCCCTAGAATAATAGCTATTTTCCTGTGCCTTAACGAATCAGTTTCAAGGCCGGATTCTTTTAGTGCCTCATATGCTGCTATCGTGCCGTATATAGCATGAGAAGGCATATATCTGAGCGCTTTTTTATCAAGTACGGGACAAGTCAGATTTGTTTCATCTATTGTTCCTGCAACTTGACTTTCAAGGCCACGTTCTTTCCAGTCTGGCATAAACGATATTCCGCTTCTGCCATTTTTTAACGCTTCCTCATTGGCAGCCAAACCTATACCTAACGGAGTAACCAAACCTCTTCCTGTTATGACAATGTTGTTTTTCATATATTAACACAACCTTTTTTTACCTTAATTATATCAATAACAATCAATATATGTAGATTTTAACAAATAATTAGCAGTATTAAGTCAATCCAGAGTGTCAAAAAAACTTTTAAGTTTAATTATCTTGTCTATAGATTCAATATTATGTCCAGCCATATACAGGCCGTTCTCGACATCACCTGCCCATGTTGCAAGAAGAGCCTTTGCTATACAAAAAGGAGCCTTGGACGGATTACAGGTTCTGAGGCATTGATAGGGGCACGAAAATTGCTCTCTTTTTCCTTCTAGAATTCGCTTTACTAATGGAGTTTTTAAAACTCTCACTGGTAGTCCGACAGGACTTCTTATTACAAGCAAGTCTTTTTTTTGTGCATTTACATAGACATTTTTGCTTTTAATATGCATGCCAGCTTCTTCAGAAGCGATGAAATAAGTTCCTATTTGTACACCGCTGTACCCGATTTTAATTAGTCTTTCGATGTCGTCTCTTGAAGCTATTTCTCCTGCTGCCAGTATAGGAACATCGCAATCAAAAGATTTAAGGGAAGTTTTGATATCTTTAAATAGGATTTCTAGAGAGCAAGTATCGGGGTGTTCTATTTGTTCCATAGAAAATCCAAGGTGACCGCCACATTTTGGTCCTTCGACTATTACTGCATCAGGAGATCTATTGTATTTTCTTTTCCATGCTGAAAGAACGATGTTCAGTGCTCTGGCACTAGACACTACAGGTATGAGTGCGATATTTGCTTCGCCTGTATATTCAGGTAGAAGGATAGGAAGTCCTGCGCCTGAAACTATAAAATCGACACCTTCAGAGACAGCCGCTCTAACTATTTCCTCATAATTGGACATTGCGACCATGGCATTTATACCTAAAGGGCCGATTCCGTTAGTTGAACTCCTGACTTGTCTGATTTCTTCAATAAGGACTTTGTTTGACTCATAGACGAAATTAGTTTTAGACCTTGTAATATCTCCAAGTCCTACGCTGGCTATAGAGCCAAACCCACCGAGTTTTATTATTTCTGAAGCTAAGGCCGGATTTCCTACTCTAACACCCATGCCAGCTTGGATAATAGGGTATTTTGACATGAGATGCCTTATCTTAAGTTCTGGTAGTTTCATTTAATTTTCTTCTTTTTTTTATGGAGATATTTCTTGTATTTCTAAATGCAATGTAACATAAAAGATGTTTCTAGCAAACGAGTTATTGTTTAACTTTGTTAATTAGAAACTGCTTGGCTGGGAGATGAGGTTAAGAAACTCATTTCTTGTAGATGCCGACTTTCTGAAAAGGCCAAGCATAGAGGAAGTTACCATTTTTGAATGTTGTTTTTCAATTCCCCTCATTGTCATGCACATATGCTGGGCTTCAATTACGATTCCGACACCTCTTGCACCTATCTTTTCTATAATGGTCTCGCTTATTTGTTTTGATAATCTTTCCTGAATTTGGAGTCGTCTGGCAAAAACGTCTACTATTCTTGCAAGTTTGCTTACTCCGATAATTTTTTTATCAGGCAGATATCCTATGTGGCATTTCCCGTAAAAGGGTAGGAGGTGGTGTTCGCAAAGACTATAAAACTCAATATCTCTGACAATGACCATATCGCAACTTTCTGCGTCAAAAACAGCATCTTTTATGATGTCGTCAATGCTTTCTGAATAACCTTTTGTCAAAAATTTCCAGCTTCTTGATACTCTTTCAGGGGTATTGACGAGCCCTTCTCGATTAGGGTTTTCTCCAATTTTAATAAGTAACTCTCTGACTAAATTTTCCATAAGGCACTCTTTATAATGAATTATTAGATGTTATTTTTTTTGATCTAAGCTGCCCGCATGCTGCGTTTATATTGGAACCTTTTTCGTATCTAAAAGTCACAAGTGCTCCGCAATTTTGTAGGAAAGTTGAGAAAGCAGTGCATTTTTCTCTTGACGGCCTCGAGAATTCGCATCCATCGACTTTATTGAAAGGTATAAGATTTATTTTTGCTTTTAATTTTTTTGCAATTTCAGCAAGTTGTTCGGCTTGTTTTAGTGAGTCATTTATATTTTCTATCAAAGTGTATTCAAGGGTAACCATTCGGCCTGTCTTGTCAAAAAAGCGCTCGCAGGATTTAAGTATTTCATTTATTGGAAAACGGGTTTTGTCTGGTATGAGTTTAGCTCTTGTTATGTCGTCAGGAGCATGGAGAGAGACTGCCAGATTGTACTGTTTCTTCAAATCGGCAAGTTTGTCGATCTGTTTAGGCAGTCCGCTCGTAGAGATAGTGATTCTTCGTTGGGCGTATCGGATATATTTTTCCGAGCAAATTATATCCAAACTGCTTATCAGATTTTCGAAATTCAGTAAACCTTCTCCTATGCCCATAAAGACTACATTGTCGGGGAGTTTTTCTATGTAGTTAGCAAGTCCGATGAACTGTCCCAGTATTTCAGCAACAGTAAGATTCCTGATAAAATCAGGCATTCCGCTGGCACAAAAGCGACATTTTACAGGGCAGCCTAGTTGCGAGCTTAGACAAAAGGTAATTCTATCTGGAGACTTGATGATTACGCTTTCTATGTAGTTGGAATCTTCGAGTTCAAAAAGGAATTTTTCAGTGCTGTCGGAAGTTATAGACTTTTCAGCGATTTTCGGATATTCAAAAGCCGTTTTATTATAAAGCAAAGATTTAAGGTTTGTTGGGATATTTGACATAAGATTTGGGTCGGTGATATGCTTTTTGTACACCCAATCAAGTATTTGGTCTATTCTGTATGCAGGGACTTCAGGCAACATGGAAAGGAGAGTTTGATGATTTATTCCCAATAGAGGGATTTTTTTCTCCATCTCAGAGCTCCAACCCGTTTTTCTTCGGCGCTTCAACACCTTTCCAAACATATATGTTTCTATCGTTATACACAAGGGATGATATCTTTGTCCATTGTCTTTCAGGATAAATTGGTGGGTTTAAAGACAAAAGATACACTGTCTTAAGAGTGTCGGGAATTTGATCATAAGAGTGAATTTTTTTGATATGGCAGCCTATATAAGCTCCAAGGACATACATATCTGCTATCTCGGCACCTTTGTATATGGTTAGATTTTTGGTAAATTCATTGCCTAAATCGGTCTTGATTTGGGAAGCGACAAGTTTTGCTTCATTATTCTGACTCCTGTAGGGAATTGTAACAGCCCAAAAGCACAGCATGAAAATCAAACCTGCGCATAGAGAATGAAGCCAAACGCTTATTCTTTTTCTGAAAAGAATTGTTGCCAGACCAATTAATAATGCCAGTAATGTTTGGTATATTCCCATGGTGTTATGAGAGAAAAAGAAAGCAATGCCATTTCGAAATATTCCGGCTTGCAGGACTTTGAAGAAGTCAGTATTGGCCCAAATTGTCTCTGGCAGCATGAAGAGTAAGAATGCAATTGCGCTATATGCAGTAAAAATATAAACAATTATTGACACCAGGAAGTGAATAATGTAGCCATTTCTACGAACCGCTAACCAGTAATTCATACCTGCCATGATTGCTAGGGGTGCAATAAGTAGGAGACTGAGCCTGGCATCTTTATCCGGCGAAAACCACAAAAAAAAGAAAAGTGACAGAAATATGGTTCTAAGAAATCTGCTGAAGATGGGATTTTTATCCAGAGGATGGTATGCCACACAAAAAGCAGGCCAAGCGATAAAAGTCCATGGCAATAGCCGGAAAGCCAGTTGGAATGGAAAAATAATAAGATCCTCTAAATAGGCGAGTGTAAAAAATGCCGATAAGCCATTTGTAGTTAAGGATATTGGGTTAACATTATCGAATCTGGAGAACATCCATAGACAGATAAAAACGGCAATAATAGCCATGCCTATTTTAAACCCGGCCGTATTTAATTTTTTCCAGATAGTCAGTGGCCGTCTTGAGAATATCAGTGGCAGGAAGAAGTAAAAGAAAGCAGACCAGCCGATTGTGTAAAAAGCTAAACCGCAGAATATTGAAGAATATATCCATGCTTTATTCCAAGAACCCTTTATCGCAGCATAGTAATACCACACGAGCCATCCTAGCAGTATAAGAGTCATACCCATAGTGAAGGGGTTTCCATCTATTGCCTTGCCCAGCATTAACACTGTGGACATCATAAAAGAAGAAGCAACCACAGCTGCCTGCGTTCCTGATATTTTGAAACAAGTCACGAAAACGGTAATTACCATTCCGGCAAGAGCTATTATTGAAGTAAGGCGTACACCAGTTTCTATTGGAATCCCTACTTTATAAAATATTGCAGCGACATATGGAAAGAGAGGGAACGTGTTTGCCATTGTTTCGCCATGCGCAATTGTAGATGGATTTAGGAAGTTCATCTCCAATGATATGGCCACGAATTTTCCTTCTTCGCTAAGTAACTCTCTAATAGATAGATTCCATGGTGAATAAAGTATCACAAAGGCCACAGCTAGGACTATGATGGCTAGAAATGTGTTGGGTGTTTTTTCTTCGTATATCACAAATAAACCTAGAAAAAGGTTTGTTCTTTGTTTCCTGTTATCATTTCTAAATTTTTAAAACCATGTAAAGCAAGGTGTTGGATCGCAATCCACTTGTCAACGGTTGGTTTTAATAAATAGTCTTCGATTTCTATATCTTGTTCCAGTTCATAATTACAATAAGGGCAGTATTTGAAGTGTTCAATGTCTGTCCGATAAAGCATTTCCAGGCATTTCGGGCAGACCAGAATTTTATCGGATTTCCAGTCCACTCTTTTAAAATCATACTTGTTCATTTTTATTGTTACCCTAATCGGATTAAATCTCTTCGGTAAAATGCGAGGGGCCGGGTTTTCTACCTATTGCTACTTTGCCAGTCCTGGCCAGTTCAATGATGCCAAAGCTGTTCATGAGTTTTGCAAAAGCATCGATTTTTTCGCCGCGGCCTGAAAGTTCAACTGTAAGCTCATTTTCATGGACGTTGACTATCTTGCCTTTGAAAATTTCCGTAATCTGCATGATTTCAGAACGATTTGAAGTATCGGTCTTTACTTTCAGGAGGAGCAATTCTCTTTCGATAAAATGTTTTCCTGTAAGGTCTGCGACTGTTATTACATCGATTAGTTTAGTCAACTGTTTTTCAATCTGTTCAATGACTGCATCGTCACCGGTAGTGGCTATGGTCATTTTAGAAATCCCTTCTTCATTGGTAGGGCTGACAGTAAGAGAGTCTATATTGTATCCGCGACCACAGAAAAGACCGGCTATTCTTGCAAGAACTCCAAACTTATTTTCAACTAAAACTGAGATAACATGCTGCATCGTAAAACCCCTATAAATGTTGTTGGAATTTGTAATTTGACTTATATATAACGACTTTGTTTCATTTTCGCAAGTTCTAAATTGTTTCTATGATAAATTTGGGGTTCATTTCTGTGTTTGCCTTGTCTAGCTGTTTTCTTCCTGAAATAGAGCAGATGCAGAGGTTTTTATCAGCGTTTTTCAAGAGTGAATTTGCTGCTTCCAGAACTTTATAAGGAGTGAGATTTAGAAGAGAGTTTCTGAAATTCTCTCTGAGTTCGCTAGTTATGTTTCTAATATAGCGATTTAGGGAGGTAGCTACTGCTTCTTCCGGACGAATCGGCCTGTCAATCTTTTTCAGGCTGCCGATAATAGCAAGTTCGAGTTGCTCATGTCCTATCTTTTTCGAAGTAGCTAATTCAAGAGCTTTTCTGAACGTGTCGTAGCTTTCTTTAATGCATGGGTCTCTATAGGTACTGAATGCAAAAGAACCATTCAACATAGAATATGAAGAGTGAGCTCCGTACGAGCCGCGTTTTACACGTATTTCGTCCCAAAGATAGTTATAAGTAAGATAGTGTGCCAGCAGAAAAATTGCAGGAGCGTGACTATGTGAAGATTCGACTGTGCTTAATACCGCTGAGTTGTATGAAACGCTGCTTGGCATAGCTATGGCGCAAGGATGGGAAGTTGAATGTGTGCTCAATTTGAAAGCTCTATGAATATCGTTATTTGTTTGTGGCGGACTGATGTCTGGAAGCCATTTTTGAAGTGTGGTCTCAAAAGATGTATTGCCTACAAAACTGGTAGTTAAAGAATTGGAATGGAGCAATAAGTTTTTGATTTTATATAAATTTTCTATGAGAGAAACTTTTTCGGTTTCAAAGCTATCGGCGAGTTTATTAAGGAAGCGTAAATGCGAGATACCGTTAGTTATTTCCGAGAGGTATATATTTTCAGTCAGAAATCTGGAGGCATACATGACAGCATGGCTTGAACCTGCGGAGAGGATACTTGATTTGAGGCTGGTTCTCTTTTGGAGGATTAATTCTTTGAGACGCTTTTCATTAGAGAATTCGCACTGAGTAATACTCTCGTTTAAAATTGAGAGCATCCGGTCAAAATTTTCATCTAGACACTTGGCATACACTGTTACGCAGGGGTTATAGGCCGTCATATCATTGAAATTGCCATCAGAAATCAATCCGGACGCTATTCCTCCGGTATATGAGGCTTCAAGTTCTGCCATCTGGCTGTAGGTGTGCTTTTGTGTGCCCATTTTAAGAAAGATGCTTTTAAAAAGAGCCATGGAGTTAAATAGATTCTCAGGAAGAGCAGAAACATTGAAAGCCAGATTGAGGTAACTTATTCCGTTTGAGTAAACATCGCTGATAATGAGTTTTGAGTTTTGAATATCTTTTATTTCTACGCCATAGTTTAGTCCCTTTTTGTCTATTTTGGAAAGGGAGAGTCTGGGAAGGGTATTGAGAGCTTCCTGTGAGTTGGGTTTTGATTGCAGCTCTTTTAGTTTCTTTGCATCATTTGTTATTTTAAGTAAGGTTTCTTTGGACATCTTTGACTTTAGTTTTCTCATGTCAAGCTCAAATTTCATATCGATCTTAGCATGGTATTTTTCGTCAGGAACAAAACTTATAACACAGTAGTGTCTATTGTTAACTATCTGTTCAATAAGAATTTTCTCAAGAAAATCCTTTTTCGTATCAACTAACTTTCTAAGTTTGTCGAGGTGTTCATTTATTTTGAGCATTGTAAGAGGGTCCGCATCGTATAACCAGTAGTCATATACTCTGTCCATAATGGTAAGAGGGTATGAGGACTGAATTTCTTTTGATTCCAGAAAAAGTTTATGGAAAGCTGCGCCAATTTTAGTTTTATCAAAACCTTTTTGAGCTTCCTCATTGCAGGTTGTCATGATAAGTTTTTCTATTCCGGATGAACTTTTCGGGTTTATTCCCTTTAGCCCTACCGTGAAAAATGTATCATGTTGGAAATCCCCATACCCTGAGGAAGTTAAAGCTTCTCCAAGTTTGGAATCTACTAAGGCTTTTCGCAAAGGAGAAGACGCATTGTCAAGGAGATACATTTCTATAACTGACATTGCCAATGAGGTGAGCGTATCTGTGAGGGGGTTTGTTAGAAAGTTTAATACTACAGCCGATTTCATATTGTTTTTTTCTTCAGGGGAAATCGGGTAAGTCAAGGTTTTTCTGGCTGGTTTAGCCCACCTTGGTTGCAAAGGCATGGGCAAATTGAGGTTTATGGTATCGAATTTACTGAGGAACTCTTCATTCAGGATATTGAGAGTTTTTTTTACATCAAAAGAACCATAGACAATCATATAACTGTTAGACGGGTGGTAATATTTTGAATGAAAAGATTTAAACTTTTTGTATGTAAGAGTCGGTATTTTCTCAGGATCCCCGCCCGAATCTTTTCCATATATGGTTTTTGGCATTATGCTTTTTGATTCTTCCCTGCTGATTATGCCGTCAAGGTCGGAATAAACGCCTTTCATTTCATTGTAGACTATGCCTTCGACTGTAAGTTTGCTTTTGCCTTTTTCATCTTTTGCTAAATTGAAGTGATGTCCTTCCTGTTTGAAATGTTCCTTGGTTATTAAGGGGTTGAAAACGGCATCGCAGTAAACCCTCAAGAGATTATGAAAGTCTTCTTCATTTGTGCTGGCGCAGGGATAAACTGTTTTATCAGGATATGTCATAGCATTGAGAAATGTCGCAAGACTGGTTTTGAGCAATTCCACAAAGGGGTCTTTGACAGGGTATCTTTTAGAACCGCATAAAACTGTATGCTCTAGAATGTGAGGCAGTCCTGTATCATCTACCGGAAATGTTTTGAAAGCTACGGAAAATAAATTTTCAGTATCGTCAGTTTGCAGATATATAAGCCTGGCTGAGCTTTTTATGTGAACCATTTCGTAAGAGATACATCTGGTGTCCTTTAATTTTGTTATTTTCTTTATTTCGAAATTATGAAGAACCTGTCCTTCGGTGAAGATAATTTCGGGCAACTCTTTTTGAACCATATTTACACCTGTTGTCTATGCTGTTATGATTATGCTAAATGATTTAATGTTTCACGAATAATATCCTATGAGTAACGACTCGGCAAACGATGTTCAGAAGCAAATTGAAAGAGCCCCTTTTTCTTATCTCATGAATATAAGCTTTGATGGCACTGACTATTCCGGTTGGCAGGTACAGCCTAATGGACCGACAGTTCAGTCTGTTATGGAGAAAAAGTTAAGCTATCTTTTCGATTCTAAAATAGTTTTGACAAGTTCAGGAAGAACTGACGCAGGAGTACACGCTGTTGGAATGTCAGCTTCTTTTATACCTCCAATCAAACCCCAGATTCCTGCAGAGACAGTCAAAAAGGCTATGAATAGCATTCTTCCTTCTGATGTCAGGGTTAACTCTATTGAAACAAAAGAGCAGGGGTTCAATGCAAGGCATGATGCAAAAGGCAAGGCATATACCTATGTTATTCATAACAGCAGAAAGACTAACCCGTTCACTCACAGATGGGCATGGCAGGTTAGCGAATCTTTTAATATCGAGGCTGTTCAAAAGGCGTCCTCATATCTGACAGGAGTCCATGATTTTTCGTCTTTTGCTGTTGAGATAACGAAGAGCGGGAAAAATCCGGTTAGAAATGTCTTCGAAATAAGAGTTAATACATTTGGAGAATACATATGCGTAACATTTTTAGGAGAAAGTTTTCTATATAAGATGGTAAGGAGTCTGGTGGGAACGCTGCACAGGGTAGGAACAAATAGAATAGAACCAGATAAAGTACAGGAAATCCTTGAGGCTAGAAACAGACTCAGCGCATATGATACAGCGCCGGCTAAAGGGTTATTCCTTATGAAGGTTTTTTATTCATACGGAGAATGGAAAGAATTTGATTTGCAAGCACTACCTTTTTTTAGTTTATAAGGGCTGATTGGAGTTATTGAAAATTAGTGGCTGTGCCTTAAACTAAATTAGCTACTTACTTATAAAATCAACGATTATAAGGATACATATTTTATCATGTCTAAAAAAAAGAACTTATATTTTGCCTTTAGAATGCGTGAACTCATTATTGTTTCTTTTTTTCTTTGTTTGATTCTGGTGCAGATTTCATGTTCCAAGAAGGAATCCGGATCCAGCAGTGTTTCAGGAAGGCCTGTTCATGCTTCTGCGGTAATTAAGTCAGATGTGCCAATTTATATAGATGCTATTGGAATGCTTTCGTCCAAATTAAGCGTGGATATAAAATCACAGGCAACGGGGAAAATCATCAAAGCGAATTTTGATGAAGGAAGCTTTGTTAAAAAAGGAGATGTTCTTTTTGAAATTGATCCGAGGCCTTTCCAGGCAGTGTTGAACCAATCAATAGCGCAGTTAAAACAAAATGAGTCTGACAGGGATATAGCCGAATGGATTGTTACGAAGAATAAAGGCCTTGCAGCCGTTGGAGCGATGGCAGCCCAGGATTATGCTAAAATTCTTGCGGCATATGCAAAAACTCTGGGGATGGTAGAAGCCGATAAAGCTACGATATGGCAGAATCAAATAAATTTGGAGTTTTGCAAGATACTTTCTCCTATAGATGGAGTTACCGGAAAAAGGCTTGTAGATCCTGGAAATGTTATAGTTGCCGACAGCGGCCCAACTTTGGTAAATATTAAATCAGTAGACCCGCTCAACGTTGACTTTACGATACCTGAGCGCAATTACAGCATATTACGGGAATCAATGAATAAGGGAGTACTAAAGGTCATTGTGGCTACGGAGTCACTAGGTGAAGGAAACAACGTAATTGTCAGGCAATACTCGGGTACATTGCAGTTTTTAAATAACACAGTAGATCCTGCAACGGGGACAATATATTTGAGGGCTTCTGTTCCCAATTCTAACAAAGAAATATGGCCAGGGCAATTTGTTAAGGTCAGACTGATTTTTTACATAAAAAAAGATTCTATGATGGTGCCGCGCATTGCAGTAAATATGGGGCTTAAAGGAGATTATGTTTTTGCCATCAAAGATAACAAAGCTAAACTTTGTTGGGTGAAAAAGGGTTTGGACGAAGGAGATTATTGTATTATAGATAGCATAACGGGTGATAACAGATTTCAACCAGGGGACAGTGTAGTGACGATAGGTCAAATGGGATTGGTTCCTGATTGTCCCGTAGAAATCGTTGAAACAGATTCATTTTCTCTTGATTCGAATTCCGATACTTCTCAAGCTGCCGATACCAGCAGACTCTAATCAATAACAGGCTATATAAATTATGAACATATCAACGATATTCATCAAGAAGCCTATAATGACCGTACTTCTGGTCTTGGCTGTATTGGTCTTCGGGATAGCATCTTATTTGACCTTACCTATAAGCGATTTACCAGAGGTACAAAGCCCGGTTATTGCAATCACAGCGTCTTATCCTGGAGCCAGTCCTGAAACAATGGCATCGGCAGTTGCTTCGCCAATCGAAAATGAGTGTATGCAAATACCAGGGCTTTCGAGTATTATATCCAATAATACGGAAGGCCAGACGCAAATCACATTGACATTTGATTTGGATAAAAACGTGGATTTGGCAGCTCCCGACGTTCAGGCTGCTTTATCCAGAGCCAGTTCCAATTTGCCCTCTTTGCCTTCACCACCATCTTATAAAAAGTCCAATCCGTCTGATTCTCCGGTTATTTATATTCTTGTAAGCTCGGATTCCCTTGCCAGCGGTGCGTTGTTTGATATAGCGAACAAACGTATAGCCCAGAGAATAAGCATGATAAATGGTGTTTCCGAAGTCGACTGTTACGGTGCCAAAACTGCTGTAGTAGTAGAAGTGGATCCAGATATGATGGCATCTTATGATTTGGGATATCCTGAGGTTTCCACTACTCTCCAAAACAGTACTGTGATGACCCCAGGCGGAAGTATAAACGGGATGAGCAGAGCTTTTTCAATTGAACCTGACGGTCAACTTACTGATCAAAAAGGTTATAACGATCTTATAATTAAATATGTTGGTGGTTCTCCCATAAGGATAGGAAGTATCGGGGGCGCGAAAAATAACACAAACAATGATCTTATCAATATAACCTTCTTTAACCGCAGCTTCGGAATGAAAGTGCAGCCGTCTTTTATAATGGTTAAGAGAACTGCAGGTTCAAACACAATAGTCCTTATCAATCACATTAAAGCTCTGTTGAGTGATCTGGAAACAGAAATTCCAGGAGCTGTAAAAATAACTATTATGCATGATAGGGCAGAGACTATTATAGAATCAATCAATGATGTTAAATTCACTTTGCTTTTGGCGTTTATACTAGTCGTACTTGTTATATACATTTTTCTGGGAAGGATTTCAGACACCGTTATTCCTGCGGTTTCTCTTCCGCTTTCCATCATTATGACTTTTATGATCATGTCTCTTCTTGGTTTTACTATAGATAATCTTTCGCTTATGGCTCTTACTCTTGCCGTGGGTTTTGTAGTTGATGATGCTATTGTTGTTCTTGAAAATACGGTTCGTTTGATTGAAGAGGGGAAGAAGCCATTTGATGCTGCCATAGAAAGTGCTAAAGAGATCACAGGTACTGTGGTGACCATGACCTTGTCTTTGGTTACAGTCTTTGTTCCTCTTGTTTTTATGGGAGGAATTGTCGGAAGAACTTTCAGGGAATTTTCAATTACTGTTATTCTTGCTGTAGTTTGCTCAGGGATTGTGTCGTTGACTCTCAGTCCTATGATGTGCGCCAGGATACTTAAGCCGTTAAGTGAAGAGAAGCACCGTAAATATTCTTTGAAATCTATAATAGAAACACTTATAAAGAAATTGATTTATGGGTACGGTATTTCGTTAAGGTTTGTTCTCAAAAGAAAATATCTATCCTTGTTTGCATGGGTTGTCTGTATAGTGGGGACTTTATGGTTTTATTTTTTGGTTCCAAAAGGATTTTTGCCGGTAGGAGACAGCGGAGTAATTCATGGCGGGCTATTAGTTCCTCTCGGAACTTCCACTGAAATGATGCAGAAGTTTCAAAACTCAGTAAATGAAATATTGGAAGAGAATAAAAACATAGAGCAGTTTTGCACTATTACCGGATTTTCTTCAGGTGCTGATCAATCCACTGGTATGATGTTTGCCATGCTGAAAGATAAGAAAAAAAGGCCTAATATAAATGTCGTAGTAGAACAGCTTTGGGCTAAGTTGATGAATAACCCGTTTCCTTTAGGTTTTGCATTTATTCAGCCGATGCCAGTGTTAAAAATTAGTACTGGCGGAGAAAGCACTGCTTCAGGAGCTAAATATTCTTATACGATCATAGGTCCAAATGCAGACGAAGTTTACGCTTGTTCGGAAAAGCTTCAGGATGAGTTCTCTGCAATGCATGAACTTGTAGGAATCCAGAATAGTGTTAAACTAAATATGCCCCAGATTACTATCGAACTTTTACGCGACAGGGCTTCCAGTTTCGGTGTTACTGCCAATGATATAGAATCATCTTTGGCGTTAGCTTATGCAAAAGGTAAAGTTACGCAATTTACGACCGATCTGGATCAGTATGATGTAATTATGAAGGTTCAGGATAAATTTCTGAAAAATCCTGAAGATATTAAAAAGCTTTATATCAGATCCAGCCAAACAGGGCAATTGGTTCCTTTTGAGAATGTTGCCAATATTAAAGAAACTCTGGGGCCACAACAAGTATCGCATTCGCAGCAACTTGTTTCTGCTACACTGTCGTTTAATGTTAATCCCGGTGTGCCGTTAGGAGTTGTTACGAATAAGATCAATAAACTGGCATCAAAAGTACTTGAGCCTGGTATGAAAGGATTTTTTCAAGGTGAAGCTGAAGAGTTCCAAACTGCTATAGCATCAATGTCTGTTCTTATTCTTGTATCTGTTTTTCTTTTGTACATAATTCTTGGAGTTCTCTACGAAAGCTATATACATCCTTTTACAGTGCTTACCACACTTCCGGTGGCTGCATTTGGGGGTATCGGTACATTGCTTATATTCAACTCTCCGCTAGACTTGTATGCCTATGTAGGGCTTTTCATGCTTCTTGGTATTATTGCAAAAAATGGTATTATGATGGTGGATTTTGCCAAACAGAACAGAGAAAAGGGAGATGGTATGCTTTCAGCTATCTACGATGCCTGCCTTGTGCGATTCAGACCGATCCTGATGACGGGGCTTGCAGCTATAATGGGTGCTCTTCCCATAGCATTAGGGGTTGGGGCTGACGGGGATTCGAGAAGATCTTTAGGGCTGGTTATCGTAGGAGGGCTCATTTTTGCTCAGATAATAACGCTTTTTGTTACTCCTGGGATATACTTGTACATGGAATGGGTTCAGGAAAAAATCCTTGACAGATTTGAACTCTCCAGGTCGCAGGCTGCGGCAAAAGAGATAGAAAACAAAAAACATTAAAAATAAAATTCAAACTTAAAAATATGGAGAAAATATGTCTTTTATACGTTTGACTATCATTGCGTTTTTATCGTTGTTCATATTTTCATCCTGTTCTTCGGACTCGGCTATTGATAAGGATTTCCAGGCTGTTAACGACACGGTATTTCATGGCCCTGCAAATCCTGACAATACAGATGAGGCCAGAGGCTCTTATGAGTGGATGAATAACAGGATGGACGATGAACAGACCGCTTCAGAGCTTAATGCTGATAGGCCTTTTGATACCGGAGACAGCGGTGATGACAATGAAGGCATGAACGAAAGCTTTCAGCCTTGACATTCCCTCTGATACAGCAGAAAATTTGGGGTTTATAGTTAGTTGATTTTTATTTCGGGGGAACGTATGGACGAAAGAGTTGTAAGACATGCTGAAGTACTTGTTAATTACTCTCTTAAAATTAAAAAAGGTGAAAAAGTACTTATTCAGGGCGATGTAACCACTCTGCCTATGCTTAAGGAGTGTTATAAGCAAGTATTGAAACAGGGGGCATTCCCTGAAATCAGGCTTGTGTCAGATGAGTTAAGCGAAGTATTGCTTAAAAATGCCAATGATGATCAGATATTGTACACTCCTAAGAGCTGTATTGATGCTATAGATTATACAGATGCCGTACTGAGTTTTCATGGTTGCAGCAACACACGTATCCTTAATGCTATTCCTGCAGAGAAGGTTAAGCTTCTTGCAAAAGGACGGACGCAATATGTGAATAAGTTCTACGGGAAAGAATCTGAAGGAAAACTCAGATGGTGTCTTTCTCTATACCCTACTGCAGCCCTTGCGCAGGAAGCAGGAATGTCTATTTCAGATTATTCTGATTTTGTTTACTCTTCCTGCATGCTAAATGCGACAAATCCTATAAAAGAATGGGAAAAGGTTTTTTCCGAACAGGAAAAAATCCGCAAGTTTCTTGATACGAAAAAACAGCTTCATATTGTCTCCGAAGGAACAGACCTGAAAATGTCAATAGAAGGAAGAAGTTGGATAAATTGTTGCGGGAAAGTCAATTTTCCAGATGGCGAGATTTTTACTTCTCCTATTGAAGACACAGTAGAAGGAAATATTTCTTTTACGTTTCCTGGCATATATTCCGGAAACGAAATAGAAGGGATTCAGTTGGCATTTAAGAAAGGAAAAGTCGTAAAGTCATCGGCGGCTAAAGGAGAAACACTGCTCCAACAGATATTGAAAACAGATAAAGGCGCATCCTATGTGGGTGAGATAGCAGTGGGTACTAACTATAACATCAAAAAGTTTACCAAGAATATGCTGTTTGATGAAAAAATAGGCGGCACAGTTCACCTTGCTATCGGGCGTTCTATTCCAGGTACCGGAGGCAAAAACCAGTCAGCCATTCACTGGGATATGTTGTGTGATATGAAAAAGAACGGCAAAATTTTTGTGGACGGCACTCTCATATATGAAAAGGGCAACTTTATAGCTTTCTAGGGTTCATTGTTTTTATTGAAATCAAACTGGGCATAGAAGTTTTTAAAAGCTTCGTTAAGATGCGAGTCGCCCACTGGTACATCGCTTACAGTCAGGTTTTCAGTTAAAGATTCCGGCAGTTCTTCCAAAAACTCCGATGGCATCTGGTAAGACTGGGTCCCATATTTGAAACGGCTTTTTGCATTAGTCAGGAAAAGCAATTTTTTTGCTCTCGTAATTGCTACATAGAAGAGTCTTCTTTCCTCATCTGTGTCCCGCTCCTGCAATGCACGTGAATGTGGGAAGAGATTTTGCTCCATTCCTACTATAAAAACGCACGGGAATTCAAGGCCTTTTGCCGAATGAACGGTCATTAGAGTGACCGCATTTTTATTTTCATCTCCCTCTACTTTGTCGCTGTCATCGGACAAGGAGAACGATTCAAGGAAGTTCACCAGAGTGGCTTCTTCGGGGTTGGACACCTTATCCATTTCAAAGTGCCCCATAGCGTTGATGAATTCAAGAACATTATCTCTTCTGTCGTTGGCTTCGTCAAAATTTCTATAGATTTTCTGGAAGCAGTTTAAATAGTCTATTTCATCGAAATAAGACCTAGTCTTTAGAGCCAACCCGCCGCTTTCGGAAAACATTGAAACGTATTTGGTTACTACCGACGTAAAAGCGCTGACAGAAGATTTTTGTTTAGGAGAGAGCGTGCTAAGGAACCCTTGGGACTCGAAAACTCTAAGAAGAGGCATGTTTCCTTTCTGAAAAGCCCTTGCAGATTCAATGAATTTCAATCCTAAATTTCTGGGAGGAACCCCCAAAATTCTAAGCAGGCTTTGGTCGTCATTTGGATTTGCTGCTATTTTTAGGTAGGCTACAGCGTCTCTTACTTCTTTTCTGTCATAGAAGGAGTTGGATCCGACGATACGATAGGGTATTTTGTTCATTCTGAACTGTTCTTCAAAGAGTCTTGACTGATGATTGGATCTATACAGAAGAGCAATATCGCTGTCCCTTAATTCGGGATATTCATATTGGACTTTTCGTATTTGATTGGCTATAAAGAAGGCTTCGTTTTTGTCTGTTTGAAGGGATGCTGTTTTTATCTTGGCGCCAACCCCCTTTTCTGACCAGAGTTTTTTTGAATGCCTGTTCTTGTTGCCTGAGATAAAGACATTTGCTGCCTCAAGAATGTTATTGGTGGAGCGATAGTTCTGTTCCAGCTTAACTACAACGCAGTTCGGGTACATATTCGGAAAATTAAGTATGTTGTCGACCACAGCGCCGCGCCAACCGTAAATACTCTGATCGTCATCGCCGACTACGCAGAGATTTTTGTGCTTGTCAGACAACAATTTTATAAGTTTGAACTGTGAGTAATTCGTGTCCTGGAATTCGTCAACAAGAATATATTTAAATTTTTCCTGATACTTTGCGAGGATTTCAGGGGAACTTTCCCAAAGATCAGCTGTGTACATGAGGATATCGTCAAAATCCAGCATATTCTGAGCTGTTAAAATGTCCTGATATTTCTCGTAAATACTTGCTGCCACGGTGTCCATGTAGCCTTTAGCGGAAGCTTTGCATTGTAAAGGAGATTTTAAGCTTTGTTTTGCTTTGTCTATTAGTGACTTAAATAGTCCTATGTTCACATCGTCTTCTTTGAGTTTGAGCTCGGCTATGGCAAGCTTCATAATTCCTTTTTGGTCTTGTTCGTCCGCGATTGTAAAGTTCTTGTGCAGCCTAGTGTTAGCAACTTCGGCTCTCAAAATTTTCATACAGAAAGCATGAAAAGTCCCGAGGAATATTTTGGATGCTGTCTCAGAACCCAGAAGAAGATTTATCCTTTCCTTCATTTCCCTTGCGGCTTTATTGGTGAAAGTCAATCCTAGAATAGATTCGGGTGCTATCCAGTTTTTTATCAGGTTTGCTATTCTGTGAGTAATGACTTTTGTTTTTCCTGTTCCGGCTCCGGCAAGAACAAGCAAAGGCCCGTCTATTACTTCAACAGCTTTTTGTTGAGAAGCGTTTAAATCTTCAAATACATTGTAAGAATTCATATTTTTTTTCCTATGTGCGGCAAGACTAGTGTCGATGAGATGTATTATGCTAATTCTGAACTTAATTCAAACTTGTTTCTGTTTGATAAAACTGCCGCAGATGTTACGGGAAGTTCAAGCTGAGAGAAAATACCTTTATCCATAATATAGTTTTTTGCCTGTTCGACATTGTCCGAATCAAAGCAGGAATCCTTATAATGGGTGCAAGGAATAGAATGTTCGTAAGTAGCTACGTAGAAAATAGTTCCCTTGGCGAGGTTTAAATCTCTCACAACCAAAGCGTTTTCTTTTACGCAAGCCAAATATGCCAAACAGGAATCCAGGGCAATGACTCCTGCAATTCTGGGAGTTTTATAATTGTCTTTTTCATAGTCCATAGCAAGTAATGAAAGAGCCAAAGCGTCTCTTGCAGGGTAACCCATATCGATTTTTTCTGCGATAACATCAGTATGCGAACCATTAGAAATAACTGCAAATGTTTTTGCAATTTTTATGCAATTGTATGCTATATATGGGTTCTTGGTTAAGTCCGATTCAAATCCTGCCTTTGGGATGACAGACACAGTGTTGCTGCCTGATAGTTTGGTTGAACGATTGGGGAAAGAACGGGAAGAGATTCTGTACATTCCGACATTATTTCCATTAATAGTTTGACCGATAGCGACTATTCTTCCTACATACATAATATAGTTTTGGGTTTTAGGTGTTGAGTTTTGGGTTATTGTTCTATAATACCATAGATCTGATTAGAGCAAAATAGCCGTTAGTCAGTTCCTGTCCAAATAATATCCACGTATATCCGCCAATAGCAAGGAAAGGCCCAAACGGTATTTCTGACAACAATCCTTTTTTGCGAAACAGTACTAGTCCTGCACCGAAAAGAACTCCCAGAACCGATCCCACAAACAGAGTAAAAAACCAAACAGCAGGAATAAAACCGAAACAAGCCCCGACTGCTCCAATGAATTTCACATCTCCCCAGCCCAGCGCATCTTTTTTGAGTATCTTTTTTCCTGCTACAGCAAATATAGATAATAAGAGCACAGAGATGGCCATTCCTAAAAACGAATTCAAAAGCCCGTCAAACCTGCTGATTCTGTTTACTGAAGCAGGGCAGAGAAAAGAAAAGAAAAGTGAAAAGATTATAACAGTATATGTGATTTTATTGGGGATAATTCTGTATTTTATGTCTATAAAAAAAGTAAGAATGAAAATAGATGTGGCAACTATGTATGGTATGAAGGCCTCAATGCCAAAACCGAGAAATACTACTCTTTGATAGTCGATTACAAAAAGTAGGCCTGTGAGTAATTCTACTAAAATGTATCTGACAGAAATAGGAGTTTTGCATGAACTGCATTTGCCTCTGAGAAATATCCAGCTAAATACCGGAATATTTTCAAACCAAGTAATGTTTTTGCCGCAGTTGGGACAATGAGACGGAGTAAAAACAACTGATTCGCCTCTTGGTATTCTCCATATGCAGACATTGAAGAAACTTCCCGCGCATAGGCCGAAAAGAAAAACTATTATCGAAAAGAAAAAAGATGTCTCACGGCTGAAAAAAAACTCAAAATTTAACACTTAAAACCTGAAACCTTATGGGCGAGACGCCCGTGCTACATTATTGAATAATTATATAAGGTGTTTTCCTGCAATTACATCAAGCCTGGCTCTGATTTCAGGAGTTATTTTGTCTTTTGAGGTCATTATGGCTCCATTGAGGGCATGAGGGCAAGGGCAATTCCTCTTGAGTTTCCCGAATGCTTTTACTGTCTTTGAGAGAATTTCCTTAGCTGTTTTGATGTTTGATTTCATAGTTTCGACAACCATGTTTACGCTTACGCTGTCGTGTTCGGTATGCCAGCAGTCGAAGTCAGTGACCATAGCGACGGCGCAGTAGCAGATTTCGGCTTCCCTTGCAAGTTTTGCCTCAGCCAGGCTTGTCATGCCGATTAAGTCAAACCCGCAAGACCTATAGTATTTTGATTCTGCTTTTGTTGAAAAAGCGGGGCCTTCCATATTGACATAAGTGCCGCCGTTCACAGCTTTTGGTTTGTCAATCCCTGAACCGTAAATGGATTTCATGGAAGTTCTGGCCTGTTCAAAAACCAGATTTCTGAATTCAGGGCAGACTGGTTCGCCAAATGGAATATGGGCGGCTATCCCGTCTCTGAAGAAAGTGTGTTTTTCTATCTGTTTAGTCCTGTCGAAGTACTGGTCTATTATTACTATGTCTTTGGGCGGCAAGTGAGCTTGTAAGCTTCCAACTGCCGAAAAACTCAGAATGTGCGAAACTCCAAGTTTCTTCATGCCGTAAATATTAGCCCTGTGGTTTATCTCAGAAGGAGATATTGTATGGCCTTCGCCATGCCTGGGAAGAAATATGATTTCAAGTTCATCAATTGTTCCTGAAAGGTATGAATCCGAGGGTATTCCGAATGGAGTGTCAAGAGAGATTTTATCATTGATTTTCAGCCCTTCGATAGAATAAAGCCCGCTTCCGCCGATTACTCCTAGTTTCATAGAAAAATCCTTTATAATTAGATTCGTTGACATTTCGGATTATTACATTTTATTATAAATCTTTACATAAGTCAAAATTGAACGGTAAATTAAAAAAAATTTGGAGTTATTTCAGAATTATTGAAGAAAGGTTTTTTACAATGACAAGTCACAAGAAAGATAACGAGAAGAAAAACGGCAATACTACGGCTGACGCTGAAAAAATTCAGGATTTAACGGATAGCGCTCAAACCGAACAGTGCCCTGATCCTGTTGAGGAAAACGCTAATCAGGAGATGGTTGAAGCGCCTTCTAAAGGAACAGAGAAAGCCCTTATAGAACTTGAAGAGAAACTTTCCGTATCAGAGGACAAGTATCTCAGGCTCAATGCAGAATTTGATAACTTCCGCAAACGCGTTATCAGGGAAAAGAGCGACATCAGAATAAATGCCCAGTTTGATGTGCTTAATTATATAGTGCCTGTTTTAGATCATTTCGAATTGGCTTTGAATTCAGCTGACCAATCCCATAATCTGGAGAAACTTCTTGAAGGGATGAAACTTATAAAGGCGGAATTTGAAAGGGCTTTGACGAATTTGGGAGTCGAAGAGATTAATGCAGTAGGTAAGCCTTTCGACCCGAACTTTCACGAAGCTATTGCTAACGAGGCGTCTGACGAAATTGAAAAGGATATTGTTCTGAAACAGTGGAGAGCGGGCTATAAAATGGGAGACAGGCTTATTAGGCCTGCGACAGTGGTAATAAGCAGCGGGAAGGCTTAAACTTTCCATCGTTTGCCAAGGATGTATAAAAACAAGGATTGCAGCGAAGATATTTTTAGGAGAGCGAGCAAATGTCCAAAGACTATTATGAGATACTAGGTGTAAGCAGGTCTGCTTCACCTGAGGAAATTAAAAAATCCTACAGAAAACTAGCTATACAATACCACCCTGATAAAAATCCGGGGAACAAGGAAGCCGAAGAAAAATTCAAGGAACTCTCTCAGGCATACGAAGTGCTGAGCGATGCCCAGAAGAAGTCTCGATACGACCAACTTGGACACGATGCTTTCACGAACTATGGCAGAGGCGGCGGGGCCGGAGGCGCAGGCGGTTTTGGTGGATTCCACGATCCGTTCGATATTTTTAGCCAGGTTTTTGGCAGCGGTGGCGGTGGCAGTTCCATATTCGAAGAATTTTTCAGTGGCGGATCCTCAAGGCAGAGGCGATCTACTTCTCAGGATGGTAATGACCTCAGGTACGATATGGAAATAGACTTTGAAGAGGCTATTTTCGGGGCTGATAAAAAGATAACATTTTCCAGAATGCATTCTTGTTCTACATGTAATGGCACTGGGGCTGCGCCTGGCTCAGGAAGAGTGAAATGCAAAAGATGTGGCGGAAGTGGATATGTTTCTATAAATCATTCATTTATAAGCATGAGACAAGCCTGTCCGAGTTGCCATGGGGCAGGGCAGGTAATAGAGAAACCTTGCCAAAAGTGCAGGGGTGAAGGCAGAGTAAGAGCAGAAAAGACCATTCAGATTCATATACCTCCCGGAGTTGATACAGGCTCAAGGCTCCGTGTGGCAGGAGAGGGAGAAAGCGGAGTTAACGGTGGAAGCCAAGGTGATTTGTTTGTGGTAATTCATGTCAGGAGCCATGAAGTATTTCATCGAGATGGTTTGGATTTGACATGTGAAATACCGATAGATTTTGTAACAGCTGCTGTTGGCGGGACAGTCGAAGTACCAACAATTACGGGACAAGCCAAAATGAGGATTCCCGAGGGTACCCAGACCGGCACTATTCTAAGGTTAAAGGAAAAAGGCGTGCCTTCTCTTCATGGAGGTAGACGCGGCGATCAGCATATCAAAATTTTTGTGGAGGTTCCACAGAATTTAACTAAACTCCAGAAAGATAAATTGATGGAATTTGCTCAGCTTGAACAAGCTAAAAGCAATCATCCGATGATGGCGTCTTTCATGGAAAAAGCAAAACGCTTCTTCCGCGGAGCTTAGCAAATCAGGAGCAGGGTGGACAAAAAACGGAGAAAATTCGCAGTAATAGGCAATCCTATTGCACATTCTCTTTCGCCTCTGATGCATAATGCGGCCTTCAGATTTTATAACCTTGATTTTGAGTACGAAAAGATATTGATTCCATCAGAAGAAGAGTTAGGTCTTTTCTTGAAGAATCTGCCTTTGGAATACCAGGGCTTTAATGTGACATTGCCTTATAAAAACTCCGTTATAAAATACTTAGATACTGTATTTCCCGAAGCCCTAATTGCCGGCAGCGTTAATACAATAGCTGTCGAAAAATCAGGAAAACTCATCGGCTATTCTACAGATGGATATGGTTTGGAAATGGCTCTTAGGTCTAATTTTAAATCAGAACCCTGCGATACTAAATATCTTTTTTTGGGTTGCGGCGGGGCGGCTAATTCATGTATTGTTCATCTCCTGAAACGCGGAGCCACAAATATAGTTATAGCTAATAGAACCCAATCCAAGGCAGAAGAGCTTGTATCCAAACTCCAAAACGTGTTCCCTGCTTCGGAAATATCTTCCTGCTCAATTTATGACACGGATACCTTTAAAAAGTCTATAGCGGACAACTTCCTGATAGTCCAATCTACCTGCCTGGGTTTGAAAGACAGTGATGAAATGCCTTTGGACATAGATCTGTTGGATAAAAGAACCAGAATTTTTGATATGATTTATAAAGAGACGAAATTCCAGAAATTGGCAAAAGAAAAAGGCTGCAAGTGTATAGGCGGACTGGATATGCTCATTTATCAGGGTGCAAAAGCATTCGAGATATGGACAAGCCTTGATGCGCCCATTGATGTAATGAAAGATGCCTTGAAGCCATATTGATTTTTTTATATGCTTTGATTTCGTTATCCAAAAATCAGGAATATGTCTTCAGTGACTGATCCATCGTTTTCTTCGTATGGCGCTGTACTCGAATAAATTAGATTGAATCCATTCTTCTCAAAACAAGAGACAATAAATCCCTTTTGAAAATAATTGAAGTAAATTTTATTTTTTGAAAAGCTTGTTGTTTCATAACCGGGTTTCTTGCCAGCCATAAAGCTGATGTATATTTTTCCGGTTTTCTTTACAAAAAGAGGAAGTTTATTCAGCAGCGAAACTACATCATCTGTTTTTAAATGAACTATGATAAAAGACAGGCATATGCCGTCGAATTTGAAATCAGTGGTAAACTTGTTTACGGAAGAGACAAAAAAAGTACCGTTCGGGCAGTTTCTCTTGGCAAGTTTCACCATTTCAGGTGATATATCAAACCCTGTAACATGAAGCTCCTTCCGTGAAAAAATTTTAGCATTCAGGCCTGGCCCGCACCCAATATCCAGTATAGAAGAACCCTCTGAGAATAAATCCGAAAAAAAACTAACCTGCTTTATGTATTCAATGTTATTAGAGAATTTCCTCTCATATTCATGAGATGCTCTATCGTAGGCAAATTTTGTTTTATTCACTTTGATGACGTTTGGCGGCAATTAGTTTTTGCAACATATAATATGCGGCGATACCGATCAAGGAAAAAGCTAAAGACATAATGACAAGGCCTTCCAATGGGTAGCTATGAAATAAAGTCACGAGTATTACCGAGATACCCTGAAAGCCTATCCCTGCGCTCATAGCCATGCCTAAAGCAATTCCTCCTCTCTTTTTAAAATGATTTACTGTGAGGACCTGGGTTGTTGGATTTACCATTGCATTTGCAGCGCGCATCAGCACCGCGCCCAAAGTAACCAGAATAGCTATCAATAAACCACCTGAAAAAAACTCAGCAAACAGCATAAAGACTGAACCTATCAATGTTCCGTAGACCCCGATTCCCAGAATTAAATTATATGAAGCCATTTTCTTGTTAAGGACAAGAAGGTATTGATTGCCAATAAGAAACGCCGCCGACATGAAAATATATACATATGAATAGATGATTGGAGTTAATCCCAGATTTTCAATAAAAAGATAACTGGATATACCTATGAAAGAGTAGTACGCCGAAGCCCCGCAGGCGAAGAGAATAGTCAAACAGAGAAAGGTTTTATCCCCAAGCACTTTAATGTATCTCATTATGTAAAAGCTTATTTTTGGCAGCGTTGTTTCCTTAGCCTTGATTGTCTCGGGTAAGATCTTCACTGTAGCTGCTAAAAGAAGTATCCCCAATATTCCACTGAATACAAAACAGCTCCTCCATCCGAAATGATGCGCTAAATATGCTCCTATTACGGGTGATACTGCCGGAGAAACTACTAGCCCTACCATCATTATACCCATAGCTTTGACCTGTTCCCTGCTGTCCATAGAATCTCTCAAGACAAGAGTACTTGCAATGATGTACAAGCCTAGTCCTATAGATTGTATGATGCGCAACAGTATTATTATCCATATAGAAGCGGATATGCTGATAAGAAGAGCCGTTACTGTGAATACCACAATAGAGAAAAGTATAACAGTCCGCCGTCCAAATCTGTTGCTTAAAAGATCGGCAAAAAGCACAAATATTGCTGAACCAATGGCATAAAGAGAAAGCGTCAGGTTAACAATATTTGGAGAAGAATTGAAATCGATTACCATTTGTGGCAGAGAAGATATGTAAATGTCATTGCCGGAGCACATCAAGAAGACAATAGATGTCAATAGAATAATAATATGTGTCTTATTGAACTTATTTGCCACAAAATCTCCTTAGAATTTTCAGCACTAAATACAGGGAATGGGGATATCACTCTTTATCAGTCGCCATAAACAATTACTGTCATCTTTTGATAAAGGAAAAACATAGTGTTGTTGTATTCGTATTCAACATATTTGATTTTTGTTATACCTCCGTTTTTAGCCGCGGTTCTTATACTAAGGTCGCCTGTGGTCCAAAGGGACAGAACACTTGTAGCAGTCGCTTTTCCCACTTTACTTCCGAATTCTATATTCTCATAGTTTGTGCTAAGCGGAGCTTTGAAATTTGAAAACATAGGTGTTTTCGGGGCTTCTATTGGGGCTGAGCCAATGCAGCCTAAAAGAGACAAAATAAGAGCAATTGAAAATATAAAGCAACTGATTCTTAAAATTTTCATGAAATGTATTCCTTTATAGATTAATGGGTTTTAGAAAATCAAATATCTTGAGTGTCTGTGAGTCTTACAAAGAAAAAACCTGTTAAAAAGTTGGCAACTGCAACTGGATGCACATCCATACCTATTCCGGCAAAAAATCCAAGGTGGAACCCTATTCTCCAGAAGTCCAGAATGCCGTTTTTATAAGGCTCACTGGATGGTACAGCAAGTGCCATGCCATCTACGACATCATTAATTTCATAAGGTCTTACTGAGCCCCAGGTATTGTCGACTTTCCAATCGCCATTTTCCATACATACGAAAGAAGATATGTTTCCAGTAGACTGTCCGCCGCCATTTTGCCTATTGTAGCCTTTTTCCACGAAATTGAAGTTTCCAAATTCACCTGCAAATTGAGTCCATTTAGTTAGAGTCAAATCAAAAAATGCTCCTTGCCCAGCTGATGCTTCAGCTGTGATGATATCGCTGAGATCTAGGAGTCTATTGGGAAAATAATATAATATTACATGTGTAACACTATGGTTTTTCTGTACATTGTCAGGCTGGAATTGCACTGATGAATTAGTTTCTGGGTCGGTAGTATTGCTGTCCGTTTGAGCGAATAGGCAGATACTTGCAAGCATTGTTATTAATGCCAATGATGTTGTTTGTTTTTTCATAATTTTTTATAATGGTTTCATGTAGCTTAAGTAAAAAAGATTTCTAAATTATAGGGTAGGCAAGAAGGAAAGACAATATGAAAAGTTTTTGCGATGCCCTTTCTTTTTTGATGTGAAATGTGGCTGTTAAAGCGATTCCAAGTAATTGAAACTAGACGCTGTTGTATCTAATATATGGCTATAACAGAGGAGAGAAGTATATGAAGAAGTTGAGGTTAAACTTGAAAAACCTTTTAATGATTTTAATAAAAACGGTATAGTTGAAATTCAGTACAGTACATATGCACAACCTGGTAATTTAAGCTAGTGTATTGTCTAGTAGTTTCTTGAACAAATTAAAATCTTCTGATGACCCTATCATTTGAATTCCTGCAATTTTTTCTCCATCTTTGAGTAGGCTTCTATAAGTATTTTCACTTTCTTCTAATACTTCTTCAATTCTTTGAGGCGATTTGTCAAAACATCCTGCTGAATGCAACTCAAAGTCTTTGTATTTGACATCAACAGAAATTGGAGTGCTTTGGAGCTTAAGCAGGTTTTCCAGGCTACTGGCATTATGTCCGGCGATTTTGCCTTGACTGATTGCATTCTGAACAGATGGAGGAGCAATAGGGGTAATGACAGCAGAATCTCCGGCAGAATAAATGTTAGGGAACTCAGATTCCATATAGTTATTTACATGAATTCCCTTTCTGGTTGAGTCGGCAGCAGATAACAGAGAGGTTGTGTTTGGCAGACAGCCAATGCTTAGGATGATGTGATCAAAACAAAGAAGCTCTTTTTCCACTGTTATCGCGGCTTTGCCGTTTGCCTGGGAAATTGTTTCCACAGTTGCAGAAGTAAGCACTTGGATGCCTTTATTTATCAGTACTCGTTTTAAGGCCTGGGAGCCGGTCGAAGAAAGATTTCTCTGCATCAGATAGTCGCCTTTCTCGATGATTGTGACCTTGATTCCGTTATCTGATGCCCGCAAGGAGCATTCTATTCCAATCACGCCGCCGCCTATTATTGCCAGTTTCTTTATGTCGCCGATTTTGTTTCTTATCAACAGTGCATCTTTAATGGTCCATAGAGTTGAGGCATATCCCTCTTGAACGGCTTCTCGTGCGAATTTTGGGACTATCGGATAAGCGCCTGTTGTTATTATTATTATATCGAATTTCAGATTCTGCTTGCAGGAAGTCGAGACGGTGCAGGCGACAGGATCAATTTTTTCTACTTTATTATTCAGCAATAGTTTGATTTTGTTATCGTTGTACCATTCCAGCGGATGGATTAGAATCTCAGTTGATTCCAACTGCCTGAAAGCCACACTGGTGATTTTAGGGCGGTAGTAAGGGAGAGAATTTTCAGCAGAAAACAATGAAACATCAGCTCCAAGTTTTGAAGCTTCAAGCGCAGCTGCGACTCCTGCATGGCCGGCTCCGACTACAGCAATTTTAATCATCATGTTCTCCCTGTTTTAGATTTTTTAGTATAAAAAAAGTTTATCTTGTTTTGAATGATATTCAAATATTTGCTTTCAAAACAAGTCTATTATTAGGGCAGCGATGTTTGAGTTTTATAGTTGTTGCTTATAATTCAGTATAATCATGGTCAATGTTTTTATAGAAAGTTTTAACTTTAGAGGAGAATAGTCTATGGAGTTGTCGTTGGTGGTTCTAGCCGCTGGAATGGGAAGCCGTTACGGTGGGCTCAAACAAATAGATCCTGTTGGCCCGAGCGGAGAATCAATCATGGACTATTCCATTTATGACGCTGCCAGGGCAGGATTCGATAAAGTGGTTTTTGTTATCCGTCGCGATATAGAAACTGATTTCAAAGAAGTTATAGGAGAAAAATACAAGTCTGTCATCAAGGTTGAATATACGTTTCAGGAGAGGGAAAAGCTGCCTGAAGGTTTCTCCTGTCCTGCCGATAGAGTTAAACCTTGGGGAACGGGGCATGCGATTTTGATGGCTAAGGAGGCGGTCAAAGGAGTGTTTGCGGTTATCAATGCCGATGATTTTTACGGCAAGAAAGCTTTTGAACTTCTAGCTTCTTATCTTAAAAAAGCTAAAGATGGTTTGTTTTGCGATTATTGCATGACAGGCTTTATCCTAAGAAATACTCTCTCTGAATTTGGTTATGTTTCCAGAGGTGTGTGTACCAAAGATGCAGATAGTTACTTGTCAAAGGTCAGAGAATTTACCCACATAGAGCCATCGGCAGATGGGGCAAAACATCTGAATGAAAATGGAGAATACGAGGCTTTGACCGGTAGTGAAATTGTTTCAATGAACATGTGGGGGTTTACAGAGTCTGTTTTTAGTCACCTTGAGAATATGTTTGCCGAATTTCTAAAATCGAATATCTCAAGTCCAAAAGCTGAGTTCTACATACCAAGCGTAGTTGATACTCTAATAAAACAGGGGAAAGCAAAGGTGAAGATACTTGAAAGCTCTGAAAGATGGTTTGGCATTACCTACAAAGAGGATAAACCGGAAGTAATCAACCGGATTAAGCGTCTTGTAGATAATGGTGTTTATCCATCGAAACTTTATTAATTCAAGCTTTCAGTGCAGTCTGGCTTAATGTTTGGCGTTTGGACTAAGCCGTCTGGGCGCTGTTTGAATGTTTTTCCATTATCCTATAAAGCAAAGGGGTAAATATCAGCATGACAATCCCGACTGCAAGAGCTATATAACCTATGTGGCCAAACATATTAGCGTATCCCGGATTTGTCACAAGCGGATTGAGATCTGTATTTTCAGCCCCAACTGCATAAATAGACAGATAATTTGACGCAATACCTCCAAGGCCTGACATCATGCAGTTCAACCCCATCATCATTCCTTGCAGCTTCTTGGGAATAAGTTCGCCTATCATTGCATATCCTATCGGAGATATACAAAGTTCTCCTGTGCTCTGGAAAATATATGACCAGAATATCCAGTTGAATGAAACTATTCCGTTAGCCGCCGCCAGATGAACTCCTATAGGAAGGATAACAAAACCAATGCCTATTTGAATTAGGGCTATTGAGAAAAGGAAAGGGATAGAAATTTTATATCCTTTTTCCCTGAGTTTTACCAACCCCCAACCCATAATAGGGCCGCCTATTACAATGACTACCGTATTAATATTATTGACCCATTGCGGGGCTATTTCAAAACCAAACATATGCAAATTTACATTATGAGCAATGAACAGCACAAGCCCCATGGGAGCAAGCTGATACAAAGACCAGAAGACAAATGCGGCAATCAGGAAAACAACAAAAACAAGCATCTTGTTTCTCTCATCAGGGTTCTTTCTAAGTGCGCCGATAAAGACTGTAAGTATCACTAGCGCCACACCAATTACAGCAATAAGGACGTTGCTTAGTTCTGCATGTCTGAGTAAAACGATTAGAGCCAAAAATACTATGAAAATTATTGCTAAACCTTTAATAAACTGGATTTTTTGTTTTTCTTTCGGCATTTCGGTCAGGTAAGTATCTTTGTCTTTAAGCCTCTTCCAGTTAAGAATAATAAGTATTATTGCTATGGAGCTTGCGCATCCGCCGAAAGTAAAAAGGGCACTGTACCCTTTGCTCAATTCGTAATATCCGGCAATAGCATATCCAAGGAAGAAGCCGATATTCATGCCGCTGTAGTTCCATAGAAAGGCTTTTTCACGCCTCGGGTCTTTAGGATCATCAAATAATTGTGTCACCATGTTGTTCATACATGTGACGTTCAGTCCGCTCCCTGTCAGGAAGATTGATAATCCCAGCATCAGTGAGGCAAAAGTGGTTTGAGCTATTATGAAGCAAGCTACTACCTGACATGCTACACCAATAACAAAAAGGCTTCTATTGGATGTAAATCTTCCGCTCATATATCCGCCAAGGAAATGCAGCCCGTAATTAAAGGCGACATAGCTTCCCATTAATGTGGTCATCACAGATGCAGAGAGTTTGAGTTTTTCGGTTCCGTACAGGACTAAAGTAGAATAAAGAACGCAGTAGCTTAGTGTAGAGAAAATCTGTGTAAAGAAAAGCGCCTGTGTACCGCGCCTCATGTCATGCACTTGCTGGGAAACTTCTTGTTTTGTCATATTAATTCCTTCCTATTTACTTCAGGAGTAGTACTCCCAGATTGTGTTAAGTATTTTTACCGATATTAACTATTTTTAGCTATATAGTGGAGAACTTCCATATGGTTTTTTGTTTATAAGGCTTTTTAGAAGTGGCTATTACATTTGGAAAATTTGGCTGGTTTACGGAATCAGGAAATCCTTGAGTTTCCAAACAGAAAGCGTAACGCTTAGGGTAGGGGAAACCTGATTTGCCCAATTTTGTTTCATCCATGTAGTTTGATGTGTAAATGACCACTGCTGCTTGATCTGTGTAAACATCCATCTTTATTCCGCTTACGGGTGACCATGCGCAGATAGATGCTTTTTTTAGTGATGGGGCATTTAAAGCCCATGGGTGGTCATAGCCTCTTGTCAGCATGGTTTGGGCAAAATCATCATCTATTCTTTTCCCGATAGTTATTTCTTTGCGGAAGTCCATCGGAGTATCGCTGACACTCTCAAATTTGCCTAGAGGTATGGATGTCTTATCAATTGGAACGAAATGGTCTGCTTCAACTCTCAGGACATTATTGAGAATATCTTTTTTTGAGGGTTCACCGTTCAAATTGAAGTATGAATGATTAGTAAGAACTACCGGCGTATCCTTGTCTGTCGTTCCGGTGTATTCTATCGTGAATTCATTGTTGATACTTAATTTATAGGTAACTACCACATTCAGATTGCCGGGGAAACCCTCTTCTCCGTCAGGGCTTAAACGGGACAATGTGAGGCTAAGAAAGTCGCCGCTCTTCTGTTCGGCAGCTTCCCAGACGTATTTGTCAAAGCCTTTTGTTCCTCCGTGAAGGTTTTTTAATCCGCCTTCATTTTTGGCAAGTTGATAAATTTTGCCATTCAGTCTGAATTTCCCGTCTGCTATTCTCCCTGACGTTCTTCCTATTATTGCTCCTAAGTAAGCTTTATCTTCCAGATAGGCGTCAAAATCTTTGAATCCTAAAACAATGTCTGTTTTTTTGCTGTTTTTATCTGGTACTTTCAGAGATGTGATTATTCCTCCATAAGTGATTATCCCTACGGACATCCTGCCATTATCAAGAGTGTAAAGGTAAACCTCCTTACCGGAGAGTTTACCGTAAAGTTTTTTCGAGATTTTCATCTGCGTTTGATCAGTCTATTTGATTTCAAATATCATAGATTCAAAAGGCTTTAATGAGACTTTTGAACCATCTATTACAGGAGCAGATGAGTAATTGTGAATGAGCAGTTTCGACTTTGACAAATCTGGTATCTGGGTATCAAATATCGTATCAACTCCTCTGAAATTGCATATTACGAGGAACTCCTTGCCTTTATACGCTCTGGTGTAAGCATAAACATTGTCATTATCGAAGTCGATAATATTCACATTGCCGTATACAAAAGCCGGAGTGGCTTTTCTGAGCGCAATCATTTTCTTGTAATAGTTCAAGATTGAATCCGGCTCTTTTGTTTCTGAAGCCACGTTTATAGTTTTATAGTTAGGGTTGACCTTAATCCAAGTGGTGTCGGCTGTAGTGAAACCGGCATTTTTTGCGTCGCTCCACTGCATCGGAGTCCTTGCGTTATCACGGCATCTTGCGAGGAGTCCAGGAAGTATTTGAGCTTCTGTTTTCCCTTCGGCAATTTTTTCCTTATAATAGTTTATTTCCTCAACGTCTTTGAATTCAGCCGGAGTGAAAGGGCAGTTTGTCATGCCAATTTCATCACCTTGGAAAATGTATGGTACTCCCCATTGGGTCAAAAGGAAAGTTGAAAGCATCTTGGCTGATTCTTTCCAGTATTTCTTATCATCGCCCCAACGGCTCACGGCTCTGGCTTGGTCATGATTGTCAAGGACTGCGCTTATCCAGCCCTTCCTGTACAGGCCTTTGTACCAATTGGCATAGACTTTCTTGAAATCAGTAAGTTTATATGTGGTCGGATGAAATTTGTCGCCGTCATTACCCAGCCCCATAATATCAAGCTGGAAAAGAGTTTTGAGCGGTCCGTTTTTCTTTCCCACAAATTTATATGCATTATCAGGATCAACTCCGGGCATTTCTCCTACGGTGAGAATATTGTACTTGGAGAGTACCTGATCGTTGAGCATTTTCAGATATGTCAATGCCATTGGCATTTTGCCCCAAAGATCTGAACTTTGATTGATATCCGGAAGGGCGTTTAGTGTAATTACATCGAAACGGATCCCATCAGCTCCTTTGTTCAACCAGAATTTTGCAACGTCGAAGAGTTCTTCCCTCACTTTTGGCGTTTTCCAGTTTAATGCAGGTTGCTGTATCGCGAAGATGTGGAGGTAATATTCATTTGTAGCTTTGTTGTATTCCCACGCTGAACCTGAAAACCATGATTTCCAGTCATTTGGAGCCGAGCCATCGGCTTTTGGCGGATACCAGACATAGAAATCATGATAAGGGTTGTCTTTGGATTTCTTTGCTTCTTCAAACCATGGATGTTCGTCTGATGTATGGCTAAACACCATGTCAACAAGTATTTTTATCCCCTTCTCGTGGGCTTTCTGAACAAGTGAATCGAAATCCTTAAGGGTACCAAATTTCTTGTCAACGTCTTTGTAGTTGCTGATATCATAACCCATATCTACTCCTGGAGAAGGATAGAATGGCGTGATCCAGATGACATCTACGCCGAGATCTTTGAGATAATCGAGTTTGTTTTCTATCCCTTTGAGATCCCCGACTCCTGTTCCGGCGGCATCGCTGAAAGAGCGAATATAAACTTCGTAGCAGACAGCATTGTGCCACCATGTTTTATCGCCTTTGGTTACTGTCACGCTGTTGTCCTCTGCCGGCAACGCCGTGCATGCCAATGATGCTCCTAACGCTATAGCTGCTATAGTCTTTTTCATTGAGGGTGTACTCCTTGTTTATTTTGAATTTTAGAAAATATAAGCGATGACCTGATTATAATAGGAAGAAGTGTTCTCAGTCAAGGTCTATATAATTCTTTAGTAGAAACTTGGCTATCTTTTAATCCAGCCCGACGGTTGCCTTTCCAATAATAACTTGTGGCAAGTTTTGGATTGAGCGCAGTGGCTTTGTTCATATACTGTGTTGCTTATTTGTAGTCTTTGATTCCTGGCTTATGCGGCCGCCGCTGTCAGCGAAATCCTTACATTGCTCTACTACCTTCTTCGTTCAGGCGTATTCGGCAACAGATATGAGTAGTACTGTAATTTGCCGACTTTGAGAGAGATTTCTTTTTTGATTTTTTTAACGCAAATATCTAAGTTCTTAAAAACCTCTTGTTCCCAGAATCGCAAGACGGTCCATCCCGCATCATTTAATCTTTGATTATTTATTTGGTCGCGATTGATGTTTTTTTCAATTTTCTTAATCCAATAGGTCGAATTAGCTTTAATCCTTAATCTTTTTGCTATTCGAATCTAGTTTGTGTGCTAGTATCCGATAAGTATAATTCCACTTAAAGGCAAATGAAGTCTATTTGAAACGTAAAGAGTTTCTAGAAAGGTGTAAACTTTTTGAAAATCATCAGTTCCTCTATAGTCATTTCTTACCGCTATAATTAAATATTTAACTTCAAACATCATACATGACTGAAATATATCTTTGAGGAATTGGTTATTATCTACAGCTCTTCCTGCTTCAACTTCAATAACTATTTTTCCATCTGCACTAACAGCATCAGCATTAAAAGATTTATCAATGACATTATCAACTCCAAACAAAACAGGAATACTAATCTTTTTGTCTTTTGTTTTTCCGGACTCCACAGTAAAATTAATTAATTCTAAATGTGGTCTTAATATCTCCAAGACTTCATTTGAGGAAAGGTTATTGTCGGGTGATTTGATATCAATCTCTACTTTATGAAAACATTCAATTACTGCTTTAATATTATCAGTAATTCCTTGAGAACGTGGGAAAAATTGAAATCTTATCATGTTATCGATCTAAGTAAATTTTTAAGTTTTTCTTCTTTCAATTTTATTTCTTTTTTCCTGACATAGTAAAAAATAGACTCATCTATAGTTTCAGCTTTTGCTGAAACATAGCTTCCATTTTGACTCATTAAAGCATCATTTAAATCTGCGGTTGAAACTGTAACTTCTTGAGATAAGTGTTCCAGATATAAATGTCTTAAATAATACGACTTGCCTTTAAAAATAATCTTTTCCATCCTGCTTTTTTATAGATGACTTTTGTTTTGAGATACTGTCTGTTTGAGCTATTCTATTTTCTATTTTAAAAAATAAAAGCTTGAGTCGTCTTTTTTATAAAGAAGTTAGTGGGACTAAATAAAAAGTTAAAGATAAATAGATTCCCAAAGCAAATTGTTTTCGAATTATTACTGCAAGAGTCTATGATTCAAACTGTGTCAAGTATTATTCAAATTCATATCCCCCTTAATATCTGGTTACAAGATATTAGTGATATCAGGTTCTCTAGTTTCCTATCAACTGCGAATCCCCCACTATTTGAGATTCTAACTAATTGCTGAGAAAAGGCAAGAGGAAGTTTAAGATGGGGGATGGGGGATGGGGGATAGGGGATAGGGGATGGAAGGAAAAAAGGCAACGGACGAGAGGGATGCCTGTGTTTATACCCAGTTTTCGAGTTTAAGATTTTTTATACGGTTAAATTCATCAGTATTGTTCGAGACTAATGTAAGGTTTCTTGCAATAGCCTGAGATGCTATCTGTAAATCGTAAGGGCCGATTATCTGACCTCTCTGTTCCATGTCTGCTCTTAAAATTCCGTATATCTCGGCATCATTATCGTCAAAAGGCAGGATGTCAAAAGCTGATACAAAATTGAGAAGAGCGCATCTGTTCTTCTCTCTGAAGCGGCTTTTTGATACGCCATACTCGAGTTCAGCAAGCGAAACTGAAGAGAGTTTTATCTGATGAGGTTTGAGGCTCTTTACCTTATCAACAATCTGTTGAGATTTTCTATTAATGGCATATATGCAGATATTTGTATCAAGCAGGTATATCATGGTTTCTATCTTTTCTGCATGTCGGGCTGAGAACGGCCTTGGGCCATGAAGTCTTCAGAGAATTCATTCAAACTTTTTTCAAAAGCCTCCCATGGGTTTTTCTGAGGGAAAAGCACAATTGTTTTTCCTATTTTCTGAATGAAGAGTTCTTTTTCTTTAAACTGATATTCTTTTGGCAGTCTTATTGCCTGACTGTTGCCGCTCGTGAAAACTTTGGAAGTGAGCATAATTGATTCCTCCTGATTGTATTTGAGTATATACTGCTGTAGCTACACAGTCAAGTATGCTTGCAATGTATAAACTTTTTTTGTTTGAGATTTAAAAAAAGAAGGAAAAAGGCAAGAGGAAGAAAAGATGGTGGACAAGCGTCCGAGTGAACTTGATTTGGTTTTACTTGTATCTTGCTGAAGTTCCTTTTAGGAAGAAACAAACTTGAACATCTCTCTAAAGTTGACTATTCTGTGAAGCCCTATTAAGACCAAAACCATGAAGTTTCCAATATGCTTATTGTTGAAGACATAAGATGCATTTATAATAAATAGATAATTTAACTTAGGTTTTCGATTTAATAGTTCGAAAAAGTTTCAGCCGTTATGAAAAAAGTAAATCTTGCGTCAATTAATATTAATTTTTTAAATGTGCTGAATATTCTCCTGAAAGAGAAAAGCCCTACTACAGCTGCGAAAAGGCTTGGCTTGTCGCAAGCTGCCGTGAGTTACTCGCTCAAGAAATTAAGAGAAATTTTTGAAGACGATCTCCTCGTGACTCTGCCAGACAGCAGGGGGATGCAGTTGACTCAATTTGCAAAAGCATTGTCAGAACACGTGGAAGAGGCTGTGAAAAAAGTGGAAGATGTTTTTTCCTTTCAGATATTTAATCCTCTTATTTCGGAAAGAAGATTTAGACTTGCAGTAACAGACTATGCCCTTTATTTGTTTTTGCCTAAAATATATATGAAATTAAGGGAATTGGCGCCAAGAATCTCTTTGGAAACTTTTTTCTTCGATTTTGAAAATGTCGGAAGCAAAATAGAACTGCATGAAATAGATATTGCAATAGGGAGTTTTACATATGAAAAACCTAATAAAAACCTCATATATAAACTTCTTTTTGAGGATAAGAAAGTCTGCATTGTGAATCCTAATCATCCTGTTCTTTTAATGGGGAATAAAGTGAGCCTGGAAAATTATAATAAATTTCCCCATCTCATTATGAAACTACCTAAAGACAGTTCTGAAGTTGCAATAGAAGCAGATAAACGGGAAAGTAAGCGAGAATCTTTATATCCTGATATTGTCATGCATAATTCATATGGAGCTCTGGAGATGATAAAAACAACGGACTTGATCGCTATTAGTGGGGGCAAGCCTTTTAATAAAACCCTTGAACAATTCGGAGTTAAAACGATAGACATGGACTTCCTTGACTTATATGCGAAAATTTCGCTTTGTTATAATTCTGCGGCACAAAAAGATCAGGGCATCCAGTTCCTAGTTTTATTAATAGAAGAGATAGGGAGAAACTGTTAATCTTTTTAGTATAAATTTAGCCTTAATAAATATCGTTTATTATCTCAATAGAAATTACTGATGGTAACAGGCTTTCAATTATATTGCGTTATTGTGAGAGAGGCGTACAGTTCAATCTTTTGCAACCGAATTAAATTTATATTAAAAATAAAACAATACAGGAATTCATGCGTATGAAAAAGAAAGCAGGTACGGCAGTTTTTGCGATTGCACTAACAATAGGAGTAAGCAGTTTTGCAGACTTTGCTATTGGGAATAATACAATAACTTCCCCTCAGGGAACAGCGACAGTCAATGTAACAAACCCTGCATCAATGACGCGCCACTATAATTTAAGCACCACAGCACCCCTTAGAGATAATTATCCCAGCAACAAAGTTGTCTCCTATGACGAAAATTCAGGGCAGATGATCACTAGAACCGGCAACAATATGTTTGATGCTCTTTTTGCCCTTGCATTATACGAGAACAGGTTAAACTCTGTAACCAGTATTACAAATAGTGATTATAATTACAGCCAACCTATTCAGGAACCTAATGCAAATGGCTTTTTTCAAACAGGCGCGAAATGGACATATGTGTGGACCAGAGATACTTCATATTCAGTTTTCTTGTCTCTAGCCATGGTAGATCCTCTGCGCTCAAAGAATTCATTGCTATTTAAAATATCTAATAGACGAGATGTCCAAGGCGCCCCTGAGATTATACAAGATACCGGATCAGGCGGCAGCTGGCCTATTTCCTCTGATAGAGTGGTTTGGTCCCTCGGTGCACAAGAGCTCCTTAACTACCTGACAGGTAACGATCGTCAGGACTTCTTTAACCAAGCTTATCCGGCAATAATAAATACAATAGAAAGTGACCGTCAGGTTGTTTATGACAAATCAGATGGTTTATATACAGGAGAGACATCATTCCTTGACTGGAGAGAGCAAACATACCCGACATGGACTGCTTCAAACACAGTTCATATTGGAATGTCAAAAACTCTTTCTACTAATGTATGCCATTATATAATACTTTCTGTTGCTTCTCAGATGGCAGCAGAAAAAGGAGACACAGCATCAAATCAAAAATATGCACAATGGGCCGCTGCTCTGAAGAAATCTATTAATGATAAATTCTGGCTTCCATCAGAAGGACTATATAGCATGTTTCTTACTACTACACTCGACCAGTCTCCGGTAACTAAATATGATCTTATGGGAGAGTCGCTTGCCATCCTTTCAGGTGTTGCCGATCCTCAACAAGCAAAATCAATCATGCAAAATTACCCGCACACTGAAATGGGAGTATCTGTGATATGGCCTCAGCAGCCTCTTACAAGGCCTTATCATAATCGTGCAATGTGGCCATTTGCTTCAGCATACTGCCTGAAGGCAGCTAAAGTAGCAAATAACGATGCTGTCGCATCACATAATATATTTTCTCTTATGACCGCTGCAGCCACAAATCTATCAAATATGGAAAACATGGATTTCCAATCTCTGTACACTGGAGTTGATGACGATGATCCTAATGCAACTGCAGTTGATTCTCAGAGACAATTATGGTCAGTTGCAGGATATATATCTATGGTTACAGATATCATTTTCGGGAGAGAGACTTCTCAGAAAGGAATAAGATTTACTCCTTTTATCACTAAACAGGTAAGAAATACTCTTTTCTCCGGAACAAACACGATAAATCTCTACAATCTCAACTATAGAGGGAAAATAATAAATATTCAGATAAATCTTCCTCAGGTTGCACAAAACACACAAGGGTATTATCAAATAGCGTCAGAAAAGTTGAATGGTACTGCTATTAACTCTTCTGATTATATCTCAGATGCTACATTACAATCTTCCAATAACATTGAAATCACGCTAGCTGACAACAATATTCCGGGAGCGACTATGAATTTAGTTAACAACAGTCAGCCATGGGAAATGTTTTATTCCCCAAAAGAACCTTCTTTAGAAAGCATTACACCCCAAAACGGCCTACTAAAGTTGACGTTCTCTACCAATGGAGAATCTGATAACCCGCTCATCAATATTTATAGAAATTCGGTTAAAGTCGCTCAAGTATCAGGTACGAGTTGGACTGACCCAAACTCTGGGGATTATAATAAAAATGTTTATTTCTATACCATTGAGTCAGAATTTTCGGGTAATTATCATAACAGATCCCAGCATACTGAACCTCAAGGCTATTGGACAGATGGAACTGTAGAAACCATTTACGCAGGGGATAGCAGACTTATGTCTCCTCAGGGAGCCAGCATGTCATTACAGCATGGACAATATTGCTATAATAACTGGGGTACCCCTACAGATACTCTGGAAGCAAAATATACTCCTACACAATCCGGTACTTACTCGCTCCAGTTAAGCTATGCCAATAATATGGGGCCTGTTAATACGGGTATCACATGTTGCGTTAAAAAAGTGCAACTATATGATAGCACTAATTCATTAATAGAAGAAGCCTGTCTTTTTATGCCTCAAATGTCAACTTGGGATGTATGGAGTGATTCTTCATTTTTCCCAAAAGTAAAACTTAGTGCCAATCAAACTTATAAGATAATAATTTCAGATTATAGAAATATGTCCTATTTCCAAAGTAATGCCCTGTATAACAATGTAGGGGGAATGGGAGGTATAACAAATCGCTGCAACTTGGAAGGCATAAAAGTTTTACTCCTTTCTCAAGAATAGAATCTATCGACAAATCTAAACCGCTCTTTAAAACAGAGCGGTTTTTTTATTCCGGTCGCTTTTATACAAGCGCCGACTATACTGAATGTTGCTCTTGGGTGATATTTTGCCTCTAATCTTTGCTTAATATGCAGATTGTTCTGCTTGTCTCAAGATAATGAAAATCCGAGACCTCTGCACTACTACAATATTGCCATTTTAAAAGAAATTGCTGATACTTGTATATAGAACCCCTTCCTTTTTGAGAACAGGATAAGTTTTCCTTACGCTTTTTCTTGGAAAAGATCACCCACATGAGGGATTTTATTACTACTCGTACTTAGCAGGCTGAAGCTGGAAAAGCCGCATGCCTTGAATACGTTAATGATACAACCTGATTTGCATTTTTCTAACATTGAAATATTTTATATGGTCACGCGCACAATTTATATTTAGGGGATTCTTAATGACTAGGCAAAAAGATATTGCAGAAGCGTTAAATCTTTCAAGAACAACTATAGCACGTGCCTTTGACCCAAATGGCGTGATACATCCTGAAACAAGAAAATTGATATTAGAAAAAGCAACTGAGCTTAATTACAGAAAAAATATCTTAAGCAGTGTTTTGGCTTCTAAAAAATCACTGATTATTTTTGCTTTCATTGCTAAATCTGCGAATGAAACATATTCTTCAGATATAATATCCGGACTTAAAAAAATTGAACACGACCTCTTAGACTTCAACTTTCAGATAAAAATAATTGAAACTGATATTAATAAACCTCAGGAGCAAATTACTTTTCTAGAAAAGGCAATTGGCGAAGCTCCTTTGGGCATTATCATTACTCCGCTCCTAAAAGAAAGCGTCACAAGTTTTATCGAACAAAATAAAAATATAGTATTCATAACACTGGATATTAAACTTAATAATTCTATTCCCCATATAGGTGCAGACTATTTTATGTCTGGCAAAATTATCGGTAGTCTTTATTCCAAATTCATGAAAAAAGACTGCGAGATTTTAGTTCTTGACTCTGAAGATGATAATATTTCTTCTAAGAAATACTTACTCGGTTTATTAGAGATATTACAGGAAAAGAAAATTAAGATTAATGGCCCTCATTTTTATGGCAATATTATAGACGATTTAGATTCTATCTTAATAAGGCACTATACGCCTAACGTAGAAGCAATTTACAGCAGCAGATTTATAAATACCATAATAGAATTTGCTGCTACGAAATATAAGAAAAATCTAATTGCAGTAGGGAACGGATTAAATCCAAAGAGCAGATACCTTCTGACTAATGAAATACTTACTGCAATAGTAGCAGAAGATAATTTTGATGCAGGATACCAAGCCGGAAAACTGGTTTTTGATATTATAAATCATGGAATGCTTTTTACTACCAAAAGCTACGTAACAAAACCATCTATCATCATTAAGGAAAATATACCATAACCAATTAATGATAAATTATAATAACCTAATAATTAAAAATGTTCGCGGGAACATCTAAAACAAAGGAGAAATTAACATGAAAGGTATATACTCTGCCTTGCTAGTGCCTTACGATGAAAACGGAAAAATAATGGAAAATGAATTGCGCCAGATAATTAACTATAACATTGATAAAATGCATGTTGATGGTTTATATGTTGGCGGAAGTACTGGTGAAAATTTTTTAATCTCTACGGAAGAGAAAAAAATAATATTTAAAATAGCAGCTGAAGAGGCTTTGAATAAAATTCACATGATTGCTCAGGTCGGTTCATTAAACCTAAAAGAAGCTATTGAATTAGGGCAATATGTAACAGATTTAGGATATAAATGTCTCTCGTCAGTAACGCCATTTTATTACAAATTTTCTTTTACGGATATAAAATCTTATTACAAAAAAATAATTGAAGAAACTAATAATAATATGCTTGTCTATAGCATTCCGATGCTTTCCGGAGTAAATATGAGCGAAGGTCAGATTGGAGACCTGTTCAACATGGAGAAAGTTATAGGGATAAAGTATACTTCTAGTGATTTCTTCCTTCTTGAAAGAATCAGAAAGTCCTTCCCAAATAAACTTATTTTTAATGGCTTTGATGAACTCCTTATTTTTGGCTCTGTACTTGGTGTCGACGGTGCAATAGGAAGCACGTATAATGTCACAGCCCCGAGAGCAAAAGCCATTTATGTTAATACTCTTGCAGGCAATATTGAAGAAGCAAGAAAACTTCAGCACTTACAAAATGATATCATATCAAAGCTCCTTGATATAGGCCTCTTCCAAGGACTAAAAGAATTACTAAAACTAGAAGGTGTCAATGCCGGATATTGCAGAGAACCTATGCCGAAATATAGTGAAGACCAATTAAGAAAAATAAAGCAGTTACACTCAGAGTATTTCGCAGAAAAATAAGGAGTAGATAATGGGTTTCGGGATATTAAATTATGTGGTTCTAGGACTTTATCTGATTTCTACTGTTGGAATAGGAGTCTATTTCTCCAAACGAAGCGGAAAAGACACTGATAATTTCTTTAAGGCAGGTGGAAGAGTACCGGGCTGGGCTGTTGGTGTGAGTATATTTGCTACAACTTTAAGTGCAATAACTTTTATGTCTATCCCTGCGAAAGCGTTCAGGACAGACTGGGCTTTTATGGGAAATAACTTCGCAATAATAGCTATAACACCAATAGTTATAACATTTTTTGTTCCTTTTTTCAGAAAGTTAAAAGTTACAACAGCATACGAATATCTGGAACACCGATTTGACTTTAAAACCAGAAGTTTAAGCAGTATTATTTTTATGCTATTTCATATAGGAAGAATAGCGATAGTTATATATCTTCCTACTTTGGCAATTGCTTCAGTTTCAAATATAAACCCATATATAATTGTATTAGCTATAGGAATTTTATGTATTATATCCACATTTCTTGGAGGAGTTGAAGGGGTTATTTGGTGTGATGTCGTTCAAGGTTTCCTTTTAATGGGCGGAGCACTATTTATTATATTTTTTGGAGTATTCAAAATAAACGGCAATATTACTGAAATAGTTAATGTTTCTATTGAGCAAGGAAAATTTCTGACTGCTTCAACTTCTGGCTTCAGTTTTTGGAAAGAGACTTTAATAACTTGTTTTATCTGTGGGCTTTTTAATAATATGTATCAGTATATTGGAAGCCAGGATGTAGTTCAAAGATACAACTCAACTTCATCCACTCAAGAAACCAATAAGTCACTTTGGATAAATGCTAAGCTAGCATTCCTGGTTATTATAATGTTTTACGGAATGGGAACAGTTCTTTACGTTTTTTATAAACAAAACCCAAGTTTGCTTCCTGTAAACTTCAATATAGATTCTGTTGTTCCATTCTTTATAATTCATGAAATGCCGGCAGGCCTTGCAGGGCTTCTTGTCGCCGCTATTTTTGCAGCTGCACAATCTACAATATCCAGTAGTTTAAATAGTATATCGGCCTGCTATGTTACTGACTTTCAAAGAAGATTGAAGCCGTCTGTAACGGAAAAACACTCAGTTATGACTGCAAGATGGGTAATTATAATATGCGGACTGTTCGGGACTATTGCAGCAGCTTATATGGTAGCCACAGATAAGAGCCAGCTACTTAATGCTTTTAATGCACTTCTTGGAATGTTTGGTGGACCGATTGCCGGAATATTCCTTTTGGGTATTTTTACTAAAAGATCAAATGGGAGCGGTGCTTTCCTGGGGGCTTTCCTAAGTGTAATAGTTGAAGTGCTTTTAAGCAGAACAAACATCTATTTTATGTATTATGGAATGGCAGGAGTAGCGGTGAGTTTTGTTTGCGGATACTTCTTAAGTTTCATGTTTAAACATAGTAAGAATGTTGGTGGGCTTACATATTCTACTGTAAATGAAGAAATTGCACATCAATAATTAAATTAGTCGTTCTTGAAAAACCCTATGTTTCTGATTTCAGTTAAAAATTATAAATATCCTGAGAGGCAAAGTTAGTCTTTCAGGGAGTGTTTCTTCTGTCCAAAATGTAAAAATGGCTGTTTTTAGAACGAAGACAAAAAATAGGGGTTTTTCAAAACCGACTATAAGCCACGGGCAAGATGCCCGTGAGGGGCAATTGCCCCCTCTCTGGACTTTCTTATCGTTTAATGCCGTAGAACCCTGCTTGCATATATGACATCCAAAAGAGTTCAACGACGGCAAAGCCTGTTTGTCTCATTAAGTCAATGTGTTCAGAAATCCTGATAGGGTAGTAATTATTATCGAATCTGTTTAGATGTTTCTGGACACATAGTTTATCCCGTCCGTTTTTTTCCTGGAACTCTCCCCATCGTCTTAAGGCGTTTTCATTCCCTGTGTCGCTATCGAATTTAATATTTTCAAAGGTAATATATAGCCCATTATCATTAAGAAGGTCATAGCATTTTTGGGTCGCTTTCTTTCTCTCGTCTGCTCTCATGTAATGATGGCTTTGAATCGCTGAAATGATATCGGGTTTAATATTGTCTTTTAAACTGGCTGTATCGTATTTTCCAACAATCTCTACTTGTGGGACATTAAACCTTTTTTTGCAGGTTTCTAACATCTTATCTGACGGGTCTGCCAGATAGAATTTGTAATCCGGAAACTCTACCAATGCTTTTTCAATCAGGCTGCCTGTCCCGCATCCAGTATCCAGCCAAATTTTTCTGCGCCCGGATATGGATTTTACCAAATTTATTGTTTCGGCATGAAACCAATTATAATATGGAATCGTTTTTGTTATCTCATCTTCGTAATCAGATGAGTTATGTGAAGAAAGATTATCAGTCATTATTTTTTGTTTTTAAGTGTTGTTACTAAAGTTAGTGTTTGCAGATAATTTTTCCATCGATATTTACTGTTTCAAGAAACATTGCTTGCGGTCTAACCCAAAGCGCGATAGAGAACCAGTTCTTCTAAAGTTTCGCTGTGATGTGCCACGCCAATTATTTTGTAGAAATTGCCTCTGTAGTGCTGATACTTACCGATTTTCATAGAGTTCAATAAATCCTGTCTTTTTTTAAAGTTTTTGCATACTTGCTGATATTTTTCCAGCGTGCTTTTTCAATCGCGCTTGCTTTCATAGTTTGGCGGTCTGACAAGTACGCATATTCTTTTTTAAGCTTTAAATAGTTTTCAAAACGCTTTTTCTCAAGAGTACCATTGTTGATAGCTTCCTGTATGGCACAACCTGATTCATTTTCGTGGCTGCAATCTTTGAAACGGCAGTTATTTGCCAGTTCTGCAACGTCTTCAAAAACCTGTTCAAGCCCTTCTTCGTCGCCCCAGACCTGTATTTCACGCATTCCGGGTGTATCAATAACCATTCCTCCATCAGGAAGGAATATTAGTTCACGAAATGTAGTAGTGTGACGCCCCCGACTACCCAATTTACTTACTTCATTTACTTTTAGGCGATCAGTCCCGAGCAGGGAATTAATGATGGTAGATTTGCCAACTCCTGAAGAACCTAAAAATGCGATTGTCTTTCCAGGTTTAATATATTTTCTCAGCTTATCCAAGTCTTCTTGATTGTAAGCACTAAGGGCATAAACATCTACGCCTGTGGCAGTAGATTCAACCTCATCCTTTAGCTTTTCAGATTCAGGGCATAAATCGGATTTATTTAGAAGTATAACCGGTACGGCTCCGCTGTCCCAGGCGATGGACATATACCGTTCAATTCTTCTCAAATTATAGTTAAAGTCTAAGCTGGTGATAATAAATATGGTATCGATATTTACTGCGACAGGTTGTTCTTCTGTAATTTCGCTTGCTGCTTTACGGCTAAAGGTGCTTTTTCTTGGCAGAACGGCATGAATCATTGCCTTTTTTTCGTTAGGAATAATAGAGGTTACAACCCAGTCGCCGACCGTTGGAAATTGGTTTTTGTTATTATTCTCGAATCTGAACTTGCCCTTTACTTTGCATGAAAACTCACCCGTATCGTTACATGCTATGTAAGTTTCTCTATCTTCACGTATTATTCTCATTACAGAATAATCCTGATTTCGGTATTGTTCGAAATGGGTTTCAAAAAATGAATTCCATCCTAAATCTGTCATTTGCATATTCCACTGATCCCTTTCTGCTCTTGATTAGATGCCTTGTTATCTACATTTTCAGCATCATAATGTATTTTGTCCCTGCAACTTAAGCTTCACATAACAATACTGATTAACAATGAAAATGAAAGAGATATTTTTTATGAGTAGCAGGGAAAGGTGGAGAAGACATGGCAAAATTAGATGTTAGGTTCGTGACTTTAGATGTGAAGAGAGGGAAGAGATGAGGAATGTATTATGCAGGGAAGGCGCCTGTGGGACGGGTTTTTCAGGAGTTTCACGGAAGTGATATTGAATTCCTGTTGCTGGCGAAGAAGAATATTCATAATAAGAATGAAACTATTATAAAAAAAGGAGAGATGTTTGATGAAGAGGTTTGTTTTGATGCTGATAATGTCGTTTTTTATCATAACTTTTTATGCAGTGGCAGAATCAGAATCCACGCCTGTCAGGGAGCGCATAGGGATCATGAGCGCAATGGACGAAGAAAGCGCGAGCATTCTTCCTTTGATCAAAAATCAAAAATCGGAGATAGTGGCTGAAAGGAAGTTTTATACAGGTACGATTAATGGGACTCCTGTAGTGCTTGTGTCATCCATGTACGGAAAAGTAGCCGCGGCATGTACAGCAACGATTCTGATAAATGAATTTGAAGTCAACAGAGTCGTTTTTATAGGCGTTGCCGGTTCTGTTTCAAATAAACTCGATGTCGGAGACATAGTGATCTCTGATAAGCTTTACCAGCATGATATTGATGGGACTCCTCTTTTTAAGAAGTATGAAATCCCTCTCACAGGAGAAATTTTCATTAAAGCCGATAAAAATCTTGTTGCCAAGAGCAAAAGCGCATGTGAAATGTTTTTCGAAAAGCAGTTCAAGGAGATAAACAAGAATGAGTTAAAGAAACTCCACGTAGAAAAACCTGCTGCTTATGTAGGAATAATAGCTACAGGGGATCAGTTCATATCCAGAAAGGAACAAAGTGAACCTTTTCTGAAAGATGTTCCTGATACAATGGCTGTCGAAATGGAAGGCGCTGCCGTAGCGCAGGTCTGCGATTCATTCCGAGTCCCGTTTGTCGTGATAAGGATTATTTCAGACAAGGCTAACCATGATTCGCCAGTTGACTTTGGACTCTTCATAGCAACTGTGATCAAGAATTACTCCAGAGGCATTATAGAAAACTTTTTCAGCACAGCCAGATAATATAAGAAATAAATATCCTTGGTTTATTAGAAGAAGAGGCAGGAAAGATCAGTGGATATTTGGAGGCACCAGTCTATTTTCGTTTCTGAAAATAACATTGAATCCCTTGCCAATCTGTTCAAAGGCTTTATTTCTCAATGGAAAGGTGGTTGAGGATAAATCGTTACTACAGTTTATGGATATTCCGTTCTCGTGTTCCTGTGTATATACGATTATCATATTATTCCTGCTGAAATGTTTTTCGAGTTTAATTGGCGCTTTTTCCAGCATGGGGTGATATGAGATAGACCCTTTTCGGGAAGAGTTAAGTATTATGAGGTCGTTAGACTCTATATTGCGTGATAAGACGAGAAAGTCCTCCCAGTCGGAAAAAGAAATATATGAAGGGGAAACATTGATTTTATTTTTCTTCAATATCTCCTTCATTACATAATGTGTTTTTTGTTCGGCAAAGACCATAATGGGCAGAGTATATTCCTGAGAGATTCTGGCTATTTTTTGAACCAGAAGGTCAAAGCCATATTCCCGTTCTGTAAAAGGAGGAGCGATAAAAACCAATTTGTTTTTGTCTATGAGATGCCTAACAAAGCGGCAGACAAAAATATTTTTGTCCAGCAAGTCAACTATGGAATTGATTTTTTCGCCAAAGAGTTTGTCAAAGAATCCTGTTTTTTGCTGCCATGCCATGACTACTATGTCTGCCATGATCTCACGGGAAGTCCTTACGATGCCGCTTGCGGGATTGTGGTCTATTGTAGCAATGGTATTTACCTTTATTTCAGAGGCCGATGCTTGTTTGACATATTCTTTGAGCTTTTTCTGATATTTCAATACGTTAAGTTCGGCTTCGCTATTATTAGGAACCACTGAGAGCATAGTGATTGGGTTTGCTGATTTTTTGTCTTTAATTAGAGACGCAAATTCTAAGAGTTTGTCAACTTCAGGAAAAGCAGATACAGGGATAAGGATATGCTCATTTGAAGATAGCTCCTGAATAGCATTTTTTGACTCTTCCTCTTCTTCTTTCAAAGCTAATTCTTTTGCTGCTTTTTCTGTAGTAAAAGACGCGAACAGGCAAGTTACCAAAATCAATATGATCGTGCCGTTAAAGACATTAATATTAAGAATTTTTGCCTGATATCCTACCAGGATTACAGCAAGGGTCGCCGCGGCATGCGCACTGCTAAGGCCAAAAATAAGCCTGCGCTGAGCACCGGAGTATTTAAAAATCAGCTGTGTAAAAAGCGCGGCTATCCATTTTCCTGTCACCGCAATTGCCGTGAGGACGGCAGCTACAATAATAGCTCTGGGCGAATCAAAGATGACTTTTAGATTAACGAGCATTCCTACAGATATAAGGAAGAATGGTATAAACAGGGAATTTCCAATAAATTCGATACGATTCATCAAGGCTGAAGATTGAGGGATAAGAGGGTTTAGCGCCAAACCCGCGGCGAAAGCTCCGATTATCGGTTCAAGCCCCGCCGTTTCAGCTAAAAAAGCTGAAAAGAATACCACAGAAAGCACGAATATATAATGAGCATATTTTTCACTTTCCAGCTTTTGGAAGAACCACTTTGCTATACGAGGGATTACGAGGAATACTATCGCGGTAAATACAACTAAAGAAACGCCTAGTTTTATCCAAAAGGTGTGATCCAGGCCGCCTTTGCTGTTTCCCATGACAATTGCAAGGATAAGAAGGACAGCTGTATCGGTCAAAATTGTTCCACCGACAGTGATGGCTACAGCCTGATTTTTGCCTAAACCAAGTTTATTTACGATAGGATAGGCAACAAGTGTGTGTGTAGCGAACATGCTTGCGGTAAGCAAGCTGGCATTAAAATCGTATTTCAAAAGACAGTAACAGACAGGAAATCCTATGCCCAGGGGAAAAATAAAAGTAAAAAACCCAAAGAGAATACTCTTATGTTTATAGGTTTTAAATTCGTTTATATCCAGTTCCAGCCCGGCTATGAACATTATATAAAGCAAACCGATAGTTGAAAATAGATCCACCGCTGAACTTTTTGACAGAATATTTAAGCCATAGGGGCCAATGATAGTTCCTGATATTATTAAGCCTATAATTCCAGGGATATGGATTTTTTTCAAGATTATCGGCGCCAGTAGGATTATAAAGAGAACAAGAGAGAATATTAAAACAGGATTGTGGAGAGGCAGTACCAGATCATGCATCAAAGGTTTCAAGTATTCAACCATGTTATAGACTGCCAATTTAGTTTGTTTCCTAAAAACAGGGTAAATTTATAAACAAAATACTCTTTTTCAAATCAGGAAAAGGCATTCTAAATGAGCCAGAACTAAATAACCAATGGTTATCTTTCTGATACTTTGAAGTTTAAAAATAATACCAGATTCTTTTATAATCTTCTATGTTTTCGCCAAAGAGTTTGTCAAAGAATCCTATTTTTTTGCTGCCATGCCATGACTACTATGTCTGCCATGATTTCACGGGCGTTCCGTCCTAGCCAGCGATGCTTCGTACTTGTTTTTAGCCTTTATAAAATAGGCATAGGCCTGCCGCCCTTCAGGGGTGTCTCCTTTACCTGCGGACATGAGTTTTGCCATGGCGTTGTATGCGTCCATGTACTCTTTGTATGCATTAGATGCCGTTGGATCATGAATAAGTTCTTTATCTATTATAGTCTGATCAAAAGATTTGGAGTTCTTTTCTGGTTCTGGAGTTATCGTATTTTGATTTGTGGTTGTAGTTTCTGTTTTGTATGTAGAATTATTGCTAATCCCGTCTTTGGAATCAAAGTCCTCAGAAACAGGCAGAGAAACACCATCTCCGAAAAGCGATTTTTTGATGCTTATATTATCTATGCCGATACGGGTATTCCATGAATCGAACTTGAGTATTCCCGTGCCGGAAAATTTCAAAGGTACGGTTCTTTCAATGATTTTACGGTTGTCGCAGAACGCTTTCAGTATATTTCCCTGCAGTACAATTTTATAATGCTGCCATCGTTTTGGTTCCCATACTTTACCGGCAACCATTTGTCTGTTTTCGCTATTTTTTCCGACATCTGATGCGGATTGTTTATTAAACCATCCGCCAAAAATAATAATATATCCTTCATCTTTTTGATTTCGCAAATAAACATTTATCCCATTGCTTTCACAATAACCGTCAAATTCAATTGTAACATCCTCCATGGGAATCTGTTTCTTGAGAGCAGCAGATTGATACGATCCTGCATCCCAGTATAACTTCCCGCCACTAAGCACAGCCTTTTTGTCCTGAATCTCCCAGTTGCCTATGCCCGAATTAAAATTCTCAAAAAAGGGCAGTTTTACTGTATTTGTAGATATTACAGGAGAATTACTCCATAAAGCTGTGCATCTCTGTGTTGCTTTTAAATGTGATTGATTCTTAAACATTTCAGCAATAATAATATTATGAGTAGTTCTTGGCCAGTTACTAAGTTCTGCTTTTGTAGGTTGACGCGCGTATATTGCCTGGCAGGCGTCTGTAATAAATTGAGCATTGCTTTTATTTAAATTTTTATATCCCGGGCTCATTAGGAAATAAGTAATCATTTGTTTACGGGATACTCCGTTATTTAAGCGGTTTACCTGAGCCTGAAGCTCCTGGTTTGATGGTTCGCGATGGAGAATACAGTTATAAAGCGAGCGAATAAAAGCACTATTTGAGGCACAAGGTAAAGCTACAGCCTGTTCAAAGATATTAGAGGTGGCAATTGTACTACTGTTTCCTGAAGATGATTTCACTATCTTTATATTGTCTATACCTATTCGGGAATTCCAGGAATCGAACTTGAGTGTTCCCGTTCCGGAAAATTTCAGAGGTACGGTTCTTTCAATGATTTTACGGTTGTCGCAGAACGCTTTCAGTATATTTCCCTGCAGTACAATTTTATAATGTTGCCATTGCTTGGGTTCCCATACCTTTCCTGAAACCAGTTGTCTGTTTTCATTATTTTTTCCAACATCTGATGCGGATTGTTTATTAAACCATCCGCCAAAAATAATAATATATCCTTCATTTTTACTATCTTGCAGATAAACATTTATCCCATTGCTTTCACAATAACCGTCAAATTCAATTGTAACATTCTCCATTGGGATCTGCTGTTTGAGAACGGCAGCTTGAGATGTCCAGTATAATTTTTCATTATAAAGGGCAGCATTTTTGTCTTTAATCTCCCAGTTTCCCAAACCCGAATTAAAATTTTCAAAAAATGGTAGTGATGGGGATGTATTATTCACGGAAACTGGTGTAGTACTGATAGCATTATTGTTTTCTATATTATTTTCTTCGGTACCAACTTCCCATCCTGCTTTTGCAGGTGTGTCATTATCAACACCAAGCTTGACAAGTTTGTATTTGCCGTTTTTATCCATAGTTGCCTGCATGCCAGCATTTATCTTTAATTGAGACGTATTGCCGTTTTTGCTTGTTAAATTTACGACGCCTTCGAAAACAGATACTTTGGTTTCACCATTATTCGAATCGTAGGAAATATCAAAACTAGTTCCCTCGCAACCAGCTACACTATTGTAAGTTTCAAATGGGCTAGTCGGCTTCCCTTTAAAAAGTGCCCATATTCGCCCAAAGAAAAGAAAAATACTGTTTTGGTTCTTTTTTTGCGTCTTACTAATTAAACTGAATTTTGTCATAGGACTAATTTGAAACGACATTTTGGGTCCGGATATTGCTATAATATTTTCTTTACCTGTCATCAAAACATGATCTAATGGAAGAAGTTCTCCTGGATTCAGCATTTTATTAGCAGTTACATCAAATATCGTACCTGATACTATATGCAGGGAAATGTCCGAGGCAGGCTCTTCTTGTTGGCTGGATCCCATAATTTTAAGTACCTTGTTCCATATATCATTAGGAAAAGCGGCCCGCTCAGTAATGACAAACGGTCCTTGGCCTGTTTGTGGATTGTGAGGGTGGTTTTTTTGGACAGCACTAAGGCTTACTGTTACGGCAAGAACGTATTTACCTCTTATTAGAAAAGCTGTTTTTTCTTCTCCTTGCATCCATTTGTCTTGCGTAAGTGAATCAGTTGAATGCTCAGCTCCACCATTATCCCGATCCCCGGTAATAACACGCTGATGACGTACTACGTATCCATAATACATGTAACATGCCGTATCATTCCCAATATTTATTTCAATATTATTGCCCTCTGTGTGCGTGTTTTCATAGCTTCCGGGTTTGAGGTTCAGAGAACGAAATTCCTTTGCGGTCAACGCCCCCCCGGTAGTTCCGACATGTATATTTTCTGTACTTTTTTTGTTGATCTTATTTACGTCTATTTTTAAAGCCATTTTGAATTTATCGCTGAAAATAGCATCTATTGACTGTTTAGCACTTTCGGGCGTAGAAAAGGCAAATACTGTGTAATCGATAGAATGTGATCCCCAGTCGGTTGTGAACCGATTTTTGACATCTGAATACTCCGTCCATCCTCCGGAACGAACAGCTTTGCCTTGCGGCATTCCCGGCAGCAGCACGGGTAACTTGTTAATTAGAAGATTAGCCAATCTCATTGGCGCGGCATTTCCTACTTTTGAATTAGGCCTGTTTATAAACGGGCCAAACAGATCTAAATCTTCGAATGGATCACTCTTACTGGCTTCGGCTCTTACGCTCAAAACCGAGCAGAATAAAAAAAAACCAACAATGGCAATGCGCCAGTAAGAGAACAATTTGCTTTTACCCAAAGAATTAACACTGTTCATTTTATGCCTCCACTATTTTGTTTCTTAATATACAGTAAAATCTAAATTTCAAAGTTTAATAGTTTACCATTTTGATAACCACTCTTTTGACACGATTGTAATGCTTGCTTTGATCTTTTCAGGAGCGTGTTTCATTAACATGTCGATAATTTCTTTCTTTGTAGAGGTATATGGAGGCTCCAGTACACGCAGTGTAGAAGCTCCAGTTCTGATTTCCAGAATTTTCATTACCCGATGTGGGGCTGGAACACTGCCAATCTTTCGCGGTGAATATGCCTGTGACACGCAAATACTCTCCACATCAGGCCAAAGCACCTTAGTCATGTTGAACAACCCCTTTAGGACTATAGTATTACTAGTGATCCAAAGTGTTTGGATAGAAGTTGCAGTGGTTATAAGCGCCAGCAACGGATATGCAATTACTACCCAGAAAACGCCCATCCCCCATGTGATGTATTCCTTCCACTCCGGCACTGTCTGGAAAACCTGTACCAGTATCAAATCTATAAACCACCATGCAAAGGGAATACTGATGAGAATGATTATAACATCCCAAATAATAATGGCACTTCGCCTGCCGACACGAATACCACCAGTTGGGGGAGCATAACTTTTATAGAGCAGGCTAATGCCAAGAACCAGAAAAATTATGCCAACTACTTTGCACCAGGTTTTGAGATTTTTCACTTCAACCGGGACGGAGATACAGGATGCTTTGACATATCCTTTGAAAATATATTTTCCGTACTGGAATGCACTGTCTTTCTCGGAAATTCCAAAGGCTTCCCTGAAAGAGTTCCACTCTTTAAGCGGAACAGAGTCAAGCCGAATTAAACGTATATTATCAGTCCCCATGCGTTGAATGGTGCTAATCTCTTTTGAGAGGAGAGAATAATGAGTCAGATCTTCGTACTGAATTTTGGGATAGCCATATGGATTGATGATTGTGGACGCCAGCGTGTCTTCTTTTGCTTTTTGCATTCTCTTTTCATTTACTTGCTGCCGCTTTTCTTCCAATGAATTTGGTTTAGGCAATGGAGTAGTTTCTGTTTTTGCTGATTTCTCAGAGGCTATGAGATTTCCAATGTTTTCCAGGAAGAGAAAATTCTTCTCTATGTATTCCATACGATGAGTGCATAACGGAATGAAAAGCAAAACTAGCCCGCCTGAAATCAGGAGATACGCCAGCCATCGTTTCAACCAGATCAACATAAAGAATCCTCGACTATATTATACTGCGTTTTTCTTTAAGCCGTAGGGGGGTCAATGATAGTTCCTGATATTATTAAGCCATAATTCACGGGATATGGTTATCTTTCTGATACTTTGAAGTTTAAAAATAATACCAGATTCTTTTATAATCTTCTATGTTTTCGCCATCTTTTTCCAATCTTTTGAGATAATCAAATATCGGAACATCCGTGTATAAATAATCATCAACAAGCAGGAGCCTTGATTCCCATGGGAAAAATCTGTAAATCCTGCTTCCATCCTGCAATATCATGATTACTTCGTGTTCCTGCCATGAGCGAAGATGCGATTTGCCGAGTTTCGGGACATTGAATACAGGTTCATCTGTCCTTACTACTCCCGGAAGGAGCCTGGCTTCTTCTTTTCTTTCCTGTTCAATTCTTGCTATTGGGACTCTGAAATCAATAGTTTCAGCTTTGCCTTTTGTGTTGAAAGAATAATAAGGATCTATCCCTGACAATTTAAGGGTTTTTCTAAGAAAACATGTTCTGTATTTTGTGCTGTTGTAGTATGTGAAAACCTGCTGATTGTATATTCTGATTCCTGCTTCATTGAGTTTTTTAGAAGCTTTTATTACGTCGGAAGTAACTTCTGAGGCATCTTCGAAGTGGGTCATTATACAAATTTCTTTTTCTCCAAAGACGCTGAATTTCTTTAAAGTTTTTATAAGAACATCATTGAACCTTGAGGGTAAAGTTACTAGCGTCCTTGTGCCTATTCTTATTCGTTCTATATGTTTTATTTTATTGAGTTTTTCCAACAAAGAAGAAATATCATCGTTATCCAATGTTAACGGATCCCCTCCTGTGACTAAGACTTCGGTAATGAATTTATTTCGCTTTATCCAGTTAATGGCATTTTCCAATTTGTCCAGTTTTGCGGAAGTATCGTTAATGTCTTTTATTTCCCAGTTTCTCTGGCAATAAACGCAAATTTGAGGGCATGAGTCAAAGGGTTTAAGAATCACAATATTAGGGTATCTTCTGGTAATGCCATGGATTGGGCTGGTCGATTGTTCCCCCATGAAATCCATGTTGGTTTTATTAGTCCTGTTTGCTGCAACATTCTGGCAGTATTCTTTACTTGGAATTACTTGAGCTCTTACAAGGCGATCATGCTTGTCTCTGCCTTTCATATTGAACAATGTCAGATAATATGGAGTTATTTGTATCGGTATGGAGTTTTCCTCTGCGCTTTTAATCCCTTCAATCTCATCAGGTTCGAGTTTAATCAGTTCAGAAAGAGTTTTGCAATCAGAGATAATATGGTCTAAATGCCATTTATAGTTTGACCAGTCTTTTTCAGTGGCTGAGAAGTATTCAAGGATTCTTTTTTTGACAGCTTCCTGGTTGCGTACAGAATATTTATCTGTTCCTTTCCTGAAACGCTTAAAATATTTGAGCATCTGCTGCGAATATTTATCGAGAGTTTTACCTCTGACTTTTGAGTTAATTTCTTCTGATATAAGAGCTTTCGACCTGGAAAGGCCTGAATTGCAGTTTATTCCCCTGATGAGGAACAGGATTTCTACTAAAAAGCCATTTCCTGTGCTTTCTATTGTTTCGACATCACGTTTGTAAATTTTGTATAAATTATCCAGTGTAGAAAATTTGCTTAGTTGTTCGTTTTCTGACCTGACGATATTTTTAAAAATCCTTATGCATTCTTTTGCATTATTTTTTTCAATAATATGTTTTTTATCATGACTTTTAAGAGGAAAAGCACTGAATAAAATTCGGTCAATCCGATTTACATAATCAAAAAGCCCGCTCCTTAATTCTTTCAAAGATGATGCTTTGCTGAAAATACCTTCAATGTTCTTGTCTTCCTGAAATATAAGATTGATAAGCTCTTGCTTCGATAAATTGATTTCATTTTTCATAACTGTCTTGCTCTGTTACAGGGTTCTAAAAGTGAGGTTAACAATGCCTACACTATAACCAAAAACGGGAAAAGCCTAATTTTTAAAACAGACTTTTTTTCAAGGGCCTGTTATGAGGAAAGGTTACTTTCCGTGTATATTCTTGGGATTCGTTCGTTGAAAGAGCATAGAATTTCATAGCAGTTTGTATCGCAGATCTCGGCGATTTCTTCGAGGGAAATTGTATTGCTGCCCTGTCTGCCAATCAGAACGACTTCGTCACCTACGTAAGCAGTTCCATTTGAGCCTATATCGACCATAGTCATGTCCATGCAGATATTTCCTGCAATGGGATATTTATGGCTTCTTATTATGACGCTTCCTTTGTTTGAAAGCGTTCTTCTATAACCATCCCCGTAACCGATGGGAAGAGTAACGATCCTTGTAAGGCTGTCAGCTTTGTATTTGCGGTTATAGCTAACAGAGTCGCCTGCTTCTATTGCCTTGAAATAGGCTATTTTTGTTTTTAGCGTAAAGCATGGTTCAATCTGATTTAAAGGATGCGTAGTGATTTTTTCTCCAGGGAAATAACCGTAACTAAGTATTCCGGGGCGAATCATATCGAAACAGTTTTCGGAAAAGTAGCATAAACCGCCGGAGTTGGCCAGATGGCAGATTATACTTGGCTTTCTTGATTTTGCGTAGTTTGCTATTCTTTTGAATTCTTCTATTTGAGAAAAAGTGAAATTTTTATTAGCCTCTTCGCTTTCTGCCAGATGAGAATAGACTCCTACCAGCTCAAAGCTTTTTTCAGATAGAATAAAATCAATTAAGGCAGGAGCATTTTTGGCCTTGATGCCAATCCTGTTCATGCCTGTATCGACTTTGATATGAACTTTGCAGACTTTACCGACTTTACAGCAAAAGTCTGAAACAAGTTTAGCCTTAAAAAGTGAAGAGATTGTTATTTCAAACTCGTTTTTTATTAAGCCGGGTATTTGTTCCTCATCTATTGCGCCAAGAACCAGAATTGGTTTTTTTATACCGGTTTTTCTGAGTAAAACCCCTTCGTTGAGACATGCTACTGCCAGATAGTCAACAAATGGTTCTGACAGCTTCGAAATGCCTTCAATTCCATGTCCATAAGCATTGGCTTTTACCGGCAGGCAGATTTTGATCTTAGTCCCAATTTTTGCCCGAATCGCTTGCAGGTTGGATTTAAAAATATCCGAATTGATTACTATGGATGTAGGGTGCATTTCAGGGTGGTTGTTTCGTTTTATTTATTTTAGTGAAGTATATAATGTTTGAGAATTTAATCAATGTTGCGGCTGACATGAATAGAAAGGCTAAGATTGTCGTTGTGAATAGATACTAGTCCTTGTAATAGCTTGAAATTTGTTTAAAAAGAGTGTCATAACAGTTCTGGCTTTTAGAAGAAATCAAGACTAGAGTTTTAATTGGATTGTCCTATATTAATCTTTTTCAAATTAAAAAAAACTATTCAACAGGAGTCTTTACAATGACCGACATATTGATTCAACATATAGAATTTGCCGCGACCCACGCACATGTATGGGGGTTTGTTATAATTTTTATTTTAATGGCTATAGAGAGTTCCTTTATACCTCTTCCGAGCGAAGTAATTATGATCCCTGCTGGCTTTCTTGCATTCAGATGCGGCCTTACTTTTCAGTCTCCCCATATAGATGCGGTAGTTGCAATTCTAGTGGGAACTTTCGGTTCTCTTGCCGGAGCAATGTTTAATTATTTTCTTTCTCTCTGGCTGGGAAGGCCGATTCTCTACAAATACGGCAAGTACTTCTTCATAAAACCCAGTGTTTTGGAGCGTTCAGAAGAGATATTCAGAGAGTATGGGGATATTACCACTTTTGTATGCAGACTGCTTCCTGCTATCAGGCATTTGATTTCTATTCCGGCTGGCCTCTCAAGGATGAATTTAAAAAGATTTTCATTTTTTACTCTGTTGGGGGCGGGAATATGGTGCGTGATTTTGACTTATATCGGATATTATCTAGGCCATATTTCCGAGAACATGTCCTATGCAGACCTAGTCCATAAAGGTAAGGATATTCTTGCGCAGAACTATATGTGGTTGATAGGGGGGCTTATCCTAATAATACTCATATATGCTTATATACATCATAAAATTATGAAAGGTTCAAAGAAGTAAATCTTTCTATGAGTGAAGATAAATCAGAAAATGCAAACGTTGTTAATGTCGAAATAGAGGTTAACGAACGAATAGATAAATATCTGCACTCGGTATTTCCGCAATATTCCCGAACATTTCTTCAGGAGCTTGTAGCTCACGATAAAGTAAACCTTAACGGGAAGAAAATTACCAAGAAGACCCTTGTATCAAAAGGTGACGAAGTAATGATTAATTGGCCTGAAAAAGCCAAAAGCACGAATCCTCTGCCGGAAGAATTTAGGTTCAATATCCTTTTTGAGGATGAAGATTTGCTTGTAATTGATAAGCCGGCAGGCGTCGTTGTTCATCCGGCTGCTGGTAATTGGACAGGAACTGTCGTTAATGCCCTTTTGGGGAAGGATGAAAATTTCCTGGAGAGTCTGGTTGGTGACAAATCAGACGAGCTGTCCCTTAATAGGCCAGGGATAGTGCACAGGCTTGACAAAGACACTTCCGGTTGCCTTGTTGTAGCAAAGAATCCGATAAGCAAAGCCAGGCTTTGCGAAAGTTTTGCTTCCAGAGAGGTTAGTAAAACTTACAAGGCAATAGTAATAGGTTCTCCTAGGAAACAGAAAGAGAGGATTGAAACTCTCATTGGAAGACATCGTGTTAACAGACAGAAAATGGCAGTGGTTGAGCATAATGGCAAAGATGCCGTGACAATTTACGAATGTGTGAAAACTTTTGAGTATAAAGGTGAAGTCCTAAGTTTGCTTGACATTCAAATCCTTACTGGGCGGACTCATCAGATCAGAGTGCATCTGGCATATAAAAAACTTCCTGTGCTTGGGGACAAACTTTATGGTGGAAATCAGAAAATTATTGCTCCAAGACAGATGCTTCATGCTTGGAAAATTAAACTGCCGCATCCTATTAAAGGGAGTATATTGTCAATAGAAAGCCCCTTGCCTGAGGATTTTAAAGAGTATCTTGAGTGATAGTTATCTCTCTATCTGTGTCATTGAGCCTTTTAATTTCGACAGAAATGGTATTTGAAGGTAGAATGTCAGAAATTCTTTCGGCCCATTCAATCAGAATAATAGAATTGGGGTCGTTTATGTAGTCTTCGATACCAAATGCAAGAGCGTCCTCAGAATTGTTGATTCTGTATAAATCCATGTGGTATAGATATTTGTTTTTTTTGCAGGGGTATTCTTTTACTATGCTGAATGTGGGGCTGCAAACTATGTCTTTAATGTCAAGCCCTTTAGCGAATCCTCTGGCAAATACTGTTTTGCCTGCTCCTAAGTTTCCTCTGAGCGCTATTAAAGAACCAAAACCAGTTTTCTGAGCTATTTCGTAAGCGACCTCTTCTGTAGCCTCTTCTGAACTTGTAAAATATTTTATGTTGTCTTTCAAAACCAGTCTCCGCTGTTTTATCCTATGTTAAGAGACAGTATTCTATTGCTTAATTAAAAAAACTCAATTAGGTGAAACCTCAATGCTAGATAATAGCCTCAAAAATTAACTCGTGATGAGATTTGTTAGTTTTAAATTAGTTAAAATTAGCCAACTTGATTCAAGACGAAATGCCTGTATTTTTAGTGATTGATACTTTATAAGTGTCATAATTCCATCATTTATCATGGAGGAGAAAATATGAAAAATTGCATTAGAGAATCAAAAAAATATGAAAGTATCGATGAAAGCAGTCGTTATAAATATTCTTCCAAATCTATTTTCGGCAAAGTAAATTACTTTGTAGGAGTCAGGAATGAGAATGGCGCTGTAATTCGCGAAAAGATATCTGAAGATGAGTTTAAGAATATTGAATGCAGACTTGTTGATAACAGATAGATACTTGTAATAATTCTACTCACAAAAGGCCGAACTTGTTTCGGCCTTTTTTCTCTCTTTATTATAGGGATGCATAGCTTAAATCATTGAATTCTTACAGAGTCTGGATAGAATTTTTGCTACAAAATGTTTTATATCGCCTTTCCTTTTTATAATTAATTTAACTTCATCAAAAACAGACATAAGGAGAAAGTATGAATTCTGAACAGGTTTCGTCAGGAGTTAACAATGATATCATTGACAAAAAAATTGGTGAACTTCAAACTAAATTGGACAAGATCAACAAGAACCGCAAGATATCAGTCATTATTTCGGTTGTTGGCGTGGTCTTGATTGTGATTGCCGTGTTGATTTTTTTCAGTAACTTAACCAAATTTGTAAAACATTACGATGTTAGTGCTCTTATGAGCGAGCTACAGGTAAGTTCATCGCACTTCGCTTCCTCAGAAGAAGCAAAAGAACTTGTTCATATACTTAAGCAAGACCTGCTTCCGGCATATGAACTTGCTGTAGCTGCGAAACTAAAAGAGTCTGCTCCTGTTTTTCGGTCTGATTTCGATGAGATCAAGCAAAGCGTTGCAATTCACATGACTGAGGTTATCAAGCCTAGGTTAGAAGAGAATCTTGTAAGTTGCCTTGCAAACTCAGAAGCAGTAGCCTTGGCTGAAAATTTCACCACTCCCGAGTCTGTAGCAAAAATTGACAAGGTTGTCGCACTTACAAAGGAGCATCTTATAGAAAAAATGCCCACTTTTATTGATAAACGAATTGATCCGCTCTTAGTCAAACTAGCTTCTCTCAACAGTGGTTTTTATAGCGTTTATGATAGCATGGTAAAGTCAGGAGAATTTGAAGGAATAACAGTTGACATGACAGGAGAAATCGAAAACCGTCTAATCGAGAACATCCTTGAAATGATGATTTATGAACTTAATCCGCAAAAAGCCAATCAACCAGCTAACTAATCGGGAGGCAACCATGAATGACACTACAGCAAAATTTGAGGCATTGGAAAGAAATATTGAGACCAATCTTAGAAAATCCAAATCAGGGATTTATCTTGTTATTATAATATACGTAGTTTTAGTATCTTTTGTATTCGCATATACTGCATTTATTATGCGTGAACTTAAAATCCTGGCTAAACCACCTGTTGTAGCTGAATTTATCGTGGGACAGGTTCAGTCAAGGATGCCTTTACTTACAGACAACATCAAGAGAAATTCAAACGCATATGCTGATGTACTTGCGAACAGGACTGTTGAGTATGCTAGATCTTTCATTCCTCTTATTGGAGATATTGCTAAAGGCCAATTGGATGAGACAACTGAAGTGATAAATGTCAAGATGAAAGAAGAGTATCTTCCTATTGTCGAAGAATATTTCAAACTCCATAAAGTTCAAATCTCTGAGATGTTTAACTCCTTGACTGATGAACAAATGGCAGTTCAGATGAACAGTATGTTGTTTGAAAGATTGGATAAAGAACTGGACATACTTAATGTGCCTCTGGGTGAGACAATAAATGATCTGGATGCGAGAGTTAATAAACTTGCCAATACACCGAACTCCCAGCTTACAAAACAGGAGCTGGCTCAGAAGAAAATTATAGCTTACTGGATATTCCTGCTGAACTATCAGGAAGTAACGGGATTTAAAAATTTAAACCTAATTAAATAATAATCATTTTTATTGAAAGGTCGGAATCAACTCCGGCCTTTTTTGTGCTCAACTGGGCATAAACTGGAAGGTTAAAGTCTATTGCGGGGGATCAGAATTGTTTCTTGATGAAGTGCCTGGAGTCGCCGAAGTCCGAGTAGTTTATTGTTTCGCCGATGAGAGAGAGTCTTTTTTCAAGTTCGGGCAGTGTAAATTCTGTCAAACCTGATTTGCCTTCATAGAGCTGGTATGATTTTTTGTATTTGAGTTCGGTAAAATTCGGCATAATAACATTAGCTCCTGCCTTTATGCCTTTGATGAACCCATTGGCATCTAGTGTATTAAGGGCCGTTGTAGATGCAATATTTACATCCTCCAAAAGCAAACGGCAGCACGCAATCATTTTTAGTGATAAGTTAACTATTCTTCTTTTATCCAGAGTGATAGAATCTTGTATAAACTCTTTTCCCATTGGCGTTCCTAAGTGAGGAATGTAAGGCCCCATTCCTATCATATCAGAATCTATGGTTTTGTAGAAAATAAGGTCATTAGCCAGGTCTTCTGCTGTTTGAGATGGCAGTCCGATCATGACTCCGGTGCCGACTTGATAACCTGTTTCCTTCAGTGAATAGAGACACTTTACCCTCTCTTCGTAGATGGAACAGCCCTGATGAATATGATCAAATAGTGGCCTGTTTGTAGTTTCTATTCTTAAAAGGTAGCGTCTGGCACCAGCCTCGTACCATCTTTTGTATATTTCTTTGGTTTGCTCTCCTAGGCTCAGAGTGATTCGGATTTCACTACTTTGAGAGGCAAGAGAAACAATTAAATCTTCAATAAAAGAGACAAATTTCTTATCTCTTCTTTCTCCTGACTGGATTACAAGGGATGTGATATTGTGCTTCAAAGCGGTTTTGAAATAGTTTATGACATCTTCTTTAGAGAGAGTGAACCTTTCTATATTTGAATCTTTTCTTATCCCGCAATAAAGGCAATTTTGCGTGCACAAATTGCTTAATTCTATTAAAGCTCTCAGGTGAACCTGCTTGCCGGACTTTTGCCATTTAAGCTCTTGAGCTTCAGAAAACAGCTTTTCCATTTCATTTTCGTTATCAATGGATAAAAGTCTGGCAAGATCAGTTTTAGATAAATTCGGCATTAAAATAGTTGGTCGCGTTTGTCTTCTTCTATGAGGCGGAGTTTATCAGTGACAGCTTTTTGTTTTGATAAGTCAGTAATTTTATGTAGTTCTTTATCTATCACAGCCAAACCTGCTTTTTTGGTTTCGGGTGATGCATAATCAAGCAGATACTCTTTGAGCGTAAGTAATGCGTTTGGTGTACAGAATCTTTCAATGAATCCAGGAATGGCATATTCCATAAAAGCTTTACCGGTTCTGCCAACACGATAGCAAGAAGTGCAAAAACTGGGCAGGTATCCATCGTGAATGAGTTCTTTAATAATTTGATCCATTGTGCGGTTGTCACCTAATGAAAACTGTTCTTTGTTTCCACTATTGGCTTGTTTGTTTTTTGAATAACCGCCAAGCTCAATGCATGAACCTGCATCTATCTGTGAAACACCGAAACCGAGTGCTTCGTTTCTGATCTGAGCGTTCTCTCTTGCAGTTAGTATCAGGCCTGTGTAAGGAACGCTGAGCCTTAAAATAGCAATTAATTTAATGAAGTCCTGATCGCTGACAAAATGTTTGCTGTCAAGGTTTACTCCATGTGCCGGCCTGATTCTCGGAAAACTTATCGTATGTGGGCCAACGCCATATCTTTCCTGTAGGTAGAGGGAGTGTTTAATTATCGATAATGCCTCGAATCTCCAATCATAAAGCCCGAATAAAGCTCCGACTCCCATGTCATCACATCCTGCTTCGAATGCTCTGCTAAGGCCGTCCAACCTGTAAAGATAGTCTCCTTTACATGTTTTTTCAGGATGCATTTTCCTGTAGGTCTCATGATGGTATGTTTCTTGAAATATTTGATATGTGCCTATGCCTGAAGCTTTTACTGTTTTAAAACCCTCAATGCTCATTGGAGCGGCATTGATGTTCACGCGCCTGATTTCTCCATGTCCTGTTTTGATGGAATAGACTTTCCTGACAGTTTCTGCAATGAATTCAGGTGAGTAGTCAGGATGTTCTCCGAAGACCAGGATCAGCCTTTTATGTCCGACCTGTTCAAGGGCTTTTACTTCCGAGATAATTTCTTCGGGCGTAAGGGTCTTTCTGACAGTGGTTCTCAAACTTCGCCTGAATGCGCAGTATTCGCAATCGTTTATGCAGTGGTTGCCTATATAAAGCGGGGCAAATATTACTATTCTGTTGCCATAAACCTCTCTTTTGAGTTTCCTGGCAGTATTCTTTATTTCTTCTACAATATCCAAATCTTTAGACGCTATGAGCGCCGCGCATTCTTCGGTGGATAATGGTTCTTTAGATAGGCTTTTTGCAAGGACATCCTTGATTTTTGGTTTATCTTCCTTAGTGTTTGCGATTAGTTCTTCTATCTTCGAATCGTTGATGAAATCAACGCATCCTTTTGAATACTTGTCCATGATTATGTAGAGGGGTTATATTGTTTTAGCCTTATAGTGAATTTCGATCCTTTTCCAAATTCACTTTCTACGCTGATGCTTCCATTGTATAATTTAGTTAGTTTGCTGAGAATTGAAAGCCCCAAACCGCTTCCTTCTATCCCTTGTGTCAATTCATTTTTACAGCGAACGAATTCCTTGAAAATTTTTGTCTTTTCTTCCTCTTTAAATCCGATTCCGGTATCTTCTATTTCGATAGAGACGGTGTCCTCAAGTTTGGAGATAGACAATATCACAGATCCATGAATCTTATTATATTTAATAGCGTTGGAAATAAGATTATTAAACATTATCTCCATTTCGCCCTGATCTGCATTTACCATTACTATTTCTTCGGATTTAAGTGAGATTGTAATGTCTTTATTTTTGGCGAGAGTGTTATGGATCTCAATTGATTTCATGGCTGCATCGACTAGGTTGAAAGAGGTCACGGTTCTGCGTTTCTGCCCTGACTCTATTCTTGTCAGGTCAAGAAGGTCAAAGATGAGTTTTCTCATGCCGCTTATTCTGTCTAGTGAGCGTTTAATCATTTTCTCATAATTTTCTATGGTATCCCCTGCAAGCCTAGAATCCATAATCCTCAGATAGCTTTCAACTGCATTAAGCGGAGCCTTAAGCTCGTGAGAGAGGACAGAGAGGAATTCGAAACGAATTAATTTCTTTTCCTCCTCGTATTTCCTTGCTTTGTTTTGGAGGATTATCCTGGAAGAGGCTTTTTTGAGCGAGTGCTTGAGTTCTTCAGGAGAGAACGGCTTAGCCAGGAAATCGTATGCACCGCTTTTCGTGGCACAGACTGCCACATCCAAAGTGGCGTATGCTGTCATGAAAATAGATAGAAGATTGTAATGTTTTTTCTTTATGGTGTTGAGTATTTCTAAGCCGTCAATATCAGGTAGTTTGTAATCAATGAGGACAATATCTATGCCATTGCTTTCCATGATAGCTAAAGCTTCTTTCCCAGTTCCTGTATTTTGAATTTCAAAGGAAACTTCTTCATCAAAATCTTTGGGAATGAAAGTAAAATTCTTCAGGCTTCTTGCGGTTCCGAGCCTTACGCCTAGTTCATCATCAACAATTAAAAGTTTTAGTATATGCATAATTAAGATGTTTCGATCAGGCAAAACATTTGTCTATTTCTTTCCTGAGCTGATCAATACGGATATTTTTATTAAGCATACTATCTGCTTTGATCCACGAATTTTTTTCTGTGCTGTATGTATCGAAGCGGACGCCTGTTTCGTTTACTACATTTGTCAAAATTATGACAGGTATATCGGGATATTTTCTTTTGGAAGTGTAACTGAGTACAAAACCACTGTCGGCATTTTCCATCATCAGGTCAAATACGGCCAGATCGTAAGTAACTTCGTCTATGAGCCTTGCTCCTTCTTCATACGAGTATGCTGTGACGACTTTGAATCCGAAATTCTCCAGATAGATTTTAATTATCTCAACAAAATCTATGTCATCGTCGATTAGTATAGCGGTTTTGCCTTGATAGTTTTTTTCTTGTTCACTCATAATGACTCCTATTAATATTCCTCTTCTCTTCTTGAAATCGTAACTGTAAATTCTGAACCAGTAGGGCCTTTGGACGGGTCAGAATTTGAAACAATGGAAATATTGCCTTTGTGCATTTTTATTATTCCATAAGAGACGGCAAGTCCCAGTCCGGTTCCTTTCCCTATGGACTTAGTGGTGAAAAATGGCTCAAAAATGCGTTTGATGTCACTCTCTGGTATACCGTGTCCGTTATCTTTAACTTTTATGAATATATCTTTTCCTTTATCATAGGCATTGATAGTAATTATCCCTCCGGAAGGCATGGCATCTATTGAGTTTTTAATCAGATTGACAAGCACCTGAATCATCTTCCCTTCTTCTACTTCGGCAATCGGGTCGTTGAATTTGCAGTTTGTGCTTATCTCAATATTTTCAGGTTTTATTATTGACCTTAGAGAACTGTCTATCAGTAGAACAATATTAGTAGGTTCCCTGACGATTTTGTTTATTCTGGCAAAATTGAGCAAACCTGAAACTATTTCTTTACATCTGTTTGTCTGTTCTATTATGAGATTCAGGTCGTCTTTATATTCCCTAAGTTCTTCCTTTTCGGAAATCTCTTCCAGTAAAATATTAGTGTATAATAAGATTACTCCCAAGGGGTTGTTTATTTCGTGGGCAATGCCTGCTGATAACTGCCCCATGTTGGCAAGTTTTTCTGCGTTAATAAGGGCGTCCTGGATTTTTGCGATTTTGCCTTTTGAATCTTTGAGTTCATGCAGTGACTTCTTCAACCTGTCTATGGTATATGGTAGGCACATTTCATTCTCTGCTAGTCCGGAAGATATGGCTGCGGCATGTTCTTTGCATGTTTTGTAGCCGCATGCTCCGCAGTTCAACTCATCTTCTTTTGTGAACTTGCCCATTTTATTCAGTATGGAAGTTAGCATGTCATTTCCCGGGACAGTCATTCGTGTGTCTGATGGAATGAATCTCGCGGTCATGTCAAGGCCTCTGTCGAGCAGTGTCTTAAATAACTCTTGGTTCCTTTTTGATTCTTCTTCTCTCTTGTGGGATTTTATGTAATTGCTAACAGCGGTTTTTCTGGCAAAATATGGTTCGTGTGTCCCCATTCCGGCTCCCATTATGCACCCCTTACAGCAGAGGATTTCCAGTAGGTTTGCTCCGTAAAACTCTACTTCAAATTCTTTTAATGCCTGAAGAAAATCATCCTTGCCATCGGCTGTTTGGATTTTTGACTCCATAAGGTCTTCGCGCATTTCCGCTGCTTGAAGCATTCCTCCCCTGAGTGGGAAAAGTGCGCCGAGTCCTGCTTGAGGAGGATCAAAATCACTATCGTCCAGTTCTTGAAATGTGAAATCTATTTCAGCGAGCATCTGTTTGAGCTCTACGAATGTAAGAACTGCATCGATAGGATTAACTTTAGTTTTTCCGATATGTTTAAAGGCTTCTTCTTTTTTTGCAAAACATGGGCCTATAAAAACAATCTTTGAATCCTGTCCATAAATTATTTTAAGCGCTCTGCCTGCTGCAATCATCGGTGAAACTATTGGTGCAAGGACATTGACCAGCCTGGGGTAATATTTTTCGACATATGAAACTATTCCAGGGCAGGTAGTTGCTATAAAACATTTGTCGGGGTGTTCTGCTATAAGCTTTCTGTATTGAAAAGCCACAAGGTCTGCGCCGAAAGCTACTTCGCATATGAGGTCAAATCCAAGTTTTTTTCTAAGAAGGTCTATGAGATATCCTTCGTGAATGTAATTAAAACTGGCAGGGAAACTGGGGGCAAGAATAGCTATCTTTTTTGAATCAGCCTTCAATAGGGCTTTTACTTCATCGATAGAATTATAGAACTCCTTGGCATTTTGGGAACAAACCAATATACAGTTACCGCAGGCAATGCACCGATCAGAAAGAACTTCCGCCTGTCCGCCTATAATCCGTATGGCTTTTGCAGGGCAATCCCTTACGCATGTATAACACATTTTACAGCGTTCGGGTATTGTCTTTATTAATACTCTATTCTTTACTTCCACAGGGCTTCCTATATTAGAAATATTTTATTTAAGGACTTCTCTTTTTGTGTAATGTGTGTGCAGAAGTTCGTGACTTTTTTCGCTCAGAGGGCTCCCGAGAAATTCTTTATACAGTCTCATTACATCCTGATTCATGTGGGATTTATTAAGGTTGTCTGTCTTGTCTATTTTATAGAGGGCCTTCATTCTGGCTTTTACTGCTTTCATGTCCAGAGAATAGGGTTGTCCTCCCCCGTTTATACAACCCCCGGGGCAGGTCATTATTTCAATGAAATGCAGGTCAGAACGGCCTTTCTTTACTTCTTCCATCAGTTTGCGTGCATTAGATAAGCCGTGTGCTACAGCTACGCCTACATTCAAATCTCCGATTTTAACCGTAGCTTTTTTTATAGGTTCTAACCCTCTTAGTCCTTCTATTATAGGATTTTCCATTTCTTTGCCTGTAATAAGGAAATGAGCCGACCTTACGGCTGCTTCCATTACCCCGCCGGTTGCTCCGAAAATTTTGCCTGCTGAACTCCTGGTGCCGAACGGAGTGTCAGCTTGCTCGGGTTTTAGTGATTTGATATCAATGCCGAAAATACGGAAAAGCTGCCCGAGTTCTCTGGTAGTTAGTACCGCATCAATATCGGGGATCGAATGTCTTTGCATTTCACTGCGTTCCGATTCAAATTTCTTGGCAGTGCACGGCATAATTGAAACAGAGAAAATCTGAGAAGGCTTTAGTTTTTGTGAATCGGCAAAATATGTTTTTATTACAGCTCCGAGCATTTGTTGCGGACTCTTGCAGCTTGACACGTTTCCAAGTAATTCGGGGTAGAATTGTTCGATGAATTTTATCCAGCCGGGAGAACATGATGTAATCATCGGCAATATGCCATTGTTCCTGACTCTGTGGACAAGTTCGGAACCTTCCTCCATAATGGTAAGGTCGGCAGAAAACGATGTGTCAAATACTTTCTTAAACCCAATTTTGCGAAGAGCCGCCACCATCAGGCCATTGATGTCCACTCCAGGCTTGAATCCCAATTCCTCTGCGATGCTTACTGACACAGCAGGGGCATGTTGGACTACGGTACATAAGTCAGGGTTATTAAGGGCATCGATTACTTTTTGAATATGATCCTTTTCCGTCAGTGCTCCTGTCGGGCAGGCTTTTACACATTGTCCGCAATAAACGCAGCTTGAGAGGTTCAGGCCTTCTTCAAAAGCCGGGGCTATTTGGGACTTAGCGCCCCGTCTAACGAAATCTATAGCTGAAACTCCCTGAATTTCTTCACAAATACGTACGCATCTGCCGCAGAGAATGCACTTGTTTGGATCCCTGAGTATGGATGGACTTGAGTAGTCCAAGTTCAGAGGGGTTCGCTTGTGTGTGTGGCTTCTTGACCTGACATTGAGTTCTACTGCCAATTTCTGTAGTTCGCAGAAATTGTTTTTCGAACAATAATTACAATCGTCAGGATGGTTAGTCAAAAGTAGTTCGACAACAGTTTTTCTGGCGTTCAGAGTTCTTGTTGTATGTGTTTTGATTTTCATGCCTTCTGTTATGACAGTAGAACAGGCAGGAAGTAAATTATGCATACCTTCTACTTCCACGATGCAGATTCTGCATGCTCCGCTTGGCGGCAGGCCTTCTATGTGGCAAAGAGTAGGAATTTTTATTCCGGCCTTTTTGGCTGCAGACAGTATGGTATCGTTTTTAAGGGCTTTTACTTTCGTATTGTTGATTTCGATATTTACAGACATATTTTTCTCCAATCAAAGAAGGTTATTTGGGTTGAGTGAATACTAAGTCACAGCGTGAACATCTAAGCGATTCTTTTCTTGCAATATCTTCGCTTATGGTAAGTTCGACTTCCCTAAAGTTTTTGTATCTGTCTTTAACATCGATTTCCTGTCCATGTGCTCTTGTGAATCCATCCAGTTCATCATCGTTGAACTCAATGGGGGGAATGAAGACACTAGGATTCTTTCTTAAAGTTTTCGATAAAGAGAGGGGTTTCCCTTCCAAATAACGGCCGATAATACTGGCTACTTTTTTGCCGTGAGAAACAGCATGAATGACAGCATTTGGCAAGGTTATTACATCCCCGCCGGCAAAAACTCCTTTGATATTTGTTTCAAATGTATCTGAGTTGACTATAAGGCTTCCTGTTTTGGCTGTTCTCAGATCCCCAAGGTTTTCTGTATCGGGTTTTTCGCCGACTGCCACAATCAGAGTGTCAATATCCACATTGTATTCAGAGTTTGGTATAATAACTGGTCTCTTTCTGCCCTTGTTGTCAACTCCTTCAAGTTTGTTCTTAGCCAGAGTTATCCCTTTGAGTTTACCATTTTCTGACAAAACCCCCATCGGCGTTACCAATGTAACAAAATTTATGCCTTCTGCCAATGCCGCAGAAATTTCTTCTTTGTACGCGGGCATTTCATCCTGGCCTCTGCGATAAAAGACAGTTACGCTTTCGACGTCCTTCTGCCTTAATGAAACTCTGGCTGAGTCAATGGCGCTGTTTCCGCCGCCGATAATTCCTATTTTCCCCTTGGCCAGATTTATTCCATGGAGGTTGTACTTTTTAAGGAACTGAATCGAGGGATAAACGCCTGAAACTTCTTCTCCTTCTAAGCCCAGTTTTAATTCTTTATGCGCACCGATGGAAATGTAAATGCATTTATATCCTGAGTTAAACAGTTCATTCACAGTGAAATTTTTTCCAAGAACCTGGCCGAATCTTACTTCTATGTTTTCGTTTAACAGGGAATTAATTTCTCTTTGAAGTATATCTCTTGGCATTCTATAGGAAGGTATAGCGCAATTGAGCATCCCGCCAAGAGTTTTTTCTTGTTCAAAAATAGTAACTTTATTGCCTTTAAGTGAAAGATAGTGAGCAGCAGATATTCCCGACGGCCCGCCGCCGATAACTGCTATCCTGTGGGAATCCTCGTTGGCTTTTTTATAGTCTACTTGATAGACATCAGGATTGACTCTGTCAACAACAAATCTTTTCAGCGTTCTTGCGGCTATTGGTTCACCGCCTGTAGTACCGCAGCGACAAACCTTTTCGCAGGGATGGTCACACACTCTTGCACATATCGAGGGTAGTGGGTTGGCGCTTCTGATTACTCTATAGGCCTCTTCATAGTTGCCATTAGCTATATTGGCTACATATCTCCAGACTTCTGTTTCCACAGGACAACCTGTCTGGCATGGAACTCCAGAGAGCTCTACGCAGACACCTGCAGGGCAGTTCCTCTCAAAAATATGAGCTTCATACTCTTCTTTAAACCAGCGAAGAGTGCTTAAAACGGGGTTTGGTGCTGTTTGCCCAAGTCCGCAAAGGCTTAGCTCTTTTACTTTCAAAGCAAGGCTTTCGAGATCAAGAATCAACTGGAACCTGTTTAAAGTCTCCATTTTGTCTTCGGAATGAGTTCCTTTTGTGATAGCTTTAATGGTTTCGAGCATTTTTCTTGTGCCTTCGCGACAAGGGATGCATTTTCCGCAGCTCTCGCTTTGTATAAATTCCATGAAAAACTTTGCCAGATCAACCATGCATGTCCCCTCATCCATGACCACCATTCCGCCAGACCCCATTATAGCGCCTAGTTTTTTCAGGGATTCATATTCGATTTCTGTATCGAGATGAGATTCTGGGATGCAGCCGCCTGATGGCCCGCCCATCTGTACTGCTTTGCATTTTCTGCCACCGATAATTCCGCCTGCGATGTCATATACTATTTTTCTGATGCTTGTTCCCATTGGCACTTCGACAAGGCCGGTTTTTTTGACCATTCCAGAAAGTGCGAATACTTTTGTTCCTCTGCTTTCACCAGAGCCCAGTGAAGAAAATTTCTCCCAACCCAGCTCCATTACTACAGGAACGTTTGCCAGAGTCTCCACATTGTTGATAACAGTAGGTTTGCCGAATAACCCGCTAAGGGCAGGGTACGGAGGACGGGGCCTTGGCATTCCTCTTTTTCCTTCGATACTGTGGAGCAGGGCTGTTTCTTCTCCGCAAACAAAGGCTCCGGCACCTTTTTTAATTTTTATTTCGAGATCAAACTTCTTGTTTAGGATACTCTTGCCTAATAATTTATATTTTTTTGCCTCTTTAATGGCGTATTCAAGCCTTTCTATGGCAAGAGGATATTCAGCTCTGATATATACATAGGCTGTACTGGCGCCTATAGCGTAGGAAGCTATGGCTATGCCTTCAAGCAGTCTGTAAGTATCGCTTTCTATAACGGCTCTGTCCATGAAAGCTCCCGGGTCACCTTCATCTGCATTGCAGATAAGATATTTTTCTTTTGATTTTACGGATCTTGCTATTTTCCATTTTTTCCCTGTAAGGAAGCCGCCGCCGCCTCGGCCGCGAAGAACGCTTTTTTCGACTATTTCAATTATTTCTTCAGGAGTATTGCGGCTAAGGATTCTGGCCAGATTGGAATACCCTCCGTTTGCAATATAGGCATTGATATTTACAGGATCAATTATGCCGCAGTTTGAAAGCACCCACCTGACCTGATTGGCATAGAAAGGAGTTTCATCTATAAAAGGGATATTAGTCCATTGTTCAAGCCCGTTCTGTCTATGCTGTCCAAATACGAAATCTGAAGGAAGAGAATTATTAAAAACACCCGAAAGAATAATCGGCACATTCTCATAAACAGCACTATGGAAACTTAACCGTACTTTGCCAGGAATCTGTACATCAATCATCGGTTCCATAGAACAGAGCCCAAGGCATCCTACTTTTACTATTTCAGCGTCAATAGAGTTCTGTTTGAGATATTCTTCTACGGCTGTTAAAGTTTTGTTAGCGCCCGCACCGATACCACATGTTCCAAATCCGATAAATATAACAGGCCTGCTGATTTCTTCTTTACGGTATTTTTTTATGGCGTTAGTTAAAGCATCGTTGCCTTTCAGTGCTTCTTTGGAGAAAGGATTTTCTTTTCCGATAGAGTTTATGAGCTCTTTTGCAGGTGTTGTTGGTTTCAACCACAAGGAGTAGCTATTGTTCGTATTCAAATTATTTACTTGCATGGAGCGCCTCATTTTCTTTAAGCTCGTTGATAAGCTTTAGTGTTTTTTGGGGAGTGATTTTAGCGAAAAATTCACCGTTTATACATATAACAGGTGATAAACCGCATGCTCCCAAACATGCCACAGTATCAAGGCTGAAAAGTTTGTCTCTGGAGGTAAAACCGGGCTTGATATTAAGGTTATTGATCAGCGTTTCCAGAATTTTTTCTGAACCTTTTACATGACAGGCAGTTCCTCTGCATACCAAAATGTGATATTTGCCTTTAGGCTGGAAACGGAATTGGTTGTAGAACGTTGCCACGCCATAAATTTTACTGACAGGTAATTTCAGATAACGGCCGATCTCCACTATTGATTGTTTTGATAAGTAGCCTTCTAATTCCTGAACTTCCTGAAGAATAGGGATCAGAGAATCTCTTTTGGCCTCTTTGTAGCTTTCCAGTATTTCTATAACGCTGCTGTTTGGCATTTTATATGTTCCCCCTTTTTGTTAGCTGAACATTAATATATAACTATACATCAGGAAATTATAAAAAAAACAGCTAGAGTAAGAAGTTTTTGACAGGTGTAAAAACTCTATATTTTACTAAAAACGCAGTCAGGCGTTCTTTTAAAGTCTTTCTTATATAAAGCCAGTGCTTTGGAATTTACTTCTTTCCAAAAAGAGAGATTCTTGGTTAATTCATGTCTCAGAGAAGATTTTGAATATATTTTGATGAATCTGAAGACATCTTTTTTAGTAAGTCCAATGTCCATGGAAGAAAACCATATTCCTGCAACATCTTTTATTACCCACCTATGCGGGGTTTTTTTGCGTATCTGTGCCCGATGGAGGTCTATCAAATAGAGTTTTGGGCTTAAAGTTTTAGGTCTTAGAGGTTGGGCATTTGATGTTGAGTGCTGGGGGTCGATTATTGATAACTCTTCAGATATACTCTTAGCATCCAACAGGAAATGGCAGATATAATAATCCCTGTGATTTACTCCATTTGCGTGAAGCTGCCTACTGACCCAAGCTACTTTTTCTAGCAAGGAAAGTTTAACACTAAATAGGGGTTTGACTTCTTTCCAGTTCCTACAAAAATCCTCAAGGCTGATACAGTTTTGAATGTCATCAGTAATAATAAAAGAATCTTGTCTGGCAGGATTCCAACCCTTTTTGCCAAATGCTGCGATGCGCATAGTTCCGACATTCAGATTTTCCAACTTCCTTATTGCGAAGAACTCATTTGATGCGCCAAGTATGGTGGATTTAAATTGCAATAAATTTTTAAATATCTCGCGCCAGCCAACGCCGTGGTGGATTTTTGCAAAATAGCTTTTACTATTGAACTCAAATTGCAAAGTCCGTCTTGTTTTTACTAATCGATAAACTTTTCCTTCAAGCTTGTCAACTTCTCGAAAGGGGTTTTTACCTTTCCATTCTCTGGCAAACTCTTTTCGTAAATATAAATACATCTTTTATTGAGCCTCTTGCAAAATTCTGAATTAAAATTGCTAGAAAAAGTTAAAATTCTTTAAAAAGCAGGAAGTTGAATGTTATAATAGCCTTATAGATAATTATTTAAGACATTAATAGGGAATTATAGCGATGTTGCAGCTTCCTGACATGTTTTATAACATACAGCATTACCTTTTTCTAGACTCAGAAGAAGTTTTAGTTCTTCTCCGAAATAAAAAGTGCAATTTAACAAAGGAAAAACACTTTCTTTTGATTGATAAAGATTGTAGCTGAATCGTTGTGGAGATCAAGGGTAATCCGGCATAATCGGTTTGCCGTTAGGTTTGAAGGGAGGGTTCAACTATGATTGACTCAATGATGAGCTTCGGGGTCTCCTACGGAGATCTTACTTCCCCTAAGCTCATAAAAAATACAGAAGACAAAAGACCAAATACACAAAATTTCTTAAACAGCCTTCTCAGGCTCTCTTCTTTTTAGAACGCCTGCTTCAACAAGTTGATCAATAAGCTTCTGCATAGTGTTAAACATAGCAAGAAAACCATCCGGAGGCATAATAATTCTTTGTTTCTCAACTATATCAGGTTCTTTCCCGCTTTCTGATGGTTCGTAACTGATTAAATCGAATCTTACCATTCCTTTTACGAAATGAATTTTACCGATTCCGTCTACATAAACTTCTTCTCTGCAAGTAATAATAACTCCTTTTTTTGTTATTGATTGCTATTTTTACTAACTTGTAACAACGTTATTATTTTTTCGATTTCTTGTTTATAAACACTACACTTGCCCTGCTGCAATAGCATCAAGATAAATATCTGTACTTGTTTTGAATAGTGCATGCTTCTCAAGTTTAATGCTATATAAACTTTCTCCGTCCGTAATTCCTGCAATCATTGCCAGATAGTCGTTGGTGTGTTCAAATATCATAGCTGTTTCATCTTTTTCCTGTTCATTGCCATTCTCTCCTGTCGTGGTGTCATCATCATAACGCGCATTTTTCACAGAGACATTATCAAAGTCTAGAGGCTTGCTGACTTTTTGGTCATACACAATATTCTCCGTATCAGAATTTAAAACCCCGGTACCTCGATAGTATCCTGCACCAAACAGGCTCTCGCTTCCCCTTTCTTTCATCATTTTATCCCATGGATTGACTCCGAAATTGGCATCTGGATAACTGGAACTGTTCATAGGCGAAGCTGTATTATCAAGCACTGTTGATAAAGTTGTCCCATCATTCATCTGGGCATTATTATTCCTTGAAGCGCTGGTGTACGCTGTAAAATCTCCAAGCCTTACCACTGAACCGGTAAAAGTATGAGAACTTTCATCAACCTTATTCAGGTTTGACCAGCTATTTCCAGAATACATATGTCCACTGATTGCACTCTCATCTCCTACAACATCTCCGGGTAAATACTGACAAGTAACATCTGCATTATATCCGCTGATACCACTACTCTCTACAACCCAGTATCTGTTTATATAATTCTCTGCATTCGGTGCATTTGGATCTTTTTCTGCGAGTACTCTTGTATTTAAGTATGCTCCGGATGAATAAGATGCGCCCGCAAGAGTTATTGTTATCGGAGAATATTCTCCAAGTCCTGTTGAAACGTTAATCGTTCCGACAGGTAATACATAGGATCCATCAGCGGAAACATAATTATATAAGCAGCCTGAACCGGAAGTAGCTACCATATTTGCAGAGGAGAATGGATTGCCTTGAACAATTGAGCCATGCACCAGAAGGTTATTATTCCCTATATCTACAATTCCTGAATATAGAGTAAAATCATTCATGATATTTGCTTCGCCTGCGACAGTTAATATTCCTGTTCCGGCCGTTTCGAGGTTATAGTAAGTTACATCATCTATTGTCTGGTCGGCTCCGTCATAGGTGACAGTGCTGTGCCCGGCTGTAAAGTCGCCCAATCCGGCTACATCTCCGCCAAGCTGCAGTTCGCCTTCGCCGGCTGTTCCAAAGGTTACAATTCCGCCTGTCGCATCAAAACCGCCCTTGGCATCAAATGTTCCGTCATTCATCGCGAGCGTTCCGGTTATTACCGTGTCTACGTCTACGCTAATATTATGATCACCTATATCCAGCATCGTTCCGGTTCCTACGCCCAGATCGTTATTTACAGTTATATCGCCTGTAGTTATCTTGGTTCCGCTTCCGGCTGTTTCAAAATTATAATATGTTGCAGTATCTACAGTCTGGCCGCCTCCGTCATATACTACTGTTCCATGTCCAGCAACAAGCGTTCCCAATTCTGCCGCACTGCATGATATATACAATTCCCCGTTATCTTCGCCTGAAGAACTAAACGATACCGTGCCGGCAGAATTAAGGCTTCCGTCTATATCAACAAGCGTATCATCACCTAATACAAATCTCCCTGCAGATTCGATTATCAAATCTCCATTGATTGTCAGGTCAACTCCGGTGTAATCTACTACACTCAGAGTAACGCCTGAAGCTACTGTTAGAGCTCCCCCGGCATCAACTACTGTCTTGGATATTTCCAAGTCGCTGCCAACTGTTATATCGGCAGTAGAGGTAATTGTTATTTCAAGGCTGTTTACTGTAGGAGCAATACTAGCTGATTCCCATGCAACCCCATCCTCTGAAACAAGCCAGTTGTCTGCGTTGCTCCATGCCCCTAAAGCCATATCTACTGTCTTATAATATGCATTGTCAATCGATAGTACTTCAATATTCCCGGGATTATAAATAATATCATAGTTATTTGAATTAAAAGCATCTCCAACGGCATCACTTACAACTATCGAGCCTACATAGTTTCCTACAGCCGCTTCGGCAGTCGCTCCTGCTCCATAGGTAACTGTCACGCTATCTATCTGGTCTCCGATCGCCAGCCCGTCTGTGGTAAACCTTGTATAATTGGTCCCATTTGTCAGGGTTTTGCCATAAAACTTGTTAATATTATCTGCACTAATTGTCAATTCTTTGGCTGTGATAGAAACCGTATCGGTTAATGTTGCGCTCGTTAATGTGTAGTTAGAAGCAAGGCCGCCATTCGTTCCGTCTGCAAGTGCGAGAGAACCGATATCGTTAAGATCAACTCCGATTCCGACATCTTTACTGTTCGCGCTTGCCGTTCCGCTGAGTACGAGAGTCTCAGTTCCGACGCCTGTGGCTGCGTCCAGGTTAGTACCGCCGGTGAATGTTGCGTTGCCGTCATAAACTTTCGTCCCGCTTAATGTGACAACTTTGGCTGTGATTATTCCGTTAATTATCGTAGGCTGCGCTGTGAGGTTGTAGTTCCCTGCTTCTAATCCGCTCAGCGTTACGCCTGTAATCGTGACTGTGTGCGTCATTCCGACATTCTTGTTGTCATATGTGCCGGTGTCGGCGCTGTTGTTTATGGTCAGATTGGCTCCGTCAAGATTTCCATCTATCGTTGCTGAACTGTAATCAAGCGCTGTTGTGCCGTCCAAATTTGCGTCATAAATCTTTGTGGCTGTCACTCCGATTATTGTCACATCTTTGGCTGTGATATCGGCGGTGGTTGTAGCGGTTGTTGAGGCTAATGTGTAATTAGCTGCATCTGTTCCGCTAATTGAGATTCCGCTTACGCTTACGGTCTTATTGGCAGCTGCATCCTTGTCGGCAAATGTCGCTGTCGTATATGCATCGGTAAACACATCGCCAGCTACCCTGTCATCGCCAAGGGTTACTGTGGCTGTTGTATTGCCGTCATATACCTTATTGATTCCGGTTGCACTTACTGTCAGCGTCCTGGCCGTGATATCGGCTGTGGTTGTAGCGGTTGTTGAGGCTAATGTGTAATTAGCTGCATCTGTTCCGCTAATTGAGATTCCGCTTACGCTTACGGTCTTATTGGCAGCTGCATCCTTGTCGGCAAATGTCGCTGTCGTATATGCATCGGTAAACACATCGCCAGCTACCCTGTCATCGCCAAGGGTTACTGTGGCTGTTGTATTGCCGTCATATACCTTATTGATTCCGGTTGCGCTTACTGTCAGCGTCCTGGCCGTGATATCGGCTGTGGTTGTAGCGCTTGTTGAGGCTAATGTGTAATTAGCTGCATCTGTTCCGCTAATTGAGATTCCGCTTACGCTTACGGTCTTATTGGCAGCTGCATCCTTGTCGGCAAATGTCGCTGTCGTATATGCATCGGTAAACACATCGCCAGCTACCCTGTCATCGCCAAGGGTTACTGTGGCTGTTGTATTGCCGTCATATACCTTATTGATTCCGGTTGCGCTTACTGTCAATGTCTTGGCGGTTATCGTGGCTGCAACATCCTTGCTCATAGCATCAAGCACATAGTCGCTTGCTGCGCTGGTATTTGTTCCGGTGATTGCGCTGATCGACAGGCCGGATACGGTTACTTTATTTGCATCTACCACATCCTTGTAGTTATAGGCTGCACTTGTATAGGCAAGCGTGGCGGCTGTGTCGCCGGAGACCAAACCTGCAAATGTATAAGTCGGAGTAAATCCTTCAGGCGCGTCTGTGTTGCCGTTGTATACTTTGGTTACGCCTGTGTTGCTGATGGTCGGGGTCAATGTGGCGGCAGTTATCGTAACTGGCGCATTGGCTACATTGAGTGTCGGCAATGCGTAATTGCTAGCCAAAAATGCTCCGTTATCTGCCAGAGTAATTGCACTGATGTACTTGTTCGCTGTTGCCACATGAGCATCGCTTGCCGTAGCTCCGGTGTAATTTAAGGTCTCCGCACCAACGCCGGTAGTAATCGTCACATCGTCTGTTAAGTCGGTCGTTCCGTCATATATCTTCGTTGCTGACAGAGTTACTGTCTTGGCGGTTATCGTGGCTGCAACATCCTTGCTCATAGCATCAAGCACATAGTCGCTTGCTGCGCTGGTATTTGTTCCGGTGATTGCGCTGATCGACAGGCCGGATACGGTTACTTTATTTGCATCTACCACATCCTTGTCGTTATAGGCTGCACTTGTATAGGCAAGCGTGGCGGCTGTGTCGCCGGAGACCAAACCTGCAAATGTATAAGTCGGAGTAAATCCTTCAGGCGCGTCTGTGTTGCCGTTGTATACTTTGGTTACGCCTGTGTTGCTGATGGTCGGGGTCAATGTGGCGGCAGTTATCGTAACTGGCGCATTGGCTACATTGAGTGTCGGCAATGCGTAATTGCTAGCCAAAAATGCTCCGTTATCTGCCAGAGTAATTGCACTGATGTACTTGTTCGCTGTTGCCACATGAGCATCGCTTGCCGTAGCTCCGGTGTAATTTAAGGTCTCCGCACCAACGCCGGTAGTAATCGTCACATCGTCTGTTAAGTAGGTCGTTCCGTCATATATCTTCGTTGCTGACAGAGTTACTGTCTTGGCGGTTATCGTGGCTGCAACATCCTTGCTCGTAGCATCAAGTACATAGTCGCTTGCTGCGCTGGTATTTGTTCCGGTGATTGCGCTGATCGACAGGACGGATACGGTTACTTTATTTGCATCTACCACATCCTTGTAGTTATAGGCTGCACTTGTATAGGCAAGCGTGGCGGCTGTGTCGCCGGAGACCAAACCTGCAAATGTATAAGTCGGCGTAAATCCTTCAGGCGCGTCTGTGTTGCCGTTGTATACTTTGGTTACGCCTGTGTTGCTGATGGTCGGGGTCAATGTGGCGGCAGTTATCGTAACTGGCGCATTGGCTACATTGAGTGTCGGCAATGCGTAATTGCTAGCCAAAAATGCTCCGTTATCTGCCAGAGTAATTGCACTGATGTACTTGTTCGCTGTTGCCACATGAGCATCGCTTGCCGTAGCTCCGGTGTAATTTAAGGTCTCCGCACCAACGCCGGTAGTAATCGTCACATCGTCTGTTAAGTCGGTCGTTCCGTCATATATCTTCGTTGCTGACAGAGTTACTGTCTTGGCGGTTATCGTGGCTGCAACATCCTTGCTCATAGCATCAAGCACATAGTCGCTTGCTGCGCTGGTATTTGTTCCGGTGATTGCGCTGATCGACAGGACGGATACGGTTACTTTATTTGCATCTACCACATCCTTGTCGTTATAGGCTGCACTTGTATAGGCAAGCGTGGCGGCTGTGTCGCCGGAGACCAAACCTGCAAATGTATAAGTCGGAGTAAATCCTTCAGGCGCGTCTGTGTTGCCGTTGTATACTTTGGTTACGCCTGTGTTGCTGATGGTCGGGGTCAATGTGGCGGCAGTTATCGTAACTGGCGCATTGGCTACATTGAGTGTCGGCAATGCGTAATTGCTAGCCAAAAATGCTCCGTTATCTGCCAGAGTAATTGCACTGATGTACTTGTTCGCTGTTGCCACATGAGCATCGCTTGCCGTAGCTCCGGTGTAATTTAAGGTCTCCGCACCAACGCCGGTAGTAATCGTCACATCGTCTGTTAAGTAGGTCGTTCCGTCATATATCTTCGTTGCTGACAGAGTTACTGTCTTGGCGGTTATCGTGGCTGCAACATCCTTGCTCATAGCATCAAGCACATAGTCGCTTGCTGCGCTGGTATTTGTTCCGGTGATTGCGCTGATCGACAGGCCGGATACGGTTACTTTATTTGCATCTACCACATCCTTGTCGTTATAGGCTGCACTTGTATAGGCAAGCGTGGCGGCTGTGTCGCCGGAGACCAAACCTGCAAATGTATAAGTCGGAGTAAATCCTTCAGGCGCGTCTGTGTTGCCGTTGTATACTTTGGTTACGCCTGTGTTGCTGATGGTCGGGGTCAATGTGGCGGCAGTTATCGTAACTGGCGCATTGGCTACATTGAGTGTCGGCAATGCGTAATTGCTAGCCAAAAATGCTCCGTTATCTGCCAGAGTAATTGCACTGATGTACTTGTTCGCTGTTGCCACATGAGCATCGCTTGCCGTAGCTCCGGTGTAATTTAAGGTCTCCGCACCAACGCCGGTAGTAATCGTCACATCGTCTGTTAAGTAGGTCGTTCCGTCATATATCTTCGTTGCTGACAGAGTTACTGTCTTGGCGGTTATCGTGGCTGCAACATCCTTGCTCATAGCATCAAGCACATAGTCGCTTGCTGCGCTGGTATTTGTTCCGGTGATTGCGCTGATCGACAGGCCGGATACGGTTACTTTATTTGCATCTACCACATCCTTGTCGTTATAGGCTGCACTTGTATAGGCAAGCGTGGCGGCTGTGTCGCCGGAGACCAAACCTGCAAATGTATAAGTCGGAGTAAATCCTTCAGGCGCGTCTGTGTTGCCGTTGTATACTTTGGTTACGCCTGTGTTGCTGATGGTCGGGGTCAATGTGGCGGCAGTTATCGTAACTGGCGCATTGGCTACATTGAGTGTCGGCAATGCGTAATTGCTAGCCAAAAATGCTCCGTTATCTGCCAGAGTAATTGCACTGATGTACTTGTTCGCTGTTGCCACATGAGCATCGCTTGCCGTAGCTCCGGTGTAATTTAAGGTCTCCGCACCAACGCCGGTAGTAATCGTCACATCGTCTGTTAAGTCGGTCGTTCCGTCATATATCTTCGTTGCTGACAGAGTTACTGTCTTGGCGGTTATCGTGGCTGCAACATCCTTGCTCATAGCATCAAGCACATAGTCGCTTGCTGCGCTGGTATTTGTTCCGGTGATTGCGCTGATCGACAGGCCGGATACGGTTACTTTATTTGCATCTACCACATCCTTGTCGTTATAGGCTGCACTTGTATAGGCAAGCGTGGCGGCTGTGTCGCCGGAGACCAAACCTGCAAATGTATAAGTCGGAGTAAATCCTTCAGGCGCGTCTGTGTTGCCGTTGTATACTTTGGTTACGCCTGTGTTGCTGATGGTCGGGGTCAATGTGGCGGCAGTTATCGTAACTGGCGCATTGGCTACATTGAGTGTCGGCAATGCGTAATTGCTAGCCAAAAATGCTCCGTTATCTGCCAGAGTAATTGCACTGATGTACTTGTTCGCTGTTGCCACATGAGCATCGCTTGCCGTAGCTCCGGTGTAATTTAAGGTCTCCGCACCAACGCCGGTAGTAATCGTCACATCGTCTGTTAAGTCGGTCGTTCCGTCATATATCTTCGTTGCTGACAGAGTTACTGTCTTGGCGGTTATCGTGGCTGCAACATCCTTGCTCATAGCATCAAGCACATAGTCGCTTGCTGCGCTGGTATTTGTTCCGGTGATTGCGCTGATCGACAGGCCGGATACGGTTACTTTATTTGCATCTACCACATCCTTGTCGTTATAGGCTGCACTTGTATAGGCAAGCGTGGCGGCTGTGTCGCCGGAGACCAAACCTGCAAATGTATAAGTCGGAGTAAATCCTTCAGGCGCGTCTGTGTTGCCGTTGTATACTTTGGTTACGCCTGTGTTGCTGATGGTCGGGGTCAATGTGGCGGCAGTTATCGTAACTGGCGCATTGGCTACATTGAGTGTCGGCAATGCGTAATTGCTAGCCAAAAATGCTCCGTTATCTGCCAGAGTAATTGCACTGATGTACTTGTTCGCTGTTGCCACATGAGCATCGCTTGCCGTAGCTCCGGTGTAATTTAAGGTCTCCGCACCAACGCCGGTAGTAATCGTCACATCGTCTGTTAAGTAGGTCGTTCCGTCATATATCTTCGTTGCTGACAGAGTTACTGTCTTGGCGGTTATCGTGGCTGCAACATCCTTGCTCATAGCATCAAGCACATAGTCGCTTGCTGCGCTGGTATTTGTTCCGGTGATTGCGCTGATCGACAGGCCGGATACGGTTACTTTATTTGCATCTACCACATCCTTGTCGTTATAGGCTGCACTTGTATAGGCAAGCGTGGCGGCTGTGTCGCCGGAGACCAAACCTGCAAATGTATAAGTCGGAGTAAATCCTTCAGGCGCGTCTGTGTTGCCGTTGTATACTTTGGTTACGCCTGTGTTGCTGATGGTCGGGGTCAATGTGGCGGCAGTTATCGTAACTGGCGCATTGGCTACATTGAGTGTCGGCAATGCGTAATTGCTAGCCAAAAATGCTCCGTTATCTGCCAGAGTAATTGCACTGATGTACTTGTTCGCTGTTGCCACATGAGCATCGCTTGCCGTAGCTCCGGTGTAATTTAAGGTCTCCGCACCAACGCCGGTAGTAATCGTCACATCGTCTGTTAAGTCGGTCGTTCCGTCATATATCTTCGTTGCTGACAGAGTTACTGTCTTGGCGGTTATCGTGGCTGCAACATCCTTGCTCATAGCATCAAGCACATAGTCGCTTGCTGCGCTGGTATTTGTTCCGGTGATTGCGCTGATCGACAGGCCGGATACGGTTACTTTATTTGCATCTACCACATCCTTGTCGTTATAGGCTGCACTTGTATAGGCAAGCGTGGCGGCTGTGTCGCCGGAGACCAAACCTGCAAATGTATAAGTCGGAGTAAATCCTTCAGGCGCGTCTGTGTTGCCGTTGTATACTTTGGTTACGCCTGTGTTGCTGATGGTCGGGGTCAATGTGGCGGCAGTTATCGTAACTGGCGCATTGGCTACATTGAGTGTCGGCAATGCGTAATTGCTAGCCAAAAATGCTCCGTTATCTGCCAGAGTAATTGCACTGATGTACTTGTTCGCTGTTGCCACATGAGCATCGCTTGCCGTAGCTCCGGTGTAATTTAAGGTCTCCGCACCAACGCCGGTAGTAATCGTCACATCGTCTGTTAAGTCGGTCGTTCCGTCATATATCTTCGTTGCTGACAGAGTTACTGTCTTGGCGGTTATCGTGGCTGCAACATCCTTGCTCATAGCATCAAGCACATAGTCGCTTGCTGCGCTGGTATTTGTTCCGGTGATTGCGCTGATCGACAGGCCGGATACGGTTACTTTATTTGCATCTACCACATCCTTGTCGTTATAGGCTGCACTTGTATAGGCAAGCGTGGCGGCTGTGTCGCCGGAGACCAAACCTGCAAATGTATAAGTCGGAGTAAATCCTTCAGGCGCGTCTGTGTTGCCGTTGTATACTTTGGTTACGCCTGTGTTGCTGATGGTCGGGGTCAATGTGGCGGCAGTTATCGTAACTGGCGCATTGGCTACATTGAGTGTCGGCAATGCGTAATTGCTAGCCAAAAATGCTCCGTTATCTGCCAGAGTAATTGCACTGATGTACTTGTTCGCTGTTGCCACATGAGCATCGCTTGCCGTAGCTCCGGTGTAATTTAAGGTCTCCGCACCAACGCCGGTAGTAATCGTCACATCGTCTGTTAAGTAGGTCGTTCCGTCATATATCTTCGTTGCTGACAGAGTTACTGTCTTGGCGGTTATCGTGGCTGCAACATCCTTGCTCATAGCATCAAGCACATAGTCGCTTGCTGCGCTGGTATTTGTTCCGGTGATTGCGCTGATCGACAGGCCGGATACGGTTACTTTATTTGCATCTACCACATCCTTGTCGTTATAGGCTGCACTTGTATAGGCAAGCGTGGCGGCTGTGTCGCCGGAGACCAAACCTGCAAATGTATAAGTCGGAGTAAATCCTTCAGGCGCGTCTGTGTTGCCGTTGTATACTTTGGTTACGCCTGTGTTGCTGATGGTCGGGGTCAATGTGGCGGCAGTTATCGTAACTGGCGCATTGGCTACATTGAGTGTCGGCAATGCGTAATTGCTAGCCAAAAATGCTCCGTTATCTGCCAGAGTAATTGCACTGATGTACTTGTTCGCTGTTGCCACATGAGCATCGCTTGCCGTAGCTCCGGTGTAATTTAAGGTCTCCGCACCAACGCCGGTAGTAATCGTCACATCGTCTGTTAAGTCGGTCGTTCCGTCATATATCTTCGTTGCTGACAGAGTTACTGTCTTGGCGGTTATCGTGGCTGCAACATCCTTGCTCATAGCATCAAGCACATAGTCGCTTGCTGCGCTGGTATTTGTTCCGGTGATTGCGCTGATCGACAGGCCGGATACGGTTACTTTATTTGCATCTACCACATCCTTGTCGTTATAGGCTGCACTTGTATAGGCAAGCGTGGCGGCTGTGTCGCCGGAGACCAAACCTGCAAATGTATAAGTCGGAGTAAATCCTTCAGGCGCGTCTGTGTTGCCGTTGTATACTTTGGTTACGCCTGTGTTGCTGATGGTCGGGGTCAATGTGGCGGCAGTTATCGTAACTGGCGCATTGGCTACATTGAGTGTCGGCAATGCGTAATTGCTAGCCAAAAATGCTCCGTTATCTGCCAGAGTAATTGCACTGATGTACTTGTTCGCTGTTGCCACATGAGCATCGCTTGCCGTAGCTCCGGTGTAATTTAAGGTCTCCGCACCAACGCCGGTAGTAATCGTCACATCGTCTGTTAAGTCGGTCGTTCCGTCATATATCTTCGTTGCTGACAGAGTTACTGTCTTGGCGGTTATCGTGGCTGCAACATCCTTGCTCATAGCATCAAGCACATAGTCGCTTGCTGCGCTGGTATTTGTTCCGGTGATTGCGCTGATCGACAGGCCGGATACGGTTACTTTATTTGCATCTACCACATCCTTGTCGTTATAGGCTGCACTTGTATAGGCAAGCGTGGCGGCTGTGTCGCCGGAGACCAAACCTGCAAATGTATAAGTCGGAGTAAATCCTTCAGGCGCGTCTGTGTTGCCGTTGTATACTTTGGTTACGCCTGTGTTGCTGATGGTCGGGGTCAATGTGGCGGCAGTTATCGTAACTGGCGCATTGGCTACATTGAGTGTCGGCAATGCGTAATTGCTAGCCAAAAATGCTCCGTTATCTGCCAGAGTAATTGCACTGATGTACTTGTTCGCTGTTGCCACATGAGCATCGCTTGCCGTAGCTCCGGTGTAATTTAAGGTCTCCGCACCAACGCCGGTAGTAATCGTCACATCGTCTGTTAAGTCGGTCGTTCCGTCATATATCTTCGTTGCTGACAGAGTTACTGTCTTGGCGGTTATCGTGGCGGAGGCAGGACTCTGGATTGTCAATGTGTAATTGCCTGACTGCGCTCCTGTTAGGCTTAATCCGCTGAAGGTAACGCTGCTTGCTGTGGCAACATCCTTGGAGTTATAAGTGCCAACTGCCGTTCCACTGAAGCTTACCGTATCTCCGGTGTACCACTTGCCGTCTGAGGTTGTGCCTTCGCCTGCATTTTCCGATCCGGTAAATGCCGCTGTGCCGCTTACTACTGCTGCCGTAGTGCCATCATAAATCTTACTTGCAGGGACTGTTAATCCGCTCATAGTTAATGCTTTGGCCGTGATTGTGGCTGTGGTGGAAGATGTAGTGTTGCAGGAATATTTTGCTGAGTTAGGACCACCCAATGTAATACCAGTCACGCTTATCGGCTTGTTAGCACCTGCATTCTTAGTGTCAAAATTAGCTGTGTAGGTTCCTGGAGTAACAGTATAGAAAGGCTCAAAAATATTATTTGGTATGGAAAGAACAACTGTAGCTGTTGTATTTCCGTCATATACCTTATCCACTCCAGCCGCAGTCACGCTGATCAATACTTGTGCAGTACCGCTTATCGTTCCTGTTCCTGCAATAGTGGTCGTAGCATGATTAACAGTTTTAGTCCCTGAACCGCTGACAGTAAGATTATAGTAAGCAGTATCTGCTACAGTCTGAGCTCCTGTTTCAGCATAATTGACTGTTCCAGTCCCGGCAATAAAGCCTGCGGTATTTATTGTCCAGTTGCCTGTTCCAGCATTTGCGCTTCCGATATTGAGAGTGTTGGCTCCGAGCGCAAGGGTGGTCCCTGTAGCAGTATCGAGATTGTTTTCTACGGTAACAGTGCCATTAAGAGTCTTTGTTCCGCTGCCGGAAACCGTCAGATTATTATATGTGGCATTATCAATAACCTGGTTTGCTCCGTCATAAATAACAGTCCCCGCTATTAATTGGTCAGGCAATACAACAGCTGATGCCGATGCGTATATTGTGCCTGCATTTGTCAGTGTTCCGCTTCCAAGAGAATTATTCGTATTGATGTCCAGTATCAGATTATTAGTGAACTGTCCCGCATTTGCCAGTGTCCCGTTTACGGTTATTGTCCCATCATTCAGCAAATCCGTCCCGTCTCTGTCGGATACTGTAAGCGTTATGCCTTCTGCTACTTCCAATTCATAACTATTATTAACTGTCGTTTGATCGATTGTGACATCCTGGTCAACGACAACATTATTGTTAATTATTATTCCAGATGAATTTCCGGCAGTTGGAGTACCACTTGCCTGAGTTACATAATCATTTGGATCTGTACCACCTGTAAAATTTATATACCATATTAAATTATTGCTCCAGTTCCCGGAATTTTTTGCCATGTAGTAAATAAGCGGAAGATTATATGCGCCTACACATGGGGTATCGCCTATAATAGTGACACCTCGTTGATCTTGCGTTATAATAGCTTCAGAGACCACAGCTACAGTTTGTGCCGGATTAACTACTTTATACCATGTCGCCTTATCAGAAGAAAACGCATACATCGTCATCCCGCTATCTTCATATGTGCCAACCCAGCATCCGTTTCGTGCCACACTTGTATCAACGGCCAAAGCTATTGTTTCTGTTGTTCCACCATTGTTTTTAAGGAGAGGCACATATACAGCCCCTACTTCAATAGGGTTATATTCATAAAAAAGGCTCCCGCTTCCACCAGTACCTTTGCCGTCAGAGCCGTAGTTATACGTAAAATTATTGCCACCTGTTATGGTGGCATAACCTGATATATTATAATTACCAGAGACGCTCCCAAATGTACCTTTAGTTATGTCGGTATATGCGTACGACCCTGAAGTTCCTGAATAGTTATATGCAACTATAGAATTTGTTAAGAGCATACCGGTATCTGCATAAATCCCGCCGCCACTTACAGAAGCGTTGTTCCCACCGATTGTGGAAGAAGATATTATAAAACTATCTCCAAAAGCACAATAAATCCCACCGCCACTGACAGAAGCACTGTTCCCACTGATTGTAGAGGTGGTTATTGTCACACTGAGGCCATTACTATAAATCCCGCCGCCACTTGCAGAAGCGCTGTTCCCACTGATTGTTGAGGTGGTTATTGTCGTAGTGCTATCACAATAAATTCCGCCGCCACTTGCAGAAGCGCTGTTCCCACTGATTGTTGAGTTAATAACTGTCAGAGATCCTGCTTGATCAACATAAAGTCCTCCTCCAACATATGCCTTACTCCCGGAAATCTCTGAATTTTCTATGTTAAGAGCTCCTATTTCTACATAGATTCCACCACCATAGCCGGAGTTATCGCTGTTTGCTGAAATATCTCCGCCTTCGATAGTTATATTTGAAATATTAACTATATTATCGATCCTAAATCCAAATATATGAAACACTCTGGAAGCTGTCCCGTTTTCACCAGGATTAGTCACCTGAACCGTTACATTATCAGCAGAACTTCCTGTCAAGTTTATTGTACCATCAATTTCAATAAGGATTTCTTCAGCTACGCTTGTAGTGCCGTCGGAGAAGGTCTTAGTTGAACCTAAGCCATTTAAGCCAAGGCCATAATAATTAAGAGCAAGGATTGTCTGATTTGCCGTATCGGCGTAATTTACAGTTCCGGTACCAGCTTCAAATGTCGCCTCATTTATTATCCATTCGCCTGTACCTGCATTTTCAGAGCCGATATTAAGGGTATTGGCTCCAAGGGCAAAGGTCGTTCCGTCTCCGGTATTAAGCGTATTTTCAACTGTTACTGCTCCTCCAAGAGTCTGCGTTCCGGTTCCGGAAGTTGTAAGATTATAGAATGTTTCGGCTCCTATGCTCTGAGTTGTTCCATCGAATTCTACTGTAGCGTTATTATGGGTAAATGTCCCGCTGTCTGTCCAGTTTCCACTTACATTGAAAGCGCCTGTTGTCGCGTTAAGAGTGGCTCCTGAAGCTATAGTAACATTACCAATATCCCATGTTCCTGTATCGCTGTTTGAATTAAATGTACCACTGTTTACAGAGAGTCCGCTTAAAGCTATGCCCACGTCGTTGGTAACGACATTTCCGGCAGTAGAAAGTGTATAAGTTCCGCTTACATTATCATTAAAGGTGATTGTGCTTCCTGTAAAGGTGCTGTCTCCCGTGAGAGTTATTGCTCCGGTGTAGTCTTGCGCGCCTGATGTTGTTATATTAGCTCCTGTCGAAGATATTCCTGAAACACTAAGTGCGTTAGCGCTTATATCAGCATCAGCTACAAGGTTACCCAATATTATCAAAGTCCCTGCCGTTGATTTTGTCCCGCTTCCGGATGTTCCAAAGTTTGAATAAATCACACTTGTTATAATATTCTGATCACCCGTTTTGGTATAGTTAACCGTTCCTGTAGAATCAAAGATCGCGTTATTTGTCCATGTGCCTCCCAGATTCAGAGTATTGCCGTTGACAAGGAAGGTAATACCTGCTGAACTTATGAGCGCATCATTTACTGTTACTGTTCCGCCAAGAGTTTTATTTCCGCTGCCGCTCACTGTCAGGTTATAATAATCGCCGGCTGCTATGGTCTGATCTCCGGCACGATTGTAAATAACCGTAGAACCCGATGCTCCGGTAAAAGTCCCCAATCCATTATTTGCACCACCAAGAGTAAGCGTTCCAGCTCCGGTAATAGTAACACTTCCCAAATTAGCAGAATTGAAGTCCCCTGTTGATACTACGTTTCCTGTTGATATAGTCAATCCAGCACCTGTACCTGCAAGCGTAACTGCATTGTCAACTGTCAAATTGTTAGATGAAACATTTAACCCAGCTCCATCATAAATATACATACTGTCATTAACAGTTACATCACCTGCTAATATTTTCGCACCTGTGCCACCTATTTTAAGGCCATAATATTCAACAGTAGCAACCGCCTGTCCCTCTATTCCTCCATAAATAAATACGCCTTCCCCTTGAAGATCATTAACAAGAGATACAGATCCGGTAGCTTCCAGTTGCCCAGACAATGTTAATATATTAGACACTGTAATATTTTCTACATTGAGCATTGTCGCGCTAGAAGTCAGATTTACAACAGTCAGCGTTCCTGCAGCGGTAACTGTATTGCCTGCTGATGTTGTTATCTGAAGATCTGTATAGCTTGTCCCTGTAGTATCAATAGCCTGTGCGGATGTCCCGTCATAGATAACTGTTCCGCCTATGAGTTGTGCCGGCAATACTACTGCTGAGGCTGATGCGTATATTGTTCCTGTATTTGCCAATGTCCCATCGCCCAAAGAATTATTTGTATTGACATCAAGAATTGAAGATACCACAGCATTACTGAACTGCCCATTATTTGTCAGCGTACCGTTCACAGTTACAGTTCCATAGTTTGCAAGGTCAGTTCCGGCTCCATCTGCTATGGTAAGGGTCTGATCGCTGGACACTATTATTGATGCCCCGGTATTAACTGTTGTCTGGTCTATTGAAAATCCACCAGTGGAGATTGTCACACTTACATCGTCATTGATTATTATCCCTAATGAATTATTCTCTGTAGGAGCTGTATATGTAGCGGTAGTGTATGTACTTGCATCTGTGCCGCCGACTGTGTTCTTGTACCAGATATAAGTACCGCTGGAAGTATTCCAATCACCGCTGTTCTTTGCCATATAGTAGTATAGAATCTCTCCTGTGTTCCACGCTCCAATATCAGGAGGGTCTGATATTGTAACTCCGCGCTGGTCGGTGGTAATTTTATCAGTTGGTTGAGGATTAGTAGGGACGGTAGCCCAATTGGTCAACTTATGAGCTACCGGAGTTGACTGATTGTCATAAAAATAATAGCCGTCTGTTGTATTGTAATAAACAAATGTTCCTGCTCCGATTGCGGGGCAGCCTGTCAGAAGAGCCATGGTATACGTAGAACCACCGTTATCAGCAAGAGCACCAAGATCACCGTTATAGGCGTTGATTATATTCGGTGCTGAGGCGTTAGTACTTAAACCAATAATACTATTATACCAGCAATAATAGGCATACGTATTACCAAGCGCTACATAAATGTCTTTGCCACTTGCATAATTAGAAGCATTATTGATAATAATTGTATTTAGAAGATACGTGTTACCAGCTGAACTATAAATCCCGCCACATTTAGCCGGATAAGTAGAAGATGCCGTATTACTGCTGATGGTAGAAGAGGTTATAGTTAATGTCCCTGATGACTTATAAATCCCCCCTCCTTGAACATTCTGAGACGCAGAAGTAGAAGAAGCCGAATTTCCGCTAATCGTAGAAGATGATATTGTTAAGGATGCGTTATCAATATAAATACCACCCCCGTAAGCCCTGCTTAAACCAGCAGTAATAGTATTGCCACTTATTGCGGAGGATGTTATAACCAGGTGACCTTGAATAATATAAATCCCGCCACCATTGTTAAAATTCGTACCGCTATTAGTAATATTATTACCGCTGATTGTTGAGGAGGTTATGGTAGAAACATTAGTAGAGTTGTCATAATAATATATTCCTCCTCCCATGGCGAGGTTAGAACAATTAATATGATTATTGCTGATTGTTGAAGAGGTGATGGTTAATAAGGAGTAGTTGCAATCTATTCCTCCACCGTAAGCATAAATACAACTAACGCTATTCTCGTTGATTTCTGATGAATTTATAGTTAATGTCCCTCCTGAACTATAAATCCCCCCCCCAAAAGAAGAAGCAGAAGAAGAATTACTATTAACAATGTTATTACTAACCGTGGATGAGTCCAATGTAAATGTGCCTGAATAATTATAAATTCCTGCACCATAAGCAGAATATTCACCAGTAGCAGTATAAGTAGCATTGTTACTACTAACTGTGGAGGCTAAACCTATGTATAAATTCCCCGAATTATATATCCCCCCTCCTTGAACATTCTGATACTTAGAAGTAGCCGTGTTATTGCTGATTGTGGAGGAGTTTAATGTTAATGTGCCCGAATTACAAATTCCTCCGCCTTGACTATAACTACCTCCTGGATATTGAGCCGTGTTATTGCTGATTGTGGAGGAGTTTAATGTTAATGTGCCCGAATTATAAATCCCCCCCCCATTACCTGCTTTAGAGAGTGTAACTACAACATTATTTAATTCGACAGTCCCTGCGACTATGTATATACCGCCTCCAAATCTTGCACTACCTGATAGTCCAGAAATATTACCACCTTTGATGGTCATATGGGAAATTGTTATCGGATGATCGGCACTAGAAGTCGAGGCATTAATATAAAATACTCTCCATGTGGAAGTTCCTGGAGTCGTTACCTGAACAGTCACATCTGTACCGCTGCCGGCAGTATTATCCCCGTCAATAGTCATAGATGCAGTAATGGATAATTGAGAACCGATAGTAATTGTCTCATTTCCTGCCGTAAGAGCAAATGTAATTTCACTTCCCGCATTTAGGTTGGCCTGGGTTATGCAATAGCGTAAATCTCCTGTCGTTTCTGAACCTGAACCGGTGTCTGTGTTGACATTTACCAGATAACTCGTAAGGTGGTAGTCATAACTTGCGACAAATATAGCTCCTGTATCTATAACTCCGGTATGGTATTCAAGATCCCAGTCACCGCCTATTCCTGTCCCATCTATTGAAGCTGCTACATCAGCTCCCGTAACATCAGCTAAATTAGAAACAAAAGCTTTCCCGACATCATCCTTTGCCACATCGCAGCCATAAATAAGGATATCTGCATTAGGAGTAAGTGATTTCTGCCATTGAGCAAATTCAGATGAATGCGATTCCACATAATTTGAGTCTATTACCTGGCCATTAAGCACGATATATCCATCTCCGCCGTGGGATACTATGTGTATAGCCGATATATCATCATGCGTTGAAAGATAATCTGTTATCTGCTGTATCCCGTCTTTCCCCGATTCGAGGTATACAACCTCTACATCGTTACCGAGAGAATCTACTATTTTCTGTGAATCTAATACCGAAGTGTTAATAAAAAGCACTTCTGACGCTTCCCCGCCGTATTGGTAAGAAAGAGCCAGCTCTCCGCTGAAGTCAGTGAGTTTATCCGTATCAAAATACTTGGTTTTGGCATCCACATTGCCATTTTCTAAAAACCAGTCGAGTTCGTGGTTGACTGTTGTTGATTGATAGTCGTTGCCGGTTTCGTCTGCAGAAGCATGGACATTGAATTCAGACGGATGGACTATTGAATCTATATTTTCAATAAGCTGATTTCCGGAATCAGTAGAAGCCAGATCGGATGTCAGAAGGTCTATGGACCCATTTTCAGCCAAAACATCGTTTAGAGAAGTGAAAAAAGCATTCTGTTCAGAATCGGAGAATACCGAGTCGGCAGTAAGAGTTTCAGAGGTTGTGAGCTTTATGCTGCCGTCGTTTTCGCCCGCGACTGCAAATCCTATTGAGGAAGCTTTCTCACCGTGAAGAGCGTTCGTAATGTCAGAAAGAAGCGTATCAAGGTTTTCGCAGGAAGAAAGTTTTACGACTATCGTGTTGTCATTGGCTGAGTTTGCCAAAGCATTGTAGTCCTTGACCATTTCCGATACCACAAGCACATTCGGAGCAGAATCATTAGCAATAGCATCAGTATGGCCGGTAATACCGTCAATATACAGTTGGGTCTCGTTGTCAGTTGATAGTTGATGGTTATCAGCCGATTGGCTGTCAGTTGATTGTGAAGAAGAATCGGACGAGTCCGCATGTGAGGAATCACTATGTGTCACATCAGCACTGCTTGTCTGAGTACTGTCACTATTGCTGTCGTGCGAGTCCACTGTCTGCATTGCATCAACTACCGCTTCTGCTGTGGCTACAGCGGCGGCACCGTCAAATAAAACTCTCTGTTCCAGCTCATATATTGCCATATCTTACCTCATTTTAGATTCTTAAATCTACAATTTTCAATTATTATTGAATTCTCCCCGCCGGCATATTCTGCTGAATATCAAAATTGGTATCTCCAGGCATATTGCTAAACTGCTGATTGCCTGCCTGAGTTTGCGGAGCATTTAATTCCTGCACATTGATGTTGTTTTTGTCCTCGTTGTAGAATGTCTCATTAGTTAGATTTCCCGCAGCTGACGGAGTTACTTCGGCCGAGTCTATAGAGTTATTGCCTGCGTTTTTCTGAGTTTCGATGTCTATATTGCCCTGTGCTGACGGCGTGTATTCTTCGGGAGTTACGAGGTTTCCAGATACGTTCTGGGACATTTCAAGGTTCATTGTGCTTTCATAGGATTTGTCAGAGGCCATCTGATTCATGGCAATTTCGTATTTGGCAATATCCTTTGCATAGTCGGATGTGGCTGTCAACGATGCAGCCTGATCTTTCTCAAGTGAAGCTATCTGAGCATCAAGGTCTTTCTTCTGCTCCTCAAGAGAGGAAAGTTTTTCAGAATCGGATGAAGTATCTTCGCCATCGACTTTCGCCTGCGCGATTTCATTTTGAAGTTCGCCTATTTCTGTCTGGAGAGAAAGAAGCGCGTTCTTTTTACTGTCAATCTCTGCGGTGATTTCTGCGGTATCCTTGCCTTCATTTTCCTGCATTTCGGCAAGGTTTGCCTCCATTCTCTTCTTGATGTCAAGCAGTGTGTTTCTGTTAAGGTTTTCCACTCCTATGGAATTGAGTACGCGATAGTAGGCCAGGTAGTAGTTGCCTAACGCCTGGGCTCTTTCAATAGCAGCACCCACTGCTTCCATTTTTACTCTGGTAAGCTCAAACGGTGACACGTTTCTGGCTCCGGCTGACTGCCTTGACAAATATTCTACATGTTCGCGGTATATTTCATACTTTTTCTGATAGAGGTCAAACCTCTCTTTTTCTTCAAAGAGGCTTGCATGCGCTATTCTTACCTGAGAGAGTATCCCTACAGAAAGAGCCAGAGACTGGGCATCTATCTCGTCTGCCTGGGCATCAAGAGCTCTGTATTCCTGTATTTTCTGGGGAAGCTTGAGAAGGTTGTAGGCTGCTCTGGCTCCAATTTCCCACCAGGTCCTGTTATATAAATATACATTGGAATCGCCTGTGAAGTCCACAAATGCCTGCACGTTGGGGAACATCATAAGTATCTTCTTGCGCGCTTCCACATTTGTCACATGCTGCTGTATGTCAAGCTGGTAGAGCTCAGGCCTTTCCAGCAATGCTATCTCTTCAAGAAGTTCAACATCGGGAACTTTAAGGTTGGCCATTTTGTCTATAATAGTTGTGTCAACCTTTATCTCGTTTATCGGATAGTAACCCATCAGCGACCTTAACTGTATGGAAGAATTCTCGTAATCCCTGCGGTATTCTCTTAACTGAAGCTTGAGATTGATAAACTTCTTTTGTTCAATAAGGGCGTTTGACTTAGATATGCCGCGGGAAGAAGTAATATTGCTAAGGGCTGTTTCTGTAGATTCACATTCTTTGAGCATCCCTTCAACTTTCTCCATTTCGTACTGGGCTGAGGCCACTCTTAAATAGGCACCCGTCACGTCAAGGATAAGGTTCTGGGCAGCCCTGCGCTTTTCTTCGCCTGTAATAAGGGTTTTGTCCTGAGCCTGAACCGAATTAAAGTACGCCAAGCCAAAATCCAATGTGCTGAGCAAGAGTTCTACTTTTACCCTGTTCTCGTATTGCTGGGAACTTTGAGAGTATTCCAGACTCTGCTGCCCTGTGGCTATGCCCTCGCTCTTGGCCCCGGGCGCGTTATCCCTGTAGTCCATGCCATCGCTTACTTCAAGGTCAGGAAGCATCCCAAGCACCTCTGCTGTTTTACGCTCATTGTCAACCATCTGCTGTATAGCATAAACTTTCATGTCCAGATTGTTCTTCAAAGCTAAATCTATACAGTAGGACAATGTAAGAGGTTTGGTCGCAGGAAGGTCATTCCCTTTTATCTTCTTGAATGCCTCGTCTACTCTCTTTACGCGTTCGGCTTTGTAATCATCAACTGTTTGGCAGCCCGCTATTAAGGCAAATGAAAAAATAACCGGAAGCAATTTTCTAGTAATTACCACGAAAAACTCCTTTTTCTAGAGTAATTATTTTGATTTTAGATATATAAAATCATGGTAATCTTATGCATAAAAAGGGATGTGGCAATTAAAAAGAGTCAGCTATGCGAATAAACATTAAAATGCAGCAGAAATTGCACATATGGCTGTGCAAAAATGGTCGAATTGTGGCTTGTTAAAATCTGGATATCCATCAAACCTAAAAACGCAGTTGAAATCTCATAATATGGGCAAAAGGACTTGAGAGCTATCTGAGGTAGGACAGATTGAACGCCCTTTTGAAAACATTTTGAAAGCTTGAGTCAAAAAAAGAATCCATCTATATACCTAGTTCAACTGCGATGTAGTTGAAATTATCTTTTCAAGGAACGAAGAACTTCCCTCAAAAAGAGATATGGTATCAGCTACTTATGCTCCAATGGCAGTAAGATGCAGTAATCGTTTTTCTCCACGAGTACTAAGTCTCCCAATTACCTGCTGAAGAAGAACTCAAAGACAATTATGCATTAGCCCCCCCTGTGATAATCGCTCAAAAATGGCATTAAAGATGAAATTGTAGTTCAAAAAGCTATTTTTTTATCAAAAAATGGAGTCGTCAACAATTCAACAGCCTCTATTTTGCAAGAGTCTATATTGAATTAATTAAGCTTTTTTAAGATGTAAATAAAGAGTATTTCCAGATATTCCTTTAAATCAAAATGCGTATTGATAAATATTTTCCTTAACTTATAATTGTTTTTTTCAATTAAGATTAATTTAGTTTACATGTCAGTCATAACACAAAGGTAACTTTTATGAGTTCTACTGTTCTTGTCGGCGTTCAATGGGGAGATGAAGGCAAAGGTAAAATTATTGATGTCTTAACTCAAGAAGTAGATGTAGTTGTCAGATTCCAAGGCGGTAATAATGCCGGACACACAGTTGAAATAGGCAAAAGCAAGTATGTGCTGCATCTGGTTCCTTCGGGTATATTCAGGCCAAATACAGTCTGTATTATCGGAAACGGCGTGGTAGTTGACCCAAAAGCTCTGGTAAAAGAGATAAAAGAACTTGAAGCAACAGGAGTAAACTTTACGGGCAGGCTTGAAGTCAGCACCAGATGTCATCTTATATTCAAGTACCACAGCTTGATGGACGGACTGATAGAGCAGCAAAGAAACCCCGACCAGAAAATAGGAACTACAAAGCGCGGCATTGGCCCTGCGTACGCTGATAAAGCTGCAAGAAGAGGCATTAGGGCTTTGGAAATGCTGGATATAAACCGTTTTGAAAGACGTTTCAGGGAAGAAGCAGCTTTCTACAACAAAATATTTCAAAGCCATAATAGTGAATGCGTAGATATTGAAGTTGAATGGAATTCTTTGGTCGAAGCCGCCAGATTCCTGAAACCTTACATAACAGACACGGTATTGACCGTCAATAGAGCGGCTAAGGCTCAAAAGAATATCTTGTTTGAGGGAGCTCAGGGAATGTGGCTGGATGTTGACTATGGTACATATCCTTTTGTTACCAGCAGCAATACAACTTCCGGCGGTGCTTGTACGGGTTCGGGTTTATCGCCCAAGCACATAAAAAGCGTATATGGTGTGATGAAAGCTTACTGTACAAGAGTCGGGGAAGGCCCATTTCCTTCAGAACTTCACGGTGAAGAGGGAAATAAATTAAGAACTTTTGGAAGGGAATTTGGTGCAACGACAGGCAGGCCAAGAAGGTGCGGCTGGTTTGATGCAGTGTCTGCAAGGTATTCCTGCATGGTTAACGGTGTTGACAAGCTAGCTATAACCAAACTCGATATATTAGACGGATATGAAACGCTTAAGATTTGCACTGCATACAATGTGAATGGTAAAATTCTTACCGATATGCCGTCTGATACGGCCGATGTTGCGGCAGCAATTCCAGTTTATGAAGAAATTCAGGGTTGGAATACTCCTACTACAGAAGTTTCTTCTTTTGCCCAATTGCCTGAAGCTGCAAAACAGTACCTTAGAAGAATAGCAGAACTTGTTGAATCGGATATTGGCATAGTATCTGTTGGCCCAAACCGCAGTCAGACTTTTGTAGTGAGTTAGGTTTTGCAGTTTATTCGTAGTTCGGTTTATATTTGTGCTTTTTAGCAGCCAGATATGTCGATAAGTTCTTGATTTTTTTCCTGATAGCATTAATTTTATGCTCTTTTTTTAAGAAAATAAATAAAATTTATATAGAATGGAGTTTCACTATGAAAAAAGAATTACACCCAAAATACACAAACGCAAAGGTTAGTTGCGCATGTGGCAAAGTCTGGGAAATTAAGTCAACTATCCCTGAACAAAAAATCGGTATTTGTTCTGCTTGCCACCCGTTTTTTACAGGGCAGCAGAAGCTTGTCGATACAGCTGGACGTATAGAAAAATTCCGTAAACGTTATGGAATGAAGTAGAGTTTTTATTTCTCATTTTTAATACGGATTCATTCTTGAATCCGTATTCTTTTTATCCCCCACATCAACGATTCTTCTTTTTATCCCACATCAATGAAACCTTCAGATATATCAAGCCATATCTCTTCGCTTAGAGAGCGATTTGAATTTTTGGAAAAAAGGCTCACAGAACCTGATATTTTTACCAAACAGCAGGAATATAAGGAAGTTTCAAGGGAAAGACAGAGATTGCTTGAGTTGTTAGGCTTTCACGACAGATGGGTTGCTTCCTTGAAGGAATACGAAGAGAATAAAGCCATGCTTCAGATAGAAGAAGATGAAGAAATGAAGCAGATGATAACTGCCGAACTCGAGAAACTGGATAAAGAATCCGTTCTGCTCGAAGATAAAGTAAAGATCTTTCTTATGCCTCCCGACCCAAATGATAATCGCGACATTATTATTGAAATAAGGCCTGCAGCAGGTGGCGATGAAGCAGGGCTCTTTGCAGGAGAGCTGTACAGGGCTTATTGCAGGTTTGCAGAAATTAAGGGTTGGAAAAATGAATTGCTTGATTTCAATGGCAATGCTGTAGGAGGAGTAAAAGAAGTTGTTTTTTCTGTGGCAGGAGACAGCGTTTATTCCTACATGAAATACGAAAGCGGTGTCCACAGAGTCCAAAGAATACCTACGACTGAGGCTGGCGGAAGAATACATACTTCTACGGTTACAGTTTCGGTACTTCCTGAAGCCGAGGAAGTTGATATAGAAATAAAGCCTGACGATTTAAGATTTGATTACTTCAGATCTTCAGGGCCGGGCGGACAGAACGTGAATAGAACCGACTCTGCTGTCAGGGTTACTCACATTCCTACAGGAGTAAGCGTGGCTTCACAAGTGGAAAAATCACAACACAGAAATAAAGCAGCCGCCCTTCGCATACTCAGGGCTAGATTATTAGAAACCAAACAGCAGGAAGAGGCTAGCAAACACGCTGATTCCAAGCGGAAACAGGTTGGAACAGGCGATAGAAGTGAAAGAATTAGGACATATAATTTCCCTCAAAACAGGATAACGGATCATAGATTCGGAGTATCTGTTTTTGATATTCCGGGAGTTATGAATGGAGTTATGGAAGATCTTTTCCAAAGTATCATGAGAGCAGTGAGCGAAATATCTCTTACCCAGCTTATAGAAGATTGCTCCAAGTGACTAATTAAACTGAATTATTTATTTGTTATAGTAATTTGCGTAAGCTCGAATCAGGGGTACCTTTTTATAGAGAACGATAGGTGGCAGGTTTATTTTTTCCTTACTCATGATAATGGGTAACAAAAACCAAGTTGCTGTTTGCAAAATACTTCAAATCTCTAACGAAACTGGGTATTTAATTATGGTTAACACGGTGAATATCGGCTGGATTGGAACAGGCGTAATGGGAAGTTCAATGTGCGGGCATCTTATAAAAAACGGGTTCAACGCCTTTGTTTATAATAGGAGTATTTCCAAAACTGAAAGTTTAGTTTCCATGGGAGCAAAGGTGTGTTCTTCTCCTGCCCAACTTGCCAGTCAAAGCGATATTGTTTTCTCAATGGTCGGGTTTCCTAAAGATGTAGAAAGTGTTATTTTAGGTAAAGACGGGGCTCTATCGGGCGCAAAAGCAGGAAGCGTAATTGTCGATATGACTACTTCAGAACCTTCTCAGGCAGAAAGAATCTATATTGAAGCAAAGAATAAAAATGTCGGGTTTCTTGATGCTCCTGTATCAGGAGGGGATGTAGGTGCAAGAGAAGCTACTTTGAGTATAATGGTGGGAGGAGATCAGGAAATTTATGACAGAGTCTTGCCTTTATTTAAAGTCATGGGTAAAAACATTGCCTTGATGGGATGCGCTGGGAAAGGACAGCATACGAAAATGTCGAATCAGATAGTAATAGCATCTACTATGGTGGGCGTAGTCGAAGGGCTTTTATATGCTTACAAGGCCGGATTAGATCAGAATAAGTTGTTGGATATTATTGGACAGGGAGCCGCTGCTTCATTTTCCTTGAATAATCTGGGCAGAAGAATAATTAACAAAAATTTTGATCCAGGTTTTTTTATAAAACACTTCCTTAAGGATATGGGCATAGCTTTGCAAGAAGCTGGGAAAATGAAGTTATCCCTGCCAGGGCTGGCTTTGGCTAATCAGTTTTATGTATCAGCATCAGCGATAGGGCTCGAAAATTTTGGAACCCAGGCTCTTTACAAGGTCTTGGAAAATATTAATAACCTTAAAGACTAATGCTAACAGAGCTTTTTCAACTTTTATTGCCTTATGAGACCTACAGTTACTATCTGGTCTTTCTTATTCTTCTTGCATGTGGTTTGGGAGTTCCGATTCCGGAAGATATTACTCTGGCAGCAAGCGGAATCCTTATTTCTTATGAAGTGACTCATTTCGGAAGAACCCTTCTTGTCGGGATGGCCGGGGTTTTGACAGGCGATGTAATAGCCTATGTGGCGGGAAGGTACTTTGGGACAAGCTTGCTGAAATCAAAAATAGTTTCAAAAATTCTTCGGAGGAGGAGTTTGGCAAGAGCAAGAATCGCATCCAGAAGATATGGAAGCTATCTGATATTTTTTGCCAGATTTATGCCGGGGTTGAGAACTCCGGTTTATTTCTCAATGGGGACATTTAAGAAATCGTTTATTAAATTCATTCTTATAGATGGCTTTGCCGCACTAATTTCAGTACCAGTCTGGATTTATATAGGGATGGTATTTGGCCGGAATATTCCTGTTCTTGAAAAACATATAGCATACATGAAAGAGGGTATATATATATCACTTGGAGTCATCGTTGTTTTGATAGTCATTTTTCATTTTGTCAGCAAAAAATTAGGTATCTTCCTATATAAAAAGCAGGACAAGATAGCCAAAAAACTCATTAAGCGCTAAAAAAAAGCCAGAGTTTTTAACCCCTGGCTTCGTTCAATTAAGCTTTCTGATAGTTCTAGAGACTCTTTTCGATAGACTCAAGTTCAGCTATTAGTTCCTTAGGAATTTTAGAACCAAACTTTGGGTAGTGATCGTTTCTGACGCCGGAAAGCTCTTTTTTCCATCCTTCTCTGTCAAGTGAGAGAAGTTCTTCCATATCAGCAGCTGAAACTGAAGATGGTCTTTCTATGGCATCTGGAGTTGGCATGAAGCCGATAGGTGTTTCTATTGCTTTACCAGCGCCATCACAACGCTCAAATATCCATTTTAAGACTCTGCTATTGTCGCCAAATCCCGGCCATAACCATTTGCCGTCTTTTGATTTTCTAAACCAGTTTACAAAGAAGAATTTTGGTTGTTTGTCCGGTGTCGATTTGCTTCCGACCTTAATCCAGTGAGCAAAGTAATCTCCCATGTGATAACCGCAGAACGGAAGCATAGCGAACGGATCGCGGCGGATTGTACCGGCTTTAAGGTCTAAAGCCGCAGCTGTGATTTCTGAACCGACTATAGATCCCATGAATACGCCATGATTCCATGAGCGAGATTGATGGACAAGCGGTATAGTCGATGGACGGCGGCCGCCAAATAGAATCGCATCAATCGGAACTCCTGCAGGATCTTCAAAATTCGAAGCTATAGCAGGGCATTGAAGCGCCGGGGCTGTAAAGCGTGAATTTGGGTGAGCGGCCGGTTTTTGTTCTTTGTTGGATTTATCCTGAACCCATGGTTTTCCAGTCCAGTCGATGAGTTTTCCCGGAGCATCATATCCTATACCTTCCCACCATACATCACCGTCTTCAGTCAAGGCTACGTTTGTAAATATTGTATTCTTCTCAACCGAATGCATTGCATTTGGATTTGAAGATGTAGAGGTTCCCGGAGCTACACCGAAGAAGCCGGCTTCAGGATTAATAGCATACAGTCTTCCGTCAGCTCCGTACTTCATCCATGCAATATCGTCTCCTACGGTCTCTACCTTCCATCCTGAAATAGTAGGAACCAACATAGCTAGATTTGTTTTTCCGCAGGCACTTGGGAAAGCAGCGGCAACATATTTGGATTTGCCTTCAGGGTTAGTTATTTTCAATATCAGCATATGTTCGGCCAACCAACCTTCATCACGGGCCTGAGCTGATGCTATGCGAAGAGCAAGGCATTTTTTTCCAAGCAGGGCATTGCCGCCGTAACCGGAACCATACGACCAAATTGTACGCTCTTCGGGGAAGTGCGAAATGTATTTTTTGTCTAACGGGGCGCATGGCCATAGCCCGGCGTCATCCTGACAGGAAAGAAGTGGTTTTCCTACAGAGTGAAGACAAGGAACAAATTCACCATTATCGCCGAGAACCTCAAGGACTTTTGATCCTACTCTGGTCATTATGTGCATGTTAGCCACTACATAAGGAGAATCTGTTATTTCGACACCGATTTTTGCGATTGGAGAACCGATCGGCCCCATTGAGAAAGGAATTACGTACATTACACGCCCTTTCATACATCCCTTAAATAATTTTTTCATGGTAGTCTTTAGCTCTGTAGGATCTACCCAATTATTTGTCGGGCCTGCATCTTCCTGTTTTCTGGATGATATATAAGTTCTATTTTCCACTCTTGCTACATCGGAAGCATCAGAGCGGAAGAGGTAGCTATTGGAACGCTTTTTTAGAGGGATGGCTAAGCCGTCGTCAACCGCAATTTTGATCATCTGGTCATATTCAGCTTTTGTCCCGTTGCACCAAACTACGCTGTCTGGCGTACACAAATCTTTATTTTCATTTACCCACTTAATGAGTTTTTGATTATTAGTTGGATTCATTATATTTCCCCCCTGCTAGATGTTAATTATTTTTTGACAATAAATTTGTTTAGGATTGGCGCAGTTAAACACATTATTATGCTTAAAATGAAAGTGATTATACCTATTTTAAAAAAGAGGCCGGTATAAATCGGGAGCGTAAGGAGAGGGTCAGTGACATCTTTCGGGATACTGGCAAATGCCGCGACGTACCCTCCTAGAATCATCGCCACTGCCGTGGACATAAACCATATACCCATCATCAAGCCCATTATTCTATGAGAAACAAGCTGTGCTATCATGGCAAGCCCCAAGCCTGCAATAAATATCTCGCCAAGGCTCATCATTCCTATTCCAAGAAACAGCCACTCTCCGGCGATTTTTCCTTCAGCATTTGCAAAAAACATTGCTCCAAATTTCAAAACCAAGAAGCCCAATGAGCACAAAAGCATACCGAAAGCAAACTTATAAGTTATAGAAATCGATTTGCCTTTTTTAGCTGACCGATTAAAAAAATATGCCAGAATCGGACTGGCGACAAGTATCCAGAACGGGTTAAATGATTGAAATGCAAGCGGATCCAGAGGAATACCAAAAACTGAGTGTATCGTATTTCTAATCGTAAAAAGATTTATTGATGTAGCTCTTTGCTGGTAAAGGATGTAAAAACTTATAGCTTCTATTATCAGGATGAGGGCGACTGCAAGATTCTTCCTTTCTGTTGAAGTTTCAGCTTTTATCAGGAGCCTGACGCACAAGGCGACTATCAGTATGATGGCGACTATCAAAAGCATTCTTGCTACTGCCAGATGTTCGAGCAAAGAGGCCGAAACTACGACAATCAGCAATATTATTACTAAGACTTTTATATAGTCGAACAATTTAGGTTTTGTGAAATCAGGAACTGACCCTACTTCAGCGACCATGCTTTTCAGAAGAACAAAAGCTACTATAGCCACGAAAAGGCCTACAAAGCTTATCCCGAAAGCAATATTCCAGTTATATGTTTTTCCAATATAAGGAACCGACAGCGACGCTAAAAACGAGCCTACATTTATTGCCATATAATACATTGTGAAAGCTGATTCTACGCGATGGTCTTCCTTGCTGAAAAGTTTTGTTACTAATGCAGAAGGATTAGACTTAAAAATACCATTGCCGGTAATTATGATTCCTAATCCCCAGAACAGCATTTCGTGCGGATTTATGGCAAGAACAATGTACCCCATCATAAGAACAAAAGCGCCTATGGCCACTGTTCTTTTTGTTCCGAGTATCTTGTCCCCTATGTACCCTCCCACACTCAAAAATGCGTAAGCAAGTGCGGTAAAAGCGCCGAAAATATGATCTGCCTTGTCATCAGGGAAGCCCATTACCTTTATCATAAAATAAATCAGAATGGCCTGCATCCCATACCAGCCGAACCTTTCCCACAATTCAACGAAGAATATCAGGCTAAAAGGCTTGAAAGGCTTTTCTGGATAAGTAAGTTGGTGAGTTGTGGACATGAATCCCCCCTTTTTTATTTTATTAGCCACTGTTATATGTTTGCAGACTAGAATGCGACTAATTATATCAGAAGAAAATTCTTATTCTACAGAGTGGAATGCAAATTGTGTTTTTTGAAATTGACACTAATATTAATAGGGTATTGACTTAAAAATATCTCTAAGATTCATGTTATGACAATGGGAATATCAATAAAGATTTCTTCTATAGCTAACCTTATCAAGTCTGCCGATTCTATTCTGTTTATAACAGGTGCGGGAATTTCTGCCGACTCAGGATTGCCTACCTATCGCGGCACGGGCGGGCTTTATGACGGTAAGATTACAGATGAAGGGCTGACTATCGAAGAAGCGCTAAGTTCTGAAGTGATGAGATCAAGGCCTGAAATAACCTGGAAATACCTTTGGCAGATTGGTTCAGCATGTATAAAAGCAAAACCAAACAGTGCCCATCTGATAATATCAAAGATTCAGAGTTTAAAACATGACACATGGGTTCTCACACAAAATATTGACGGCTTGCATAAAAGTGCAGGCAATAAGAATCTTATTGAGATACACGGAGATGCTTTTGAACTTTACTGCACTTGCTGCGGGCTCAAAACCCAAGCAAAGGAAATCTTTCCCGAATCTGGATCTATGCCAAAATTGCCTCCCCTATGTGATAAATGCGGGGGAATTATCAGGCCTAATGTAGTATTGTTTGGAGAAATGCTTCCCGATAAAGCTATCAAAAAATATTACGAAGTTATCGAAAGCCGGCCTGATTTAATTATTAGCATCGGAACTTCAGGTATGTTTCCGTATATTACCGGCCCGATTTACGAAGCTGTGCGGCAGAAAAGGCATACCGTTGAAATAAATCCGACGAAGTCGGGCATTTCAGATATGGTCGATTATTATCTGCCCATGACTGCCGCCAAAGCAATGGAATGTATTTGGGAAGTTTTGATTTCATGAAGCCAGATTATCAAAGTATTCCGGCGACTTGCCTATGCATAGTTTTTTTTGCATAGAGGAGTTGGTCTTACAGAGCTGGTTGCTGACTCTGGTGGGTTAGTGTGTTATCATTCATGGGAGAGGAGTTTTTCAATGTCTTCGTTTTTGCCGAGTACTACGAAAATATCGTCTTTTGATACCAGTCCTTCTTTCTGAGGTTTTATATTAAGTTCCTTGTTGACTGTGTTCCTGATGGCAATCAGGTTTAACGAGAATTTATTGTAAAGATCTAGAGATTCAAAGCTGGTGCCTATGAAAGAATCAGGAGGTGTTACTACAGATACGCAATAGTCTTCAGTGAGTTGGAGAAAATCAAGTATGTGTATATTGGATAAAGATTTGGCAACATTAATTGCTGTATCCTTTTCAGGGAAAATTACATCGGTAGCTCCTACTTTTTCAAGGATCCTGCTGTGTTCTTCACTTTTTGCTCTGGCCAAGATTCTTGAGACTCCTATTTCCTTGAGCAGCAATGTTATTAAGGTGGTAGTATCGGAAAGGTCCCCCGTAGCTACAATTACCGCGTCCATTTCATTAATCCCATTTGCCAAAAGAAATTCTCTGTCGTTACCGGTTCCTACAATGGGTACGGAACATTGTTCGGTAATTTTTTCGACGATATGTTTATTCGGATCGATAACCGTGACTTCGTGTCCATCATTATACAAAGTCACAGCTACGTTGTAACCAAAATTTCCAAGCCCTATCACGCAAAACCTTCTCTTCTGCTTTTTCATAAGTTTGCATCCTGTTAAGTTTATTTTATGAAACCATTATATTTTCTTCCGCATACTTTGGAGCCGTACTTTTGGTGTTTGTCAAAGAGTATGCAATTGTTAATAATCCGACTCTGCCGAGGAACATTAGCATAATAATGATAATTTTGCCTTCAGGATTAAGGCTGGCAGTTGTTCCTGTGCTGAGGCCTACTGTAGCTATAGCAGACACCGATTCGAAAGTATAATTCAAGAATTCCCGTTTCATCTCATGAGCCGTGTCTGTTGTTTGGAAAATGAGAAGAAAAATTACGGCTGTTGTTAATATTGCTATTGCTATTACAAGGAGAGACAATGCTTTAGAGATTGATTCATGAGAGATGGTTCTCTTGAAAACATTGACACTTGAATTGCCTTTAAGCCTATTGAAAAGAATCAGAAACAGCAAAGCCAGGGTTGTTGTTTTAACGCCTCCGCCGGCTGAACCGGGGGACGCACCTATGAACATCAGAAAAATGAGTATCAATAGAGTCGGCGCTCTAAGCAAAGGAATATTTACTGTACTGAACCCTGCGGTTCTAGAGCTTACAGATTGAAAAAAACTGGACAAAAATTTTTCCTTAAATGAAAAAGTTGCCATGCAGTTATCATTTTCGAGTATCCAAAAAAAGACGAAGCCAAAAAGTATAAGGAGAGCCGAGGTTATCAATACGATTTTGCTGTGCAGCGAAAACTTCATTCTCCCTTTGCCTTGTCTATGCAATAGCATTTCATAAACCTCAATTATGACCAGGAATCCAATGCCGCCGATTATGATGAGGGAAGACATGACTAAGTTTACTGAGATGTTCCCTCTATATTGGGAAAGGCTGTCGGGAAATAGGGAAAAACCGGCGTTGCAGAAAGCTGAAACCGAATGAAAAACTGCGTAATATATGCCTTTTAAAAATCCCATTTCTTTTACGAAGGTAAGGCTGAGAATCAATGCCCCAATCCCTTCAATCATCAACGTCATTTTTATGATTCGGTTTATCATAGCCTTAAATGAACCTGTACGGGTTTGGTAAGTAAGTGTTTCTTCTATGACGAGCCTTTCATTGCCGCTTATGCTTTGTTTGAAAAAGAGGAACAGATAAATAGAAAATGTCATGATGCCCAAACCGCCTATTTGTATCAGAAAAAGGATGACTAATTGACCGAAGAGTGTAAAAGTCTTTCCAATGTCAACGATGGTTAAACCCGTGACGCATTGGGCAGAAGTGGCAGTGAAAAGGGCATCAAGGAATGATAGTGTGTCTCCTTTTACAGCAATATCTGTTGATAGTAAAAAAGCACCTAACAATATAGATAAAATATAACTGACAGCCAGAAGCCGGCCTGGAGTAAGTTTTCTTATCCTCATAACTAAAATATCATTTTTTAATGTCTAGCTTTTGGGTTTCTCCTAAATTATATGCTATGAAGTCCGTTTTGCCCTGCAAAGAGTTAAGTTTGTCCTCAATATAATGAATAGTTTAGGTTGAAAGCGTGGGTCTTTGGCTCATTAGGTTCGGCATTTAACAAGTCATAGAAAAGCGAGAACTCCTCAAAGCCGTCAGCTTTGAAAACTTTTACCCCGTAGATATAGCAAAGGCCGGTTTTTGTGTCTTTCTTTATGATATAGCCGATATCTTTTTTATCCTTTATGAGTCCTTTGGCCGGCAGATAGGCCCTTGTAGCTAGAAGGAAAGGCCTGCCGAATTTGTAGATTTCTACAGGAACAGAGCTTTTGGAGCAGAATTTTTGTATTTCTTCTTTTTCCAATTCAATCCATGACTGAACGGTTTTAAGGCTGAAGTTGGCTTTTATTGCAGAGTTTTTCACTTCTTTTGCTGCAAGAGAATTAACAGTAGGTAACGGGTAAGATGTCGAGATATTTAACCCTTTAAATTTTAAAAGCATTTCAAATTGATACAACGATGTAATTCTGAAATTTTTAATGCCTTTATCTATGGCAATACGAATTTTTCTTTCAATTCTGGCAATATCATGTTCGAAACAATATTCAGGAAGAGTTACCTCCTGAGTCCTGGAATCAAACTCGTCAAGCGTGTTGGAAATTACCGCATCTTCTATAGGAGATGCGACTCCCTCAGGAAGAAGTGTTGTTTTTCTCGGTTGAGGCACTCCCTGTTTTGCTGGCTGTTTTTCGGAAGTGTAATCGGCTTTGAAGCTGGCTATACCTTTTATGGATTCCATGAAGAATAAAGATTCATCGAGCCTTGGAATAAGCCAATCCCAGAATTCTCTTCTTTTTTGTTTTAACACACTCGATGGAATGAAGAGTTTGTCCAGGATGGAAACTTCTATTTTGCCAGTCTCGTACAGATCGGATTTAGTCGAAGTAAATTCTTCTTCGACAGCAGTTTTTGATATGGGCTGATTCCTGGCTTCAGATATGGCGTCCGAATCAGTCCATTGAAGATGCTCGAAATTCGATACTTTGACTTTTAATCCCGTCTTGGCGACTGATATAGACAGATCGACTTTGTGTTTCAGCAGAGGAAGATGAGATATAGCAGAAACCATATCGCCGCCGCTTTCGCCTATTTTATAGATAATACCGTTGGGGGGGATTTCTTTCTGGCACTTGATGAAACAGGATGTTCCTTTTCCGCATTGTGTTTTTAGTTCCTGGTTCACAAATATTTCAGTTACTGTGAATGCTTCCCCTTCTTCTCCGCTCTGAGGTTGAACCCTTACTCTGTCACCGATGTGAATAAAACTTGTGATTAAAGCTCTGAATCCACCATTTTTAGGTTCGATCACCCTGCCGCATTCTTTGCCTGCGATCCCGAGGGCATTTGGTTCAATCATATCCTTAAATGCATCTCTGGTGTTGAATCCTTCAACCCATTTTCTGCCCAATGCGCCCTGAAGAATTTGTTTTGATTTTGAGAGCACCGAGGGCGAATCTGAATCAAGGACTGCCCTGTAAGCTGAAACGACAGTTTTTATGTAGTCGGGTTTTCTAAGGCGGCCCTCAATCTTTAGTGAAGTTATTCCTATTTGTTTGTATATAGAAATGTTGTCTATTGCGCACAAATCTTTAGTAGACAGAGCGTAAATAGTTCCTGTGTCGGATGTATACGGCTTTCTGCAAGGCTGTTTGCATTTGCCTCTATTGCCGCTGTAACCGCCTGTCCATGATGACAAGATACAGCTTCCTGAGATGGAACAGCAGAGAGCGCCGTGAATGAAAACTTCCAGTTCGAGCGAAGAATTCCTTTTGATCTCCCTGATCTCGTCCAAAGTGATTTGGCGCTCAAGGACTACTCGTTTGATACCGAGTTTTTTTGCAAAATTCACTCCGGCACTGTTGTGGATGCCCATCTGGGTCGAGGCATGGATATTCAGTGACGGGAAATAGTTTTTTATTAGGTGAAGGATACCGAGATCCTGAACTATTACCGCATCTGGTTTCAGCTTTGATACTTCAAATAAACTTCTGGCTGCTTCTTCAACCTCGGATTCTTTAATCAGAGTGTTAAATGTCAGATAGACTTTCTTCGAGAATTTGTGGGCGTAGGCTATCATTTTAGACATTTCTTCGAGCGTAAAATTCTCTGTTCGTTCTCTGGCGTTAAACTTTGCTAAGCCTCCATAAACGGCATCGGCTCCATAATCAATGGCTGTTATTCCTGCGGCCAGGCTTCCTGCCGGTGCGAGAAGTTCGGGTTTCTTTTTTTGAAAGGGTTTGGTCATTATATTAGTTCCTTTGATTTACACTTTGCGGTTTCCATCTGGAGGGTAGTATGAGTTATACCAAAATCCTCCTTTAGGATTTTCTCTGCATCATGAAGTAGTTTGTCAGTGTCTGAATTAATGGCGTTTATTGTCTCAATATGAGCTTCGAAATGAACGAGTTTATCAGTAAGCATCCAGAGATGGCAATGATGGATGTTGGATATTTGCGGGAGGGATTCAAGAGCTGTTTTGATGTCGTTTAAAGAGATATTATCAGGTTTGCCCATCATAAGGATGATGAGTGCATGTTTTAGAATTTTAAAAGACTCGGCAGCGATGTAAATTGATATGGCGATAGTCAGAAGAGGGTCTAGCCAATAAATACTCCAATAATGGATGCAGACAGCCCCGAGAAGAACAGCCATGCTTGTGACCGCATCACTAAAGAGGTGAAGATAAGCAGATTTAAGGTTTAGGCTGTTTTTGGATTCAGGCCTTAGCAGTAACGCTCCGGCAATATTAGCAACAAGCCCAATAAGAGCTACGATGAACATTACTTTAGCGCCGATGGTATTTGGATGGTAAAACCTCTCGACAGCTTCTAAAATCAGAAAAAAACTTATAATAAGCAGTGCTGAAGCATTAATTAAAGCCGCCAGGATTTCGGCTCGTTTGAATCCGAATGTAAACTCTTCTGTTTTAGATATTTTGCTTATTTTTATAGCAATATAAGATATGATGATGGCTACTGCGTCCGAGAAGTTATGAAGCGCATCGGAAATGAGTGACAAACTTCCTGAGATCAAACCTCCTATGACTTCAGCTAATCCGATTATCAGATTAAGGATGATAGTGAACCCCACTTTAAAACTGGAAGTACTTTCATCTATATGTGAATGTGTGTGGCCCTTATGGTTGTGATTGTGTTCATGGTCGTGTTGATCGTTGCAAGGCATAGTTCTTAATGGGTATTTTTTACGTATTTATTGATAAGTTTAATAAGTCTATCAGCTTTTATTTCACCTGCGATGGTTGCATCGTCGATTTGGTTTCCTTTGTCGTCAAGAAATACGAAGTATGGTGGAGCAAATACATTATACTTGGCTTTCAATGCAGAGGAAGCTGCATCATTTTTTGTTATATCTGCCCTTATTGCGACAAAAGACTTAAGTTCATTTCTGACATCTAAATCCTTGAAAGTAGTTCCATCCATTTCCCTGCACGCTGTACACCAGGTAGCATAATAGTCTATGAGTACGGGTTTTTTATCTTTGATTGCCTGGTCAATGAATCCTTGAAGCTCGGATGTGCTTGTAACGACATGAAATATATCGTCTTTTTGCGGTTGAGCTACTGAAGATGGTTCTTCTAAATTTGGTTCAATCGGAACTCTTTGTCCAATTATGAAAACATTTAGGATTATAATTATTCCAGAAAGCATAACGAGGAAAGCCAGATACTTTCTGAACTTCTCCCATGCCGAACCCTTTTTGATAGGTTCAATAGCGCCCATATAAAAACCGGCACCGATTAGAAGAATTGCCCACAAGGTATTTGTCACAGTTATAGAAACGACTCTGGAAATCAGCCATATTGCCATTGCCAGCATAATGATTCCGATAAAATAGCGAACATACACCATCCATATTCCGGCTTTGAGAAAGAGTTTTCCTCCTGTTACTCCGGCGACTATCAGAAGCACGCCCATTCCGAGGGAAAGAAAGAAGAGGGCACTTCCGCCAAGGAGTATATTACCTGTGGATGCTATGTATATGAGCGATGCTGCGAGTGGTGCGCTTATGCACGGAGAAACGACCAGGCTGCTTATTGCGCCCATAAGAAATACCCCTATATAAGTGCCTTTCTTTGTTTTTTGGGAAGCTTTGTTGAGTTTGTTCATTATTGACGATGGCAATCGGAGTTCATATAAACCGAACAAACTTAATGAAAGCAGTACGAAAATCAGACTGCACCCAAGGATTATCCAAAAGTTCTGCAATATAGACTGGACACTGTTTCCGAGCATCGCCGTGATGACCCCTGCCATGGTGTATGTAATTGCCATGCCCATAACATAGAATATTGAAAGGATTAAGGCCTTTAGTGTCTTTATATCTTTTTGCCCCATAATGATGCTGACGAGTATCGGTATCATAGGCAGTACGCAAGGGGTCAACGAAAGGAAAATCCCGAAGACAAAAAAGCCTGCGAGAATGAGCACTATGTTGTCGCTTTCAAGCAGATTCTGAACAGAAGACAGAGTCGGAGAAGAGATTGATTTTAGTTTAGAGTCATGAGGCGGGGCAATAGAGATGGTTTTTGTTACTGGCGGATAACAAACTGATGATTCTTTGCATCCCTGATAGTTAAACACAATATCCGTGTCGTTTTTGCCCCAGTGTTCAACGGGGATATCTACTGTCAGTTTATTTTTATAGATATCATAATTGCCTAGAACATCGCTGTGTTCAGGTATGCCTTTTGGAAGGTTTATTTTTCCTAATACCGTCCCATTGCCGTTTCCCAACGAAATAGAAATCTCGCTCTTGTACAGATGGTATCCGTCGGCAATATTCCACTGCGCCTGAATGGTTGAGCCGTTTAGCCTCCGGGCAGTAAGCTTAAATGCTTCGTCTGCAGGCAGCGGTGCGGCAGATAGAATTCCATTTAGTAAAGTGACGGCAGCCAGCAGCAATAAAAAAGATAAATATTTTTGATTCTTAAACATATCGACTTTTTATAAAAAACATGAGAATAAAGCAAAAAGTTTCTTCATCTAGGATATGTCACAAGCGTAAAAAGTAAATCAAACGAAGGAATTTTGAACTTATATTCGTTCTGCGGTCTGTTAGTTTTTTGCATTATCAAATATAATTATCCAATTAAATGTTTAAGATTAAATAAGGATTCTGATGCTTAAAAAGGCTTATTTTGTATTCTCGATGTCGTTCATGATAGTAGGTACCTGTATCGGGGTAGGGTTGCTTGGTTTGCCTCTGGAAGCAGGGAAGGCAGGTTTTATTTTTTCCTTGATTGGCCTTGCTCTGTGTTGGTTCCTGATGGTTTCGACCGGATGGATAATGATTTACAGGTTGATTAATGGCAATGCAGTAATTACTGATATGGCAAATGTTTATGACCGCGACCTTGGGGGATGGGCCAAACACCTGAACACTCTCGGATATGTACTTACGTTTTACGGGCTTATTGTTGCTCATCTATGTGGAGCTTCAATGATTTTAATAACTATCTTTCCGGGGTTGAACAGTATCCCAAACATAATGGAAATAATTACCGTAACTTATTTTATCGTTAGCACCTTCATAGTTTTTTGCGGGATGAAGACGGTCAGCAAATTTAATTCCCTTTTTGCCGTAATGCTGTTTTTCCTTTTCTTTATGATGGTTTTCAAGGTTATACCCCATGTGTCATCAGGAAACCTTGCGCATTTTAGCATTAAGGAGTTTCCGCTTGAACTTCCTATCCTGATTACCGCATTGGGTTTTCAGCCTGTTCTACCGTCAATTTGTGCTCATTGCAAACAGGTTGGATTTGGGAAAAAGGGCTTGATTTTGATATATGCAGCGGGCACCATTTTTATTTTTTTGGTTAACTTTATATGGCTTTTTGCAGTAATCGGCACTCTTCCGCTTACCTCTCCTGACCATGTTTCGATTATTGATGCCTTCAAACAGGGGTTGCCTGTCACTGTCCCTTTGTCCAAAGTGATAGGTTCCAACATAATAACTTTTCTCGCGATGTTTTTTAGTTTTTTTGTGATAACTACTTCTTATTTCGGCCTTGGAATTGGTTTCTTGAATTACATGAAGGATCTGTCATCCAAGTATATTAAAAGGAATATTTTTACTGACTTCATGATAACCTTCTTTATTCCTCTTCTGGTTGCTTTAATATATCCTGATGCTTTTCTTAAAATGCTGGACGTTGTGGGAGGTTTCGGTGTAGTGTTGATATTTGGTTTTCTTCCCGGGTTTCTGGCTATTAAGCGATGCAATCCTTCTTACATCAGGAAGCTTGGGGTATTTGCTATTATTGTAAGTGCAATTATCTTTTCAATAGAATTCTATCTTACCTTCATCAAATAGTTCTTTATATATTTAAATCCTCTTAATATTTTATGACAGTGTATTCAGATGATGCCGTTATTCTTGCGCCGCTTGCCGGTTATACGGACGTCCCTTACAGGTTATCAGCAAGAAGGCACGGTTGCTTTTATGCCTTTACGGAAATGGTTGATGTTTCATCCTTGGTTCATTCTCTTAAGAGAAGCGTGAAATTCCTAAAGAGGGATGACACTGAGAAATGGCTTGGCATTCAGTTGGTGGGCAGGAAAATTGATGAAATGTACAAGGCTGTGGAGATTGTCAACGAATATAATTTCGATGTTCTTGATCTTAACATGGGATGTCCGACGCCAAAAGTTGCCAAGAGAGGCAAAGGGGCCGGCCTTGCCAAAGAAATAGACTTGGCCATGAGGCTTATTGATATAATGGTTAAACATTCGAAGTTTCCAGTCACGGCCAAAATCAGAATACAAGATACGGTTTGTCCCGAAAGCACTGTTTATCTGGCTAAACAGCTGGAATCGGCGGGAATTCAGGCATTAACCATCCATGGGAGGATGTATGAGGCTATTTATTCCGGACCATGTTATCCTCAGATTATTTCTGCGGTTAGAGAAAACTTAAAGATTCAGGTGATAGCAAATGGCGGGGTATTTAACAAAGAAACCTACGATGCTTTAAGAAGAGACTCAGGTTGCGGGGCTGTGATGGTTGCCAGAGGAGCTATGGGCAATCCATGGCTTTTTGAGGAAGCCAAAGGGATAGGCGACGGCTTTATAGAAACAGACGAGTTTGTTGACGAGATGCATAAACATATCTCTGATGTGGCCTCATATCACGGAGAGAAATTCGGAATGAGAATAGCCAGAAAAATTATTCTTGACTATCTTAAAGGAAGAGGCTATAGCGGAGAACTGAAATCAAGAGCATCAAAGATATCAACCATGGATGAATTTGAAATTTATCTTGATGAAGTCAGGAAGGGGCCTTCAGAGCGGTTTGTGAAACAGTACACTTTGTGGAGAACTGGCAGGGCTGTCGTCCCTTGAATTTTTTCTTGAGAGTGGGTAAAAGCCCTATTTCGAGCAAAGTAGGTATCCCATATCAATCGTCACCTTGAAAATTCAGAAAAATGATGGATTTTAAGATTCAGTGTCTGATTAAGTCTGGCTCAGTCTTGGATTGAGGTTGCATCAACCAAAAGTGTTTTTATCTTTTCCGGATAATTATTATAAATTGAAAGATTATTTGTTTTGGCTATAGAACTTCACAATAAAGAAGAATCGCTGTACAAGGGCGCATTTAAGTCTCTTGGAGTCGTATTTGGAGATATAGGAACGAGTCCTATTTACACTCTTTCGGTTATTTTCATGCTTCTTAAACCTACTGAAGATAACATAATATCCATTTTGTCTCTGATAGTCTGGACGCTACTTACTGTCGTTACGATGAAGTATGTCTGGCTGGCTATGAGTTTGAGCAGAAGAGGAGAGGGAGGGATAGTGGTACTGCTGGACATACTCTCCTCCTATATCAAAAAAGGGCGGACACTTACATTTATTTCATTCTTGGCTTATATCGGGATTTCTTTGATGATAGGTGATGGGATTATCACACCTGCTATTTCTATCCTTAGTGCCGTAGAGGGTATAAAGCTCATTCCAGGCGTAGCGAACATTCATCAGAGCATACTTATTTTCCTGGCGGCGGTTATAGCTATTGTTTTATTGTCATATCAGAGAAAAGGAACGGATAAGGTCGCTAAAACTTTTTCTCCGATAATGATGGTATGGTTTACGTCTTTGCTCCTTTATGGTTTGTTTCATCTTATTCAGGCTCCATGGGTTTTGAAAGCTATCAATCCTTGGTATGGAGTCTCATTCCTGTTCAATCACGGGTTTTTAGGCTTCTTTACTTTATCCGAAGTAATACTTTGCGCGACTGGCGGCGAGGCTCTTTATGCCGATATGGGACACCTGGGTAGGAAGCCGATTACTGTAGCGTGGAGCTTTGTTATGGTAGCTTTGGTGATTAACTACATGGGACAGGGAGCTTATATGCTTAAGTATCATGTTTCGCAGAATTTGCTTTTCGGAATGGTTTTCCATGAAACCAGCTTTTTATATATACCGTTTCTTGTTCTAAGTATATTAGCCACGGTTATAGCATCCCAGGCTATGATCAGCGGAATATTCTCAATAGTGTATCAGGCTATAAATCTGAGAATACTGCCGTTGATGAGAATAGATTTCACTTCTGCAAAAATTAAGGGGCAGATTTATATTTCTTCGGTCAACTGGTTTCTTCTCTTTTTTATAGTCATAATAATGCTTGAGTTTAAGGACTCGTCCAATCTTGCGGCAGCATACGGTTTAGCTGTTACAGGGGCTATGTTTCTTGCCGGTATTATGATGGCTATGATATTCTTTATACGAAAACAGTATGTTAAACTTATATGTACGATATTTGTTACTTTTATAGTAGGCGTATTTTTGGCTTCGACCACGATGAAGATCCCTTATGGCGGGTATTGGTCAATTCTCTTGGGATGCATACCTTTAGGCATAATTATAATTTACATGAAAGGGCAGAAAAGGTTATTCAAGGTAATGAACCCTATTCCTCTTGATAGATTCCTGATATGCTACAATGAGGCTTACAAGGAACTCTCAAAAATTAAAGGTACAGCTATTTTTCTGGTCAGGGATGAAAAGATTATTCCGCCGTACGTACTCCATACAATGATAAAAAACCAGATCATTTATGAGGATAATATTTTTGTTTCAATCGAAAGGAAAGAGGGCCCCTGGGGAATTTCATACGGTTTCAAAGATACTCTTTCTGAAGGTTTGAGGGTTTTTGAAATTAAGATGGGGTATATGGAAATAGAAGATATTGAGAAAATATTCAGAGTTTCCTGGATCAAGGAAAAGGCTATATTTTACGGCATAGAAGACATATACTCCATGAACCCTGTATGGAGAATTTTCGCAATAATGAAGATGCTTCTTCCTTCGTATGTGAGGTTTTACAATCTCCCTGCTTCAGAACTTCATGGAGTTACTACTAAAATCGATATGTGATTTTAGTATTCGTGCATGAAAAGCCGAACAGTATTGCTTTTATGTTTAACAATATGTCCACCCATCTTGTTTGAGCGGAGCGTTTTCCAGATTAAGCGCACCTGCCCTGTTAGCTTTTATTTTATTGATTTTTTAAATGCTTTATATTCGTTTGTCTTGTATCCCAGAGATAGATAGAATTTGTGGGCATTTGGTCTATCAGTATCTGTAATGAGCATGATATACGAGCAATTTAATTGTTCTGCTATTTCCTCAATTTTATTCATCAATGCTTTACCAATACCCAAACGACGAAATTTACTACTGACAACGACATCCTCAACAATCATAAAAGATTTACATTTCCCAAATAACATCTGACACGAAACGCCTAATAGTGTTCCTGCAAGGATTCCATCAACTCTAGCTCCTAATAGTACATGGTTGGAATCATCTTTGACTTTTAAAAGAGTTTTCCTCATCTTATCTATTGAAGCTTCATTGTCCTGAAGTTCCTGATATAAACTTGCTAATTCCTTTAGATCGTCTTCTTTTATTTTTGCTATTTTGATTTTGTTTGATTGGTCATTCATTTTTTAAGCTAACATTTAAGTCTCTTGTCTGGAAAAGAGCGGAGCGATTTCCATGTTAAGTGCATCTACAAGTTAATTCAATCTTTATGTTTCTTTAATGAGCTTTCAACCAAAGCTTCTTTATCAAAGCTTTTCCAAAATTCCTTATCTGGTCTTTGTTCTTCGGTTTTCAACTCTACCATCCTGGACAAACTTTCAATATCTTTCCTAAGTAGATTTTGAATACATTCTGGAATATGTCGTTTATGTACAATATGGTTTTGTATGCAAAGAACACAATTGCCTCTTATGGGGCATTCTTTTTGACTACAAGGACAATTTTTATTATGAGATATATTAAAATCTTTCATATTATTTTCTTTATAACAATTATGATTTCTTATATTTTCGCAGCGGAGCAAGAAAATATTAAGAGCATCTACTGGTTATGAGTTTTTATTTAGTATGTTCCACGTATTCAACAATTATACCGTCTGGGTGTTGGACTCGCATTTTTATTCCTTTTCGTGGTACGTCAACCGGGTTTTCTAAAATTGTAATTTTTTCGCTTAGGAAATGATAATAGTATTCTTTTACACTATCTACTAAAAAAGTTATTTTTGTCTTTTTAAATATTTCTAAATCCTTTTCTGTGCCTGCTAATAATAAAATTGATCCAACCATTGCCAGTTTAAGATTGATTTCAACGTAATCGAATTTCATGCTGCATTTTTCATTAAATATATTCTCGTAGAACTTGATTGTTTCATCTAACTCTGACTGGCTTATGAATATTCTTGTAAGAGATTTTATGATTTTCATTTATTTTATTTTTTCTTCTAAGATCGAATTCAGCTGCGATTAACTTTTCTGGAAATACTTATTTTCTTAATTTTACCAATACCATTGCATAAGAAACTCAGGCGTTTTTGCCCATGTTATCAAGTTTTGATAATCTTTGGATTTAAATTCTTTTACTATTAAGTTCATCATAATTTCTTTACCTAATAATATTAAAATTCAGCGGTATTGCTTTAGGTTTAGTGAAGTGATTGTTAGGGTTCCATTTTAAAAGTAATCCGTGATGAAAGTGTTTTGCGTACCGGGCAATTTCTTGCTACTTCCAAAATGTCATTTCTTTCACTTTCTGATAAATTGCCATCTAATTTTACATTGTAATCAAAGCAAACTTCATTAGGCTGGCTGCGATCAAGGTTTACAGTTGTTGAAATCGTTTTTAATTGCAATGATTTTTTGTCTGCGTACATTCTGATTGACATGTTTACACAGCATGCCAGCGCGGATTCAAGTAATTCGTGAGGTCTGAATCCATCTCCGCTACCTCCTTTATTTAACGCTACGTCGCTATAGGAAATAACAGTTCCGTTTGTGAATTTTGTTTTATATGGCTGCTGTTCATTATTGGCTTTGATCATATCTAAGCTCTTACTTATTGTTTATTTTAAATAAAATTCAACTGTTTGCGATTAACACGTCCTCTGGAGAATTGTCATTTAAATTTATAATTTGTTTTATAGTCGTTATATTTAATTTTCGCATAGTCTGATTCCGAAATGATTTTATCAGCTTTTGACTCTGCTGGATAGCCGACAGCAAGCATCATTTCGACCCTTAAATAATCAGGAATATCGAGTAATTGCTTAATGTATTCTTCTGATAATAATTGTTCATTGGCATATCTTTTTCTTATTTGGATCCAGCACGAACCCAGTCCTAAAGATTCGGATGTAAAATGTAGTATTGTTGCAGCAATTGAAGAGTCTTCTATCCAGACATCTGTTTTTCTTTCATCAGCAAGAACAATAATGAGGATGTTTGAGTCTTTTATAAAGTCAGCGGAATTTGTTTTTGCTTTTGATAACCTGGCTATTAGTTCTTTATTATCAACGATTATAAACTCCCAGGGTTTAATATTATTCCCTGATGGGGAATACAATGCCGACTTTATAAGAGCTTCTATGGTTTCTCTTGGTATTTTGTCTTTCTTATATTTTCTTATGCTTCTTCTTGTCTTTAGTAAATCTATCATTTCTACCTCTTCAATAGTTACTATACAATACCGCGACTAGTGTATCGTGTATAGTAACTATTCAAAGATAGTTTTTATTGATAACATAGAGTTCAGCTACCGAGCTTAGCGAGGTTCGCTGGACTGACAAGTTATCGTTTACCATAATTCTATTTTTTTGCCCTTTAGTATGAAATGTAGTGTAAAACCAACTGCAACCATTGTAATACATCCCATTGCAGTTGCTTCTGCTCCGGTAAACTGTGATACTCTTTGTCCGTTTAATGTAACATGGAAGAAATCCATGCCATAAACAATGCCTAAAAAATAATTCCAACCAACATGTATCCCTGCAGGAATCCAAACGGATTTAGTTTTGAAGTAAGCATAACTTGCTGCCCACCCCATGAATGTAGCATTCAATGAAGAGAAAATTGTATATTTCGGATTAAAAATAAAATGAAGTAAGCCGAATATTAGCCCTACTAAAATAATTGCTATTATTGGTGAAAAAACTTTCCCAAGTTTTTTTAATATCCATGTTCTCAGCACAATCTCTTCCATTGTACCCTGAAAAAGACTTGCAGGAAAAAGCAATGCTATTAATGCTATAAACTTAAATGTACTTTGAGTTACTGTAGAATAATCTGGGTTGTGTATTAACAAAAAAGTAATCCAGGTTATCAAAGCTGCAATTATAGCTAAAATAAGGCCTATGCCAAATAGATTAACAGAGTTTCTATTGAATGATATGCCTACATCTGCTAATGATTCTTTATCTGCGACTTTGGCAAAAATATAGACAATCATTATCATTTCAATAAAAATTATAAATTGAATTCCTATGATTGCAATTAGCTGTAGATACTGGTTTGATATTTCTCTTATGTAAGTATGAAATCCTAACAATGAATAGGAGCCTAGCATTACAAATGTTGAAATAGTTAAGAATATTAAAATTAAAACTACTGATATGATTTTCTTTTTCATCTCTCTTTCTCTTTTTTTGTCGATGACAATTTGATCACCTGCCGAGCGGAAGCGAGGTTAGATGAAGCGACTTGTTACAATTATATTTTTTTTTATCACACGGAGGCGCCAAGCCACAAAGAAATTATATGATATTACCATTGATGACTCTTGAAATACCATCTTTCATAAGTGCCTCTCCAAAATTCAACAAATAACCCAACTTACAATTTTTTAATCTAAGATATGTCAACAATTGTTTTTTGTGTACTTTGGAAACAGATTCTACAGATTTTAATTCAATAATGACTTTGTCCTCGACAATAATATCTGCTCTAAACCCTTCATCAAACTTAATTCCCTTAAAACATATGGGAATAGATTTCTGTCTTTCTACTTTTAGATTATGTGCTTGAAGTTCATTGTATAGAATTACCTCATATACTGTTTTAAGTAATCCCTGCCCAAGCTCTTTATGAATATTAACGGCACAATCTACTATAATTTTACCTATTTCATTTTCTTTGTGTCTCTGAGGCTTTGTGTGATTTTTTATTTGTAACATTAGAATTCAGCGGCGCGCGATTAGCGCATTAGGTGGAATGATTTAGTTAGGATTTGAATTTGTTTTAATGGTTATGGGAGTGTCCTCTGTCCCGGCATAGAAAACTATGATTTCTGCAACTCCATTTCCTTCATTTTTTCCATAGTGCCCTTTATTAACAAGTTCGATGATTGAATCTCCAGCTTTTAGATGTAATAGCTCTCCATTTTCTTTTACAACAGTTAGTTCCCCTTTCAATAGCACGCCTGCATTAATTACTGGATGTTTATGTAGCGGCAACTGTGTCTTTGGAGGAATTAAGATTTTTAAGATAGTTATTTTCGGTTTACCTTTTGGGTAATTTGGTAATGGCTCACCATCCCAACTTGAACCAGATTGGGCTAATACATCAACCTTAATAGTGGCAACTTCATCAGCTGCAATATAGTTTGATAGTATTAAAGACAGGAATATTCCCAAAAATATTTTTTTCACTCTTCTCCTTTTCTTTATAACATTGAGTTCAGTGGCGCGCGATTAGCGCGTTCGCTGCAACGGCTGGTTACCAGTTTCCTTTTTTATTCTATTTTTGAATTTGGGATAAAGTAATTGCCGTCCATGGACAACTGCAAGAATATATACAATAGAATCAGCTATCTCATAAATAATTCTGTAACTGTAAACGAAATGTTCTCTTACTTTTTCGTTGTCTTCTTCGGGAACCACTCTCCCGGAATGTGGAAAGATTGATAAATTCCTGGTTATTTCTAGAATCTTAGTAACTACACTGGATGCATAAAGGTGAGAATCTTTTTCAATATACTCCGCTATCCCTTCAATGTCTTTTAAAGCATCATCAGACCAGATTACTTTATAATCCATTTTTCTAACCTTTTTTCTACTTCATCCTGAGTATGAATTTTGCCTTGATTTATCTGTTCTCTGGATTTAGATAATTTTTCAGCAATGTAAAGATGATATTGTATATCCTCAAAAGTAGAATTGTCAGGTAGATTTTTGATTATTTTTTCTGCTTCATTTTTGGCTGTCAACAACATGGTATACCTCCATAACTTGTTATATGGATATTATATCTTCATTTTGTCATTATAGCAATTTGTATCTGATTTCTATTTGGGTAACATTGAATTCAGCGGCGCACGATTAGTTCATTTGTCTGAATGTGCATTAAAAGCTACCACTTATAGTGCTTGCCTCTTTTGTTTATCCAATCATCTATGCCATTCTTTTTAATGGCCTCAAGATTTTTTAATAAATCCGGATGAAATGCTGAATGCTTGAGGATTAGTTCACACCTTTTAAAATCTTTGCAATTCCAACAACCTTCAATTTCTTTGTCTAAAATGCACTTTCTGATTTTGCAAGCTTTTGTACAGCCCAGTTCTGAATATGGTCCTTCTACACAAGAACCTGTACATTCTAATTTTTTTAGCTCTTTTAGGACTTCAATAAAATCAGGAAACTTTTTAAACACGGGATTTTTATTAGCTTTAAAATCTGCGTATTTATCTAGCCTTGTTTCTACTGCAACCTGCTCAAGTTTTTTTATTGTATCGAATAATTCTTTGTTTCCAGGAATACAGTCTTTACAATAAAGCCCACAATATGCAGTGTATTTTCTTATTTCATTCTTTTTCATTTTAACGTTAAAATTCAGCAGCGCGCGATTACGGTCGTTCGCTGAAATGATTGGTTATAGTTTTCTTTTTTCTTTTATTTCCTTTCCTGCATGAAACCCAAATCCCAGGAAGTTTCCCATAGACCAGTACTCGCGGGCTTTTGCGCAATAAATAAGAGGATCGATTTTTGAAATATCTATTCCGGCTCTTTTTGATTCATCTGCTTTGTCTGTATCAACATGTGTTTCTATTATCTCCCCTAATATTAGAACCCAATCACCAAGGATGATATCATGACTAACTTTACATTCGATATTATATGGACACTCTTTGATGATCGGAGGTTTGATTTTCGAACTCTTAATAGGTGTAAAACCAGTATCCTCGAACTTATTATTTTTTAGTCCGGTTGTTATCCCGCAATAATCTACTTCTTTAAAGAAAGATGCCTTCGGGATATTTACTGAAAACTCTTTGCAATCTTTTACTAGTTCCAGAGAATACCGGGTCTTTTTAAGAGAAATGCCGATAGTTGGAGGAGTTGAGCTTGCAATTCCAATCCATGCTAAAGTGATGATATTAGCCTTATTACCTGTGCCGCTTACGATTAATGCAGAAGGTACCGGAAATATTGCGTCTGATGGACCAAGCTGTTTTTTCATTTATTTTACTTCTTTAATTTTTTTTAAGTATTCTGGTTCTTCAATATCATGAAAATATTTTTTATAAATATATTCATCGAGTTCAATCGCATTATCTGAAAGGTAATAGCTATCAAGATTAAAAGTTCCTTTAGATTCAGAATACGCATTTCCACCATTGATATAATAATCAAATTTACTTACCTTCTCAAAGGCCATATAAACATTGCAAACAGAATCCGTCAAGGATTCATGCAATTTAGCTCTCCAACGTTCTTTGCAGTCAGGATTTAAATAATATTTTCTTGGAATAGCACCCACAAAATTTTTTATATTATTGGAAAAGAGCATATCTTTTCTTTTGCTTGCACAAGGTAACGATATTCTACAATCAAATTTTCTAAATATGTCTGGAATAAAAATTGCTTGATTGTTTATGCTTATTTTAAGGGGGCTTTCATCATCCACTTCTGTTATCTTTATCTCATTATCAATAAAGTAATCTAATAAACCAATTATTCTTAAGTTCTCTTTTAAATATCCATCTGCACTTTCAACTATATTAATGAAGCAGTTTTTTTCTAAAAAGTATTCAACTACTTTTTTTAGTAATATTGCATCTGTTCTTGGATGATTTTCTTTTGGTGGCCGCGCTAAATTAATTTTGATTAGAATCTTTTTGCTGTTTATGTGATTAGATTCTAGTTTTGTATCTACAAAGAGTTTTGAAATTTCCTGATTTTGACTTATAGATTGAATCATTTTTTATTATTGTAACGTTGAAATTCAGCGGCCGACCAACGGGAGGTTCGCTGAAATGATTGGTTATAATCTTTCTTTAATAATTTTCATATTTAACTGTCAAAGTTAAAGCTTTTCTTTCCGTTTTGTGCCTTTCTGGGCTAAGGAAGCCATTTATTGGATAACCTAAAAAAATTAAAGCTGTAGGTTCAATGTAATCGGGTATATTAAATTCCTTACGTATAATGTTCGGGTCAAATAACCCAACCATAACACTTCCTATGTTTTTTTCTCTGGCTGCAAGCATGATATGGTCACATACAATTCCAATATCAAGGTCTCCAGAACACTTATTATCAAAAGGGCTTATTAAAGGCTCTGATTTATCTTGCGAAACAATAAGAACGCACTGCGAATTAAAAGTTTGATATGCTTCTTGAATTTTTAAAATGTTTTTTGGGTTTTGAACAACAATAATTCTTTGTGGTTGCTTATTACATGCACTGGGGGCAACACGGCTAGCGGCTAAGATATAGCCAAGATCAGATTTTTTTATTGGTTGATCATTAAAGCCTCGCGTAGTACATCGTTTTTTTGCTAATTCAAGAAAATCCATATATTCCCTTTTTCCATGCCACATTATAACATTAAAGATCAGCGGCTGACCAACGGGAGGTTCGCTGAAATGACTGGTTAAATTACCATTTTTTTCTTTCTTCTTTTAACTCTTGCTTCATATCGTGAATCATGTTTTCCCCAATAAACATGTTTCTACTGTTAATAAGCCCATCACAGATTTTATGACCGTTGAATTCTAAGATTGCAGTATCTATAACAATCCAATCTGGAAGTAATTCTTCCAATGGTGTTGTTAGACATTTAACACAATGCCAGTTGTTGTTTTTATCTTTTAATGCATATCCTTGTTTATATTTTTTCCCATAAATAAAAGTCCCATATATTCCATTTTGGACTGCAGATATAAATAACTTGTCATATCTGTCATCGAAAGAATAAATAAGATTAATCTCTTTTTCATATAATTTATCTCGTGCATGTGTAAAGTCTTTTAAGCTTATGAGTTCTTTTCCTGTTACTTCTGATAACAAAAGCTTGTATTGTGCAAGAAAACTTGCGGCTAAATCCGGTTCTATTAGTGTCATTTTTCTTTCCATTTAACATTGAATTCAGCGGTCGAGCTTTGCGAGGTTCGCTGGAATGTTTGGTTATGGTTTTCTTATTTTTTTATCTTGCCTCATAAATATCATCTGGATATGGCAAATTAAAACTTCGAATGAATTCATTATATAGTTTCACATATATTTTAAATTCTTCAAAGTCTCCAATTTCCCTATCTTTGAATGCATGTATTGCATTTCTTCTTTTTTGTATGAAATCAATAAAGTCAATCCATTTTTTAGTAAGAAGGTTATTCCTTACAAAAAATTGTTTTAATTTTTCTAAAGCTAAACTATCAGGTTCAATCAATTTTCCTTTTTTACCTTTGATCGCATTAATATCTTTTTTGTAATCATTGAAATATACTGATAAAAACAATTTTAGATTTCCTTCTACTAAACACCCTAAATTTGTCCAAGCCAAAATTAACTTTCCATCATCCAAATTATCAGATTCAAACCAAAGTTTTAGACACTTAGAAAGATCAACTTGTCTATCAAGTCTTGATTTACTCATCAAATCAGCAGCTTCGACTGGAGCCCAGCCATGCGATTTACTCCAAAATTTTGCTAATTGAGAATTGTAGCTGATTATTTTGTCTATTGTTTTGTTTATATCCATAACGTTTGAACTCTCCGGCTGGCGATTAGCCGGTTCGGATCAGTGAGTTGTTATAAGCTTTTATTTTTATTATTGTACTTACATAAAAGTAAAGTTTTTGATTCATAATAACTATTGCACCATTGCCATTTTTCATAAATCTCTTTAGGTGCTTCTGATTTATCGTTAATAATAATAAAACCAAATTGTTTATAAAAATTTTCTAAGCATTCAAATGGAAGACAGTATATTTGGCAGTAAATATTGGAATTTTCAAGTAAAGCACAAACCATCCTCCGCGCAATGCCTAATTTTCTAAATTCTTTGAATACATATATGCCACCTAATTCAGATGTAGTTTCATCAATTTTTTGAAGCCTACCGATACCTGCTTTATTGCCATTGAATTCTGCTATTACTATATATTCGTTGCTGTAATTTGAGTGTTTGAATTTAATTTCATCATATTTTTTATTTATCCACTCTATTTCTTCTTGAAGACATTTTCTTATATTTATTTTTCCGTTCATTTTTCTCCCTATAACAAAAAGCTCACCTATCAGTGCAAAAGCGACAGCGTTTCACTGATTAGGTGGAGCGACCTCGTTAGACTTCTTTTTATTTATTTTTTCTTTCTCAGCCGGTAATATTACTGCAAGTTCGTCACTTATATCTAAACCAAATGCAGAAGTAATTATGGCAACTCTTAATCCTATCGCAGCTCTCAATACTCCCAAAGAACTGAAGAAAGTCCATTCTTCTATACTACCACATAATGGTCTATGGTTTATTCTATGAGTTTGTACCGTATCGAGAAATTTTCTACACTCTGCTCTAATAATATTTAAATGTTCAGTCAAATTTTCAATATCATCCCATTCCATTAGCTTATCTGTAAGAAATTGTCTTATATACATTATTGAATGAATACAATGTTCTGGGACTTCTATAGAATAGTCGTTGTAGAGAACTCTTTTATCTTCTAAAAAAGTTATTATTTGCTTTGCTTTTGTTCGGGAAGTTTTATCTGGATTCCAAGATATACCAAAGAAAGGACAACTTATTCCATTAATTCTTTTGAAGATAGATTTAAATTTCATATTATCTCCTTTCAGTCTAACATTAATTCTATTGATTTGTTAATTATACACCCTTCAGGTTAACGGAAAAATATTTTTCCAGGAATTTTACTCAATCTGTATCAGGCATTTAACGATTTGCTATTTGTTTATAGAAATGTCCTTCACAGAGATCCGGGAGATTTATCGCAGACGCTAAGAGCCAAGAAACATGAAAACATTCCTGTGATAATGACTAAGAATGAGTGTTTAAAAGTAATTGAGAATCTCGATGATATATATAAATTGATGTCAAAGGCCATATACGGTGGGGGATTGTGCCTTACGGAATGTATCAGGTTAAGGATTCAGGATGTGGATTTTGAACGGCAGGTCCTGACTATACGTGGAGGCAAAGGAAATAAAGACAGGGAAACTTTATTTCCGTCTATTTCAATTGAAGAGTTAAAATTTCATATTGAAACAATAAAGGAATTTTATGAACTTGACAGGAGTAATGAAACAAGCTTGGAGTAAGAAGCCCGTTGGATCTACTTTAGATTTTTGGGATATTTAGCATCCCTTTTTCGGCAATGTATATATCAGCGTTTTTAGACTGGTAAAAAACAATGTCAAAGTTAAGCTTTTGCCAGAACTTCCTTAATGGCATCAACGACATCATCGACGTCCTGTTCTGTCATGTCAGGGAATAGGGGAATGGTGCAGATTCTTTCAGAGTTATAATCTGTATTCGGGAGAACTCCCGGAGCGATGTTCATTGTTTCACGGTAGTATTTTTGGACATGTGCTGCAAGGAAGTGAAGCCCTGTGCCGATATTGAGTTTTTTCAGTTCTTCCATAAATTGATTACGGTTAATCTTGTCTGAAACTACCCTGACGATAAAAATATTCCAGGCATGAGTAAAGTTGTAGTTAGGATCGCTTAAGGGAAGAACTCCTGTTACATTTTTAAGTTTCTCTCTGTAAAGCATTGCCAGTTTTGTACGTTTTTCATTCATTTCCGCAAGCCTTGCAAGCTGTCTTACTCCAAGCACGGCAGCTATATCAGTGAGGTTGTACTTGTATCCGGGTTCTACTACCTGGGCCTGTGGTGAACGGCCCTGCTGTTTCCTGTCGAAAGCGTCAACCCCCAGTCCGTGGAATTTAAGTTTTCTTAGTTTATCTATCAATTCCGGATCATTTGTAGTAACCATTCCGCCTTCACCAGTTGTGATATTCTTAATAGGATGGAATGAGTAAATCGCGGTATTGTCACAGCCGACATGTTTGCCTTTATAGAAAGTTCCTATTGCGTGAGCGGCATCCTCTATGACTGTAATACCATGTTTTTTTGCCAAGGCATTGATTGCGTCCAGATCTACAGGAGCGCCGGCATAATGAACAGGGATAATGAGTTTTGTTTTGGGCGTAATACATTTCTTGATAGTTTCTGCTGTGACCAGCAATGTATCACGGTCAACATCGGCAAAAACAGGAGTGGCTCCTGCAAGGACAATCATATTTACGGTGGAAACCCAAGTCAATGACGGAGTGATAACTTCATCGCCGGGGCCGATATTTAAAGCTTTGAGTACGATGTGCATTCCGGCGGTAGCGGAGGTTAGAGCAACTGCGTACTTGGCTGTAGTATATTCGCATAGATTTTTTTCGAAATCGGCATTCCATACACCGGTTGTAATCCAGCTTGATAGCAGGACTTTGCTTACGGCTTCAGTATCTTCTTTAGTAATAGATGGTTTGCAGAAAGGTAGAAATTCTTGTCTCATAAAAACCCCCTTAATATCTGAAATAAAGTAAATTGAAAAACATTTAGAGCTAAACAGAATATTCCAAAATGAAGATAAATCAAACATAGCATGGAGAAAACTTTGTTTTCATAAGCAAAATTTATAACCTTGTCATACAAACATAATGATATAAAATTAGTGATTATCTTTTCTGTTAAACTCAAGAATTTTGGAAGTTATGAACACAGTTAATCGCCTTACATGGTTGTCTTACCTGATTTTTATGTTCCTGGGATGTGAATTTATTTCTCAGGGAGTGCTTATATTATTTGTGTCAAAAACTTATGGAATAAGTCTTGCCCACGTGGGGTATCTGCTTTTTATTCCGTCTCTTATACAGGCGGTGGTGACATATTTTAACGGATATTTTTTAGAGAAGACTGACCTCAAACATCAGATACACATCGGGCTGGGCGCAATTTCCTTGAGCTTGATCTGTCTCATAAGCAGTTATTACCCTATTTTCCTAATAGGCCTCTTTGTACTTGGATTTGGGAATGGGATACTTATTTCAGTTCCTAACTATCTGATAGTTACTTTGCACAACGAAAATAAATTTCAAAAATTAAACATAATAAATTTCTTTTTCAGCGTAGGCGGAATTATCGGCCCGTTTTTACTTGGGCAGCTATTGGAGATAAGCTGTCCCTGGCAATTAGCTGTAGCCATATCTTTTGTTTTTCTGGGTTTGCTCTTTTGGCTTAATAAAGCTATAGAGTATTCGAAATTTGCATCAGATGAACCAGAAGAAGAAGATGCAGAAAAGAAGATAACGTGGCATTTAAGCATTTACCTGATAGCGGCGGCTCTTTTTTTCTATGTTCTTTCTGAGTGTATTTTCTCCGCGTGGATAGTTTCGTATTTCAAAATTGTCTATAATTTTTCTATAGCCAAGGCCACTCTCGGGCTTACGATCTACTGGATGTTTATCACCTTCGGGCGATTCGGGGCAGATAAAATCGGTAAATATATGAGGATTTACCAGTTTATACTCCTTTCGAGTTCTCTTGCTTTTTTGGCGTACCTGATGATCTTCCTAAATAAAAACACCACTTTTGACCTGATTATGATAGCGTTGATGGGGCTTGGTTATGCAGGGCTTTACGCTTCCATCCTTTCCTATGGAATAGACCAGCTCCCTTATAACTGCCCGAAACTTATGAGTTTTATGGTTTTGGCAGGAACCATCGGAGGAGTTCTGGCATTGCCGTTTTCAAGCTTCTTTGTAAACCGTTTTAGTATTTTAACAGCACTGGCGCTTGGGCTTGGGATCCTGTTTATGGTTATAGTATGCATTTATTTTACCATCAAAGACAAGAATAATCCTGTAAAGGATGAAAAAGGTTCAAAGAACTTAAAGAACGTTGTGAGAATTTCCCGTTTCTTCATTAGAAAATTCTGGCACAAAATAATTTAATTATAATAAAGTTACATCTAACAAAAGACTTATTTGCGGGTATGTTATTTCGTTTTTAGCAAGAAACTCTAGGGAAATGACAGAGTTCCTCATCGGTAGTCGTGTCTCATTGTGTCGTGCTAGCGTTATCAATAACGATTATTAAACAATTCCAAGAATGGTTGTATCCATGAGAGTCGCTTTAGTTGAACTTTCCAGCCGTGACCGCCTTAATATTTATGCGTTAATCAAGATGGCGAGGGGTATTCCTTTGTTGGCTGCTATTTTGAAACCGTTGGGGCACAGCGTCGATTGTTTCGTTGAAACTATTCAAAAAATCGATTGGAGAGAATTGCTTGACTATGATTTGGTCGGTTTCAGCATTATCTCCTGCACTGCCAATCCGACTTATGTTATGATCAAAGAGCTTAGAAAAGCGGGTTATAAGGGGAAGATTTTGGTTGGCGGCCCACATGCTACAGTTCTGCCTAATGAATCATTGGAAGCTGGTGCTGATGCGGTCGTCAGGCACGAAGGCGATAAGACTTTTCCTGCTCTTCTTCAAGCGATAGAACTGAACAGTTGTTGGGAAAATGTTCTTGGTATTAGTTGGAAAACTCAGACTGATGTCTATTTGCATAACCCAGATCGGGAGTTATTGACAAGAAAGGAGCTTTCTGATTTGCCGCTGCCCGCGTTTGAAACTATTCGGGGGCACCAAAAGATACACCAGCTTCCTCTGATGTTCAGCAGAGGCTGCCCGTATGATTGTGTTTTTTGCGCGGTGAGAAGCTTTTTTGGTACGTATCGTTTTACAACGGCCGATTCGCGCATTCAGCAGCTTAGGACATTAAGAGATATATATCCTTGGTTTTGGGAAAACTGTACTATCTTTTTTGCCGATGATAATTTTTTTGGCACTCAAGAAAGCCAGCTTATAACCAAAGAGATGCTGAGACGTATGAAAGCAGAAAATCTTATACCGCCAAAGGGTTGGGTCTGCCAAATGCGGGTAGCTGATGCTGATTTGGGAAATGCTCAGTTATTGAAAAACGCCGGCTGTATTGTTGTTTGTCTAGGTATTGAGTCAATCGATGCCATCGCACTTAAATCTATACACAAAGGACAAACGCAAGAGGATATCCGTAAGGGACTGGCTAATCTGCATAGACAAGGCATTGATACATTGGCTATGACTATTGCCGGCATTGACACTGATACTTTCTGGTCGTTTTTCAGAGGAATTCGTAAATTACGCGAATGGGGCATTACCTATCTTCAAATCCTTGCGATGGTGCCATTGCCTGGTACAAAAATGACAAATCAGTTATTAGAGAAGAAAGTAAAATTTTCCCGTAACTATGACCACTACAACGGAATGCATGTTCTTATAAAACCCGCACGAATGTCCATGTTTAGCGTCTGGATGTCAGTTTATTTCGTGACTATCTGGTTTTACTTTTTTACTACTCACGGCCTAAAACTTTTCACAAAACGGTCTAAATATTATTTGAAGATGATGTTTATTATGTTTCGCCAAACCTACAAAATATAAGATACTTATGACTGACAACGGCATTGTTAAAAAACGCAGAGTGCGGTACAAGGGGACGCATCCCCGGCATTTTGAAGAAAAATACAAGGAGTTGAACCCTCAACTTTATGCCGACGAAGTGAAGAAGGTCATAGATCACGGAAAAACCCCCGCAGGAATGCATCGCCCCATTCTTGTCAAAGAGGTTCTTGATGTTCTTGATCCAAAACCCGGGATGGTGGGACTTGATGCGACTCTTGGTTTTGGCGGGCATGCACAGGAGTTGTTGAGGTTAATTGTGCCAGGAGGGCGGCTTATTGGCATAGATGTAGATCCATTAGAGTTGCCCAGAGCTGAAGCTCGTTTGCGAAGACTTGGCTTTTCAGAGGATGTCCTAATCGTTCGACGGATGAACTTTGCGGGTTTGCCTCAACTTTTGCCGGAAGCCGGCGGTGCATTTGATTTTGTGCTTGCAGATCTTGGCGTTTCGTCAATGCAGTTGGATAATCCGGCTCGGGGGTTTTCTTTTAAAATCAATGCTCAGTTGGATCTTCGCCTCAACCCTGGCAAGGGCCAAAGTGCATCGACACTCCTTAAGTCAATAACTCAGGAAGGATTGACAGAGCTCCTTATCTCAAATGCCGATGAACCCCACGCATCAACAATTGCAAAAGTGATATTTGACAATAAACATCAGATTGATTCGACAAAACAATTGGCGGATATTATAGCTTTGGCTTTAAGGCGCCTTCCGGAAAAAACACGGAAAGATGAGACTAAAAAATCACTGCAGCGGACATTTCAGGCTTTGCGAATAGCGGTCAATGACGAGTTGACCGTGCTTGATCAGTTTCTCAGTCTGCTGCCAGGAAGTCTTAGAGCAGGCGGACGCATTGCAATTCTAACATTTCATTCCGGCGAAGACCGCCGTGTGAAAAAGTCTTTTCTAGAAGGGTATCGTTCCGGCATCTACTCCAAAATTACCCGTGAAGTTATTCGGCCTTCGCCGGAGGAGCGCTATGCTAATCCAAGGGCGGCATGCGCAAAGCTCCGTTGGGCAGTAAAAAGTTAGTTCTTTGCAGAATTTTAGCCACAGCCTGTTAATCGCATCTAAATTTCAAGCAAGTCCATCTTTCTTTTAACAGCAAGGTCGCTTATACCGTCAGCTGCCCTATAATTCAGATAATATAGAGTCGGTATTTAAACTAGAATAACCCCAAACAAGGTTAAAGGAGTTACAAAATGGGCGACAAAGGCGGGAAAAAGAATATAAGCAAGAACCAGAAACAAGCTGCAACCAAAAAAAATCAGGAAACCAAAAAAAAGCAGGATAAGCAGAAGAAGAAAACTCCTTAAGTGTGCTAAGCTCTAGGACAAAGATAAAGAATCAATAGATGAGTGCGGATTATGGAGGGCGATGTCACATTCCTCTTGCTTGGACGAATGCGCGGTGGGCCATGAGATACTGTGCGTAACTCCATGTGTAGTTATGGGCAGAGGTTTGTTTTCCTGTGTTTCTGTCTATTTGTTCTGACATCATGTATGCCTTGCCTGATTGATTTTCTTCGCCTTTCATGAACTGGAAAATTAACTCCATCTGTTTGTTTCCCATTTCGGTATAGCCCGGTTTTTTGAGTTCATAAGCTAAAGTGTAATAGTATTGGGCAAGAGCTAAAGATGTGATAAACCAGGGATTGCCTTTGTTCAAAGGGTCATCCCAAGTGACCCCATTATAAATATCTCCCGGATAACGTCCTATAAGGTTGATTCCTTTTTGGCGATTTTTATTTACTCTGTAGGGATCTAATCCTTTTTCAGAGAAAGCCTCATCAGCAAGAAGCTTTGCTGTCCTTAAAACTTCCAGCGAAGCAGGAGAGAGATTTTTTTGTGATTCCTGAATGACGGCATCGAATTTCCCGGCTATTAGTTTGTCTTTTGTAAGGCTTTTGTAAACCCAGGAATCCGGCAGCGAGTATTCGTACAAATTTCCAAGAAGAGAGCCAAGAATTATTGATGAATCCAGAGACATTCCCCTGTATTTGTCAAAGTCATTATTTTTGTACTTAGGAAGTACAGGGAATTTTAAATTGACGGGAATATCCGAGCCTTCGCAGTAGGCTTTGAATTTTTCTTTGCCATACGTAAACGTCTGGTAGTGTTCTACAGCAAGATATGAGATATTTTCCGCAGTTCCGATATATTTGGATGCAAGGGAAAGGTTATCAAATTGGACAGAAAGAGCAGCCCCGGCAGTCAATGCCTTAATTTCTATCATCATTGTGAAAAAATTTAATGCTACACAGGATTCCCATAGGCAATAACATTCTTCCCTGGAGTTATCTACTATGTAGGATAGGTTTTGGTTAATCAATCCTTTTCCGTTTGTGCCAAAGAGGTATTTTTCAACGAAATTCCTATCAAGAACGATTCCGTTTACTTCTAAAGGTTTTTTTTGTGACATGATCAGGTTTGAAAATTCGGCGAAGAGCAATGCAGTAAAGGCGGGGCCGTCATTTTGCGGGTTCATCCAGTCTGTAACTCCTTCGCCCGAAAGATAGAATTTACCTATTCCCGGGTAGTATCCATCCTGCTTTGAAGCGTAATCAAAAAACTTTACATAGTTGAATAACATCTCTGTATATTTTTCTATGGTTTCTGTGTCGTTTGCAGAGAGAGCATTTTCGAGTTCGCCTTCAATCGCCAGCATAGCTATACCTCCGTCTCTTTGCCAGAGGTATGTATAATTATCTCCATTAGTACATTCTCCTTCAATTTTCTTTTCATATGGAGCGGCTGCTATACTTCCATTCAAAGCTTTTCTTTTGGTAGTATTTTCGGGGTAAACTGCTTCGGGGAAGGTGTTTGAATCCGAAGCAATATTTTCCTCCAGGTTAGCTTTTATATGCCAGATCACCTCATTGGAAAAGCACGGCATGTCAGACGGCATGGAAAAATAAGAGAAATTCAAAAATAGCAACAGCGTCAAAAGAAATATTTTTTTCATCAGAACCATTCTTGTGAGTTAATGTTTAAATTGTGTATTTATTTAAGTAATTCTAAAATGCCCAAACTGAGCCATGGTATATAAGTAACCAAAAGTACGACCATAAGAATGACTATTAAAAAGGGGAGGGCATATCTGGCAATACTCATTAATGGTTTATTAAACCGAAAGGCTGAAAGGAAGAGATTCATCCCGACGGGGGGTGTCAGATATCCCATCTGTAAATTGACTATGAAAATTATACCCAGATGAATGGGATTAACTCCGAAGGCATCCGCCATAGGCAAAATTAAAGGTACCACTATTATGATTGCAGAAAAAATATCCATGAAGCATCCGACAAGCAACAGCGCAAAGTTGAGAGCGAGTAAAAACTCCCATCTAGGCCATGACTGGTCAATAGCCCATTGTGCTGTAAGAGCAGGTATTTGGGCATCCACGAGATAACTTGTTAAGCCCATAGACACTCCAAGAACTATCAAAACTCCACCGACAAGAACAGAGCATTTCACCAGTAATTCATACAATTTATAAAATCCTAAATCGCGATAAACCAACATTTCTATAAATAGCGTATAAACGACAGTTAGAGCCGCTGCTTCAACAATAGTGCAGAATCCTCCGAATATCCCAATAAGCGCTACCACAGGAATGAACAGTTCCCATTTGGCAAGCCATATAGACTTGAAGACTTCTTTAAGTTTAAATTTCTCGCAGGCATTGTTTTTTTTTCTGCCCTGCCACACGCACATTATGCAAATCGGCAATACCAGAAGTACCCCTGGTAAAAGTCCTGCTTTGAACATATCAAATATCGATACTTTGGCTATAACAGCGTAAAGAATTACCACTAAACTTGGCGGGAACAGCAAACCTATGCTTCCTGTGGCAGTCAACAAACCAACGGAAAATTTCTCACTTGAACCGCTGCTTAAAAGTACTGGCAGAAGTAAACCGCCGAGTGCCAGAATCGTAATTCCTGATGCTCCTGTAAAAGTTGTAAAAAAGGCACAAAGCAATGTAACAGCTACTGCTACGCCTCCAGGAAACCATCCAAAAAGAGAGTGGAACACCTTAACAAACCTTTCACTAGCTCTGCTTTCCGATAAAATAAAGCCCGCTAAAGTAAATAATGGGATAGTAGGAAATACAGGAGAGACGACTATGCGGTACATTTCAGTGGGGATAGCCGATGTAGTTACTCCGTCTGACCAGAAAAGAAGGAGAGCTGCACCTCCAATAAATACAAATATCGGAGCGCCAAGAATTGCTGATATAATCAAAATGCTAAGCCCGACCCAGACAGAACCTGGTGGCGCTACTGGAAAGATTATTGATAGAATTATGACAGTAGGCAGGCTCAAAGCTATTAGCAATTTTGAGAGAATGCTTTTGTTTGAGAAGCGGAGAATAAAACCAATAGCCATAGCGCCAAACCCGATAGGCAAAATACTTTCAGCTATCCATTGAGGAATCAATCCTCCTATTTTTAATGTTCCAGCCGATTGAAAAAGTCCAAAGGGTTCGAGCCAGTTAATAATAAAAGAGGGGAGCATATGACCAAGACTTTCAGGTATTGCAGGGGCCTCTGCGACTACCAATTGAATGCTTGCTCCACATAGAGCCCAGCAGACAGAAGCAGCAATAAAGTATGACCAGAAAGCGGCGAAAATTTTCAAAGGGCCGGGAAGCCAGCCGTAAGAACCTACGATTTTGAGGTGTTTGTCATCGCGAACAGCAAGTATGCCTCCGAAAAGCCCTACCCATAAGGTCAGATGTTGAAGAAAATCTGTAGCGCCATTTATTCCAATGCCGAAAAGCTGTCGGCCTATGAGCTCTATACAAGGTATCAACGCCATCAATAGAAGAAGGAATGAGGCAAGAGAGTTTCCAATCCAGTTGCTAATTCTAAATAGCTTCAAACCGTATTCCTTAGTTATTGTCTTTGTTCTGTGCTCTATATTCTTTCAGCGCAGCTTGTACTTTGTCAAAGGATTCTTTTGAAAAACGGCGTCCCATAAATACAGGCAAACCCACTTCGGTTATCATCTTTTCCCATTCAGCAGTAGCCTTAGGAGTCAAAGGATTGACTTTGAGGCCGTGCTTTTCCATCACCAGTATTGCATCGTTGTCAAGTTTTATGACACTTTCCCAGACTCTTGCACCGAATTTAGCCGCGCTTTTTTGAAGGGCCGGGCGTAATTTTTCGGGAATCTTTTCCCATGTTTTGCCAGTGATGACTATTACCCCCGGAAGAGGCTGCCACCGCAAAGCGCACATGTTAGGAGCTTGTGAATACCATTGGAAAGCCAAAGCTGCCTGTGGCGGAGAGGCAAAGGCAGTAACAAGCCCTGTTTGCAGACTTGTAAGAAGGTCAGTGACGCTCAGCGGGACCGGATTAAACCCAGTTTTTTTGAGCAGTTCGAAATATATTGGCTCATTACCCCAGAAGAAGAGTTTTTGTTCTTTCATATCATCTGGAGTCGTAACAGGGTCTTTCGAGAAGAAATGAACCCATCCGGCGTTTGTCCAGCATAGGATTTTGAAACCTTTTTTGTAAATTTCGTCTTCATAAGAAGGCCCGACCTTGCTTATGACAAACTTTAATTCATCATCTGTTTTTATGTTATCAGGAAAAGTTAGCGCGGTAATGTCTGAGCAAATATATGCTATTCCTGAAGTCGCCAGCGCCGCGCCCTGCATTTGTCCGATGCGCATTTTTCTTATCAGATCGGGGTCGTCGCCTGCGACTCCACCGGGATAAATCTGGATAACTATTTCTCCGTTGCTGATATCTCTCCATTCCTGAGCCATTTCCATAAGGGCTTTGTGCCACTGAGAGCCATCAGGAGCGACAGTTCCGATTTTAATTACTTGGGTGAAAGCGTTATAAGAAAAAAGAAACAGAAAAAACGAAATAATCAGGAAAAGCTTTTTAGTTTGAACATTTATCATTCTTTTACTTCCTCGTAGTCCGCAAATAGCCTGGGGATTTGAGTTTTTAGCCATGCTGCTCTCTCCTGAGCTATTGTGTTATTAAGACGCCACTCTTTAACCTCATTTGGATCAACGGCCAACGCTTTATCAAGCATCTCATTAAATAATGCCAAATCCTGTTTCTTAACAGCTATCGATTCGGCGAAAATTACATAAGGATAAGCTTTTTTGCCGTTAGTATATGCAACAACTTTATCAAAGTGCATTCGGGCTTTTTCCATGCTTTCTTTGTTGCTGTTGGGTTGTTTAGCCTCGTAAGCAATAAAAAATTCATGAATAGCACCGTCATTGTAATATTCATTGAGCTCCATGGCTCTGGACATCATGGCTACAGCGACGGGCATTTCTGCCATGTTTTCCATATCGCTTTTGTTTGCCACTATAGCTCCCATCCATCCGGCGGCTGCCCAATAAAGGGCGGGAACATCCTCAGCTGTCATTTTGGCAAGTGTTGTTTTAGTATCTGTTCGCACATTTTTGCTGAACCCAGGATATTTTGAGTCTAGAACAGACAAGGCATAGTCTCTGCCTCTAAGGCTTAAATTATAGGTTCTGTACCATAAGTGTTTTGATCTACTGTAATCGGAGTATTCTATCATTTGAGCCTGTTGAGCAAGATCTCCATATGCATACTGTATATACCCATTTGCCAACGCCAACTGCAGATTTGCATTTGAAGGATCCTGTGCCAACATCACTTCCATAGTCTTGAGTGCAAACGGCATTGAATCCCATATTAGTTCAGGGTCGTTGTCTGAAGTTATTACTAACATAGTATTTTTGCTGGAAAGTGTGCTTCCGATTTGTTTAACAGCGGCGTTACGCATCGTACTGCATCCGCTAAATACAATAAGGGTAATGATTCCAACTAAATAAACTTTTAGATTAAAATTGTATTTCATATATTATTTTGAACTTTCTAGATTGCTAAACTTTAAGCTATATAATTATAGGCCTTTAAAATTCACTGGGCAACAATGTTTTACTATTGACTTATAAAAAGAAATCTAATCAGAGAATTGTAAATAAAACTTTTTTCTATTTTGCTTATTATATAATGAGACATAACAACAATAACATGAAAGAGTGTAGCAATTACGACTGTCGTCGGCCCGCTTGGCGTGTTGGAGAAAACTAATAGCAGTCCCAAGTCCGCCGGATGGTCAAAGTTCAAAATCTAAAATTATCGGCATATGGTCGGATAGCCTTACCTCAGGAATTGTAAAGTTAATTACGTTAACATCGTTTGAACATAATAAAAAATCTAATTGGTGTTTTGGTGCCCAGGAAGGAAAAGTAGGGCAGTTATTTGCATTAGGATTTCTTAAATTGAGCTCTTTGCATATAGACTCTATCTCTTTTGTTCCACCGAAAGTATTGAAATCCCCTCCGATAATTACAGGCCTGTTTTTATTCGTATGAAGTAGGTTTGCAATGTGGTTAAGTTGTATTTGTCTTACTCTTTTTGAGAGAGAGAGATGAAGCAAAAAAAATCTATAAGATCCCATATCCATCTCAATAATGAGCCTCTTGAAACCGCTCGGGAAGTAGTGATATATACTGTTTGACGTTTCATCTTTCGTTAGAACTGCATTGCCCTGTTTGCTTAATATGGGAAGCATTCTTCCTGTGAAACTGTCTCCGTATTTAGTTGTGGAGTGGTGAAAATTGCTTAGATGTTTGCTTATTCTGGCAGCTTGATTTACGTTCGACGATCTATAGGAACCAGTGTCCACTTCTATGAGGCCTATAACATCCGCCTTTTGTGAGTTTATAAAACGGCTGATTTTATTAAGATTTCGTCTTGTCGGCATAAGATAGCGGGAAATATTGAGTATGCTGTCAGGAAGGCTTTTCGGAGCGCCGGTTGCATAAGCCATATTGTATATTAAAACACGATGCACTATAATCTCTCCGTGTGTTAGTTATTTTTCTAGAACCGCCTGTACTAGGAACAATGTTAGCGAATATTACCCTAATTTTCAATATAAAGTTATGATTATTGATTTCTTCTTTTCTAGTGACATGTCTTTTGAAACATGGATTGTTTTTGCGACTTTAGTGCTTTTATTGGACATTTTTACAATACTTCATATCTTGGCGAATAAATATGATGAGCCTGCAAGTGCAATACTCTGGATTTTTATTGTTTTAGACCTTCCCTTTGCAGGCATTTTTATCTATTTGATTCTTGGCATAAATCGTATCAAAACAACAGGGGCGAAAATAGACAAGGCCAGCAAAAACATGCATAAAGCCAAACTCGGCATGGAAGGTGCATTTCTTACGTATCTTTCGGGCGTAATGAAGTTTAACTTCAAACCATCCGAACCAGGCTATATGACTATGCTGGACAAACTTCTACCTCTTACTTTTCCTACTTTAGGCAATAACGTTTCTCTTTTGGAAGACGGAACCAGTGCATATCCAAAAATGCTTGAAGCTATAGAGAATGCAAAAAAACACATTCATCTTCAGTCTTTTATTATTAACGACGACGAAGTCGGGAATATGATATTTGACGCTTTGGGAAGAAAATCAAAACAGGACGGAGTCAAAGTAAAAGTTCTTTTCGACAGGTTGGGTAGTTCTCGTGCTTATTCAAGGCATTTTTTCAGAAAATGGAGCAGGGGGAATAAGAATTTTGAGGTCAAGGCTTTTTCTAAATTTAATCTTCTTGTACCATACCGGATTCAACTTAGAAACCATCGTAAACTTCTAATTTGCGATGGGAAAGATGCCTTTATAGGCGGAATCAATATCAGTGCGGAAAACGATGCCACTCTTAAGACCAAATACATACATGACTTACACTGCCACATCAAAGGCCCGGCTGTCGGAGAATTGCAATTCTCCTTCTTAAAGGACTGGTCATTTGCTACCAACACTAATCCTGAAATTCTTTTGGAGCAAGGAGACTATTTCGTAACTCCCGAAGATATGGGAGAATCTGTAATTAGAACCATACCGTCAGGGCCGGGACAGGCTTATGAAGCTTCAAAAAAACTTTTTATGTCGGCTGTTTCTATGGCTAAAAAGTCTTTGTGGATTATTACTCCGTACTTTGTTCCTGATAAATCTTTCATAGAGGGATTGTGTCTGGCTTCAGCCAGAAATGTGGATATTAGAATAATAATTCCTCAGAACAACAATCACTGGTATGTAAGATGTGCTTCAAGAAGTATATACAATACTCTAATTCATTCCAATATACGCGTTTATGAAAAGAAAGGCATGTTTTCCCATGCCAAAGCTGCTCTTATTGATGGAGAATGGGCTATTATGGGTTCAAGTAATTGTGATATGAGAAGTTTTAGACTCAATTATGAACTTGATTTTACGGTTGAAGGCGGAGATTTTGTTTATATACTGCATCAACAGTTTTCAAAAGAATTAGAAGAGTCTCAGGAAATTACTTATTCAAGCAGAATGAATAGAACCCGGATTCAAGAGTTGATAGAAAATTTCTGCTCTCTGTTTACCCCTGTTTTATAGTTTTATTCTTCCTTCTATCGCAGCTGAAAGGGTAGCTGAGTTTGCAAAAGAAATATCAGCGCCTGCTGGGATTCCTCTGGCAAGAGTTGTTATTTTAATGTCGTATTTATTAAGAAGGTTTGCCAAATAGATTGAAGTGGCCTGCCCCTCTATGTCCTGACTTATTGCTATTATTACCTCTCTAACTTTTTGGTCTTCGGTAATTCGTTTTGTCAGTTTGGAAAGTTTTAAAGAGTCTGGAGTAATTCCGTCTAGTGGTGATAACTTCCCATCCAGCACAAAGTACATGCCTTTGTAATGTGCTGATTCTAAAAGAGGAATTTGAGTAAAATCTTCAACGATGCATAAAATCGAATTGTCTCTATTATAAGAAGAACATATATTGCAAATCTCGTTTTCTGAGATATTTGAACAAATCGAACAGCGTTTTATCTTGTTTGGGATAGAAGCTATTTCATTCCCGAACAAGATCAGTTTTTCGGGTGGCCATTTTAAAAGGGCGAAAACCATACGCTCGGCTCCCTTTCGTCCTATTCCTGGTATTTCTTTAAGGAGAGAGATAATATTTTCTATTTCCTGAGGAAATGGCCCTGTTTTCATAAATTTTAGAAGAGCCCTGGAATATTTAGGCCGCCTGTTATTACCGACATCTTGCTTTGAGCTAGTTTTTGAGCTTCATCTATGGCATTGTTCACGGCTATAAGCACCATATCTTCGACCTTTTCGGTATTCCCTTCCTTGATTGTTTCAGGAGCTATTTTAATGGATTTGATTTTCATGGCTCCTGTGGCTATTACTTCTACAGAAGTTCCAAAAACACCTTTCACCTCAATATTGGTGAGTTCTTCTTTGATGTTTTCCATTTCCTTTTTCATCTCGTAAACTTTTTTGAGCATTCCGCCCATATCGCCTATTTTTCCAAACATTATTAATCACCTTGTATTTTTTATTAAAAATTAGTTGAGATACAAATTCATATAGTTATCAACTTTTTTATAACCAACAGATTCATAGATAGGCTTACCTGCGTCGCTGGCCTTAAGGGAAATTTCTCCGATGCCATTTTCTTTGCAGTAATTTTCGACTTCTTTTAAAAGGAGCTTAGCCATGCTTTTGCCTCTAAACTCCTTAGTGACATAAACACTGTGCAGGTAAGCAGTAATATAATTTAATTTGATAGGTGTTGGTGTCATCGATGTTAGTGTAATTGCACCGCTTCCGGCTATTTTTCCGTTTTCTTCCATAATCCATGCTACGCATATTCCTCTGGGAATCTCATCGGATAATTTTTTTATACTTGCATCGTACATCGAACTAAGCAATGATGAGGCTAATTCATTACCTTTTAAAGAACTAATTTCCTTAAACATCAGGTTATGATGTGTTGCCAATGTGTCAATGTCTTTGACTCCGGCTTTTCTTATGTTAGCTGTCATGTTTTATCCTCTGTAATCAACTATTGTGCCATCAAAAAGGTCAATAGTCCTATGAATAAATTTATTGTTTTGAATTTTATCTTTAACATCTTCGATATCTTTAGGTTTAGGTAAAGAAGCAGGAGATATTAGGCCTTTGACAGTTTTTATTTCCAGAAGTGCATTTTGTATTCCTGTTATTTGTACAATGCACTTTTGCAGAAGTGGTTTTTCTTCCTTAACTCTTTGGGCATGTACATCATTAAATTCCTCGTCATAGCAGACAGTAAGTGTATTATCTTTAAATGAAATTGGTTTGCCTTCCTGCATCCAGAATTTAAGCTGGGGCTTATTTATATGATCTGAACTCATCTCAAGTATTACTTTATGCCAGAGTTTTTCCGGAGAAATTTCCCTATGCGGAGGTGCTGGGTGTTTTTCTTTTGCTTCGACTGTCATTTGTTGCTTGCTCTCGGAACTTTTCTCTGTCAGGGGTTTTGCCTGAACGATAGCTGGTTCTGGTGTTCTTTGGGCTATGTGGTCTCTTTTGGATTCGTGTTTTTGTCCGTGTGTTGATTCTTCCTGATTGAATGATTCAGAATTTTTGATTTGGTTGAGCCTTTTGATAATATCATTAAGCTTAGTTGATGAGGAATATCTCATGGCCTTCATCAGGGCTGTTTCTATAATAACGTGCTTATTTATCGCATCATGAAGCAATTTTCCTGCCGTGGAAAGCGATTCTAAAATAAGCTGGACTTTTTCCAATGTTGTGTATTGTGAAAGGTTTTTATATATTTGCACTATATCAGCTCCGACCTCCAGTATTTCATCCGGGTCTTTCAGCAGAATAGATATTTCAATGCCTCTGATAAAATCTACGATATCATAAAAAAGCTGTTCTAGATTTTTTCCTTGCTGGGCTAATCTATTAAGTTCAAAAATAAGTGTCTGGTAATCGTTAGTCATTATCGATTTGACTAATTTTTCTTTCTGTGTCGATGAAATAATTCCAAATATTGCCAGGACTTCATTTTCACTTATTTCTTCCGAATCTTCAGAGCTATGAAAAGCAATCATTTGATCAGTTAGAGATAAAGCATCCCTCATGCCGCCATCGGCTGACTGGGCTATTGCTCTGATGGCTTCCTTGCCTATTTTTACGCCTTCAGAAAGGGAAATTTTTTCAAGTTGCTTAATTATAAGGTTCAGTGGTATTTTTCTAAGGTCGAACCTTTGACACCTTGAGATAGCCGTGGGCGGTATTTTGTGGGGTTCGGTTGTCGCGAAAATGAATTTTACATGAGCCGGAGGTTCTTCAAGTATTTTAAGCAAGGCATTCCATGCCGAAGTAGATAGCATATGCACTTCGTCTATGATATAAACTTTATATTTTGAATTTACCGGTGCATATAGGGCTTCTTCCCTGAGATTTCTGACATTGTCAACGCCATTATTGCTTGCACCGTCAATTTCTATTATGTCTATGCTGCTTCCGTTATTGATGTTTTTACAGGATATGCATTCATCGCATGGTTCTTTGACGGGGGCATTTTTACAGTTTAAGGCTTTAGCCAAAATTCTTGCTATGGTGGTTTTGCCTATCCCTCTAGGTCCGACAAATAGATAAGCATGCGCTAATTTGTTTTTAAGCAGGGCATTTTGAATGGTCTTAGTAATATGTTCCTGTCCAATCATATCGCTGAAGATTCTAGGTCTCCATTTTCTTGCCAGAACTTGATATTCCATAAAATTACTCCCTGTGGACAGGCTTAAAAACATCGCCGATTACCAGATGCACCTACGGCACTTGTCTTCAGCATGTAGGGCTGCTTGATTCCTCATCTGACCCGGTTGACGCAAATCCAATGCATAGGGTCCGAATAATCGGCGATTAAGTAAATTACATTAAGTTTGATAAATTCAAAACCAGTTTATTAAGCTTTCTTCTTTTTAGCTGGTGTATTGGGTTTTGAATTTTTGACAGGGGACAGGTATTCGAGCATCAATCCTATTTCTTTTCTTAGTTCGGATCTTGGTATGACTCTGTCTATCAATCCTTTTTTAAGGACGAATTCAGACGTCTGAAACCCTTCTGGGAGAGTAGCTTGAGTGGTATCTTTAATTACTCTGGGGCCAGCAAAACCAATGAGTGCCTGTGGTTCAGCTACTATAACGCTTCCCAGTGAAGCATAACTTGCCGTAACGCCTGCGGTGGTAGGGTTAGTCATTATAACTATATAAGGCAGTTTTCTCTCTTTGTGTCTTTCGAGAGCACCACTTGTTTTTGCCATCTGCATCAAACTGAACATCCCTTCATACATTCTTGCTCCGCCGCTTGCGGTAACTATTACCAGCGGGATTCCTTTTTCCGTAGCCAGTTCTGTAATTCTTGTAATTTTTTCGCCGACAACCGATCCCATGCTTGCCCCGAGAAAATTAAAATCCATGACGGACAGGGCAAACTCAATGCCGTTTAGTTTGGCTGTTCCGCAAACAACAGCGTCGTTAAGCCCTGTTTTTATTTTGTTCTGTTCTAGTTTTGCTGCGTAGGAAGCTACTCCTTCAAACTTGAGAATATCGATTGAGGAAAGGCTTGAATCCACTTCGCGAAAGGTTCCTTCATCAGTCAGGAGTTCAACTCTTCTGGTGGAAGTTAAAGTCTTATGGTAACCACATTCAGGGCATACTTCGAGATTCTTTTTCCATTCATCTTTATGAAAGCTCTCCTCACAGTTTTTACACTTTTCGAATATACCGACAGGTATCTTTACATTCTTATTTTCAGACACCTCGTCGGTTCTAATGTTTGTTGCATATTTTGGTTTGCCAAAAAGCGACATAAATTTCTATCTCCTTGCTAAAACTAAAATAGTTATCTTCTTGGCTCCTGCGTCAATCAATGCTTTGCTAGCTGACCTCAAAGTGGAACCGGTAGTAAAAATATCATCGACCAATAGTATATCTTTGTTTTCAACAATGGCTCGTTTTTTTGCTAAAAAAACATTTTGAAGATTTTTTCTCCTTTTTGCTCCTGAAAGGCTGGTTTGAGTTTTTGTATATTTCTTTCGTATTAATGTTGTGCAGTAAGGGGTGTTTGTTAATTTTGATACTTTCTTCGCCAACAGCACGGATTGGTTGTACCCTCTGAGAAGGTATTTTGCAAAATGGAGTGGCACAGCGGTGATAAGATCAAACTTTAACTTATCATTTTGTATTTTTTCTGTTATCTTTTGAGCTAAAAATGGAAAGAGTTCAATCTGGTTTTTGTATTTGAAATTAAGAATAGCGTCATGAATGGCATTATTCATTGAGAAAATACATATTGAAGAGTGCCATGGATGAGGAGCTTCTTTTATGCACTTGGAACAGATATCCAAAACTAAGTCTAAACGACTGCCGCAACATGAACAAACTTTACCATCACTGGAGACAAACTTATCAGCGCATTCCCCGCATAAGACATTCTTTCCGGATAATTCCTTTTTGCAAACAGGACACATTTTAGGGAAAAAATAATCAAGCGAATTCTCCAATAAGGAAAAGACTTTCAATGTTACCTGTAATTTCTTCTTGACATTATTTTTCCATTCTTAAGAAAACCATCATAGTTTCTTGTTATCAGATGGGACTCAAGTTGGCTCAATGCATCTAATGTTACGCCTACCATGATTAGCAAACTTGTGCCTCCGAAGAAACTGTCAATAATATATGGAAGGTTGAGGTTCTTATTAAGAATCATTGGAAAAACTGCAATAGCCAAAAGGAAAATAGAACCGGCTAAAGTGATTTTTGTCATAGTAGAGTCCAAGTATTCAGCTGTAGGTTTTCCTGGCCTGATTCCGGGAATGAAAGCACTGTCTCTTTTTAGGTTATCTGATATTTGAACGGGGTTAAACTGGTTAGCAACCCAGAAGAATGCAAAGAACATAAGAAGCAAGCCATAAATTATCATGTATGAGAAACTTCCATAGTTAAAATATGCGGCTATCCATCTGGTAGCGGGTATCCATCTGAATAACATTTCCGGTACTATTAAAATAGAACCTGCCAAAATTATCGGCATTACCCCTGAGAAGTTCACTCTTAAAGGAATGAACGAATTGCCTCCAAGCATTCTTTTGCCGACTGTTTTTTTAGCGTACTGTATAGGTATTTTCCTTTGGCCTTGAGTAAGTATAACAGTAGCGGCAGTAACCAAAACAAAAAGCAGTGCCAGAAGGAAGAGATGGACAGGCCTGATGGAAGTCCCGTTTGATCCTCCTGATATAACAAGTTCGTAGAGGCTGTAAAGAGCGCTTGGCATCCTTGAAACAATACCGATTGTAATAATAATAGAAGCGCCGTTTCCTATTCCATTATCGGTAATTCTTTCCCCGAGCCACATCATAAGCATAGTTCCGCATGTGAGGACTATGACTGTCATAATAACAAAACTAGATCCGCTTGTTATTACTAGCGGAGATGTAGGAACAGGTAGTCCGATGGTTTGAGGCCTCTGCATAGCATAAGCCGCCATTGCTCCCTGAATAACACAGATAATGAGAGTGAGGAATCTTGTGTACTGGTTGAATTTCTGCCTTCCTGCATCTCCTCCTTCTCTGACCATTTTTTCAAATTGGGGGATCACCGGCTGCAACATCTGCATAATGATCGATGCTGATATGTATGGCATTATCCCGAGCGTTGCTATAGCAAACTTATGGATAGCTCCGCCAGTGAACATATCAAATAAGCCAAAGAAAGCGGTGGTGCTGCTTGATTGGCTGAATTGATCGAAGTAGATATTCAGAGCATGTGTATCTACTCCAGGGCAGGGGATATTTGACATAACTCTGCAAAGTGCGACTACTGCAAAAGTAAAGAAAATTTTATCTCTTACTTCTTTGATTTTAAAAGCATTGATAAAAGCAGAAAACATATCAGACCTTATTATATTTCAAAAGAGTTAACTAAATGGCTAACTCTTTTGTTCTATTGTTATTATTCAACAACCTCACACTTTCCGCCTGCGGCCTCAATTTTAGATTTCGCAGAGACCGAGAAAAAGTTAGCTTTGACTGTGAGAGACTTAGTAATATCCCCGTTGCCAAGTATTTTTAAACCAAGGTTTTTCTTTGGAATAAGGTTCTTAGCATTGAGTGCAGCTTTGTCTACAACATCATTGGCATTAAAAGATTCTTCCAGAGAAGATATATTTATAACTGTATATACCTTGGGATTCAAACTTTTAAACCCTCTTTTGGGCAGTCTTCTAAAAAGTGTAATCTGACCGCCTTCAAAATATGGACGGAATCCAGAGCCGCTTCTGGAACTTTGTCCTTTATCTCCACGTCCAGCGGTTTTTCCCCAACCCGAAGCATCGCCTCTGCCGACACGTTTACGCCTTTTCTTGGCGCCTTCTACATTTTTAAGTGAATGTAATTTCATTGTTTAACCTTAATTTTAACTAGTTAGCTAAGCGTTTTGCCTGATAATCGTTCTTTGAACTAATAGATTTTATAGCTTCAATTGTAGCTTTAACCATATTAACAGGGTTGCTTGATCCAAGAGATTTAGTCAAAATATCTCTTACTCCTGCTAAATCCAGAACAGCTCTGACTCCGCCGCCCGCGATTAATCCAGTACCTGGCCCAGCCGGTTTCATCATTACTTTAGCTGCGCCAAACTTAGAGTGAACTTCATGCGCTATTGTCTGGTTATGCATAGGAACTGTGATTAGGTTCTTTCGTGCTATTTCTCCGCCTTTTCTGATAGCATCAGATACTTCATTGGCTTTGCCTAATCCTATTCCTACGAGGCCCTTTTTGTTCCCAACAACTACAAGAGCACTGAAACTAAAGTTACGACCGCCTTTTACGACTTTTGAACACCTGTTTACACTAACTACTCTTTCCTCGAATTCACTAACTTCTTTCTCTGCGAAATGTTTTCTTCCGGTAACCATATTAGCCCTCTGTTAAATTTTAAGTCCGTTTTTACGAGCGGCATCTGCTAGTGCTTTGAGTTTTCCATGGAAGGAAAATCCGCCGCGGTCAAATACAACTTCGCTAATACCGGCGGCTTTTGCCTGTGCAGCAGCTAAAATTCCGAGAGCTTCAGCACCCTTGGCATTAACTTTTTCACCGGTCTTTTTGAATTCTTCAGAAACAGTTGATGTGCTGGCCAAAGTTTTTCCTGCATTGTCATCAATGAACTGAACATAAATGTGCTTGCATGAAGCAAATACTGACATTCTGGGACGATCAGCTGTTCCTGCAATTTTTTGGCGCAAACGCATATGTCTGCGTTTACGAGCATCAAACTTATTTAATTTACTCATTTTATAAAATCTCCATAAAGTTTAGCTATTTAACAGCTATTATCCTACAGATTTGCCTTCTTTAATAGTTATGTGTTCGCCAGCATATCTGATACCTTTGCCTTTGTAAGGTTCAGGTTTCTTAAATCTTCTGATAGTGGCGGCGACTTCTCCAACAATCTGTTTATCTGCTCCTTCAACACTGATTTTTGTGGTATCAGTTACAGTTACTTTAACTTCTTGAGGAATAGGGTAGATAACCGGATGAGAAAAACCGAGAGCCAGCTCAAGGTTGTTCCCTGTCATTTTCGCTCTATATCCTACGCCGACCAGTTCCAAATTCTTTTTAAAGCCTTTGGTAACTCCTTCGATCATTCCGGCAAGCAGACTTCTCGTAAGGCCCTGCATTGCGCTAGATGTTTTTGAGTCTCTTGGAATGTTTACTAATATTTCTGATCCGTTTACTGCTATATCTACTTCAGGGGGAATATGTTTTACGAGCGTGGCTTGAGCACCTTGGACGGTCATGTTGCCATTAGCGATTGTAACTTTTACTCCTGACGGTATAGCGATTGGCCTTTTACCTATTCTAGACATGGTTTACCTCACTATTTACCAGACATAACAAATTATTTCTCCGCCGACATTAAGTTCAGCTGCTTTTTTGCCGCTGATAACGCCCTGAGGAGTAGAAAGTATCACCAAACCAAGCCCGTTCTTCACTTTAGGAATTTGCGTGCTTCCGCAGTAAACTCTACATGAAGGCTTACTTATTCTTTTGATACCTTCAATAACAGGTTGTTTTTTGTGATATTTCAATTGGATTGCGAATTCTTTCTTTACACCTTCGCCTCTTTCAGCAAAGTCTGCAATGAAACCTTCTTCTTTCAAAATGGCTGCTACAGCCTTCTTCAGATTTGAAGAAGGTATTGAAACTTCTTTCAAAGAAGCCATTCCTGCATTGCGAATTCTTGTGAGCATATCGCTCAATGGATCTTGCATACTCATTATATTTTGGCTCCTTTCTTACCAGCTTGCTTTGATTACCCCTGGAATTTGTCCTGATGAAGCAAGCTCCCTGAAACAAATTCTGCAGAGTTGATATTTTCTGATGTAAGCGCGTGGACGACCACATCTTTTGCAGCGATTATAGTTACGCACTTTGAACTTAGCTTGGCGTTCGCTTTTTGCTACTAAACTTTTCTTTGCCATAATTACTTACTCCCTGATTCCTTTGCAAAAGGCATTTCGAAGAAAGTCAGAAGGTCTCTGGCTTCATCATCGGTTTTTGCTGTCGTTACCATGCAAATGTTTATGCCCATCGGGCGTTTTAGCTTGTCAAGGTCAATCTCAGTGAATACGCTGATGTCAGACATACCCATGTTGTAATTGCCCTTACCATCGAAACCTTTAGGACTGATTCCTCTGAAGTCGCGGACTTGGGGCAGAACAGTATGAACGAGTCTGTCGAGAAATTCGTACATTCTCTTGTTTCTCAGTGTTACCACTACTCCAACTGGCATTCCTTTACGGAGTTTAAAGTTAGAGATGTTCTTTTTCGATTTGCTGATAACTGCTGCTTGTCCGGTAACCATTGTAATATTTTTCTTGGCTTCTGCAAAAGCGTCTTTATCAAAAGCGGAGCCGATACCGGTTGAGATTATTATCTTGGAGAGCTTTGGAATCTCCATTGGATTTGCATAGCCTCTCTTCTCCTTGAGTTGGGGTGCTATGCTTTCTTTGTACAATTTAAGCATGTCAGGCATATTTAAATTTTCTCCGTTGTTTTATTCAGTTTTTGCGTTTTTTAGTTTTACATTGGAGATATGTACTGAAACTGATCTCTCAATAATCCCACCTTTTGGATTTTGTTGGGATTTTTTAACTGTTTTAACGCCGAGTTGCTTTTTCTTTTCAGGAGAAAGCCCTGTAAATTCCAAAACTACGCGATCTTTATCTTTAAGGTTAGCCTTAATCTTGGCTTCTTCCCCTTTCCATTTTCCTGTAAGGACTTTAACTTCATCGCCAGTTTTTACATGTGTTTTCTTCTGCATTATAAGACCTCCGGAGCTAAAGAAATAATTTTCATAAAGTTCCTTTCACGAAGTTCGCGGGCTACAGGTCCGAATATGCGTGTACCTTTCGGATTGTTCTGTGCATCGATTATAACGGCTGCGCTGTTATCAAATCTCAGATATGAGCCATCCTGTCTTCTGATTTTAGTAGCAGTTCTTACTATAACAGCCTTAACGACTTCGCCTTTTTTTATTGCGCCATTTGGAATGGCTTCTTTAACCGAAGCGGTAACAATATCGCCGATTCTTGCATATTTTCTTTTCTGTCCGAGGACAGTAATGGCAACAATCCTTTTTGCTCCGCTGTTATCAGCCACTTCAAGGCTGGTTTGCATTTGTATCATGATTTATACCCAATCTTATATAAGTTTAAATAGTAATTAAGATTGCTGTCCGTGAACTGTAACAAGTCTCCAGCGTTTTAATTTGCTTAGAGGTCTTGTTTCCACGATAGTAACCTTATCGCCAACCTTAGCTTTGTTTTCTTCGTCATGGGCATAATACTTCTTAGACGACTTTACGACTTTTTTGTAAAGTGGATGAGAAGTACGCCTTGTGACTTCGACGACGATAGTCTTATTTTGGCAATTACTTACCACAATACCTTCGCGTTCTTTGCGGAGGTTTCTTGATATATCTTTTGTTTCGTTTTCCATAATTCTTGGCTATCCTCTTACTTGCCGGCGCTCTTGCGTCTTGTTTCTTCTGTTTTTATCATGGCAATTTCTTTCTTAACCTGTCCGATTCTGGCGCTTTTTTCGAGCTGACCGGTTTTTGCCTGCATTTTGAGGTTATATTTTTCCTTAGCCAGCTCGCTTACAGCGCTCTTGAGCTCAGGATCACTCATTTCTTTTATTTGAGCCATTTTTTTCATATTCAAACCTTCCTCTTATTGACGTTTTAGAAACTTGGTTTTGACAGAGATTTTGGCGGCAGCTCTGCATAGAGCTTCTCTAGCTGTAATTTCTGTGCATCCGCTTATCTCAAAGAGGATTCTTCCGGGAAGAACTACGGAAACCCAACCTTCTACGTTTCCTTTTCCTTTACCCATTCTAACTTCAAGAGGTTTGCATGTGAACGGTCTGTCAGGAAAAAACCTTATCCAGACTCTTCCTCTTCTATTTAAATATCTGTTAATTGCAACACGGGCAGATTCGATTTCCACATTTCTTACCCAGCCTCTGTCTAGTGACATAAGAGCGTAATCGCCGAAATCTATTTTGTTGCCGCTTTGAGCCAGACCAGCCATGTTGCCGCGTTGTACTTTTCTATATTTTGTCCTTTTGGGCATCAGAGCCATAATTTAGTTCTCCTTGCTTACTTCTGGGTTACAGATCCAGACTTTTACGCCAATTTTTCCAGTAGCAGTCATAGCTTCGTAAAAACCGTACTCGATATTGGCCCTGATGGTATGAAGTGGAACTTTGCCTTCCTTGTATTGTTCAGTTCTGGCAAGTTCTGCTCCGCCAAGTCGGCCTGAGGCCATTATCTTAATTCCCAAAGCGCCGCTGTCCATTGCTAACTGGATGGATTTTTTCATAGCACGTCTGAAAGCTATTCTTCTTTGAAGTTGAAGAGCTACATTTTCAGAAACGAGCTGAGCGTTTCTTTCAGGATTTTTTACTTCATGAATATCAATTTTGATTTCATGACCATCTGCCATTTTCTGCAAGCCTGTCTGGAGTCTTTCGAAATCTCCTTTTCTGCTAGCGAGGATTCCAGGGCGGGCTGTGTATATATCGACAGCTATTCTGTTGGATGCTCTGTGTATTACCACTCTAGCTATTGCAGCATGAGCGAATTCTTTCTTTATATAATCACGAATTTTGAGGTCTTCATTAAGCCAGGTGCCGAAAGAATTCTTTCTGGCGAACCATTTTGAATCCCAGTCTTTTGTAGCCGTGACTCTAAAGCATATTGGATTTACTTTTTGTCCCACGATTCTTTCCTTTCGTTAATTGCCGTTTGATAGAACAATTGTAAAATGACTTGTTCTTTTGCGGATTCTGCCCGCCATACCTCTAGCTTTTGGTCTAAAGCGCCTCATTGTAGGAGCCGGACCAACAACTGCTTCTTTCACGACCAGACTGTTTTTGTCCAGGTCAAAATTATTCTCAGCATTTGCTACTGCCGAGCGTAAGGTCTTGGCCATCAAGCGAGCCGCCTTTCTTGGAATAAGGTCGACTGTGCTTAGAGCCTCGATCGCGCTTTTTCCCTGAAGAAGCCTGGCTACCTGCCTGGCTTTATCGGGAGCGATCTTTACATACTTAGTAATTGCTCTTACTTCCATAAAATTTGTTATCCGTTTCTAATTGCTATTTGTTAAATGTTTTGCTTTCATTCCCGATGATATTTTGCTGAAATCGCCTTTTGTGACAATAGCGGCAGAAGCGTAAGGTCTTACTGCTATAACTTTCACTATGGCATTATCGGCATCTGGTATCACCCAAACTGTTCCGGCTTTTGATTTGTCAAGGAACCCAGTTCCCAAAACAACGACCTGAAGGTTGCTGTTTGATTCAAGGATAGCGCACTCTGTAACATTTTGAGCAGCGCTTTGTCCTTTTAGAGTCATGCCGTATTCACCGGCATCTTCTCTTAACTCGTCCAGCCGTAACTTTATTTTCAGTTTCTCCTCGTAAGTTATCGGCATGTCATTGATCTTGCCGTCCAGATATTTGCATAGGTCAAATACTCTGTTTACCAGGAATAAACCATTTCTGGAGTTTTCTTCGAGATCTTCAATAGTGTCGAGATATCTATCGCTTAAGTCGGTATCGGTTATACCCGAAACGGCATCGGCGAGAAACATATTGTACTTGAGGAAGTCTCGTCTCTCCTTCTCTGCTTTTAAAAGAGCATCTGCCAACGCGACAATGGAAGAATCAGAAGCCTGGTTCTTCGAAATTCGGTTAAGCGTATCAAGAGAAACTGAGTTATTATCGCTTTTAGCGTGCAGAAAATCCGCATAGACAAACGAGGCGTAAAACATAACCAAGAGAAGAACACATTTCCAACTCGCTTTTAAAAAAAACATAAAAATCTTTTAAAAACCTATTGATTGTATTTTTGGGCAAGCTTTTCCAGTGCGTGTAACTGTTTTGCACTTAAGCTCTTTTTTGAGGTAAACTGTTTCTTAAGAGAAGAATAAAAATCATAATCTTTGATTTTTCTTTTCTTATCCTCGTTCCATTGCGAAACTTTATCCAGTTTTTCAAAAAGGGCTTCTATTTCCTTATCTTTTTCAGGAGTAGACATGCTTTTTTGCTCCTTTTCTTCCAAATCCTTATCTGTAATATTTAAAACAGAAGAGATTTCATCAAACGGGTAAATTCTGTCTTTGTTTTTGACAGCGATTCTTTTTAATACATAGATTTGTTTAGAGGAGAGATATCTTCCACTTTGAACCTGTTCATTCAGGGAATTCACGAAACTATTTTCATCGAATCCTCCTTCGGGAGATTGGATTAGATCGGAATTCTTTATTATGCCTACAATAGTTTTGAATTCTTTAAGGTTTTCAGCTTTTTCGCTGTTGAGCTTTTCACGTTCTTCGCTTTCTGTTTGTATTTGAGACACTGTTTGGTCAAAATCAGTTTTGAGTTTGAACTTTGTAATGTAATTGTCAAAATCTTTGATCTTTGAGGAATACTTGGTCAATATTCTTAGTATTGCTCCAAACTGTTTTGCAGTTAGCGCTTTGTTTTTCTTGTATTGTCTTAAAACTGAAGAAAAGAATTTCTTGTCATCAAAAACACGTCCTGTTTTTTTCTCAGGTGTTTCCCATTCGGAAAATTCTTCAAGGAGTTTGATGGCTGCCTCTGCTTTGTCTTCGGGAGGGGCAGCTTCGTATTTTGCGTTATTAAGCCAAGCTTGAAGGTTTTTATAGAAATCTTTTATCATAGTAGTCCAATTGACGCCGCCTGTCTCAATACTATCGAGCTTTTCTTCCATTTCTGCCGTGAAGCTTATATTGAGCAAGTCAGGGAACGTTGATACAAGGAAGTCATTTACTTTAAACCCGAGTTCATGTGGGATAAGCTTGCCTTCTTTCTTTTCAACATATTTTCTGTTTTGGATGGTGTTTACTATTGTGGCGTATGTAGATGGCCTGCCGATTCCATTGGATTCCAACTCTTTGATAAGGGATGGTTCGGTATATCTTGGCGGCGGTTCCGTGAATTTCTGTTCTTTTGTGAGTTCATCTAGTGTGCAAACATCATTTTCTTTCACTAACTGGAGGAAGTTATATAAATTTTCCTTTTCGTCAGCTTCTTCTGAGTCTTTGTCAGAATAGACCACTCCATACCCTTGGAATATTGTAATCGTGGCAATAGTTCGGAATGTATATTCGGACTTCCCCCCTTTGCTGTTCGTATCAATAGTTGTTCTGGACAGCTCAGCCTGAGACATTTGGCTTGCAACAAACCTTTTCCAAATAAGCCTATACAAATTCAGTTGATCCCTTGAGAGAAATTTGGACATCTCTTCAGGCGTGTTATTGACATCGGTTGGCCTTATGGCCTCGTGGGCTTCTTGAGCGGAAGATTTATTTTTATAATAATTTGGTTTGGCGGGTATGAATTTCTCGCCGTACTTCGAGATTATGAAATCCCTGCAATTGTTCTGAGCATCCTTGGATATTGTGAAGGAGTCTGTCCTCATATAAGTGATCAAACCTGATTGTTCTCCTGAATCATTTTGAATGCCTTCATATAACTGTTGGGCTATTTGCATAGTTTTAGTCGCAGAGAATCTGAGGGAAGAGCCTGCCGACTGTTGGAGGGAACTGGTGATAAATGGCGGAGGCGCAGATTTTCTTACAGGCTCGGTTTTGGCAGAAGATATTCGGTGGTTATTAGAATTTATTATTTCATCATAGGCAGCTTGAGCGTCTTGAGTATTTGAAATGTCTAACTTTTTACCGTTTATCTGAAACAGTTTTGCTTCGTAAATCCTTTCGGCTTTATTGTCGTGGATAAACTTTGCGCCAAAATCCCAATATTCTTTAGGCTTAAAATTCTGAATCTCTCTTTCTCGCTCGCAAACTATTCTTAGCGCAACTGATTGAACTCTTCCTGCGCTGATATTTTTTTCTATTCTGGACCATAGCAAGGGGCTTACCTGATATCCTACAAGCCTGTCAAGGACTCTCCTTGCCTGTTGTGAATCCACCAAGTCCTGATTAACTTCTCTTGTTTCTTCGAAAGCCTTCTTTATAGCGCCTCTGGTGATTTCATGAAATTCGACCCTATGAAAAGGGGCCTTGGTTTTTTTTGAAAGAATTTCTTTGATGTGCCAGGATATAGCTTCTCCTTCGCGGTCCGGGTCAGTAGCCAGATAGATATTAGCGGCGTTTTCTGCCGCAGAAGTCAGAGCCTTGACAGTTGAAGTCTTCGAGGTTACGTACTCTGGTTTGAAGTTATTTTTGATGTTGATTCCCAGAGAGCTTTTAGGAAGGTCTCTGATATGTCCCATGGACGCTATTAAAGTGTAATCTTTTCCAAGCATCGGAGCGATTGTTCTGGCTTTTGTGGGGGATTCGACTATTACAAGATTCTTGTCTTTCGGGCTTGTCATGATTTGCTCGAACCTTTTTGGTTTTTTGAAAAAATTTAAGTTTATAAAAATTTTACAATTCGCATAACTGTATTGTTTTGTCAAACTGTTTATAACTAAAAAAAATATTCTTTCGCATTAATCGGGGTGATATTTCTAAATAAAACATTTATACTAAGCAGGGTTTTTATCAATTAATAAAACTTCTATATACCAATAAGGAGAACTAATGGCTAACAAAAGTTATAAGATTGCTGTAATTCCCGGTGATGGAATTGGTCCTGAAGTTACTAATGTAGCTTTTGAAGTGCTTCAGAAAGTCTCAAAAAGACATAGTGTTACGTATTTGGAAAGAGTATTTCCTTTTGGCGGCGAGCATTATTTAAGAACAGGTGAAGTGCTGTCAGATAATTCAATAAATGAGCTTAAGAAATATGATGTTATTTATATGGGAGCTATCGGTTCTCCGAAAGTTAAGCCAGGCATATTGGAGAAAGGTATACTTCTTAATATCAGGTTTACTCTGGATCAGTATATAAATCTACGCCCTGTCAAACTCTATCCTGGTGTTGATACTCCTATCAAAGATAAGGGGCCAGCGGATATAGATTTTGTAGTAGTAAGAGAAAACTCCGGCGGAATTTATTCTGGAATCGGAGGGGTTATGATGAAAGGCACCAAGGACGAAGTAGCTATCAATTCTATGGTTTATAACCACAAACAGGTAGAAAGGTGTGTAAGATATGCCTTTGAAATAGCCAAGAACAGGCCAAGAAAGCTAATAGCCCTGATCGGAAAGACCAATGTCCTTACTTATGTGTTTGATCTTTGGGAGAGGATATATAACGAAATTGGCAATGCGGAATATCCTGATATAAAAAGGGAATACTATCATGTAGATGCTGCATGCATGCACATGATAAAGAATCCGGAAAAATTTGATGTAATGGTGACCACCAATATGTTTGGCGATGTTATCACAGATATTGGCGCAGTGATCCAGGGCGGGATGGGAATGGCAGCCAGCGGCAACCTTAATCCTACTAAAATTGCTCCGTCTATGTTTGAACCTGTTCACGGCTCAGCTCCTGATATAGCAGGGCAAAACAAAGCCAATCCCATAGCAGCAATAATGAGTATGAAAATGATGCTTGAATTTCTAGGGGAGAATGCGGCAGGTAATGACATAGACAAGGCTTTGAGTGAAGTCACTCCAATGAATCTGGAAAGAATGTCAACCAGGGATATAGCCAAAGCTGTATTGGATAACATTTAAAATCCTCAGGTAAAAACCAAGAGGGGCTATATGAATCAACGTGCGGCAAAACTTTGGAAGAATTACCGTTGAGTTATTTGTGAACTCTGCTTTTCAGTTTGTAAAGCTTGAAATCTCAAAGAAAGTTTAAGTCAATAGCTTTCTTAAATTAGCGCTTCTTTATTTGTAAGGGAAAAATTCTTGAAAGAGTTTTTCCCTATCTCGTTTTCGAGCAGATATAGTTTTAATTTTACGCCAGATCCGAAGTTTCCAAGTGATAAGTCCGATCTAATTACCCTGTGACAAGGAATTACAAGAGGGAATTGATTGGATGCCATAGCTGTCCCTACAGCTCTAGAAGCTTTAGGATTTCCAGTTAGCTCTGCTAATTTGTGGTAGGTAATGACTTTTCCGTGTTTGACTTTGTCGAACAAAGTTTCAAGAACTTTCCTGTAGTAAGTTGGGATTTGTTCTAGAGACAAAATACTTTTATCTATATCCAAAGGAGTTCCATCTGCGAAATATTTTTTGATCTTGTTTTCTATCGAGTCTAAAAAGTAGTTTACGGGGATGCTTTCATTATTTTTGTTGGCGATAAGAGGTGTTTTTTCCAGCTTGCTATTCATGCAAATTCCCAGGATTTTAAAAGAAGGTTTATCTTTATATTCAATCTTAATCTCACAAACTTCTGTTTGGATAATTCTGCAGATAGTGTTGCTCATAAAACTAGCCTATAATTAAAGATAATATTGTTTTTAAAACTAAACTAAAGAATATGTTAAATTCTCTAATTATTCAAAATCTTTAAAAATAAGATGTGAAAATTATGAAAAAATATTTAAGGATAGATTTTTACGTTCCATTATCGCATTTGGAGATAGTGAAGAAGTCGCTGTTTGATGCCGGCGCCGGAAAATTGGGTAAGTACGATAACTGTTCTTGGGAGACTTTGGGCAGAGGGCAATTCCGGCCTTTACAAGGAAGCGATCCTTTTATAGGTAAGGAAGGGGTTGTTGAATATGTCGAAGAATATAAAGTTGAAATGATCTTTCCTGCCGATTTGAAGGAAAAAGTAATAACAGCTCTTAAGAGTTCTCATCCTTACGAAGAGGTGGCTTTTCAGATCATAGAGATATTTGCGAATTGAGGTTTCTGATTTATGGAGAAGCTAATATTAATATTTTCGATACTTATCATATTGAGCGTCTTTTCGGCCAAGGTTTCCAAAAAGTTTAACATTCCTTTGCTTGTTATTTTTATATTTATCGGAATGTTGGCTGGTTCTGATGGAATAGGGTGGATCAATTACGATGATCCCCATTCTGCATTTTTTATAGCGACTATTTCTTTGTGTATCATTCTTTTTGCAGGTGGGCTTGAAACAGATGTAAGAGGAATTAAACCAGTTATTAAAGAGGGTCTGGCATTATCTATCCTAGGAGTCTTTCTTAGTGTAATCTTTTTTGCTATTCCCATCCATTTTTTGACTGATCTGGGATGGAAACTATCATTTCTTGCTTCTGCTACCGTGGCTTCTACTGATGCGGCAGCAGTGTTTTCGTTATTGAAATTCAGCGGGTTAAATATCAAACCGAAAGTGAAAAATATAATAGAGTTTGAATCGGGAAGCAATGATCCTATAGCATATGTAATGGTGATATTGTTTATCGCACTAGTTAAAGGTGATGATGGATCATTATGGCATTATGTCTATTATTTCCTCAAAGAGTTGATTATTGGTGGACTTATGGGACTCATTCTGGGATACGTTGCCGAAAAATTTTTAGAAAAGCTAAACTTAGATATAGAGGCCTTATACCCTATTCTTCTGTTAGGAGCACTGGGGGTTACGTATTCTGCCACAGAGCTTGTCCAAGGGAATGGTTTTCTTGCGATATACATTCTCGGATTGTTTATAAGTTCCAAAAAATTTGTACATAAAAACAATAGTATCAGATTTTTTTCAGTTTTGTCATGGACGATGCAGATTTTCTTATTCCTGTGTCTGGGGTTGCTTGTGTTTCCAAACCAATTAATTGACTTCGCCTGGATAGGTTTACTTCTAGCTGTGTTTATGGTTTTTGTTGTGCGGCCACTAAGTGTTTTTCTTTCTATGTCGTTTTTTAGGGATAAACACTCTAATAAAAGTAAGTTATTTATTTCACTTGGAGGATTCAAGGGAGCAGTAGCTATTGTTTTTGCTATTTTCACTATGGTGGAAGGTGTGCCCCACGCAGAGACAATTTTTAATCTTATATTCTTCATCGTTCTGGTCTCTGTAGTAATACAGGGCAGCAGTCTTAAATATCTGGCAGAAAAATTAGGGGTAAAAGTAGATAAAAAGTCATCTATTAAAGAGGGAGCAAATACCGTAGATCTTGACTATTTAGAGAATAATATGTTTGAAATGACTATTACAGAATCTTCGCCTTTTGTCAACAAAACAGTTTCTGAATTGGTTATGCCATATGAAATTCTGGTTACATTGATTAAAAGTAATGGTTTATACATCCATCCTAAAGGAAATACACTTTTAAAACTAGGCGATCAGATTACGATAATGTGCAGAGAGAAAGAGAATCTGCTTAAATATATTTCCAAGAGAGACCCAAGCGCTCTGACGTAACATAAAATTCTTTATTAGGAGATAATCATGCTGTTTTGTCAATTATTATTCACTAACCCAAAATTTTATCTGTTATGGATACTGCTTGTTCTTTTTTCCATATGGGTACACGAATCTGCGCATGCATTGACGGCTTTGCGTCAGGGTGATGATACAGCCTATAGAAATGGCTATCTGGTTCCAAACCCCTTAAAATTGATGGGGATTCCGGCACTAATAGCATTATTGTTGGTCGGAATAACATGGGGTAGCGTACCTGTCGATTACAGAAGACTTAAAAAGGGAAGGATGAGTCCCTTTCTTGTGGCTGTCTCCGGACCTGTTTCTAATCTAGTATTATTTCTAACCTTCTCGTTTGCCGGCACTTTGGTTTTTAAGGCAACCGGTGGCAATGTGGACAGCATCGTATTTCAGGCAATGATTATTGGGGCTGTTCTTAACATCGTGTTATTTGTTGTCAATCTGGTGCCTGTCCCTCCTCTTGATGGATGGATAATCGCTATCTGTCTATTCCCGTCTATCGTTAAAATTAATCAGGAACTCAGAAATGGCATAATGTTTGGACTATTTGCTTTGGTGTTTCTGTCTTTTAGCTATCTGTTTGTGTATGGTCAGTATATTGTGGTATTTACCATGAAGATATTTGCGTCAATGATAGGCTTTTAATTAAATAGAAAAAAAAAGGACAGCCAGAATTCTGGCTGTCCTTAGTAGTCAATATAAAACTACTTTGCGAGATATGCTTCTCTCTTAGTTTCAAGCATAGCACCGACTTGGTCAAAGTCGATAGGAGTATATCCTTTTTCGGTCAGATAATCACAGAAATCTGTCCATCCCTGATGATCCCATACCCCATTGTTCTTTTTGATGAAGTTCATGATGATATTTGTACGGGACAACTTTTTGAGGTTTTCAGCTTTTTTATCCATGTGTTATTTCTCCTTATTGTATTTCACATAGGTCATTTATCCAGAAAAACTCAACCACTTTTTTAATGGACAAACAACCAAACTTTCGTGAATATAGCATCTCCCCTAGCATTGTCAAGGATGTGATTATTATGCCTTTGCTTTCAGAAAAATTATTCTCCGCTGAAATCAGGTCTTACAGGTTTCGGAAGCTTGGTCCTGCATTTCTTTTTATCCACGACAGTCAGCCATGTTCCCTTTTCCGTGTCAAGGTCTACAACAGTGTATTTTGCCTCATCTTCCTTTCTGTTGAAACCTATCATTGTATGCGGAGGAATTTCGTTGTGTTTATCTATGATTGCATTTCTGATTTTGCAATGTTCTCCGATTACTACTCCGTCTACCAGCAGCGAGTTATGGACTGTAGCATAACTGTGGACTTTAACTAAGCCGAAGAGAATTGAATCAACCACTGTTCCGCCGGATATTATGCATCCGCCCGACACTAATGAATTGATAGCTTTACCGATTCTAGGAACTCCGGCAGCACCTATTTCTTCATTATGAACGAATTTGGCAGGAGGCAGGCTCTTGTTGTAATTATAGATAGGCCATTTTTCATTATAGAGGTCAAGAGCAGGAGTTGCTTCTCTTAGGTCCATATTAGCTTCGAAGAATGCTTTCAGGCAGCCTACATCTTTCCAGTACGGTGTGCCTGACAGGCCTTCTATCACATTTGTGTGGAAGTTGTAAGCAAACAGTTTGCCGCCTCCAACCAATGATGGAAGAATGTTCTTTCCGAAGTCGTGACTGCTGTTTTTTTCCTTAGCATCTTTTTTAAGTAAAAGAACCAAGTCTCTTGAGTTGAAAATATAGTTACCCATGGAAGCCAAAGCCATTTTTGGATTACCCGGGATTGGTTGTGGGTTCTTTGGTTTTTCCTGGAATCCAATTATCCTCCAGTTTTCATCCACTTGAATGACGCCGAACTCACTTGCTTCTTCTAGAGGCACAGGAATTGCAGCTACAGTGGCTATAGCTCCTTTTTCTTCGTGGAAGTCTACCATTTGGCTCATATCCATTCTGTAGATATGGTCGCCGCCGAATATTGCGACTAGATCTGGAGAAAAGTCTTCAATGAGATGGATGTTCTGATATATAGCATCAGCTGTACCTACATACCAGTGCCTGTCTTCTGTTTGCATTTGAGCAGGAACTGGAACCACAAACTGAGAACCGAATTTGGAAGAAGTATTCCATCCATTGATGATGTGCTCGGTCAAACTTTGTGATTTAAATTGTGTGATTACGAAAACTGCGCCGATTCCGCTGTTTATGAAATTGCTAAGCACGAAGTCAATGATTCTGTACTTTCCCCCAAATGGTACAGCCGGTTTAGCTCTTTCTTTTGTTAGTGGGAAAAGCCTTGTGCCTTCTCCGCCAGCCATTATCATCCCTAGTACAGTTTTACGCATATGTAGCCTCCTTTGTTTGTTGATTTAGTGATTTGAAATATTTTCAAACAAGCTCTTTAAAACACGAGTATATTGTTTTATAATTCCTTTTCAACGATGCTAAACCAAAAAAAATATAACATTAGAGAAACAACCAAAAACAAAGGTGACACATTATGAATATTGTTTGGGTTACAAGTGAAGCAGCTCCATACGCTAAAACAGGTGGGCTTGCTGATGTATCTTCAGCTCTTCCGATTGCTCTGGCAGAACGTGGGCATAAAGTATCAGTAATTATGCCTTACTATCCTCAGGTGATGAAAGAGTTGACAGCCTTGACTACTGTTAAAAAAGAACTTCTCGGAGTTCCTTTTGGCTTTAGTGATGAATGGGCTCAAATTAGAGAACACAAAGTCAATGACAATCTAGCCTTTTATTTTATAGAATATAACCAATATTTTGACAGGCCAAGCCTTTATGATTTCAAAGGAGTAGAGTACGGGGACAATGCATCAAGATTCATCTTCTTTTCAAGAGCTGCTATGCAGGCCGTTCTTGCTTTGGAGTTGACTCCTGATATTCTACATACAAATGATTGGACTAGTGCATTGTGTGCTGTTTACTTGAAGACCCCACTTTATTGGAATTTCGAAAATTTTAAAAACTGCAAGTCTGTAATCACAATTCACAATATTGGTTACCAAGGCGTGTTTAATAAGAATAACCTTTTCCTGTCTGGATTAGGATGGGAATATTTTAACCAGACTTGTCTGGAATACCATGATCAGTTGAATTTTATGAAAGCTGGGATCATGACAGCAGATATGGTCAATGCCGTAAGCCCGACATATGCTAAGGAAATTCTGACTTCTGAATACGGCTTTACTCTTGATCCTGTTTTGCAGCATGTTAGCTGGAGAGGAAAGCTCAGAGGTATTATTAACGGTATAGATGATAAAGAATGGAATCCGGCAACCGACAAGTTTCTTCCCGCTAAATATGATAAAGACAATATGGAAGGAAAAAAAGTTTGTAAAGAAGCTCTACAGAAAGAGTTTGGTCTTCCGGTTAAACCCAATGTGCCTATTTTGGGTATAGTTTCAAGATTAGCATCACAGAAAGGAATAGATGTTTTCGGGAATGCTATTGAAGATTTGCTTTACCATGATGATATACAGGTAGTCATACTGGGAACAGGTGATAAAGCCCTTGAGGCACAACTCTCATATTTGAACGGAAAATATCCGGAAAAATTCTCTGTTTACCTCGGATTTAGTAATAAACTCTCTCATCTCGTAGAGGCCGGAAGCGATTTCTTCGTGATGCCATCAAGATATGAGCCTTGTGGGCTTAACCAAATGTACAGTATGAGGTATGGCACTGCTCCAATCGTAAGAGGAACGGGCGGGCTGGAAGATACAGTAATTAACTACGATTCTGCGACTTTAGATAAATCCACAGGATTTAAATTTAGTGTACTGTCCGAAGAATCGCTTAGAAACACATTCAGATGGGCTGCCGGAATATACAGAAATGAGCCTGAAAATTTCAAGAAGATTGTTTATAACGGAATGGCTACGGACTTCTCCTGGGGAAGAACCGCCTCAGAATATGAAGCAATGTATGCAGATGCCGCTAAATAATTAATTTTAAGAATTGAGCTCGTTCAGTTTTTTGCTGAGCGAGCTTTTTTTACGAAATATTACTATTCACTTATTTTGCCAAATGCGTACAGTTATTAATCTTACAAATAGGTAAATATTAGTTTACTTATCTGTGTATTTACTGACATTATTAATGAAAATTATTTAAAAGATTACTATTTTACTTTAATTTTAAGATGTAGAGAAGTTTCAGGTGCTTGCAATATAAATTATAGCGAAAAAGTCTGTGCAGTTAAAAGTTAAACATAAATTAATGGAGGACTTATGGGGGTGAATTTACCTAAGAAACTATTAGTGTGCATCATATTTATGGTGTTTTCGCTAAATGCCTTGTTTGCGGCAAAAACCATTACGGCAAATGTTATGGCGCCGCTCCATTTGGATTTAAACAATTCTGGAGAAGTGAATGCTTTTCAGTATCAGCTTGCTGCATGTAAGAATTTGGGGGTCAATGCCGTAAGCGTTGATGTCTGGTGGGGGCTTGTAGAAGGAAAAGCAGACCAGCAATTTGATTGGAGTTACTACGATGCGCTCTTTAAAATGATTACAGACGCAGGGTTACAGATCCAGCCTATTATGTCCTTTCATCAATGCGGGGGGAATGTAGGAGATACATACGATATGCCTATTCCTTCCTGGATTTGGGCTATTGCAGGAAATGGGGGAAAATATATTAGTGAACAATATGACCCGGGAAACCCTGAAGTAGTTTCGCTTTGGGCTGCAAATAATCAGAAGGTCCTTCAGGAGTATCAGGAGTTTATGGATGCTTTTGAGCAGCATTTTGCAGGATATGTCAATAATATTCAATCTGTTAATATAAGCTGCGGGCCTGCAGGTGAGCTTCGTTACCCTTCATATAACCCTTATTCAGCAAATGGCCGCAATTGGGGCAGAGGGTATCCTACAAGAGGCTATATGGAATGTTACTCCAATGAAGCTAAAGACTCTTTCAGGAATGCTATGGCAAAGAAGTATGGTGATATTTCAAAACTAAATAACGCATGGAAAACCGGACTTGGATCGTTTAGCGATATAAATCCACCCGGAGACGGAGATAATTTTTTTCAGATATATAATCCTAGTGCTTATATAAATGCTAAATACGGAAAGGATTTTATCGAATGGTACAACAACGAGTTAGTGAGACATGGCCGGGAAATGCTTACTGCAGCAACAAAAGCTTTCAATGGACCTTTTTCGAAAACCGAACTAGAGATAAAAATTCCCGGAGTTCACTGGGAAATGTCTGATCCGAATATGCCGAGAAGCGCTGAAGTTTGCGCAGGTTTGGTTTCTAATAATTTCTATATTTACGGCAAACAGAGCAATCCTCCGGGAGGAACAGGTTATCTTCCTATCTTGAATATGGTTAAAAGCTTTGATGGTGTCTCTGGCAGGCATGTGATTGCATACTTTACGTGCTTAGAGATGTCCAACGGAGATTTATACAACTCTCCTTACTCTCAGGCTAGTGCACTTGTTTTTTGGGTTGGAGATCAGGCTGGAAAGATTAAACTTACAATTAAAGGAGAAAATGCGCTTGCCCCTAATGGTGGTTCGACATGGGCTCAAGGTGGTTTCTGGTGGAATATAAACAACGCAATTACATATTCTTCTTATACAGGGATTACTATTCTCAGGATCAGCGATGTTGCTTATGGAGACCAGTATTACAACTTCCAGAGACTAATTAACAAGTATAGATAAAAATCTATTTCAATTGTCTATTGAGCTAGCGCTGTTGACTAAAACAGCGTTAGCTTTTTTTATGCATTGAATTGAAGAAACACCTAGGTTATAAATTCTTAATCATAATCAAAACATAAAACTATAATCTTTAATTTATAAGTTATGTGCAACTCCTGTTCAAAAGAGAGCGTCATTGAAAAATATCCCGACAAGACAGCGGCACTCAATGAGTTTATTGATTCTCTGCCTTTAGGGGCGGATATAAAGAATAACCGTGGATTACTGATAAATTGCCTGCATAAGGCTCAAGGGATATTTGGTTATCTTCCAGAAGAAGTACAATTGTTTATAGCTGAAAAGCTCAGGCTCAATCTTAGCGACGTTAACGGTGTAGTCTCATTTTATTCTTTTTTTACTACTCAACCTCCTGGAAAATATAAAATAAATGTTTGTATGGGCACAGCGTGTTTTGTTAAAGGAGCGGATAAAATTTTAACAGAATTCGAAAAGCACCTTGGAATCAAGGATGGACAAACTACAGAAGACTTGAAATTTTCTTTTGGTGCTTTGAGATGCGTGGGAGCATGCAGTCTAGCCCCTGTTGTAACTGTTAATGACAAAGTGTATGCCAAAATGACGCCCAAAAGGGTAGGGGAAATAATAGAAAATTGTAAATAACTTTTGGGAAAGATATCATGATAAGCAGTTTTAAAGAGTTTACTTTATTCGCAGATACTGTTAAGCAGAAGTATTCGATGAAACCTGATATTAGCATTTTAGTATCTTTGGGAACATGCGGAATAGCTGCAGGAGCGCTTCCTGTACATGAAAATTTAATAGAGGAAATTCAGACTAATAAGCTTGATTGCAAAGTTGAGATTATTGAGGTCGGATGCATGGGGCTTTGCTTCTGTGAACCAAATGTTGAAGTTTTATACAAAAGGACTAATAGAAGTGTTATTTATGGTAATGTAAGAAAAGATGATGTGCCAAGGATAATTCAGAGCCTTGCTGACAATGAGCCCAAAGGCATTGATGTTATTGAAAAGTCATGGTATTACCCTGAAATAGAGGAAAAGCCACAAGGTGTTTATCAGGCTAAGATCGCATTGAGAAATACTGGGCGGATTAATCCTGAACTTCTTGAAGAGTACATAAATAACTCGGGATATATGGCATTGGCTAAAGTCCTTAGTTCTATGTCTGCTCAAGAGGTAATTAAAGAAATAACTATCTCGGGATTGAGAGGAAGGGGTGGTGGCGGATTTCCAACAGGCAAGAAATGGGATTTTGCGGCGACGCAGAAAAATGATATTAAATATGTTATATGCAATGCTGATGAAGGCGATCCTGGAGCGTTCATGGACAGGGCGGTACTAGAAGGCGATCCACACTCGATTCTTGAGGCTATGGCTATTGCCGGATATGCGATTTCATCTAATAAGGGTTATATCTACATAAGAGCAGAGTATCCGTTAGCTATAAAGAGGCTTCAGATAGCTATAGAGCAAGCATCGAATATCGGTTTGCTCGGGAAAAATATTATGGGGTCGGGTTTTGATTTTGAAGTTGAACTTCGTTATGGTGCCGGTGCATTTGTCTGTGGAGAAGAGACAGCGTTGATTCATTCGATAGAAGGCCTAAGAGGAATGCCGACAAATAAGCCTCCGTTTCCTGCTGTAGAAGGGGTGTGGGCTAGGCCGACAATAGTCAATAATGTAGAGACATTTGCCAATGTATGCCCGATAATCAGGAAAGGCGCATTGTGGTATAAAAAAATAGGAACGGAAGGTTCATCTGGAACTAAAGTTTTTGCCCTTGCCGGAAAGATATCCAAAGTTGGACTCATTGAAGTGCCCATGGGTACGAAATTAAGAGATATTATTTACAATGTGGGCGGAGGAATTATGGACGGCAAAGAGTTTAAAGCCGTTCAAACTGGTGGGCCGTCAGGTGGCTGCATAACAAAAGACTATTTGGATACACCAATAGACTATGAGACGCTCAAAGCTTTAGGCTCAATGATGGGGTCAGGCGGTATGATAGTCATGGATGAGGATGACTGTATGGTTGATATAGCCAAGTTCTTTCTTGACTTTACCGTAGATGAATCATGCGGAAAATGTACTCCATGCAGAATCGGGGGCAAGCACATGTATGCCATCCTTGAAAAAATCACCAGAGGAAGAGCATCGGAAGACGATCTAAAACTTCTTAAAGAATTGAGTGAAACCGTAAAATCTTCATCACTCTGCGGTCTGGGTATGACTTGTCCCAACCCCATTCTTTCAACAATGAAATATTTCGAGCACGAATACAAAGAGCATATCCATGATAAGAGATGCAGGGCTCACAAATGTCCCGATTTGATTGCCTATACAATAGTCGATTACAAGTGTATTGGTTGTACAGTCTGTGCAAGGAAATGTCCTGTTCAGTGCATATCGGGAAGTATCAAAGGGCCTCACTTTATTGACCAGTCCAGATGTGTTAAATGCGGCGAGTGCTTCAAATTCTGCAAGTTTAATGCTATAACGAGAACTTAGGTTCAAAACCAGGGCTATCTAATAGGAAAATCTGCAATGAACGAGACTCTTAAGATTACGATTGACGGCGTTGATATAGAAGCATACAAAGGCGAAACTATTCTCGACTCTGCTTTAAGGAATGGGATAAGTATTCCTAATTTATGTTATCATAATAAACTTTCATGCACAGGATCGTGTCGTATTTGTATAGTAGGATTGGAAGGCAGGCCAAATAATGTTCCGGCGTGTTCTACTAAAGTCGAAGAAGGAATGAAGATAACAGCTTTTAGCGAGAAGATAGAATCGGAAAGGAAAATTCTTCTTGACCTGATACTCTCTATGCATAATGATGACTGTATAAATTGTGTTCAGGACGGGAAATGTGACTTGCAGGATCTTGCGTTTAAATATGATTTGGGGAGGGGTAATAGAAAGTTTCCTGAGATGTGGAAAGGAATGGAAGAATTTTCTGATGATTCATCTCAAGTTTTGGATTATGATGCCACAAAATGTATCCAATGCCAGAAGTGTGTTAAAGCATGTCAGGAGATACAGGGGAAAGGCATCCTGACCCTTAAAAACCGCGGAATAGCAACAGTGGTTTCGACTGGATATGGTAAATGGGCACAATCCAAATGCGATGGGTGCGGAGAGTGTGTACAAGTTTGTCCTGTAGGTGCTCTTACTATGAAGTTTGTATATACTGATGGGCAGCGTTTCAGAGATAAAGATATAACCAATGTCACAAGGACCACTTGTCCGTATTGCGGAGTAGGGTGCCAACTTGATATATTTACTTCAGGAGAAGGCGGAATTGTAAAAGTTGAAGGATCTCTAGATGCTCCGAATTATGGTTCTACATGTGTGAAAGGGCGTTTCGGGCTTGACTTTGCAACGCATAAAGAGCGGCTTACAGTTCCGATGATAAGAAAAGGGGGTAAGCTTGTCGAGTGTTCATGGAACGAAGCTCTAACATATGCAGCTAGCAAACTGAAGGATATTTTGGCTAAAGAAGGTGGAGCTGATATGATAGGCGGCATGTCGTCGGCAAGATGTACCAATGAGGATAATTATGTTTTTCAGAAGTTTATGCGTGCAGTTATTGGCACAAATAATGTGGACCATTGTGCTAGAATCTGCCATGGTTCTACCGTAGCAAGTATGCTTACCTCACTTGGCTCGGGCGCTATGACTAACCCAATAGTTGATTTTGAAAAAGCAGAAGTGATTTTAGTAACGGGTTCTAATACCACAGAAACTCATCCGGTGATATCTACGTACATTAAACGGGCTGTTCTGAAGAATAATGCAAAACTGATTGTTGTTGATCCCAGAAAAATAGACCTTACGAGGTACGCAGTTCTTTGGCTCAGACAGAAAAACGGGACAGATATTGCGTGGATTAACGGTATGATCCATGTGATTATAAAAGAAGGTTTGCAAAAAAAAGATTTTATTTGCGACAGGGTAGAGGGGTATGAGAAACTTTGGCCGTCTGTGGAAAAATACACTCCTGAATATGTTCAGTCCATAACAGGCATCTCAGGAGAGAAACTGATCGAGGCTGCCAGAATCTATGCGAAAGCTAATGTGGCCAGTATAGCATGGACTATGGGTATAACCCAGCATGCGCATGGGACGGATAATGTGACAGCTCTTTCTAATCTTGCTCTTATTACGGGCAACTTTGGTAAGGAGGGAACGGGACTTAACCCGTTGCGAGGACAGAACAACGTGCAGGGTGCCTGTGATATGGGGGCTCAATTTGATACCTATCCAGGCTATATGCGAGTGGACGATGAAGACTGTAGGAGAAGATTTGAAAAACTATGGCATGCAAACCTATCGCCTAACATCGGGCTTCCTCTCACCGAACTGATGGATGCGGCTCTGGGTGACAAAATAAAAGCCTTATACATAATGGGAGAAAATCCGGCTGTTTCAGAACCAGACAGCAATCATGTAATTGCCGCTCTTAAATCCTTGGAACTTCTTATAGTCCAAGACATTTTTCTTACAGAAACGGCTAAATACGCCCATGTTGTTTTTCCCGCTACATCGGCGATAGAAAAAAATGGGACTTTTACCAATACGGAAAGAAGAGTTTTGCCCGTTAGAAAGGTCATTGAACCTAAAGGCGAGGCCAAAGATGACTGGTATATAATTCAGAAACTAGCAATAGCTATGGGTACATATTGGGATTACCAAAATTGGGAAGATGTTATGAAAGAAATTAATATCGCTGTCCCACAATATGCTGGGATTATTCCTGACAGAATTAAAAACGGCGAGTCTATCCAGTGGCCTTGTCCGAATATTCAGCATCAAGGTACGCCTATTTTACATACTGAAAAATTCACTAGGGGCAAAGGGTTGATATCAGTTGTTGAACACATTCCGCCTAAAGAGCCGCCATGTGCGGAGTATCCGTTTGTAATGTCGACAGGGAGAATGTTGTATCATTACCATACAGGCACAATGACCAGAAAAAGTGTTTCGCTTAATAGTTATGCTGATAAACCTTATTTCGAAATGAATCCTGAAGACATGAAGGAATTAGTAATCGCGGACAATGAGGAAGTCAGGGTTTATTCCAGGCGCGGGGAGATAATAGTTCGGGCTAAGGTTTCTGACAGAGTGCTGAAGAAGAATATTTTTGTACCGTTCCATTTCGCAGAAGCAGCGGCGAACAGACTGACTATTAACGCCCTTGATCCAAAATCTAAAATAGCTGAACTCAAAGTATGCGCCGTGAACATCACAAAAATCGGTTTAGTACCTCTGTGAAAAATATCTAAACCAGCATCGAGAGCATCTTGATGTTATTGTCATAAAGCTTAAACTTCTGTTTATTGATTCTAGACTTAATTATATCTGGGTTGATATAAAGTGGCATTAAAGTATAAGTTTTCTTTGTTTTTGCTGATTATTATAGCGTTCAGTGCGCTAGTAGTCCTGTTTTCCTTACAGGGGAGTTTATGGGTATGATGGATATGATAAAGAGTATTGACCACTCGCTCGAAGATATTATTGACGAGAGGACTAAAGAACTTAAGCTTTCCCGGGAAGATACTATTTTAAAGTTTATCGAACTTGCAGAGAAAATGGATAATGACACATGTAATCATACAAAAAGGATAGGGAAATATTCTAGGCTTTTTGCCTTAAAAAGCGGATTAGATAAATCGGAGGCGAAAATTATAGGGCAGGCCAGTCTGCTGCACGATATAGGTAAAATCGGAATTGACGACCAGATATTGAGAAAACCCGGACAGCTTGATTTAGAAGAGTTCGAGATTATGAAAACGCATACTACGATTGGTGCCAAAATACTGGGGAACAGCGATACTATACTTTTGAGTACGGCTAGAGATATTGCTTGCTACCATCATGAACAATGGTGCGGAAAAGGTTATCCGTATGGATTGTCGGGAGAAGATATACCTTTATCGGCAAGGATAGTTGCAATTGTAGATACGTTTGACGCATTACTTTCAGAAAGAGTTTATAAGCATTCTTGGACTCTTGATGAAGTTGTTGCTTATTTGGAAAACAATAAAGGTATTTTATTCGACCCTAACCTTATAGATGTTTTTATTGGGAACATTGATTTATTCGTAAAAATAGAAAAAAAATACAATTATTAAATTTTTTATGCTAAAAAAGGATGAAAAGATTCAAGGATATAAGCAAAGATGTTTTCCCTGAATCGAAACTATGAACACTTTTCAGCTCGCTTCCTACTTCAAAGAAGGGGAAAAGGATGTAAAGGATTTTTGTCAGGGATTGGAATGGGAAATTTTTGTAGTAAATAAAGAAACTTTCAAACAGATTTTATATGATGGTGCATATGGAGTATCATTCATCCTCAACGAACTAGGTAAAGAGTTAGGTCTTGAGCCCATATATGACAGGGGCAATTCAAATTTAATTGGGCTTAGTAACAACAATTATAGCATTACACTTGAACCGGGCGGGCAAATTGAGCTTTCCGGAAGTAAGTTCAGAAATATCAAAGAAGCCGAGAACGAGTGTAAGAATTTTCTTTCTGTTCTAAGAGACATCTGTTCTAAATTTAATCTTGCTATAATGCCTGCGCCTTATCATCCGGTTTCTTCAGTTGAGGACGTTCCCACAATACCAAAGTCAAGATATTTGTTTTTGGATATATATCTCAAAAAATATGGGTTTACTCTTGCCGAGCATATGACCAAATTGACAACTTCTGTTCAGTCCTCCATAGATTACTCTTCCGAGTGCGATTTTGTCAGAAAATTAAGAACCATCAACTCCATATCGCCCATTTTTTCAGCTATCTACGCAAATTCACCGATCGTCAGAAATTCCAGGAGTAACTATCTTTCTTATCGTGGAAATGTCTGGCAGCACACTGAGGGGCTGCGGAGTGGTTTGGTAAAAGGTGTTTTCAGTAATACATTCGGCTACAAAGAATATGCTGAAAATTTGGCCAAACTTCCTATAGTGGAGGGGTTGAATGGCGAAAAACCAGGCGCTCCTATAGGACTGAGCTTTAAAAAATATATTGAGAAGACAGGAATGTTTAGCCCAAAGTGGTGGGAGAACCATATTTCGTTTTCATATACAGTTGTCAGAGCTAAAAAATATATTGAAATAAGATGTTTTGATAATCAGAATACCATTGAAAGAGTGCTTAGTATTCCTGCCTTGATCAAGGGACTTTTCTATTCTTCTGACGAAATAATGGATGAAACTGCTAAAATAGGAAATAGATTCGGCAGGTCTGACTTTTACCATATCAAACATGCTGTCAACAGATATGCGCTTATGACTGTCTGGAAAGGCAATTCCATTTTAGAGATGGCTCGTGAACTCTACAAACTATCTATGAAAGGCCTTGATAAATATTACCCATCTGAAACGAAATATCTTTTTCCTTTGGAGGAATCCTTGTTTGAAACCAAGAAATCGCCTGGTAAAGTCCTTGCGGGTTTGTGGGATGAACGAGGCAGAAGTGTCTATAATATGAAAGATTTATATTTTATCTGACTATGTGTCCTACAGACCCTTTTCTTGAATACATCTCTCGCCGTGAATACTCTTCAAATAGGGAAATGTATTTTGATTTGCTAAAGTCTTCAAATGATAAGTACGGCTATCTGATACCATCTCTCTATCATCCTTACATTATTTTTCACTCAGAATACAATGCACTTAAAATCCAGGTGGAAAAACTTTCAAAACTTTTAATGAGGGTGCCTGAACTATACCTTAAAGAGAGAAAAGTATCAGCCTTCTATGACTTTCCTGATGAGCTTAACGAATGGATTGCCATAGATCCTGGGTATTCAATGCCAGTGCCGATTTCAAGATATGATGGTTTTTGGGATGGAGAGAATTTTAGATTTTGCGAATTCAATACAGATGGGACAAGCGGCATAAATGACATAAGGATTTTAGACGATTCTTTTCTTTGTACTGACTTTGGGAAAGAAGCTGAGGATAAACTTAGACTTCATAGATTCGACCTTCCCAAATCCATTCTTGAGATTCTTATTAAAACGTATGGCGAGTTTGGCGGGAAAGGTATTCCTAATATCGCAATCACGGATTATACAGAAAAAGGCACTAGTGACGAGTTTCTTTTTTTAAGGGACTATTTTATCTCTGAGGGGTATCCGACGGAAATTTGCGATCTTAGGAATTTTGAACTCAAAAAGGACGGGCTTTGGCATAGCAATTTCAAAGTAGACCTAGTTTATAGGCGAGCTGTTACAGATGATATTATCTCTTATGCAAAAGAATCAAAGGTCTTTCTTGAGGCTTATAGAAAAAAAGCTGTATGTGTAGTCGGGCCTTTGCGGTCACATATAATTCACAGCAAAAAAACGTTTGCTTTTCTGTATAGTTCCTTGTCTGAAAAATACTTTAGTAGCTCAGAAATATCTTTTATAAGAGGTGCTATTCCATGGACTTGTCTGCTTTCCAATTCAGATATTCCATTGAACGAGATAAACAAGAACAAGGACGAGTATTTTCTTAAACCATATAATTCTTATGCCACGGCAGGAGTTGTATGTGGCGCCGACCTATCTCAGGAAGAGTGGCAAAAGGCTATTAACACCATCCTTGAAACTAAAGATGAGAGATATTTAATACAAAAAAAGATTGATATTCCACGTCATTCCTTTACAGTTGATGATTCGGGTTTAATAAGATTATTTAATGTAAAACTTGACCCCTATGTATTTGGTGGTAAATTTTGCGGTTTCTATACGAGAATATCTAATAAAAATATCATTGCTTTGAATCATCAGGGAATGTTAGTTCCGTGCTTTGTTTCAAATGCGTTTTAAAGTTAATATGCAGTACGATACGATTCAACTTGCTCATGGCGGCGGCGGCCGGCTCTCTGATTCTCTTATTAAAGAGGAAATTCTTTCAAGGTTTGGCGACGGCCCGCTTAAAGGTCTTCCTGATGCAGCATCATTGCCTGAAATAAACGGGCAGATTATATTTTCTACTGATAGCTATGTAGTTAAACCCTATAAATTCAATGGCGGCAATATCGGCAACTTGGCGATTCACGGAACAGTCAATGATATATCCGTTTCAGGCGGGATACCCAAATACCTTTCCTTAGCTATGATAATTGAAGAAGGTTTTCCTGTAGCCGAACTAAGATTAATTTTGGATACCATTCAAACTTCCGCCAAAGAGTGTGATGTGCGCATAGTGACAGGCGATACCAAAGTCGTTGCGAAAGGACAATGTGATGGTATTTACATAAATACTTCGGGCATAGGCGAGAAACTAAAAAAATTTGACTTGGATAAATCCAGAATCAAGGAAGGAGACGCTGTGCTTGTCAGCGGTAATATAGGCGATCACGGGATGGCTATTCTTGCTGCCAGAGAAGGGATCAATATAGAAGGTAATATTGTAAGCGACACTGCTTCGGTTCACAAACTTGTTCAGTCCGCATACGAAGAATGTGCAGAACAGATTAAGTTTATGAGAGACCCTACAAGAGGCGGGGTGGCGGCTGTTTTAAATGAGATGGTTGGCGGAACTAACGTAGGAATTGAAATTGATTCACCTAAGATTCCGTTTTCTGCCGGGACTCTTTCTATTGCGGAGATGCTTGGCATAGATTTGCTTAATGTAGCCTGCGAAGGAAGAATGCTGCTGATATGTGAACCTTCCGTTGCTGATAGAATATTTAAAATTTGGAAGAGCTTTCCTGAAGGAAAAGGCGCGGCTCTTATCGGATATGTGAACTCTAACGCAGAGCGTGTTTCGATAAAGACCGTAACTGGCGGAAGGAGGCTTGTAGATGTACCCACAGGCGAACTTTTACCGAGGATTTGTTAAGTTATGCATGAACTGTCATTAGCCGGGTCAATGGTTGGAGAACTTCTTGATTACATAGACAAGAATGATGTCAAAAAAGTGTTTTCAATATCTATAGTCATAGGTAAATTTTCAGGTGTGGAGAAGGAACCTTTTGAATTTGCATTTCCAATAGCAGCCGAAGGAACCCTACTTGAAACAGCTAAATTAAATATAGAAGTCCAGAAAGGGGTGATTTTGTGTAATGACTGCGGAACAAAAACGACTTTGGAAATTCCTCTTATGAGATGTTCCTCTTGTTCTTCTAAGAGCGTAAAACTAATAAATGGAAAAGAATTTACAATAAAATCAATGGAGATAGAATAATGTGCAAAGATTGCGGATGTCAGGAAGGAAACGAAAAAAAATATTTTGACCATCATCATGACCACCATGACCATGGGCATTATCATGACGGACACTATCATACGCATGACCACGACCATGATCATGGACATGAACACAATCATAGCCACGATGGAGACCATGATCATTCCCATCTCACTGCCAGAACAGTTGAACTCGAGAGAAATATTTTAGCTAAAAATGAAGAGTTTGCTCATCAGAACAAACATTGGTTAAAAGATAGAGGAGTAACCACTGTTAATATTATTTCATCCCCCGGGTCAGGTAAAACCACTCTGCTTGAAAAAACATTGGATGCTTTGAAAGGAAAGATGCATTGCTCAGTGATAGTCGGGGACCAAAGTACAGACAACGATGCAAAGCGGCTTGAAGGAAAGTGCGACTCGGTATACCAGATCGAAACAAAGAGTTCATGCCACCTTGATGCCAGGCAGATATCTGAAATACTGCCGCAGGTGGTCAATGAAAAGACCCAACTGCTTTTTATCGAGAATGTCGGAAATCTTATATGCCCTGCGGCTTTTGAACTTGGAGAGGACTTTAAAATAGTCATTTTGTCATGTACGGAAGGCGAGGACAAACCCATAAAATACCCTGTTATTTTTTCAGATGCATCTGTTGCAGTAATTACCAAAACAGACCTTATACCTCATCTCGACTGGGATCTGAAGAAGTGTAGAAAGTTTATTCACGAAATTAATCCTGGAATGTACGTATTTGAGTTAAGCGCAAAAAATGGTGACGGGATGGGTTTATGGATTGATTATTTGGAAAAACTTGTTAGATAATGCGGCCCAAGGTTTACATAACATACAGCATTCCGGAAGCTCCTTTAGATGCTCTGAAGAATGAATGCGATATTTTTGTCAATGAGTCTGAGAACTATCTGGATAAAGACGAAATGTGCCGGAGAGTCAGAGGGATGGATGCTGTTATATGTACATTGGCTGATGTGATTGATAAAGATATTATAGACTGTATGGATGCTGCAAAAGTTATAGCCAACTATGCTGTAGGATATAACAATATTGATTTTGTCTATGCTTCTGAGAAAGGGATAATTGTTACAAATACTCCGGGAGTGCTTACCAATGCCACGGCGGATCTAGCATGGGCACTTCTCTTTTCGGTGGCGAGACGAATAGTCGATTCTGACAGATTTACCCGTGAGGGCAAATTCAAAGGCTGGATTCCCACACTTTTTCTGGGACAGGAGATTACCGGTAAAACTCTTGGTATAATAGGGGCAGGTAAAATCGGGGCGAATTTGGCTGGAAAAGCAAAAGGGTTTGAAATGAAAATCCTTTACCATTGCAGGAACAGAAATATCGAATTCGAAAAGGAAACCAATGCGGTATTTGTGGATAAGACCACGCTGCTGAATGAATCCGATTTTGTTTCAATTCATGTCCCGCTTACTCTGGAGACCAGGCACATGATAGGAGCGGGCGAATTCAAGCAGATGAGGAAGAATGCCGTGATTATTAATACATCCAGAGGGCCTGTAATAGATGAGAAAGCGCTAGTCAAAGCTTTGAAAGAAGGCATTATATGGGGCGCGGGATTGGACGTGTATGAGAACGAGCCTCAAATTGAGCCTGAATTATTCAAACTCGAAAATGTAGTGCTTGTTCCGCATATCGGAAGTGCTACAGATGAGACCAGAGAAAAGATGGCAGAGATAGCAGTTAGAAATGTTCTAGCAGTTCTAAATGGACAAAAGCCGCCTAATTGCGTAAATGCAAGATAATGTTTCCTCCTTGGCTTTAAATAGGTAAATATCATATGGAAAGGAAGATAGGACTTAACTGATGAATAAAATGACAGTAGCTGAAATTAGTAACCGTTTTGACAAGGAAGTTGAAGTATATTCCAATTCAAAAACAGGACAGGTAAGTACCGTTGATTCCGGTATTGCACTGAAATTAATAGAGGACATGTTGCCGTTGTTGACTCCAAATGCGAAAAGCATTTGTGATATTGGGTGTGGCGCTGGTAACTTTACATTGAGAGTTCTAAATGCTTTCGCTGAAATGGATTGCACGATCATTGATATAAGTGAGAAAATGTTGTCAACGGCAGAGGCCAGAATCTCAGGGGCTGGCGGAAAAATCGTTCAGAAAATTCAAGGCGATATTAGAGACGTGGAACTTGTGGCAGAGAAGTTTGATATAGTTGTAGCTGGAGCTGTCTTGCACCATTTGAGAAAGAAAGAAGAATGGAAGAACGTCTTATCTAAAATATATGGCTCCTTAAACAAAGGCGGTTCTTTTTGGATGTGGGATTTAATAAAGTTTGAGAGCCAGGGTATCGAACAGGTACAAAAAGAAAGATACGCTCAATATTTGACATCCCTAAAAGGTGATGGTTATAAAAACCATATTTTCGATTGTATAGAAAAAGAAGATACACCTGAAACTTCTTCTTTTATCATGAAAACGATGTACGATGTTGGCTTTTCCGAAGTGGATATCGTCCATAAAAATATCTTATTTTGCCTCATTTACGGATTGAAATAATAAATAGGTCTATATATGGATGAACACGCCAAAGGAAACAGAATTCCAAGATTGGAAGTTTCTGGTATCCTTCTAGTTGATAAGCCGTCTGAATGGACTAGCCATGATGTAGTGGCCTTTGTCAGAAAAACTTTTAGAATAGATAAAGTCGGGCATTGCGGCACGCTGGATCCGGCTGCGACCGGATTACTGATATTAGTTTTGGGAAAAGCGACAAAATTCAGTCAGATTCTGAGTGGCAATGACAAGACTTATGAATGCGTTATGAGGCTAGGTATTGAGACCGACTCATATGACATGGATGGTGTGATTACTTCAGAGAAAGACTTCTCTGCAGTAACCGAGAAGGACATTAGGAATGCTGTTAAGAAGTTCACAGGAAAAATAATGCAAGTCCCGCCGATGGTATCAGCAAAGAAAGTCGGAGGGAAAAAACTTTATGAACTTGCCAGACAGGGAAAATCTATCGCAAGAGAAGCTGTCCCTGTAGAAATTCGCTCAGCTGAAATAACAAAAATAGAGCTTCCCGATATTTATATGACTGTGTCTTGTACTAAGGGAACTTATATAAGAAGTTTATGTTACGATATAGGAAAAGAGCTGAAAGTCGGGGCTACGCTGTTTTCTCTCAGGAGAACTAAGAGCGGACTTTTCTCTGTGGATAATGCTGTTGATATGGACACGCTTAAGCGCATAGAACAAAGCCAGTTGGAAAGTCTGATGGTTGATGTCCAAACTATGATTACTGCGATAAAACAGTAAAAATTAATCGCCTTTCATAGCGCGTTTTATGGCCAAGGAATCTTCTTTTTTGCGAATGGCATCGCGTTTATCCCCTTTATTCTTGCCCTTCGCAAGGCCGAGTTCGACTTTAATATTGCCTTTTTTAAGATAAAAACTAAGAGGTACGATCGTCAAACCTTTTTCTCTGGACTGTTGGAATATCTTGAGGATTTCCTTTTTGTGGAGAAGGAGTTTTCTCGGCCTCTTTGGATCGTGGTTAAACTGATTACCGTGATCGTAAGGGGAAATATTGACATTAAAAAGATTCATTTCTCCATTTTCTACTCTTGCGAAAGAATCTGCCATTGAAATATTTCTGACTTTACAGCTTTTTACTTCTGTACCTTTGAGTTCTATGCCTGCTTCAAATCTTTCGAGTATTTCAAAATCGTGAAAAGCTTTTTTATTTTGAATTAAGGTGTTGTTTTTGTTTTCTTTGTCTTTCATTTGCGATGTCTTCATTTTCGTATGATAAGTTCTAAAATATAGGTACTAAGAGAGCAAACGCAAAATAATGATGAAAAAAGCCTTAATAATTGTTTTTTATGGCACCAGGGTAGAAACTGCAAACAAAGAAACTATTGTCTTTTTTTCGAATCGTTAACAGCTTAATATTGTATCAGGAAAAAGCATATGATTGTCTTACGATTAGGTATTGAAGATTTTGTAGCGTAACATTTAAACGAACTTTCTTAAGTTTGCGTAGTTACGCTTGTTGAATTTTTATCAAATGAATAAATATTGATATTGTACCCAAGCAGCCTATATACACAAAACAAAGGATTATAAAATGAGAAAATCTATAGCTGTTCTAGCGCTCTCTTTAGTTACTGCAATTTCTTATGCAGGTGATTTAACCTGGATGGATGATTTCAGCGCAGCTGAAGCCAAAGCCGCCAAGGAACATAAGTATATCTTTGCTGATTTTACAGGCTCCGATTGGTGTCCTTGGTGTATGAAATTGAATAGTGAAGTGCTAAATACACCGGAATTCAAAGCTTATGCAGATGATAATTTGATTTTATTTATGGCGGATTTTCCGAAAAACAAGCAGCTAAGCGAACAGGTTAAAGATCAGAATGTAAAACTAATGGATAAATACAGTGTAATGGGATTCCCAACCATACTAATTATTGATTCAGAGGGAAATGTGGCTGCCAAAATGGGTTATGAACAGGGCGGTCCCGTTCCGTACATAGCTGCTGTCAAAAAAGCGATTGCGGCTTTCAAGCCGGTTTACATGAACAAAGCCCAAAAATCTCTTGAGGAACTCAGAGAGATGACAGGGGATTCTCAACTGGCCGCTGATAAGTCAGATGCTCCCGATACGATAGGTTATTTCGATACAATGTTCCAAAAATCTAACTAGCAATAAGAGATATAGCTAAATGTCAGAAAAGACTTTTTATGTTACTACGCCGATTTACTATGTTAACGGCAAGCCTCATATCGGGCATGCTTATACCACAATCCTGGCAGATGTCTTAACCAGATATTACAGGCTCTTAGGAGTTGAATCTCATTTCCTGACTGGTACTGATGAGCACGGGACTAAAATTCAGGAAGCAGCCATAAAAAATGGCATGACGCCACAGGAACAATGCGATACTACAGTTGTAAGGTTTCTTGATTTGTGGAAGAAACTTGATATTACCAACGATGACTTTATCAGAACAACTGAAGAAAGGCACAAAAGCATTGTTCAAAAAATTCTGCTTAATTTGCAAGAGAAAGGGCTGATTTATAAGGCTGAGTACAAAGGATGGTACTGTGTGCCGTGCGAGAGATTTTTCACAGAAAAAGATCTTTTGGACGGTGCTCTTTGCCCTGAATGTAAAAGGGCAACTAATGAACTTATTGAATCAAACTACTTCTTTAAAATGAGCGCTTATCAGGAGTGGCTGATTGATTATATTAAGACTCACCCTGATTTTATTTTGCCTGTGTACAGAGCTAACGAGACATTAGGTTTTCTTCGTCAACCGCTTGCAGATCTTTGTATTTCCCGCCCAAAATCCAGGCTTTCCTGGGGTATAGAACTACCTTTTGACAAGGATTATGTTTGCTACGTATGGTTTGACGCTTTGGTGAACTATATTTCTGCAGTCGGCTATCTTTCAGATGACAAGGAATTTAATAAATGGTGGCCTGCATCGTATCACCTTATTGGCAAGGATATTCTAACTACGCATACTGTTTATTGGCCCACGATGTTAAAAGCCATTGGTATAGAGATGCCTAAAACCATTTTTGCTCACGGCTGGTGGTTGACTGGCGATGAGAAGATGAGCAAATCCCTGGGCAATGTTGTCAATCCAATGGACTTGGCTGAAAAATATGGAGTTGACGCCTTCAGATATTTTCTTTTGGCTGAAATGACATTAGGGCAGGACGCTTCGTTTACAGAGCCTGCTTTCATAGCCAAATACAATACAGACTTAGCCAATGATCTCGGTAATTTCCTAAACAGGATTATCAAATTTATAATGAAATTGCCAAATCCTGCGATTCCGGCTCAGGGAACTCCGACCTCTGACGATGAAGAATTCAAAGGAGAAGTCCTGTCTGCTGTCAGAACTATGGAATCTTCACTGATTGATATGAAACTCAATAAAGGTATTGAGGCAGTAATTTCCGCAGTAAGGGCAGGGAACAGGTATATGGAAAAAACTGCTCCTTGGAAGCTGGCTAAAGAAGGCAACACCGATAGGTTGAATACGGTGTTATATAATACTGCAGAAGCTTTGAGAATCATTTCCGGTTTGCTTTATCCGGTAATTCCTGAAAAGGCTTCAATTATAAGAAAGTCGCTGGGAATAGGGGATGAAAAACTTGTTATTGATGATTTGAGAATATGGGGTAAGCTCAAAACCGGAACATTAGTTGCCGATACAGGAGTGCTTTTTCCTAGAATTGAAATCGAGAAAGCTGAAGGGAAAACTATAGTCAAAGAAACTAAAGTTCCTGCCGGACTGGCTGAAAATGTGGCCGATGTGATAACCATCGATGATTTTTTTAAGTCAAAACTTAAAACGGCTAAAATTATTACAGCTGAAAAGGTTGCTAAAACAGATAAGCTTCTTAAGCTGACAATTGAAATTGCTGAGGAAAAAAGACAGATAGTAGCCGGAATTGCTATGTTTTATAAACCTGAGGACGTTTTAGGTAAGACTATTGTTGTAGTATCTAACCTAAAGCCGGCCAAAATATGCGGCATAGAGTCTCACGGGATGTTGCTGGCTGCCAAAGTAGAAGGGAAATTGAAGTTGGTAACTATTGACGGAGAGTTTCCAAGCGGGGCTTCTGTCGGATAATTAGAGTAGCAAATTATTGAATATAATTTTTAACAGGAGGTCTTTGTGGATACTTTTGATGCAATAAGAAGCAGGCATTGTTATCGTGGAGCTTACAAGGATTTTAAACCTAATAGAGAAGATTTGGTAAAGATAATCGAATGCGGATTAATGGCTCCGTCCGGCAAAAACTCACAGACAACTGAATTTGTTGTTATTGATGATAGTTACATAGTAGATCAGATTAATGCGATGCATCCGCAGAATAAGGCTATGCAACAGTCCAAGGCCTATATAGTCTGTATCATTGACAAAAATCCGTCTCCGGTTTATGAGGGCTATTCATTCCAACTGGAAGATTGCGCTGCTGCTGTAGAGAACATGCTTTTGGCAATAACATCTTTGGATTATGCTTCTGTTTGGATAGACGGGTGGCTGAGGTCCGAGGGAAGGGCTGATAAAATAGCTGAGATTATATCTCTTCCAGAGACAAAAAAAGTTCAGATCATCCTTCCTGTTGGTATTCCGTCTGAAGTCGTTACTTCTCCTAAAAAGAAACCTTTTTCAGAAAGAGCATGGTTTAATTCTTATAGGAAATAGAGTCCATGTATCGAAGACTAGTTCTGATTTTACTGGCTTTTCAAATTGTTTTCAGTATTTCGGCTGAGATATCGGATATCTCCTGTAAGAAAGTATCTGAACAGCTTTCAGAGCTTGATTTTAATACTAGTTGTCTGGATAAAATCGAGAAAGCTTATGTGATAGTGCCGTCTGACTACTATAAGAGCAACGCATTGTTTCCTGTCGTTTATTTGCTGCACGGGTGGATTGGCGGTTATAAAATTTGGTACGAGAAGGATGGCAAGAGTCTGGAAAAGTTGTCAGATTTGTACAATGTGATAATTGTTATGCCTGATGGAGGGCTTGCCGGATGGTATATAGATTCTCCTTTCAAGAAAAATTCCAATTACGAGTCGCTGATTGCAGAGGACTTGGTGCAAGCTGTAGACCAGTCTTTCAACACTTTTAAATCGTCTGCCAAGAGGGCTATTACAGGATTAAGCATGGGCGGTTTTGGCGCATTCTATCTGGCTTTTAAGCACCCTGATGTATTCGGAGCGGCGGGATCTATGAGCGGCGGGCTTGAACTTGTGGCTGCCGGTGAAGCTGACCCTGTTTATGGAAGGCATTTCGATATAGATTCTGTCTTGTCTCCAGACTCTTCCAACTGGAATGACTATGATGTAGATAAACTTCTAGATAAAGTCAAAATATCAAAGCAACCAATTACATTTGATTGTGGAGTCAATGATATTTTTATCAAGATAAACAGAGACATGAACTCTAAAATGCTGGATTTGCAGATACCGCACGACTATACGGAACGCCCCGGCGAACATAACTGGGAATACTGGAACAACTCTATAGATTACCAGATGCTTTTCTTCTCAAAATGCTTTGCCAAATAGACTAGGCAACCAAATACAATGGACAATTTGCCCATTGTATCTGAAATTAATTTAATTCTGGCTTATCCAGCCTTGTTCCTGGAATAAAACCTGGAGTTTTTCTGAGATTAATTCAGCAGTCGAATCTGCTCTGCCATCAACACTTGGGCCGCCTGTCATCTCAATAACTCCTTTTACCACAGGGCCGATTATGAGCGAAATGGGATTCCCGAAGATAAGGAAAGAAGCAGCACCAGTTGCTCCACCTCCTGGTGTTTGTCCTCCGACAGATTTCAAGTCTGCGGAACCAAGTTTGCGTAGCCCATCGTTAGTCATCTGGTAGCCTTCGACCATTGTGTCTAGTTGTGAAGCACCATAGCCAAACCCGATGAAAATGCGCTCAGCAGCATTACCCTGAGTTAGCGAAAAAATATATCCTTTTAAGACAATATCATCAATTTGTGGTGTCGTTCCGGTCGATGCCACCTCAGAATGCAATCCCATACTGTTGATCTGCTGTACCAAATGTTTTGCAATGCTTGAGCCCAATTGTTGCCCAATTTGAACTTCTTCAGGAGTTAGTGGTTGAGCCGGTGCGGTAAACTTACCTGCAAGAGCTGAATCCCCTGGTATATCTGCCGGATTGGCGACAAAATCGTACACCCATATAGTTCCTGGTTTTGGAAGTTTCTTGATGTTAACGTCTTGGTTGGTAATTTCTGTAGAGGAACAGCCAATTAACATCATACAGATGAATGAGCCTAGGGCTAACATTGTTGGTTTGTTCATAGACAAGTATCCTTATTATAATGGTTGATTAAGAATATATTCATTTTATAATGCCAATAGGAAGTGTCAATACAGAAAGAAAGGCTTTGAAAACGTTTATATGATTTCTGTTGCATTAAATGGGGTGGTAATAGGGCTGATACTACAGCTCTGGGAGTCATAAGTAAACAAAGGATCTAATATATATTGATATGAAAAAAATAATATTAAATCTGTCAGGAATGGGATGCGCGGCATGCGCGGCCAAAATAGACAAGAAACTTAACAGCATGAAGTCGGTGCAGGCCAATGTGAATTTTGCTTTATCAAAAGCTACTGTATCATTTTCCGAAACTTCGGTAACAGTTGATTCTATAATTAATACAATCACAGGCCTGGGATATTCTGCAGAGTTGCAAGAAAGCAAACCTTCCGGTGAATCTCATCTTATTAACGAAAACAAAGATATCCTAATCCTTAAGTAGTCGATCTTGAAAAACCCCGTTTTTTCTTGATTCACCTAAAAATTATAAGCACCATTGGAGGCAAAAGTTAGTCTCCGATAGCATTTTTCATCTGCCCAAAATGCAAAAACAGCCGTTTTTGGGACGAAAACAAAAAATAGGGCTATTGCCCTGAGTAATTTTCTGAAGTTAAACCCGCAAGCCGATAGGATTGCATTTAACTTGTCTCCAAGTTTGCCTTTTAATCTGTTGCAGTCCATTCTGTTATCCTGTTTTACATGACCAATTATAGGTTCGATGGCTGAACGGCGTTTCCACCATCTTCTGATTGCTTTTGGGATCTTCTTACGGTATCTGTTTACAATATTGATCGTACAAGTTCCATCATATCCATGTCCTTTGTAGCCCATGTCGCAAGTTCCCTGCTCAGGAACAATCCCTGTTATCCTTTTAACTTGTTCAAGGTTGTCTTTTAGCGTATGCCCATCGTATGGATTACCATGAAAAGCCATTGCTCCGAGTATCCAGTTGGATTGAGCACTCGTAACAAAGCCTACCTTGCAGCCAAATTCATATTTCTTGTGAGCCTTGCCTTTGCTGATGCACTCAACCTCTGGTTCATGAATTGAGTAAATCTTGTTCTTGCTTTGTCTTTCCTGAGTCAGAACTTTGTCTGATAAGGCCAAAAGGTTATCCATTTTAGGATTAGATTTTTGCATTTTTCTTCTGATGTCTCTTGCTACCCTGCCAAGGTAAACCTTGAGCTTTTTAGTCTGCTTTTTAGCTTTCTTCATCTGATTGCCGTGAGCATGCGAACTTTGTTTATGCAGAGCCTTCTTGGCAACTCTTTCATACGACTGTCTTAAGTCTATTCCGATACTATTTGCTTCCTTTACAAGCTTTTCCCTCAGCCTGTCATAAAGTCTTGAATCTGTGGGAAACCTGACATTCTTTTCCTGTACTGTCGTATCAACATTTACTTTCTTGAATTCAGATAGCTTGATAAACCCAAGCCTTACTGCTGCTGAAAGGATTTCCTTGAGAAGTTCCTCAAGCCCTTCTTCTCCTATGCGTTTCCTCCAGTTGGTCATGTTAGATGAATCAAACGGTATTTCGTGCTCGAAAAATACTCCTCCTGTAAAATACTGCCAGTAGGGATTTTCCAGCCACGCAGCAAGAAGAGCTCCATCTCCAAGGTTGTAAGCGTTCTTCAAATAAAGAAGCCCTGCTATCATTCTTACTGGCAATGCAGGCCTGCCGTTATTCGAACAAAACAGTGGTGAAATCTTATTCTCAATCGCTTCCCAGTTGATAGAATTTGCCAGCGTTACAAGCGAATGCTTAGTATCCACTACATCTCTTAACATTACTTTAAACAAATTCCCCTGATTCTTCTCGTTATCTGATATTTTCTTCGGCAACATTTGCAAGATTCCTTTTGCTTTTATCATCTTTTCTTGCAATAATATACAACTTATATCAAATATATCTATATGATAGCTAAATATTTAAGTGCTTTTTCAAGATCGACTAAGTACAGTTTTATTACCGCGGCTATCTTAAGCATGCCTCTTTTGTTGAATATGTGTTTGGAGATGGACGGTATTACTACATTTTTGGGTAATAGATTCCTTCAGATGGTTTTAGCCAGCATAGTCCAGTTCATTATCGGGTGGCGTTTCTATAAATACGCATGGAAGGCGTTAAAGTCGCTCTCGCCTAATATGGATGTGTTAGTTGTTTTAGGTACAAGTGCTGCATACTTTTTCAGCATTTGTAATGCTTTCTTTATAGTTAGCAGTAAGCAGCACGCAGCGCATCTGTATTTTGAGTCTTCTGCAGTGCTTATCACGCTGATATTGCTTGGAAAATTTCTAGAGGCCAGAGCAAGAGCCAAAACTACCGAAGCAGTTAAAAAATTGATGGAACTGAAACCCATCACTGCCTGGTTGTTTATAGAATCGCCATCTGGGGGAATAGTAAAATCCATTCATGTTGAAGAAGTTAAAGTCGGAGATATCCTGTTCGTAAAACCCGGAGAAAAAATACCTGTCGGAGGGCGGATAGTTTATGGAGCATCTACCATCGACGAATCCATGCTTACCGGAGAAAGCCTGCCTGTTTACAAAACTATAGGAGACAAAGTATTTGACGCTACTATTAATAAAACCGGCGCATTCAGGTTTAAAGCTGAGAAAATCGGTGAAGATACTGCGCTTTCAAGAATTATTAGAATGGTCGAAGATGCGCAGGGAACTAAGGCTCCTATTCAAAGGTTTGCCGATAGGGTTTCGCTTTATTTTGTTCCGGCAATAATTTTGGCAGCAATTGTTACTTTTTTAATCTGGGCTTTTATGGCAGGGAACCCATCTGCTGGCCTGATTAGTTCAATCTCAGTATTGGTTATAGCATGTCCATGCGCATTAGGATTGGCCACTCCCACAGCCATAATGGTTGGGACTGGCAAAGGAGCTGAAATGGGTATTTTTATAAAGGGCGGGGAGGTTTTGGAAAAGGCAGGCAAAATAAATACGGTGCTTTTTGATAAAACAGGTACGTTGACTGTAGGCAAACCCTCGGTCGAGAATGTTTATCCAGCAGCAGGAATGCCAGAAGATGAATTTCTTCTAATGTTGGCAATGGGTGAGAAACTTTCAGAGCATCCGCTTTCTGAAGCCGTCGTGCGAAAGGCTTCTGAGGTTATAAAAATTCCCATTCCTGACCCTATAGACTTTAGAATAGTCTCAGGAAGAGGCATTGTCAGCAAGGTAGATAAAGGAACTTTGATAATAGGAACAGAAAAATTCCTGAGTTCGGAATTTGTAAGTTTTGATTGTAAAAATCTATTGAAGGTACATGAAAACCATAATGCTACTTTTATACATGCAGCTTTGAATGGTAAATATATTGGAAGCGTAGCTATCCGAGATAAAATTAAAGATACTGCTGGGGAAACTGTATCTCGCCTCGAAAAGATGGGATATTCAGTTTTTATGCTCACAGGAGACAAAAGCAATGTCGCAGAGAGTGTCTCAAAGTCCGTCGGCATCAAAAACTATTTTGCTGAAACTCTTCCGGAAGATAAAATCAAAAAAGTTAAAGAGCTTCAATCAAAAGGCCTTAAAGTGGCAATGGTAGGAGATGGTATTAACGATGCTCCGGCTCTTGCGGCGGCCGATTTAGGAATAGCAATGGGATGCGGGACAGACATAGCCGTTGAAACAGGAGACATAGTTTTAACAGGTGGTGACATAGCGTTGATTCCTGAAGCTATAAATCTTTCACTAAAAACCCTGAGTAAAATCAAACAGAATTTGTTTTGGGCCTTTATTTATAACATCATAGGAATACCTGTTGCGGCATTCGGCTTACTGAATCCTATGGTAGCAGGTGCGGCTATGGCTTTTAGTTCAGTATCAGTGGTTTTAAACTCTTTGAATTTACGTAGGTACAGAAAGAAAATTTCACATGAAACCCTAACTTAAAAAAAACTCGGAGTGGTCTCATACTATATGGCTTAGTCTCCTGTCCGGTTTCTCATTCGCCTCTGAGTTGAGTAATAACCTTTCGTGTTATTGGGCTATGGCTATTCTATTTCTGTCACATTAGCTACAAGATCTTTGTTTACATACAGCAAAGAATTTCTATGTTTGAATTCCAAAAATTTAGAACTGCTATTCAAGTAATCTATCACTCTGGTATTACTTTCTGCCAGTTCATTATCGATTGCTACTTTCAGTTTAACACCATTAACAAAGATCAAGAAAACTTCTTTTGTAATTTTTATCAAGGAATCTGAGTGTTCGCTAACATAACATATATTATTAACGTTCAGAGCCCTGAAAATTGTGTTATCCTCTGAAACATACATTGCAGTTGGAATAAAAGAGTTGCTTTTTAACTCAAGGAATTCTTTTATCGTTTCCTCATCGGTAGAGGTTTTGGAAACTTTATTCAAAAAAATAAGATGTGTTACTTCTTCTTTGTAAGCATCGTTAATCATGATGTTTACATGTTTTTTGATTTTATCAATGACTAGGGAGTCCGTTTGTTTATTCATATTGTATAAAAACTCCAATAATATTTAAATTTACTACTGCCTTTAAAATGGAGAGAGTATTATAATGGAATCAGAATGAAATTTACAATGAATTTTCACGTTAGTTTCTGTTTTTTGTATTTCTTTTTCTCCAAATGATTTACTTAAGCCGTGGGTTATGGATAGGAAGTATCCACTTGTGTTATGGGAGGGGGTCCACGGCACAAACCAAACTATTAACTTTATCAACTAGATTTACTTTTAAGTTCAGAAATTTTTATAAATTCAAGAGATGGTGGTTTTTCTTGAGTTGATTCAGAAGAAATGCCATCTGTAATATTTTCTTTATCGGTTAATGGCAGACTAAGGTTAATGTCCAGAGATTTGAGATTGCTGAAATCTTCAGTACTGTTTGTTGGATATTTTTTCTTATATGAATTCAATATTGTTTTACTCAGTCCACCGTCATAAAGCAGGAATTTTAGGTTTTCGTTCGGGAGGACTGGATCAGATTCATAACGTGATTTCAAGAAAGTTATCAACAGCTTGTCAGCTATTGCTCCAGCTTCTGCACCTGCTGCGCCCCATTGAGCTCCTCCGGCTTTCTGGATAAGTTTTTCTTCCTGAAGTTGTGCCAAGCCTTTTTTTACCAGCTCCTGAATGCCCGTTGTTCTGGAAATTTCAACTTCAATGCTTACCAGATGACTTTTTTCAATATTGATAACTCCTGCGTCTTCAATTGTCCTGTGTTCATATCTGGGTTTCCATTTGTCGCAAATCGTTAACTCGTTTTTGCCTGGAATATAATCAGAGTCGAAGTCATACCAGCAGCGAAGAGCTTCTGTGTTTATGAATTTTTTATTTTCATTGGATCCTATATTGATTAAGGAAACAGTGGTTTTGATCTCGTACTCCACATAGGAATACTTCTTCAGATTCCTTCCGACATTTTCTCCGGCAAGTTTTTTAAGTCCTTGGTCAGTTAATTTGTTTTTAATTTTATTCAGGGCGATAAGTTTTTCTATAATATCATCAGGTAAACTTTTATTAGGGAAGAAATTGGCAAGTTTATTTCCTAGATCAGTTTTTGTTTTATCTTCGTTTTCTTCTTCTGATGACAACATCCCATAAGCGCTGTCAAATAATTTCATGAATCGTATTTGGGCATCCAGATCAAACTCAATTCCCTTGATGAATTTGAACATGTCATGGCTTAAATTTGAAAAAACCAGACATCTCGGGTTATCCTCTTTGAACTCATAACCTTGCTTCGAGTGATTCTTATTTAGCGTTAAGTCATTGCTTTTGACATCCTGATTGGAAACTACGGCGACATTATCCAATTCAAACAGGGTATTGAAAACACTGCCGACTATGGCCTTTGGAATCCTGTATGCTATGAATGAATCCAGAAAGTTGTCGCGCGCTCCGATATATTCCAGAAATTTCTTAGGCGCATACTCGATGAAATCAAAAACCTTCGTGATGGACTCAAGGTCTTTTTTATTCTTAAAATTGATATTGCTGTCACCTATTTTCTCTGCGATATCCTTGATAGAGAAACCTTCGAAAATATCTTTTATAAAACTCATTTTCCTATACTCCTCCGTTAATTTTGAGCAGCTTTATCTAAGTCAAATTAAAAACTTAATTACATTGCGACTGAAAAAATAATTTTTACTTCCTATGATAATAGCTATGATAGTCGCAGATGACATGTTGGTTTTTATTACGCCCGTATCAGTTTTAGTTTTCCATCCGAACCTATAGTGCGGGTAGGAATTATTGATCTATCAAGGTCTCCTTTTAGTGTTTCAAAAAGATCACGCGCGAATATTTTGTTGCCCATATGCCATGAGTGGTTGAATGAACCTAAAACTTTCATTTGGTCTGTTTTTTTGAACTCTTCGTTTGAATCAAGCGCTCCGAAATAGTCTGTGCAATCGATATCTATGGCTTTGGATGGTGCATCTTCTGGTAGTCCAACTCGTCCAACCCGCGGTGCAAAACCTAGACGTTTGGCATTAGATAGTTTTAGAACAGCGTCGTATAAATTTGAGTAGTTAGTTAGTCTTGCACAGTGTCTATACAAGGAATCTGTCGAACTATTTCCTGCACTCAATGATGCTGATGAAATATCGCCTCCAATAAACACAACTTGGCTAACAACCCATGAATTATTAGTTAGACTGGTATCATCAGCATCGTCAAAAGCCTCTCGTATTACGTATGCACCGGTTGAATGCCCCAATAAATGTATGTTGATTGTACAGTTGGGAGATTGTTGATTTGATAACACACTAATTCCATCGGAAACAAGTTGCATAGCAGTTTTTTTTGCATCGTGTCTGTCTTCCAAATAATTGATGGCTTTATTATTGCTAGGCCAATCAAAAGACAAAATTTCACCCTTGAAGCCTACGGCGCTTAAATTGTGTTTGAGCTGAGCATGTCGCTCCATTACGATTTCTTGATCGTTGTTGTAGCCATGTACAAATACGAGTAAATCACCTCTATCTAGTATCGTGTTGCGAGAATCTTTGTTCCATGTTGCGGCTTTACGCAAGTCTTTAAACCATTGTTTTGGATCGCTTGCATGTTCTGGTGACGGGCGTTCACCGTTAGGAACACGCAAGAATTGAGACGGTCCAGGTTCAGCAGTAAAGACTCCATTTTTTACAGAACGCGCACACATAATGAATTGATAACTCATATTCCCCCCTTTTTTTAATTTGATATTAATACAACCACGATCAACTCTTTGGAATTGATGTGTTTATGTTATGTCTCCCGAAACCCCAATATAAAAAGCCAATTTTATTTTGCAAGTGGGTTTGAGAAAAAGGTAGAGTTATGATTATAAAGTAGTTGCTTAAAATAGTTGAAGCTCTAACGCACAGTTTTTATTAGCTTCCCGTGGAAATTCCTATGATACTCGATATACTGAAACGATAAAATAATTTGTTAGATAAAAAAGGCGAAGGATAATGAATAAAGAAAAGTGTTGCCCGAAATTTGACCCGACTCCTTGGGATGAAAAAGAAATAGTTTGGGAAAATGAGACTTTTATTAAAGACCATGTTATCTGTTTCCTTCATATCCCGATTAACTTTGGCGCAAAGATGATTAAAAATGTAAAACTTATGAAGGCTGCCGGAGCTATGCCTGCCGAATCCGAATTTATTGTCCTGTCTAGCCATGATACCTTATGGGGAATGGATATTTATCTCAGAACAAAAAAAGAAGTACCTAAAGCAAATAACGCTGTTATTTCCGGGAATTTCTTGTCAAAGGTTTTTGAAGGCAGTTATAAGAATACGCCCAAATGGGTTGAAGGAATGAAGAAATATGTTTCGGATAAAAAAAGGGAAATTAAGGATTTATATTCTTACTACACCACTTGTCCGAAATGCGCTCAAAAGTATGGCAAGAATTATGTCGTGCTTCTGGCTAAAGTAAACTAAATTTGGAGCAATCGTTTTTTATCTTTTCAGGTGGACTCGCAGGATGGTCAGTTCGGCAGGGGTGACACCATCAATACGGCTGGCTTGAGCGAAAGTTGAAGGTTTAAACTTCAGAAGTTTCATTCTGGCTTCATTTCTCAATCCTTTTACCGTGGCGTAATCGAAGTTTTCAGGTATTCGTATGTTCCCGACTTCGGCGGTGGAATGATATTTTCCTGAGAAGCCAGCCTCAAGGTTTCAAAAAGCGGCCTTGTAGTGCCTAGCTATCTGTATAGATTCTTATTTCTTTAAAATTCCTATTGAACTTACTTTAAAATGCTCTTAAATTATAGGAATAAGAAAAAGGAAAAACAAAATGTTCATAAGAGTAAAAAGCACGCCGAACAGCCCGAGACTATCAGTTCAAATAGTTGAGAATGTGAGAGATGGAGAGAAGGTTAAACAGAAGATAGTCAGACATGTAGGCATAGCAGCCAACGACAATGAGCTCAAAATGCTCAAAGACATGGCTGAATATATCAAAGCTAACCTGGAGAATGAAAAAGAACCGTATTTGATTGCTCCTGAAACAATGGCTGAGCTTGCCATAGAAGGCAGGAAACATAAGGAAGAAGTTCCTGATAATGTGAAACTCAAGGATGTGGAGGCCGTTCAGGATGTAGTAACTGGAATACACGATATTTACGGCGAAGTCTATCATGAGCTTGGCTTTGACAAGGTTATACCAAGACCAGCATCGCATGAGAACGCTTTGAATAAGCTCTTTCATATTATAATGGGAAGAATAGCCTCGCCTGGCAGCAAAAGGCATACTGTGGAAATATTAGAGAGCAATTTTGGGATAAGCTTTTCTCTTGACTCGGTTTACAGGATGATGGACTTAATAGATGAAGAGTGCGTCAGAAGAATCAATATGTTTGCCAGGGATTCTGCTGAGCAGTTGCTCAAAGAAAAAGTCAGGGTGCTTTTTTATGATTGCACGACATTGTACTTTGAAAGTTTTACTCCAGATGAGCTTAAGCAAAATGGTTACAGCAAGGATTTGATGTTCAATCAGCCGCAGGTATTGCTTGCTCTAATAGCTACTGTTGAAGGGCTTCCTCTGGGATATGAGGTATTTCCAGGCTCTACTTTTGAAGGAAATACTCTCAGGACAATGATAGATAAGCTCAAAGATAATTATGATATTGAAAGCCTCACATTTGTAGCAGACAGCGCTATGCTCAGCTCCGCCAATTTGGCATACCTGGAATCTGAAAAGATTAAGTACATAGTCGGATGCAGGATTAAGAACCAAAGCAAAGAGATAATATCCTCTATTCAGGATATATCATCCTATACCCAACTTGGAAACGAAAAAGCAAAAGAGATAGCCATCGGCGATAAAAGAATCATTTCCACCTATAGTATAACAAGAGCTCAAAAAGACGCTAAAGATCGTGAGCAAAACATTTTAAGGATGAAGAAGAAACTTTCTGCCAGCAAAGATCCGAAATCCATGATAAGCAACTCCGGTTATAAGAAATACCTAAAACTCAAGGGCGACTCGGAAATAGAAATCGACGAAGAGAAGATAGTCCAGTCAGCAAAATTTGACGGCCTTCATGCAGTAGTAACTAATGATATGGAAATTAGCCTCGAGGAAATAAATGAACAATACCATAACTTATGGCAGATAGAAGAGTGCTTCAGGATAACCAAGCACGACCTCAAGATAAGGCCAATATTCCATTGGAATCCCAATAGGATAAGAGCGCACATAGCAATATGCTTTATGTCGCTTGTCTGCGTAAGGCATGTAAGTTATAGAATTAAACTACAACATGAAGCCATGTCCCCTGAAAGAATAAGGACAGCATTGCTCTCATCAAACTTGAGAATTGTAAGGCACAAGAAAACCAACCACCACTACGCGATACCTTCCAACGCCTCTCCAGAAGCAGTAAAAATCTACAAGATATTCGGAAAAGACTACTCCAAAACACCATTTGCTATAAATATCAGCAAATAAAACTCTTCCCGACTTCGGCGGTGGAATGATATTTTCCTGAGAAGCCAGCCTCAAGGTTTCAAAAAGTGGCCTTGTAGTGCCTAGTTATCTGCATAGATTCTTATTTCTTTAAAATTCCTATTGAACTTACTTTGAAATGCTCTTAAATTATAGGAATAAGAAAAAGGAAAAACAAAATGTTCATAAGAGTAAAAAGCACGCCGAACAGCCCGAGACTATCAGTTCAAATAGTTGAGAATGTGAGAGATGGAGAGAAGGTTAAACAGAAGATAGTCAGACATGTAGGCATAGCAGCCAACGACAATGAGCTCAAAATGCTCAAAGACATGGCTGAATATATCAAAGCTAACCTGGAGAATGAAAAAGAACCGTATTTGATTGCTCCTGAAACAATGGCTGAGCTTGCCATAGAAGGCAGGAAACATAAGGAAGAAGTTCCTGATAATGTGAAACTCAAGGATGTGGAGGCCGTTCAGGATGTAGTAACTGGAATACACGATATTTACGGCGAAGTCTATCATGAGCTTGGCTTTGACAAGGTTATACCAAGACCAGCATCGCATGAGAACGCTTTGAATAAGCTCTTTCATATTATAATGGGAAGAATAGCCTCGCCTGGCAGCAAAAGGCATACTGTGGAAATATTAGAGAGCAATTTTGGGATAAGCTTTTCTCTTGACTCGGTTTACAGGATGATGGACTTAATAGATGAAGAGTGCGTCAGAAGAATCAATATGTTTGCCAGGGATTCTGCTGAGCAGTTGCTCAAAGAAAAAGTCAGGGTGCTTTTTTATGATTGCACGACATTGTACTTTGAAAGTTTTACTCCAGATGAGCTTAAGCAAAATGGTTACAGCAAGGATTTGATGTTCAATCAGCCGCAGGTATTGCTTGCTCTAATAGCTACTGTTGAAGGGCTTCCTCTGGGATATGAGGTATTTCCAGGCTCTACTTTTGAAGGAAATACTCTCAGGACAATGATAGATAAGCTCAAAGATAATTATGATATTGAAAGCCTCACATTTGTAGCAGACAGCGCTATGCTCAGCTCCGCCAATTTGGCATACCTGGAATCTGAAAAGATTAAGTACATAGTCGGATGCAGGATTAAGAACCAAAGCAAAGAGATAATATCCTCTATTCAGGATATATCATCCTATACCCAACTTGGAAACGAAAAAGCAAAAGAGATAGCCATCGGCGATAAAAGAATCATTTCCACCTATAGTATAACAAGAGCTCAAAAAGACGCTAAAGATCGTGAGCAAAACATTTTAAGGATGAAGAAGAAACTTTCTGCCAGCAAAGATCCGAAATCCATGATAAGCAACTCCGGTTATAAGAAATACCTAAAACTCAAGGGCGACTCGGAAATAGAAATCGACGAAGAGAAGATAGTCCAGTCAGCAAAATTTGACGGCCTTCATGCAGTAGTAACTAATGATATGGAAATTAGCCTCGAGGAAATAAATGAACAATACCATAACTTATGGCAGATAGAAGAGTGCTTCAGGATAACCAAGCACGACCTCAAGATAAGGCCAATATTCCATTGGACTCCCAATAGGATAAGAGCGCACATAGCAATATGCTTTATGTCGCTTGTCTGCGTAAGGCATGTAAGTTATAGAATTAAACTACAACATGAAGCCATGTCCCCTGAAAGAATAAGGACAGCATTGCTCTCATCAAACTTGAGAATTGTAAGGCACAAGAAAACCAACCACCACTACGCGATACCTTCCAACGCCTCTCCAGAAGCAGTAAAAATCCACAAGATATTCGGAAAAGACTACTCCAAAACACCATTTGCTATAAATATCAGCAAATAAAACTCTTATCAACTATTGCCAGAAATAATGTAGTGCCTAGAAAAAAGGCACTATTATTGCCTATCAACATGTTATACAATTACACCGCCGAAGTCGGGATAAGGCCAATATTCCATTGGAATCCCAATAGGATAAGAGCGCACATAGCAATATGCTTTATGTCGCTTGTCTGCGTAAGGCATGTAAGTTATAGAATTAAACTACAACATGAAGCCATGTCCCCTGAAAGAATAAGGACAGCATTGCTCTCATCAAACTTGAGAATTGTAAGGCACAAGAAAACCAACCACCACTACGCGATACCTTCCAACGCCTCTCCAGAAGCAGTAAAAATCTACAAGATATTCGGAAAAGACTACTCCAAAACACCATTTGCTATAAATATCAGCAAATAAAACTCTTATCAACTATTGCCAGAAATAATGTAGTGCCTAGAAAAAAGGCGCTATTGTTGTCTATCAACATGTTATACAATTACACCGCCGAAGTCGGGAAAAGTATGGCAAGAATTATGTCGTGCTTCTGGCTAAAGTAAACTAAATTTGGAGCAATCGTTTTTTATCTTTTCAGGTGGACTCGCAGGATGGTCAGTTCGGCAGGGGTGACACCATCAATACGGCTGGCTTGAGCGAAAGTTGAAGGTTTAAACTTCAGAAGTTTCATTCTGGCTTCATTTCTCAATCCTTTTACCGTGGCGTAATCGAAGTTTTCAGGTATTCGTATGTTTTCGAGTTTTTTGAGTTTTTCTATTTCCTGTTTTTCTCTTTCCAGATAACCGTCGTAGTGAGCTAAAATAGAGAGTTCTCCTGCAATTCGCCTATTGGTTTTGGAGGATTTATCAAGAGACAGGGCTTCATATGGAAAGCTATCGCCCTCTTTAAGCAGTCCCTGGAAAGTTTTTAAGTAATCTTTCAGAGGAACTGAGTCTATTTTTGTCTTTGTCCAGACAGCTAGAATAGAATTGAGTTTTTGCAGATAGCTGAAAAATTTATCGTATTTGTGTTGCGGCAGCAGTCCGAGTTCATAGGCCAGAGGACATAGTCTCAAGTCCGCACAGTCTTGCCTTAAATGGAGTCTGTATTCAGCCCTGCTTGTAAAAAGCCTGTATGGTTCCTGAATATTTTTACTAACCAGGTCGTCTATCATTACGCCGATATAGCTAGTGTCTCTGCCAAGTTCAATTCCGTCTTTGCCGGCGGCAAATCTTGCGGCGTTCATTCCTGCTATAAGTCCTTGCCCTGCTGCTTCTTCATACCCGCTTGTGCCGTTGATTTGCCCTGCAAGGAAAATATTTGAATGGGTTTTAAGGCCAAGTGTCCTTTGCATCTGATCAGGGAAGACGAAATCATACTCAATGGCGTAGGCATAACGGGATATTTCTGCATTCTCCAGTCCGGGGATGGAACGCAGCATCTTCCATTGGACTTCTGTAGGAAGGCTGGTGGAAAAACCATTTAAATAATATTCGCTATTGAATTCGCCTTCAGGCTCCAGGTACAGATTATGTGTTTCATGATGAGGAAATCTGACGATTTTGTCTTCAAATGATGGGCAATAACGGGTTCCGATACCTTTGATCTGCCCTTGATACATCGGGGATTTGTCTAGATTTTTTCTTACTATATCAGCAGTCTCCAAAGAAGTTTTAACTATATAGCAACTCAAATCTTTTCGGATAGTTCTGGGGAGAGACTGGCCATCAAAAAATGAGAAGTACTCACAGAAATTTTCGGTATCCTGCTTTATCATTTTCGAAAAATCTATGGAGTTTGCAAGAATCCTTTGAGGCGTGCCTGTTTTAAGTCTGCCAAGTTTGAGGTTGAGCTGTTCCTTTAAAGCAGCGGAGAGATTACATGAAGAAGGATCTCCTGCTCGGCCTCCTTGAAATGTTTTCATTCCGTAGTGGAGTTTTCCGGATAAGAATGTACCAGAACAAATGATGAAAGCCTTGGCATAAAATTTATCGTCAAACTGTGTAACTATACCGATTGCTTTGCCGTTATCCATGACAAAGGATTCCGCCATTCCCTGATGAATAGTGAGATTTGGAGTGTGTTCCAGTTCGTGTTTGACGGCATGCTGATAGACATATTTATCGCATTGGGCTCTGGGCGACCAGACGGCCGGGCCTTTGCCTTGATTAAGCATTCTGAACTGAATCATTGAAGCTTCGGTATTTCTTGCCATGATTCCACCGAGAGCATCAATTTCCCTGACAACATGGCCTTTTGCCACACCGCCGATTGCAGGGTTGCAACTCATTTGACCCAAGTGGTCAAGGTTAATTGAGAGGAGGAGGGTTTTTGCGCCAATCCTTGCGGAAGAACAGGCAGCCTCGGCGCCGGCATGGCCGCCGCCGATGACAATTACATCATAGTTATGCTGAGTTTCGTTCATAATAAAAGTTGTGTCAGACGAGTTAAGGCAGTAAAGATGCAGCTAAAAAGTCTGGTTTGCAATGCAAGTTAATTTTATTTGCCGTTTTCGGATATTTCCTGATCAAGTTTCTTGAAAAATTTATCCATAAACAGTACACGCTCTCTGGCGATTTTTCTCCCTGAAACAGTCATCATTTTTTTTGGGAGGTCTTTGAGCTTAAAAAGGTATTCTCTGTATGCAGTATCATTATCTGAATAGGATTTTGAGTTCAATGCTTCTTCCGGGGTGTTGTGGAGCTTTGCGCCGATTCTGCCGGCAAACAGGAACGCCCTGCCAAGGCCTACCGCACCCAAGGAATCCAATTTATCTGCGTCATACACTATTTTTTCTTCAAGGCTTACAGGGGTGGCTCCGCTTCTGAACCTATGACGCCTGACGCATTTGACGACTTTATCTATCATCGCCTGATTTATCCCTTCTTCTTCGAGAATGGCACCTGTGATTTCGGCGCCTTTTTTTGCATGACAGATTTTTCCTTGGATGGAGAGTTCGTCGGCTCTTGCTATGTCATGGAACAAGGCCGCGATTTCTATGACTTTCAAATCCGTTTTTTTTTCGAGTTTGGCTATCATTCTGGCATTGCCCAGAACCCTCAGGGTATGTTCCCAATCATGGCAGCGAGGCGATTTTAACAGGAAATTTTGAACTCTGATTGAAAGTTTTTCAAAGGTCTTTGGATAATTCATCGTGAAACAACCTCAAAATTTACCTGTTAAAAGATAGTCTGAATAAATAAAAACATTAAATTAGAAACGAAAAGTATTGTAAATCAAAACATATAACCCTTAAATAAAAAGTAAATAATGCAGAACTTTTATTTTTTCTGTTTTTTACGGAAATCAAACTCAAAAAGGATTCAAGCGCACTAATGCATGATGTAGTTACTTACAAAGAAGAAAATGGAAGCCTTATATGCAGTTTTTCAGGAAAGCTTGATACTGTTGTATCAGAAACTATATCCAATGATATTTTTGATCATATTCAACAGGCTAACGAAGCTGTTGTTTTTGACCTTAAAGATGCTGTTTATGTATCTTCAGGTTTTTTGCGTGTGGCAATTAAAGCGGCGAGGGCTGTGCCTGGAATGAAAATAAAAATAATAAACGCTCTTCCTGATATAAAAGAAGTTTTTAAGGTTACAGGGCTCTTTAGAATTTTCTCTTTCGAATAAAATACACATACAAACTCACTTTCAATAAACTCCACAAATTATGCCTACAAAATGTTTTGAAGATATGCAGAGCAGGGGGTACTTCTATCAGTTCACTGATGAAGAATCCGTAAAACGATTACTTAACGAAACTTCCACATCATTCTATGTCGGATTCGACCCGACAGCTGACAGTTTGCACACGGGGCATTTGCTTCCTGTTATGGCAGCCAGAAGGCTACAGCAGTTTGGGCATCGCCCGATCATGCTTGTGGGCGGAGCAACAGCACTTGTAGGAGATCCATCGGGAAAGCAGGAAGCCAGGCCGATTCTTTCTATCGAAACCGTAGCCAAAAATTCGGAAGGGATAAAAAAACAGCTTTCAAAGTTTGTCAATTTTGATAATGCTCTTTTTGTAAACAACGCCGACTGGTTTGCGGGAATGCTTTATCTCGATATCCTTAGAGAAATAGGCCCGCATTTCAGCGTGAATAAAATGTTGTCAATGGACTCTGTCAAGTTAAGGATGGAGACAGGCATAACGTTTCTTGAGTTCAATTATATGATACTTCAGTCCTACGACTTCATGCACTTAAACAATGCTTATAATTGCGAACTCCAGATTGGTGGTCAAGATCAATGGGGGAATATAGTTTCCGGTGTTGAGTTGAGTAGAAGAGTCAAAGGCAAACAGCTTTACGGAGCTACGCTTCCTCTTCTGACTGATTCCAACGGAAAAAAATTTGGAAAAAGCGTTGCAGGTGCTGTTTGGCTGGACGCGAATAAGACTCCGGTTTTTGATTATTATCAATTCTGGAGGAACGTTGACGACCACGATGTTTGCCGCCTTCTCTACCTCTTTACGACTCTTCCATCAGAAGAAATAGAAGAACTTAAAAAACTTCAGGCTCCGGAAATAAACAGAGCAAAGGAAATACTGGCTTTTGAAACTACTCTCTTAGCTCATGGTTTTGATGAAGCCAAAAATGCCTATATTGCCGCAGGAAGCAAGTTTGGGTTTGCCGACCCTGAGAATAAGATATTTACATCAAGTTCTATCAAAGATATAAAAACCTTAAACAGTACAGAGAACCTTCCGACTTATGAGGTTTCACGGGAAAGGATTTGCGAAGGGATTTGGATTGTTTCTTTGTTGGCAGAAGCGGGGCTTTGTTCCAGTAACGGCGAAGCAAGAAGGTTGATTCAGGGCGGCGGAGCATACCTAAATAATGAAAAGATTTCAGATGTCAATTATAATCTGAAAATTGGTGATTTTACCAATATGGAAGCGATACTTAAGGCCGGTAAAAAAAACATTAAAAGATTATTAATAAAGTAGCTCCTATGTTTAAAGGCAAAACTGTTTTGACTGCCGTTGATATCGGTACTTCTAAAATCAGAGTTGCAATCGGTGAAACCAGCGACAAAGAAGAAAACATAGATATGCTTGGTTTTGCCGAGAAGTCCTCTGATGGAGGAGTTATTAAGGGCGAAATATCCGATATAAACAGGGTTACAAGTATACTTCATGAAGTATGTAAAGAAGCCGAGGACAGGGCCAATACTCCGATTAATACAGACACTTTGTATGTGGGTGTAACAGGAAGCCATATTGCTTCAAGGGACAGTTCAGGTACAGTTCTTATTAACTCAGCAGACAAAAAAATTACATATCAGCATCTGGATGAAGCTTTGAGAAACGCAAAGTCCCTGTTGCTTCCGCCTGATAGTATTTTGATAAATTCTGTTGATGGATATTCATTTCTGGACGGAACGCACAAAGAAACACAACCTGTCGGGCATACGGCTTCCAAGCTTGAATCACACACTCACATTATTTACGGGAATAAAAACAGGGTTGAGAATTTTCAAAGCATCGTTAAAGAACAGGGATTTGAAAGTGCCTTTCCTGTTTTCAATGGCCTTGCTTCTGTTCTGGCAGTAACTACTACAGATGACTTCATTTATGGTACCATGACTATAAATATTGGGGCTGGCATTACCGAATATATTGTTTTTAATGACTATGTCATAAAAGATTTAGGCGTACTGACCCTTGGTTGCGACCATATCGCAAACGACTTATCACTTGGACTCGATATCCACATAAATAAAGCAAGGGATATTATCTCCAGCAATCTACACGCAAAGAGACTGGCCGAAGGGCACAGCACTGTGGATATTCCAAGCGCTTTTGGTACAAGGAAAATACCTATAGCGTCAATAGAGAAAATTATAGATTTGCGAGTCAGAGAAATATTTGAGGTTATCAACAGTAAACTCAAAGCAAAAAGACTTCACAAACTTCTGAGAAACGGTGTAGTCTTGTGTGGAGGAATAGCTGGCATAAACTATTCACAGGTTATAGCAAGATCTATATTTGAAATACCTGTAAGAACTGGCAGCCCTCTGGATTTCGGAGGTTCTGACGATATTCTCAAGAACCCTGGAAATATTACTGTTTTTGGAATACTGCGGTATGCAAAAGAGGACGTAAAAATCCGTGGAGCCCAAGGATCCGGAAATTTTGCTACAAAGCTCGATCATAGCCTGAGTTCGATGGTAAGAAAAACTTGGAGAGCATTTAAGAAATGAGTGTTTCTAATATTGATTCAGCGGCAGAAAAACCTAAACAGTCTTTATACAATGAAAGAGTTAAGGTTATCGGTGTAGGTAATGCCGGACTTAAAATTGTCGAGCAGCTCATTAAAATTAAAGAATCCTCAACTCTTGAAGTAGCCGGAGTGGATACGGATTCAGCTTCTATTCAGAAATCATCCCTTACTAACAAGTATCTGGTCGGTGCAGAATGGACCAGCGGATTGGGATGCGGTGGTGATGTCCTCAAAGGGGAACGTGCCATAGCCCATAAATCCAATATTTCCGTAAAAAATTTTATTCGTAACGGTTCTCTTATAATTATAGTTGGTGGTTTTGGCGGCGGTACTGCTACAGGCGGGATGCCTATTATTGCCAGATTAGCCAAGGAAAGAAATATACCTGTGATAATGGTTGTGACTTTGCCTTTTGCTTTTGAAGGGCACAGCAAGAGAGAAATAGCAGAAAATCAGGTGACTAATCTGCTGAGAAGCAAATCAACAATTGTTACTATCCCAAATGATATTTTATATTGCGTTCTTCCTGACACTACGCCTTTTGACAAAGCTTTCTCGGAAGCCAATCTGGAAGTGGCTAAAGCTGTTATGGGTATTGCCGAACTCCTGAGATGCGACTGTACAATTCCTGTTGACCTTTGCGATCTTCAGAGCGTCCTGGGAAATGGTAAGACAGAATGCGGAATAGGTATTGGAACCGGAGCTACTGCAGAGAACAATGACAGGATTAATGATGCTTTGAAAAACCTTTTCTCTTCACCTCTGCTTGGAGGTAAACAAAGAATAAAACTATCAGATGCTTTGATTATTTCGTTAACAGGAGGATCTGATTTGAGTATTGGAGAAATGAGATATGCCCTTGACACAATTGCTTCATTTGCAGGGGAAAATACGGAAATTGTAGTAGGTGCCAGTATAGACAGACTTTATGAGGGTAAAGTCCAGCTTACTGTAATTCCAGTCACTTACGACAAGACTTCCTCTGCTGCCCCGGCTATTGAGGAAAAGAGTATATTTAGCATGAGGCCCACTACCCACACTACTGTTATAAGGAATGTGAAAAAACTGTTAAAGCAAAAAGATGCGGAACAACCCGAACTGCCGTTAGCTACTATAAGCCGCGGCATATTTACTCCTACCATGCAGACTTTGCATAATGGAGAGGATTTGGATGTCCCTACCTTTCAGCGCAAAGATATCCATATTGACAAAGGCCGATAAGACTATCTATTGCTTTTCTGGCAAATTTTACAGAATTCATTGAATATATTTTGCATGAGCTGGTTTTTATCCGATATTATTTCAGGATGCCATTGGATTCCGGCGCAGAAAAATTCTTCGTCCCGTTTTTCAATGGCTTCCACTATTCCATCCATTGATTCGGCCGAAATTACAAATCCATCTGCCAAATCTTTTATAGATTGGTGGTGATAACTGTTAGTCAGGATTTTATTCCCCAGGAAAGAGTGGAGCCAAGTGTCTTTTTTGATATTAACGGTATGTTCTAAAAATTCGCTTGTACTTGGTTGCGAATGCCTGATCCATGAGGCCTCTTTAAGGGAATTATCCTGATAAAGAGTTCCGCCGAAAAAAGTATTTATCAGTTGATGCCCGCGACAGATGCCAAGGACAGGAATTCTTCTTTTTTGAGCATATTCGAGAAGTTTATATTCGAAAATATCCCTTTGATATAGGACATTTCTGAGTTTAATATGAGGCTCTTCATTGTAGAGTATGGGGTTAATGTCGTTGCCGCCGGTTAATATGAGTCCGTCTAAGAGCGTTACCATTTGCTCTATTTGGCCGGGTTGAAATATTATAGGTAAAATTATTGGCACCGCACCTGTTCTTGCGACAGACTGTACATAGTCATTGGAAACATAAGACCTGCCTTTTTCAATTGGCCTTTCCATTTCTCCGCTATAAAGCCCCGCAGACAAACCTATTTTAAGTAACTTCTTCAATTTCTCCTCCTATTGATACCTTGAACTTGCATTAAAATATTATAGTATGATAAGGGCAAATAATCGCCAGTAAAAACGATAAAGCGGCTATGTGATGAATATTGAGTTTACTAAGATGCATGGGGCAGGGAATGACTTCATAATCATTGATGAATCCAAACTGCCAGATTGTCGTTTGCTTTTACCTGAACAAATTAGTTCTTTTTGCCATAGGAAAAGAGGGATAGGTGCCGACGGGCTGATTGTTGTGAGTCGGAGCTGTAATTTGGATTTTGACTTTAAAATGGCCTTCTTTAATAATGACGGTGGAAGAGAATCCATGTGCGGTAACGGGCTTAGATGTGCGGCTCTTTATGCTTATAACTATTTTAAACTTGGTCATAAACTGAGAGTCCAAACCGATTCAGGAATTTTGCGCGCTGAAATAATGGATGACTCCGCTGTTAAGATAGAGATTCCATATAAGGAGAAATTCAAAGAGATTTCTCTAGAAGGAGTCAACCTGTTTTTTGGCAACACGGGAGTTCCCCACGCTGTTATTTTTGCTGATAGGATCGATAACATAGATGTAGCTAGGGAAGGGAAACTAATAAGGTATAATCCGTATTTTCAGCCTCGCGGAACAAATGTGAATTTTGTAGCACCGATAGATAATTCTTGTTCTGATTTTATGATAAGGACTTATGAGAAAGGTGTGGAAGAAGAGACTTTAGCGTGCGGGACAGGTATTTCTGCTTCCGCCATTTGCGCTTTTTTGTTTAGAAATGCCGGGAGATTAGTCAAATTCCAAACTAATAGCAATGATTCTCTGACAGTAGAGATACCTGATGACGGGAATGAGTTTGGCACAGTATTTCTGACAGGGCCGTCCATCGAAGTTTTTACTGGAAAAACTAATAACCAAATTTAGTCTTTTGTTTGAATCGGCATTGATATTTTTCTATTTATATTTTACCCTTACCTAACCATTTTTAGTTTAATCTAATAATAAGAGGATTTTGCCGTATGGAAATCAAAGGCTTATACACTGCAATAGTAACACCTTTTAGAAAAGGAAAGGTTGATTATGATAAACTTAAAGAGTTAGTTGATTTTCAAATAGCCGGCAGGGTTGACGGAATTGTTCCTGTTGGCACTACCGGGGAGTCACCTACTCTGCCGGTTAAAGACCACCTAAAAGTTATTGAAACTGTCATAGAAAGGGCAAAAGGACGCTGCCAGATCATAGCCGGGACAGGCGCTAATTGTACCGCTGAGGCAGTAGAACAGACAAGGGAAGCCAAAAAATTAGGAGCAGATGCCACATTGCAGGTTACTCCCTATTACAATAAGCCGACTCAGGAAGGGCTTTACAGACATTTTTCTACTGTTGCAGAAGTTGGTCTTCCTGTGGTACTTTACAATGTTCCGGGAAGGTCAGGTGTGGCAATAGCTGTTGAAACAGTCGCAAAGCTCAGCGCTAATTCTAATATTCCTGCATTGAAAGAAGCAGGAGGCAGTGTAGATAGGGTAAGTGAAATTTTCTCTGCCTGTGATATTACTGTTCTTAGCGGAGATGACTCTCTGACTCTTCCTATGATGTCTCTTGGGGCCAAAGGAGTTATAAGTGTGGCTTCAAACTATATCCCAGGTCAGTTAAAGGATATGATTGATGCGTTTTTCAGTGGTAATTTAGAAAAAGCAAAATTGCTGCATTACAAATATTACAGGTTTATGAAGGATATTTTCATTGAAACTAATCCTATTCCAATTAAAGCTGCAATGGCTCGCAGGGGGATGATTGAAGAAGAATATCGTCTTCCATTATGCCCGATGTCAGACAAGAATAAAAAAGTTTTATACGATACAATGGATGCTGTCGGTATATAATTTCAGTTTCTATGCTGCATGTGCAATCATTTATATTTTTTTGCAAAGAAATTGTGGAAATGAAAATGTGATATAAAAGTCGATATTCTCTTTAAGGTGTGTGGCTTTTTGATATAATAATCATTGGCTAAAGATTAATTACAAAATTCCTTAAGGAGAAATTCTATGCCTTCCAAAAATATATGTCGTATAGCTATATTTGTTTTCTTGGCTTCAATCGTTTTTTTGCTTACTTCTGCCTGCAGTAAAAGGGCGAAAAGTAGGCCATTTGTTCCTACAGTTACAGTTACACCAGTTCAAACTGTTGATTTAGCGCATATTACACATGTAGTGGGTCAGGTTGTCCCTATAGAGCAGGTGAAGTTGGTGGCTCGCGTACAAGGATATTTAACTGCAAGGAACTTTGAAGCAGGCTCTTTTGTTAAAAAAGGCCAGCTATTGTTTCAAATACAAAAAGACCAGTACAAAGCTGACAGAGAGCTTGATGTGGCAAAAGCTATTCAAGCTCAGGCTCAGTACGACTATGCTAACATTGAATACAATAGGTCCAGTCTTCTATTCAAACAAAATGCTACCAGTCAGACTAAGTTGGATGAAGCGACAATGAATAAATATTTGTATGACGGCGTTCTTAAAGAGGCAAAAGCTGATCTCACTTTAGCAGACTTAAATTTAAGCTATACTGATATTGTGGCTCCATTTGACGGCAGAGTAGGCATGTACACACACAGCGTAGGAGATCTGGTAGATATAAATAGCGGAACTTTAGCAGAAGTGATTATGGTTGATCCTATTTGGGTGGAGTTTCCATACAGCGAATCGCTTTTTTTGGCGATTCTTCAGGAAAAAGGCAGCAAGCCTCTTCCGAATGTTCTTGATCCTAATGTAAACACCCCTGGAATTTTTGTGAAGCTTACTTTATCCGACGGCTCGCAGTATCCCATTGAAGGAACGCTTGACTACATTAATAATAAAGTAAACCCTGCGACAGGGACTATTCAAATGAGAGCAAGATTTGCTAATCCAAAACAATGGCTTACTTCAGGCGCTTACGTCCAGGTTCAAATAGGGAAGAAAACGAAAGTGCCCGAATTTATTATTCCTCAATCGGCTTTACAGGAAGATCAGGCAGGAACTTTTGTATTTGTAGTCAATGATAAAGATATGATTGATAAAAGATATATAACAACAGGAGTGATGACCGCTTCAGATATTACAGTAACTAAAGGATTATCTGCCGAGGAGCTTGTTGTTACTCGAGGCATCCTCCTTGTCAAACCAGGCGCTACCGTAAAATATGTCCGTCAGGAACAAGCTTATCTAGACCAGCCTTTGCCGATTACTGATTCTACGGCTGATACAAATAAACCTCAGAAGATTTAACCGCGGACATAGAAAAGCAGGAGTGTCAAAATGTTTAGTCAATTTTTTATAAGCAGGCCGAAGTTTGCTTTTGTAATAGCAATAGTAATAGTTATAGCAGGATTAATTGCCATTGAGGTTTTACCAGTAGCAGAGTTCCCCAATATTACGCCGCCTCAGGTATTGGTATCTACGACGTTTCCAGGAGCAGATGCTGAAACAGTAGAAAAAACTGTGATTGTGCCGCTTGAGCAGCAGATAAACGGTGTAGAAGATATGATCTACATGGTTTCGCAGAGCACTGATGACGGCGTTGCCCAGATAACTGTCTCGTTCAATGTCGGAACCAACCCCAATATGAATACGGTAAATGTGGATAATTGCGTTAGCGTCGCTTTGTCTCAGCTTCCTGAGAGTGTTTCCAGAGAAGGTGTTACCGTTCAACAGGAAAATAGCGACATACTGCTTATAGTAAATCTCTATTCGCCTGATAATTCGGCAGATTCTGTGTATTTGAGTAACTTTGCTTCACTGAATTTTTTAGATGAGATAGCTCGTCTTCCCGGCGTAGGGCAGGCTACGGTTTTGGGAGCTCATACTTATGCGATGCGTATATGGTTGGACACTGCCAAAATGGCGAGTTTGAGGATAACAACAAATGAAGTAGTAAATGCTTTGAATGAGCAGAACCTGCAGGTTCCAGGAGGAGAAATCGGCGGTGCCCCGGCTCCGAAAGGCCAGCAGCGCCAATATGTTTTACTTGTTCAATCCAGACTGACACAAACAAAAGAATTTGAGGATATTATCGTAAGAGAAGGATCAGACGGCAGCGTGGTGAGGATCAGAGATATAGCCACAGTTCAGATGGGTGCCCAAGACTATGAATCCTATGCCATGCTTAACGGTAAACCTACTGCGGCAGTAGGTATTTACCCACTGCCTGACGCCAATGCTCTTGAAGTAGCACATGAAGTAAAGGCCACCATGGCTAGGCTTTCCAAAACTTTTCCGAAAAATCTGGCTTATAAGATTTGCTATGATACAACGCTTTTCGTGGACAGTTCCATAAAAGAAGTTGTAACAACTCTCTACATTGCAGTGATATTGGTTATATTGGTGGTCTTTATTTTTCTTCAGGATTGGAGAGCTTCCCTTGTGCCTACTATAGCTATTCCCGTGTCCCTGATAGGTACGTTTGCCGTCCTTTTGGCCATGGGATTCAGTATTAATACTATAACTCTTTTTGGTATGATTTTGGCTATCGGTATTGTAGTGGATGATGCTATAGTTGTCGTGGAGAATGTATTCCGAATAATGGAAGAAGAACACCTTGATCCTGTTAGCGCTACCAGGAAAGGAATGGAGCAAGTTACGGGGCCTATTGTTGCTACTACTATGGTTCTTATGGCTGTGTTTGTGCCGGTGGCGTTTATTCCCGGAATTACCGGTGAACTTTACAGGCAGTTTGCTGTAACTATCGCAGTATCTGTAGGAATATCAGCCATTAATGCTTTGACTTTAAGCCCTGCATTGTGCGCGACAATTCTTCGGCCGTACCAAGAAGGTAAAAAGCAATTTGTTTTTTTCAGATGGTTTAATAAATTCTTTGATTATGTAGCCTCCCGTTATAATAAGACTGTATCGTTCATTGTAAGGAAACTTGCTATTGTAACTGTTGTTTTTGCTGCGCTTGTAGGTTTGATGTTCTACATTTACACATGCCTTCCAACAGGCTTTATTCCCAATGAAGATCAGGGCAATTTTCTTATGGAAATTCAAATGCCTAGCGGGACCTCTTTGGACAAAACAGGTGAAGTTTTGGAGGAAGCCAGAAAAATCTTGTCAGAAAGTAAAGGTGTGTCTGATACTATTTCCGTGGTTGGTTATTCTGTGATAAATCAGACCAATGCTTCTAACACAGGAATTATCTTTGTAATTCTTGAGGATTGGGCTAAGAGAAATACTCCTGAGCTTCAAATTGGTTCTATTATGAGTTCTGCGAAAGAAAAACTTTTGCAGAAAATAACTGATGGACTGATCTTTATCTACGAATTGCCGCCGATTCCCGGACTTGGATCAACTGGTGGTTTTCAGTTTGAGCTGGAGCAGAAATCGGGCAATAATCCGCATGCTCTTACAGAAGTGCTTCAGAATTTCCTCTATACAGCAAATAAGCAACCCGAACTTGCCGGCATATTTTCCACATATACATCCAATATTCCAAAAATAAAAATAGATGCTGATATTGAGAAGATCAAGAAAATGGGCGTCTCTCTTTCTGAGGTGTTTAATACAATTTCCGCTTATTTTGGATCTTATTATGTAAATCAGTTCAATAAGTTTGGAAAAATCTATCAGGTTTTGATTCAGGCCAGAGCTGATGATAGAAGTACTATTCAAGACATAATGAACGCGTATGTACAGAACGCCGAGAAGCAGTTGATACCTCTCAGTACAATAATAACATTGAGAACCGTTATAGCCCCTGAAATTATTACACACTATAATATGTTTGCCAATGCGGAAATACAAGGCAGCGCCGCTCCCGGATATAGCACAGGGCAGGCCATTGATGCCATGCAGAGAGTTGCAAAAGAAGTGCTTCCTGACAATATGCAGTATGAATGGACAGGGACAGCTTATCAGGAAATTTTAGCAGGAAATAAGACCATTATAATTTTCTTCCTGGCACTTACATTTATATATCTGTTCCTGGTGGCTAAGTATGAGAGCTGGATGCTTTCAGTAGCTGTGATGTTGTCTGTGCCTGTGGCAGTGCTTGGGGCTTTGATAGCATTGCTTTTTACTCATATTGATAATAATATTTATGCCCAGGTGGGTTTCGTTCTCCTTTTTGGGATGGCTACAAAGACAGCTATCCTTATTGTAGAGTTTGCAAATGAGCAGAATAAAATAGGGAAATCTATTCTGGATTCTGCTGAATTTGCTGCTAGAATAAGGTTTCGCGCCGTAGTGATGACTGCTGTCGCTTTTATTCTTGGAGTGTTCCCTCTCGTGATAGCTACTGGCCCTGGAGCCGTAAGCAGAAGAGCCTTGGGAACTGCCGTGTTTGGTGGGATGCTCCTTGCGGCAATACTGGGAACGATTATGATTCCTTACTTCTATGTGTTTATCCAGAAGATAGTGTCTCGTGTGTCGGACAAAAAAGTAAGCGAGAATGCTGAAGTTCAAAAAGATGTTTCCACTGATGAATAGAAACAGTGTCTTTAGCTTTTCTTAGCTTTTTGTCATCTTCATGAATTTATCATGCAGAAAAGCAGGTATAGGAAGCGTAAACAGATATACAGTTAGGACTATGAGGTAGAGGGAATTGCCATGTTTCTCAAATATGGTTTCGCCTGCTCCCAACGGCATTATAAAAAGATACATTATTAGTATATGAAACGCAAATACCTGAAGCGAGTGCTTACCCAAAAAGTTGACCAACGGGATTCCATGCCTTAAAGGTATCTTTCTAATAAGCAGATAGATTGCATAAAAAACCGCAATCATATTTATTAAGCGTAACCATGCCAGATTATTTCTGTCCGTTACCTTCAGTATTACAGAAGGATTGAATTCTATTATTTTGTACCTGACAAGAAATAGAAGTACAAAAATTGCGAGAAGAGAAAACTTTATCCATGGTTTTTCTAGAATAGCCAGGGACATTTTAAAACGTTTTTTAAAGCCGAAATACGCTCCCATGAAAAAGACAATCTGCCAGGAGAAGAGATTGAATATGCCTGGAGCTGAACCGGGGAGGAGATGTGCTGATAAATACCAAATGGGATTAGTAAACTGCCCTAATGCCCAGACTAATATGCACAGGGTTATAGCGATATAGTCTTTACCGTGGATGAGCAGGAGGAGTATAGGCCAGCAGAAGAATATGAAGATTGTGTACATTGGAAGTATATCCATAAAAGTCGGCTGGTTAATCAAAAAAAATGAACCGACTATATATTTAATAACAGAAATATTGTACAGATAGTAAATCATATATTTCCAGCACTCTCTGTATGCAGGAATAAAAAGCGAAATCAGAGGTATTCCGAACACCAGATAAATATGATAATGGTAAACGGTAAAAGCTCTGTGAAAGATTTTTTTTGCCAGAAGTTTCATGTCTGTGATATATTTGGAATACACCAAAGCAAAAACAAATCCTGAAAGGAATATAAAACCTTCTGCATCAGATACATATCCAAATGGCTGCCACACGCAATCTGCCATCCATCCGCCATAGTGGTCAATCGCCATGGAGATTAGAAGCAGGCCTCTTATTGTATCAATTCTGTTATCTCTTTCGACTGGAGCTGAAACCAACTCGATGTTTTTAATGTATTTGGGCATTTATTAGGGATAGTATTGGATTTATCTAATGAGACCAAACACAGATTATAACATTACTCAAAACTTTTGCCTACTAGCGAAATAAAATAGTAATATTAGCTGTCAAATATCCCCTTATTTATGATGAAACTATCTATGATTCGGATATAAAGATAATCAGTGTTGGTATTTTTTGGGCTGTTTGAGAGAAGAGCGTGGATGCAAGATATTGAACTTGGTTGATTCGATGAATATTATCAAAAGTTTCTGCATGCAAAATTGTTTAAAAATCGATAGGATGGATGGCAAAGTCTATGGAAAGAGATAAGAATTTTCGCCTGAGCAGAATAAGACGAACTCCCGCTATGAGGGAGATGCTTGGAATGCAAATACCTGTCCCAGGTAAATTTATATGGCCTGTATTTGTCATTGAAGGACAGGGAGTAAAAGAACCGATAGCTACAATGCCCAACCAGTATAGGTATTCATCTGATATGCTGCTGGATGATCTGGAGCAGATTGTTGACATGGGGATTGGAGGTATAATGATTTTTGGCGTGATGAAAGACCACGCAAAGAAAGCTCCATTTCCAGAGTATCCGTACAGAGAGAACGGAGTAGTTCAGAATGCCGTTCATCTGATTAAAATGAATTTCCCTGACTTGTTGGTTTGTACTGATATATGCTTGTGTGCATATACCGAACACGGACACTGCTGTTTATTTGATGAATACGGCAAAATGGATATGGATAAAACGAATGAAGCCTTGGCTAAAATTGCTTTGTCTCATGCTCAAGCTGGTGTGGATTGTGTTGCTCCAAGTGCAATGATGGACGGGCAGGTTTCTTCTATAAGGAATATCTTGGAAATGAATCATTTTAAGGAAACTCTGATTATGAGTTATTCGACTAAATTTGCTTCTTTCATGTATGGGCCTTTCAGGTCTGCCTCTGATTGCGCTCCGCAGTTTGGGGATAGAAGAGCATATCAGCTTCCGCCGAATGATTTTCGTCAGGCAATAAGAGAATCATTGCAGGATGAAAAGGAAGGGGCGGATGTACTAATGGTCAAGCCCTCTCTTTTTTATCTTGATGTTGTTTCGAAACTTCGGGAGGTATCAAATTTACCGTTGGCTGCTTACAATGTCAGCGGTGAGTATTCCATGCTTCATGCTTCGGCAAAAGAGGGTTATGGCGATCTGTATCCGATGGCCTCGGAATCTCTTTTGTCTATTTTTAGGGCAGGAGCTGATTTTGTCTTAAGCTATTGGGCTAATCAATATGACAGGCTCTTTAAAAAATAAACATCAAATTGCCTTTAGATTTTAAGCCTTATTGAAAAGACATATATAGTTCGTTAAGACTGAAATATTCTGGCAGAAGTTATGAAAGTATATAATATCAAATGTGAGGAATAAGTATGAATGTATTAGATAATTTAAAAGCTTTGCAAACAGAGTTCGAAAATAAATCAGCTCAGGAAATACTTGAATGGGCTCTCAATGAGTTTGGCGTGCCTAAGCTTGCTTTGGCCTCAAGTCTTAGCATCGAGGATCAGGTAATAACTGACATACTTTTAAAACTAAATAAGAATGCTCAGATATTTACTATTGATACAGGCAGGTTGCCTCAGAGTACACACGATACAATAGAACTAACCAGAAGAAAATATGGAGTTTCAATTGAAGTTTTGTTGCCTGACACGCTCAGTGTAGAGAATATGGTAAGCGAGCATGGAACAAATCTCTTTTATGAAAGCGTAGAGAAAAGAAAACAGTGCTGTTTGATCCGTAAAGTAGAGCCTCTCAGAAAAAAACTATCGACTCTCAATGTCTGGATAACAGGGCTCAGAAGAGAGCAGGACATGAGCCGAAAAGATATTAAGATGATCGAATGGGATGACACTTTCAATTTGTTTAAAATTAATCCTTTGGCCGATTGGGAAGAAATAGACGTTTGGGATTATATCAGGGCAAATAGAGTTCCTTACAACAAGCTTTACGATTGCAGTTATTCGAGCATTGGATGTGCTCCTTGTTCAAGGCCTATAAGAAAAGGTGATGATAATAGATCTGGCCGCTGGTGGTGGGAATCAACAGAAAAAAGTGCAGATTGCATACTAAAGATGGAAAGCCTTGGAAAAATCAGAAATTAGCTTAACTCGAAATTTAGAGCGAATTTTGTCCCGTTTTCGCGTTCTATTTGAAGATTGCCCTTAAGCTGATCCGTAAGCAAACTGATCAGGGTCATTCCGAAACCGTTTGACTCCCTGGTCTTTTCCAGTGGAATACCGTTGCCATTATCTTCTATTACAAGAGTTACAAGCTTTTCATCTCTGGTCAAGCTGACTTTTATGAGTGCGCCGTCCTTGTCAACGAATGCGTGTTTCATAGAATTAGTAAGCAGTTCGTTTATGATAATGCCCAAAGGGAACAGTACCTTCTGAGTAAGAATGAAATCGTCCAAATGTTTTTCGACTTTAATGTTTTTTCTATTCGGAAAAACCACCAATATTTCTTCTATAAGCAAAGACAGATATTCTTTTACATGGCAGTCCTGCATGTTTTCAGATTTATAGAGCTTCTTATGGAGCAAACCCATACTTTTGAGGCGATTTCTGGCGTCAGTCAAAATGGATGCTGCCTCGGGATTGGAAATAGTTTCAGCCTGAAGCATCAGAAGGTTGCTTATGGCGCTTATATTATTTGTAACTCTGTGATGTAGTTCTTTAAGAAGAAGCTCTTTTTCTTTTATAAGGAGTATGCTTTGCTCTTCTGCGCGTTTACAGTCTGTGACATCTATAACTGAACATTGGTATCCAATATGGTGTCCGTTATTATTCTTGAGCGTAGTAGCCAGTGCAAGCGCTATAAAAGTGGAACCGTCTTGTTTTTGGGCTACATAGTTACCTCTCCATTCTCCTGTGGTATCAAGGGATTGAGTAATGACAAGAGCCTGATTTTTGTCCTGAAGCAAATATGTAATGTGTTTACCTAAAACAACAGCGTCTTTCGCGTAACCCCAAGTTTTAAAGAATGCATTATTAACTTTAACAATTATACCGTTTGTGTTAGTAATGATATTGGCGCTAATTGCTGCGTTGAATGCCGTTCTTTTGAGCTGGAGTTCCTCCTGGGCTTTGTTTTGCTCGGAAACGTCGGAGAATATTGTCGCAAAACCATTATTTCCCCAGGGGGAGACAGAAATAGAGAAATGTTTGCTTAAAGGTGGGAAATAGGTATTAAAGTGATAAGGCTGCCCCGTAAGGGCAACCTTGGAATATTCATCAAGGTAGGGGGCTTTTTGCGTCTTATATGCAATAGTTGCTAACGAACCTTCAATATCCCCTTTGTTGAATCTAAGAATTTTTTCATACTGGGGATTAACTTTTTCTATAACATAGTTTGAAGGGTTTCCATGTTCATCAAAAACCAGGCGGTGCAGTGCTACGCCTTCAGTCATATTATTGAAAAGAAGCTCAAATTTTGCCTCACTTTCAACCTGATGCTTTTGATTTTTATTGCTCATAGTTGTCTCATATTGTGCAGCTTAATCAAATCCTGCTTAACTATAAGTATGTTGAAGAAAGAGTCAAACGAAAAATCTCACTATTGATTGTTTTAATAAATCGCAGATACTTTTATAGGTGTCGATATTTACTAAAATAAGAGATCAACTATGTCTGAAATAATCAACGATAAAGCGAATAGTAAACTTACCGGCCTGATTACTTGGGGTACGCTTACTCTTTTTCCTTTGTTCATATTTTCTTTGCAGTTTTCGATTACCCTTATGATACAGCCGTTGAAGAATGAATTTCAGTTAAACGATATTTGGATAGGAGTACTGGGTGCAAGCTACGGCATATTCTACACTATCATGCAAATGCCGATAGGTTCGATTGTCGATAAGTTCGGCACGAGAAGAATCACCTTGATTTCTTTGGGGGGGTGTACTTTTTTTGCGGTACTTTTTGCCTTTTCCAATGGCTTGGTGTGGGCTTTAGTCACCAGAATGGGAATAGGTTTTTTTGCGGCATCGGCATTCACTTGTGCGTTCTATTCGGCAGGGAAGTGGTTTGAATTCAAGATTTTTGCGATACTCGTAGCCCTTACCGAATCAGTAGCCAATCTAGGAGGGGTGTTGGGTACCAGTGTGTTGGCAGTGACTGTAGATGATTATGGTTGGAGAAACACTTCGCTTCTTCTGTCTATCCTAGGTTTTGTCATATTCATAATGGCTGTTTTTTTGGTTAAGGATAAAGAGTCGCCTGCCGTAAGAAAAGATAGGAACAACCTCAGGAAATCCAGCGGACATAGCGCTTTTCATATTTTTGCCATTGTCATCAGAAATAAACAAATATGGATAAGCGGAATGTGCTGCGGCTTGCTTTTTGCGCCATTGAGTGCTTTTGCGGGATTGTGGGGTGTGCCGTTTCTTATGACGAAATATTCGATAGGTTTGGAAGATGCCGGGAAAATTGTCTCTTTGATGTATTTGGGGTCTGCGGCGTTCGGGCCTGTAATGGCTATTATATCCAATAGAGTTAGGAACAAAATAATGATGATCCGCATATGCACGGTTATGGCTTTTTTTATTTTTATATGTCTGCTTTATCTTCCGCTTAAAGATAGTTATTTTATGTATGCGTGTTATTTCGTTCTTGGGATGATATGCTCCGGGTATATTTTGCCTTTTGCCATAACTAAAAGCATAGCCAGAGAGAAAGTGAGCGCCACGGCTTTGGCTCTCACAAATGTCCTTGGCGGAGCCATCGGAGCGATAGTTATGCAGCCTTTGGTCGGCTGGTTTCTGCATGTTATTGACAAATTGGATTTAGGCGTTTTTGAAAATCCTGTCGTGCCTTATTATGTGGCGCTTTTTATTTTTCCAGCATCCATGATTCTTCTGTTTTATCTGGCAGGAAAACTTAAACCTAAGGACGTTCAGCAAGTCACTACGAGTCAGGGTATTTAATATTTTCTTGTCAGGGAGAATCCAAAAAACCTCTTTCTAGGCAAAATTAAAGTTTAGAGTGAACTTCAAGCAACAATGCTTCTGTATCGTCCCAGCCTAAACATTCGTCCGTGATGGAGATTCCGTATTTAAGTTTTTCTTTGTCTTCGTGGTTTTGCTTGCCATGCAGAAGGTTGCTTTCAATCATTACTCCTATTATGCTGTTTTCACCTGATGTTTTTTGGTTAACCACATCCTTAAGCACTGCCTTTTGGTTAGATGCCAGTTTATTGGAGTTCGCATGGCTGCAGTCAATAATGATGTTTGGTTTTAGCCCCATTCTTTTCAGGAGTTCTCTTGCAAAGGCCGTGTATTCGGAAGTGTAATTTGGCCCGCTGGTCCCACCTCTGAGTACCATATGCGCATATGGATTGCCTTTTGTCTGGAATATTCCGCTTCTACCGTCTTCTAGCAAACCCAGAAAGGCGTGTTTGTGTATGGCTGATTGTATGGCTTCGACCGCGGTTTTGATACTTCCGTCTGTAGTGTTCTTGAAGCCTACCGGCATAGATAAGCCGCTTGCTAATTGCCTGTGAGTCTGGGATTCAGTCGTTCTTGCTCCTATGGCTGCCCATGAAATAAGGTCAGCGATATACTGAGCAGTGACAGGATCAAGGATTTCTGTAGCTGTAGGCAGTCCTATTTCATCTATCTGGAGAAGCAATTTTCTGGCCTTTTCCAATCCCATTGCCATATTGCATGATTCATTTAGTTCAGGGTCGTAAATCATGCCTTTCCAGCCAACTGTCGTTCTAGGTTTTTCAAAATAGACCCTCATTACTGTAAAAATCTTGTCTTCTACTTTCTTATTGAGAGCTCTCAGTTTTCTGGCATATTCAAGAGCCTCTTCAGAACTGTGAATTGAGCAAGGCCCTACAATCACGATGAATTTGTTTAACTTCCTATCCATTATGTTCTGAATAGTTCCCCTATGGTTGATTACCGCATCAGAAGCATGTTGGGAGAGCGGAAGTTTGGCTTTAAGTTCATATGGAGTTAAAAGCGGTTCTATTTTGGTGATATTAACATCGTCTCTAATCATTGGAATAACCTGAGTTTAGATATTTATTAGGCTCAAATATAGCCTTGTTCTGAATTTATATTAATTAACGGGTTTCAATTCTTTCGATTCTATCACGAATATGATAAACTTAACCCATAATAATATAAATTTTGCATCTTTATATAAATTAAAAAAGAGGAGAAATGAATGCGTTTAAACAAAATACTTTGTACGGGGGCACTTTTTATGTCTGCATTGCTATGCTTTGGAGATGAAAGCTCTGTCGTGAAATACAATGGAATACCTACGGAAGGCAAAACTATCCAAATCTACGCTCACAGGGCTGGCAGGGGGCTTATGCCGGAACAGACGATGCCTGCTTACGTGGAAGCTTTGCGTCTCGGAAGTGACTATGTGGACATGGATATTGGGATGACAAAAGACGGTGTAATTGTAATTACCCATGATTTGGGTCTGAATCCAAATCTGACAAGGGATGAAAACGGAAACTGGGTTACTGAAGCTATACCGATTCATTCTATGACTTTGGAGCAAGTTCAGAAATATAATGTGGGGAAACTTAAGCCGGGAGCTCCGTATGGTTCTTATTTTCCTCATCAGAGGTCTGTGGATACTTGCATTCCTACGTTGAAAGAAGTGGTCGATTACGTAAAAAAAGTTGCAGGGGACAAGGTGGGTTTTCAGATAGAAATAAAAAATGATCCTACAAAGCCGGACTTGACAGCTACACCTAAAGAATTTGCCGAAGCTCTCTACAAACTTATGAGAGAAGAAGGGATTATTGACAGGACTGAAGTTCAGGCTTTCGACTGGCAATGCCTTATAGAATTGAATAAACTTGACCCCAAAATTAAAACAGCCTATCTCACAGACCACACTACAGAAGTGATGGACGATACGGAAAAAGGTACATGGATAGCAGGGCTTAAGCCAAAAGATTATGATTATTCATTGCCTAAAATGGTAAAACATTTTGGTGGATACTGTTGGGAACCGTATGAGAAAGATTTGACAAAAAAGGAACTTGAAGAAGCTCACAAACTGGGTTTGAAAGTGGTTGTTTGGGGCTGGCCGGAACAGGAAGGGAGCGAATTTGACTATGCTGAAGTGGAAAAGATGATAGATTGGAAAGTAGATGGCATAATAACAGACAGGCCGGATATTTTGAGAGGTCTCCTTGCAGCCCGTGGGTACAATCTTCCTCAAGGATTTTTTATTAAAGAGAGTCTGTGATTGAAAGTTTTTTAATTTTAAATAACGGAAAAATAATATGAACAAGATGATTGCATCTGTCCTTTTCTTATTATCAGTCTGTACCTTTCAGACAAATGCGTATGACACAAATGATTCAACTAATGACTTTTACGACAATCAGCCTACGCTATCTCTTGAAACTAATGACATCTATATAGACGGGGAAGTAGCAAATCCCGGGAAAGTGGATTTTTCTGCTCTTCCACTGCATCAGGTAATAACAAAAGAGACCTTATTCAAGGATGGACTCCCACACTTTGTAGGTTCGTACATCTATGAAGGGTATTCTCTTTATGACATTCTTAATACAGTAAAAATCAAGAGAACCGGAGGAGAATTCAAGTCAGTAGTTGACCTATATGTTGTGATAAAAAACAAATCAGGCGATACAGTAGTCTTCTCCTGGGGGGAAATATATTATCCGACTAACCGCTTCAATTTAATAATAGCTACAGGTGTTGCTCCCATATTACCGCATGCTGTCGACGTGAAATGGCCTCTGCCTGATAAGATGAAAATAGTTGCAGGAGATGATCTGATTACTGAAAGAAATATTCTTTCTCCTGCAACCATAACCATTAAATCTATAAAGCTTGATGAGGCTGGAAACAGCAAAAAAGCAGTTAAGGGCAAACTTGAGTTAAGTGATAACGGCAAAAGTGTAACTACTATTAATGAGTTTCCGTTATCGTACAAAGAATACTCTTATCCCACAGTATTTTATGGAAGGGGGAGAGGAATTCATGGAATTGAATCCTTTACAGGTATTCCTTTAAATTATGTATTGAATCAATATTATCCTTTGAATGAGGACAATATAAAAAACGGTGTTTTTGAAGTCATATCTACTGATAGTTACCGTTGTGCCTATACTTTTAGTGAAATATTTAACAGAAATGATCAAAGAAATGTCCTTTTTGTAAATACAGAAGGAAAAGATGACGGAAAGTTCATGCTATTTCCTAGCGCTGACTTTTTCTCGGACAGGGCAATCAAATCTTTATCTGAATTACGTTTCAATAATAAAAGATAAATAATGGGAGCAGATTATGAAATTTAGAAAATTACTTACATTTCTGGCCTTTTTAGGCTTTGCTTTCATACTTTCTTCCTGTTCTGATAAGGGGAAACAGGAGAGCAAAAATACTTTAGTTGTTTTTCATGCGGGCAGCCTGAGTTTGCCTGTTAAGGAGATGATAAAAGGTTTTGAGAAAGAGAACCCTTCTGTGAATATTGCCAATGTGGCAGACGGGAGTGTCATGTGTGCAAGGAAGATTGCAGACCTTCATAAGCCTTGCGATGTTTTTCTCTCTGCGGACTACAAAGTTATAGACCAGGTTCTCATCCCGAAATATGCTTCATGGTGTATTAAATTTGCCTCTAATCAAATGGCAATAGTTTATACAGACAAATCTAAATACGCATCTGAAATAAACAGCGATAACTGGTACAAAATTTTGGAAAGGCCTGATGTAGTTTGCGGGCGCTCAAATCCTAATGACGACCCTTGCGGTTACAGAGCTTTGCTTGCTCTGAAACTTGCTTCCATATTTTATAAAGACAAAAATTTATACGATTCGATAGTCAACAACAAGAAATCAGAATCAGTTCTGATGAGGCCCATGGAAGTTGACTTGATTTCACTTCTTCAAGCCGGACAGATTGACTACATATTCCTATATCGCTCTGTGGCAATTCAGCATGGTTTAAAATTCGTGCAGCTTCCTCCTCAGGTTAATCTTGGAGACCCTAAACTTGAGAAATATTATTCTCAGGTATCAGTAGATATTGCGGGAAAAACTCCCGGATCTTTTATAGAACAAAAGGGGGCGCCTATGATTTACGGACTGACTATACCGAAAGATTCTCCGAACCCTGAGCTTGCTCAAAAATTTGTTGAATATATTTTGAGTAAAGACGGAGGTTCGAAAATAATGGAAGATAACGGACAGCCTTCAGTAGTTCCAAGTCAGACCGCGACATATAAAGAATTGCCCGAAGCACTGAAAAAATACGCGACAGAGTAAATACGAAACCCTAAGATCTCAACGCCAACGTAAGGACGGCTCTTTGTAATTGTTGGCGGTACCTGAAATTAAAAAAGATAATAATGATAACTGTTTCAAAAATTTCTCCTTTTCGTTTGCTGCTCATCCTTTTAGGCGGTGCTGTCATGTTGTTTATTGTGGCGCCGCTTGTCTCTATGGGGTTGAGCTCATCCCCTTCTGCTTTGATAGAGACAGCAAAGGACAAAGCAGTATATAACAGCATCTGGCTCACGCTTTGGACCTCCATACTTGTTACATTCCTTTTTTCTTTGCTGGCTGTCCCTTTTTCTTATTTTCTTGCAAGGACTGAATTCCCTTTAAAGAAAGTTGTATGCGGATTGATAGACATACCTGTCATGATTCCGCATTCGGCCGCAGGCATAGCTATTCTGGGAATAATCGCCAGGGGGACTCCTGTGGGGAGATTTTGTTCAAACTATTTGGGCATAAGTTTTGTAGACCATCCTGCAGGAATAATGATCGCGATGGCCTTTATAAGCCTTCCATATCTTATTAATGCGTCCAGAGATGGTTTCGAATCTGTTCCTATCCAATTGGAAAAAGCGGCTTATACGCTTGGTGTTTCACCAGCAAAAGTATTTTTTAAGATAAGTCTCCCTCTGGCCTGGAGAGCTATTTTATCGGGTTTTGTAATGATGTGGGGCAGGGGGTTGAGCGAGTTTGGCGCCATTGTAATCATTGCCTACCATCCGATGGTTACTTCTGTCTTGATTTATGACAGGTTCAATACTTTTGGGTTGAAATACGCACAGCCGGTTTCCGTGCTTTTCATTATTGTCTGTATTATTATTTTTATTCTTTTTAGAACGTTGTCCGGTAAGGCAAGAAATAAATCCGAATATTCCAGGTACGGATGAAAGATATGATCAAACTTGACTCAATAAATAAAAAATTCAAAGGCTTTTCTCTCAAAGATATCACGCTTGACGTTGCTGATGGAGAGTATTTTGTCCTGCTCGGAAAGTCCGGTTCTGGTAAAAGCCTGATTCTTGAACTAATAGCAGGTTTGCAAACACCTTTGTCCGGTAAAGTGAGTATTGGTGGCAAAGATGCAGCCAGGCTTCCTATTCAAAAAAGAAAAGTAGGATTCGTCTTCCAGAACCATTCTCTTTTTCCTCACATGACAGTGAAGGCAAATATCTACTTTCCTCTGAAACGTTCTGAACAGCATATGCTAAATGAGAATATCTTAAAAGTTATCGACCTTCTCAATATTACTCTCCTTCTAGACCGATACCCTGAAACTCTCTCCTTGGGCGAATCGCACAGGGTAGCTTTGGCCAGGACTCTTGTTACTAATCCCTCATGTTTGCTTCTGGATGAACCTTTGTCTTCGCTTGACGCACAATCCAAATACGAGATCCGAAGCCTCTTGAGAAAGATCAATAAGGGGCTGGTCTATTTCGGAGAGGAAAATAAAAATAAACCCATTACTATTATACATGTCACCCATGACTATGAGGAAGCTCTGGCTTTGGCTACAAAAATAGCCGTTATTGAGGACGGAACCATAACCCAGGAAGGTTTGCCTGAAGATGTTTTCAGGCACCCGAAATCTAAATTCATTGCTAAATTCGTAGGAATTAAAAATTTCTATCGAGGTACCGTTTCTCCTGCTGATGATGACGGGATTTGTGCGTTTACCCTCGCGAAAAGCAAAGACAGGCCGATTGTTTTTTATATTCCGCCGCCTGAAATTCCTGTTTCAGATGAGCATAGCATAATAATAAGAAGCGAGGATGTGATCCTATCTCTTGATTCCTTTGAATCCAGTGCCAGAAACAACTTCAGAGGCGTCGTAAGTGATATTGAAAACATGGTTAACGGAGTAGAAGTTACCCTTGAGATCGGCGGAGTAGAAATATCATCCTTGATAACATACGGTTCTTTTAAGAAGATGAACCTTAAACTCAAACAAGTCGTCTATGCCAACTTCAAAGCCTCTTCTGTCCGCTTCCCTTAATTCCTTGATAGATATTTTTTTATAACTATAAATGTACGAAATATTAGGAGATGTAACGGAGATGGTAACCGAAAAAGTTGGTTTCAGGGATTTTTATAGGAATAACAAAATAAAAATAGTTTTTGTCCTGTTTCTGGCAATGCTTAGTGCCGGTTTTGATTCAGTCGTAGGCTACAGTTTTTCTTTCATAATAGATAAAGGTATTATTCCTAAAAATTACAATTTTCTTATTATTGTTTTTACATCTATGGCAATCCTTTCAGTAGTCATAGCCATATCTAAAATATTTAGAGATTATATTTATCTTGGCCATTGCTCTGATATTCTGAGGCAGATAAGAAACAAAACCTTTTGCCATATGCAAAATTTGTCAATAGGCTTTTATGCTTCCACTCAGCCTGGGGAACTGCTCTCAAAATTTTCCAGCGACTTGTCAAAAGTCGAAGAGTCAATCGTTTATGCTCCGAGCTATTTCCTGATACCTCTCATTAACGTATCGATAAATGTCATATTGCTTTTTGTTATGGATGTGAGGCTTGCTTTGATTTCAATGTTGATATTTCCTGCCTGTTTCGTTGGACCTATCGTTTATGGAGCTAGGGCAGAGAAGATAAATTCCAAAAGGAAAAGAGCTGAAGCAAGGACTATTTCCGATGTACAAGTCAATATCACTTCCCAGACTGTTATAAAAGCTCTGAATTTACAGGACTTGGCAGCCTATTATTTCAAAAAGAGCAATGACTTTTTCTTTAAGAGCATGCATAAGTCTTTATTCCTTAGTACATTTGTTGGCAGGTTTGGCGAGATGTGGCTGATAGTCCTTCAGACAGTAATATTTGCTATTGGCTCATTTATGACAGTAAAAGGTTATCTTCAGGTGGGGCAGCTGGTAGCCTTTCAGGCACTGTTTTTCGGGCTTTGTTATTCTCTTACGACAATAAGTTCTTTTATGCCAATGCTGGTTCAATGCAATGTGGGCATAAACAGGATTAATGATATCCTGTCAGTAGAACCCATTGTGACAGACAGCCTTTCTCCCAGAGAGCTACCAACTTTCAGCAGCCGGATAAGTTTCAATGATGTTACATTTGGTTATACAAAGGAAACAATAAACCTTGATAGTGTCAGCTTTATAATACCTAAAAACTCCACTGTTGCTTTTGTAGGCCCCAGTGGCTGCGGCAAAAGCACAATCCTAAGTCTTATCATGAGATTTTATGATGCGGACAAAGGCAGCATCACTTTCGACGGCATAGATATAAAAACTGTTACTCAGGCGTCTTTGCGTAATCAACTCGGGATAGTCCTGCAGGAAAATATTCTTTTCAATGTATCACTGATTGATAATTTGCTGGCAGCTAAACTTGATGCAACGCCCGATGAGATCTACAATGCTGCAAAACAGGCTGAGATACATGACTTTATCATGAGTTTACCGGAAGGATACAGAACGAAAGCAGGAGAGAGAGGCGGAATGCTTTCAGGAGGGCAGAGGCAGCGCATAGCAATAGCCAGGGCACTTTTAAGAGGCGGCAACATTTTGATATTGGACGAAGCTACTTCAGCTTTGGATCCTGTAAGTGAAGCCGCGATAAATGCTACACTTGCCAATATTGCCAAAAACGGCAAGACAATTATTTCCGTGACCCACCGTCTCTCTTCTGCTGTAGCTATGGATAAAATATTTGTGATGCAGCAAGGCAAAATCGTTGAACAGGGGAATCATCAGGAACTCATGCATCTCAATGGGTTCTACAAGAAAATGTGGGACAAGCAGCACTGATCCCGGATTTTACAGTGAGCTAAAAATATCTAACAAGTTCCCCTGTCTTTGCTAAGGTAAGACGCTATGAGATTTATGCTCAACTATTTATCAGAGAATATGTTCATATTTACCCTGTAGTATTTTTCGACGAAAGAGAGATGTTCAGCTTGATTTTACCTGAAGCATCCACTTCTGTCAAAACGCCAAAGTTAAGGTTAAATCAATTGCAGGCTATAGTTGGATTATAGGCAGCTTATTATATAAAGCCGTAGCATATGATTTATTTCTCTAAGTGTTTGTCTTATTTTTCATGGTATGAAGAGAACTGATAGCAGTTGATATAGATTTTGTATTTCGCAGTTATTTATATTTATGATAAAGTATCTATTTATAAGATAGAATGCTGTTGATAAAAGCCTTGCTAATTATTGGGTTTTATTTAGATAATGTTTTGGAGTATTAAAAATTAAATCAATAAAAGGGGAGCACAAATGAAAAAAACTATCATTGCATCAATGGCCGCACTTCTAATTTCGGTTAATGGCTTTGGCTGGGGAGTGACAGCCCATACTGTTATTGCTTACCTCGGATACCAGTATGCGTCTTCAACCTCACAGAAAGCTATCGTTCCTTTACTACAGACACAGTTGAGTGTACCGGGGCCGATAACATGTACAGTTAATTCTAATGTGAAAAACCCAGAGAACTATCTTGCTTCTGCTATTTCTCCATGGCCTGATGATATAAAATACATTCCTGTGAGCGGATGGGGGCAGGCAGGCTCTGCAGCACAGAGCTTTTATGCAAATGCTCATTTTATTGATATTAATTTTAATTATGGGCAGGTTGCCAATCTGGACACTGCGACAGCTCTTGATATTGCCAGCGCGCAGATAAGTGCTGATGCACAGCCGACTCCCAGCCAGGCTGCAAATGACGACCTTTATTATGTTCTCAGAAGCTGCATAAAATCCCTGGCTATGAGCCAAGACCCATCTACAGCCAGCCAGATCAGCAACAATGAGGTGGTTTTTGCGTTAAGGCATCTGATACACCTTACAGGAGATAATACAGAGCCTCTTCATATGAGCAATCCGATGTTTGTTGAAAGCGGGGTAACGGAGACCAGCTATGGCGGCAACGAAATTCATTTTTCTAGTGATTACAAACTAAAAGGCAACAATAGTTACATGGATGTTTCAGAACTTCACGAGCTTTGGGATAATCCCGGGGATACTTTTGTGCCGGTATTAAACAATAACAGCGACTCAGATACCCAGATTTATATTGATTATACTGCAGCTTCACAGATTACTGACATTGCAAACTCCCTGAAGGAAACTTACGCTTCTTACAAGCCCAATATAGACAATAACGTCGGATGCAGCAGTGATCTTATCATGTCTTGGACTACCCAGTCATATGCTACAGCTGTAGCTAATGTCTGCAACGGACTTGGGCCTATTCTCTCTTCTGCTGCTTCAGATGGAAATGCGTCCTCTTGCAGAAGTGGATATGCTCCTGACGGGTCGGTTAATCCCTCTAAAATTGGCACAATTGCGCCCCCTACAAATGCCTATGTTGAAGCCATGGGGCCTATTGCAGCCTTACAGATATATATGTCTTCCGTAAGACTCGGTGATCTTATTACAGCTATTTATGACCCGGCCAATGCTCCGCAAAGCTTTGTCGAGTATGTAAACAATATTAAGAGTGACAGCTCTATTCCTACAGTTAATCAGCTTATGCAGGTTTATTACTGATATTGACTTAGAATCAGGTGTTGGCCTATTCAAGTTATTGCTTAAAAAGCAGGAATTAGCTTAAATTTCAGGGAACGGGACTATAAGTGCCAAGGGTATTTACAGTCCCGTTCTTTTTTTTGTTTCAGCTATGGATAAAATCTTTGTAATAATGCGCGACAAACAGCACTGATCCCTGATTTTACAGTGAGCTAAAAATATCTGATAATTTTTCCTGCCTTTGTTAAAGTAAGACGCTATATGTCCTGGTATCGCAACTACTCTTTTGAAATAATAAGATGATTATTGTCTCTAATCGAATATAATCCTATAAACGTGGGGGGTATGCGCAAGATATTCGCTGAAAGAAGAATATAAATCATAAGAATTATTTCTAACTAGGATTTTACATAGGAGCTTATATGCAGATAGAAATTAAGATGTCACCTTTTGAGGAGAGTTTGCTTTCGTTTGATTATTTATACGCTCTTCATTCGGTAATCATGAAACAAATCGATTCCGTTCGCCCTGAATTGGCTAATGAACTTCATGAAGGCGAACACAAAAACAAACTAAAGCTCTTTACATTTTCTCCTCTTAATAGTTTCCCTATGAAACTTGTTCAGGTGGATGGAGAACCAAGAAAGAAAATGCTTCTAGGGCACAATGTTTGGTTCAGGATTGCAAGCCCATGGCCCGAACTTCTTAACTCCATTGGCGAAAGCCTCTTGAAGTCTCAGAATATAAAACTCCTGAACAAGAATTTTAAAATCACATGTATTAACATTATTGCTCCACCGGAACTCAAGGAAGAAATGATCTGGAAACCATTTGGACAATCTGGTTCAATCTGCACATCTTGGAGTCAGAAAGGGAGCGATAGAAAACTTTTTATCTACCCTGATAAAAGAGTCGAAGACTCTCCTGATTGCGTTGAACTTTTAGCTTCAAATCTTTATCACAAGTTTCATAGACTTCAGGAAATCCGCCCCGACATTGCCTCTGCTTGGCTCAGAGATGCCGGGATTGAGAATGTTACTCCTGACAAACATCCAATCTCCGTTGACTTTCTGCCTTTATCGAAAGAGAAAGCCTATCGAACTATTATGCATACAGGGAAAAACACCGTCATAAAAACCTGGCGCTGTCCTGTCAAAGTTACTGCGCCAATCCCAATACAACGCCTTATCTGGGCCTGCGGTCTCGGCGACATGAACTCTCAGGGTTACGGCCTCATCGAGGAGGGAAGAATATGCTCTTAAAATATATAGATGAACTGGCGCAAAGCGACCGTTATGATCTGAAAGCCGATAGTACTGTAGATGTATATCTTGCCGAACTGGAAGGCTATACAGAAGACAAAGGTTTGGCAGAATGGAAAATTGTTGGTGAAGAATTGGTTCCGCGTAGTTTGCTCCATTATGATGATACTGCCGATGGCAGCAATGTGTTAAATGGCAGTTGGCGTGAATTTTTTGCTGCAGAATGTGAATTTGGTAAGATTCCTTTGTTTAGTGGAAGCAACATATTTTACAAGGATGGATGGCCGAATTTTGGCGGAGTTGCTAAAGCAGCAATTTATCTCAGATACTCGGTTGGGTTTTTGCATTGGATTGAAAGTTTTGACAAAGCAGCAGCAGATGCCATAAGAAAAGAGATTTCTCTTTTTGAAAACCTTATAGAAAATAAGAAGACAAAGAAACTGACAAAAGATTGGGTTAAATTTAAACCACTTAAAGGAGAAAAATGGGTATTGCCTATTCTCTGTACTCTTTCTGATAATACTAAAATTGTACTTGGACTATCAGGGAGAAAGGAGGATGATTGGGATGATCTTATTGAATCAGGAGTAAATATTGAGCGCTCTCTCGAAGTTATGTCTTTTTTTACTTCTCCAAAGGTATCTGGAAAAGAGATTGTATCTGATAAATTTCAGATGGGATCTGGATTAGGAAGAAATGCCTTTGGTATTAAATACAAGTTGGATAAGATAACAAATTCAGAATTTACAAGATTGATGGGAACTGTAAGCATTACGCCACGCAATAAACTTACTGAAATCTGCTCTAATACACTCGAATATTGGGTTAAAGTAGCCCCAAATCCTAGTTCATCAAAATTAGTATTTTTGCCTGAAGGAGATTTTAAATATAGTAAACTAAAACAATTTGTTGACTCAGAAAACAGTAAGAGAGATGCTTTTCTATCAAAGAATAAGAAACAAAATACGAATGAAGATATCGAGCGATTAATAACACCTAACCCATCTATTATTCCTGTTCCGATTCATGCTAAAGCTACTCTGTTTCTAGTGAATATTGAGGCATGTGGGAAAAACAAGAAGAAACTTGTTATTCAACAGGTATTTCCTGGAATATCGTTAAATTATTTAAGCTGTATCAATCAGGAAATATTACAAAAATATACTCAGTTTGTAGTTGTGGAGTATATGAAAGCCGTTCTTACCCGTAAAGATAAAGACACAGCTAGTGTTTATCAATATTGGACGAGATTATTTACTTCTTCTTTGCAAAAGACATATATATCAGCCTATGAGATATTTAATAACTTTCAAAGGTTTTGCAAAGCTTTTTCTGGTGAAGTACTTATTGGAGGTGAAAAACCTAAAGCTAGGGAATATTTTCGAATTATATCATGTTTGCGCCGTCTCCAACATTTGATACATATTGCCAGATGTAATCCAAGCAAGTTAAACACTAATGAATTTAATAACGAACTTACTTTAGTAGAACAATTTAAATATACTGAAAAAGGGGTATTCAATATGAGAAAAGATTGTCCAAAACCAATTGAGCTCGTAGGAGAAGTTTATGATTCTCTATGGGATTGGCAGAAAGAAAAGTTAGATGCATTCGTTATTAAGGCATGGCATGGAATTCCTGATGAAGATTTTGATATATTTATAAGAGGAGCATTAACAGGTATGCTGTTAAGTCATCTCAATGATAAAGTAACAAAGTCAGGTAGGAAATTTTCAGTAACACAAGGCCGTCATCCATCTACGTTAAGAGGAGAGCAGATCGTATCAGTTGTAACGAAAGGTATTGGATTATTAATCAATCTTGAAGAACAGAACAAATACAACTGTAACACATTACCATTTATAAATTCGTGCGTAGAAGATAGCCGTAAAGATATATTCAATTCAGGATTGATAATGGGACTTGTATATAACAACTAACAAATAACAAAGAGGTTAAAAATGATTTCAGTAAAAAAAATATCAGCTCAATCAGGTAATGCTTACATTCTATTTGGATATGAAGCTATTCAAGCTAGACCCAATCTAGATCCCTATACTTCTACTTTAAGGATTAATAATGAAACAATGCAGGTAGAAACCTCCGATGTACACATTAAACATCATGTAAGGAGAGGAATTAAGTCATATGCAGCTGCTAATAGCATTGGAACTCCTGAAGCAACTATATTTTATGAAAAGGAAGATCAAGCTGGCAAATCGAGAAATTTTGCTACACGGCTCAAACAAATCAGAGAGGCCTACAAGATAACAAATGAAGATAAAAAAGGTGCTTTAAATCATTGTCTGGATTTACCTTTATTTGGTTATGTTCAAGCTGTAGAAAAAGATAAATATAATGTAACGAATGCTATTAATACACTTTTCAGGCCTTCTACATTTCATTCTTGTGAGATTTTTTCTTTAGGCAGAAACAATGCTTTTCCTGGAGAGAAAGATGGTAGAGTAAATGAAGCCTCAGGTTCAGCGTCTGTCGATTCTCTTGAATACGGGTTTATTTTGTCATTATGGGAGCTTAACCTGAATATGCTGCGCATCAATGCAGAACATCACAAGTTGATAGATTGGAATAAATCAGGCGCATCAGGATGGATGGAATTGTTTGTCAATGGATTATGGAGAGCTTATACTTCTGATCGGTATCCTTCTTTCACTCAAAGATCTCAATTTGCTCAATTTATTGTTGGTTGGCTTCCAGAAGGAAATGTAAGTTATGAAAATCCAGCAGACTTATTCAACAAACTTGACAAGAAAAAAATTACTTCTCATTGTGATGCAATAACTGAACTAAACAAAATATTGCCTGAGTTCTTAAAAAATTGGGACTGCAATCAAAAGACACAGTATCTAACTCATAATGCATCAAATTGCCAAATAAAATTTTAAGGTAAGCCATGTCATATCTCATATTTGAATTAACTGGTGATATGGCTATGTGGAGAAATCCATACGAGTCAATGGGATCTTTTTCGTGTCTGGGACCGGCACCGTCAAGTATTGCTGGTTTAATTGGCGCAGCTCTCGGTTTTGCGTCTCCGCGTTCACAAGGAGCGATAGAACAGGATGAGAAACATCTGCAAATGTTAAATCAAAAAGGACTGCCATGGCCAGTTTCTTCTGAACTTCTAAGGTGGGAAGAAGCAAACGATTATCATGTAGCCTGCAGGTGGAAAGGTGGTTTTCCGAAGAGAATCTCATGGAATGTAAATGGCTATAAAGAGTTTTCTAAAAACGATAATCTCAGGATTCAACAACAAGTTATAGAAAAGCCATATTACGAAATAGCGATAAAACTAAATAGTGCTAAGTCACTGTCAGATGTAGAAAAAGCTTTGTTATGTCCAGCATTTCCTATATTTCTTGGAGCTTCATTTTGCAGAGGAATATTGAGAAATGTCAAGATAAGTGAGACTTTTTTTTCAGAGGAAAACTGGGCTATGAAAAAGGATGTGGCATGGGGAGAGTGCACTCCCTTATCTCTCCATGTAGTCAATCAGGAAGAAGTATTTGAACGAATTATCAGTGATGGCTACTGGCTATATCCTACTCCAGATTTTCCGGGAGAAATACAGGCAGATCCGTTTGTCAGAGGGTACTGCAGAATAGAAAAGGCATAACAATGAAGCTGCTAAGTCATGGGTCAGACTCAGATTTATTGGAACATCTCAGAGAAGTAAGTTTTGCTGCAACTACTCTTGAAGAGAGGATTATATGTGTCTGCCACGATGCTGGAAAAGCTACTTTTGACTGGCAGGATTATATCAGAGGAGGAAGAATTGAATCTCCTCATCACCATGCAGCGACTGGAGGGCTGCTTGCGAGCCTGTTAATCAGAAAAATAAATGGAACTGACTCGAAGTTCTGGTCTCTGGTCGCATTGCATACAGGTTCGGCGCATCACTCTTTCATTGGCCTCAATAGGCAGAATAAGAATGAATTTTGCTATATCTGCCAGGATGAACAAGCAAAAAAATTCTTTCTTGATACTAAGTCAGGAATTGCCTCACTGCTTCCAGAGATAGATACTCTGGCTTTCCAAAGTACATGGGATACTTTCCGGATAATCGCGCCTCTCAATGGAGATAAGGTGTCTGAATTCAACCAATGGTTATCAATCTCGGCCACAGAACGGTTCAGAGCTTTTCTCAAAGCAAGGTCTATTCTTGGAAGGCTCTGCTACCAGGATCATGAGTCTGCTTCAAAGCAGTCCGGAACTACATGTAATATTACTGTATGGCAGAAAGCTTACCCTGACAGATGTTTCTTGACGAGAATCCCAAAAACATTTTCTGAAAGCCAAAAAGAAATACATAGGCTAAGAAGGGAACTTAAAGCTGCTTTTTATAACTCTTTAGAGGATGAATCCTGTTTTTATTTCATAGATGCTCCAACTGGATTAGGCAAAACTGAGGCTATGCTGACCGGGGCTGAAAAACTACTATTAAAGCATAATCTTAAAAGGGTAGTTTTCTCTGTTCCCCAGGTTTCCATTGCAGATCAGATATATGACGACTATTTTCTGAAGAAGGATAATGTGCAGATATGGAACTATATCCGCCAGGAGAAGAATATCGGTTTTGCTCAAAATGAAGATAGTAATATTAACACTGAATTCTCGCTGGATATAGCTCTTCAGCCTTTTAGTGAATCATACAATATAACTACATTCAATCAGGTCCTGCTTGCGATGTGCCATCCGCACAGGGTTAGGTGCATTAAAAGCATAGGGTTGAGGGATTCTGTTATCATCATGGACGAGTTTCATAAACTCCCGATTAGCATATTGCCTTTCTTCTTTCGCATTGCCAGGGAATATGCCAACCTCTATAACTGCAAATTTATTTTCGGTTCCGCCACTCCTCTTGAAGAATTTGAATATCTCGGATTGACTGGTTCTGTCCGCATACTCAAAGAAATAACTCAACCGCTTTATAACTCCCCTTCTGTAGATGACAGGCGGTATTATGAATCCATTGGAAAGATAAACATTGATGAATTGGGAAACAGGATCGAAGCTTTTAATAATTCCACAGATAAAAATCTCCTGATAGTGCTTAATCTTGTAGGAAAAGGCACATGGCCTCTCCTTCAGAAATCCTATGGGTCTTATAATCCGTGGCGCCAGATCCAATTGCTTAACAATGATGATACTGGCAGAGTGACAGTATTTCTCGACGGGCTTGTTCCTCCCTTGCTTAGAAGGCAGATAGTAACCGATTGCAAAAAGGCTATGCAACGCCGTCCTGTCACACTCATAACGACTCAAATGATTGAAGTCGGGGTTGATCTTGATTTCGACCATGCATTGATAGATTATCAAGGAATTGCTGCTACGATACAGCGCGGAGGTAGGGTAGGAAGAGAAGGAAGAGATTATCCGTGCAAAGTAGAAGTATTTTCTCTTGTTTCAGATGAAGAAACCACTTCTTTCCAAATACTAAACGATGTTTTAAAGAAGAATGATAGCAGGTTCAAAGATTATAGATTTCAGGATGTGACTCAGAAAATTATCCGATTCTGGCAGAAGGAAATCCGTTTCTTTGAAAAATGGGAAAGTCAAATATTCAAAGATTCTAACCTCATAGAAGGTTTGAAAAAAATCCAGAACCAAGTTTTCATAGAACCCGTTCCTGAGGCAATGATAGAGTCATTTTTTTCAGAAGCTATGGGCGCTGGAGAAATTGGAGTTGATTTTCTTTCAGCTCAGTTTATAGCCGAACTCTTTATGTCTGAATGGGGCACTGAACTGCTGATACTCGAAAATCATGCAGAATTAGACAATCTTAACTATATGGTGGAACAATTGCGCAACGGGAACGCATCAGCATTTGAACTAAAAACTCTGAATAAATTTATAATTGACCGTAAAATTACTACCAGCAACAACATGATAGAAAGTCTCGGACTGAATCAGGCAGGTATTATTGAGCATCTTGGAAATATCAGATGCGCAATAGCTGAATCGTCAGTTTTTTAAAAGGAGCAATATGCATATTACGGGTAAGGAAATCAGTTATTTACATATATGTAAACGCAAGCTGTGGCTTTTCAGCCATGGGATAAGGCCAGAACTGGAAAATGTCAATGTCCAAATTGGAATGCATATTCAGGAGACGGCGTTTAAGAGAGAGGAGAAGGAGATTCCGCTTGGAGATGTTGGCGTTATAGATTGGGCGGCATTTCAGCACGGGGTTATCCATGAGACCAAGAAAGGCAAAACGCCCGGAAAAGGTGATGAAGCTCAAGTCCGTTTTTATCTCTGGTGGCTTAATACTCACGGAATCAATGTGAAAGAAGCCCGCATTCATTATCCTGTTATCAGAAAGACTCAAACTGTTTATTGGGGTGAAGAGATTCAGAAACAGGCTGAAGACGATATCAAGGCTTGTGAAGAAATTATCGGGCAGGTGAAACCGCCTGCGGTTTTTAAGTATCCATATTGCAAATCATGTGCTTATCTGGAGCTTTGTTACGCATGAACTTATATCTTACAAAACCGGGCCGTCTCCGCCGAAAAGACAATACTCTATTTTATGAGTTATTGAATCTTTCCGGAGAGGAGACTGATTATGAAGTTGAAACTGATGATATTGAAGAACTGGAAGCAGAAAAGAAACACTCTTTTCCTATAGAGACAATCGATTCGATTTATGTTTTTACAGAGACAACTCTGAATAGTAAACTCATCGCTTTTTTAGGACAAAAGAAGATCCCCGTCCACTTTTTTAATTATTACGGCAATCACTGTAATACGCTTTTGCCTCATGCCGAACAGCTCAGCGGAGATCTGGTAATCAGACAGTCCGAAGCTTTTGTTGATACAGAAAAGAGATTGAGATTTTGTCGTGCTCTTCTTGGTTCGGCTTTTCATAATATTCTGTCTGTTATGCAGTATTATCAAAGGAGGAAAGGCGGGCTCGAAACTGAAATTGAAAAGGTTAGAAATCTTGCTGATTCTCTTAGTCAGTGCAACTCGCCTGATGAAATGATGGGGATAGAGGGAAATATCAGGAATGTTTATTACTCTGCATGGCATAAATGGATGGGAGATATAGCAGTAAACTTCAAAAGAGTTTATCATCCTCCTGATAATCCTCTTAACGCATTGATTTCCTTTTTGAACAGTTTGCTTTATACGGCATGTGTTAGTGAAATGTACAGGACGGCTTTATATCCCGGTATATCCTATCTTCATGCACCTCAATCAAGACGCTTTTCATTGGCTCTGGATATGGTTGAACCTTTTAAGCCTTTGATGGTTGACCGTTTGATATTCAGATTGTTTGACAGGAACGAAATCAGCGATAATGACTTCAAGGATCATACCAATGGTGTATTGATGACGGATGAAGCAAGAAAGAGGATAATATCAGCATGGGATGAACAGATCAGGACTACCATAGATTATCCTGAATTGAAGCGGTCGGTATCATACAGACAACTTCTAAGACTTGATTGTTATAAACTAATAAAGTTTCTACTCGAGGATCAGGCCTTTAAACCCTACAGGATTTCATACTGATGTATGTGATTATCGTATATGATACTGAAGCTAAAAATTGCGCAAAGCTTCATAAACATTTAAAAAAGTATTTAAACTGGAACCAAAATTCCGTTTTTGAAGGAAGCGTAACTGAAGCACAGTATATGCAAGTGAAACATATTCTTAATGAGTACAGAGCTGAAAAAAGCTATATTACACTTTATTCAATGGAAAATGAAAAACTGCTGAAAAGAGAAGTGTTGGGAGAAGGGGCGGGCAATGTATCGAATATCATTTAGGTTGACCCTTTTAAAATCAGTGGTATAAAGATATAAAAAACAAAAAGCTCTTTTGATAGGAGCTGCAGAATAAGTATGAAGAAAAAAATAAAACAACCTGTTAATAATACATTTAACGAAATTATCCTTTACAAAACGCCTGAGGGAAAGGTAAAGGTAGAAATATTCTTGCATAATGAGACTATCTGGCTTACACAAAAAAGGATGGCTGAACTTTTCGACTGCAGTACTGATAACATATCCTTGCATTTAAAGAATATTTTTGAAGATGGTGAACTCAATTTCGATTCAGTTACCGAGGAATTCTCGGCAACTGCTGCTGACGGGAAAAAATATAAGACCAGGTTTTATAACCTTGATGCCATCATTGCCGTTGGATACAGGGTTAACTCAAAAAGAGCTACACATTTCCGCATATGGGCGACGCAGATTCTAAAAGAGTACATCATCAAGGGGTTTGCAATGGATGATGAAAGACTGAAGAATCCTGATAACATTTTTGGTAAAGACTATTTTGAGGAACAACTTGCCAGAATCCGAGATATTCGTAGCAGTGAACGCAGGTTCTATCAGAAAATCACCGATATTTATGCTCAATGCAGCGCCGACTATAGTCCTGATGAAGCGCTCACTAAATTATTTTTTGCCACTGTACAGAATAAACTACATTTTGCTATAACAGGCAAGACTGCTGCCGAGATTATCCATGAGAGAGCTGATAGTAATAAACCAAATATGGGTTTGACAGACTGGAAGAATTCTCCACAGGGAAGAATAAGGAAAGAGGATGTTGCTATCGCAAAGAACTACCTTGAAAAAAAAGAACTTGAACAGTTAAATAGAATTGTGACTATGTATTTGGACTATGCTGAGATGCAGGCAAAAAATATGAAAGTAATGTATATGTCCGATTGGGTTGAAAAGCTGGATGCCTTCCTGAAGTTTAATGAAAGGGATATTTTATTGGATGCTGGAAAAGTTTCTCATGAAGTAGCTCTTGTGTTGGCAGAAAAGGAGTTTGCAAAATACTGTGTTGAGCAGGAAAAGAATTATATTTCAGACTTTGACATAGCAGTAAAAAAACTCCAGGAGAGAGAAGATTGATGTCCAGGAGCGGACTTGATCTTACCCTTTTACTTGCATTGTCAAGGAAGTTAAAGTGGAGCGCATTGCGCTTTTAAATTAGTATAACATGTTATCAATTAAGATTATGTGGTACCTGATATCGACAGATGCAAAAGTCCCATATATAATGCTCATTGACAATTAGAGCTTTAATTTTGAGCGTGAGTTAAAAGAAAAGAACCTTGTTTATAATGAGTTCACCTCGTACCGAAGTGGTTTAGAAACATTATTATCGTCGTTAATCCCATTCCAAAACCAATAAGTTCACCTCGTACCGAAGTGGTTTAGAAACTTTGCTGACTTTGTCTATCATGGGTTTTTGGGGTTTAGTTCACCTCGTACCGAAGTGGTTTAGAAACTTTTTAATGTAACTATCTACTGCAAAATCCTTTCCGTTCACCTCGTACCGAAGTGGTTTAGAAACATGATGGTATTAAAGTTTGACTGTATCTTGCTTGTGTTCACCTCGTACCGAAGTGGTTTAGAAACTATCTATGTTATTCACTTCTATTTGTTTTTTCTCTAGTTCACCTCGTACCGAAGTGGTTTAGAAACATGTGTCGAAGTTTAACTGCTGATATAGATGATTCTGTTCACCTCGTACCGAAGTGGTTTAGAAACATTGGGAATTCATTTCTATGAAATATTACCCTTATGGTTCACCTCGTACCGAAGTGGTTTAGAAACCTTTATAGACTTCGGAGGATGCGGCAAAGTCGTCAGGTTCACCTCGTACCGAAGTGGTTTAGAAACTCCTTATTGCCTTACGAAGTTGTATTCAGACATCCGTTCACCTCGTACCGAAGTGGTTTAGAAACTCCAGAGGCTTCCATTTTGACTTACTGTTGACAGTGGTTCACCTCGTACCGAAGTGGTTTAGAAACCAACTGTAGCCATTGAAGTAATAGAGCTAAAGTCCAGTTCACCTCGTACCGAAGTGGTTTAGAAACAAATAAAAACATTTATGTGTAGTAGTCAAACTGTTAGTTCACCTCGTACCGAAGTGGTTTAGAAACCATTTGTAAACTGTTGTTTTATTTGGAATTCCCTCGTTCACCTCGTACCGAAGTGGTTTAGAAACTACAAGCATTGATAGATGGCGGAGCGTCAGAATTAGTTCACCTCGTACCGAAGTGGTTTAGAAACACAGGAGAAGCAGGATTTACTGCAAGAACACTATTCGGTTCACCTCGTACCGAAGTGGTTTAGAAACCCTCAAATGTAGGCACGGCCGGAGTCGGAGTATATAGTTCACCTCGTACCGAAGTGGTTTAGAAACGCAAGACTACGGCTATGACCGACACAGATTGGGACGGTTCACCTCGTACCGAAGTGGTTTAGAAACTTTGTAGGTGGATTTAGCGTATATTCTTCTTTCCAAGTTCACCTCGTACCGAAGTGGTTTAGAAACGATTATATAGCCAACAGAAAAAGGAATAAACTTATTGTTCACCTCGTACCGAAGTGGTTTAGAAACAAAGCTAAAGTTATCATTTATAAACCTCTAAGTTAAGTTCACCTCGTACCGAAGTGGTTTAGAAACATAAGGTTGTATGTGTAGGTCCTGAGCGTGATATAGTTCACCTCGTACCGAAGTGGTTTAGAAACTTTCACAATCAGCCCCACAAAAGTAATAATGTGAATTAGTTCACCTCGTACCGAAGTGGTTTAGAAACTTTGAGTGGAAGAAGATATTAAAGAGAGACAGAATCTGGTGAGTTAAGATAAAAATCTTTGCATAAGCATTTCTCCTGGCGAAGATCCACCTTTGGATGTGATGGGAACGGCATTTAAAAGGTTTTCTATTTTTAGCTCGTTTTTGTCTTTGTAGCATGAAACCATCATTCTAAAATTGTTCATTATACCTATTAGATTGCGATTGCTGCCTTTTAAATATATTACTTTTTCAGCTAATACATCTTTGTTCTGGTAATAACGAACATTGAAAAGTTCAAAATAACGCTCGCAAAAAGTATCTGCTATAACTGTCCATTGGGTTTTATGAGTAAATTTTATGGCGAAAGTGAAAAATGTTTCTTGATTAGTGAAGAGCATCAGCCCCCATGTTTTTCCTAACCAGACTGTATCTGCGCGCCAGAACCTGTACCACTCATAATTGCTGACACTTGGAATGTCTTTGAGTTCAGCTAGATAATAAAATTTTTTAACAAAAGTGCTGAAAGATAAAAAAATCATTTGATGTTTTCAAAAAATTAGTATTCTTTATTTACACTATCTTGCCGGGATTGAAGATGTTTTTGGGATCGAAGGCGGCTTTGATGCCACGGAATCTTTCCGATAATTATTTTGTTTCAACTGTTTCGTTAATATTCAAGAATAACAGTACGACTTTGGCGAATTCGTCAGGTGCTTCGTAAATCAAAAGGTGTGTTGCGTTCTTGAATTGAATTAGCCATGCCCCGGGAATAGCTGTAGCAATAGCTTTCGAACTTTCAACTCCCACTGTGGTGTCTGAAGTCCCAACTATGAGCATTACCTGATTGGAGATAAAAGGCAGTTTGTCCATAGGTGTTTTCCAATGAGTCGTAGCTTCGAGTTGTCGTAGAACAGTCGGGCTTATTTCATTAGCTGTTGAGTTTTCCTCTTTTTCTTTATTCAAGATTTTAGCTACATTGCTCCCGTCAGTGGAAGTGGCATAGATGATTGCTTTATTGAATCGTTGCGGATATTCCAGTAATAACTCCTGAGTGATAGTGCTTCCCATTGAATATCCAAGCACATTTGCCTTTTTTACTTTAAGAGCATCAAGGAGGCCGATTACATCATCGGCAAATAATTTATAAGTGAATGCGTCTTCATTGGATGTCGTATAACCCATGCCTCGGTTATCCATTAAGATTAATTGGTATTCTTTTGATAAGGGATCAATGACTTTTTGAGGCCAATCATTTATTGTTCCACCCAGACCCATAATCATGATGAGAGGTTCTCCTGATCCAATCAGTTTATAGCCTATATCTATTCCATTGGCATGGACTTGATAGATAGTGTCGCCTTGCTTTTTATTGCCCGCTGGTTGTATAAGTTTAACTGTTGCGCAGGGAGCACTAATAGTTAACAAAATAATTAATGTAACAAACAAACAAGCGATTCTTTTCATATGCATTTCCCTTATTTTTTTAGCTCTATACTATCTTGCCGGGGTTGAGGATGTTTTTGGGATCGAAGGCGGCTTTGATGCCACGGAAGATTTCGAGGTTTTTGGGATGGATATTGTTTTTAAGAAATTCCTTTTTGGCATAGCCTATGCCGTGTTCGCCCGAGATGTGTCCGCCAATGCTTCTGGATTTAGCGTAAAGCTCATCAAAAATGGCTTTTGCTTTTTTGTGCCAAACCGATTCTTCCATACGATCTTTGAGCAGATAAATATGCAGATTGCCGTCTCCTGCATGCCCGAAACTTTTTATTCGGATGTCGTATTTGGTTTGGAGCGAATTGGCAAAGTGAACGAACTCGGCAATCATATTTCTAGGTACGACCACATCGCATTCATCCAACTGGGTAGTTGAGGCCTTGATTGCTTCAAGAAAAGTTCCTCTCGCTGACCAGATAGCTTTATTCCTTTCGGGAGTATTGGAGATCAAGACGTCTATTGCTCCGGCATCCAGGCATGTATGGGCGACTTGTTCGTAAGCTGTTTCAATCTCTGTCTTGGTATTTCCGTCAAAAGTCAGGAGCAGATAGGCGTCTGCTGTATTGTGGGGCAGTTTTTTCCCGATGTATTCTTCTGCGCAGAGAATTACATCTTTCTCCATAAATTCCAAAGCTGTAGGAATAACTTTGGATTTCAGGATAAGCGGGACCGCTTCAATGGCTTTATCAAGGGCAGGGAAGGGAACGAGCAAACTGATGCTATATTTCGGAACAGGAAGGAGTTTGAGGATGGCTTTTGTCACGACGACAAGTGTTCCTTCTGAACCCATAATCAAATGCATCAGGTTATAGCCCGAACTGGTTTTAACTATCTTGCCCCCAATCTCGTCTATTGTTCCGTCGGGATAGACTATTTCCAATCCCAGTACGTTGTCTCTGGTTACTCCGTATTTCATAGCTCTCATGCCGCCGGCGTTGGTGTTGATATTACCGCCGATTGTTGCGCTTTTTTCACCGGGTTCAGGCGAATAGAAAAGCCCGCTACCATCAAGGAAACTTATTATATCCATGAGAAGGACGCCGGGTTCTACAGTTAGAGTCAGATTGTTTTCATCCAATTCTAAAATCTTGTTCATTTTGCTCAGATTCATCATGATGCCGCCATGTACTGCGACGGCTGAACCGACAAGCCCCGTTCCTTGTCCTCTCGGGGTAACAGGAATATTATTATCGCAGGCATATTTCATGATATCGGATACTTCTTTTGTGGATAGCACTTCCACCAGAACTTCAGGGAAGTGTTTTTCTCCGATAAGCTCATCATGACTGAAATCTTCGTTTATTGCATCACCGATAAAAACTCTTTCATTGCCAAGGAGTTGAACTAAGAAATCAATGTTTTCCTGTTTTAGTTTTTTGTACGCCATTTTATGTTTTTTGGGTGATATTCAAGGGTTCTGTAAATTACGCTCATTTTAAGGTAGTATTTTTAAAATTCAAACAGAAAAGTATTTACTTCGTGAGCTAAATTAAATTATAGAGATAAAATTTCTCAAAAAATATTCTAGAAAAAAGTTAACAGACAGAAAAACATGAAAACAGAATCAACTTTGTATTTTGAAAAGGAAGGAAAAGATAATACTTCAGCTACATTGGAAGCAGTTGCCAAGGCAGCAAAAAGACTAGGTATAGATACTGTTGTAGTAGCTTCTACTACAGGTTCAACAGCAGTAAAAGCAGGCGAGATTCTTGGAAATTCAATAAGAATTATTGGTGTGCCATTTCAATCAGACAGGCAGGCTAAATGGGGTGCGCCTACTCCAGATAATATATCTGGATGTAAGGAGTTAGGAGTTGAACTTCTTCCCGACGAACCTGAAGTTAGATTTATTGATTCTGAAAGACCTGACATAGTTAATGCCTGGAGAATTCTAAGCAGAGGTTTCAAAGTGGCTATGCAATGTGCTTCAATGTGTGTTGATACAGGCATGATAAAAGAAGGAAGCGCAGTAATAGCTTTGGGAGGCCGTGTACAGGGCGTTGATACAGCTATTGCGGTGGAAATCTATGGATATGAAAAGATATTAACATCGAATGTTATAGAAATAATTGCTTTACCTCAAAAGAGAAAAGGTTAATGCTTTGCAAGATGGGCTTTCATAAATTCATCAAACCCGCTGTTCATGGGATTGAACTTGTCTGTATCATTATTCTTAATTAAATTTTCATAGTAATCTTCTTTTTTATCAAGAACTTCCAACTGCTTTGCAAGTTCATTCATTTTTTCTATAGCTTTAGCATGAGCGTCTTTGATTATTTCATAACGCTCTTTGATAGTGGAATCTCCAATTATACAAAGGTCTATATATTTTCTTATCGACTTATTATCTACACCTGAGCTTCTTAGGCATTTTATAGTACATCCCCAATACAAATCTTTTTCTTTAAAAATCCCGACATTGTTTTTATCTCTGCTTATAAAAGGAAAGAGTCCGCTTTTTGCCCAAAATCTTATTGTATGCTCTGAAACATTTAATTTTTTTGCTACTTCTTTAATCGTAAACACACTGCCACCTTTTAGTTAAATGTACTATAAATACCGATAATATAATACCTTATAATTATTTTATAAAAATATTGCAAATCGTTATCAAGGCTCTTGACTGAGAGCAGCTCTCAAGCTGTATACTATGATTATATAAGATTAATGAGGTATATGGCAAATCATAAAACAATTCAAGGAATAATAATATGAACAAAATCAGCCTAAGAGAGAGGAATCTAAAAATAGTAAATGCTTTTTTTGATCGTCTGGAAGCGATGGAAATTAATAGTTTTATAGAGTTAATTGATGATAACTGTGTTCAGAAAATGCCGTATTCTCCTGAATGGTTTATAAAAGAATTAAACGGGAAAGAAGCTATCTATAAACAGTTTAAGAGCCTGCCGGAAGTATTTGAATCCATGCGTTACGATAAAATTATAGAACCGTTATTGGATGAAAATAAGTTTCTGGCAAGATTTACCGGGCAGATAAAAAGAAAGGACGGAACAATTTATCAGAATAATTACATAAATCTCTTTACCTTGCGTAATGGGAAAATTATTGAAATAATAGAGTATTTTGACCCGATTATTCTTGAGAAAGGGTTTAAGCCTAAGAATTAACTAATCTTTTTTAAGAGCAGAAAGATTACAGCAAATATAGAGCTTACCAGTAATTTATATAAAAACCTAATTGGAGAAACAAAATGAAAGTTATTGCCTACAATGGAAGCCCGAGAAAAAACGGAAATACCGCAATTCTTATCAGGACAGTATTTAAAGAACTCAATAAGCACGGAATAGAAACAGAAGAAATACACATAGGTCTTAAAAATTACAAAGGGTGCATGGGGTGCATGAAGTGTGCTGAGAATAAAAACGGCAAATGCGTTATATCTTCTGACGACCTTAATCAACAGATTGAAAAAATAAAAGAAGCCGATGCTGTTATTTTTGGAAGCCCTATATACTGCGCAAACATTTCCGGCCAGATGAAAGTCTTTATTGACAGAGTCAGCCTCGTAGGTGTCGTAAATGATGATTTATTCAAGAGAAAACTTGGTGCCGGGGTACTTGCTGTAAGAAGAGCAGGAGGAGTTGAAGGGATGCATACTATAAACTCATTTTTTGCGGTTTCTCAAATGATTATTGTAGGCAGCACCTACTGGACATGGGATACGGGATGCTTGAAGGAGAAGTTCTTAAAGATGAAGAAGGACTCCAGACAATGACGAATATCGGAAAAAATATGGCATGGCTTCTCAAGTGCCTGGAAGCAGCCAAAGGCAAAGTGGCAGAACCCGATTCATCTAGACAGGTATTTACCAATTTTATAAGATAAATCTATACCGTTTATTGATCTTGAGGTATTTTATGGCGGACATGGTGGCCCATGGTCCAGAACTGAAATAAAAAAACTTCTACAAACAATAAAAACTCCTTAAACAGAAAGATTTTGATTCAATCTTAAAATATTTTCCCTAGGCAGTCATGTAAGGAACGACACTCCAAATATGACTGCTATGCCCAAACTTACTGTGCTATAGGCATCCTATCCTGCTCATGGTACGACGCAAACATCGCACGCATTCTCTAAGCTATACTATTATTAGCATTTAGTGGCAACTAATCATAATGAAGATTGGTTAAATTGTTTAGTAAACATATGGCAACAAATAGAAAGTACTTTAAATTCAATACAAACGGCATATTGATGTTGCAATAGGTAATAAGCAAATAGCAGAAGATATAGAGATATTAAAGTCAGTATTTTAAAGACTAAATAGGGTGTGCATAAGAACTTAATCCCTAAATAATATAGGAAACAGCTATGTTCCTTAAAAAGGAAAATCATGCCCAATAAGATAGAGGAAAAAATTCTAGAAGAAAAACAATTCAACTCTATTCTTCTTGAGAATACTATGGAAGGAGTTGTGGCCTGCAACGCAGATGGTATATTGGTTCTATTCAATAAAACCGCCCGCAAATGGCATGGAATAGATGCTATGTTTCTCCCACCCGAAGAATGGACTAAAAATTATGATCTTTTTGAATTTGACGGAAAAACGCCTTTAGAAAAAGATAGAATCCCCTTATTCCGCGCATACAATGGAGAATATTTAAAAAATGTCGGCATGTCCATTTCAGCAAAAAATCAACCCATTCGTTATATAGAAGCAAGCGGTGGCCCGCTGTTAGATGAAGATAATAACAAATTGGGGGCAGTCGTAATTCTGCATGACATTACAGAGCGAAAGGAAATGGAGGATGATTTAAAAAGGATGACTCTTATACTGTCCCATGCTGAGAAATTAGTCCGACTCGGCAGTTGGTGTTATATAGCTGACACTCAGAGAACTATCTGGTCTGATGAGGAATTCCGCATCTATGGATTAACACCTGGACCGCAGTCTCCCGGTTACAATGAACTACTTGCAAAGTATATCCATCCAGACGACAGAACTGAACTGGACAGAAAATTCAAAGAATCTCTCAACAACAAGTCTTCGTTTAGAATACAACACAGAATTATTAAACCAAACGGCAGTATATGTATTCTGGATAATATTGCTGAACCTTATCTAGATGAACAAGGAAATCTGCTCAAATATATAGGTGCTACATTTGACATCACTGATCGCAAGAAAGATGAAGAAGAATTAAGAAAAAACCTAGAAGTCCAAAATGAACAAAAGAAACTCCTAGAATATAAAAGTGCCGCACTTCAAGAAGTCTTAAAATCAATTGATCTCGACAAGAATGAACTGATAAATAGAGTGATGGCAAACATAAATAATCTAATTATGCCAACCTTAAGCATTCTCAAAAGCAAAAAAGATATCTCTGGATACGTAGAGCTACTTGAAAAGAATTTAGAATCTCTTGTATCTTCCTTTGGACGCAGAATAATAGAGAAAAACCTGAGACTTACGCCAAAAGAGATAATTATCTGTGACATGATTAAAAGCGGTATGGCTTCAAAAGAAATAGCTGAGACTATGAATATCTCCCTTCAAACAATTGGACTACATAGGAAAAATATCCGTAAAAAGCTTTCTTTGTGCAACAAGCAAATTAATCTGACATCTTACTTGCAGAGATTATAGTTTAGTGGAAAACATTGTCTTTTATACAGCTTATATATTGATATTACAGAAAATAGAAGTCCATAGATATTGAAAAACAATTTCGAATCTACATACATATTGGGTATATTTTATATCCATTGCATATCTTAATATTACCCATAAATACTTGGATCATATGCTATTTTTTTTATTTATTATCAGATAAAATTTCTGAAAAGATTTTAAAATTAATTAAGAGAAAAGAATTATGAATAGAAAAACATTTTTATTGGCTATTTTTGTCGGTTTTATGGTATCTGCATTATTTGGAGACAGCTTTACTGTAATCCATAATAAGTCTGAATTCCGTACTATCAGGTATGGATGCACATGGGTCGACACTAATATACCAGGCGCAAAAAAATTACTGGTGATGGGAGTTTATAATGGTTTATATATTTTGGGGAGCAACAATTTAGATTACATGTATTTATGCACTATAACTCTAGAACAAAGGGAAAATAAAAATATAAGCAAGGAAAAAAATAACACTAAAAAGATAAATACTAAAAATGAAGCAATAAAATATGAACTGGTTGCTAACTGGAACGGGAATCCAGAGAATTGTCTAGTGTTTAAGGATAAGAGCGAAAGTTTAGACTTCAAGAACCATTGGAATGCATATACTCGTATACAAGACAATACAGTAGGGTTTGATGTTTTTGATCCAAAAAACTGTTCTGAAGACTCTTATTTCTGTAGAGCACAAACTTACTTCAATCCTGCCGTTAATAAAACATTTTTATATTTATCGGGTGCATTTGGAGAGGGAAAAAATGCTCATATTAAATGCTATGAGATCGAATATGAACCATTTACAAGAAATGACCCTGGATCTCCACTCAAAGCCAATCTTATTCGAAATTCCCGTTATGATATAGGCACCCCTGATTGCTATGTGTTCGATATGGATGTCATAGATTTAGCTCCTTCCATCGCAGACGCAGACGGGGAATTTTCTAAAAATCATACTGTATACCCATTACTCGTGATGTTTGCGCGTCACAGAGTAAATACTGACCCTGTTGTAGGAAATTGCACCGATAATTATAATCGTAAATGTATTGCTGGAGACCGTATTTTGACATATGACGGCAATCTAGCGTCCCGTAATGCAAAAGAGGTATTAAAAGCTCCTTATGAATTAGATAAAACGATAAATGATATAGCATCAGGCTTAAATGGACATCATAGAGGGAGAAGTATATCAGGGCCAGGTATGCTATATCTTACAAAAGACGGGCAATTAGCTTACGCTTTTTTACTATCCAGATGGGACATATATAGCAATGGAATGCTGTCTTACGGAATGTGGTTTCACAACATACTATGTACTGTTCCTTTGTCTATCAAGGATTTGGGCGGTAATTGCCATGACTTGTGTCTTGGTAACGAAATTAAAGAAAGGGCATATACAGAATATCCTGACAAAGGATTTGTAACCCCAGCTTGTGTTGGCCCGAGGGCAACTGAATTCGCTAATTATCAGATTTTAAAACTACTGGATCCTAATAGATTGAATTTCGAAAGAAAAGAAAATGATAAAGGTGAGATTGGATGGGCACCCAAAATAGATATAGAAGAAAAAATTCCTAATGACACTTTCAAGCTAAAAAAAATAGAATATACATCAAAGCCAATCTACCTATCCAAGTCAGATTTAGAAGAAATTAATAGATCGAAGGAAATAATACCTCAAATTACACTGCCTAAATTGGGAAGCAAGGATTTTATAGAAAACTATAACCCACAATATAGTATTGCTACAATAGTATACGGATGGCCTTATTGTCGAATCAATAGAGATGAGACTAGATTCTTTCCTTCCATCAATCATAATAGCTCAGACAGTGAATTTATAGACTGTGAAAACATGAAGGGAACAAATGGCGATGCAGAAGCAGGTTTTCTAACTTCTAATAAATTGCCAGGGGGAGTAGCTTCATGGAAATTTTTTATTGGAGGAAAGGGTTCCTGGGATGTAACATGGAAAGATAAGATGACAGACTATAAACTAGATGCACGGTCATTAGAAATTGACGGGTCGGGTTCAGGAGTTAAAGCTGCTTCTTATGGAAAATTTGGTGCTGTGATATTTACCAAAAATGAAGGTGACATATTCTCAATATGCAAATTAACACCTGTTTCAAAATCTAAGAGCTTTAAAGAACCTACGCCTTATATTTCAGGTTCAAATGATAAAAAGGATAAGACTAGACCTGTAGTTCTTGTGAGTGCTGCACGCTATGAATATCCTTCTGGACTAAGTATTATGCCGTTTGATGCAACAAATCCAACCTTCAATGTTACCAGACAAAAAGATTATTGTGTTTATACGGATGGATTAGGAATTAATGATAACTCCTCAAAACAAATCCCAGAAAGACCATCATCCTTTTTAAGTATCAGCCCAGATGACAGTAAGGAATCTATTCAAAAGAAAATGGATCAAGTATATGCTTGGCAAAAGGCTGTTGGATTTGATCAGCTTTTTGAACTGGTTAAAATAAAAGACTCTGGTGTTCAGCGCGTGTCAATTCGCGACGGTAAAGATGGCAGATGGTTTAGAAATAATACTAATAGCGCTGATAAACAGGGATATACCATGAAAAAATCGTTAACAAAATCCAATAGCAAGAATACCAGCGGATCTGGCGGAGTTTTGAGCGAAGCGTCACTAGAAGCCGCTGCTGGATTCAGATGCAAGTTTTATATAGGTGGAAAAGGAGGAGTTTCTGAGAGTAAAACAACTGCAAAGGACTCTGGAATTACCCTTAAACTCGTAAATGATATAACAGCTCCTAATCCATTTAATAGTGATGTATATAGATTTGTAATAGATGTTACTAAGTATAAAAACTATTTAGCAAATTCTGGAAAGGAAATTACGCGTCCCTGGTTTATTTCTAAATTTGCATGGATGCATAACGATAAGTATTATTTGATAGTTCCTTACTTGCCTCCAGATGCTTGGAACAGTGCCAATCGTATATAGCATCGTTATTAATCAATAACTGTTGGGGGGTGTGATATAGCCTTACTTCAAAATCCTGGGGATAAAACGAAATTAAAAAAAGGAGAAGAAACCTATGAAAAAGCATTGTTTAATTATACTATGCCTAATGATGTTAACCGTTGTTTCAAATGCCGATGAGGCAATTAAGGATGCCAATCTAAAAAGGTGTAATTATGACGGCAAAACTATTAATGAAATCAGCTTTTGCTCTTTTGAAGATGTTAATCTAAAGGATGCCAATCTTCATAATGCAGAAATAAGTCATTTAAATATGTCGCGTGGGATCATTGCCGGCGCAAATTTTGATGGCGCTCAGATACATGATTCTACCTTTAATAACGTATGGCCCTCGTATTGGGGAGCAGTTGTCAAGATGCCTAATATGTATGTAGAAAAAACTAAATTCTCTAATATTGATTTTAGTTCGGTAGATTTTTCGGGTTCACATTTCTCATCAGTTGTATTTGAAGACTGTGAATTTAATTCTGCTTCTTTGAAGAATTGTGAATTTAATGATGTTGTTTTTAAAAGATGTACTCAATCAGAATATGTGTCATTTGAAAATTCTGAGTTCAATAAAGTTTCTTTTATTTTTTCTGGTTTGAGAAACGGGAATATGCAGAATTGTAAATTTAATGATGTTATATTTGATAAAGCTTGTTTATCACGCACAAACTTTACAGGCTCTAAATTCTACAATGTTGACATGTCTGAAGCTTACTTTGGCGGAGATTCACCAGCAATAGGACTCCCTGAATTTTACTTTAAAATTGTTGAAAAAAATAGCGCTTTTTCCTTTACTCTTAATTAATATAAATAGTTACTTTGAAGCCTGCTGATTTCCCAAGCTGACTTCAAAGAGCAACTTTGTTTAATATTTCAAGGCTATTATGTCTATATACGAACTGGAACAGAGGATATTGTTTGAAGGCGAAGCTTTAGTTCAGCCTGTCGAATTTAGAAATTTGAATGATGAATACAAAATATAAAAATGCCAGTGCCTAACAACAGCTCATACGCAATGCGGGTTTTAGAGGTTTTGCAAGTTCAATTCCCGCAGGCAAGGTTTGTCTCGGTTGATACAGACGTAGCCACGCAATCCCGCACTGCGCATAGCTGCGGCCATTAGCGGTAATTATTAAGAACAAAGACGAAAATGGAAATTAAAGTAATTCAAAAGCACAAGCCTATTGACCCTCCATGTGCCTTTAGTCTTACGGACTTTTCTGTATTGACAGGAAAAAACGGAAGTGGAAAAACACATTTATTAGAAGCAATGGCTGACAATGCTAAATCGGAAGTGTTTTGAATAACAATCTTGTAAAAAATGCGAGATATATCGGATTTAATGGACTTAATCCAAACATTACTGAAACTCGCGCTCCAAATCAATCGTTCAACACATCAAAAATTCTTGGTAATATGAGATCTCTGCACGGCTAAAAAACTGAAAGATTGGCAGTTGACCTTTCAGCTTTTATTTTTTGGATGAGTTTTGGGATAATCTCGTACACATCGCCGACTATGGCATAGTGGGCTATCTGGAATATCGGCGCATTCTTATCTTTGTTTATTGCCATAATTATATCAGAATTGGACATTCCTGACCTGAATTGAATAGAGCCGGAAATTCCGCAGGTGATGATGAGTTTGGGTTTCACTGTCCTTCCGCTCAATCCGATTTGCTTATGGGGGTCTATCCATCCTGATTCAATGAGAGGCCTGGTCGAAGCTAGATGGCCGCCGAGGAGTTCTGCAAGCTCATTGGCCATAGCCAAATCTTCTTTTTTCTTGAATCCTCTTCCTGCAGCTATAATTATTTCTGCATCTTCGATATTAAGGGTCTTGGGTTTTTGTTTGATATTAAGGATGTTAATTTTAGAGGTAAGTTTATCTGTCTGGATAGAGCAGGGGATGACTAAAGAGTTGTCTTTTTTTAGTTTTTCAGGAGTGGGAAAAACCTTGTATCGCACAGTAGCAAACTGCGGACGGTTTTCAGGCGTCCTGATATGAGCCATGATATTCCCGCCGAATGCAGGCCTGATTTGGTCAAGGTCGCTATTGCTTTGAATGTCGAGCAGTGTACAATCGGCAGTTAGTCCTGTTTTGATGGTAGCAGCGACTCGCGGGGCCAGCGATCTTCCAAGGTTAGTCCCGCCGACAAGAACTACAGATGGTTTGACTTTTGAAACGAAGTCGCAAAAGACATTTGCATAAGGTTCTACTTTGAAATACTCCAGTTCTTTGAAATCATAACAAAACACTTTGTCTACGCCCCATGAAAGTAAGGATTCCGCGCTGTGTTTTATATCATGTCCGCAGATTAATGCGTAAACTTCAAAGTTCGTTTTATGTGCCATCTCTCTGGCCTTCCCGATAAGTTCATAAGTAACTCCATGAATATGCCCTTTGAAGTGATCTGCATAGACAGCTATGCCTTTCCAACTTTCCTTGTCTATTTCATGTTTTTTCGTTTCGATTAGCTCGAACGCGCCCTTTGGCCCCTTTATTATACAAATCCTACAGAGTTTACAAAGTTCATTAATAAAGGCTTTGCCATTTCTGTTTTCGATAGCGCCGAAAGGGCAAAGTTTTTGTACTGCCTTGATATCAACTATTTTGGATTGGTCTATTTTAATTTCAGGCATAACTCTTAATCCTGGAGAATTTTAAATTCAATGAGTTTAGATAATAGTTTATCAGCATTGGTTTCTGAATCGCCTTCCCATGTTTCTTTTTCGCTTCTTACTTCAGGAGGAAAGATTTTAATTACTTGTGTAGGCGAACCGTTCAGGCCGTAATTGTTCTCGTTTTTGTCTGAGAAATCATTCATTGTGAATATGTCTATGTTTTTGTCTTTTGTTTTTATTTTGAGCCTGAAAGAAGGAAGCCTTGGCTGGCCTATTTCGACCCCGACAGTAATTAGACACGGGTATTGAATTTCATAAGTCTGAATGGTTTCATCCATGTCACAATCAACTATGATGGATTTATCTTTGATTTCTACGATATTTGATACATATGCAGCATGGGGGATATTAAGAAATGCTGCGACTTCCGGGCCGATTTGGGCAGTGTCGCCGTCAGTGGTTTGTTTGCCGCAAATAATCAGGTCAATTACACCAAGCTTCTTAATTCCTTGAGATAAGGTATGTGCCGTAGCCAGGACATCAGCTCCGGCAAACTTCCTGTCTGAAAGGATTACGACATCATCGATGCCCATCATCATTGCTTCCTTGAGAATTTCTTTTGCCTGAGGAGGCCCCATTGTAATGGCTGTGACTCTCGCATTGGTTTTTTCTTTTATCATCATTGCAGCTTCCAGAGCATAGAGATCGTAGGGATTGATTTTAGACTCTACACCGTCCCGTTTCAGAGTGCCTGTTTTGGGATCAATCTCGACATCACTTGAGATTGGAACCTGTTTGATGCAAACGACAATATTCATAAATATTAAGGAAAAACCTGGTCGATTATTTCTAGTTTCATTCCTCTCGAACCTTTAAGATAGATTATATCTACGGTGCTGATATTTTCCTTTATGAAATCCGCGGCAGCTGATGAATCTGGGAAATTAATGGTGCTTTTGTGTGTAATACCATTGGATTTCAGAAAGTTGGAAGCTTGTGACATAATTTTACCTATAGTCAGGAATGTGCAATTGGGCATAAGGCTGAAACCTTTACTTAGGACTTCTATGTGCAAATTAAGAGATTCTTCCCCCAGTTCCAGCATATCGCCAAGAACTACAAAACGATTCTGATTGGAAGATTCAGGAAGGGCTTTGCTTAACCATATCAGGCCTGCCCCGGTACTTGCCGGATTGGCATTGTAAGCATCATTTATAATAGTAGTCCTGCCGGATTTTCTTATTCTCATTCTCATCCCTGTCAGATGACAGTTCCGAAGATGTCTGGCTATAGATGAAGAGCTGATTCCAATGTGCGTAGATACAAGAGCGGCGATAGCGGCATTGCCCATCTGGTGTTTGCCCTGAATGGTCCAGAAGACGGTTTCCGTCCTTGCGGGGTTTTGCCATATTAAATTGAATTGAGCACCATCTAAAGATGTTGTCAGTTCCTTATAAAGCATGGAAACCTTACCGTCGCCTTCCTCATCCGAAAAAGTAAGGAAATTTGTATTATACAGCTTCTCTCTAATGGCTTTGTAACTGAGCAGTTTATCAGGTATGACTGCCAAATGTTTTGATTCATCGGATGAATCAAAAAATTTAAAGATGGCGGATTTCTCCTCAGCAACTCCGTGTATGCTTTTAAAGAATTCCAGATGTGAAGCGCCGATTGATGTGATGATGGCTATGTCAGGCCTGAGGATATCGGTAAGAAGATCAATTTCGCCAGGGTGATTGGTTCCCAGTTCGATGACTGCATAACGATGGTCTTTTGTAAGGTTTAAGATGTTTAAAGGGACTCCAATGTGGTTATTGGTGTTTGCTTTTGTGGCATAAACTGCATCCTCTCCAAATTCCTGCGTTAGTACCTGGCTTAGTATTTCCTTTGTGCTGGTCTTGCCGTTTGAGCCTGTGATTCCAATGATAGTAGTGTTTTTAAGTGATTGCCTGTATGCTTTGGCTATATCCTGCAATGCTTTCAGTGTATCTTTCACCAAGAGAGCAGGGAGATTGTTTTTGTTATGTTCATCTTTGTATCTGTTTTCTTCTACGCAGATAGCAGCAGCACCGGACTTGGCAGCGTCGTCTAAGAAATTGTGTCCATCGAAACTTTCCCCGACAAGGGCGAGAAAGAGCCCATTTTGGCAATGCGTTCTAGTGTCAGTTGTTATGGATGAAATACTTAAGTTTGTATTGGTAACGTTGATCCATTTGCCTGTTGTGGCATTCGATAGAAAATCTAAATCAAACATAGTAGAAGGTAGTCCTTTATTTCATTGTGCATCCAGGAGGTATGGCTCTTGAATTGTTGTAATCAGAAATATCATTGAGCACTTTATTGGTATAACATCTTGAATACCTGTACAGCACCTGAAAGTCTTTAGAGCTTTTTGAATCTTTGACCTTGTTTCTTTTGTCTTTGGTGGTCCCGACAATGCATAGAATGACAAGCCCGAGAATGGCAAGCCCGACCAACAGCCCCGACAAAAGCCCGAAATGGTTAACAAAGAAACTTGAAAGCGGAATAGCAAAGACACCTCCTGCTGCCCCGCATAATACTATGAAACTCATAAGTTTGGGACAAGTGTAAGGCAATTGGTCTATACCGTAAGAGAGAATAGAAGCATATAACCCTGCATATCCTACTCCCATAATAGCTATCATGACCAGATCAAAGCTGGTGTCTTTTACAATAAAAACAAGAAGGTATGCAACAAACGCCACAAGACTGGAGAAGATTATAAAATGATGAAGTTTCATGAACTTTGCTATTTTGTCGGATGAAAATCTTCCGAACGTAATAAATATCCAAAAGATTGTCAAAGACATGGAAGCTTTGCCAATCGAAAAGTGGCAGCTTTCCTTGAAGTACGCAACTATCCATGCAGAAAAAACACATTCGGAAAGAACGTAGAAAAATAACGCAGCAGCTATGAGGTAAACGCTAAAATTCCATTTGATTTTTTCTTCCTGGTTATTGTCGGTTTTTGATGAAGGTGAAAAGTTTGAGTACTTTATTTTCTGGTTCATTAAAAATAGAAATACGATAATAATAAGTATAGTGGAAGTGGCTATCTGCCATGGGATATTGAGATTAAGCATTTGCCCAAGGACAAGCGGCCCTGCTATTCCTCCGAGACTGAAAAAGAAATTGATAAAGTTAAGTTTTTCAAATTTTTTATCAGGATGCAGTATCACAATTATATAACTTGGCGTCGATATAAGCATGCCATCCCCAAAACCAACAAGTATGAGCCCGATTATAAATAGAGGCAAAAAACCACTTATAATAAACAAAATGCCTAGGCACAATGCCAAGAGTGCCATATTGATTTGAATTTTAAGATTTGCTTTTTCAAGGAAATATCCGTTGCAATATGTGGAAAAGGCCTGGATAAGCGATGGTATAAAAAGCAGGTAGCCTACATGTGCCAGACTCATGTTGTATGTTTTTGAGACATAAAGTATCAAAATCCCCTGTGAAATAAAGACTATTCCTACCAACATATATGAAAGGTATGAGACCCATGTGAGACGCTTTGAAATGTCCATATTGTTCCTCTGTTTCTTTATAATATTTTATTCCAGCCTGATTATAAGGACTAACCTCATAATGTCCACCAGAGTACGATGTCATAATGTAGCATATTACATATTAAAATTCAGGCAGGCACGATAGATGGGGATACGGTAATTGTTTTTAAAGCTGCAGGATATAAGTTTGTATTTGACGTTTTTTGCAATTCTGATTTTTTCTTGAAACTTTGCTGCTAAGTTCAATGGAGATTTTTATCATCTTGTAGTAGTAACTTGAATTATTGTATGAGCGAGTATAAAACTTAGATGTAATCCTTCAAGAAAAATACTATAAAATGGCGGTAGGTTTATGGCTTTCTATGAAATAATGATGACGACTCTTTTGTCGCTTATTCCGATTGTAAATCCTATAGGTATGGCTGCTGTATTCCTTTCTATGACAGAGCATTTGTCGCCCGAAGAAAGGCATCGCACAGCCTATAGAGTGGCAATTAATTCATTTGTTTTGCTTATTTGTGTTTTATTATTCGGAAGAATGATTCTTGAGTTTTTCGGTTTGTCTCTGCCGTTTATCAGGATAGCTGGAGGTTTGCTGGTGGCTTTTACTGCATGGAGTATGTTGAACAGCAAGCCAAAACTAAGTAAGAAAGAAAGAGAGGAACATACGACAGATAAAAGCGGGAAGGAAATAGCCTTTTTCCCTCTCACTTTGCCTATTACAGCAGGTGCGGGGGCTATAGCAATCATGGTCACAGTGGCTCTGAGTATACCCGAAAGGTTATCTATGCATTCAATTTCTATGTACATCGGGGCAACTGTCGGGAATTTGATTATGTGTATCATAATAGCTGTATGCTATAGGTTTAGCGATAACATCCTTAACAGGTTGGGCAATACAGGGACAAACGTTATTACCAGGCTTTCAGCCTTCGTCCTTCTTGCCATCGGTATATCTGTAATCTGGAGCGGGATTGTCCCGCTGTTAGTTGCTTTAAGAATGGCAAAGTAAGGCGCTGAGGGTGGAATTATGCCCTATCTTTTATCACTTGAACGCAAAAGAGTAATACTCTTTATCTGTTCTCTTGCGTATTTCATTGCCAGCCTTGATACAACCATCGTAAATGTCGCTCTTCCTGCTATAGCTAAAGATTTCGGAGTAACCTTTATTGCTACAAGAAATATTCCAATTGTATTTAATTTTCTCTACGGAATCAGTATCCCGATCGGGTGTTACCTTGCAGATAAACTCGGTATCAAGATTGTTTTTATATCTGCTGCTGTGGTGTTTGGTTTAAGTTCTCTTCTTTGCGGATTAAGCCATAACCTTTTTACTCTCGAGATTGTGAGGGGAATACAGGGTATGAGCGCGGCATTCTTTACTCCGGTTGCCAGAAGCATAGTAATCAGGTATTCATCCAAAGAGACAATAGTCAATAATATGGCAAATGTTTTTACTATTGGACTACTTGCTCAAACCATAGGGCCTTTTGCAGGAGGAATGATAACAGCCCATCTGAACTGGAAATGGGTTTTCTTTATAAACGTACCTATATGTGTTTTTGTGATAATTCTTGGTTTTTACTACCTCAAGAATATTAAGGAAGAGAAAACAGGAGCTTTTGATTTTCTTTCGTTTGCAGGAATAACATTAGCCCTTACTTCTTTCCTCTATATATGTAACTACATTACTGCTTGGAATATCGATTACAGAAAGATAATAGTCTTAATTTTAGTTTGTCTTTCTGCTTCAACGTTTTACTATCTATACTCGAAAAAGAAGCCATTAAACATTATCAACACAAATCTTTTTAAGGATAAGATATTCAGAAGTTCAATAATTATCTCTGTCATTACGAGGCAAGGGTTGAGCGGAATGACATTTGTTTATGTGATGATACTAAGCCTTGTGTACGGTTTTGCCGATGAGAGAATCGGGAACATAATACTTTTCTATGGGCTTGGGATATGGATAAGTAAATTTCTAATACCTATTTTGAGCAGATATTTCAAGATACAGAGACTCATCTATTACAGTGCAGTGTCAATATTTTTTTGTGTTCTTTCCATAGCCTTTCTTGTGCATTTTAAATCTCCTGTGTTATTCATCATAGTTCTTACTATTTGCGGTGCTTCCGCTTCGTTGTTCTATGGCTATTTGAACGGTATGCCGCTTCAACGCATAGAGAAATCCGATTCAAGCCAGGCCAGCACCATAATGAGTCTTGTTATCAATGTCAGTCAGAGTTCTTCGATATCTATTTTTAATATATTTTTTATGTCTGCAGGGGCAATAACTGTGTTTGCTGCTAATAAAATAATAATATCAGTTCTACTGATGAGTATGGTACTTATTTTTGCTATTATTATGATGAGATGCAACAAAGACTTCATGAACTATGAAGAACCAAGGAACTAAAAACAAGGCAGCAGACTTATGGAATTCAAGACGATAAATCCATTTAACGGTATGGGGCTGGAAACATATAGTTATTATTCTGATGAGAGAATCGTTAGTATACTTAAAAACTCTAACACTGCGTTTGAGTCATGGAGGACGAGATTCCTGAATGAAAAATTAGAGATGGTTAAACTATTAAGTGAAGGCTTGATCTCAAAAAAAGAAGAATTTGCCCGGTTGATGGCTCTGGAAATGGGAAAACCTGTAAAAGATGGGATATCAGAGGTGGAGAAGTGCGCTAAACTATGCGGGTTTTATATTGATAATGCGGAGAAATTTTTAACTCCTGAAGTAGTCAGCGCAGAGTACAAAAAGTCTTTCATATCTTTTGAACCAATAGGAACGGTTTTGGCGATAATGCCATGGAATTTCCCTTTCTGGCAGGTCTTCAGATTTTCCATCCCTTCGATTATTGCGGGAAATACTGTTGTTTTGAAACACTCTCCCAATACTACAGGGTGTTCTCTTGCCATAGAAAAACTTTTTGCGGAAGCAGGATTTCCTCGTGGAGTTTTTTCTTCAATCATTGCAGACTTAGACCAGACCTCAAAGGTTATCGAATCTTTCTATATAAAAGGAGTAACTCTTACCGGCAGTGCAAGGGCCGGACGTTCTGTAGCTTCCAATGCCGGTGCTCATTTAAAAAAGTGCGTTATAGAACTTGGAGGGAGCGATCCATATATTGTTCTTGGTGACGCTGACCTTGATAAGGCGTCCGACATATGTATTGCGAGCAGGATGTTTAACTGCGGGCAGACATGTATTTCCGCCAAAAGGTTTATTCTTCTTGAAAGCATAGCCGAAAATTTTATTGAGTTAATGTTTTCTAAAATGTCACAGATAACTTTCGGCAATCCTCTTGATTATGGTACGGTATACGGGCCTCTTGCCAGAGCTGACATAAGAGATAGCCTCTGTATGCAAATTCAGGATTCCATAAAAGCAGGAGCGAAATGTCTTCTTGGCGGGAAAATTCCTTCCGGCGCAGGATTTTTTTATGAGGCAACCCTGCTTGATAAGGTAACACCGGATATGAGAGTATTCAGAGAGGAAACATTTGGCCCTGTTGCGCCTATTATTGCTGCTAAGAATGAAGAAGAAGCGATAATGTTGGCCAATGATACAGTTTTTGGATTAGGTGCGGCTGTATTTACAAGGGATATAGAGAAAGGCTTACATATAGCCCAGTACAAACTCAATTCAGGAACCTGCGTAGTAAATGACTTAGTCCGCTCTGATCACAGGCTGCCGTTTGGAGGGATAAAGGAAAGCGGTTTCGGGAGAGAGTTATCATATTACGGAATGAGAGAATTTCAGAATATTAAAACAATATATGCCATTTAAAAACATTTTAAAAGGAGTGGTGACTATGAGAAGATTATTCAAAATTGCGCTTGGCGTTCTTTTATTAAGTTTTACGTTTTTTTGCCCGAACATTTATTCGTCCGATACTGCAAACGGCAATAACACCACAAACTGCGTAATAATTGACACTGACATGGGTTCAGATGACTGCATTGCAATTTTATATCTTCTTCAAAAATGCCCGTATGACATCAAAGCCATTACTGTGGCAGGGACAAGTTTCTGTTTTCCCGGAGCAGGTGTTAGAAACGTTCTTGATCTTCAGTCTTTCGGATGGCCTTGGAATATACCGGTGGCGGCAGGACAAACGGAAGGTATTGATGGCAGCCGAAATGCTCATTTTATGAAGTACTCTCTCAGAAAGGATTTTTCAGATTTATTCAAAGTAAAACTTCCATATAATCCTACTATTCCCGGTGGAGTAAAAGCTGAAGATCTTTTGGCTGACAAAATTTTAAACTCAAAAACTAAGGCAACAATTCTTTCGATAGGTGGCCTTACAAATATTGCCCGGGCGTTGCAAAAAAATGATAATATAAAGAACAAGATTTCTATGATATACATTATGGGAGGAGGCATTAATGTTCCCGGCAATTTGCAGTATTTTAATGATAAACTTAATACTACGGCAGAATGGAATATTTTTGCAGATCCTGCGGCTGCCGAATTTGTATTTAAGTCAGGGGTACCTGTAACTTTAGTGCCTCTTGATGTGTGTCAAGAAGTTCCGGTTGATGAGAAATATTTTGATAAGATTTCAGCAAACATACAATCTCCACAAACAGAGTTTGTATATAATATATTAAAGGCCTCTGCAGGAACCGATATTAAAGAAAACAACTATCTTCTTTGGGATCCTCTGGCAGCTGTAATAATGATGAATGAGTTAATGGGAAAGTTCAAAACGGAAAAACTTTCTGTAATCACTGAGCCGGGAGATAATTACGGAAGAACTGTTGTTGATAATAATAACGGTAACGATATTAGAGTACTCATCTCAGTCGATTCAGAAAAAGTGAAAAACGAACTGCTTGAAGTTCTTAATTATTAGCCACAAAATGTCAAAACTGCTATTAAATAATCGAAAATAACGGAGAGAATATGGCATCTTTCTCCTGACTTCAGCGGTGTAACTGTGTAAATGGCTGACTATAAGTGTATGCATCAAAAATGCCAGGTGCTACAGAGCCGCTTTCCATAAACTTTGAGGCTGGGAACTTCTTGCTTCCTTCTTTTTTCGCCGAAGTCAGGAGGTTTCCTTATTCGGAGTTGCTTACCGTATCAAGTTTGCCCTCTATCCAGTAGGCGTAGAGTTTAGCTATTTCGCCGCTCTCTCTTTGAATTTTCAGCCAATAGTTGATGTAGTATAGAAGCCCTATATTTTTAGCATTCACTATGAATATCAAAGTATTCTCATTTATTGAGGTAAGCCCGTCTGGTGTTACGAAAGAGTATTGGGGATGTTGCAAACAGAAGAAAAGCCCTCTCTCTGAACTTGAAAAATATGCATCAAACTTCTTGTCTGATTCTTCGTCTATATCAAAACTTTCCACCTTAACGATTTTGGCCTTATTAGCCAATGCTATTTGCTCACTCAAAATATGATTTAGAGGAAACAATGAGCTAACTGCTATGGTAATAGAAGCATTATGTAAAATTTTATCCCATGAAGCGAAATCGTCCCTTCTTTGGTTTTTAACAATGAGGCCTGATTGCAAATATAGAATCGGATCAGAATACCCTACATCTAAAAGATTTCTAATATCGTCTATATTGAACTCAAAAAAAGCAACGTCTATATCCCCTGACTTTAAAAGTTTCGTAGTGGTTTGAAAATTATCTACCGGCACAAACTTCACTTTGCAGTCCATAGAAACAGCTAGTCTTTCCACAAGGGCGGTAATAAAACCCATGAGGTCACCATTGGAATTCATAAAAGTAAAAGGTTCGAAATTCTTTCTATAAGCAAAAACCATTTCCTTTTTCTGTACTATTTTTTCTAAAGGATTATATCGCTCTCCTGCCGTTGGAGTAGGTGTTTCAGTTTCCACTATAACGGGCACAGGAGAGTGTAAGACCATCTTGTCAATCAGTGATGCATACGCATCAGGATTAGACGTAACTGTATACTTAAAATACACTAACAATGTTATCAGGGTTACCAAAGTGAATACTAATCCTGTTACTCCTGTTTTAATTAAAGGCCAAGGCCTAAATGATAATCTTTGTGCGTTAGCAAACACGCATATAAGCGCTATTGAAGCTAGAAAAGGCTGCTTTACTGCAGCAATGGTATTTTGCAAATATAGATTTGAGAACATAAAATAAATTCCGATCATATCAGCTGGTAAGTGCAAATACTCCAGAAGCGTAATTATGCTGAATGTCTGGCCTCCAAAGAGGGTAGATACAGCATAGATAAATATACCTGGAAGTTTCATTGATATGTTATCTCCAACAAACCACGACGCAAAGAAAATAAATATTACCGTAGGAATCATAGACGGTCCGGTGATATTAAAGCCCACTGTTACAGACGTATGAACTACTGATGTATTGGCTTCACCGAGAATTTTATGTTTTTTTGAAAGTTCCTCCAATTTATCGATAAGAAGCGGAATCATTATTATCGTATTAGAGGTGAGCAAAGCTGTAATAACAATATGCTTGAATTCATGCAAAAATTCGAAATATCCTATGTCTGTAAAAGTTACGACTAAAAGAGGCATAATAAAAAAAAATGATATAATGCATCCCGAAAAACACGAGATCAGAAAAACCTGAAACTCAAGAAGTTTAGATGCAGTAAGCGTACTACTGCCAACCATATTAGCCGTAAATGCAAACACTATAATCGGAACAAAGTTTACCATAAAACTATTGAGTTTCAGTAACCCGTGCAACAAAGTGTTCATTGTATCCAAAAAAGGTCTTGTATTCTTTATACCTATGATAGCAATTCCCAAGCATGTAAAAAACACTACGACGGCCGGGACTATTCCATTGGCCAAAGCGTTGAATGGGTTCTTATTTATGAAAGTATCTACAAGAGGTTTCTGTGAGGTATTTGAAAAGGTATAAAGAGAGTGTTGATCAATTGAAGGAAATACCGAATAAAAACCTACACCCAAAATAAAAAACAATACCCACATTGCTATACTTGCCAGTCCAAAAGAAAATAACAGCCGCTTCAGGCTCTCTGCTTTAATTTCTCCAAGTCCGCATAGCAGACTTACCACTATAAAGGGTAATACTCCCATCTGAATTAAAGTGATACCTACTTCTCCTACTTGTGACAGGATTGCCGCTTTTTTACCTAGAACAAGACCTGCTACTACTCCGAAAAAAAGTCCAAAAAGTATATAAGTTCCCAGCGTGAGCTTAATTTTAAAACGCTTATGCCTAAAATAAGTATGTTTTTTGCTTTGCTTATGAATGACTCTCATGATTTTCCAAAGGTAACGAAAGAAGTATTTTTTCAATTATCTCAACATTTTATGGTATAAACTTTTTCAGGCAAGAGGTGAAAAGAGCAATTAAGTTTAAATTATTGTTTTAATTGAATATGCTGTTTGCTTTTTCGTAATAAGAAAATATCTTATCTACTCTTTCACTTGATGCGGGGTGGAGCAGAGGTAGCTTGTCAGGCTCATAACCTGAAGGTCATTGGTTCGATTCCAATCCCCGCTACCATTTTTTAGCCTCAATTTTTACTCTCCTAAGATTTCGCGGAAACCAAGCTGTTGTACTATTGTTGGCTCTACGCCAACAAGATGGTGTGTTGATTGTCAAATGAGTTATTAACATAATTCTTAACAATTTCCTACTTCCAGAATTGGTGACACTAAAGAATCGTTATAAAGAGATTTTGCTATAATAAGTCTACGCATTACGCAAATCATTTTTCGCATTACAGCCCCTAATGCAGACATCTTAGTTTTACCTTTTGCAACGAGCATTACATAGAATCTGGCAAAACCATTATTTCCTCTTGTGGAGCTCATTGCAGTCAAATATAGAGCCTGCCTTAATCTTCCCTGTCCTTCTTTGCACATTCTAGTTCGACCCTTGACGGAAGTTCCTGACTCATATCTCCTGGGTGATACTCCGGCAAATGCAGCTATTTTCTTGGATGAGGAGAATCTATGAACATCTCCAAGTTCTCCTATCATGGTAGAAGCTACGATAAAACCTACTCCTGGAATTGAAGTCAATATCTTGACTTGTTCTTTAAGATTAGGGTATTCATTAATATGTTTTTTAATTGCTGATTCAATTCCTATAATACTTCTTTCCAAATCCCTTATGACTTTTTCCCTTACCTTGATGATAGCTTTTACCTGGCTTGCTTCCTGAGCCTGTACTTTAGCTGCAGTCAACATGTTTACCATAGCTTTTCTTTGACGGACAAGCTCTTTAACTGTGTCGTATTCTTTACTCTGCTGAACATAAGGAGAAGGACTCCGTTCAGCTCCGTACATTGCCAGTTTTGCAGCATCCATTTTGTCTGTCTTGTTTCTTATCCTTAGACTCTTTCCGTAAGCGTTAGCGCTTTTAGGATCCGCTATTACCGGAATGCATTTCGGACACAATTCAAAAAGCCAGGTGGCTAGGATTACAGAGTAAGAACCTGTAGCTTCCATTACAAAACCAAATTCATCTTCTTCCTGCAATCTCTTATTTGCCATTTGCTTAACAGCCCAGGCTTTGAATTCTTCAATTCCTTCCTTTGTTCTTTTAAAAGATGCTTTTGGCATTGAGGAAATATCTTTTATTCTTTCTCCTGTAAGGCAGAAGCTAACATCAAAGGTGGCTTTTGATACATCAGCTCCGAACCAGATCTTAAGATTCTTTTGGTTAGTTTTTTCATCCATTTTTCTTGTCCTCTTTTGTTACTTGTAGTAATGTTAAAAATTGTGTCCGCTAACCATTCTTGCCTTTGAACCGGGTTTCAATACCCAAGATGGCTGTCCGGTTTCAGGCGGAACACGGTAGCAGAAGACGGGTTAAATCTTGTTGACGGGATGTTGAATAAACTCCCTTAGTGGGCCACAACTCCGTCTTCTGCGATTCCTTCCCAAGTGCCCTAGGAAAGAAACCTTACCGGAAAATATATTTATTAACATCATCAACAGCTTCTGTAAAGAAAAAGTTAACAAAAAGAAATCACTACTAATACTTGATCTCTCTTTTGCCTGTTTATCACAGGCCACTAACTTACAAGTGGGGCAACGTTAATTAAGCGCATAAAGCTCTGACTCTCAAACGATAGTTTTCAAAATTTCTGAAACCGAATGCTCTTCTTGATATCATTTCCATCTTCGTATGGAAGCCTTCTGTTATAGAATTAGTCCTTGTAAACCTCCACATCCTTACTATCTCCACTTTTCATAGATCAAGGGTATTTCCCAGTGTTTCAAGACTTTCGAGTTTACAATATTTAAGTTCTTCTATCATACTAAGGAACTTTGGAAGGAGCTCTCTTGCCTTTCTTTTAGTTACATTCTTTATAAGCATTAGCTTTGTGAGTTCTTGTTTAAAAAAGTAAATCCTTTTCATAGGTTGATTTGCTTCAAGGTACGCATCGAGCCTCATTTTTTGCTTTTCTGAAAGATTATGTTCATGCCTTCTCATCAGAGAGAGCAGCCCTCTGTTCTTTCTCCCTCTGGGATCTATCTGCTGCCAGACTCTGAGAAAATGATGGTTTATCAATCTTACTACATGAAATCTGTCAGCTACTATTTTCGCATTTGAAAAATGCTTAAGAGCTATTTTCTTATATGCCTCTGAAAGATCCATCACTACAACCGTGACCCGTTCTTTACCTTTCAGGCTGTTCATATATGGTTCAAGAGCATTTTCTGACCTGCCTAGTGTAACATCATATACTCTTCTGTTTTTAAGGTCGCATATCGTAGTTGCATATCCTTTTTTCTTAGTAAAAAAGTGTTCATCAATGCCTATTACTGAAGGGCAAGGGTAATTATTGCTTTTTGATACCTTCAACCCAAGATAATCATGAGTCCATCTTTCTATTGTGGAATGGCTTATTCTTAATCTGTTCCTAAGCGTCTTCTGGCATATCCCATCCTGATGGTCCCGGAACACTTCATTTCTGAATTTTTCTGTGCTTCTCTTGTACGGAAGTATTCCTGGCAATCGTTAATTGAAATACCTGTCGCATCTCAGACAGCGATATTTCCTGCTTTTGAGCTCCAAATAACTGTTATGGGACAATATCGTACCATGTCTGACTCTCCTTGTCTTTTGATCCTTAAGCCTTAAAAAAGCGCATCCACAGTGTGGGCATATTGCCTTTCCAGTGTAGTTGGTTTTGATAATTATGTTTTTGCCTTCGTAACGATAACTGCTTGTTTTAAAGCCAGGTATCCCTACTATAATTTCTCCAAGGGGCATGACTCTTCTCCGTGTAATTGTGTTGTTTGGTTACTCATAATTATACTATGAGCAACTGCCTTGCCCCACTTTTTGACGAAGAGCCCTATTGTTGTACTATTTTGATTTTTAGCTGTCATTTTATGTTTTCTTTTGCCAATCCTTGTCACTAATCGACTAATAAGGACAAATGAGGTGAAAAATGAGTGAACTCGCTAAAAGAAGAAGGACGAAAGGGAACGGTTATCTTTTCAAAAGAGGAGCATATTATTATGTTCAGTTCAAAGTCAATGGTAAACGAAAAGTGCTGTCACTGGAAACGAAGAGCAAAGAGGATGCTGCTCAAAAGGTAAAGCAACACTTTTCAATAATTAACTCCCAGACAAGCCAGGAACTCGCATTACATGTGCAGCAAGCCAGATAGTTGCATTGTAAAATAGAAATCCCCTTACTTAATGCCTGGGAACTTTATGAAAAGAATCCGGGACGACCGGATTCTAGTATTGGGACTCTAAGTAACTATAAAGTTAGCCTGAACAAATTCAGAAAATGGATAGAGGGGGAAAAACCGCAAATAGAATCTTTTAACCAGGTAGATAGTTTCATAGCGAAAGAATTCGCCTCACACTTGTTCAACACTGGAATATCAGCCAAGACTTTTAATGATCATGTTAAGGCTCTTATGCTCATCTATAGAGTTCTTATGGCAGATGTTGGATTTATTCAGAACCCATTTGATAAGAACTCTATTTTCCGTAAAACAGAGAAGAAACAAACCAGAGAAAGACTTAGCAAAGAACAAGTAAAGACAATTCTAAATACTTTTGATTCTTCTACTCTCCATCTAATGCATAAAGAAGAGCACAGGATCCTTTTCTATCTAGGAGCATACACCGGTCTTAGATTGGTGGATTGTGTTTTCCTCAAATGGAGTAATATAGATTTTGATAATAATGTTGTTCGATGCATTCCTCGAAAAACTGACAGAATACAGCGTAAGGTTATTATTCCTTTACTCTCACAACTAAAAGAGAAGCTTGACATTGCAAAGATTTGGAAAACCAATGAGTACATCCTTCCTGATATTGCTAATCGTTATTTATATAATGATCATGGTGTTAAAAAAGATAATTTGAAGGTCTTCAAGTATAGCGGATTAGTCACCACTCATGAATCGAAAAATGGATTACAAAGGCAGCGGAAAGCCTGCAGATTTGGATTTCATAGCTTTAGACATACATTTGCCAGTATTCTGGCAGAAGAAGGTGTTGATGTAGTGAAGTTAAGCAAGATTCTTGGAGATGATTGTACTACTTTAAACAAGTATTACATAAAACTAAACGAAGAAGCTATCAAAGGTATATCTATAAATTTTTAAACTATCTCCTCAAACAAAATTTTATTTAATATAAATATGTGTAATATTATCATTAAATAGTGAAAATACACAATTATTATTACATAAAGGAACACTATGAGAGAATATATACATAGACATATAGAAGCTACGCTATTGCAAGCGGTAAAGGAATTTCCTTCTTTAGTTCTAACTGGAGCAAGACAAACTGGGAAAACTACATTGCTGAAGGAAGTCTTTCCTGAACACAAGTATGTCACTTTTGATGATCCCATACAGAGAAAAATTGCTCTTGATGATCCGATTTTCTTCTTACAACAACTTGGAGAAAAAGTTATCATAGACGAGATCCAATATGCTCCTCAAATTCTTCCCTATATAAAAATGGAGATCGATAAGGATCGTTCTCAGAATGGAAGATTTATCTTAACCGGTTCACAGGTCTTTCCTCTAATGTCAGGATTAACAGAATCGCTTGCAGGAAGAGTAGCCTTATTTGAACTATTCGGAATCTCGTTCCCCGAATTTCATTCATTAGAAACTATCTCACGGGAAGAAACATATAAATATATTCTAAAAGGATTTTTCCCGGATCCTCTTATTCATAATGTAAACCGTGCGCGTTACTATCAGTCTTATTTGCAAACCTATTTAGAAAGGGATATTCGCCAAGTTACTTCTGTTCAAGATTTGAAACTGTTTCAAGAATTTCTTGAATTATTAGCTGCCAGAGTGGGGTCTTTACTTAATTTAAATGAAATTAGCAAGGAGTGCGGCGTAAGTTTTTCAACTGCAAAAAGATGGTTATCATTGCTGGAAACCACCAATATTGTATATCTGTTGCGCCCTTATCATAAGAATATATCAAAAAGAGTAATAAAAAGCCCTAAATTATATTTTACCGATACGGGATTATTGACCTATTTATTACGATATCAAAATGAAGAAACGCTAATTTATAGTCCTCTTGCCGGAAATTTCTTTGAAAACTTAATAGTCATTGAAGTCCTTAAGTGCAAATATAATAACAATGGAATGTTTGAATTGTATTTCTATAGGGATTCTCACAATAATGAGATCGATATGGTTATAGAATACGAGAATTCAACACAGTTGTTTGAAATCAAATCCTCAAGCACTATTCGTCTAGAGCATATCAAAACGATACAACAGTATGCCGAGTTATTTAATAATGCGAACGGATTCCTTTTAAGCTGCTATTCGGAAGAGCAGAAAATTGCAAAATCAATAACAGCTATTCCTTGGTACAAGATATATCAAAATTTAAATCCTTGCTCTGGAAATAATAAAAAATGTAATTTATTATAAAAAAATTAACAGGGAGATGGCATTGTGAATAATACACAATCGATAAACAATAAAAGATTTACAAAATATTTTACCATTTATAACAGCTTTCTTTTTTTGATTTTCATTTTTATGGGCATCGTGGGTGGATATTTTAGAATTTCTTGGTCGTTTTTTATTTTTTTATTTAGCCCAATCTTGGTATTTATTGGATTTCAAATATTTATTTTCAAGGCACATCCGTTTGATTTTTTAAAGAATTTTGAATTGTCTGTTGTGGTTATTTTTGTAACTTTATTATTGGTGGGTGATAAGTTTTTTGAACCTCCTTTTGTTGTTTATCCTTGTGTGGTTTTTATTTTTTTGGGTATTTTATATTCTTTAAAGAAATATCGGGAATCTAAAAAAAGCATCTATCCACAACTACCTTATATTTCTCCAGATGAGCGGAGAAAATATATGGCTTCGGAGCTTATAGTAATATTGGAAAAAATTAAGGATGTTCGGAAAAATGTAAAGAATGAAGAAAATCGACTAAGATTAGGAGATTTTCGTGATAGAAAAGAGCCCATTCCTGCTCTAAAGAAAAGTCATATACTCTTTGCATGTAAGCGCTATCTTGTTGGAGTAAAAATAGTTGGGAATAGTTTAAAGTTTGAAAAAAGAGTTTACACGATAAAAAGAATCACACAAACCCAAGGTTCTGGCCTTTTTGACCCTGAACAATTCTTGAATGATATTTTCGATGATATTAGTAATGGAAGATTGTGGCGAAAGGGTGAACCAACTCCACGAAATTCGTGAGAGAAAATAATTAATTCCAGTCAGATCCGTTTACACTTCTTAATACCGTCTTTGCTGTGCCAGATAGTCTTAAGTCTTTAAACAATTCCTTATCTTTTTCCTGGTTAACCCATGGATCAAAAGCTATGTGATAGCTATATGATATAGTAGCTTCAGAGTAGGTATTCGAACCGTCTTTTAAATCTGTTATCTTAGAATTAGTAATTTTATCTACGGTTTTGTGCCCATAAGAAAATGTATGCAGTAACGGATTAAAATACTTATTTCCAGTCTCTGTCAAAGTGAAATAGGCGGAAGTAACATAGTCGCTGGGAGACGGAGGCATTGAAGTAATTGTTCCAAAAGGAATATACTTTTTCTCTCCAGACTGCTTAAGCAACCCTGCAACTTCTAATTGCTTTAAATATTCTTCTCCCTGTTTGGTACTTGAGAAACATCCACCATTATCCCAACTTATGCCTGGTATCAACGGCATTTGAAGTAACTCCGAATTTTTCTCAAATCTTTTGTTAATAGCTTCTTTAAAGTTATTTTCTTACTTACTGCAACTTACAAATGCAGAAAAAAGTACTGCGTAAAATTGCCTCCACCAATAGATTGGCAGGAATTTCAAAGAATGTAATGCTACCTTGCTTTTGAATTTGCAATCATAGCTCTTCTTCATAATCCTCCCATCTGAATTGATTTGTTTTAAATTATATATATCCAGGATCTTTTCCACCTAGCGTATCAGTCCAGAAAAATGGCAGCATTACAGAAAGTTTTCCAGATAAGAGAAATAACAAACAATAATAATTGTACATTTTCTATATAGCATAGGGCTTAGAGTCGCACCATAAAGCACAACTACAAAACTATATTTTATAACATGTATCTTTCTAAACAGGTAGTATGGCAAAGTTTTTTTTAGTTTTTTTGTCATGTATAAAACCACGTCGATCAATACAAGTCATTTCTCCAATTAGATAATAACTGTCACCAGTGTGCTCTTTTAAGTTTTCAAAAAGTTCCTTTGATACTGTCATGTAAGTTCCAAAAGAGTTACCAACGTCTAACTGATGTACCGGGTACCAGTGATTAATCCAATATCGCCAGACTCCATTACTTATTGTACCGCAAAAGTACTCTACGCTGTATTCATTCTGAGTTATTGAGTTAATTGGCAAATCTCCAACTCTATACGTTGGCTGAAAATATCCTCTAGATAGCCAGTCAATTTCCCACCGACCAAAAGAGGAAGACCAAGTCCATTTGGCTAACGGAAATATACCTTCTTCAGTATTCCTTACATGATTTATTGAATCGAACATTCTCTCTGGATTATTAATGTCAGTATCCCTAAGAGAGACTAAAATGATCCTCAAATCGATACAAACACCAGTGTGATTCCTTAGGATAGGACCATTGGCATGCAACAGTATTTCGTCTGCACTGGCTATCTGGGATAGGTACTGATTCAATTCAGGTTGCCCAGGTAAAGGATCATCTTTTACCAAATCTTCCAATCTAGGCCAATTTGCAGGTGGATTAGAAGGAGAAAGATTTATACCAATTGAGCCGAACGGCAATACTTCTTGAGCATATATTAAACAAACTTCTGCAGGAATTGAGTGTTGGTCTATAGCGTAGGCTAATGTTCTGATATATGCGGACAATATAGATACCTCTGCTCGCCATGAAAAACTACAACTAATCTTATCTTGAGGGTAAAACCGATCGCTAAAAAAGTTATAAAAGTTGAAAATATAACAAGAATATCTTTCCTGGATTTGCTCCCATTCAAGGAGAAAGTGCTTAATTAATGAGATTTTATGATCTTTTTCTAGCTCTTCTATCGTTACTAAGTATCTTAAAGCAAGGCCATTTGCATATTTGTTATATTTGGCTCTATTTGGAGTTAGATCATCAGAAAATATTGAGTATAAAGGAGTCAAATCTTCTCGATCTTCATTCATATAGCCTAGATTAGTCGATCTTGAAAAACCCCGTTTTTTCTTGATTCACCTAAAAATTATAAGCACCATTGGAGGCAAAAGTTAGTCTCCGATAGCATTTTTCATCTGCCCAAAATGCAAAAACAGCCGTTTTTGGGACGAAAACAAAAAATAGGGCTATTGCCCTGAGTAATTTTCTGAAGTTAAACCCGCAAGCCGATAGGATTGCATTTAACTTGTCGCCAAGTTTGCCTTTTAATCTGTTGCAGTCCATTCTGTTATCCTGTTTTACATGACCAATTATAGGTTCGATGGCTGAACGGCGTTTCCACCATCTTCTGATTGCTTTTGGGATCTTCTTACGGTATCTGTTTACAATATTGATCGTACAAGTTCCATCATATCCATGTCCTTTGTAGCCCATGTCGCAAGTTCCCTGCTCAGGAACAATCCCTGTTATCCTTTTAACTTGTTCAAGGTTGTCTTTTAGCGTATGCCCATCGTATGGATTACCATGAAAAGCCATTGCTCCGAGTATCCAGTTGGATTGAGCACTCGTAACAAAGCCTACCTTGCAGCCAAATTCATATTTCTTGTGAGCCTTGCCTTTGCTGATGCACTCAACCTCTGGTTCATGAATTGAGTAAATCTTGTTCTTGCTTTGTCTTTCCTGAGTCAGAACTTTGTCTGATAAGGCCAAAAGGTTATCCATTTTAGGATTAGATTTTTGCATTTTTCTTCTGATGTCTCTTGCTACCCTGCCAAGGTAAACCTTGAGCTTTTTACTCTGCTTTTTAGCTTTCTTCATCTGATTGGCGTGAGCATGCGAACTTTGTTTATGCAGAGCCTTCTTGGCAACTCTTTCATACGACTGTCTTAAGTCTATTCCGATACTATTTGCTTCCTTTACAAGCTTTTCCCTCAGCCTGTCATAAAGTCTTGAATCTGTGGGGAACCTGACATTCTTTTCCTGTACTGTCGTATCAACATTTACTTTCTTGAATTCAGATAGCTTGATAAACCCAAGCCTTACTGCTGCTGAAAGGATTTCCTTGAAAAGTTCCTCAAGCCCTTCTTCTCCTATGCGTTTCCTCCAGTTGGTCATGTTAGATGAATCAAACGGTATTTCGTGCTCGAAAAATACTCCTCCTGTAAAATACTGCCAGTAGGGATTTTCCAGCCACGCAGCAAGAAGAGCTCCATCTCCAAGGTTGTAAGCGTTCTTCAAATAAAGAAGCCCTGCTATCATTCTTACTGGCAATGCAGGCCTGCCGTTATTCGAACAAAACAGTGGTGAAATCTTATTCTCAATCGCTTCCCAGTTGATAGAATTTGCCAGCGTTACAAGCGAATGCTTAGTATCCACTACATCTCTTAACATTACTTTAAACAAATCCCCCTGATTCTTCTCGTTATCTGATATTTTCTTCGGCAACATTTGCAAGATTCCTTTTGCTTTTATCATCTTTTCTTGCAATAATATACAACTTATATCAAATATATCTATATGATAGCTAAATATTTAAGTGCTTTTTCAAGATCGACTAGATTAGCTAATAGCTCGTCGGAAACAAGTGAAGGAAAGTGAATATTTTGATTAATTTCTTCTTCTGTGAAAGGAGAGTTTTCAAGAAGTAATAATATTGATAGATAGTCTGCAATATCAATTTCATATGGTTGCTTTGATAAATATTGGAGGTATAGAGAACGAAACTCTTTATTGGTATCATCTTCTAAAAGAGCTGCAATTTGCTTTGCGGTAAGCAGTCGAGCGTATCTATCCGGCCACTTATAGTGTAAAAATATCAGATGTAGTGGAGCTGCCTCAAGTGACACAGGTTGTTCATACCAATACAATTCAGTCAAAGGAAGATGCGCAATGTCCCCTTCTAGGCTACTGACCATGATCTCTGTTATTTTAGTTGCCAATTCAATTTTCTCAGCTGAAATCAAATAAGTCACAAGTTGAGTAGAAGGGACAATTATTGTTTCAGTTTTTTGTAGGCTGGAAGAGTCTGGCGACATAGTATCTCTGAGAAAATTTTCCCATTTGTTTTTATATGTTGATCCATATTTTCTTAATGATTCTTCTGAATAAGAATACTCATACCTACTCCAACAATTGTTCAATTTTACATCCCTAACTGCCCATTTATATGCTTTTGTTTTACCCTCAATCTTATTACTCAATAAAAATATTTCATACAGACATCTATTAAGTTCATAGTCTGATTTGTCTAGTTCTGCATAATATGCGTTAAACGAATTGAGGATTGTAGCACCCTGACCTTGGTTCACCCAGTGAGCAATCCAAGCTTTGATAAACTTTTTACTTATTTTGTAGGATATGGAATGTAGCCTAGACCTGAATTCATCTAGATTAGTAGGGAGTAGCGTGGTCACGTCAGGAAATTCAGATGTTTCTTCGTCTTCATTTAAAGAATGATCTCTGGGTGGTGGTGGCATACCGCCAAGAACGCTACATTGTTCCTCATAAATCCGTTCTAGGGTAGTATCCTCATTGATCCTCTCCTTTAATGCAGTAAGTGCATCAAACGTTGTCATACAGCGAAGAAACGAATATTCTGTTCGAGTAGACAGTGGAAATGATTTAATAATATACTCAAGAATAATATGCGTTCGGTGCCAATTTTGTTCTGACAAATGGTAGTCAAATTCGTCAACTAATCGCTCTGGGGTATGTTTTGATAATAATTTAGTAAAATAATCCGGAATATGACTTATTTCTCGTTCCGAAAAATCAAAAACATCTGTAGTAAAGATTGCAATACGTCTTAGCCAATTAGGTACTTGAGAACACTTTGCGTCCGAACATTTCTCAATAGCTTCAAAGACTTCATGAAATGTAATGTCTTTTCTGTGACCATATCCGACTATGTTGAGAGCTGCACGCTCAAGAAATTTGCCGGCTATATCGTGAAGTCCATGGCTGATAGCTAATGCACTTAACTCAATGCTGTCATTTGCTAATGTGGCAGTGTTCTCTCTACGGTGAAGTTCAGCCTCATAGAGCTTAAGGAATTCTTGACTGGCAATATCTTTGGAAAAGTTAAAAATTGAGTTTTGAGCCGCAACATTAAAAAACACGCGCGAGTTCCACCAGAAACTTTCTGAAAATTTAGAGAAATGACTTTTATCAAAAAAAATAAATTCATCAATAGAGTTGCAGAGAATATTGAGATGGATAGCTATCTTGGCAAGAGATTTTCTTATATTGAACAATATAGCATTTAGCTTATAACCAAGTCGGTAGTGATCAGGTTGATTAAGAACAGAAAAGCTGTCGTATAGTGTAGATATTTCAAATTTCTTCCCTGCTTTAATACGTTTCGCAATCCTAGAAGACGCAAATCCGAAAGTTTGGCATGAATTTTTAAGAAATTCTTCAATACTGGTTGGTTCAGTAAGCTGTGGTTCCTCAATCTCACCCGTGTTATGCAAACTGGAAATAAGCTTGCTAAAGAAATATTGATAAAAAAAATCATAGGTTGCGGCGTTATGGTCTTTTGGACATTCTAATTCTGCAAACTTATCAGTTCGAACATCTTCCCCAGCTAAAAGTGATTGTAGTAAGCCAATATAGGAATTAGAAACGTTAAGTCCTAGGATTTTTTCTTCTATCGCTACACCTTCAATGTTTGCAGCTAAAACAACTTCATCAATAACATTTGAGGTTATATCGTCCGGGATGTTAAAGGAAGATAGTTCAAGAAGTAAATGTCTATGTCCGTATTGAATAAACAGTTCGACTATTCTATTGAAAGACGATGACTTATTCGTAAGTCTTTCAAAGAACTCACTGATGCTGCCTAAATCAGGATTGTCATAGCTTACTAATACTTGAAGATAGCCATCAACAAGACTGTTTAAAGTCTGATAATGACTGGAGTCCTGTAACCGGGAATAAAAACGAATCCTTCGGTATATCTCGTTTGCACAGGCATTGACGATTCGTTCATTTTTACCTTGTAAGTGTTTGGCTACTATTACAATGTCATTATCTGGAATAATTCTCAGGTTATCGGCTCGCCAAAGGAGTCCAAATATGTCAGGTGAACAGCTTAGTGAGCAATCTAGAAAATCACTAAAATCCTCTACTTGAAATTCAGGACCATTCAGTAGCCTCGTTTTCAAAATCCGAAGTCTTAATAACTCAGGATACAGTTTTTGATCAAAAGCAATACACTCTGCTACTTTGAAAATGTGTTCTATATGCTCTAAAGGATAAGCTTTGCAGAGTGATTGTATAAGCCACTCTCTGGTAATTCCTTGTAGTAGAGGCCTAGTATTGCCAAGATTTGCTTCTATTATCCAATACCATCCCCATTTCCAGTATTCTGGAGCGTGTTTATTGATCCACGCTTGAGATTTCTTATTTAGCCTTTCTTTTGATTGGAGAAAAATATCTTTTGTTCTTAGATAAACGAATAGGCTGCCATGAAATGGGGTAATTCCACTTAGCCTCTTTTCTATGAGATGTTGAATTTCAGAAAAGCTATTCCAGAAAATTAGACTGTCTTCAAAACAATAGCTCAAGTGCGTTGGATCCGGCCATGAAAAATCAGCATTCGCTATTAGAAGGAGAATTTCTTTTGCACTTTCAGATAGTGATACCCATAAGTTCTCATAATATGCTTGAATATCACCTTCGGGGCAGTTTTGAAGTTTTTCCACAGCATATTTACTAATTTTACGTTGAGCTAGTTTCAAGCTATTTAACGAATAAATAATATGTAGAGGATAGCCATGCGAAATATCCAATAATGCCTGTGATATTTTCACTATTTCACTTCGTTGGTGATCATCCTCACCAACAACATCGATTTCTTCACTGGATACCAAGAAATCTATCCTTGACTTAATTGCATCTAGCCCCATATAAGGGATATCGATCCAAGAATTTTCCCTTGGGGCTGAACGTAATAGTGAATTTGGCAAATAATCGTCACTTATTGGTTGAGTTCCAAATAGCAAGCAAATTTTATCTTTAAGGAGCTCAATCCGATTAACTAGATGTTCAAGTTGGCTTATATCCGACCTTTCACGATAAACATGGTCTAGCCCATCAATTATGACAACAAGTGTTTCATTACTTTCAGCAGCTATATCCGCAGCCTTATTGATCCACGTTTCTAACATTTGTGGATCGAACTTGTCTCTGTCAAAGTCGGTAGGATATAGCGTCTTAATTTGGCTTTGTAACGACTGCGCTGCATTAGTAAAGGCAATTCTATCACCAATAAACTGAGGCGATAAATAGTAATGATGCCTAATGACAGGTGTCTTATTTTCTATTAATTGATCGGTTAAGAAAGATAGGTAGGTACTTTTGCCCATACCAGGAAGTCCGGAAATAACTAAGCAACCGGACTTGCTGGTTCTATCAAGTACTTGTTTATGAAACTCCTCTACGGGAGGGATATAACCTCCAGGCACCTCAAAAAATTGAGATATAGTCCTTTTGGATCCAAGAGATAGAATCTCACGTATATGTTCAAAGTTAATTCTACCATCTGGTGTTGGCTCATTTTGTCGTGTAGCCCAACGTTCAACCGTTTTTAATAACAGAAGCCAGCTTTCATTAGTAGCATGGTCAGGTACTAGTGAGTCGTGTAGCTTCAGCTCTAAATCATCGATTTCTTGTTGACTGTGCTCAAAGATGAGGTTTTTGAAAAATATTGAGGCTTTTCGTTTGCCATTGAGCTGGGTTTCTATACTTTCTTTTATTTCATTAGGAACTAAATTGTAGTCTATTTTGTTCCCATCAAGACAATTAGATAGAACTGTGTCTGGTTTTCTATTTGTAATAAGTTTGGCAATGGATATCACATTTGAATCGCCAAACTTTTCAAGGTCATCAGACCATTTTTCTATTAGGGAAGTGCCATTCGGCCTTTTCTTTAGTAGCCAGTCAAAATCAAGTCTCAGATCATCACGATCTGAATCAATTGTGAATTTGACTTGATAGAGTTCATATTTACCACTTGCAGTGAAACAAATAACATCATCAAGACTTTTAATATTGTTTAGCTCTTTATTTCCTTCAATGCTTATCCACTGGTATTTTTGGGGATCGTGAAACCAATTTATCAGCATACGAATACACATAAGATCTTGGTATGTGTATCCAGTCCGTGTTAGTTGTGAAGGTTTTATTTCAGAAGGTTTTCCCAAGAGTAAATTCCTTTTTCCTTTATTAACATTAATTATTATGATATTAAATTTTCAAAGAATTGATTTTGTTTTTTATATTAATTTGCGAAAGCTACATATCATAAACGAACTAAAATAGTTTTCGACTTTTTATAAAATTATTCATTGTTATCCATGTACAGTCAAAAATCTTAGCAATATTTGCAACATTGACGGCTTTATTTAAATAGCTCTTTATTTCATTTTCTTTACCATCAAGTTTACTGATTCCAGTTGTTCCTTTCGGACGACCAATTTTAGCACCTTTTTTCCTGGCATTTGCTATTCCTTCTTTTGTTCTTTCTGAAATTAAATCCCTTTCAATCTCAGCAAACAGGGAAAACATTGTAATCATTGTTTTGGTCTGAATGTTGAGCTTCCCGGAAAGGTTTATAGTTTCTTTTATACAGATCAGGTTAATACTTTTATTTATTAGCTTGTCTACTATTGAAGCTATTTCTCCAACAGACCTACCAAGTCTGGATAATTCAGACACAATTAAAGTGTCTTGGTTTTTGAGTAGTTCTAGTAATTCATCAATTCTTCTGGCTTTAGGTGATTTTCTGGAGCTAATAGTAATCTCTATCCAGTCATCAATTTGAAAATTATTATTATTTGCATATTCAAGGATTGACAATTTTTGTGTTTCTCTGTTCTTAAGTTCAGTACTTACCCTGATGTAGCCTATGTTGTTCATAATGTCCCGATTGATAAAACTTGATATAATAGTAATAAAAGAGCTTAATATATATCATTTATGCAAAATAAATATATAATTTTATCAAGTTATTATTTAAAACTTAAAGGAATATTAATGTTTAGCATAGATATCTATCAAATTATTAAAGATGTTTTTTCTGTTTTTCAAAATAGAAACAGAAGGAGCATGGTCGCTTCTAAAAAAATATTCAGAGTTCTAAATTCATATGGTATTACTGGAATTGAATTACTGAATATTGTTCCCAATCAATTTGCTCTTACAGCTGATGACTTAGAAAAAGAAAATCTAAAAAAGAAATACTCGAAAGAATTTATTGATTGGTTCTGTGAATATTTTTGCCTGAATCCAGACTGGATATATCAGTTAGAATTAGGCACATGGGAACATATTTACAAATTTTTACCTGTATATAGAGGATTTATAAATAATTTTGTTGATCTTCTATTACAGAGAGTAGAAGATGATACATGCTTTGATTTTGTCATAATAGCACCCAAAAGTTCAAGAGATTGCTATAATTTTTGTTTTATTGAGAAGAATGATTCGAATATTAATAGAATTAATTTTTTCGATGGGCCTTATCATGGATTGGAAGCATTTTTCTTTTTGTGTTTAACGATAAGAATGTATGGTTGTTTTTATCCTGGCGGAATTATTGGCGCAACTGTCTCTTCATATGATTTTGATAGACTTTCTAAATGTTTACTATTTGGCGAACTTAAAAGTCGGAAATGGAATAGCTGGAATCCTGCCATATTAGCCTTTTATAAAGAAGAGCATTTAGGTGTTGAAGATAATAAACATATTGATGCAGTTATGGATTATGCTATAACCAATGGCTACACAGAATATTTTGAACAGAAAACAGGTATTTCTTTAAAAAACTCAAAAAAAATCGGCGGACCTTTAAGTTTGAAAACTACTTAGAAATATTAATTATACTTAATTGTTTCTGCGTTTTATGTATGATATAAGTATGATGGCAAATATAACAGGCGATTTTGGGTTTTTCGAAAATCTATACAAGCAATTGAATAATAATAATTAAAAATGGTATTCCGGGCAGGATTCGAACCTGCGACCCTCTGATTAGAAGTCAGAGTATCTTAATATTGACGTAAAAAATTTAAACCTATGAGTAGCTTAATGAGTTATGTCGTATATCTGATGGAATTCAGTAGTTGATTTTGTTGTACTATTGTTGTACTATCCTCAGTTGTCAGGAGTTGACATATTTTGACAGTGTGCGACTCTTGGGAGTTAAATTGAGTTCATCAGGTAGTTTTTGAGTTCAGATTAAAAGCCGTTAAAATCGGCTCATAACCTGAAGGTCATTGGTTCGATTCCAATCCCCGCTACCATTTTTATCTTCCAGAAAAAGCTTTGGTTTTTATTCTTGACTACAACTATCCCATAGAATAAATGTTTCGGTGAACCTTGCAGCTCCGCTACTGGATTCATTGCTATAAGAAGCATTAGTGACAGCTTAGAAGCATTTTAGTAAACATAGGATTTGCCTGTAATCCTTGAATTTGGCACAAAATAGCCTAATCTAAGTAAAGGTTTCTATTTAAACGCTAAAATGCAATTCGGCATATGAAAACAAAAATATACTTCATGGGTTCGGGCGATATAGCCGTGCCTGTTATTGACAGGCTCTACAATTCCTGTTGCTTTGAGATCCTAGGCTTCTGCACGCAAAATGACAAGCCTGCGGGAAGGAATAGAGATCTGACCCCCACCCCTGTTGGTTCTTGGGCTGAAAAAAAAGGCATAAAAATAGAGAAACCAATTTCTGTTAACTCTGAAAGCTTTCTTTCTTATTTAGCAAATTTAAATCCTGATATAGTCGTAGTCGTCTCGTTCGGACAGATTTTAAAGCAGTCTTTGTTGGATTTGCCTAAGTTTGGATGCGTAAATGTCCACGCCTCTTTGCTTCCGAAATATAGGGGCGCTTCGCCGATAACTGCAGCTATTTTAAATGGTGACAGAGAAACAGGCATTTCTTATATGCAAATGGAGCGGGGACTTGACTCCGGCCCGGTATTTAAAAAGTTAAAATACAGTTTAGTATGCAATGAATTCTCAGATAAACTTGAACTGGAATTAGGCAAACTTTCAGCTGAAAATATCGAAGAAGTGCTACTTGAAATATGCTCTGGAAAGCTTAAAGGGATAGCACAGGATGAAGCTGAGGCCTCTCTTGTTGGAAAGATTAAGAAGACTGACGGTAAAATAGACTGGGCATCCAAGACAGCGGCAGAAATCGAAAGGATGACAAGGGCATATTTTCCTTGGCCGGGAGCTTATTCTTCAGTTAAAACAAGTAAAGGCCTAAAGAGAATAAGTATCACACTATCTGAGAGTATAAACGATATTTGCTGCATTCCTGGCAGAATTATACAAGCAGACAATAACTCTTTTAAAATCGGGGCTTCTTCAAATACGGCATTGAGGGTACTCAGGCTTGTTCCTGAAGGTAAAAAAGAGATGGCTTCAGAGGAGTTTTTGAGAGGAACAAAAGTTGAAGCTAACTCAGATTGCGTTACCTTGTAATTAGTTAATCTAAGAATTTCAAATAAGAAGGTTTTATGGCAGAAGATAGAAAAATTATTATTAACAGTGAGAAACTTGAGACCCGCATTGCTTTGTTAAATGCAGGGAGCCTTGAAGAATATCAGATAGAAAGGAAGAATAAAGTAAATGTCGTTGACTCGGTTTTTCTTGGAAAAGTAGTCAATATTCAAACTTCCCTTGAAGCTGTTTTTGTCGACATCGGACTTGAGCAGAATGCTTTCATGCATTTTTCTGATATGATTCCGGCTACATACGACCAAGCAAACCTCAGAAATCCTCAGGAACCTCACAAATACGTAAGGTTAGAAGATATTCCAGCTAAATTCCCAATAGGCTCCACAATGTTTGTGCAAGTAACCAAAGGGCCGATTGGCACCAAAGGGCCGAGAGTCACATCCAATATTGCCATTCCTGGAAGATTCCTAGTCATGCTTCCCTTCTCAGACCATTTAGGAATCTCCAGAAAAATAGAAGATCAAAAAGAAAGAGAAAGACTTCGGAAAATTGTTCTTAAACTTCCAGTACCAAAAGGAATGGGATTAATTTGCAGAACAAATGCTGAACAAAAGAAAGCTCTATCTTTCAAACGTGAATTTAATATTCTCCTGGAAAAATGGAAAGCCGCAGAAAAGGCCAGAAAAGAATCCCCAAAACCAAGAATGGTTTATCAGGAACCATCCCTGCTTGAAAAAAGTATAAGGGATCTCCTGACAGAAGACATCAGCGAAGTCATAGTTGATGACCGCAGTGAATTTGAATATTTGAAAGGCTTCATCAATAAAGTCGCAGGCAAAGGTTTAGCCGATAAAATTAAACTCCACGCAAAGGCCACGCCTGTCTTTGAATACTACAATGTCGAGGACAAAATAGCCCGTATATTCGAAAGAAAAGTGCAACTGCCAAGCGGGGGATATATCTGTATTGATGAGACTGAAGCTCTGATAGCTATAGATGTAAATACAGGTTCCACTAGAGGTGTCGGTAACAATTCAAAACTGATTTTAGAAACAAATCTTGAGGCAGCCGATGAAGTAGCAAGGCAATTAAGGTTAAGAAATATCGGTGGGCAAGTCGTCATAGACTTTATAGATATGGCTTCTTCCCAGCACAATGAAGTAGTCCTTAAAAGAATGAGAAAGCTGCTCAAAAACGACAAGGCAAAAACTCATGTTCTTCCTATTTCTCAATTCGGCCTCATGCAAATGACAAGGCAGAGAGATCAACAAAGCCTTCTTGATAGGATTTATGATCCTTGTCCCTACTGTAAAGGGACTGGTAAAGTCAAATCCCCTTTATCTACAAGCGTAGAAATCCAAAGGCAAATTAAAGAGGTGTTGAAACGCAAAAGTTACGATAAGAATTTGTCTGTTCGGGTTGTTATGAATCCTACAGTTTTGGCTAGGCTCAAAAATGACGACCAGTGTTTTCTTAGAGAACTGGAAGACAAATACGGCAAAGATTTAAGTTTCAGGGCTGATCCGACGCTGCACATTGAAGAGTTTAAAGTAATTGACCCTGCCACGGGAGAAAGCTTCTTCAGCTGACCCTATGAACGTCTGGTATTTTGTTATTCTTACGGTATTTGTGTTCTTTTGGGGTGTTGATGTCTTACTTGATGTATTGAATCTATCACATCTTAAAAAAACAGGTTTTGTCGTTCCTGCCCTACTTGTTGAAGAAGTTGACGGGGAACAGTTCAAACGAATAAACCAATACACAGAAGAAAAACTTAAATTTGGGCTCATTCACAAAACTTTTCATAGCCTGATACTTCTCGTCTTTGTCTTTTTGGGAATCATCAACATATATAATAACTTGATTTTCTCGTTGAACTTAAACTACTATGTTAACGGCATTGTTTACCTTTTTGGTTTGATTTTACTGTCTGTATTATTGGAAATCCCGTTTGCCCTTTACTCGATATTTAAAATAGAGAAAAGGTATGATTTTAATACCATGTCGCTAAAAATTTGGATTATTGATTTTATAAAATCTTTATTTCTGTCATTCGTTATTTTCGCAGTATTGATTGGCGTCTCCTTTTTCCTAATGAGAACACTTTTCAACTGGTGGATTTGGGTATGGTTTGCGCTATTGGTTTTCTCTTTATTTATTATGTATATTTCTCCCTATGTGATAGAGCCTCTATTTAATAAGTTTGTCCCCGTAGAAGACAATGAACTTGTAAGCAAACTTACAGAAATGCTCAGCATCGCCGGTATAAAAATAAAACGTGTTCTGAAAATTGATGCTTCCAAAAGAACCAAACACACCAACGCCTATTTTAGCGGCATAGGTAAAACAAAAAGAATAGTCCTCTATGATACATTGCTGGAAAAGTTAAACACTCAGGAAATAGCCGCAGTCATTGCTCACGAAGCAGGACACTGGAAGAAAAAACATATCATAAAAAGACTTATACTAATAGAGTCAATATTGTTTATCATATGCGGCATGGCTTATCAGATAATCAACAGCGATTTCATAATAAAGGTTTTTGGGATTCATACTAAAGGATTCTATCCAATAGAAACATACTTGCCGTGCATTATCTTTCTCGTTTACTTTCTTTTCAGCTTGACATCATACCCATTTACTCCAATCATGAACTCTATTTCCAGAGCAGATGAAAAAGAAGCAGATGACTATGCAACAAAACTTTCAAGAAACACAGAGGATTTATCTGCAGCGCTTAAAAAGCTATCGACAGACAATCTATCTAACTTGAACCCTCATAGGCTTTATTCTCTCTTTCACTATTCTCACCCTCCGCTTCTGGAGAGGTTGGTTTATCTCGAAAAGATTAAAAAGAAACTCAGATAATTTTACGATTCAGGGAGAGATTTCCTTATTCTGAGTTACTTACCGTATCAAGCTTGCTCTCTATTCAGTAGGCGTAGAGTTTAGCTATTTCGCCGCTCTTTCTTTGAACCTTCAGTCAATAGTTGATGTAGTATAGAAGCCCTATGTCCTGACTTCGGCGACATAACCGTGTAAGTAACTTACTATCAATATGTACTCAAAAATGCTAGACACTACACTGTTTTCTATTAAAACAATATAATATTCTTACTGCAAGCTTGTTACAGGATAAGGAGTTTTGGAATACTCTCTTCCTGTAATTTTATAGATTTTGACAGCTTCGGGAGAAGTGTTTGAGGGGGATGGCGCAGTATTTGCCTGTGGGCTCGTATTCTTGAAGGCGTCCAGTGGAAGATCGGCTTTATTTTCAGGTCGTGCTTGGATATTCTGAAGCACGCTCCTATCTGCCATAATCCGTGATACGTCCAAGGATATCTTCACCCTTCATTTCAATGTCATTTATAATGACAGCATGGATACCGTCGAACCTAGAGGCGGAAGCTATTTTTGCTTCGTCAAGTTCTATGTTGGGAACTTCTTGCTTTCTTCTTTTTTAGCCGAACTCAGGAACATGGCATGTTTCTATCATTCCTGTCCAAAAGGTTTGTATCTTGGTGGCAGAGCATCCTGATGTTTGAAATAATCTGGATGGCTCAGGCCATACGACAGACAAAATGCAAACTGCGTTGAGCCCATGCAGGAAAAATTATAGTGTTTACTGAAGCAAATTCAGAGAATAATTGGTCAAAGACTGATATTCTTTTCCGTCTCAGCGTCGAATATGTGTGATTTATCCATTCTGAAATAAAACTTTTGCTTGTCGCCGATTTGGAGATGAGCAGAGGCTTCCGCATTTATTCTTGACACAAAATCCTGATCATTTACCTTGAAGTAGCAATATGACTCGTTGCCCATCTTTTCGATAAGAGTGATTTCTGCTTCCAAACTTTCATTTTTGTTAAGGGCAGATGGTTTTTCTTCAATATTATCCGGCCTGATGCCAAAACACACTTTAGATGAAGAAAAGGAATCTTTGCCTGCCGCACTGAAATGCTTTTTGATTTTGGCTGCTCTTTCTTCAGGAATAGTGAACTTCTGTCCGCAGACAGTTGCGGTCAGTTTATTGTCTATTTGTTCCAGAAGCGCATCTTGGAAGTTCATTGAAGGAGAACCAATGAAACCGGCTACAAATTTGTTTGCAGGGAAATTATACAAATTTAACGGAGTGTCAACCTGTAAAATCACTCCTTCCTTAAGCACACAGATTCTGTCTCCCATTGTCATGGCTTCTACTTGGTCATGAGTAACATATATCATGGTAGCTGTCTGGCCTTCCTTTTGAAGTTCTCTATGCAATTGGACAAGCCTGGCTCTCATTGATACTCTGAGTTTTGCATCAAGATTCGATAGAGGTTCGTCAAAAAGAAACACATCGGGTTTTCTGACGATAGCCCTTCCCACAGCAACACGCTGCCTTTGCCCTCCAGACATATCTTTTGGTTTTCTGTCCAGAAGGTGTTCTATTTCGAGTTTGACAGCGGCTTCTTTCACTCTCTGCTCTATTTCTTTCTTGGGGACTTTAGCCAATTTCAGCCCGAATGCCATGTTGTCGTACACAGTCATGTGTGGGTAAAGGGCATAATTCTGGAAAACCATAGCGATTTTCCTATCTTTCGGGTCAAGATTATTTACGACTCGCCCTCCAATAGAAATAGTGCCACCGCTGATTTCTTCAAGACCAGCTACCATTCTTAGCACTGTTGATTTGGCGCATCCTGAAGGGCCCACAAAAACCATGAATTCGCCGTCTTCTATTTTTAGGTCTATTCCATGTACTGCCTTGAAGCCATTTGGATAGATTTTCTCGAGTTTTTCAATAATTATCTCAGCCATTTCCCTATACCTTTTGTTATTTTATTAAAACATTTTAAAAAACAGACTTATTTTATTCCGCCGGATTTAATTGGCAGATTTATTAATTATCTCATATTCCTCTACTACTTCAACATAACTTTAAAACTAAGTAATTATCAGATAAAAGGATCTGGAATTTCTATCATTTGTGACTCAGCATCGCTTGTTCCTACGAACAGGTCTGCTTTGCCTTCGCTTTTTCTAATTAACCCTCCTGAAAATACAACATCTTTCAAGTCAGGAGTCTTAGACGGGCCATCAAGGAACATTTTACGTTCAGCTATTATTTTTATTTCGGATGGTACTTTAGTTTTTGGGTTAAAAGTAAATGCCGCAGGATAGTAATGCCTGTCTTTATTTGCGTCATACATCGCTACATGAGCAAGAACACCTAGTTTGCCATTTTCTAAAAGGTGTATTTCATTGGCGCCTAGCCAGTTTTCGTCTGAAATTTGGTCAATGATAGTAGCTTTCATTAAATTTTCGGGCGTAATATTGTCCAGAGAATCAATTTCGACATAACCTATTTTGCCTCTGCCGCCTAAGGAACCTATTGTGCCTTCAGGGTGTTGAGGCCTGGTGAAAACCCCGATTTTATGATTTTCCAACTGCACCAGTCTAATATCCTTCATGCCGTTTGGCCCTACAGCAAATCTCTGTAAATTGAAAATGTCTTTGCCTCTGAAAAAAACAGTCCTCCACCATAGGTTTCCTTTCAGAATCGGGTGATCAAAGACTTCTACACCGCCTAGTATGAGTTCGTTGTTTATTTTTGCCATACACGGATCCTGGAGTGCCAGTGGAGGTATCTTACCAACCGGTGCCCAAACTCTATTTTTTTCTTCGAAAAACATCACATGAGAATATTCTGTATCTCTGCCTTCTACTCTTCCTGCAATAATTTTATTTCCATTGCTTAGAAATGGCGCCGTAATGTTGTAAACATCTTTGTCTCCTACGCCTGTGAAAGCTAGTTTAACAGCATTAAATTTTTTGTTACAAATACTGTCGCGAAACTTAGCGTATATGGCATCTACCGTTATTTTTAACATAATTTTCTCCTGAATTATATTCCCAGGTGTTTCCAGAGTTCTTCCAGCGAAATGGTGCCCAAGCACATCTTCTCATCGGCGGCACCGTAATAAATCCAAAGTTCAGAGTTCTTTATCAATGCCCCGCAGGTGAAAACCACATTGCCGAAAAAGCCTTCTATTTCATACTTTGTTGTTGGCTGGATGAGAGGTTCCTTGGATTTTGCAAGAATTTTCATCGGGTTATTCATGTCCATCAACAGCACGCCTAGGCAATATCTGCTATTATCGTCAACTCCATGATAGACTTCCAGCCAGCCTTTGTCTGTTTTTAAAACAGGGGCTCCGCCTCCGAGTTTCTGCCTGTCCCATGCATCGTTTGAACTGCCCAAAAAATGGCTATGATCGCCCCAGTACATCAGATTGTCTGACTTGCCGAGCCACATTTCAGGTTTTCCGATATATCTTTGAGCTGGTCTATGCAAAGCAAGATATTTGCCGTTTACTTTTTCAGGAAAAAAGCAAACATCGCGATTATCAGGCTCAAATATAATTCCCAGCCTTTCAACTGTTTTGAAGTCATCAGTTAGCGCCAGAGCCGTAGTTATTCCTAAAGAAGACACTGCCGAATAGTTTATGTAGTATCTGCCGTCAATGGGTGTTATTCTGGGATCTTCGATACCGAAAGCTTCGTATTTAGTTGATGGGAACAGGAACGGCTTTTCATCGATTGTGAAATCAACTCCGTTTTTGCTTCTGGCTAATCTCAGGTGCGACAGGGAAGTTAAATAAACCTTGAAAGGATCTTTCTTTTCTGAAATACACCTTGAATCTGAAAAATTATATTGAGGGTCGTTTCTGTCAAAACTCCTGATAGTCAGTTCCCATTTACCGTCTTTTTCTTCAAGCAATGGGATATTAATGGTATCTGGATCATCGGAAATGGCGCTTTCTGCAACTCTTACAAGAAGTATGATCTCTTTGTTAAATTCTGCTACTCCTGCATTGAAAGTGCATTCGACTTTAAAACCGGGGCGGCTTGGTTTAATATCTTTGGGAGAAATCAGTGGATTCTTTTCATGTCTTTTTATCATAGAATTGGGCCGAGTAAAATTAATTTAAGTTGCTGGTTTGTAAAAATTTGTGTAATTTTGACGATGCGGGAGGGCATATTTCTATAGCCTGAAGAGATATTAAACACTCAATAGTGGATTCTGCTCCGGAGTTTTTATTGCAATTATCTGCTGAGTCGATACCATCAAATACAAGGCCTGTTTCTGGGTAATACATTGGTGTTTTTGCTGGGTTGTTGCCAAAAAACCATTTTGCCAGTTCGACTGCCTGTTCAGCGTACTTGTTGTCCCCTGTTTGATTGTAAGCCTCGAGGCAAGCCAGAATCATAGGCCTCATTGCGTATGCGATTTGTTCGAATTTCTTTGAGTCTATGAATGAAACTATGCCGTTTTCTTTTTTGAGGCTGAACTCTTTCAAGTAATCGATGCCCATCAGATATTTCTGAAAATGGTTTATTTCAAGCATTGCTGATTTAGTGTATTTGTCATTTTGGAGCTCTTTTCCTGCCATAAGCAAGGCATAGGCCTGATTGTTGCCCCATCCATGCCAGATATTCTCCCAAGACATGAGAGCACCGAAAGTTTCAGCGTTGCTATCATCTATTTGCATGACGGCTAACCCATCTGCCAGCCGTGCTATCATTGGTTCTAGTGTAGGGTCTTTTTCAATTTTTTTATGATAGAAGCAAAGCGACATCAGAATAAGGGCTGATTGATCTGCAGCGTGGTTGGGCAGCCATCCTGCAACCTTTATTCCGTTAACTTCTTCCACGTTGCCTTCAAGCTTTATATCTTTCTTGACTGTGGCGACAGTTAACTTCAGAGTTTTACTGATTCTTTCTGCCAATTCAGGGTCTTTCTGTTCCATCAAAGGATAGATATAACCAAGGAAGCACATCGCGCGCCATGTCCACCAATTTGGTTCAGCCTTACTGGTAACGCCTTCTTTGTTTATCGACAGGTCTTCATAAACGAAGTTGTAGAAATATCCGTTTTCAGCGTGAAGATAAAGTACAAATTCAGCCATCCTTTTGATTTTTTCCAGATATTCTTCTTTGCCTGTAGTCTGATAGTAGGAGTCGTAAAATACTCCGGCTCTGGCGACATCGTCTATACAGGAAATCCCTTCTCCAGGTGCTTCCGTCCATTTATCATAGGGATAGTCGCAATATATATGAACAATAAGTGAATTTCTGCCATTTGGAAGTTTCACGTCCTGACATAGGAAATCCAGATGCGCCGGATTGACAAGACTGTCTTTTGTTTCTATTTTCTCAGCAGGAGTTTGAGCCGTATTGCAACCATAGCACGAGGCTAATATTGCAATAAGACATATCCCAATTGATTTCTTCATAGTTTCATGAACCTTTTAGTTTTTAAAAGTTATTACAGTTGTGTTTTTAGGTGAATCAAACTTAATATCTGCATTATAAATATTAATGTTAGCGACTTTCTCTGAAGTGACAGAGCCATTATCCAGTTTGTTCCCATCTGTGGAAACAGAATCTAATTCCAGAGGGGAAACTATTGTGAAAGAAGCATTTTCGCCTTTGATTCCTAATGATTCAATGATTAATTTGCCATCATTGTACTGAACATTTTTTACTATGCAGGACGCTTCAGAGAGATAAGGCTTTTCAGGAATACCGCGGACAAGAACTATGTTTTTGGCAGGAGCTGTTATAACAGCAGAGTTTGAAACTTTTCCATCAACTTCAATTTCTTTGAAGAAGTTCCCTTTACCCTTATTTCCCACGTTACATAAACTGCCAAACAAAGTAAGCTTGTAAGCAGCATTTGTAAGGTTTTCGGGTACAACCGGAACAAAGTAGATATTCCATGGGCATTCTCTCATTCCTGCAAGCTGATACAGAATATATATATACCATCCGCCCTGCCATAGGAAAGTAGGCTTGTCTATCTGTCCGTATTCTGTATTTTGGGCAGTTATTCTGGTCTCATAGAATGACGGAATCCCATTGGGGCTGTTCTTTATGCCGTCAATAGTAATATATTTTTTGATAATTTCTTCGGCTTTGTTGACCTGCCCGTTGGCTATGAGACTTACTGCATACCAGATATTTCCCTGAGGCCATATTGCCCCGTTGAAATAATACCCAGGCATACCTTCTTCATGGTTTACAAACTTATATACATCTTCCTGTTTGTCAAAATCCATAGGCATGGCCACTCTTATTCCGAGTTTTTCATCCTTGAGAATTTTGTCTGCCGTATTCAGCAGTTCGGTAGATTTCTCTTTGTCCAGTGCTCCATAGGCTGGGGCAAGGAGCGAACCAATATAATAATGTTCGTCCATTTTGTCGCCAGTAAGCTGATTCATCAGATATTTCTTGTTAGAATCCCATAACTTATCAGCAAGAGCCTGTTTCATCTTCTGGGCTTTATCAAGGTATTCCAGTAAGTTATCGTTATCTTGCCCTGTTGTAATTGCTGTGTAAACATATTCCTGTAGTGCCCTGTATGTGAGAATGGTCACATAAGCTCTGGCGCCATTGACTTTTCCTGCATCCCACCAGTCAGGATAAAGCGCATGTACTAAACCATCCTTCTCTACGCTGTCGAGTATATTGTCCATACTAACAGTCATTATCGGGAATAATTTCTTTACAGTTTCTATGTCATTTGTGTGTTTCAGATAGGAACCTACGGAGATAATAAACCATAAGTTATTCCAATGAGATGGGCTTACATATTCGGTAACATATTTATCGTCTTTCCAGTAGTAAGCATGTTCAAGAATATTATCATCCTTGTCGTAATATTTTAATAAAAATTCATATCCGTGTTTTACAAAAGCCGGATCAAAAAGGACAACCCCAAGGCCGGTTACGAGTAGATCGTGAGTAAAAAAGAAATTGTATTCAGCGGGGCAGGGCATTGAAATAAAATCCCCATCAATATAATGGGAAAGGCTTGCTATTTCGGCCTTGGACCACTCGTTGGTTTCCATCAGGACAGGGTCATCCACCTTGAAATTGTCTATATTTACAAAATCAAGAACTCTTTTTTCGGAGGCTTTTACTCCATCTTTCCATTCTTTCAGAGCTTTTGCAACCATCTGGTCTGTTTCGGAAGATTTGCACATTCCGATGAGCCAGACTATCTTCATTTGCCTGCCGGGACTCAGTTCTTTTTTGTAATTGAAAATCGTTACCGGATTCTGAACGTCTTTTCCTTCTATTGTTCCTGTAGATACGGGCTTTAATCCTGCATTGGCAATGAAAAGGGCCGCATTCCCAGCCTCTTTATATTTTCCGAAGTCAGTTACGCAAACTGTTCCATCGTTCGTATAACTTACATTTGCCTTATCTAACAAAGCATACGTATGACAAGTATGTATCGAAGTCTTTAGAGCGATTTCTAAAGAATATTCCAACGTATCTTTCCATGCGCGTTCTTTTGATGTATCTTTTATATTCAATGTCATAACCGCAACTGGCATATTATCGCAGAATTCGTAATCAAAACTGACACGGTAATCATCAAAAGACCTGGTGAAATCAACAGCGTATGGTACATATTGATAATCATACGGTTCACGTCCTAATTGCACTTCTTTGCCGCCGATCTTCAATTTGATATCAAACGGCATGGACTCATAGCGCTTCCAGTAGTCATTGCTGAATTCCACGCTGTTAGCTACAGGATAGTAAAAACTGATTCTTGACGGTGTCGGCCAACTCTTATGAAATTCTATTCCTGCATATCTGCCTCCGACTTCGACTTGACCGTAGTGTTTATCAAACTTCTGCATTATATCTTTCGTCTGTACTTCTTCCCCTGGCAATTGCATCGATGACAGCAAAAATACAGAGACTCCGACAAAGCAAAAACAGCTTCTGATAATCTTGTTTATCTGATTCATGGGTTCCTCTTATTTAAATTTTATAACGATTATATTTTCAGTTGAATCAAGAATTACATTAACAGTGCAAGTGTAAACATCATTCGACGCCTGTGATGTAATATTGCTTTCGGATATATTTTGTCCATTAACGACAGCAGAACTCAGCTTTACAGGAGATACGACCGTCAATGCGGCACTTTCTCCTTTGATCCCTGATGCGTTTATAGACAAATTGTTATCATTAAATTCAACATTATTAACTATGCAGTCAGCTTCCGCCAGATAAGGTTGTTCTGGAATTCCTCTTGTCAGAACAATATCTTTTATGGCGCTTGTCATAACGGCAGAATTAGCGGTTTCCCCATCAATTTTTATGGATTTGAAGTAATTACCTTTGCCTTCGTACTTAACATCAGCCAGGTCGCCCCATATCATCAGTTTGTAACTGACATCCGTAAAATTGTCAGGCAATACAGGATAGAAATAAATATTCCAGGAATTTTCTCTCATTCCTGCAAGCTGATACAGAATGTACATGTACCATCCGCCCTGCCATAAAAATGAAGGTTTATCTATCTGTCCATACTGTGGCGTATTTTCATCTGTTATTCTGGTTTCATAAAATGAAGGAGTTCCGTTAGGGCTGTTTTTAATTCCATCTATTGTTATGTATTTTTTTATAACCTGTTCGGCCTTTTTCAACTGTCCGTTTGCGATTAAGGAAGTGGCGTACCAGATATTTCCCTGCGGCCAGATGGCGCCGTTGAAGTAATAACCTGGTTTTCCCTGTTCATCTCCACTGAAGTGATATATGTCAACTTGTTTCTTGTCCATAAAATCTTTAGGCATAGCGACACGAACACCCAAATTTTTATCCAAGAGAATTTTGTCGGTTGTACTCAAAAGCTCTGTTGATCTTTCTTTGTCAAGGAGTCCGTATGCAGGGGCCATTAATGAACCGATATAATAATGTTCATCCATTTTTCCTGTAGTAAGTTCGTTCATTAGATATTTCTTTTCTGAGTCCCAGAGATACTTATTTAGGGCTGTTTTCATTTGTTCAGCCTTCTGCAGGTATTGAAGCATTGAATCATCTGTTTTTCCGAGTTTTATGGCAGTATAAACATAATCCCCCAGAGCTTTATAAGTTAGTATGCTCATGTAAGCTCTTTGTCCATGGACGCATCCAGCGTCCCACCAGTCAGGCCTGTCTGCGCAAATTAATCCTTTTTCGTCTGTGCCCCCTAGGACGTTATTTATGCTGACAGTCATAACAGGGAAAAGTTTTTTAACTGTCTCAATATCCCCTGTGTTTTTCAAATAGGAAGAAGCCGATATTATGAGCCATAGGTTATTCCAATTGTCTCCGCCGCAAAATTCTGTCTCGTATTTTTCATCTTTCCAGTAATAAGCATGGAGAAGTACATTTTCCTTAGAATCAATACGCTTAAGAATGAAGTCATAACCATGTTTTGCGAAAGACGGATCAAAAAGCATCATTCCCAATCCAGTTACCAGCAAATCATGAGTAAAGTAAAAATTATATTCAGCCGGACACGGCATGGAAATAAAATCACCGTCAATGTAGTGGCTCAAACTAGCAATTTCGGCTTTGGACCAGTTTACAGTTTCCATCAAAGTCGGGTCGTTTACGCTAAAATTATCCATGTTGACGAGTTTTAAAACCCTGTCGCTTGTAGCCTTTACGCTATCCTGCCAACCCTTTATGGATTTTGCGATGATCTCCTGAGTTTCTGAGGCTTTGCATGTACCAATAAGCAGAATGACTTTCATGCTTTTTCCTGGCGCGACATCCATTCCGTATTTAAATCCCATTTTAGGATCCTGGATGCTTTTGCCTGCTTGAGTAGTTGGCGCTTCAGGTTTTAAGCCGGCGTTAACCATAAATACAGAAGAGGGACCGGAAGCCTTATAGTCGCTGAAATCTGTCACTCCTGCTGTCCCATTATCGCAATAACCAACATCAGCCTTGTTCAAAAGATCATAGCTTGCCGAAGTGTGTATCGAAGACATTAAAGATAAATCACACCCCATATGCACTTTCTTATCAGAAGTATTTTCTAGTGTAATCGACATAACGGCTTCGGGAAGCGTATCACAGAAATTATACTCAAAAGTAACTTTGTACCCATCAAATTGTTTGTCAAAAATAGCGCAGTACGGGACATAGCTGTAATCATAAGGTTCTTGACCGAGCTGTAGGGTTTTATTTCCCACTGTCAACTTTATATCAAAAGGCTTAGATTCATAACGTTCCCAATAACCCGGGCTGAATTCAATACTGTTGGATACGGGATAATAAAATGTCATTCTAGATGGTGTCGGCCAGCTCTTATGGAACTCAAAACCTGCAAATCTTCCGCCGATTTCGACCTGTCCGTAATGCTTATCGAATTTTTGCATTAAATCTTTTGTTGTTATTTCTTCGGCATTGAGTCGTGCAGTTACAAACAATGCTGCCATTGAAACAGCAAAAACAAAACAATTTTTCAGGGTATTTTTCATGATATTCAGGTTTCCTTTTACTGTTATTATTTTAGAGATAAGTTCATTCCTTCAAAGAGGTATTTTCTGAATATGATAAAACCTACTAACATGGGTAGGGTAAGTATGGTTGATGCTGCCATAAGCGGCCCCATATAACTTCCAAACTGTTTGAAGAAAGTGGCAAGCAGTACAGCCAATGTCATCTTGTCATAACTCGTCGTAACAATCATAGGCCACATAAAGTCATTCCATACGCCGACGAATGCGGTCAGGGCAACTATGGTGATTATCGCTTTATTCAACGGAATCATAAGTTTGAAAATAATCCACAAATCTGTAGCCCCGTCTATTCTTGCTGCTTCTATGTAGTCATTCGGGGTGCCTCTGTAACTTTGAGAAATCATAAAAATACCGCCGATACTCAAAACATATGGAAGGAATAAAGCTGAATAGCTGTTTATCAGGTGCAGATATCTCATTAAGATAAACTGTGGCACAATAAACATAAATGAAGGAAAGACCATTTGAAAAATAATAAATTTATTCAGGAAGTTGCGCCCCTTAAACTCCAGTTTGGAAAAAGCGTAAGCTACTATTGCAGAAAACAACGTAACGCAAACTGTAGCTATCGCTGTTACAAAAACAGAATTACACAAAGACTTAAAGAAAGACATGTGTACTCTCTCAGAACTCTGTAAAAGAAAAGCATAGTTTTCAAGAGAGAAAGGCCCCTCCCACAAATAAGTTGTCATTACATTTGCTGTTGGCTTGAACGATGCGAACAGCATCCATGCATAAGGGTAGAGCCAGAGCAGGGCTAGGGCAAACATTATTATGTGGACTATAATTGTCCCGACTTTGATTTTTTTTATCATTTTCATTGGACTAAATCAACCTCCCTTTCGATCAGTTTTCTGGAAATCAATATCACGGCATAGCTTATAATGGCAACGGCTATCGCCATTGTTGCTGAGAATGTAGGATCTATATTTCTGAATGCGGTGTTGTACATAATAAGAAGCGGGGTCATTGTGGTATTGAGAGGCCCTCCGCCAGTGATCAAAAATGCTTCTGTAAAAATACCGAACGCCAGTGTTATGGCCAGCACCATTATCATTACGATTTGAGGATTCAATAACGGGATCGTCAGCTTGAAAAATCGTGTACAACTGCCAGCTCCGTCAATATCAGCTGCTTCATATATGCTTTTGGGAATAGCATTCATGCCGGAATAAAGAATAATCCCGTAGTATCCCACAAACTTCCAAGTGACAATCAGTGCTACCGATAGCATTGCAAATGTCGGGCTGTCAAACCAGGGAATAGAAAAGTTGAAGTACTTAATCAGAAATCCGTTTAACGGGCCGTCCTGAGAGAATATTTTACAAAAAATAATCGAATATGCCACGCCGGGAGCTGCTTGAGCTACGAAGAACGAGAGAGCTACAAACGTTTTACCATATTTTAATTTTTTAAGCCCTAAAGCGAATAATATGGAAGATATAAGTACCAAAGGTATATAATAGAGCATAAACCTGAATACATTCCATATTGATTGCCAGAACATCTGGTTTGTCAATACTCTGATAATATTATTGATGCCGTCCCATTGCGGAGTATCAATGAAGTTCCACTTTGAGAACATCAGCACAAATACCCATATAAACGGGAAGATAAAGAATAGTAAACTGAATATTATGTAGATGGAGCAGAAACTCCATCCCCTGATAGTTTCTTTCCTTCTGAAACCTGATTTTGTTATTACACTCATATTCCTGGCTCTCTTAGAGGTTTGTATTCGTTAAAATCGCATCTACTTTCTTGGTAGCTTTGTTTAATGCCGCATCCACTGTCGATGTTTTATACATTAAAGGTTCCATTATGTAGTTTGTCATGGCCTGTTGGACATCGATAGTATTGGTTATAAGAGCAGGAGGCATGGCAGTCCCGACATATTCGGCATAAGCTTTAGCTAACGGATTCTTGTCATAATATTCTTTAAAAGTAGCATTAGTCAGGAGGTCTCCTCTGGCAGGGGGCATCGCTGTTTTTTCCAACCATAGCAGAGAGTATTTTTCCTGAGAGAAAAGCCATTTCATAAATTTCCAGGCTTCTTCAGGGTGCTTGCATGTTTTGAATATAATCAGACCTTTAGTGTCAGCTAACGTGAATTTAGGGCCTTTATGGTTATCCGGGACAGGTATTGGAGATATGATGACAGTTTTCAGTACATTGGGATAATTCTGTGTCGCAAAAGGTATATCCCATGGCCCGTGGATTTCAGCAAAAATTTTTCCCTCCCAGAAGGCTGTGCTTATATTTGTGTCGATCATAGACCAGTTGTTCTTGAAAAACAAATTGAAAAAGTCAAGGACTTCTTTGCTGTATTGGTTGTTGAATACGGCTTTATCGTTTTCTATATACGGTCTGCCATCGCTTGCGGCGTAATAATAGGCTAGATAATCAGACCATCTGTCCCACCACATACGGCCGACAAAAAGTTTAATGGCATATTGTTTGTTTGGGATAGTAATTTTTTGTGCGAGCTTTGTTAATTCGGAGTAAGTCGTAGGAGGAGTGTTCCAGCCATTCTCCTTCAACTTGTCGCCTCTCCACCAGTACATAACAGGATTTGAATACATAGGGAAAACATAATTTTTGCCATTCTTTTCCCATCCTTTCATTATGTGTTCCATCTGGCGTGATTTTACTAATTCATCAAAGCCTTCGAATTCCTTTAAATTATATATAATATTCAGTTGTGACAACTGGGCCACAAAGCCTGCGAAAATGTTATCACAGATGTCAGGATTAGTATCAGTTACCAGAGAGTTTAGTATAGATTCTTCGGAACTGCCTGCTGTCTGAATAGTGCTGTAAACTACTTTCATCCCGAGGTTGCTGCTGTTCCAGTCTTTTACTACTTGGTCCCAGAATTGTGCCTGTTGGTCGCTTGGCGCTATCCAGAGGGTAAGTACATTGGGGTCTCTTCCTGCTTCTTTGTTATTGATGATAGAAATTACATACCAGGCTAACAATGCCACGATAACTGCGGATATTATCCAATTCGTAACTTTACTGTTCATTTTTCAAAATTTTCCTTATCTCCATTTCTGTTTTAAAATATATAAATTTAGGATTCCAGAAAATATCGCTTTACGTCCTCTTTGGATATAGAGGCTAAGCCTATTGATGAATCAGCCCCGCCATAATAAACATAATAATCATTTCCGATATCAAGCGCTGCGCAGGAAAACACTACATGAGGAACGCCTCCGGAGATTTCCCACGGGGCAGTGGGTTCCAGTATTGGAGTAAGGCTCCTTTTTAATACCTTTGAAGGATCTTCTTTATCTAAAAGCATTAGTCCTAGCCTGTATATCGGTTTTGTTGCATTCTCTGAACCATAATAAAATACCAGCCAACCTTTCTCTGTTTTTATAGGTACACCTGCAATGCCGATAGAACGGTTGTCCCATTTGTCTTTTCTTGGAGAAGCTATTCTTATTGGCTTTTCCCAATTCAGTTTATCTTCCGAAAAAGATACATACATTTCAGGTTCAATGCTGAAAAACAAAACATACTTACCACCAAGTTTTTCGGATAATAGTGCGGCATCTTTTTCAAAGCAGTTTAGGATTATTCCTTTTCTTTGCCATGTAATGAAATTATTTGTGGTTGCTAAGCCGACCTTAATGTTTTCAGGGGAAAATATTGTGTAGCAGACATGATAGGATCCATCTATGAATGTTATTCTTGGATCCTCAACACCATAAACTTCATCAAAACTTTCAGGTTCAAACACTGGGCAGGACATCCTGTTAAAAGAGATTCCGTCTTTGCTGACGGCATATCCGAATCTCGATACCATGTCTGGCCCTTGAGCCCTGTACAGCATATGAAATATTTCGCCGTCATGTATCACACCAGGGTTAAATACATATTTCGATTCCCATAGATTTAGTGGTATCGGCTGAAGTATCGGATTCTGTTTGTATTTATTTAAAATCATTATATGTGCCAGAATTTATGGTTTTGCGGATTTTCTTGCGTGATCTTTTTCTCTTATGCGATGAGATTCAGCCACATGCTCCTGTATGTCTTTACCCTCTATGTATCCGGCAAGAAGAAACAATTCCAATAGATTTACGCCTATTATCCCTGCTATTTGCTTTAGCATTTCCGGCTTCGGGATGCTGGGAAGCTTTCCATTCTCAAGCTTTGACCAAAATGCCCTGTCTATTCCATTCGTATTTTCTATCTGACACGTGGTAAGGTTCTTTAGTATCCGCTGAGTTCTAACAAAGCGGCCAAGTTTTATTAACTTTTCCTGCTTTTCCAAAGTCATCCTTTATTTCTCCTTCACTCATGTTGTGTAATAATACAACACAATGTATGTTTAGTGTATTAAATAGTGGTTTTTTGTGTATGTGTCAATGTTTTTAAATTAAATCTTGCAACTATTCCCAAAAAAGAAATAGAATTGTCCGATATATGTTGTTAAATATTACAACAAACATTAATGAGGATATATATTAGGTGTTTAAATAAAAGAACCTGGCTTTGGAGATAATATGAGGAACTGGTGGAAGGAAACGGTATTTTACGAGATATATATGCCGAGTTTTAAGGATTCCAATGGTGACGGTATTGGAGATTTCGGAGGGATTACGGAGAAACTGGATTATCTGGAATCTTTGGGTATAAACGGTATATGGTTGACCCCGTTTTATAAATCGCCCAAAGTGGATAACGGTTATGACATAAGTGATTATTACTCCACAGATGAAGATTACGGGACGATGTGCGATTTTGAGCTATTCATAGCAGAGGCACATAAAAGGAGTATTAGAGTAATAGCAGACATGGTATTTAACCATACATCTACAGAGCATGAGTGGTTCAAAGAATCTAGAAAGTCTCAAAATAATCCTTACCGCGATTATTATATTTGGCGGGATAAACCCAATAACTGGGAATCTTTTTTTAGCGGTTCAGCTTGGGAATATGAAGATATGTCACATCAATATTACTACCATAAATTTGCAAAAGAACAGGCAGATTTGAATTGGGCGAACCCTCGAGTTATGGAGGAATGCAAAAAAATATTGAAGTTCTGGTTGGACAAAGGAGTGGATGGTTTCAGGTTTGATGTTATTAATTTCCTGGCCTGCGAGGGCATTACTGTAGACAATCCTGTGGAAGACGGAAAGCAAACGCATAAATATGATGTCAACCAGCAAGGAATACTCAAAACCTTATCAGAAATATGTACGTATGTAAAATCATTTGGTGATAAATTCCTGGTTGGAGAAATAGGCAGCGATCAATTGGAGATACTATCTCGATATCAAAATCAGAATATTTTGGATGTGGTATTCAATTTTAACCTGGGGAGCAAGAAGAAATTCAACTCAGCAGAAGTTTTTCAAGAACTTGTCGATATGAATAATTCCATGTCCGGACTGCCGACAATATTTTTCAGCAGCCACGATATGAGCAGGCATATCAGCAGATTTGGAGATGAAACCAGAGATACCCTGAGAGCCAAAGCTATAGCATCTCTGATAACAACAGGAGCGGGAGTTCCTTTTTTATTTTTTGGTGATGAAATAGGCATGACAGACCTTATCTCTGATTCCATAGAAGAAATGAATGATATACAGGGGATAACTAACTATAAAACTGCTTTGGCTCAGGGAAAAAAACAAGCTGAAGCTTTAGCTATTGCTAACGAGGCTTCGAGAGACAAATCCCGTTCGCCCATGCAGTGGGACGGCACAAAAAATGCAGGGTTTACGAGAGGGAAACCCTGGCTTAAAATCAATAATAATTTTAAAGATGTTAATGTGGAAAAAGAGCTAAATGACACTGAGTCCTTATTGAATACTTATATCAGGTTGATCAAACTGAGAAAAACTGAAGAAGTTTTTTCCTATGGTAAATACACTGATTTAAAATTTAAAAATGGGTTATTGCAGTTTACACGTAAGCATCGCGAGAAGGAAATAACTGTATATATAAATTTCGGCCATGATATGGAGATAGTTTTGCCAAATGAACGATACCAAGTCCTTTACGGTTGCGATAAGAGAACTTTGCCTAAAAATGGAACTCTTATTTTAAAGAGTTAGAACAGAAAAAACTTTATAGAGATAATTAGCACAACTATTGCGTATCCTAATGGGTGCTGATATACAGACACTTGGGAGTTCTTTGTTTTGTAACGACGAATTTACAGGAGGTATGATGAAGTGTAGTTTGCATTCATGGGGTGGAGCGCAGGAAGTAACAGGATCAAAACACTTTCTGGAAACCGAAGACGGAACGATTATGATAGACTGCGGCGCTTTTCAGGGACGCCGTGAAGAAGCATATAATAAAAATCTTAATTGGACTTTTAAAGCTTCTCAGGTCGATTCGGTGATTTTAACCCATGCCCACTTTGACCACTGTGGTATGCTGCCTCGCTTAACTGCGGAAGGATACAGTAATTTCATCTACTCCACGCCCGCTACCAGAGATTTGGCAAAAATTGTCATGTTGGACTCTGCACACATCCAAAAGAGTGATTATGACTTTATGATAAAGAGAAATAAGAAGAAAGGAACATCTTTTCTTCCTAAAGCTCCACTGTATTCCGATGAAGATGTCAGAGGGTGTTTGGGGCATTTTACGACGGTTGATTATCATAAGAAATTTACACCGATTGATAATGTCAGCGCTGTTCTATACGATGCCGGGCATATTCTCGGCTCTTCTATGGTGTATCTCGAAATTAAGAAAGGCTCTGAAAAAATACGTATTGCTTTCTCCGGAGACCTCGGAAGACCGGGGCTTCCTATAATAAGAGACCCTGAAATACTCCCTCCGCTTGATTATATTGTCCTCGAAAGCACCTATGGTAACAGACTGCATGATCCAATGGATGCCGCTCTTGGTAAACTTGCAGACATGATTAATAAAGTTGTAGAAAGAAAAGGCAAAGTTATTATACCGGCATTTGCCATAGAGAGAACGCAGGAGCTTGTTTACTTTATTCACCTTCTTCATGATCAGAACAAAATACCCAAAATCCCTATTTATATTGACAGTCCGATGTCAGCTGATGCAACTACGGTCTTCAAGCTGCACGATGAGTGCTACGATGAAGCTACGAGAAAAGCTTTTACTGACCATCATGAGAATCCATTTGGCTTTAGTGATTTGATCTATGTGGGCACGAAAGAAGAGAGTCAGGCACTTAACGAAATGGGAGGGCCTATGATAATTATATCCTCTTCGGGAATGTGTGAGCATGGCAGAATCTTGCATCACCTGGCTCATTGTATTAGCGATTCAAGAAACGCAGTGCTGATGGTTGGATACATGGCTGAAAATACTCTTGGCAGAAAACTTATAGAAAAACAGTACCCTATCAGAATTTTTGGAGAGGAGTACAAGGTCAGGGCAGAAATATCGAAGATAAATAGTTTCAGTGCTCATTCTGATTACAATGAGACTCTTGCATATCTAGGAAAACTTGATACATCCGCTTTGAAGAAAATATTTTTGGTGCATGGTGAAAAAGACGCTCAGAGCAATTTGAAATCACTTCTGGAAGAGAAGGGACATCCTACAGAAATTGTGGTTCCCGGGGTTGATTATCAATTGTAAAGCTCAGCGTGCAAATTAGAGATAACCTAAAATAAAACATCCTTCATTAACATTGTTGGAAATGAAGGATGTGCCTTTACGAAACAACGATTTGTTGTTTTTGCTTGTTATAAATCACTTGTTACTCTTTTTCTTTCAAATATTTAAAGATATTTAAGAATTGTCTAGGTCGTGCAGAGGTTTCATTGCGTAAAGCTGTCGTTTTTCTGGACTGGTAAGATAGATGGGGAAAATCTAGAATATGTATAATCAAAATAAGCAAATTCAGGTGGGATTTTATGAAGAAGACATCAAAAGTAAAATAGCCTTGGAGGAACTCAAAGGAGAAAAGAGCATAGCAGAAATTGCTTCCGAATTCGGGGTATATCTGAAGCAAGTAGGGGGTAAGTGAGACAAACTTATACTGGAGTAAAAGAAAGCAGCGCATATGTTGTAGCAACCAAAGACATGTATCCCAGAAAGATACTTTCCTGGAGCGTATCAAACACAATGGATAAAGCCTTATGTCTTAAGGCTCTGGGAGAAGCTCTTAGAAGGAGTGGCAAACCTGAGATTCCGAAAATTTTATAAAAATGGTAATCGTAGCAGTTGTTCAGATGTCTCATTGTATATATTATTTCTCCAGAATTTGCGGAATATATTTCGAATTGGGAGCCAAAGGTCTAGTGATTCGAATCTCTCCATTTCGACCATTTTTCAGAGTTACTTATTACTGGGAGGAACAAATATTTCAGGTTTTTCTCCGGAAGTATTGCTTAAGTATAGAGTTCTTGACGGGAATGCAAAAGAACTTCCTGCTCCCTCTACAATTTCTTTAATTCTTAACGCCAATTGTTCCTTGATAATAAGCCATTCTCCCCAAACAGTAGTCTTGGTGAAGCAATAGAGCATTATGTCTATTGAGGAGTCCGAAAAGCGGTCCACTCTGACAAAAGCCGCAGCTTCATTTGGCTTTACGAAGGCTTCGGTTTCAAAAATATATTTTTCTATACTTTCCCTGATTTCTTTCAGTTGGTCAATAGTCGTGCAGTATTCCAGTCCTATGTGCCAAGAGATTCTTCTGTAAGTCATTTTGCTGAAATTAGTGAGGGCTGAATCTGCAAGTTTAGAATTCGGAACATACACAGGGGCCTTATCAAAACGCCTTATGAGAGTGGAACGGAATCCTATGTTTTCAACAGTCCCTTCTACCACACCGTCCACAAGTATCCAGTCTCCTAGTAGAAATCTCTTCTCAGAGATGACGAGCAGTCCGGAAATAAGATTCTTAAAGAGGTCCTGAGCTCCAAGTGCCACGGCTACTCCAAAAAGACCAAGTCCGGCCAGGATGGGCGCAACCTGTATACCCCATATTTCAAGTATAGTGGCCGCACCGATGAATATAAATGCAAACCTGATAATCTTAAGCAACCAGTTGCGGAAAACAGAAGAGAAGAGCTCTGCTACCTTGTCGAACAGGAAACTAAACGGATTTATTAGATTGTAAAATCCCCAAAAAATTACAAAAACTATTAGTGTTCTTATGGTTTGATTTCCGAAGTCCCCTATATCACCTTCAAGATCAAGGTACTCAAAAGTCAGAAACAGCCCGATAATAACAGGGAGAATAGTCACAGGCTGCTCCAAAGCTTTTATAATCTTATTTCTGAAATGCTCCGGTTTTTCGTCTGCTGTTTTGCTGATTTTGCTTAGAAGTTTGGCTGCAATGATTTTTCTGAGCGCCAGAAAAAATATAAAAATGGAAGCTGCAGTGATTAATTTTCCAAGTTCTATTCCAAAAGGGCCGTAACACCAAACATTCACGACAATATCCCAGAAGTCATTCATTTTCTGTAAAATAATCTTATAGTCCATGATCAGAGTACCCTTTCCTTTTTTGTTATCAGTTCATTCTAAAATAGAATATGGGTTTTGGCAGTTATTCATGGGACTATAAAAACTTTTCTGAGATATGTCAAGGATATAAAAGGCAGAAAACTCATTAAAGACTTTTATCAGCTCAAAGCCCGCTCCCGTCATTGCTGCATCATTAGATCTTCGTCTTTTTGCAATATGAGCTGATAATCAGGATAATTTATATAAAAAAAGTAAAACAAAAGTACTTATGTTGTTTATGGATAAGATGATATGATTTGGTATCTTGTTTTGATTCCTGTAAGGGTTTGACATATACTTTTTATTGTATACTTTACTTGTTAGCCTTACGAGTTTTGTCTATGCTATAAGTTGATTGATAAGTTCTTGCTTGTTTGAGAAGCTTCCATGCTGCAGATGATGCTTGCTTTATTTTTAATGAGACATAATAAGGAGGAAGCTATGCGGAAAACCTTGCCTAAGAAAAGTAACAATCTTGTATTTATCGTCACGCTGATAATTTCATTGACAGCTTTATTTGCCAGTTTTTTTCTAGCTGAAGATTTTTTTCTGGTTTGTAATAATTTGCTGGCGTCATTGCTTAACCATTTTGGCTGGTTTTATTTGATTGGAGTCTTTTTGATAGTAGTGACTATTATCTATCTGTTTTTCTCAAAGTATTCGGATATCAGGCTGGGAGACGATGATTCAAAGCCTGAATTCAGTACCTTGTCATGGATATCAATGCTATTCGCTGCCGGAATGGGAATAGGCCTTGTATTTTGGGGGTGTGCAGAGCCGTTGAGCTTATATTTTGATCCTCCTTTTGGAATTACTCCAAGTACACCCAAGGCTCTTGATTTTTCAATACAGATGTCCTTTTTTCACTGGGGGATTCATCCGTGGTGTATATATTCATTAATGGGGATAATTTTAGCGTATGTTCAATTCAGGAAAAAGGAAAAAAGCCTGATCAGCAGAGCTTTCATTCCTATTTTCGGAAGAAGCTTAATAAAAGGCTGGTTAGGGAAACTTATAGATATATCGACTGTTTTTGCTACAGTTGCAGGCTTGGTTACTTCTTTGGGATTGGGGGCATTACAAATCAGCAGAGGGCTCAACTACCTTTATTCGATTCCTCTGTCAAACTTTTTGACTTTATCTATTATTGGAATAATTACTGTAGTTTATATTAGCTCTGCAGTGTTCGGTTTAAATAAGGGAATAAAAATCCTGTCGAACTTCAATCTTATTCTTGCTTTCATTCTTCTTATTTCAATTATTGTTCTAGGTCCGACTACAGCTATTTTTAATGCATTAACTGCTGGAATAGGAGATTATCTTAGCAGTTTCGTTAAAAACAGTCTTTATATTGAATCTTTTGGAGTCAATACCTGGACTGCAGACTGGACTATTTTTATGTGGGCGACCTGGATAGCGTGGACGCCTATGGTTGGGGCTTTTATCGCAAGGATTTCAAAAGGCAGAACGATAAAAGAGTTTATTCTTGCCGTAGTTCTTGTACCTACGCTTATTAGCATATTCTGGTTCTCTGCATTTGGAATTTTAAGTCTGAATGTAGCTCCGCTAGTTGGAAAAACTTCTGTCGCAGATCCGGCTTTGACATTATTTATGGTTTTGAAACAATATAATTTCGGAGAAATCATTTCTGTTTTTGCCATATTACTTCTCTCTACATTCTTTGTCACATCAGCAGATTCTGCGGTTTTTGTTCTTGGTATAATGACATCCAACGGACAGTTAAACCCTCCTGTCGGCAGAAAAGTTCTATGGGGATTATTAATATCAAGCCTGACTTTCTGTATTTTGAGGGCAGGGGGATTAAATCTCATAAAAACCATATCTATTCTGGGAGCATTTCCCTTTTTGATATTCCTGATGCTTGCCATTCTTGCTCTTTTTAGACATTTATACCTGGACAGAAAAACGGTGAAGAACCGGAAAATAAGAAAGATTATCTATAAGGTTAAATCTATAAAAGATATTCAGAATATCTGAAATATAGTTAACTGCTCAAATTTTAGGTCAAAGGCTTATTTGAGTTCGTTTTTAGTGAAGTTCCTTGGCTTTAATTTCTGCAAAATTTGCCTAACGGCAATATTCAGTTGAGAGAAAGGGATTTCTCCTGGAGGCCACGCCTGACGCACTGACGTATTTAACAAGTTCTATGGGGAATTCGACAGAAGTATCTGTAACAGTGTTTTTCATATTCATCGTTGTATTAAGGGATAATTCGGATATAAAAGTAATTGATAAATAGCAAGTAAATTATAGGTATTTTATGGATAAAAGTAAAAGTACGAATGGTGTTTTGTATGTTATAGCAACACCGATAGGTAATTTGGAAGATATTACATATAGAGCGGTAAGGATTTTAGGAGAGGTTGACATAATTGCCTCCGAAGATACACGGAAAGCAAAAATCTTGCTCGACAGATACTCGATAAGTGTGAAGAGGCTTATCAGTCATCACATGCAGAATGAACATAAAACTTTTAACTACATTATAGAAGAAGTTATTAACGGGAAGAAAGTGGCAGTGATAAGCGAAGCTGGCTCTCCATGTATTTCAGATCCTGGTTTTCTGCTTGTGAGGGAAGCGGTGAAGCAAGATATAAAAGTAGAAATAATCCCTGGAGTTTCTGCTTTGACTTTTGCGGCAATGGCTTGTGCTCTCCCTGTCGAAAAGTTTGCCTTTTATGGATTTCTGCCTCCCAAGCATGGGGCAAGGGCTAGAATATTGACCGAGATTTCTCATGACGAGAAAACTGCTTTTATATTTGAATCACCTTATAGGATAATAAAACTTCTAAACGAGATAATTGAAATTATTGGGCCGGATACAGATTTATCAATAATTCGCGAGGCCACGAAATTCCACGAAGAAGTTATAAGGGGCAAGGTAACTGAAGTGCTGTCTATTTTGGAAAACAGGGCAATCAAAGGCGAATTTGTAGTGTGTGTCTCAAGTCGAAAATCCAGAAGGGAAGATATGGAGAAAGATGAATAAATGCTAGTTTATCAGATGCTCAATGAACTATTTTTACGGCATCCACTGAGCCTATGGATTTCTTCTCGTCTATTTCTTTCAGGTACTCCAGCAAGATTCTGGCTACTTCCTTGATGCATTCCGGTTTTTGCTGAGCGCTATGGTTTGATTTGATAACTAACTCGCTATTGGCCTGATCGAGATGGGCGCTTGAGTATGGCACGATGCCATCAGAACCTGATTTTTCTCCGGCTTTTTTCTGATTGCCAATAATGCAATGGATTTCTAAATTTTTCTTAAAAGGAAGGCTAAGGGATTTATCAAGGTATTTACTGGTAGGAGCCAGACTGTCTATACCATTCGGGATAGGATTATCATCCGGCTGCAATCCGGCGGCTACGGTTATGTTTTTCACCAAATCGAAGCTGTTTTTGGTGATTGTATCAGGAAGGCTGATAAAGTACGACCCGATTCTGGCAAGGGTGAATGTGGCCATTTCAGAACCTCTGTTGGGAGTGGATATAAGTATTATACATCCTACGAAAGGGAGGGGTTTGAACACACCAATATCTGATAGGAAATTTTTTTCCTTGTCGGAAAGTTTTAATTTGTTAATATCATCAACGCCCGTTATTTCGTCTGCTAATTTATACCCCTGGCTGTCCTGAACGGAAAGTCTTGTTAGCAGTCCACCCATGCTGTGGCCTATAATAACCATATGATTGAATTCAAAATTTTTGCTTTGAGGGTCATATTTCTGATGAACGCTCATAATTGCTTTTCTGAATTGGTACTCAGAGTAGTAAATTGGTTGGCCAGTGGGATACGTATAAATCCAGAACTGGTAGTTTTTACGAATTGCCTCATCGCTTAGTAGGGTATTGAGCATTTCGAGCCATGTACTGGGGTCTGACATTAAGCCATGCACGAGAAGCACTGGAATTTTTTCAGGATTGTAAGGGGCCAGAAAATATAGGCCTTGCAAATCTCCCATTGCAGCAGGGTTGAACATAAATTTAATTCCGCTAATGGCATGGTACGAGTCAATGCATTCGGCAAGGGCAAGTGAATAATCCTTAGACAGAGGTACTTCTTCTCCATCAATTTGGATATACTCATCGTTAAAACTGTCATAAAATTCGGGAATTGCGTTTATTGAGCCTTTGTTTAATTCAAAACTTTCAAACTTTATAAAAAATGTGAATGGATAAACCATGCTTACAAGCGCCAAATCTTTTTGGAGTTTAGTTCCCTGAGTGTATTTTTGTAAACCTAATATCGGGACACCCAAACCTGACACATAACTATGCGACTGTAAGTTTTTGGGTATATAATCATAACAGCTTACGAAATCATCAAATTTTGAGTATGACCATAAAAGATCCGATTTTACCGGCGAAAGTTTTACAATGCCGATAACTAACGGAAAGCCCTGGGGTTCTTCCAGCGATATGTGATTGTCTGCGCAATATGAGTAAATTTTGGATAGAGCATAGTTATAAAAACGCAGGTCTGCAGCGTAATCCAGGGCATTATACGTCGTTGTGCTTTGATTCAGAGATTTATCAAAAATATATTTATATGAATAGAATGCTGTTGACATCCAGTATTTTATCGATTCTTTTCCAGATGTATTCTGAGCTTCGAATGTACATAACTCTATCAATGCAGAAAGAGTTTTTACGACGCTATCCTCGCCGGGGATCATTTTGTCGCTAGGCGTTTCGACAAATTTGGCCAAGAGTTTGATTACTTTCTGATGGTCATCATTGTAATCATCTAATAGAGCGTTTTTGACTAGAAAATAACGTGTTCTGTATGACAGGTCACCAGTAGTTAAGGCAGATTTGGACATAATAGCAGCCCAATTATCGCTGCCGACATAAGTAAGGTGAGAAGTAGAGCAGCCCAAAAGAAGAAGAGTCGATATTAAAATACTAGTGTAATTCTTAATAGTATTAAACATCTGGAACCTAGTCTTTTGTTTGGTTTTTAAATATTCTGATTTCTTTTGAATAGTCGTTTATGTCGCTATCTTTGTTAATGTATTGATTTATATGATGCAGATTTTTGAACTCATTGAATGTCATTTCTTGATCTTGAAAAGCCCCTCTCTCATAGAATAGCTTATCCGAGTATCCGTTGCATATGTACCTGTAATCGAATTCCATTCTTTCTCCACGGGCATGTCTAAGGTCCATGAGCAAGCTGGTGAGACAGTTCTCTTTAAGAACATTATAAAACTCAGGATGTGTATTTAGTCTATTAACTTTTTGCAAAATCGAAACAAAAAGCGACCTGATCATCTCTTTTTTTGCTTTGACCTGATACATGTATACTTCTTCATTTCTGAAATTGGTACGGAGCCTGAGAACATCTTTTTCGTCTGATAGGACATATATGATGCCATATTGATTGTACAAACCCATCAATCCTGTTTGTGGTTGATCTTTTTTGAGTCGTGTTTCCACTGAAACACACAGATAATCTCCGCCTTTGAATCCAAAAGAGAGTATAGTGTGAGCTATGGCTTTGTTGCCATCCCAATAGGAGAGGACATAGTAAAGTGATTCGATGTTATCCAGATCGAATTCCTTGTTATAATAATGCACCTTGAAATCTTTTTCGCTTTCGTATTGGAAATCACGAATGTTTTTAATAAACACGTCATTTCCCTTGAAAGTCACTGAAGGCATGACTGCTACACTGGCGATCCAATTTCCTTCATTTGATGCTGGCATGTACTCGTAGTAAAAAGCTATGGAAAGGCAGACGAGCAAAGCCAGCCAATAGATATACCATCTGTGTCTGAAAATGATCAGGCAGAGCGGAACTAGAATGGCAAAAGCCCATGCAAGCGGAGCTCTGAGGTATTCCCACGGTATATTGAGGTAGTAAACAGCCCCTATGCACCAGAGATATAACACTCCTAGTATTATGTATTTTATAATTCCAATGATCAATTTCAGAATAAAATTCATTATTAAAATTAAGCGATGGTTATGTCTTTTGAAAGATACACATCTTGAACGGCCTGTATGAGTTTTATGCCGTCTTCCATTGGTTTCTGGAAGGCTTTTCGTCCCATTATCAGACCCATTCCTCCTGCGCGTTTATTTATCACTGCAGTTTTTACTGCATCTTGAGTGTCGTTTTTGCCTGAAGCGCCGCCAGAATTTATAAGTCCTGCTCTGCCCATATAGCAATTTGCTACCTGATACCTTGTTAAGTCTATCGGATGGTCTGTGGTTAATTTTGAATAGACAAGCGGGCTGGTTTTGCCAAACTTTATCGCATTATAACCGCCGTTGCAGTCTGGGAGTTTCTGTTTGATGATGTCTGCCTTTATAGTTACTCCAAGGTGATTGCCCTGTCCTGTCAGGTCTGCGGATGATTCGTAGTTCACTCCGTCTTTGGTAAAGCCATTGTTTCTAAGGTAGCACCAGAGGACAGTAAACATCCCAAGCTGATGTGCTCTTTCAAAGGCCTCGGAAACTTCCTCAATTTGTCTTCTTGATTCGGCTGAACCAAAATAGATTGTTGCACCGACTGCTGCTGCGCCGAGATTCCAGGCTTCTTCTACAGACGTAAACATTTTTTGGTCGTATGTATTCGGATAGGATAGGATTTCATTATGATTGAGCTTGAGAAGGAAAGGTATTTTGTGAGCATACTTTCTGGAAACGGAAGCCAATACGCCAAGAGTGGAGGCTACGGCATTGCATCCGGCTTCTATAGCCAGTTTAATTATGTTTTCAGGGTCAAAATAGAGTGGGTTTGGAGCAAAAGAAGCGCCTGCTGAGTGTTCAATTCCCTGGTCAACAGGAAGGATAGATATATATCCGGTGCCTGAAAGTCTTCCTGTGTTAAACATCTGTTGAAGGCTTCTTAGAGTATTTATGGATCTGTCAGTCGGGATAAAAATATCATCGACAAAATTTGCCGAAGGCAGATGGATCATACTTTTTGGGATGGTAGAGCATTGATGGTTAAGAAGAAAGTCTTTATCTTCTCCGAGGATTTCAAAAATATTGATTGAATTAGGCATGGGTTGTTTTTCCTTATTTTAATGTTATCTGATAAAGTTAGTTAATATTTGCCTGGCACCGTCAGGCTCGGCTATTTTCCCTTTTGCAAATTCCAGGCATTTGAGGAGCCAAGCCATATTCTTACCAAGGTTGGTCATGGTCTGTAGTCCCTCTGCGTCCTTAAGAGCTTCGCCTTCTAACATTCCAAAGCCCATGTTCCAGTAGGTTGTTCCTACTGTTAGCATCTGCGAGATTGTAAAAAATGCATTTATCGTATTAAGCCCTTGAACTGCTCCAGCTCTTCTTACAGCCAGAACTGCCGCCCCGGGCTTCAACTTAAAAGGGTCTCCATTCACGCAACCAACCATACTGACTCTGTCGATAAAGGTCTTCATCTGGCCTGAAATATTGGCGCAGTAAATAGGACTTCCTAAAATAACGGCATCTGCGGCTTTTATCTTTTCTATATGATCATTTAGATCATCAGAGGTTATGACGCATTTGCAGTTTTTATTTTCAGCACATTTCATACAGCCTATGCAGCCTTTGTAGTTTTTTAACCCGATATTGATTTCTTCTGTTTCTATTCCTTCTTTGTTTAGTTGTTTGAACACTGCTTGAATCAGGATTGAAGTGTTTCCGTTTTTTCTGGGGCTTCCATTATAGGCTATTACTTTCATAGTATCTACTCCATTATGGTTGTAGTATTTTTTGCTATAGGATGTTTTCGATTATAGCGAATAATTTGTGGATTTTTAGTAATTTTTTTAGAAAATTGAACTTTAATTGTTTTTTAAGTTTTTTGAGTGTCATAAGTGTGTTAGAATATCTCAAAAATATTTATCGTTACGCAGTGACATTATTTCGCAATAAGTATCATGTAGGTTAATCTGAAATGAAGGGTTTTTTCTTAGATAACATTCTTTCCAAAGTGGAAAGTCTTGACTCTAAAAATCTTCAGGCTTTTATTCATAAGTTGATAAAACACAAAGACTTTCTTGAAATAGTTTTCAATGCGGTCAAGGAAGGCATAGTCGTGATAGACAGGGATTTGAATATCAGGTATTACAACAGGAGTGCATCAGATATGCTTGGGATACCGGAAGAATCCAAAGAGCTCAAAATTTCGACCTTTTTCAAAAATGTTGATTGGAGTAGGATTCTTCAATATGATGAGAAAGACTGGTACAGAATATCGAGGCAGGAACTTGAAATATTTTATCCGGTTAGAAGAATTATAAGTTTCTATGTGGTGCCGCATGATGATGGTGATAATCTCGCAACAATAATCCTGAGCGACATAACTGAAAAAATCAGAAGTCAGGAAGAGAACATCGAGAGCGAGAAAGTGGCTTTGATGTCCATGTTGGCTGCAGGAGTGGCACATGAAATAGGTAACCCTCTTAACAGTCTAAATATTCACCTTGAACTTCTGGAGAGGGACTTTAAGGGAAAAATGGATGGGGAGGCGATGGATATTCTTAATACAGCCAGGAGCGAAGTAAAGAGGCTAGACCTCATAATATCCCAATTTTTAGGTGCAATAAGGCCTTCTAAAACAATTTACGAGCCATTAGATGTCCAGGATATTCTGACCTATACTGTCGAGTTTATGAAGAACGAATTGGACGAGCATTCAGTTGTGGTAGAGAGGAATTTCCTAGATGTTTGCCCTCTAATAAATGGCGATCATAACCAGCTCAAACAAGCATTTTTTAACATTATCAAGAATGCTATGCAAGCCATGCCTGGCGGAGGAGAGATCAGGCTTGAAACTTTTCATGACAATGACAAGGATAAGCTTTTTGTTGTTGTTTCTGATACCGGATGCGGAATCGCGGCTAACGACATTGCAAATATTTTTGAACCCTATTTTACCAAGAAAAACAAAGGGACGGGTTTAGGACTGATGATTGTAGAGAAAATAATAAGGGAACATGGGGCAGAGTTAACTGTCGAAAGTGAGCCCGGTAAAGGTTCTAAATTCATAGTAGCCTTCCCTTTAAAAACACATAAGATTAAGCTATTGGAATCCAATATTAATACTTATAACGACCAACCAAAACCTCAAGGAGAAATATGTCAAAACGAGTAATTATTACATTATGCTTTCTGATCACAACATTCCCATTTTTCGCTGGTGAACCTGTTATTACAACTACTACGGTTCAGATACCTTCTGTTGATTCCAGCCAGACATCACTGCCTAAATTGGAATCCTATCAGGACTTGTTGCGTAAAGCAAATTCTTTTTTGTTGGAGCTAAGAAAAAATATTTTGTCAAGTGCTGACAAAAATGACCCAAAAGCGGTTATGTTTTCAAAGGCATGTGCCGATAATATACAGGAAATAATAGATAACATAGGTTCCCTCATGAAACTACAAGAAATCTATGGGATAAATACATATTGTAAGCAGATATTTGAGCCGAGTCAATGCGATATATGGTCTGGTGAAAGCTGTAAAAAATTGGCAGAGACAAACCAAAAGATTTCTGAAGATATGAAGAAACAATCAGAAGAATTAGTCCGTAGCGGAAAAACTGTTGAAGCAGATTCCTGTAAGACAGCCTCTGAAGTAGCGCTTGATATGTCAAAAATATATATGGGGTTAGCTCAAGATCAGGACAATTTGTCAAAATCTATTGAAGACTTCTCCCATTATTGCAAAGAAAAAGAACAGTCGTTAAAGAATGATTAGAATTTTAGATTTTCAGAGATAATCCTTTTGGAAAAAGAAATGCAAAAAAAATCTATTCTACTTATCGAAGACGACAGAAATACAAGAAACGGCGTATTTAAACTCCTGAATAGAAAATATGATGTTACTGTAGCGGAAGAGGGGTTACGCGGTATTAATGTGCTTCAGAGAAATACTTTTGATCTGATACTTTCAGACATACAAATGCCTGGCGCCACAGGAATGGATGTTCTGGCTGAGTCTTTAAAAAAAAATCCGCCCCCGCCATGCATTTTGATCACAGCCTATGGATCCATAGAAACAGCAGTGGATGCCATTAAAGCAGGAGCCTACGACTTTGTCTCTAAGCCTATAGATGTAAGCAGGTTGGAGCTTATCATAGAAAGAGCGTTGGAATCTAAGGAGCTCAAAGAAGAAAACACCAGGCTTAAAAAACAGCTCGACGAGAAATTCGGAGTGGAAAATATTGTTGGAAAATCGACAAGAATGGCTGAACTTATAGAGCTTGTCAAACAGATTGCCCCTGCTCGTTCCACGATTTTAATAACAGGTGAAAGCGGCACAGGAAAGGAATTGATTGCTCAGTCAATACATACTTTGAGTGGAAGAAAGGGCCCCTTTGTCCCTGTTCACTGTGCGGCTCTTCCTTCCAACCTTTTGGAAAGCGAACTTTTCGGGCATGAAAAAGGGGCTTTTACAGGAGCATCCGAACGCAGGAAAGGACGTTTTGAAATAGCTGATGGCGGGACAATATTCCTTGATGAAATAGGGGAAATAGATCAATTGGTTCAGGTAAAACTTCTTAGAATACTTGAAACAAAGACCTTTGAGCGTGTTGGTGGAACAGAATCTATTCTGACAGATGCAAGAATAGTCGCTGCGACAAACAAAAATCTGGAGAAAATGGTTAAGGAAGGAACTTTCAGGGAAGATTTGTTTTTCAGGTTAGATGTTTTAAATATAGAACTCCCGCCTCTTAGAGACAGGAGAGATGATATTCCTTTGCTCTCAAAGAGTTTTATAGATTATTTTGCTAAAGAAAACAATAAGAAAATCGATGGGATATCCAATGATACGATGAATGCCCTCCAAATTTATGATTGGCCGGGTAATATCAGAGAGCTCAGGAATTGCATAGAAAGAATGGTGGTTCTTTCCAGAGAATCCACTCTCCAGATAACTTCGCTTCCGGTAAATATCAGAGAAAAGGTGATGCCTGATTCTGTTAATATCCGCCCGCCCGTTATTAATGATTCCCTTGACATAGAAAGCAATGAGAAGAAATTAATAATAAAAGCACTGGATGATACTGATGGCAATAGGACATTAGCCGCAGAAAAACTCGGTATTAGCCGTAGAACTCTTCATCGTAAACTCAACGAGTACGGGATACATTAATCTTTCTCAACTTTAAACCATGACCAACTTTTAAATATTAGGATTTTGTTTTTATGAGAATGTCAAAATTAGTCGGCAGGAGGATCAAGGAAGATCCAAGAGATGCCCAAATTATAAGCCACAAATATATTATCAGAGGCGGTTATGCCAGAATAGTATCAGCAGGGATTTATTCCATACTTCCGTTAGGCAAGAGAATTACGCAGAAGATAGAAGCTATTATCAGGGATGAGATGAATTCTATCGACGGACAGGAAGTTTTAATGCCTGTTGTCTTGCCCAGAGAACTTTGGGAAGAGTCAGGAAGGTATCAAAGTGTGGGAGAGGAACTCCTGAGGTTTAAGGACAGAAACGGAAAAGATATGCTTCTTGGAATGACTCATGAGGAAGCGGTTGTTCACCTTGTCAGATCTGAAGTAAACAGCTACAAACAGCTTCCTGTAATGGTCTATCAGATACAGACTAAATACAGAGACGAGGCTCGGCCAAGGGCAGGGTTGATTCGCGTAAGGGAATTTACCATGAAAGATGCTTATTCTTTTCATGAAACCCAGGAATGCCTCGAAAACTACTACGAAAAAGCGCACAAGGCATATGAGAATATCTTCAGAAGATTAGGGATGAAAAATGTAGTTTCCATCAAGTCCGATTCAGGCATGATGGGCGGTAAGGTTTCTCACGAATTTATGGCAATATCAGATGCAGGAGAAGACACCATTTTTATATCTCCTTGCGGCAAATATAAAGCTAACAAAGATGTGGCTACTGCTAACTGGAAGTTTCTGTCTGCCGAACCAGAAGAACTAGAAAAAGTTCATACTCCAGATAAAGAAAGCATTGAGGAAGTAGCGGCATTTCTTGGTTTGAAACCTGAAAATACGGGAAAAGCTGTCTTTTATGTCGACAGTAATGAACATCTCATATTTGTAATGATAAGAGGTGATTTTGAAGTTAACGAAACAAAACTTAAAAACTACCTGAAATCTCCTTCACTAAGATTTGCTACAGATGAAGAGATACTTAAGTGCGGGGCTGTTCCAGGTTATGCTTCGCCTCTTAGCCTGAATAAATCAGACAAACTGAGGATAATCGTGGATTCTTCCGCTTCGCAAACTTCCAACCTTGTTGTCGGAGCTAACGAAAAGGACTACCATGTCAAAAACTTTAATCAGCCCAGAGACCTTCCCGGAGCTGAAATTACCGAAATCGCCACTGTAAGGGCAGGGGACCCGTGTCCGTTAACCGGAGCGCCTCTCGAAGAAAGAAGAGGAATAGAAGTGGGAAATATTTTTCAACTTGGAGTTAAATACTCTGAATCAATGGGATGTACATATCTTGATAAAAATGGAAAAACCCACCCAATGATTATGGGATGCTATGGGATCGGAGTAGGCAGGAGCATGGCATCTGTTATTGAGCATTCACATGATGATTACGGCCCGATCTGGCCGATCTCGATTGCTCCGTTTCAGGTGCATATCTGCGCTTTGAATATCAAGGAGGAATCTGTAAGAAACGCTTCAGAAAAGCTCTATGCCGATCTTCAGACAAAAGGTGTGGAAGTGTTGTTTGACGACAGGGGTGAAAAAGCAGGTTTTATGTTCAATGATGCCGATCTTATAGGAGTGCCGTTCAGAGTTATAATTTCCCCAAAAACTCTTGAATCAAATTCCATAGAACTTGGTATTCGCGGAACTAAAGATAAACAGATGCTTCCTCTTGAAGGAATAGTTGAACATCTTAAGAAGCTAATAGAAGAAGAGAAGCTAAAATATCAGTAATATGACTGAAAAGCTCTGTGTTTATAGTGTTTTTGAGCGAAAGTCAGCCTCAAAATGAGTGTGTATGAAAAAAATTTTAAAATATTTTTCTTTAATGATTTGCTAAAATTGGAGAGGCTGGCAATTTAATGGCTCTTCTCAGAACAACGACTGAAAACAGGAGTTGAAAACTGATAAGAGGAAATAAAGTTCTTTGAAATTTTGAGGATGTCGTGAAGGCCGTAAGAAATTACGGTAGATACAAGGAAGAGCATTATTAACTGAAAGGTTAGTAATAGCTAAAGGGGAACAATATACCCTGAGTAATGGTAAAACCATGAGAGGATATTGTTTCAATCTTCCATGCCGATGAACGCTGAAGCCCGAAAAGAAGCAATTCTTTAAGGGAGTAAAGGAAGAGAACCTTCCGAAAAAGAATACGAGAAACCGTATTCTATAAATACCGGAAATGGTATTGAAGGGTAGCAAAACTATCCAGGAGTGTTCAGGCTAAAGAAGTTCAGTATGGAGAATAGCCAAAGTACATGCTGATAAATTCCCTGACAAAATGAGATAATGGATGGAAATCCGGTCTCAAACGGACAGAAGTTGGTAACTTGGTCTGTTAGAGTATAGAGCTTAATGCAGGATAATGGCATATGAAGCTCAATAAGACAAAAACTTATGAAATCTTATTACTCTTAGGTTAGGCTCGATAGTCATGCAGCACTAAACAGAAAAAACTGTTTAAGGCTGTATCAAAGCAGAAGTGCGGGAAAATCCTTGATGCTATGGTAAAAACAAAGCATGAGGACAGGCAGACCGAAAGGTTGCCGGGAAAGGAAAATAAATCATCCTTGCCAGGACTACGAAGCTAAAAACGGTCAAAGGGAATGCCGGATTAAATTTTTATAGAGATATAAAGATTTTCTCCGAAGTGCTCAGAGCAAATACATAGAGTCAGCTTATATCAGAGAAATCTGCTATGAGAAAATGGATCCGAAATAAGACCAGCAAAACTAAACCATCTGGAAATAGGATCCGGGAGGCAAAAGATAGAGGCCACAGACAAAGAATCTCGGTGAAGACCGACGCAAAAAGTCTGAAAGTGACATAATGAGGTAGCTCTGGACAAACTGATACTGGAGAGTATCAGTAAAGAGAACGAAGAAGCCATAGATAATATCAAAAGACGTTCAGTTCTCGGCAAGTATTAAGCACCGTAGGAAGTAAATGACCACAGGAAAGCAATACATGCTTAACCCAAGTATCGCGCAAGTAGTATAGGTAAACTGTACAACCCTGCGAAAATCTTCACGGCATCCTCTTTTTTTTGTTTTAAAAATAATCTGTTTTAAAAATATGTTTATAATTTCATTATCAGCTTTGGTTTAAATAATGAACAATTTTATTGATCACAGCTTTGCTTGAAAGAATTGAAGAGTGAGACTCGTTAACAATGAAGTGTTTCTCGCAATGAGGCAATTTTGTTTCTTCGACCGTCACTGTTCCGTCGTTAGGAATGCCCAGGCAAATATCCCTTACAAAAGATAATGGGACTTTCTTCTCTCCTTTTCTGCCTGCTATGATGATATATTTACAATCTGGAACAGCACAGTTTTCAGTCAGGTAGCTCTCATCCATAAGTTCTTTTATGGCAGGAGGGGTTAAAGACAATGCTCCTTTGGATATTATCTTAATTGGTTTTAGAGGTATGCAGCCTATGAGTTTCAAGATTCCGCTTGCTACCCTTGCTAGGCTTGCCCCTTGATTTGGGGGAGTTATCATAACTATCTTTCTAATGTTATGTATGGGATATAATTTAATCATTCTTCGTAGCACTATTCCACCGAGGCTGTGAGTGACAAATGAAAACTGTGAATACTCCTTAGCCATGTTGAGCAATACATCGTTTAAGTCTTCGGCGATTTCCGTGACACTTTTAGTAATGCTGTTGTAGTTCCAATTTAATACCGATAATCCACGCGAAGAAAGAGCTGTCTCTATATTGCTCATAACAGATTTTGTTCTTCCAAACCCATGCAGCAAAATTACAATTTCTGTATTTCCATTGCTTGGGTTTTTCTTTACAGTCTTAGGCATATTTGGAAATATAAAGGAAGTTTTGCCCCCTTTATATCTTAAGGCTTTTTATGAAGGAAATTGCTTTTGAACTTAATCCAGAATGACATTTGATTGAGAGCCAATAGAAATATTGTTAGAAAAGTAGTAACGATAGCAGCTGAGTATTGGCTGAATGCTACTGACAAACCTATTGCTGCCGCGACCCATATAGTCGCAGCTGTAGTTAATCCATGGGTGGAATCCCCTGATTTGAATATTACGCCAGCACCGATAAACCCTATACCGGAGACAATCTGGGCTGCTATTCTTGAAGGGTCAACTGCGCTTTGATAGAAGGAAGGTCCTTCTACATGGGTAGAGAGAACTCCAAAAAGGCAGGCTCCGATACAGATGGCAGCATAAGTTCTCAAACCTGCCGGACTGTTGTGGACAGTTCTTTCAATTCCGATCATTAAGCCCAGCAAAAAGGCAAGAAAAATTTTCCCAATTACATGCCAATCCATAAAACACCCCCATTTTTTGAATTTTTATTAGATTGTTGTCCCGTGAATTATATAGCAAAAAAAAAGTAAAGCGATCTTACTTGTATAAAGAAAGTAGACGGAAATTCTTATGAAAGTTTGAATTGGTTAAGATGTTAAGATTTACAAAGACTAACTCAATAACCGAAGGATTTCATACAAAGATGGACTACCTGTGCAAGTGAAGCCCCGTACCGCTCTTTTTAACGCTGACCACGGGGGGAAGAGATGCTTAGATGACCTAGGGGCGTAAGTAATGGGAAGGATAAACCTTCATGCCGAGAGATTCCATCAGTCTCTGGAGTATGAAACTCCTGACGAGGCCCATCATGAGAATAATTATAAGAGTCTTTTAGAGTTCGTAACTAATTTTTAAAAACTTAAGGGTACTTCTAAAAATACCATTTTTACGATTTCTGGTTAATAATTAAATACTTGGAACAATTTTTATCTTAAACAATAGGTTTCAAATAGAATATCATGTAGAGCTATTGCTTTCATGCAATTAGGAATATTATTAAATACTTCTTGTTGTATATAGAAGTTCAATGATTATGGGATCGGATAGAAAAAACTATTTCATAAATGATGAATCATATTATTGATATTGAGTGAAAATATCCTAAGGGATGATTATCATTAGAATAGTTACTAAAATATTGTTTGGTGTTTCACATGAATATGAAAATCAGGCATAGTTTTGCGCTGAAGCTAAGTCTTTATACCATTATCTGCGTCATTGTTGTGTTTGTAGGCGTACTTGTCTATAACTATCAGATCTCAAAAAGATTAATCATAGAAAGCACTTATAAGGACGTTGAAGATATTGCCAACATGACTCTAAATCGTATAAACTCCCTTCTAACCGCTGCACAAAAGGTTCCTGAAGACTTAGCTTCTTTTGTTGAATATTCAAACCAAACAAAAAACGAGCTTTTAAACATGTTAAGGTCAGTTGTCGAAACAAACCCTGAAATATATGGCAGCACAATATCTTTCGAACCTTATATGTTTAAAAAAAATATTGAGTATTTTGGTCCTTATTTTTATAAATCTCCAGAAGGAATCAAATACATTAACCTAGCTAGTCCAAAATACGATTATATAAAACGGACTTGGTACACTTTGCCCAAAGAACTTGGGCATAGAATGTGGAGCGAACCCTTCTTTGATGAAGGAGGCGTAGAAATATTAATGGTCACATATTCTCAACCTTTTTACAAGAATATAGACGGCAAGAGAATTTTTGCCGGGATTGCTACATGTGATATAGCTCTTGATTGGCTTGTGGATATGACAAAGAAAATCAAGGTCTTTGATACGGGATATGCATATATACTGTCAAATAAAGGCATTTTTATCGCTCATCCAAATAAAGAGTACTACACAAAATGTCTTAACTATTATGACCTTGTAGCAAAGAATAATGATATTTCTGCTAAAAAAATATGTGATGCCATGACTAATGGAGAAACAGGTTTCTTAAGGTACTATTCATATAATCGAAAAGAATATTGTTATGTTTATTTCCAGCCTCTTAAGGAAACGGGATGGTCTCTGGCTATCGTAATACCGGAAAATGAGCTTTACTCGTCACTCCAGAAAACTACACTGGAGCTCATGATAATAGGATTGATAGGCTATATCTTGACTCTTGTTTTTATTGTAATCTTAGCGAACTTTGCAACCAATCCTTTGAAAAGCCTGGCAAAAGCAACTCTTAAAATAGGCAAAGGCGATTTTCATACTGTGATTCCGGAAGTTAAGAGCAGAGACGAAATTGGGATTCTGAGTAATTCATTCGTTACCATGCAGAACAATCTCATAAAGTATGTGAACGACCTTAAAGAAACTACATCGGCCAAAGAAAGAATTGAAAAAGAATTAAGCATAGCAAGGGATATCCAGCAGAGTATCCTCCCTCGAAACTTCCCGGAAAATAAAGAATTTGACATTTATGCAAATCTAATTCCGGCCAAAGAGGTAGGAGGAGACCTCTATGACTTCTTTTTCATTGACGATGATAATCTTTGTTTTGCTGTCGGAGATGTTTCAGGAAAAGGAGTTCCTGCTGCTCTTTTTATGGCCATAACAAAAACTTTATTCAGATCAAAGGTTAACGCTTCGACTACTTTGGACGAAGCCGTAACGCAAATAAATAAAGCTTTCTTCAAGGAAGGAGATACGTCAATGTTCACGACTTTCTTTGCATGTATTTTGAATATTAAAACCGGTTGCTTAAAATGCTGCAATGCTGGTCATAATCCACCTATATTGTGTAGCAAAGACACTACCTGTCATTATCTGGAAAGCAAAGAGATTTTTCTTCCGGTAGGAGTTATGGAGGACACTGAGTATAAAGGATATGAACTGACTCTTGAGAAAGGTGACAAATTTATTCTGTATACAGACGGAATAACAGAAGCAATGAGCAAGGACTCCGTACAGTTTTCGGATGAGAAACTTATCGAACTTATAGAGGCAAGCAATGATAAACCTCTGGATGAATTATCAAAAAGTGTTATTGAAAATATCAGCCAACATGCCGAAGGAGCAGAACAATCAGATGATATAACCCTATTTGTTCTCCGATATAACGGAGTGTGAGTGAGGGGTTACAGAATTTTGTGTAAAATGCCATAGTCAAATATAATAAAAATATCTTAAGAAAGAAGAGAAGGCTATGACAAGCAAACTGACAGATTCGTAAATAGACGCACTTGTAAATGACTTTAAAACAGCCGTAATGGGTACGGTTCAAAGATAATACTTGCCAAATATGATAAGATTGAACTTGGTATGCCTCGTGACAGGAAAGGCAGCTTTGACCCTTTGATAGTTCTAAAGCATAAAAAACGTTTTGAATGTTTCGATAGCAAAATTCTGGCTAAATGTCGTAAATGAGTTTGGTTGGGGTAAAAAAGATGGTACTCGGGGCGTGTATCTCTATGATTTCTGGATTGAGGATAATTATCTCTTAATTATTAGCCCCCAAAAAGTATCGGATATGGCTGAAGTTGAAGGGAAAAAAATAAGCTCCTATAAATGGCACTTTCTGGTGTTTTAAAGTTAAGATATGGCACAGAACGGTACACTTTATTTTAGCTATTTATGAGGCTAAACTTAAACTTCATTATGAAAGGAATTATAGTTCTAAGTAAGCCAATTTTACAATTAATCAAAAAAATAAAAGAGAAATAAAGCCGTACCAGTTAATTGGCGGTACAGCTTTATGAAATCAATGTTTTACTCTTTTTGTGAATCAGCAGTTACTTCATCCTACCACTGTGAGATATAAGGTTCTGCTTTTTGAGCGCCCTTATAACCGATGAATATCCCGATTCCTAGGATAATGCCACTAAATAATGTATCCATAATAATCTCTCCTTTTTTAGGGTAAAAACAAGCACACAATACAGTAGCACTGGGTGTGGTAAGAACAGGTGTTTTGGCAAGTCAAACCCTTCGGATGCCGAGGGCTTTTTTAAGCAATTATAAGTTCGTTCAGTTTTTAGTTAAAATTGGAGGTTATTCTTTTTCATCTTTTGCAAGAGCTTCAATTATAGCTGTAGCGGAAATAGCGAAAATCTAGTTTAATTGCTTGCTAATTGTTTGCTGAAATTTTGCTTAACTGGTTCTATCTCCAAAATTTTAGACCCAATATCTACGCCGCCTTGAACTATTCTTAACTGTTTTACTACTTTACAATCATAAGGCGCCAATATCTGGTAATGTGATTTATCTGCCTCTAGTACATTTAGCTTAGCCTTGGCAGCATCAACATTACCTTGAGCATCAGATAGTGCCCTATCTATATCTTCTTGCTCTGCCACACTCATCGCTCTAGTAAGCTTAGCTTTACGAGCTTCTTTAAGTTTCATAAATTTTAGAGTATCTTCACTATTAGCTATATCTATTTTTGCCTGAGCTATTTTAGCATTATACCCTGTTGTTGAAAATTTTACTAAAGGTTCTCCTTTTTTTACTATAGAACCATTGGCAGCTAGAAAGGATATAATACCGCAATATACGGAACTTGTGACCATTTCTGCTGAGGCACTAATTGATATTAGCAGTAAGGCGGTTAATACAATTGTTTTCATAATTAATTCCTTTTAATTTATTTGAGGAGATGCTTTTCGTATCACTACATTGATAAGGTCAGCAAATACAATGCCAACCAATCAAGGAACTATAATTTGAATCTAAAATAGGCTTTGTCAAAAAAAATATGTAGAAAAATGTTAGGAAACAGTTCGTTTATGTTATCAACCCATCAAAAAGTATAAGATAGGCAAGAGGTACAGATGTAATCGATTCTTTCCCTTCCATGAATAGATCTTCCTTCAGTCGTCAGAGCACTTGAGAAGCTCTCCACTTGCTTTTAAATGCCGGTGGAAGAGTTCTGCGGATCGTCAGGATTTGTGGTTTGGGCTTTTTTATAAAGATAATAAAAACTGTTTTTGGTTATTTTAAGGGACAACTGATTGCTTTTGAAATATGCACAAGATTATTGAAAGCGATTATCCAGGATTCCAAATAAGGGGATTATTAGCCTCAAGAGGACTGTTATACTTTTGTAATACTTTTTTGTTGCAAAACGGCAAAAAAGGGCACTAAATTTGTTAAGCTGTTTTAAGGAATTTGAGGCTAATTGGGGGCAAAAAAGATGGTACTCGGGGCGGGAATTGAACCCACGACCAATAGTTTAGGAAACTACTGCTCTATCCGCTGAGCTACCCGAGCGCCAGTTCTAAGGAACAAGAACAATATAACATTGATTTAGTGAGTTTGAAATAGTATAATCTGAAAAAATCTTTACTCTTGATAAGAGTACATAATGTATACCCGATCTAACATAAAAATTGCTTAACCTGCTTTAGCGTCACTGTTCTTTCCAATATGGAGATATGGATCTAAGCCTTTCAATGACAGGAACCAATGTTTTTATTATATAATCCATTTCTTCTTTGGTGTTGTATCTGGACAAGCTCAGCCTTAGTGAACCGTGAGCCGAAGTATAAGGAACTCCCATAGCCCGTAATACATGAGAAGGCTCCAAGCTACCTGTAGTGCAAGCACTACCGCTTGACGCACATATGCCCGCTTTATCTAAAAGCAACAGTATTGCTTCTCCTTCGATGTAATCGAAGGCGATATTTGTGGTATTTGGAACTCTGTTTTGCACATCACCGTTGACATGTGCATTTTTGATAGTCATGATAATCTGAGATTCCAGATAATCTCTTAACTTTTTGACTTCTTTGTTTTCATAAGCCATAAATTTTTCTGCCAGTTCGGCTGCTTTTCCGAGCCCGACTATACTTGCTACATTTTCCGTCCCACCTCTTTTACTGCTTTCCTGATGCCCTCCAATCATAAATGGGCTAAATCTGACACCTTTTTTGACGTAGAGAACTCCTATTCCTTTTGGAGCATGAAGTTTGTGTCCTGAAAGGGAAAGCATATCTATTTGGGTGTTCTTTAACTTAACCGGGATTTTTCCTATTGACTGAACAGCATCAGTGTGGAATATCGCACCTTTTTCCTTAGCTATTTCTGCTATCTTTTCGACAGGATAAATATTCCCTGTTTCATTGTTTGCCCACATAATTGAAACAACAGCTGTATCGGAGTCTATCATTTCTTCGAGAAGTTCAAGGTCTAGCCTGCCGGATTTGTCAACAGGCGCTTCAGCAACCACATAACCTTTACTTCTAAGGTATTTGCCAAGATTTAACACTGCAGGGTGTTCTACTTTGCTTGTAACTACTTTTCTTCTTGTCGGGCAAGTATTGAGGGCGCTGAGTATGGCAGTATTGTCGCTTTCTGTGCCGCAACTGGTGTAAATAATTTCAGAGGGGTCTGCTCCAATAAGGGAAGCCATCTGTTCTCTTCCTTTATTAATGTGGGCGGCAACTTGTCCGCCAAAATGATGAATGCTTGAAGGATTGCCATATAACTCTGTTAGAAAAGGCTTCATAGCCTCAAAAACTTCTACATCTACAGCTGTCGTGGCATTATTATCTACATAAATTATTTTGGAATTCATCAGTTCACCTGCAGTTATTTAAGTTCTTCTACTGTAATTTCTGAAGAAACCAGTTCTTTAATTTTACCTTCGACAGTATTTCTGAGTGTTACGCCTGCACTGGGACACATCGCGCAACGCCCTTTGAGTTTGACAACAACAGTATTACCTCTGAGGTCTATAAACTCTATACTCCCGCCGTCTCTTTCCAACATAGGTCTGATATCGCCATCTATGACGGCTTGGATTTTAATGACTTTTTGTGTAAAGGTCATTGCATTAGCAGATTCTGATTTGGTTTCTTTTGAAAGCTCCGACTGCCAAATACCATCAAGAATATCTTTTATATCATCCTTGCATCTTCCACAGGCACCCCCGGCTTTGCAGTAATTAGTGATGCCTTCAACTGTTTTTATGCTGTTGTCTTTTGCCAGTTTTCTGATTTTTGAATCAGTTATTCCGAAACAATGACAGACGACTCTTCCTTGATGGTCATCTTCGTCAGGCACATATTCAATACCTCGGTAATTTGCGATAGCGCCTTGCAGAGCTTCCATTCCCATTACAGAACAGTGTATTTTTTCTTCAGGTAATCCTCCAAGGGCATCTACTATATCTTTATTGGTTATTTTTTCTGCTTCTTCCAAAGTTTTACCTTTAACCATTTCTGTCAATATTGAAGAAGAGGCTATGGCGCTTCCGCAACCAAAGGTTTTGAATTTGACTTCTGCTATTTTTCCATCTTCTCCGAGCTTAAAAGAGAGCTTGAGGGCGTCTCCGCAGCTTATATTTCCTACAGTGGCTTCTCCGTCAGGATCTTGTATATCTCCTACATTTCTTGGATTCAAAAAGTGATCCATGACTTTTTCTGTATAATTCCACATAAAAAGAACCTTCTGTTTTAGAATATTAAGATTATAAAAATAATTTACTAAAATTATACTGGTTTATACCAAATTACAATATACTACTATTTTTGTGATATTAGACAGCTAGCTCAAGATACTAGAGGGGGGGGGGAACTATTACATAAGTTTATCTATGGTAATGGCAGAAAGTCTTTTATTTAAATCAGACTGAATGGCAGAAAGCTCAACATGAAGTTTGCATTCCTCAAGACCGTCACAGGGTTTATTATCCCTAGTACATTTGCTGATATAAACAGAAGAATCAGAAAAAATACTAACTATATCAACAATGGATATATCACTGGCTTTAGGTTTAAGCCTAACCCCGCCATTTTTGCCTTTTTTGGTGTCAATATAACCGGCACCCCTGAGCTTCATCATTATTTTCCTGAGAAACCTGTAAGGTATTTCCATCTTTTCAGAAAGAATGGTAGTAGTAAGAGGAAGATTTTTTTTGTGGTAAATAGCCGAAAGAATAATGGCTCTTATTGCGTAATCCGCTTCCCTTGTTATCATAAAAACTTCCAAATTTGAGTTTATTTTGAGGCCATTATATATCACAAGTTTCTGTTTCAAGATACTTAAGAAAATAACGCTATTTAAAAAGGTTTCAATTTTACTAAATATCTTCTTAATGTTGCTGTATTCTTAAGACCATTCAGCTAAAATATAGCAAAAAAAACAAACAGTTTCATTTTGTATATGTTTGGATTCTATAAAACAGCAGCTTGCGTTCCAAAGGTTAAGGTGGCAGATGTCGGATTTAATTCATCGGAAACCATAAGGCTTTTTATTGAAGCAAATAAGAACAACGCTTCTCTAGTAGTTTTCCCAGAACTCAACCTTACTTCGTATAGTTGCGGAGACTTATTTCAACAATCATTATTATATGAATCAATTGCTGAAAACTTACCTATAATTCTTAAAGCGTCATCTGAACTTAACATAGTGATTATTATAGGATTTCCATTAAAACACAGAAACCTTTTGTATAACTGCGCAGGAGTAATTCATAAGGGGAAAATACTCGGAGTAGTTCCCAAAACTTACATTCCTAACTATAAGGAATTTTATGAGAAGAGGTGGTTTGCTCCGTCTTACTCTTTGAATGCTTCGGAAACCATTGAAATCATCGGACAGAATGTTCCTTTCGGTACTGATTTGATTTTTGAGAATGAAGATGATTTCAAGCTTAGCTTAGAAATTTGCGAGGACTTATGGAGTCCGGTACCGCCAAGCAGTTTTCATTCTGCAGCCGGGGCAAATATTATAGCTAATCCATCGGCAAGCAATGAACTTGTAGGGAAAGCTGACTACAGAAGGAACCTTGTATCAGGACAAAGCGCCAGATGTGTTTCTTCGTACATCTATTCTTCTGCCGGCATAGGTGAATCATCCTCAGATGTCTTATACGGAGGACATGCTCTAATAGCAGAGAATGGAGTACTGCTTGCGGAAAATAACAGGTTTGAATCCGGTTCCAATATAGTTTATGCAGATATAGATTGCCAAAAGTTGTCTGCTATTAGAAGATCGGAAACCTCTTTTATTGATACAATGCAGAATATAAATAATTTCTCCGATAAACTTAGAAACTATCGAAGAATAAAAATTCCTTCTTTAAACCAGACTAACGGGCTAAAAAAAAAAGTGAATCCACACCCGTTTGTCCCGCCTGATGATGAGTCAAAGAATAAGCGGTGTAAAGAAATTTTCAGTATTCAATCTTCTGCTTTGGCAAAAAGACTTGAGCATACCTGTTCAAAAAAATCAGTCATAGGTATTTCTGGCGGTCTTGATTCCACACTGGCTCTTCTTGTCGTGAAAGCATCTCACGAAAAATTGAACAAACCTTTTTCGGATATAGTCACAATCACTATGCCGGGTTTTGGTACGACAGACAGGACTTACAATAACTCCTTGGAAATGTGCAGGATAATCGGCTGCGATTTAAGGATAAAAGACATCAAAGATGTATGTAATGAGCAATTCAAACTTCTGGATTTAAATCCAGGGAATATGAACACCACGTATGAGAATGTTCAGGCTCGCCAGAGAACTATGATCCTGATGGATACAGCAAATGAAACAAGCGGTATCGTAATAGGAACCGGAGATCTTTCAGAAATAGCGCTCGGCTGGTCAACATACAATGCTGATCATATGTCAATGTACAGCGTAAACTGCGGCGTTCCCAAAAGTCTAATTCGCTACTTGATCAGATGGTATGCTTCTGAGTCCGATGACAAACTAAGGAAGGTTCTCGAAGATATAATCGACACTCCAGTTTCGCCTGAACTCCTACCGCCTGATAAAAGCGGCAAAATTTCTCAAAAAACAGAAGACATTATCGGGCCTTATGAGCTGCACGATTTTTTTCTATACCATTCAATCAAATACGGCGCGTCACCTAAAAAAATTCTTTTCCTTGCAGAGAATGCTTTTGAAGGGAAATACGATTCAACTTTCATAAAAAAGTTCCTCAAAATCTTTGTATTGCGGTTTTTTACCCAGCAATTCAAGAGAAACTGTATTCCCGATGGCCCGAAAGTCGGGACAATTTCTCTGTCTCCAAGAGGTGACTGGAGAATGCCTCCTGATGCTTCTGCAAACATTTGGGTTGAACAACTAGGCTGAACTAGGATTATCTTGTTTTAGATAGTCAAGAATGATTTTCCATTCGCTTAGCTTCTGCTCAAGTTTTTTTGTAAATGCCGGACTGGTAGAGGGTAGTTTTTTGAAACAAATTGGATGGAATTTTTCGAATCCTATCTTTTTTCTAAAAGTTTCATATGCCTTCGTGCCATTGAACATAACTGTTTTTATTTTCGGATGATATTTAAAGAGAGATTCGAAATCATTGAGTTTTTCATCTTTGATATCAGAATCGGCACTGCCTGGCCTATAACAAGACTCCAGCACGTCCCAGAGTCCTATTCGCCTACTTAACAAAAACAAAATTCGTTTTTTATAGTCTGATTCGTAAGGAACATCAAACAAAGCATATATGATTTTCCAGAAATGGTTTTGATTGTGGGCATAATATTGATTTGACTTCAGCGACTGGACACCTGGCATTGAGCCCAGTATTAATACTTCCGATCTAAAGTCTATAGATGCCTTAAAGGAACGTACCTGAACCATTTCTAAATTTGCGATTAGTTGTTTTATTTCAGTCCGCCAAAGACGGCAAATATGCCAAATTTAAAATAACATTCGACCTCTTTAAACCCGATTCTTTTTAAGATTGTTAACTGTTTTTCCAAAGGATCCGGAATATTGTCGCTATTGTCTTTGTACTGTTGAGGAGTATTAATAATCTTTTCGCTAGTTTGTCCTGTTCCAAGAATCCAATTTTTCCAAACGTTCAAGTACCATTTCTCCAAATTTGAGGAAGCAGGCAGGACTACATCATAATTTATGAATCTGCCTTTTTCGGAAAGTGAATCAAATACCCATTTATATAATTTCTCCTTTTCAATCATTGTTAAATGGTGTATTGCAAGCGAGGAAAAGATTAGATCTGCCTGGGCTAAAGGTTTATTATTATTCAACAAGGACTGGAACGATATATGTTTGTATTCGATATTGTCAAACCTTTTGAGCCTTTTTTTTGCGGCAGACAGCATTTGTTCAGAACCATCAATTAAAAAAGCTTCGGATATTCTATTGTTCGACAGTATTTTATCGGCTATGTATCCATCACCGCTGCCAAGTTCAGCGAATTTAATATCTTTGTCTTTTGGAAAAAAATGTTCAATATATGAGAGGAGTAAATCAATAATTTCCCCTCTGTATGGAAGATACATACTGGATTCATCGAGGTAACTTTTTGAAAAATCCGTATTATTCCATAACGTATCATTAAATTTGCTCATCTAAACCCCCTATCACAGCTTGCCATAGTTGAATTTGAAAGCATAAACAAGATGCCTTACCCCAGTCGTTTAAGTATGCCTTCGGCGGCTCTTACTCCGCTTGCCCATGCTCCGGTGATTCCTCTGGATGTTCCGGCACCGTCACCAACAAGATAAATATCATCTGTTGCGGCAAAGTATTCGTCAATGAAGAAAGGTTTATTGGCGTACATTTTTATCTCGGGATAATACATGATAGTCGAAGGATGGAGGAGACCGGGCATGATAGTGTCAAGCAGTTTCATGGAAGACCATATGTCTCTCATGATTTTTGATGGCACAGTTAGTCCCAAGTCACCAGCACAGCAGTCGCAAGTAGGTTCAAAATCATAGAGATCATGATTAAAAGTTTCAGCTCTTGAACGTTTTCCTGCCCGAAAGTCGCCGACTCTTTGCATAATCGGTTTTCCCCCGCCGATTTCGTTTGCTAGTCTTGCAAGATAGACAGCCATTTGCTGTCCGCTTCTGACTGGTGCTTCCAGTCCTATAGATTTGAGCATAGCAAAATTAACCAATCCGTTTTTCCCTTTGTCGGCAGATAAGGCATGGCCGTTTACCAGATGGAAGTGCTTGTAGTTCTCTTTGACCACCAACGCAAAACCTGAGTTGGTACAGAACGTTCTTACTTTGCCAGGAAAGTAGAACTTTGGGTCGTAATAGTCCTTTACTATCGGGTAATTATCGATTCGGGTTTCTACTCTTATACCCACATCAAGAGTATTGTCCACATACTTTATACCTAAATGATTCATTACGTCCTGCAGGAAAGAAAATCCTTTTCTTCCTGGAGCTATGATAAGCTTACTGAAAGATACGCTAGAGCCATCCTCAAGATGTATAACTTTCTTTTTGTCGTCAATATCGGATTTGGCTTCTGTTTTGAGCCTGATTTCAATTCCCTTGCTTCTCAATATGTCCAAAAGGCCGTCTATTAGGAATTTACTTTTATCTGTACCTACATGGGATTGTTTGATATTGACAAGCTTGCTAGAAACTTTTTCAGCCCGTTTTTGATATTTTTCTAAATCTGTCTTGGATAGAAAGTTAGGTTTCAAGTGGTGTTCTGCTATTTTTAGCATTTTCTCAGCTTCGTTTTCTGTCCAGTATTCTTCTGTAAAACCTATAGGGTAGGTGTAGTTTTGTTTGCAGTCATTTAGAAGCCCGCCTGAGCAAATTCTTTCCTTATCCAGAATGAGGATTTTTAAAGAGTTATTCTGCCCGATAAGCTGAAAAGCAGCGCCAAGTCCTGCAGGACCCGAACCAATAATCACGACATCATATTTCATAAAAATAGCCCGAAAGGTTAAATTGTTTATTTCACGAATAGTTTATAGTATTCTATTATACAACAATAATATAAAAATCTGAAATAATATAAAAATCTGACGATAGACTGTTAATCATAGGAGAATACATAAAAACAAATGGGAAGTTAATTCATAACAGATCATTTCTGTTAGCCATGGCAAAACTTGACCATTGAATATAATGTTAAACATAAAAGATTAACAAACTACAAAAGCCTTTAAATATAAGGAAAAAGAAATGAATGATGAAAGAGCAATGACTGTAGGCGATTGGTTTTTAACTCTATTAATACTTGCCATTCCTATAGTAAATCTAATCATGTATTTGGTTTGGGCCTTCTCTGGGAGTGCAAATATCAACAAACGCAATTTCTGCAGAGCCTCGCTAATGTGGGGTATAATTATCTTTATTGTGTGGGCGATCCTTTTTTATTTTACCAGCAATTCTAATCAGCAAATCTGAAAATAGTTATGAAATATGTTTTTGCGCCAGGCTGTGCGTTATCTATCTACAAGCCTCATTTAATCGAAAAGTTACATATATTCTTAAAAGCTAACTATGGAGATATTGACATATTGACTACTTGCTGTAGGCATGAACCTCCTCTGGAAAACGATACATGTGTTATTAATATTTGCCCCGGATGCGACAGAAGGTATAGAGAAAATTATGTTAACTCTTCGACAATTTCCTTATGGGAGCTTCTATCAAAAAATGATTCGTTTGAGTTTCCAAATTATAATTCGCAAAAAATGACAGTAATTGACGCATGTCCGACAAGAGACCAGGATAGGGTACATAATGCAGTTCGTGAATTGGCGAGGAAAATGAATATTTCTATTGTTGAACCTGAGAAAACTAAAAAAAGCAGCACTTGTTGTGGAGATACTTATTTTGGTAATCTACCTGTTGATAAGGTAATATCCCTTATGAAGTTAAAAGCCAATGAGATGCCGTTGGAAGATATTATTGTTTATTGCATTTCTTGTTCTAAATCAATGTTTGTGGGTGGCAAGCGTCCAAGATATTTGGTAGATCTCCTATTTAACGAGGAAACAATTCCTAAAACTTATATGCCAGAACAGTGGCACAAAGAATTGGATGTGTTTATAGAAAACCATAAATAAGCGCAAACAAACAGCCAGCTTAATTTTATGAACACAGCTCAGTTATCAAATACGAAGAAACTGCTTGAAGTATCCTCGCTTTCTGTTGATTTTATGAGGGGGCGGAGAATTAGTTTTTGCCGTGGAAGATGTTTCTTACACCGTAAATAATATATTGCTCTTTCATATATTTGCACTAGAAATACTTATGATTTATTAAGGAGTCTTTATTTTAAGGATTATAAAGGTTGCCGTTTTGCTAAAAGGTGTTTTCTGAGAAAAAACAAGAGAGCATCTGACGCGGGCAAATACTCCATTCTTGTTCCGAAGGATGCGGCTGTGGGTCATGAGCATTTTTGTAAATGTCATTTTTGTACGTAAAAGCACATCAATATTTTATTATCCTGACTTTTTTCCATAAATTTCTGATATTTGATTTGTACGGATGAGAGTTCTGGTTATTTTAAAGGCTCTTTCGTTAATACGGGAGAGTGTTGAGTGAAAAAATGAGGCTGAGAAAAACTTCAAAAAAAGATTTGGAGAATGGTTGACAAATAAACCGAATCGGTTAGTTTATAAGCCTTGCCTGGAAATACCGGGTGTGCTGATTGAAAGATTAGAGAATTGAATTATGCGGGTAACCCGCAAAATTTTTATTGAGACTATATAGAGATATATAGTAGTAGTTCTTTGTACTATGAAAGAACTCGCATAAAAGAAGATGGCAGTCAGAGATGGCTGATATCGAAATATTTTATGGAGAGTTTGATCCTGGCTCAGAACGAACGCTGGCGGCATGGATTAGGCATGCAAGTCGAACGGGTGTAGCAATACACTAGTGGCGAAAGGGTGAGGAACACGTGAGTAAGCTACCCTTCAGTTGGGAATAACCTCGCGAAAGCGAGGCTAATACCGAATGTGACATATATAGCGCATGTTGTGTATGTTAAAGATTTATCGCTGAAGGATGTGCTCGCGTCCCATTAGCTAGTTGGTGAGGTAATGGCCCACCAAGGCAATGACGGGTAGGTGGTCTGAGAGGATGGTCACCCACACTGGGACTGAGATACTGCCCAGACTCCTACGGGAGGCTGCAGTCGAGAATCTTCCGCAATGGGCGAAAGCCTGACGGAGCAATGCCGCGTGTAGGATGAAGGTCTTTGGATTGTAAACTATTGTCACCGGGGATGAATTATGACAGTACCCGGGGAGGAAGCCACGGCTAACTACGTGCCAGCAGCCGCGGTAATACGTAGGTGGCGAGCGTTGTTCGGAATTATTGGGCGTAAAGGGTTCGTAGGAGGTTCATTAAGATTGGTGTGAAATCCCAAGGCTCAACCTTGGAACTGCATTGATTACTGATGGACTAGAGTATCGTAGAGGAGAGCGGAATTCCAGGTGTAGCGGTGGAATGCGTAGATATCTGGAAGAACACCGACAGCGAAGGCAGCTCTCTGGGCGAAAACTGACTCTGAGGAACGAAAGCGTGGGTAGCAAACAGGATTAGATACCCTGGTAGTCCACGCTGTAAACGTTGTATGCTTGGTCTGAGCGGATTCAACCCCGTTCGGGTCGGAGTTAACATGTTAAGCATACCGCCTGGGGACTACGGCCGCAAGGCTAAAACTCAAAGGAATTGACGGGGGCCCGCACAAGCGGTGGAGCATGTGGCTTAATTCGAGGCAACGCGAAGAACCTTACCTAGGTTTGACATATAAGTGACCTCTTGTGAAAGCAAGATTCCCTTCGGGGCATTTATACAGGTGCTGCATGGCTGTCGTCAGCTCGTGTCGTGAGATGTTCGGTTAAGTCCGGCAACGAGCGCAACCCACGTCGTTAGTTGCTAACAGGTAATGCTGTGCACTCTAACGAGACTGCTCGTGTTAAGCGGGAGGAAGGCGTGGATGACGTCAAGTCCGTATGGCCTTTATACCTAGGGCTGCACACGTGCTACAATGGGCGATACAATGGGACGCAATACCGCGAGGTGGAGCAAATCCCCAAAATCGTCCTCAGTTCAGATTGCAGTCTGCAACTCGACTGCATGAAGTTGGAATCGCTAGTAAAGGCGTATCAGCAACGGCGCCTTGAATACGTTCCCGGGCCTTGTACACACCGCCCGTCACATCATGGGAGCTGATTGCACCCGAAGTCACTGACTCAACTATCAAAGGGGAGAGGTGCCTAAGGTGTGGTGAGTGACTGGGATGAAGTCGTAACAAGGTAGCCGTAGGGGAACCTGCGGCTGGATCACCTCCTTTCTAAGGAGTAATTCTTTAAAGTACGAATAACAAACGAGCGTACTTAAAAGGATACGGTTGAATATCCCTCTTGAGGGATAAGGTCAAGGGAGACTTTGGCCAGGGTTATTCGCATAATTCAATTCTTCAATCAAGAGATTGATATAAGATTGGGTAACTGGGGCCTTAGCTCAGCTGGCTAGAGCGTCAGCTTTGCAAGCTGAATGTCAAGGGTTCGAATCCCTTAGGCTCCACCATACACGATCTTAATATATAAAGCAGCGGCGATATACGGTTTTTTTACCAGTGATCCCGTTTAGGGCGTATAGCTCAGTTGGTTAGAGCGCGTCCCTGATAAGGACGAGGTCCTTGGTTCAAATCCAAGTACGCCCACCATTTATCATGGTAGTTGTTTTATGTAGGTGTTCTTTGAAAATTGGAAGATAAGTCAAGTTTTTCCTATATGGTAATATATTTATTATAACTACTATAAGGTAAGAATGACAACTTTGCATAAAAAGATAGAATTAATGACTAAGAGATCTTAACTAAAAAGTTTTCTTGGTGGTCAAGCTACTAAGGGCACATAAAGGATGCCTTGGTTCTGATAGGCGAAGAAGGACGCGGCAAGCAGCGATAAACCTCGGGGAGCGGCACACACGCTTTGATCCGGGGGTTTCCGAATGGAGAAATCCAATACTGGTAATGCAGTATTATCCCCGACTGAATAAATAGGTCGTGGAGGCGATACCCAGGGAAGTGAAACATCTCAGTACCTGGAGGAATAGAAATCAAAAGAGATTCTGCAAGTAGTGGCGAGCGAACGCAGAACAGTCTAAACCATAGTGTTTACATTATGGGGTTGCGGGACTCGGATGTGGCATGGCAAAGGTTAATTGAACGCTTTGGAATGAGCGGCCATAGAAGGTGAAAGCCCTGTAAGTGAAAATCTGCGTCAGCCTACGAGTATCCCAAGTAGGTCGGAACACGTGAAACTCCGACTGAATCCGGGGAGACCACTCTCCAAGACTAAATACTAATCAGAAACCGACAGCGCATAGTACCGTGAGGGAAAGGTGAAAAAGTACCCCGGGAGGGGAGTGAAAAGTACCTGAAATTATGTGCCTACAAAGTGTGGGAGCGGCGCAAGCTGTGACCGCATGCCTTTTGCATAATGAGTCTGCGACTTACACCTATACAGCAAGGTTAAGTTTTTAATGAAGCCGTAGCGAAAGCGAGTGTGAATAGCGCGTTAAGTTGTATGGGGTAGACCCGAAACCTGGTGATCTATCCATGGTCAGGCTGAATCTTCGGTAACACGAAGTGGAGGGCCGAACTGGTGAGTGTTGAAAAACTCTCGGATGAACTGTGGATAGGGGTGAAAGGCCAATCAAACCGGGTGATAGCTGGTTCTCTTCGAAATAGCTTTAGGGCTAGCCTTGTGCAATAGTTAGCGGGGGTAGAGCACTGAAAGTTCGAGGGTCCTTACCGGGATACCAACAACTATCAAACTCCGAATACCGTATAACTGTACCACAGGAGTCAGACTATGGGGGCTAAGCTTCATAGTCGAGAGGAAAACAGTCCAGACCGCCGTCTAAGGTCCCAAATTTAAGCTAAGTGGAATTAAGGATGTGATTTCTCATAAACAACCAGGATGTTGGCTTAGAGGCAGCCATCATTTAAAGAGTGCGTAATAGCTCACTGGTCTAGAGATTTCGCGCCGAATATGATCGGGACTAAGCTTAAAACCGAAGACGCGGACTCTGCGTGAGCGGAGTGGTAGAAGAGCGTTGTATATGCGGTGAAGTCTGAGCGGGAGCGAGGGTGGAGCGTATACAAGTGACCATGCAGACATGAGTAGCGAAAAACAGGGTTGAAATCCCTGTCACCGAAAGCCTAAGGTTTCCTGGGGAAGGTTCGTCCGCCCAGGGTTAGTCGGATCCTAAGGTGAGGCCGAAAGGCGTAATCGATGGACAAACGGTTAATATTCCGTTACCACCTTATTTGAGTGAAGGAGGGACGCAGGAAGTTAGGTCAGTTGCCGATTGAAAGTGGCAATCTAAAGTTGTAGGGTGTTGGGCAGGAAAATCCGCTCGACGTTAGCCTGAGAACTGAATGGACCTGGAGTCTACGGACGAAGGGGATTGACTGATACTACGCTGACGAGAAAAGCTTCTAAACGTTGAAAATAGGGTGTCCGTACTAAAACCGACACAGGTAGGCGAGGCGAGAAGCCTAAGGTGCGCGAGAGAAACCACGTTAAGGAACTCGGCAAATTAGCCCCGTAACTTTGGAAGAAGGGGTGCCGTTTGAGGTGAAGGGACTTGCTCCCGGAGCTGAAGGCGGTTGCAACAAAGAGGCCCTGGCGACTGTTTAGCAAAAACACAGCACTCTGCAAACTTGTTAAGAGGAAGTATAGGGTGTGACACGTGACCAATGCTGAAAGGTTAAACTGAGGGGTTAGCGCAAGCGAAGCTCTAAAGTGAAGCCCCAGTGAATGTCGGCCGTAACTATAACGGTCCTAAGGTAGCGAAATTCCTTGTCGGGTAAGTTCCGACCCGCACGAATCGTGTAACGATCAGGGCACTGTCTCAACGTGGATCTCGGCGAAGTTGTAATTCCCGTGAAAATGCGGGATACCTGCAGTAGGACGGAAAGACCCCGTGAACCTTTACTGTAATCTGATATTGGTATTTGGGTGCTCATGTGTAGGATAGGTGGGAGGCGTTGAAGTGACCGCGTCAGCGGTTATGGAGCCATCGGTGAAATACCACCCTTGTGCAGTTGAATATCTAACCAGTTTCCGTGAATCCGGAGCTGGGACATTGTCAGAGGGTCAGTTTGACTGGGGCGGTTTCCTCCCAAATTGTAACGGAGGAGTTCCAAGGTACACTCAGCATGGTTGGCAATCATGCGTAGAGCGTAAGGGTAGAAGTGTGCTTTACTGTGAGACAGACATGTCGAACAGTTGCGAAAGCAGGACCTAGTGATCCAGCGGTAGAATGTGGAATCGCCGTTGCTCATCGGACAAAAGGTACTCTGGGGATAACAGGCTGATCGCACCCAAGCGTCCATAGCGACGGTGCGGTTTGGCACCTCGATGTCGGCTCATCACATCCTGGGGCTGGAGAAGGTCCCAAGGGTCCGGCTGTTCGCCGGTTAAAGTGGTACGCGAGCTGGGTTCAGAACGTCGTGAGACAGTTCGGTCCTTATCCACTGTGGGCGTAGGATATTTGACGGGATCATTCCTTAGTACGAGAGGACCGGGAATGAGTGACCTCTGGTGTTCCAATTGTCATGTCAATGGCATTGTTGGGTAGCTATGTCGCGAAAAGATAAGCGCTGAAAGCATCTAAGCGCCAAGCTCCCCCGAAGATAAGATATCCCAGTACCGTAAGGTACTCTAAAGGCAACTTGAAGACGACAAGTTTAATAGGTCGTATGTGTAAGTACAGCAATGTATTCAGCTTAACGATACTAATCAGCCGTGCGGCTTGACCACCTTATTTTTCATAAGGTTATCAAACTAGCTCAATGAAAATGTACAATTCTTATTCAGGTTAAGACTTAACAAAACCTTCCAATTTTTATTATTTTTTCCCTTGGTGTCTATAGCGAAACGGAAACACCCGTTCCCATCCCGAACACGGCAGTTAAGCGTTTCAGCGGCAATGGTACTGTACATAAGAGTACGGGAGAGTAGCTCGATGCCAAGGGTTTTTTGTTTTTATCCCTTTTCGCTATGCCTAAAATTATAGGACTGCATCACCCAATCTTACTTCAATATTGCCAGCACTCTTCTCATTCATACACAATGATTATTCCCACTCTATCGTCCCAGGCGGTTTTTGGTAAAATCTTATTGAATCGACTTGTTATCTTTTGCCTTCTCTATAAATTTTTATACAAAAGGTAAAGGTTATTTCTGTAATTTACGATTTAATGAGTGTAATAGCCTTTGGATTTATAATTTAAGGATTTTGTTGAGTATTTGTATGGAACTTTTCGATTCGCATTTTCATTGGGAGAAAGATTTGTCTCCCGAAGTCTTATCTTTCGAAGCTTTAGAAAGCGGCGTAAAATATCTAGCTTGTGTTGGTGGAGACTATAATTCTTCTATTGCGTCAAGGTATTTTGCCGAAAGAGTTCAGAATGCCTGGTTTTCTGTTGGAGTTCATCCTCATTACGCTGGGAATGAGCCCTGGGATTTAGACAAATTTAGAATATTGCTTAAAGATAATAAATGCATAGCGGTTGGAGAGGTTGGTTTGGACTTTTATTATGAAAACAGTTCTAGAGATGTCCAACTGAAAGTTTTCGAAGATTTTTGTAGATTAAGCGCAGAGTCAGAAAAGCCCATTATTATCCATTCCAGAGATAAGGACAATTGCTTTGAAGCTTATTCATTGGTTTATGGTGTCCTGAAAAAATACCTCTCGGATATTCCGTCTTTTGTTGTTCACTGTTATACTGGGAACGCTTACTGGATGGAGAAGTTTTTAGGTTTGGGGGCCTATATTGGGATAACCGGTATTATAACTTTTCCGAAAGCTGGAAATGTCAGAGAATTAATACCTTTGATTCCGATGGATAAATTGCTCATCGAAACAGACTCTCCGTATCTTGCCCCAAAACCTTACCGCGGGAAAATTAATTATCCGAAGTATCTGAAATATGTAGCCGAAGGAGTCGCTACAATAAAGAATATGGAAACAAAAGACATAGCTATGACAACCACGCTAAATGCCAAGACTTTTTATAATTTAAAATCTACCTAAAAACTATATTGCTGCCCAACTGTTCTCCGATTGGAGCAAAAAATGAGTTAAGTTTTGAGACGGTTTTTTCTTTGGAAGGAAAAAGTTTATGATCATTAAAGAATTTTATGGCACTTTGTTTCATTTGGTCTCTTAGCTCTTTTTCCAAATCCCTGTTCATGACGTAATCGGCTATCGCATTCAGTCCGCTTCGCTTGGTTATATATTTGAGGCTTGACGGGTCAATACTGAAATCAAGTTCGCTTGGTTTAGGGAGAGGGATGATAATCTCTTCTTTATTTATTATAATAGATGAAGGGATTATTTTGGCAAGATCTATTCCCCAGTACATTGTTACGGTGCCTATTAGTATTCCTTCTCGTTTTCCGAGAAGAGGGTTATTCTCGGAAATTTCTACACATATTTGCGAGGTCAGTTTGTCTGTAACCAGAAATGATAGGTCTTTGCTTTTCAGAATTGAGAGGATTGATTTTTCAGTTCTGTCAGTAAACGTCAGACTCTCATATATATTGATAGTGACCCATGCTATGCCGAGTAAAAAGAGGATGACTAGTATCAGTTTGAATAATATTTTTTCCATTCCTAAACCGAACATATTCTCAATGTAATTAGTACTATTAAAATAACAGTTGCTATGATTATGGCTGTAAGTCTCTTCATTTTCATATTTTGTATACTCTCGTTTTGAATAATAAACTTTTTAAATTATCCTTAATAGAATCTAAAAGATATTCATTGAGTTTAATTATAACATTTTCTTTAGTTAAATAAATTAAAAAAAGGCCTTTGATTATGAATGACAAAGAAGTTCTCGAACTTATGATAAAAAACGCTGTTGTTGTAGACGGCAAACAGAAACTTGCATGCAAAGCTGCGTGGAAATTGGCATCTAAATATGGCATCCCTCTAAAGAAAATTGGTGAGCTCTGCAATAGCAATTCCATCAAAATCTGTGAATGTTCACTTGGCTGTTTTTAAAGCTAATCGCAAATACCAGTGAAAATACTATGCAAACCGTTAGCGGTGCGTTTATTTAATAGCTGTAATTTTGCCACCTAGCAATGAGAGTTTGTTTTCGAGGTTTTCATATCCGCGTTCTATTACTTCGACATTGTGGATATTACTCTTGCCTTTTGCGCACATAGCGGCAATCAGAAGAGCCATTCCTGATCTAATGTCGGGACTTGGAAGGTCTGCCCCCCTGAGAAGAGAAGGGCCTGAAATAACCGCCCTGTGAGGGTCGCATATGATTGCTGTAGCGCCCATAGCTATGAGTTTGTCCACGAAATAGATGCGTGATTCAAACATTTTCTCGAAGAACATTACTGTTCCTTTTGCCTGAGTAGCCATTACTATCATACAACTCATCATGTCTGTAGGAAATTGCGGCCAAGTGCCGTCATCTATAACGGGGATAGCATTGCCGAAATCCTTCTGAACTTCAAGGTCTTGATTGCCAGGTAGATATATTTTGCCTTCCTGAGGGTGGAGTTCGAATCTGACATTGAATTTTTCAAAAATGCGTCTGGTCATCCAGAAATTTCTGGTAACAACTCCTTTGATTGTGAGTTCTCCGCCAGTTGCGGCACTAAGGCACAGGAAACTTGCCGCCTCAATATGGTCTCCGTGGACAGTATGTTCTGCGCCATGGAGACTTTCTACTCCATTAATAACTATGGTATTGGTGCCAAGGCCGGAAATTTTAGCCCCCATTTTGATAAGGAGTTCTCCAAGGTCGCAAACGTGTGGTTCGGATGCGGCATTCCTGATGACGGTTTCGCCCTCGGCAAGAACAGCAGTCATCATGATGTGTTCTGTGGCCGTTACGCTAGCTTCATCTAGAAAGATATCTCTGCCTTTAAGTCTGCCCACGGCTTTGAATCGATATGGCCTTTCTTCGTAATCTATAGACGCTCCTAGAGAGACTAAACCATAGAAGTGTCCATCAAGGCGTCTTCTTCCGATCACATCACCTCCAGGAGGCCAGAGTGATGCTTGTCTAGCCCTGTTAATCAACGGGCCTGCAAAAAGCAGAGAGGTTCTGACTTTTGTACAATGTTCTCTAGAGATGTCCGGATTTAGTATTGACCTTGTCATCATGGTCAGTGTATTCCCGCTGAAATTTACGGCAGTTCCGATGTTTTGGGCTATTTTTAGCATGACATTGACATCTACTATGTTTGGCACATTATGTAGGATAACCGGCTCTTCGGTCAGAATGGATGCCGCAATCATGGGGAGAACGGCATTTTTATTGCCGCTCACGGTTATCTCTCCGCCTATGGGGGCATGTGTGCCTTCTATTAGAAAAGTTTTCATTTTATTGATACCCTTTTATTATTTTATAAAAAATTCACATGGATATATTCTAAGGCATCTGCTCGGGTATTGAGAACTTTATCATTTTGTAATTCTGCAATTTTTTCTAAAATTTCTCCAAACATAGGGCCCGGGGCTAATCCTAATTTCAACAGATCTTTCCCGTTTAAAAGTGCTTTAGGAAGTTTCCTTTCGCCTTTTTGCTCGACAAGTTTATCTAGCAGGAATGTAAAAGATTCAGTGATTTTATTGCTGGAAATGCAGTCTATTCTGTGAAGTTCAAGTTCGAGAGGAAATGTATTTTCTGCCATTAGAGCTTTGTATTTGGAGGGGCGCATATTGCATACGGAAGCAAAGCGCATGTGATTTTTTATAGAAAAGCATACATCTTTTATGAAAGATGAAGGAAATTTTAAATTTTTGAGGATCTTTTCAGCGATACTTACTCCCTCTTCAGCATGGCGGATGAACTTTTCAATTCCGTCCTCTCCGATGGAGAAAGTAATTGGCTTACCAACATCATGAAGAAGCACAGCCCATGCTAATTTAGCGGAAGGGACAGGCATGTTGCATAACATGAGTTTTGTGTGTTCAAAAACATCTCCTTCGGGATGGTATTCCTGATGTTGAGTTATTCCCTTCATAGCTGATATTTCGGGAAGAAGTATTTTAAGAAGCCCTGTTTTGTCCATAAGAGAGAGAGCCTGTCCAGGGCATGGACCTGTAATAATTTTAGTAAGTTCGTCCCTCACTCTTTCCATAGATAGAAGGTTGGTTTTAGCAGATAGCTTTTTTATTACTTTAATGATTTCTTCATCAATCGAGAAACCAAACCTAATGGAGAACCTTATGGCACGCAGCATTCTTAAATAATCCTCGCTGAATCTTTTTTCGGCAGGGCCTATAGTTCTAAGTATGCCTTTCTTTAAGTCTGCAGTGCCGTTTGCAAAGTCAAGGATAGTGTTTTTGAAGGGATCATAGTAAAGCGCGTTAATTGTGAAATCCCTTCTTAGATAATCTTCTTCCGGAGTTTTTGCGTATTCGATTGTGTCGGGGTGCCTGCCATCGTTGTAGCCTCGTTCTTTTCGAAAAGTGGCAATTTCATAGTTCGTTTTATTTTCTGTCACATTAATTATACCGAATGCTTCTCCGATATTATATGTGTTAGTAAACATAGAACTTATGTCTGGAGGCAAAGCAGATGTTACAATGTCTATATCCTTGACATTCTGTCCGAGTAGAGCATCTCTTACGCATCCTCCGACAAAATACGCTTCAAACCCTTTTTGCCTTAAAGTGCTAAGGATTCGTATGGCACCGCTGAATAGCTCGCTGTTTTTAAATTCTACTGTTAATGGCACAGGCATTGTTTACACTATTTATTTTCAACCGATTGGTTTGGAATACATTTTATCCGGAGTTATCTGAAATTTCTTCTTCTTAAAAGATAAGTCTTTCTTTGTCTGAAGGAAAGGTGTTATTCTCGAATTGTCTATGAGGTATATCCAGTCCTTGCCCAATGGAAAATCAGGCGACTCTATTTTTATGTACCGATAGTTATTGAACTGGCTTCCAATGTCAATAGTGTAAGATTTGCCGTCAAATGTATCTACATTTAAAACATAAGGCCTGTCCAGCCCCGTGGAAGCCAGAGAGGCAGACGGATTAGCCACAGCGTCAAATTTTAGAGACTCAAGAGAGGAAGCTATAGAGTTAACAGCATCTATGTTTATATCAGGATCCTCTTTTTTCTTGTCGGAAAGTTCAAATTCGGAGTTTTTATCTTTTTTGGCGAATGTCCATATAATGTAGTCGTTGCCTTTGATAAGCTGTACTTTTTTTATGTTTTTTATAGATACAAAATTGCTGCTTAGAAAATCTTTTGCAGAATATTTTGTTTCAGCAAGGCTATCTTCGGTCAGGAGGGGAAGTTTGGAATTAGATTTGAGTATATACCTTCCTCTTGTTATTTTTCTTGTGCCTATATTGTCCATTCTTCTCAGGCCTGTGATGAACGAATAAATTACTTTTTGCTCTGGTCCGATTATTCGAATCTCCGTGCCTGAATCTTTGTCTTTATCAGAGGGGGGAAGTAATTTTAAGGTTCTAATATGGGAAGGTTCAATGTTTACGACCTGAATAGCCTTAAGGGATGAGAGCTCCTGCAGGAAATTGTTCATTTTTTCCTTATCAGAAGGATAGTTATAGTAGTTTCCTACAGACCATTGGCCATCTGAGTTCTTTATGAGATTTATACTTCGCCCGCTAGGCTTGATTATCTTAATTGCACGGATGTCGCTCTCGGTGAAATTTTCTAGAATAGGCTTTCCGATTCTACTATTGTATGAGAAGAGAAAAGTATTATGGGTGAATAGGATAGCAAGGGATATGATAGACAGAATAATAGCTGAAGTTAAAAGGATACATGTATTTTTTACTGTCATAATTATATCAATTTTTGAGTAGGTTTATGTTTATTTTATGTCTGCGTTTTCTTATAATACCTACGACTATTCCAATGAACAGAAGGAGTATTGGGATTAGCGCTACATCAAGGAATATTATAGTTGCTTTGGTGTTGTCCAGCTTTGATCTGAGTTGTTTGCGGATGTTTTGGAGTTCGATTTTTGTTCTTTTCGAATCCATTTTGAATTGCTGCAAAGATTTTAATTCTTTAGGAGTCAAATTATCCAATTCTTTTGAGTTCATAGAGCCTTGGATTTTCAAAATAGCAGATTCGGATTCAAGGAGATTTTTCTGCAACTGGGAAAGTTTATCCTGGTAGACTCTTGCAGTTTTATTATACAGGTCTTCAAGTCTGGTGAATTTTCTCTCAACAGACGCTCTTGATCTTATGTCCATTATGTTTGTATCGCCAGATAAAAGGTCAATAGCATTCAGTACAAAATCTATGTTGTTATTCATCATGGAAAATGAGGATTTGCCATCAATTTTTCTTTCAGCAACACAGAAATTATTGTATAGCATATCCACGTCGCCGACCAGTATGACATTTCCATGTTTGGCCGATTGCTTAAGGCAGGTTACTTTTTCACCGTCGTTATGAGTGTATTCTACCGCATCGGGAAAAGCGGTCTCAAAGAAACCCGATAAATAGAGGCCGAGGTTTATCGGATGGTTGAGACTTTTAAAGTCAACAGTCAATTCTTCTGGAAGGAGATAGTAATTAAACTCTTTGCAATAGTTGGCATACGGCGATGTATAAAAAAGAGGCGTGGATGTGAACATAGTACTCGGATGTTTATTTTTGTTTTCTGAAAAACCTCCGCAGAATATAAGATTAAGCGAGTTGATTCCTGACATGATGATATTTTCTTTGCTCATGGATGTTTGGGTTATGTCGAGAACAGCAGGGTGGATTTTTCCCGAAGGATCATTTGGCTGTTTATAAGCATTTTCCGGAGATATGACTACTTCATTGGCTTCCGAGAAAGATAATCCCCAAGCATTGAGGAGATTGGGCAGGTTGGAGGCATCCGGTGGAATAGGGGGCTGGCTTAATGCGTCTCTTTGAGTGACTATGCTTTTTATTACACAGTATGGATCCAGAAATAAGATAATACTGCCGCCTCTGAGAAGATACTGGTCTATGGCAAATTCTGTTTCTTTGGAGAGTTTGACCGGATGGATAACCATGAGGACTTTAATATTGTCGTCTATGGTTACGCTGTCGTAAGGGATTTCCTTGAGGTCAAACATTTGATTGAGTTCCTGAAGAAATATCCATGGAGGCATTTTGGAGAATCTCGATGGAACCAGGCCTGATACGCCGCCCATAACAGGTAAACTGCTTAGCACGCCAATCAATGGTTTTTCAGGGTGGGTGATGTCATAAATTGAACGAGTAATATCATATTCAATGGTCTTTTCATTTGTCGGAGAGAGGAAAGCTATAGAACTGTTTCTGTTTAGATAGCTGACGGTTAAGCCAAAGTAGCATTTTTCACCGGAAGGAAGAGTGTTTGGCTGGATATTGTCCATCACAGCAGATTCTTCCGCATCCGAATCTGGAAGAGGGTCGTAGTGTTCGATAATAATTTTTCCTTTTGCGTAGTTGCTGTATGCCCTTAGCAGGTCTTCTATCCTTTCTGCGTATGAACTTAGCTGTACTGGCATTCTATTGTTGTTGTACGAGCGATAGAAGCGTATTGTTACGGGATGCTGCAGGTCTTTTAGGATATTCTTTGTCCCTTGTGAAAAAGTATAGAGTCTGTCAGAAGTGATGTCGAAAGGATTGTTCATAACAAAACGGATCAGGAAGTTTAAGTTGAGTAAAACCACCAACAATGCCATTATGGAGAGAATAGTCGCAACGGTTGAATTATTTTCGAGGCGCCTTAAGGAAGATTTGTTGTTTTTACAGTGGAATTTAGATCTGAGTATCATGCATGAGGAAGCAAGCCCAAAGAAGATGATAGAGGCAAAATAAGTGATATCTGAGAACTCAAAACATCCTTTTTGGATAAAATTATAATGAGGGAAGAGGCTTAGAGCAGACAGCATATCTGTCATCCATACGGGAGCCCATGAGACAAAGAGGTTGTTTAGAGATGGGTGCCCAATCAGAAGAAGAAAAACACACAACACCAGATTTAGGATGAAAGCTATAATCTGGTTCTTGCAAAGCGTAGAAGTTATCGACCCTATGGCTACGTATGCCCCTGACAAGAGTATGCTTGCGGCATATCCTGCGAGTATTAGGTGATTATCGGGATTGCCCAGATAGTTGACTGTTATTATCAATGGAAAAGTGAGGGCTATCGAGATTAATATTATTCCCCAAGAAGCGATAAATTTTCCCAAGACAGCCTGAAGTATTGAAACGGGCATCGTAAGAAGAAGTTCTATAGTGCCGGATTTCTGTTCCTCTGACCACATTCTCATTGCCAAAGGCGGAACAAGGACAAGGAATAGCCAGGGAAAGAAACTAAATAAGCTATAAGACAGAGAAGCCTGATTGTTTCCTAAAAAATTGCCAAAAGGAGGAGATCCGAATGTAGTTAATCCCGTTAAGAGCAGAAAGATGATTATGAAAATATAAGCTAACGGAGATATGAAATAAGAAACAAGCTCTTTTCTGGCTATATGGAAAATTGCATGGCATGAGTTTTTAAATTTATTCAACATTATATTGTAAGTTTTCTGAACGTTTCCGCCAGGCTGTCTGTAGTTGTACAAAAATCCTTTGCATTTCCCTGAGTTGCTATCTTCCCATTGGCGATGATAATAATTTCCGAGCAACATATTTCAACTTCATCCAGTACGTGTGTGGATAGCAAAATGGCTTTTGTCTTGCTTATTTCTTTGACGAGGTTATGAATATGGTTTTTTTGATTTGGATCGAGCCCGTCTGCTGGCTCGTCAAGAATAAGATAAGGCGGGTCATGAATGAGTGATTGAGCCAGTCCTGTTCTTTTAGCGTAGCCTTTTGAAAGAGTCTCTATGGATTGATATGCTACTTTTTGAAGGCGGCAGCTTTCTATGACTTTATCAATAGAGTTTTTTTGAAGTTTTTTAGGAATCTTTCTTAAGGAAGCGCAAAATCTAAGAAACTCCATTACTGTCAGATCTTTGTAAAGCGGGCAATTTTCAGGCAGGTAGCCAATAAGAGACTTTGCTTCTATAGGATTTTTTTCTACATCTAAATCTCCAATATGTATTGAGCCCGAAGAAGGAGTCAAAAAGGAGGTGAGCATTTTCATAGTTGTGCTTTTTCCTGCACCGTTTGGGCCAAGAAAACCTACTACCTGCCCGATTTTGACTTCAAAAGATATGGAATCTACTGCTGTAAAAAATCCAAAAGTTTTGCTTAAATTTTCAACTTTAATCATAGTTTTGGATTTATTGAGCGATTGAGCCACCCCATTTGGCCAGTCGTGATTTTATGAAATCGACTATTTTTAGATGAGTCTCTTTTCCGTTGTTATCTACAGCCAGCGGTTCTCCGAATTCAATATACACGTCATAGTTTCTGTTGACTTTTCCAAAATCTTTGACGACTTTACCGTTGCCCCAGAAGTCTGTTTTTACTGCCATTGGTATTACCATTGTTCCAGCTTTTTTTGCCAGCTTTATCCCTACGCTGTTGAACTCGTTTGGTTTGAATTGTACGCTTCTGGTATGCTGAGGAAACACAATTACAGAACGACCTGACTTTAGTTTATTAACGCCTTCTCCGAGTATGACTCTTAAATCGTCCATGGGGTTATGCCTTCCTACAACTATAGGTAGAGTCCCTCTCATAATCGGACCAAAATAGAATGATTCTACAAGCTCTTTTTTTACTACAAAACTTGAGGGTTTTCTTGGGCAGATCAGACCAGGCAAAAGAAATGTTTCCAAGGTACTCATGTGGTTTCCTATAAATACCACTGGACTTTGGACTTTGTCTATATTGGACAATCCTTTAATATGAATTCTGCCGCCGCAATCCTCTACAGATTTGAAAGCATAGTATGACGACTCACACCAGTCTTCTATGGAGAAACAACCCTTCTTGCGAATTATTAAATTTGATTTGATTATAAGGTTTACCATTCTGTAGAAAAAGAAAAACCTGGAATTAAACAGCAGGTAGTCCCCCAGAACTCTCTTCCTGTCAGGCGGTGTGTCGTAAGTATCTTCTCTGAAACTATAATTCATTATCATAAGAAAAGTCCTTAAGTTTTTTTGAAGTTTCTATAGTCCTAACTATGAATTAGAATACCTTTTATTGTGTTTCCTTCAATATTCTAATCAAAAATAAACTATTTTGAATGGTATCGTACTCAATTTGAGTTAAACTTTCTTTAATTTTACTTTTACTTAAGGGAGTTCGTCCCATGTTTGATTTTCTAAAGAGCAAAAAAGAGGTTAACTTCAAAGAGATAAGTAAAGGTAATCTTTCCTGTGAAAAGTGCAATAAATCTTTTTCGATAAAAGACATGCCGCCTTTTACAATGGCCCAATGTCATTACTGTTCTGAATATAACTTTATCCCTTGTTCTATAAGAAATTACTGCATTTTCAAACCCCTCGGCGGCGGTGGTGGAGGAAGCGTTTACAAAGCCTATGATGTAGAATTGGATAGGATGGTAGCTATAAAAATTCTTAGGGAATTATCTATCAATGATACAAAAGAAGCTCATTTTGCAGGGTTTATTAAGGAGTATGCTATAGGCAAGAAAGTGCATGATCATCAGAATATCTGTAATACTTACGATATGTTTGGTTGGAATTCAGGATATTACATGGTTCTTGAATTTATAGATGGTTTTCGGCTCGATAAACTTGTTCATCCCGAACAGTTACCATCGCCGAAGGATGTAGCATTCTGGGGCAAGCAGATTCTTTCTGCTTTTCAGCATCTTTATAATTTGGGATACCTGTACAGAGATATAAAGCCGCAAAATATAATAATAGCAAGTACGGGGAATTTACTTAAACTCATAGACTTCGGATTGTCTTGCACGATTGATGAAGCTAGCGAGAATCACAGCGTAGTGGAAGGATCCCCCGAATTCAATATAGCTCCTGAGCGTATTAATTTACTTGGAGAGGATATGAGAAGCGAGATTTACGGTTTGGGGATGCTTTTGTATTTTTGCTTGACAGGCAAGACCTTCTATAACGCAAATACAGTAAAGGAACTTGTCAGCCTTCATAATGCTACGCTGAGAGTTTCCGATTTGTCCAGAAAAATGGCAGGCGTGCCTTCAGATTTTGCCGTAGTAGTGGGTAAGATGATAAGAAAAGAACCGGAACTTAGGTATCAATCTTATAAAGAAGCTTATATAGCTTTGGAATCAATCGCATTTTAGTAAGGAATATATAAATTTGAATAATGTTATTTATCTAGTTGATGCCTATGCGCATATCTATAGAGGATATCATGCCGTACAGTCTCTGAAGACAAAGGAAGGCAAGCCGTCTAACGCTGTTTTTGCTTTATGTAAATTTCTTCTTTCCATCAGAAAGGATTTCCAACCTGGGTTTGGCGCTTTTGTGTTTGACAAAGGCGCTCCTGCCGAGAGGTTAAAAATCCATCCGGAATACAAGGCAAACAGGCCAGGGATGCCGGATGATATGAGGTGTCAAATAGGAACGATAAAGGAATTGATTTCCGGATTTGGTTGGAGGATTGTCGAAAAAGAGGGGTATGAGGCAGACGATCTGATTGCAAGCATAGCAACTTCTTTAAATGACGCAAGCGTAAGAATTCTTACTAATGACAAGGATATTTCACAGATAGTTGATGAAAGAGTCACTATTTTTGCAGTTAACTCTCTTACAAAAGAAATAGAAGAACGAAGCATTGAAAATGTCATAAAAAAATTCGGCGTAAGGCCCGACCAGATTGTTGACTATCTTGCGATGGTGGGAGATTCTTCGGATAACATTCCTGGTTTGCCCGGGGTCGGTCCCAAGACAGCAGGCAAACTACTTGAAGAATTCGGGTCCATAGAAAATATATATTCCTCCCTGAATAAATTAAAAACAGATAAACTCAAAACTCTGTTTACGGATAACAGTGAAAAACTCAAACGTAATGTGAGTTTAATCACATTAGATAAAAACATTCCTATAAATGATATTAAAATTGTTAACGATTTAAAGCTCAAAGAGCCGAATTGTAAAACTCTGGAAAAAATAGCCGTTGAGTATGAACTCAAATCTTTACACTCTGCGCTTGATGAGCTTGGAGATAACATGCCCATACAGGAGAACCTTTTTGGTTTTTAGTTTACTTAAAAGAAACAGTGCAGGTGATTAAATGAAAACTTTGGAATTTTATAATACTGTAAAGAAGATACTTCTAAAAGACAGCCGTTATGCGTATGATGCTTATGAATTCATAAATGACGCTGTGATTTTTACCGTTAAACTTTTTGAGCAGGAAAAAGGCAAGCCCAGACACGTGACAGGTATGGAGCTTGTTGTAGGCGTCAAGGAGTTTGCCATCAAAAAGTTCGGGCCGATGGCTCATGAGGTTTTCAGCGAGTGGGGGATAACAGATGGTATGTCTGTTGGCAACATAGTTTTTAATATGTTGGACTATGGTTTACTGTCAAAAACTGATAAGGATTCTATTGAAGATTTTAAGGTCAACTTTATCTTTGAAGAAGAACTCAGGAATCCTTTCAAGCCGAAACAACTGAAAAGAAACAGGCCTATGCCCAAGATAGCATAATGGTGTAGGCTTACCTTTATATGATGGAGTATTTGCATGAAAAGGACGTATATAAAAGATGTGTTTGATAAGTGCGAGATTGATAAAAATATTACAGTAGCAGGATGGGTTAGGACCAGGAGAGACTCTAAGGGAGGCTTTTCATTTATAGAACTTAATGACGGTTCGTGTTTCAAAAACCTACAGATTATTGCTGAAACATCTCTAGACAACTATTCTTCGGAAATAGTAAAACTCTTTCCGGGGAGTTCGGTCGTTGTAAACGGTGTTTTGGTCAAATCTCCAGGTGTTGAACAGACTGTAGAGCTGAAAGCGCAGGCTGTCAAAATCACAGGTTTCTGCAATCCTGAAGAATATCCTTTACAGAAACAGAAAATATCATTTGAAAGGCTTCGCGAAGTTGCCCACCTTAGGGCAAGGACAAACAGTTTTGGAGCTATAGCAAGACTCCGAAACCATCTTGCTTTTGCCACACACAAGTTTTTTCAGGAAAGAGGTTTTCTTTATCTTCACTCTCCGATAATTACATGCAGCGATTGCGAAGGGGCAGGGGAGATGTTTCAGGTAACGACTCTGGACTTGAGTTCCCCGCCCAAAGATGATTCAGGTAAAATTGATTACGCGCAGGATTTTTTTGGGAAGAAAGCAAGCCTGACAGTGAGTGGACAACTGGAAGGTGAGACCTATGCGTGCGCTTTGGGAAATATTTACACGTTTGGCCCGACTTTCAGGGCTGAAAATTCAAATACCAGAAGGCACCTTGCCGAGTTCTTGATGATTGAGCCCGAGATGGCTTTTGCTGATATAAATGATAATGCGGACCTTGCAGAAGACTATATTCGCTACCTGATGAGATCTGTACTGATGGGATGTGAAGAAGACTTAAAATTCTTTGATAATAGGATAAGCAAAGGGCTTGTTGATAATTTGTCAAAAATCGAAGGAAGTTCTTTTAGAAGGATAGATTATACAGAAGCGATAGATATTCTCCAGAAATCAGGCGTGAAATTCGAGTTCCCTGTTAAATGGGGCGTGGACATGCAGTCTGAACACGAGCGCTATCTTACAGAACTCCATTTTAAAGCCCCGGTAATTGTTATGAACTATCCAAAGGAAATCAAGGCTTTTTATATGCGTGAAAATGATGACGGAAAAACGGTTGCGGCTATGGATGTCTTGGTTCCTGGTGTCGGCGAGATCATCGGCGGCAGCCAGAGGGAGGAAAGATATGATAAAATATATGAGAAAATCAAAGGGATGGGACAGAACCCGAAAGATTACTGGTGGTACTTGGAATTGCGTAAATTTGGTTCCGTTCCTCATTCCGGGTTTGGCCTGGGATTTGAAAGGATGGTTCAATTTTGCAGCGGAATGAACAATATACGCGATGTGATTCCTTATCCCAGAACTCCAAATAACGCTGATTTTTAGATAATGCTATTTACTTTTGTTCGGTTGCCTTTAAATTTCTCTTACTTAAACCAATTGCAAGATTAACCTTATTCGTACGTGTTGTAATGGAAAAAATCAAGATAATAGCCGTTGATGATGAATTAATAATTCTAAGCATTCTTAAGATGCTTCTGGAACATAGTGACTATGATGTGACAACCTGTTCTTCAGGAAAGGAATGTCTTAATTTATTGGAAGAAAATGAATACGATTTGGCGTTGTTGGATGTGTTTATGCCTGATATGAACGGACATGAACTCTGCAAGAAAATTATGGAGAAGCATAAAGACATGATGATTATATTTCTGACAGGCGCAACAGGGGATGATGTCCTTCAGAAATCTTTTGCTGTCGGTGGTTTTGATTATATTGAAAAACCAGTTCACAAACTTGAACTTGTTTCGAGGGTTAACAATGCGATGCGTGTCAAAAGAGCGGAACAGAAACTTCAAAGCACTCTCCAAGTTCTAGAAGAAAAGAATGAGATACTTAAGAAGCTTGTCATAATAGATGGGTTGACTCAGTTATACAATCATAAATATATTGTGGAGCAGTTAGGTAAAAGGTTTTATGAGGCTAGGCGATACAGGCAGGACTTATGCATAATAATGTTCGATATAGACTTTTTTAAAAATGTTAATGACACATGCGGCCACCTCTTTGGAGACACCGTATTGTTTAAACTTTCAGCCTGTTTTTTAAAAAATATAAGAAGTGTGGATTTTGTAGGCAGATACGGGGGGGAAGAGTTTCTTGTTGTTTTACCTAATACTAATCTTAAGAATGCTGTTCATGTTGCAAATTTTCTTAGAGAAAAAGTTAATGAAATATCTTTTTACGAGAAACCGGGCTTTAAAATTACAATAAGCGGCGGAGTCTGCGAAATTAACGGACATAATGATTATATAGAAATGATTTCAAAAGCAGATAAGAACCTTTACAAGGCAAAAGAAAATGGCAGAAATAGAATCGAAAGTTAATGCCATGGAAAATTATCACATAGAAACCCTTTTATCTCATTATGCCGAAAACAGGGATGAGTATTTTGGGGCTGTAGTTCCACCCATATTTCAGAATTCCTTATTTACTTTTAAGACATGGGACGATATAAGTTCGGCTTTTGATGACCCTGTCAATAACTGCATATATACAAGAGGGCGCAATCCGTCTGTGGCCATGCTTGAGGAGAAGATTGCAAAAATCGCAGGTGGAGAAAAAGCCAAGATGTTTAGTTCTGGGATGGGTGCGATTTCTGCAGCGATTATGCATTATGTCAAAAGCGGCGATCATATTATCACTTTGAAAAACATTTACGGGCCAGCAAGTAACTTTATAAACAAGTATTTGCGCGCTAAGATGAATATAGACGTGACATTTCTTTCAGGGACAGACGCCGAAGAATTCAGGACTTCTATCAGGCCGAACACTAAGCTTATTTACCTTGAAAGCCCTGCGACTGCTGTTTTCTCTCTTCAGGATATCAGGGCTGTGACTAAAATAGCCAAAGAGAACAATATCAATACTATAATAGATAATACATGGGCGACACCGATATTTCAAAAGACTCTCGAAATGGGTATAGATCTTGAAGTGCATTCTTGCTCGAAATACATAGGCGGGCATAGCGATGTCGTTGCCGGAGTGGTTATAGGAAAAACTAAAGACATAAGTGAGATTTTCCTCAATGAACATGCGCTTTTCGGTGCTAAGCTTGCCCCATATGAAGCATGGCTTCTTATGCGGAGCCTCAGAACTCTTCCCATTCGTATGCTAAGGCATCAGGAAAATTCTCTATTTGTGGCTGAATACCTGGAAAAACATCCGAAGATAAAAACCATTTACTATCCAGGGTTGAAAAGTTTTCCACAGTATGAGCTAGCTAAAAAGCAGATGACCGGTTTCACAGGGTTGATGAGTTTTATTATTGATTGCGAGGAACTTGACAAAATTAAAGCATTTGTGAATAACTTAAAGCTCTACAAGATCGGTGTAAGCTGGGGCGGGCACGAAAGCTTGATTTTTGCTCCTGCAATAGGTTATCTAAAAGAACTCCCTCCTGAACAGTTTAAGGCTATGGGTATATCCCTCGGGACTATCCGCATTTCAGTCGGACTGGAGAACAAGGAAGACCTTGTCAGGGATTTGGAATTGTCTCTTTCTCTGATTTGAGTTTTGTTCACTCAGAACCTGGAACAGGACAGGTGTAGTTTTCATCAAGTTTATGATTTATTTTTGGAATTATTTTGGCTTGGCTAAGCTTGTATCAGTGATGTTTTTAATGTGGATGGTCCTTTGAGGGAACGGTATTTCTATATTTGCCTCCTTGAGTTTTTTATAGATATTTCTTTTTAGTAAAGCAGAGACCCTTACTATAAGAGAGCTTTTGGCGAATGCTTTTACATTATAAATTACGGCACTGTCTGCAAAATCATAAACTTCAATTATAGGAGCTGGTTTTGAAAAAACACTTTCCGTTGACAGAGCAGCATCAGTAAGGATGGGGATAACGTCATCAGGGTCTGCTTCGTATGAGACTCCTATTTTAACTACTATGCAAGTTACCGGGCTTGCTGTTTCGTTGATTACTGTATTATTTACAAGCTCAGAATTGGGTACAATTAGGGTGACTCTAGAAATGGTTAAAAGTTCAGTGGATCTGACTCTTATCTTTTTTACTTCTGCCAACTCATCATTGTATTTCAGGAGATCTCCAACTTTAATTGGTCTTTCGATCAGCAGGACAAACCCTGAAAAGAAGTTTTTGAAAAATTCCTGAAGAGCGAAACCTATACCTACCGACAGACCGCTTATTATAAACGTAAGGGCTGTCATGTTTACTCCTAGCGCGTATATAAATATGGCGACAGAGAATACTATTCCCATATATCCGATAGTCGTAATAACAGCTTTTTGTGTGCCGCTGTCCATGCTTGTATAAGGGAGCACTTTGTTTTCAGAAAGATTCTGTAGGCCTTTAAACAAATAATAGACGACTATACTGCAGATTATTGCTCTAAAGAGATAGGAAAGCGGGAATGTGCTATGTTCACCAAGAGGAATCCCCCTGAAAAATATAGTGTTAACACAATCGCTTACAACATCAGTTGGCACGCCCCAAATAAGGAGAAAAAGTATGGCTGTAATTATTGAAAATACAGCCAGTATTAAGAAGTTAAGCCAATATGTAAAGATAGGGGTCTTATGGTCAATATGAGAAAATTTTTCTTCATCCTCGTCTGTTTCGGCTGATGCTCTATAGAAAAATTCCGCAATGTTTCTACTTAGTATAGGATGTATGTTGCTTAGGATGCTATAGGCTATGCAGAAGAAAAATAGCGTGAGGAAACACTGGGTTAGATTCTGAACAAGGCCTATAAAGAAATTTGAAGCTCCAAGAAAAACCATGATGGGAGTGGCAAGAGCCACCAGTATAAAGAGATTTATAAGGCTAATAAAGAACTTTGCATGCTTGATTTTTGTTTTCGAACTTAAGAAGTATTGCTTTATTTTCGGCGCAAGTATGAAAATGTTATACGAGATAGTAAGTCCGAAAATCAGGTTAAGCAGAGCTGTGCCGTTTATTGAGAATATCGGATTAATGCTGATGGCAATGTCCATTATATTAATGTCATTCAAAGTAAAGAGCAGAGCAATCTGATAGACTATTATTATGCACCGTCTTTTAAACTTTACAGATTCGATAAAAGTTTCAGGTAGATATCCTATTCTTTTATCGAATAATATATTGACTATGGTGTGCATCGAAAAAATAAAGACAATCGTCGTAGTAATGTTCCATATCAGGAGAAACCATCCATTAGTGGATTCATAACCGTAATTCATATGGAAGGAGCGTTCAAGCAGAAGCAGTAGAAGAGAAGGGAGAACTGCATTTTTAAAGAAAATCATCAGGGTTATAAATCCTCTGGAACTGAATATGTCTCCGTATTTGGTTATTTCCATATGGCCTTTTTTGATAGTTTTTGAGAACAGGACTTCTTTATATCTAGCCGAGAAACGATAGCTTAAAAAAGCAAGCAGTCCTACAAGAAGTAACATAAATGCGAAACAGATTTTAAAGCCCGCTTTTAAAATGGAATCTTTAAATGACGGAAAGCTGTTTTTCATTGAAGAGAGATAATTCACAATATCATTTTTGCCCGATATCCAAGCTTCTGCGCGGTAGAAGGGAAGGTTGTAGATGAACAGGTCTCTGCTTCTTATTCGTATTTTCTTATCGGATATGGCATTGATAGTGTCTGATATTTGGCCAGAAATTAGTCTCAGTTGAATTAGGATGGCGCTATATTCATCTATTTTAGTGTATATTTCTTTAATCCTGAAGGTCATCTCCTTATTGTCAGTGTCTTTGAGAGTGTTATCGTTCAGTCCTAAAGTTGTTAAATCACTTAAAACGTTTTTATCATTACTTAACTCTGTTTTGAAGTATTCCGAGCTATTGACTAAGTAATTGTCTGCTTCCTTTAACTCCTGCCTGTATATGCTAAGTTCGTTGTCCGTTATATCAGGGGATTTTATGTGTTCTTCGATTTTATCAAGCATCTCCTGAGATTGCTGAAGCTGCTTTTTTATTTCTTCAATTTTTGCCGGGTCGTTGGCCCATAGAACAGGTTGAGAATATGGAGATAATGATATAAGAATCACGAAGAACGACAGTATGAGAAGCTTTTTGGTATTCATATTATTGGAGTTTGTTCTTTGCTGGTTAGGATGGTTTTTACCTTTTATTATTAAAATGCGTGTTATAAGGCTGTTATTTAAATTATTAAATAAATTGTTTTGAAGTATATGTGCCCTAATTTACAAAAATGATATTATATACATCATACATTTTAAACTTTTATAGAAATAATACAGGGAAAATATCATGTCTGATTCAGTAGAAAAAGATATTAAGAGCATGGACAGGTCATGGGTTTTTAGTTTTTTTGGGACTGCAATCGGGGCAGGGATACTCTTTGTTCCGCTTCAAGCAGGGATAGCGGGTTTTTATGTCAGCGTTATAACTATGGCTGTTGCCTTTTCCGTAACTTATTTTGCGCAGAAATATTTTGCTGTTGTTATTGCCGAGTCTCAGAATGCGGACAGTTACAATGCGGTTATTGCCGAATTTCTTGGCAGGGGTTTTTCGGTATTCATTTCAATACTCTTTGCAGTGCAGCTATTTGCTTCTATTCTGGTCTATTCAATAGGGCTTAATACCGACATAGGGGCCTTCCTGCAAGTTTATAAAATTACCAACATTAATGTGGCAGACTATAAGATAACTCCTCTGCTTGTATTAACCGTACTTACTCTTCCTATGCTTTTCAGTGAGAGGTTCTTAGTGAAATTCCTCGACAAAATTTCAGTATTTCTGGTGCTGTTTATTGGGTTATTCATAATTCTCTTTATCCCCTTCTGGAATTTTAAGTTTTTTTTTGAATTTAACTGGGATATGAAAGTCAACATTAAAAATGCTTTGATGTCTTTTCCGCTTTTTATGGGGGCAATAAATTTTTATCCGGCTTTGTCTCCTATGGTGATGTTTTATCGCAAGACTTATCCTACCCTGACTCATGATGACTGTGTGAACAAGGCGTTTAAACTCAATAAGTATGCCATATATCTTTTGGCTGTTTTTACTGGACTGTTTGTAGTGTCATCAGCTATGACTTTGACTCCTGAATCTTTGAAACAGGCTTTGGCCTCCAATATATCCATTCTTGCCGTTGTCGGTTTGGATAAACACTCTGTTGCCGTTCTTGAGGCAATTAAATTTCTGGGATATTTTGTTATATTGTTTGCGCTTTCCACATCTCTTTACGGGCTTATGCTTGCGCAGATAGAAATTGTCGCTGCTCAACTTTTCCCTAGAAAATGGAATGAACAGTTTAAAAGGAAAACTTCTATTATTTTAATAATGTTTCTTCTTTGGTTCCTGACTACATTCAATATCAATATCCTTCATATATTGGGACTTTTTACAAATCCAAGCACAGGTTTGACCCTCTTTATCATCCCTACAGTGATCGTATTGGTAAATAAAAGGTTTAAAAAATATCGGTCTGTTTCTACTTTTATTATTTTGGCACTTGGGATTTTTCTGATGTTCTCATATTTCCTGGGGCTGATAATGTGATAAAAAAGTGTGACGGATGTTGTTTTCGGGAAGGTTACGGTATTGCGATTACGTCCTATATCATTACAATTTCTCTGTAAGCATCCCAAAAGCATTTTAAAGGAGGAGACTCAAAATGAAGAAAACTTTTGCTTTATTATTTATCGGAATCTCTCTTTTGTTGATTGGAGCTTGTGCAAAAGATACGGTGCGTCCTTACAATCCTATGTCTACAGCCAATGCTGCCGGAGTTCAATCTGGAGATTCAGGACTTATTGATTACTCCAGTTACGAGTCGGCCATAAACGACAATTCTTATAAACAGGACAAAGTATCGACTCAAGTTCATCCCCTTATGAGTTCAGACGTAGAAAAATAACCGTGATTGAAGCAATGGCAAAATAAAAGAAAGAGCGGTTTGTTTTGCTTCATATTGTCGAGAATTTTTTAGACCTTAAATTGGGATTCTAGAAAGCTCTTTATAATTAAACTTAAAATTTTGTAAAAAGTTTTAGAATTTGAATTATATCGGCTGATATGCAATAGGCTGTAATAATTTTTGAAGGAGACTACGGAAATGACTGACAAAATAAGATTGCTCCTTTCTGAGAATTCAATAGAAGATGCCGAACTTGTGTCAAGCCGATTGTCTGGCTATGATATAAAATGGGTCAAAAGCAAAGCCGAATTTATTGAAGCACTCAAGACATTTTCTCCTGATATTATTCTTAGTAATTACAGCTTACCTTCTTTCGATGGAATAGAAGCTGTAAAGGAAGCTAAGAAATATTGTCCTGATACGCCGATAATAATTATATCAGGCACAGTAGTAGGAGATGCTGTTGTAGAAACCCTTAAAGTAGGCGCCGAGGATTATTTATTGAAAGATCGCCTTGCGAGGCTTAATGCTGCTGTCTCCAGAGCTTTGCAGTCAGCTAAAGAAAGACTCGAAAAAAAGAAGTCCCAAGCTCAGATTAGAATGCTTTCCGCAGTGGTTAAACAATCTACTGAAGGCATGGCTATAACCGACTTGAATTATAAAGTTATATTTGTCAACGATGCATGGTGCAAAATGCATGGTTATCAAGACGCTAAGGAGTTACTTGATCTTGATATAGCTACATTCCATACTCGGGAAGAGATGGAAAAAATAGTGAATCCATTTATTGAAAAGACGTTGCTTTTCGGTTCATGGAGAGGAGAAGTCATGCATATAACAAAGGATAAGAAATCCTTTCCTGCTTTAATGGAGACTACTTTGCTGAAAGACGAACACAATGAACCATATGCATTGCTCGGAATAGCCAAGGATATTACTGACTTGAAACTGGTTGAAGAAGAAATATCAAAACATAGAGATCGTCTTGAGGAGCTGATAAAAGAAAGAACTGCTGAATTGGAAGAAAAAAATGCTTTATTAGAAGCTACAATTGCCAACATTAAAACCCTCAGCTCTCTGTTGCCTATATGCACTGTTTGCAAGAAAATCAGGGATGATAAAGGATATTGGGCAAAGGTAGAAACTTACATTGGGGAGCATACCGGAACCCAGTTTAGCCACAGCATTTGCCCTGAATGCACGAGAAAAATCTATCCTGATTATAAACAAGAGACAGAAAAAAATGGTGGCAAGGGCCAGAATTGAACTGGCGACACAAGGATTTTCAGTCCTCTGCTCTACCAACTGAGCTACCCCGCCACCTGAAATTGCGGAATTTTGTTGAAGTCCATAATAAATAATGAATTTATGATACTTCAAGGCGTTTTTAGTAAAAATAACCCCATTTTATCTGCTTGAGTTTTCTTATACATTTTGAGTGAAAAATACTATACAAACTTAATTTGTTGGAAAAATCCGTTAAACTTGTACTTATTTAAATCAAGGAATAAAGGTAAAAATGAAGCTCAAAGCAGATTTTGCTATGATAGGTTTGGCAGTTATGGGAAGAAATCTGGCAATGAACGTGGAGAGCAAAGGGTTTACTGTAGCGTTATTCAACAGGGATTTTCAGAAGGTCCAGAGCATGTTATACGATATGCCTGATAGAAGATTTATTGGAGCTAAGACATATGAAGAACTTTGCTCTAAATTAGAATGTCCGAGAAAAATAATGATGATGATAAAGGCCGGGTCACCAGTTGATGAAGTAATAGAAGAGATTCTGCCTTATTTGAAGAGTGGTGATATTCTAATGGATGGTGGAAACAGTCATTACTCTGACACGAATAGAAGGAATTCTTATCTAAGAGACAAAGGGATATATTTTATAGGAACAGGTGTGTCCGGCGGCGAGGCGGGAGCTTTGAATGGGGCCTCTATTATGCCGGGCGGAAGTGTGGAGGCATGGCCGTATGTAAAAGATATTCTTCAGGCTATAGCGGCAAAGGTCGAAGACGGGACTGTATGTTGTGACTGGGTTGGCGAAAATGGGGCGGGGCACTTTGTAAAAATGGTACACAATGGCATAGAATACAGTGATATGCAGATGATAAGCGAAGCTTATTTCTTTATGAAGAAATTGCTTGGGTTCACTAATGAGGAACTTAGCGATGTTTTCTCTGATTGGAACAAAGGAGAGCTTAATAGTTACTTAATAGAGATCACTGCAGATATTCTTAAGAAGAAAGACAATGAATTAAACAGATATATTCTTGATTTAATTCTGGATGCAGCAGAACAGAAGGGGACTGGGAAGTGGACTAGCCAAACAGGACTGGATTTGGGAATATCTGTTCCTACCATAACAGAAGCTGTTTTTGCCCGATGTATCTCGACTGAGAAAGATGAGAGAGTTAACGCCTCAAAAGTTTTTAAAATTGGAGATAAGCCATACAACGGAGATAAAAAAGCCCTTGTAGATGATGTTAGGAAAGCCTTATATGCATCAAAGATATGTTCCTATGCTCAGGGATTTCAGTTAATGAAAGGGGCCGCCCGAGATTACAAATGGAACCTTGACTACGGAAACATCTCTTTGCTTTGGCGAGGGGGATGCATAATAAGAGCCAGATTTCTGGAGAACATTAAGAATGCCTTTGGGGTAAATCCAGGCCTCAGTAACTTGTTATTGGACGATTTTTTTTCAAATAATATTATCCAATCTCAGGACTCATGGAGGCGGGTTGTGGCTTTGGCGGCTGAACATGGAATCCCTGTTCCTGCGCTTTCGTCAGCTCTTTGTTATTATGATTCCTACAGAACAGAAAAACTTCCTGCCAATTTAATCCAAGCCCAAAGAGATTATTTCGGAGCTCACACATATGAAAGAATCGATAGAAAGCGCGGTGAATATTTTCATACAGACTGGATATGCTCCTCTGGCGGGAAGAATACATCGTCGCAATAAATGTTTAAAATGCTTCAACGAATGAAAATATTGGAGAGAGAAATTGGCTGATAAAGGAATATCTGTAGTCTTGACAGGAAATGGCAAGGGTAAATCGTCATCTGCGTTCGGGATAATATTAAGATCCCTCGGATGGGACAGGAAAGTGCTTCTTGTCCAGTTTATGAAAGGTCTCTGGGAAACGGGGGAAGGCAACTTTTTTGATAAGCTAAAAGCCGGCCAACTGGAAGTTATTAAGGCTAAATGCCCGTTTACATGGAAGAGTCAGGATAAAGCAAAAGATGCCGAAATTTGCGGAAATGTATGGATAGAGGCCATGAATATTATGAAAGAAAAGCACTTTGATTTGGTTGTATTGGATGAGCTTATGATTGTTCTTGAACTCGGGTTTTTGAAACTTGCGGATGTTCTGAACTTTTTAAGGAGCAGAGATGAGTCTATAGATGTTGTTATGACAGGGAGAAACGCGCCGAATGAAATAATTGAAACAGCAGATACCGTGTCAGAAATAAAATCTATCAAACATCCCTTTGATAAAGGTATCGTAGCTAAAAAAGGTATAGATTTTTAAAACGAGCAATTAATGAAAATCAAAGATACTGTAAATTTAACATACTTAAACACGATAAGATTGACATCTTGTGCCAGATGTTATTTAACTCTTCAAAAAGAAGAAGAGCTCGTAGAAATATCTTCATACCTTAAATCAAAACCTTCGAAATTTTTTATTCTTGGCGGAGGAAGCAATATACTTCTTCCTGTTTTTTTCGACGGGTTAGTTATCCACAATAAACTATCAGGGATAAAAAAGGCAGATGAAAATAAGGAGTCGGTTGTTGTTAAAGTAGGTGCGGGTGTAATATGGGATGAATTCGTCGGGTATTGTGTTGATAACCACTGGTTCGGGTTAGAAAACTTGAGTTGGATCCCAGGTACTGTGGGCGCTTCGCCAGTTCAGAATATAAGTGCATATGGAGTTGAAGTAAGAGAATTCATTGAAGCTGTTGAAGTCTTTGATATGGCCACAGAAAAGTGTTTTTTGTTGAATGAAAAGGATTGTAAGTTTTCTTACAGGCATAGCATTTTTAAAGGGAACCCAGGACTAATTGTTACAAGTGTCTTATTCAGACTAAGAAAGACTCCAAAATTAAATTTGACTTACCGTGATTTGGCAGAATATGTTATGCGGAAGAGCCTTCGTGATTTCTCTGCGCTGAATTTAAGAAATCTTATAATTGATATTAGAAGGCAAAAACTACCTGACCACTTACTGGTCCCAAATATTGGGAGTTTTTTTCATAATCCTATAGTGACCAAATCTTTTGCGGCTACCTTTTGTAGTGAATATAATATTCCTGCCTATGAAACACCTTCAGGGATGGTAAAGCTCTCTGCCGGTTGGCTGATTGAAAACTCGGGATTCAAAGGATATAGAGATGGAAATGTCGGAGTTTACGATAAGCACGCTTTGGTTCTTATAAATACTGGCTCGGCTACGCAGAAAGAACTTCTCGATTTTGCTCAACGAATAAAGGACAAAGTATATTCAAAGTTTAATGTGGCTTTAAACATAGAGCCTATAGTTGTGACTTGAAAATAAGTTATTAGATATTGATAGCGCTTTCTTGTATACGTGTGGCTATTTTCTCAAAATCTTTAACAGGGCTGTCTGAACTTGCCATAATGTTGGTGACAGCCGGATAAGATTCACCTTTGAATTTGAGTGAAGTTTCAGCTAGATTGGCGATTTTAACAATGTAGTAGCGTAATTCGCTGTCTTTAGCATAGATGGCGGGATACTTGTCATCTATAAAAGTGAAAATCAATGTAGAGTTTTCGACTCTCCATTTGCCATGTATCTCTCCCAGCCCTAGGCCTTCCTGCCACATATAAGTAAAATTTCCGTCATCAGCAAAATATATTACTTCTGAGGGGTATAGAAACTCTCTCCCTCTCTTGATTGAGTCATTAGATTTTACTTCCCCTGAAGTAACAGCAAATTTTATGAGTTCAGCGGGTATCATTTGAGTCTCATTTATACACCACTTGGCGCAGATGCTATTTGCCGTAAGGATATCAGCATATTTCTTGTCCATATAGAAATAGTCGGCAGAAACGCAAAAGCATATTAAAAAGAACATTAAAGACAGAAGCTTTTGCGTTTTGCTAATATTCATTGATTTAAACTCCCTTAATAAACCCACTCAATAAGCGGGGCTATTTCTTTTGCGGTAGGATTTCTGTTTCCTGTTTTTACCTGATCAAGCGTAGATACTAAGTCTTCAGACCATGCTTTTATAATTCTTTGGATTGAAGCATACATATAGAATCTTTCAGTATTAAGTAAGGCAAATACTCCTTTTTCGCGATCGGCAAATACGGCCAATACTTGGTTGGTTTGAGAGTCTGTGACTATGATTTCTACAGCTACGGCTCCGCCTCCTTTTTCAGAAATATATTGAATTCCTACGCCTATGGGCTTTGTAATTATCCAACCTGGCGAAGGGATGTTTCCAATAGTTCCCAAAACGGCATCATTAATAACTATCTGCGTGATATAGACATTTATTTTTAATGTGCCAGGCCCGGGAGCAGGGGCAAGATTGAAGTATTTGCTCGAGCTAAACGCAGAACGGAAAGCATTTTGTGCATAAGGTAATATTGAATCTACGACATCTTGCTGGTTATAGACAATGTAGCCGGTTTTTAGGTAGTCGAATGGTCCTGGAGGAACAAGTTGATCGCTCATTTTTACACTTAGAATAGCTTTATTGTATTGTTTGAGTGCAGTGTAGTCCATGGCGCCCAGTTGGAAACCCGTCTGATCCAGTTCATTATCCATTTTATATGCGTATTGTGATGGGATATTGATTGGTGCAGGAACTGGAGAGCGCGAGGCGCATCCAGTAAAAATCAGGGCAAATAGAAGAGCCGTTCCTTTGATGAAATAAGAACAAGTTGACTGAGTTTTCATGATACTCCTTTATTTTATGGTTTTAATGTTATTTATAACCCAAACGACTTTGTTGTAAAGGAGAAATCTATTGAACAAATAGTAATTGTTTGATGTATGTTACCTGTTATAATGAAAGAGGAAATATCAAATATTAATTTGCAGTGAAGTCTGGAATATGAGAGAAAAAGTCCTAAAACCTTATGTTTGCGTTATCGGCACTGCGAATGTAGACATATGCGGTTATCCGTATTCTACTCTGATTCCAAAAACTTCCAACATAGGGAGAATTACAGTTACTATTGGAGGCGTAGGCAGGAATATAGCCGAGAATTTAGCACGAATAGGAGTAAATACCAAACTTATTACCGCAGTGGGGTCAGATGATTACGGTCGGATGATTACTGAATATTCCAGTTCGGCAGGTATAGATACTAGTGAACTAATTAGAATTGCAGGTGCTGAGTCATCTACATACATGGCTATCCTAGATACAAATAACGATATGGCACTGGCCGTCTCAGATTCAAAGATTCTAGATAATATGACTGTAGATGTAATTAAAACAAAGTTAGACTTGATTAGAAACAGCCAGGCATGTGTCATAGATGCAGGGGTTTCAAAAGAAGTTATGAGATTTATAACTGATAACTGCCCTCAGACAACATTTTTTCTTGACACTATTTCTCCAAAGAAATCCTATAAAATATTGGGATATCTTGGAAATTTTCACACCATAAAACCCAACATTTATGAGGCCGAAGTTCTGGCAGAGATGAAGATAAAAACAAAAGATGATATAGTCAGGGCTTCGGAAATATTTATCGGGCAAGGAGTCAGAGATGTTTTTATATCTCTTGGGCAGGAGGGCGTATTTTATAATAATGGAGAGACAAAAGGATTTATGAAACTGAAGGAGGTCAAACTGGTCAACGCAACAGGGGCCGGTGATGCTTTAGCCTCAGGCCTTGTTTATGGATATTTGAAAGAGCTTGATATTGTCGAAACGGTAAAATTTGCTTTAACTGCCGCTTATATAGCTCTTTCAGGTGAAGATGCTGTTAATCCCAATATGAGTTTAAATTTAATTAAAGAAAAGATGAAGGAGATTGAATATGTTGGATAAATATCTGCAAATTAGTGAAGTTGTAAAAGGAGCGATATCCTCCAACAAACCAGTAGTAGCTTTGGAGTCGACAATTATTTCCCATGGCATGCCGTATCCGCAAAATGTGGAGACAGCTCTTAAAGTAGAAGAGATAATCCGTGATAATGGAGCTGTCCCTGCGACAATAGGTATTCTTTCAGGAAAACTCAAGGCAGGTTTGACAAAGGAAGAAATAGATTATCTAGGGAAGAAAGGGCTATCCGTGGCGAAAGTCAGCCGAAGGGATATGCCTGTTATTGTTTCCGGAGGGCTGGATGGTGCGACGACTGTGGCATCGACAATGATTATTGCTGCGATGGCGGGAATAAAGATTTTTGCGACCGGTGGAATTGGCGGAGTCCACAGGGGCGCCGAGAAATCTTTTGACGTTTCCGCAGATTTGCTTGAGCTTGCAAACACAAGCGTTACTGTTGTTTGCGCTGGTGCCAAATCTATACTTGATTTGGGGTTAACTCTTGAATATCTTGAAACAAACGGAGTGCCTGTGATAGGTTATGGTACTGAAGAACTTCCTGCATTTTACACGCGGAAGAGCGGATTTAAACTTGAGTATAGAATGGATTCTCCGTCAGAAATTGCCAAAGCAATAAAAGCCAAATTCGATTTGGGGTTGAACGGTGGTATTGTTATTGCCAATCCTATCCCAGAAGAATTTCAGATGGATTTTGATGTGATAAACAAGGCGATAGTTTCTGCTGTTAAGGAAGCTGAAATAAAGGGTGTTAAAGGCAAGGAAATAACTCCATTTCTTCTTTCCAGGATAAAAGATGTGACAGGAGGAAAGAGCTTGGAGTCCAATATAGAATTAGTCTATAACAATGCTAAACTTGCCGCCCAGATAGCGAAGTCTCTCGTTGTGTTATGATTTTTTGCAAGGTTTATGAATGATAAGTGCCAATTATAAAAAAGTCGAAATCTGTTCTATGGCTTTTGGAGGAGCCGGGGTTTGCCGCTTGGACGGAGTTGTCTGTTTTGTGGAGGGGGCGTTTTCAGGCGAAAAAGCACTTATCGAAATTACTGAAAGGAAAAAGAATTTTTTCAGGGGAAGGGCATTGGAAATACTTAGCCCGATTCCTGAAAGAATTACTGCTGTTTGTCCCTTGGCTTTTTCGTGTTTATCTAAAGGGCTGTTCTGTCCGGGATGTTCCTATCAGAATTTGTCTTATGAGAAGGAAATAGAATTCAAGGATAAGCAATTTTCCGAGCTGCTAAAGAAGTTTGCTGGGATGGATTCAGATAAGAAGCTTTCTCCGCTTTATGCCGAAGAAAATCTATATTACAGAAATAAAATTAAACTTCATCGTATCCTGCACGGACAAGGTGGATTTGGCTTTGTTTCAAACGACAACAAAACAATCCTAGAGGTTCCGAGGTGTCATCTTGCTTGCGCGGAGGTAAATGAGGCATTACTAGAATTAAAAAACAGAAAGTTGACCTTTGACGAAATTACTCTCAGATATACGAAAAAAAATGGCACAAGAATGGTTTCGTCCAAAGGATATAACACAAATCAGGCAAAACTTATTACTGAAAAGACTCTATTTGGCGATTTTGCTGTGCCTGAAAGTTCTTTTTTTCAAGTTAACATTTATGCGCATGAAATCATGCTCAAAGAATATCATGTGTTGTTGAAAAAAATCTCGCCCGATATTGTTTTCGACCTCTATTGTGGAGTAGGAGTTTTTGGAATCGTTGCTGCTCAAAATGGCATAAAGTCTTATGGAATTGATATTGACAGAGATGCTATAAAGGTAGCAGGAATTAACGCCGAAGAACATAATGTTCAAAACGCTATAGAATTTATGTCAGGAGATGTTTCTATATTTTTCAGAGAGCTATTGAATAAAAACAAATCTTTAGCGAAATGTGTGGTTTTAGATCCACCGAGAACCGGATTGGAAAAAAGATTTTTGGAAATGCTTTGCGATTTACCAGTAGAAGATATTATTTATATATCATGTTCGGCGGATACGCTTTGCAGAGACCTAAAGGTTTTAATTGCCTCAGGATACGCAATTCATTCGACAAGACTTATTGATATGTTTCCAAGAACGAAACATTTTGAATCTATAACACATTTAAAAAAGTAGGAAATTGTGATTATTCCAACTAAAGAAATTTTAGAAAAGCTAGTTATTGAAGGTCTTCCTTTGCTTAAGGAAGTAAGGCAACATCTTCACACTTATCCAGAGCTTGCCTATAAAGAATTTGAAACGGCCAAGTATATAAGAGAAAAGCTTAAAGAGTTTGGATATGAACTTATTCCTCCTTTTATAGAGACAGATACCGTTGTTTTTTTAAACAAAGGAAAACCAGGAAAAAATGTGACATTGAGAGCCGATATTGATGCTCTTCCGATACAGGAAGTTTCTCAACATTCTTATAAGTCATTAAATGATGGAGTCATGCATGCTTGTGGGCATGACGGGCATACTGCTATGCTTTTGGGAGCAGCCATGGTTTTAAACCAGGTCAGAGAGTGTCTGAATGGTTCGGTAAGGTTTGTCTTTCAGCCAGCGGAAGAGGGGCTTTGTGGAGGAAGACGTCTTGTTGAAGCAGGAGTGTTGAAAAATCCAGAACCAAACATAGTATTTGGGTTTCATGGCTGGCCTGGCTATAAAACTGGTTACTTTATTAGCAAACCGGGACCGATGACTTCGGCATGTGACACTTTTACAATAAAAATATTGGGCAAAGGAGGGCATAGTTCTGCCCCTGAGCTAGGAATTGACCCGATACTAATATCAGCCAAAATCATAGAAGCTTTCAATAGTATTCAAACAAAATTCTTTAGCCCGCTTGAGAGCGTGCTTGTATCTGTTTGTAAAGTTGTTAGTGGTACTACTTCTAATGTAATTCCAGAAAGCGCCGAGATGGAAGGTTCGGCAAGGTATTTTAATATGGCACATGGGCATAAAATTCAAAAAATCATGAAAAAGATAGTTCGTAATATGTGTAAAATGTATGGAGCGACATATGAATTTGATTACAATTTCCTCTACATCCCGACTATTAATAATCGGTCTGCCGTAGAGTTTGCTGAAAAAACCTGTGCAAAATATTTCAGCAAAAACAACTACATAACAAGAGATAAACCGGTAATGGGAGCTGAAGACTTTTCATTTTTTATCAAGAGTTACCCCGGGGCTTTTATCAATATCGGATTAGGTGAGGAAGTGCCTAATTTGCACACTAACACTTTTGATTTTAACGATGATGTTATAGTTCATGGTGTGATGATGTTTTGCGCTCTGGTGCTTGAATACATCGGGAAAGATTAAGGAGTTTTCCTTTTAGTTAAATTTATGGTATTGACAAGATAAGCAGAGAAAATTACAATCCTTAACTTAGGTTCATCAATATTTAGATAACTAACAAAAAATAAAAAAGAGGGATATATGGTTATTATCACGTCGTATCTACTAGCGGTCGTAATGTGTGTTATCACTATGCTTTGTTGGGGATCCTGGGCAAATACTCAAAAACTTGTCAGTGGTAAGAACTGGCCATTCCAGTTGTTCTACTGGGATTATTCTATTGGCGTATTTGTGATGGCTCTGATTTTTGCATTGACTATGGGGTGTATGGGGTCTGGCGGCCGTTCTTTTTTTGCTGATATGGGACAGGCAGCAGGAGGTGCGCTCTTTTCCGCTTTTATCGGCGGAGTAATATTTAATTTGTCCAACATTTTGCTTGTCATAGCAATAGAAATAGCCGGTCTGGCTGTGGCTTTCCCGATTGGAGTAGGCCTTGCGCTCGTCATAGGCGTTGTAGCCAATTACATTCCTGATCCTGTCGGGAACCCTTTCGTCCTTTTCTTAGGCGTAGGTTTGGTTGTGCTTGCTATCATACTCTCGGCCGTAGCTTACAAAAAACTTCAGTCAAATCAGTCTGCCCAGTCGTCTAATGTTGTTAAAGGCATAGTCGTATCGCTACTGGCAGGGATACTTATGGGGACATTTTTCCGTTTCGTAATGGCATCAATCGGTACTTCAGAATACGCCAATCTTATTCCTGGAAAACTTAGCCCATATTCAGCAATAGCAGTATTTAGTTTCGGGCTTATGATTTCATCTCTACTTTGGAACACAATCAATATGTATAAGCCGATAACCGGTGTACCCTGCACGTATAAGGAGTATTTCACTAAGGGTAATCCATACATTCATTTTGTCGGGATTCTTGGCGGTGTGATATGGTGCATTGGTAACTCTTTCAGTATCTTGGCTTCGAGTGCTGCCGGTCCATCGATTTCCTATGGACTGGGGCAGGGTGCCACTCTTGTTGCTGCAATTTGGGGTGTATTTATATGGAAAGAATTCAAGAATGCGCCTAAAGGAACAAACAAGATTCTCGCCCTGATGTTTGCAGGCTATATTATAGGCTTACTGTTGATTATAATTTCAAGATATGCCTAATACATTATAAAACCAAAATTTAAAAGATAGAGGAGACAAAATGAGCAAACCTAAAATATGTGTTGTTGGGTCATGTAACTATGATATGATAGCCTATACGGATCGTTTACCTAAGCAAGGCGAAACGATCATGGGTAACGACTTTAAAATGGGTTTTGGAGGCAAAGGCGCAAATCAGGCAGTGGCTGCAGCCAAATTGGGCGCAGAAGTCACTATGGTGGCCAAGCTTGGAGAAGATGTATTTGGTAAACAGACCATGGAAAACTTCAAGAACCTCAATATCAACTCTAAACATGTCTATTTTACCGACAAAGCTTCATCGGGTGTAGCTCCGATATGGGTTGATAAAAGCGGTCATAATTCGATCATAGTTGTGTCAGGAGCCAATGACCTGATTACAGTTGAAGAGGTTGAAGCTTCCAGAAAGGCAATAGCCGGGTCGAAGATAATGATATGTCAGAATGAAATACCGCTTGAAGTTACAAAGAGAGCATTACAGATAGCACGGGAGGAAGGGGTAATTACTCTTTTTAATCCGGCTCCGGCTCCGCTGGTTGAACTCTCTAATGAATATTTCGAACTAACAGATATATTCTGCCCTAATGAAACAGAATCTGAACTCCTTACACATAGGACTGTTAAAACTTTGGACGATGCTATAGATGCAGGAAAAGCACTGATAAAAAAAGGTGTTAAAAAAGTGATGATGACTTTAGGCTCCAAAGGTTGCTTGTTCGTAGATGAAAAATCCCACACTCATATTCCTGGAGCCCAGGTGCAGGCTTTTGATACTACAGGTGCAGGCGACTGCTTTATAGGGAGCTTTGCCTACTTTTTTGCTGCAGGATGCAGCGAACAGGAGGCAGCCAAAAGAGCATGTGTGGTAGCCGCAGCAAGCGTGCAAAAGCCAGGGACACAAAAAAGTTTCCCGTTAGCTAAAGAACTTTCAGCTGATCTTTTTGTTTTTTGATCAAAATCTATTATTAATCGCATAGAAACATATAAATAGTGATGATAGGGATAATATGAGAAGTAAAATTTTTTTAATCAGAATGTTGGTAGCGCTTATAGCATGTTTAACGATAAGTACATGCGCGAATGATTCTAACAAAGAAAAGGGGATAGAACCAGTAATCTATATTCAAGACGGTGCCATAGACGAGATGATGGTACCAATGCTGTTGAAGACTATGGATGGTAAAAATGGAAATCCTAATATAGACCTGAAAGGAGTAGTAGTAGTTGATGGTGATTGTTGGGCTTTTCCTACTGCAGAAGTTCAATGGAAATTAAATGCACTTATAAGCCCGGATGTTCCTGTGGGTATCAGCACAACTGAAGCAATTAATCCGTTTCCTTCAGGTTATCGCAATGATTGCCTGTCAATGGATGTTTTGCCGATTCTTAATCCTAAAGGCACAAAGTCTCATTGGACGGTCTATGACGGAGAACAACTTATAATAAACATACTTGAAAATTCTCCTAAGAAAGTAACAATATTGCTTAATTGTGGTGCGACTCCTGTTTCGACTGTATTACAAAAACGTCCTGACCTTGAGTCTAAAATTAGTCGGATGATATGGATGGGTGGCGCTATTAAACCTGATTTGGGAAATGTTGTTTTTCCATTAGTGCCTACAGAAGAAGACCCACAGGTAACTTATTTTTGCGAGTGGAATATGTATTGGGATCCTACTGACGCGCCAGATCCTGCTACAGGAGCAGGCGGTGCAGGGGCAGGATGGCTACTCGAGAATACTAAATTTCCTATAATACTGTTTCCTCTTGATATTACTGACTCATTCCCACTCCACTATAACGTTGGTACTTTCGTCGAAAACGAAGATGCCGTAGCATTTCATGAAAAACTGGTTGCTCAGGCTGATGAGGGCTATCTATATTCACAAATAGCTCTTGATAGTTATAATATTCCTTATAATGAGACATGGAATAATTTTTATTGCCTATGGGATACAGTGAGCGCTGTTTACTTCGCTCATCCTGAGTATTATTATATGGAAAAGGTCTATGTAACTATGGAAACTGCTCCAAGTTTACTTAAAAATCCTACGCCTTCGGGACATATAAATGTAGTAGGAGAGAATGAAGGAAGGGAAATTCTTTATGCCAAACAAATGGCAGATGGAGTTAAAAAGTCAGCTGTATATGATTATATGGCAGCTCAGTATAAAAGGTAAAAACTGAATTAGTAAAATAACTTTCTCAAAATTAAGGCGCTAATGTTAGAGTTAGCGCTTTTTTTATTTGCTTTTTTCTTTGTTTAACATAGAATTCTAAAGAATTTTAAAGTGCATTAACTTATTCGAAATAGGAAAAAATAATTATGCCGATGCTTGAAGATTATTTTAATGACAAGAAATCCGGAGTTCTTGATGCTCTTAATGTAGAATTTGAAATTGGGAGCAAAGTCTCAGGAAGGGTAATAGCTATAGATGCTAAGAGTGTTTTTGTGGATATCAATGCCAAAAGCGAAGGCATAATCAACAGGGAAGAAGTACTTGATAAAGATGGCAATATCACAGTCGAAGTCGGCGATCTGATAGATGCATATTTCGTTTCTGAGAAAAATGGCGAGATAATGCTTACTGCCAAGATGAGCGGTAAATTCGTATCAAAGCACATGGAAGATGCCTATTATAGCAAAATTCCTGTTGAAGGTAAGGTTATTGAGGAACGCAAGGGCGGGTATTTGGTGAAAGTTGCCGCTAAAGATGCTTTTTGCCCTTATTCTCAGATAGATTTGTATCCCAAGGAACCTGCCACTTACATCGGTAATAGTTATTCTTTTATTATCACGCAGATGACTAAATTTGACACAGTAGTTTCCAGGAGAAAACTTCTGGAAGAGATTAAGAAAAGCAGAATAGGCAATCTAAAAGAGAGTCTTCATGTAGGCGATACCATAGATGGCACAGTTGAAAAAATTATGGATTTTGGTGTTTTTGTAAGTTTAGATGGTTGCGAAGGGTTTATTCCGATTTCTGAGCTTGCCTGGGGCAGGATTCAGAATCCTTCAGAAATGGTAAGTGTCGGTGATAGACTTACCCTTGCTGTTAAAAATCTGGACTGGGAGAACAACAAGATTACGCTAAGTTACAGATCGGTTCAGACTTCTTGGGACGATATAGCAGACAAGTATCCTGCAGGCACGGTTATAAAAGCCAAGATTACAAGGCTTGCTTCTTACGGTGCATTTGCCGAACTTGAGAAGGGGCTCGAGGGGCTTATTCATATTTCAAAACTTGAACCGGGGCGAAGGATTCATCATGCTAAAGATGTAGTTTCTGAAGGAGATATTGTAAGCGTAGTTGTTGAAGGTGTTGACAAAGATACAAAAAGAATATCTTTGGCCCGCGACTTCTCAGGAGGCAATTACGTATCAGAAGGAAGCGAAGATCAAACAGAAATCGAAGCAGTGCAAAAAGGTGAGGAATATCAAGGCACTATAGATGGAATTAAACCTTTTGGGCTTTTTATCAGACTGTCTGCGCTCGAAAGAGGGCTTCTTCATATAAATGAGTTAAAGAAGGCTCATGGAGGAACTGAACTCACCTTGAAAATGCTTGACAAAAAATATCCTGTTGGGTCGAAATTGACTGTAATGGTCAAAGAGATAAATGATGATGGAAAAATCTCTTTGATGTTAGCTTCTAAAAATGATAATATGGAAGATCTTGACTGGAAAGAATTTTCATCTGCAAAAAAGGCCGAAAGCTCTTCTTTTGGAACAAGCATGGCTGATGCCTTTAAGGATTTGAAATTTTAGATCGCAGATTTGGAATTGAATGGAAAAAGTTTCTGAATATATAAGAAGTTTTTCAAAATTTCAGAATTCAGTGTTGAAACGTCTGCTCAAGGAACATTCGGATCGGTCAGATGTGGTTCCTTGTATAGGAGAAGCCGTTGCCTCGTTTGTATCATGGATCATTAAGTTTACTAATTCGAGGAATGTTATTGAATTTGGGACTTGTCTTGGATACTCTACTATAGTGCTGGCTGAAGCAGTTAAATCCAATGGTGGAAAGCTTACGGCCATAGAGTCGGCATTAAATCATTATAGGGAGACTCTTGCTAATCTGCAGGAAGCAGGGCTGTCAGATCATGTGCATTTAATTCATGGTGACGCTCTTACAGAATTCAAAAAACTTGATGGTGAGTTTGATTTGATACTTCAGGACTCTTTAAAGTCCATATACCCTGCAATGCTGGAAGACTGTGTTAATAAACTGAGAATTGGCGGTTTAATAATAGCCGATGACACATTGTTCCTGCCGATGGGAGTAGGGCATAAACACGCTAGGTTTATGGATGAATATAATAAAAAGGTTTTTGCCGAAAAGAGGTTGGAGAGTTTTATTCTCCCCATAGGCGATGGACTGACTGTCAGTTTTAAAGTCTAGCCTAAAACTTATGTTTTTTAATGTTGTGAAGCTCTAGCTGAAGTTGTGAAATTTCTCTCAGTTTTATGTTTTTGCCATCTCCTTCCAATGATTTGAGTTCTCCCGTCAATCTCTCTATTTTTTCTTTCATGTGGAATAGCTTAATTGTTCTTATGCAGTCATTACAGGCTTTGATGCGGGTGTTATTGTTTTTGTATGGAAGATTCTCCTGAGTAAGAACTTGAGCTATAACGGAAAAGGTGGGTTTTTCGTTGACAATAAGTCCTATTTTTCTTGGGATTTCCTCCCATTCTCCGTTTAAAGTAAGCGAAACAGCAAGATTTAAGGATTCACCAATAGGGGTGGCGCTTATCATTTCATACGATAAATGTTCTTCTATAATTCTTGCGATTTCTGCGCCGTCAGGTTCGATAATAAGTCTCAACAGGAGTTTTTCGGCGACATCAATCTGTGAATTGGAAGAGACAGGCTGTGTCTGATAGATATCCTGTTGAGGTTTTCCTTCAGAGCGATAATTTTTAGTTGTCTGGAGGCGCTTCATATTTTCAAAGACGCTGTTTTTGGGAAGCCCTAATTTTTCTGAAACAATTGAAGCGTAAGTAGCCCTAAGTATGGGGTCTTGAATTTTGGAGAGTTTGTCGAAAATCTCTGTAATTATGTGGCTTCTTACTACAGGAGAAGAAGTATCCTTTCCTTTTGAAAGGTTAACAAGCAAATGATCCAAAAAATCCTGTGCATGGTGTAAACACGCCTGAATAGCTTCTTTTCCCGATTTGTTGTAGAGGGAATCTGGGTCTTCGCCTTCCGGAAGAGAGATGATTTTTACTTCGATACCTAAAGGCAATAGCAGGTCGAGAGCTTTCATTGAAGCATTGATCCCGGCACTGTCCGCATCAAAGCAAAGATATATTTTTTCAGTGAGGCGCTTGAGCATTTTCGCCTGTTCTTCCGTAAATGCAGTTCCTTGCGGGGCTACAGCATTTTCAAATCCCGCACGATGCATTGAAATAACATCTATTTGGCCTTCGCATAATATAGCAAAGCCTATATCCTTGATGCTTTTTTTTGCCAGATGATATGCATAGAGGGTTTTGCTTTTTTTGAAAATGAGCGTCTCCGGGCTGTTTATATATTTACCTTCCTTAGTTTCTTTTAAAATTGTTCTTGAGCTGAAACCGATGACGTCTCCATGTTCATCCCATATGGGAAAAGTAACCCTGTTTCTGAATCTGTCGTAAAGCCTTTCAGCGCTTTCGCTTTTTAGTATAAGTCCTGACTCTGTCATTTCCGAGGGAGAGTATGACAGTGAAGTAAGGAGTTTGGTAACTGAGTCCCACGAATCAGGAGCAAAACCCAATCCGAATTTGAAGATTATTTCATCAGGGATTTGCCGTGAGCGGATATACTCTAGGCCCAATGTTCCCTCAGTTTTAAAAAGTCTTTCGGAATACCATTTGGAAACGACTTTGTGAATGGCTAATAGTTTTTCCTTTAGACTTCTGATTTTGTTATGCTCGGATTGAGACTGTGGTGAGGAATTGGCTTCGGGGATAATTACCCCGCATCTGTCGGCGAGTGTTTTTACCGCTTCGACAAAAGACATGTTTTCCTTTTCCATGAGAAAGGTAAAGACGTTGCCGCTTTTGCCGCATCCGAAACAATGATAGTATTGAGTTTCTTTTGAAACTATAAAAGAGGGGGTCTTCTCGTTATGAAAAGGGCAGAGAGCCTTGAGTCTTGATCCTGTCTTTTTTAGTTCAGTGTAAGATGATATCAGATCAGCTATATCTGTTCTGGATTGGATTTGGGAGATAATATCATCGGGTATAAAGCCAGTCATTTAACTAAATTACTTTTTTAGTTCTCTGAGCCTGTTAGAGAAATAATTTCTTTGTGAATCAAAGGCACTGTTGTTGATAGTGAGTGATATAAATTTTCTATAGAAGTACTTGGCTTGTTTGGGGTCTTTCATGTAACTGTCTTTGAGGATTCCAAGGTTTGCTATTACTATCGGGTTGTCTTTATCCATTCTGTATGCCTGAAGGAAATATTTCAATGCAGCGTTATAGTTTTTTGAGTAAACATAATAGGTTCCGATATTGTTATAAACCTCGGGTTTATCTGAATATTGAGGTGTTTGTGCGAGTTTTAGATAAAGGTCTGGAGTATTTTTCGTTTGAAGTTTACCTGCGCATTGAGCATAAAGGACTAGAGCGTTAAGGCTGCTGTTGTTTAGATTGCAGGCATTGCCTAAATATTCATAAGCTTCCTCATAATTTTTGGTATCATAGAGAATTTTTCCAAGGTTTAGCTGTGCCAAAAAACTTCCTGAGTTTGCCAGTACAATATTTCTTAACGTTTTAATAGCTTCTTCAGTGTTGCCCAGTTTGTTTTGGCAAACAGCATACATAATTTGGGCATCAACATTATTTGCATCAGCTTTCAGCGCCATTTTTGCATATATCTGTGCTTTTGTCCAGTTGCCGCTTGCCAGAATAATGTTAACCGATTCTTTGAGTGCTGCGTCGGAGTTCTTTACTTTCTTGCTGCAACCTGAGAATATTATCAAAGATGATATAGACAAAAGAGTTATAAATGGGCGGAAATTGTTTTTTTTTGACATAAGAGTATTGTTCCATTGATTTTTTGTGTTTACCTTGAGAATATTCTATACAAAAAAGGCGTCTATGCAAAGTTTGAAGCCTTTAAGAAATAAATTTTTAATAATACCTAAACATTAGTGTCCGGTAAAAGTTTCTAGCTAAGAGTATAGATCAAAGGGATCAGGTTGCATCAGGTCTGGTATGGTTTGGAGGTTTTTCTATCTTTTGCCTTGTGCCTGGAAACGACTTTATCTTGAGATTATGTTTTATCTATTTAAAGAATAATTCAATTTGCCAGCGTTGAAGATATATTTCGGCTATAGTCGAAGCAAATAGTTTGAAGTTGTTGGTAATAAAAGTATAAACTTTATCAGACTCTTTGTCTTTGTATTCAACTATACGCAATTTATCTGGGTATTTCTTGCTGCCCACAGAACCACAAAACTCGATGATATTGTCCGACATATTCCCTTGCTATGATTAGGTTCCTTATGCTGTCCGGTTCAATCGGAAAAGATTTCCTGGCAAGCTTCATATCATTGCACTTTCCATCTGTCATGACCATAAAGCATGGAAGAAGTCCGCTCTGGTCAAGCTGAAAGTGCAGTTTGATTCCTCCTTTCTTTTTGCGGTAGAAAGCCCAGTCATAAACAGATAAAGCTAGACTAATAAGCGTGCTGTCAAAAACATAAAGAGGCATTTTTAACCTGAATTCATGTTTTGGAGCAAGAGAAATAGCTCGCTGAAGAGCTTCCTTAAATATCTCTTCAAAAATAATCGAGTCTCTTCTGTTTATAGCTTCGCTTAAAGTAGATCTTGGCACAGTCTCCAGTCCTAAATGATATAGCTTATTGTTGTTAGCCAAAAGCCCGCTTTCAATCTCTCTAAGGGAATCCTTTCCTGTTACCTGACTATAAAAGACAGTAAGGAACTGCTTCCATGATGTGAAATACTTGCAGTAGCCGTCACATCTCAGTTCAGAAACTATTTTGTCAAAACGATGTCGTGGCATGAACGAGAAAAGCTGATAAAATATGTTATTGTTATGCGGCATGTATGATAACTCCTTTTAATTAACGATTTACCCATTGCTAATATAAAAGGGTTATTTTCCCATGCCATTACTTTTAAATTTTTTACCGGACACTACTGATCCTGTTTATTCTGTGAAACCCATATTTTAAAAGTTCTGCGCAAGCAAATTATTATTAGAATAAATTGCTACATTCAAGTTTGAAGTGCAACTATTGACTTAAATTATATGTTAGCTGGGGACATTAAGCAACCTTGTAATTCTAATAAGGAGGTTGCATGTAATCTTCCTTGTAACTTTTAGTAGATTTAAACATATTGATTTAAGATTATGCTGGTACTGGACTTCTTACTTGATTTTGTATTAATTCTTTTAATTATTGGCTCTTTGTGCAGAGGTCTCAAAGTAAGCTTTTCCTCTGAAATCTTCTTTGTTGATGGAATTAATTAAAGGATAAACTTCGTTGACTGAAGAGATTTCAAAATTAAAAATATTAGATATCATATGCTTGTGTTTTTATTGTTTCCTTCTTTATTAGCCTCATCCCAAACAGTTTTTACAGTCTCTTCTATACTCGGATAAACCTTTTCTCCAATTTTCCACCCAAAATAAAAAAGTCTTCCTGCTGCAACTGTCCAAAAGATTTTTTCTATCATAACAACCTCCTAGTCTTGGTTTGTAATACAATATAATCATTGCTTTTTTGCTATAATTATAGATGTCTAAGTAGGCCAAAATGCGTTCTGGTGAATCGACGATGGTTAAAATAGTGTTTTTTTAAACACAGCAACTATCTCAACCTTTATTACCGCATCAGGAGTAAGAGTTATGATTGATCCAGTAGTATTTGAGAAATCACCTAATATATAGGAAATAGATATGTATATTACAGGATTATGGTTCCTTCCAGTTCAGAATATATTTACATTGCGCGCCTGTTTCCGGGGTGCCAGTGTATTTTGATATAGGATTATCTCCCCATAATTCATATAATTTTGCCATAGCATCTGCGCCCTCATATCCATGTCTTGCCAACCAGCACCCTATAATTGTCCCTGTTCTTCCAATTCCAGCCAGGCAGTGAACGTAAACGATTTTGCCTGCATTTACGTTATTATCAATGGTATCTAAGATATTTCTGGTAAATTCTTCGCTAATTGGGAGAGACCTGTTTGTTATTGGGTAACAGTATACTTTTACATCTTTTGATATTGTTCTTGCATTATCTTCGTAAGAAAGGAGTCTGTTTTCTGTTAGATTAATAAAACAAGTAATCCCAAAATCAATAAAATTATTAAGCCGCTCCGGATATTCTCCCGCAAGCAATTTCCCTTCAATAACCCAATAGCTGTTATCAGTAGGTTTCTTCATATTTTTACTATCCCCCATTTTTTAGCATTGTCAGATTTTAATAACAACGCCAATATTACATGTATTGATTTTTTCATATAGCAAATAAAAACATAATAATTTTTCCCAGAACAGATTATTTTATTAATGTTTTCCTGAGAAAAGCATATTGATGAAGCCATACAGTCAACCCCTGACATGTTCTTCCAATTCAATCCTGATCATAGAAATTCCGATTTCTTAAGATATAAATATTTTAAATAACATATTGGAGACAGTTATGGGGAAATCGTATGACAAAAAGACTCTAGATGTATTTCTTAGTGATTCAATGAATGATATAAGTACACTTTATAAACAAGGCTATATCAATTATAAAGGAAACGTGAAAGATTCAAATACTCCATATATTGAATATCTTGCAGAGTATTTGAATAAAAGTGAAAACTATAAAATATTTGGAAAGATCAAAAATATAGACAGAGAAAGTTCATATAAAGTCGTTCATGCAAAAACAGGAACAAAGCATTCAAATAGACACGAGGAAATTTTTGCCAGGAGTCTCTGTGGAAAAAAGTTCGATGTTATAGGAAAATTTATTGACTATCAAATCCCTTTAAAGGGAACGATGAAAGATATAGCAGGGAAAATCGACCTAATAAGCGATAATAAAAAAGAAGTTTATTTAATAGAATTTAAATACGGAAATAACAAAGAATCTTTATTAAGGAGCGTGCTTGAAATTGCTACATATTACCAATTTCTTAATAAAGATAAATTTAAAAGAGATTATATGATACTTCAAAATGTTGATATCAAAAAAGCCGTTTTAATTTCTAGGGAAACTCAGGCATATTCTGATTTTGGACGATTAAAATCTCTACCTCAATTAAGTACCCTGATAAGGAATTTAAAGGTTTCCATATTTCTCATTATAGAATCAAACATAGTTAAAGCTGAATGCGACTAACTATCCATAGAGGAACACATGAAATTGGCGGTTCATGTATTGAATTAGAGGCAGACGGCAAAAAGATAATTCTGGATATGGGCTTGCCTCTTAACGCGGAGACTAATGACATATCTCTACTACCTGATATATCCGGCTTAGATGGTTCAGATCCAAATCTATATGCTATACTTTTATCTCATTATCACAAAGATCACTATGGCCTGCTCAAGCATGTTAGCGATAAAATCCCAATTGGTATTGGAGCCGATTCACGCAGAATAATGCGCAATGCCTCAAAGTTCATGCCTGATAAATGGCATATTGCGGAGAAAGGGATTGATTTTCTCTCAGGCCATAGTTTTAAATTAGGCCCTTTTACAATAACACCTTACAAAACAGATCATGCATCTTATGACTCATATTCGCTGCTGATTGAAGCTGATGGAGAAAAATTATTTTACAGCGGAGACTTCAGAATACACGGAAGATGTAAAGATTCAGTGGAGAAATTCCTGGCCAACCCGCCAAAGGATATTGGTTTTCTGTTGCTCGAAGGTTCTTCTTTGGGCAGGCTAAACAGCAATGAAAATTTTGTATCTGAAGCTGATATTGAAAATGAGATGTTAGAAGTATTCAAGGCAGCTAAAGGTATTGTCTTAGTCCAATCTTCAGCTCAGAATATTGACAGGATGGTTTCAGTATTCAGAGCTTGCGTAAAAAGTAAAAGAAAACTGATAATAGATTTATACACAGCTATTATTCTTCAATCAACATGGAACTCAAATATCCCTCAATCTTATTGGTCTCAGATAGGGCTTTATATCCCCAAACAACAACGCATAAAAATAGACCGTAGCGGATGGTATAAGGAACTAAGGATTCATTCAAGAAACCGTATTTATCCTGAAGAGTTAAATAACATAGCATCTAAAGCTGTAATACTCTTCGGAAACAATCATATAAAAGACAATGGATTAAAGAAATGTCTTGGCCGTGCGACTTATATCTTTTCCATGTGGAAGGGGTATTGGGAAAAAGAGACTTTCAAGCAAGTGAGAACATTTTTGGGAAGCTATAAAATCCCTATTCATTTCATACATACATCAGGGCATGCAAGCCCGTCTGATTTAAAAAGGTTTGTAGACTTACTTAAACCAAGAAAGATAATCCCCATTCATACTTTTTACCCTGATAAATACAAAGAGCTCTTTGCCTCAGAAATAATTTTGCTTAATGACGGACAAAAAATTAATCTCTCAGATATCAAAAACTGAAGAGCTATAATCTTTTGTCTTTATTATTCTCAATCCCAGTCAAAGGGACGAGTATATCGCTAAAATGACTTTACACATAGGCTTACCTACGGTAATACGTTTGTTTTGATATCTATTGGAAGTAACAATTTCTTGGTTTGTAAGAAACAAAGTTTATATACCTCTTGTCAATAAGCTGGCATTTATTCTATACAGACAGGAATGTTTTTATACTTTGAAAAAAATACTTCTCAAAAGCTACAAAATCTGCACTTAGAGCTATCCATATCCGCACGAAGAGATTCCCATCCAATGGTATATACTCCCTTGCATTCAGTACAAGTAAATAAGTATTCTTTTGATAAACATTCCTGGCAGATTTCTCGTGTTTCACAGTTAACTTTAATTAGTTTGTTTTTAGAGAATTTTCCACAAGAGTTACAGTATTGCGTAAGGCAATCTTTGCATACATATTCATCAGAGGTTCTAGTAAAGGAATTGACTTTAAATAATAGAAATTTAAAAAAGACTTATGACAATTAACACACTCCGCCAGATTCATAAATTCACCACCTTATATCTTTTTATATAATAGAACTCTCTAAGAATTATGAAAAGTTCGTTTTCCCTTGAATCAAAATATTGGAATGACGCAACCCGACCTATTCGGCTTATAATTTATCTAAAAAGTTTACCGGACAGTTCTGTTATTTATATTATCTTCAAGATGTATCTTTCCATTATCAATTAGGCGTGCAATAGCAAAGGCTGTAAATTGTTTTGATATGAATGCTACAGCGAAGATAGTTTTAGGTGTTATTGGCGTTTTATACTCTAAATTAGCAGACCCAAATCCTTTCTCATAAACTGTCTTTTGATCTTTTATTACTGCGACAGCACATCCAGGTGAGTTGGGATTATTCCATTAATTAAACAGAGCATCTATTTATTTATTAGAATCTTCTGCTTTGCAAACATTTGCAGATATTAAAAATGGTAAAATCAGACTATAAAATGGTTTCATTTTTTTCTTTCTCTTTAGCAAAGGCTGGTATTTTTATTGCTTTTGCTATTTCAATGGCTTCTACAGGCCATGGTTTATTTGTATTATTGATTCGAGGATACTTCACAATTTTGTTAGGAAATATTAGATAGTTTAATGTATCTGTTCCTATCTCAATAAACCATCCTTGTTCTTTTACAGCTTTACTCAATATTTGGGCTATCTCATCAGCTTCTTCAACATTACCTGCAAATCTAATGCCTGTCCAAAAATCATCCATATAATCAGCACGCATGTTTTCTGGACAAGGATATGTTTCAATTTTAGTAATTGTCAATTTTTCTAATACAGTCTTATCATCCAGACTTTCTTTAAGTAGGTATCCTTGATATTTCATTTTATATTCCTGATTTTTTAGGTAAGCGGTAGAGCGAAGCGGGTTGTTACCTTTTTAAATTTGTCAGATTTTCTTTTGCCTCAGGCGCATTATTCAAAATAAACGCTAAATGACTGCATGCAAATTCATTGCATTCTATGCAGGAATCATATTTTCTCTCGATACAACATTTACGTATATTACAAAGATTAGTACAATGAAATGATTTCCTTTTTTCTGATTTGCAGCCGTCACAAATAACATGTTCAGGCTTTACATCAGCTTTAAATTGTTTAGACCACTTTTTTGCAACTTCAGTGATTTGATCTTTATCTCCAGATTGAGTAGCAAGATAACCAATACATTTTGAACAATCTAGACCACAATATGCAATCATTTTCCTCTCCTTTTTGTCTTTTCAGTTTTTAACATGTTTCTATTTTTCCATTCATCCTTCAGAATGCAGTATAGTAACCTGTCACGCCATTGATTGAAGTGGAACCTTTCTTGTTTTAGTTCTCCTTCTTTGGATAAACCGCATTTTAGCATAATCTTTTCTGATGCTTTATTATCACTGTCGCAGGATGCAGATATTTTATGGAGGTTTAAATCTCTAAACCCAAATTCTATTATTTCTGATACTGCTTCTAATGCTATTCCTTTTTCCCAATATTCTTTTGATAAGAAGTAACCGAGTTCTGCAACTCCGCCACCTGACTGTCTGTCTTTTACTGCGAAACCTGCCCCGCCGATATGTTTTCGGGATTTCTTTTCTATGATAGCAAAGTAGTATTCTTTTCTATCAGGGTTATCAATATCATTTATTGTTCTAAGAAAATTCTTTTTGGTTTCCTCAATCGTATTTGTTTTCCAGTCCAGATAATGCATAACTTCAGGATTTGACATCCACTTATGAACATCTTCCAAATCTGAAATTACGTAATCTCTTAGAATTAACCTCTCAGTTTCCATGCGAATCATTTTTCGAGGCCTTAAATCTTTTGAAACTACGGGGTAGCTGTCAATCCAATAACGGGCGATGTCAATTCTTCGTGCCAGCCAGACTTTTTTGTGACTGGAAATATAATCTACAAGTCTTGAAAGCGCCTGTGTTCTTCCAGGCCTGCCTGAGATACGGCTATGGAGTCCAATGGATAGCATTTTGGGAGTCCTGGCACCTTCCTCATATAGATAATCAAAGGCATCTTTAACATAGTTGAAAAAATCGTTTCCGGTGTTGAAGCCCTGAGGCATAAGATAACGAAAATCATTAGTATCCAAAGCATAGGGAATAGTCAACAATTGTTTTCCTGCTTCTTTTACATAGTATGGTAAATCGTCAGCATATGAATCAGAATAATACAAAAACCCGCCATCTTCAGCAATAAGCTGCCGCGTGTTGGGACTGACACGTCCTGTGTACCATCCTTGAGGACGCTGCCCTGTCAACTTTCTTATAACTTCGATACATTGTTTTAAATGATTGCGTTCTTCATCAATACTGTAGTCATGATAATCTATCCATCTATAGGCATGTCCCGCTACTTCCCAGTTCGCTTCAACCATAGCCTGTGCAGCTTCAGGATTCATTTCCAAGGATTTTCCCACGGCATAAACAGTCAGGGGTACCTTCTTACCTGAAAATAACCGCCATAAGCGCCAGAACCCGGCTCTGCTGCCATACTCATAGATGGATTCGATATTCATATCTCTTCCATTGACGCGCGGTACTGTACCAACAATTTCAGACAAGTATGATTCCGAGTGATCATCCCCATTTAAAAGGCAATATTCTCCGCCTTCTTCATAGTTTAAGACGAATTGTACTGCTATACGTGCGCCATCTGGCCAGGTTATACTTGGAAGAGAACGTCCATAACCAACCATGTCCCGCTGCCCGGTATCATAATTAGAAGCAGTCATCCTTCAAATCTCCTTTTTTTCAGATTGAGGCATTAATTATCTAAAGCTTTCTGAGATCGGTATGATATATAAACAATTATAGACTTAAAGTGCTGAAATTTATACTTCCAGGTTTTTTAAGAAACCATTATGGAGAAAGGAAGAGATTTGTTTATATGTTTTTTGCCTGCTCGTGTATTTAACGGGATATCTTATAGTATTTTGGGATTGAAAGACAAACGAATGGAAGTGCGCGCTTGTATAATCAATACATATTAATTGATATGAGACGATATTGATAATAAATCAAAAAAGGATGAATTATGTTATCTGTTGTTATTAGGAGGGAATCTGCAAGAACTTTAAAATACAAGCATCCATGGATTTTTTCCGGCGCTATCAGCAAGATGGAAGACACCCCTGGAGCCGGTGAAACAGTGGAAGTTCTTTCTGAAAATGGTGAAATTCTGGGGTACGGTTCGTATTCACCAAGGTCTAAAATAGCAATTCGCATGTGGTCGTTTTCAGAGAGCGAGATACTCAATGCAGAACTCGTGCGAAAAAGAATAATAGACTCCGTTTGTTATAGGATGAAAAGCAGAGCTTTTGCAAACAGTGATTGTATCCGCCTTATATTTGCAGAATCAGATGGGGTTCCCGGACTTATTGCCGATAAGTTTGCAGACTATATTGTTTGCCAGTTTCTTTTTGTCGGATCGGAGTATTGGAAAAGCACGATTGTCAAAGCGCTTAATGAGCTTGTCCCGAACAAAGGAATATATGAACGCTCGGATGTGGACATAAGAGAGAAGGAAGGGCTTCCTCTTTTGAAAGGCGTTTTGTCAGGTTCGGAACCACCAGATTTGCTGGAGATTAACGAAGGAGACATAAAATATCTTATAGACATCAAAAACGGGCACAAGACGGGTTTTTATCTTGATCAGAAAATGAATCGGTTAAGAGTTTCTCAATATGCAAAAGATGCTGAAGTCCTAGATTGCTTTACTTATACAGGCGGTTTTTCGATTGCCGCTTTAAAAGGAGGGGCTAAAAAAGTTGTCAGCCTGGATAGTTCGGCTTCTGCTCTTGAGGCGCTTGGTAAGAACATAGAATTAAACGGTTTGGACTTCTCAAAAGTTGAGCTTGTTGAAGCGAGAGTGGCGGAACAGCTCAGGAAATACAGAGATTCAGCGCAGCAGTTTGACATGATAATTCTTGACCCGCCGAAATTTATTTACGACAGGGCACATCTGGAGCAGGCGGCAAGAGCTTACAAAGACATAAATTTGCTTGCGATTAAACTCCTTAAGAAGAATGGAACACTTGCTACTTTTTCATGTTCGCAACCGATGACAGACGAACTTTTTCAGAAAATGGTCTCTTATGCAGCTGTCGATGCGGGTAAAAATGTTCAAATATTAGAGAAACTTAATCAGTCACCTGACCATCCCATTGCACTGAATTTTCCCGAATCGGCTTATCTAAATGGCCTTATCTGCCGAATTTTTTAACCGATAACCAGTTATGAGAACAGTTTTTTTCCCTTGAATATTCGGGATGTCATATTGTTGGAACAATGTTTCCAAAAGGCGTGTATTTTTATCTAAAAAGTGTAAACTCTTTAATAGTTTTTAGCTTTTTAGAAATCACAAAAAAACGGGGAAAATTGAGTTTAAAATGAGTTCTATACCATTTGTTCACCTGCACATGCACACAGACTACAGTTTGCTTGACGGAGCCTGTCATATTTATCACAAGGATTTAAAGGGAAAAGATGACATAGTAAAACTCGCAAAGGAATACAATATGCCCGCTGTAGCAATTACCGACCACGGAGTTATGGGGGGAGCCATAGATTTTTATAAGCAGATGAACAGTCATGATATTAAACCGATTATCGGTTGCGAGATGTATGTTTCGCCTACTCATTATAGAGACAGGGATCAAAATGTCCCGAATATAAAAGGTTATCATATCGTCCTTTTGGCTAAAGATTTCGAAGGTTATCAAAATTTATGCAAACTTGATTCTTTGGCCAACCTTGAGGGCGTTTACTATAAGCCAAGGGTAGATAAAGACTTATTGAGAAAGTATTCGAAGGGCTTAATAGCATTGAGTGCCTGTTTGCAGGGAGAGCTGGCAGTCAATATACTTGTCGGGAAACACAAGGAAGCCAAAAAAGCGCTTGCCGATTACATAGATATATATGGGAAAGATAATTTCTATATCGAGCTTATGGATCATGGAATAGAAGAACAGAGGATAGTTAATAAATCTCTGATTTCAATGTCTAGGGAATTTGGTATTCCGGTCGTGGCTACCAATGATGCCCACTATTTAAAGAGAGAGCATAGCAAGTCACATGAACTGCTTCTTTGCATTCAGACTAATAATGTCATTACAGACGAGAAGAGGTTTAGATTCCATAACGATCAATTCTATTTTAAGAGCGGCGATGAGATGCTTGAGACATTCAAAGAGATACCTGAAGCTGTTCATAACACTTTGTCCGTAGCAGAGAAATGTAATCTGGTTCTGGACTTTAAGGCCAACCATTATCCTGTTTATACTATAGAATCAACGCAGAGTCATAAAGAATATCTAAAGCAGATTTGCCTGGATAATTTATTTGAAAGATACGGTTTTGAATATAAAAATTCAGAATCACTGACCGAGAAGCAGAAAGTTATTATGGAAAGACTGGAGCATGAACTTGGAGTCATAGATAAATCAAAGTACTGCAGTTATTTTCTTGTAGTTTGGGATTTTTTGAAGTTTGCACGAGAGGCCAAAGTGCCGGTCGGGCCAGGCAGAGGAAGCGGCGCTGGCAGTTTAGTAGCGTATCTTACACATATTACAGACGTTGACCCGCTCAAATATAATCTCCTTTTTGAAAGGTTTCTTAATCCAGACAGGGTAAGCCCTCCTGACTTTGATATAGATTTTTGCGAAAGGCGAAGGAATGAAGTAATAGAGTATGTCAAAGAAAAGTATGGGAAGGACAGTGTAGCCCAGATTGGCACTTATGGTACGCTTAAAGCCAAGGCTGTTATAAAAGATATAGGAAGGGCTCTCGGACAAACATTTGACCAAAGGAATATGATTACCAAATTGATGCCTAATGATCCCAAGCTTACTCTGGAATCAGCAAAGAAAAACAATCCGGATTTAATTAAGCTGATGGATGAAAATGATTGGGTAAAGGAAATATTCACTTATTCCGAACCGTTGGAAGGATTGAACAGGAACATGAGCACCCATGCAGCAGGCGTGATAATAGGAGACAGGCCGCTTGACTTGCTGGTCCCGCTAACCAAGGATTCCGGCAAAGGAAGCGGCGGAGTCATAACTCAGTATCCTGCCCAACCATGCGAGAGCCTTGGGTTGTTGAAGATGGATTTTCTAGGATTAAAGACTCTTACTATTATACAGGACACTCTTGATGCTATCCGTTTGAATAGAAACATAGACATAGACATAAGGAAGATATCTTTGGAAGACAAGAAGACCTATGAGCTTCTTAACAGGGGCGATACTATAGCGGTTTTCCAGCTTGAATCGGGCGGGATGCGAGACCTTTGCAAAAGGTTCGGAGTAGATCGAATCGAAGATATTTCAGCCCTGCTTGCTCTTTACCGTCCTGGACCTATGCAGTTCATAGGAGATTTTATCAACCGTAAATTCGGCAAAGAAAAGATTGAATATGATCATCCTAAAATGGAACAGGTATTGAAAGAAACATATGGAATTATGTTGTACCAGGAACAGATAATGCAGGTAGTGCAGGTAGTTGCCGGATTTACGCTTGGCGGTGCTGATATTCTAAGAAGAGCTATAGGCAAGAAAAAAGCCGACGAGTTAGCAAAACAGAAAGAAAAATTTATTACGGGATGCGCTCAGTACAATAACATCAGTGAAGACAGGGCTGTTGCTATCTGGGACAAAATCGCAAGATTTGCCGAATATGGTTTCAATAAGTCTCATAGCGTGGCATACGCTTTTGTAGCTTACCAGACTGCTTATCTCAAGGCTAATTACCCTGTAGAATTTATGGCTTCTGTGCTTACCAGCGAAATAAGTAATCCTGAGAAGCTTGTTTTTTTCATTAAAGAGTGCAAAGAAATGGGAACCAAAGTACTTGCTCCTGACATAAACATAAGCAATATGGATTTCACTGTTGATGGCGACTCAATAAGGTTTGGAATATCAGCTATCAAGGGCGTGGGCGAAGCGGCGTCAGGCTCGATAATTGAGGCCAGAAGAAATGGCGGGAAGTTTAAAGATATTACTGATTTTGCAGAGCGGGCAGGCATAGACCTGAACAGCAGAGTTCTGGATTCATTGATAAGGGCAGGGGCTCTTGACGGATTTGGGCATAGAAGATCACAGCTTCTTCAAACTATAAATGAAGTAGTTAAAAGAGCTGTTGAGTCTGTCCAGGACAAGATAAACGGGCAAGGAAGCTTATTTGATTTTCTACAGGATTCGGAAGGGAACTTTGTAGATCATCCGAATAACGTTGTCATGCCGGACATTCCCGAGCTTGACGAAAAGAAGATGCTTGAAGACGAAAAAGAGCTTCTCGGTTTCTATGTCAGCGGACACCCTTTAGGAGAATACTCCGGAATGATAGATCTTTATTCAACTACTTCTACTTTGGAACTCAAATCTCTGGAAGAAGTTAATGAAACACCTGTTAGAATGGGTGGAATTATTGCAGGGCTTGAGATAAAAGCATCCAAAAAAGACGGCGCCAAGTTTGCTGTAATCAATTTTGAAGACCTCATCGGTACTATTGAATGTGTAGTTTTCGGAAGAACTTATAGGGAATTTGAAAACCTTATAGAGTTGAACAGGCCTGTTTTTATAGAGGGTGTAGCCAGCAGCAAGGATGAGGGCGGAGATAAGAAAATCACGATTTATAAAGTAATGTCTATGGATGAAATACAGAAAAAATACACAGAAGAAATACACATTCATATTCATGAGGCAAGCACTAAAGAAGAGACTCTTTTTGAAATAAGAGAAGTTCTGTCAAGGGAGTTATTTAAAGGAGAGACTAATATAATTTTATGTGCCACACTCAGCGGAGGCGAAAAGGCTTTTATTGAAGCAGGGAAAAATTATAAAATAACAGTAGATAAAGAGCTTATAAATCAACTCAAACATATAGCAGGAGAAGAATCCGTCAAAATCAGAGCTAACAAGAAAGCGCCGGAATTCAAAAAAAATAATTGGCAAAAGAAGTCCAATGGGAACAATGACAATGCTGGCTATCACAATGGCTCTAGGCGCTGACAAAAAAAGCTCAGGATTTTATCCTGAGCTTTTAAATTTTCGATTAGTTAAGCCTATGTGCTACTATATGGTTTCTATTATTTTTTTGATTTCTTCTTTTCTTCCTTAACCACATCAATTCTCATTGCGTAGAAAGTTCTCCAAACAAAGATAAGAGCTATCGCTAGAAATAAGAATCCAGCGTACACTGCAATTTTCCTAAAATTCGAATCCAGAGATATTTCCATGGCTAGAAGTCCGAATAAAGTTGTAAACTTGATTATAGGGTTCATTGACACAGAGGAAGTATCTTTGAAAGGATCACCTACTGTGTCGCCAACTACTGAAGCCTCGTGTAGCGGTGTATTCTTCATTTTTAGATCGACTTCTACCACTTTTTTAGCGTTGTCCCAGCATCCGCCAGCATTAGCCATAAAAATAGCTTGAAAAAGGCCGAATATAGCTAGAGATATTAGAAAACTGATAAATAAGGCGGCGCTTTCGTTGCCTCTTACAGGAGAAGAAAGGAATGCAAAGGCCAAAGCGAATGAGAACATAGCTATAAAAATATTCCACATTCCCCTTTGGGCATAAGTAGTACAAATTTTAACTACTTCTTTGGATTTCTTGATGTCTGCTTTTCGTTCTTTTGATGTAAGATCAATGTTTTTCTTAATGTAGGCTACAGTTTTATACGCACCGGCCATTACGGCTTGAGTAGAAGCTCCGGTAAACCAATATATCACAGCGCCACCACACATAAATCCTATGATAGTGTAAGGGTTAAGCAGATTAAGTATTGTTTCAGGCTCTACGCCCAGAATCTGTTTCATTACAAGAATCAATGAGAATATCATGGTGGTTGCGCCTACTACTGCGGTGGCTATAAGCACAGGTTTCGCCGTAGCCTTAAATGTATTTCCTGCACCATCATTTTCTTCAAGATATAATTTTGCGGTTTCAAAGTCCGGATCAAATCCGAAATCTTTTCTGATTTCTTTAGATATACCCTTCTGTTCTTCTATAAGTGAAAGTTCGTAAACACTCTGCGCATTATCTGTTACTGGCCCGTAACTGTCAACTGCGATAGTTACAGGTCCCATGCCCAGAAATCCAAATGCCACCAAGCCAAATGCAAGGACAGAAGGATAAACCATGTAAACAGATAATCCCAACTCTCCTACAAAATAAGCGATGGTCATTAAAACCATAATAGCCAAACTCATCCAGAACGCAGAGAAATTACCGGCAACGAATCCTGCCAGAATATTGAGTGAAGCTCCACCTTCTTTTGAGGCCGTAACTGTTTCTTGTACGTGTGCACATGTAGGGCTGGTGAATTTTTTTGTAACCTCAGGGATTAGTGCAGCTCCTAGCGTCCCGCAGCTTATAATTACAGATAATATCCACCAAATATTTTCACCGAACATACCGTTGCATAATTGGAAGTAGCTTATACTGAATGTCATTATTATTGAAAGGATAGATGTAATCCATACAAGGCTTGTCAGCGGAACTTCAAAATTGAAATGTTTTCTTTTCCCAAAAAGAGCTGAACAAATTATTTGATTTACCCAATAGGATATTATAGAGGTCACGATCATTAGATAGCGCATTGTAAATATCCATGTCAAGAGTGCTATCTGAACTTTTTCCTTTGTAACTCCGGCTGGAAGTTTGGATGTATCAAGAATTCCAAGAAGAATAAATGTTACAAGAGCTACGCCTGTAACTCCATATGTTTCAAATCCGTCAGCTGTTGGCCCAACAGAATCTCCTGCGTTATCACCTGTGCAGTCTGCAATCACCCCTGGATTTCTCGGATCGTCTTCTTTAATTTTAAAGACTATCTTCATCAAATCTGCGCCGATGTCTGCAATTTTGGTAAATATTCCGCCAGCTACGCGAAGGGCAGACGCTCCAAGAGATTCACCTATTGCAAATCCTATGAAACAAAATCCAGCTAGGCTCCCGTAACCCAAGAGAGGCAAGATTATCAAAATGAAGAGCATTATTATAAGTTCTATACTTACCAGCAGTACGCCGATGGACATCCCTGCTTTCAGAGGAATGTTAAAAACTTTAAAAGGTTTGCCTTCTAACGATGCAAAAGCTGTTCTGGCATTGGCAAGAGTATTTATACGAACCCCAAACCATGCGACTGTGTAGGATCCCAATATGCCCACTATAGAGAACAAAAGGATAATCAGTACAGAAGATATGGCTTCACCTTTGAGCGCTCCGAAGAAGAAAACTACGCAAGCACCGATTATTATCTCCAGAAGAATCAGGAATTTACCCTGCTGAATCAGATAAGTCTTACAAGTTTCAAATATCAGATTTCCTATCTCCAACATTGATTTATGCGCTGGGAGATTTTTCACTTTTCTATACTCATAAAGCCCAAAGAGAAGTCCCAAAATTGAAACAAATATTCCAATTACCAATATCCAAAAACTTGTTGGGTCATGGTGGAAAAAATCTGGCACATTCAGAGAGGCTTCTCCTCCTGCTATCTTAGCGACCGCATGAGCCGCACTTGTAGTTGCTGTTGCAATTGAACTTGCATCCATAGGTAGTTCCTTCAAACTTTATGTTAATTGATATTTAGTCGACACAAAGGCTTTATTTTACACTTTTTCCTATATAAAAGAAATAGTAACAGGTAATATTTTGTTAGGAATTGGTTAATAATTTTTCAGTTTTTTGTTTTTCGGTTTAATATATCAAATGACAGATGAAATTAGAGAAACATCTAACTAGAATTTTCTCTATGGAAGTACTTATTTTATTTATACTTGGTTGGACGGCTTCGGCACTTGTCATCATGTCTTTACTTATGAAGTCTATGATGTATGCGCGCTGGATAAGCATTATAGGCGGGATTATTTATGCTGGATACGGATTGTTGTTCGGCTCTATTCCTCTTTTTGCATATAACGTCCTTGGATCGATAATTAATATACATTCTCTTCGCAAGCTCTTTATTAAAAATAATTTATTTGATGTTTTGCATGTTCTGAATAACGATGCTTTTCTGCTCCACTTTCTACAAGCCTGCCTGAAGGAAATTCAGAAATCTAAACCGGACTTTACAGGAATAGTATCGGAATCGTCGTACTGCATTATGGCTTTGCGTAATGCCAAGCTCGTAGGAATAGTCATTGTACGCAATGGAGCAGAAAATGAAATGATTGTGGATTTGGATTATGTTATTCCTCAATATAGAGATTCCAAGAGTACCCAATTTATTATGGAGAAATACGCTGGGACCATATCTAGTTTGGCTTCAAACGGACTCAAATATTTTTCAATTACAGGCGGAAGTTCAGGTTATAACAAATATCTGCTCAGAACAGGTTATCAACTTTATGATGGGGACAACCTATACCGTATGAGTGTCGAAACAATAAAGGAAAGGTATCTTGGAAATGTACATTGAGGCCGTAGGTTGGATTGCTTCCGTTTTGCTGCTCACCTCCTTGTTTGTGGAGAATAAGAGCTATTTTAGGTGGTGTGTCCTTACAGGGAATCTACTTTATTTGTATTACGGACTTCTTATATATTCAATGCCGGTAATTGTTCTTAATGCTGCATGTCTGGTGCTTAATTTATATTATCTCCACTATATATATCATAGGAAAGAAGATTACGGGGTTTGTCTTGTCGATAAAAATGAAACGTTTTTTAGGTATTTCCTAGATTTTTACAGAAAAGATATTTTCAGATATTTTCCTGACTTTCATGAAGACCTGATTACTGAAAAGACGAGCTCTTATATAATTATACGCAATAATCAGCCGATAGGTATTTTTATACTTGAGAAAGTGTCGGAAGGCCAACTTTCGGTGGTCCTTGATTATGTTGCGCCTTTCGCCAGAAACTGCAAGGCAGGTTTATTTATTCATGGCAAATTGCTTAAGGAATTAGCTGATAACAAAGTACAGGTTGTCATAAGTAAGATAATCAGTCCCATGCACAAAAAATATCTGGAAAAGATCGGCTATACTACCTCGGCTGTCAATGCTAGAATTATTATTAACTTAAAATAGTGTGATATAGAATGTTAGATATAATAAAAGCGATAATACTAGGTATTGTCGAAGGGGCAACTGAGTTTCTTCCTATATCATCAACGGGTCATCTGATTTTAGTTAATCAATTTGTTTCTTTCGGCGAAGGCTTTACCAATAAATTTGACGTGATAATTCAACTAGGAGCCATTATTGCAGTAGTAATTTATTTTAGAAAGACGTTGTTCCCACTGAAGGAGGAATACAGCCATTTCTTTAAATCCAGAACTTTTGACTTATGGAAAAAGACTATAGTTGGCGTCATACCTGCCTTGATTATTGGTGCTTTATTCCATGATAAAATAGAGGATTTTCTTTTTAATCCTTTTACTGTTGCTGTAGCCTTGATTATCGGCGGAGTAATTCTTATAGCAGTAGAAATGAATAAGAATAGAACCGTAAAAATAGATTCCATTGAAAAGCTTACCTATCTTACGGCTTTTTTCATAGGTCTGATTCAGTGCCTTGCTATGATTCCTGGTACTTCAAGATCAGGTGCAACTATCGTGGGGGCTTTGCTTCTTGGCTGCTCAAGGGTTGTGGCAGTCGAGTTTTCTTTCTTCCTGGCTATTCCGACCATAGGGGCGGCAACAGTATATTCCATATATAAAATGGGGATGGAGTTAACATCTTCAGAGATTATTGTCCTGATTGTAGGATTCGTAGTTTCTTTTTTTGTCGCCTGGATAGTTATCGCAGGGTTTATGAATTTTATTAAAAAAAGAGACTTTAAGTTTTTTGGGTACTACAGAATAGTTCTTGGGATAGTAGTGCTATTATACTTCTTCTTACTTAGATGAAACTACTTTTTCCATGACGCTCAGAACATCATAGGCAGGGTTTTGTCCTTGGGAATAATTCAAAACAGGTATTGGAGTTTTAATGAGTTTTAAAATAATTTCCGAGAGTAGGGCTGCTGTACAATCCTTGTCTTCAATGATTATAGTGTTTGGGTTCTGAGAGTGTAGGAATTTTGCGTTGAAGAACTGGTGGTTTTCAGCGGCCAGAGGGTAGGGGATAAGGATGGCATTTTTGTTAAAGTATAAAAGTTCAGCTATAGTGCTTCCTCCGCTTCTGCATATCACGTTATTGGCAAGCCTGTAAAGAAGAGCCATATCGTCCGATTTATCAAGCACCAGATAATTAGAAGAAGTTTTTCTGTATGATTCTTCCGTAGCTTTGTGCTGTTCTTTGCCTGTAAGGTGCACTACTTGAATGTTTTTTTGGTTTAAGTTAAGTAAGGCTTCAGGGACACAAGAGTTTATTTTTTGAGCTCCAAGGCTTCCGCCAAAGACCAGCAATGTAGGAATCTCAGAGCTGAAATTCTTTTTAAAAAATTTATTAAAAGAGGCTATAGCCTCGGCTTTGTCTTTTATTTTTGTGTCGGCCAGTTCCGGTCTTATAGGCATGCCAGTGACGATAACTTTTGTTATGTCAAGATTTTTGTTAACTGGAGGGAAAGCGCTCATCAAAGAGTTAGCCCATTTACTTAAGAAAACGTTGGCCTTGCCTATAACAGAGTTTCCATCGTGAAGAAACAATGGAATTCTTAAAACTAATGCGGCCAGACTGGACGGCAGAGAAGTGTAACTCCCCATGGCCAGTACTGCATCAGGTTTGTTCTTGATAAAAATAACCAGAGATTGGGTGAACCCGATAGCTGTTTTAATAGCAAACTTGATGAATTTCACGGGAGAAATAGTTATTGGACTGCTTTGAACTTCATATATCGGAATGTTGTATTTAGGTGAGAATTCTTTGGCATAGTTAACTTTATGCTTTCCTGTGATCAAGGCAACTTGGCCGCCATTATTCCTAAATATCCTTGCAATAGAAAGTCCAGGGAAGAAATGACCGCCTGTCCCACCGCAGAGAATTATTAGTTTTTTTAGTTCTTTCATTAATTGCCATTAAGAGCTTTCTTAACTGATTCGACATCCGCAGGAATCTGGACAGGCATGTTTCTAAAAGAACCGTTTACTCCTATTTCAGTTAATTTGCCCAGATGGTAGTTGATAACAGCATCGGGGTCTTTTAGCAGATTGCCTGTCAATATGCCTACTGCTGAAGCGCTTTTATCAATAATTCCTGCTTCGACAAGCTTTCTGGCCCCTGCTACGACGCAGCATGAAGCAGGTTCTGCTCCGATTCCTGCCTTATCAACCATAGCTTTTGCTTCCATGATTTCCTGTTCGCTTACCTCTTCGACTATGCCATTGCTCCACTCGATTCCGCGCAGTGATTTTTCCCATGAAACAGGGTTTCCGATTTTGATGGCAGTAGCTATCGTTTCAGGGTTTTTAACCGGAGCGAAAGGTGTTTTGTTTTTCCACATAGTGTAGAGCGGGTTTGCGCCTGATGCCTGAATGACTGCTATTCTGGGGATTTTATTTATAATTTCTAGTTCGTGTAGTTCCATGAGTGCTTTGCTTAAGGCAGTGTTGTTTCCCAGGTTACCGCCGGGAATGATAAACCAGTCAGGTACTTGCCATTCGAGTTGCTGAAGAATTTCAAAACAGATTGCTTTCTGGCCTTCTATTCTAAACGGATTAATGGAGTTTAGTAAATATATATCAAGCTCTTTACAGACTTTTTGTACTAAAGTCATGGCATCGTCAAAGTTTCCTTCTATCTGCAGCGTTTTTCCACCATAAGCCAAGGCTTGGGCAAGTTTACCATAAGCAATTTTGCCTGACGGAATGAATATTATGGATTTGAACCCTGCTTTGGCTGCGTATGCGGCCATGCTGGCGCTAGTGTTGCCGGTGCTGGCACATGCGACAATTTTCGACTCCAAAAGGTTTGCCGCTGTTATGCCGGCTGTCATGCCCCTGTCTTTAAAGCTGCCGGTTGGATTTTCGCCTTCATGCTTGAGCATCAATTTTGGAAGTCCAGCATAGATGCCAGCTAGTCCTGAAGGATATAATCTGGTATTGCCTTCCTGCTTTGTAATGATTTTGTCTTTGTCTATATCGAGGATTAGTTCCTTGTAGCGCCAGACTCCAGAAGAAAGAACTCCGCTTTTCATCCCCCATCTTTCTTCCCATTTTTTTATGAGCTTCTTTCCGCTTATCTCTGACAAATCTCTTTTTACATCAAGAAGCCCTCCACAGGTACAGGTATATCTGGGGTCAAGAATGTAATATTTTTTAGAACAGTTGATGCACTCAAGGTAGCTTTTTGTTTTTTTCATAATTTGAACATATGGATGAGTTTGATGTTAATAAATTTAACTTTGAAACATTAGCATAATTATTTATTTTTTGCAAAAATTTGTTAAATGTTATCCTCAACTCTTAAGAACATTGACAATTGGACAATTTTATCATATAAACTTTCAATAAACAAAAAACCTAACTTGGAGGTTAAAGAGTGATTAGATCATTGGCAAAACATTTATATTTATTCGTTATGTTATCTTCTTTGCTTGTTACGGCTTGTGGACAGAAAAATAAAACCGAGCAAGTTTTGACTTCTGTAGTTGTAGCTCCGGCAGTTAAAATGGATTTGGTTTTAGCTGGCGAAATCATAGGCCAAACAAAGGCTTACAATGATGTTGAGCTTAAGGCCAGAGTTCAGGGTTTTCTTACTGAGAGGCTTTTTACTGAAGGTCAGTTTGTTAAGAAAGGCGATTTGCTTTTTAAAATTGAAGATGGCAAGTATCAGGCTGATCTGGAATCTGCCAATGCTTCTTTGCTAAGGGCTCAGGCTCAATTGAAAAACTATTCAATAGATTTCGAAAGAAACTCTACTCTTATAGCAAAAAATGCCATAGCTAAAAGGGAATATGATCTTTCAGAGTACAATTATATGGTTGCCAAAGCAGCGGTTATGGATGCTACAGCGAAGGTCGAAGATGCCAAATTAAACTTGAGCTATACAAAAATTGAGGCTCCATTTGACGGTAGGATAGGAGTTGCGATGTATAGCGTGGGAAACCTCGTGGGTGACACTGACACCAGGCTTGCTAATGTTGTGTCAATAGACCCAATGAGAGTTCTATTCAACATTAGTGAACTTGAATTGCTTAATTTTCAAGTCAACACAAAAACGTTCAGGGAAAGCAGTGAAGATGTGATTATAAAAATACAATTCCAAAATGGGCAGATTTATTCTAAGGAAGGCAAACTTTATTTTGCCGATAACAAAATAAATTCTTCCACTGGCACAATTCTTATAGAGGCTCTTTTCCCGAATACAGATGGACAGCTTATCCCTGGAATGTACATAAAGGTTTTGATGCAAAGAAAAGAGTTAGTTTCAGGAATAGTGGTTCCTCAACAGGCTGTTCTTAAGTCTCAGGTCGGCTCATCGGTATTGGTTGTGAGCAAAGAAGGCATAGTTTCACAGAAACTCGTAAAAACCGGTATTACTAATAGCCCCAATGTGCAGATAACAGAAGGATTGAATGAAGGAGAATATGTAATTATAGAGGGATTGCAGATAGTAAGGCCCGGCATGAAAGTAGAATACGTCGTCAATAAAGATTATGCTTCAATACTTAGTAAAATGGATGATTTTTCAGCAAATGCCGACACTATGACAAAGCCTGATTCTAAATAATAATCGAAATTAAATTGGTTTAATACAATGTTAAGTAAATTCTTTATCGATCGACCGAGATTTGCCTTTGTAATCTCAATAGTTATCACCATAGCCGGGCTTGTTGCGATAGCACAATTGCCTGTAACTCAATATCCTAACATTACTCCTTCACAAGTACAAATATCTACAGCCTATCCCGGAGCAGATGCTTCAACCATACAGAAAACCGTAATCCAGCCTATCGAGTCAAGGGTCAACGGAGTCAAGGGGATGATGTATATATCATCTACTAGCGCAGATGATGGGTCTGCAGTCATCTCAGTTTCTTTTCCTGCTGGTACTGATGGCAATATCAACAATGTCAATGTGCAGAATAAAGTGAGCATAGCCGAACCGTCTTTGCCTGCGGATGTGAAAAACCAGGGTGTTACTGTTAAGGAGAAATCTCCTAATATGCTTCTTGGAATCTGTTTATTTTCTCCTAACGGAACTTATGACTCGATATTTCTAAGCAATTACGTCAACTTATATATAAAAGATGAACTTGCAAGAGTCAGCGGCGTAGGAGATACGGCCGTTCTTGGGGCCGCTAGCTATTCAATGCGCATATGGTTGAATCCTGATGCAATGGCCAATTTGAAGTTAAGCGTGGAGGATGTGGTAAATGCTATCAGGCAGCAAAACAACCAGGTCTCGGCTGGTTCACTCGGAGAAGCGCCTTGCCCTCCCGATCAGATTTTTCGTTATACTTTAAAGGCTCAGGGAAGACTCGAAACGGAAAAGGACTTTGAGAATATTATCGTCAGGGCTATGCCAGACGGCAATTATATACAAATAAAAGATATCGCACGAGCTGAACTTGGAGCTGAAAATTACAACCAGGTTAGTTCTTTAAATGGAAAGCCGGCTTCTTTGCTGGGGATATACCAATTACCAGAAGCTAATGGTTTGCAAATTGCCGAGGAATGTAGAAAACGCCTGGAAGACCTTAAGAAAAGATTTCCTCCTGATCTCGATTATGGGATTCAGTACGATACTACCAAATTTATAGAGGCTTCAATAGATGAGGCGATAGCGACTTTATTTGAGGCAGTAGTACTTGTGATACTGGTCACATTTCTATTTCTTCAGGATTGGAGAGCTACGTTGGTTCCCACTATAGCCATCCCTGTATCCTTGATAGGTACTTTTGCTTTTCTTTATGCAATCGGCTACTCTATAAACCTTATTACCCTTTTTGCGTTGATCCTTGCTATCGGAATAGTGGTAGATGATGCGATTGTGGTTATAGAGAGTATTAACAGGATGATTAATGAGGAAAAGCTCTCTCCGAAAGATGCCGCTAAAAAGACAATGGAACAGGTTACATCGCCTGTGATTGCTACGACATTAGTCCTTCTTGCCATGTTTATTCCAATATGTTTTATGCCTGGAATAACAGGGGAAATGTATAGACAATTCGGCGTTACGATATCTATTGCTGTTCTTATTTCTTCAATAAATGCTCTAACCCTGAGCCCTGCGCTGAGTTCTATTCTGCTTAAAGAATCGGAAGCAACGTCTGGCAGCCGTAAGTTTATAGTTTTCAAATGGTTTAATTTTGGTTTTGACCATATAACAAGAGGTTATTCTGCTTTAGTTACCAGATTGGTCAAAAAGGCTGTAATAGTAATGATATTTTATGGAATTTTAATACTTATAAGCGGCAAACTATATACTTTGATCCCGACAGGTTTTATTCCTATGGAAGATCAGGGTGTTTTCATGGTTAACGTACAGTTGCCTGAAGCTTCCGCGTCACCAAGGACAGAAAAAATAGTAGATGAAGTATCCAAGATATTGCGTGAAACCCCCGGCGTGAGTGATTCTATATCTACTACAGGCTATAGTATAATTAATGGGACTAGCGCATCAAACAATGCTTTTTTAATAGGCGTACTTCATGACTGGTCAAAAAGGCAGAATCCAGACTTGTATTTGAATAGTATATTGGGAAGAGTAGGAGAGAAGTGTAAAGCTATATCAGGGGCTGTTGTTTCCCCATTTTCAATTCCGGCAATCCCAGGGTTGGGAGCCACAGGCGGTTTTTCCTTTGTTCTAGAGGATACAAGCGGAACTGATGACCCTAACCGCCTTGCCGAGGCTGCAGGGGCAATTATTGTTGCAGCTAATCAAAGGCCAGAGATAGGGGGAGCTTTTTCCACATTCAAAGCTAACGTTCCTAATATATTCCTCAACATAGACCGCGAAAAAGCAATGAAATTAGGTGTGAGCTTTGAAGACATAAATAGTGCCCTTAAGGGCTTTACTGGTTACACTTATGTAAATGATTTTAACAAATTCGGAATGACCTACAAAGTCGAGATACAAGCCGAAAAAGACTATCGCTCAAGACTTCAGGATATCGGGAATCTGTATGTAAAAAACAAGAAGGGAGAGATGGTACCTCTTGATACTCTTGTAATCCCGGAAATGAAGTTTGGCCCTCAGTTTATGGATAGATATAACCTTTATCCGTCAGTAACCATAAATGGTGACGCAGCTGCTGGATATACTTCTGGACAGGCTATGAAAGCTATGGAGGAAGTTGCTGATGCTAAGATGCCGTCTGGATTTAAGTATGACTGGACTAACCTTTCATATCAGGAGAAACTTGCAGGGAATAAAACTATATTTATTTTTGCTTTTGCTTTACTATTTATATATCTTTTCCTAGTAGCTCAGTACGAAAGCTGGATGATTCCCCTTGCTGTAATGCTTTCAGTCCCAATAGCTCTTTTCGGTTCTCTTATATTCTTGTTGATGTGGGGAATAGACAACAATATTTATACACAAGTCGGGTTTGTGCTGCTCTTTGGGCTTGCTTGTAAAACAGCTATTCTTATAGTCGAATTTGCAAAAGAAAAGCATGAAGAGGGAATGGGGGTTATTGAGTCAGCGATATTTGCAGCCAAACTTCGTTTCAGATCTGTTCTTATGACAGCTGTTTCATTTATTCTTGGCGTAATGCCTCTTGTAATTGCGTCAGGGCCTGGCGCTGAAAGCAGAAAATCCCTAGGGACTGTAATTTTTGGCGGAATGCTTATCTCGTGTATTTTCGGGACGATACTTATTCCTTCATTTTATGTGTTGGCTCAGAAAACTGTTGACTTGATAAGCCGTAAGAATAAGAAGGAGACAGCAAAGCAGTCTCCTTCTGTAAAGGAATAAAGGTTTTATTTTTTAGAGGGAGCCCAATTTGCGTCCCATACGAAATTTGGCATATATTTACCATAAAAGGTACCCATATCTAAGCCAAAACTTACAATGTCTGCCGTTCCTGCAAGGGCACGGGCAACGGTATATCCTGCGCCTTCAGGTATTCCAACAATAGTTCCGATAACAGGTATTTCATCATTGTCGTAGATTATGCATCGGGGTATTTCCAGCCAGCAAGTGGCAATATTGGCAATTCCTCTGCCGAAACATAGGGCTGGGTTGCCATTAAAAGAGTAATCCTTTTTAACAGGTGCTTGGGGAGGCGCAGCGGCAGTTGGGGGCTGTGTTGCCACTGTAGCATTTGCCGGAGGCGGTTGAGTGGTGTAAACATAAACTATCTTCTGATTCTCTGTTGGCGGTTCTGCAGCAACGGCGGTCGCAGGGGTAGGGGCAGTAGTTGCAGGCGTTACAGCTTTTGTTTCTACTGTTTGGGTTGTGGGATTTGAGGGTATCACTGGTGCCGATCCTGAATCAGCGTTGACAATGGCGCCTGTTAGAATAGTTCCTGATATAAGTATGGCGCATATTGATGGTTTTATCATTTTTTTCTCCTATGTTTCTAGTTTATATCGAATATTTTTGTCGTCAGGTATTATGTTTTCTGAAGCAGTCAATAGAATGATCGTTTATCAGACCTGTAGCCTGCATATGGGAATAGCAGACGGTAGAGCCTAGGAATTTGAATCCTCTTTGCTTCAAATCCTTGCTCAGTGCATCAGATTCAGGACTAGTGGCTTTGTAATCTTCGAGTGTTTTGGGATAGTTTACTATTGGTTTGCCATCAACAAAGCGCCATATGTAATTTGAGAAGCTACCGAATCTATTCTGGATTTCTAGGAATTTTCTGGCATTATTGACAGCGGCATTAATTTTCATTCTATTTCTTATTATCCCGCTATCAGACATTAAACTTTCGACTTTTTTTTCATCAAATATTGCGACAACGGCGGGCTCAAAATTATCAAAAGCTTTTCTATAGTTCTCTCTTTTCCTGAGCACAGTGTACCAGCTAAGGCCAGCCTGAGCCGATTCTAATGTTAAAAATTCAAATATCAATCTGTCATCATAAACAGGGACTCCCCATTCTTCATCATGATATTTTACATAATCTGCTTTTGTTAAATCCACCCAAGGGCATCTGTATATAATTTGATTATGCATGTTCATTCAAATTAGAATACTTGTTGTTTTGAATTGTTCGGTTTAAACTTAGCTTTAAATAGATACCTTTTGTATATAGGCTATTTCGAATAAATGTAAATAACACAAGCAATTTATAACATGTAATAATGATAGAAAAATTTCATATCGGTTCAATACCAGCTGTTTTATTTGCTAGAGAAGATGTATTTGAAGCTAAGCAAAAACGAGCTGTTATTTTGTATCATGGTTCTTCTGCATCAAAAGAGACTCACGAAAAGGAACTTCTAAGCCTGGCTGATTCTGGTTTTCTGGCAATTGGGATTGATAATGTAGGACATGGTGAAAGGAAGTATTCTAGTTCCGAAAGACTATTTTCAGATGATAACCCTGATATGGTTGAAAATATGCTCAAAGCCGTTGACGAAACAGCCCTTGAAATCCCATCTATAGTTAAGTTTTTAGGCTCTGAGCTAGGAATGACCGGTAAAAATATTGGTATCACAGGGATATCCATGGGAGCGTTGATAGTCTACAAGGCGATTTCCATTGAGAGTAATATCGGATGCGCTGTACCTATTTTGGGAACCCCGAAATACTGTTCTTATGAGACTAAAGACTATCTAAAATCTTTCGCTAGGATCAGCATGCTTTCCCTGAATGCAGCAAAAGACCAATACATTTCTAATGAGGAAACCAAGCATCTTCACTCTATTTTGAAAAATAGATATAAAACTTATGCGGAAAGGTTTTTCTATAAAGAATACCCTGAATCGGATCACTTTATGCTTCCGCATGACTGGGATGACTGTTGGCAGCGAACTATTTCGTTTTTCCACAAAAAACTATTGTGAACGCAATATGTTTTTACTAGCAGAATCAGTAATTACAATACATTGATAGCATTTTTGATGGTTTTCTCATCAATACCGGATTTTCGCAGATTTTGAGCAATCTTTTCAATTACTTGTTTTTCTGAATCCTCGCTAGTCAAGGTTACGTATAATTCGTTTTGTTGATCGTAGTATATTTTATTTTTGATATTGTACTCTACTTTATCGACTCCTTTTACTTTCAGTCGCATTTCGATAAATTTATCTTTTTTAAGAGTCTCTACTGTGTATTTCTCTTTATGATCATATCCTAATATCATAGTTTGAGATAGTTCGTACATCTCTTTAATGGTAGGTTTTTTGGTTTCTCGGAAAATCTTCCTTATTAGTCCGCTGTTTACGCTATAAAGGAAGTTGTCAAATAGTATACTTCCATCTTCTTTGTTGTTGGCTTCTTTTGCTATCCATACTGATTCATCCATTACATTGAGGGCATTGATGAATGCCTGTATTTTGTTCTCAGCTTTTTTACGGCTGGTTATGTCAATAAAGTAACCTACCAATCCTACAATACTTTTAGTTGTATCGCATACAGGGATTTTCGAAATCAGTCCCCACTTCTTTTTCCTGCTTCCCGGGATGAAACCTTCCCTATCAATTATCGGCTCTCCTGTTAGGATAACACGTTCATCTTCAAATCTGTTTTCTTTAGCTTCTTTTTCAGAGAAGAAATTTAAATCAATACTGCCAGTTACTCTGAAGTTTTTTTCTAATGACAGGTTTTTCAAAAATGCTTGATTGACTATGGTATATTTTCCCGAAATATCCTTAGCATAGCACATTAGAGGTATTGAGTTTAAAAATGTACTGACTAATGAAGCAATTGAGTTCAAATCTTTGAACTGATCTTGTATTTTCTTTAAAAAATAAGACTGAATATTTTCCAGTTCGGTAATATTAACCTTAGCCATTGAGGCCAGCATTGTGTTGACATAGGGTATTTCTAAGAGATCAGAGATTGGAGCAGGAGGCTTTAGGTCTGAGATTTGGTCAACTGATATACTCATGACCTTTGCCAATAACTTGACCATTTTTTCTGGAGGCTGGCTCCTTCCTGACTCCCAAAGCCACAGAGTGTTGCGATTTACTTGCATCCTTTCTGCTAGCTCTGTTAATTTAGCTTTTCTTTGTTGCCTAATTTCCCTGAATTTTTTATTATAAAATTCCATAATTTATGCCTAGTTATAAGGTTGATTTAGCATGGTATGTTTAGTATATATTCCAAAATATGCTGATTATGCAGTAATATGAAGAAAAATACTAACAATTACTTAAAATTGCTGCAAAATAAGCTGGCGCGGATGCTGTCAGCGTTGACGTCTGGTGGGGAATGGGCAAATATCAACTATGCTTTCAGCCAAAGCTACTATCAGGGAATAACGATTCTCAGAGTAGCAGACCTTACCACTAATGGACAAGCTATGTATGGCAATTTCTATGGACTTATAGCTCTTTATAGATCTAATGCACCAAGCTCTTGCCCAATATTGCCAGGACAGTAAGTAACACAACTTAAAATCTAATGATTTGAAAAGAGCCGCAGTTTGAAAAAATTGCGGCTTTTACTTTCACTCCTGTTGGCCTTTTGATTATTTCTAGCTAAAATGAATGTTCGGTATGAAAGAAGAAAGCTATAAATACACTTTAATAAATAATATAAAGATAGCCTATACGGATTGCGGTTCCGGAAAGCCTATTGTATTTGTACATGGCTTTGCTTCTTTCTCTTACACATGGTCAAAACTTATCGAAAGTCTTCCCGCTAATTACAGATTTGTTACGTTGGATTTGAAGGGGTTCGGCTATTCAGAAAAAATCTGCGACGATAACCTTTCACCATTTGATCAGTCAGTCATATTAAAAGAATTCATAAAGAAGATTGGATTATCCAATATAATTTTGGTGGGACATTCAATGGGGGGAGAGATTTCTCTTTTGAGTTTATTTGATGAGAGTTTTAAAAAGAAAGTATCGGCTTTAATTCTTATTGACAGTGCAGGTTTGTTTGAAAAAATGCCTGGTTTTGTAGAGGAAATAGCTTCTTATTCACCTAATAATCCTATGCTTAAAATAATAGATAGCAGAAGCTTGGCTCTATATGTGCTTCTGCAGATTTTTTACGATAAGGACAAAATAACCGAAGAGACTCTTTTGGAATACGGCAAACTTCTGAGATTCAAAAACTATAGAAACTGCCTTATCGCCGCAGCAAAACACATCGGTATAGCAAATGAAAGATTTTTCAGACAGAAATTACAGCAGCTTAATATTCCTTCTCTGGTAATATGGGGAGAAGAAGACGAAGTAATAGATGTTAGCGATGCATACTTATTTAAGGAAGACTTGAAAGCAGAGCTTGTTGTTTTCCCAGAATGTGGGCATTCTCCGCAAGAAGAAATGCCGAAGGAAACAACGGAAGTTTTTATCAGATTCTTAAATTCTTTAGAAAAACAATGCGGTGCTTCTTCTACAAACAATACTCAGCCTATTAAAGAAATCACTCCCAATAGAGACACTCCTTTAATACATCATCATCATAATGAACAAAAACTTAAAATGAGAACCCTGATTGATCGATGGTCTTTAGGATCTATCTTTTTGATTCTTATAATCAAGATGCTCCAAGGGTTAAAAAAACTGGGATTTAAGGCAGAGGAGAACGGATGGCGCAGAGTCACAGGCACTTTTTTAAGGAATGAACAATCTAAATTTATGCTTGCAAGTTTTCGGTTAGACTATACTAAAGGGGTTGCCAAGCCTGAAAATATAGACGAAGCAAAATCAATTATTATAGAAAAACTTTCAACTTTTCTAAGAAAGACCCCAGCGACGCATTGGTCTCTTTCGTGGTCTTTATTTAAAACAAAAAGAATACAGCTCTTCTTTACGGATATCGTTGAGGCCGAATTTGAAGGGAATGGGCGGTTAAAAAAACTCACTCCGCATTTTGACATGACCAGACCATCCTTTTCTATGCTCACAGATGCAATTATTCAGGAGGCTTTAAATAATTTAATCGTCTTCTTTAATTATAATCAATCCAAAAAAACGAGTGACCATCTAAAAGCTTGGTTCGTTTTGAAAAAATTACTTCACTGGTCTGCTAAAACCACGGAGATATCACATTCAGGCAAACAACAATTGCAGAATCTTGTTAGAAGAGTTCTGAATGCATCCCTCATTCATTTTGATACGTTAAAAAGTTCGGGCAATGACATTCTGTCCATGGAAAGGCTGAGAATCCCTAATACAAGGTTATGCAAACATCCAGGGTTTGGCCTATTAAATATTAAGTGTCGTTTTATCGGAGACTTATCTGAATGTGATATGTGGGTACAGTATCATCATGTGCCTGTAGATGGCCTTCCTATGCAGGAGATTATGCTGCAGCTCAAAAAAGAATTAGGTGAAAAGGGGGCGATAAAATATCCTCCGCTAAAAGAATTAGTGTCCAAGCCGGAAACTTTCTACTTCGGCAACAGGCTGTTCAGGGCCAGAATTTTTGTCGATTTTGAAAAACTTATACAGTTCAGAAAGTATTTGAACACAACATACTATAATCAGATGAATGGAACAACAACGTTGGCCAGTTTGGTAATTTGGGGGATAAGCCAAAGGAGGTTTTTTAGAAATTTAAAGTTTCTTTTTCCTGTAGACACTAATGTTTATGGCGAGTTTCCTCAAGATAGGAATCTAGGTATCCTGACTATCAGGCCTAAAAAATTTGTCAATAATAAAAATCCTTTTGATGGATTTATTGCATATGAGCATGAATTTAATAGAAAACTTTTCCTAACCAGAATTGGAAAAAGCATAACGCACGAGTTTTTTGAACTTATATCTATGCTGCACCCTTCCATGACTTATATTTTTAATAAGATTTTTCCTGCTACAATCGGAGAGGCTATAGGTACCTCAGGCGTTACTATTCTAAAGGACGCTGAAATGTTTGTAAGCCCTTCGACAGACATTCAGCGGCACGGTTTTATAGCTATAGGTAAAATGGACAATTTGACTGAAGACGGGAAATCAGTCGGGGCTGTTAACATATGCGGCACAAGAGAACAAATCCGTGAATATGTTTTGGCGATAAATAGTATAGCAAGTGATCCTTTCTCCTCACTCAATATTGCTTTGAAGAGTAACATTAATAATGAAATTAACTGATATTAACCTCATACTGCGTCTGACATTTTTTGTCTTAATAAGTGCTTTGTTATCGGGTTGCACTAAGGGAAGTAACATTGTTAGCGAAGAGGGAATTGTTAGTATTGACGTATTTATAAAATGTTCTTCGAATGTGGATGAAACCATTACTCTTTTTAATAAAAAACTTGAAGCTGAAGGCTTGATCAAGAAATATGAGTTGAAGCCTTTTATAGAGAATCATCCCGTACATTTAACCTTGTATTTGACGGAATATAACATAGATGAACTCAACAAGATTAAAGGATTAGTTAAAAACATTGCTGACAATACGAAAAAATTTCCAATAGACGTTACCAAGATAAGTTTAACCGCTGGAAATTGGATTATGTTGGATGTGGAAAAACCAGGGAAAAACAATAACAACAGCAAACTCCAATTCTTGAGCGATGAAATCGTATCAAGCCTAAGTAGTTTAAGGTATAAGAATTCGGTGATTCCGTCTTGGGCTATAAATATTCCGTTAAAGAGAAAATCTTTTGAAATGTATGGCAGCCCTAATGTATACAATCAGTTTGACCCGCATTTTAGTATACTTGCGGCAAGCATATCTCCAGAAGACCAAAAAACTTTCTCATCAGACACAAACATGATTATAGAGTCGTTGAATATAAAACCATTTAGTACTGAGTCTCAGGTTTTGGGCATAGGCCTTACGGATAATAATGGGCAAGTAACTACGATACTGGAAACTTACCCATTAAAATAAAAGAGATGACCTTGGCAGGGGCCTAGGAGGAGTATTTTTATGAAATCGCTTGGCTTTACTGTAATAATTTTGGGCGTCACTCTTATTGTTATCGGGGTGGTATTAGTTTTTTATGACAAAATTCCGTTTCTTGGAAAACTTCCCGGAGACATAAGAATTTCTGGGAAAAACTCAGCGTTTTATTTCCCTGTTACGACGTGCATCATAATAAGTGTTGTTTTGAGCATCTTATTTAGTTTTATTTCCAGATTTTTTAAATAGCTAATATTTCTTCGAATCCGAATTTTAGAGTTGATAATTCTGGATAAAGAAGTCGCTGGAAGGCATGCTAAATCATGTTACGAAATTCAAGTTGCCAACCTTTTCGTTTCTATGTTTTTCTATACTATAGGGCTCTGTGATTTTTTAAAAACAAAAAATTAGAAAGCTCTCTTGTTAAATATTCTGTTCCTCATTAGAATCATATTTAGTTTTTTTATTCAGTTGCGTTCTATGAATTAACATATTTAAGGTGTTTTTGTTTTTATGGCTAAATATTTTTGCAAAGGGTCATTGCCAACATTGATTTTGATATTGGTGATTTTTTTTCAGGCGATTAACAATTTAACAGCGGATGACGCAAATATGGGGCAAAAAAACCTTTGTGCGTGGTTAGATGACTCCAATGTAATTACAATCAAACTTCCTTCAGAAATAACATTTAATGATAAAACTAAGGCTCGCTTTGAAGTTACTGACATAGACAAGAAAAACTATGACATTTCGTCTGTTTCAGCTGCGTCTGATGTAAATGCTGCACGTTCTGATACTGCAAAGATAACTCTTTCCGCCCCGATAACAGATATTACAGGGTTATATTATGTAGTCTTTGATAACAAAGATCAGTATATGGTTACAGTCCGAAATATCCTGAATGATTCGCAGTATTGTTACAAAGGGAATGATTTGGGTTTTGTCTACAAGAAGATCGGCACAGAGTTCAGGCTTTGGGCTCCTCTGGCGCTTGGTGTAAGTGTCAAAGTGTATGATTATTATAACAGCGGAAATGATAAGTTTACAAAAAAACAAGCAATGTTCAAGATTGAGAACGGAGTTTGGAAAGGATATTGCGATGGTGATTTGAAGGGAAAATACTACATGTACGAAATTACGCAGAGGTATGACGGCAAAATCAGAACAGTTTTAGTTCAGGATCCATATTCGAGGGGATCTGCAGTGAACTGTTCCAGATCAATGGTATATGATGCTGAAGAAGTGAACAGAAGTGTTCCGGGATGGGGATTAGATAGATATGTGTCTTTGAATAATAATGTAGATGCAGTCATCAATGAAATACATGTCAGGGATTATACAATATCTCCGACTTCAGGAGTCGATTGGCAAAAAATGGGTAAATATCTGGGGATTGCAGAGTACAATACACAGACTGCCGATAAGCTTGCGACAGGGCTGGATAACTTAATAGAGCTAGGCGTGACTCATGTCCAGATTCTTCCTACATATGATTACGGTACTGGAGACGAGGCTGAAATGAATACTTCTTATACATGGTATAATTGGGGTTATGACCCTGTTCTTTATAATAATCCGGAAGGTTCATATGCTACTAACCCTAATGATATCTACAGGATGGTTGAATACAAGACAATGATTCAGACCCTGCATTCGAATAATATAGGAGTTATTTTTGACGGCGTTTACAATCATACATTCAAGACAGGTTTTTATAGTAAATTTTCCGTTTTTGACAAGATAGTTCCTTATTATTTTTATAGGGTTAAGGATGACGGAACATATTACAATGGTTCAGGATGTAAAAATGATGTAGCTACAGAACGCCCAATGGTGAGGAAGTTCATTCTTGATTCAACCAAATACTGGGTAAAGGAATACCATGTGGATGGTTTTAGATTTGACCTCATGGGACTTATGGATAAGGAGACAGTTTGCGACATATATAATATGGTGAAAGCTATCAATCCTAATGCGATAATTTATGGAGAGGCTTGGAATATACCTACCGGGCTAAGTGAAGATTTGAGGATGATCCAGGCAAACATTCAAAAGACAGGAGTAGGGGCTTTTAATGACGGCATTAGAAATTGTTTAGTAGGGAATATTCTTGTAAACGATTCGTTAGGATATGTTCAGGGAGTAGATACACCAAAATTTATAGATAAACTCAAGAAGTGCATTCAGGGCTCAGTTACGGGCGGCGGTGAGAACGAAGAAATTCCTGTTGCTACTCCAAATGAAAGCATAAATTATTCTTCCTGTCATGATAACCTTTGCCTTTGGGATAAGATTAAAGCTTCTCTTCCTAATGATTCTAATGCTGAAACTGTAAAACGCGACATGCTTGCTTTCGGTATTGTAATGACTGCGCAGGGGGTTCCTCTTTTTGCCGAAGGTGATGAGTTTGGAAGGACTAAGCTTGGCAATGACAACAGTTATAATTGTAATGAACCGTTTGTTAATCCATTAATCTGGAGTTTCAAGACGAAGAATAAATCTATGTTTGAGTTCTACAAGGGAATGATAGCTTTGCGTAAGGCTCATTCTGCCTTCAGAATGACAGACCCTGTGATGGTTCAGAACCATCTTAGATTCTTTACTGATCCCAAATCTGATTCTGTCATAGCATATGCGTTAACCGATAATGCAAACGGCGACCCTTGGAAGACCATTATCGTGGCTTATAACAATACTAAAGAGGAATATGTCCTTAGTGTAGTAGGCAAATGGTATGTGGTAGTGAGCGGAGATAAAGCAGGTACAGACCAGATAAACATTGTTATGAACGAAATAAGAATCCCTCCGCTTGGAATGACTGTCGTTTACGGTAACGATCCAATTGAATATTTTGAATATTAATTAGTTCCAAAAAGGAATATAAAAAAATAACTTAGGAGAATTTATGGCACAAGTTGGTGTAGTAATGTCGGGCGAAAGGAAAATGATTTTTGAAACAAAAGTGGACACGAGAAAGGCAATCATTTTGACTTTCATAGCATTTTTGTTTGGTGGTTTTCAGTGCGCTATTTACGGAATGTTGACTGTCCCAATTTCAGAACATTTCAAGATTACATCCTCAATGATAGTATTCTTTGATTCTTTTGGACTTTGGGGGCAGATTATTGCTATGGCTATCGGGGGATTCATTATTTCTAGGATAAAAGGAAAGAACACGCTGCTCTTGGCTGCTATGATAATGGTATTAGGGTCAGTTGTTTCCATAATCGCCCCGAATATCTATATATACACCACGATGTCATTCCTTTGCAATATGGCTATCGGGTTCATTCTTGTGTCTTGTAATTACATGATAATGGGTACTGTGACAGAAGAAGGAAAGAGTGCGGGAACTCTCAGTATTCTTAATGTGTTTTTTAGTGCCGGCTTTATGTTTTGCCCTGTAATTATTGGGTTTTTAATTGCTCAGTTGTCATGGAAAGCTGTTTTTGGCTTGATTGCGATTTTGTTTGTTATTTTTATAGTTTTCCTGCTTCTTCTCAATGTTCATGAACTTATAGATTCTGCAAGAGCAGATAAGATGGAAAGGAAAAAACAACATATTGAAGAAAAGAAAAAGGAAAGTTTTCTTACACTTCCTCTTATTCTCACGGCTATAGCATTCTTCATGATAGTTTATGTTGAGCAGATAATGAATTATTTCAACCAGCCACATATGATGGAAGATCTGAAGTTCAAAATTGAAGTAGTTGGTGCGATAGTAACTACATATGCTTTCTCTCAAATGGCAGGAAGAGTAATTTTCGGCAAATTCCTTATTCCACATGTAAAAGTTCATAAATATCTTATGATAAGTGCTATAATTTACGCTATTCTTATTGTGGCTTTCCTTCAGATTTCTACAGTCACTGCGGCCTTTTTAATCATTGCATGCCTTGGGGTTACGGACTCTTGTATGTATCCGTCTCTCTTAGCTCATGGACTTGATCAGATTGGAAGGGTAAGTCCTGCTGCTACTTCTTTTATGATTACAATTGGTTCTCTCGGAATTCCTCTGGGAACTGCAGGATGCGGACTCATTGGGGAAGCTTTCGGAAGATATGTAGCTATGTATGTCGGGCCAGTATTCTTGGTATGTATCTTTGTCATTGTCGGACTAGTACGCGCAATGCATGTAAAGAAAACTTCGGCTGCATAAATTAAGTATCTCATCAATATATTTATTAATAGAACATTGATTCAATACTTAATTAAGAGTGCTTTCTAATTTCATTTAAAAGGAGGAGAATCTGTCTGATGATTATAAAATTTTCAATAAAATACAACACCACAATGGGGAAAGCCCTTTACATCTGTGGAGCCGGAGAGAAATTCGGCGAATGGAATACTCTTAAAGCTATAAAAATGAACTACAAGGGAGAAGGCATGTGGAATGCCGAGGTTGAGTTCCCTGATACGGCTTTGTCTATAGAGTATAAATATGTAGAATGTAACGAAGACGGGACTGCACCGAACTGGGAACTAGGTGAAGGTCGAGTTGTTGATGTGCAGGTGCCTATAGAGTATGTTGAGCTTGCCGATAACTGGCAAGCCAAAGATAATAATGCGATGGTTATTGGGTCATCAGCTTTCAAGAATGTAATCTTCAAAAGAGATGTAACCTCTAAAGATTTTAAGATTTCCGTTCCTAAATCAAAAAAATCCAAGGTTGTAGTTTTTGAGATAACAACTCCGAAAATATTACCGGGACATTCCGTTGCAGTATTAGGTTCTTCTGCCGAACTTGGTGAGTGGGATGCAGACAAGGCTATTTTGATGGTTGAAATTAAACCTTATACATGGAGAGTTGCCGTAGAGTTCAAGCAAGACACGAAAATCGAATACAAGTATGCTGTCACAATACCCAAAAAAGCCACGCATATAGAATCTGGAGAAAACAGAGTAATTGACCTTAAGGGCCAAGGAAAATCCATAATTTTAAAGAAAGACCAATCTTTCAATTATTCCAGTCTTGAATGGAAGGGAGCAGGAGTTGCTATTCCTGTATTCTCCTTGAGAACTAAAAACAGTTTCGGGGTAGGGGATTTTGCTGACATAAAAGTACTTGTTGACTGGTGCAAAGAAGTTGGGATAAATATGATACAGCTCCTGCCTGTGAACGATACTGTTTCAACTCACACATGGACTGACTCGTATCCTTACGGAGGAATATCGGTTTTTGCTCTTCACCCGATGTTTATAAGCATAGACGGCCTTGGTAAACTTCCTTTCGGCATTACAAATGAAATTTTAACTGAACGAAGAAAAGTTCTTAATGAAAAGAATGGCGTAGATTATGAAGCTGTGATGAATATAAAATCCAGAATTTATAAGATGGCCTATGATATTCAAAAGGATAAAATATTTTCTGATGCCGATTTTAAAAAGTACTTCAAAAATAACGAAGAGTGGCTTGTTCCTTATGCTGCATACAGCTATTTGAGAGACCTATATGGCACTGCTGATTACAATCAATGGGGAAAGTATGCTATCTATGATAAGAAGAAAATTGAGGCTCTTGTCAGTCCGTCAGCTGAACATTATGACGAGATAGCTGTACATTACTACATTCAATATCAACTGCATAAACAGCTTCTTGATGCGGCTTCTTATGCAAGAGAAAATGGCGTAGTTCTTAAAGGAGATATTCCGATTGGGGTAATAAGGTTTAGTGTTGATGCATGGGCTGCACCAAATCTCTACAATATGGATGCTCAGGCAGGAGCTCCACCAGATGACTATGCAGCAGATGGCCAGAACTGGGGATTTCCTACATACAATTGGGGCGAAATGGCAAAAGATAACTACAAATGGTGGAGAAGTCGCCTTACCCATATGGCACAGTACTTTGACGCTTATCGTATTGACCACATTTTAGGTTTTTTCAGAATATGGCAGATTCCTTATGATGCCATTAGCGGTTTGCTTGGAAACTTTAGTCCGGCGTTGCCGATATCAAAGGACGAAATAGCTAATGCTGGGCTTTCGACGGATGAGAAAGTATTATGCGGCGCTTTGATTACGAAAGAGATGATTGCAAACAAATTCAAGGGGTCGGAAACTGCTATAATAAAATCGTTCTTAAAAGAAGTATCCCCAGGCAGATACGAATTGAAAGAAGAATTTAAATCTCAAAGACTTATTGATGAGTATTTCTTTGTATCTCCTGAGATGCCTGAGACGGAGAGATCTGGCAGAATTTCAATGAAGAAGGCTTTGTCCGGATTGCTTGTAGATATTCTTTTTATAAAAGACAGGAATAAACCGGATTCATATCATCCAAGAATAGAAATATTTAAAACAGAATCATTTAAGAGTCTTGATGGCGAAGTAAGAAAGAAAATATATGATTTGTATCTTGATTATTTCTACAAGAGGCAAGAAGGGCTTTGGCGTGAACAGGCTATGGTTAAACTTCCGGCATTGACTAAAGCTACCAATATGCTTGTTTGCGGGGAAGATTTAGGTATGGTTCCTGAATGTGTGCCTGGAGTGATGGATGATCTTGGCATACTTAGTTTAAAGATACAAAGAATGCCGAAGGAGAATTACTTGGCCTTTGGATTGACACAGAATTATCCTTATATGTCCGTTTGTACTCCTTCCTGCCATGATATGTCCACCGTAAGAGGCTGGTGGGAAGAAGACAGGGCTAAAACCCAGAAGTATTACAATGAAGTTCTTAATTGCGGAGGAGAAGCTCCGTATTACTGCGAACCATGGGTTGTAGAAAGGATAGTTATCGATCACTTGAATGCTCCAAGCATGTGGGCTGTATTTCCAATACAGGATTTAGTAGGTATTGATGGAAAACTCAGGGTAGAAAACCCGAATAGCGAAAGGATCAATGTGCCGAGTATTCCAAAGCACTATTGGAAGTACCGTTTCCATATAGACATGGAGGATCTGATTAAGGAAAAAGAATTCAATTCCAAACTTAAATCTTTAATTAACAATTCAGGCAGATCTGCTATAACGTACTAAATCTCTCTATCATTTGAAGGCCGATTAATCGGCCTTTTTTTTGCCCAGTATGGGGATAACTTTGATGGTTCAAGGGCATTTGTATGGATGGCCGATAATGTCAGAACTATGATTCCAGGAGAGGGTATAGATAATACTTTTAAAATAAAGAAAGTATATATCAAACTTGCAGGCCTTAATAGACTCAATACCGGTTTTATAACTTTGGAAGCGCTTAGTGATCCTGGTAAACTTAAGCTGTTTGACGTTGTGTTAAATAATCCTCCAGCTGATTTGAAAGAGGGAGAATTAATTTATTTCCCTCAGGAAAGATATGTGTTGATGCCTGGTGATCAGGTAAAAGTTGTTATTGAAAAGTAAATGCTTTATAATATATCTGGAAATATATGATATTAAAAATAAACGGTTACTAAATGAACATTGACTGGTCAAAGAAAAATCTCAGCGAGCCTATTGAGCGTCTAAGTGAAACTAACGGCGATTTAATTTGTTCATTTAACAACTTTAAATCGCTGGAAGGGTTTCCGAAAAAAATTACTGGGAATTTTGATTGTCATCGGAATAAACTAACATCATTGAAAGGATGTCCAAGAGAAGTAGGTGGATACTTCAGGTGTTCGCATAATCAAATTACATCATTGGAAGAATGCCCTGAAATTATCGGGAGAGACTTTGCTTGCTCTTTCAATCAGATCATGTCATTTGAGGGTTGCCCTAAAGAAATCAATGGGAGCCTGAGGTGTTCTTTCAATAAGTTAGCAACGTTTAAAGGAGCCCCTGAAAAAATAGATGGAGATCTTTGGTGTTCGCATAATGAACTTACATCTCTTATAAATAGTCCAAAAATAATTACAGGAGATTTGGTTTGTTCACACAATAATCTTACGTCTCTTGAAGGTTGCGCAAGGGAGATCGGCGGGAGCTTTAGGTGTGCCAGAAATAACCTTACTTCGCTTGTGGGATGTCCCAAAAAAGTTGGCGAAGACTTTGATTGTTACAAAAATAATCTTACATCGCTTGAAGGCGTTCCAAAAGAGATTCCTGGCGACTTTTGGTGTTCCGGCAACCAACTAACTTCTCTTGAAAACTCTCCCAAAATAGTAGATGGTGATTTTGTTTGTTTTAGGAACAAGCTTACCTCTCTCGTCGGCGCTCCTAAAGCAGTGGGCGGAAAATTTGTTTGTTCATGGAATCAGCTAACTTCACTTGCCGGCGGCCCGAGAGAAGTGAACGGAAAGTTTGCTTGTTCATGGAATCACTTGGTTTCTCTTGCCGGTTCCCCCAAGGAAGTCAGGGGTGATTTTTTGTGCATGCATAACAACATCGTTTCGCTTGGAGGCTGCCCGAGAGAAATAGGAGGTGACTTTTCGTGCGCACATAATAGCCTTACTTCGTTGGAAGGAGCACCTAAGGTGGTCGGCGGAAAATTCGATTGTTCATGGAATCAGCTAACTTCACTGGAAGGATCTCCTAACGAGATTAAAGGAAAATTTGTTTGCTCGTGGAATCAGCTTACTTCGCTTAAAGGATGCCCTAAAATAGTTAGAGGAGATTTCTTGATATGGAACAATACTAAAACTTTCACGGAAGAAGAAGTAAGGGCTGTATGTAATGTAAAGGGGAGAGTCATTTTAGTATGTGATAATTATATTTGTAATGATAAGGGGCTCAGATCACTTGAAGGATCACCATCAATAGTAAGAGAGGACTTTTGGTGTTCCAGAAATAAGCTCACTTCTCTTGAAGGATGTCCTGAAACTGTTGGAGGTAATTTTATTTGTTTTGACAATAAGCTTGTGTCTCTTAAAGGCTGTCCGAATTTAGTCGGAGGTAACTTTGTTTGTTCTGATAATAAATTAGTGTCACTTGAAGGAGGCCCTAGAATAGTGTTAGGTAACTTTGACTGTTCTGATAACAAACTTGTTTCTTTGAAAGGATGCCCTAAAGAAGTCGGCGGAGATTTTATATGTTCTGACAACCGCAATAACTTTACAGAAGAAGAGGTCAGGTCTCTATGTATAGTCGGCGGCAAGGTTTATGTTTAGTTGTTTCTAGTATAAAAAAAAACCGGACAAGAAATCTCATACCTTGTCCGATATTGTGCTTTTCAGGGGGGTGGCTGAGTTTGAATCTATTTCTGTTGCGGTTATGTTTTTTGTAAAGCAAAAGATACCGCTTCAAAAAGCTCCTTGTGCTTAGGGTGCCTAAGGATAAATGTGTCATTGCCCATGGCAGCTGCAAAAATTTCAGGAAGCCTTTTGTATTCAACGGCTACTGGACCTAAAGTCTTCATTACTTCATCAGGGGAGTGAGCGTATCTGAACCGATCTCTCCTTAATACAGTTGCGACATTATATTTTCTCTCAAAAGTTAACATGTTGAAATTTTTGACTACCAGTTCGGCAAAGATTTTGTAAAGATTGATGTCACAGGAGTAGTTTTGCATATCGAGAGCATAGCCTCCTGGAGGCCTGACATTGATTTCGATGGCCTTATATTCACCATTGGGAGTTTTGAAAAACTCACAATGGAAAAACCTTTCTTTGACATTAAAGCCTTTAACTACTTTTCGTCCGTACTTTTCTAGTACTGGATCAATGTATCTGTTATAGAAATAGAAAGAATCTTTTTGATCCTTCAGCGAACTTAGGACGTCCTCACTTAACTCAAACGAAGCATAAAATATTATGTCCCCGTTTCTATCGGTTAGTCCATCAAATGTAACAATTTGGCCAACTACGAAAGGTTCGATGACAAAGCCAGGCGGCAGATCTTTGAGGATGTGAAACATCTGCTCCTGATTTTCTATTTTGTATGTGCTGCTAGCACCAACTCCTTTGTCTGGTTTTATTATGAAAGGATAACCGTGCCTGTTAATAAAGTCGCCCAATATATCAGGGCTAACCGAGACTGGCATGGCTTCGACACAGGGTACCTCAACTTCATCATATATCATTTTCATGCCGAGTTTACTCTGGTTTACTTTCAGATGTTTTGGTTTTTGTCCAAAAATGTTAAAATCCTGCCTGATTTGTGCTTCCAGAGACAGCCAGTACTCATTTTGTGAATCTATACGATCTATTTTGCCGTATTTGCTCGCAAAGAGAGCTATGGCTCTATAGACCTTATCGTAATTGGTCATATCTACTTGAGCGTATTCTGTAATTGCATCTTTCAGCTCTTGCCTGAATTCGCTGTATGGCGCGTCACCGATTGACAGGACAGTTGCTCCTGCATTTTTCAATTCAACGCAGAAATTGTAGAAGTTTGGCGGGAAATGAGGAGAAATAAAAACATAATTCATTTTAATGCCTCACAATAGAGTTGTTTTTAAATACGTTGCACCAATAATTCTAACACAATCAATACCAAAAACACGCATCCAGCCTATAAGATACAAAAAAATGATGCGAAGCGACAGATATCGGTGTTTTCCCAGGTTCTAGTTATGCAAAACGCATTATTTCAGATTTAATTCTTTGTTTTCCTGATTCCAGGCTTTCGCAATTGGTTTGCTCATAGCTCTATATTGATTATCCGGCATGGTCAGAATAAGGAGTTCAGAAGCATCAAAGTTGAGTTTATTGCCATCTATAACCGCTTCTTCTGCCCATACACCTTTTATTTCTCCAATGAATAAAGTATTAGATGGAAGATCGACAGTTTCCACGAGTGTGCACTCAATAGCAATCGGGCAATCTTTTATCATCGGGACGTTCATCGAACCATAGAAAGTTTCAAAGACTTTTGATTTGTCTTTTTTATGTCCGCTTACAATTCCGCAGTGGTCTGTTTTGGGTATTAAATTAGTATTCGGGAAGTTTATAGTGAACTTACCTGATGATTTTATATTCGCATTTGTCAGATGAGCCTTGTTGATGCCAATGCCTATCATTGGTGGCACGGAGTTAACTCTGCTTACCCAGCCTACAGTCATGAAATTTATATTACCCTCAAACTCTGTTCCTACTAAAACCACAGGCATTGGGATTGACAGATTATTGTTAATTTGAATTTTACTCATGGCTTGTCCTCTTATTTGTTATTGATTATTTATCCCGTATTGCTGGCATGCTTCAAACTTGGATTGCCATACGTTTGGGTTTGCACCTAGATCATCATCTATATGGACAGGGTCTTCTGTATTAAAGTCGCCGCCCCATCTGAGAGCTTTGTTATTGCGGACATCATTTATGAAATTTCTGACATTAGGCGGGAGTTTAGCCATGTTTGACTTCTTAAGGGATCTTGAGTCATACAGTATCCCATCATAGTAGACATTCATATCTATCGCATGCCCCGCCAGATGATTAGATTTTTTAGAAGGAGGAACTATCGCTCCTGTCAACTTTTGGTCTGGAGTTCTAAAAGAACTGGTGACATAGATAATGACACCGTTCTCTTTTGCGTAGGAGTCTATTTTGTACATTGAGGGAAGAAATTCAGTGTCTACTATTATCGGCTTGTTTTCATAGCCTATGATGTTAGCGCTTTTGTAAGAAACCAATATCTCATGAGGTTTTTCAGGAACGCATGAAGAAAGGGTAAGTATGAACAATGGAACAAAGAAAAAGGAATAACACCTCTTCATCACATTACTTCAGGTATATCTATGGTCAGGGTTTTAAGGCCATCGGAAATGATGTCCTTGATAGCCCAACTTAGTGCTACTCTGGCTTTTTTTAGTTCCGTACTTTCTGCGTTTAAGACAGAACATTCACGGTAGAACGAATTGTAAGCCTTAGATAAATCAAGAAGATAGCTAACGAGAACAGAGCAGTCTAATTTCTCAGCAGCAGATAATAAAGCCTCTGGGTAAAATGAGGCCATGACTGCAAGTTCCTTTTCCCATTTTGTATCCAGAAGAGACCAGTTAATGTTGCTATTTGAGCTTTTTTCCTCTTTATCATACTTCTTTAGTATTGAATTGATTCTGGCGCAAACATACTGAACATAAGGCCCTGTGTCTCCTTCGAATTTGATTGATGCCTGTGGGTCAAAGAGGATAGTGGTTTTGGGATTAAATTTAAGAAGCATGAATTTTAATGCGCCAATGGCGATGATTTCAGATCTGCTGTCTATGTCCTCAGGTATTTCGCCATTTAGTCTTTCTAATGTGGCGTTTTTTGCCAGGTCACGCATGTCATCAAATAGATTGTCTGCATCTACGACCGTACCCTCTCTGCTCTTCATTTTTCCGGAAGGTAGATTTATCATGCCGTATGCAAGGTGATAAAGCTTATCCGACCATTTGTATCCAAGGACTTTCATAATGGCAAAAAGAGTTTTGAAGTGATGTATCTGTTCGTCTCCGACAACCCAGATTTGTTGATCGGGGTGAAAGTCCGCATCTTTTTTAAGCGTTGTACCGATATCCTGGGTTATGTAAACGCTAGTATTGTCCGAGCGAAGCAGTACTTTTTCAGTCAGTCCCAAAGGCTTCAAATCGACAAATATTGCACCATCTGGCCTTCTCTTGAAGACACCATCTTTTTCGCCTTTGAGGACTATGTCCTTGCCCAGCTTATATGTATCGCTTTCAAGGTATATTCTATCGAACTTTATTCCCATCCGCTTATATGTAGCATCAAATCCATTAATTACCCATTCATTCATGGTTTTCCATAATTTTATAATCTCAGGATCTGAGTCTTCCCATTGCCTAAGTATCTCTTGAGCTTCCTGTCCGATTGGAGTCAAAGCGAAAAGATCTTCATCACTTTTGTCTTTGTATTCAGGATGGGCCTCTCTCAAAGATGCCAACTCTTTTCTTAATTCCTGATCAAATCTGACATAGAAGTCTCCGACCAGATGATCTCCTTTTTTTCCAGAAGTTTCAGGTGTGATGCCATTGCCGTATTTCTTATATGCAAGCATGGATTTGCAGATGTGAATTCCTCTGTCATTTATCAGATTAACCGCAAAAACATCATGGTTTACCCTTCTTAAAAGGGAAGCAAGGGACATTCCGAGAGTGTTATTTCTTAAATGGCCGAGATGCAGAGGTTTATTTGTATTTGGCGCAGAATATTCAATTAGTATTCTTTTTTTCTCGTTATTGCCGACTTTGGCAGATTCAAGGATTTTCTTTGAGTCGGAAACAGTATCTCTGAAAAGCGCATCGGCATTAAGGCTGAAGTTAACGAACGCTTTAACGACATTAGCCTTTGCTATTTCTGCATGAGTGCTGAGAAATTCAAAAATTGAATTTGATATGGTTTCTGGCTTTGACTTAAGGATTGGAACAAGCTTAAAGCAGTTTACTGTTAATTCTCCTTCCATATTTGGAGGACAAATGTCTAACTGTATGCTGATGGAGTTTTTGGGAACGGAATAGTTGACTGACAAGAATGACTTTAGGTCATCAATTATGCTTAAATTCATGATTTTGTGTAGTAAGGATTATGCTAGAGTTTTTAAAACAGTTGACTCAGAGGTCTCGTTTGCCAAAATAGAGTATTGACCAAAAGCTGCCGGAATAAGAGCACTTCTCCCCTTAGGCAATTCGGTAGTCATACCATCTTTCTGGATAGATATAGAGTCGTTGACTGAAGTTATAATATGGAATTGTCCTGAGCCGCCGGAAGTCGTAGTGTCATCCCATTTTCCGGTAAGTCTGAGATCGTCAACCCTGAAGAAAGGGCAATATTGGATTATAGGAAACTTTCGGTTATGAGGAGTTCCACCAGTGACTCCCGATATTTTTGAGGATGATCTCTGCATGAAGTGTATACTTTGAAGGGCATTTTCCAAATGTAGTTCTCTAGGTTTTCCATCGGCTCCTATTCTTCCCCAATCGCTGATTCTAAAAGTAGTTTCGGAGTTCTGTTGAACTTCAAATAAAAGGTTTCCCTCGCCTATGGCATGAACAGTTCCGGCACTAATAAAATATGCGTCTCCGGGAACCGATTTGGATACTTGTAAATACTTCTCTACTTCAACAGACTGGCATGTTGAAAGGAAACTCCCCTTTGTAGCTTTGTGGTTCAATCCAACAAATATTTTTGCGTCTTTTTTTGCTGCTATGATATACCACATCTCCGTTTTGGGTTCTGCTCCTTTGATTTTGCGGCATGTCGCCTCATCGGGATGAACCTGTAGAGAGAGTCTTTGTCCTGCGTCAATAACCTTAACAAGAAGAGGAAAAAGTTTATTTGCGTACTTCTCTCCTACTAGACTGCCTCCATACGTCTCAATCAGTTCTCTAAGAGTCTTGCCCTTAAGAGAGCCATTTTCAACGACACTTTGAGAGCCAGGCCTATCGACAATTTCCCATGCCTCTCCAATTGGAAGGGTGGTTTTGGGTAAAGTTCTTCCGAGATGGCTTTGCATCATATCTCCACCCCAGATGATTTCTTTGTAAATCGGGGTGAAAAGAATGGGGTATAAGTTTTCTTTATCTAGTCTCATGTTAATATGCTCTCTCCTCTTTTAGTCGTCTGAGGCAAATGAAATGTTGTTGTTATATAAGCTGGATATTCAAATGATAGCCCTGAAGTGCGAAGTTTGCTACCGTGTCAGACACAAAGATTTAGTTAATTTCTTTTGGGGTAAGGAGGAGTTTGCCGGCAGTATTGTTGAGTTCGACATGGAATTTGTTTAGAAAACTCATGCCTAAAAGTCCTATTCCTTGGTCATCAGGAAGGTCTATTATAACAGCTTGGATATTGGATATTTTTCTGTTATTGATTGTTATGGAGTCAAGAATTACTTCTTTTGTTCGGAAAATTCCGCTTGCTGTTGATATTGTTTTTTCTGTGCATGCAGAAGGCGCTATGTTTAGAGATGCCGCAGTTTTTGATGGAATGCTAACAAGGGTAGCCCCTGTGTCAACGATGAATTTTTGACGGACATTACCATTTATGATAGCATCCAGAAATATGGTGTTGGTCGGATTTGGTTCAAACTCTATGATAATTTTATTTTCCGAGGATTTTATATCGGCAATTATTTCCTTGATTCTCTTCACCTCAGGTATAAACTTTGCATCAAAATTCATGCTTTGTATTATAGATTCTGCTTTTTCCCAGTCTCCAAATTTCAGATAGATTTCTGCTTCAAGAAGTCTTATTTTTTGGTTATCAGGGAAGAGTAGGAGCGCTGTTTTACACACGGATTTAGCATTTGTATTATCATCTTTTACAATTAGAGATTCAATCCAATCGATATAAAGGCCTGATATAATAGCATAAGTACGTGTTCTGAAACTGTCGGTGCTTTTATTCATGGCTAAGACATCGTTAAGCAAGTCAATAGCTTTGCCATAACCGTAAATACTCACATTGGCCTGGGCGAATATTTCTAGCGTATTCTTATTGTCAGTCATGGCAACAATTTCCGGGTCGAGCCTATCAGCTATCTCTCTTGTTGATCCAATTTCAGTTAGCCTAACGCAAAAAGCTTCGGTCAAAAAGGATACTTTCCGAATATAATCAGCATTGTTTTTATCGTTTTTTTTCATAAATAAAACTAAATCTGAAAGATATTGACTAAGCACATTTTTATCCAAGGAGTCCAGCTTCTTAGCTAGAGAATCTTTGTTGCTACACAGTAGATAGAGAATTGCTGAAGGGATAACGGGTTCATCAGAAGGTAGGGCACGTTCTTCGCCTAACCAAAGGTAGGCAATACTTTTTTGCATGGAAGGGAAAACCCACCCTACCAATTCATCGTCCTGAACTATTATGGATGGTGCTTCTTTTTGTAAAAGGTTAGATTCTATGACTAATAAGTCCCCTTGTTTTTCTATTATTTTGAAAAGTTTTATTTCTGTTGGAGTCTTAGAGTCAGATGAAAACAGATAGAAAGGGTTAGCAGCAGTCCAATCTCCTATTTTGTAAGCCTTATTGAGAAAGTTGTCTTTGTCCTTAAATGGCAGATTAATAAATACTACATTATTATCTGTATCCCAGAAATAGGTTTCTATCGTTTTTTTATTGTTAACTTCTCCGCAAGTAATAGACGAAGCGCTTTTGATTAGGCTTAGTGGTATGGCTGCAATATTTTGCCTAGACATATAAGTCTGGAAAGTCTTAATTTCCCCACTTGCATATGTTATGTCAATTCTTTCAAAATTCTGAGAAACTTCGTTATCTAATTTTTGATAATTTTCTTTTTCAGTCTTTCCTATTATGGCGGAGGAAATCTCCTTTTTTTCTGTGGCGGTTGTCTGGTTCTGTGATAGAGGAAAGAACGAAACTGCCACCCATACAAGGATGGCTAATGATATAGTGGAGTAGATGAGCAGTTTTTTTATACTAAAATGGTTAGATACTAATTCATAACCACAGTTTATACAGTGAAGTGTTCCTGCTTTATTTTCGTTTTTGCATTTTTTGCATATCATAGACTATTTAGCGGTTAGGACGTAGTCTTTGCAGCATGTAATTAATTTTTGCATGTCCTCATCCTTTCCTACCGTGATTCGGATGAATGCTTTAGTTTTATGAGCAGGAAAATATCTTACTAAAATGTTTTTGTGCCTGAGAAAAAGGAATAACTCGTTCCCGTTTTTATTGGGCGGGGAAGCCATTATAAAATTCGATTGAGAAGGGATGACTGTAAACCGAAGTTCTTTTAGGTTGTTGATGAGCTTTTCTCTTGTAGCCTTAATTTTAAAAATTATATCATTGAAATATGGTTGGTCATTCAGGGCACCGATAGCAAGAAGCTGAGAAAGCAAGCTGACATTGTAGGAGTCTTTAACTTTGATCATTTCCTTGATAATAGATGGCGATGATATAGCCCAACCCAGCCTTACTCCTGCCATGGAATAACTTTTTGAGAGGGTTCTGGAAATTATTAAGTTATCAAATTTTTTAAGTAATCTCAGAGCGTTGTCATCGGCAAAATCTGCATATGCCTCGTCAACCACTACGATTCCTTGAAATTTGGAGCATATTGTTTCTATTTCACTGATAGGAAAGGCGTTTCCAGTTGGCGAATTTGGGTTAGCTATAAAAAAGACCTTGAGATTTTGTTGTTGAGAAAGTTGATCCAGTTTGGATTGGAGGAAGTCACTTGGGATAGTAAAATCATCATTAAGACTAAGAGTATATGTTTGAGCACCCTGAATTGTGGACAGTATGCTATATAAAGTGTATGATGGATCGAAACAAATGATTTTTTCACCCTCATCAACAAAGGTTCTTATAATTATATTAAGAATGTCGTCCGAACCATTTCCAGTTATTAAGTTTTCAACGGTAAAACCATAAGTCTTAGCTATAGTTCTTCTTAAATCATCGGACAGCGGGTCGGGGTACAATCTTAATCTTCCCGATGAAAAATTAGTGAGAAGTTTTGCTGCGCTAGGCGATGGGGGATATGGGTTTTCATTAGTATTCAACTTGATTAACCCTTCTTGCTTGGGCTGTTCTCCTGGAGTGTACCCCTCCATATTTTTGATATTTTTTCTAAAGTAAGTATTCATGTTTGGCTATATAAAGTAATAAGTTAACTATAGTCCGGTATAGTTACTGAATCTAATAAGAGCGCAATTGCCGTGGGCATCAAGGCCTTCCATTTCGGCAAATCGCTCTATTATAGGGACTTCTTTCTCCAATGCGTCTTTGGAATATTTAATCAAACTCGACCTTCTTATAAAAGTGTTAATAGTTATACCACTAAAATATTTAGCGCTTCCGCCTGTAGGCAGTACATGACTTGGCCCCGCCACGAAGTCGCCGACACTTTCAGGAGTGAATTCTCCTAGAAATATTGCGCCGGCAGTGGTTATTTTTTCAGCAAAGTCATCAAAATATTTGCACATAATCTCCAAATGTTCAGGAGCATAATTATTGGCTATCTCTATTGAGTGTTCTGTGTTTTCTGTTTCAATAAGAATAATACCGTCAGCCATTACCTTTTTTATAGCAGAAGAACGTTTAAGCCTTTTAACTTGTTTTTCAAGAGAATCCTTAACTCTTTCTATCAAAGCATGAGAAGTTGAAAGCAACACGGCTTGCTCGTGTCCGCTTCCGTGTTCCGCCTGTGATAACAAATCTGCAGCTATGAAGTTTGGGTTATTGGAATTGTCTGCGATAATCAGAATTTCGGAAGGCCCTGCTATCATGTCTATTGCTACATCGCCATAAACAAACTTCTTTGCGGCGGTCACATATGCATTTCCCGGGCCTACTATTTTTTCAACTTTTTGGATGCTTTGCGTTCCGTAAGCCAAAGCTGCAATGGCATAGGCTCCCCCCAGTTTGTATATTTCCGATGCGCCGGCTTTGTGCATGGAGAAGAGAAGTTCGGGGTTTATTTTTCCATTTTTGTCAGATGGGGTTACGGCAGCAATATTAGTCACACCTGCTGCTTTTGCTATACCTATTGTGTGGATAGCGGTCGAAACTAAAGGTGCTGTCCCGCCTGGGATATAAGTTCCTATTCTCGAAAAAGGTGAGAATGTCTCTCCTAATTGGACTCCGTTTCTTGGGGAATAAGTCCAATTTTTAGGTTTCTGTTTCAAAGCAAAAGATGTGATATTTTCTAAGGCCGTAATAATTGCATTTTTTTTGGCTTCAGAAACCAAAGAATCAGCTTCTTTGATTTCATCTTCTGAAACTAAAAATTGACCCGGATCCAATGCTGCTTTGTCGAATTTAAGAGCATATTCGGCAATGGCGACGTCCCCTCTAATTTTCACATCTTCAAGGATGGGGAGAACTTCTTTAGCTATATCTTCAGAAAAAGCTTTTCTGTGATATAACAGTTCAATCTTTTCTTCAAAGTCCTTCTCTCTGTAACTTAATATCTTCATTTAGCGGTTTTTCTTCAATATATTAATCTTTTCTATCTCTGGTAACGCTACTGTCTATTTGATGCTGAATATGTTCAGGGGCGAGTGTGAACTTTGCGGAAAGATATAGGGCTATACCTGAGGTAACAGCTATAAATATAAGGCTGTATAATCCGGTTAATTTGCCTAATCCATTACCATAGTCTCCTAATTTTGAGGAGATAATTATGGTGATCAGGTAAAACCATAACCACATAGAGGCTTTCCAGTCTTCTTTGAAATCCTGAAAACCTTTTCCTGTAGTTTTCTGGAATATTACAGTCACAATAATACAAAAGAGAAAGAACCATGCGACTTTTGAAATAGTCTCCCAACCTACCCAGTAAATTAAAAGGGTAGTTATGAAAAATGCGGCATAAGCCCAAGCATATCCCCAAGGCAGTTTTAATGGGCGCAGGTGCGATGGGAGTTTGACTCTGAGCGCTAGCATACACACTGGAGCCAAGCCATAGGAAATAGCAAAAAGGCAAGTCAATAAACTGGCAATCTGATCCCAGTTTTTGAAAAACTGAAATATAATGACAGCAAGAATAAAGTTAATCCATACAGTGAGAGCCGATTCATTTCTCTTATTAAGCTTAAGCAACACCTGAGGGGCATAACCATTTGCGGCTATTCCGTAGAGCGATCTTGCTGCGCTTGTGCAGTAAACAAGTGCAGCTGCCAGAGGCGAGATTATCGCAGCAAAATAGAGAATTGGAATGGCCCAATTTATGCCGTGCTCAGCAAGGAGGCTCACAAAGGGACTCTGGTCATTCATTAATGCCAGATGAGTCCAACCATTTTTCAGGTCCTGGGGAGAGAGAGCTGCAATGAAACCTGTTTGAAGAAATATAAAAACAACCATGCAAAGCACCACTGAACCGACTATAGCGAAAGGGACAGAAAAATTAGGGTTTTTTGCTTCCCCTGCCATTTCCGAAGCCTGTTTGAATGCATTGTATGAAAAGATCACGCCGCCTGCAGATATAGCTGCAAATACGCCATGCCATCCGAACGGGGCAAATTCAATCAGGGTTTTTACTACAGGTTTGCCCGCAGCCTGTATATGGAAGTATGAATCAAAAAGGAGAACGCTCACAAAAAGGGGCACAACTATTTTTATCAGGGTAAGAAAAGTATTGAATCTTACAATGAACTTTACAGAATAGGTGTTTATGACGCTCATGAAAAACAGCAGAATTGTAGCTACAACATAGCCCATGAATGTAAGTCCGCCTTTCCCCGGATATATTATTGATGGGAAGTAGAAAGACAAGTATTGCATAACAGCCAGCACTTCTATTACTGTCAAGGTTACATAGCAGAACCATGTGTTAAGGGAGCAGAATATCCCTACTACTTTTCCATGTGTGAACTGAGGTATTCTGACACTGGAGCCTGACACTGGAACTGACGACCCCAATTCCGCAAAGGTGAAAGCGATAACAATTACAAGCATTCCGCCGATTATCCATGACAAAATAGCGGCGGGGCCAGCTATCTGCGCGGCGTAAAATGAACCGAATAACCAACCTGAACCAAGAATTGCGCTTACTGAAATAAACAGAAGCCCGAGTGGTGAAATTGTCCTGTTTCTCATATCTCTTCCTTTTGTATTTTTTAGTTTCCAAAAACTAACTAATGATTTTAACATAATATTCTAAACAATGTACTATTATTGAAAAAATAGCTAAACTTAAATATTCTTAGGGAATTATCTGAGGATAAGAATATTTCAATTTATTTTATTTGAAGGTAAATGATATGAGTTTTGAAGTTACCGGTGCCCAGCTTTTAGTGAAATGTCTCGAGAAAAATGCCGTTAAATTTATTTTCGGTATTCCTGGAGCGAAAATAGATGCTGTATTTGACGCCTTGTTGGATTCTCCTATAAGGCTGATTTTATGTAGGCATGAACAAAATGCCGCATTTATGGCAGCAGCCTATGGGCGACTTACTGGGGAGCCAGGCGTGGTGCTTGTGACGTCAGGCCCAGGAGTTTGCAATCTTGCGACAGGGCTTTTGACAGCCACAACGGAAGGTGATCCTGTTATTGCTCTCGGTGGTAGTGTGTCTAGAGATATGCTGTTAAAGAGTTCTCATCAAAACACTGATAATGCAAGAATCATGGAAGCAGTCACCAAGAAAAGCGTTTCCATAAACGATGTGAAAAATATTCCTGAAATTATTGAAAATGCTTTTAGAATTTCCAAGGCTCCGAGAAAAGGTGCTTGTTTTATAAGTGTACCTAGTGACGTTCTTAGAGAAATTACAAGAGAAACAGCTCTTAATGAAAGCAGAAGCATTCATTATGGGATGGCTCCTGAAAGTGAGTTGATAAGAGCGTCAAAACTCATAACTGAAGCAAAGCTGCCAGTACTTTTTTTAGGAGAAGATGCAAGTTTGGAGAAAAATGTCGGGCCGTTAAGGGATCTGATAAAAAAGCACAAACTGCCAGTAATTGCTACTTATCAGGGAGCAGGGGTTGTGTCAAGAGAACTCTTTAGCAACTTTATAGGAAGAGTAGGATTATTCAGGAACCAACCTGGGGATCGTCTTCTGGATGAAGCGGATGTAGTCATTACTGTGGGCTATAATCCTGTGGAATATGACCCTGAAATATGGAATGCCTCACGCTTGAAAGTGATAGTACATATTGATTCTGTTCCGTCTCAAATTCATTTGTGTTATCAACCGTCTGCTGAAGTATTGGGAGATATTTCATATAATATTGGCGCTCTCTCAGAAATGCTTTTTCTACCTATTGTAGTACCTAGGATAAGAAAAGTGATTGATAATTTGCACGGTGAGTTATTAAAAAATATAAATTATGGCCTTAATGATTACAAAAAAGATATAATACATCCTCTTCAGTTTATCAAGGCCTTCAGAGATTATGTGAACGACGATGATCTGGTAATGTGCGATATTGGTACTGTTTATATGTGGATGGCAAGATATTTTATTGTGTATAAACCAAGGCAGATTTTTTTCAGCAACGGGCAGCAGACTTTAGGAGTGGCTTTGCCTTGGGCCATTTCAGCTAAGCTCACTTATCCCGAAAAACGAATTTTCTCAATCTCAGGAGATGGAGGGTTTCTCTTCTCTTCCATGGAGTTAGAGACTGCGGTTAGAGAAAAACTGCCATTTATCCACTTCATATGGACAGACGGGACTTATAATATGGTATTAGAGCAAGAAACATTAAAGTACAAAAGAAAGAGCGGAGTTGATATCGGAGCAATAGATATCGTCTCTTATGCGAAAGCTTTTGGAGCGAAAGGCTATAAAATGAACTCCATTGAAGACTTTAAAGGTATTCTTGATGAAGCCGTATGTTCTGAAGTCCCTGTGCTAATAGACATACCAATAGATTACTCGGGAAACAAAGAGCTGTTTGTAACCTTAAATCACAACATCTCAATCTGATTTTTGGATATTTATGAAAGATTTGAAAATAAGAAATAAAAGTGAGAAAGGAAATATCCTTGCATATATAGGGTCAGTGGACAATGTGATAAACGGCATAGTCCCAGAAGAACTTAAGAACAGGCGTTTTGATGCTTCTAAGGTTAAGTTCGGATTTGAGTTGGGATCTCCTCAAGGAATATATAACCTTGGCGAATGCATCCTGATGAACTCTCTGATATATTCGAGCAGAACAGACAAAACGCGCAAAGAAAGAGACCCTTTAATGTGGGGCCCTGAGTTTGTAACTTCAGGAATGTTTTTAGTTCCTCAAGGCTGTGTTGAAAATATGGAGATTTCATATTGTTCGCTTGAAAGAAGTTTAACCTTAGAAAGTATTTACCGTCAAATTTATTTAATATCAGAAAAGCCTCTTGCCGTAATTGGGTGCGCTGAACTAAGCTTGCTCAGATCAAAGTCAATAACATATTCCCCCATAGAAAAAGAAAATATTTTTACTTATGAAAAGAAATATTTTACAGAGGCAGAACTTCATGATACCAATATGAGCATTGCCTTTATGGGCGTTATAAGTAACATGGAGAGAAAAGATGAAAAAGACATAAATAAGAAACTTGAGTCGGTTCTCTATTATAATCCTTACAATAAGCAGAAGTCAAACCTTGTCTCGCATACTCATGCGGCGATCCTGACAAATCCAATAGTGGAAATATCCGAAGTTCAACCTCACAATGTCAAGGAAATAATACATATAATGGATACTTCTTTAGTTCGGTATATGAAAGCTGATATTTATTTTATAGACGATATTGTGGAATACGAAGAGAAATAAATTCTGCATGGTTGTCTGGATTGCCTGTGACACTGCATAATATTATATTTCCTTTAAAGTACAAATATTCTGTATGGTCAAAGCGGCCTCTTATTTCAAACCAATAAATTAAAGACTCATAAAAAGAGGTAATATGACAAAGTCAATTTTGACGATCGCTGTTGTTGCTTCACTCATTTTTAGTGCTGTTGCTGCTGAAGAAGCAGTTAAAACACAAAACGATCAGGCTGCTCCTCTGCGTGTGGCTGAAATTGCTTCAATCTATAAGGGCGTGGTGATATTGGATGTAAAATTAGGAGAAGAGGTAAAGAAAGGGCAACTCCTTTTTCAGATGAACCAGGACATTTTCGAAGCTCAAAAAAAATACTATGAAAATCTAGTTGACTTTACAAAAGGCGTGGCAGAGAAAGCAAAGGAACTTCAGGAAAAACATTCTATTTCCCTAGATGATTATCAACAATGCCAAAGAGACTATACTGCTGCTGAACAACAGTTGAAGAAGATAGAAGCGCAAATCGCATTCTCGAAATACTATGCGCCCTTTGATGGTACCGTAACCCAGATTATCAGATATGATGGCTCTGGGCTCGAAGATAATGCCCCAGAAATGTATGTGACTGAAGGGAAAGTCAATGTAGATACAGCAAATAAGACAACTCTTCTTTGTACCCGCTGGGCTGGTATTCTTGATGTCAAAGTGAAAGTTGACGAAAAAGTTAAGAAGGGCCAACTGCTTTTTAAAACAGATATGGCAGATATAGAGGCTCAGAAACTATCTGACGCTAGCATAGAAAAATACAACAAAGCACTTTTCGAAAGAAGGTCAAAGCTTATAAAGACCCATAGTGTTTCATTGTTGGATTATTATCAGTCAGAAGTTGATTATGAAAAGGCTCAGCTTGCTGTTAAGATAGATGATATTCAGATTAAGCAAAGCTCTGTATATTCACCATTCGATGGGGTCGTCACAAAAATATACCGTTTTTCAGGTTCAGGAAATGGAGAAGGAAAACCGGTATTGGAGATTACTGAAGAATAATGGAGAGAGTTTAATATTTGAAGTTTTCAGGTAGTTTTGAAACTTTATGGCATAAAAAAGGGGGCGGATAAACGCCCCTTTAAACTTAATGGAAATGTGATGGATTACATCATCCCGTCCATTCCACCCATGCCGCCCATTCCGCCAGGCCCTGGCATAGCAGGTTTATCCTTTTCAGGAAGTTCTGTTATTAGGCATTCTGTGGTGAGCAGAAGTCCTGAAATGGAAGAAGCATTCTGAAGAGCTGTTCTTGAAACTTTTGTAGGATCAATGATACCAGACTTAACCATGTCTGTGTATTCACCTTTGGCTACATCAAAGCCTTCATTGCCTTTTCTCTTCATTATTTCTTGAACGATGACAGAGCCTTCATAACCGCCGTTTATTGCAAGCTGGCGGACAGGTTCTTCAACAGCGCGTCTGATTATTTCTACGCCGATTGCTTCGTCTGCATCAGTAAGCTTGAGATTTTCCAAACCCTTAAGAGCGCGAATTAATGCTACGCCGCCTCCGGGAACGATACCTTCTTCTACAGCAGCTCTTGTGGCATGTAGAGCATCTTCTACTCTTGCTTTCTTTTCCTTCATTTCCGTTTCTGTAGCAGCACCGACATTGATAACAGCTACGCCGCCTGCGAGCTTGGCAAGTCTTTCCTGGAGTTTTTCTCTGTCATAATCAGATGTTGTTTCTTCAATCTGTTTACGAATCTGGTTAACTCTGGCGATAATATCGGATTGTTTGCCTGCGCCTTCAACGATTGTGGTGTTTTCTTTGTCGATCGTGACTCTCTTGGCTTTTCCAAGCATATCTACTGTTACAGATTCGAGCTTGATGCCGATATCTTCAGTAACGCATTTTCCGCCGGTCAGAATAGCGATATCTTCAAGCATAGCTTTTCTGCGATCGCCGAATCCTGGAGCCTTGACTGCGCATACATTCAATGTGCCGCGGAGTTTATTAACTACGAGAGTTGCGAGAGCTTCGCCTTCTACATCTTCAGCGATAATCAGGAAAGGTTTGCCCTGTTTTGCTACAGACTGGAGAAGCGGGAGCATATCATTAAGATTGCTGATTTTCTTTTCATATATGAGGATTAGAGCTTCTTCCAGGATAGCTTCCATATTTTCTGAGTTTGTTACAAAATAAGGAGAGAGATATCCTTTGTCAAACTGCATGCCTTCGACAACATCAAGAGTAGTTTCGATAGTTTTTGCTTCTTCTACTGTGATTGTGCCGTCTTTGCCTACCTTATCCATAGCATCAGCAATAGTTTCGCCGATAGTGCTGTCGCCATTGGCTGAAATAGTAGCAACCTGGGCAATTTGTTCGCGATCTTCTACTTTTTTGCTGAAGTTGACAAGTTCTGCTACAATGGATTCTACAGCTTTGTCAATACCGCGTTTCAAACTCATTGGATTTGCGCCAGCTGTGACGTTTTTCAATCCCTGACGATATATTGCTTCTGCCAGGACTGTAGCCGTGGTTGTACCATCTCCGGCGATATCAGAAGTTTTGCTTGCAACTTCGCGAACCATCTGAGCACCCATGTTTTCAAAGGGGCATTCGAGTTCGATTTCCTTAGCTACTGATACGCCATCTTTAGTTACTGTCGGTGAGCCGAATTTTTTATCCAAAACTACATTGCGCCCTTTTGGCCCAAGAGTAGCTTTTACAGCTCTGCTTAACTTTTCTACGCCGGCAAGAAGAGCGCGGCGAGCTTTGTCATCAAATAACAATTGTTTTGCACCCATTTTTATATAACTCCTTTTCTTATTTAAATTACTTAACTATTACAGCCTGTATGTCATCGGAATTCAAAATCTTGTATTCCTTGTCATCAAACTTTATTTCTGTGCCGCCGTATTTGCTGACTATAACAATATCGCCAACTTTTACTTCAAAAGGAAGTCTTTTGCCATTGTCGTCCAGCTTGCCTGTGCCGAGAGCTATTACTTTAGCTTCCTGTGGTTTTTCTTTTGCACTGTCGGGAATAAAAATTCCGCCTTTTACCTGTTCTTTTGCTTCGAGCGCTTCGACTAACACGCGATCGCCTAGTGGTTTAATGTTCATTTTTCCTCCTTAAAGGTTTTTATTTTTTAGGATACGCAAATTAGCGTTTATTTAAGTTATTTCTTTTCGTCATCAACTATTTCTGCATCTACAAAATCACCATTGGCCTTCTTTTCGTTAGAAGATCCTGCACTCTGTTCTCCATGACTATCTGTTGCTTGTTGGTCAGGAGCACCTGTTGCGCCTTGAGCAGCCTGTGCGTGCTTGTAGATTTCTTCGCCAAACTTCTGAAGAGTCTTTTCGAGCTCAGCCATAGTTTTCTTCATGCCTTCAGTGTCATCGGATTTGTGCTCTTCCTTAAGTTTATTAATAAGGCTTTGAACAGGGGCTTTGACATCTTCCGGTATCTTGTCACCGAATTCGGTCATTTGTTTTTCCGTCTGATAAATCATGGAATCAGCTTTGTTTCTAATTTCCACTTTCTCTCTATCTTGTTTATCCTGGTTTTCAAAAGCCTTTGCGTCATCAACCATTTTCTTGATTTCGTCATCGCTTAAGCCTGAGTTTGCAGTGATGGTTATTTTTTGTTCTTTACCTGTCCCAAGGTCTTTTGCTGTCACGTGGAGTATCCCATTTGCATCTATGTCGAATATAACTTCGATTTGCGGCACTCCTCTTGGAGCTGGTGGGATTCCATCAAGACGGAATCTGCCAATTGTCTTATTGTGAGCAGCCATTTCTCTTTCGCCTTGCAGAACATGAATATCAACGGATGGTTGACTGTCTGCGGCAGTACTGAATACTTCCTTTTTCTTAGAAGGAATAGTAGTGTTTCTCTCAATCAATTTAGTGAATACACCACCAAGAGTTTCAATGCCCAGTGAAAGCGGAGTAACATCGAGAAGAACTATGTCTTGAACCTGTCCGCCTAGAACTCCGCCCTGAACGGCAGCTCCGTATGCGACTACTTCATCAGGATTTACGCCTTTGTGCGGTTCTTTGCCAAAGAATTTTTTTACTATTTCATTGACTTTCGGCATTCTGGTCATACCGCCGACCATGATTACTTCATCTATATCTTTTTCTGAAAGTTTTGCATCTTTCAGACAATTCCTGACAGGCGGAATGGTTCTATTCAGCAAACCATCTACAAGCTGTTCGAGCTTTGGCCTGGTAAGAGTCATGGTTAAATGCTTTGGCCCAGATTGGTCAGCTGTAATAAAAGGAAGATTAATTTCAGTAGACTGGCTGCTTGAAAGTTCAATCTTTGCTTTTTCCGCAGCTTCTCTGAGCCTTTGGAGTGCCTGTGGGTCTTTTCTTAAGTCAATATTATTTTCTTTTTTAAAGTCTTCGGCAAGCCAATTCATTAGCTCAAGGTCAAAATCATCGCCGCCAAGGTGTGTGTCACCATTTGTGGCGTTAACTTCAAATACTCCATCTCCAAGCTCTAGAACTGATATATCAAATGTTCCGCCGCCAAGGTCGTAAACCGCAACTTTTTCATCTTTTTTCTTATCTAAACCATAAGCCAGAGATGCAGCTGTAGGTTCATTTATAATCCTGAGAACTTCTAAACCTGCTATTTTGCCGGCATCTTTTGTGGCTTGTCTTTGGCTATCGTTGAAATAGGCTGGAACTGTAATAACAGCTTGTGTTATTTTTTCGCCAAGATATGTTTCCGCATCGGTTTTAAGTTTCTGGAGAATCATGGCTGAAATCTCCGGAGGAGAATAAGTTTTGTCTCCGGATTTTACATGGGCGTCTCCATTTTTAGCTTCGACCACTTCATAGGGGACAAGTTCAATTTCATGCTTAACCTCGCTGAATTTTCTTCCCATAAAGCGTTTGATTGAAAAAATAGTGTTTTTTGGGTTTGTGACAGCCTGTCTCTTAGCTGTCTGCCCGACAAGCCTCTCACCATTTTTTGCGAAAGCGACTATAGAAGGCGTGGTTCTGGCGCCTTCAGCATTAGGTATAATTGTTACCTCACCTCTTTCCATTACAGCCATACAGCTGTTTGTAGTACCAAGGTCTATTCCTAGTATTTTACTCATTTGAGTCCTCCAATTTAATTATTTCATTAGTAATTAATGATGTTTTTGAGCAAATAGCGTGCCATAGTTTATTGTTATGTCATTAGGACTTTAATTTCATCTACTTGTGTATTTTTGCCGATTTAGGAAAAAGTATTTGTGACCATGTGTTGAGCCAAAAATATTAAAAAGTGGGACATCATGTCTCATAAAAAATAAAACAAGCTGAATTTTAAATTAATAATAATCTTGCAAAGATTAGCAGGATTGATACCATAAAAGAGAGTGACTAAAGAAAAGCTAAACTTACGCAACAAGCCAAATGAGAAAACTTCCTTCGCTATCAGGATCCTCAGGAATAGAAACCCTATCTGAAAAAAGAGAATTCGCTACGGCAAAAAAATCCGGAACAGCCATTATATTTTTAGTGATGGCCATTGTTGTATTCGGAGTAATCATGCTTTATTCGACGACCTCCACAATGTCAGGTACCACAATGCTTTTAAAACAGGTAATGTGGATAATTGTCGGGATTTTTGCCGTGACTTTTATAAATACCGTAGGCTACAATGCTATTTTGCCTTATGCCAAATACATTCTTGCCGTCACATGGATGCTCCTGATTTTGGCTTTGTTTTGTAAGCCTATCAATGGTGCGTACAGATGGATACCTCTCCCGGGAGGTTTTGGGAATGTCCAACCTTCAGAGTTAGCAAAGATAGTTACAATCATGTTTCTTGCACATTACATTCCGAAGAATCAGAGAACCCTGAAATCTTCTATAAAAGCTTTGTTGTTTCCAGGATTTATGTGTGTTATTACTTTAATGCTGGTTCTTGCCGGGCACGATTTAGGTACTACTATTCTCATAGCGGCGGTAATATGGATTATGTTGATGGTTTCCGGAGTCAAACTTCGATATATGCTTCCGCCAATCCTCCTATTACCATTGATACCCGTCTTTTTAAAATACGCAGATAAAATGAGATGGGCAAGAATTACATCATATCTAAGCCCCGAAGTTTACCAGAAAACAATAGGATATCAGCTTTGGTTTTCTATATTGGCTTTAGGTTCAGGGTCATGGACAGGGCTTGGGTTTGCCAAAAGCCGAATGAAAGCGCAATATCTGCCTGAATCCCATACGGATTTCATTTTGGCAATAGTAGGGGAAGAACTCGGATTCATAGCCCTCTTACTTATTATATGTGCCTATATAACGTTTCTGTGCCTTTCTGTCTATATAAGCGCAAAAGCTAAGGACAAAGAAGGAATGCTGTTAGGCTTTGGATGTGCAGTGATGATAAGTTTGCAGGCCATTATAAATATTGGTGTTATAAGCGGAGCTTTTCCTACCAAGGGGATGCCAGCGCCATTTATAAGTTATGGGGGAAGCAATATAATCGTCTGCTTGATCTGTGCAGGATTCATTCTGAGTATTTCAAATCCCAAAAAGACTGAACAAGAGAAAATCAACAAAGGCGTGCAGCTAGGCAAAAACTAAATTAAATGGTAGGTTCTTGCCAGTTCTTTGAGTTCACCTGATGTTAGGCCTCTGGGTTTGTAGTGAGCGGAAAGGCATTTAAGATATATTTCGCAGCCTTTATTTGCAACATCTATAAAGTCAAAGGCTTCAATAGCATCTTTGCCTGTGGCGATGGCTCCGTGTTTTGTCCAAACTGCAATATTTGATCTTTTTAGAGCATCGATTGTCAAATCGGCAAGAACCGAAGAACCTGGAACAGCATACTTGCATAAAGCTACACCATCAGGGATAAAAAGCCTTACTTCCGGCAAGGTTGACCATATTGCAGAATTGAACTTTTTTTCATTCCGTCCGAACACGGGATGCAAAGAGAAGCATATGAGTTCGGTTGGGTGAGTGTGAACTACAGCTCTGTCAGAGCTTCCGGCTTTGATTTTTTCCACATGGATTTTTACATGAGCTAGAAGTTCGCTAGTCGGCGTAACCTGTTTTTTTAGGTTGCCGCCCCAGAGGATATGGTAACAGGAAGCGTCTTCGTTGAATTTTATAATGCAGCAAGTGTTTTCAGCTTTTTTGAGTTCTCTGAGTCTTTCTCCTGTTCCTGTTATAAAGAAAACCATATTTGCCGCTTCTTTGGGAAAACCGCTAACGCTATTGTTCTTGCATACGCTTGCGTCAATAGCTGCAAGGGACACTATATCGGTAATATTCAATGAGATATTACCTCCATTGCGTTCTGCCCATCCTTTTTGCCAGAGAAATTCAGCTACCTCTGTAACTTTTTTGATTTCCTGTTTTACGGTTTTTCCAAAACCCATATCTTTAATCGACATATTGACTACTCCGTGGTGTTATGATAACTAGAACATATTTTATAGTTTTGCAGATAGAAATTGCCTCATAAAAGGATTAAAAACCCTGCTTATTACATTAAAAAATCATTTAAATGCAACTTTACCATGATAGAATTAAAAAAATAAAATTTTTACATCCAACCTCAAAAAGAATATTAGATGTTTACATGTCTTTTGATATTTGCTGCAGGAGGAATCGGATCGCTCTGTAGATATTTTGTTTCGTTTCTAGTAGGGAGTTTTGCTAAGACTTCATTCCCTATAGGGACTCTGAGCGTCAACTTGATAGGGTCCTTCATGATGGGGATTAGTTTTGCTTTTTTTGAACATTTCGTATTATTATCGGAAGCCAAACTCGCAATTACAGTCGGTTTCCTTGGCGGGTTCACGACTTTTTCAACCTATGCTATGGAAACGACCAACTTGCTCAGAGATAAAGAATACCGTATTTTTCTTTATAATATATTTATAAGCAATATATTTGGTTTAGTCTGCGTAATATTGGGAATGGGACTTATTGAATTAATTATATAATGACAAAGAGGTACTAAAATGCATTTACCCGAACAAGCCATGCTCCTTAGGATATATGTTCTGGAAACCACTAAACACAAAGGGAGTCCGCTATACGAATTAATAGTTTTCAAGGCGAAAGAATTGAATTTAGCGGGTGCCACGGTATTAAGAGGTATAATGGGATTTGATTCAGGAAGCAAAATCCACAGCAGCAAAATGCTTTCTATCTCTCAAGATTTGCCACTGGTTGTCGAAGTAATTGAGACCAAAGAGAATATAGACAGATTCATGCCTTTCGTAAATGAATTATTCGAAGGAACTACTCATCCCGGACTAGTAACATTGGAAGAGATCAAAGTCATAAAATACAAACCTACTCAGGCACAATAACCAGACTGTGATATTTATAAAAGATTGAGATAAACATGCTGAAGTATTTTTGCATATTTTTGGGAGGGGGAGCAGGTTCGGTTTGCCGTTATCTTGTCTCTGCACTTATGGGGCATGTTGCCCATACTTCTTTTCCGCCTGGCACTCTTACTGTCAATCTGATTGGATCTTTCATCATTGGAGTATTGTTTGAACTCTTTGACCGTTTCCTTGTCCCTACAGAAGTAAGGCTTTTGCTTACTACGGGATTTCTGGGAGGTTTTACTACATTCTCATCATTTGCTTTGGACAACAGCTTGTTATTAGAAAATGCAAAATACCATTCTATGCTTCAGGATATGTTTATTCACAATATCGCAGGAATACTTTGTGTGATAGCAGGCATAATGCTTGTCAAAATTTTATTAAGAAGAAATAAACTGGCTTAACAAGGTGTTTTTATGCAAAAAGGAATTATTAAAGTAACTCAGGAGGTTACTCAAATAGAGGATTTTGATTCGATTTCTCTTATCGGAGATCCTGGATGTGACGGATTGGGGGCTTCTACAATGTCAGTTTTCGCCAAGGCGCTGACTTGTTCAAAAACTGATTTTTCAATAGTTTTGGGAGACATTGTACACAAAAGCATAAAACCTCTTTATACAAGTGTAACAGATTTTGTTAATACTGTTTCGGCTAACAAAGTTTATATGCTTTGCGGCAACCATGATTTGATGCATTATGAAGAGTTTTTCGGTTTGAGAAACTACCTTCTTTACAATGACAGAGTTCTTTTGTTGTTTCTGGATAACTCGAAAAGAAAATTCGAGGATCACACTATCGAATTCCTAAGGAAAAACATAGAAAAATACAGACGAAAAAATATTGTTATATTTTTCCATATTCCCCCGCCCAGTGCGATTGGTGAAAATGCCGTCAAGATCGAAGAATGGGAGAAAATCAGGCCCTTGTTGGATGATTACAGGCACAATATTTCATATATTATCAGCGGACATGTTCACTCTTACTACGAAGACATCGTTGATGGTTTCAAACTTATTGTTTCAGGAGGGGGTGGTGCTAAGATAGAATTCCTTAATCCTAAAATTGATGTCAGAAAAGCCCATCATCATATTGTCAGGCTCTATTTTAATAATGAAAACGAACTTGAGCATGAATACATTCCTCTTGAGTCGGTCAAATATACAAAAGAACTAGAAGATGGATTGGTAAAATCTTACCTTGAGAACTCTCTTTCAAATGAATCTTTGGCTCACGTAAGGTATAAACTTTTTGCCGAAGAGGCAGAAGAAAAAGGTTTTCCTGGAATAGCGAAGATGTTCAGAGCTTTTTCGGATTCAGAATTCTACCATGCAAAAAACCATTTTTATGTTCTGGGCTTGATGAATCCGATACTGGCTAACTTGGAATCTGCTCTGAAAAATGAGTCATTCGAAGTGGAAACCATGTATAAAGATTATCTGGACTACTGCAAAAAGAATAGTTATGGTTTAACTTCCTATGCTTTTTTCGATTCTTTGGAAGCTGAAAAGAAACATTTGGCTCTGGTTCAAGATGCGTTAGAGTCTTACTCCAACGGCAAGGACATTCCTTTGATAAACTATTTTACATGCTCTTCTTGCGGCTATACGTTTTCAGGGATCGAAAATCCCGTTAACTGTCCGATTTGCGGAGCGCCTAATGACCGAATTAAAAAAACACTATAACAACCGGACACTACTGGTTGGCATTATATAATAGAAACAGGCGAAATATTCTATTATAATAAAGGAAAAGGCTATTTTGAATTAATTAACTAAAAATGGGACAGATTTGAGCTTTCATATTCGAGTTCTGCCTTTGATCGCATTAGCAACTCTAATTGGGATATGTCCATCATTAGGGTATGACCTCTATATTTCGGGAAAAATACTCCATTATTCGGGCCCCAAAAGTGAGATATACTCCAATAACTTTCTTCAAATATCTAGTTCACCTGCTAGCTATGCTTTTACATACAGCACAAACAGGAAAAGTTATTTCAGTCTTATTTTGAAAGATAATTCCTTATTGCAGCTCAATACTGAGGAAGAGCACCCTTTGATTGCTTATAAGACTTATGGTTCGTTTCTTGTTGTAATATCACATGTAAATCCCAGCATGAACGAATTTTACATTTATGATTCCGTTAGAAATACACTTAGAAGCTCATTTGCCGGAGACTTAATAATAGTAGATGGAAAAGTAGTTTCCTTAGTTTATCCCTCACATTTTTCCACTGATAAGAAGTGTGTTAGGCTAAATGTAAACGACAAAGAAGTCATGGTCTTGCCTTTTGCCTATTATTCGATAGAAAAAGCAGGCACTGACAAGGTCAGAATCAATAATGATTTGGACTCAATGCAAAAAATAGACCTAGACCAAACGACTATCGAAGTAGACACTTCAATAGTTGTAACAATATAGATTTTATCTTCGGTATTCTTTAACTGTTTTATTTGCTCCAGCTAGGCTTAATACTGTTGTTTTTATAGACCAATCTGGCTGAAAACCCTATTCCGATCAGAATAAGAACCACTGAAACAATAAAGGGCATGTAATAACTCATAGATAGCAGGACTCCGGACAAGAGGGGGCCGATAAACCATCCGGCAGAGGAAATTGCTGCGGCGATACCCATTGCCAGCCCTTGTGAATCTGTTTCACTATAGTTTGAGAAAAGTGTCAAAAGAGCCATATAGGAGAGTCCTACGCCTATCCCTATCGGGAGAAGAGCTACCCATATAAAAATAATACTTTTGAATCCGCCAAGGATAAAACCGCCTGCCAAGACTGTCATTGCGGCAATTAGAACTGTTTCGATCTTGAAGAGCTTTACAGCCAGTCTTACCAGTAGAAGCATAGTAAAGCCATAACACATGCAAATAGCCACCATATAATAGGTTAAGTCGTTAACAGTTAATTGTAATGTCTGTACGATAGAAATAGTTACTGTCTGAAAGTAAATACACCACGCTGTCTGCATTAACAGAAGTATGTAAGAAACTTTCCTGAACTTTCTGTCGATAAAACCGTATAAAAGGTCGTTAATGCCTTTAACGAACGATATCCTGGATTCTTTTTTGGTGGTCGAGGTTTCCTTGAAAAAAATCATGATCATCAGAAAACTAATTAGGCACATAGCGCTCGCAAAATAGAAAGGCATCATATAACCGAAATATTTAACGAATATATCTTTAGCAAAGATTCCTCCGAATAATGGCCCAATGATAAAACCTACTGATGCCGCAAGAGACACAAAGGAGAGGTTTACAGTCTTCCTTTCCGGTGCGCTGATGTCAACAATGGATGCCTGGGCAAGTCCCACAGTTCCTGCCATAAAGCCGGTAAAAAACCTTACAAAAGAGAGCATAACTACCGACTTTAAAGAGATAGATACCGCAAAGAACATTAGTCCTATACATTCGCAGATAAGACACATCAAAATAACCTTTTTTCGCCCTATCTGGTCTGAAAAATCTCCTAATAAAGGGCCGCCTAAAAGCGCACCGATTGGAAAGCACGCCATAGCTACTCCAAAAAGAATGTCAGCATGTGCGATTGAAGTGCCGGAAGAAAAAAGTCCACCTGTGCCTGGAGTGAAAATAAGGATGAAAACAGGATATACCAAGCCAAAGCACATAGCATCCAATGCTATTACAAATAACAACGAAAAGTATATCCAAAATCTTTTTGTTTTTTTTATATTTAGTTCATTATTCATAGAGTATGCAAATAAACCTTTTGCCAAATCAAGAGGGTGAACTGAAATATCAATAGATATGCCGTACTGAAAAGGTAGCCATGAAGAAAATTATATTCGCAGGACTTGACGATATCAAGAGTGTTTGCAGGGGGTGATAGACAGAAAGAGGCGATATGAAGAGAAGGTGTTTTATAGGTAGTTACTTTTTATGCTCAAAATGAATGTAGACTTGATTTATTTCGTGTGATTAGGGTAATTGCGCTTCTTCATCTCAGCTCTGATAAATGTAATATTGACTATTTTCCTACATTCTTTATAAATATCTAAAGGACTTGCAAATATATCTAAACACACATGGAAAATGTTAAGGAAATTCTATAAAAGCGATCAGATTAAAGGAATAATCCTTATCCTCTGCACTGTTATCTCCTTATTGCTTTCAAATACGTGTTTTAAAGATAGTTACTTGGGATTCTGGAACTATAAGGTTGCTAACCACTCATTGCTTGATTGGATCAATGACGGCTTAATGGCCATCTTCTTTTTGCTCATTGGATTGGAACTGGAAAAGGAGATATATCTTGGAGAATTTGCCCATGCCAAGAATGCTATTCTGCCAATAGTCGGAGCTGCAGGCGGAATGATAGTGCCTGCGTTGATATTTTTTTCATTTAATTTCGGTGCGCCTACAGAGGCCGGAGCTGGTATTCCCATGGCTACAGATATTGCATTCGCATTAGGAATACTCTCCTTGTTAGGCAGCAAAGTACCTCTTTCGTTAAAGATGTTTCTGACTGCTCTGGCTGTAATAGATGACTTGGGAGCCATAATTATTATAGCTGTGTGTTATACATCAGCGATTAACTTGTTAAATCTGTCCTTTGCTTTACTGGTTCTATTGATACTTTTACTTCTTAACCGCATAAAGGTTTATAATATTTTTCCTTATATTATTGGAGGAATCGTAATCTGGTATTTTATGCTGAATTCAGGAGTGCGTGCTACTATAACAGGCGTGATTTTGGCGTTTGTGATTCCTTTCAGAAGGGGGGATGAAACTTCTCCGTTCTACAGATTTCAACGATATTTGCGTTTTCCGATAGCCTTTTTTATTTTGCCGCTATTTGCATTGGCAAACACCGCAATAGTTTTTAAACCCGATTGGTATTCAGGATTTGCTCAGCCAAACAGTATTGGAATAATGGCAGGGCTTATAATAGGAAAACCGTTGGGAATAACGCTGTTTTGTTATCTTGCTGTATTGATAGGAATATGCAAGCTGCCGATAAATATTAACTTCAGGCATATGCTGGGGGTAGGGTTTCTTGGAGGGATAGGATTCACAATGTCAATATTTATAACTCTTCTTGCCTTCGGAGATACAGATATGGAAACATCGTCTAAACTGGCTATTCTGGCCGGATCTGTTATTTCGGGAACAATCGGTACTTTCTATCTCAAACATGTCCTTTAAGAAGTGCCGCCCTTTTATTATGGGAAACATTATGATAAGTTTTAAGTAACTAACATACAAATAGTGAATACTAGATGCAGAAATGGCATCTGACAGCTTAAAAAGGAAATAAACATGTCTACGAATAATAGAAGTCTTTTAATGGTGGGACTTGTGATGGTCTCGTTTTTTGTCATTTCGTTTGTGACTAACATATTAGGCCCCATAATGCCTACAGCGACCACTGATTTGCATCTAAGTCTGGCTCAGGCAGGAATTCTTCCATTTGCATTTTTTATTGCTTATATCATTTCTATTCCTGCCGGTTATATGCTGGAAAAATACGGGGCTAAATTTGTTATAATTTTAGCCTTTGCTATAGGTACAGTGGGGTCATTGATATTTTCCATTCATCCGAATTATCTGACTTATTTAGCCGGATTATTTATTGTCGGAGCCTGTGTGGCTATGTTGCAAACCGCATTTTGGCCTTTGCTCAGAACGGCTGGAGGGGAAGAGAATTATTCATTTAACTCTGTTTTAACTCAAATTTTCTTCGGAGCCGCTTCGTTTTTGAGTCCGCTTGTTTATTCATATCTGGTGCTTAATCTGCCGCAAAATGCCAATGCAAACATATTTCTTCATAGTTTGTCGAAACTTGTTCCGGCTAATTTGTCCTGGGTATCGATTTACTGGTTAAACGCCATTGTGATGATTGTGATGATTGTAATCATAGGTCTCATAAGATTTCCCAAAGTGGAACTTACTGAGACTGAAAAAGTTGAAGGGTTTAACACTGTAATAAAACTATTGGAAAACAAAGTTGTTATCATCTATTTTTTCGGTATTTTTTGTTATGTAGGGATGGAGCAGGGTGTCAGCGTGTGGATGTCAAAGTTTCTACAGGATTATCATGGATTTAATGCAAATACGACAGGGGCTCAAGCTGTTGCCCTTTTCTGGGCAATGCAGAGTGTAGGCAGTCTTTTAGGTATAGTGTTATTAAAGCTATTTGATGTAAAAAAGATTCTTTCTACTTTCTTGGTTTTACAATTAATCGCATTGAGTACGGCTTTATTTGGAACTCCAAAAGTATCATTGGTTTCTTTTGTAATTTTCGGGTTTTTAACCTCTGTTATGTATGGAAGCGTATTTTCACTTGGGATGAATTCTTTGAAATCCCATCACGGTTCGTTTTCGGGTATTCTCTGTACAGGCATAATTGGTGGAGCGATAGTTCCGCTGCTGGTTGGGTCTTTAGGCAATATGACAAGTCTGCGTGTAGGCATGTGTCTTGTTTATATAACCATTCTTTTTATGTTATACATTTCTCTGACAGCCAAACCTTTTGTAAAAAACAAAACTATTTTTGATAAAGAATAGAGACATAGAAATAAATGGATAGCTTCTTGGAGTTGATTTTGCGCATCCACTTATTTTTACACTTGTTCTCCGGCAAACTGGTGAAGAGAGTTTTTTATGTCGTTAACTAGAAGGATATTGGTTCTTTGTTTGGTTGGCATTGCGGTTTTTACAATGTCAATTCTGACAAATCTGTCGGGTATAGTTCTTCCGTTTGCCAAGGAATCAATGCATCTTTCCTTGTCCATGGCTGGAATCCTGCCTTTTGCTTTTTTTATTTCTTATGCCGTGATGTCCATTCCTGCGGGGTGTATCCACGAGAAGAAGAGCGCAAGAAGCATGATGGCAACGGCCTTTTGTTTTACTGCTTTGGCCAACTTGGTTTTTCTTGGAATGCCCTCTTATATAGTTTTTCTTATGACTCTTTTTGTAGCGGGAGCCGGAATGTCTGCGGTTCAGGTGGTTATTAATCCCCTGGTTCGCAATGTTGGCGGAGAAGGATATTTCTCATTTTATCTCATCATAGGACAGATTGTCTATGGAGCAGGTTCGATATTTAGCCCGCTGCTATTTTCTTATATTGTGACACATCTGAATTCAGGTGAGATGTCTAATCCTTTTCTTCGGATTATACAATCTTTAACGCCCTCGACGATGCCTTGGATTTCGATATATTGGATTTGCGCGACTGCGTGTTTTTTTGTTCTTATTCTTTTGCTGTTGGTCAGATTTCCGAAGATGGAGATGCATAACGCAGACAAAATAGGCGGGATTAAAGTCTTGATTAAATTATTGAAGGACAAAAGAGTATGGTTATTTTTCTTCGGAATTTTTGCATATGCTGGGGTGGAACAGGGGATAGCCAACTGGATGACGAAGTTTCTTGAAACATATCATGGCATGAACCCTGAGACCGACGGAGCAGTTACTCTTTCGAGATTCTGGCTTTGCATAAGTTTGGGAGGAGGTTTGGGCGTAGTACTGATACTTCTGATGGATGTGAAGAAAATGCTTGGTTTATTTATTGTAATATCGATGATCCTTCTTGGATTTTCACTTTTTGGCAGCTTGGAATTTGCGGTTTATTCTTTTCCGCTTTGCGGACTTTTTTTTGCAATTATGTATCCGAGCATATTGTCTTTGGGGATGAATACGATACTCGAACATCATGGCGCATTGTCAGGGATTTTGTGTACAGGGGTATGCGGAGCGGCAGTCTTTTCTCTCTTTATTGGATTTCTTGGGGATTTGGTCGGACTCAAGTTGGCAATGAGTATAATATTTGTCCCTTTACTTTATATTCTCTTTATTTCTATATGGGCTAAGCCTATCATTAAGAACAAAAACCTTTTTTAATATGTTTGGTTTTTAGACACTTAATTCAAGGAGTGCATTAATTTGAATCGAAATATAAAAGTGATTGGGGTTGATTTGGGCGGGACTAAAGTAAATGCAGGACTTGTAGTTGGTTCGAGAGTTGGGAAATCTTTCAAGTCTCTGCTTTCTTTCAATGACGCTTCAACTTCTGTGGATGTAGTTATATCGAATATAGCAGATACGATAGAAAAAGTTTTTGAACCAGGAGTTAAAGGGATTGGAATAGGAGTTCCGAGTATAGTTAACAGGAAAGAGGGAATAATCTATGATGCACAAAATATAATATCCTGGAAAGAGGTTGCATTGGGGCCGATTCTGGAAAAGAAGTTTGGTGTCCCTGTTTTTCTTGATAATGATGCAAACTGTTTTGCTATAGGCGAAAGGTTTTATGGGAAAGGGCAAGACTATGAGAATTTTGTGGGTTTGACCATAGGTACAGGTTTTGGAGGAGGTATAATTAACGGAGGATATTTACTTAAGGATGAAAACTGCATGTCGGGGGAATTTGGAGAGCTTTACTATCTTGATTCCAAGGCTGAAGATTATTGCAGCGGACATTTTTTCAGAGAGAAATATAATGTAGACGGAGCTATTTTGTATCGAAATGCCGAGAGAGGTGAAGCAGAAGCTTTAAAAATTTTTGCAGAATTTGGTTACCATCTAGGCAGAGTAATAAAAATGATAATAACAAGTGTTGATCCGCAAGCCATTATCATTGGCGGTTCCATAGTTGGTTCCAGAAAGTTTTTTGAAACCTCCATGAGGGCGGAAGTGAAAAAATTCACTTATACCAGAGCCTCGGAAAAATTAGTAATTGAATTTTCAGACAACGCAGTTTATGCGCCGGTACTGGGTGCGGCGGCGGTCTGTCTGAATAACCTTAAGATATAAGAAGATTAAATGAGCAATGATATTTTAAAATCCTATCGCAAGATTAAAAAGCTCCCTGACTTCCTATTTGTTTTACTTGCCTGGATAATGCGAGCGATAAAATTTTGCCTTATGAGAACCAAGATTATAGATCCATACGACTGCATCAGTATGGATAAGCTTCCATACATTACGGTAACATGGCACAACAGGCTTCTTTTCTATCCCCTGATGTTCGAAAAAAAATACAGATTAAGAACTCATGCCATGATTAGTACATCAAGAGACGGCCAGTATATTTCGGACTTGGCTAAACAGTTTGGAGTTATGAGCGTACGTGGCTCATCAAGAAAGCGTGCTGCCGGTGTTCTGAATGAGGCTCTGAGTATCTTGAAAAAGGGAAATAATATAAGTATGACTCCAGACGGGCCGAGAGGTCCGAAATATAAGCTCAGCATGGGGCCTATAATACTTTCATCCATGACAGGTTACCCGATTTTACCTATAAGCGTGAATGCCTCAAAATACTGGAAGTTAAAAAGCTGGGATAACTTCCAGATACCGAAACCCTTTTGCAAACTGCATTTAGTGGCGGGTGAAAGCATTAAAATCCCTCCTGATCTTACAGACGAGGAAATGGAAAAATGGCGTAGAGTTGTAGAAGAAAAACTTAATGCCGTAAGTGAAATAAGAGACTGAATTCTTTATTGATTCTGCCTAATAGGTTTACTATAATGATGCTTAGTTAAGTAAAATAAAAGTTAGGAGTGTTTGTTATGAAAACTTTTTTTTGTGTTTTTGCAATATTTTCCTCTATCTTCTTTTGTGTTGATTCTGGTGCCTTGGATTTTAAGAGCGCAGACGGCACGGACTATAAAAATGCCACTGTTCTGAAAGTAATGCCTGATGGACTGGTAATTAGCTACATTGATGCAAACGGGTTTGATGATATCAGGAAAGTGAATACCGGCGAGCTTCCTGATGATATTAAAAAACAATATAATTTGAGTTCTAAGACAGCAGCCGCATTTGATTCCCAAAAGACTGCAGCGATTGATGCTATTAATGCAAAGAAAGCAGAAGAGGTAAAAACATATTATGCCGAACAGAAGAAAGATCTTGAGGCCTATACCAACGTAACAAATTATCTCAACAGCATTGGGATTAATATAGTATTTAACTCCACAAGCCAAGTAGATTATGGTAGCATCGGAGATGCTTTCATGGCTTCGGACTATGATGATGAAGACCCCATGGGAAAAATCTGTCTTCTCGGAGTGTCCGTAGAACCTTCAAGCAGCTGGACAGGTGAGGTTTACCCACTGAATAAAAATACCACATATCAGACTCCGTTCGAAAATGACAAGATTCCTTGCTATGCCGATTTTGACACGGCTATGGACTATTTCAGTAACAATCCTAATGCTATAGAGAAACCATTATGAATGAAAACCCTATAAGAGATGTATTAAAATTTGCAGTAGAGCAGAAAGCATCTGATATTCATATCAAAACAAATGCCCCGGTGACATTGAGAGTAAGTGGGAATCTTGTAGAGTGCGATTTTGTTACAGATGAAAAGTGTCTCTCTGATATACTTTCGGTTATGTTCACGGATGACCACAGAAAGAAATACAATAATGTCGGAGATGTGGATATTTCTTATGTAGAGCCTGATGTTGGCAGATTTAGGGTTAATGTCCATAAACAAAGGGGAACAGCTACTCTTGCCTTGAGGCATGTTAAATCTAAAATACTTGATTTTAAATCTCTTGGTCTGCCACCACAGATAGAGAAAATTACCAGACTTGAAAGAGGAATAGTATTTGTTACAGGTACGACCGGTTCAGGAAAATCCACAACATTGGCATCGATTATTGATTACATCAATCAACACAAAAAAATGCACATAATTACAATAGAAGACCCTATAGAATATGAGTTCAGGGATAAAGAATCTTTTATAGAACAAAGGGAAGTGGGGCTTGATACAGTATCTTTTGACAGCGCTTTTATTCACAGCCTGAGGCAGGACCCTGACATAATAATAGTAGGTGAGATGCGCTCAAAAGATAGTTTTGATGCCGCTTTAAAAGCAGCTGATACAGGACATCTGGTTTTTTCTACGTTACATACGAGAAATGCTTCTCAGAGCATAAATCGCTTACTTGACTTTTATGATTCGTCAGAACATCTCGCTTTAAGACAGGCTTTGTCTGTAAGCCTGGCCGGTATAGTGTCCCAGAGGCTTCTTACCAATGTTCAGGGAAACGGGGTAGTTCCGGCTGTTGAGATTATGTATAACACTCCCATTATACAATCGCTTATAAAAGAGAACAAATTAGAAAAACTTGCCTCTGCAATAGAAGGAAGCAGAGAAGATGGGATGCAATCATTTAATCAGTCTTTGGTCGATTTGGTTAACAAGGGATTGGTATCAGAGGAAGAAGCCCTGAAGAATTCAGATAATCCCGAGTCGTTGAAAATGAACTTCAAAGGAGTCTTTTTAGGAATGGAAAATAAGATCCTTGGCTGATTGCGATTGAGAACTTTGTTTTTGTTTTAAATACTAGTGATAAATTATATTTACAATATATAATCTCGTAATAGATAAAGAACTACACTTTGCTGCTATGCAAACAAAGAAATAATTAAACAATGCTAAAAATAATAGAAATACCGATCAAAAGAGTAGGCGAGTCTGAAATCCCTGTGCCGGCAAAACATATAGTTTTAGGCCTTAAAGTTATTGGTACATATGTTAGGCAGATGACTTTATTGGTAGATACTGATGCAGAAATTATTAACAAAAAATTTCTCTTGATAAATGAAATCTGGGAATTAGAAAATGATATATCGAGTTTAAAATACCTGCATCATGACCACGAATTTTACCTTTTTGAGATAGTATAAGCAGTTAAGTATGTAGATTTTTACCGTTTCGCCGTTTGAAAAAAGGCCAGGATGGGTAAACAAAAATATCATATAATTGTCTTCTGTTGATAACTGGTTCACTAACGGTATACTTGCATAAAAAGTATGTAATGTTTTGAAAATTTATATAAGGAAAGTTCAGTGAGAGATTTTTGCGACATTGAGATGGAACACATGTTGGAGTTTGCAGAGGATTTGGCAGTAAAGGCAGGGAATTTGATAAAAAGATTACGAGGAGAGAAACTGGAATTCAATTACAAATGTGGAACGGAACTGGTTACTTCTGCCGATATCAAGTCCGATGAGCTTATAAGAAAAGAAATTAGCTCACACTATCCTGATATTCCTATTTATTCTGAAGAGTCTCATAAAGGAGAAAATGATTTTTACGGGCCGTTATGGATAGTCGATCCCATAGACGGGACTGTGAACTACGCTCACGGGCAATTCAATGTTTCGATATCCATAGCTTTTGCCTTTAATGGAGAACTTAAACTAGGCGTAGTTTACTGTCCTTTTCTGGATGAGAAATTCAGCGCTTTGGTTGGACATGGCGCATATTTAAATGGGGACAGGATTTATTGCAATCAGATGGAAGACTTGAACAAGTCAGTAATTGCGACAGGATTTCCCTACGATAGGGCTAAGAGGCCCGCATTGATAGACAATGTCAGGAAGATTTTGGATAATTGTCAAGACATTAGAAGGCTGGCTTCAGCAGCCATTGATATGTGCTGGGTGGCATGCGGCAGGCTTGAAGGTTATTTTGAGACAGTGAGTTTATGGGATATGGCTGCTGGTTTTGTTATAGCCAAGGAAGCAGGGGCCGCTATTTCAAATTTCGGACCGGACAATCCTGCCGTGCCCAGGGAGTTTAACAGCGAATGCATGCTGGTATCAAACCAGTATCTTCATGAAAAGTTAAGAGATATTCTAGCTTCATAATTGTTGACTGTTTGTGTCGCATATGGGTTTATATTGGCATATAAAACAAAACAGCTTCAAATTTAACAAAAGAAGCTGGGCTGTTTTTTAATTTTTGGACAGAAAATTCTATTATGAAATTTGAAAAACCCTATGACATCGGCAACACTATAGTTTCTGCTTCTGTATCTGAAACAGGGAAGATTATTACGCTTAATACGGCGCATAAGAAACACGGGTTTATTAAACTTGCTCCTGTAAAATCATTTTCAAATTCTAATTGGTATAACCCTGAAGAAGTGAGGCTGTATAGAAACTCTTTTCTTAGTGATGTTACAGCTTCCAAAGGGTATGGCCTTGATTTTTCAAACCACGGGAAGAATTTTCCTTCTGCAGAAAATGATGTAACGAATTTAAGATTTGAATCTAATATTTTATATAGTGAATTTGTTTCAAATAAATTCATTTTTAAAAAACACATTTTTACACCGATAGACGAAAATTGTGTTATTCAATTATATGAATTGCAAAATCTTACAGAAGCCCAAATAAGACTTGAGTTTAAAGTTGCCGGCTATTTTGGGATCATCAGGGCAAGTTATGGACAAATCACCGAAAACGGGCCTATTCCCATACCACCTGTGAAAAATCATTATAAGAATTTGGGCGAGAATAAATTCTTGATAACCGAAATAGGGACTGAGAGCCTGGCTTCAATAGAAGTCTCAGGTGATTATGATCAGTTTCATCTTATTGAAGAGATAACTGCACAGGATGAACCGTTTACTATTGCTAATGAAGGCATAATAGTGGTACCTCCTGCTAAACTAATATCTCTGGCGTTGATAATTCGTATTTCTGATGAGCCTGCGTTGGTGTCGCCATCTATGAGTATGCCAGAAATTTACAAGGCACTGCAAAATACACGAGATTATTGGGATAAGCTGAGAGTCTATACAGGGAACCATAAGTGGGATTTTATAATAAATAGGAATTTTGCCTATTCATATGGATGTTGTTTTATTAAGAAATTTGGAGCGATGATAACAGACCATCAGTCGTTGCCTTTGACATGGAACAGAGATAATTATTTCATGTATAAACTTATGGAGTCAGTATATAGAATCACTCTGAACAGCGAAATCCTTGAGGCTTTGAAATGCCATATAAAATGGCTCTTTACGTATATAACTGAAAATGGTTGGGGTCGTTCACATTTAGTAAATGGAAAAATTAAGGATAAGGTATTTCAATTTGATCAACAGTGTTATCCTGTTTTAGAATTATATGATTATTTGAGAATTAATCCGGATTCCGAAAGCGAAATACGCTCTTTTGCCCCTTTGCTTAATAAAGTTAGCGATGTTCTTTTTTGTGCCAAAGGCAAAGGTGTTATGCTGTTTGAAACTAAAGAAAACCCGGCTGATGACCCGGTAAAGTATCCCTACCATTTTTCTACCCAAATTTTAGCCTGGAAAACATTTAAGGTATTGGCTAGTCTTAATGCCAGATATGCTTTTTCAAACAGAGATTTTCTTTCCATTGCCGAAGAAATAAAAGCCGATATTTTGAAATATATGATTACAGAAGACAACGATAAAAGCATCTTTTGCTATACTACAGATCTTAGAGGTAATTATGAACTGTATCACGATGCGAATGATATGCCGTTTGCCCTTGCTTCTTTGTGGGGATTTGTCGATGTTGCTGATTCTGTGTATTTGAATAGTTTTGACTGGGCTTTCTCAGAACGGAACAGAGGCTATTATTTAGGAGAATTTGGAGGGTTGGGGTCTGACCATGCTAAAGGGCATTGGCCATTGGGTGACTCGCAGGTTCAGGCAATAGCAACAGCAATGATAAAATCAAATATTGCGATAGGATATAAGCTTCTTGAATCCATACAAAGCATGCTTCAATCAGTTGTGCAGAAAGATGGGCTTTTCTCAGAATCAGTGCATCATGACACAGGTAAAGTTTTTACCCGTTACTGGTTTGCCTGGCCTGGTGCTTCAATCTCTTGGTTTTACATGCTAAATAAATTTAACAAATTACAGGAGGAATTTTAAAGTGTTGTCCCCAAGAACTCAATTAACAGTTAAAATAAAACTTATCCTTACTTATATGCTTATTAGCTTGTTGATCTGCGGACTTTCAGTGTTTGTCATGCAGGGAGTGGAGTATTACAAAATTTCTTATAGTTCTGCCGGTTCTTTGGAGTCTTATTACCAGATATCAAAAGTAATTTTTTCATTCTTGGTTATTTATATAATATTCAAATTGGGGCTAAAGAATTCATTTATAGCCGCACTGGTAATGATAAGTATTTACTGCTTTTTTGTTCCGCTCTTGAATTCCATCTGGACTATCAGGGTTTACTTGATATTGATGGGGATTGTTTTTACGTTTGGAAAACTTTTTGTTTACTCTTATACATCTCTGGTAACTGAAAACAGAAAGGCCCATGCAAGCTTTATCAATTTGGTAGAAGGGATATATATGTTCACTTTCTCTTTGGGTATGCTTCTCTATTCGTACTTTATTAAGATGGGAAACTGGCTTCTGATATTTTATATTTTCTGTGGTTTTTCTTTAATTGTTGCGTGTATTTGGTTTTTTACCAAAATTGATGACAGTGAACTTTCCGTGAAGACCGCAAAACGGCCCTCTATGGCCTTCGGAGAATTTTTCAAGCTTATTATTCTTCCTACTGTCCTTATTTTTCTTGTCATGATGGGAATGGAGGAATCTGTCGAACAGGGAATGGGAAGTTGGCTGCCGCAGTTTAATACAGAGATCATGAAGCTGCCTGCACGCATAAGTATACAAATGGCGAGTGTTTTGACCTTCTCGTTTGCCATAGGCAGAATTTTTGGTTCGGTAATTCTTAGAAAAATACCTTGGAAGCCTCTTTTTATAACTTATCTGATAATATCAATATGCCTGGTCGGATATGTGTTGTATAATGTAAAAGTAGGAGATGGAGCAAATGCGCAAAATATTTTTCAAGCGCCGTTATTTGCTTTCCTGCTTCCGGCGGTCGGTTTTTTTGTCGGGCCGATGCTGCCGACAATGTGTTCGGTTCTTTTGACAAGGCTTCCCAAAAGTAAACACTCAATGATGACCAGCGTAATAATAATATTCGGGGCGATTGAAGCCTCATTATGTTCTAAAATAACAGGTGTTTTATTTGGTAAAATTGGAGGAATTAAAGCTTTTTCCTTTGTAACAATCATTCCTTTTATCCTATTAATTTTCCTTATTTTTGTTTATTCATATTTTGAGAAATCAGAAATAAAGGAAGAGCATATCAATATTAAATAGGAAGAGCCTTATTATGGAACTGAATGTCATAGACCTAAAATGGAGCGATACCTGCAATATTATTGTCGGGCAGTCTCATTTCATAAAAACTGTTGAAGACATCGCTGAAATCATGTCTGGATACGCACCGCATGCTCAGTACGGTCTGGCTTTTTGCGAGGCATCAGGCCCATGTCTGGTCAGAACAGCAGGGAATAATGAAGTTCTTATAAAAGAAGCAGAAGAGAACGCTGTGGCTGTTGCGGCAGGACACACTTTTTTCGTGATATTAAAGGGGTGTTTCCCGATTAATATTCTCAACCAGATTAAAAACTGCCAGGAAGTTTGCAGGATTTTCTGTGCGACAGCCAATCCTCTTCAAATTGTCGTTGGTAAAACAGAACAAGGCTGTGGTATTCTAGGTGTTATTGACGGTTCTTCTCCCAAAGGGATTGAATCTGAAGAAGATAAAAAAGCAAGGCATGACCTTTTGCGTAACTTTGGTTATAAGTTCTGAACTTCCAATTGTTCAGTTGAATTTCCCGAACATTAGTTCATGCTGGTATTTTTCGTGTTCTGCCTTACAGGGAAAGTTTTCCTGAAAATCTCCTCTCATAAAGGTGGCTACGCCGCCTTTTCCTTTTTGTTCGCTTATCAGTTCAGAGAGACTCTCTTTACCTTTAATTACCCTGTATTTGTATTGTGGAAGATCTGTTCCGTATTCAAGCTCGCCGGGATTATCCCAGAGATAAATATCTGATCTTTTCAGGTACCATGCTACTGCGTGCATCATATTGCAGTGAGCGAGGACTATTGTATCAGGAGATATATATTTTGAAACAGACATCACGAATTCGCCCTGAGCTTTTCCTTCGAAAACCATCGGTGGTGTGATTTCAGGCCTGATAAGCATGGCGAAAAGGGGAGCCATGGCGAAAAGGAGTAGTTTGCTTATAGTAGAGTTAGCTTTCCATGAGAAGCGATAGAAATAAGCTAGAACAAGAATAGCAAGTATGGTCAAAAACATTCCGGTAAGAGATGCGTATATCAGAGGTATAGATTTTATAAAATAAGCTAGGATTTGATAAAAAACCAAACCAATTACGACCAATAAAAATATTGAACTTAGGATTTTATTGGTGACGTTGAATATTTTGTCCTTGTTGTCGTATTCCAATGCCCAATAAATTCCGTGAGCTGTCAGTATTGCCAGAGCCGGAAAGCAGGGTAAGACATAGGTGGCGAGTTTGCCACTTGATGCCGAGAAGAATATGAAAGGAAATATAGCCCAACAAGCAAGGTAACGGAAGAAAGGCTTTTCGAAAGCATATTTTCTTTTAAATCCTGCTATTATTGTCGGAAGATGAAATGCCCATGGAAGCATGCCGACTAGAATTATAGGTATAAAAAACCAGAAAGGCTGAGTGTGAAATTGCGCACTGTCTGTCGTAGATTTGAAAAATCTGTCATAGTGCTCAACGAAGAAAAAATACCTCCAGAAGTCAGGCGCCTGTTTGTTTATGGCTAACGCCCACGGGAGAGAGACGAGAACCGCAAAGATTATTGGAACCCATGCCATCGTAAAGAGTTTTTTCCATTCTTTCTGCCATATAAGAAATGGTGCGATAGCTACTGCCATAACAGCGAATGCAATGAAACCTTTTGTCATGAAAGCGCAACCAGTTAAAATACCGCAGATAACCAGCCAAACATTCATCGACAATTTGCTTTCCGAAGAATAAGCAAAATAAAATGTGATCAAAGCACCTGAAATAAATAGTGTAGTTTGCGGATCGAGAACTGAGAAAGTTCCTATTCCGTAAACAAGGCCGAATCCTAAATAAATAAGGGCGCTTAAGGGCGCAAGGACTTTGTCGTCATTCGTGAATCTTTTAACAAAGAAAAAAATCAGGAGTGCCGTTATGCCTGTGGAAAAAGCTGACGCAAAACGAACGGCGAAGTTGTTGTAGCCGAAAATGAGTTCCGATATGGCATTCATCCAATATCCCATAACCGGTTTTTCGAAGTAGTCTATGCCCAGAAGTTTAGGAACCACCCAATTGCCGCTAGCTATCATTTCTCTGGCTATTTCAGCATACCTTGTTTCGTCAGGAGTTATCAACTGCATATTGGCGCCTAGTGGGACTATGTATGCAAAGATATAATAAATTGCGGTTATAAAAAGAGTAAATGTGACAAATTTTTTATTGCCTGACATTAAAATTCCTTTATATAGTTTTTCTGTTATACTTATAATAAGCCGAACATGTGCCTTCTGAACTTACCATACATGGACCTACAGGATTTAACGGATTACATTTTTTCGCAAAAAGCGGGCAGTCAACAGGCTTTATTTTTCCTTTAAGGACATCTCCGCACTTACACATTTTATTATGTTTACCAGGGGTTACGGCAATATTGAATTTTTTAGAGGCGTCGAAAGCGCAGTATTCATTTTTTAATTCCAATCCGCTTTTTGGTATGACTCCAATGCCTCTCCATGAAGCATCGCACTCTTTTAGATATTTCCTGAATAAATTCTGTGCAATCAGGTTGCCTTCCTTTTTTACGACTCGTTCATAGTCGTTTTCTACAAAAGTTTTGTGTGATACAATCTGCTTTAGTATAGAGTTTATACCTAAGAGAATTTCTACAGGTTCAAAACTGGCTATCACACAAGGGATATTATATTTACTTGTGATCGGTTCATAGGCTATTGATCCTATGATAGCGCTTACATGGGCCGGACAGAGAAATGCATCTATTTTGAGTTCGGGGTCAGATGTCAGGACATCCAAGGCGGGTGGAACGAGTTTAAATGCAGTGAGTATCGAAATATTTTTAAGCCCATCTTTAATAGCTGAATCCAGCATACATACAATTGGCGCAATAGTTGTTTCAAATCCGATAGCAAGAAAGACAAACTCCTTGTCTGGATTTTCTTTGGCGCTATCCAAAAGTGAGAGAGGAGAGTAGAAGGTTTCTATTTTGCATCCTTCCGAACGGCATTTTGCAAGGTTTTTTTCTGATCCAGGAACATTGATCATGTCTCCGAAAGTAGCAATGTTGAACCCTTTTAATGCTAATTCAATTGAAGTGTCTATATATCCTGCGTCGGTGACACAGACTGGGCATCCCGGACCGCTTATGAGCGAGATGTTTTGCGGCAGGAGTTCTCTTATACCATAACGTGAAATGGCCATGGTATGGCTTCCGCACACTTCCATAATATTAATGGATAAATTCCTAGCTGAAAGTATGGCGGCATTTTTGCCTATCTCTTTTGTCAGGTAAGATGCGGTATCACTGTTTCTATATTCGTCAATATATCTCATGGTCTCTTTTTATTTAGCAAGGATATTAAGTTCAGCCAATTCTCTGAAGAGTTCTATTCTTTTATCGGCTTCTTCACTGTCGATTTTTTCGATGGCATAGCCAGCGTGGATGATTACAAAATCTCCTACTTGTACGTTTCCTAGTAGAGCTGTGCTGATTCTGGTTTTTGCTCCGTCCGATTCGACTACAGCAATATTATTACCTGCGATTTCAGATATTTTCATAGGTACGGCAAGGCACATAGTATACACCGGTTGTTAAGAGTTTTAGACGAATATAAAGTTAATGACACGATATTTAAAGCAAAAAAAGGTGTTTTTAAAGGAAAACCATTTTATTCAATATATTTATTTATGTGTTCTTCGTGTACCAACATTTTCATGATTTTGTATTTTAAGTGCGGATAGGGAAGTTTAGAAAAAATCAGAATGTACGAAACTAAAGCACCTCCACAGAAAAATAAACTTACAACAAACAAACCCATTATCGGATTTGTAAAATGGGTAGCCCATGTGGCGCAGAAAGCCGCAAAAATACACTGGGCAGCATTAAGCGTACCCAATGCCAAACCCCCGCTTTTTTTGAACTGGTTCATAGCTACTATTTGAACCAATGAGAGAATGAAACCGAGGCCAAAACGCATAAAGACTGCCCCTGTTATTATAAAAACAGCGATAGTAGTCCGGCTGAAATTAAAAATACTGAAAGTAAGCAGAACTGCTCCGATAAAGTTCAGGATACATCCGTAGAGGATAATAGTGTGTTTGTTTATGTCCATGTTGTTCATAGCCCGCATCAAAAGGTTTGATGCCAGATACAGTGCTGCCAGAAGAAGAAATATCAGAGAGTAACTCATCCCTGAGAAACCGAGATGGTTTATAAAAATAAAACTAGAAATGGTTATGAAAGCAAAATAGCCGCCGTAAGCAAGGCTGGACACCAATACGCAGGCATTGAATTCTCTATTGAAAAAGAAAAGAAAAATAGAACCGATAGTTGTAAGAGGGTGTTGGAATTCTTTTTTTGTTTTGAGCGATTCTTTCAGATTCTTGTTTACCTCGATAAATACGAGTAGTTCCAGAATGAATATGATTATGAAACACGCTCTCCAAGTGAAATGTTGTGCTATAAACGCTCCAAGTATAGGGGCGACGGCAGGAGATACTACGAAAGCTGTGAATATTATGGCGTTTATGTTTACCTGTTCCTTTTCATCAAATAGATCCTTAATAATCTGCCTTGTTATTACAGAAAAAAAACCGCCTGCTATGCCTTGAAGGATTCGAAGAAAGATAAAAATCTTGATTGAGGGTGAAAAAACAAGTAGGCCTGTGGCCACAAGGAAAAGAATATTGCAATATTTTAGTGTGATTTTTCTTCCAAAATGGTCGCTGAAAGGCGCTGCGGCCAAACCGCTTATTGCGAAAGCTACTATGTATACGCTTACCGTCAGCCCTGCCATGGCATTGGTGGTCTTTAGCGATTTCACAATGAATGGAAGTGAAGGGATGTAAATGTCGGTGGCCATACCAGCAAAAAGAAGTATGGAGGCTAAAAGCATTACAAGTTTGTTTTTCTTGGATATATACATAAAGCCGATAATTTCTGTTTATTCTAGGAAGATAAATATATTCTATCTTGTTATTAGATTAAACACGGGAAGGCATGCTTTTTGGTTTATATATGATTTTTTTAAAAAAAATGAGAAATCTTGAGCGTTGACAGCTTAGCTATACTTGAGAAATACTATCTTTCGTATTATAAAGCATCTCTGAATCTTAATATTTTGAAATCTTCACGTAAGGAGGCCCTAATGGCCGAAAAAAAATATGACATTCAGGAAGAATACAAAAACCTTAATTCTTCTGCTGACGGCTTAACATCTTCGGAAGCTAAGCTTAGAACGGGAAAATATGGCTACAATGAACTGGAGGAAAAAAAGAAAAGTAAATGGATGATTTTCCTTCATACGTTAAGCGGCCCGATAAATATCCTGATAATTGTTGCCTGCTTACTTTCTTTTATAATGAAAGATTGGACAGATTTTTGGCTTATACTCTTTATGTTGTGCATAAATTCGGCAATTGAATTTTTTCAGACCATTAAAGCTGCAAGTGCTCTTGAAGCTCTAAAGAATTCCATGGCGCCCAAATCGAGAGTAAAGCGTGATGGACAATGGATAGATATTGAATCAAGAGAATTGGTTCCGGGCGACATTATAAATATTTCAAACGGGAATGTGATTCCTGCAGACTGCGTAATGATTTCAGGAGAATACTGTTCAATAGATCAGGCTGCACTCACAGGGGAATCCCTTCCTGTAAATAAGAAAGTCGGAGATATAGGTTATTCAGGGTCTATCGTTAAATCGGGCGATATGGACTGTCTGGTGATGGCTACTGGCTCCAATACATCATTCGGTAAAATTGCAGAGTTGGCGCAACAGGATGTTCAGCTTTCCAATTTCCAGAAATCCGTAAATATCATCGGTAATTACTTGACAGCTATTTCTCTTATTTTCTGTGTAATAGTCTTTATAGTCATGATGGTGGGGCATCAGGATATTGCCAGAACAGTATCTCTGATTTTGGTGATCATTGTAGCTTCAATCCCTGTAGCTATGCCAGCAGTTCTTACAATTACCATGGCCTTAGGCGCTTTAATGCTTTCAAAAGAAAAAGCTATTGTATCCAGGCTTCAGTCTATAGAAGAACTTGCCAGCGTGGACATACTCTGTTCCGATAAAACAGGTACCCTCACTCAAAATAAACTCTCTTTTAAAGAACCGATACTTTTTGCGGCAAAAGATGCTCAGGAACTTAATCTATTTGCTGCGTTAGCATCAAAGCAGGATTCTACGGAAGCAATAGATGCAGCTTGTGTAAAGAATGCCAATCATGAATTGCTCTCTGAATATAAACAGACAAAATACATGCCGTTTGATCCGGTTAGCAAAATGACATCAGGCTATGTAACCGATAAAAATGGCAAAAACTCTGTTATAATAAAAGGCGCCCCTCAGGTAATTATAGGCAAGTGTACCGATAGCGAAGATGTAAAGAGCAGGGCATTGGACGAAGTTCATGCTCTTGCTATTCGTGGTTATCGTTCTTTAGGGATTGCCGTTGCTGATGGAGATTCCAGCGAATTCAGACTGTCCGGCATTCTCTCGCTTTTCGATCCTCCGCGCGAAGATTCGGCTGATGTTATAACAGATGTTCATTCCTACGGCTTGAAAGTCAGGATGGTAACAGGCGATGATCAGGCAATTGCTATAGAAACATCAAAACAGCTTGGCATGGGCACTAATATCAAAGTAGCTGCCGATGTATTTGAAGGGGTGACCGATTTAGATGAGGTTTCAAAGGCGTTACAGAGAAAAGTTATTACAGCAGATGGATTTGCAAGAGTATTTCCTGAACATAAATACGGCATTGTTAAAGTGTTTCAAGCTATAGGACATACGGCGGCAATGACAGGTGATGGAGTTAATGATGCCCCTGCATTGAAACGTGCTAATGTCGGAGTTGCAGTTCAAGGAGCTACAGATGCTGCCAGAGCATCAGCAGATCTAATATTGACGGCTCCGGGTTTATCTGTGATAAGCAATGCTATCAAGGAATCGCGTAAGATTTTCAATATTATGACAGCGTATATGAACTATCGTATTGTAATGACATTAGATGTTTTGCTGTTCCTTGCTCTTGCTATCATATTTTTCCCGCTGAAGAAGGTTGCACTCGGTACTCCTATGACGGCTATAATGGTCGTTCTTGTTGCATTACTCGATGATATTCCGATGATGGCAATAGCCTATGATAAATCCGAACCTGATATTCTTCCGATGAAATGGCACCAGAATTTAGTATTCATTATCGGCATAATAATGGGGCTTGTTGCCGTGGTTCAGAACTTTGTTTTGTATGCATGGCTGCAACATCCTGATGTTCTGGATCTCATAAAAGGCATGTTCAGGAATCCATTATTCACTCTCGGTTATTTTAAAGAAATCCAGACTATCCTTTTCCTCCAGATTGCGGTAGCCGGACATCTGATATTGTTTATATCAAGGCACAAAACAAAATGGTTTTGGCAGAGTCCCAGGCCGTCAGGTATTCTGCTCCTTGCTATTTTTGGAACTCAGCTTGTAGCGATGATAATCTGCTATATGGGGTGGCTGTCCATGGAAAGCATCTCATGGCAGATGATTGGACTGATTTGGGCGTATAATATTGTATGGATGTTTATTTTCAATGCAATCAGAATTACAGTAGAAAAAATGTTTACGGCTAAATCTGAAAGTGCTAAATACAGAGTATGGAATCAGCGTCTTTGTAAATAAATGCCGAGGAATCAGGATAGTTTTGTGGAATGCTAAAGCAATAATTGCCAATATTCCACATCTATCCATTTGGCAAACTTATAGCCCACTTCAGGGAAATGCGCAACTTTCTGGAAACCAAACTTTTTGTGTAAGGCCGTACTGGGTTTGTTTGGCACTGCCACGCCCCCGATAAGGGCATGGATTCCGAGTTGCCTGCATTCGTCAATGAGTTTCTTGTAAAGCTGAGTGCCTATTCCTTTGGAGATGTGCTTGTGCGATAGATACAATGATGCCTCCAGAGTGTATCTATAGGCACATCTGGATTTGAACTCTCCAGCGTAGGCATATCCGATTACCTGACTGTTAACTTCATAGACTAGCCACGGGTAGTTTTTTGATTGCAGCATTTTGATTCTTTCTTCTATATCGGATGGAAGCAGAGGTGACTCTTCGAAGGTTATTGTAGTGTTTGCGACATAATAATTATAGATATCACATATTGCTTCAGCATCACTAATACAACAATTCCTTATCATTAAAGAAACCTCCTTGTCCTGTTTTAGATTGATAAGAATATCAACAACAGATCAGTTTAAAATGACAGGTAAACTCGAATAGAAATAGTATAAAGGTTTATTCTGAACTGGCAAGAATCTCTTCCCAGACTTCCACATATTTGGTGTTGTACGCACCAAGGTCTCTAATCACTTCGCTTTTATCGAATAACTCCTTGTCCATAGTAAGCGATTTTAAAAAGTCTTTGTCCAATAATGCTATAGCTGGGATATTGGGGCATAAGTAAGCTATGTACTGCATATTATCCGCGCAATTTCTTGGCTCGTACATAAAGTTGATAAATTCATATGCAAGGTCAGGGTCTTGTGCATTTAATGGAATGACCAAAGTATCAACTCCTATAGAGGTCCCTTCTTTAGGTATGGTGAAATCCAAATCGGGATTGTCTTCGCTCATTTGGATAATATCGCCGTTATATATCTGTATGGCCGACAAGATATTATAAGCCAGACTTGATTTTGCTTCGTCGCTTTGGTATGCAGCGATATTGGCTTTCCATTTTAACATCTGTGCTTTTGCCTGTAATAATTGTTCGTCATTTGTTGTATTTAGGCTGAAACCCAGATATTTTAAAGCTGCTCCTAACGCTTCTCTCATGTCATTAAGCATTGTTATTTTATGCTCATACTTCGGGTTTCCGAAAGCACCCCAGGAATCTTCTATTTTTGGTATTTTCTTTTTATTATACCCAAGTCCTGTAATGCTTATTGCATAAGGTATGCTGTATTCCATATCAGGGTCTTCTGTTTTAAGGGCATATTTACTTTCCATGTCATTAATGTTAGGTATTTTTTTCTTATCCAGCTTGGTTAACAGCTTCTCTTCATTCATTATGGCTGCCATATAGCTGGAAGGCACTATTATGTCATAAGATCCTCCCGCTACTCTGAGTTTGGCATACATAACTTCATTTGAATCGAAATAGTCAGTAATGATTTTGCAATTGTGTTCTTTTTCAAATTTGGTCATTAGGTCAGGGGACATATAATCTGACCAGTTATAGATATAGAGTGTTCTCTTATTGTTTGAGCAGGAAGTAAATGAGAACAGCAGTAAAGCGGAAAGGGATATTAGAAGAAAGTTTTTCATAATTTTGTTTTTTTTGAATCGGTTAGTTTTTGCGAGACATAGACCAAGATAAATGTAGCTATAAGTATGAATACTGAAATGGCATTGACAATAGTAGGGCTGCCGTGTTTCATCATACTGTAGATATATACGGGCAAGGTTGTTGAGCCTGGCCCTGTAACGAAAAATGTTATAACGAAATCGTCAATAGACAATGTAAATGCAAGTAGTCCCCCTGCGATGATTCCAGGAGAAAGCAGGGGAAGAATAATTTTCCTTATTATGATGGGCCATGTAGCCCCTAAATCTTTCGCTGCTTCTATTATAGAGAAGTCGAAGTTTTGAAGCCTGCCCAGCACTACCATTGTGACATAACTTATACAGAAAGTTACATGAGCAAAAAATATGGTAAGCAGCCCTAGTTTGATGTGGACAGAAATGAAAAACAACAGAAGGCTCATTCCCATCAAAATATCAGGAACTCCAAGCTGTATCAGCAACAAATTATTATGAATAAATTGGAGTTTGGTTTTGTAGTAGTGGATGCAGAAAGCTGCCAAAGTTCCTAGGATCATCGCTGTTATCATGGCGCTGATACCGATTATAAGCGAGTTAAGCAGCGTGAAAAGAACTTTTGGATTGTTAAACATGTCTATATACCACTGGAAAGTGAACCCTTTCCAAGTGATGCCATACTTTGAGTTATTAAAGGAATTAATTGTCATGACTATCATTGGCAGATAGAAGAATAGCAGTACCAGTATTGTCATATATTTAGAAAATCTGCTTTTGTATTTCATAGTATTATACCTGTTAACTCTTTTTTCTGAGCAATATTTTTGAGCAAAGAATTATGCCTAACGGAAGCAGAATCATAGCCATCAGTAATGTTGACCAGGCTGCAGCCATAGGAATATTTCTAGCGACAAAAGCCTGATTGGCTATTAGATTCCCTATCATCTGAGAATTAGTCCCGCCAACCAAATCAGGGATAATATAAGACCCTAGGCAAGGTATTAGCACCATAACAGAAGCAGCCATTAATCCTTTTGATATTCCTGGCAAAAAGACATATAAGAATGCCAGCCATCTTGTGGCACCAAGGTCTCTGGCTGCTTCCAGCAATGTAAAATCAAATCTCTCAGCAGCGGCATAAATTGGCAGTATGGCAAAAGGCATGTAAGTGTAAATTATAACTAAAAGGACTGTGCCTGTGTTGTAAATTAGCGATCCGCCTTCAGGAATAATACCGCAGAACACGAAGATCTTCTGGATAATGCCATCTGGGTTTAATATCAGTTTCCATGCGAAAATTCGGATAAGAAAATTAGTCCAAAAAGGGACTATAACCAGGAAGAGGATGATTTTTCTTCTTTTTTCGGACAGTCTGGCCATGTAATAGCCTACCGGTATTGAAAAAAGAAGGCAGGCAAAAGTAGAAACAAAACTTATCCAGATTGTTCTCCATATTACTGGTACATACAAGGGCGAAAAAATTGTTTCGAAGTTAACAAGAGTCCAGACTGGTTCTATATCTCCATAGGGATTAGCTAGCCTAAGAGCCATTATAATAGCTATGACTGTAGGGATGATAAAGAAAACAATAAGCCAGAAAAGAGTAGGGGAGGTCAGGCAGATTTCTGTCAATTTATTTTTTATGGAATTTGATCTCATAATATTTTATGAAGGAAGCGTCAGCAGACTTTCATCAGTTTCAGCGTATTGATCCAACAGGTAACCGTGCTCAGGATTCCATGAAATCCAAACTTCATCGTGCCATCTGATTGGTTCTTCATCCAAAAGATAGCTTGAGTGCTGTTTTATTATTGATAGTTTATAATCTTGCGTTTTTACCCAAAACTTTGTCATAGAGCCTAGGTAGATAATGTCATCAACAACGCCTTTGAATGTGTTGATGAATGATTTATCTGTAGGCGGAGGGGTTTTTGAGATATTGATTTTTTCGGGCCTTATGCTGAGATAAACTTTTGTGCCGATTGAAAGGTGTTTGTCATTGTAAACAGTTATTTCAGGGAAATCACAGGGCTGCACCCTGCTTATTTCGCTATTAGTAACTTCACTGACTATTCCTTCAAAAAAGTTTGTATCTCCAATAAATGCTGCCACAAAGCTTGTATTTGGAGATTCATAAATCTGTACAGGGTTTCCTATCTGTTCTATCACGCCTTTATTCATGACAGCTATTTTATCACTTATGCTCATGGCTTCGCCCTGATCATGCGTGACAAATAAGAATGTCGTGCCTATTTGGTCATGGATCGTATCGAGTTCTACTAACATTCTTTGCCTTAGTTTAAGATCAAGTGCAGCTAAGGGTTCATCCAGCAGAAGCACCAAGGGGCGGTTAATCAAAGCTCTGGCTATCGCAACCCTTTGCCTCTGCCCGCCGCTTAGCTGATGCGGGTATTTACTTTTATGCTCTGACATTTGAGTCAATTCCATAAAAAGATTGGCTTCCGTCACTATCTTTTTCTTGCTCCATCCTGCAATCTTAGGCCCGAACGCAATGTTCTCTCTTACTGTCATATGAGGGAAAAGCGCATAGTTTTGAAAAACCGTATTAACCTGTCTTTCGTTGGGGGATAGATTGGTTATATCTTTGCCATCGAGAAAAACCTTTCCCGTGTCCGGCTCTTCCAGTCCGGCACACATTCTTAATAAAGTTGTTTTCCCACAGCCGCTGGGGCCTAACAGGGAAAATACTTCACCTTTTGCCACGGAGAAACTGACGTTGTTAACTACTTGCTGTTGACCAAATTTCTTTGAGATATTTTCAAAGGTCAAAAAATCTGTCATCTCTATATTTTTCCAGTACTATTTTTGAGGTTAAAAAACGAAAATTCTAGAGAATTATAAGGAATCGGAATATCAATTCAAGTTCCGTTTCAAACTATATTAGAAAACAGGAAAAATAAACAAATTAAGGTTTTATCTTTTTCTATAACTACATAGAGTAAATCCATCTTGCTATAATATGTTCCTATAAAATACGAAACAGGAGTTTTTATGTATAAAGAGTTGCATGACAGGCTTTCAAAATTTGGACAAGAGCATCTTTTGAATTTTTTCGATGAATTGAATCGGGAAGAACAGAATGTTTTGACGGCACAAATTAACGAAATAAATTGGAATGAGATTGATAGGCTGATCAAAGAGTACGTTCTGATGAAGCCGGCAATAAAGATACCTGCTGATCTGGCGCCCGCGCCGTTTTTTCCATTGAACCCAAAAAATAATGAGCAAAGAGTTCTCTATAAAAAAGCCTTGGAAAAGGCCAAAAATCTTTTATCATCCTCTAAAGTAGCGCCTTTTACCGTGGCGGGCGGACAGGGTACCAGGTTGGGCTTTGATGGGCCTAAAGGTACTTTCCCGATAACCCCCATTCAGAGAAAATCTCTTTTTCAGTATTTTGCTGAGCGAATTATGCGTGCGTCAAAAAAATATTCAGCCACGATACCATGGTACATAATGACCAGTGATATGAACCATAATGAAACGGTTACTTTCTTTGAGATTCATAATTATTTCGGGTTAAATAAGGCTGATGTTATGTTTTTCAGGCAGGGCACAATGCCTGCGATTGGGAAGGACGGTAAAATTCTGCTGGAAAAAAAGAACGCGTTGGCGCTTTCCCCAAACGGCCACGGAGGAAGTTTGCTAGGGTTGCGTAAGTCAGGAGCTTTGAATGACATGACTAAGCGGGGAGTGGAGTATATATCATACTTTCAAGTAGATAATCCTCTGGTTCCTATTATAGATTTGCTGTTTATCGGGCTGCACGCTATCACAGAATCTGAAATGAGTGCGATTATGCTTTCCAAAACCGGGCCTTTCGAGAAGCTGGGCAATTTTTGCGTATCAGGCAATAGAACCATGATAATTGAATATAGCGATATGCCTAGTTCTCTAGCTGAAAAGAGAAACAATGACGGGTCTTTGGCCTTTATAGCCGGAAGCCCCGCAATCCATATTATTTCGAAATCTTTTGTTGAGCGTCTTACGAAAGATGATTCTATTTCGCTTCCCTGGCACAGGGCTGATAAGAAGGTGCCTTTTGTTAATGAAAAAGGTATTAGAATAGAGCCGGAAAAAGAGAATGCAGTTAAACTTGAAAGCTTCATTTTCGACGCATTGCCTATAGCTAATAAAACTATGATATTGGAATCTCACAGAGAAAAACAATTTGCGCCTACTAAAAATAAAACCGGAGTTGACTCAGTCGAAAGCTGCAGGGAAATGCTTATTGAAAGAGATGCGCAATGGCTTGAAAAATATGCTGATGTAAGGATTCCAAGAAAAGCTGATGGGAAAGCTGACTGTCTTGTCGAGCTTTCACCAGTTGTATTTTTTGATGAAGAAGATGTTGCTTTTTGCAAAGAAAAACTAAAAAACAAGATAATAGAGAGAGGGAGTTCCGTTTACTTTGAATGAGCAGGATTGTTAAAATAAGCAAAAACGACATTTTATTTGACAGGGAAAACACATCTGATTTTTTAAATAAATCAGCATCCAGGACTCTGCCTTTATATTTAAGCGGCGGGTTTGAAACTGATGATAGGATAGTCCTGTTTCTGGAAGATGGTATCAGTTCAAACCATATTATCAGAGAGAGGTATATTATTGCTCCTTTTTCCGAGGTGTCGGAAGATGGTTTGATCGGGGAAATCAATTCAAGGTACACGGCTGGGTTTTCTATTCGTTTCAGCTTTAATATAAGCGAATCGAAATGGGGTATTTTTAGCCAAAAAAATGTATGATGATTTTATAGCTCTATTTGTATGTAGGAGTGATTTCTTCTGATTTAATCAGGTTAATACTTGAGGTGTTAAGTTTGACTTTGACTTTCAGAGTATAACTGAAGACTGATTGAGAAGAACCTTCTTTCGTGAGCCCCATAATCCATCTGAATATTATCTCTCCGTCATTTACGGTATGTTGTTTAACGAACGTTGAAGTTAGAAAGAAGTCTGGGGTATCGTTGGTCGAAAAGTTTACTATTCCGGTGCTTACGAGTTTGCCAAAGACTTTAGCAGACAAAGATGTAGTTTGAGCCGAATATTCGCTGGGAGCATTTGTTTTTGCAAGTATGACATTTATCTGAGTGTCGGATGTGATCAACGGTTCCGAACAAGCTATAGCTGTCACCATTTTTTCTACGGCAGCATTTTCATCAAGAATATCATCATTATTGTTATGAATTTCCACAATGTGCCCTTTGGGAGCGTCTCCTGGCGGCAGGCTTTCACATCCTGACAAGAATACAAAACTAATTAAAAGCGCTGATATTGAATATTTTTTTAGCATACGAAAAGTAGAGTTATTTAAGTTCGTCTATGATTTTTTGGGATATTTTTTCGATATGGGAAATGGTGCTAATTTTTCCATCCGGCAGGGTCACTGTATCGTTTAATTTTTTTCCTGTAACAGCCTTTCCAAGGTCAGTTTCGTATGAGACATATTTCTTAGCGGGGTCGCTGTCCCATGCTCCAAGTATGTGGAATGTTTCTTTTGTTCCGTTTTCATAAGACAGGACTATGGAAGAGCCTACAATTACAGTGTCAGAGACATTTACATCTGAGAAATCTGTAGGTTGTGTGGATGCGATTCTTACTTCAAGCAGTATCCTGTGTTCATTCAGGAATTTCTGCCTTTCTTTTGCTGCGGCAAATTCAGCATTTTCTCGTAGGTCGCCATGGGCTCTTGCAGTAGCCAGGGCTTCGGTGTTTTCGGGGATTTGGCTATTAACTAGGTCTTTGAGTTCGTTGATCTTTTCATTAAAGGATTTATTGGATGTAATAAAGGCTTCTTCTTTATTATGGTTTGGGCTTTTCTGCTGTTTGCTTGCAATTAGCTTCTTGGCTCTTTCAGAGTTGAGTATCTCTTTGGTCTTTTGCGAAAGCCTTGAAAGTTTTACAATAATGCTTTGCCTGTCAACCGAGCTCAGAATGGTTGAATTGTTCAGGTATTCAATAAACCCGATAATGTTTTCTTCTGTTTCTTTGCCTGTGATCAATGATTGAAAGTCGGCATTTTCTAGCAAAAGTCTTTTAAGTTCTTTTGGCGCTGTTTGCCATAGGGCTCCTGACTTTGACCTGTAAATCGCCGGTATTACGGTGGAGTAACTTAGTTTTGAAAGGGTTTCAGCTCCGAGTTTGTCTTTGTTCTTCCATATCCAAAGAAGCATTTCAGGGCTTGTTACTTTAGCTGATTCCTCTATGGTTGATTCGATGAATGTCGTGCTTAGTTTGCTACAGAGTGCGGGCCAGACTTTCCACGGCAGGAGAGCTAGAATTTTTTTCAAATAGTCCAAACCTTCAATGTGCTCAGTGAAAATAATCCAATTCGAGAGGTCAAGGGCTTTAAGTTGAGTCCAGATGCCAAGGCAACTATCGTTCATTTCATAGAGAGGCCAGAGTGTTTCCTGCACATTTTTGTCTTGCGGGCAAAACTTTTTAACATCGGAAACCAGAGGAGTCACCATGGAAACCGATTCCGCCCAATTTAAGAAATCATTTAATTTTGAAGAGGCCTTAATCTGGTTTAAAACTAAAGCTATATGGTCAATTGTCTTTTCATCAGAGATTTCTTTTGCCTTGGACTGGTTGTTTTTTAAAATCGAATGAAGTTCCTGTATGCTTCTGGCACTTTGGATGTCTTGCTTTTCAATCGTGCCGACGGCTTCTGTTTTTCTTGAGGATGGTTCATCCCACCAAGTATTAAATTCATTTAAGGACAAAACGACAGGGACAAAAGTTTCCAACGCAATATTCTTCAGGTACGGTTCGTCTATCGGGTTCACTGCACACTCTTTGAGCAGTCCGGCAAAATCATTTTTAGCAGGGGCTTTTTTTGATAAAACCGAGTTCGCAAGCTCTTTCGTATTTTTAAAAATGAATGATTTTTCCAAAAATGAGTCAAGTTCAACATCTTGCAGGAAAATATTGTTGAGAGAGAAAACACCGATAGTTCCTATCATCCAGTCTATATCTCCGGTTAGACCCCAGCTTTTGGATAGACTGCTGTGAAAGATCTGGCCTTTTTCAAGTTTCATCAGCGCTGTGTATCTCGCGTGAACTACAGGCAGCGGGACAGCTTTGTTTTTTACGCCTAAAACTTTTATGGCAGTTGTTTTATTCACGGAAGACGGAAGGAATTTTTTAATGGCGGTGGGTAGGGCGATTCTTAATATTTCCAAATCTGAGGGAAGGTATTTCGGGAGTTCAACCAGGAAAGCTGTCTTATGTTCATTGGCATCAGGGTTTTCCAGGAATGACTCAATAATCATGGTGAGCCCTTCAATGATATCTTTATTTATTTTTACTTCTTTTAAACAATCAAGGATATTGTCAAAGACTGCTTTGTTATCTGAATCCAAACCCATTAAGAGGTAATCTGAGATTTTGTCTATCACTGCGGTCACTCCATTATAAGTTTTTGAAGATAAAGTATAGATATATATAAAAGTGTTTATCGTTAAATTCAATGAAAGTCTTTTATCTAAATCCAATTAAGATAGAGTGGCGTATTGGCATTGATTGAAAAAAACCAAAGGCTATACTTGGAATCATAAAATTTAAATCTTACAGGAGAGCTGTTATGATAATCGATAAACTTGAAAAATTGAGGCAGTATGAAGGGACTTTTAGCAAATTTAAACCGGTTTTCGATTATCTGTTTTCGATTGACATAAAAAACATTCCGGAAGGAAAACATCAGATGCCGGATGACATCGGGTTTATTAGTATTGATAAAGTTATGTTGAGACCCAAAGAGGGCGCTTTCCTGGAATCTCATAAAAATTATATAGATATACAGATTCCGTTCAATGTAGTTGATACGATGGGCTGGAGGAGTGTTTCAGAATGCAGAAGTGTCAAAACCCCGTACAACGAAGAAAAAGATATCATTTTCTACTCAGATGAGCCCGATTTCTATATTCCGGTGAGTCCTGATTGGTTTATTGTTTTTTTTCCTGGGGACGCCCATACGCCGATTATCGGCAGCGGCATGATCCATAAGGCCGTCATAAAGGTGAAAATATAGCTTCTTGTTTTTTAGCCTTTTTATATCCAGACCATATTTTCATTGTAACACAGACTATCGTGTCTGTGTCTTAGAAAGTGCTCACAGAAAGTGGAGTTGATTGACGGACTTTCACTTGCGGATTGAATCTAAAAATCAATAGCATGCCATGTTTCGACTTCGTAACATTCGTAACAATAATTTTTTCCAATAGTTTTATTGGAAGTTTTAAGAAAAACTGATTCAGCCTTATCCCGATTAATATTCCTGTTGACAGTACTTAAAGGTAAATTAATCAACTCTTCTCCAAGATTAACATTGCTATTGGCATTAGCCGAGTGATTTTCAAGAGTGCTGAAATTCGTTATTCGGTATATCTCCTCGGATATTCCTCTTGTTCTCCATAGTTCTCTACGGTTTGCTGCATTATGATATGTCATGTTAACCTCCAAATTTGGTCTGACAACGATATCAATTGACATTCAATGCTTAACGGTATGTCAATTTTGAATATTCAGGGAAGCAATAAGCATGCCATAAAGGAGTCTTTCTTTGTGTGCGCTAGATAATGTATTGATACAGATATTCTTATAGATATAAATCAAAATGTTATTTTGGCTTTGGTATTCATTTGTATGAATTAGGAACAACATTTCTGTAAGATTTTATCTCAAGTTTGGATGAATTTACCTATGCGCCTAATAAGCGATATAGAAAAAAACATGAAAACAACTAGAGCAAATTTTTCTGTATTGCTATTACTTCGCAAAGGCATATGCGCTATTATTATTATGCTTCATGTTTTTTCGGGGCTGTAGCTTAGTTGGTAGAGCGGTACGTTCGCAATGTACAGGTCAGGGGTTCGAAGCCCCTCAGCTCCACATTTCTTGCGACAAGCTTCCACAAATTCTATAACGGCCTTACTGGCACCCACATTCCGATTATCGGCAGCGGGATAATATACAGAGCAGTTATAAAGGTGAGAGTCTAACGGTTTTTCCATCGCTACCTGCCTGCAAGTGCTGCGTAACTAGAACTGCTGAATTGTTGTCCTAAAAGTTCCAACGAGCCGTCTTCTGAAATTGCTGCTTCATGTCTTTTTTGCTGTCCATTTCTTGGCTTGTATATTATAAAGTAATTTCTCTCCAACTCTCAGCAAATTAGCATTGATTAAGTCTCATACTGAGCAACTTCAGGCTTTGCTTTTGCGACACTGGAGGGCTTTTGTGACTGTCATAAAAGTCTCCGATGTCCCCATGATTTAGGAGTTCTAGCTTGAAAGTGTAGGTTGTCAAGAATAGAATTGTTTATTGTAATTTATGTAAGTTAAGATATATGAAAGATTTTGAAATAAATAGAAGTATAGAAAATTTTACAGATATTGGGCCAGGACGTTTGATAATCGTAAACGATCACCATCGTTCTACCCCTACGGCAAAAATTATCAATGCTTTTAGGGAGACAGGCAGGCTTACATGCTCAGTGGATTTTCTTATTGCTACAGGTTCACATATTCCTCCTTCGATGGAGATTGCCAGAAAAATAACCGGCGCGGAAAAGTCTGACAGAATATTCCTGCACGATGTCAGAGCTTCCGATGGATTCTCCTTTACAGGGAAAACATCCAGAGGAACAGAGGTTTATTACAATTCTCTTTTGAATAAATATGACAGCCTGTTGACTATAGGAAGTGTGGAGCCTCATTATTTTGCTGGTTTTACAGGAGGGGCAAAATCTCTTTCACCGGGAATAACTGCTTACTCAACTATTGAACAGAACCATCGGTGGGCGATGTCCGACGATGCCGAGATCATGAAAACAAAAGTCAACCCTGTCTTTGAAGACATCTGGGAATCTGCAAACTTGATCAGAGATCTAAAGGAAGTTCAGAGCATTCAGATGGTCAATGATGGTTCGGAGATCATAAGTGTAAGCGCAGGAAATTTATGCGAGGCTTTTTCAGAGGCCAGAGAGTCGGCTTTGAGTTATTATGGAAGGAAAGTTGACGGAAAATTCGACAGGATTATAACTTTTGTCAAGGCTCCGCTAGACAGGGATTTGTATCAGTCGCAAAAGGCGTTTGAGAACTGCAAGGGCGTTTTGAAAGAGGGCGGGACAATCGTGCTTGTCTCAGAGTGTCATGAAGGGGTAGGGCTGTCATCTTATTTTGAAAGGCTCATATCGTTAGGTTCACCGGAAGAGGTTATCAAAAATATCAGTTTTGACAGCTATAAACTCGGCGACCACAAGGCATACAAGTTTGCCCAACTGGCACTGAAAGCAGAGTTGCTTTACTTGGGTGGACTGGATAAAGAAACTGCATCAAAAACCTTCATGCAGAAAATTGATATGCAGACGCTTCTTTCTCTGCGTTCAAAATGGGAGAAAGACGCAGAGAAAATACTTATTGATGAGAATGGCGGCTTTGCGGCATTCGGATTAAAGAACAGTTTATAAATATAAGACAAAAATGGACACCTATTGGTATTCAGCACTTTTGCAGATTGCTTATTTGTTGCTTTGATGTACTACTGCTTCAGGGTGAAGTTTTCGAGAGTAGAACCTTGGCTTGACCCAATATCAATTGTTTTCTCTGCGGAAAGTCCAGCGTCAGTGTAGCTAAGCACATCTGTTCCGTTATGTGTTATTACCATTGTGTCTCCCACTGAAGTAATTCCCAGATTGCGTGACTCCCCCAATGATGTTAGTGAAACCGCTTGAGATACTTCTTCGACAATCTCTCCTGTGCTGGTGTCATATTTTCGTATAGTATAATTGACTTCTTTCTCGTCCCAATCTCTGTCTTCCATAACAAGGTTATAGGAGAAAGCAGCTGAAGTGTTAAGAAACACAGACATAGAATTATATCCGTCAGGAGTAAAATCAGTTGTAATGGCAAAATCTTCTAAACTGAGCTGTTCGCTTTCTGCATCTAACAGCTCCCCCATCATTCCGTCTTGGGTAAACGTATAATTGCCATTTTCTCCCGACAATACGCCCCAGGCTGCCGTAACATTATTAGTGGAAACGCCATTTCCTACAAAACTTGCCGCACTGTTGCTACTGCTACTGCCGCTGCCTGGCGAGGTAGGGTTTTGAACTGCAAATTGAGACATGTATACTGCTTCTCTGTTAGTTTGTATCTCCTCATAGAGCAAAATATTCTCAGATCTTTCAAATGCATAAGATGGAGAGACCGTCAATGTTGCAAAGAATATGATCAATGTCTTTTTCATAGAATTACTCCTATCTATTGGTGGTTTAAATTCACTTCTCCGGTGAAATTCAATATTATCAATTTATCATATTTTTGATTATATGTTGATATAATCGGAACTGCAGATAGGCCTAAGTTAAAGCTCAAGGGAGCAGGGGTATCTGTCTCATCAGCTTGATATAGAGGAGAGTAGGCAAATTCAGGAAAAGGCACGCTTTCAGGGGACGTGCTTAAAGTCTGAAATATAGAACGGCCGTTCATTTCATCAAGAGACGGACACAACACCTTTGTATTATATCCAACATAGGGCATTAACAGCCATAAGTTCTTCGTTTGGTTGTCCCCTGTATTGATAGCTTCTATATAAGGCAAAAACCCATCATTGTCCATAGAATAAGAAACGAGTGCGATATACACTTGCTTGAGATTGTTGGTGTCATTCGTCATTTTTGCTCTTGTCCTAGCTCGCGCCACCATCGGTAGAAGCAACGACGCCAAAATTGCGATTATACCTATTACTACTAATAACTCAATTAACGTAAACTTTCGTCTGTTAACCATATTCATCCTGGAAACTCTTTAAGTTGTTGTAATTTATCTTCTAAACCAGAATCTATGCTTGATGTCGATCAAAGCAAACAATTACAAACATAAATATCAATATTTAGCAAATTTATAGCAAACAGTAGGCATATTATGCTAATATTTTGATATTATACAGAGCTCCTGTATGTCTTGGTTATCATACATCTATTTAGAGGGTTTAAATATGGATATAGTGGAATAGGTCAAAGGAGAAGTAAGTTTTTCTGAATGCTTTAGACAATATTCATTGAGAACAAAAGAGTTGCATTCAGGAGGAGGGATTTTGCTATCAAGTATTTTTCTCATTTTCATCACGCTGACTCCATTTGAATTGAAATAAGCTATGCTGAAATGAGGATAAATCTTTCCGCCTTTTTCAAAGTCTGAATCCTTGTAATACAAGTCATTTTTCTTGAGATCAAGGATAAGGAAATTGACAAAGTCAGTAAGCGTCACAGGCTAAAGAAATTAATCTGTTCGGTTCAGATTGCGTTGACAGCAGATACGAAACACATTATTGAAACAATAAAGCCAAAAAAATATCTGTACATATTCACTTCTGCATCGAGAAGTTTTTAACTGATACCTTGATGACTTTTTTCTTGTTTGTGTCCCATGTGATCATTGTGCATCCTACATTGCTGCCTTCAACGCCTGATTTGATCAACGTTTTTCCTTTTACATTGGGGTCTGTGAATGTATTATGGGAATGGCCTCCGATGATCGCGCAGATTTTGTCATTTTTAAGAGAAGAGACATACTTTCTGTCAATATCATCTTTGTTATGGCTGAGAATGATTATAAAGTCAGATTCCTTGGATAGATCATAAATATATTCTTTCATAGTATCGTTATTTACCGAATGGGCAGTCAGGGCATTCTTGTCTTTCTGGTTTGGGAAATGGTAATCTTTATTCGGGTCGTTTGGGTCGCTGCCGGCTTGTTCTGAAATGCCTATTATTCCGACGTTGATACCTCCTTTGAGGTAAACGACTTTATATGGAGGTATTTGCCCATTTTTTCCCAAATAGAAAGGATTTATGTTAGGATACTCCAAATTTGCGCAGATGAATGGGAGTTTCGGGAACTTCTTTAATAAATCTATTCCGCCGTCGAAGTCATGATTCCCTATGATTATTGCATCATAGTTCATATCAGATGCCCAGTTGTACATCCGATCGACACTTTTCTCATCTTGTTTCTCTTTTCTTGCCAAAGCCCAATCCCTGTTTGGCGCGGTGAAAGGCGAACGAGATGCAGGAGTCCAATGTGACAACATATCGCCTGCATCCACCAGAACGACATACTTATGTTTACTCCTTTCACTGCATACAAAAGATTTTATTTTAGCAAGATTATGTGAACTCTCATGAATGTCACCGGTGTTAAGTACGTAAATATTTACCTGCTCCGAATAGGTAATTGCCGGCAGTGCTGCGACAGCTAAGATCAATAATAGTTTTGTCAACCGTTTCATGATTTAATCCCCCTATTTATACTTTTGATATAAGTGTTATAAATATGATCGGAAGCTTCTTCTGCTGAAATTTTGTTTTGATCAATGGCTAAAGACATGTTTTGGACGGCGTCCTTTACTTCAGGGACGGTAAAAATGTGGTTTGTAAACTTATCGTCCAAAAGGTTCCACATCCAGGCGATAGATTGTTTTTGTCTTTTCTGCTGCAGTTCGCCTGAATTTTTGAGTTTTTTATTATGCAAAAGAATAGTTTCCCAAACTTCTGAGAAACCTCTTTTTTCCAGAGCGCTTGTTGTTAGAACAGGCGGGCTCCATGTTTGTGAGAGGGGGTTTAAGATATGTAGAGCGTTTTCGTATATTTTTTGAGCGAGCAGGGCATTTTGCATGTTATGCTTGTCGGCCTTATTTACAATTATAGCATCAGCCAGTTCGATTATGCCTTTTTTAATCCCTTGGAGCTCATCGCCTGCATTTGGAAGCATGACAAGCAGGAAGAAATCGACCATTGACGCAGCGGTGGTTTCAGATTGCCCTACGCCGACAGTTTCGATGATTATGACATCATATCCTGAAGCTTCGCACAAAAACATTGTTTCTCTGGTTTTCTGGGCTACTCCGCCAAGGTGAGACGATGAAGGAGAGGGCCTGATAAATGCACTCGGGGATGCAGATAGATCTTCCATTCTCGTTTTATCTGCGAGTATTGACCCATGTGTTACTGAGCTGCTTGGATCAATAGCCAAGACGGCTACCTTGTGTTTTTGTTCTACCAGATATAACCCAAGAGCCTCAATGAAAGTGCTTTTGCCGGCACCGGGGACTCCGGTTATTCCGATCCGAACTGAATTGCCTGTATGAGGAAGGATGGCAGAGAGTACTTCGGATGCTGCTTTCTGATGAGAAGGCAGGGTGCTTTCGACCAGAGTAATAGCTTTAGCCAAAGCGACTTTGTTTCCTTTGAGTATCTCATCTCTGAATTCGTTAGGAGTTCTAAATTTCATTTCAGTCCAACTTCGGTTTATCTGTTTATATTTCTTTCAAACAGATTATATCTACATTCTATTGTAAACAGAATATCTCGAATTGTGATTTAGATGTTATTGGTTACAATATGAAACAATTTTATTTTACTGGGAAGCTATATAGAAATGAGAAATACTGTTCAGGTAACAAGAAAACTCTTTTACGGGCTGGTTCTCGTAATATCGTTTTTCCCTTTTGTTTTGCTTTCTGATAACGATGCTGCACCCGATACTGTAAGAGAGGGATGGGAGTCTCTGCTGGCTTTTACCGAGCCTGTAGACAACCACAATGTTATAGATTATGACCCTGCCACATCCAAACAGGTAAATACCCCATCTCAATTACTCAAATATTTTCCCGACATAGGAAAAATCATTGGAAGAGGCACCCTGAGAATTGGCGTAAACACTTTTAGTAGTAATGAACCATTCATAATAGAACATGATAATAGAGAAGTTTCGGGCCTTGATATAGAAATATCCAAAGACTTTTGCAAGTACATCGGAGTTAAACCTGAATTTAATTACAAAGCAAAAAATATATTAGAGCTTTTCAAGATGCTTGGTTCAGGGGAGATAGATATTGCAGTCGGGGATCTGAGCCGGAGCTTTGAAAGGATGAAATATGTTTACTTCTCTAGATCATACGCCGTTCTTTATCAGGCTCTTGTCATGGATAATGACGAACTGAAACGCTTGGATATAGAGACTAACCCTTTTAAATACCTGGCACAAAACGATGTTAGAATCGGCGTGGAAAGCGAGACGGCATATGCCGAATTTGCGCAATTGGATTTCCCAAAAGCCACGATAGTTAAGTATCCGCCTGACAGTGATTGCTCCAGCGATTTAATCAATCATAAAATCATTGCAGGGTTCGGAGACAGCAATGAGTTTGTAATAGTTGCCAGAAAATATCCTGAAATAGCCATTCAGTTTTCGATTTATATTCTAGTGGACCTTAAGATATCAAAAGGTATAGCTGTGTCTCCTTCCAATCCGAATCTGGTTACGCTTATAAATTCCTATCTTGAAATGCATGATGTTGATTATGATCTTGAAGATCTGATCGAAAAATATCCGGATGTTTATAAATGCGAATAGGCTGCAGGCAATTACAGGGGATCTAATGGAAAAAATAAAAAAAATATTAACTAATCAGTGGGTAATAATATCATCCTTGATATTGGGAGTTCTGGTTGGGATATATCTTCCTGATTTTGCTCTATATATAGAACCTGTCGGGAAGATTTACATTAAACTCCTAATCATGTGTTGTACTATCATGCTTCCGGCCATAATCGTTTCAAGCATTGGCAAGATTTCCACTGGCGGCGGAACGGCCTCATATGTAGTTAAGATCTTCTCTGCATTAGTATTAACTTTTTTTGCTATTTCAATTATCAGCATAGTTGCTTCTTATATATTTTCACCTATTACCGCACCGAATAATGAGACAAGAAAAAGCATGGGAAGACTCATAATGAAAAATGAGTCTAAACCTATTGAAGGAAAAAGAGATGCTTTAAAACCTTTCTATTTTGTACATAAGATATATTCGGATGGCAGCAAGCTGGAGGAAACCAGGGAACTGAAAGATATAATAGTTGATTTTTTTCCTGAAAATATCTTCAAGGCTTTGGCAGATAATGAAACTATCAAGATTCTGATATTTTCGATTATTTTCGGCTTCATTTTAAAGTATATGCATTCAAAGACCGCTTCTTCCATAATAAACTTTCTGGACAATCTATTTGAAACATTCAGTACTTTGATGACTTTTCTTTTGTACTTTCTGCCATTCGGGTTGATTGCAATAATGTCTGAACAAACTGTTGGCATTGACTTCAAAATAGTTGTATCGCTGTTAAACCTGGGATTGCTTATAGCTTTGGTGATTTTACTGGTTTTTGCAGTATGTATATTTGTTATAAGATATGCTTCACGTAAAAAAGTATCATTAATTTTTAAGATACTTAAGGAACCGATGATTCTTTCTTTTGTAGCTGAAAACAATCTGATTGCTATTCCATCATTAATCAGGGGGATGATAGATGACCTGGGATTCGACAAGGATAAAGTTGACCTTACGGTGCCTTTATGGCTAAGCTTTGAGATTCACAGCTCTATAATGTTTATGGCTGTTGCTTCTGTGTTTGTTTTGCAATTGTATAATGTCCATATTAGTTTTGCCGTTATTGGAATCGTAGTTATATGCTCAATAATAGCCGGGCTTTCATCCATGGCGGCCCCAGCACCTATGTGGGTTACTTTGATAGCAATAGTCTTGGATCCTCTGAATGTGCCATCAAGCCCGATAATTTTTGCTTTATTTCTTTTTGAACCTTTTTTTGCAGGGATACTCTATTTGCTCAATGCGGTTATAAGTTGTGCAGCAGCATCGCTTTTGAGCAGAAAGACTCAAGTAATTTCTGCGGATTCCACTCTAAACTAATAAAATAAATGAAAAGTATGACAGCAAACCAACATCCAATGCTTCAAATGTATAAGAATCTTCTATCCGACAGCAATCATGAGCCATTTCTGCGTTATTATTCTTTTACAGGCGAAGAAAATCATGTAAAGGTAAAAAGCTTTACAAGGAAAGAGTTCTTTACCCTCATCTTGAAAGCCGCATGGTTGATAAAAAGAACAGGTGCAAAGAAAAATCAAAAAATTCTTCACTGCTTCGGGCAGAATGACTATACTGATTGTATTTTTAGGCATGCTTCTACCCTTACTGGAACGGTGCCTGTGACTGTAAACTGGCAGGCTGACACACCTGAAAAAGTATTATTCAAATTTAAGAATAGCGGAGCGGCAGCTGTATTGGTGGGAGATGGGTGTAATCCGGAGTTTATAGAGATTATCGGGCAGTATGATCCTGCAGTGAGATTTATCTATTCTGATGAAATAAAGGATGCAGAGCTGTTATGTGAATCTGAATTTGCCGATGGTTTGACCGGCGAATCTATACGGGTGATTGTTTACACTTCAGGAACGACAGGCGAACCTAAAGGAGTTCAACAGTCGTATAATAACTACATAACAAATTATAGGGAACTCATTGATCTCTTTGGAATAGAGGAGGATGAAAATATTGCGGCAATTATCGTGAATCCTCTTCACCATACAAATGCTTCTGCATTTATTGATACGTTTTTCAGGAAACCAAACACTGTTATTCACTTGATGAGCAGATACTCGACCCAATACTGGAAGATTATATGCGATATTGCAGAAACGGAAAAAGGTAAGAAAATCATAGCTCCTGTTGTAGCCAAACATTTTGAATTTTTATCTCATCTTGCTGAAACAGACTCGCTTCCTGTCGACATTAATACTCTCAAGACATCTATGGGCAGAATAGATTTTGCCTACGGTTCTGCCCCCGCAGGGCCTAATGCGATTAAAACAATGCAGGATTATGCCGGCAAGATCCCTTGTGTCAGATATGGTTCGACTGAAACGACACTTCATGTAATAGGCATACCACACTTTCTGGATCAGAAGAGCAGATTGGCTAATTTTCAGGCTGGCTGGAACCATGAAGAAAATGGCGAAAAATCCCCAGGGTATTATATCGGACGTGCAGCAGAACCCTACGTTGAAGTGAAAATTGTAAAAAGCGTTGATAGAACTAACCCTGACTATATGAAAGAAGTTGTGCCGGGGCATGCAGGATATGTGGTTACCCGCGGAGGGAATGTCATGTCCGGTTATGTGAATAACCCTGAAGGAACTGCTAAAGTATTTGATAAGGATTGGTATCTTAACCTTGGAGACATCGCGTTCTATCTGTTAAATCCTGATGATGGCGCGAAAGAGATATATTGGATGAATCGCGATGTAGGATTGATGATAAAAGGCGGAGCTAATTATTCCTGCGATCAAGTTAGTAATGAACTGTCAAATTTGATCATTAAAAGATATGGACTCTCTCCTAACTCATTTTTCCTTGCGGCTATTGGCCTTAAAGTCGTAAGCGAAAGTGAGGATTCATGTTGTGTTACTATAGAATTACTCACAGATGAGGCACTCCAAAAGAAAAGTGATATTGGAGGAATCTTTTAAGGCTGCTGCTTCAGAGTCCGTATCTAAAGGAGCTAGGCCTGACTTCTTCAGGTTTGATGAAGTGCCAAGAAACTTCAAAGGCGCTATTCTTTACAACGAACTTAAAAAAAGCTTTACCGAATATTTAAAGGGGAATTGAAACCGCTTTTGAAGATTCCTCCAATTATGGGAGCATCGTTCCGAACTTTAGTAGGTTGTTGTGTAACTCGAAGCATTTCTCCAGATTATGCCTTATATGGTTTGGTTTCGATGATTTTACATAGTCCGATAAATAACTCTTGTATAGCGGATGGGCGCAGTTGTTGATAAGCGTTTCTGCTTTTTCTGAAGGAGATTTGCCTCTGAGGTCAGCTATGCCGTTCTCTGTTATAATTATCTGGACAGAGTGCTCAGAGCTGTCTATATGAGGGCACATTGGAATCAATGAGGAAATTTTACCGCCTTTGGCAATAGAAGGGCAGATAAAGATGGAGATATATGCACCTCTTGAGAAGTCAGCGCTTCCACCAATTCCATTCATGAGTTTTGTTCCTGCGACGTGAGTAGAATTTACATTTCCGTAAATATCTGCTTCGAGGGCAGTATTGATGGAGATGACTCCCATTTCAGAAGATGCGATAATATTGTTTGAAATGTCTTGAGGCCTAAGGACTATGCGCTTTCCGAAGTAGTCCATATTTTGATAAATCGCATCCAGGCTCTTAGGTGTTACTGTAAGTGCGCACGTACTTGCGCCTATTAGTTTTCCTTTGAGCATGATTTCTACGAGTGAATCTTGCAGGACTTCCGTGTACATGAAGAAAGGGGGAATCTCGGGGCACTCTCCAATTTTTTCCATAACGGCATTTCCTATATTGCCAACGCCGCTTTGTATGGGAAGGAATGACTTTGGGATTGAGCCTTTTGCCATTTCTGACAAAAGAAAAGACTCGACATTTTCTGCAATTCTTTCGCAGGCTTCATCGGAACCAGAAAATTCGGAAACTTCATCAGGCTCGTGGTTTTGGACAACTCCGATAATTTTGGAGGGATCCACCTGCGCATAAGCGGCCCCAACTTTGCTTAAAGGGTGTTTCAGGGCTTCAGGCCATTCAATATCAGGGTTGTGCAGCATGACAATATCTGTCATTTCCTTGAGTCTGGAGGAATGATATGAGTTTAACTCTATTATTACTTTGGCAGCATGTTCCAGAAGGGTAGGCGAAATCCCTATTCCTGTGGTCAGATAAATCTTTCCGTCTGAAGTTATTTCGCAGGCTTCTATAATAGCTATATCAATTCTTCTGACACGTTTCATAGTTATATATTTAGATACCTGCGATAAGTGAATGTCCTGAAAGAAAACCTCTTCATTATTAATTTTTTGCCTCAATGCCGGAGAAGATTGGTAACCGTAGCGGTGAGAAATAGCATTTGCCTGGGCAAGCGCTTCATCCACGGATTTGCCTGTAGATGCGCCAGATATTACATCTATCGTGAATTCTTTTCCACGGCTGTGAAAGTCCTTTGCCTTTTGAGCGATTGCCCTTGGAACGACTTTGGGTGAACCTGCAGCAGTAAAACCACTAAAGCCGACCATGCCTCCATTATTGATAAAAGAGGCGGCTTCCAGCGCCGATAATTCTTTGAATCCAGCAATAGCCATAAAATACCCTGATTTTTATTATTTAAAACTTTTCAAAACTCTAATTTTAAACGGTAATTCTTTATATAATATGTTTATAAATATTTAGTTAAGAAAAAAATAAATGGAATGTTACAATGATAGAATTTCCTGAAAAATTTATAACATATAACAGTATCTTTTTCCAGAATTGGAGGAAGATTTAGACGAGTTAACAGATAAGCACAAAAAACATATTAGGTTTTATTAAACCATTTCGGAATACCTTTTGAGCGCAGTTTCTTAATGGTTTTAGTGTGAAGGGCAAGTATCTTCTTGGTATTTGAAGAAAGGGCGGGGTCACGGTATGGGGTTCCGGCAGTAGATTTGAGGATGATATTCATATCTTTTTCGGGAAGAGGGGATTCTATAATTTTCTTGTCAAATGAAGCTATTGTCCCGCCGTTTTTTCTGCCAAAAGGAGTAGTTATGCCAACAAACATTTTATTTCTTACGAGAGCTCCTCTTACGGCATAACTTGAAGAATATGTGATAATTACTCCATTGTGAACAAGCAGAGATGCCAGTTTCCTTACGAAATCATAAGTCCATAGTTCTGTATTTTTCAAAGTCGAAAAAGCATCAAGATATATAACATCGAATTTTGTTTGGATATTGTGTATTGATTTTCTTGCATCACCAAGAAAAAGCTTCACGCAGTTGTTTCCGTCTGTCCATAAGTGTTTGGTTTGAAGAGAGTTTAATATTTCATAATTTATGGTTGAAGTGTCGAATATTGTAAGGGCAAGTTTTAATGATGAGTCATTGAGTTCGAGGGATGTGATATTGGCATAACCGCTGAGTTTATTTATTTCAGAAAGCGCGCTGAAAGCGTTATATCCCAAACCAAAACCTACATCCAATATATTTAGAGTTTGTTTGCTTACGAGCCGTTCTTTGAAGTTTGAAGGCACGGCAAATTTATAATATGCCTCTGAAGATGCACCGGAAAAGGAGTGGTAATTTTCTTTAAACAGGGGGTTGTAGAAAGTATAACTACTGTCTTCGGTCTTAATTTTCAGGTATGAATTGATTGAATCGTCTGTAGTGGGTTTACCAACCGAATCACCTTGAGAGTAATTTTTTTCTTCCATTATAGAAAGCAATGTCTCAAGTATTTTTGGTTTTGGCATACTCCATTTGGGGAACAGGATATTATTTATCGGAGCATCGGCTATCAGCCTCATGATTACTTTATCGCTGGGAATGATGCGGATAAGATTAATGAGCAAGTCTATGTATTCATATTCATTTATTTTTGGAATGATTCCAAGTCCTTCAATTTCTATAGAATCATTACTGGCTTTGGCTTTAGTTGTAAAAAGATTACCTAGTTCAGAATTTTTCAGAATAAGCAGGTTGTGTATTTTTATTCCGGTAAAGCCAAGTTTGCAGACTTGCTGCACAGTATTTACATAATCTTTTGTTGTTTCGTTGGGAAGCCCCAACATAATGTGAGCGGAAGTTTTTACTCCTATGGCGTTCAACTTTGCCGCAGCTTCAATTACTGACTGAAAATTATGTTTTCGGTTTATCAGAGATAATGTTGTGTCATTAGCTGTCTGCACACCGATCTCTACCCATGTCTCGATTCTTCTATTAAGCTCTGCCAGATATTGAAGGATATCATCGTTTAAACAGTCTGGCCTTGTAGACAGCATTAACATTTTGAAAGGTGCAGAACAGAGAACCTTTTCGTAAAGGGATCTGAGTTTGCCTATATCTCCGAATGTGTTCGTATATGTTTGGAGGTAAGCGATGTAGTTATTTTTCGCATCTGAGTATCTGGAATTAACAAAATTAATGCCTTTTTCCAACTGTGTACTGATATCAAGAGAACGCTGTAAGTGGACAGCTCTGGCTCCGTCTTCAGCACAATAAATACACCCTGAACTCTCTTTTTCTTTATGTGGGCAGCTTAGAGCCAGGTCAATTGGGATTCTATACAAAGGATGCCCAAACCTGTCAATCAGATAATCTTTAAAGAAGTTGATTCGCTTATTCATATAGTTTTCTTATTACTAGAAATTTAATTAGACTCCTGAATATGCGTTAAATCCACCGTCCACCGGTACGATTACACCGTTGACAAAACCTGATGCCTCACTGCTTACGAGCCAGAGAAGCGTACCTATGAGCTCGTCAGGTACGCCGAATCTCCTCATAGGGGTATGTGAAATAATTTTTTCAGCTCTGTCTGTTAGTGAACTGAGCTGCGCTCTTTTTCTGTACTGATATAATTGACATGATAGGTGTAAAAATCCTTAAACTATTCTTTGGTTATTGATGCATTTCAAGCCTTCTGCATAAACTTTGTTAGGAACTTCATATCCTAAGCTCTGATGCGGCCTTGTAGAGTTATAAGCCATGAAATACCTGTTAACCCCTTGCCGCAACTCTGATATTGACTGATAATCATTGAGATAGATATTCTCGTATTTCAGGCTTGATGGAAATAAATTCTTCATTTATCCCTTTATCTTAACTAATCCATATAATGCTTATTATGATATTCAAATTGTTTAATGATCCATTATATTGCTAGAAAAAATCTGTTTGCCATTTCTTCAGCCACTTGTATCAGATTCATTCTCTTTAATCCAGTTTATAAACTTATCAAGAAATCGTTTGTAAGTAATCTATGTATTCTGAGAGCTCTTCCTGATGATCATCTTTTATGATAAGAATATCAGTTTTTTAATTCTTTTAGAAACCCATGATTTTCAGGATTTTTTTAATACTTAAAAAAAGATTGAACTTGAAAACAACTTTTCAGATTTATAAAAATTCCATCGGGTCTCTTTTCAAACAAAGAGGATTATTAACATATTACGGCTATAATAAGGCAGAAAATAATTCGTTTGAAATAAAAAGTATACTAATTTCAGAGAACTGGAGGAAAGCTCAAAATGAAATTGAGAACAGCTAAAAGAGGTTCTACTCCACAAATCATACCTTTTACTCAAAAAAATGAGAAATCATTCTTCTGGAGGCTGCTTCCATCTATTATATTTTTTGGCATCGTAGCACTGATTATAATGCTGATCTACGGGTACTACTATCTTCCAAGAGCTGTCGGACTGATATATACCGAGAAACATGAAATAGGTCCGAACAGAAATGCCATTATAGAAAAAATTCTGGTAAAACAGGGTGATCAAGTCCATAAAGGAGATATTGTTGTACGACTTGAAACAATGTATCTGAAAGCCTTACTAAAACAAAATGAATTGGAACTGCTGGTGGCACAGCAAGGTGTAACTGCAAATGAAGCAAAACTCAAACTGCAGCAAGATGATCTTAGATTAAAACTAGAGGATAGCCAGATATTAAGATCTGTTGAACTTCTATCAGCTGAATCTTCCTTGAATCAGGCTAGAGCTATAATCGATTCAACCATAGCCGATTTGGGCGGGGCTGCCATAGAAGTCGAAAGATACGCCAAACTTGTACCGTCAGGTGCATCAGCAAAATCCAAACTTGATAACGCTCAAACCAGATATAACATGGACAAGAAAATCATTGAAAATTATACAAAAGTAATAGATTCCAATATGCAGCGTCAACAGCAGGCAGAAGAACGTTACAATGAGTATGTCAAAAAGCAGGAGTCCATAAATGTCCCCATTTCTCAGATAATCCCTCCAATAATGACAAATGCTAAAGTTGCAGAAGCACAGATAGATATCACAAAAGCACTTCTGGACTATTCACTTCTTAAATCCCCTGTCGATGGAATAGTATCTAATATTTACAAACGTGAAAATGCCGGCCTGCAGCCTGGAGATATAGTACTTTCAATAGATAACTCTAATTTTGATACGGTAGAAGCCTATGTAAGAGAAGAATGGGCATCAAATCTGGCTCTTAATAAAAAAATAAGACTTGTTCCGAGATTAAAGGGCCATGAACCCCTGAAAGGCACAATAAATTATATTTCACCTATAGTAACCATAATTCCTCCGGAATTTACGTCTACTTATAATCAACAGGTAAAAGAAAAAGGCATAAGATTTACCGTCAAACTTGATAAACCGTGGGCAGGCCCTGCAGGGGCAACTTTTGATATAATTCTTTTAACAAGCTTATTTAGTTTTGGGGGAATATAATGAATACGCATGAAGAAAACGCCTTAAAAATATTAGTATATGCATCAAAGCTTGATATGCAGGAACCCATTATGCCTGTTGCCGACACGAAAGCTTTAACAGGTTTTAGCTATCCTCAACTGAAAGAAATCCTTAGCGAATTTGCTTATGCGGACATAATGCTTTTAAAAGAACTCGAAAATGCAGGATACCTCACCGGGACATTCAAAGACAGAGTCCTTTTATGCCCTTATTGCCTTGCATATAATATAATTTTCAGGGATACATGTCCTGAATGCTTCTCTCCTAATCTGGAAACCACACAAATGATACACCATTACAGATGCGGTTATGTCGGAAGTGAAACAGAATTTTTCTCAGACGGGATTCTTATATGCCCAAAATGTTCACAAAAACTTAAACATATTGGAAAAGATTTCGAAAAACCCTCGGAAATCTACAACTGTCTAGATTGCAACTGGTCCGGATCTGAAGCTATGACTAGCGGAAGATGTCTAGCCTGCAATGCTCAAATCGAACAGGACAATTACATAGTCTACGATGTCAAATCTTATATTATTACGCAGGAAGGGCTGCTTGCCGCAAAAACAGGTGAGATAAACCTTGTGAAGAAAGAAAACAAAGAACTCCCAACAAAAGAAGAAATCATTAATCAGCAATGGTCTATCATATCTTTACTTGGTATAACAAACGTGCTCGGACTGATATCGGAAAGATACGGAGTAAAACTTTCTGGGATGTCAATTTTTACTGATGCAGTGCATAAGGCTCTGACTGACGATATCAATAAAAATATACAAATAGAACAAAACCTAATAAAAGACTTTACCATTGAAAAAAATTCTGTAATAGATGACAAGATTTTTGCGCTTATTAAAGCTGTATTGGAAAAAGTGAGAAAAATCATCCGTCCCTGTGACTGTTCCGCCATTTCAGGAGATGCGACGATATTCATCATTTTACCTGAAACGTCTGCAAAAGAAGTCGTTACGTTAGCAAAAAGACTTTCAAATGAAATAGGTAAACTGAGTTTTTCCGGAGCATTTAATCAGACCACCTTAAGCATAGGTATAGCAGAATGGCAAAAAGGATTTGAGCCCACAGATTTGTTCCAATATTCAAAAACAGCAATGGAAACAGCAATAAAAAAAGGCGGGAATCAGATAGAGATATACACGAATGGAATGGATGCTAATTAAATTATATTCTTATGTAGACTGGTGCATATTCACTCTCAGTCATCTGGACTCAAGACAACTGTTGCTAGTCTACCTATCATTTCTAATTATCGATACCCCGAGATATCTTCTTTCTAAAATAATAATGTTCATTTATGATTTGCTTCATGACCTGTTCAAGAAAGAAAAAAATGACGGTTTCTATGTTTCTTCCTTAAATTCAAGAATATCAGATATCCCTTTCGTATCTATTTTATGTCCCGGCAAAAATGAAGAATTCACAATGTGCAAAACAATAGAATCTCTACTAAAACAAGATTATCCTTGCTTTGAAATACTGGTTATAGATGACGGCTCTACCGACAACACATGGCATGTTATACAAAAATTCGCCCGCCATCCTAAAGTAAAACTATACCAAAGACAAATTGCCGGAGGAAAAAGCTCTGCTGCCAATATGGGGTTAAGCTTATCTCTAAAAGGAGAAATAATAGTAATAGTAGACGCAGATTCGGAATATCTTCATAATGCGATCACTGAAATCGTCAAACCTTTCAGCGATCCGAAAGTTGGGGCGGTTTCTTCAAACTTGAGAGTTTCAAACTGGAAGAGAAATTTTATAACTCGTTTCCAGGCTTTAGACTATATTCATTCCATTTCATTAGGCCGACGATTTACATCCTGGCTGGGAACGCTTGCTATATGTTCAGGCGCATTTGGGGCTTTCAGGCGTAGCGCTGTAGAAAAAACAGGAGGATGGGATGTAGGCCCGGGAGAAGATGGAGATCTAACCATCAAAATAAGAAAATTAGGCTATAAAGTAAAATTTGCTCCGAACGCTGTTTGCTACACAGACGCTCCCGATACATGGAGGGGATGGTGGAAACAGAGAAGAAGATGGAACCGCGGATTGGTAAGATATAAGATGAGAAAACACCTTGATATGGCCTTTCCCTGGAACAAATCCTACTCCTTGACAAACATGCTGGTGATAGCAGATGTGTTTTTCTTCAGGATTTTCCTTTGCTATAGTTTTTTCATTTATTTTATTTCAATGCTGATTTTCAGTCCTGCTTACATCCCTCTTATATTCGGATTAAATTTTTTAGCCTATCTTGCTTCAAATATTATTATCATGACTATTCAGTTCTATTACTCATTCTGCCCGTGGGAGGACTTTAAGATCATGTGCGTAAGTTTTATCAATTATCCGTATAAACTCATTCAGAAAGTTGTAAGATTAACATCAGTGACAGAAGAATTTCTTTTCCGCAAATCCTACGAAGATCCCTATATTCCCAAACGAGTAGGCAAAGCCACTATTCACTGGTAATAATATTTTCCATTCCTTCATAGTCGTAAACAGCCATTCCTTTGAAAGAAGAAAATTCAGATGCTTTATCGATTAATTCCGATAATGCTCCTGCAAATTCTTTCTTGCTCATATATGCGAAATTATCAGGAGTGCTTCCTTCCTTCACCTTAACACAAATTACAATGCTTTCCTTATGATCAGATAGTCTTAAATCCGTTTTCACTGAGTTGTAAACTTTTTTAGCTGTATCAAAATAGGCCATTTCAATGAGATAAGAACAAACACCTAAAAAGTCATTGACGCTCCCTACGGCAAGCCTTTTCTCCAACACATCCTTTGTAAAAGATGTATTCATTGTTTGAGAAAACGGCATTGTAGCTGCCTGCTTGCTAGCATCTTTTAGAATATTCATAGTCCTAATCATGATCTTATTGTTGTCATTCCCTGTGTTGAATCCTTCTTTGCTCCATCTAAGAGAAAAATTCTCTGGAAAGTTTATTTTCCCTTCTTTCAAAGAATTAGGCTCGAGATCACTTGTAATCCCATCAAATCTTCTATCCTGTTCTACAGACTTGTTGTACTCGGCTATCCCTTTTATCTCTTCGGTCGCAATTACAGTATCGAAATACGGCACAGCATCGTTAAAGACCAAAGCATTGACTTTGATTTTATGACTATGGAATTCTTCTACAGCTTTACTTATGTTCTTCCTATATGCCTCTGATGATCTGAATTCTTTTCGCTTTACGCTCAACCAAACGCAATTGAATCCATAATCACTACATTTTTTGGCTAAAGCGGAAGGGTTGGAAGAAAATCTGTCAAACGTTTTAGAATAGATAAAAACTCCAAAAAGATAATTACCTTTATCAAGAGATTTCTTTAGCGTACCCATAGTCCCATCTTCGGAAAATACAGGCTGACAGATAAGCATCGACAGTGCTCCGATAACTGCAATAAACGATTTAGTAAAAACTTTGTCGAATAACATATAGCTTCTCTGTTTAGTCCAATCTGTCAATATGTGAACCAAAATCAAGGCCGCGATTATGGAAATTCAGTTCTGCAATTTTGTTTAAAGTTATATCTTTTGCACTGTCCGAAAGCTTTTCAATCTTCGGCATATAATCTAAAACCTTTTGCTTTGTTGGTGTAATCACACAATCCAAACGCTTTAGAACAGTCATTGACAAGATTATTTTTCCATAATCGGACTGTTTGTAATCATCTCGTAATAAGTCGGCTACTTTCCAAATGAGGTTTGCCTTTTCCTTAAAATCTATCATTTATCAAATTTACACTCGATAAAATATTTAAAATACTTAAGGTATAATTTTACAGGATATAGATAAAACATCTATCATTCTAGGGACGAGAACATGCAAATTAATAATGCTATGTTCAATATATAATTTTAATAGCTATGCCAAACAAATGTATATTTAGAATCTTTCAACCATAGTTTCAGTTCTTCAGCAAACTCCGAAGCCTCCTCGAGAGTGAGGTTTATATCAATTAAGGTTCTATAGGGGTCGGTATCAAAATAATCATTTACCATAATAGTTCTCAGTATTTTTCCATTTTTATCTGGTAATACGGTAATAGTCATCTTTGTCCAGATATCTTCATCTCCTACTGTAAAATCAGGAGAAGGAGAAGGTTCATTTAAGTCTCTATTTGCTAGAGCATAAGCGACTTGCTCTAAGTCGTACAAATATAGACAGAAGTCTATTTTACACCGACAGAGAGTATTGGCTAGTGATATTACCTACACCGGAGTAAAAGGAAGCAGAGCATATGTTGTAGCAATAGAAGACCTATATTCCAGGAAAATACTTTCCTGGAGAGTCTCAAATACAATGGACACAGCTTTCTGCCTTGAGGCGCTGGAAGAAGCCCTTAGAAGGAGTGGTAAACCTGAGATATTCAACACGGGCCAGGGCTGCCAGTTCACATCCGTGCTTAGGATATGAAGTTCCAAACAAAGTTTATACAGAAGGCTTGAAACGCATACAGAATCAAAGGATATTCTAAAAGTCTTTATAACAATCAGGTTAATAATACTGGTACAAGAAAAGTAAACATTGCAGAGATATGAAGAATCTATCCGGAATAAATTTGAATCTTTTGTTGACATTGGATGCGCTGCTTTCTGAACATAGTGTTACCAAAGCAGCAAAAAAACTTAACCTGAGCCAATCTCATGTAAGTAACATATTAAATGATCTTAGAGTGATCTTTGACGATAAGCTGCTTGTAAGAGGGCATGACAGGCAGATGGAACTTACTGATAAAGCAGTCAGCCTTATTAAGCCAGTAAGTGAAATAATACACAAAATAGAAGAACTTTTTGTTTCAGAAACGGCGTTTAATCCTTCAGAATCTTCTGTCAAGTTCACTATAGGCATTAATGACTTTGTTAACTCTTTGCTTATTGACTTTATGGCAAATGAATTACACGATATTGCGCCAAATATTGTAATAGATCTGAAACATATCAATGAATTAAATAGTATTAAAGAATTTATTCATAACGGACTGGATCTTTTTATTGGTGATATTGAAGCAGAGGAGCAGAAATTAAGTAGTATGGAACTGTTTGTTGCCAAACCGGTCTGTTTAATTTCAAAAAACCACCCACTGGCAAAGAGCAGAAAAATATCAATTGAACATCTGATGGATTATAAGCTGATTTTCATTAAGTATAGAGATGGCGGGTTCTCTCTTAAGGTGAAAACAGTAATTGACAAATATTTCGGTGACAATAAACTGAAGTATAATACCTCGCATCATGCCATGCCTATAGTCTCGACTCTTAACCAAAGCAACAATATCTGCATAACAAATTCAGAATTGGCAAAACACTTTGCCAAGAGATTTAACTTAAGGATCAAGAATTGCCCAATCAAATTCTCTGATATTCATTATAATATGTACTGGAAAAAATCAGATGATAAAAACAAAGCAACAATCTGGTTAAGGAATCTGATCTCTTCGATTATTTTTTCAAAAATACGTAAAGGCAAATGAACTTGTATTGCTGGCTAAAGATTTTAAGATTACTATTTAATTGACAAATAATGATTTAGTCCTCTGTAGCAACCGCCTCATTCTTCAGCACACTGCAAAGCAATCGATATTTCCTTAATTCTGCATTCTTTTAATTCAAATCCATTAGAAAAAGATGAGGCATAATAAAAGATTTTTTTTGGAATTAAGTATGTATTTTTAACTTTTAAGCAAGGATTGATTCTTAATAAGTATCATTTTCCTATATAAATAGTTATTAACTTTTTCAAAAATAAATCATATAAATACTGCAAACATTTAATCATCACTGTAATAGATAAATATTATAAAACCAATATGTGCTATTTGTATTATATATTTTACATACAAAATAAAAGAATTAGAATAAAGATAAGAATTCAAAAATTAGCGGGAAACATAGTGTTGAGGCTGGCTGAGTCGATATCTGCTTCGTCCGGTAAAATTACCCCCGGAAGATCAGAGAAGAAAAGACAGGCCAGCGGCGCTTACAGCGCTAAGCAGTTTTTGGAAAAAACAACTAAAGGAGGAAATCCCATGCCCGAAGCTGTTTCATTATATGTTAAACGCTGGATATCATGGGTAAAATCGATTTATGGAAAAGAAAAAACTTTGGGCACGCCCTTTGCTTACGATACTAAGGCGTGACGTTCAGGAAAACGTTTTGGGTGCGTGTAAGGGCGATTCATTTAATACGGGGGACCAGATTAATTTTCACGATTGCTCTGACGATGGTGCAGGGTCTTGCATAGACTGCTCAGCCCAGACGGCCTCTTAACGTGATTCTGACAAATCTCGTGATATTATGGGTTCTTGCCTTCCGGGGTAGGCCAGAGCTGCATTCTTGGTAATCTGTTATACGTATGCTCATATTTGGTAACTTGTTTATTGTCTTGTTTGTGCTCATTAGTTCGACCTCTTGCAGAGTGGCACCGAATTGAGGGATAAAATTGAATTATAACATCTCTTGTAAAACTAATATAGATTTGTCCTACAGATGCAATAACAATTGCCTCCATTGCTGGCTAAGGGTGACAGTAGGTGCCCAAAGTAAACTTAAAGAACTCTCGACATTCGAGGTAATTAATGTCGTGAACCAGCGTAGAGAGGTGGGGGTGTCTGAATTCATCCTATCGGGTGGCGAACCGATGCTCAGAGAAGACTTCTGTGAAATATTTGACTATATTACGGCAAAAGCCAGGAGATACAGCCTTAATACTAACGGTACCTTGATTACGCCTGAAATAGCGCGGCTTATGAAAAGGAAAGGCACTAAGATGGTGGCTATTATTTGATGCGGTAACAGAAAGGGATGAAATTGCTTCTTTGAGACTATTTCATTCATAGTTATATTATTGTTACTCATATGGTTAAAGTTGGTTAGATATAAAAGCGCAAAACTCCCTCCTGCACAATAAGTGCAGGAAGGAGTCTTTATTTGATTTGTGCTTAAGATGAGGCTGAGTTTATAAAAATTGTAAAATACATAAAAATAAGTATGCATGTCTCTATATAGGTAGAAATGCCGTAATTTTAACTAATATATAGTTTATTTTTCAAACAGACTATGATACATTCGAATTCTAGATGTGAGTAAATATTAAAGTGTTAGCACAGGAAAGAGCTATAGTTAGCCTAATTTTATAATTTGTCTAATGGCTCAGGATTACTTATGCGGTTGCCTGAAATATATCGGGGGACAATAAATGAAGCCATAAGGAAGGTAAGGAAGAATCTTGGCAATTATAAGTATCTCTTCAGGACGGATGTTAAGAAATATTATGCTTCGCTAGACCATGAGATTTTATTTAAAATGTTAAGGGAATTTATAGGGGAAGGTACTGTTTTAAGTTTGTTGTACCAGTTTATGAAAAGAACAATTTACAAAGAAGGTGAATACTATTCTTAACAAGCTTAAGCTCCAGAAAGCCGTAGACAAAACCTTCATAGGAAAGATCGAAAGAGGTTTCGATTTCCTGGGGTTCCACTTCGGTAAAGATGGATTATGCGTAGCAAAGAAGAGTATTCAGAAATTTGCGGAAAACATAGTGTTGAGGCTGGCTGAGTCTGTATCTGGTTCGTCCGGTAAAATTACCCCCGGAAGATCAGAGAAGAAAAGACAGGCCAGCGGCGCTTACAGCGCTAAGCAGTTTTTGGGAAAAACAACTAAAGGAGGAAATCCCATGCCCGAGGCTGTTTCAATGTATGTCAAACGCTGGACTTCATGGGTAAAATCGATTTATGGAAAAGAAAAAACTTTGGGAACGCCCTTTGCTTACAACACTAAGGCGTGACGTTCAGGAAAACGTTCTGGGTGGATGCAAGGGCAACATGGTCGGTCATAATTCAGGCGGTAGCGATCGTCAATGCTCGACTCCCGCATCGAGCTGTGTTGACTGTGACGCTCAGGCCACGTCTTAACGTAATTAGTTGTATACTGGTTTTTTGTGGTTCGTACCGCTTCTGGAGTGGGGTCGCATTGCAATCATGGTGCTCGATTTTAACATATGCCCATGATTGGTAAATTTGTTTATTTTGTTGGAGTACCGCAAATAATTGCTTAATATTTGGTGCGTATAGCATTAGGGATTATAAAAATGAACGTTTGTTTTCCGAAAAACATTACCTTGGATATGAGTTACAGGTGCAATAACAATTGCTCCCACTGCTGGTTGAGACTGCCTCCGAGTGACGAATGCCGATTAAAAGAACTCACGACGTGCGAAGTAATTGATGTCGTGAACCAGAGTAGAAAGATGGGGGTGTCTGAATTCAGCATATCGGGTGGCGAACCGATGCTCAGAGAAGACTTCTGTGAAATATTTCCATCAGCAATGCTATGGCTAGTGCCTCTTTGAATGAATTCTTTTGCCTCCAATGGTGCTTATAATTTTTTGAGGAAATCGTAAAAATGGGGTTTTTCAAGATCGACTAATATATAGTTTATTTTTCAAACAGACTATGGTATTGTAGAATTACAGATGTAAGTAAATATATAAAGTATTTACACAGGAAAGAGCTATAGTTAGTCTAATTTTATAATTTGGCAATGGCTCTGGATTATTTGGTATGGTCGCCTGAAATATATCGGGGGGACAATAAATGAAGCCATAAGGAAGGTAAGGAAGAATCTTGGCAATTATAAGTATCTCTTTAGGACGGATGTTAAGAAATATTATGCTTCGCTAGACCATGGATTTTATTTAAAATGTTAAGGGAATTTATAGGGGAAGGTACTGTTTTAAGTTTGTTATACCAGTTTATGAAAAGAACAATTTACAAAGGAGGTGAATATAAAAGCATCAATAAAGGCATATGCCGTGGTTCGCCGCTCTCTCCGCTTCTTGGCGCGTTATACCTTGAGGAGTTGGATAGAGCGATGGCTAAGAGCTCCTGCTTTTATGTACGTTTTATGGATGATTGGGTATTACTTGCTAAAAACAAATGGGCTTTTCGTAGGATAATAAAAAAAGTGAATTCTATTCTTAACAAGCTTAAGCTCCAAAAAGCCGTAGACAAAACCTTCATAGGAAAGATCGAAAGAGGTTTCGATTTCCTGGGGTTCCACTTCGGCAATGATGAATTAAGCGTAGCAAAAAAGAGTATTCAAAAATTAGCTGAAAACATAGTGTTGAGGTTGGCTGAGTCTGTATCTGGTTCGTCCGGTAAAATTACCCCCGGAAGATCAGAGCACAAAAGACAGGCCAGCGGCGCTTATAGAGTTAAGCAGTATCGGGAAAATATAACTAAAGGAGGAAATCCCATGCCCGAGGCTGTTTCAATGTATGTCAAACGCTGGATATCATGGGTAAAATCTATTTATGGAAAAGAGATCAATATGGTCGACACCGATTTTAACTGTGCTGGGGCATAAGAGAGAGGAACATGTTCTTACTGGGTGCAAAATACTGACACCTTCAACTGGAGCCAGTTCGGGCAATGGGCAGTGCTGCATCGCACCAGCGTGCTCTCCGTGCAACGACGTCTATAGTTCATAATAACGACTGCGTCATGTAAGCAAAGTGCCGTTGTGAATAAATACGGTGGGGGTTTGAGGGTCAAGGAACATTATGATGTCCCATTTGCCTGCAGGGATGGCTCAATGGAGGAGGTATGATTAGGATGTGATGCTTGGACCTGCAGGCATCTCATAGTAAGGGGGGGAAATCGCGATGTATATGCGTATAGATGTGTATGGTGCCACTGGGTGGGCATCGGTGGTTTCGTCTTGCGGTACCATATTACCGTAACGTCTACCAATGAATTAAACATACAGTATGGGGTTCGGGACTATGAAGACAGTGATTGGAAGGGATTCTACGGGATGTAATCGTTTTTCGCTACTCGGGCCGTGTTGGGTTGCAAATGCGATTGGCCTATCCATACATACGAGTTAAACTTTTATTTACACAAGTTCGCGCAAACGTGACTTCATGAGTTAGGTTGTGTATTTTATTGAAAGCGGAAATGCTGCCGGAGATAAGAACGAAGAAAGAAGAACACGCAAAACAATCGAGACTCGGTCGGGCTAGGTGACGCTATACGACTGCCTAGTGTGTATAATGTTCGATACCCTGATCTTTGCGAGCAATTCGTTGGATCAGGCAAAAGAATTCCTCTCAAGTGAGAAAGGGTTAAAAGAAATGGAGAAAGCTGAATTTGATTATATTACGAAGTCAGAAAGAAAAAAATGATTAGTCATATTTGCTTGCTTAATGAAAGCATGGCAGCTCTTGAAGAAGCAATGATAAAAGCCAGCAGCGCAATGAAAGGGCATAAAAATCTCACAAGCATAAAATGCATGGGGGATGATGTGGTTGCGATACTCATATCGGCGTTAGGAGACATCAAAGATATTTCAGACTCAGGAAAACTGGCATCATGCTTTGGGCAAGTTCCGAGGGTTCAGCATTCTGGAGAAACTATAAGTCATGGGAGAATATGTTACAAACTGGCCAGAACGACTCTGGTACATTGCTCATTGATAGCGAAAAGATACAGTCCATATCTTGATGCTTACTATCAAAGAATCAAAAACAGAAGAGGAACGCCAAAAGCAATAATTGCATTGGCACGTAAGTCACTGGGCATCATTCACAAAACCCTCAAAAACAAATGGGTTGTTGAAGATTTTACAACATTCATACTTTTAAAAACTTAAAATACAAAATTTTTAAATTGAAGTAGAAAACTATCATAGGAGAATAAATGACCGTTTCTTTCGCTAAAAACTTGAATATAGACTTAAGCTACCGATGTAATAACAATTGCTCCCACTGCTGGTTGAGACTGCCTCCGAGTGACGAATGCGGATTAAAAGAACTCACGACGTGCGAAGTAATTGATGTCGTGAACCAGAGTAGAAAGATGGGGGTGTCTGAATTCAGCATATCGGGTGGCGAACCGATGCTAAGAGCAGACTTCTATGAAATATTTGACTATATTACGGCGAAAGCAAGGAGATACAGCCTTAATACCAACGGTACCTTGATTACGCCTGAAATAGCACGGCTTATGAAAAGGAAAGGCACTAAAATGGTAGCCCTTTATGGTGCGACAGCCGAGGTACATGACAGGGTCACTCGGAATCCTGGTTCCTATGAAGCAACTATGAGAGGGTTCCGATACCTGCAGGAAGCGGGGGCCGGGTTCATAGTGCAGCTCGTTCCGATGAAAGATAATTATCACGAATTTCCTAAAATGATAGAACTGGCAAAGAGCTTAAGCAAACACTACAGGGTTGGAGCGGCATGGCTATATCTTTCGAGTTGCGGCAAGGAAGAAGTAAACAAAGAAATAGAAGCGCAGCGACTGTCGCCGTTAGAAGTAATTGAACTTGACAAACCTAATGTGATGTATGAGGAGAAAAACTCAAATAACGAGCGCTCCGCTTGCGGACATCTCGCGAAAGGTGACGACCGTCTTTTTGCTTCCTGTATAGGCAGCCGGCGCGACTTCCATATAGACCCTTATGGTATGATGAGTTTCTGTTCCTTCATAAAAGATCCGGCTCTACGATATGACTTAAGAAAAGGAAGCGTTCAGGACTGCTGGGAAAACTTTATCCCTTCACTAAAAGATAAAGTCAGAGGAGGTAAGGAGTATTTTGAAAACTGCGGCTCATGTGAATCAAGAAGTAACTGCCGCTGGTGCCCGGTCTACGCGTATTTAGAACACGGCAGATATTCAGCAAAAATAGAATACCTTTGCAAAGTCGCCGAAGAAAACAAAAAATATAAGGAAAACTACAAAATGAACCATCGGCGTTACTACAAAATAGCCGATATCACGGTGCAGGTGGATTCTGATTTGCCAATAACTGAAAATACTTTTCATCCTAAGTTTAAACATTTTCAGACGGATGGCCCTGGCGAAGATAATGTAAGTATCAGACACCATTTTGAACTTCCTGATCTTGATGGTAAAAGTTTAGGAGAGGAAGTTTACAGAAAAGCTCCCTGGGCAATTTACAAGAATAAGAATTCATGGATATATACGGGGATTTCTCCTACCAAAGGCGATGAAAGCCTCCACAGAGTAGCACTTTTCAATTCGGATCATACGGAAGCTACAATATATAATGATAGAGAAGAAACTTTTCTCAAAGGAGATTTGCATTCTTTGACAATGTTTCCATCAGACCAGATACTTATCGCGAACATTCTTGCGCAGAGAAATGGCTGTTATATTCACTCATGCGGGATTAATTTCCACAACAAGGGCCTTCTCTTTGTCGGGCATTCAGAAGCCGGTAAATCCACGATATGCCGCAAGCTTCAAGGCAAAGCTGAAGTACTCTGCGACGACAGGATAATCGTCCGTAAAAAAACTGACGGCTATAAAATATACGGTACCTGGAGCCACGGGGATTTTCCTGAAGTATCAGGCAACTGCGTACCATTAAACGCGATTTTCTTTCTGGAGAAAGCAATAATAAATGAAGTTATTCCCCTTCACGACAGAAAAGATATAATAAAAAGGTTGCTGGAAACCGTTATACAGCCTTTTGTAACGAAGGGCTGGTGGAACAAGACGCTTGATTTAATAGAACAAATAGCCGCGGAAGTCCCCTGCTACATTTTAAAAAGCGATAAGAGCCCAAAGATCGTGGAAGTAATAAAGAATGAAATAATGAAATGATTCCTTTAATTATAAGAAGGTTAGCCGGATACTCTTTGAGGCGACTGCATGGGTTGTCAGTTTACAGGAGGATTACAAGGGTATTGCCTCATCTTTTTAATATAGGACTAAAAGAGGCGGACGAAGGAGATATGCAGAAATTCCACAGTTGGTCAAATCCCCGCGCTCAATTCAAATACTCATACAATCCCAAAGTCGTCAATTTTGTAGCCAAAAAGGGTGGCAGTGTAATAGGCTTTATACAATTGGTGGATCGATCAGAAGAAAGAAACGGATTATATAAGGGATTCTGGCTGCATTCTTTATCGGTTAAAACAATTTATCAGGGAATGGGGCTTGGAGATATTTTGACTCAAAGGGTTATATTAACAGCAAAGGAAAAAGGCGCTTACGAGTTATGCCTGACAGTCAGAGAAGATAATTACCGAGCTATAAACCTGTATCGAAAAAAGGGATTTGAGAGAATGATAATAACGGAGATTGAAAGTAAGCTGGAGAAACAGAGACTTCCGTCAGGTGAAAGATGTATTTTTATGAGGAAAATTTTGAAGGAACCCAAATAAAATGAAAAATGAATCGCCCTATGCAATAAAGCAGAGTATAAACAAGGCAAATCTCTGGAAACATTCTAAAGCGCTCTTAGGCAGGCTTGATATAGAGTTAACAGAAAGGTGCAACAACAATTGCGTCCACTGCTGCGTCAATCTGCCTGAAAAGGACGAAACAGCAAAATCCAGGGAACTTACGGCCAAAGAGATTAAGGAATCCCTCATAGAAGCGACATCACTTGGATGCCTGACCGTAAGATTTACAGGGGGAGAGCCGCTGTTAAGGGAAGATTTCGAAGAGCTTTATATTTTTGCCAGAAAACTTGGATTGAAGGTGATGCTATTTACAAACGGCAGACTGATAACTCCACATCTTGCAGAACTCTTTGCGAAAATGCCACCAAAGGAGAAGATAGAGATAACCGTTTACGGCATGAAGAAGGAATCCTATGACGCGGCGGTAAGAGTAAATGGCGCGTTCGAAGAAGCTTGGAGAGGAATTAATTTGCTGCTCGAAAAAAATATTCCTTTTATAGTGAAAGGAGCGCTCCTTCCGTCCAATAAAAAAGAGATGGAAGAGTTTGAACTATTTGCCTCAACAATTCCATGGATGGATAAATCACCCCGTTATTCGATGTTTTTCGATTTAAGATGTCGCAGAGATTCAGAAAAGAGAAACGCACAAATAAAAAGCATAAGGATTACAGCCGAAGAGGGCCTGAGAGTGCTTACCAGGAATAAGGAAAAGTATCTTAAAGATATGAAACAGTTCTGCTCGAAGTTTACCAGGCCTCCCGGGGATAAGCTTTTCTCCTGCGGAGCGGGCAAAGGCGGAGGTTGCGTTGACGCATACGGCAAACTGCAGCTTTGTATGATGCTGAGGCATCCTGATACGGTTTTTGACATGAGGAAGCAACCACTTAAAGAAATTATAACTGGGTGTTTTCCGAAGATACAGGAACTAAAGGCGCAAAATCCTGTTTATCTGGAACGATGCGCGAATTGTTTTCTGAAAGGGTTATGCGAACAATGCCCCGCGAAATCATGGATGGAACATGGGACATTGGATACACCCGTTGAATATCTCTGTGATATAGCTCACGCGCAGGCCGAATACCTGGGTTTACTTAAGAAAAAAGAAAAAGCCTGGACAGTAGAAAATTGGAAAGAAAGGATAGAAGATTTTTCAAAGGAATAACAATAAGATATTAAGGAGTCATTATGGAAGCAACAGTCAATTTAAATTCAGTCTATCTTCCTGCGGAAGACGATGTAGTAGCAAGAGAACTTCACGGGGAATTTATCATAATTCCTATTTCGTCAGGCGTAGGAGACATGGAAGATGAGATATTTACACTTAACGAAACAGGTAAAGCCGTATGGGATAAACTGGATGGCAAGAGGACTCTTGATGAAATAGTAAACAGCCTTGTTTCTGAATACGAAGGATCAGTGGAAGAAATCAGGAATGATGTCACAGGGATAATTGAAGAACTGTTCAAGAGGAAAATAATCGTTGAAGCCAGAAGATAAGGTAATAAAATCCTTTTCCAACGCTGATTTGAATGAACTAATCAGAGCGACACTTGTCAAGGGAGCGTCATTCAGGGTGAAAGCATTGGGATTGAGTATGTCCCCATTCATAAAAAATGAAGACATATTGACCATTTCGCCATTTGACTATTCTGATGCTTTTGGCAAAGTGGTAGCTTTTGAAATCCCAAAAAGAAATAAACTCATTGTGCACCGTATCGTTAAAGTCAACAAGGAGAGTTTTACGATTAAAGGCGATAATATCTTGACAATTGACGGAATAATCTCTAGAGATGGCATCCTGGGAGTAGTCACAAAGGTAGAAAGAGAAGGGAAGAGAATCTTTTTAGGTTTAGGGGCTGACAGAGTCTTAATCGCGTTTTTAAGCCGTAAAGGATTATTCCCTTTCATTTTCTTTTTATGGAGAATTATACCATATCATATAAGGAAGTTCATAAAATGCGTAATTCATTTGTAAAATCCACTACGTTACCGGAGTTTTCACTATGGGATAAAATGAAAGAAAACAGAAATGTTATTTCTTTTGATCTTGAGCTTACGGCACGATGCAACAATGATTGCAAACATTGCTATATTAACCTTCCTGTTAATGACAAAACAGCAAAAGAAAAAGAACTTTCATTTAGCGAGATAATGAGGATATCTGACGAGGCAGTTTCCCTCGGGGCGTTCTGGTGCCTTATTACAGGAGGAGAGCCCCTTTTGAGGGAAGACTTCAAAGAGATTTATATTGCTTTAATTAAAAAGGGGCTGCTTATATCGGTTTTTACCAATGCTGTTCCCATAAGGCAGGAGCATGTTGATCTTTTCAAAAAATATCCTCCAAGGGATATTGAGGTATCCGTTTACGGGGTTACTAAGGAAACATATGAAAAGGTAACAAGAGTTCCGGGATCATTTGACGGATTTATAAGAGGGCTTGACCTTTTGCTTGGAAGCGGGGTTAAAGTGCGCTTCAAGGCAATGGCGCTTCGGTCAAATGTCCATGAACTTCCTGAGATTGCGAAATTCTGTCGAGAAAGAACAAAAGATTACTTCAGGTTTGACCCTCAGCTGCATTTAAGGTTTGACCGTGATTCAAAAAGAAACGAGGAAATAAAAAGCGAGAGACTTTCTCCTGAGAAGATAGTAGAAATAGAAAAGGCTGACCAGGAACGGTTCAAGTCGTTGGAAAAGAACTGCGATAAACTGATTAATCCGGAATTCTGCAACATTAACTGCAATCACCTTTTTCACTGTGGCGCTGGTAATGGAAGTTTCAATGTAAGTTATGACGGCTATTTTCGTTTATGCTCTTCCCTTTGGCACCCTGACTGCCTTTATGACCTCAAAAAAGGGAATCTTAAAGAAGCTTGGAACGACTTTGTCCCTAAGGTAAGAGATATGAGATCAAACAACAAGGAGTTTTTGAACACCTGCCGCAAATGCCCAATAATAAACCTTTGCATGTGGTGCCCTGCTCACAGTTATCTCGAAACAGGCAAAATGGATATGCCGTCAGAAACTTTCTGTAAAATAGCATATGCAAGAGCTGAAGCTCTAAAGAATAGATAAGACAACGCAATGATAGAAAACCTGAAAAGAGCGCTGGGAAAGCAACTTCCATCAGACCATTTCCAACATGGCGTCGAATATGGAGGGTTACTCCATAATCTAAGATATCTTTTCCCTTTTATTAAAGGAAAATGGAAGACCGGAATAGTTGCCGTATCCATGCTGACTATCTCTTCAGTGCTTTCCTGGCCGTTGCCTATGATAATGAGGTATCTGATTGATGATGTAATAACGAAAAAACAGATGTTTTTAATCCTTCCAGTTGGAGGGGTCATTGCCGTTTTTAGCATCATAATTTACGCGTCTGACCTGCTTAATAGCTATTTTAGTTCCAGGTTCGCAGAGGAGATTATACTTAACTTACGTGAAAAGCTTTTGTTAAAAGTATTTACTCTGCCTAAATCTTTTTTTGACAAAAGCCATTCGGGATATATAATTTCCAGGATTTCCAATGATGTCCAGGGTATAAAGTATTTTATTACCGGAACCGCGACAAGGCTGTTTATTGAAGCAGCAAGGTTGATAGGCGGCATAATATTTATTTTTTACCTGGAATGGAGAATAGCCCTGGGTGTTGTTGTAACTCTCCCTTTATCTTTTATTTCGACCAGATTCTTCGCGCGTAAGAATTATGCGATTTCTCATGCGTCAAGTGAAATCGGCGCCGAGCTTAGCGCAACCTATGTTGAAACAATCAACAACTCCCAATTGATAAAATCTTTCAGCAGCGATGAAAACGCTGCTAAAAACATAATCAACAAGGCGAAGAAAAGTATTCAGCTTGTGTATGAAAGCGCAATTTTAAACGCTCTCTCTACTGCTTTTAATAAACTGATGCCTTCCGTAGCAAAACTCGTGGTAATTACTCTGGGTTCTTTCTGGGTAATAACGGGACATTGGGAAATAGGCACTCTTATAGCATATCTTGTTTATATCTCGTACGTGTATAATCCGGTAACAAATCTCTCATCAAATATTACCCAGCTGCAGAATGCCAGGGCTACATTGGATAGGATAGCTACGATAATAAAGATGGATTCTGAACAAAATTCAGATATCGGAGAGGAGATTAATAAACTAAAAGGAGAAATTGAGTTCAGAAATGTCAGTTTCTATTACGAAAAACTCAACCCGATTCTTTCTGATCTATCATTCAAAATTCATGCAGGAGAACATTGGGCAATAGTAGGCAAAAGCGGCATAGGCAAGACAACTTTGATTTCATTGATTATGCGTTTTTATGAACCAATGAGTGGAAACATTTATTACGACGGCAATGAGGCTTCCAGGTACAATGTAAAATCCCTGAGAAAAAGAATAGGTTATGTATCTCAAAATCTTCAGCTGATATCAGGCACTATTCTTGATAACCTTAAATACGGGAATCCCGATGCCGATACAGAAACCGTAATATCCTATTCAAAGAAAGCCGAGATACATGATTTTATTGAATCGCTGCCACAAAAGTACAATACTCATCTTGAAGAGGGAGGAGCAAATCTTTCCATAGGGCAAAAACAAAGAGTAGCCTTGGCAAGAGCTCTGATCAGAGACGCGGATATCATCATTCTGGACGAGCCTACCTCTAATCTTGACAGTAATACTGAAAATTCTATCTGTCATATGCTCAGAGAGTATTTCAACGATAAAACGGTTTTAATTATTGCCCATCGCCCAGATACGATAAAAGTTGCCAATAAAGTTATTCTTCTTCGAAAGAACACTCCTCCGCTAATAGGAGAACTTGATATATTGTCCAGAGAATTTGAACTAAAGGAGATAATGAAATATGATTGAATTGAAATTACAGATTCTTATTACAAACATCTTATCTGAAAAATTTAAGACATCTGATTTTTCTGATATTGACGATGAAAGTTGGCATAAGCTTTTTGACTTTGCAAAAAAACAGGGATTAAGTATCCTTATCTTCGATATTCTTATGAGAAATAGGATTATTATACCGGAAGATATACGCGATACGATGAAGAACATCTGTTATTCCGCCTGCATCGCTGATGTTAAGAGAAAAAAACAGCTTAAAGAAATAATCAGGCTGTTTAATGACAATAATATTGACCATATTCTTCTGAAAGGGGCAGCCCTGATAAGCACTGTTTACAAGCATTCTTCTATATGCAGATCTATGTGCGATATTGATATACTAGTTCATAAAGAAGATGCGGATAAGGCATATCTATTATTACAGAAAAAAGGTTACAGAAGCCTAATTTCGATAGATGAAGAAATTGATAAATATAAGGCTGGCTTTGCTCATCATTATCCAGCGTTGAAGAAAACCGGATGTCTTATGATTGAGCTGCACACCAGATTGTCTGATTATTTCAATGCAAATATTGAAAAGATATGGAATAGAGCCGAGGCAATCGATATTGATAACATGAAATCAAGAATTATGTGTCCTGAAGATTTAATTATGCATATTATCCTTCATGCGTACCTGCATCATAAAATACCAGAAGATAACGCTCTGGTTAAACTGTATGATATATATCTGCTGCTTAAAAATGAAGATATAAATTGGGACATATTGAGATATTCTACCAGTAATCTTGAATATAGTAATTCGAAATGTCTTTATATTGCGTTATATCTGATTGAAAAATTGTTCAACGCAAAAGTCAACATTGAGTTTATGTCTTCAATCGCACCAGGGAAATTGCCTGAAAGAATTCTAGGAACTATTCAAGAATCCTTATTTTCTGATTTTTATGATATGGATCAGTCTTTATATAAGCTTGGTATGAATATTCCTTGTACTAGAAAGGACTGGAGGGTTCTCTTGAAGCAACTTTTTTTTTCTCCATCAAAAATGGCCTTACATGGGAAAGCACTTTACGGCAATGGGGAAATATCTTTCAGAATCTTAAGTTTCCTATATATAAAGCGAACTTTGACATTGATTATTCGTTATGTCCGAGCTTTTATAAAGTATTTGACAATCCAGAAAAATGCTGTGAAATCCGTGAAATCAGGCAACGCTGCTGCCGAATTTAAACACTGGCTGTCTGAATAAAAATGAAAATATGCGTTGTAGTTCCTGCCCAGAGTTAATATTTTACAGAAGAGGTAGAACTGTCCGGTAAAAAATTAAGGTCATTATAGTTCAAAACAATTCAGGTTGCATCATTAACGTATTCAAGCCATGCAGCTTTTCCAGTTTCAGCCTGTTAAGTCCCAATAATTCTAAGAGGTTTCTCCTGTCCATAAGGCACTCTTTGATCCTTCTGCATGATTTTTAGATTATTCGCACCTTAAAACTTCAACCAAGATGATTTTTAAGCTTTAACAAAGTAGAAACAGCTTCAAAAGAACTAAGATACTTTTTTGATACTTATTTTCGGAATATTACATTAAAAGGAAGTCTAAATCAGTCTTTGCTATCTTGAGGATATTTGCTATTTTTGATGCTAAAAAGAATGGAGCGGGTGAAGAGAATCGAACTCTCCTCGTCGGCTTGGGAAGCCGATTGTTTACGCACATTATTCAACCTACTGTATGCTTTTTGCTTGCTTTTAATGTAAAATCTATTATTCTGATAATTAAACCCAATAAAACAGAATAAAGGATAGCAAACAATGCCAGGGAAGACAAGAGGACATATTTTTAAGCGGGGAAATATTTTCTACCTTCAATATGATGTAAACGGAAAGAGAACCATTAAATCCCTTAATTGCACTTCGCAACGAGAAGCGGAAAAAAAGCGGGATGAAATTATTGATCCGATTCTCACAATGAAAACCCAATCCGACCTGGCTCATATCACAGCAGAAGCAAAAAAGCTTTACCAGCCCAAAAGGAGATTCTCTCTTAATGCACTCTGGCCTAGTTTTGAGAAACACTTACAACGCAAAGGCAGCTCTGAAGACTCAATCAATCGTTATAAACTTAGAATAAAACAGTTCGTAAAATGGATGGAAGAAAAACACTCCGATATCAGCTGTATTTCTGAGATATCCGATTCTATAGCTAACGAATATGCCGACTTCCTAACTACCACTAAACTTGCAAGCAAAACTCATAACGACACGCTAAATGCCCTATTCCTCGTACTTGAGACATTCAAGGATGAAGCTGATATAGTCAGGAATCCTTTCAGGAAGGAAAATATTCCAAGGAAAGCTCTAATATCAGTTTCCAGAAAAGAGTTCTCAGAAGAAGAAGCAAAAGCTATTCTGGATAGTTTTAAAACCATTAAAGTTATCTACAAAGAGGAGCTTGAAGTATTATTTTATCTGGGAATGTTTTCAGGCCTCCGTCTAAAAGATGCTGCACTTCTTCAATGGGATAAAATTGATTTCAAAGCCAATCGTATTGCCGTAACTCCGGAAAAAACCAAAAGGTATGGAACATTTGTAAATATACCTATGCATCCGGCATTAAAAGCTAAACTTCTCTTAGCTTTATCCTGGAAAGAGAACGATTATGTTCTTCCTCAATTAGCCAAGAGATATAACGAAAGCAGAGACAGCGTAGTAAGACTTGTTTCACAAGTATTAAAATTAAATGGTTTTGAATCCAAAGACCTCAAAGATAAAAAACTCATTAGAAACAGGACTGCCTCCATTTATGGATTTCATAGTTTGAGGTATAGCTTTGCCTGTTTCTGTGCCAGAGCTGGAGTCCCAATAGGATTAGTACAGGAAATTATTGGACATAAGTCTCCTGCTATGACTCAATTCTATACCAGATATGATAATGAATTTAGACAGAAAGCTATCAGCTCTCTTAATCTTACTTTACCAGCAAGCTCTAATACAAGTATAAAAGAAGATTGTATTTCTTTACTTGGAAAGACAAATGATGAGAATTTAAAAAAAGCATATGCCTTTCTAATGGATTTGCAGAACAGTTAAAGTTTTATTTGGAGGCTAAATCAATTAAACATATTTTCTGAACAATTCCGGAAAGATTCCCTTTATCTTATTAAGGGCGCAATACGCATTGCAAGCAACGCATTACATTTTGAAAACGCCGAAATTCTAGAAAATCAAAGATAAAGGGAGAAATACAAAACAGAATTCTGAATTGTTTGGATGTTAGGATTTTCAATGGATTTCTTAATCATTTATAATTATAATTCTATCGGGCGATTTGAAGAAGAATTAGGAATATAGTCATGTCATTGTATCACTCTAATCGCCAGACACCAAAATATAACCTGGACTGATAATGTTTGAACAGACTTTTAAGAATATTGATGATATCCTGCATAAAGATGCCGGCTGCAGCAGTGAACTTGATTATGTAGAACAAACCTCATGGATTCTCTTTTTGAAATATCTTGACGACTATGAGAAAGATAAGAAGACTTCAGCAGAGCTGGCAGGGCATCAATATACGCCAATAATTCCTCCTGAATTCCGTTGGAGCTTCTGGGCATTTCCCAAAAAAGACAACAAACTAGATCATCAGAAAGCTATGACCGGAGATGACCTAAAAGATTTTACCGATCATAAACTTTTTCCTTACTTAAAAAGATTTAAAACAGACGCACTAAGCGCAGATACCATAGAATATAAGATCGGTGAGATCTTCAGTGAACTTAAGAATAAAATCCATAGCGGATACAACCTTCGTGAAGTGCTTAATCTGGTAGAAGAACTTCGTTTCCAATCCAAAGCTGAAAAGCATGAAATGAGCCATCTCTATGAAGGGAAAATCCAAAACATGGGTAATGCCGGGCGGAATGGCGGAGAGTACTATACCCCAAGACCATTGATTAAAACTATTGTTAAAGTAGTTGCTCCTGAAATAGGTAATAAGATTTATGATGGAGCAGTAGGTTCAGCAGGCTTTCTGTGTGAAGCTTTTGAGTATTTGAGAGCTAACAAGAATCTGACAACAAAAGATATTGAAATTCTCCAGAAGCGAACTTTCTATGGCAAGGAAAAGAAATCATTAGCCTATATCATTGGCACTATGAATATGATCCTGCATGGAGTGGAAGCCCCGAATATCATTCACACAAATACTCTTGCAGAAAACCTTGCCGATATTCAGGAAAAAGACCGCTATGACATAGTTTTAGCTAATCCTCCGTTTGGCGGAAAGGAAAGAGCAGAAGTTCAACAGAACTTTCCTATTAAGACTGGCGAAACAGCTTTTCTTTTCCTTCAACACTTTATCAAAATATTGAAAGCCGGAGGCAGAGCTGGCGTGGTTATTAAAAATACTTTCCTGTCTAATACAGATAATGCTTCTGTATCTCTCAGAAAACTACTTCTTGAAAGCTGTAACCTCTACACCGTTCTTGATCTGCCTGGCGGAGTGTTTACAGGGGCAGGCGTAAAGACAGTAGTCCTATTCTTTGAGAAAGGCTCGGCAACTAAAAAAGTCTGGTTCTATCAGCTTAATCTTGAAAGAAACCTTGGAAAAACCAACCCTCTTAATGAAGCTGACCTTGCTGACTTTATCAAATTACAGAAACCCTTTGCTGACAGCGATAACTCCTGGTCTGTTAATGTTAAAGATATTGATACAGCTACCTATGACCTCTCTGTAAAAAACCCTAATAAGAAAGAAGAATCCCCACTACGACAACCACTAGAGATACTGGATGAAATGAAAGCTCTTGATGCCGAAGGCTCTAAAATTCTGGAGGCGATAAGGAAGCTGATATGAGTGGAAATGGTTTTATTGTAAGACAGTCAGGTCTTAGAAAAGCAGATATGAAGGTATCGCAAAATGCGATACCCTCAAAACAACATCTGTGGACATATATCACTATGACTTTACCAGTCGTGGAAATGCTTAAGAAAGTTGGAGAGCTGTTATGAAGCAAGGCTGGGAAGTAAAAAAGCTAGGAGATGTTTGTGAATATACCAAGACACCCAATAAAAAAAAGACTTTGCCTTATGTCGGTTTGGAAGATATTGAGTCAAATACAGGAAAGTTTGTTGGCTCTTTAACTCCACAAGACGCTAAAAGTTTGACTTTTTCTTTTAATGACGGTTGTGTTCTTTACGGGAGATTAAGACCGTATCTTAATAAAGTATTAACGCCGACCTTTGAAGGTCATTGTTCAACAGAGATATTTCCAATAAAACCAAAGACTGTATTAAATAAAAGATTTCTATTCCATTGGCTGCTTGCGGATGAAACTGTTAAGAAGTTTAATGCAACCTGTACGGGAGCAAGGATGCCTAGAGCTAATATGAATTCTGCTATGGAGTTTGAATTTTTTCTTCCACCGCTCTCTGAGCAGAAGCGGATAGTGGTGATATTGGATGAAGCGTTTGAGGCAATTTCCAAGGCAAAAGCCAATGCCGAAAAGAACCTCAAAAACTCCAAAGAACTCTTCGAGAGCTACCTCTACAGCGTGTTTGCCAATAAATGCTACGACAGGGGAACATTAGGGAAAATTGCTACTGTAATAGGTGGATATTCATTTAAGAGTGGGGATTTTACAAAAGAAGGCAAATACCAAGTAATAAGAATGGGTAATGTCAGACCTGGTATAATCAGAGAAAATGAAAGCCCTGTTTTTATTGACAAATTGGATGACAATGCTTTGAAAAGAGCACTTCTTTTACTAAACGATGTAATCATAACACAAACAGGAACAAAGAAAAAAAGAGATTATGGGTTTACCGTAATTATTGAAGAAGAAAACTATCTACTTAATCAACGAATATCAGCCATAAGATTTTCAAATAACTACCTTCCAAAATTCTTTCTCTATTATTCTTGGACTAATCATTTTAAAGACCAATATTTTGCTAATGAAACTGGAACAGTTGGACAAGGTAATGTGGGCATAGGAGCAATAACTAATGCTATCATTCCATTTCCTTCATTATCCGAACAAAAGTCAGTCGTCGCCAAGCTCGATGACCTTTCAGCCGAAACCAAAAGACTAGAAGCCATATATCAAAAGAAGATTTCTGACCTGGAAGAGCTAAAGAAATCAATACTCCAAAAAGCATTTAACGGAGAACTATAAAGATGACAGCAAAAGACATTAATAAGGCACTCTTTGACGAGGCAACCAAATTAAAATTAGATATTTTTGGAGAATGTTTTGAAGAGTGGTTTCCTGTGTTTTTACATAGCACTTGGTATAAAAAACTCTACATTTTCGATTTCTTTGCAGGTAGCGGAAAGGATATAGAAAATAATCATGGAAGCCCTTTGGTTTTGATGAATAAAGCAAAAGGAACGGACCGCAAATATTGTCTTAATGCAAAAAAAGAAATCAAGTTTCTTTTTAATGATGAAAAACAAGACAAAAGCGAAGAATTAAAACAAAATGTAGTTCAATATATCGGAAAATGTAAGCAGGAAAATAATTGTAATAATTGTATCTATCAATACAGAATTGAAAACTATAACTTTCAGGAAATTTTTTCAAACACTGAGCTAACGAATATCTTTAAGAATAAGGATTATGGCAAATTTGTATTGCTTGATCAATATGGTTTTAGCCAAATTGATGAGCAAATTTTCAAACAATTAATATCATATCCAAAAACTGATTTTATCTTTTTTATTTCTTCATCATTCATTAGCAGGTTTCGAGAGCATCCAAATACTACAAAATACATTGATACTTCAAAAATCAATTTTGATGAAATCAGGCCGAACGAAATCCACAGGGCTATTGCAAATTATTTTCGAGATTTAATCCCAACTGCTAAAGAATACTACCTACATCATTTCTCTATCCGAAAAGAAAAGAGTAAGGGAAATTACTATGGATTGATCTTTGGTTCTAATCATACTCTTGGGATGGAAAAGTTTCTAAAAGTATGTTGGAAACACGATTCATTTTCTGGAGAAGCTAATTACAATATTGATAATAATTTTGAAAAAGGTTCTTTGTTTGAGCTGCTTGGTGAGAATGTAAAGAAAGATACTATCTCGGAAGAAATAAAAAGACTAATTTTATCGGGAGAAATATCTGATAACATTTCAGGATTGAAGTATGCAATGTTTAAAGGTTGTGAGCCTAAATTATTTACTGAAATCGTAAAAAGGCTTGAAAAGGATAACAAAATAGAAAGAATAGGCGATATAAACTACACATCATCCAATATTCATAAAGCAAAAAAATACTGTATAAGAAGATTGAATTATGGCACATAAAATAGAATGGACAGAGCAAACCTGGAATCCCTCTGCAGGATGTACAAAAATTAGTTCAGGTTGCAAAAACTGTTATGCTGAAGCAATGGCTATTAGGCTGCAGGCTATGGGAGTAGAAGGATACAGAAATGGATTTAACTTCAATACCGTGCCAAGCCGTCTTTATGACCCTTTGAAACGAAGAACTCCGACTGTATTTTTTGTTAATTCTATGAGTGATATTTTTCATGAAAATATGCCAGAAGAATATCTAAATAAAATATTTGAGGTTATTAGGAAAACACCGCATCACACTTATCAAATATTGACTAAAAGAGCTGATAGAATGCTTGAATATTTATCTTCCAAAAAAATCCCCAGAAATATTTGGCTTGGTGTAACAGTTGAAAACAAAAAGGAAGGACTGCCAAGAATAGATAAATTAAAACAATTAAAAGCAAGTATTTTATTCCTATCCATGGAACCATTGCTTGAAGACTTAGGGAAAGTGAATTTAGAAAATATTGATTGGGTTATTGTTGGGGGAGAAAGTGGTAACAAAGCAAGGTCAATGGAAAAAAGTTGGGTTTTAAACATAAAACAACAATGCTTGGAAAATGATATTGCATTTTTCTTTAAACAATGGGGAACTTGGGGAGCAGATAAAGTGAAAAGAAATAAAAAGCTGAATGGAAAAGAAATAGATGGTCAGATTTGGCAACAATATCCTGAAATTATTGAACAACAATACGCAATAGTATAAGACCATTAATATCTTATTTGATGGATTTGCATTTTTAGAATATGAATGAAGCAAAAACCAGAGAAGAACTTATTGATCCGAGCCTTGCAATGGAGACTTTAAATGGAATTTGAACAGCTTAAGAAGTTATTGGAAGATTTGATTCGCCATCCTTATGAATGTGAATGGATTGAATTTAAACATAACTTCCATTCTCCGGAGGAAATTGGAGAGGACATATCAGCTCTTTCAAACGGTGCATGCTTACATAATCAGCCTCATGGCTATCTGGTATTTGGAGTGCAGGATAAAACTCATAAAATCATTGGCACATCTTTCAAGGCAAAGACACATACAAAAGGAAATGAGAACCTTGAACACTGGCTGTTAAATAGGCTCAACCCCAAGTTAGATTTTTCTGTTTATGAATTTGACTATGAAACAGATGTTCATGTCTCTATTTTTATTATCCCTGCAGCACAAGATCGTCCTATAGATTTTCTTAATTCTTCATACATACGAGTAGGAAGTATCACAAGAAAGTTAAATGAATTCTCAGAAAAAGAAGCAAAGATATGGCGCAAACCAGTCGGTTCCAGCCTCGAAAAAGATATAGCAAAATCAAATGTCAGCGCTTCGGATGTTGTTCAGCTTCTAAGCACTCAAACATATTTTGATCTTTTAAAAATCCCTTATCCTTCAACTCAACAGGGAGTAGTAGATAAATTCCTTTCAGAGAATCTTATTATTAAAGAAAAATCTACTTTCAATATTACCAAACTTGGAGCCATTCTCTTTGCTAAGAATCTTAACGATTTTGAATCTGTTCAGCGTAAATCAGTCAGAGTAATCGTTTACAAAGATAAAAACAAAATCGAAACTATACGAGAACAAGTCGGCGCAAAAGGTTATGCATTGGGCTTTGTAGGACTTCTTGATTGGATAAACAGTCAGTTACCAGCCAATGAAGAAATAGGAAAGGCGCTTAGAAAAGAGACGCGAATGTATCCTGAAATTGCTATTCGAGAACTTGTCGCAAATGCCCTTATTCATCAGGATTTTACTGAAAAAGGCTTCCCTATGATTGAGATATATTCCGACCGAATTGAAATATCTAACCCTGGCGTACCACTTATCAAGCCCGAAAGATTTATTGATGAATATGTATCACGCAATGACAAACTTGCTGATCTTATGAGAAGAATGGGCTTTTGCGAAGAAAAAGGAAGCGGATTAGATAAAGTCATTTTCTATAATGAGCTTTTCCAGCTTCCGGCTATTAATTTTTCAATAGGCTCTCAAAGGACAAGCGTCATCATGTACAGCTACAAGCCATTAAATGATATGGATAAGAGAGATCGAGTAAGAGCTTGTTACCAGCATGCTTGCCTGAAATATGTTTCAAATGATAAAATGACCAACCAGACCTTGCGGGATCGATTTAAAATAGAGGATCATAATTATTCTATAGCCTCAAGGATTATTCGAGATGCTATTGAAGAAGGAGTCATTAAAGAAGATGACCCAACAAGTAAGTCAAGAAAATACGCAAGCTATATTCCTTACTGGGCTTAAAGCCTTATGTGACGGTCATGTGATAAATCATAGCATTTAGCTGATTAGAGCCTTGATCTTCAACGACTTCTTATGTGATGGTCATGTGATAGATCTAAAAATTCTTATTTGATTGCCATTTGATTAATAAGCAAAACATCTTTATAAAGTGTTGAAAATCAGTATAATCTTGCTTGATAGTTATTTGATTCCAATAAACTGAATAGGTAATAATGAACGAAGCGCAAACCAGAGCGGAACTTATTGACCCAAAGCTGAAAGAATCAGGCTGGAGTATAATTGAGTCTTCAAAGATACTCCGCGAGTACAAAATTACTCCTGGCAAAGTTCAGACAGGAGGGACAAGATCAAGACCTCTTACTGCTGATTATGTTCTGGTTTATAAAGGGCGAAAACTTGCTGTAGTCGAAGCCAAGAGCGATGAACTTGAAGTTGGAGAAGGCGTAGCCCAAGCCAAGCAATATGCCCAGATGTTAGAGCTTGATTATACTTATTCATGTAATGGCAGAGAAATATATGCCATCAACTTGAAAACTGGGAAGGAAGGAGTGGTTACTTCTTTTGCTGCTCCTGAAGAATTATGGAATGATACTTTTATCGAACAGAGCCTTTGGCTAGACAAGTTCAATGATATTCCTTTTGAAGATGTAGGTAAAACAAAAGATGTTAGGTATTACCAAGAGCTTGCAATAAATAAGGCCATGTCTGCTATAGCCAATAATAAAGAGAGAATATTGCTTACTCTCGCCACAGGAACAGGCAAAACTTTCATAGCTTTCCAAATTGTTTGGAAACTCTTTTATAGCCGTTGGACTCTGCAAAAAGACGGCTCCCGGAGGCCTCGAGTTCTCTTTCTTGCTGACCGCAACATTCTTGCCGACCAAGCATTCAACGCCTTTTCCTCTTTTCAGGAAGACGCTCTTGCCCGCATCAGACCTGATGAAATTAAAAAGAAAGGCAAAGTTCCGACTAATGGCAGTATCTTTTTTACCATATTCCAAACATTTATGAGCGGGACAGATAAAGATGGCAAGCCTGCTCCGTGTTTCGGTGAGTATCCGCCTGACTATTTCGATTTTATTATTATTGACGAGTGCCATAGGGGCGGTGCAAATGATGAAAGTAACTGGCGAAGTATTTTGGAATACTTTAAAGATGCTGTTCAATTAGGCCTTACAGCCACACCTAAGCGTAAAGACAATATAGACACCTATAAATATTTTGGTGAACCGGTTTACATCTACTCTCTTAAGCAAGGAATCAATGATGGATTTCTTACTCCTTTTAAGGTAAAGCGGATTCAAACTACTTTGGACACATATATTTATGTATCAGATGATACCGTTATTGAAGGAGAGATTGAAGAAGGCAAGGTTTATAAAGAGCCGGATTTTAATCGGATCATCGAAATCAAAGAGAGAGAAGCAAAAAGAGTAAGCCTCATCCTTGCAGAGATAAACCAAAAAGAGAAATCCATAGTCTTTTGCGCGACTCAAGAGCATGCAACTATTATCCGAGACCTGATCAATCAGCAAAAGACAAATAAGAATCCAAATTATTGCGTGAGAGTAACAGCTAACGATGGGCTTATTGGAGAACAGTTTCTCCGTGAATTTCAGGATAACGAGAAGACCATACCTACAATTCTCACGACATCTCAGAAACTATCGACAGGAGTAGATGCCAGGAACATCCGTAATATCATTCTGTTGCGTCCTATAAATTCCATTATTGAGTTTAAACAGATAGTAGGCCGTGGAACTCGTCTATTTGACGGCAAGGACTACTTTACCATCTATGATTTTGTAGATGCCTACCATCACTTTTCTGATCCGGAATGGGATGGAGAGCCATTGGAGCCAGAATCAGATACAAAGCCAAAAACTCCTGAATCCCAAGATAAGCCTGAAAACAATGAAAATACCGATAATGACGATGACTATGAAGAAAACAAAAAGCCTAGAAAAATAAAAATTAAATTGGCTGACGGCAAAGAGCGTGAAATTCAGCATATGATCTCAACTTCTTTCTGGAGCGCCGACGGCAAACCTATTTCAGCTAGAGAATTTCTAGAAAACTTATACGGAGTTCTTCCGAAATTCTTTGAAAACGAAGATGATTTGCGTAGGAGATGGTCTGATCCTATTACTCGAAAAACATTATTGGAAAAATTAAGTGAAGCCGGATACGGCTATGACGAGTTAAACGCTCTACAGAAACTTATAAATGCAGAAAAAAGCGATCTTTTTGATGTTCTGGAATATGTGTCCTATTCCATCCAGCCAATAAGCAGGGAATTACGAGTTGCGTCAGCCAGATCTGACATCTTCTCTGGACTAAACGATAAGCAACGAGAATTCCTGGAGTTTGTGCTTTCAAAATACCTTGAAACAGGAGTTGAGGAACTGGATCAGGAAAAATTGCCGAAACTTCTGGAACTCAAATATCATACTGTCACAGATGCTGCAGAACTCCTCGGAGGAGTAGATATAATCCGGCAAACATTCATCGCCTTCCAGAAATTTCTGTATGTAAAAAAGGCAGTATAGCCTAATTTGAAAGCGGTTAATTTTTCTTGATTGAGACTCAATAAATAGAGTGTAATCGGCACGAATTAGGCAGACCAAAGTCGAGTTCTCTATTTCTATCTATCATATAATTCCTAAAAAAAATCAATTTTTTTATCATTAATGACTTGACTGACATTCTGTCTTTACGATTTATGGAAGAACAAGTATAAAGATGAATAAAGTGGAATATTCTGGTATTTTAAGGACTATAAAATCATTAAAAACAGGATAATTTTTACTACTTTTTACAGATACTGAGTCTGCTATATTCTTGTTTATCAGAAGCCTCTATTAAAAACAAGAAGGAGAAATAAACATGAATCAGCAAGATATTACACTCTGTAAAGCTTTTTTACAACCAGCCGTAGATACATTTCAATTATCGGCTGACACACGGAATGAAATAATTGAGGCTTTAAAAAATAAGCTTCATAAGAAAGAGTATACCAAGCCGGAATTTCTCACAATGTCAGAAGCTGTTCAATTGTTAAAATGCAGCAGGCCTACAATCTATAAGATGATTTATCAAAATAAACTCAAGAAACATATGGTTTGCGGAACTGTAAGATTCCTCATGACTGACTTAATGAAAGCTGTGGAGTGTTCAGTGGAAGATCATAAAAATTCTATTGGTAATATTTAAGCCTAATATGCTTTATTATTTTGATGCAGATATAGCCATTGAACATGGTATAGAAGAAGCTGTAATTCTAAATTTTCTCTCGTATTGGGTTTTTGTTAACAGGGCAAATGAACGTAATTTCAGAGATGGATTTTATTGGACATATAATTCTCTGACTGCTCTGGAGAAAATCTTTCCTTTTTGGGATTATAAAAAGATTGGCAGGCTTCTACAGAAATTGGAAGATAAAAAAATAATCATATCCAGGAACTACAATAATATAAAATTTGACAGGACTAAATGGTACACAATAATTGACCAGTCGATTATCAAAAAGATGGAACTCGATTTCTCAAAATTTGGAAATGGAACATCAAAATCTGAGAGACCTATACCAATTAATAACCCAGATAATAAACCAACCAACCAATCCATTAATAAAATTGGTTGGATTGAAAATTAAAATATATTTTGGAAATAATAAGCAGCCTATTATTATGAATAAAAATTTTATGTTAATGATTTTTTTACATATAGACTATCGTCTTAGCTTTGCTAAGAGATTCTCAGAAGTTCAAATGAAGTCAAAACATTGTTCCAATGAAGCTCCAATGTATTGGAACATTATTGGAAGTTCATTGGAATAATAAAAGAGGTATATTATGCATGGTAAACCATTTCAGAGCAAGCTATTACCTTATTATGACAAAATAAAGACGGCCAGATATGATGGTTTAAGTTACCAAAAGATAGCATCTTTACTTAAAGAAGAATACGCCTTAAAAGTCGATCAGTCTACAATATTTTCCTTTGTTAAAACACGCTCAAAAAAGAGAAAGAAAGTCATAACTATCTGTGAAGACAGTAAAACCGAGATCTCAAAAGATTCACTTTCCCAGATAATGTCCAACTTGAAAAGTGCCAAACAGACACAGAGCAGTAATGATGGTTTTGTTTTTGACTTTAACCCGGATGAACCGATTTACTAAAAGGAATATAAAGATGCTCAAAAATCGCATTAGCTTTTTTCTCGAGTATAATAAGAAAAAGTTGTGCCTGTAAAATCTTATAATAAAACCTATGAAACCAGAATATATTCAGGAAATTATAAAACAAGGAGAAGGACTATCAATTGAGTTCAAGGAATCCAAACAAGCCTTGAATAAAGATGTTTATGAAACAGTATGCGCTTTTTTGAACCGAATTGGAGGCACCATTATCCTTGGAGTTAATGACAGAGGTGAAGTAATAGGAATTGATACTGGATGTATTGAACAGATTAAGAAAGATTTAATTGCGTCTCTTAATAACTTTCAAAAGATAAATCCACCTTGTTATATTGTGCCTGAAGAAATTGACTTTTACGGAAAAAGACTGATAGCTCTAAATATTCCAATGAGTTCGCAAGTGCATCGTTGCAATGGGAAAATTTATGATAGAAATGGCGATGCTGATCTGGATATTACTCTCCAAAGTCAAAAAGTTGCCGAACTCTATATCAGAAAGCAGTCCACTTATACTGAAAACGAAGTTCTGCCATATGTTAAACTGGAAAATTTAAGAAGCGACCTTATAAGAAAAACCAGACAGCTGGCAATAAATTACAGACCAAATCATCCCTGGGAGACTTTAAGTGATTTAGATATGCTGAAAAGCGCACAGCTTTATCAGGAAGACTATCGGACAGGAAAATCTGGATTTACATTGGCAGCAGTACTCCTTCTTGGGCATGATAATGTTATTTTATCAGCCCTGCCACACTACAGAACTGATGCTATTTTAAGAAAGGAAAATATAGACCGTTACGACGACCGTGACGATATTCGCACTAACCTTATAGAAAGCTATGAAAGACTTATGGCTTTTGTTGCAAAGCATCTTCCTGATAAATTCCATCTGGAGAAAGATCTCAGAATAAGTCTAAGAGATAAAATATTCCGTGAAGTAGTTTCAAATATTTTAATTCATAGAGAATTCAGCAGTGCTTTTCCTGCCAAGCTCATTATAGAGAGCGATAAAGTTTTTACTGAAAATAGTAATAGGCCTCATGGACACGGACTTATTGATCCGGCTAATTTTACTCCATATCCAAAAAACCCGATCATTGCCAGATTCTTCAAGGAAATTGGGAGAGCTGATGAATTAGGTTCTGGAGTCAGAAATATCTTTAAATTCAGTAAAATTTATAGTAATGGAGCCGATCCAAAACTTATAGAAGAAGATATTTTCAAAGTAATTATTCCCCTTAAGCCAATACTTGCCGAGCAAGCTACCGAGCAAGCTACCGAGCAAGCTACCGAGCAAGCTGAAAAAGAAAAAGAAATACTCAAATTCTGTAAAGAGGAAAAATCCGTAAAAGAAATTATGGAGTTCTTAAATTTAAAACACAGAGAACATTTTCGTTCTGAAATACTGAATCCTATGATTAAGAAAGGCTTACTTTCCCCTACAATGCCAGAAAAGCCGAATAGCCCTAAACAAAAATACTATACCGTTAAGAAGACCGAATAGATTATATCGGCGCTCATTTTGAGTTACCAACAGTCCGCCTTCGTCTGCTCCGACGAGCTGTAAGTGCCCAATCTCACAGACGGTCAGCCTATTGATAACTCTCCTGCAAGAAAAATTATTTGCAAAAAATCAAATTAACAGATTCTTATCTGAACCATATGGCTGCTGAAAACTATTTAGATTTTAGTCTCGAAATGACTGTATGCTTTTTGTATGCTTTTCGTGTTACAAAAGGGCATAAAAGGTAGTAAATATCTGTTAAGGCTTATTAAGGTATTTTGGAGGATTTTGAGGCTAAATAAGTGGAGCGGGTGAAGAGAATCGAACTCTCCTCGTCGGCTTGGGAAGCCGATGCATTACCACTATGCTACACCCGCATTTAGATTGTGATATATATGTTATTCAGTGAAATTGATTTTAGCAAGCGATTTTACAGAAATTTACGGTCTCCAAAATTGTAACGATATCCTTCTGACAGGGAGTGTACATGAAAATTTTCTACTGCTATAGGTTCGCCTTTAGATATTTTCGATATATTGGAATTTTTAAGGTGGTTCCCATCAACCACAATCACAAGGCCTGATCCGAATACTTCAAGTACGTTCTCCTTTCTGATTTTTATAGCGGTATCATCACATAATCCGATTCCGAGAATGGACGGATTAGTCGCTACAACCTGAAACAGCCTTCCAATCCTGCTTCTTGAAATAAAATGAGTATCTATTACCATATCGCTTATAAAACCTATTCCTGGCCCCATAGAAATAGATCCTTTAAGCAAACCGCTTGAACCTTCTCCATCATAGATCATGGTCTCTGATAAAGCCGCAGCTCCTGCGCTGGTTCCAGCTATTACAGCGCCGTCAAGAAAACGTTGAAATACTGTCTCAAGAAAAAAAGAACCGCCAAGTATGCTGCTTAGACGCAGTTGGTCTCCGCCAGTGAAGAATATCAAATCAGCATCTTTTACCCTGTCTTCGAGACTCCGGTCGGCTGCTTCGTAACGGGACGCAATATTGATTGATCCGAAACTGTCTACTCCAATTCTTTTAAAAGCTTTTTCATAATTTTCAGACATTATGCGGGGATTTTCGCTGGCAGTAGTAATTACCTCGACTTTTGTATCTCTCCCTCTAGCCTCACTTACTACTCTTTTGAGTACTCTCATATCATCGAGTTTGTCTTCGTTACCGCCTATGGCTATGAGTGTTCCGTTGCCTTTTGTTTTCTTGTCCACCTTTAAAACGACCTCCAAATACTAATATGCTTTTTAGGGCAAGGTTAAATAACCCCAAATAATAAAATGAGAATATAATTTTCGCCGTAGTTATTCCAAGCAACATATTAATTAAATCAACATTAAACGAACAAATTTGTTGTTTTATTCAGTTAAAAATCTGCTTTAAAAAAATGAAGAACCTATTTCCCTCATTTTTTATATAAAAATCTGTTTTCGGCTACCTTTCAGATATGATCTTTGGCATATAATAACTATTAGCACCAATATCATGAGCATTATAAACAATATAGGAAACTTTAATGATATGGCTGATAAGCAGATAAAGATTCTTAAGAATGCTGAGGTTTATTCACCTCGCAAAATCGGAAAGAAAGATATTCTTGTAGCGAATGATAAAATTATTCAGATAGCAGATTCTCTTTCTCTGGATAATACAAATTTTGATTATGAATCGTTTGATTTGTCCGGAAAAATCATTATTCCAGGGTTGATTGACCAGCATGTTCATATAACAGGCGGAGGAGGAGAAGACGGTTTTGCCTCCAGAATGGCACCTGTTCGAGCTGATACTCTTGCATTAGGGGGTGTTACGACTGTTCTAGGTTTGCTAGGCACTGATGGTACGACACGGACTGTGGCTGATCTTTACGCAAATGCTAAACGATTGGAACAAAGCGGATTGAATACTTTTATTCTGACAGGCTCATATGAGTATCCACCTGTAACTCTTACCGGGTCACTGAAAAAAGATATTGTTTTTATTGACAAGGTAATTGGGGTCAAAATAGCTATTAGTGACCATAGAGCTTCTAATACCACTTACAAAGACTTGGCTAATTTGGCGTTATATGCCAGGACTGCCGGAATGATAGGAGGCAAAGCAGGGATCGTAACTATTCATATTGGAGATGGTGAAGAAAAGCTCAATCTTTTATATGAAGTTCTAGATAAAAGCAATATTCCAATCAGACATTTGATTCCTACTCATCTCAACAGGAATCGCAAACTTTTGGATGAATCTGTAAAATATGGTAAAATGGGCGGTTTTTTGGATTATACAGCAGTTCCTATGGATAATGTGTTTAAAGACATAACAGCTGGCGAGGCTATAAAATACGCTTTGGACAGTGGAGTTTCTGAAGACCTTATTACTATGAGTTCAGACGGAAACGGGAGCTGGTCTACTTATGACAAGAATGGGAAGATTGCTAAAATAGGAGCATCAAACCCGCAAGACTTGTTTAACGAGCTGAAATATCTGGTCGTTAATAAAATAATTAAGACAGAGACTGCGATAAAGGTTGTCACTGAAAATCCCGCAAAAGCGCTTTGCCTATATCCTCAAAAAGGGACATTGATATCGGGAAGTGATGCTGATATGATCATCTTAAACAGTGATTTTTCTATTGAAAGTGTTATCTCAAAAGGGAAATTCATAGTTTTTAATAGAATGTTCCATCCTGCAAGACCAATACAGGGCTACTAACCAACCAATTAACACAAACATATTTTGCGATTTTAATACAGGTGATTATTCAGGGCGGTTAGTCAGGTATTTAAGGTAAGAGGTGTATATAGACGAATACTTTCTTATGATGATTTGTGCACCAGCCCTTAATAAAAGTATATCAAGAGTGTATTTTTTTGTCCTTGTAAAGTTCCAGACGAAAGCATCCAAGAGAATGTTGTACAGCACCAGAAGCGTATCAAGCAATGTCCTTCTTATGGAGTAAAATCTCGTATATGCTTTGTATGTTTCATTGGTAAGTTCTGTAGGACTCATGTTTTTGGGTTGGAAAACAGCGAACATCGCATTGTAATAATCCCAGTTTTTATGAAAAATCCTATTTTCGCTCTCCAGAGCAATATAAGTTTGAGTTCCAGGGAATGGGGTAAGGATCATGAACTGGACAGTATCTATCCCGTTTTTTATGGCAAAATCAGAAGTCTCATGAAAATTGTCTAGCGTATCGCTGTCAGCTCCGAACATAAACATACCATGAATATTAACCCCAAAACTGTGAAGGACAGCAATGGCTTTTTCTATGTCTGCCTTTGTCTGCGATTTGTGATAGGCTTTAAGCGTAGCATCACTTATTGATTCAAAACCGATATAAACCCATCTTAAGCCTGATTTTACCATTTTCTTAACTAATTCAGGATCTTTGGCTATGTCAGAGCGAACCTGCGCAAACCAGCTTATATCTATCTTTTTCTCCATAAGCAAATCGCAGAATGCGTTGACGCGTTCTTTGTCAGCCGTAAAATTGTCGTCATAAAAGAAGAAGTCCCTGCAATTTACATACGAAAGAGCGTTTTCTATTTCTGCAACTATGCGTTCAGGAGTCTGCATGCGGAATTTTTTGCCGAATATCTTTGTTACGGTGCAGAAGTTGCAGTCAAAAGGGCATCCTCTTGAAGTCATAACCGGAAGAATATCCATTTTCTCATAACCTTCCAGAAGCGAGTAGTTAACTAGAGGAAGGGTATTTACATCCTGGATTTTTGAACCATGTATTATTTTATCGGTGTATTTATTTTCTATAACATCGAGAATAATGTCCTCAGCTTCACTTAATACTACATGATCAACAATATCGGCAAATTCTGTACTCAAAAGAGTGGCATGAATTCCGCCTATAATAACTTTTGATTTGGGATAAAGTTTTTTTAATTGGATCGCAAGGTCTTTTGCCCTATTTGCCGTGGGAGTCAATGCAGTTATCAGAAAAATGTCGGCTTTAAGCTCAAATGGATCTAACTTTCTCTGTAAAAGATTTTCGTTCAGAATTCGAATATTATAACCATTATTACTGAGAATCGTGGCAAGATATAACCCTCCAAGTAGAGGAAGGCGCATATAATTATCAAAAAAATTTGTCGTTCCAGACGGCTCGATAAATAGTATTGAAGGTTTTGTCATTTTTTAATCCTCGATAATAGAATGCATAGGCCCACTAACATGAAAATAGACCACCAAGCATTACTTCCTATTGAGAAAATGACAAAGAAGTAAAGTGATAGGAATACCATAAGCATGCCCAAAAAAAGCATAGCACGACTAGTTTTCTTGTAAATGAAAATAGTAATAAAAACTATTCCAAGAAAAGTTATAAAAATAGGCCAAAGAATCGATATAAGAGCCCATGATGTGAAGTTGCAATAAAGTGCCAATAATGTGAAAAGGATTAAGTATATCCCAATGACAAGGTACGTAAAACCTCTCCTCCTTCCTTTTGAATAAATCCCAATAAAACCTATTCCTAATACCAGTACCAGAACAGGCCACAAATTCAGGAATATAGACACTCCCATATATGAGTCAAAGGCAAGAAGCAGGCCTATCAGAATAAGTATATAGGCTAATCTTTTATAAGTAATATTTTCCTGCTCTATTATTGTGTGCATAAATTATTCATCCATGTTTTTGTTATTTTGTTGTCATTCTTTAAGTTACATGGATAACTTTTTTTTGCCACACGAAACGTACTGTTTACTTTAAGAAAAAAAGCGCGGTTAATTAAAGAAATGCTGAAGCAAAGGCAAAAAATAATGGGTGTTTCTTTGTTTAACTGCATATATGGAATTTGAAAATTATCAAAATTTCGATGACATTACCTTTTTGATTTTGGGAAAATACTTAATAACTTTAAAAATAAAGGGGCAGACCTATGAGAAGTGATGCAGTAAAGAAGGGCAATGAAAGAGCGCCGCACCGTTCTTTGATTTACGCTACAGGAGTTAAAAAGGAAGATATAGAAAAACCTTTCATAGCAGTTTGTAATTCATATACAAATATTGTGCCAGGGCATTGCAAGCTTAACAAAGTAGGGCAGATAATCTCAGAAGAAATCAAAAAGGCGGGCGGAGTGCCTTTTGAATTCAATACTATGGCAATATGCGACGGGATAGCTATGGGGCATCAGGGAATGAAATATTCTCTTCCAAGCAGAGAACTAATCGCAGATGCAGTCGAAAGTATGGTCAATGCGCATATGTTCGACGCTATGATTTGCATACCTAACTGTGATAAGATTGTTCCCGGTATGCTTATGGCCACAATGCGGCTCAATATTCCAACTATATTTGCTTCAGGAGGTCCGATGAGAGCAGGAAAACTCGAAAATGGAAAAGCCTGCGACTTAATCTCTATTTTTGAAGGCGTAGCAAAGCATAAAATAGGACAGATGTCTGATGAGGAATTGTGCAAATTAGAAGGTTGTGCCTGCCCTGGTGAAGGTTCTTGTTCTGGTATGTTTACTGCAAACAGTATGAACTGTTTAACCGAGATTCTGGGTTTTGGATTAAAAGGCAACGGTACAATCCTGGCAGATTCTCCAGAGCGAATTGAGTTTTGGAAAAAATCTGCAAGAAGAATCGTAGAAATGGCCCTATCAGGAGGCCCTTTACCGCACGAGATAGCAACAGAAAAATCATTTATGAACGCTCTTATAATTGATGTGGCGATGGGCGGCAGCACAAATACAATTCTTCATACTTTAGCAGTAGCAAATGAAAGAGAAATACAGCTAGACCTTCGTATGATTGACGAAATAAGCAGAAAAACGCCTAATATCTGCAAGGTTTCTCCATCAAGTGCTTACCACATGGAAGATGTTCACCTCGCAGGTGGAATACCCGCCATAGTAAAAGAAATAAGCAAGATACCTAACCTTATTAACTTTGACGCTGTCACAGTTTCAGGCAACAACATTAAACACATGGCAGACAACGCTTCTACTCCGGATGGAACAGTCATAAGGCACCTTGATAATCCTTACAGTAAGGATGGAGGACTGGCCGTCCTATTTGGAAATATAGCAGATAAAGGCTGTGTAGTGAAAACTGCCGGAGTTGCTCCTTCAATGCTCAAACATAAAGGACCTGCTGTTGTCTTTGAAAGTCAGGAAGAAGCTTGTGATGGCATTCTCAACGACAAAGTAAAAGCCGGTGATGTAGTAGTTATCCGTTATGAAGGACCAAAAGGAGGCCCAGGAATGCAGGAAATGCTTGCTCCGACAAGCTATATAATGGGAAGAGGCTTAGGAGAAAACGTCGCATTGATAACTGACGGAAGATTTTCGGGCGGGACCAGAGGCGCCTGTATCGGACATATCAGTCCGGAGGCCGCTGTAGGAGGAATAATAGGGCTGGTTAAAAACGGGGATATAATTTCAATAGATATTCCAGAGAGAAACATTACACTGCATGTCTGCGATGAAGAGTTAGCAGCCAGAAAGAGTCAATGGAAAGCTCCTGCTCCAAAATTCACCAGAGGGTGGCTTGCAAGATATGCAAGTTTGGCCACAAGTGCAGATACAGGCGGCGTACTCAAAGTAAACCAATAATTTTCTGATTATTTGAACTATCTTGTTTGAATAATTTTTTTGAGAGATTAATTTCACAAACGCTTTAAAAAAGCGTACACGCTCCGGCATAGCTCAGCGGTAGAGTAGGTGGCTGTTAACCACTTGGTCGCTGGTTCGAATCCAGCTGCCGGAGCCATTTTCGTTTTTAGGACTTTCGAAGACATTTAATGACTTTTCAAGACATTGCTACTATTTCTAACTTCCATGAAGACAAAATCTAGACTTTATTTGATAAAAGTATTGCTATTGTTTATATTGACAATATAAAGATTGTTATATTGGTAATATAAACTATTGGGGCAGGTAGCAATGATACTCAGGACAGAACTTGAACAGGCATATAAGTTTCAACAAGCCTTTATAAAACACGATAAACGCTTAACAAGACGGACTTATCTTGATAGATTCAAACCTGACAGCAAGCATATAGAAGTAATCTCAGGCATAAGAAGATGCGGAAAAAGTACTCTCATAAAGCAGTTAATGCTGCAATATAAAAATCCTGTTTATTTTAATTTCGAGGATTCCAGGGCATATGGGTTTGAAGTAAATGATTTTCAGAAACTTGATGAGATTATAGGCACTGGAAAAGATGCATATTTTTTTGATGAAATCCAAAATGTTCCTTCATGGGAAGTTTTTGTAAGACAACTTCATGACAGAGGGGAAAAGATTTTTATAACAGGATCAAATGCCTCACTTTTAAGTAAAGAGTTGGGAACCAGGCTTACAGGTAGGCATTTACGGCATGAACTTTTTCCTTTCTCTTATGAAGAATTTCTATCCTTTATGAACCTTCGTACAGGTGAATCATCTTTTGAAGTTTATACTCAGGAGGGTGGTTTTCCTGAATATTTAAGAGATGGAAACCCTGAGATACTCCAGGCTCTCTTAAAGGATATAGTTCTTAGAGATATTGCCATTCGATATGGCATCAAGAATACTAAGACTCTCATGGATGTGACTTTCTTTTTAATCTCAAATATAGGCAAAGAATGTACCTATAATAGTCTACGGAAAAGTTTTTCAGCCGGCTCTGCAAACACTATATCTGATTATCTTTCTTGGTTGGAAGATACTTATGTCCTCTTCTTTTTGCCGAGATTCAGTTATTCAGTTAAAAGCATAGCCGTCAATCCGAGAAAGGTTTATGCCATAGATAATGGACTGGTTAATGCTAATTCCTTGAGTTTTTCTGAAGATAGAGGCCGACTCTTAGAGAATGCTATATATTCATATTTACGACAGAAAGACTTAACTCTATACTATTTCCGTGAGAATTCAGAATGCGATTTTGTCGTCTTTGATAAGAGCAAATGTAAAGCTGTTATTCAGGTGTGTGAAGAAGTTCACTCGGAAAATAAAGACAGAGAAACTAAAGGTCTTCTTGAGGCTATGGATTTCTTTGACCTGAAAGATGGATTTATTGTTACTAAAAAACAGAAGGACTCAATATCTGTAAATAAAAAAACGATAGAGTTGATTCCAGCCTATGAATTTATGAGCTCTTTTACTGTTTGAGGTTCCTCTTTTTCTAATCTCAACTTCTTGCAATTCAGCGTCTGTCTCGCAAGCTCCTTTATATTACCAAGCTCCTTTATATTACCAAGCTCATTTTGTTTTCTTTTTACTTTTTACAGTTCTTGATTCTATCATAAGTTTTTCACCCTGTGATGTAAGACTCCAAAAGACTGCCATAGTCCCTGTTGTGGTTTTTGTATATCGTGTATTAATCAGCCCTAAGGTTTTTAATTGTAAGGTTATTGTTTGAAAATCTTGATCATTTATCTTTTTCATATATGTATTTAAATTCTCTTTTTTGGCTAAATCATCAGTTAACTGATTTTTCACAGTCGTGTCACTTGGAAACTTCATAAGATATGGAGCAATGTAAGCAAAAATTTCTCGCCAAGTAAGAGTAGAACTCCAACCATAGTCTGATTTTGTCATAAGATTAGTATAAGTTCCATGAACAGTAAATTTTTCATCCAAGCCAGCTATATTCTCTATGTTTATATAAGTTTTTTCTGATATTTCTGCTATTTTTGATCTAAGTATATTGTTCTCTTTTCTAACGTCATTAATTTCGTTAAGAATATCTTCATTTGCCACTGTATTAGCTCTAACCCAACCAATAGCCGGATATGTTTTAATTGTTTTAGCTAAACTTAAAGAAACAAGACCGGGCAATTCTTCAGCATTATTCCAAAATTTAATAAGTCGACTGTTAGACACTTTAACTCTAAACTCTTGTAATTTTTCTCTTAATACAGGTTCAATATCAGATTTTTCAACTGTAATTTTTTCTGGATGTTCATGTAGTAAAACAATGATTTTCAATCCTTTTTCCAATGCATAGTCATATTCCTTTTCTGTGTAGCTTATACCTTCTTCCGTTGTTGATCCATATCGTCCACCTATTATGAGAAGATAATAATCACAGTCATCAATTACACGTTTGATAAATTCAAACTGTTCTTCATCTACTGCAGGAAATATTTCCATTCCAGCGGGAATACAGTCCATTTCCATAAGTGTCTGTATTACTTTCTGTCGTTCTTCTTTTAAATCAGCATAAGTTGAGCTTAAAAATACTTGATATCTTTTACTCATTGTCTAAGTTCCTTTTTATCATAACATTGAATTTACTTTGCATATCAATAATAACAAAATAAGTTTAGTTGTAAAGATAGATGTGTTTACTTCATAATATTGAATCATGCAATTATATGTTTTTTATTGGAACAATTTTCCCCTCTTCGGGACGCTTAGAGGTACTCGACCCGAAACGGAAACTTTTAAAAATCATTTCTGCTTTTTCTAACCCGTTCTGGGGAAAAGCAAAGATTTTTAAACCACAGAAAAACCGCAAGTTCTTTTCTGTTAGTTTCTGCGTTTCTTTGTCTCCTCTTCCCTAAAGAATCCGATATGTACACTGTAGTCTTTCGGAGGGAATAAAACGGCATTGTTATTTATGATTGCCACTTCCGAAGTCTATAAACATTACTAAACACGAGTTAAGGTTTGTAGTTTTTTGGATAGCAGAGAATAAAAATAAATAGGAAATAGGATGAAGTTAGGTATAATTATTTTTCGGGAATCTAACCCAATCGTGCATTAAAAGAGTATTTAAAGCTGCGAAAGATATGGAAATCAAGGAAAAATACGCGGATCAAAAAGAAAACCCAAATTTGCAACTCCGAATGGTCCAAATCTCTCTTGGATTAGACCTTACTACTGCATTTCCTGTCCTTGTTATATCAATCCTGTCTAATTCAATTGTTCTATTTACGGATATTTTTGATTACTCGTACAACATAATATCAAATATTATTGCTCTGATAATATTAACCAGAATAATCAAAGGAAAAATTGTATCATATGATTATGGTTCAGGGAAACTTGAAAGCATGGCTTCCCTTATAACCTCAATTATAGTCGTAACAGGATTGGCTGTAACTGCTGGATTGTGCATCATGAGGTTTATTAACCCAGAGAGGATAAACGAAGGGTTCACCCTTATTGGTTTCCTGATTAATTTCATAGCTCTTCTACTAAATATTTTTCTTTGGTGGAAGGTTTACTCTATAGCAGTAACATCTGGATCCCGCATTATGGAGTTTCAATGGAGAATGCATAGGACAAATGCTCTTACTTGCGCAGGGATATTCCTTGCACTCGTTTTGACTCTTGTAACAAGAGATTACTCTTTTGGAGCCTATATAGATCCAGCATGTGCATTGATATTTATATGTATAGCTGGGTTTGGATTTATCGATCTCATTAAAGATAACTTAAACGATTTGCTGGACAAGACACTTGAAGAAGATTTGCAAATGACAATCATTAGGCGCCTTTCAGAGTATTTCGACTTCTATGATACTTTTCATGGAGTAAAATCCAGAAGAACAGGGAAAAAGAAATTAATTGATATTTCTCTCGGATTCAATAGTTCAAGAACTGCAGGAGAAATTTTTGATATCTCATCAAGGATAAAGGAAAAAATAGAAAATGACATGCCTGAAAGCGAAGTTAGAGTTTACCCGAGGGCAAATAAAGAATTCGAAGAAGTATGCAGGGGCAAAAAATTTGCCGAAGGATTGAAGCTAAAAGCATTATCGGAGAAAGATATTGAAGAAGCACTGAATTTGCTGAAAAAATATCTTCCAAAAGAAAATTATACCGTTGTCAAAATGTGTCTTGAAGAGAGCTGTAAATTAGGTGCTAACACTCTGGAGATAGTAAAAAACAAATATATGAATCCTCGCTTTTGGGTTGTATTTTTTAATGAAAAATTAATTGGCTTAGGAGGCATTTATACAAATCCTGATGAACCTGAAGCTGTCTATGGCGGATGGACTGTAGTTGATCAAACTGTAGGAATTACAGCATCGCGGTCTTTTAAACTTCTTGGACTCAAAATGTCTTTGGAAGGTCATAAAACAGGAAGGAAGTTTTTTAGAGTAATTACAAGCGACCTTCCAGAAGAGGCAATGATGAATAGAGCATATGAGCACACCGGTATTAGGATATACAAAAAAAGTATAGATCTTGACGGCACTAACTTGCTTTACAGACAAGGAGATCTTGAAAGCCTTTGCAACTACTTTTGCAGTAAAACTTAGTCTAAGCTACCCGTTTCGAGCATTTATAGATACCTTGCAAGTTCTTAAAAATAATGGTATTCAGGGAAGGACTCGAGCCCGCGGCCCTCTGATTAGAAGTCATATGCCTTATTTTTCACTAATGGGGCTCTTAGAAGTTCTCGCCCCGTAACGGAAACTTTTTAAAGATCTTTTCTGCTTTTCTTTGGCTTCGCAACTCTAAAGTCCCTTTTTTGTGCGGGAAAAAATTATTAGTGTTAAAAAACTCCTATGGCAAGACTGTCTATTTTACTGATGAAATCTCTATCAAATATGTTATCATTCCGGAAAGTTTTATAACAGGTGTCCTATGAAAAAGCCCAAGCCTCTAATACTTAGAATCCGCAGAACTCTCCCACCAGCTACAAGAGTCGTGAAAAGCAAGAAGATTTATTCCAGGAAGAGGAAAAATGAAATAAGTCGATAATGCTCTTCTTGATATCATTTCCATCTTCGTATGGAAGCCTTTTTATAACTCTGAGAATCGCCTTAGAAATTTAAATGTTCCGAGCAATAATATTTTTTACATTAGTCTTGATTTTATGCACAAAAGTCTTATTCTGTTCTATAGCAGAACAATTAATTAAAATAAATACCGCAACATAGAACATCATGACTATTTTATCAGAAAAACTTGATCAGTTGAAGCAAACACAAGAAGCTAAAATCCTATATGATATGCCTAAACAGAAGCGAGATTATTTTAATAAATTAAATTTTGATACTGCTAGGGCAATTCTTCTATCTGGACCAAGAGGTACCGGAAAAACATCTTGGATGCTATCTCAGTTGAACAAGGGCTTTTTTCTATATTTCTCGGCGGATCATCCATCTATTGCAGCAATTCCTTTGTATGATCTTTGCGATGCGGCTTTCTCAAAAGGATATGAAGGTGTCTTTATTGATGAGATACATTATGCAAAAGACTGGTCGATACATGTCAAATCGCTTTATGACTCCTTTCCAAAGAAGAAAATAATAGTTTGCGATTCCAGCTCAATAGTATTGCGGACTGGCGTTGGCGACATATCAAGGCGATTCGTCAATATGAATATGCCTCTTATTTCATTCAGAGAATATCTGATGTTGAATTCAGAACAGACTCTACCCACTTTAAAAATTTTTGATATTGATAAGACCGCTTTAAACATCATTCTAACCTCGAAAATAAATCTGCTTAAAGAATTTAACGATTACCTGACTTATGGGACAAGGCCATTCTTTCTGGAATCCAAAGAAAATTACAGAGATAAGCTTTTTAATATCCTCCATAAAACAATTGAATCGGATATTCCTTTCCTTCTCCCAAATCTGAATACCAATCATTTAAGACTGATGAATTCGGTAATAGGATTTCTTGCAGACTCTACTGTTCCGACAGTTAATATAGAAAAAATGTCTACACTGTGGGCTGTAGGAAGGGAAAAAGTTTATCAATTATTGGATGCTATGGATAAAGTTCATCTCATTAGGATCATAAGAAAAATGCATGATTATAACATCTATTCTAAAGGTGAAAAGATATTTCTATATGACCCTGCAATGTACACAATATTTAAAGGAAATATCGGAACACTAAGAGAAGCTTACTCCTCAGCAGCTCTTATAGATTCTGGTTATTCTCTATTTTCTTCCAAAAACGAAAAGGAATGCGATTTTGTTGCCAACAATAAGAAAATTGAAGTTGGAGGAAAAAATAAGTCACTTAAAGGTGCCGATTATGTTATTAAAGATGAGCTTGAAATACCATACGACAACAATATTCCGCTATGGCTTTTAGGCTTTGAATACTAGAAAAAAACTTTTTTAAGTGGTAGAAAGTTATTGATAGGTCGAGTGTTTGCGAGAAGTCTATTTCTTTGCTCCGATCCTGAGCAACACTTCTTTTGGCTCAATATCGCTAGCAATACAAGGCTTCAATGGTAAGCCTTTGCGCAAGAAGATATTAGCTACTAGTTGTGCCTCTCTATCTGGAGAATGTTCTCCAATAAAGAGAAAGGCGCCAAAAACTGATTTTGACCAAATTGCTTGGTTCACATCTTCTGTAGACCACCCAGCAGTTCGAAATATATCAGCAATTTCTCCTGCAAACGCAAATGCCTCTTGATCATTCATGACAACATCTATGCGGGCTTTCCATCCAGTTATTTTCTTCAATTCTGCAACGCATCTACTTTCTATTTCTGTCGATATACTTCTTGGCAATGATTTTTTGAGACCTCTGCTCAGCTTCCTAGTTGTGCAGAGGTCTCATTTCTATATGATTAACGGAGATATTTCCATTCAGCCTAGAACCAATGTAGGAAAGATTATTTTTGACTATATTGACAGTCTTAATAAAGATTGCAAATAAACCTTACCGAATACGAAATCATAAACTGTACCGCTGAAGTAGATAAAAGAAAAAACGACTTGCTTTATTAAACATAAATTAAGGCATAAAACTAGAAACTTTTTAAATAAGTTATTTATTCTCTGGTGTTTGTTATGAATTAAAGGATACAGTTTTGTAAGTTGAATTGTTGTCTTATGCGCATATTTAATACAAAATATCTTTTGACTTACAGTCAAAATGTTTTTTTTAAAAATTCACAATAATTTTATGGGAAAAAGGGTTTCCATATAATTAATGTTAGATTAAAAAATAATCATGAAGACAACAATATTTAATTCAGAACTTAATGAATTTTCTAGAAAATTTCTGGTAAAGAATTCTGGATTACCAGTTCCTTCTCATTATGAATTTATTGAAAAAATAAAAGCTCTAAATGCTTCACTTTTCGAAAATTTTCTACTCTTTGACACTCTTTCTTTTAAAGTTCATGGAGAAAATATCCCTCTTGTAATCTTGTTAAATCTTTTTGGAGTAAGAGGTGTAGAAGAGCTACTGGAACAAAATGCGCTCGAGTTTATACTATGGGATCAAATGCTTGGCTATGTTGTAGATGATATTGATGGAGTTGAACCTTTAACTCATGGTCAGTATAATAGCCCTGCTCATTCTGATCCAGAAGAGTCTATCAAGCTTGGCTTTAATTGGATGTCCAAGCAACCTAAAACCTCAAATAAAAAAAACCTTATTAGAAAAATTCGTAATGTCTATTCAGTACCAAAGAAAAACCTTTCTGGAAAAGCTGTAGCTTTATCTAGATCAGCTTTTGAAAGTGGCAAACTCAAAATATATGGCCTATTCCCTGAAAAATCTGCTTTTATAGATTTAGACTTGGAGAATAGGAAAAAACTGTGTAAGTGTGCAGAGGATATATTGCAATATATTCATTTGATAGACAGCAATATGTCATCATATTCAAATTTTGAGTTCTACCAAATATTTAACGACTCAAACAAGAAAATACACCAAGCAATCAATCTACAGAAAAATTTTATTGAATTATCGAAATTGGAAAATATTCCTGATTTACAGAAAATCTTTCTTAAGATTTCCAAACCATTTGACAGAGTATTAAAGCTTAGAAATAAAATTTCATCAAAGAAGTTTCGCTCATGGCTTGCAGAATGCAGTAATAATAATGATGGTTTTGAAATAACAAAGGAATATGTTGATGCAATTTTTAACTCAAAAGGCTTCTTTCAAACCAAAATCGGTAGATTTACGAAAACGATTGCTATATCTGCCATTGGTACAGGGATTGGCGTCTTGGTAGCTGGCCCAGCAGGAGCAGTTGGTGGTGCAGGAGTAGGAAAATTACTTGAGCCAGCAGCCGATTTTGGACTAGACATGTTAGATGAATTTGTACTATCTGGACTGATAAAAGGATGGACACCAAAAATATTCTTTGATGATCTAAGTAAACTAGAAAAATCTAACTAATAGATGCACTTAATATTTTCTTGCTCCGCTGCGAAAATATAAGTGATCATTAATGTTATCATGAACGAAGAAAATATAAAAATTCGAAAAATAACAGAAGACGACCAAGAAAAAATTATACAATTGCTTGATAGTTGTCGCCCTTATGTTTTACCACATCATGAATATCTGTATTGGATGTTGGGGCATTATTATAAATCCACCTGTCTTGTCTGTGAAACAGATAAGCAACTAGTAGGCTTTATCAGTGGTTTACCTTCAATCGATGAAAAAACAATTTTCATTTGGCAGGTTTGTGTTCACCCAGATTACAGAAAATACAAATTGGGCTATAAGATGCTTGATGAAATTTATAAAAAAATAATTGAACTAAAATTTACTAGTCTGCAATTTACAATTGATACAGAAAATATCCCAAGCTATAAATTATTTGACAGTTTTGCAATAAAAAATAATTTGTCTATAGCCTCTGTTAGTAAAGAAAAAGTTTGTTCATCAAATGAGATAGTATATAAAATAAATAGAAACTGATAACTGGCCGCTCCACTTAATATTTTTGGGCTCGCTGCCCAAAAACATAAGTAAGTTTAATGTTACAAAGAAAAGAATATCATGAAATCATTATCAGAATTACCAAATTTAGGAACAGTTCTTGCAGAAAGTTTAGAAAAAGCAGGAATTAAAAATTATGATGATTTAGTAAATCTTGGAAGCATTAAAGTTTACATCAAATTAAAAGAAATTGAACCAGATAGTTGTTACAACCGTTTATATGCCATTGAAGGAGCAATTCAAAATACCAGATGGCATAATATCCCGAAAGAAGAAAGAGAAAACTTAAAAAAAGAGTACTTAAGAATTTGTGGGGAGAACGATAGATGAGAATTTCAGTTTGTGGTTTGGCCTGTGAAAAATGCCCAAAAATGCAGAAAGGAAATTGTCCTAATGGAGAAACAGGATGTATCCCAAAAAACAATAAATTCTGCAAGATTTGTAAATGTGCATTCGAAAAAGGAATAAGATATTGTTTTGATTGTTCGGAATTTCCTTGCGAATTTACAAAAGAAGGACCAATCAAATACGAATACTGCAAGTATATAAAAAGTTGAATTTGTAGTCAGCTACTCCAGCAAACATGCTAATCGCCGGCCAGTGAGCTCAAACGTTATGAGAAAATAAAAAGGAAGATATTACATGAATGTTTTAGTAATTAATGGTTCACCAAAAGGAATAAAATCCAATACTTACAGAATACTAAAACCTTTGACCGAAGGTATGAAAAAAGCTGGGGCTAAAGTTAAAATCGTTAACCTTAGCGAATTAAATATTAATTTTTGTAAGGGCTGCATGGCGTATTGTATCAACTCTTGTTGAAAGTTCTACTAAATACAATCAAATATACTGCCTTCCTTTTGAACATTTGAATAATTTTTATAGACAATTTGGATTTACCAATATTAATAATGAGTTTGAACTACCAAAAGAGATTTATAAGAAATGGCAGTGGTGCAATGATAACTATGAATCAAAAACCTTACTATTGTGTAAGTATAATAATCGAAATTAAAAAATTGTAACCTGTAGGTACACTTAATCTGGTATTCGCTAACGCTCACACCATATAAGTGACCAAAAATGTTAAATAATACTAAAGGCTAATAATATGAATAAGTTGGAACTTATGATATTTGATATGGCTGGTACTACAATACAAATAACTGACCAAGTGCCAAAAGCTTTTCAAACAGCTTTTAAACCTTATAATATTGACTTGTCTAATAAGGAAATTCGGCAGGTTCGCGGGTACTCTAAGAAAGAAGCAATTTTACGCATTGTAAAAAATCATCTAAAAGAAATATCAACTAGCGATCAACAAAAACTCGCTTCTGAAATATATTTAACCTTCAATGATATACTATTGTCCAGCTACCAGCACACAACAATTCAACCTATTGAAGGCACAAAAGATGTCTTTCAGTGGCTAAAAAAGAAAAAAGTTAAAATTGCTCTAACCACTGGTTTCAATAGACAAATAGCTGAATTTCTGGTAGATAAATTACACTGGCATAAAGTTGTGAATTGTATGATCTGTAATGACGATGTCCCGAAAGGCCGTCCAGCACCTTATCTTATATTCAGAGCAATGGAAAAGACTAACACGTTATCTGTAGATAATACAGCTATTGTGGGCGACACTACCGCAGATTTACAATCGGCAGAGAATGCAGGAGTAAAGTGGTCATTTGGAGTTACAACAGGCGCATATTCAAAAAATCTATTGAAAAAACAGAACTGTACTGCAATTCTAAACAGTATAAAAAATATTCCTCAGATGTTAAAAAAATTAAAGATAAATTTCAACTAAAAATTCCAGCGAACGCGCTAATCGTGCACCGCTGAATTTTAATGTTAAAATAGTATCTCATAACAAAAAGAAGAATAGTCTATTATTGTCAGGCATAGGCAGAATTAACAAATAAAACTGATACATTATATGCATATTGTATACAGTTATTACTAATAATGAGGCTATTATCTTCCGACTGGGGGTCAAAAGGTCGAGAGTTCGAATCTCTCCATCCCGACCATTTTTTTGCCCGTTTTTAGCCTCATATAACATCAACTTAACAGCAAAACAACACACCTCCGCTCAACATGCTCAAACCCGCAAAATGTTGTTTTTAGAGCTTTAAATTTCGGTATCTTTACGACATAAATAGGCTTTAAAATTAATTCCAGAAGAAGGGCTCTACGCCAACAAGATGGTGTGTTGATTGTCAAATGAGTTATTAACATAATTCTTAACAATTTCCTACTTCCAGAATTGGTGACACTAAAGAATCGTTATAAAGAGATTTTGCTATAATAAGTCTACGCATTACGCAAATCATTTTTCGCATTACAGCCCCTAATGCAGACATCTTAGTTTTACCTTTTGCAACGAGCATTACATAGAATCTGGCAAAACCATTATTTCCTCTTGTGGAGCTCATTGCAGTCAAATATAGAGCCTGCCTTAATCTTCCCTGTCCTTCTTTGCACATTCTAGTTCGACCCTTGACGGAAGTTCCTGACTCATATCTCCTGGGTGATACTCCGGCAAATGCAGCTATTTTCTTGGATGAGGAGAATCTATGAACATCTCCAAGTTCTCCTATCATGGTAGAAGCTACGATAAAACCTACTCCTGGAATTGAAGTCAATATCTTGACTTGTTCTTTAAGATTAGGGTATTCATTAATATGTTTTTTAATTGCTGATTCAATTCCTATAATACTTCTTTCCAAATCCCTTATGACTTTTTCCCTTACCTTGATGATAGCTTTTACCTGGCTTGCTTCCTGAGCCTGTACTTTAGCTGCAGTCAACATGTTTACCATAGCTTTTCTTTGACGGACAAGCTCTTTAACTGTGTCGTATTCTTTACTCTGCTGAACATAAGGAGAAGGACTCCGTTCAGCTCCGTACATTGCCAGTTTTGCAGCATCCATTTTGTCTGTCTTGTTTCTTATCCTTAGACTCTTTCCGTAAGCGTTAGCGCTTTTAGGATCCGCTATTACCGGAATGCATTTCGGACACAATTCAAAAAGCCAGGTGGCTAGGATTACAGAGTAAGAACCTGTAGCTTCCATTACAAAACCAAATTCATCTTCTTCCTGCAATCTCTTATTTGCCATTTGCTTAACAGCCCAGGCTTTGAATTCTTCAATTCCTTCCTTTGTTCTTTTAAAAGATGCTTTTGGCATTGAGGAAATATCTTTTATTCTTTCTCCTGTAAGGCAGAAGCTAACATCAAAGGTGGCTTTTGATACATCAGCTCCGAACCAGATCTTAAGATTCTTTTGGTTAGTTTTTTCATCCATTTTTCTTGTCCTCTTTTGTTACTTGTAGTAATGTTAAAAATTGTGTCCGCTAACCATTCTTGCCTTTGAACCGGGTTTCAATACCCAAGATGGCTGTCCGGTTTCAGGCGGAACACGGTAGCAGAAGACGGGTTAAATCTTGTTGACGGGATGTTGAATAAACTCCCTTAGTGGGCCACAACTCCGTCTTCTGCGATTCCTTCCCAAGTGCCCTAGGAAAGAAACCTTACCGGAAAATATATTTATTAACATCATCAACAGCTTCTGTAAAGAAAAAGTTAACAAAAAGAAATCACTACTAATACTTGATCTCTCTTTTGCCTGTTTATCACAGGCCACTAACTTACAAGTGGGGCAACGTTAATTAAGCGCATAAAGCTCTGACTCTCAAACGATAGTTTTCAAAATTTCTGAAACCGAATGCTCTTCTTGATATCATTTCCATCTTCGTATGGAAGCCTTCTGTTATAGAATTAGTCCTTGTAAACCTCCACATCCTTACTATCTCCACTTTCCATAGATCAAGCGTATTACCGTATGTGGAAGATTTCAAGTGAATCCTCAACTCAGAGATCGTCCTCTTAAAGTATCTTGAACCTAAAATTATTTCATTTCCATATCTTGTTCTGCATAACGAGACATTTTATCATCTAACCTTTTTTTGTGTTGCTTTACTTACAACACTTTTCAATACTACAATGTGGCTGGGGAGATGGCCGTATTTTCTTTTTGGGTTTTTCTTCTTCAATGATGTTCAGATTAGTTGGTTTTTCAATGTTATAGCCAAGTCCTTTTAGTGTACTGATGAAATCGTTGACAAATAGACTTCCAAGGAATTTTTGAACAGGCTTTCGTTCACAGAAGGTATTAAATGCCTTTTCATTCAAAGATTTGAAATATTCCACAGTCTCTCTTAATTTGGAAACTTCTTGAGACCTTCTTTTTAATTTAGGTGTTATTTTAAAAGAAAAGTCCTTCATCTTTTGAACTACTTTCCCGAATTCTTTATTATTTACGATTGACTTAAAATCCATTATTTTGGATTCTTTTAAAATTTTGTTTTTTTCTTGCTCCTCTACAATTCTCTTGCCCATTTTTTCATGAGCGTCAAGGGAAGCTTTGTATACTTGGTAAATTGATTTATACCCGTGATATATTTCGTCAATTTCTTTTCTGCTGCAATGGTTAAGAATATGCCTGCATTGGCTGACCTTATACCTATGGATTCCTACGATTTCAGGAGTAATCTCCCTTGAATCACTTGTTGTAATATCCTGTTCTAAGTTATAAATATTTTGGTTTTCAAAATTTGATTTCATGTCATCTGCTTTTTGGTAAGTTCTATCCACTTGGTTTACCAAATGAAGTATGTCTCCATCTTTAAGGTTCCTTCGAGCATTTTGGTCATAAATAGCAAATTTCAGTGCCTCGTCTATGCCTTTAAAATCCCTTTCGACTATAGGAACATCTTTAATGCCGAGATTAATAGCAGCTTGGATTCGAGTATGCCCATCAACTACAATATTTTGACCTTTCCATAGAATAATAGGATGGCTCTGATCAAAACCATTCTCTGACATATCTTTCTGTATGGCTTCAAGAATTTTTTTCTTGATAAGATGCAGGCTCTTAAAAGGCTCTTCTATTTTTAAGTTCGAAATCTTCATAGCTGTTCCCCGAATAATGAGTGGTTCATCTTTGCTATAAAGTATATTCTAACTTAGAACGCACTTAAACAAGGTCTGTTCATAAAAATTATTAAATTTATAAAAGATTTATGCTCATTATCTTAGAATCTATGGCTGGAGAGTAGAAGCAAAACCCCCACTCAAAAATCCTTATACAGCCTTGTCAGCTTTTTTCCCAGCCTTGCATCTTCCATGCTACTTGCTATAAAATTTTTACCGGACACTACTGATTTGTGATATGAGTTTCTTCCATTATTCTGCTAAAAAATATTAAGTGTAGTAGGGGAGGGGGATAATGATACTCCTATTTTTCAGTTATGGCTCATGAAATGGTTTAGAATCAGGTTATAGATGTCTGTTATACTTTTTAACTGGTACTTGTCGTACTGAATATTGATAAGAAGTAACGGAACAGGATTTGTAGTATGTTGCTTGTTTCCGATATCTTCGCAATTGCCATGGTCGCTACAAATTAATAATGATGTGTCAGTAGGAAGATTGTTTTTAAGGTACAAGATAAATTCCGAGAATTCCTCGAGAGTTATTTTCAATTCGGCTTCATTTCTTGAGTGTCCTGCCTTGTCTGTAAGAAAGTATTCAAAGAGGGTGAAGTCATATTTAGAAGAAACATTCAGAAGGTGCAGTGCTCCTTCTTCCGGTGTAATCGTGGGAAGCTCAAATTTTTCAGCTATCGTTCGTCTTGTAATATCATGAAAAATTGCATCGCCATTTAACATTTCTTTCGTTTTTAGCGGCTGTTTTGCGAAAGTAGAAAGCATTACGCTAGTGACAGAGGCGAACCGTGAGTTTAGTATCTGTTCTAGAGGATATCTTGCGTAAGAGTTAGCAAAAACTACGCTTTTGTTGAGCTTGATAAGTTCTAGAAAGATATTGTTTTTTAATAGCAAGGATTTTAAAAAAGGGCCTGGAAAACCCGAGAGGTGGGAGCCAACGAGTTTCGGAGCATTTAATCCTGTGAAAATTGCGGTCTGACCGGTGGCACTCTGAGGGATGCCATTAAGTCCCAGCGTCGCATCAAGCGGAACAGAATTATTCGCAAATAATTCAATGAAATCAGGAGGGCAGAATCTGGCAAAAACGGAATTATCCCAACCTTCCTGGGGTATGCCAAACCCGTCCACCATTATCATGATTAGTTTTCGACGTGTTTCATGCATCTATATCTATAGGTGGGAAACTATGTACATTCCGACTCCGGCAGCAACAGATGCATTTAAAGAATTGATTCTGCCTTTCTGTTGTATGCCAAGGATAAAGTGCGATTCGTTTAAAATGAATTGACCTACAGACTTGTCTTCTCCGCCGATAACCAAAAGAATCTTATCAGGATTAGCCTCTTTAATGTCCTGCGCCGTGTTTTTACCGTTTTCGTCCAGAGAGACAATGGTGTATCCATTCTCTTTGGCTTTTTTGGCAAAAGAATTGGCATTATGATCGTTGGCTATCTTGAGATGTTCCGTAGCCCCTGAAGACACTTTCACTACAGACGGATAGACTTCAGGTGTTCCACGCATAGATAGAAGCACGCAGTTAAATCCGAATACTTCTGCGCTTCTTAGAATGGCTCCGAGATTTTGGGGATCTTCAATGTTGTCCAAGAGCAGTAATTTTGGGTTGCCGAGAATGGAGTCAAATGAAACGTAAGGGTAATTTGAAACTTTCAGTACAACTCCCTGATGATATTTATTTCCTGTCATATCAATAAGCCGGCCTCTCTCAAGATGCTTAACGGGGATATTCCTAGATTCAAGTAAGGAACATATTTTTTTGATTTTAGGTTTTGATGCATCGCAGACAAACCCCTCGATGATTTGTCTTTTTCCTGACATTATAACTTCGAAAGCCGGATTGATTCCGTAGATAAATTCCATTTGCTATCCTAGTTTAAAAGTTCAATTTTCTTGATGAAAGCATCTGAAGGCCCTGTGCTGGATGTTTCTACTTCCAAGGCCAAGCCTGATATAAAAGGGACGCTCTTTTCTGAAGGAAATGCTGATCTGAAGCCATCAGCAAGATTGTACTCTGAAACAACTGTTGTTCCGATTTTAGGGTTTCCTATGCATACAAAGCGGCCGCCTTCGGTAAAATGCCTTCCCGTATACAATTTGCTAATTGGGTCTTCTTTGTTTAAATACAAGCCCAGGAAATAAGGACAGTTAGGGATAAAAAAACTGCCGCTGTCTCTGTCTTTGTCCCCGAAGTAAATGTAGACCATCAATGCCTCATTACGGACTCCTTTTTCATAACTTCCGCCTTCGGGAAAGCTGTTGACTCCCCATGTGATTTTTATCTTTTTTACGCCATCTATATGCAGAGATGGATTAAGTATAAAAGCAAAAATTTTGCCTTTGGCATCAAAGATTAAAGAATTATTGGCGAAAGAAAGGGAGAGTTTGTTCTGATCTTTTGCGGCTGATTCGATTTTGCTGAAACCATTATCCTTTAACCATGCTCTGGGATCAGAGGCATTTACATTAGAAAAATCCAGCGAGTACAATATTTTGCTTTCTGAAAACATAGTAAAAACTGTGATGAGTAAAAGAGTTATTCCGATTAACTTTAGCGCTGGATGTCTCATGAATTGCTTCCTATTAGAGTTTGAAATGAGGTTAAAAAGAAAATACTTTTCCTACTTGGATTAAAGCATAATTTTTCGGAATATCCAGTTTTTGTGTCTTTAGAATTAAAGGAAATAAAAAAAGCAGCGCAAACATAAGTTTACACTGCTTTTAGTGTAGGCAAAGCTAAAAATTAGCCTCTACGAGAAGAAAATCCACCTTCTCTGCGAGGAGAAAATCCACCTTCTCTGCGGAAGCCGCCTTCTCTACGGAAGCCGCCTTCTCTGCGAGGTTTATCTTCTTTTGGCTTAGCAAGATTTACTACGATCTTTCTGCCGTCTGTTTCTGTTCCATCTAATTCTTTAATCGCTTTTTGAGCGTCTTCAGCGTTAGACATATCAACAAAGCCAAAGCCTTTTGATCTTCCACTGAGTGAATCTGATATTACTTTGGCTGATTCTACTGTTCCGAATGCTGTGAACATTTTATTCAATGCATCCCCATCTACTGAGTAAGGAAGGTTCCCTACATAAAGCGTACTCGGCATATTTTCTCCTGAGTAATTAATCGTTCTCCAACTTCGATACCGCATCCTGCTGTAAATGAACTTAGTTGGATGTAACGCCATAGAAAATACAGTAGGGAACGATAATAGCAAGGAGGAAATAGAAATTAAATCAAAATGAGTTTTTTTGTTTCAATTTACAAGTCTGTATTTATTAATAGTTTTTGGACATAGACATTGATATGCCTATTTATAATATCCGATTTAAAAGGAACTCCCGTTCTTTTTGAGTTATCGGATATGGATTATTCTTATTGCCGCTTGATGATGCAATCTCAGGTATCATAGATTTAGAAAGCCCGAATCCAGAAAGTTTGGGTAAATTCAAATTAGAATACAAGTTCTCAACAAAACTAATAAATGGCTCAAATGAATTTTTGTAGTTACGGATAGCTGGAACATTAGCGCAATAGGTTAAATTTGTGAATTTAGTATATAGCACTGAACTTTTGTTATCCTCTGCAATGAGGTAGTTTGATGTCATTTTGAGCCATTCAGGAAGCAGAAGCCCGCAGATCAGGCCGTGTGGAGCTGTAGTCCTATAGCCTAGTGTTGATGCCAGGCCATGAACAACACAAAGTCCTGCATGAGCAAGAGTGATTCCTGAAATAAATGCAGCATATGATAATTCGCTTCTCATATGGATATCATGCGGTGAATCTAAACAAGCTCGCTGCAAAGAGTTAAATATTCTTCTGATTCCGTCAAAAGCCAGAGCATCTGTAAAAGGGGTGGCTTGTGTAGAAAGATAGCTTTCAATGAGTTGTGACAAGGCATCCAGCCCACAGCAGGCAGTAATATAAGGAGGACAACTCAACGTTAACGAAGGATCTATTATGGCAACTTTCGGGATGTAATTATCATGCCTTAGAGAACTTTTAAATCCTTGAGTTCCTGTTTCTGACACTACTGCGTTTTTTGTTGCTTCGCTTCCTGTGCCAGATGTAGTAGGAACAGCAATCACCGGTAAAGTCTTTCCAGATGGTTTCATTAAGCCTACCGTTTCAAGATAAGTTTTTACTCCTTCCTTTTCCTTAAGCATGGCAGCGACAGCTTTTCCTGTGTCGAGGACGCTTCCTCCGCCTATAGCGCAAAGGGCTTCTATATTTTCTTTACGATATTTATTTGTAATGGAGTCAATGATTGCCGGTGTCGGCTCAAATGATATTTTCTCCTCAAAAAACACAAAACCGTCTTTTTTTAAATCAGATCTGATGTCGTTTGCCAGGCCACCTTCTTCAAGTGATTTTGAACCTGAAATGAGCAATATATTTTTTCCATATTTTCCCAGATGCGCATTGAGTTTTTGTATCGATCCATGTCCGAATTCAACGACGGGTATGCCGGATAAGGTGAAATTATTCATAGATAGTTCAACGCTATGGCTTGATAACCTTGTAGGTGATTCCTATTCTTTTCTGGGACATGAAAGGCTCGACTGTTTCTCTCCATTTAAGGTAATGAGCCGTATTTTTGTGTTCTTTTGCCATTTCTTCAGTTTCATAGGATTCATAGAGGATGAAAGCAGCAGGGTCGTTCGGATCCTGAAGAAAATCGAATCTCAGATTTCCTTTTTCCTTAACAGAATTCTTATGGTTATCTATGGTGGCTTCAATGAATTCTTTGATATATCCTTCTTTGACCTTTACGTGTACTATTGTCGTAACCATTTTTTTCCCTCTTTATTTAATGAAGTTAATCATAGCTGTTTTTTCCCAAGCAGGTGGATAACAGCAGGGGGTTTAAAACAGCAATGTGTCCTTATCAACACGATCACACTAATAGCCCTGCAAAAAAAGAAACTATCAGAAAAGTTCCAAATAAAAATACTAATACAGGCCCAATTCCTCGGAAGGCTTTTAGTTCTTTTTTCATAAAAATAATGAATGTAGGCAGACAGAATACAGTAAATCCCATGATAGGCGCAATAACTCCACCTAATATATTGACTACTTTCCAATTAAAAATAACTACTATCCATAAAACAAGCGTGATGAGAATCATTAAATTGTTTTTAACATTGAAAAAAGCTGAAAATTTTAAAAACTGGCACTTTGGAATTAAAAGTTCTATGACACCGAACAATACTCCATAATAGGAACTTATTAATGCCAGAACAGTAATTGCCATTCCAATGGCTATAAATATGTCTGACATAGTATGGCTAGCAGAGGCTTGCCCGATTGCTGCCAATATAGATATGTTTTTTGCATTCGCATATTCAAATGATGCTTGAGGCATGGCAAAAATTGTAGAAACAAGGAAAAAGACAATAAATCCTGACAATATGCAAGAGGCTCTTAATGTTATGGAAATACTATTTTTTCTAAGTTCATCTTTAGTCAACTTATCTCCGTATTTGTTTTTAAAAAATCCCACCAAAGGCGACACTGCAGGAAAATAAGTTGCTGATAGTGTTATTAGTGGAAATACCAAGAGAAAGTCCTTCCAAAAACAACCCTTAATAAAAAAAGTTACATTGTGAAGTCTCCAATATGGTATCAACAATACGCTAACTATGAAGAGCAACGCTGCCAAAAGCATACTGATTCTAGCTAGCACTTTCAGCAGAAATTCTTCCCCTATAATTACTATTGCTGCAAGGATCGCCAAAATAATCAGTGGAAGATATAAAGTCTTGCCTATATTGAAATGAACGATTTTATATTGGATTAAAGCTTCTGCTATATCTGTATTGAGTCCTATTCCGTACGCAAGGAGTATAGCTATTAACATAATGAAATACAAAAGAATAATCGCATTGCCAAATTTTGGCCCGACAAAACTTTTAAGACTGGTATTCAGAGAAGTGTTGTCGTCTGCATAAAGACACACGACCATCAGGTATTTATTAGAAAAATATGTTATAGGCAGCCCTACTATTATAGCCAGAACCAAAGGAATAAATGCGCCTGTACCTGCCTGAAGAGGTAAAAACAATATGCCTGCGCCAATTGCTGTCCCGAAAAATGCAAACGTCCATTCTTTATTGTGCAATGTCAGTTTTTTTCTGTCATTTTTGTCTAATGTATACATCGTACTAAGATCTCTCCGATTTGGTAATTGTCATGCTAAAAACAAAACAGTTATAAAAATTGGACTCTCTATTCTTCTTACTCTGGGAGCCAAACATTAAATTTATTATTCAGCTTATGCCAATCCTTTTATAATGTCAAGGTTGCAATATGTGCCAAAGAGTTGAATAAGTAGTGATTTCTCTCAAAAAGGTAATTGTGTAAATAACATAAATCTTACAAAACCACACTGAATATTTGAATGCATGATATTAAAATATTTATAATCTTAGCTTATACCAACGGCGATAAATTATATGACAAAGAAGAATAAAATCCGTATAGTTTTTGTGTCAGTCATACTAGCAGTAATGTGTATTTATTTTCTTCTGCATGGATGGGCTATTGCTTACACGGATGACGCATACATAAGAGCTAATATTTCTGTTGTTTCTCCAAGAGTCGAGGGGCATATATTAAACATTTATGTGAAAAGCAATCAATTCGTGAAGAGCGGCACCTTGTTAATGGAGCTCGACCCTTATCCGTACCAACTAAGGCTGGATGTGCGTAAATCGGCATTATTGCAAGCCGAGACTAACCTGAAATCACTGACAGTAAAATATCAAACTTCTCTTAATACACTAAATAATGTTACCAATGAATATAAACTTGCTACAATTAACTATGAGAGATATAAAACCCTTCAAGTAGAGCAGGCGGCTTCAAGGCAGATTTACGAACAGTATTTGGGCGAACTTGATGAGGCCAGAAACAAGTATGAACAATCTAAAGCAGACTGTCAGTATGATCAAAATGCTATCGATTCAAAGCAAGTGGAGATAGATTCTCTTAAATCTCAGGTGGCATTGGCACAGTACGAATTGGATCAAACCAAGGTTTATGCACCGGCTGATGGGTATGTAACGAATTTTAATATTATGCCGGGAGATTTTGCAGCACAGGGTCAACAGATGTTTGTAATAATAGAAGATGGCTATTGGTGGGCCGAAGCAAATTACAAGGAAAGCGTTCTCAGACACATAAAACCCGGACAGACGGTATATATTCTTACAGACATGTATCCTTTCAGATTGCTTAAAGGCAAGGTTGAGTTTATTGGCAGAGGTACAAGCAGGTCTCCGACACCTGATAAAGTGCTGCCCTATATCGAACCCACGACTGATTGGATCAGGCTTCAGCGCCGTTTTTCTGTAAGGATAACATTTGATAATCTGCCTGAAGATGTAAAGTTAGCTGAAGGCGCCAATGCCAGGACTTTCATAATCCTATGAAAACAAAACAATGCAATGACAACGATAAGTTTACCGGTACCGATGTGATTTTTTACGGTGCCATACTTTTCATAATTGTTGTCTGCATGATACTTGTTTTCGAAGTATGGTTCTAAGCTAGTTTTAGGATCATATATATGCATGTTAATAATCGAAAAGCATGGTCTTGTAAAATCTGATGTCTCTTAAATACCACTACAATCTTATCTATAATGACCTTAAAGTTACGGTTGAAAATTTTTCGCTGGGAAACCAGCAATCACGAACCGCTCTAAAAACAGCCTTGGCTTGCGTTACTGCGATTATTTTTGCCAATGCCGTCAAGTTGCCAATGCCATTCTGGAGCGGGATAACCACTCTTGTAATGATGCGCCCAAATGTCGGCGCAAGTTTCAGTAAAGGCTGGATGAGAACAGGAGGATGTACTATAGGATGCGTGTTGGGGATTTTTTTCTTTGGGTTCATAGTTCAGAATTCCATACTCTTTTCTGTTTTTATATTCGCTGGGATGTTCCTGTCTTTCTACGCAGGAGTCAGGGCTGAAAACGGATATTTTTGGGCTTATATGCTTGCAAATATGGTACTTATAGGACTTCTTTCATTTTCTAATCCACACGGAAACTTCCCGATAGATATTGCTTTTTACAGAGCAGCAGAAATTCTTGTCGGAGTTATCTCATCATGGATTTTCAATATCATTCTCTGGCCTAACTATGCATCTGAAGAATTTGATCTCAATTTTGAATATCTGTTGAAGAAAATTTTAACTTTTAATAAAGAATTGGTTACGCAGTGTCAGAAAGGTGAAAAAGACCTAGATGTGTTAGACGAGCTGAAAACAGGAATAGATAAACAACTATCAAAATGTAAATCTTTGATAGAATTTGCAGGAACAGAGAAAAAATTTCTTCGAAAAGATGCGGCAGATTACAAGATTCTGGCTAGAACTGCTGAAAACAGAATAATCCAGCTTACTAATATTCTTAAGATATATAAAAGTACAGACATTAGTTTAATGCCATTTACCTTTATGAAATTCCTCAAAAGGGCTCTCTCATATCTGGAGAAGATGCCCGACATCGGATTGCGTGGAAAAAGAATATTTCAGAATTATTTAATCAATCCTTCTGACATTAACAGTTATCTGGACAAAAAAGAGGCCCTTTCTTCTGATGTTCAATGTGGGTCTCCTACTATAATTTTTTTCTATTCTTTTGCCTACTATCTTGAACTTTCACTTAGAGATCTGATTTTCATATCACATGGAGAATTCGATTCAAAAGAGCGAAAGGTTTCGAGCACTGAAAATGAGAATAGCGATTTCATGTCGTTTAAAATATTTTCTTATGATTTCCCATTCTATATACCGTCTCTTATAAATGCCACGAAAGGCGGTTTGATTGTACTTTTTATTTTCTGGTTCTGTCTGTGGCTGCAAATACCGGGAGGCTTTTTAAATATGACTGTAGCAATTGTAGCGGTTATGGGGCCGCAAATGAGTGCTATGGATACAAAACACAAAGGTATATTAAGATTCCTTGGGTGTATTTTGGGAGGGGCTTCAGGACTTTTTTTTCTGCTGTTTTCTATAGACTCTACGTTTGTTAATTTCACGGTTATATTTGCCGTTATATTTATTTTTTCATACCTTTGGGGTTCACGTTCTGGAATTGCGTACATTGGGCTGCAATCGGGAATAGCATTTCTTCTTTGCTCCGCGGGGTCTTTTCAGATTGTGACTTCTATTGACAGCGTAATAGAGAGACTAACTGGTATTTTTATCGCTGTATCTATGATGTGGATAACCAACTTTATTATTTGGCCAGACGACTTTGTAACCAGGTTATTAAAGAGACTTGATAACCTAAGAAAAAATATAGATAAATACATTAGTGAGGCAATCAACAGTACACGCTCCGAAATTGATTTCAGCCATGAGTGCTTAGACAAGGTACTGCTTGCTAATATAGCAGACATAGAAGTTATCATGCAGAACTGTATGGCTCAAAATGATTTGCCAAGTGATAAAATCAGTTCCATTAAGGAATGGCTTTACAAATTAAAAAACATACTTATCATGTTGGCAGGTCTTAATAACTTAAACGGTTTTGATGGCGAATTGATTGAACTCCTCAATAAAGATCATCCGAGATTCTTCAGACATATGGCCAAAATCATAAAATTTTCTATCTATCCAAAGAATGATAAGGCAAGATATAGGGTTAATTCGATCCTTGATAAAGAAACCAGATATGTCAAACTTCTCTTAGATGGTTTTACTCTATCTTCTGAAATTACTTACAGTCAAGTAAAATCTAAAACAAGATCAGTTCAATCTCTCATAAAACTTCTACTCTTGTTTGGTTCTATACAGACAATAAGCAAAATAAACATCTCCATAGATTCCGCATAGTAAAACATTATTTGCGGCAGAGTGGGTCTAGTTTCTCCAGAGATTCTGAGACTGTTAGTTTGGTATCTGGAAATATCCAGTCAGGGGCTATTTGACTCAGAGGAATGAGCACGAAATCCCGGGTTTGAGCTCTCGGATGGGGAATTGTAAGTTTTTTTGTTTTGATAACTTTATCCCCGAAGATAATTAAATCCAAATCTATGGTTCGGGACATGTCGCTTTGGTGGTTTTGGGGCCTTCCAAGGGTGACTTCTATTTCATTGCAAAGCGCAAGGAGTTTTTCAGGACTGTCTTTCCATTTTCCTGTTATAACACGATTAGTGAAGTCTGGAGTTCCTTGTACGCAGCCAACAGCTCTGTTTATGAAAAGAGGTGATTCCTCAAGGAGCATGAAGCCGTTTGTTTTGAGCATTTCCGCGGCCTTTTTGAAAGTCTTTGCCACATTCCCTGTATTTCCGCCCAATGCTATAGCTACTTTTGTCATATTAGCTTACCTGCTGATTTTCTTTAAGTCCATTATATCATAGAGGTAAAATAGCGCCAGAAAATTGTTAGTAACTCCGGCATGGCGGTGTATTGAAAGAATATAGGTATAGATTACCATTAATGGCGTATTAATCTTAAAAAATGTCCATCCAAAGGGCTTCTTTCAATGAAAATATTATTCAAAGTGTTTAAATCCGAGAGATATTTGTTTGAAGGGAATTTATTTATAGAAAATGATTCCGATGCTGTTTTGGTTCAGGGATGGAAACTCTGTTTTAATCTCGCCAGAAAAATCAGTATCCCTGCTGAGTGCAGCGAAAAAGCAGATGTTATTAAATCTATCGGTGATTATCATGAAATTAGTTTCAAACATGCACTTAGGCAGGATGAATGCGTAAATATACCTTTAGAAGGAAATTATTTCATAAACAAGTATACGGATGCGATCAGCGGATGCTTTGTTGTAAATGGCCTAGAAATTGAAGAAGTATCACCGGAAATAGATTTGTCGGCTGTTCAATCGACAGATACAAATCCCTATGATAAGTATGTTTCGCAAAATACGGCAGCCAATGATAGTAAATTGTCCTCTGCAATATTATCGGACAGCGAAATTCCTCTTATTCCTAAAACATCTGAAGCAAAAGTATATGGAGGTGTTTTTAAGACTTTAGGCAAGAAGTTGCAAATAGTTAACGATACGAAATATCCTGATGATGAATTCCTGTTCGTTTTTAATGAGTTTAAAGAGCTTTGGAATGGAACCAAATTTGTTTTTGCAGATGACAAAAATATTTCTTCTAACTCTGTTTTTTTAAAGAAGATAGAAGGGCCATATCCGAAAATAGACAACAGGATAAAAGAAGAAGGATATATCCTCAAAGTAAGCACTGATAAGATCATGATAGAAGCGGCGGGCTTTGCTGGTTTCGTCTATGGTATTATCAGCCTGTTGCAACTACTCAAAACAGATGGGACAATCCTGTGCTGCGAAATTATAGATTATCCGAGGTTTGGATACAGGGGGCTATTGATTGACACAGGCAAAAATTTCAGAACAGTTAAAGAACTCAAAGATATTCTTCGCTTAATGGCATTATACAAGCTGAATTATTTTCATTGGCACCTTACAGAGGATCAAGGTTGGCGTATTGAGATAAAGAAGTACCCGAATCTTACAGCAGTAGGCAGTAAACGTGGTTATGGCCTTCCTATACCTCCGGCATATGGGTCAGGCCCCAAAGTTTCCGGTGGATTCTACACTCAGCTAGAAGTAAAAGAGATATTGGACTACGCCTCAAAATTAAACATAACTGTTATACCCGAAATTGATATTCCCGGTCACGCCAGGGCATTGATTAAAAGTTTTGAAACGGAACAAGGAAATCCTCTGGTTGATCCTGGTGATGCATCCGTTTATAGCTCTGCTCAACTATTCTCCGATAATGTGCTCAATCCTGCCATTGAATATACATACGAGGTTCTCGAAAATATTATTAAAGAAATATCGGAACTGTTTCCTGGTAAGCACATTCATATCGGAGCTGATGAAATACCGGAAGGGGCTTGGATAAAATCTCCACGGTGCATGCAGTTAATGAAAGAGAAGCATTTGTTTTCAAAAACGGACATACAAAATTATTTTCTGTTAAGAGTTATAGGTATCCTAAAAAAATACGGGAAAGAACCCGCTGGGTGGGAAGAGGCTCTTGAGGGCGAAAGAATTCCTTCAAATTGTATAATTTACTCATGGAGGGGGACAGAAAAAGGAATAGAAGCAGCCAAAAGAGGGCATAAAACAGTGATGACTCCTGCACAATATCTTTATTGTGACATCAGCTACAATCCTGATGTGGACGAACCAGGGTTATATTGGTCAGGTTACGTGGACACTTTCAGGGTTTACTCTTATTCCCCTTTGGAGAATTTGCCAACCGATATCGCAGACAAAATCATAGGGCTGCAGGCATGTTTATGGTCTGAAAATACTAACAATATTGAAAAATTGCAATACTTGGCTTTTCCAAAACTTATTGCGTTTTCCGAGTTGGCCTGGTCTCAAGCTACTAATTGTGACTGGAAAAGTTTTTCAAAGAGGGCTGGTTTATTAAACCTGTGTATTTTAGATAAATTGGATATTAATTACAGAGTTTCACCTCCAGGAATAAAAAGAATAGGTAATAAGATATATGCCAATTGTGAATTCCTAAATGATATTATTAAATATACTCTAGACGGCAGCGAACCTGACTTTAATTCAATAGAATACAAAGAACCTTTTTTCTTGCCTGCTGATACCAAAGAAGTGAAAATGAAAACATGGAGAAAGAATGGGAAATGCAGTAAAACAATTTCTGTTAATTTTGACGGTTAACTGGATGTTGTTAAATGGAGTATTTTGCGTTAATGCAGATTCAATAAAATATACAGGGAGCGATGGTGTGAAAGAAAAACATTCTGAAATCCGTGACAAACTAGGCCAGCTATTAATGCTTGACTTCAGGAATTGGGGCGTTGATGCTAAAGGTGAACCTATCCCATTCACCTTATCAAATAATACTGTTGAAGATATCATCAAAAAATATAATCTTGGCGGGATTGCTTTATTTAAGGAAAATACAATAAACCCTGGACAAACCATCAGACTTATAAAGGAGCTGCAAGGTGCTGCAGAAATTCCTATCTTGATAGGCATAGACCAAGAAGGAGGAATAGTCACCCGGCTTCAGTCCGGTACCGATATGCCTGGAAATATGATACTGGGCGCGGCCCGTGAAGCCGATGTAACAAGAAAAGTAGCCAAAGCCATAGGAGAAGAACTGTATTGTCAAGGAATAAACCTGGATTTTGCCCCCGATATAGATGTTAATTCCAATCCTAAAAATCCTATTATAGGCGTAAGGTCTTTTGGCAGCAGTCCTGAGTTGGTATCTATTTTAGGCAATGCATATATAGATGGATTAAGAGAGGCTTCAGTTTTGTCATGTGCCAAACATTTTCCGGGGCATGGAAATACAGCGACGGATACTCACCTTGGATTGGCTGTAGTTGGCTACAGCATAGAGGATTTGGACAAGATAGACTTGGCTCCTTTTAAAGCATCTATAAAGGCAGGAACGGACACTATTATGGTAGCCCATGTCATAGTGCCTGCGCTTGACAATGCTAAGGTAAAATCTAAAAAAGACGGAAAACTTATAGGTACTCCAGCTACATTGTCTTACCCGATCATTACAGAACTATTGAAAAAGAAGATGGGATTTGAAGGCTTAATACTTACCGACGCTTTGGATATGAAAGCCATAAGCGATAATTTCGGAAATGAAGAGGCAACCGTTAAAACGATCTTGGCAGGTTCTGATATGGCAGTTATGCCTGTAAGGATATGGGGTAAAAAAGATATTCCGAAATTGGAAAAATTAATTGAAACGATGGAGGCCGAATACAATTCCAATGCAGTGTTTAAAACACGAGTGGAAGAATCCTACAATAGAATTATCTCGTTTAAAAAGAAGCACAAGCTTAAAGAAAATACCTTTGCCGAAATGGATGTTCAGGCGTACATAAACAAAGCTGATAAAATAGTTGGCTGTAGGAAGCATCATGACATTGAGGATATGGCGTCTGCATCAGGGATTACTTTGCTTAAGAATGAGAATAAAATTCTGCCTTTTAAAATAAATGACGGCTGTAAAATATTAATTACAGACACTAACTCTTTGAGACTAAGAATAGCAAAAGAAGAAATTGAAAATCTATCTAAATATAATGATGTAAATGTAAAAGTTAGTGTATTTAAGGCTGATTATAAAAGTAAACTCAATTCGGAATTGAAAAGTGCAGTCCTAGATTCAGATTTATGCATAATTCTGACATACAATCTGAATAATTCGGATATAATGCCTGAAATGATTGCTGCTTTTGCCAGGAAACATTCGGTGAAGAGCGTTTCTATCTCTTGCAGGAATCCTTACGACATAGCCTTCATTCCTGAGATCGATAGCAATATTTGCATATATGGAGCTGTAGGTTTTGACCAGACAAACTACAAACAGTCCATTTTACAGATAAACTTGGTTAATGCACTAAGAGCGGTTTTTTTAGACACTAAGAGCGGTAAAGTTTTTACTAATCCGAAAGGAAAACTCCCCGTAGATATTCCTTCAGTAGATAATAAAGAAACCCTTTACCATTATGGTTTTGGTTTAAACTATTAATTTAAATTCAATGAGAGGGAGATAAATGAACGACAATACCCAAGGAAAAATCAGATCGCCGTGGTTTTGGGTGCCGAGTATTTTCTTTATGCAGGGATTACCGGGTATCTGGATCATAATGGTTCTGGGGATCATGTACAAAAATTTTGGAATGTCTAATACTGATATTACTTTGTATACAGGAATGCTGATTACTCCTTATGTTATCAAGCCGATATGGGCTTCTTTTGTCGATATAGTAAAAACCAAACGCTGGTGGATATACACCATGGAAATCATCATCGGCGGTTTATTTATATGTCTGGCGTTGTCTCTTCATACTCCGATGGTTTTTCAGGTCAGCCTTGCCATTTGTTGGGCTATGGCTTTTTTGGGGTCAACTCATGATATTGCTTCAGATGGCTATTATGTAATAGAACTGAAGAGCGAACAGCAGGCGTTTTTTCTGGGAATCCAGACGGCTTCGTATAATATAGGCAGGGTATTTATACAGGGAATAATGGTTATGCTTGCCGGTATACTTTTTGCCAAAATTCAGGATTGGAAAATTGTATGGATGATCATTTTGTTAATCGCAGCAGCAGTTTGTATTGTTTTGGGAATTTATAACAAACTAATACTTCCTCAGGATGTCCCATGCCATGAATCAAAGAGGACTTTTAAAGCTGCCATTAAGGAATTCATTGAAGTTTATATTGAGTTCTTTAAAATTGAGCATCTTGTTTTTGCTATTCTGTTTCTCTTGCTATATAGATTTGGAGAAACTCTTCTTTCTGGCGGGATTATTCCTCTGTTTTTGCTAGACCCTATTTCCAAGGGAGGGCTCGGATTGAATAATCAGTTTACAGGCCTGTCTTATGGTGTAATAGCTCCGATTGTGATTATTCTTGGTGGGTTACTTGGTGGTTTTGCAATTTATAAGTTTGGCTTTAATAAAATGAAATGGTGGATGCTGTTAGCCATAAATATACCAAATGCAATGTATGTATACCTTGCTTATGCCCAACCTTCCAGCAGGTTATTTATTGCTTCATGTATTGCGATAGAACAGTTTTTTTACGCGTTTTCTCTTGGCACATATAATATGTTTTTGATGTATGCGGTGAGAAATAGCCGTTTCAAAACTGCCCACTATGCTTTTTTTGCAGGTGTCATGCTGCTTGGCAACATGATTCCAAAAATGCTGAGCGGATGGATGCAGGAATATCTTGGATATGAAGAATTTTTTATCGTAGTGCTTTTTATGATCATTCCAGGCGCTATTGTTGTCAAATATCTTAAAGTAGAAAAGGACTTTGGCAAAAAAGCACTAAAAAATACATAATCTTTTACTATTGTAGGTAGCGACATACTATGGATTCTAAAAAATATAGCGACTCTGAAGAAACTGTAAATTTCATAACTCATGGACTTGGAAGCTTGCTGAGTTTGATAGGCCTTATAGTTTTTATTATTATAGGAGCAGGAGCAGGGGATACGAAAGACTTTGTAGGACTGATTGTTTTTGGACTTTCTCTTCTTTTCCTTTACTCATTTTCGACTCTTTACCATTTTTCTAAAGCCCCATCAAGGAAATTGTTTTTTCAGAAACTAGACCATTCTGCGATATTTATACTTATTGCAGGCTCTTATACCCCATTAATGCTTATGACACTCAAGCCTTCGCTTGGAATAAGTATCATAGTTGTAAATTGGATTCTTGCTTTTTGGGGAATTTTTTCCGAATTTTTTGAAATTTTCAAGACTAGAAAATGGTCTATAATTTTGTATGTGGTTATGGGATGGATGGCTGTTTTTGTCATTAAGCCGATGATTGAAGTCATATCTATTGTTAATTTGATACTTATTGTGGCTGGCGGGCTAATTTATACGATTGGTATATTCTTCTATATCAAAAGGAAAATGTATCACAACCATGGTATCTGGCACATATTTGTTTTAGCAGGCAGTGCATGTCATTATTTCGCCATTTTGGGTATCTTTTTAAGCATTGCCAAACCCTGACATTATCCTCATGCTGGATTCATTTTAGCCTCAAGATGAGTGTGTATAAAAAAACTTTTAAATTTTTTTCTTTAATGATTTGCTAAAGTTAAAGAGAGTGGCAACTTAATGGCTCTTCTCAGGACAACGACTGAAAACAGGAGTTAAAAACTGATAAGAGAAAATAAAGTTCTTTGAAATTTTGAGGATGTCGTGAAGGCCGTAAGAAATTACGGTAGATACAATGGAAGAGCGTTATTAACCGAAAGGTTGGTAAGAGCTAAAGGGGAACAGCAGAAGTAGTAGTGGCAAAAACCATGAAAGAGTGTTGTTTCAATGTTCCAGGCCGATGAACGCTGAAGTCCGAGAGGAAGTAACATTTCTCAAGGGAGTAAAGGAAGAGAACCTTCCGAAAAAGAATACGAAAAACCGTATTCTATAAATACTGGAAATGGTATTGAAGGGTAGCAAAAACTATCCAGGAGTGTTCAGGCTAAAGAAGTTCAGTATGGAGAATAACCAAAGTACATGCTGAAAAATTCCCTCACAGATTAAGACAGAAGGAAAAACCTCTGATCTTAAGGCAGGCTGAAGATGGTAACTTAGAAGCCTGTTTAGAGTATAGAGCTTAAATACAGGATAATGGTATGAGTAGCTCCATAAGAAAAACCTTATGAATTTTCAATACTCTGAGGCTAAGCCCGATAGTCTGTACAGAACGAGCAGAAAGAACTGCTTAAGAGGCTGTACCGAAGCAGGAATGCGGAAAGAACCGAGTGTAACGGAAAAAACGGTACATAAGGAGTGGTAACACGAAAGGTTATCAGGGAGGGATCAAAAGTCCTAAACCCAAGAATATCGGAGCTAAAGGCGGTCAAAGGGAATGCCGAAACTAATTTGTGTAGAGATATGCAAGTAAAGTCGAGGTGTACAGAGCAAATACATAGAGTCGTCCTATTACGGAGAAATCCGCAACAGGAAAGAAACTGAAATACCCAGAAATACTAAACCGTCTGGAAATCAGGTTCGATAAGCTTTCCGGTTAACTCTGGAAAGAGGAAGCCAAAGAAAATGGCTCCACAGACAAAGAACGGTGAAAAACCACCGGAAAAAGTCTGAAAGGGACATAATGAGGTAGCTCTGGACAAACTGATGCTGAAGAGTGTCAGTAAAAGAGAACGAAGAGGCCTAAGATAACATCAAAGGAGGTTCAGTTTTCGGCGAGTATTAAGCAACTGCGGAAGTAAATAACCACAGGAAAGCAATATTAGCTTAAACCCAGGTATCATGCTGAAGTTTAGATAAAACTATTCCCAAGCATTAAATCTTCACGGCATCCTCTTTTTTTTTTGTTAGAACTGCAAAAGCAGATTGTCTCTTGCATTAACCTAGATTCTGTGATTGGGTGGGAAGGTTATGTATTTTAAGGAATGAGAGTTTATCCCAATAGCCCCGTTGCAATACTATTTTCTCATTGATGACATGAAAGAAACCGCAGCCTCTCAAACCCAATGGATCTTTCCATTCGAGTATAGCCCATTGACCATCTTCAAAAATGTTTTCAATAATACAAACCATTTTTGCTTTCGAAAATTCATCAATAAACATCTTTTTAATGGCTTCTTTTCCTATTACAGGAGCATTCGCAACCTGATGATTTACGGCTGATTCACTATAAAATTCTGCTAAAACTTCAGCATCACCATTATTAAAAGCTTCTACCCATTTGACTATAAAATTTTTCAATTGCATGTTTTATTACGTATTTAGAGAAGGGTTTGCATTTTTTAATGTTTCCAGATAATAAATCCCAAGGGCTATAGTGGTTCCAAGATATGTGCCGGCTATAATATCCCCTAGAAAATGCAGGTTGTTTAACAACAATATTCCAGCCATAGCCAATATCATTAACACAGCCGGAATTTTTAGTTTGGGATAAAATAGCATAATAGAAACCATTCCCACGCAGATCATAGTCATGTGTCCGGAAGGAAACGAATCCGCACCAAGCGAAAAAAAATGGAAGCCGTAAGTTTGGGGGTTTTCTAAAAATCTGAGTTTACCTGTGCTGTATATAATTGCAGTATCCCTGCCAAAGAAGAATTTCAGGCAATCCTTAATGAAATAGCCGAATACGACACATAAAGATAATTGTCTTATGAACTTCAAAAATTTAAGTTTGTCAAAACTGATCAGCCTGAAAAAATAGTAGAATAGAAAAACAGGGATCATACATAAATAGGCACATAAAGTAAGATAGATTCCCAAAGAGGCATTATTCTTGATTGTTTCAGGAGTGTATAGCCCATGTACAATCAGCGCGATTTCTCTGTCAAAAAACAGAATTGAGACGACTGTAAGTATGGCGGTAATAGGTAAAGTGACAGCTAAATACTTTATGCAGTTTTTCATTTTTATTTTGTTTTTATTTACTCTGTCCGGCAAGAGTCAGGATATTTAGAATGGTTTCAACCGCCTTTTCCATGGATTCAAATACCACATACTCATAGCGCCCGTGGCAATTGTGATAACCTGCAAATATGTTAGGGCAGGGTAACCCCATATAAGAAAGCCTAGCACCGTCAGTACCGCCTCTGATCGGTGCGACACGAGGTTCCACACCCGCTTTGATTACGGCTTTCTTTGCCAAATCCACGATGTACATGATTGGTTCGAGTTTATTCCTCATATTGTAATACTGGTCTTTGATCTCGAGAGTAATTATTTCGCTTTTGTATTGAGAATTTAGGAATGACACAATATCATAGAGTTTCTTTTTTCTGCTTTCAAATTTTTCTTTATCATGGTCACGGATGATGTATTCCATAGAAGTTTCATCTACTGTTCCTTTGAATTGAGTCATCAGAAAAAAACCTTCGTACTTTTCCGTATATTCAGGGCGTTCGGCAGATGGTAAAAGGTCGTTGATTTTCTGCCCGATAAGGATGGAATTTATCATCTTGTTTTTGGCTTCGCCGGGGTGGACATTGCACCCCTGTATTTTGATTTTTGCAGCGGCAGCATTGAAGTTTTCAAACTCTACTTCACCGATTTTACTGCCGTCAATAGTGTAGGCAAAGTCTGCGCCGAAATACCTTACATCAAATTTGTCTGCGCCGCGGCCTATTTCTTCATCAGGAGTAAATCCTATTTTAATAGTACCATGTTTGGATTCAGGATGTTCTTTGAAATAATGCAATACTTCCATGATTTCAGCTACACCCGCTTTGTCATCCGCTCCAAGCAAAGTGTTTCCATCTGTCGTAATCAGGGTTTTTCCGATATAGTCTTTTAACTCGGGAAAGTTTTTTGGAGAAAGTATAATGTTTTTTTCTTTATTCAATATTATGTCATTACCATCGTAATTCTCAACCAACTGTGGGTTGACTCCTTCTCCTGTCATATCCGGAGAGGTATCCATGTGAGCGATTAGCCCGATAATAGGATACTTATCATTGCTGTTAGAATTGAGTGTTCCGTAGAGATAACAGTTATCATCCAGTTTTATATCAGTCAATCCGAGTTCTTTGAGCTCTTTTTCGAGAATTTTTGCCAGGTCAAATTGTTTTTGAGTGCTTGGATAAGTTTGAGAAGATGGATCTGAGCAGGTGTCGATTTTCGCATATCGGATAAAGTTTTCCAGAAGTCTCTTATTCATAACAGCGTCCTCGTGTTAAAGTTGTTTACAAAATGCTTATAATCCTCCCTAGTATTAATATTAAAGAAACTAGAATCTGTTTCCATATATTTAACTCTTATTTTCTTAAAGAGGGCCCTTATTTGTTTTGAGGTTGTAAGGGTTTCAGCTATTGCGGGCAAAGCGTTTTTGTCATAGACGGCAAAAAGCGGTTCAATCATTCCGTCGTTATGGATTGGGATAACGACATCAAATTCCTTTGATGCGTTTAATAGTCTGTATACCAGGTTAGTGTCGATTACAGGCACATCGCATGCGATAATGAAAGTTTTTTGCGTTTCCGATTTCAAGAGAGAACTGTAAATACCCATCAGGGGGCCGTGTTCCTCTTTAGAATCTTTTATAATAGGAAGTTTCAGATAAGAGAGTTCATTGGACTTATTTGAACTTATCAGGATTTTATCGAACATCGGAGAAATTTGTCTGATAAGGCTTTCTATCATTGGCAAACCATTGATAGAAAGCTTTATCTTATCTTGGCCCATTCTCGAACTTTTACCACCTGCGAGAATAATACAGGTGGCATCTGTCTTGAAAGACCATTTTCCGCTGGCAAATGATAGTTTGCCAATATCAAAATCAAAGCCTTGTTCAATAGAAATCAGATTGACATTTTTATCTGCATGATGTTCCACATTCCTGCATGACTTTTTAACAGCATGGTTGTTTAGGCGATTCAGTATGAAGAAAAGACCGGGACTGAGAACTGTCCTTAGGCTGTTTGATTCGCATACTACAGGGATATTTCTACCAAAGGTTGATTCTATTTTTTCCAAAAGCGACGAAGCTCCATTTTCAAGCGCTCTTTCTCTTGCTCTAAGCCAAAAAACAGCATCTGCGCCAGCTCTGAGCATTCTTGATGTATCTTTTGAATTGGAAGAGTCCGTTTCCTGTGTCAGGCAGAAATCGCCCTGAAGCGATGAGCAAACTCCGCACCCTTTGCCACCCCTTGGACAGGTGCCATGATTGTCGTCCTGAATTGTGGTGACTTTTACCCCGATTACTTTCTGTCCGGTTGAAGAGGTTTGTTTTATCAGAGAACAGGCGAATTCAGTTTTTCCGACATTTCTGTCTGCTGCTCCGATCAGGAATACATTTTCAGAATTTAACATGGTTGTTCAGTCCTAGAAGGCCTTTAAGGTCAGACACCCTGCTGAAAGTGACAGCTCCAGCATCCTTTAGTATTTTTTTGTCGGTTCGTTCGCAATATCCAAAAACATCCATACCCGCAGAGATAGCGGCGCTTACGCCGTGTGGGGTATCTTCAATAACGACACAATTTTCTGGATTAGCATTCATTTTTTTCGCGGCATAGAGAAATAGGTCAGGAAAGGGTTTTGGGCGTTCTACCATTGAACTGGAAAATATCTTTCCTTTGAATTTCGGGAGCAAACCTGTAACTTCCAATGCTTTGTAGATTTTATTTTCAGGAGCATTGGAAGCGACACAGAAATCCTCAAAGTTCAAAAGGGAAATTATATCTTCAATGCCTTCTACAGTCTTTAATTCCTTTTCATAGGCTTCAAAAGCGAGTTTATCGAATAGTTCAAAGAGGTTTTTCTGAGGTTTCATCCCAGTTCTTTCTTCCAATAAAACCAGACAATCTTTGTCTGATCGGCCAGTGAACATCTTTTCGCATTCATCGTAAGAGAGGCTATATCCAAGCTTTTTTAACAGATCAGCAAAAATCCTGTTAGCTATTGGCTCGCTATCAACAATAACTCCATCGCAGTCAAAAATTACTAAATCGTATTTCATTCAATTATCCTGTTTTTTAGTAAACATTAGTATAAAGCATCTTCAAAAATGAAATAGTTTTGCTTAGAATATTATAATCACTAATAACCTATAATTAAATAAGGGAATGAACAATGAATATTCTTAGTTTTGACATTGGCGGCACTTCGATAAAATATGGAGTAGTAGATAGAAACGGAACAATTGTTCATAAAGACAGTGTTAAAACACCTGATGCTGACTGCAAAAACGCTATTCCTGCTCTGATAATAAATATCTTTCAGAAACTTCCCAAAGATCATAAGATAGGTGCTATAGGAATAAGTACAGCAGGATTGATAGACAGTGAAAAAGGCATCGTAACTCTCAGTGCTAACCTTCCGGGGTATACCGGCTGTAAACTCAAGGATAAGATAGAGCCAAAGACGGGCGTAAAAGTTTTTGTGGAGAATGACGCAAACTGTGCGGCTCTCGGGGAAATGTGGAAAGGAGCAGGACAGAATAGCAAATTTATAGTATTCCTTACTTTAGGCACAGGCGTGGGCGGTGCTTGTATCCTGAATGAAAAACTTTACAAAGGCTTTCATGGTTTTGCAGGGGAATTTGCCAGATTAGCAGGTAACAGCAGTATTTTGGAGAAGAAAGAGCGAACAGATTTTCTTTTTGATAAAACAGCGTCAACCAGCTCTTTGGTCAGTAGATACCAAAAACTAAAGGGAGAAACCATCAATGGCCTTGAGTTAATGAACAAAGTGAAATACAAAGAAGAAACCGCCTTAAAAATATATGATGATTTTATAGATTCCTTATGCGGTGGATTAGATACAGTAGTATCATTGTTTGATCCTGAAGTAATAGTAGTCGGCGGCGGGATTTCGGCACAGGGTGATTTTTTCTTTTCCCATCTTAACAAAGTATTTCAGCAGTACATTCCAAAAGGATATGAAGATGTTCTGATAAAGAAAGCTATTCTTGAGAATGATGCCGGCATTTATGGCGCTGCATATATCTGCCATCATAAGGATTACGTAGTATAAACTTATAGAACACAAGAGAACTAAACAATATGAGGTATTTTAGAAAGATTCTTTTTATTTTGTTGACAATATTTGCTGCATTAGGATTTGTTTCATGCAGCACGTATGATATATCAAAAAAAACAGAAGATCAGGTACTTGCACAAGGGCAACCTGAGTCAATAGCCCACATAAATGCCAGAATTACAGGATACTATCTTTTTAATACCGTGCCTCTGATTACTGGTGACCCCAAAAAAGAGAAAGGAGCTGTTTTTTTTACGGATACAGTATTTCCTGATAATTCTGTAGACATGCTGACACGAAAAGCCTCAGAATTAGGGGCTACAAACGTATCTGATATAACTCTGAGACATTTGGAAAAAGGGTCTTTTTCTTTATGGATTATTTGGGTCAGGACTTCGGAAGCAACAGGTAATGCAGTCAAATAGAGGGAGTAGATATATGTGTAAAATTTTAAATTGGACTATTTTAGCTATAATTCTTGTTCTAATTACAGGTTGTTCCAGCGTCAAGGTCGGAAACAAATACAATAATATGAAGGTTTCTGAATCTGCCGGAACTCCTTTAGGAAGTATTGTTTCGGCTAATTCAGGCTGCTATATGTTGGCTTTCATTCCTATTGTAACGGGAGACTCCCTCAATCCTGACGGACTACATTATTTTTCGGACAAAGTATTGGTAGGAGAAGCTTTCGAGGCACTGGTCAAAAAGTCTAAGGAAATGGGTGCGACTGAAACACTTGATGTGTCTTCCGATGTTACATGGGAACCGATGCTTCCATTCGGATTTTGCATTTTTTGGGAAAAATATGTTCAAGTCTCTGGAAATGCCATAAAGTAATATGAAATCTTTCTTAAGCGATAATTGTTCAGGGATTCTTTCGGATGTATTGAATGCGATAGCTGATGTTAATAAGGAGCATTCTCTCCCATACGGTGCTGATGAGCTTACCTTGAAACTGGAAGAAAAAGTTAAGGAGCTTTTCTGCTGTGATCTTCTGAAGGTTTTTCCTGTTTGTTCAGGAACAGCAGCAAACATAGTAGCTCTTGCTTCAGTTCTTCATTCCTACGAAGGTGTTATTTGTGCGGACAGTGCCCATATAAATACGTTTGAATGTGGTTCTTTGGAAGCACTCACAGGAGCAAAAATTCTTCCGAGCCCAAATCAGAATGGCAAATTGAATGCCAGTTTATCTGAGAAATACCTTGAGCAGTTGGGCGATGAACACTGTGTACAGCCTAGAATTGTCTCTATTTCCCAGACCACTGAATTCGGAACGGTTTACACTCTGGATGAACTCAGAAATATATCGGAGTTTGCCCACAAAAATGATTTGCTCTTACATGTGGACGGAGCGAGACTGTCGAATGCTTTGGTTGCTTTAAACTCTACACTTGAAGACATGGTCACAAAGTCAGGAGTTGATCTGCTTTCTTTTGGCGGAACAAAAAATGGCCTTTTGGCTGGCGATTTGATAATTTCCTTCAATGAAAAAGCATCTAAAAAAATGAGATTTGTCAGGAAACAGTTTGGGCATCTTCTGTCTAAGATGAGGTTTGTTTCAGCTCAATTTCTTGCGTATCTGAAAGATGACTTGTATATGAAAACGGCGGGGCAGTCCAATTGCATGGCAAAATATTTTGAGTTAAAACTCAAGGAATTTGGTTTTGTGGACATAATTTATCCAGTTGATTCAAACATGCTGTTTGTTAAATTACCTGTTTCGATTACCAATGATCTGGCAGGGAAATATTCATTTCATATTTTTGATACGAAAAATAATGTAGCCAGGTTCGTTACAGCTTTCGACACATCCAAAAAGGATATAGACGACTTTATAAACGAAATTTCTTTGTTATCCAAACAAAAGAAGATAAGATGAGTATGTTTTATAAAAAATTCAGGAAAATCAACTTATTTGTAATCTTTATTTTGTCTCTTCTTATAGTCTTTGCGTCACTTTCTTGCGGAAGTATTTATATAAATATATTTAGTTATTTTTCGCTTGAGCCTTTGATGAAGGAGATTGTCATCATGCGGCTGATGGAAGCAATAATTGCTTTCACTGTAGGCGGGGCTCTTTCTGTGGCAGGAGCAGGGTATCAGGCAATACTGCGAAATGTACTGGCTGAACCTTTTATCCTAGGTATCAGCGGAGGCGCAAGTGTAGGAGCGGCATTTGCCATTGTCATGGGAGTTTCTTTTCTGGGTTTTTTTACGCTTCCTGGCTTTGCCTTCCTAGGGGCTTTGGTTGTGCTTAGCCTTGTCCTTCTGATGTCCAAAGGCGATGGCATAGAGTATTCGAGCAATATTATACTGAGCGGAGTCATATTAAGTACAATTACTTCCAGTATTCTGATGTTCATTATAAGCTATCTCAACATGAGTCAGCTTAACAGCATTACATGGTGGCTTTTGGGAAATCTGGAACCGGAAAACTGGTCGTTGACAATACTTGCAGTCGTGATTGTTTTTGTCGGCAGCTTTATCCTCTATCTCTACGGGAGAGAGATTAATGCATGCTCCATGGGAGAAGAGGTGGGTTACTATCTTGGCATATCACCTGTAAAACTTGCCGTTCTGGTTCTGGGTATTTCGTCCCTCATGACTGCATGTGTCGTATCTATTTCAGGGATAATTGGTTTTGTAGGTCTTATCATTCCGCATATCGTTAGAAAATTTATTGGGGCTGATCACAGGAAGCTTATTCCTTTTTCCCTGGTTTGCGGCGGACTGTACCTAGTTTTTTGCGACACTCTGGCAAGAACTGTTTTAAGCCCCCAGATTCTTCCTGTCGGAGTAGTAACCGCTATGATAGGCGGGCCTATTTTTTTATGGATACTAAATAGAAGACTTAAATCATAAAGGCATCAATAGTGGGTACAATTGTCGAAAATATTCCGATGTTAAGGCTTGAAGAGGTGAGTTTTTCATATCCCAATGCAGATAAGGTTCTGGATAATTTCAGTTTATCTGTAAAAAAGGGAGAATTTCTGGGCATAATCGGGCCGAGCGGTGCAGGAAAGACTACGGTTTTCAGAATATTGTCAGGTTATTTAAAGGCACAGGCAGGAAAAATTTATGTTAAAGAAAAAGCATTGAAAACCCTTTCTCATTCCGAACGGTCGAGAGCTATGGCGCTTGTGCCGCAGGGAATCTTTACAGCCTTACCTTATACAGTTTGGCAGATAGTTGAAATGGGCAGGGTCTCCAGAAGCTCCAGAATATCGGGGTTAACACCTCAGGATATTGATACGGTGAAAGAAGCTTTGAATTATGTCAAGATGTACAAATACTCAGCCAGATTTTTTAATAGTCTCAGCGGAGGAGAAAAACAGAGAGTTTTGATTGCTATGGCGTTGGCTCAGGATCCCGAAATATTGCTGCTGGACGAACCTACTGCTTCGCTTGATATCGGACTTAAATCTCATCTGATGACACTTCTTAGGAAGTTAAATCATGAAAAGGGAATAACTATTGCTGTAATATCGCATGACATTCAGTTGGCCGCCGCATTCTGTGATAGGCTTGTTATGATTAAAAATGGTAAAATAGTTTCACATGGCAAGGTGAACGAGGTACTCAAATCTGATATAATCAGCGATGTGTATTCATGTAACGCAGAGGTATTTGAGTACAGAAATAAGTTGTTTATTGAAACTAAGTAATTAGTAAGGTAAGGCATGTCAATTATCAGTCATTATAAAAAATTATCGCTTAGCAAGAAGATCTATATTTCTACTGCTATAGGGTTTAGCGTTGGGATGTTTTTCGGAGATTTGTGCGGTGTCCTAGCACCCCTCAACACAATGTTTATACTATTGTTCCAAACAGCGATTATACCTTTCATGATTTTTAGTATAATCCAATCAATAGGTTGTTTAACAGGAGAAAGAGCAAAGAGAGTGGGCAAGAAGGGAGGAGTGATTCTTATCTGCCTTTGGGCTGTAAGTATATTTTATGCCTTTGGTCTTCAGTTTTCTTTTCCGAATATTTCGAGAAGTAATTTCTTTACGCCAAAAACTACTTTGAGCGGAAGCAGCATAGATTTCTATAAGATGTTCATACCTTCAAACCCTTTTGCTTCCATGGCAAATGGTTATATCCCTGCAATTGTAATATTTTGTATTCTGGTAGGGATGGCGCTTATTTATGAGAAGCGTAAAGAAAGCGTGGTGCAGTCTGCCGAAATCTGTGCATCGCTTATGAATAGAGTGAATAATTACCTTATGATGCTTCTGCCTCTTGGTGTCCTTGTTATGGCCACATATACATTTGGAACTATGAGTTTTACGCAAATCAAAGGCGTCCTTCTATATATCTTTGCGTCACTATTTTATCTTATTTTTATTTCAATGGCTGTTTATCCGGCAATCCTGACAAGCGTAAGCGATGTTAATTTTAACAGGTTTTTTCATTTTGCTATGCCTGCGGCTTTAATCGCTTTTACTACAGGCAGTGTGTTTCTGGCCCTGCCTGTCATATACAACCAGATGTATAAATTCAACGATGAAGAAAAAGGGTTTTTCCCAATGGGTGATACCTCTAATGAAAGAGGTCGTAACGCAATAAGCATCCTTGTCCCATTAGCCTGGGTAGTGCCGGCCAGCTACAAGTTTCTAGTCATTTTCTTTGTCATATTTGAGCAGTGGTATTACAATAGTTCGGTAAATTTTATAGAGAAGATTGCATACTATATTGGAGGGATCCCTTGCTTTTTCGGGAGTAATTCCGTAATAGTCCCATTTTTGCTTCAGGTCACCGGCCTGCCTGAAAAGGCTTATGATATTTTTATGATGGTTGCCAGTTTTCTGGTATACTTCAACAATGCAAATGGAGCTGTTTTTATAGTCGTAGCTACTATCATATGCTATCTTTCACTATGCAATAGACTGAAAATCAATTACTTGAAGCTAGTATCATTGTTGGCGTTAAGCACTCTCTGCTTTGCAGTTTTCGTGTTAGTGTTGAATATTTCTATGACAAAACTCCTCTCAGGAGATGATAAAATCAAGGAAGAACTGGAGCATATGAATGATATGGCCAGTATTAAAAACATAGTCGGAAAAATAGACGTGGTTTATCTCACGCTTGATCAATACAAGAAGGATGAGACTCCTACTCCAGATGAGACTACGCTGGAAAGGATCACTAGAACAGGGACTCTTAGGGTCGGATTTGATCCTGAAGCTATCCCTTTCTCATTTTTTAACGGTAATAATGAACTAGTAGGATATGATATTGATTTCATTTATGACCTGGCAAGTAATTTTGCGTGTAATAAGATCGAATTTTATACCATCACCAATGTCCTTGAATATGAAAAGGCTTTGAGTGCCGGGATGGCTATTGATATTTGCGTGGGAGGATATATCTATGCTGGAGACTCAATGGGGCATGTCATCGATTCTGAACCGTACATGAGATGCACTCCTTCGGTAGTAATACCAATATCCTTAAAGAAAGAATATCCTGATTTCGAGTCTGTCTTTGAATCGGATAAATTAACTCTTGGATATAGGTTAAGCAGATCAGAAAAATCCATAAGGCACTTTATACAAAGACCTTTAGTGCTACTTAACAGCTATGACGATTTTTATGATAAACACAAAAGCAAGGCCATCCTTATTCCAGGAGAGATGGCATCTCCTATTGGGATTATGCATCCCGGGTATTGGGTCTACTATTACTATGGCAATGACCTAAAGGCCTATTTTGCTTATCTCCTTCCATCTAATAACAAATCTTTGACTTTTAGGGAGATGGTTAATGACTGGATCAATACATGCCGGTGGGATGGAGTAGACAAGAAGAGATATGATTATTGGATTATGGGAAAAACCAATATCACTTTTGGTACTCCATGGTCTGTGCTAGGCTGGCTTCAGAGAAACCATTATTTTATAGGTTCGGAATAGTGATATGAAAGTAAAATATGCCTGTAGTAAGTTATTATAAAAACCTGTCTCTTAGTAAAAAAATATACATATCGACCGCGATAGGATTTCTTGTTGGCATGTTCTTCGGAGACAGGTGTGAAGTTTTAAATCCTGTTAATACTTTATTCATAAAAATCTTTCAGATCACCATTATTCCCTACATGGTTTTCAGCATAGTTCATTCTATAGGTTCTCTGACTACAGAAAGAGCTAAAATTGTGGGTAAAAAAGGGGGTAAAGTACTTCTTTCTTTATGGGCTGTCAGCATGATTTTTGCATTCGGGCTTCAATTCTCTTTTCCGCAATTGGAAAGGAGCAAGTTTTTTCGGCCTGAAAATTCTCTGAAAGGCACAGGAATTAATTTTTTCGACATGTTTATCCCTTCCAACCCTTTCTACTCCTTAGCTAATGGCTATATACCTGCGATTGTGATATTCTGTATCTTAATAGGGATGGCGCTCATTCATCAAGAACATAAATCAGGTATAGTCAAGTCTGCAAAAATCTGGGCATCTCTAATGAATAGCGCTAACAAATACATTATGTCTCTATTACCTCTGGGAGTCCTGGTTATGTCAACTTATACTTTTGGCACTCTAAGCTTGATGAAGTTCAAAGGCGTTCTCCTTTTTATCCTTGCATCAATATTTTATCTTGTTTTTATTTCGATGGTTATTTATCCGGCAATCCTGACAAGCGTAAGCAAGATCAATTACGGCAAGTTTCTATATTATGCAATGCCTGCTGCCTTGATTGGTTTCACGACAGGCAGCGTATTTCTTGCTCTGCCTGTCATATACAATCAGATGTATAAGTTTAATGAAGAAGAGAAAGGCTTTTTGGCAATGGGAGATGTAACTAATGAAAGAGGTCTCAATGCAATAAGTATCCTTGTCCCATTAGCCTGGGTTGTACCGGCCAGTTACAAATTTCTTGTCATTTTTTTTGTTGTTTTTGCGCATTGGTATTATGACAGAGCGTTTCATATAGGCGAACAACTTCTTTTTTATATAGGGGGGATACCTTGTCTTTTCGGAAGTAATTCAGTTATTGTGCCATTCCTTCTTGAGATGAGCGGGGACTTGCCCAACAAGGCATATGACATTTTTTTACTTACATCAAACTTCATGGTTTATTTTAACAATGCCAATGGGGCTATCTTCATTATAGTTTGCACCATGCTGTGTTATTTGTCACTTAGTCATAATTTAAGGATACGCTGGGTGAAGCTCCTGTCCATACTTGCAGTAAGCGTTCTTTTTTTTAGTGTAACGGTTGTAGGAATAAGTGTAGCGATGACTAAATTGCTGGCGGGAGATGACGAAGTAAAACAAGAGCTTACCCATATGAACCTTCAACTTTTCAATACGTATGCGTATGAAAAAATTAATATTACCTATCCTACACTGGAGCAATACCATTACATAGAACCTCTTTTTCCGGATGAGCCTCTTCTTGATAAGATAGTCAGGACTAAAACTCTCCAAGTAGGGTATGATTCAGAGGCGGTTCCTTTTTCTTTCTTTAATGGACAGGGAAAGTTGGTTGGCTATGATATTGATTTCGTTTTAGATGTTGCAAAAAATTTGAAGATTAATAACATAGAATTTTATCCAGTACACAATTTTATGGAGTATCATAACTGCCTGGATAAAGGGATTTATCTGAATATGTGCGTAGGGGGATTTGTGTACATGGGGATGGTAGAAGGGAATGTTATTACTTCAGACCCATATATGAAATTGACTCCGGCTATAGTAATTCCTATGAAAGATAAAGCGAAGTTTCCTGATTTTGGATCTGTGTACACAGCAGATAATGTAACACTTGGGGTCAGGCTTAGTGAGGATATTGGAGGAGAATATCATTCGAAAAACCGGCCAGTTGTTACTCTAAATAGTTTTAGCGAATTTTATAAGGAACACAAAACTGAAGCTCTCTTGACATCAGCAGAGATTGCATCCGCCTTAGGGATTATTTATCACGGATATTGGGTTTACTACTATCTCGAACCTGACATAAAACTCTTCTATGCATACCTTCTACCATATAGTAAGCAAACAGAGACATTTCGTGATATGATCAATGCTTGGATTTCAGTATGTCGCTGGAATGGAACCTATGAAAAGAGATATAAGTATTGGATAATGGGAGAATCGGACGTAAAACTCAACAAGACATGGTCAATACTTAGTTGGCTTCAAAAAAACATTACTTTTTAATCAGTAAATAATAGGCCTGAAAACGCCAAAAGCTTTAAATGTTAGTTGCTAGGCTCTTTGAAAAAAATAATTCCGTAGCTACAATTTTACTCAGGAGGTTGGATTGAGAATCACTTTAAAATGAAAGTTGGTATTCGAAGGCTTTTCAACTTTCAAGTTGGCTAGGCTTTGCGAATGGGTTTGAGTTGAATCAGGAACCATGATAGGAGGTAACAATTATGAAAAAAATTCTAATTCCTATAGATTTTTCTGACGTTACGGAACTTGTTGTAGAAAATGCGAAACTTATTGCCAAATCTTTTGATGCTGAGCTAAGAATTATATATATTGTTGCTCCCATTCAGGATATGGGAATGCAGGCAGCAAGGGCTGTAGACAGCATTTTTATAGAGCCTCTGAATTATGAAGGTATAAGAAAAGGCTTGGCATCAGAATTAAAAAACGAACATAAAAAAATGTTGGAAATTAAACAAAAACTTAGTAATGAGAATTTAAAAGTAAAAACTTCCATCATGGAAGGGAAGGCTTCAGATGTCATTTTATCTCAAATGACGGAGTACAATCCTGATATGATTATTATGGGATCCCATGGGGAAGGCTATATGAAGACCCTATTGGGCAGCATTACGATGTTTGTTTTGAAACACGCAAAATGTCCTGTAACGATAGTCCCAAGCAAACCTAAGGAATAGTAGGGACTTTACGAGAGTTTCTATTAGAAACGCGGACTGCCAATCAATGGCAGTCCGTATTATTTTAAACGAAAAAGAGTATTCTATTTTAATAATAGAAATGAAGACATTTCTGCGCTATTATTAGGAAATACCAGTGATTAATACTTATGACATGGCGCGAGCCAGGAGAAATAACTGGTTTAACTTTAATGATTATGCAAGCAAAGAGATAACACTAAAAGGATTTTTATGGAATATATACTTTTTATTCTGGTTGGTGCTCTAACCGGATTTATTGCGGGAGTTCTAGGTATAGGTGGCGGGCTGGTGGTTGTGCCTTCTTTGGCATGGATATTTAAACATTACGAAGGTTTTAACAACTTCTATATGCATTTGGCTGCTGGTAGTTCTCTGGCTGTAATGATTTTTGTATCAGCGAGTAATACTTATGCCTGCTTTAAACAGGATAGGATCAGATGGGATATTTTTCGCCGCACCATACTATGGATAATTGTTTCTTTAATTGCAGGTTCTGTCTTAGCTGGTTATTTGAGGTCAAAAGTTCTGGAAATAATTTTTGCGGTAATAGTGCTGCTGATGGCCTGTAAAATGATATATGATGTTGTTTCAGGAAGCCACAAATTAGACAGAGCTAACGAAAGATTCCCAAAAAAGATTTCAAAGACAGTCTGTGGAATAGTCGGAGCGTTGATTGGATTTAAATCAGGGTTGCTTGGCATCGGAGGAGGTGCAATTAGTGTGCCGTTTATGAGCAGCTACGGTGTTCCAATAAAAAAAGCTACAGGGACTTCCGCATCTTTTACTCTGCCGATCAGTATATTCGGGACATTAAGTTTTATTATAATGGGCCATATAATGGGGTGTCATATAAACAATACATTTGGATTTGTTTATTGGCCTGCAGTGCTTTGCATAGCTCCATGCAGCATTTTATTTGCTCCTCTGGGGGCTAAAGTATCTAATCGGATGCCAACTTTATGGCTGAGAATTTGCTTTATTATTTTCTTGCTTTACACAGGGTTGAGCATGCTGTTTTCCTAGCAGCCTTCAAAACTCTAAAGTGTTGTAAGTATGCAGTTTTGCTGGTAATAGCGAATTATTCTAAAGCGTAATACAATATTAAATTTAATAACAATTATGGACAAGGTTTTTTGGTGTGGTTGGATTATATAAAAAACTCTCATTGAGCAAAAAGATATATGTCGCTACATCTTGTGGACTGATCCTTGGTTTTTTCTTTGGGCAGAGATGTAATGCTTTAAGCAGTATTAATAGTGCTTTTATCAATATATTTCAGATAACAATCATACCTTATATGGTTTTCAGCATCATTCATTCGATTGGTTCTCTTACCAAAGAAAATGCTAGACTGATAGCTAAGAAAGGAGGAATGGTTTTACTTTTTCTTTGGGGTGTAAGTATATTGTATGCATTTTGTCTTCGACTGAGTTTTCCAGATTTGGAAAGGAGTAAATTCTTTCGTCCGGAAAACGCCTTACTAGTGAATGGCGCTGATATTATTAAACTTTTCATTCCTACTAATCCTTTTTCATCATTAGCCAACGGATATATTCCGGCAATAGTGATATTTTGTTTGCTGGTAGGGGCAACTCTTGTGGAAGAGTCAAAAAAAGGGAAGGTGCTTGAGTATGCAGGGCTTCTTGCATCTCTTATGAAAAGAGTCAATGACTACATTGTCATGTTGCTACCTCTAGGCGTGCTAGTTATGTCCACATACACTTTCGGCACTTTGAATTTTGCTCAGTTTAAAGGATTGATAGTCTATGTTGTAGCTTCGCTTTTTTATATCTTTTTTATTTCCTGGGTCATCTATCCAGGTATTATTTTTAGTGTAAGAAAATTAAGGTATAAGAATTTCTTTTCTTTTATCATGCCTCCGGCTATGGTAGCATTTTCCACAGGTAGTGTTTTTTTGGCTTTGCCTGTAATATACACATTGATGTACCAATTAGATGAGACATATCATGAGATATTCCCTACTTTAGAAAAGAACGAAGAAGGTCGAAATCTTATGAATATCATTGTTCCGCTTGCATGGGTGGTTCCAGCCAGCTACAAGTTTCTTGTGATATTTTATATTGTATTTGCACACTGGTATTACAATCTTCATTTTTCTATTTCGCAACAGATATTGTATTATATTGGTGGAATTCCTTGTCTTTTTGGCAGTAATGCCACAGTAGTCCCTTTTCTTGTAGGAATCACGGATTTACCTAATAAAGCCTATAATATATTTATGATCATATCTAGCTTTATGGTCTACTTTAATAATGCTAACGGGGCAATGTTTATAGTAGTCTGTACTGCTCTTTCCTATTTGGCGGTCAAAGGACATTTAAAGATGAACTGGCTTAGGTTCTTTTCCTTTTTTTCAGTAATCACTTTAATATTTATCGCATTAGTTGCTGGGTTTAATAAGATGATGACTTTTCTCCTCTCTGGAGATGATCAGGTCAAGGAAGAGCTTACACACATGAATCTGACCTCATACGATGCTAGTTATTATATCAATATCAAAGCAGAATATAGAACTATTGCACAATATCATAACATTGCTTATGAGAATTCTAACGAAACGCTGCTTAATAAGATCGACAGAACAGGTATTCTACAAGTTGGCTATAACCCTGAAGCTGTGCCTTTTTCTTTTTTTAACCAAAATGGTGTACTTGTAGGTTATGATATAGACTTTGTTTATGGAATCGCTGAAGAACTTAATTGTGAAAAAATTGAATTTTATCCGATTAATAATTATTCGGAGTATAAAGAATGTTTAGAAAAAGGGATAGATCTGGATATAGTCGGGGGAGGTTTTGCATTTAGAGCCAGTCCAAATAAAGAAATAACATCATCAGCCCCTTATATGAAACTCACTCCGGCCCTAGTAGTTCCAGATAAAGACAAATACAAATATTCGGACTTTGATTCTGTAATTAGAGCGAAGAATATTACATATGCCTTTTTAAGCGGTGCTATTGCATATAACAATATAAAAAGAATTCTGACTAACAAAAAAATAGTGCCAATTTATAGTTTTGGGGATTTTTATGTCAAACATCAAGCGGATGCTTTGTTAACAGGAGGAGAGATTGCATCTGCAATAAACATATTATATGAACATTACTGGGTTTATTTTTATACAGGCAATGACATTAAATTGTATTACGCTTATATGATGCCTTCCGGTAAAAGATATTATACGTTCAGGAACTTTGTCAATATTTGGATAAATGTTTGCCAGAATAATGGATTGGCCAAGAAAAGATATGAATATTGGGTTGAAGGTAAACTCGAGCATCAGTCAGTCACGACATGGTCAATTCTTGACTGGCTATTGTCCAAAATAAAATCATTTGAATCTAAGCATGTTGATACTGCAGTATCACAAAATTAAAATTAGGCAGCTTTTATATGTTAGCTAAAAGAATTATTCCTTGCCTTGATGTAACAGACGGGCGTGTGGTTAAAGGTACTAACTTTGTAAATTTAATAGATGCAGGAGATCCCGTGCAATGTGCAATTGAATACAACAGGCAATCTGCGGATGAACTTGTTTTTTTGGATATCACAGCTACAAGTGACGGCAGAAGATCCATGGTAGATATAATAGCAAAGACTGCCGAGAAGGTTTTTATCCCATTAACTGTCGGTGGCGGGATCAGGACTGTAGAGGATATGAGAATAATGCTTAATTCCGGTGCTGATAAAGTTTCTATCAATAGCGCTGCTGTAGCAGACGCATCTATCATAAAAGCCGGAGCAGAAAAGTTTGGAAACCAGTGCATTGTTTTAGCCATTGATGCAAAAAAGTCATCAAATGGCCAGTGGAAAGTTTATACTCATGGCGGGCGCAAGGAGACGCCTTTAGATGCGATTGAATGGGCAAAACATGCAGTTAGTCTTGGAGCGGGCGAAATTCTTCTTACTAGTATGGATAAAGACGGGACAAAGGCAGGTTATGATATAGAATTAACCAAAGCTATATCTGAGGCGGTTAATGTCCCTGTGATAGCTTCAGGAGGTGCCGGAACGCTAGAGCATCTTTATGAAGTACTTAAAGACGGCAAGGCAGATGCAGTGCTAGCGGCAAGTATATTTCACTTTGGCACGTATACCATACCACAGACAAAACTGTTTTTAAAAGATAAAGGCATCTCTGTAAGGATTTGATATATGGTCGAAACAATAAATAAAAGTACTTTCAATAAATTGAAATCGTTCATTTGGCTCATAGTCAAATATCTTATAGCTTTTTCAATAATCGGATGGCTTATCTCAAACAACTACCAGGCCTTTGTCAGGGTAATTAAAGAAATCGATATATCCTGGCTTGTTGCCGCATTAATCGGATATGTTTTTGTCATGATAGGTTCTGCATGGAGATGGTATTTATTGTTGCGGGTGCAAGGGATACAAGTGTCATTCTTTGAGACTTTTTCTTTAACAATGCAGGGGGTTTTCTTTTCTCTGGTTATTCCTGGCGGGGCTTTGGGCGGAGATTTAGTAAGAACTACTTTCCTGGTATCAAGAACCCCAAAAGGCAACAAACTTGCTGCGACTTCGACAGTTTTTATGGACAGATTCATGGGCATGATTGCTCAGTTTTCTCTTTCTATAATATTTGCCATTCCTTTCATGTCTCAGATAATGAGGATGGATGATGCCCCGAAGCTTACGGTTATTATAATACTTGTCATTAGCGTGCTTGGGCTTATTGCAGGTTTTTGCCTGATTATCCATAGACAGCTTGAGAAAATTCCTGGTATATCGGCGATCATAAGATTTACGGACAAGCTCACCAAGGGCTTTTTAAGCGAGGCCTTTGAAATCCTTGACGTCTATCATTCTGAAAAGAAAGTAATGTTTTACTGTGTTCTGATTAGTATGGTATTTGTGCAGCTTGGCATATCTTTTATCCTCTTTCTTGTAGCCAAAGGGATTCATTGTGCAAATATCACGATTATTCCGCTTATACTTTCTATAGCTTTAGGAAATACTGCAGGATTGTTGCCAATAACCCCTGGAGGACTTGGAACAAGGGACGCTGTCGTGAAAGGAACCCTTACCGCTGGCGGTTTTGCTCATGGAGATGCTGTAGCGATACCTCTTCTTTTTTCTGTAATCATGCTTGCTGTTTCCCTTAGCGGAGGCTTGTTTTTCCTGTTTCATAAAAGAAGTAAAAAGAATTACATAATCAACAAATAGCCAGTATTAAATGGATATTGAAAAAACAAAAGCATGCTTCCTGGATAGAGACGGGGTGTTAATCGAGGAAAAAAACTATTTGTATTCTATCTCAGATATTTATATTTTTCCCGAGACATACGAAGCGTTGAAGCTGTTAAAAAACAAAGGATTCAAGATTATTGTAGTAACAAATCAGGCAGGCGTGGCTAAAGGATATTACGACGAGAATGCTATAGGTTTAGTACATAAGGAAATGGACAGGCTTTTTGCCATTGAAAGTGTAGCCGTAGATGCTTATTATTACTGCCCTCATCATCCCAAGGCTAAAATAAAAGAATACGCACTTAAGTGTGATTGTCGCAAACCCGCACCAGGCATGATTCTTCAAGCAGTTAAAGATTTTGACATAGATTTAACAAAATCTTTTTTAGTGGGCGATAAAATATCAGACATCGAAGCAGCCAGTAATGCCGGATGTATTGGGATAATGGTAAAAACTGGGCATGGCAAGGAGCAAATAGATAAAGCTCAAAGAGAAGGCTTCATAATAAAAGAAAATATCCTTGATGCTGTTAAATACTTTTTACAAGAGTAAAACTATCGCATCAATATTTATAAGGCTCGTTAAGTGCTAGATTCGAGCTTTTGGTTTCGTGGACAAAACCAATAAAGTCGTCAAAGATTTTGTTTAGTTCGGCTAATTCGGAAACATAAAATAATGTTGAAGAAGAATAATTTTTGCCAAATGAATCAACCCTGTCAGTAATCTCTTTAGTGTAAACATCATTTTTTTCGTATACGTATTTTATAATATCAGCATATTTATTGGCAACTATTCTGCCTATATTTGCAAACTCCTCTTTTGTAATCTGCGATTCATCAAACGGATCATGTGTTATTATAGCGAGCATCCTTCTTATACTGAGCGAGATTCTATTAACGTCGTAAAAAAACCTGTTTAAAATAGCCTCTTTGCTTTCTGTAAAATCCAACTCATTCTTAATGTAAATATATAAAGATTCAAGCGAAGTGACCGTAGCTAACATCTTTCTTATATCTGCCCTGAGTGTTTTATTATATTTTTTTCTTTCTATGAAGCAGTCATTGCTTAACCTTATGATTTCGCCTACTGTTTTAAAGTATTCTCTCGTATTGTGTTTGGTATCTCTTGCGCTTAGTGCTGCGTATTTGTATATCGTGTATTCGCAAAGAAGAGCTATAATAATTCCTATTCCCGTATTACAGAGCCTTGCCATAAGTGTCGGAAATAAAGGCATACTGTCTTCAGATGTCATAGCAAGAAGTATGGGGACGTACATGGTCATGAGAGCTACCATTATGGAGTAATTATTAGAAATATAGTAAAAGTAGTACATCAGGAAGAAAATAAAGGGTAAAAGGTACGTCCATCTGTAGTCGGAATAGGCCAGTATGCCTAAATAGAAGAATGATAGAAGCAACCCCATTACAGTTCCGAAAATCCTGTCCACAGAACGCTGAATAATAACTCCCTGTCCAGGCATGGAGAACATCACAGCAACTGTCATGGGAATCCAGTATCCATGGGGTATTTTAAAGATAAAGTTGACAGCTACAGCTATGAGAAAGGCTACAGATGCGCAGAGGGCTTCCTGTAAGAAGAATTTTCTAGATTTTTCAAGGTATAAATCTTTCACTATTTAATGTCAAAGCCCATATTTTATTTTTTTGAGTTTAGTTCTTATTGCATCTATGTCATATAAAACATATTTCAATCCGAGCAGATACTCCATTTCATCCTTTTCAATATCGGGAGGCAGATTGGAGTGGAAATGATTTATGTTTCTGATCCATTCTTCTATTAATTTAGGGTCTCGCACCGACATGTTGGTGGGGTGCCTGAACCGTATGGAGCTGTTCTGTGAATTTAACCTTGCCCTGATGTTTTCGATGAGTTTATCAGTCAATGGGACATGGGCGCAGAGCTTCTCCATGTCAAAGTCGAATGAGGTCATTAGCGAAATATTCCTGTACATACTTCTGTGAAGAATGAAGACTTCTCTCATCCCATAGACATAGAACTTATTTTGGGCGAAAATGTAGTTTTCCTCGAAGACTATTGGCAAGGTTCTTATTAGAGCCAAATTGATTTTGTAAATGAACCTGTCCGAATTATTTTTAAAAATTTTTGTAGGTATTATGTCTGTTCTGTATAAACTGTTTTTTACGAAAAGGTGTTTGTACCTGATCTGTCTTGATGCTGAAATTTTGTCAGCAGAGGTGTAGATGAAGAAGAGGTCATTGATGAGTTCAGATATGTAGGCAAGATTAGATCTTAACCTGTATTTTACAAATATCAGCTCATAAAGAACCAGACAAAAAAGGCATATAAAAAATGATACGGCCATTTCGATGCATCTGTTGGTTGCTTCATACCATCCTGTCGGAAGGGCTAAGGCTATGGCTATAAAAGTCGGTACCAGTGATGCGATATATTTGTATTTCATGGAACCGAATGCAATCATGAGTATTGGCAGGAGTACAAAAAGCAAAGTATAGATATGCTTATCCAATATGCAGACAGTAACTATTCCGACCGTTGACAGGGAGATAGTAATGAGAAGAACTGTTACTTTTCCTTTATAAGTAGGGTAAAAAAACGTTAATACGATGCAGTAAGATGCTACATAGAAGAAAATGCTGCTGAAAGGCCTTCTGAAATAGAGGTATATCGCTGTGGCAATCAGTGCGGGGATTGTTGCTTTGAGCGCATAGATAATGCTTTCTCTTGCCGGATCGTATGAATCAACGAATTTTCTGCATGGGTTTAGAAGAAACATTTATCTTACCACCAGTCTATCTGCCAGAAGAGATGTCTCCAGATGTTATCCTTCGTGTCAATTACGACAGTGGCAGTAAGTCCGACATGAAGAGGATATTTTTCTATGTTTTTATCTGTGATTTCAATTTGCACAGGAAATCTCTGAGGAAGCAAAAACCAGTCATTTTCGTCCTGAACATCCTGGAGAAAATTGACCGTTGAAGAATTCTGCCTATTTACATTCCAGCCGATCTTTGTGATTTTGCCTTCAAAGATTTCTTCAGGATATATCCAAAGTTTTATCCATACTTTCTGGCCTTCTTCTACTTTATTAAGCTCGGTTTCTTTCATATTTGCCTGTATCCACCATGTATCAGTGTCAGTGAATGAAAAGAGGGCTGAACCAAGCATTGGTGTCCCGGGTGCAGCATATACCCCCTTGGTGATATACATATTGGATACGATACCATTTGACTGTGCATAAACTGTGGTCATCTGTAAGTTCACTTTTGCGTTCTCGACCTGAGCTGTCAGGCTGTCTTCTGTAGCAAGTGAGTTTTGGTATTGATTCTTAACCATATCCAGATTTCCTGTGGCAATTTTCAAAGCTGAATCTGCGACTTTGAATTTCGTCATCAAACTTTCAGTTTCCTGCTGTGAAACGGCGTTTTTCTTATAAAGCCATTCTGACTGTTCAAAAAGATATTTTGCATTGTTGTATTGAGCCAGAGCCTGGTCGTATTGCAGTTGGTTTACTGTGATTTCGCTTTGAAGGGCAAGAGTAGTAAAATGTGTAGCCTTCAGGTCGGCCTGCAACTGGGCCAGTGCCAGTTCATAAGGTTTCTTATAAACCGTAAAAAGTTTGTCACCCTTTTTAACCTGTTGGTTATTTACTACATATATATCAGTTATATAGCCAGGCACAAGAGCAGAAATAGGTATGGTGTTTCCTACCACAAAAGCGTTATCTGTCCTTGGATGCCTGTGAAGATAGACATAATAAAGCAGACAGAGTAAAACTATCGTCACTAATATCAGAATAACTTTATTTCGAGCAAAAAATCTCTTGACTTTCATTATGCTTTCCTTGCTTAGACTTATTGTTCTGGAAATCTGGTGCTGTTTATAGGCCTTATCTTATTGTTGCTGTCAACGCTGACAAAAGTAACAACTGTTTTAAATATTTCGTGATGGTCAGTTGAATCCTCGTTTTGTACAAAAACTTTAACCTGATATTTCACTGAGGCCTTTTTGATTTCAATTTTTTCTATAGAGAACTTTAGGATTGCTCCCTGTCTGACACCTCTTTTGAATTCGACTTTGTCCATTCCAAGCGTTACAAAACTTTGCTTTGGAAACTCTATGCTTGCGGCAATCCATGAAAATTCATCCACCCATTGCAGAAGCTTGCCCCCAAATAGGAATCCATAGTGATTGAGGTCTTCTGGTTTAATTACTTTATAGTTGTCAAATTTCATTATATATATTTTCTCTTTAGTTTTTTTGAAAGTGTATGTAAAATTTCCTGCTTCTTGGGCCGTCAAATTCACAGAAGTATATTCCTTGCCAAGTCCCCAGCAGGAGTTTGCCGTCTTCTATTATAACATTTAAGGAACAGCCGACAATAGAGCTTTTGATATGAGCAGGTGAGTTACCTTCGCCGTGTCTGAAACTCAATGCTGGAACCAATTTATCAAAAGCCATGAGCATATCACTAACTACATCGGGGTCGGCATTTTCGTTGATAGTTACTCCTGCCGTGGTATGAGGCACGAAAATAAGGCAGACGCCATTTTGTATTTCGCTTTCCCGTAGAGCTTTTTCTATGTAGTTGGTAATATCTATAAAGCCTTCTCTTGGCGTTTCTATAGAGACTGTTTTCATGAAATTTCTCCGATCTAGATAATTTTCAAATTTTAATCCATTATAATATCAAAATAGGACTTCTAAACGGCAATGCTAAAATTATTATCGTTTAGAGTATGCGCTTAATGATCCAAAAAGATTCAGGAGAGAAACCATGTCTAATGTATTATCAAAACCGCATATCGGTGTAGAAAAACCGGCAAAAGCGTTTACTACGATTTTCATAGTTGAATTTTGGGAGAGGTTCGGTTTTTACGGTCTGCAGTCACTGCTAGTAGTTTATCTTATTAAAGAGCTTGGTTTTTCCGATCATATGTCTGATACCTTGTTTGGTGCTTTCTCTGCGCTGGTTTATGCTTTTGTGAGCATTGGCGGTTATTTAGGGGACAAAATCCTGGGGACCAAAAGAACGCTGCTTCTTGGAGCTATCGTTTCGACTATAGGCTATTCGCTTATAGCCTATGACACCAAACTTTTTTTGTATATAGGACTTGGTGCTGTAATTACCGGAAACATGTTTTTCAAGGCTAATCCTCCAAGTCTTGTAGCCAAACTCTATAAACCGGGTGACCATAGAATAGACAGCGCTTTTACTCTTTATTATCTTTCCATTAATTGCGGCGCATTCATTTCAATGATTATCTGTCCGATAGCCAGGTCATTTTTTGGATGGAATGTGGCGCTGTGGATTTCCGCTGTTGGGATGGCTATATCAATATTGGTCTATCTCTTTACTAAACACCTCATAAAAGACATTGGCTCTGAACCTGATTTTCAGCCTATGCAAAAAACCAAAACCCTGCTGGCTATTGGTTTTATAATCATCTCTATTTTTGTATCTGCCTGGCTTCTTAGAAATCTGCTTATTACTAAATGGCTCCTTAGCATATCCTTCATAATTATTCTTATCGTGATGGTCAAAATTCTATTAACGATAAAAGAAAAGGAACAAAGAGTAAAATTCATCATTTGTGTGGTACTGATGTTTGAGGCTCTATTTTTCTATGTGCTTTACCAGCAGATGCCCACTTCTCTTAACCTTTTTGCCATCAGAAATGTTCACCACTCAGTAGTTGGGATTCCCATCGAAGGAGAATCCTTTCAGGCATTGAATCCATTTTGGGTCATTGTCTCAGGCCTGATTCTTGCGAAGATATTTTCTTCCCTAGGGAGAAAAGGCAAAGATTTTTCAATGCCTGTGAAATTTTCCTTTGCCATGCTTTTATGCTCATTTGGGTTTCTTATCCTTCCTGTAGGGGTAAATTACTTTGCCGATACGAATTCCATGATAAGCGGAAACTGGCTGGTCGCTACTTATTTTTTCCAAAGTACTGCAGAAGTGCTTATAGGAGGACTGGGTTTGTCTATGATATCAAAGCTCGTTCCTTTTAAAGAAGTAGGTTTCATGATTGGAGCCTGGTATATGGTTTCTGCCGTAGCCCGCTTTCTTGGAGGGTATGTGGCTGCATGGGCAAGCGTACCTAAGGATATTGCAGGAAATACAAGTCTTTCCTTACATATATATTCCGGACTTTTCCTAAAGTTAGGGATAACTGCTTTTGTGATATGCATCATTATGTTCCTGCTGGCTCCGAAACTCAAGAAATACATCTGAGTTACAGCATATTCATGAGTTAAGAATATGGAAAGTAGAGTTTCTACTAGAATCTAAAACTGAAAATGCGATAGAACTGAGCAAAGGGCAGGGGGGTTAAAGCTTATGAGTGGGATATAGCGCTTTGGTCATTCGGATCAAATGAATTGGTTGGAGAACAAGCAGAGTGCGAAGAAAAGGTTCAGTTGAGATGGGGGAGAAGCCTAAACCTGAATAGAATGGGAATAAATCTGTTCGACAATTCAGCACTGTAATATCTAGAAATTTGGAGCCTTTTTGGCGGCACTCTTCCTCAACCGTCTGAATTAGCGCCTTCGCAATGCCGTTTCCTTGGAAGTCGGGGTCGACTGCAAGGGGGCCCATATAACCGCGCTCAGCCGAAACAGAAATGTAAACTGTTCCTAAAATTCTTTTGGGCTCATCAGAATATTCAGCAACAAGAAATACACCGGATGCCATCTGTGTCCTGACATCAGCCTTATTTGTTCGGTCCTCTTCAAGATAGAAACGCTCAATTTTATAGGCAGCATTGGTTACACGCACTATTTCTGGTATGTCTGACTCGGCTGCATTGCGGATTCTGTAAGTATGCTTATCAATCTTCATTGTGTTGTTCATAAAATTTTATCATTTATAGCGGCAAATTTTTCTTTTCGATAACAATATTATGATCTCTTATATTTTCATTCTATAAATGCTGGAACTTCAATATTTTTGCTATTTTGTCGGCTCCAACTAGATTTCCTTCAAATGATATACCTGTCCAGAAATCATCCGTATAATCAGCTTTCTTATTTTCGGGGCAGGAATAAGTTTCTGTTTTGGTTATTGTCAATTTTTCTAAAACAGTAGTATCCTCTAGGCTTCCTTTTAATAAATAGCCATGATATTTCAATTTCCCCTCAATCATTTTTCATGATAACAATAAAGCCTCTTATCTGGAAAAGGCGGCGCGTTAACGACGTTTACTGAAACGACTTCGTTTCTATCCATATTCTTTTTGCCGTATCAATTACTTCTTTTGAAAGGCAACCTTCAATTACTTTGTATTCCTTTCTTGCCCAATCAAATATTTGAGGTCCGTTCAATTCCTTAGTATCCGGAAATTGTTTTAAATATCTTTCTGTAATTTCTTTTGTCCTCGGAAAGATATGAAAATGCACTTTTTTGTTTTCTTCTCCAAACTTTGCAAAATATATATTTTCAGGTTTTAGGATCCTGCATAATTCTTTTTCTATTTTTGCCAACAGTTCTCCAAGAGTCCACCAAGCAGTAAACTGTTTTTTATGTAGATGTTGAACATTTTGTTTGGTTTCAATAATCAAATATCCAAGAATATTTACAGTAGCACACTGGGATACTATAAAATCGCTATCGCTGTATATTTTTATTCTTTTTTTCTTCATATAATATGAATGATCTCTTATATTTCCGCAGCAGAGCAAGAAGATATTAAGTGGATCTACTGGTTAAACATTACTTTTTATTAGTCATCTTTTATTCGAATCCATAAAGCTTTGATTCTGTATTACTGAAAAGTATTGTTATTTCTTCCTGATTTCTTTCGATTTCATCTAGTTTGTTTTTGATATCAATTGCTCTTTTTTTATCTGTATAGTAATAATAATCATCAAGCAACATAAAAACAGTTTTTTTAGCTATTTTGCAATCTCTAATAACCCTTAACTTTTTTATATCACGATCTATTTGATCTGTTGGGTTCTCATATGGTCGACCATGAAAATACTTTATTTCTGCACATAATAAAAATGAATCATTATTATCCTCATAAGCAATTATCATATCAACCTTTGGGCCTCTACTCATTTCTAATTTATCTTTTAAATCTTTTAATTGGGCTTCAAATTCATATTCTTTAAAATTGCTAATATTGATATTCTTCTCGAAATGTATTTGGATGTTAGAATACTTCTCTTCTTTTTTCTCTTCTAAAATTTTATAAAAAAGCCTTCCAATATGAAACATCAAATCATACTCATTCCAGCAAATCCAGTGTGACTCTTCTGCGTCTTTTTTGCTGCTAATATTCCTTTTTGGATATTTGTTATAGTCTTCTAGAAACTCATTCCATGCTTCTACTAGTATTTCATGAATCTCTGACGCAACTTCTTTACTCATTTTTAATTTTCCATAAGGTTCAATTATTTTTCACGATAACTATAAACTCACCTATCAGCGATTAGCCGGACTGACAAGTTATCGTAACTTTAAAGTTTTCATCTGTTCGGCTAAAATATATCATTCTAATATAGAAGCAACTTCCTTTAGAGCTTCCGGGATTTGTATATGCTGAGGGCACTTTTTCAAACATGCACCGCATGCAATGCATTGTGAGGCATATCCGGGCTTTCCTGTGCCAAACTGACCGCTTAGCCTGAGTTTGTAGAACATAGCATTTTCAGCATTGCCAAACATGCTGTATTTATTGTATTCCTCAAAGCACATTGGGATCATTACATTTGCCGGGCACGGCATACAGTAACCGCATCCTGTGCAATTAACCTTCATCAGTTCACGATATTTTTTCTCCGTTCTCATGAAAAGCCTTTCTTTTTTATAACATTAAATCAATTGTCTGATCATAGCCGAGACTCACCGGGCTGTCATCAGACATCTGTTAGTTTTCATTTTCCAGTTTTGAGGGGATTACACTGTTTCATATAAATAATCTTCTCTCAAAAATGCATCTCGTTTAAAATTTAACTTTTTCAATAGATTTATTGAACGGGTATTATTAGAATTGATATTGGCTTCCAATCTGTGCAAATGAAGCTTATTAAAAGCAAAATCTATTATTGTTTTTAAAGCTTCTGACATATAGCCTTTGCAGTAGCTGTCAGGTTTAAGCGCATAACCCAGTTCCCCCTTGTGATTCTCTTTGGAAATGTTCCATATCACGGCGTAACCGACAGGTATATCTTTGTCCTTCAGGGACAAAACCCACCATATAGCTGTTTTTTTAGAATATGAAGTTTCAATTTCTCTCAACAGCTCTTCAGTTTCAGATAAAGAAGAATGCCTTCTGATTCCCACTACTTGTTCAGCAAACTTTTCGTCAGACCTGATTTTATAAAGGAATTCAGGATCACTTCCATTAAATTGTCAGAGATGCAACCTCTCAGTTTCTAATAAAAGAAAAGTTTTAAAAACTGAAGTATCGAATTTCTTTTTCATATATCATTAAAATTCATCAGTCGAACATTGCGATGTTTGCTGGAATGTTTTATTAAGTTCAATTATATACTTATTTGTTATTCAAATAGCATTTGTTTAGTCTATTTTTGTTAATGATTAGTCGGGTATGATCAGTTTAGTCCCGGCTATAATAGTGTGTGGACTTTTGAGAGTCTCACGATTAGCCTCAAAAATCTTTTGCCACTTGTTAGCTGAACCGTAATAGTCATATGAAATACTTGACAACGTGTCTCCTTCGCGGACGATATGATATCTCTGATTTTTGCTTGTCTTTGGTTGCGTGTGTACTTTTGGTGTAAAGCGAGAATAATATTCTGATTCCAACTCTGGCATCCAAAGTGTTTGTAACCATTTTTCTACTAACTTAGGCCATTCCGTAATCGGGAACTTTGTTGGGCGCAAACCAAACGCATGTCCTCCTTGTGCATACAGGTGCATTTCAACTGGAACTTTGTTTTTTTTCAATGCAAGGTAATAAACCAAAGAGTTGTTTACATTATCTACCGGATCATCTTCAGCATGTACCAAAAATGTTGGAGGTGTATTGGATGTAACAGGAACATTCGGATTCAATTTAAGACCTGTATTTGGATACCATAGATGTCCCGGGTAAAGAGCTATCGCAAAATCTGGGCGGCAGCTTTCTTTGTCAGCCGCATCTACCTCTGGATACAAACGTTTATTAAAATGCGTACTTATAGCTGCCACCATATGTCCTCCTGCCGAAAATCCAATTACTCCAATCTTGTGAGGATCAATATGCCATTCAGATGCATGAAAGCGTAACAACCCAATTGTCCTCTGGGCATCTTCCAAAGCTTGTTGGGACTCTCTATATGTCCCCCATTTTTGATTCGGTACACGATATTTTAAAAGCACAGCAGTGATGCCGATGGATGTCAACCAGTCACAAATTTCAGTTCCTTCAAGATCAATAGCCAGACATTCATAACCGCCACCTGGAAAGACAACTATTGTAATACCAGTATTTTTGTTTTTAGGAGGATAGATTATTATTGTCGGGTTTGAAACATTTTTTATAATAGTACATGGTTTATTCGCAATAAGTTCTTTTGTCGTTTCAACGGACTCTAGCTCAGAGACAGGTTGTAGAGTAGGTATAGCTCCCTGCGGCCATATAGGTATTTGTTTATGCCCGGGTGTTGGTTGCCAAACATTTGTCTGTACAGGTAGATTGTCTTTCCCTATATTAGCCTCGTTTATAGATTTACACCCAGCAGCACAAATTAAAATTGTCACAATTGATATTAAAACATATTTCTTCATTCTATTCTTCTTAATTTTCGATACTTATGTTCGGCTAAAATATATCATTCTAATATAGAAGCAACTTCCTTTAGAGCTTCCGGGATTCGTATATGTTGAGGGCACTTTTTCATGCATGCGCCGCATGAGATGCATTGTGAAGCATATCCGGGCTTTCCTGTGCCAAACTGACCGCTTAGCCTGAGTTTGTAGAACATAGCATTTTCAGCATTGCCAAACATGCTGTATTTATTGTATTCCTCAAAGCACATTGGGATCATTACATTTGCCGGGCACGGCATACAGTAACCGCATCCTGTGCAATTAACCTTCATCAGTTCGCGATACTTTTTCCCGACACGTTCAATGAGGTTAAGTTCAGATGCAGATAATTCATTTACTCTGGAGGAATCAGCGACAGCCAGATTTTCATCGATGTCGCTTTCACTATTCATGCCAGAAAGAACGGTCGTAATTTCCGGTTGGCTCCATAGCCAGCGGAAGGCCCATTCAGCAGGAGTTCTTTTAGTTTTGGCTTCATTCCAGATACTGGCGATTTTTGGTGGCGGGGTAGGTAGAGCAATAGTGCCTCCGCGAAGAGGTTCCATTATCATCACAGCAATCTTTTTCGATGCCGCATATTTTAAACCTTTTCTGCCAGCTTGATATTCCGTGTCAAGGTAATTGTATTGGATCTGGCAAAAGATCCAGTTATATGAATCAACTATTCGCGTAAAATCATCGCTTAGTCCGTGAAAAGAGAATCCTGCATTAACTATGCGCTTGTCAGATTTGGCGTTATCAAGAAACTCTATTATTCCAAGATTATGGAGTTTGTCCCAAAGTCCTCCGTCAAGGCCATGGAGCAGATAGTAGTCGATGCATTCTATGCCAAGTTTATCTATTTGTGCATTAAGATAAAAATCCATATCTGCGCGGGAATTGATTAGCCAGCAGGGAAGTTTGGTAGCTATTTTAACTTTCTGGCGGTATCCGTCTCTAAGAGCAAGGCCAAGGATTCTTTCGCTTTGGCCTTGGTGATAAATCCATGCAGTGTCAAAATAGTTTACTCCTTTATCTATAGCATATCTGATCTGTCTGACAGCTCGATCTTCATCAACGACTGTGCCTTTCATAGGCAGGCGCATGCAACCAAAACTTAAAATAGATAATTTATCTCCATTTTTAGGGACTATCCTGTACTGCATAATTTGTTTCCTTATTTTATTTGTTTTATTTCTTTGTGCGCAAGCGATTTACAAGTAAATCATCATTGATGATTTGTTCTTTCATTTGCAATAATTCATTAACATTCCAGTTGCTGCTTAAATAACGCCCACTTGCCCAGTCAGCTTTACCAGAACAAAGCCAGACAATGAATCCTGCGGCCAATTCAGGTTCATCAACTAAATAGGAATGAATTTCCTTTGGCATGTTCCTGGCCAGATCTGTAGGTACTCCTCCAGGATGAATGGCAAAACACTTTATGCCGTCTTCGCCATGATCAATATTTATGAATTCGCACAGACGATTGATTGCGTGCTTGGATGTCTGATAATCAGATGCTCCCGGCATTAACAGTTGCGCGCCAATAGACGAAATAAGGATTAAATGGCCGCCAGTTGAACCCTTTTCAGAGTACTTGCGTGCAGACTTGATAAGATGTGGCAGGCAAAAGCGAACAACTAAATATGTGCCTTTTACATTGACTTCCCAGGATTTCCACCAACTACTGATGTCTGATTCGCCGATCTTAGGCCATGTACCAAGATAGCCGGCATTGGCATCAGCAACGTCTATGCCGCCGAATTTGTTTACACAATCTTCAACCGCTGCTTTGATTTGGTCGGCGTCTGTCACATCACAAACCATGTATGTACATTGCGTTTTAGAATTTGCCTCTGTTATTTTTGTTTTAGTTTCCTTAAGTGCTTTTTCAGCTCTTGCTGTGATATATATCGCTTTTGCTCCAGCCTGAGCAAAGGCTACCGCGGTCGCCTGTCCAATGCCTCGCGATGCGCCTGACAAAAAAATCGTTTTGCCCGAAACGCTTCCCTTTAATGTGGTTTTGGGATCGATATCCGAATATTGCGAGTGATGTTCTTTAAGGTTGAGAAACTGTGTTTCAATGGAAGACATGATTTTTCTCCTTTTCTAGTTTGTGATGCTACATCAATAAAAGAATATAACATTATTTCAATTCGAATAATAAACCATGCGCAAATTTGTCAATATTATGCCTATTCCTGTCAATATTATGCCTATTTTTGTCAAACAGACAAGTTGCCTCTTTTCAATCTCCTGCTAAGGTGATAAGAAAAGAACCGTGCAATCATTCTTTGGAGAGAATAAATGGATACAATGTCTCAATTGATTAGTGACCTGACCCGTCAAGAAGGTATTAGTTCCACTAATTTACCGAATGTTGAAGTAGTTCGGATTTCCCGGTATCAACCGCCTACACCGTTTAATTATCAAAAAGGCATTTTTATCGTTGGACAGGGTTCCAAACACATTTATCTGGGAGATAAACAACTTTCTTACAACCATGATAACTATTTGGTATTATCTGTTTCACTCCCTGTAGAGTGTGAAGTCTTTACATCTGGAGAAGAACCATTTCTTTCCCTCTTCATAAAAATTGACATGAGTGATTTAGGCAGAATCATTGATAAAATGGGACAACATGGCAACCAGACGTTATTTAATCAAGAGAAAAGTCAGCTTGGCCTTTTTATCTCTGAGACAACACCTGTCATCAGGGAGAGTGCGTGCCGTTTGTTGAAAGTGTTAAAATCACCCATAGAATCCGAAGTAATGGGCAAGGGAATTCTTAATGAGATCCTTTATCGAATTCTATGCAGCGAGAATGCAGCATCACTTTATTCGCTGTTTATCAAAAACTCTAACCTATCTCTGGTGGATAAAGCTATAATGCAGATACACCAAAATTATCATAAACCTATGAGCGTTGACCAGCTGGCTGCCATGGTCAATATGAGCACATCTTCATTTTACCGTGCATTTAAAGAGGTGACTGATTTGCCTCCCATTCAATATATTAAAAAAGTCAGATTGAACAAAGCCCGCGAATTGTTTCTGGAGAAAAGACTACGAGTCGGGGAGGTTGCTACAGCAGTGGGTTATGAAAGCGCTTCTCAGTTTAGCCGCGAATTTAAACGATATTTTGGCAACAGCCCTGCAGAGTTTACCTGCAGTTGTGTATTTTTCTGCTGCAGCTTTTCAGTTGCGGCTCTTTGCTTGGCCAAGGCCTTTTGATACCCTGCTGCCTAGACGCTTACCTCGCTGATCCGTTGCTGTGAGCGCTGCTCTTGCTCTTGGTATCTTTTTGCTGCTGCTCCTGGGACTGCAGTGTGAAGCTAATTCTGAAACAATCAGAAAATATATCCAGAATCAAGGGTGATTATTTGCTTTCATCCCAACGGTTGAAAACCATTGGGATTTATGCAAAAGTTCTTTTAAAGCCTGGGACAAAATGCAAACAGTATATTTTTTACTGAATATCGCTGTCTGAGATGCGACAGGTATTTCAATGAACGATTGCCAGGAATACTTCCGTACAAGAGAAGCACAGAAGAATTCAGAAATGAAGTGTTCCGGGACCATCAGGATGGGATATGCCAGAAGACGCTTAGGAACAGATTAAGAATAAGCCATTCCACAATAGAAAGATGGACTCATGATTATCTTGGGTTGAAGGTATCAAAAAGCAATAATTACCCTTGCCCTTCAGTAATAGGCATTGATGAACACTTTTTTACTAAGAAAAAAGGATATGCAACTACGATATGCGACCTTAAAAACAGAAGAGTATATGATGTTACACTAGGCAGGTCAGAAAATGCTCTTGAACCATATATGAACAGCCTGAAAGGTAAAGAACGGGTCACGGTCGTAGTGATGGATCTTTCAGAGGCATATAAGAAAATAGCCCTTAAGCATTTTTCAAATGCGAAAATAGTAGCTGACAGATTTCATGTAGTAAGATTGATAAACCATCATTTTCTCAGAGTCTGGCAGCAGATAGATCCCAGAGGGAGAAAGAACAGAGGGCTGCTCTCTCTGATGAGAAGGCATGAACATAATCTTTCAGAAAAGCAAAAAATGAGGCTCGATGCGTACCTTGAAGCAAATCAACCTATGAAAAGGATTTACTTTTTTAAACAAGAACTCACAAAGCTAATGCTTATAAAGAATGTAACTAAAAGAAAGGCCAGAGAGCTCCTTCCAAAGTTCCTTAGTATGATAGAAGAACTTAAATATTGTAAACTCGAAAGTCTTGAAACACTGGGAAATACGCTTGATCTATGGAAAGTGGAGATAGTAAGGATGTGGAGGTTTACAAGGACTAATTCTATAACAGAAGGCTTCCATACGAAGATGGAAATGATATCTAGAAGAGCGTTCGGTTTCAGAAATTTTGAAAACTATCGTTTGAGAGTCAGAGCTTTATGCGCTTAATTAACGTTGCCCCACTTGTAAGTTAGTGGCCTGTGATAAACAGGCAAAAGAGAGATCAAGTATTAGTAGTGATTTCTTTTTGTTAACTTTTTCTTTACAGAAGCTGTTGATGATGTTAATAAATATATTTTCCGGTAAGGTTTCTTTCCTAGGGCACTTGGGAAGGAATCGCAGAAGACGGAGTTGTGGCCCACTAAGGGAGTTTATTCAACATCCCGTCAACAAGATTTAACCCGTCTTCTGCTACCGTGTTCCGCCTGAAACCGGACAGCCATCTTGGGTATTGAAACCCGGTTCAAAGGCAAGAATGGTTAGCGGACACAATTTTTAACATTACTACAAGTAACAAAAGAGGACAAGAAAAATGGATGAAAAAACTAACCAAAAGAATCTTAAGATCTGGTTCGGAGCTGATGTATCAAAAGCCACCTTTGATGTTAGCTTCTGCCTTACAGGAGAAAGAATAAAAGATATTTCCTCAATGCCAAAAGCATCTTTTAAAAGAACAAAGGAAGGAATTGAAGAATTCAAAGCCTGGGCTGTTAAGCAAATGGCAAATAAGAGATTGCAGGAAGAAGATGAATTTGGTTTTGTAATGGAAGCTACAGGTTCTTACTCTGTAATCCTAGCCACCTGGCTTTTTGAATTGTGTCCGAAATGCATTCCGGTAATAGCGGATCCTAAAAGCGCTAACGCTTACGGAAAGAGTCTAAGGATAAGAAACAAGACAGACAAAATGGATGCTGCAAAACTGGCAATGTACGGAGCTGAACGGAGTCCTTCTCCTTATGTTCAGCAGAGTAAAGAATACGACACAGTTAAAGAGCTTGTCCGTCAAAGAAAAGCTATGGTAAACATGTTGACTGCAGCTAAAGTACAGGCTCAGGAAGCAAGCCAGGTAAAAGCTATCATCAAGGTAAGGGAAAAAGTCATAAGGGATTTGGAAAGAAGTATTATAGGAATTGAATCAGCAATTAAAAAACATATTAATGAATACCCTAATCTTAAAGAACAAGTCAAGATATTGACTTCAATTCCAGGAGTAGGTTTTATCGTAGCTTCTACCATGATAGGAGAACTTGGAGATGTTCATAGATTCTCCTCATCCAAGAAAATAGCTGCATTTGCCGGAGTATCACCCAGGAGATATGAGTCAGGAACTTCCGTCAAGGGTCGAACTAGAATGTGCAAAGAAGGACAGGGAAGATTAAGGCAGGCTCTATATTTGACTGCAATGAGCTCCACAAGAGGAAATAATGGTTTTGCCAGATTCTATGTAATGCTCGTTGCAAAAGGTAAAACTAAGATGTCTGCATTAGGGGCTGTAATGCGAAAAATGATTTGCGTAATGCGTAGACTTATTATAGCAAAATCTCTTTATAACGATTCTTTAGTGTCACCAATTCTGGAAGTAGGAAATTGTTAAGAATTATGTTAATAACTCATTTGACAATCAACACACCATCTTGTTGGCGTAGAGCCCAAATTTGTTAAGCTGATTTGTCGTTTTTGAGGCTAATTGAGGTAAAGTAAATGGAGGCGTGGGTCGGATTCGAACCGACGAATAACGGTTTTGCAGACCGTCCCCTTAGGCCACTTGGGCACCACGCCATAAAACGAAAGAGCTAATAAAATAGAACGGTTGGCATATTTGTCTAACTAAAAAGCTAAAAAACTAAAGTTTTATCGGATACTTTTTTGCCTTTCGTAGATGTGATTAGCCAAGAAGAGGTCGTTAGGGTAAGTGATTTTGTTGTTATATTCAGAATTTTCAAATAAAAAAACTTCTTTCCCTGAATATTCCATAGCTCCGGCATCGTCAGTAACGGCTATGTTTTTAGTTCTGACGTAAGAGTAAGCGTCGAATATATCTTTGAAATTGAACAGTTGTGGAGTCTCAATGCACCATAGTTTGCTCCTGTCTATGGTTGCTGTAACTTTATTGTGGTCATCGGCAGTCTTAATGGTATCTGTTATTTTCTTTGCAGACACTGCGCTACCAACTTTTTTGCATTGATTGAGACACTCCGTTAGTAGTTTTGCAGAGGCAAATGGTCGAGCGGCATCATGAATAGCAACATATTGTACAGGAAACTGTTTAAGAAAGAGAAGTCCATTATAGACAGAATCCCTCCTTGTCTCACCGCCTTTTGTATAAGAGTAAGAATTGAAAGGTATGTATTTATCTATTAGGTGTTTATAAGTTTCTATATAGTTAGGGTTGCTTACTAGGACAATTTGTTTGTCAAGACAGGCATGCCCGAAGTTTAAAAAGGAGTGAACTATTATAGGAATGCTGCCTATTTCTTCGAGGAGTTTATTCTTTTCTCCGTATCTGGTACTTGTACCGCCTGCAACAATGACTATCCCTAATTCTTTATTCATAATTTATTCATAATTTGTATATAAGTTGCTTTGTATTCATATGGAAATAGTTCGGAAGCCTTTTTGAAATAGTAGATCGAATCATTTTTTTTGCCTTCTTTTGCTAGAATTACTGCTAGATCATAATAAAAGGAAGATCTTTCGGGAGACAAGGCCAGAGCTTCTTGCATATAGGTTTCGGCACTATGTAGATTGTTATGCATGCTTTCATACTGAGCGGCAGCGGCAAGTGGGAAAGGAGAGTAGGGCATGTATTTAACTGCATTTCTAAATGAAGAATCAAAGATTGCAGATTCGTTAGCAGGACTATTATCGATATTTTGGTTTAAGATAGGATTATTATAAGAGACAGTATACAATTTGGCTAGATAATATTCTCCAAATACTCTATACCCCCCCAGACCCAAAACAGCTACCACTGAAGCCAGAGACATAAGCACAATCAGAGGTATAGTATACTTGCTTTTAGATGTTAGTTCTTTTTGTGCGGCTTTTAAAATCAATGCAGAGAAGATCAAGGCTATAGATAAACTGCCTGGTATCTGGAAATTGGTGTCAGTCATTGAGTGAATGAACCATGCGATATATCCTGTTAGCAGCGGGACTTCCAAAGAAGCAAATCTGGCATTTTCCGGTAAAGACTTAAGGCTCTTGTAAGAAACGAATATAGGTATCAGGAAAATTATCAAACCTAAGATGAGCGCTATTATTCCAGCTTGGGAACCGAGAGAAAGTAGAAAATTATGCGGGTCGTTGGGAGCTTCTCCTGTCATATATTTTTTAAGATATGGGTATGAATGGAAGAATGAGCCCCATCCGGCACCTGCTAAGAAATGTTTTTTCAGCAAGATTATTGCCGTGTAGAAATAATCCAATCTTACGATTATTGTGGCAGCCTTTTTAGTAAAAATTAAAAACAAAGATGATATCAGAGCCGTTGAGGCTAAGGTTAGTAATAGCAGAATCGATTTTCTAACTTTGAATATAAAAGTACAAATTAAGACAAACGCCATTATTAAGGAAAGAATGGCGCTTCTGCTTCCTGTTAGGATCAGAGTGATAACCAAAATTGCTGAGAGAAATGAAGCAAAAATATTTTTTAGCAATTTCGAGCTGCCGAAAGTCGAATGAAATAGAGAAAATACCGCCAACGGCAGCACAAGTATTAAATATCCTGCGAAGTTGTTTGATATAGCAAAAGTCGAAAACACCAAGTTGTCTTTCAGCCTTTGCAGCATATTACTAGACAAAGCAATAGAGCTGTTTTTTAATAAATCTGCCACATATTTTCTGGTATCATCAAAACCAAAAAGATATTGATAGATGGCGTAAAAAGAGAGGAATAAAGCACATATAACGATAGTGTTTATTAGTTGATCTTGAAGATTTTGATCAGAACAGATTCTCGTGAAAATGATTATAGCAAAAGCCGAGATTCCGAAAATATAAGAGGACTCCAGAATGGGGAAGTCCATACAACTGGCATTAATAAAACCTAATAGAGAAATCCCTGCCAGAATTGTCCATAGAAAAGGAATAGTTAATTCATAAAGAGATAGTTTCGTTTTCCTGGTGATTAGCTGTATTACGCATAAAATTAATAATATAACAGAAAAAAGAGGGAAAAGCGTTGTGTTCCAAACTCCCACAATACAATCGGCATAATTGGTTGGGAATATGCCTGAGTTTGGAATCATCGCAGGGACAGTGAATTTTATAGGGAGTATAAAGACAAAAAACAGGAGCGAGAAGTTTAAAAACCTGTCTCTAAAACCTTTCGAGTTATTTTGTTCAGAGAGGACAATGCTGTTCTTCACAAGTGCTATTTTTTAGATATTAAGCTAATTGCGATTTTTCCCTTCTTTATCTCCTGAAAACTTTTCGGAGTGCGTTTCTTCTTCTCCCTGGTTTTTATAGTGATATTGAGGGGATTTGTTTTTATCAGGATAGAATGGCCTGACTTCAGATTTAGAGCAGTAAATACACTTACCTGATTCTTCTATTAGTACTTTTACAGACTGGGAAAGAAGGTTTCTGTCTATGACTCTTCCTACTCCTTCGGCGCATTCGCAGAAAGAACCTCTTCTGGGCATGTCTTTTTCCAACTCTAAATATCCTTCGTGTTCATATTTTAAGCAGCATTTAAGTCTGTCGCATATACCAGAGATATTAGTCGGGTTAAGCGATAAGTCCTGCTCTTTTGCCATTTTTACATTCATGGAATCGAAGTGTTTTAGATATCTTTTACAGCACAGTACCTGTCCGCAAGCACCAATACCGCCAATAATAGCAGTTTCGTCTCTCACCCCGATCTGCCTTAGCTCAATTTTAGTATTAAGCATTTGCGCCAAGTCTTTGACCAATTGTCTGAAGTCGACTCTGCCTTCCGCGGTAAAAATAAAAAGAATCATCTTTTTATCGAAAGAGTAGTGAGCACTCATAAGCTTCATTTCGAGTTTGAGTTTTTCTATTTGGGCATGAGCTGTTCTAAACGCTGATTTTGCAAGCATATGATTCTCAGTAGCTTTGCTTTTATCGCTGATCGTGGCTTTTCTTTCTATTACTCCAAGTTCGGTTATATCTTTGTCTTGAGGAATATCTCCATAGGTTTTTGAAATTTGTCCATAATCCAAAATTTTATCTTTTTTGGATATAATGCAAAAATCTCCTTCTTTCAGTCCGAGGGAATCACTGGCACTGGCATCATAGGATGTGCCTGTTTCTAGTAAAATTTTATATAAGAGATCCATTTTAATCTTTTTTTAGTTGTTTAAAAACTTGCCTTAGTCTATTCTATCATCCTGAGAGTTAAATGCAAAATATTTAATTTCAATTTGGCTCTATAGTCTTAGAAAAGGAATGAGTATGTTTAAGTTTCCTGTAAGATTTTTTTTGATATGCTTGATGATATTCGTTGTTTTTATAGCACTTTGTTTGGGTTGCCTTTATCTTGCCTTTTCAAGTGAACCGTTTCGAATGTCTTTGAACACCAATGCTTCTATTGCTTCAACGTTTGAATTGAAAAAAACACTTGAAGAGGAGTCTAAATTTATATTTTCCGGAAGTAGTGAAGGCAAGAGGGAAGTAACTTTTAGCGAACAGGAAATAAATAGCGCTTTTAATTTATATGTTGGCGCAAATCAGTTAGCTTGTTTTTTGAAAAAACCTAAACCATTACAGAAGAGCAGTCTTGAATTCCGAGGCGGAAGTTATGGAAATGGCGCTTTTATCCTTTTGATAAGCCAGAAATTGTCATTAGAAACACCATTTGGGAATTATCTCAATTATTATTTAGCAGTAAAGCCTTCAGTCAAAAACAACGAATTTAGTATTGTCGTGCAAAAGTGCAAGGTAGGCTCTATTACTATTCCCAGTTTTGTGATCAATTACTTATTTAATGAGAGGAAATCGGAGTTAAACAAAACAAAAGAGATAAAACTTTTTGTTAGCGCAGTTGAAGAGTTGCGAACCCAAACCAACTCGGTAACCATTATTTATGATCCCAAAAAACTTTCAGAGTTCATTTCGAAATACTCAGCAATACTCACGAATAATCAATAATGATCTAATTATTCAGGAAAGAGCTTAGTTTTAGATAATCTTCAGGTGAGAGGTCTTCTGGCCTGGCATTTTGGCTAAGGTTCATTTGGTCGAAAACATCTTTTATATTACCGTTAAACAGGTGCGCAATTGTGTTTGTGAGTTTTTTCCTGCGTTTTAGAAAAGCGGTTTTGACAATGAGATCGATTCTTTTTCTTGTTTTAATGTCGGGCAGATGAGCTTTTCTAGTGAACCTGACTATGGCGGAACTCACTTCTGGTTGAGGGAAGAAAACTTCAGGGGCTACAGTTCTGACCAATTCTATATTGTATATGTTTTGGATTCTGGCAGTGATGCTTCCATATTCTTTGCTTTTGCTTTTAGCTGTGAATCTCATAGCTGCTTCTTTCTGGAGCAGAAATATCATCCCGATAGGAGGATGTTCCAGTTCTCCCAATTTGGCTATAAGTGGCGTACTTATTGAGTAAGGTAAATTGGATATTATTCGATATTCGTCCCATTTTTCAGTAATTTGAGCGTAATTGCTCTTGCAGGCATCTTCATTAAGGACAGTGATGTTGGGGTTATCTTTATATTTATTAGCTAAATAAGTAAATAATTTGGCATCAAACTCAATGGCTGTAAGTCTTGCACCTATAGCTAGAATCCTTTCAGTTAACGAACCTAGCCCTGGGCCAATTTCTATTATGTATTCATCTTTTTTAGGGGAAGCTGTTCTGGTAATGAAGTCAAGGAGGTTTTCGTCTAAAAGGAAGTTCTGCCCGAGTTTTTTGGACGGGTATATTCCTATTTGTTCTATTAGCTGTGTAATATCTGCAATTTTCATAACAAAAAAATATCCACCCCGATTTTCCAGGGTGGATATAATAAGAACTATTGATTATTTGACATCAGCTGAGATGGGAGCAACTGGGGCTGGTGTGGCTACCGAAGTATCAGGAGCTTCCTCTTCCACAACTACTGCTTCTTCCTCTATTGCAGGAGCTGAAGTAAGTGAAGAAGTATCAGGAAGAGCTTCTTCAGTGATTACTTCTTCTGCTACGATTGGGGCTGGTTGAGCCTGAACTGAATCTGCTTTTACTGCTGGTGCAGCTTTAGGTGGTACAGGAGTGGTTGATGCAGAAGTGTCAGGAACAATTTCCTCTGTTACTACTTCTTCAGCTACGACTGGAGCAGCAGCCTGAATTTGCTGAGCACTTTTTTCAGCCATATATTTCAGTGCGGCCTCAGAAAGATTGACGTTGATGGTGAAGATATTTTTATCAGCCTTGAGTACAAGATCTGCAGGTTTAATTGTATTATTGGAACTCATCACAGCCATAGATGTAAGTATCTGGGCAGGCATCATGATTTTCTGCACATCTTGTTCTGTAGCGCAGACCGCTTTACCGCTCATTGAAAGAGTATTGTTTGCATAGTTCATTGCAAGGAAAATATCATTAATGTCAGGAGAGTTAGGATCATTGTTCTCATTTGTTTCCTTAGGAACAGAAGCGGCAAACCATAACATATCTTTATTCTCAGTATTGTTTGCAACGCTCATGAGTGCTGTATTATCAAGAACTGATTTTCCACCATTGTCAAATAGTGAAATGGTGCTAGTTGCTTCTTTTTGGGTTCCTACTGCTATTATGGTATCGCTAAGCTGTACAATATAAGTAGGAGGATTGAGATTTGAAGCGTCAGTGATCAAATATGCTTGCTTCGAACCGAGCGTTTCAGTCTTAAATTTGATATTGTTGTTTTTTTCAGCTAGAGCTATAAAGTCAGGAAGGTTAACTTTTGACTTGGATATAAGAAGGAAAACTCCCTCAGACTGGAGAGCGGCCTGATTTGGGTCCGTAGGAATTTCTGCGCCGAAATAGAGGGCACTCAGATTTTCAATACCTAAGCCAGCAGCTCTAATTTCTTTATAATAAGGGATTGATTGATTTTCCTGAACTAGTTTTTTAACGCTTTCAACCTTGGCTATATCATCTATGTTGATAGCGCCAATGAGCTGACAATTGTCAGAGATAAGTGAGAATTTTGAATTGGATTTTGCGGTCGCAGTTGTTGTAGTTTTACTGTTATCGCAACCAACCAAGGCTAGTGCGAAAACAGCTAGCAATAAGAATTTGGATACAATTTTCATTTTTTTCTCCTTTTTTATATTTGATAATATTAGAAAGCATTTGTTTTAAGCATGACTAATGTGCAACCATGAATTACTTCTATGTTATTTTTAAGGCACATATTCTCAAGAGTTTGGTTTTCTGAGCCAGGATTAAATATTATTCTTCTTGGCTTTAAATTCAATATTTTTTCAGTTTCTTTTGAAGAAACAAAAGAGTTCACATATATGGAAATCGTATCGACTTTTGAGGCGATATCAGACAAAGACTTTTTAGTTTCGGTTTCGTGAACCGGGATTCCTGATGGATGTACAGGAATAACAGTAAAACCGTGCTCGTTGAGCTTTTTGACGGCCTGATAAGAATATTTCTCAGGGTTGCTTGAAGCTCCAAGGACAATTACTATAGATTTCTCTTCTGTACTCATGCGTTAAGTTAAACTTCTTTTATTGCGCTAATTAGGGTTTTTTTATCTTGTAATCCTATCATTTGATTTACTTGTTTGCCATCTTTCATTACGAATATAGCTGGAATACTCATTACATTGAATTTTTGAGCCAGAGCAGGCGACTCATCTACATTTACTTTGGCGACAAGGGCTTTTGAACCTAATTCATCTGCTACTTCTTCTAAAATAGGGCCTAACATTTTACAAGGCCCACACCATGGCGCCCAGAAATCCACCATAACTATACCTGTTGATGTTTTTTGTTCGAAATTTGATTCATCCAAATGAGCTACATTTGACATTTTTCAGTCTCCTTAAATACATTGTATTGGCTAGTGTAATATGAAAGTTATTTTAAAGAATATGGATATTATCATTGTTCTTTCTGATAAGTCAAACCATAATAATATCAAAGTTCATGATAAAAAAGACTAGACATTATTAATTAAACAATCGGATAAATGTGGAAAAAAACCCTAAGACTGCTGAAAACTTTTTATTTAAAAATAATTAGGTCAAACCATTCAATACATTCTATAGCCTTAGCTGCGGCTTTAGGTATATTCGTCGGGTGCTTTATTCCGCCGGGGCTTCATACCGCAGTTGTGATATTTTTGGCGTTTCTTTTTAGAGTAGACAAAGTAATATCTTTTGCAACTACATGGATAGCAAATCCATATACTATGCCATTAATGTATCCTGCCTTTTGCTATATTGGATCGAGACTTGTTGATCCTACACTTACTTTCAAGAATATTGAACATATTATCCTGAACTTAATAAAAAATAGTTCCTGGAATAGTTTTAAGTTTATAGGGGAAGAGATTCTTTTTAGTTTTCTATTAGGTGGCCTTATTGCAGGAATATTATTGGGGCTATTGGGATATGTCATTACCTATTTACTTTTAAAGAGACAAAGACTCAATAAGGAAAGAAGAAACCAAAACAGAAAACAATTTTACAAAAAAAGGCATTTTTTGCAACATGGGAAAAAGTATGATAAAACCAACTAATCATCATAGCAGGTTTTTGAGGATTTTTAGACTGCTGAAAGTATACTATATAAAAATTATCAGGTCGAACGGCACCCCTCACGGTATAGCTTTGGCTATTGCTATTGGTCTGTTTATAGGGTGTATCTTCCCGATGGGGACACAAACTCTTCCTGCTATTCTTCTTGCTCTTATTTTTAGAGTGGATAAATTGCTGGCATTTATAGCTACATGGGTTACCAATCCTTACACTGTGCCCTTTATATATCCAGTGTTCTGTTATACGGGGTCAAAAATTTTAGGAATAAGTCTTACTTTGTCAAAAATTCAGAAGGACATATTAGATATTACTCATTCTTTTTCATGGAAAGCTTTAGAAAAACTTGGTATTGAGTTTGGCGCTTCTTTTTTCGTTGGTGCTTTTTTTTATGGTGTAATCATTTCTGTTTCTGGCTATTTTTTTACGCGTTTTGTAGTTACGAAATACAGAAAAAGAAAAAAACGGCTCAGTTCTTCTAGACTTTAGGCGTACACTAGTGATAATATTAATTCTGTTGCTCTAATTATTTTTCATACTTCAAGGAGTTGTTATGGTTTTAACGCGCTACGGAATGAGAGAATGGCTTGGAACTTTATTTATAGCTATAATTCTTTGTGGCTTGTCAGTCTTATTGGCTTGTCTATATAATCTTCTGTTTTTTTATTTCTTTCCTGTGCTTGTTTTAATAGTCTGGTTATGTATAGCGGCTTTTTTTAGAGACCCCTACAGGGAGATTCCCAGTCAGGAAGGAGCATTTTTATCGCCTGCAGACGGAACTGTGAGAGATATAAATGTAGTCAAAACACCTGAATATAAAGAATTGTTTCATGACCAGGATGTTTTGAAAATCGGTATCTTTCTGTCAGTGTTAAATGTTCACCTGAATAGAGTTCCTTGCGATGTTACTGTCAGGAATGTAATTTATAAAGAGGGTAAATTTTACGATGCAAGAGATGTCAGGGCAACAAAAGAAAATGAATCGAATGCTTTATTAGCAGAAGCACATATTTCCGGAAGAAACTTTCCCATCGTAGTGAAACAGATTTCAGGTGCTATTGCCAAGAGGATAGTTTGTCCTGTAAGTGTTGGAGACATATTTAAAAAAGGACAGAGGTACGGGATGATAAAATTTGGATCAAGAACAGAGATTTATATGCCAAAAGCCGAATGGGTAAATCTTAAGATTAAAATTGGAGATAAACTCAAAGCTGCTCTAAGCATAGTAGCAGATATAGAACCAGAGGGAAGATAATGAGAAGAAGTAGATTTAGAGATTTTGTAGAGAGGAACAGATGGCTTAAAGCCGTACCTAATACTCTTACGGTATGTAACTCTCTTTGTGGATTCCTGGCAATTCTCAATACTTTGCAGGTTTACAACAAACATGTGAAAGTTGAACAGGTTTTTATTGTAAGTTCATGTATGATTTTAGGCGCGATGATTTTTGATGCACTTGACGGTTTTGCTGCCAGGATATTTAATGCTGCCAGTCTCAAAGGTATCCAGATGGATTCGCTGGCAGATATGGTTACTTTTGGGGTTGCGCCTGCAGTTCTTGTGGCAGTGATGGCGCATAAATATTCATTGACTATTTATGGTTATCCTATGGCTTGGATATTCTGTGCGGTATATTTGGCAGGTGCGGCTCATAGATTAGCCAGATACAATGTCATGACAATGATAGAGAAAAAAAGCGGACACATGTTTACAGGGCTTCCTACTCCTGGCGGTGCTGCTGCTATATGCTCGCTCGTTTTTTTGGTTTGCTCCAATAAGTGGGATCCTAAGCATCAATTTGTGAGGATACTTCCATTTTATGCATGCATTTTAGGATTGCTGTTTGTAAGCAATATTAAATATCAACATTTTGGTAAATGGCTGCCCACTGTCAGACGGAACAAACTTCGATTAGCTCTGCTAATTGTTATAGTATTATTCATAATTCTGTATCCTTCGATAGGTGTAGCAGTGGTTGTTAATGCATATGTTTTATTTCACATATTTGCTGGCATGTTCCGCAGTTTGAAATTTGCGTATGTGAGAAGAAGAACTTAGGCTTAAGCAGTTATTGAATAATAGATTTTAAGGATTATACTTCACATCAGCTAAGGGAATATCGGATGTATATGCAGGAAAAGCCAGACAAGAAGCATAAAAAATATAATTTGAATTACTAAGTATTATTAATATTTCTGGAGGTTATAGTTATGCCCGTTGAATGCTCAAAACATCCTGATGGAAAGATTATATGCAAGTTTATAGGGCGGATGGACACTACTAAATGTACAGATGCTGAAAAAGAAGTAATGGGAAAAATAGATGGTGCAGATAACGTCATATTTGATCTTGATGGTGTCGAATACATAGCGTCTTCCTTTCTCCGCTTGTGTGGGAAAGCGTCACACAAAGTAAGTACAGGGAAATTTTCAATAGTTAATGTCACACCAGCAGTTAAGAAAGTCTTTAAAATTGCGGGTCTGGCGGAAAGATTGAATTTGAATTAATAAACAAAATTCAGGCCAAGAATTATAGGAAAACCTGATGCTTGAAATTATAAAAAATAGGGCTTCCTTGCCACTTTTGGATTTTTTTATTAGTTCAATAAGGTGTTTTCTTGAAAAGGCGGGAGCTTCAGAACAAGCTATTTTTGATATCATTTTGTCTTCGGAGGAGATATTGGTTAATGTGATGAGCTATGCTTATTCGAAAGATCAAAATGGAGAAGTTGAAGTTTCCTGCGAACTTCTTGACAATAGCATTCCCAGAAAGATAAAAGTTACTTTTGTGGATGGGGGTAAGTTTTTTGATGCTTCAGATAAGGCTACGCCAGATCTGGCCATTCCCATAGAACAAAGAGGAATTGGAGGGTTGGGTATTCATATCGTCAAAACGCTCATGGACGATGTTTCTTATGCTAGAAAAAACGACCAGAATATTCTTACCATTACTAAAAACTTATAATAGAACTCGGCGGTTTAAAAGGTCTTGCCTTTAGGAGCCTTGCGTCGTTTATAGCTTGTGCTCTTCAATGTTTTGATGTGAGTGTTGATTTTAGTTGCCAGCAGATCTAATCCTACATAATTTTCTGTATTACCGGAAATAATAAAGTCTGAGTGGTGTTTGCTTGGTCCTACAAATTGGTTATGCATAGGCCTTACCGTCTCCAGATACTGATGTATTACTGAATCAATGGATCTGCCTCTCTCCTTAAGATCTCTTGCCAATCGTCTGGCCAGTCTTAAATCATCTGCTGTGTCAATATAAACTTTAATGTCAAAAAGATTGCGAAGTTCTTCTATGGAAAATATTAGGACACCTTCAACTAAAATGATGGGTTTAGGCTTTATTAGTGTCGTTTCTTCTTTTCTCTTATCACAAGTGAAATCATAAATGGGTTGGCGTATCGCTTCGTTTTCTTGTAGAGATTTAATATGTTCTATGAAAAGTTTATTATCAAGCGATTCAGGATGATCAAAATTTCTAACTTCTTTCAGAAAATTCGGAAGATTCTCTCTGCTATGATAGTAGAAATCATGTTCCATGTGAACTATGTAGTTTGGATTGACTCTTTCAAGCAACTTTCTGGTAAAAGTAGTTTTGCCAGAAGCAGAACCGCCGCAGATGCCGATAATCACAACACTTCCTCCTTGATAAATAAACCGTGAGTTAAATAACTTTATTTTTCCGCTTCAAAGCAAAAACGGTGATCAAGCCTAATAAGAAGCCAAGTATGATAGAACCTAAGACCAGATAAGCTGTTGAAAGCTGGAATGTATAGACTATGAAAATGATATTGGTTTTAGAAAGGTTCTGGAGTAAAAATACTGCGAGTATTATAATGATCACCGACGCAACGATAAGCTTAAATTTTTTCACTTCTCTCTCCCTGATTTTTTTATTTACTCAAATTTTAAGGCGAAACTGCCGTTGTTGCCATGAATTAATTCGTAATATATGCAAATTTAAACTTGTCTTAGTGTTTGACTTTTGCTCTTTTTTATAATATAAATTAAAATCACATTCTATAAACTTTGCTTTTGAAGTTTTGAAATTATAGAGCGGTCTATATTTTTATTGAGAGGGAATTATGAATTTGTCAAAGAACTGTGAACATACTGCGAAGAAGATTAAAGGCGCAATGGTTGCCATAAGATGTCTAGAACAAGAAGGGGTTAAAGTTATATTTGCCTATCCAGGGGGGGCATCAATGGAGTTTCATCAGGCTTTGTGCAAGAGTCATGTAGAGGTTATATTGCCCAGACATGAACAAGGCGGAGCCTTTGCTGCCGGAGGCTATGCAAGATCGACAGGAAAAGTAGGTGTATGTATGGCGACCAGCGGACCTGGTGCTACGAATCTCATATCCGGTATCGCCGATGCTTATATGGATTCGGTGCCTTTAGTTGTACTTACAGGACAGATTCCTAAAGGGCTTATAGGGAAGACAGCATTTCAGGAAACAGATATGATAGGAATGACAAGGCCGATTGTTAAGCATAGCTATCTGGTTATGGATGCTCATGATATCCCGCAGATTATGAAAGAAGCTTTTTATGTGGCCAATTCAGGTAGGCCTGGACCTGTTGTTATTGATGTTCCTAAAGATGTTCAGCAACAGTTAATAGAAATGCCTGACTATCCTTCAAAAGTGTCAATCCGAGGTTACAAGGCGTGCCCAAAGGCTTCCGATGAGGAAATTGAATCAGTAAGGCAAGCTATTGCAAGTTGTAATAAACCCTGTCTTTATGTCGGTGGCGGTATAATAAGGGGTAACGCATCAGAGGAGCTGAAAGAATTTGCAGAAAAATATAATATTCCGGTAACCACTACGCTTATGGGGGTAGGTTCGTTTCCAGAAGACAACCCGCTATCATTGAAATGGTTGGGAATGCATGGGAGTGTCTATGCCAATAATGCTGCAAATGAAAGTGATTTGTTGCTGGCTTTTGGTGCCAGATTTGATGACAGAGTAACTGGCCCTGTAAACTCTTTTGCTGCAAATGCACAGATAATACATGTTGATATAGACCGTTCGGAAATCAATAAAAACAAAAGAGCGAGTATAGGTATAGTAAGTGATATAAAATACCTGCTTAGTAAACTCAATGAGAAACCAATTCGCAAAGATTATAGGGAATGGTTTGATGCAATTCATGAATGGAAGAGGAAATATCCTCTTTCATATGATAGAGCTTCCAAAAAGTTGCTCCCTCAGGACGTGATAGCTGCCGTTTACAGAGTCACAAAAGGAGATGCGATAATAGTACCATGTGTTGGACAACATCAAATGTGGGCTGCTCAATTCTTCTCATATACTAAACCTAGGCAGTTTATCACATCTGGCGGACTTGGTTGTATGGGGTTTGGTTTTCCTACTTCAATTGGAGCTAAAGTCGCTAATCCTGACGCTACTGTTATTTGTATTTCAGGGGACGGAAGTTTCCAAATGAATATTCAAGAATTGGGAACGGCTCATACTTACGAAATAGGCGTCAAGATAGTAATAATGAATAATCAACATCTTGGTATGGTTGCACAATGGGAAGATCGTTTTTACGGAAGTCAGAGGGGAAATACTGTACTTATAAACGAAAGATCCAGCAGGCCCTATCCTGACTTCGTTACGATTGCCAAAGGGTATTTGATTCCAGGCAAAGAAGTTTATCATAAAGAGGAATTAGAAGATGCTATTAAGGGAATGCTTGAAACTCCTGGGCCTTATCTGCTTGATGTTCATATTGAATATCAGGAACATGTTCTTCCGATGATACCTCCAGGAAAGAGCTATAAAGACATAATAATTGAATAGATAAAATAGTGGAGCAATGCAATAAATGAAGCCTTTTAAGGAGTACCCTAATTTCAATGTAGTGGATCATCCGCTTGTTAAGCATAAAATCACCTATATTAGAGATAAATATACGTCCAAAAAAGTATTTAAAGAGTTAGTGGATGAAGTTGGAATATTTTTGGCCTATGAAATAACAAGGGATTTTCCTATGCAGGATGTGGAGGTGGAAACTCCTCTGACTAAAACCAGAGCCCAGATTCTTGCAGGGAAAAAACCGGTTCTTGTTCCGATTTTAAGAGCAGGAGTTGGGATGCTTGATGGGTTCCTGAAAATTATGCCGTCTGCCAGAATAGGGCATATTGGGATCAGCAGAGATGAGGAAACTTTGTTGCCTAATGCTTATTACTGCAAACTTCCAGTTGATAGTAATAAAAGAACTATCATTCTTATAGATCCTATGCTTGCCACGGGTGGGTCAGCAGCAGCTGCTGCTGATAAACTTAAAGAGGTAGGCGTCAAGAGAATAAAATTTATGTGCCTTATTGCTGCTCCGGAGGGAGTTAAGGCTTTCAGCGAGGCTCATCCTGATATAGAGGTGTATGCTGGCTGTTTGGATGAAAAACTAAATGAAAAAGGCTATATAGTTCCAGGTTTGGGCGATGCAGGAGATAGGCTTTGCGGCACTAAACCTAACCCTTATATCCCTCCAATGGGAGTCAAGTTCTTTTAGTTAACTTTATTTATTTGGTGTGAAGATAAATATTAAATTAATATGGTATTAATCGCCCATTTGAGTTAGATTAACCAGAGTTGTTATGGAGAATAAAGCCCTCCTCGAAGTCAGTTGTAATAGTTAATTCGCTTATGATTTGAATTCGTCATTAAGAGTAAAACTTAAATTTGTGAGCTTAATATGGAATTAGACTATAAATACAACTTTGATTGCTACGACACACCACCTGATCGCAGACTAATGCTAAGGGATTTTCTTTGCTTTAGATCAAGATGGTTTTTTTTTAGCAGAGTCTTGAATCTTATCCTTTTTTTTAGCAAGGCCATCAAAAAAGGCAAATACAGTAACATGATGTGGTGTGATGCAAGTTTTTACATCATAAAAACTATTGAAGGCTGCGGCGGGAAAATCCATATTAAAGGAATGGATAATATTTCTAAAGTCTCAGGCCCTGTTGTTTTAATAGGCAATCACATGAGTTCATTGGAGACCTTTGTCATACCGGGGTTGGTTTGCCCTAAAAAACCTGCTACTTTTGTAGTCAAACAGAGTTTAATGGATCTTCCAAGATTCGGTACTATTATGAAAGCGAGCAAGGCCATTGCAGTTGGAAGGAAAAGCCCCATTGAAGACTTTAAGACTGTAATGAAAGAGGGTATAGATTTGATTAAAGCTGGCACTTCAATAATCATATTTCCTCAGAGTACGAGAGGAGTTAAATTTGTTCCTGAAGAGTTCAATTCTATCGGAGTAAAACTTGCCAAAAATGCCGGAGTTCCTATTGTTCCGATTGCTATAAAATCAGATTTCTGGGGGAATGGTAAAATTTTAAAGGATATTGGCCCTATTCATAGGGAGAAAGAGATATATTTCGAATTTGGAGAACCAATAATCGTAAAAGACAATGGCAAGCAGGCTCATCAGGATGTTATTAACTTTATTGTCGCCAAGCTAAAAGAGTGGCATAGTGTTTAGAGTTCTTTTTAGTATTCCAAGTCATAATTTTTGAAAATGAAATTAATCGTTTGGTTCTATGTGGATTACTACATCTATTAGTTCTGGGATTGATTTTTTAAGCTTGTCTTGGAGCAAGTCTGCGATATCATGACCCTTTCTTACGGTAGTGTTGCCATCCACAAGCATATGCAGGTCGGCGAAAACGAGTGTTCCCATTTTGCGGGTCCTTATCTTATGTACAGACTTGATCTCTTTCACGTTCAGAGATATTTCTTCTATCTGTTTTCTGGTTTTTTCAGAGGCTCCGCTGTCTGAAAGTTCGTTTAGTGCAGGCCTGATGATTTTATAGGCTACTCTTACGATGAGTATTGAACATATTATGCCTCCAATGTTATCCACCATATACAGATGTTCATTTAATCTGGACACGAAAATAGCTATCAATGTAACTACAGAAGTAATAGCGTCCGACCTGTGATGCCAGGCATTGGCATAGAGAGCAGATGATTTCAATTTTCTAGAAACATTCAGAGTCCATCTGTAAATAAATTCTTTGATAAGTATGGCTATTACGGGTGCAAGAAGAGCAATTCCTTTTACGGGATCTTCCCGTTTTCCCGAGGTTATTCCTGAAATAGCTTTGTAGATGATGAAGAATGCTGCGAAAAGAAGCATTATGCCTATAAATGCCGTTATTATTGTCTCTATTTTGCGATGTCCATACGGGTGATTCTCGTCTGGCGGAGCCGACCAGAACTGGATTCCCAGAATTAGTGTTATGTCGGTAACAGTATCGGATATGCTTTCTACTCCGTCAGCTATTACTGAGTAACTGTTTCCTAAGATGCCCAAGACGAACTTGACTATCACTAGAACGACACTCGCAATCAAACCGCAGATAGCGGTAAATCTTATCTGTCTGGTGTACTGAATGTCTTCAGTGAAATCACTTTTTTCCATTAGGTTTTTCCCTGATGAGCATGTAATCAATAGCCTGTTCGGCATTTTCAACAAAGACGAACTTTATTTTTTCCCTTATTTCTTCGGGAATATCATCAATGTCTTTTTCATTTTGTTTGGGGATGATAACAACATTTATGCCGGAGCGAAGGGCTGCAATGACTTTTTCCTTGAGGCCTCCGATAGCAGTCACTTTTCCTCTTAATGTTATTTCTCCTGTCATGGAGGTTCTTACTCTGACTTTTCTGTGAGTAAGGAGGGAGACTAATGAGGTTGTAATCGTAATACCGGCAGAGGGGCCGTCTTTAGGTGTGGCTCCGTCTGGAACATGCAAATGGAAATCATTTTTCTTGAAAAGGTCTGGATTGATATCAAACTTCTTATAATTGCTTTTGATATAACTAAATGCTGTTTGAGCGCTTTCTTTCATTACATCTCCAAGTGAGCCTGTAAGTTGAAGTGAACCTTTTCCAGGCATCATATTGGATTCTACCGGAAGAATGGTACCGCCTACGCTTGTCCAGGCCATGCCAATGGCTAGACCTACCTCGGGTTTTCTTTCAACTTCCTCTAAAATGAATTTACGCTTGCCAAGATAAGATTTGATATCTGAAGGGGATATTGTGGTTTTAGCGTCTGGTGCGATTTCTTTTTCAATAATTTTTCTGGCTACTTTTCTGCAAAGTGTGCCAATGATTCTTTCTATGTTTCTGACTCCTGATTCTTGTGTATAATAAGTAATAAGTTCGTTAATTGAGGCCAGAGGAATAGATAGTTGGCTTTTTCTGAGTCCATTTTCCAATATTTGTCTTGGAACAAGATATTTTCTTGCTATTTCAGCCTTTTCGTTAGGCGTGTACCCTGGCAGTCTGATAATTTCCATTCTATCAATGAGAGCAGGGGGTATTGTATCTAGAATGTTGGCTGTGGCTATAAACATTACGGTAGAAAGGTCATAGTCGAGCTCCAGATAGTGGTCGTTGAACGCATGGTTCTGTTGGGGATCCAAGACTTCAAGAAGGGCTGACGAAGGGTCACCTCTGAAATCTGAACCGATTTTATCTACTTCATCAAGCATGAATACAGGGTTTGAACTTCCTGCTTTTTTTATGCCTTGAATTATTCTGCCTGGCAGTGCGCCGACATAGGTGCGCCTGTGGCCTCTTATTTCTGCTTCATCTCTTACTCCTCCAAGCGACATCCTTACAAATTTTCTGCCCATGGCTCTTGCTATGGATTGTCCAAGCGAAGTTTTTCCTACGCCAGGGGGCCCTACAAAGCAAATTATGGGAGATTTTTTATCTTTTTTGAGCTGCAGTACAGCCAACAGTTCAAGAATGCGTTCCTTAACGTCCTTGAGTCCGTAATGGTCCTTATCAAGAGTTTGTTTAGCTTTATGTATATCATTTTTATCGTCAGTATATTCACCCCATGGGGTAGATAATATCCAGTCAATATAGTTGTACGAAACATGGTATTCAGGAGAAGCCTGTTGCATTGATGCAAGCCTGTCCATTTCTTTGCTTATTACTTCTATTGCAGCTTTTGGGAGGGCCTTTTTTTCAGACATGCGTTTTTTTATATTCGTGATATCCGGATTTGTATCTTGATCCCCGAGTTCTTTTTTTATTGCTTTGAGCTGTTCTCTCAGAAAGAAATCTCGATGTGCTTGGCTTAGAGAATTACTGACTTGGCTCTGGATGGCATTACCTAAATGAAGTACTTCAACTTCACGGTTTAGAAGTATTGTGAGAAGATGCAGTCTTTCGTTCAAAGTAGGAGCCGTTAGTAAGCCTAGTTTTTCATAAAAGTTTATGTTTAAAGTGTCTGCAAGAAGGTCAGTAAGCCTTGAATAATCTTCAATATTTAAAATAGCCACCTTGAGTTCTTCAGGAAAGTTTGGCGACATATTAGTAATCTCTTGGAACTGTCTTTGTGCGTTTTTAGCCATAGCTGCGCATTCCAGACTGTTGTCCTGTATATCTGGAAGTTCTTCTATTGTGCCGGTGATTTCAGGGCCGCCACTAATTATGTTAAGAAGCCTGACTCTCTTCAGGCCTCTTACTAATATTCTTACGGTGTTGTCAGGGAATCTAAGAAGTTTTACAATTCTGCCAACGACACCGACACGCGAGATAGTTTTAGATTCAAATTTGATGGTCTCTATTTTGATTTCTTTGTTTTCTTTAAATGCCTGATTTGAAGTGGCGGTATCTGAATGATTCGACAAATCGGGGAACAGAGACAAAAGTCTTTCGCCCTCAGCTATCTTGGTAACAAAATTAATAGTTTTTTCATTATCGATGACGAGAGTGCTAAGAGTATATGGAAAAACTACAGTATCTGTGAGCGGCAATATAGGAACTGCGGTGATATTATTATCTTCTCTTTTTGGTATGATTATAGCACCTTCCTCCTTGTCAACATTGCTTTCCTGAGGCTGTTTTTGCTCGTCATTGACAGTGATGCTATTGTTTTTTTGTTCGTCTGGAGAGATATCTTTTTCGCTCATGAATTAAAAAATAAAAAGTTAAGGTTTAATGCAGTCAAATTTTGTGAATTGTCTGAGAACTTCCGGTACTATGACGCTGCCGTCTTCTTGCTGGTGAGCTTCAAGTATGGCTGGAAATAATCTACTTGTGGCTAACCCTGAAGCATTTAAAGAGTGAATGAACTCATTTTTGCCTGTATTGGTTCTTTTGAACCTGATGTTTCCGCGTCTTGCTTGGTATTCATGGGCGTTGGAGCAGGAACTTGCTTCCTTGAACTCATTCATGCTTGGAATCCATAGCTCTATATCTAGAGTTTTTGCCATTGATGCACTGCAATCCTGAGCGGCCAGTTTAGAAGTCCTATAGTGTATTCCTAACCCTTGAACAAGTTTTTCAGCTTTCGAAACAAGTTCATCCAGTGCTTTGTCTGAATTCTCCGGTGTTGTGAACTGGAACATTTCTATTTTGTTAAACTGGTGGCCTCTTATCATACCTCTTTCTGAAGCCCTGTAACTACCAGCTTCTTTTCTATAGCAGGGAGAATAGGCAAAGTATTTTTTGGGAAGTTCTTCTTCTTTAAGAATTTCGTCTCTATGAAAATTAATTAGAGCTGTTTCTGCCGTAGGTAACAGGAAATGAGTGCTTTCTGCTTTATTATCTCCTTCAATATGGAATACATCTTCAACGAACTTGGGAAATTGTCCTGCTGTGTAGCCGCATTGATTGGTCAAAAGGTGAGGGGGCAAGATAAATTCATATCCGTCGGCTAAATGCGTAGAAATAAAATAGTTCAGAAGCGCCCATTCTAAAATCGCACCTTTCCCTTTATAAAGCCAAAAACCATTTCCTCCCATTTTGACTCCGCGATCATAATCGATAAGCCCAAGTGATGTAGCAAGCTGTACATGATCTTTAGGTGTGAACGGGAATTGGGGTTTTACTCCCCATTCACGTACAACTTGGTTGTTTTCTTTACCACCGGGTAGCACATCGTCGGCAGGAATATTTGGCAAAGTGTCAAGGTATGCTGTGATTTTTGCTGAAACATCAGCTAGTTCAGTATCCAGAGTTCTTATATTATCTGAGACTTGTTTCATTTCGGCAAGTTCTAGGGATGCGTCTTTTCCTTGTCTTTTTAATTGAGGGATAATGACAGAAACTTCATTACGTTTAGCCTTTAGAGCTTCTGCGTTGTGAATGAGTTCCCTTCTCTTTTTGTCCCAGTCCAGAAGTTCTGTAAAGTCAATTTCGTCAACTTTTTTCAAAAGGGCGTTTCTGACTTTTTCGGGTTCTTTTCTTATGAGATTGATATCCAGCATATATTTCACCTTCAAATTAGTTTTAGAATTGTTCTGTATTATAGAGTAATTAAACCTGAAACATGGAGTAATTCAAGAAATTGTTTTAAACTGGACATAGTTACTGCGAAAAACTTAGTTGTTTGAAACTCAAATTGACAGAGAGCAAAAAACAAAAGGCCGAAGTAAATCGGCCTTTTATAATGTCGCCTTGTTTGTCAGCTCTTATTCTTTGTAGAATGTAGTTGATTCAGTTTTAAATACCGGTCTGCCTAACTGATCGCATATTGCAAAGCCAGCGTTAGTGAAGTGGATAGTTATTTTTTTTTGTTTTTTGAAATTAAATGTAGCTTTTGCCCCCTTGTTACCCTAAAAGGTATAGATACTTATATTTTTTAACATTTTAATGTGCAGCAATGGCAAAAGGCTTAGGAATGAAGAGCTATAAACTTAAAAATACTGTAGATGGAATCAAAAACTTAACGGCAAAGGCGAAGAATTCTCTAAAAACGATTCTTATAGATCATCAAAACAAAGTCCGCAACTTCAAGGATCTAAAAGCTTCTAAAAGTAAAAGCATAAAAAGAGATATGGGGAATCTTCTTCTATTGAACAGGGTAGTAAGAATTTTTATAGGAAGAAAGCACAATTAAAAAAGATGATGTTATGAGTCTTTCTATGCGGAAAACTGTATTAATGTTCATTTATATCATTTCTTTTGTGTTAGTATTGAATACCGAAGCTGCTGAATTTAATCCTGATAATCTTATTTCTGACAGAGATTTTGTAAACATCAACGATATGAATGTTGAAGATATTCAGAAATTTCTAGATAGCATTGGCGGGATACTGAAAGATTATTCAGAAAATGGAAGATCAGCAGCTCAGATAATTTATGATGCCTCGCATGGTTATGGAGATGCTGCTGGCGTTTCTTTTGATGGAATAATAGAAATAAATGCTTCAACAGGGACAGTCAATCCGAAAGTTCTTTTGGTAACTTTGCAAAAGGAACAAGGTCTCATTACGCGTACAGATTATTCTCAACACTCTTTTGATTGGGCTGCCGGGTATGGTTACTCAGACAGTTGTTTGCTGTATGTTGGCTTTACTAAACAGGTTGAAAATGCAGCTTGGCAACTTCGTTATAATTATGAACGTGCGCAGGATAATGATATGGTTGGCTACCAAGTTGGAGACAATGTACATTTATACAACACGTTACCTAACCCTTTTGGTGGTTCTTCAGAGCAAGATGTGCATCTTGAAAACCGTGCCACTGCTTCTCTTTATCGTTATACTCCGCAGGTTTATAACGGTAATTATAATTTTTATAGGCTTTATAATAAATGGTTTGGTCAGAATTAAATGTAAGGCTTGTTATGTAGTAGGGGGGGGTGAATTGTTTATTGTTTTCTGGTAGTTTTCCCAAAGATAGATTTTGCGATTCTTAAGGTGTCAATAAGAGGTTTGAAGTGTGACATTTTTTTTGTTTCTTCTGAATAGAGAACTGATACATTCACTTCCTTAATCGGAATTCTAGCTGCAACGGCTTTTAGAAGAACTTCCATCTCAAAGTCGTAGTGGTTTTTAGTACAGGATAAATTTGAGAGTTGTTTAACGGGATAGGTTCTGAATCCACTCTGAGTATCTTTGAGTGAGACTTTGGTTGTGAGTTTGAATGCGGCATTTGAACATTTTCTGCCCAATCTGCTGGCAAATGGAATTGCATTGGAAGAGAAGTCTCTGCATCCGAGTATTATCGAGTCGTCATTTTGTTTGATAGCATCAAAGAATATAGGTAGTTCTTCAGGCTTGTGCTGTCCGTCTGCATCCATAGTAACTATATGTGTGTAATTTCTGTTTGTGGCCCATTCAATAGCTTGTCTGATAGCATTTCCCTTGCCTGCATTGATGGGGATATCGAGAATACTGATATAGTCAAATGTATATAATAGTTCCTGCGTTTTGTCTGTACTTCCATCATTAACAACCAAGATATCAGTGGCAAATAATAATGTTTTTTTCAGTAGATTTTCAATAGTTTTATCATTATTGAAAGTAGGGATAATAACTAATATTTTCATAACAGTTTCAAAGAAAATTAGTTTTTAAAATAGCAATGGTTAAAATATTTGTTACAATTACAAACTAACTTTAATGCTTAAATATTATTACACATCAAAAGATACAAACAAGGAGGATAACTATGGCTACAAGTCCATTTGCAGGAAAACCTGCGCCAAAATCTATTCTAGTGAATATTCCAAAGCTTATCAGTGCTTACTACACGATAAAGCCAGACCCGTCTGATGTCAGTCAGCTTGTTTCTTTCGGTACTTCTGGACATAGAGGGAACTCTTTCAAAGGCAGCTTTAACGAAGATCACATTCTTGCTATAGCTCAGGCAATTTGTCATTATAGAAAAGAAGCTAACATTACAGGGCCTTTGTTTTTAGGGATAGATACGCATGCGTTATCAGAACCTGCGTTTATTACTACGCTTGAGGTTTTGGCTGCTAATGAAGTGAATGTAATGATTCAATCTGAGGGAGGATATACCCCTACACCTGGAATTTCTCACGCCATTCTTACATACAACAGAGATAAAACTTCCGGAATGGCAGACGGTATTGTAGTAACTCCTTCCCATAATCCACCTGACAACGGTGGCATCAAGTATAATCCGCCAAATGGAGGGCCTGCTGACACAAACATTACAAAATGGGTGGCAGACAAAGCAAACAGCTTCCTGAAAAATGGAAACAAAGAAGTCAAAAGACTTCCGTTCGCAAAAGCTATTAAGGCAAAAACTACCCATAATCATGACTACATTAAACCTTATGTTGAAGATTTGGCAAACATAATAGATATGGATGCGATAAAAGGCGCAGGGCTTAAGCTCTGTGCAGATGCCTTGGGCGGTTCAGGTTTGGGATATTGGGGGCCAATCGCAGATCATTACGGTCTTGATATAGAGTTAAGAAATTGCCATTATGAACCGACCTTCAGCTTTATGAATGTTGATAAAGACGGAAAGATCCGTATGGACTGCTCCTCGCCTTATGCTATGGCTGGACTTATAGATCTTAAGGATAAATATGATATAGCCTGGGGGAATGACCCTGATTTCGACAGACACGGTATTGTTACAAAGAGTTCAGGGCTTTTGAATCCTAATCACTATCTGTCTGTAGCTATCTGGTATTTATTTCAAAACAGAGCAGGATGGAGGAAAGATGCAGCTGTAGGCAAGACACTTGTTTCAAGCTCAATTATTGACCGTGTAGCAAAGAGCATCAACAGAAGGCTTTGCGAAGTTCCCGTGGGCTTTAAATGGTTTGTACCTGGACTAGTAGACGGCTCATTCGGTTTTGGCGGAGAAGAGAGTGCCGGTGCTTCATTCTTAAGAAAGAACGGCAAGGTTTGGACAACAGACAAGGATGGTATAATTCTGGCTCTTCTTGCTGCTGAAATTACAGCCAAGACATCACGCGACCCAGGATTGCACTACAAGGATTTAACCAACAAATTCGGCGCTCCTATTTATGAAAGAATGGATGCTGTGGCTAATGCGAAACAAAAGAAAGTCCTTGAAAAACTTTCTCCTGACCAAGTTACCGCGTCAGAGCTTGCCGGAGAAAAAATTGTAGCTAAACTTACAAGAGCCCCGGGAAATAATGCCGAAATAGGCGGACTAAAAGTCGTTACAGACAATGGCTGGTTTGCCGCTAGGCCATCTGGAACAGAAGATGTATACAAGATTTATGCTGAAAGCTTTAAGGGCAAAGAACACCTCAAGAAAATACAAGAGGAAGCCCAGAAAATAGTTAGCGACACATTTAAGTCGGCTGGCGCATAAATTTTATATCTAACGTAAATAAAGGCTCTGAAATCAGAGCCTTTAATCATTATAAATATGAAGAATGCAGGACTAATATCAATAGTTTTAGTAGTGTTTGCTTTTTTGTTTCAGCCACTCCTTTTGGCCAAGTATATATCGGTGGTTGATTCGGGTAGCACCGGCAGTATGATTCACTTGTTTGACATTGAGAATGTAGACGGTGTAGTTAAATACAAAGCCATACCTCTTAAGAATGATGATGTTCATATAGGGCTAGCCCATATTTTTTCAACGGACATAATTCCTGAGTATGCGGATCCATTGATAGATAGCCTTAGAAAAGGACTCCCTGAAGGTGTAAAGGAAAACGATGTTGACTTTTATTTTATGGCGACAGGCGATATGAGATCGGTTTCTCCATATAGGGCGCTGCAGATATATGAGAAACTCAAAGGTTATTTCGAAGAGAACACAAAATTGAATTTAAAATTTGTTGGGACGATGCCTGAAAAAATGGAAGGAGCTTTTGATTGGATTGGGCTTAATTTTTTCGAAAACAAATTAGAATCTTCTGCTACCTATGGCGTTATTGACATTGGGGGAGCGACTATAGAGGTAGCTTATGAAGTTGACGGGCCTTCAGGAAATACTCAGAAAATAAAAATAGGCAAGAAAACTTACTTCGTTCATTCCAGATCATATCTTGGTATCGGTAACGATCATTTACGGGAACAGTATCTTGATGATCCGAATTGTGTTCCTAGAGGGTTGGCTATGGTTACTACTACAGGAAATGGAGATTATGATCAATGCTTGGCAGATGTAAAAATATTAATTAATGATGTTCATAAAGTAGAGCCTATTCCTAAAGCCATACTGGATAAAACTCAATTTGTTGGAATTGGTTATTACTATTATCTGACAAATTCCAAACCTTTCTCCTTGGGTAAAGAAGCCAGTATTAATCAAATTAAAGCGAAAGCCGAAAGTTTTGCTAAAATGTCTTGGGAAGAAATGGAGAATAAATGGCCAAACGATCAGTATTTATATGGTTATTATATTGGTTCCGTTTTGGTAATAGATCTTTTGCAGCGACTTGGTTTTGGTGCCGATACAAAAATCAGAGATGTTTTCAAAATTGGTGGTGCAGAAGTAAGCTGGGCTTTGGGTGCAGCTCTCTATTACTACGAAGGGAACGAATAGTTTTTTTGCCAATCTACATTCGAGCTCAAATTTCAGATGTTTTGTTTTTTTCTGCTCAACTGCCCAAAAGTCATAATTGTAAATATAGGAAAACCAAATGAAAGCTTTACTTATCTGTGGAAGTCCGCGAAAAAATGGTAATACCGAGCTAATGCTAAGAAGATGTGCTGATAAATTTGCCAAATCCGGCATAGAATCAGAAGTTGTTCTTTTGGCGGGCAAGGAATTGAAACCTTGTGTAGCATGTATGGGCTGTAGAAACGGCCAGGCTGCTTGCTCTATTAAAACTGATGATTTTCAGGCTATTTTCGATAAAATGGTGAAAGCTGACATTATAATTTCGGGAACTCCTGTTTATTTCGGTTCAGCTACTGCCCAGATAAAAATGCTTCTCGACAGGGCTGGATATGTATCAAGAGGAAATGGTAATCTCTTTTCAAGGAAAATCGGTGCTCCGGTAATAGTTGCCAGGAGAGCGGGGCAGAATTTTACTTATGCTCAACTTGCTTATTGGTATATTATTAATGATATGATTGTACCTGGTTCCAGTTATTGGAACATCGGTTTTGGCGGAGCTAAAGGTGATGTGGAGAATGACAAAGAAGCACTGTCTACGCTAGACAGACTTTGCGAAAATATTATTTGGCTAGCTTCCAAAACTTATTGATAAATACTTTTTAGAGTAAATGAAAATAAATATGCTTGTCGAAATACTAGTGGTTCTTTTTGTTACTTTAGGCCCCTTGAAGGTGATGTTGCCTTTCATCCTGATGACTGAAAAATTTGAAGGCTATGTCAAGAGAAAAATAGCATTGAAGGCTACAATAATCTCAACTATTATAGTCTCGTTCATAGCCGTAATCGGACCTTATATTATGGACAGGTGGAATGTATCTACTCCTGCTATCTCTCTTGTTATTGCCATATTATTATTCTCTCAAGGATTTATGATGATAAACATGATAAAGAATCCTTCGTCTCTTTTTGATGTAGCAAGTGAGATCAGTAAACTTTCAGCAGTTGACAAGCTAGCCTACTCTTTAAGCATTCCGTACATAATATCCCCTGCTGGTGTTGCTGGCATACTTTGCATTAAAATTTTTAACCCTGCGCATTACTTCGGAATATTGACACTTGTACTTGCTGTTCTGATAGTTATTATGCTTTTAAATTATTTGGCGATGATTTATGCAGAAAGAATAGTTAAAGCAATTACAATTCCGATTTTGGCTTTAATTGGTTGGATATTCTCTATTTTTCAACTGATTTTGGCTGTCCAGATTGTCCTGATAGTCTTGGAACAATTTAAGGTTAGCATATCTTAGTTTTTCTTTACCGTATATTGAAGTATAGATATTAAAAAAAGAATCACGCATGCCTGAATGAGGCAGACTGCCGCCGTATTAGAGTCACCCCAAAGCAATGGCAGGACGCTGAGTGAGACAATTATTGCCAAGAGATGGACACATAAAACTGCCGTTTTTTTTGTCATACCCATTTTGTGGAATCTATGAGAGATATGATTATTGTCTCCGATGTATATGGGTTTACGGATTTTTAGCCTGATGATGACGACTGACAGTAGGTCAAATAGAGGAATAGCTAAAACGAAAATGGGGATGAAGACTGCCAATTCTGTTTGAGTTATTCCCTGTTGGTAGTATGTGGTTAATGCGCCAGTGACTGCAAGGGTATAACCTAGAAAATGGCTGCCGCTGTCCCCCATGAATATTGTTGCTGGAGATTTATTAAAGAACCAGAACCCCATACAACTTCCTAACCCTGCGGCACTTAGGCTAGCTATGAAATAGTGTTTGAAAATTATAGCAATAATCATAAAGAAAAAAAAGGCAATTCCGGCTATTCCTGAGGCCAGTCCGTCCATGTTGTCAAAGAAGTTAACAGCGTTCACTATAAGAAGAATCCAAAAGACAGTAATGCACCATGTTAGTATCGCAGAGTTAAGGAAAAGCGATACTTTAATATCTGCGAAAGTTACGACAAATGCCGCAATAACAAACTGCCCGAAGAATTTAAGTTTGGCACTCATGGGGAACCTGTCATCCAGCAATCCCAAGAAGGTTATAAGCAAAGCGCCTATTGCTATGACGATGATTCTTTTTTGTGTCATAAATATCCCGCTTATGTCTCCAGCGATGTACTGAGGTATGTTTTCTCTTATTAGAATAGGAATAAGAAAGCCGGCAAGTATAGTGATTAGCCATCCCGAACACATTGCCGCCCCTCCCATGAGAGGGATTATTTTTGCATGGTTTTTGTGTCTTTGTTGAGACGGAATATCAACTAGGCCGATTTTTATAGCTATGCTTTTAAAAATGGGTGTGAATACAGAAGTTAAAATCAATGAGCATAGAAATATTGCTGCATATATTAGGAACCAATTCATTTCGTATATTAATTGTTGCTTCGGGAGATTTTTATTGTTTTTTTGAGAGGCTAAAGTGAATATACCACAAAAATGGCTTTTTTTAAAGAAAATTTAGATGTATTGCCATAAAAAAAAGCCTGCGAGAGCAGGCTTTTAAGTCATCAAAACAGACAAGTTATTTTTCGTCAAGAGCTGTTATTCCAGGCAAGCTCTTCCCTTCAAGAAACTCAAGAGAGGCTCCGCCGCCTGTTGAGACATGTGTCATTTTACTTGCCAGTCCGCTTTGATTAACAGCAGAAACAGAGTCGCCGCCGCCAATTACGCTGATGGCGCCGCTTTCAGCTATTGCCTTGCATACAGACATAGTGCCGTTTGCAAAGTTTGACATTTCGAAGCAACCCATCGGGCCATTCCAGACGATTGTTTTTGCATTTTGAATTTCTTCAGAATAGAGAGCTACTGTCTTTGGTCCGATATCAAGAGCCATCCAGTTATCAGGTATATCCAGACCAACTGTTTTGATGGCAGCGTCATTGCTAAATTTATCTGCGATGATATTATCAACGGGCAGCATAAATTTGACGCCTTTTTCTTTGGCGGCCAGCAAAGTTTCCTGAGCTGTTATAATCAGGTCATCTTCACATAACGAAGCGCCGATTGTATGATTCTGTGCCTTAAGGAATGTATATGCCATTCCGCCGCCAATGATGATAGTATTTACTTTTCCCATCAAACTTTTTAGAACTTCCAATTTTCCTGAAACTTTGGCTCCACCTATGATTGCTATGAATGGGCGTTTAGGATCGGAAACAGCATTACCTAAGTATTCAATTTCCTTTTCCATCAGGAATCCTGCGACAGAAGGCCTAATATATTTACATATAAGAGCGGTAGAAGCATGAGCTCTGTGAGCTGTTCCAAAAGCGTCATTGACATAAACATTGCCAAGCTTGGCAAGTTCTCTTACGAAGGCATCCTGCAGTTTCTTGTCTTCATCGGTTTTTGCCTTCATGTCTTCCTGTTTATAGAAACGCGTATTTTCGCACAGCATGACTTCGCCAGGTTTTAGAGCGTTGGCTTGTTTTACTACTGCTTCTCCGATACAGTCATCTACAAATATAACTTTTTTCCCGAGAAGCTGCTCAAGTCTTACAGCTACAGGCCTCATTGAAAACTCGACTTTCTTTTCTCCGTCCGGACGTCCAAGATGGCTCAAAAGAACCAACGATGCGCCTTTTTCTATAATATATCTGACAGATTCAAGGGCAGCGACAATACGTGTGTCATCCTTAATCTTTCCTTCTTTGATAGGAACATTGAAGTCTACGCGCATTACAACTTTTTTGCCTTTGAGATCTATATCTCTGATATTTTTTTTGTTTAATCCCATTTCAAAACTCCTTTTTAACAAAATATCATCAATTCCTTGGTAAGAAAAAATGGCAGGTTGCCCTGCCATATTTGTATGTAAAGTTTTTAAGTTTAGGCTTTTTTTACCATATGTCTGATAAGATCAATAACTCTGTTGGAGTAACCCCATTCATTATCATACCATGAAACTACCTTGAAGAATCTCTTTTCTCCCTTGAGATTGTTCTGTGTTGTGGCTAGAGAATCATAAATAGAAGAACGTTGATCATGTACAAAGTCTGTGGAAACAAGTTCTTCGTTAGTATAACCAAGGATACCCTTGAGGTAAGTCTGAGAAGCTTCTTTCATGAGCTTATCAATTTCTTCGATAGATGTATCTCTTGCTGCAGTGAAAGTAAGATCTACTACAGAGACATCAGGACTTGGGACGCGGAAAGCCATACCTGTGAGTTTTCCTTTTGTGACAGGAAGAACTTCGCCTACAGCTTTTGCTGCGCCAGTTGTTGAAGGTATAATATTGCAAGCTGCTGCGCGTCCGCCTCTCCAGTCTTTCTTTGACGGGCCGTCAACTGTTTTTTGTGTAGCTGTATAGCTGTGAATGGTGGTCATTAGGCCTTTTTCAATTCCTATGCCACTTTTGAGGATGACATGAACGACCGGAGCCAGGCAGTTTGTTGTGCAGGAAGCGTTAGAAACGATGTGGTGCTTTGATGCATCGTATTCGTTCTCATTTACGCCCATAACGATAGTCTTGACTTCGCCTTTTCCAGGAGCTGAAATAATAACTTTTTTTGCGCCTGCGGCGATGTGCCCTTTAGCTTTTTCTGAATCAGTAAAAAGACCTGTTGATTCAATTACATACTCTACGCCTAGTTTTCCCCAAGGGAGCTGGTCAGGAGTTCTTGTAGCTGCTACACAGAGAATTTTATTGCCGTTTACGACGATAGTGTCATTCTCTTCTTTTGAAGCGTCTGATTTGCAGGTTGAAACCTGATGTTTGAAGTGTCCGTGAACAGAGTCATACTTCATTTGATAAGCAAAATAATCAGCGTCTGTTGACACATCCACTACTGCTACTACATCAATTTCCTTTCCTAGCAGACCCTGGTCGCAAATAGCCTGGAAAGCCATTCTTCCTATTCTTCCGAATCCGTTGATACCAACTTTAATTGCCATAATTTAACCCTTTCCTTTTTGCTTGTTATGGTTAGTTAGCGAAAACAAAAATCATGAATTACAGTTTATTGTATTTGAGAAAAAAATCAATAGCAAAATAGAATAGAATTTCGTAACTCAACAGAGGTTTTTTCTATTATTATTTTCTAAAGTGCTTACAATATCTTTTACTCTTTCTGCTTTGTCCATATTTGCTATCAGAAGAGCGTCAGCTGTGTCAATCACAACCAGATTATTTACTTCAATCATAGCTACAAATTTATTTGAGTTAATATAATTTCCGGAAGAGTTAATGCTAAGATTTAAACACTTTGTGACATTGCCGTTATGGTCTTTTTTGGAGATCTCATACAGAGCTTTCCATCCACCTACATCGCTCCAACCGTAATCAACAGGTATGACAATGCGATTTTCAGCTTGTTCCATTATTCCTATATCGACAGGAATCTTTGGCATTCTTGCGTAAATATCTGAAATATCGGCTTTGTAACCGTTTCTATGCCACAAAAGAGCAATGTCATCGCATAGTGTTTTTACCTTCGGAAGATAGTTGTTATAGGCTTCGGATATTTTCTCTAAAGTCCAAACGAACATTCCGCTGTTCCAGAAAAAGTTTCCTGCTTTGACAAACTCTTCTGCTGTTTCTTCGTCAGGTTTTTCTTTAAAAGTTTTGACTTTCAGTCCGTATTTGGCTGTTTCTCCTCCTTCTATGTATCCGTATCCAGTGGAAGCGAAAGTCGGTTTAACTCCGAAAGTTACGAGATTCCCAAGTATAGCGGCATTTTCGGCAGGCTCCAGAGAATCAATGAAGCCCTGAGTATTGAGTATTTCATAGTCAGATCCGCCTATAAAGACTACTTCATTTTTGTCGTATCGCTCTGAAAGGTATTTCATGCTTAAAGCTACTGCAGGCGCAGTATTCATTCCATGAGGTTCGACTATGATGTTCTCGTCTCTGATTTCACTGATATCGTTTTTTACGAGATGTACTTGGTTTTTTGATGTCACGACATATATATCTTCTTTTTTGATTTTTCCTGACATTCTGTTGAAAGTCGTTTTTATCATGGAAACATCTGAAGTGATTTTTAGAAACTGTTTCGGAAAATTCTGCCTGCTTAAAGGCCAGAACCTTTTTCCTGAACCGCCTGCCATTATTAATCCAATCATAAAACACCTACTTTCATTAAAGTTTATTTCACAATAAATCAAAATGGAATATAATCGAATTTAGTGGTTTACAAGAAAAGAAGAAAAACCAAATAGGATGTTTTATGAAAAAAATAAATTTATTAAACCTCTTCTTATTGCTAGTTATTGTTTTATTGGATGGATGTTCTGTAACCAAGGTGCCTGACGACGTGATGAACGAGGCTATCAAAAAAGATGTAAATCTCCGGCTAATGGGTGGAGGACATGGTAGTTATATTTTCAAAGATACTGTCATAAATGAATTTGAGGCAACTAATTCGCGGGAGCAAGAAACACCGGACGGAACTTATGAATCCATAGATTATACGGCCAACGTCACTCTTGTTGATTCTAAGACTTTACAGCCTGTTCAAAAAGAAGTAAAAGGCATAATAGAGTTCCATAGGAATGAAGGGCATTGGTGGTACGAAAGCGTAAAATTGCCTGTTAAATAATCTACTCTACCATAAGGACATAGATGAACTTGCTGATAATCCGAACGATTTTTTTGACACTGCTAACTCTTAGCTCGTCAGTTGTTTGTAGTGGTGAAACTGGAGAAATCACTGAATTTAAAGAGACTGTAAGTAAGACTTCCGAATATATAAAAAAAGCGATGAAAGAGCATAACATAACAGGCCTTAGTATTGCTCTTGTTTATGATGATAAAATTGTCTGGAAGGAAGGGTTTGGTTTTGCTGACCTTGACAAAAAAATTCATGCAGCGCCCGATACGGTATATATGTTAGGTTCAGGTTCAAAAACCTTTGCAGCCGCCGCAATATTGCAATATATGGACAAAGGGATTGTTTCGCTTGATACCCCTATAAAAGAGTATATACGAAACTTTAAGATGCTTGATCGGTTTAAAGATCAGTCCGAAAGTATTACGATTCGCAGACTGCTTAACCACCACTCTGGAATACCCGGGGACTTGTACAATAATATGGCAGTGGAAGAGGTATGGAGCAGATGGGGAAGCAATTTATATATCGACTGGCTTCTTGATTACTTAAAATCTGATTACCCTAGCTACGCTCCTGGAGAAATTGCTGTTTACGGTAATACCGGATTTATTCTTGCCGGTGAAATTATTAAAAAAATGAACAATGAAAACGATAAGACTTTCTGTCAGGTGATGGAACTGAATTTACTTAAACCGCTAGATATGAAATCAAGTTCTTTTACCTTGACTAATGGCCAGCGATTAGCCAAAGGATATATAAATGGACATGAGGCTCCTCCGATACAGTTTAACGGGGTAGCCGGAGCTACAGGAGGGCTATTTACTACAGTGGAAGATATGTCAAAATTTCTGATAATGCTTCTTAATGATGGAAAAATTCCGGGAGGGGCAAAAATATTGGAACCAAAAACTCTCTCAGAAATGGGTGAATCTGAAGTTTCTCCTCTGGATATAAATTCTTATTTTGTTCCAGGCCTAGGTTTTGACAGCGTTCACGATTCAACTCTTTCGTATGCAGGAAGAACTTGGATGAAAGACGGAAGCACGGGAAATTTTAACTCTTTAATGGGGTTATTGCCAGACAAAAAACTAGGGGTGATAATTTTGACTAATTGTGATGCTGCTGATTTAATCAAATACCCGATAATGAGATTTTGTTTAAAAAGCGCGCTGAGTGAAAAATTTAAATTAGAACCTGTTTTGCCACGGTATCCGGAATGGGATTCAATTTCTGATTTAGCTAAGATAGAAGGAAAATATGTTTACTCTTCAGGGTATGATGAAATAACAAAGGACGAAGCAGGAAGCTTGCTTTGGACTAAAAATGCGTTACTTGGAGAAAGAGTTAACAAAAAATTAAAGTTCAACGGGAAAAGATATTCTGTTGAAGGCAGTACAGAGGAAATAGTTTTTAGAGATATTACCGGACACATTTTAATGATTCAGTATGGCTCTGACGGTTCAGAACCGGACAGGTGTATGTACGATAGTTATGTGATAAAGCTAATTGGAGAAAAGGAAAAGGCATGTGGTATTAAAAATAATTGTCTCAAAACATGGAAGAACAGGGTATGGAAAAAGTATCTGATAAATAATATGGCGTGGAATAATTTATCGTGGAGCGACGATCCCACATTCAGCCTCACAGAAAAGAATGGCAGCTTTATAGTTAAAATATCGGGTGAACATCAACTCCTATTGCCTGTCAATGAAAATCTGGCATTTGTTCAGGGACTTAATAACAGAGGAGACAGTAGCATCAGGTTTTCCAGTGATAAGACTACCGGAGTGGAAACAGCATCGTATTCTTCATATACCGGATTTGATATAGATAAGATTCCCGTAATATCGGGAGAGGTTACAATTAATAATATTGGAAATAGTTTTCCTGAGACAATTTGGTACAAATATGACGCAGTCAATAGTGGGGAAGAAATTCATTTTTCCATAGATAACTCGCTTAGAAAATACAAAATAAGGTTATTTGATAAAAATCTTAATTTACTTCAGGAAGGGTTTGAAGAAATGACATGGAAAAGCGAAAAAGGAGAATGGTTCGTTGCTATTTCCCCGCTTCCGGGAGATGGCTTTTCTTTTACCTTAAGAGTAACATCACGAGAGATATAATTCATGAAACTTATTGCCGCTGAGTTTTTGATGCTATATTCTTCCATTTTTCAGCTTCCTGTATTTTAGGAGGATTACAGAGAGTAAGAATTTCCGAGAGGTTTGATGCCACTTCCGGGGAGTGCATAAAATCATCAAAAGGCTTACCTGTTTTTCTCGCTGTATTCAATCCAGAAATCATTTCCAGACATAAAGAATCAAGCTTTTTACCCAGCTTGGTGCCGTTTTCTATTTCTGCGGCAGTGTTAAACTCTAAAATAGCATTTTTGGGATCATTGGAGTAAATGTAGCAAATAGCCAAAGCAATATATATACTGGCATCTTCAGTAGTTGCGATAGCCTTAGCATTGTTAAAATATTTATGAGCAGAAGAATAATTATCATTAATCATAGCTAGCACTCCGGTATTTTTTTGAATCTGATAATTGTTTTTAGCCATATTGGCAGCCATGGATAGATATTTAAAAGCCTTAGTATAATTGTTTTTGGCGATAGCCATTCTTGCTGACCTGACTAATTTCACAACCCTTTCTTTATTTTCTTTTGATAAGGATGTTTTTTCCTGAGAGTTACTATTGTACTTAAGGAGAGATAACTTTTTATTTAAGGCTATGATTTGCTTGTTGAGTAAAACATTTTTTGCGTTTAGTTCATTGAATAGTTTTTCGTCCGATGGGGAAGTCTCTTTTGGCGTGTTCAATTTTGCCGAGAGTTCGTCTAGCTCTTTAGTTTTTAAGGCGTATTTTTTTTCTATGGATTCTTTTTCATTTTCCAGTATTGTTGTTTGGCTGATTAATGAGGCAATCCGCTCGTTGAATGCCTGATTATCCGTCTGCAACGACGAAATAACCATAGATTTTTCATCCAGATCTCTATGCAATTGAGTTTCATTGGAAAGTATGGCATCCTTATCATTTTTTAGGTTCTTCAGTTCTATTGACAGTTCAGCAATAATAGTTTCTTTTTCAGTATAGGATTTTCCTAATTCAATATACTTGGAATTTGACTCAATAAGTTTCTTCTGAAAGGAAACATTCATTTCTTCAAGGTTCTTTTTGCGAAGTTCAGATTCTTGCAGTTTTAAAGTGATGGATTTTATCTTGGTTTTTGTTTCCATATTAACGTTGTCTATTTCTACATTTTTCTTAACAAGAGAGTCGTATTCCTTTTGGAGCTGGCTTAGTTTTTTATCCGAAGCGGAGTTTTGCGAAAGGGAAGAAAGTTCCTGCTTCGTTTTCTCATATTTTTCAGATAGGGAACTATTATTGTTTTTTGTCAATGATAGTTCGTTTTGGACAACAGAAAGAACATCTGATAATTTTTTATATTCGAGTTTAGCTGTATTGGCTTCGCTCCTAGCGCTGTCTAGGTCAGCCATAACGCTTGATAGATTCTTTTTAAGCGAATCGTTTTGTGATGAAGCTTCATTTAAGCCATAGGTAACCTTATCCAGTTTGGATGCTAGTTCTGTATTTTTCCCATTCAACGATTCTTTCTGGTTTTTTAGTTGATCTATTTCTTTTATATATTTATCATTCAAGGCTATCTGCGCTTTATACTTTGTATCGAGCTTGACTAACTCTACACTTGCAGTCTCTGTAAAACTTATCATATTTGCTTTGAAACTGTCTAAGGTTTTATTGATAGCCTTGGAGGAATCAAACATTCTTAAGAGTTCCTTGATCCTGTCGTCCTTTTGAGCATTTTCTGATTCCATTGTTTTTAAAAGAGTTTTAACAGCAACATTTTCTTTTTGAAGCAGTGACTTCGCCTGCTGTAATTCATCAGCAATGGCTGATTTTTGTAGGAGTTCTGAATTAATTTTTTCGATTTTTAATTCATACTGGGACTGTTGTTCTTTATAGGTTTCGATTTCTTTTGCGGCAGAATCAGATTCCGATAGAAGAGACTTTACTTTTTTATTACTATCTGAAAGGGCTTTCTTTGATTCTGTTAAGTTTTTTGTCAGTTCATTGATATCCCCGTTGCGTTTAGCCAATTGGGTGTTCAAATCTTTAATGGAACTACTGGCTTTTTGAAGATTTTCTTCAATTTCATTGTTTTTTAGAGATAAACCGGAAATGGTTTTGTCCTTATCTGTAGATTCAGCTAATGCAGAGTCAAGTTTCTTATTAATATTATCTCGTTCTGATAGAGCTGTTTTTAAACTGGTCTTCACGTTGTCCAGTTCAGCATTAAGGCTTTTCATTTTTTCTTCGCTATCCAAAGCTTTCTTGTCCGCTTCCCTGAGTTTCGATTCGAGATTCTTTGCTCTGGATTGATTATCGGCCTTTTGATATTCCAATTTTGCAAGATCGTCTTTGGCTTTAGCTAAGTCGTGTTCCAATTGCTGTTGCATGGCCTTTGTGGAATCTCCAGACTCCTTGAGTTTAGAATTAAGTTCAGAAATAGTTTTTTCTTTGTTATTTATGTCATCTTGAAGAGATTTTGCAGAGTCAGAAACGCTTTTATATCGTCCTTCCAGTTCTGCTTTTTCTCCAAGCGCAGAGTTGAGTTTTCTATTGGATGCTTTTATCGATTCTGTTAAAGTGTCTATCTGTTTATCTTTTTCTTGTCCGTTGACTTTCAGAGCGGTATTTTCGCTTTGCAGAGAGTTTAGTTCAGAATCTATTTTACTATTTTGGGAATTTAACGAATTAATGGCCTCTTCTCTCTTGCTTATACCAGATGTGAGTTCTTTGACCTGAGAAGAAAGAAGATTTCTTTCAAGTTCCAGAGAAGACAGTTTTTTTGTGGTAGAAGCTATTTCATCAGAAAGTTTTTTGCTGGATGCTTCCTTATCTGAAGATGCTTGCTTTTCTTTAGCGAGTTCTTCTGTCAGAGATTGGACTTTTGCCATATATTCATTCTGTGTCTTGGTCAAAGCTTCTGCCTTAATTTGCATAGATTGCAGCTCCGTCGTTAACCTGAGATTCTCTGCAAAATTGGATGAGTTAGTTGATTTATCTTTCTTCAAAGCCTCCACTTCCTGATTTAGTGCTGACACTTTGTCCTCATAATCCTTTTGAATAGAATCAAGTTTTTTGCTAGAGGTTGAGGCTTCTTCTTCGAGCCTTCCTCTTTCTTTCTTGGTCTTTTCAAGTTCGTTATTAATCCTTTTCATTTCGGCGACAAGTTTGTCGTTGGATGCTTTCTGAGAATTGAACTCTTCTGTTAATGCTGATAGATTTTTACTGACTTCATCAAACTTGCCTTGGAGTTCGCTTCTTGATTTTTTTTCTTTGTCCAAATCATAGTTTAGAGCGGCATAGTCGGTCTTGTATTTGGATATTCTGGATGACGCTTTGTTAATTTCTGACTCGTATTGACTGATTTTTTCATTTGATACAGCAAGTTCCGACGCAAGGTTTGCTAGGTCATTAGTTTTATCTGGTGGTTCTCCTGCTTCCAAAGCTTTTGCTAGTTGGGACTGTAAACTATTTATTTGATTGCTCTGGTCTTTCTTGGTCTTTTCAAGTTCGTTCATCTTACTATTCAGGGTAATAAACCTTTCTTCTGTCAGTGACCTGAGAGATTCTGATGTCTGGTTCTTCTTTTCGGCATCTTCTAAATTTTGGATTAACTCTTTAATGTTATTGAGATACATGGTTTTATCATCTTCATATGCAGAGAGTTTTTTTGCAGACTCATTCAGACTGTTTCTTAGTGCATTCCTTTCATTTGAAACTGAATCAAGTTTTTGCTGGGAATCCTTAAGAGACTCGCCAAGCGAAGCAATTTCTTGTTGTAATTTTTCTTTTTCTTCTTCAGTCAAATCAACTTTGGATTGAGAATCTTTCAACTGGTTACTGGCCAATGATAATTTCCGTAAGGTTTCATCCCTGTCTTTCTGCAGTGCCGAGCGTTCTTCTTCAAGTTTTCTTGTGTTTTCTGCTAACTCTTGAAATTTTGAATCTATGGCTTTTTTTTCAGATTCAAGAGAGGAAGCTCTTTCTGTAGAGTCTGTAAGTTTTTTCTCTAGATCGTTTATACCGTTATTTTTTTTGTCAATATCTCTGGAGAGCTTATCTATTGAACTCATAAGCATGTCTGTTTTTTTCTTTTCATCTGCATATGAGTCTTTGAGTTTGTCGATTTTGTCCGATGCGTCTTCTATTGCCTTATCTTTGGAATTAATTTTTTCTTTATAATCAGAAACTTCTTTCTCTTTCTGAGAAAATTTTTGGTTCAGATCATCTAGTCTTTTCTTTTGTTCGTTCTGGGCTTTTACCAAAGAATCTTTTTCGGAGGATGTTTTCCTGAGCATGCTCTCAAGAGTCTTTCTGGAAGCTTCATATTCCTGAAGTTTAATATTGCTCATATTCAGTTGCTGGCTCAAATCGGATGAAACCGCCGAACTATTTTTATATTTTTCCTGAAGTTCTTTTATAGTATTTTCTGCAGACAGCGCTCCTTTTTGAAGTTTTAGGTTTTCTTCATTCAACTTTCTATAAGTTGCTTCTCCTTTAGCAGCTTTGCCTAAAAGCTCTTCTATTTGTTTTTGTTGTTCGAATTTTTCCGATTCCAGAGTCCCGAGTTTATCATTAGCTTCCGTAAGCTCCTGAAGTTTTTTTCTGTACTTTTCCTCATCAACAGACTTACTATTAAGGCTTTCTTTGATGAGGTTGTTTTTTTCTTCAGTCAACGCTTTTCTTGAAGAATCTATTTGATCACGCTCCTGTTTTATACTGTTCAAATCATTTTGATATTTGCTGAGCATGTTTTCCAAATCGTGTTTTTCCTGTTCCAATGATTTGTTTCTTCCTTCGAGTTCAGGAAGGACGGATTGATTCTTTTCCAAAATTTTATATTTTTCGCTAAGCAATGAATAAGACTCTTTACTTTCGGAAAGTTTTACGGAAAGCTCATTCATCTTCATTGAAGTCACGTTTTCTGTTTTTTGTTTCTGATTTAATTCTTTCCTTAGAGCTTCTGTTTCATCATTCAATGCGGAATATTTTTCATTCAGAACAGATACAGCCTGAGCGGCCTTTTCGTAAGAGTCCTGAATAGATTTTACCTGAGAGGAGTAGGATTCTTTGACTTTTAACAAACGGTCAATATCAGACTGGGATGAATCAATTTGTTTTTGCAGCGCTTCATTCTGTTTAATCAGTGATTCGTTCATGGTTCCGGTTTTCGAAGCAGAGTCTGAGGTGTTTTTTAGCTCCTGCATTGAAGACTCGAGATAAGAGACTTTATTTAAAACTCTTTCTTTTTCTGATTTTGCAGCCTCCAACTCACTGGAGAGAGAGTCAAGTTTGTTTAACACGTCTGTGCGGCCAGTCTCTGCGAGTTTTGCTTTTTCCATAGCTTCTTTCAACTGATAATCCAGCTTCGATTTTTCCATAGCCATGTCAATGTACTTTTGATTAAGTTCTGAAGTCTCCTCCCTCATTTTTTTCTTTTCATTGCGAAGGTTTTCCATTTCTAAGTTCTGTTTCTCAATATCAGAACGCAGATCATTTACGAGTTTGGTATTTGCTATGGGGTTAGATTCAAGTTGTTCGTTTAGAAAAGAATATTTTTTTTCTAATTCGATTTTTTCTCTGAGTACTTCTTTTAGTTTTTCAGAGGCGATGGAATTCTTTTGTATTTCATTATTGCTGAGTTCTACTTTTTTTAATGCTGCTTGAAGCTTTTCCTTCTCGGAATTGAGCATGTCCTGATATTCGGCAAGTTTGGAATGAATCTCTATATTCTCGTCAACAAGGTCATCATCAGAAAGCTGCCTTTTTTTTATGGCTATTTTACTTTTAATCAGAGTCTGCCTTTCTTCACAATAGCTTATACGGTAAGATACCAGCTCGGAGTTCCATTTCGGATATGTTTCTTTGAGGGTTTCAAATTTTTTCTGGGCTTTGCCGTAATAGACTAGAGACGAAGAATAATCATTTTTTTCATAAAACGACTCTGCCTTTTCGTAAAGATCGTAAGCTTCAAGCCATTTGTTACCGGCTATTTGCGCAGAGTCATCCTGAGCAAGAATAGGAAGAAAGCCTATGCAAAAAATAACAAAACTTATGATAACTTTTCTAACAAGAAGCATATAATAAAATGAAATCGAGATTTATTAAGACTCATGCATGGAATAATACATGCCAAAACAACAAACTTGGTATAAGTTTAACTGTAAACTCTTATTTTTATAACCAAATACAGGATATTAACAATGAAAAAAATTGGATTCATCGGGTATGGGCACATGGCAAGTTCGATGCTCGAAATTCTTCTTTCCCAAAAAACTTTTAAAGCTTCGCAAATCATTATATCTGAAACTCAAGAGATGGTTGACATATTAAGTAAGGAACCCAAAAATTCTGGTCTTACAATAGTTGCTGATAATAAGTATGCTGCTAAAAACTCAGATATCCTTTTTCTGTGCGTTAAGCCGCTTGCTTTGCCCGAAGTGTTATCCGAAATCAAAGAATTATTGGATGCTGAAAAACACCACATCATATCAATAGCAGCCTGTGTCGAAATCGGTATAATCGAAAGATTCTTTAAAGGGAAAATAACAAGAACACTTCCTACCGTAGTTTTGAAATCAGGTTACGGCACGACATTCGTAACACATAGCAAAACTGTTTCTTTATCGGCTACTATAGAAATTGAAACTATTCTGCGTTCAATAGGGGATATAACAATAATCAATGAAGAAGATTATGCTTCGGCTGTTAATATCACAAGCAGTGCTCCCGGGATACTTGCGTGTATTTTTGATATTTACTCGCAATCGACTATCAAGGATTCTTCAATTCCCAAAAACCAAGCCGATAATATGCTGTTGAAAACCATCTTCGGAACAATCAAGATGGTTGTAGAAAAGAATATTTCTTTCACCGAGCTGACAGAAATAGTTTCGACCAAAGGCGGAATTACAGAAGCGGCGGTAAATATTATAAGGAAAAAGCTCCCTCCCGTATTTGATTCAGCTATAGCAGCAACCATTCTTAAGGATAAGGAGTTAAAGAATCTCATATCCGAGAAATTGAAGTAGAATAGTTAAGACAAATCTAACTGTCAGATTTTATCTTAACTATTACAATTTAAACTACGCCTTATATCATTGGAAAAGAAAGTTACAGATGAAGGACTTATTCTTAGCGAGAGGCAAATAGTAGCGCTGGAAAGGAAAAAGGATGAAGATATTGCCTGGGGAGAAATTGAAACGGCTCATCCTTGATACTTGGGAAGCCAGGACACATTCTATGTTGGAACAATTAAGGGAGTTGGACGTATGTACTAGCAGACTTTTGTTGATAAATATTCAAAAGTTGCTTTTGTCAAATGGTATACCATGGAAACTCCTATAACCGTAGCAGATATTCTTAATGGTCGTGGTATGGCATTTTTTGAACAGCATGATATGGGGTTTTTAAGTATTCTTACCGACCGTGGAACTGAGTTTTGTGGAAGGGCTGATGCCCATGGTTATCAACTCTATTTTGCTGTCAATAATATTGATCATTCTAAAATTAAAGCGATGTTGCCTCAAATGGATAGATTGGTATAATAATGAAAGGACACATCAGGGCAAAATGTGCTGCGGAAGAACTCCAATGAAAACTTTTCTTGATGATAAACCAATTTGGAAGACAAAAATTGATCAGCTTAACAAAGATATGGATGTGCAGTTAATAGTAGCCTGACAATCGTTAACAATCTTAGGGGTAACTGCCAGTCAAGTCCTGGCTAATACACAAGTTTTAGTTTTCATAAAAGATCCAATTCTGTATCTGTGAGTCATAAAGCGTTGCAAAACTCCTGTAGTGTGCATTCGTCTTTAGCAGTTAGCTTAACTATATGGTCGTTATAATAAATTTTCACATAATATTCGGAGCCGTCTTTGTAAAGTTCGTAATCCAGATGCGAAGCATAAGGAGGCGCATACTCAAGCGGTGTTCCCATTCCGCTCATTATTCCGCATATCGTGTTATCATGTCCGGAATAAATTATGTATTTGTACTTCTGTTTTCCTTTTGCAGCCAGATTCATATCGTTCTTCAGGTTCTCAAGGAAAGGCCCTCCAAGAAATTTGCCTAGTTCTTTTGGCTTTGCTCTTAAAGCCCACACATAGCTTTTTGCATCAGATATTTTTTTTGCATCCTCAGACGTGAATTCTCTTGGCAATGGCTTATTATGCAGAGTTATACAGTATACATTGTCTCCCGGAACAAGAACATCAATAAGAGCTGTCATATTTACGCCTAGAAGTTTATTCCAGCGGTCAAGGTCTGATGAAATTGCTTTCTCTTTATCCTTCCATTCAGGCTGAGCAAAAGAATACTTTTCTATAAGTTTGTTGTATGTATCAGGATCAGAAACTTCAGGTTTTATCATTTTCTGTTGTTCAGCTGTGGCAGTATGTATTTGAATTGGCTGAAATCCATGAGGAAGCGCAAAATCTCTTTTATTAAGGAGTGGTCCTGTGCCCATAGGATAAAGCCCCATTAATACACATTCTGCACTTACAAAGGTTCTCTGATAGTCTGTAGCTATCACATACATAGAGCCGTCCTTGTATTCTTTCGGAAGGAGTTTTAATGTTTCTATATACTTGTCCCTCAGTCTGGTTCCTAGACTATATTCCTGTCTCATCCCCTCAGGCATTAATATTCCTGCTCCTTCGGGCCACACTTGGTTAAAGTTGATTACAGTGCTGTCCATCTTAGCATAGGGCGTTCTATCACCATGTCTTGTTACCGTTACAGCAAATATCAACTGTTGTTGGGCGAAAATTGCTACTGATAAAAATAATGCCGCAAACGAAATAATTATACAGCTTGTTTTTTTTCTCATTTTACTCCTTTTGTTGTATTTGTATTGTTCTATTTCCAGTTACTTCAGTCTCTATTTAGTCGATGCCGAAAAAGTCGGAATTGGCCAGGGTTTTAGAAGACAAACCGATGGTGTACTCTGTGCTCCGAGGTGAAGTCAACTCCAAAGACTGGTCTATTCCGGCTATCAGGTTTTGCTTGTTCATTTTGTATCTACTAAGATTTGAGAAATTGTTTATAACAACCTTGCAATTTGTAACAGTTTCCTTTATCCAATTCCTCTCCATTTTATGCTGTCTGCTTGGTCAGTTTTGCCTCGCAGTAGTTACTACAGCTTTTGCTCACTTCCTTTCATACGGCACAAACTTGAGTTTTTCAGCAATTCTTTGTATCTTGATCCTTGGTCTGAATGTTGTAAAAGATAGAATGCATTTATAATATGCTAATAAACGGTATGTTGTATTAGCAGAACTAATAGGTGTTTATTATTCCATATTGTAACATAGTAAATCTCAAGTTTCCATGTCTTAAAAACAGGGAATTATCAGCGAATTTTGTGATATAGAGGCTGGGAAAAGACGGTAAATAGTAGCCAAAAGCCAGGAGCTAAAAACTAATAGCTATTAAAAAAGATAAATATGAGTGACGGGAAGAGAAAAAGTTCCAATATGTCTATTCGAATGATTTTAGTGATGCCGGGGTACTTTGATTTCAACCAAGAAAGGAAAAATTTTATATTCGTTCGTAATTTTTAAAGTTCCTTATTTAATATAAAAAAACTGTTTTTTTTATGCTTGCTCACTCTAGGTTGACATTGCAGAGGCTATAGATTCGAGTTCTGCTATACCCACTATTCTTTTTGCATCGATTGTATAGTTGGCGTGGTGAGTAGTAATTTCCTGAAGAACTTCAATCTCTTTAATATGTCTCTGGCAATTGATGGGGATGAGATTACTTCTAAAAATATCAGCAATTTTTATACAGACATTAGATATGAGATATGGAGCTTTTACTTAAAAGTTCGAATGGCGATAAAGCTTCTATAGCATATACCTATTATGCCCTGAGAGAGCTTCAATACAGTGTCCTTGTGATATTAAGATTACTGCTAAAAAGAATATTACAATAACACCTTCAAGCATAATGCAGGCTCCGGATTCCCCAAGGGATCTGGAAAACTACTTTGACGAAATAGAAAGTCCTGATGGCAGTATCAGTCTACTCGTTTCATCGGCGAAAAGCCCTACAGGTAAATTACTCATGTGTGCTGCAAATTTATTTGTTTTTCAGCAATAGGAGACAAGCAGCCGCAGGTGATACATGAGATGTGGGACAGCAATATGCATTTCATGGAGTTTAATAAAGAATTGAACTCTGGAGAAATATATATATGCCATTGTGGACTCAACAATATCAAGCGCACAGGATTCGGATCCTTTGAACCAATCGCAGCGGCTTACAATATTTGCCGTACTTGAGAAAAAAGATAAACTAATAGAAGCGCATAAGTGTGCATGAGATGAACTCTGAAAAAGCGATATAGAAATTGAAGGAGACCCACAGGTACAGCAGAATGTGCATAATATGCTTTACAATCTTTATTCATTCCTGAGGGCAGATTCAGGCTATTCTCTATCTCCTATGGGTTTGAGTGAGTTGGGTTATAATGGACATGTTTTCCGGGATGCTGATATATGGATGTTTCCTGGAATAATTGCTCTTCATCCTGAGATGGCGACGGGCGCTACAATATTAACAACGTTGTTGCTGCAGACGAATGAGCGGAGAATAAAAATAATGCCGCATTCACAAATGCTATAATTACGGCGATTATATTCAAATATAAAAGATTCTTCATCAAAATAATTTGATAACATAATAGTGAAACAGTGATTGGTTTTCTGAGCTAGAAAAAAATAGAAGATTTTTTAGCAGCATTTTAGCGTTGGAAAAGAGAGAAGAAAGAGCTAATATATAAATAATAAAGTATAAATTTAAATTAATTAAGGAAGAAATTTTTATGAAAAACTTAATGACTCTGGTTGGCTTTTTTATGATGCTGACAATAACAGCCTACGCTGATGTCACGATTACAGACATAGCGTCTAACAGCACATCCTCGACTAGCACACAGAATTATAATTTAACCTTTTCTTTGCAGAACGGGGGAGATGAAATCAAAGACTGGGCAATAGGATTCTATATGCCAAGAACTTATAATACACTTGGGACAACCAATCCCGGTTTAGAGATGAACATCCAGGAAGCCTCTAATCCTGCGAATACTGCTACACTCAATTTTATAGAAAGCAGCAACGCAATTATGAGTAAAATTTATGCTCAGGGGTATTTCAATCTTCTTACCCCTTCTGAAGGGACAGCATTTCCATTGAAAAAGAATACTCAATATCTAGTGTCCTTGAATAACAATAACCAATGGGCTCCTGCTAATTTGTCGGCAATGCCTCAAAGTTTCTTCATTATCACTAATTATGGACATGCTTCAGAAAAACCAAATTTCATAAATATTACAACAGCGCCGAATGCTTACTCCATAGGAGGATACAATCAGTCTGATATTACTAACCAGATTCAGTCGCAGCTTAGTAGTTACTTGACTACATCAAGTGATGCTGATACAAACAGCCTGACAGATAAATACAATCTGGTCCCTTCACCTGTTTCGATCGTGCAATTGGACGGAGAATCCATTCTTTCAAAAAACTCGAAATTTATGCTTGTTGATGAATTTCACGGAGATGTTAGCACTGACAGCACTGTGAAGTTCATATCCGATGAACTGAATAAGAGTTCCTCCCAAAACGGCAGCGCTTACCAAATAAAAGTTAGAAAGTTAGCATCACCTGAAACTATTAACAATGATCCTGAAGGCTACGTGCTTACGATCAATAAAGACAGCGCTGTAATTGAAGTTTGCAACAGGCCAGGAATATTCTATGCTTATCAAACATTGAGCCAATTGCTATACTCAAGTAATGGGGATTTGCCGTGTCTTAAAATTGTAGATTATCCGAGATTTAAATACAGAGGTGTCCTCCTTGATACGGCAAGACATTTTTTCCGTGTCGAAGAAGTTGAAAAACTGATAGATATCATATCGGCTCATAAGCTGAACACTTTGCATATACATTTTTCTGATGATGAAGCATGCAGCATTGATCTTGATAATCCAAAACTGGCAAAGTTGCATGATATCGGCAGCGCAAGAGGCTTTGCTAAGGGGTCGCAACGCTCTCCGGCTCAGTTTATACAGGCAAATCTGGATATAACCAACTATGAGAACTTTACTCCGGGAGAAAAAGTAATCACTACAAATGAGAAAGCGTATCCTTATGCTAACGATCTCTGTAGACACTATTTTACACCGGAAGATATTAGAACTCTTATATCTTATGCAAATGCAAGAGAAGTAACAATTATTCCAGAAATGGATTTCCCCGGTCACTCAAGAGCAAATATTCAGTCTATGCCTCAGGTTCTGATTGACCCAAGCGATACAAGCCAATACCTCAGCAATCAGGGCTTTTATCAGAATGTACTGCCTGTATACCTTTATAACACTAGCACTGAACAAGGGAAAAAATTCACAGAGACTATTAATGAAATTATCGTGTCGTTAAATTCATTATTCAGAAACCAGACTACTGTTTACGCCGACAGTGCTGAAGTAAGCGTTGGAGGCGATGAAGTCCCACAGGACTCTCTGACCAACAATTCGACTACACCTCTAATTTGGAGAGATAAAAATTCACTCGAAAAATCAATATATTTCTTCAAACTGATACAAGAGGAAAACAGCAACCTTAAGCTTTCCGGATGGCAGCAATTTGTTCAATATGGTAATGCGAATGGCACAATAAATGAACTTATTGCAAATCCTGCAAAAAATACAGGACATGTATGGGTCTGGGCACAATCCAATCAAGGTGGGATTGCACAAGCACAGACACTGGCAAAGCATAATTACCCAACAGTATTGGCCTTTGCTGATAATGTTTATTTTGACCTGACTTATACCCCTGCCAAATGGGAGCCTGGATTCTATTGGGCCGGGTCTTTCCTTGATACCCATTCTGCTTTAAGCGTAGCGCTAAATGCCAACCAGGTGCTAGCAGGTTTAAATGCTGAACAGCAGGCTAACATACATGGACTTGAGGGAACATTGTGGTCAGAAAATATTCCGACTCTAAGGCATTTGGAATATATGGCTCTCCCCAAAATGTCTGGTTTGGCTGAAGCAGCCTGGGCACCATCTGATACTACTGTACAATCTGTTACCAGTCAGGGAAATGTTTCTTATTTAATCAACTGGAAGAGTTTAGTAAACAGGCTTGGTAACGGAAAAAATGGTTTCCTGTCTTATCTAAGCAGTAAGTATGATGTTATATACAGGGGTTATCCGAACGGAATCACGGACGAATTGCCTCAATAGCAGACTCTCAGATGCCAATGATCCTGTATCCTATTTATCACTATTAAATTGTATATAGACAACAATAGTTTCCAATAGGATACGTTTGCATCAGAAGCAATGTTTTTTTGTGATAAAAGCTAGAAACATAGAACTAATATTTGAAGGAAGACCGCCGGATTGGTTTTTCCTAGAGCAGTTTCCTGATGTTCAATTGCTGTATGGAAGACAGCAATTCTCCATCATATCCTCCAATGATCAAAACAACATCCCCGACAAGCAATGCCCTTGTTCCGTCACGCCCTTTTTTAAGAGGCGGCCCGCTAGCCCAGTTCTCTTTAAGGATGTCATAGATTTCAGTTTGAGAAAGGAACACTCTTTTTCCGTTATTTCCTGTCCAGCCGCCAGTAATAAGTGTTTTTTCTCCGATAGAACATATAGCGAAATTTTTTCTTGCATATTTCATGTGTTTCAAAGAATGATAGGAATAATTCTTGAGGTTAAATAGAAATACATTGTCAAGTGTTTTGCCTGAGGAATCCTCTCCTCCCATAGTATAAATTCCATCTGTTGCTTCAATATATTGCGCTCCGAGTCTATTAATGCCGAATGGAAGAGCAGGAAGGGCAGGACCATGAGCCGTTATCCAGATTCATCTTTCCTGATGAACGAAGGGCAACATAGGAATCATTTTACATAGATATCATTGCCATGAGGTAAAACTGCAGGATTGCTTACTTTATATGGGAATGAAAACTCATCTGGTACATTGTTATGAGCAGAGACATTCCCTGTAGCATATAAGAGAAGCAATGTCAGGAGAGATAGTTTTATATAATGCCGCATAGTCTTTCTGTTACTTTAGATAAACAACAGAGGCCAATTCTAGAATACTGGAACCAGTTCTCTTATATGATTCTGAAAACTCATCGGATTCTATCAGCAGGTTGGAAGTATCCAAACTGTTCCTCTCTTTTTTCTTGCTATAGGTGTCTCTTTCAACAAGCGCTAGGCTGGAAAGAAATATCTTTTTTGGGTCCTGAGGCATCGGGAGATCTGCCCAGTTTGAGAATACAGTTACATCTTTCGATATTTTTAATATAACTATCTCTTTATCATTTGGGTCTTTATCCATGAAATAAAGATAATTGCCGTCAACTCCTTTAACCTCAGACAAATTTTGTTTGTACGTCTCAATAACTTCCTTGTGTAAGGCCAGATTTCCATTCGCGCTGTTTTTTGCATTGAGATTATTGTCAGTGGAAGTTTTCATTTCCTTTGATGGGATAGTGTACATTGACGCGAAAGGAATATGGTCATCGAATATTTCCTGGAATTTTCCATCATTTAAGACAGTCAAAGAAGGACAAGGGGATTCACTTGTAAATTTTCTTTCGGAACTATCAATAAAACCTAGTTTTACTATTATGTTTTTGCCATCAGACAGATACCAGACAATTCTTCTTTTTTCGTGTAGCATGTTAAGATGGTAGTCTTTTATAATAGGAAGTGTGGTTATGCTTGCTTTAAATATTGTAGGGAATTTGAAGAGCTTTAAGTAGAAATTATACTTTTTCGGATCTGGCATTTTCTCAACATTAAACCCGAGACTTAAAAAGGCTTTCAGGTTTATATTGGAAATATCAGGGGCAAAACTTTGACCAATTCCTATAGGATCGACTTTTATTAAATTATCCCCCTTTAAGTTAAGAAGCCCCTCTGTAGGATAGTAACAAACTTGAAATTTAAGGAAATTATCGAATTTCCAATCTGCAGCAAGAGAGAGTATTGAAATAAAAAGGAAAACTACAAAAAATGGGGCAATCCGAAACAGATTTTTCATAAGGCATCACTTTTGAATGGTTATAGAATTTAAAGCACGTAAACAATAACCTGAGATTTTATATTAATTCGGAATTACTTCAAGTATCTTCTATATGCGAAAAAACCGATATGTTTCCTATAGTTTTCGGGAAGGAGAAGAGCAGGGGGAATGGTTATTCATCCTTATCGCTTTTCTTATGAGGGTTTCTACAGTCGTTAAGAAAGTCAAAAACTGTTGTCTATAAACAAAAATTGATATATAATAGTTGAGGGGAAGAATAGATATTGTAACTCAGAGGAGGTACGCTATGACTGATTATATAGACATAGAATATTTGAGGAACAATATTATCAGAGCCTTATTGCAGGAGTGCCCTGTCAAGAAGGACAATCCCCTTGACTGCCAATTGCATCATTTAAGAATGTTATCTATAGAGTCAAAAGATGCTGTGCTGAAAAGTCTAAGTAACCAGGAGTGCATGGATATTTATAAAAAACATCAGGAATGCCTATTCTCAAAAACTGCGCTCATATGAAGGATGCCTCCAAAAACGAGATTAATAGAAAAGATTTCATCTGCTCTTAGGAGCTTTAAACCCAAAGATGTCTTAACCTTATGGTTATTTACGCTTCCATTGTGATTTTGTTATATAGTTTGCTAGCCAGTAATAATCTAATATCTTAAGTAGAATAGTTAAGGCAAATCTAACTGTCAGATTTTATCTTAACTATCCTATACTTAAAAATAAACCTAATAATGCCAGTTCTAATACTAATTCTTTTGTAGCCGGTGTGTTTTTACAGTTTATAAACCCCAAAGGTGTTTTATATGGAATTACTGTGATAGCAAATTTTATTATTCCGTTGTACAAATCCGGTATTGCTCTATTCTTATTTTCTTTTCTCCTGACTTTGATAGCAATTGGCAGCAACATATGTTGGGCTATTTTTGGCAGTTTGCTACAAAGATTTTCAGCTAGGTATCAGAAGCCATTTGATATAGCCATGGCTATATGATTGGTCTATTGTGCTGTATCAATTTCTGGGATAATACGCTAATTAACAGCTAGTTTTGTGCATTAGATTACCACAATCTTTTATCCAAGGCTCTGTATTGTACAGCCTCGCAGATGTGATGGAGTTCGATATTTTCTTTCTTCTCCAAATCCGCAATAGTTCTTGCGACTTTCAGAATTTTGTCGAAAGCCCTGGCGCTTAATTGGAGCTCATTTACGGACTGTTTCAGGTAGTTTGCCGTTTCTGCATCTATCTTGCAGAAAAGCTGAATTTCAGCATTTTCCATCTGGGAATTAGAGTACTTGTTCCTTTTCTCCAATCTGTTGTGCTGGATATGCCTTGCCTCTATGACTCTTTTTCGTATTTCAACTGATGATTCACCTCTTGGACTATTTAGAAGCTCATCATCTTTTAGAGGGGCTACTTCTATGTGGATATCAATTCTATCAAGAAGAGGGCCTGAAATTTTATTTCTGTATCTCATTACATTGTGAGTAGAGCATCTGCACATTCTCTGTGTGCTTCCAAAATGGCCGCATGGGCACGGATTCATTGCCGCAACGAGCATGAATCTAGCAGGAAAAGTGCTGCTGCCTGAAGCTCTTGAAATAGTCACGTTGCCATTTTCCATGGGTTGTCTCAAAACTTCCAGAACGTTCCGTCTGAACTCAGGAAACTCATCTAAAAAAAGCACTCCGTGATGAGCCAATGATATTTCGCCAGGAGATGGAGAGCTATGGCCGCCTAGTAATCCGGCGTCACTGATAGTGTGATGAGGAGACCTAAAAGGCCTGTTTTTCAGGATAGGTGTGTTTTCCGGTAACAGCCCTACTATGCTGTGGGTTTTAGTCACTTCAAGTGCTTCATTAAGGTGTAATGGAGGGAGTATTCCAGGAAGCCTTTTAGCCAACATTGATTTGCCTGAACCAGGGGCCCCTATCATAAGGACATTGTGTCCGCCTGCAGCAGCGATTTCCAATGCCCTTTTTACATAAAACTGCCCTTTTACTTCAGAAAAATCAGGGAAGTTCTCAGGGTAAATATCAGTGTTGAAATATAAAGAATGGTCTACTTTTGTAGCAATAATATCTTTTTTCCCTGAAAGGAAGTCGTAAGCATCGCGCAGATGAGACACTCCATAGACAGTTATTGTGCCAGATGCAATCGCAGCCTCTTCTGCATTGCCTGAAGGGACTATCATGAATTCAATGTTTTTAGAAACTGAGGCCATTGCTGCAATAGATAGCACACCTTTCACGCTGCGGATTGAACCGTCCAGAGCCAGCTCCCCTAAAATCAGGCCTTTTTTGACTCTGTCGCCTTTAAGTGCGTTATTGGCGTGCAGCATCCCCAAAGCTATAGGCAGGTCAAACGAGGCACCTTCTTTTTTGATGTCTGCAGGAGCCAAATTTACGATGGTTTTCCCGTAAGGGTAGGGCAGGCCTGAACTTTCTATTGCGGAATTAACTCTGTCTTTGGATTCTCTGACGGCATTGTCAGGAAGTCCGACAATATTGACGAAGGACTCTTTTCCCGTTCCGGTAGCATTAACTTCTATAGTTACCTCGTATGCATCAATGCCTGACACAGCGCCTGAAATTACAGTTGAGAGCATAATCGTTATTTTTGGTCGTTAGGGTGGAAGTGATTGTAATTTGCTTCAGAGTACTTCACTATCGCATCTGTTAATTCCTTACTGAAAGGTCCGTTTATTATTATTTCCGAATAGTCATCTGTCTTTGCAGTCTGTACTTTCGAGAAACTGACTGTCTTATAGAAAGTTCCATCAATGGCAATTCCCCATGGCGGATGAGTTTTATCATTGCATAATCTCATAGCTATAAGCGAACCGTGTTTATCCAGCTTTAATTGTAGATTGAATTCGGCAGGATTATCAGTCGGCACGGCAACAATATTTTCTACAGATTTGGAATTAAATTCATAATGTCTTCTTACCCAGACTGTGCCCCCGTTGAATGTTGGAATCTCCTCTTCTCCAAGAGTAGCTCTCGGATATTTCACGAGTTCATTTACAGTGATAGTCCACTTTGGTAATTCTTCTTCGTTGATTTCTTGTCCTTGATCTAATCCCAAATTAGTGTCTTTTAGTTGTTCAAGAGTCTTGCATGAGGTTAAAAGAGAGCAGACTAAAGTAAGAGCTAAAATAATAATGGAGGACACTTTTAAAGATTTTTTGAGAGTCATTTTAAATCACACAGTTTGGTATGGTTGATAATTATTTTTTGTTTTAACCTATCTGATATTTCTAGCTACTGCCTCGGTAATTATTTCTTTTGTGGCAGTGGCTCCAATTCTTGTTACGCCTAGCGTTCTGACTCTTAAGAGGTCATCCAGTGTCCTGACCCCGCCTGCGGCCTTTATCTCTACTGATGAGGAAGAGAATTTTCTCATCAATGACAAATTATGGTCGGTAGCTCCGGCATAAGAGTAATAACCATTGGATTGTTTGACGAAACCATAACCTGTAGATGTTTTTACAAAAGCCACACTCGCATCAGAAGAAATTCTGCAGAGTTTTATGATATGTTCATCTTGCAGATAATCTGTCTCAAAAATGACTTTCAAAATGGCGCCATTGGATAATGCGGCATCATTGATTGCGTTTATTTCATCATTAACGTAATCCCAGTCGCCGCCAAGGACTTTCCCAATATTGACGACCATGTCTATTTCTGTAGCTCCTAGTGATGCCGTTTCAATTGTTTCGGCAACTTTTATAGCAATGGAGTTATTGCCATGAGGAAATCCGATAACAGAGCATACTTTTACATCGCTGTTCCTAAGGAGTTCGAATGCCATTTTGACTGAGTATGGTTTAACACAAACTGTGGCAACATTATATTCTTTTGCTAGCAGACAGCCATTGGTGATATCCGAATCAGTCATTATCGGATGCAGTAACGAATGATCTATCATCTTACTGATTTCATTAAGGGAAATTTGAGTCATAAGTCAACGCTTTTCTTAATAGGTTTAGATATTTTGAAAATTCTTTTTATCCTGAGCTTTCATCAAGGCTTCTTCTTTTGTAATGATATTTTGGGTCAAAAGTTCCTTTATTTTCTGATCCATGGAACACATGCCCATAGCCGTATTGTTTTCCATGATTGTCCTGATATTGGATATCTGGCCTTCGCGGATGGTATTTGGTAAAGCTTCCGTCCACAGAAGTATTTCATGCGTAGCCGCGCGGCCCTTACCGTCAGCGGTTTTGCACAGCAACTGTGCGATAATTCCCTGTATGGCTTCAGACAGCATTACTCTTACCTGAGGTTGTTCATTTGCAGGGAAGACATCTATTATCCTGTCTATCGTTTTCGGAGCGCTGTTTGTGTGTAGTGTGGCAAAGACCAAAACCCCCATTGCTGCTGTAGATAATGCGAGCTTAATAGTTTCCAAGTCTCTCATTTCCCCAAGTAGAATGATATCAGGGTCTGAGCGCATTGCGGTTTTCATGGCATCAGCAAAAGAGTTGGAATGTATGCCTATCTCAATGTGCTCTATCGTTGAGAGTTTGTTTTGGTGAACAAATTCTATCGGGTCTTCTATGGTGATAATGTGTTTTGAGCAGCTAGTGTTGATATAGTCGATTATAGCGGCCATGGTGGTTGATTTACCGCTCCCGGTAGGGCCTGTAACAATGACAAGCCCGCCGCTAATCTGAGATACTTTTTTAAGAACAGGCGGGAGCTTAAGATCTTCCATAGACAGAATCTTTGAAGGAATAAGCCTGAAGATAGCGCCCATGCCATTTATGTTGTAGAGGAAGTTGGTTCTGTATCTTGCCACATTAGGAATCTCATATGCAAAATCCAGATCTTTTTTTTCCATGAAAATTTCCCATTTCTCATCAGGGCATATTTCCCGTAGCATCGTTTCCATCATTTCCGTAGTAATGGCTTCTTCCGTCACTGGTAATAAATCGCCTCTGATTCTGATTTTTGCAGGCTGCCCAACTAATAGGTGCAAGTCTGAGCCTCCTGTGTCGCTTACGCTTTTAAGAAGTTCGTCTAATGCTGCCATAATAATATCCTATTTTGCCGACTCTATAAGTTTGCCGTAGTTTTTCTTGTCAATGATATTAAGCAATGCTGTCTCTTTAGTGATAAGCCCTTGGTTGAAAATATCAAATATAGATGCGTCCATAGAAGACATTCCAGATTTTGAAGCTGTCTGCATGATTGATTTCAAGAGGAAGAGTTTTCCTTCACTGATGGTGTTAGCCACAGCCAAGTTATTTGAAAGGATCTCTGATGCCAGAACTGTTCCTCCTCCTTTTCTAGGCATAAGCCTCTGACATATTATACCTCTCAGGCTGGTTGATAACATTGACTTAATCTGAGGCTGTTGGAATGGAGGGAATGTATTTATAATTCTGTTTAGGGTGTTTGCTGCATCGGATGTCTGAAGGGTTCCTACGACCAGATGCCCTGTTTCTGATGCTTTTATGGCTATTTCTATAGTTTCTAGGTCATTTAACTCTCCGACGACAATAATGTCGGGATCTTCTCTCAGTGATGCCTTTATGGCGCTGGCATATGACTGGGTGTGCTGGATAATTTCTCTTTGTGTGACATTGCACTTAATTGACTCCTGAACTATTTCAATAGGATTTTCTATCATCAGGATATGGTCAGTTCTGCTTTGGTTCATTTTATGGACCATTGATGCAAGAGTAGTTGTTTTGCCGCTTCCGATCGGTCCGGTAACCAGGATGAGTCCATTATGAAAGGTGAAGAAATAGTCTATTGTGTTTATACTGGATTTATTAAACCCCAATTCTTCAAAAGTTTTAATTTTTTCGGAAACTATGTGAAAAGTTATGCTAAGGCCGTCTTTATTGTGAAAAATAGTAACTCTGTAACGCTCTTTTTTTCCAAAAGAAAGTGCAAAGGAAATAGTTTTATTTACTTTTAATTCTTCCAATTGCTGAGGATTAAGTAAAGATGACACGATAGTTTCAACTTGTTCTTTTGTTATGATATTCTTATCAATCCTTGTGATAGCCAGATCTTTTCGGATGTAAGGGCAGGCGTTGGATGTGATATGAAGGTCACTTGCATTTTGGCCTTTTAATTCACTAAGCAACTTGTTGATGAAATTTTTGGCGCTTGTCGTGTCAGCAAAAGACGAGCTGGAGAATTTGCTGGCAGTTGTTTGAATTTGTTCTACAGGGGGTTGAGTTTTTTCTGAAGACTGAGTTTCTTCTGGAGGATGTCCTTCCTTGGCTTTATCAATAGCCATTGATTTTGCTTCATTCAGAAGATCTGAGAAGCCTTCGGAATCCTCTGTGGTTTTGAAAGAAGGCCGTTTTTGTATAAGGACTTCAGCAAGACATTCGTCAAGGGCTGAAGTATTGCCTAGTTTTGAGATTTCAGCGTCACTTAGAACGTCATTGATTCTAAGAATGTACAAAAACCATTTAGTTTCTAGATTCATAAAGCTTACATTGTATATAGAAGGTGGAATATTGTTTTCTGTCCGTGAAGTCTGTTCTCAGCTTGGTCAAAAACTATTGAATGCGGGCCGTCTATAACCTCGTCTGTGAGCTCCAGATTTCTATTGGCAGGCAAACAGTGCATGACTTTTGCGTGGGATGGAGCCTTTGATAATAGAGCCGAGTTTAACTGATATGGCTTTATTAGCTGTATGCGATCTGCAGTCTCAGCTTCAAACCCCATGCTCACCCATGTATCGGTATAAATAAAGTCTGCGTCTTTGACAGCTTCGACAGGGTCTTTGGTCCAACTGACTACGCCTTCATCAATACATTCGGCTATCAGTTTTGGGTCAGGTGCAAATTTTTCGGGCGATGCAATAGTGATTTTCATACCGGCTACTCTGCATACATCCGCGAGAGAATTAACAACATTGCATGATCCATCTCCAAGGAACGCTACTTTGATGTTCTTAAATGAACCGGCAAATTCATAAATTGTGAATGCATCACAAAAGGCCTGACAAGGATGATATTCATTAGTGAGCGCATTTATTACAGGAAAACTAGAGTTTGCAGCAAATCTCACGATATCATTTTGGGCATACGTCCTTATTATCAAACCGTGGATAAATCTGTCCAGAACTTTAGCTGTGTCTTCTAGGGTTTCACTTTTGCCGAGCTGCATTTCCTTATGATTTAGAAATATGGGGTATCCACCCAATTCATTTATAGCTACTTCAAATGAAACTCTTGTTCTTGTTGAGGGTTTTGTAAAAATGAGACCAATAGTTTTCCCTGAAAGGATTTTCTCCTCGTTCTTGCCTCTGTTTTGTTTGATTTTTTTTGTAAGTTCCATGAGGTCTGTAAAGTTTTCTTTAGCTAAGTCTTTTACCCTTAAGAAATTTTTCATTGAAGAGAGCCTTGTGTTTGGTGTGTTTAGATATTGGCTATAACTTTGCCCAGTATATTTATGCCTTTTTTTAGGTCAGTTTTGGAAATATTCAACGGCGGATAGAATCTAAGAGTGTTTTCTCCTGCAGTTATGATTAGAAGCCCTTTTTCCTGAGCCTTTTTACATACTTCCTGAGCTTTTTCTTTCAGTTCAATTCCGATCATTAATCCTGTCCCTCTGATTTCTTTAATTATCGGGAATTTGCTTTGTAGCTCTACCAGCTTCTTTCTTGCAAAGTTCCCCATTGTTAGACAGTTTTCCAAAATACTTTCTTGTTCATATACCTGTAAAGTAGCAAGGGCAGCTGAGCATGCCAGAGGCGTTCCTCCGAAAGTGCTGGCATGCGTTCCGGCAGTTAAAATGCTGCCGAGATGTTTAGAAGCAATAAAAGCGCCTATAGGGTATCCATTGCCCAAAGCCTTTGCTGTAGAGAGAAGGTCGGGTTTGATGTCGTAGTTCTGATACGCAAAGAGTTTTCCTGTCCTTCCCATTCCAGACTGGACTTCATCAAACATCAAAAGTATTTCTTGCTTATCGCAAAAAGCTCTTAGTTCTTTCATATATTTTGTGTCAGATGGAAGGATGCCTCCTTCTCCTTGAATAGGTTCGAGCAGAATGCCGGCGACTTTATTCTCAGTGGCGTCAACAGCCCTAGTTAGCGCATCGATGTCATTAAAAGGTACTTGAATGAAACCATCCACCTGAGGTTCAAATCCTTTTCTATACTTGTCTCTTCCTGTAGCTGAAAGAGTGGCCAGGGTTCTGCCGTGAAAAGAATTATCCATGGATATAATTATGTGCTTACCCTTTGGGTTACCCCATTTTCTGGCAAACTTTATCATGCCTTCATTAGCTTCCGCTCCGCTGTTGCAGAAAAAAACCGTACCATCGAAAGAATTTTCGATTAGTTTTTTTGCAAGCAACGGTTGATTTTTATTTATGTACAGATTCGATACATGAACGAGTTTTTTACTTTGCTTTGCTATAGCTTTACTTACGGTTCGGTGGCAGTGCCCTATATTGCAGACGCTTATTCCGCATGTAAAATCCAAATATTTTTTCCCTTTGGAATCCCAGACAAAAGGCCCTTTGCCTTTTACCAGCATTATGGAAGGCGAATATGTCGGCATGACGTAATTTTTTTGAGCTTCCAAGGATTCTGTATAGTTTTTCATAGTTTTTAAAATGCTTTATTTTGATGAAATAATACCTGAAGAATCATGGTATTTGCACCAATCTTTCTGGTATTTATATAATGAACATATTTAAATTAATAGTAGCCAATAAAATTGCAAAAACATAACTTTTTTGCTTATTATATCAAATATTTTATAAGGGAGTACTATGGCTTTTTTAACATGTGAATTTTTTTCTGAAACACTTGGAGTATGTTCGAGCATGAATGTGATTATCCCACAGAAATCTTCTTGCAAGCAGATCGGAGTCAAAGAGGTTCAGAATAAAGCTTTGCCTCCTGTGCTTTATTTGCTTCATGGTTTTTCAGATAACCATACGATATGGATGAGAAGAACTTCCATAGAAAGATATGCGTCTGAAGCAGGATTAGCGGTAATTATGCCATCTGTGAATTTAAGTTGCTACGCCGATATGACAACAGGAGAAAAGTACTGGTCTTTCCTATCTGAAGAGCTTCCTGAGATAGTTCATGATTTTTTTAAGCTTTCTAGAGAAAGAGAAGATACATATGTCGCCGGGCTTTCCATGGGGGGATATGGAGCTTTTAAAATGGCTCTTACATACCCCGAAAGATTTCTTGCTGCAGCAAGTTTTTCAGGGGCTTTGGACATTCATGCTTTATACGAAAATTCTGCAGCAGTAGAAATAGCGAAACTACGTAACGCCTTTGGTGAGATAGAAACCGTAGACAATTCAGAGAATGATCTTTATTATTTAGCTGCAAAATTGGATAATAGGCGAAAAAGATCTACAAAAGTTCAGCTTCCAAATTTGTATCAGTGCTGTGGAACTGCTGACTTTCTTTACAAAGACAATATCAATTTCAGAGACTTTCTTCGTTCTAGAAAATTTAACCTGTTTTATGAAGAGGTTAAAGGAGAAGGCCACAATTGGAGTTTCTGGGACAAAGCCGCAGAAAGATTTATCTCCATTATTTCGAGTAATAAGATGGGGTAGTACTTGCCTCGTTCTGTATTCTTATAGATCAAGGAGCTAAAGTTGTACTTTCCGCAGAGGATGTTGTATCAGTTGGAAATTTCTTATTGATATAAGCCTGCGGGTCCTTTTTGAATGCTTCCATTGATGGAAGGTCGCTGAAGTAAAACACATCGCCCATATATTCCAATGCTGGGGTATGCGGTCCTACAAGAATAGGTATTCCTGTCGTAGCGCATATGGTTTTAGTGCCATAAGATGATTTCAAGGGAGAGATGATTTTGGGCACTTTATTTGCTCCGAATTTAGCAACATACATCTGTGGGTCTTCCATGAAAGCTTTTCTGGACTCGGTATGTGCAAAATAATAGATTCTGTTCATATACATGAGAGTCGGGGTGTATTGTGATACAACGATTGGGTCTGCATTGAATGAGCAGTTAGTCCTGAGTCCATAGTCGCTAATAAGAGGGGGGACTATTACAGGCGTTTCATCGTAAGGATATCTTGTTAGGTAGTAATTAGGGTTATCCCTGAACTTATCCATTTCAGATTGGTTCTGGAAATAGAAAAGCCTACCGTTGTATTTCAAAACCGGAGTAGAAGAGTCAATAATCATCGGGTCGCCCGTGGAAGCCGAATCTACACTTAAGCCGTAATTATCCTGCGGTGCGGGAACCAATTGGCTCGAAACACATCCGTTAAAAGTAAGGATAGCGCATAATGCAAAGAAATAAATAAGATTTTTCATGTGGGATACTCCTTAATTTTTAAAACAGTTTCTGGAGCCATTTTTAAATATATTATATAAAAACTGACCAAAAAAACTACTTTTTAGGCAAATACAGGCAGAAATTCTACACTTTTATAGATAGATTACAAATATGATAAGTTTTTTGTGCGGCTTATTCGGCGAGGGTATATTGAAACATTAACCACATAACAGGGGGTATAGTTATGCATAAACCTCAGGTTTCTGAACATTTTAAGTCGAGATCTCCTTCTTCAATAAGGTTGGCTCAGATTGAATTTCTGAAGCGCAAAGACAATGTGGAGGCGGTTAATGCGGCAATAGGTAATATTACCTTGCCTATGCACCCGTCAATGATAGCCAGAATGCAGAACCTTAGTTCAAAGGATTCTCCATTTCACACGGGTGTTGTTGGTTACACAGCTTCTTCCGGTACAGATGAAGTAGCTAATGCTTTTAGAAATATTATAGCTTCTTCAGGATTCAAAAGCGATAATTTATCTGTACTGACTACAGATGGCGGGAGCCAGGCTATGGAAATAGCTATTGTAGGAGTTTGCGGAAGAGCAGGTACAGATGAAAGGCCTCTTATGCTTATTGATGCGGCTTATACCAATTACATAGCTTTTGCAGACAGACTTGGCAGAAAAACCGTTTCGGTTACAAGAACATTGCAGGACAACGGCAAATTTACTCTTCCTGATTTTGCAGAGATAGAAAAAGAAATAATAGCTAAAAAGCCTGGCGCTTTGGTGGTTATTCCATACGATAATCCTACCGGTCACTACTGTGATGTTAAAACTATGGTTGAACTAGCTAAACTATGTGTAAAACATAATATGTGGATGATAAGCGACGAAGCTTATAGGGAATTTCTTTATCTTGATGAGCCTAAATCCAGCATCTGGGCTCTTACGGATTCTATGGTTGATGGGATTGAAGGAAGGCGTATGAGCATCGAGACAGCTTCGAAAGTCTGGAATGCCTGCGGTTTGAGAATAGGGGCCTTGGTCACCGATAGCCCTGAGTTTTATAGCAAAGCTGTTGCCGAATATACTGCCAACTTATGCGCCAATGCTATTGGGCAATACATATTTGGTGCGCTTGCACATGAAAGTCACGAGAATCTAGGTAAATGGTATAAACAGCAAAGAAATTACTACAAACCATTGATTTCTGAAGTTAAGAATACTCTGGTCGAACTTCTGCCAGGAGTAATTGTGTCGTCTCCTGATGCCTCCCTTTATTCAGTCATAGACGTTAGAAACATTGCAAAGAAAGGTTTCAATTGTCTCGACTTTTCCCTCTATTGTGCCCAGAAAGGCACAGTGGAAATCGGAAGCAAACACTACACTCTTCTTTTGTCTCCAATGTCAGGTTTTTATGGTGTCAAGAAAGGCGAGATTAACCCCGGGTTGACTCAGATGAGAATTGCATATGTGCCAAAGCCTGAAAAGATAATGCTTGTGCCTTATCTCTTTGAGAAACTTTTCAGTGAATATGAAAAACAAAGAAACTAGAGAAATTTCTAGTTTCTTAATATTTTTCAGGCAGGATATAACTGGAGCTTAAGAACTGTAGTCGTTATCTATCAGAAGGTGTGTCGTATCGGCGTGCTTGAGCATTTCGGCTGGCAACCTTATTTTCCTGTCTTTTGAATCGTTAGGCACTAATAACTGTTTGATAAGTTTTAATTTTTCTTTGCCAGGGACTAGCAGGAGTACATTTGCCGCAGCGTTAATTAGGGGAATCGTGAACGTGATTCTGTCTCTGGAAGGGGCATAGAAAGGTGCTGTCACAGCTACAACAAGTTTTTTCTTTTCTTCGAGTTGCGGAGCTCCCGGGAAAAGAGATGCTATGTGACCATCTCCACCCATGCCTAGTAGTACGATATCAAACGACGGAATTGTTTTATGTTCGGTATGATTTTTTTCCCAGAAGAAGTTTTTTATCTGTTTTTCGTATTTGGCAGCAGCCTCGTCAGGAGTGCCGCTTACAGGAACGCTGAAAATATTTGCTTCCCGTATCGGACATTTTGAAAGAAGAAGGTCATAAGCTGAGTGATAATTGCTATTCCCGTCGGTATGCGGAACAAATCTTTCGTCACTCCAAAATACATAAGTCTTGGTCCAATTCATCTTAGAGGTATACTCTGTAGCCAGAAGCAGATAGAGCATTGCCGGAGAAGAACCACCGCTCAAGCAGATAGTGAAAAAACCTTTTTTCGATATACATTCATCGGCTGTTTTGCAGATGTAATCAGCGGCCCAATGACTTAAATCTTTAATAGTTTCGAACTTAGATACCTTCATTAAATAAAAACTCCATATATTTATTGTGGGAAAATTATACTACATTCTAACAGATAGGCCTAAAATCTCTACTCGTTAATCCATTTTCTGCCATCTTTTTCTATAAAATTATCGGCTATTTCAGGCCCCCAGCTTCCGGAAAGATAAAGATGTACCATTGCTTTTTTATCATTTTCAGCAGATTTGTTAATGCTATTTAAAACAGGAGTCAGGAGTTTCCATGATTGTTCTACGTTGTCTTTGCTCCAGAATAACGATTGGTCGCCCATCAGGCAGTCAAGGATAAGCGAGCTGTAATCAGAAGTTAATTCGCTCCCGAATTCTCTTTTGTAACTGAAGTCCATATCAAGTGTGCCTATACACATTTTATGTTCAGGGAGTTTGGCTTGAAATTTTAATGATACGCCTTGTTCGGGAAAGATATTAAATGAAATAGTATTAGACAGTCTGTCTGAAACTCCGAAATTCTTAAATAATGATGTGGGGGTTTTTTTAAAAACAATTGATATTTTGCTTAACTTTTTCTTTAGTCTTTTACCGCACCGGAGGTAGAAAGGCACTCCTTGCCATCTCCAGTTGTCAATATAAATTTTAGTGGCAAAAAAAGTTTCGGTGTATGAGTCGTGCGGAACATTTTCCTCATCCCTGTAGCTCCTGACTTGTTCTCCGTTAATTGAACCAGTGTCATATTGCCCTAAAATAAAACTATCTGAAATGTCTTTGATATGGAAAGGCCTTATACTATTAAATAGTTTTTTCTTTTCATCTTTTGTGTTCTCATCAGAAATACTCACAGGGGGTTCTATAGCTACACAGCTAAGGAGTTGGAGTAGATGGTTTTGTAGCATGTCTCTGATTTGGCCTGTTTGATCGTAGTATCCTGCCCTGTTTCCGATTCCTATGTCTTCAGCAACAGTGATTTGAACATGATCAATGCAGTTCCTATTCCAAATCGGTTCAAAAATCGAGTTTCCGTATCTGAATACAGAAATGTTTTGAACTGTGTCTTTGCCGAGATAATGATCTATTCGGTATAATTGTTTTTCGGATGCGTATTTGCTTATTAACTCATTGAGTTCCGCTGACGTTTTGTAATCTCTCCCAAAGGGTTTTTCGATTATTATTCTATGGAACGGTTTATCGTTCATTTTTTTGACCAGAAGATTGCTTTTACTTAGCATTTTCACAACAGTCGTGTATAGGGCGGGCGGTATGGCAAGATTAAATAGAATATTGCCGCCAGTATCATATTTATTATGGAGGCTATTCAATTTTCCTAAGAGATAAGAGTAAGCTTTTATGTCGTTATAGTCTCCCGATTGGTAATAGCAGCGTTTGGCGAAGTTATCAATTTTGGGAGAGGTGCAGAATTTATTATCCTTTAATAGAATGCCATGGACCATTTTTTGAAAATCCTCATCTGACATTTTGGATCTTGCATACCCTATTACAAAAAACTTATCAGAAATGCTGCCGTTATTATAGAGGTTGAAAAGGGAAGGTATCAACTTTTTTCGGGCCAGGTCGCCTGATGCTCCAAATATTACAACGGCACAAGGCCCCGCTTTTTCTATTTGGCAGATGCCCTCTGATAAAATTGTTTGATTTAGCATTTTATCCCACTGATTTTTCGTTGATATGATACCGCCAGAGCGATTATAGCTTAAATTTTCAAAAAGTGACAATCCTTTTAAGAGCTATTAAACTTTTATATTTCTGCACAATTCATTAGCCATTTCCAGTTTGCGATGGTTGTTTCTGCTCTGCTTGTTTTGGACAAGTAACCCAGCTTCTGAACTACGATTCAATTAATTTTACTTATTGTCTTAATAAAAGATACCGATTGTTATGAGAGCTTCAAGTTATTACAACTAATTAAACCGTATACTATTATGCAAGTATTAAACAGTACATTTCTGTACAATACTGCTGATACATTTAATGGGGACTTAGGCCTTAATTCTACTTATGTCTTACAAAATAAAACAGGAAAAAGGAGAGGAATAATGCATGTGAAAAAAACAATTGGTGAGATTGGGATTAAGAAAAATTGAGATGAACGCAAAAAGTAATTTAGTCGGCACTGAAATAAGTAAGGCTGGCGGTAAAGCCAGCCCTTCTATTCCTGATTAATATAGGCAAATGTGTCTGAAAAAAGTTCTATGCATTAACCAGAACTTTATCGATCTTTTCCAAAGCCCAGTCTATTTCGTCTCTCTTAATAACCAAAGGTGGGGCAAAACGAATAACATGGTCGTGAGTTTCTTTGCATAGCAAACCTTCATTTTGCAGAGCTTCACAGAATTTGCGAGCTCCTCCTGCTTCAGGGTAGAGTTCGACACCTATTAATAAACCTTTTCCTCTGACTTCTTTTACATGAGGGCTTTTGATTTTTTTAAGTTGTTCCATGAAATATGTACCTAGAACAGATGCGTTTTCAATCATATTTTCTTCGACGAGCACTCTGAGTGCAACTCTTGCTACAGCACAGGCTAGGGGATTACCTCCGAAAGTGCTTCCATGGTCTCCGGGATGGAAGACCCCGAGAACTTCTTTATTTGAGAGAACTGCAGATACGGGGTAAGCTCCGCCGGAAAGCGCTTTGCCTATAACCGTTACGTCTGCCTGGACTCCAAAGTGTTCTTCTGCCAGCATTTTGCCTGTACGGCCAAGGCCTGTTTGAATTTCGTCCGTCACAAACATGATTCCTTTTCGTGTGCATATTTCACGAACTTTCCTTAGATAATCCTCAGGAGGTACTATTATTCCGCCTTCCCCCTGAATAGGTTCTACCATAAAGGCTACTGTATTCTGGGTAATTGCTTTTTCCAAGGCATCTGCATCTCCGAAAGGAATGAGTTTGAAGCCTTGAGTATAAGGACTGTAGCCATCTCTGTATTGGGGTTCGCTGCTAAAGCTCACTATTGTAACAGTCCTTCCATGAAAATTGTTATTGCACACGATAATTTCTGCTTGTCCTTCAGGTATACCCTTGAGTTTATAACCCCATTTTCTAACGGCTTTTATAACTGATTCCACAGCTTCTGCCCCGCTATTCATCGGAAGAACCATGTTGGATGAGGTAAGTTCGCAGAGTTCCTTATAGAAAAGGCCGAGCTGATCATTTCTGAAAGCGCGGGAAGTCAGAGTCATTTTTTGTGCCTGGTCAATTAAACTCTGAATGATTTTCGGGTGGCAATGTCCCTGATTTACAGCCGAGTATGCCGAAAGGCAATCCAAATATCTTTTATTCTCAATGTCCCAAACCCATACGCCTTTACCTCTGGCAAGTACTACATTAAGCGGTTTATAATTTTTTGCGCCATATTTATTTTCCAGAGCTATAAAATCTTCACTGGTTTTAGGACATTCAATACTCATAAAGGTTCTCCTTTTTTATATTTAATATTTATTTTGTAAAAGAAATTTCACATGAAAACTTAAAAAAGCAAAATAGACACTAAATTTTTTATTTGTAAATAAAGTGGAAAATTATTTAATCAGTTAAATCAGATTCAATTATATTGATAGCCTTATTTACAAACTTGTGTAAATCGTTTGATTCATAAGCCAGAGCTCTTAAAAGTGTGCCGGTGTAAGGAAGTTCTGTTAATGCGCTCTCTATCTTAGTGTCAGCGCCTATTAAATCATTTACTAAAGATAGTTTTCTTTGAGAGAGGTTAAAACCATAAATTAAAAGGTTTGCCAGGCAATTAAAATTTTCATACATCCCCATATCTGAAAGACTGAATATTTCCGGTATAAAACGGCTGTTGTCCCTATATATAAGCTTATCTCCAAGAAAAACGTTAAGTTTCGATATAAAAGTTTTGTATTTAAAGCGTTCCTGATTGTGGTATCTGCCACTGCTTATGAAATCGGCATAGATGAGTTTTGCTGTCTGGTCTGCGAGGTTAATTGTGGTGTGAGATTCAAATGCTGAATCGGCAAATGGTATTACAGGTAAGGGGAAGAACTTCAAATGCGCATTATGGTTCACTGTTATTAGAGTCCTTCTGGAAGCACACTCTCCTTCCATTTTCAAAATCTTTTCGTAAGACTGAGAAGATAAAATTAACCGGCTGTTATCTTCTAGGTAAATATCAATATGAGACTTGTCATTTGCCATGATTCCAGGAGAAGAGTTCATTAATATATACTCAATTCCCCCTGAAGTATCAGGGAAACAGTTTGTTAACTTGTAAGGGGCACTGAAAAAGACCTCTTCTGGATAAGTACGGCCATCTTTTGAGCATGTGACTATTTTTAATTTGGAGTTCATGCTTAATTTATTCCAGGTCTAGCAAAAGAACGTTGCCCTTAATCCATGAGATAACTTTATCTACATTATAATTTTTTTTCAGGTCAGTAAAGATGAAAGGTTTGTTTCCTCTCATTCTTAAAGAATCTCTAGACATTATTTCGAGATCTGCGCCTATATATGGAGCCAAATCTATTTTGTTTATGACCAGCAGGTCTGAACGTGTAATTCCAGGCCCGCCTTTTCTGGGAATTTTATCTCCTCCTGCTACATCAATGACAAAAATCGCAGCATCAACAAGTTCCGGGCTAAAAGTAGCAGACAGGTTATCCCCGCCGCTTTCAATAAAAAGGATTTTTAAATCCGGAAAACGTTTGGCCATTTCATTTACAGCCTCAAGATTCATTGATGCATCTTCCCTGATAGCTGTGTGTGGGCAGCCGCCTGTTTCTACAGCTATTATGCGTCGTGGTTCGAGTACTGAATTTTTAGTTAGGAATTCTGCGTCTTCTTTCGTATAAATATCATTTGTTATGACAGCAACACTGTATTCTTCAGACAAATGCCTGGTGAGCCTTTCAATAAGAGCGGTTTTTCCCGAACCTACCGGCCCTGCGATTCCGATTTTTACAAAACTCATAAGCCTTTCCAATTATTATATGGTTAATATCTGTGTATTTTAGGACATGTATAGTCTGGAATATAACATTTCATGCTGCATGGACCTTAACTCAAAAGCCGGAGTAGATGATCCCAGGTCATTGAAAGTTAATGCCTGAAGTTGTTTTATCGATTCGGAAATGTAACTAAAGCTTTTGTTTAGTATTATCTGTCCATCCGTTTGACTGAGCGGAATCAGTTTTACCAAATTGTTTACGATTCCGGAGGCCTGCGCATAAGTAAAATGCAGAACAGAAGATTCTAAACTTATCCCAATCGAAGCGCAAAAAGCGCCGTAAACAACAGCAAGCTGTCCTTTGCATGTTTCCTGTTCCAGCATGGTGCAGTAAATATTGAAACAGTCGGTTTTATATGACAGAGGCAAAGCTTTGACATTCTTGATAAATCTTGATGTAAATTTTTCTCCGGCAATACGGACTTCTTTGGGTGCTTTTAGAGCATAATAAGTTTCATCCAATTTTACCAATTCCGATATATTCGCTTCATAAGATAATCCGTAAGCAAGTTTTAATGCAAGCATATCTCCGAAAAGGAGTGAAGTACGAATGTTTGAAGACAAATATTGCATAGCAGACTTCTGGTCTTTTACTATGCCTTTTTGAACATAGGTTTCCAATCCATAAGAATGAGTGTATGCTCCCATAGGGAAAAAGGGGTCATTTATTTGCAAAAGCAAAAGTGAATTATTGAAGTTTTTATCCATCTCTCAATGAGCGTGCTGGGCAGTATTGGAGTTTATAGGGTGGACCAGCCTGGCATCTCTTATATTAAAATGGATGTTCATTTTTTTTAGCAGTTCTGTCATTGGCGCATCATAGGGAATAAGAAGTTTATCGAATCCTGATTCGTGAAAGAATAGGGGGGCATGCCTGTTGCCGATTTCATAGCATATCCGAGCCAGTTCTTCCTGATTATGCCAGCTTATTTCTATGCTTAGGCAGGGTTTGACTACTATCGTTATAATTTTCCCTTCTTCTGCAAAAACTATGTCCTGATCTTTCAGAGAGTCACATTTCTGATCTAAGCGGAAGCCTATTTCAACTCCATCCTGTGTTCTCTTTCTCATAATTTTCTTGTTGAGTTCGTACCATTCCAGAAAAACTATATCTTTCCTAACATTATCGGAGCTTTCAGTTATGTCGGATTGTCTGATTATATTCTCAATTATCATAGATGGAATGTATTTATGTTATTATCAGTGAATTAAAATAAGAAATAGCGTTGTGCAAGGGGGAGCTCAGAGGCTGGAGCGCAGGTAATTAGCTCTCCATTAATTTTGACCTTATACGTTTCGGAATCTACTTCTATTTTAGGCGTGGCGTCATTATGAATAAGATCTTTTTTTGAGATTGAACGACAGTCTTCAACAGGTACTACTTTTTTTCTTAGTTCAAGCTTTTTATGCACTCCTGCGATTATGGAAGCTTTGGACATAAAAGTCAGCGATGTGGAAAATTTTGCCCTGCCCAATGCTCCAAACATGTTACGGTAAAAAACAGGTTCAGGCGTTGGTATAGAGGCATTAGGGTCTCCCATAATAGCAGCTGTTATGAACCCACCTTTAATGATCATTTTTGGTTTGACTCCAAAGAATTCAGGCTGCCACAAGACTAAGTCGGCGATTTTGCCTACTTCGATGGAGCCCACATGCTTACTTATACCATGAGTAATAGCAGGATTGATTGTGTATTTCGCTATATATCTTTTAACTCTATAGTTATCGTTTTTCTCTCCGGAGATTAATTTGCCTCGTTGTACTTTCATCTTGGAGGCTGTTTGCCATGTACGGATTATAATTTCTCCTATCCTTCCCATGGCCTGAGAGTCCGAACTCATCATGCTGAAAACCCCTAAATCATGCAAAATGTCTTCGGCAGCTATTGTTTCAGGCCTTATCCTGGAATCGGCAAATGCTACATCTTCTTTAATTCGTTTGTCTAAGTGATGGCAAACCATCAACATATCAAGGTGTTCGTCTATTGTATTAACTGTAAAAGGCATAGTAGGGTTGGTCGAGGAAGGAAGGATGTTTCTTAGACCTGCCAGCCTTATTATATCTGGAGCATGCCCTCCGCCAGCGCCTTCTGTGTGGTATGTATGTATCGTTTTGTCCCCAATGGCTTCAATAGTGTCTTCTACAAATCCCCCTTCATTTAGCGTGTCGGTATGAATAGCTACCTGAACATCATAATCATCAGCGACCTTCAGGCATTCTTTAATCGCCGCGGGAGTTGAGCCCCAATCTTCATGCAATTTCAACCCTATAGCTCCCGCTTCTATCTGCTCTATTAAAGGTTTGGATGACGAACAGTTGCCTTTCCCAAGAAAGCCGATGTTGACAGGAAACGCATCTGCTGATTCGAGCATACGTGCCATGTTCCATGATCCGGGAGTGCATGTAGTAGCATTGGTCCCATCAGCAGGCCCTGTGCCTCCACCGATTAAAGTTGTAATTCCGCTATGGAGAGCTGTTTCAACTAGCTGGGGGCAAATGAAATGGACATGGGAATCGATTCCGCCTGCGGTAACTATTAGGCCTTCTCCTGCAATAATTTCAGTGGAAGCACCGATAATCAGGCCAGGATGTATATTATCCATTATATCCGGGTTGCCAGCTTTTCCTATTGCTGATATAAGACCGTTTCTTATTCCTATATCGGCCTTAACTATCCCCCAATGGTCAACTATAAGTGCGTTGGTGATTACTGTGTCAGGAGCCCCTTCGCTTCTGGATATTCTTGCTGATTGTCCCATTCCATCACGAATGGTTTTGCCTCCGCCGAACTTTACTTCATCGCCATAGGTAGTGTAATCTTTTTCTACTTCGATGAAAAGTTCTGTGTCTGCCAACCTTACTATGTCGCCTGTGGTTGGGCCAAACATATTTATGTAGTCTTGGCCTGAAATGAAATGCCCTGTTTTTTTATGCATTTTGTTTCCTAAGTCCTAGTCCTGTAAATATTTCTTGTCTAAAAGACGGCAAATGGAATTCTCCAGGCCTTTATCCTCAATAGTGCCATTAGTCAGTCCACTAAAACCGAACGCTTTTTTTTGTCCGCGATAACGGATTAGTTCAACCTCTTTCTTCTCTCCGGGTTCAAAACGGACTGCTGTTCCTGAAGGGATATTCAAACGACATCCAAAAGCTGTCTCTCTTGAAAATCTTAAATATCTGTTTGCTTCAAAAAAATGATAGTGGGAACCTACCTGTATAGGCCTGTCTCCTGAGTTAATTACGTCAATGTTAACAATCTCAGAATCTTGGTTTATTTCTATAGTTTTATTATTGGAAATAATTTCTCCAGGTTTCATTCTTTTGCCCTTTATAGTATAGGATCATGTATGGTTATAAGTTTTGAACCGTCAGGAAAAGTAGCCTCGATTTGTATTTCCCGAACCATTTCAGATATACCATCCATAACATCATTTTTTGTAAGAACTTTCTTTCCAAGTGACATGATTTCAGACACAGTTTTTCCATCTCTGGCCAGTTCCAGAAGATGCGCAGAAATATAAGCCACAGCTTCTGGGTGGTTTAACTTCAAACCTCTGTTTTTCCGTTTTGAAGCAAGCTCTCCTGCCGTAAAAACCATCAACTTTTCAATTTCTTTATTCGTCAGTCTCATTTTTAGGTTTATTCTTCAAGCATATGTGGATATTTGTAGTCAGTTGGAGGCTCAAATGTCTCTTTTATAGTCCTTATGGTTACCCATCTGAGAAGGTTAATTCTACTTCCTGCCTTATCATTTGTCCCGCTGGCTCTGGATCCGCCAAATGGCTGTTGTCCTACAACGGCTCCGGTAGGTTTGTCATTGATGTAAAAATTACCTGCTGCATGTTGGAGCGCTCTGGTCATTTTATTTATCACGCCGCGGTTTTTAGCAAAGATGGCACCGGTCAATGCATAGGGGCTGGTTTTATCTAGCAGATCCAGTGCTTCTTCAAGGTTGGCATCCTCGTAAAGATAGCATGTTAGAACAGGCCCGAATATTTCTTCGGTCATTGTTTTAAAATGGGGATTTGTAGTAAGAATAACAGTAGGTTCTATGAAATACCCTTTGCTGTCATCGTACTTTCCGCCGAATATTATCTTGGCATCGGATGCCTGAGCTGTGTAGTCTATATAACTTTTTATGTTATCAAATGAATTTTTATCAATTACAGCACTCATGAAGTTGGTGAAATCGGTAACATCGCCCATTTTAATTTCTTTGAGGATATTTTCCATAGTTGTCCAGATTTCATCCCACTTTGAACGGGGAAAATAGGCTCGGCTAAGGGCTGAACACTTTTGACCTTGATATTCAAAGGCTCCCCTTACGCAAGCAGTTGCTAAAGACGGTATATCACAGTCATTATGTGCAATTAGGAAATCTTTACCACCAGTCTCTCCGACGAGTCTGGGGTATATCCAGTATTTTCTTATGTTTTCTCCGATTGTTTTCCATATGTGTCCGAATGTTTCAGTTGACCCAGTAAAGTGAATTCCTGCAAGATTGACATGCTCTATTGCGATTTTACTGAGCACTGACCCACTGCATGGAATGAAGTTGATTACTCCATCAGGAAGTCCTGCCTCTTTGAGCAGTTGCATAAAGAAATACGCTGAAAGTACTGAAGAGCTTGCTGGTTTCCAGAGAACCACATTTCCCATGATTGCAGGAGATGTTGGCAAATTGCCGCCTATTGCTGTAAAGTTGAATGGAGTGATAGCCACAACGAATCCTTCCAGAGGAAGATATTCCAGTCTGTTCCATACACCTTTTGGGTTGATAGGGGGTTGTTCTGAATAGATCTGGTGCATATAACTGACGTTAAAATTAAGAAAATCTATTAGCTCACAAGCAGAGTCAATTTCAGCCTGATAAACAGTCTTACCCTGTCCGAGCATAGTTGCGGCGTTGAGTTTGTAGCGCCATGTTCCGCTAAGCATTTCGGCAGCTTTAAGGAAAATAGCGGCGCGTTCCTGCCATGAAAGGATAGCCCATTGAGTCCTTGCTTTTGCTGCTTCCTGTATGGCAAGTTCAATTAACTCAGGAGTGGCGATGTGGTATTGTCCAAACTTTCTGGCATGATTGCTGGGAGAACGCAGTTCTGCTGTTTTTCCTGTGCGGTACTCTTTTCCCCCTATGATCAAAGGTATGTCAAAATTGGTTGAGCAAATTTCATCCATAGTTTGTTTAAGCAGTTTTTTTTCAGGTGAACCTGGAGCATAACTTTTGATTGGTTCGTTTTTCGGGGGAGGAGGAACAAAAATACCATTGGCCATAATATTATCCTTATTTGAAGATTAACTCATCATAACCCAAGCGAAGAAGTGTCGCAGAATTTTTCGATAAATTTATTGGTAAAGATATGTATGAAGAAAAAGAGCAAACAGGCAAAAATCATGGCAACGAAGACTATAATCGGGCTAATTGATTCAGTCAGAGCACTGACTTCTCCACCGATCCATGCTCCTATGCACCATGATATAAGCATATTGAGCGCTATCATAGTGGCTGAAAAACCTTTTGGAGAAAATTTTGTTGCAGCAGAAAGCATTACCGGCAAAGTAAGAAGTTCGCTAAAAGCAAATATTGCATAGAAGATAAACAGATAAAGCATGTTGCCTTTAAAATCAGCATTGTGTGCAATATGAACGACAAGAGGCATTAGGAAAAGGCAACCAATCCCCATGAGCAAGTAAGCTACGGCTAGTTTATAGCTCAAAGTAAAAGCCTTTTTCTTTTCCTGGAACATTTTGTAAACTCTGGCAACAACAGGAGAAAATAGTACGATTAGGAGGCCATAACTTGCGTAATACCAAGGTGTGGGGATATTCCATCCAAAAAAATTCCTGTCGATGTTATTACTCGCCCAAAGGTTCAAAAGTCCATACGGAAGCACATAGAAAATATTCCAGACGATATTCGAGATGCATAAGCCGATATAAACCCAGAATCTATTTGTTTCATCTAATGTCCAAGGTTCTTTTGCTACGGCCTTTCCATTAACGTGAGTCTTCGCCCTGTTGCCAACATTTTTAAGGCTGAGACGAGACGATATTACAGTGTTAATGAGGGCGATGGCCATACCCACAGCAGAAGAACCAAATGCAAAAGAATAGCCAACAGTTTCAGCCAATAGACCTGAGACAAGAGGGCCAAAAAAACCGCCGATATTTATTGATGCATAAAATATGGCAAATCCAGCATCTCTATTGGCATCTTCTTTTGCATCGTAAAATTCACCGACCATAGCTGAAATAGTTGGTTTTAGGAAGCCTGTCCCTATTGCTACCAGAGTTAATGCCGTAAAAAGATAGATGCTTCCGTGATGCATCATTGTAATATATCCCAGCAGAAGGAGGATATTGCCTAGGATAAGACCGTTTTTTCGTCCTAGAAACCTGTCCGATAACCAACCGCCAACAAGGGGCGTGGCATAAACAACAGCGCTGAAAATACCAGTCAGTCTTAAAGCGTTAGCATCAGACCATCCCAATCCGCCTTTTGTCAGGCTTGCAGCCGCATAAAGAACAAGTATTCCCTGAGTCGCATAAAACCCAAATCTTTCGAAACACTCAATTGATGATAGAGAGATGACTCCCTTTGGATAATCTTTTATGAAACTCATAACATTCCTTCGTTTTAGTTTTATGCTTTGAATTTAATGGAAACTTAAGGATTGATTGTCTTCTTTACAGAAATTTACGCTCGCCGAAATTATATACATAACCTTCTGCCAGAGAATGAACATGAAAATTCTCAACGGCTATAGGGTCGCCTTTATGTATCTTTGAAATGTTGGAGTTCTTAAGGTGCCCTCCATCTACGACAATCACTAAGCTAGACCCAAAAACTTCGAAAACATTGTCCTTCCTAATGATAACTGCTGTGTCTTCACTGAGTCCTACTCCAAGAATGGATGGATTTGTGGCTACAGCCTGGAAGAGCCTTCCTATTCTGCTTCTTGCTATAAAGTGGGTATCGATTATCATGTCACTTACGAAGCCGATTCCCGGGCCCATGGAAATAGAACCTTTAAGTAAACCGCTGGAGCCTTCACCATCATAAATCATGGTCTCTGAAAGCACAGCAGCTCCTGCACTGGTTCCGGCTATTACAGCTCCGTCAAGGAAGCGTTTGTGAACAGCTTCTAGAAAAAAGGAACCGCCAAGAATACTACTCAGGCGTAGTTGGTCACCTCCCGTGAAGAATATCAAATCAGCATCTTCTATCCTTCTTGCCAGACTTCGGTCGGCTGCCTCCGAACGGCTAGATATATTTATTGCACCAAAGCGGTCTACTCCAATTCTTTTAAAAGCTCTCTCATAAATTTCGGATTTGGCGCGGGGGCTTTCGCTGGCAGTAGTAACTACTTCCACTTTTGTGCTTCTTCCCCTTGCTTCACTAACTATACGTCTTAGGACTTTTATATCATCAAGTTTGTCTTCGCTTCCGCCTATGGCAATAAGAGTTCCGTTCCCTTTAATTTTCTTGTCCATTAACTAAAAAAACCTCCAAATATCTATTATGTTTTTTCCTAAAGGTGAAATTATTATTTCTAGTATAATTACATTGATTGCCTCTTAAATCAAAGCCAATAAGCTCACGATTTAGAAATAATTTCCCCCTTTCGTTTATTTAATAGATGATCGAGGAGCTCATCTACTCCTTCATCAACTTGAATTACAATCAGGTCGTCTTTTTGGACTATATCCAGCGCATAGTCTATAGCCTGATAATATTCTTCAATAACCTTGATATTTTCCTCTTTAAATCCTGCCGATAACATTCCTTGTTTAACAACCAGTGGAGTGGCTCCGGGGTCTCTTCCTCTTGGATCAGGATCTGTTACTACAACGAAATTATAGGTCTTTGCTACGATTGCTCCAAGTTCAAGAAGCGTGGCATCCTGACGACTGCCTGTTCCGTGAACTACTCCTATTTTTCGTCCAAGAGCAATTTTATTAAGCATTACTGCCAGAGCTTCGATTGCAGGTTTATTGTGACCGTAATCAAGTATTACTTTGAAAGTTCCGAAATCAAGCATGTTCATTCTTCCAGGGTTTTGCTGTACAGACGGGAAGAATGTTGTTATGCCCATTCTTATTATGTGTTTGTTGAGCTTTAATCCGTGGAGGGCCGATACTGCGGCGAGTGTATTGGAAATGTTGAAGTCTGCCGAACCACCAAAGGTTATCGGAACTTCATGTACAGAGGCAATCAACGTATCGATATTGTTGTTACTGTGTCTAATGACTATTCTTTTATTTGAAACTGTAACGGCGGTTTTGCCTTCTGCCAGATGTGCAAGAATATGAGGGTTCTTTTCATTCAACGAGAACAGGATCACATCGCCTTTGGCTCTTGCTTTGTATTTTACTACGAATTCATCATCGGCATTAAGTACAGATGTCCCTTCGGGTTTGACTACTTCTACAACAATTGCTTTTACGAAAGCGAGATCTTCTACGCTTTCGACCAGATCATTGCCTATATGGTCTTCACTGACATTCAGGAATACTCCCACATCGCATTTTTCGTAAGCCAAACCTCTTCTGATGATAGCACCTCTGGCTGTTTCCAGAATTGCATGATCAATGGTAGGTTCTCTAAGCACAAGTTCATGCCCTGAAGGGCCGCTATAGTCGCCACTAACTATTGATATTCCATCAATTTCCACTCCTGTAGTTGTAGCTAATCCGACTTTGTTGCCAGCGTATTTCAATGTATGGGTTATGAGTTTGCACGTGGTAGTTTTGCCGTTTGTTCCGGTAACTGCTATGAGTGGCATTGTATGTTTAGTTCCTTCAGGGAACAATGAGTCGATAATAGGCTTGGCTACATTTCTTTCCTTGCCGAAACTTGGCTTGAGATGCATTCTCAAGCCTGGGGCGGCGTTAACTTCCACTATCCCGCATCTTTGTGAAGATATGGGCTTGGTAATATCAGGGCAGAGAAAGTCTATGCCTATTACATCCATTCCAACAATTTTTGCTGTTCTTTCTGCCATGAAACGTATTTCGGGATGAACTTCATCCGTCACATCTGTAGCGGTTCCTCCCTGGCTGAGATTGGCTGTGGTCTTAAGATATACCTTCCTTCCTTCTTCCAGAACAGTGTCAAGATTAAGGTCAAATGCGTTTAAAAGCCTTTCAGTCATATCATCGATTTTTATCCTTGTAAGGATATTTTCATGACCAAACCCTCTGCGTGAATCCTTATTTATCGTGTCAATAAGTTCTTGAATTGTAGATTTGCCGTCTCCTATAACAAACGGTGGCTGACGATGGGCTACCGCCGTGAATTCTCCGTTTATAACGAGCATTCTGTAGTCGTTGCCTTCAATGTATTGTTCAATTACGACATTAGGGCAGATCTTGCTTGCTGAATAATAGGCAGATTCAAGAGCTTTTTCATTTTTGATATTTACAGTGATTCCGCGGCCATGGTTGCCTACTTCAGGTTTGATAACTACCGGATATCCGAGATAGTCGGCAATGTCAAGAGCTTCATCTAAAGAGCTGACTTTTCTACCGTCAGGAACTGGTATACAGGCATTTTTGAGCAGTTCTTTTGTTCTTACTTTTTCATCAGCTATTTCTACGGCCAGGGCTGAAGTGTCTGATGTCATGCTGGCTTGTATCTTTTTCTGGTATTTACCATAACCAAGCTGCACTAAACTCTGGGTGTTCAGGCGAATATGAGGTATTCCACGGACACTGGCTTCATCTACAAGAGTCTGTGTAGTAGGGCCTAACTTTTCATCTTCTCTTAGCTCTTTAAGTATCTGTATGGCATCTTCAATATCAAAATCAGCGCCGTTTATCGCAGCTTCCACCAGTTCCACAGCAAGTTTCGCAGCTTTAATCCCTACGGATTCCACATTGTAGTGGAAAACGACGACATACACGCCTGCTTGTTTGGTCTCTCTGGCCTTACCGAATTTAATGTCCAGGCCTGCAAGATTCTGTAGTTCTATGGAGACATGTTCGGTTATATGTGCCATGTAGGTGCCTTCTTTGAGTCTTTGCACGAAACCGCCCCTTTCTCCTATAGAACATTTGTGCTCTATTAAGGTGGGGAGAATTTTTACCAAATTGTCAGCAAATCCGGGAATGGTGTTGGACGGTTTAGTTTCAAATTCACCAATGTCCAAAAGCATAAAGATGGTTTTGTGGGTACTGTAGCGGTTAGGGCCTCTGAGTGCTCTTAGTTCCAATATTTTTAGAAGATCCATGCATATTCCTGTATGATTAAAATTTTATTTTGCCTTCAATATATTTCTTGCTTTTATTCATTAAGCAGTTTTTTGTTTTATTAGAAACCATGTAAATATTATGACATAAAAATCTAAAAAACTTAGAGTACTAGGCTTGAATCATATTGAACATTATGGAGCCACATTTATACAATTTCAGCCTCAGGTTCTCTGAGGCTGAATTATGATATAAGTTTGGGTTTAATAGATTATTAGACACATGTGCCTGTTGACATCAAGGTTTCTTTTCTCTTGCTGAGTATTTGATCAACAAGTTCCTGAACTCCTTCATCAACCTGAATTACAATAAGATCATCTTTTCTGACAATATCCAAAGCGTAATCGATAGCTTCATGGAAATCGTTTATCATTTTGATGTTTTCTTCTTTGTAACCGGCATCCAGCATTCCTTGTTTAACAACCAGCGGAGTGGCACCGGATGCTCTTCCTCTCGGGTCAGGGTCTGCTATTACTACGTAGTCATAGGTTTTAGCTATTGTTTCACCAAGTTCAATAAGAGCAGCATCCTGACGACTGCCTGTGCCGAATGCGACACCAATTTTGCGTCCTTGAGCAATCTTGTTAAGCATTACTGCTAAAGCTTCGATTGCAGGTTTATTGTGACCGTAATCAAGTATTACTTTAAATGCTCCGAAGTCGAGCATATTCATTCTTCCCGGGTTCTGTTGTACTGATGGGAAGAATGTTGTTATTCCCATTTTGATTATATGCTTGCTGAGTTTTAAACCATAAAGGGCTGATACTGCGGCTAGTGTGTTTGATACATTAAAATCAGCTGCTCCGCCAAAAGTGATTGGAACTTCATGCACAGAAGCAATCAATGTGTCGATATTGTTATTGCCATGTCTAACGACTATTCTTTTATTTGAAACTGTAACGGCGGTTTTGCCTTCTGCCAGATGTGTTAAAACATGAGGATTGTTTTCGTCTAGTGAAAAGAGGATTACATTGCCTGTAGCTCTTTCTTTAAATTTCATGACTATTTCGTCATCGGCATTCAGGACGGCAGCCCCTTCGGGCTTTACTACTTCCACAACAATTGCTTTTACGAAAGCGAGATCTTCTACGCTTTCGACCAGATCATTGCCAATATGGTCTTCACTGACATTCAGGAATACTCCCACATCGCATTTTTCGTAAGCCAAACCTCTTCTGATGATTGCACCTCTGGCTGTTTCCAGAACTGCATGATCAATGGTAGGTTCTCTTAAAACCATCTCATGGCCTGAGGGGCCGCTATAGTCGCCGCTGACTATTGATATTCCATCAATTTCAACTCCTGTAGTTGTAGCTAATCCGACTTTGTTGCCAGCGTATTTCAATGTATGGGTTATGAGTTTGCATGTAGTGGTTTTGCCGTTTGTTCCGGTAACTGCTATGAGTGGCATTGTATGTTTAGTTCCTTCAGGGAACAATGAGTCGATAATAGGCTTGGCTACATTTCTTTCCTTGCCGAAACTTGGCTTGAGATGCATTCTCAATCCGGGAGCGGCGTTAACTTCCACTATCCCGCATCTTTGTGAAGATATAGGCTTGGTAATATCAGGGCAGAGGAAGTCTATGCCTATTACATCCATACCAACAATTTTTGCTGTTCTTTCTGCCATGAAACGTATTTCGGGATGAACTTCATCAGTCACATCTGTAGCGGTTCCTCCCTGGCTAAGATTTGCTGTGGTCTTAAGATATACTTTTCTTCCTTCTTCAAGAACAGAGTCAAGATTAAGGTCAAATGCGTTTAAAAGCCTTTCAGTCATATCATCGATTTTTATCCTTGTAAGGATATTTTCATGACCAAACCCTCTGCGTGAATCCTTATTTATCGTGTCAATAAGTTCTTGAATTGTAGATTTGCCGTCTCCTATAACAAACGGTGGCTGACGATGGGCTACCGCCGTGAATTCTCCGTTTATAACGAGCATTCTGTAGTCGTTGCCTTCAATGTATTGTTCAATTACGACATTAGGGCAGATCTTGCTTGCTGAATAATAGGCAGATTCAAGAGCTTTTTCATTTTTGATATTTACAGTGATTCCGCGGCCATGGTTGCCTACTTCAGGTTTGATAACTACCGGATATCCGAGATAGTCGGCAATGTCAAGAGCTTCATCTAAAGAGCTGACTTTTCTACCGTCAGGAACTGGTATACAGGCATTTTTGAGCAGTTCTTTTGTTCTTACTTTTTCATCAGCTATTTCTACGGCCAGGGCTGAAGTGTCTGATGTCATGCTGGCTTGTATCTTTTTCTGGTATTTACCATAACCAAGCTGCACTAAACTCTGGGTGTTCAGGCGAATATGAGGTATCCCACGGACACTGGCTTCATCTACAAGAGTCTGTGTAGTAGGGCCTAACTTTTCATCTTCTCTTAGTTCCTTAAGTATCTGTATGGCATCTTCAATATCAAAATCAGTGCCGTTTATCGCAGCTTCCACCAGTTCCACAGCAAGTTTTGCAGCTTTAATCCCTACGGATTCCACATTGTAGTGGAAAACGACGACATACACGCCTGCTTGCTTAGTCTCTCTGGCCTTACCGAATTTAATGTCCAGGCCTGCAAGATTCTGTAGTTCTATAGAGACATGTTCGGTTATATGTGCCATGTAGGTGCCTTCTTTGAGCCTTTGCACGAAACCGCCCTTTTCTCCTATAGAACATCTGTGTTCAGACAGACTGGGAATAATAGCCAGAATGCGATCGACAAATCCGGGAATGGTGTTGGACGGTTTAGTTTCAAATTCACCAATGTCCAAAAGCATAAAAATGGTTTTGGATTTGCTGTAGCGGTTAGGGCCTCTAAGCGCTCTGATTTCTAGAATCTTTAAATGTTCCATTTTTTACCTCTTTGCGATAAAGTTTTTATTCTTAAGTATAAATTAAAAAGCCGTTTTATTGTGTTTTTTTGTTCAATTTACTGTTTCTCATTCCATATGTAGCGTAAATTAATACACCCAAAAACGACCATATGAAGAATCTTACAAGTGTAAGCCATGACAGTTGTAGTGTAAAGTAGGCGCACATTAAAATTGCCAGAGTTGAGACTACCCAGACTGCAGGGCACTTGAATTTTCTCGGAAGGTTAGGCTCGATTACCCTGAGCACTAATACCCCAATCGAAGTAGTTACAAAGGCAAAATATGTACCGATGTTGGAAAGTTCAGCTATTTCGTTTACAGGGAATAATGCAGCGCCTAGAGCTATGCAGATTCCTGTTATCCATGTAATTATGTATGGAGTGCCGAACTTTTTCCCTACTTTGCATAAGGATGATGGGATAAGTCCGTCTCTGGACATAGCAAAGAAAATACGGGTTTGCCCATAAAGCACAGTTAATAGGACTGAAGTTAATCCGAAAAGGGCTCCTACAGCTACAATTGCGGCACCGAAACGGCATCCGATATATTGCAATGCTAATGCCACGGGTTCTGCTGTATCAAGTTTTGCATAGGGCATGATACCTGTTAATAGACCTGAAACAAGCATATAAAGCAAGGTACAAACTACAAGGGATATTATAATGCCGAGAGGCAGGTCTCTTTGTGGGTTCTTGCTTTCCTCTGAAGTGGTGGAAATAGCATCAAATCCCAAATATGCAAAGAACACTATACTGGCGGCTGTTACAGTACCATGCCAACCCATACCTGTATGGAAGAACGGTTTCCAGTTATCCATATCAAAGTGAGGAACTGCCAGAACGATAAATAGAATCACAGCAGAGATTTTAATTACTACCATGATATTGTTTGCCCTGGCACTTTCCTTGACACCGAAAACAAGCAGGAGAGTTATTAGCAATACTATCGCGGCTGCAAGCAAATCAATGCCGCCGCCAGGCATGCCACCTAATTTTTGTGGACCGTAAGTCAAAAAGTTTGGAAGCATAGATGTTTTGAAAATATTCTGCCACAGTCCATGGACGTAGGCAGACCAGCCTGACGCTACAGCTGCCAGGCTCACAGCGTATTCCAGTATTAGGTTCCAACCCACGAGCCATGCTAGGAATTCCCCGATTGTAGCATATGAATAAGTGTATGAACTTCCCGATACGGGGACCATTGATGCTAATTCTGCATAAGCAAGAGCGGCAAAGGTAGCTGCAAGGCCTGCAAGTGCAAAAGATAAAACTATAGAGGGCCCTGCATGAGAGGCGGCTTCTATGCCGGTAAGAACAAAAATTCCAGTTCCAAGAGTGGCTCCTATGCCTATAAAAGTTAAATCCAAAGGACCAAGTTGTTTCTTTAATCCTCCCGGCCCTTTAGTTGAAGCAATTAAATCCGCTATTTTTTTTCTCCTGAACAGTTTGTTAATCATTTACAGAGTCCTTTTAATTATGAGATTGTATCAATATTGTACTTCGTTATTACCGAAATATTACAAATTTGTATTTTTTATAACGCAATAACTTACATAAGCAATAGGCAAAGCAACATTCGTGCCAAATAAGAGCATTTTGTGTATATAGATAGAAACCTATAAGCAGGTTTAGAAAGAAACAGAAGAAAATTCAAAAAAAAGCTACTATCACAGGCACGAACTAAAAGTCGTTGCGATAATAGCCGTTAGGTTTGTTTTATTAAAAAATTGGAAATGGATAGAATCAGATATGGTTTTCTTTCAGGTACATATCATATTCGGAATAATTTTTGCCCAATACATTTGCCACGAGTTGTAAAGAGAGTTTCCCTGTCTGGTAGTTTATGTCTTTATCAGGTTCTCCTTCTACGAGATCCATGGATTTAACCATTCCGCTAGCCCCGATTCTTCTTGTGATAAAATTTATTTCTCTGAATGTCAGGCCGCCTTGGGTAGGTTCCGTTGCTCCAGGCGCATACATTTTGTCAACTGCGTCAATATCCAGGCTTACATGAATGGATTCTGCGTTTCTGTTTATTAGTTTCATCGCAAGCTTATATGCTTCAAAAATTCCCATCTCGTCTATCTCATCTATAGTGATGATATTAACTCCCCATTTTTTAATATTTCTCCATTCCCCTTTTTCTGCATAGCGGACACCAAAAAGGCAGAGATTGCCCGGGTTTATAAAATTCCCCTTCATTATGTCCACTAATTTCGGATGTCCATGCCCGCAAACAACTGCGGCTGGCATTCCGTATATCCATCCTGTTTCAGTTGTCTCATGTGTGTGTATATCGGAATGAGCGTCTATCCACAATACGCCAAGGTTTGGACGTTTTTGAAGAACTCCAGCGATACTTCCGATACTGGAACTATGATCTCCTCCAACCATTAGCGAAAAATCATCTTCGCTTTGGATAGAGTTTGATACGACATCTCTTAACTCTTCATTGAACTGTATTATCTGGTTTGCGTATTTGATTCTTTCATCGCCGATATCATTTAATTTGTTTTTATCTTCTCTGATTTCAGCAACGTCTTTCCATGGTATTTGTAGGCTGTCGAGCATGTTTTTTATGCCTGGTTGAGTCACGGAAGGTTCGACCACGTAGTCAGGAAACAGGTGGGTTTTAGAGTTGATATAACCGCTCTTTGAAAACGCTTTGATGATGTTTATATTCATAATTCCATTTGTTTTTGGTTTAGAAAATGATTTTCCCAGATAGAATACCTTAAAAGATATTATTGTCTAGCGAAGAAGCGTATTTTGTATCTATAAGCAGAAGTAAAAATAAAACTCAAAAACTTTAAAGAAGAGAAAAGTATATGAAGAAAACTCTCATGTCTTGGAGCGGAGGTAAGGACTGTGCCTGGGCATTGTACAAACTGCAGAAAGACCCTGAGATTAATCTGGTAGGTTTGTTTTGTACTGTCAACAAGAAGTTCAATCGTGCTGCTATGCATGCGATAAGGGTTAATATATTGCAGAAACAGGCAAAAAATATTGGGCTACCACTTGAGATAATAGAGATTCCCTATCCATGTACAAATGATGAGTATGAAGAATGCATGTCAGCATTCATTGAGAAAGCAAAAAAGGCAAATATAGAATGTTTTGCTTTTGGTGATTTATTTCTAGATGATATACGCAAATATAGAGAAGAGAAATTGAAGGGCACTGGAATTTCTCCGATTTTTCCCATATGGGGGATTCCGACAGATACGTTGTCTCGGGAAATTGTCTCAAGTGGTTTGAAAGCTATAATTACTTGCATTGATCCAAAACAGATTTCCAAGGAATTTGTCGGTAAGGAATACGATGAATCATTTTTGAATGATATTCCAAAGGATGTTGACCCGTGCGGTGAAAAAGGAGAGTTTCACAGCTTGGTTTTCGATGGTCCCATGTTTAAGGAAAGAATAGAAGTAAAGTTAGGTGAAGTTGTTAGCCGAGACGGTTTTGTGTTTGCCGATGTTTTAGAAAATATACATGGCTGATTTCTAAAATTCTGAACGGTTCTATCAGACTTTTTCTTGGGGGTACTTAATAATTGGATGTGCCAAAAAGAGGATAATATGACAATACGAATTTTGTCTGATAAAACAGCTAAAGCAGGGGGTAGACAATGTATAGACAGACCCCGTCCCGTGATTATTTCTCTATGGGATGGGACTCTAAGTGTTCTTTAGCTGTATGGCAGTTGAGAAATAGTTGTTCAAAGCCGCCAGGAATGCAGTTTGATAGCTCTCGTCTTCTTTCGGTATAACGCCCAATCGAAGATTTTCAGACATAGCTTTATCAGCGTACTGTCAAAACTATGGAGAGGCCTTTTGCACTTGAATTTATGTTTTGGAGTTAACGTCATTGCTCTATCTAATGTCTCGTAAAAGGGCTATTCTTCCATACTATTTGCTATAAAATTTTTACCGGGCACTACAGAATACCTAATAACAAGAAAGAAAGTGCAAAAAAGTTTTTTTAATAGTTGATAAGCTTTGCATAACCTAACTATGGAATTTATTTTTGTACAATCCATAATAATTCGTAAATATAGATATCAGGTTTGGAATATATACTAAAAATTCAGATACCTAAGTAGAAAAATAAAATAAAAATTTTATTTTGCTGTTGCAATACTTTTTAGCCTCCTTATATCTATGTTTGTAACAATCATAATTGAATACAAAACCCTATAGGATTTTATTAATGCTAGTCCCTAAGAACTTACTTTATACAAAAGAACACGCATGGGTTAAAGTGAACCGAGATTTAGTTGTTATCGGCATTACTGACAACCTGCAAGAAATGTTAGAAGCAATAGAACAAATCGATTTACCTCATAAAGGCGATGAGCTTTACATAGGTGACAATTGCGTGTCGCTGGTTCACCCTGGAGGTTTTTATGACCTGCCTTCTCCGTTGACCGGGAGAGTCACAAAAGTTAATCAAGCTTTAAGAAATAGCCCTGAACTAGCCCAATCTTCGCCTTATAAAGAAGGTTGGCTGTTAGAGATGGAATATGACGAGCCAGAAGAACTCGAAATGTTGCTTGATCCGGCTACTTATACAGAAGAAGCAGAGCAGGAGCTATAGCATAACCGACTAGCTCTCGGGTAACATTGAAAATTGTTTTTTAGATCTCATTTTAAATACTTTTGGGATATCCTCTTTTTTTTGTGAGCCTTCTTGATAAGATTTTATTATGAATCTTGAATTAATCTCTTTTTCTAATGGGGTGAAGTGATGTCTGATGATACCGCGACTAAGGTGAAAATAAAACTTTCTTTAAAAGACCTGATAAAGAATACAGCAGATGCTCCGAAAGAAAGCAATTCTTTGCAGGAAATGGAAAAGGCTGCTGCTCAACTGAAATTAACCTCCACACTTAATCCTAACCCTGTTATTCTGCCAGCTGAGCCTGTAAAAAAAGATAGTGAACCTATATTACAGCAGGATCAGAACGATGAAAAGACTAAAATAAGTTTAAAAAACCATGCTCTACAGGGAATTAAACCGAAGATATCTCTTAAAAGAGAAGCGCCTTCTGTTAAAACAACACAAATTCCAAGCTACGAAAAAAATAATATTCCTAATTCTGACGAATTAAACGCCAAATCTTTAATGCTTAAAATACCAAGTGAAGCAAAAGGAGATACTCAGAAAATTGTCGAAATTCAACCGACAAAGAACCCAATCATAGACCTGAACGCCTTAAATATTAAGCTTGATGGTGAACCGCCAGTTAAAGGATTATCTCCAATAGAGGATAATGCGTCTCATTCATCTGAGTCAGATAATGCTCAAAATATAGATTTCGAAGCCCAGTCCCCAAATATTAAAAGAAACTTATCTGATACAGTAAAACTCAAAATCAAACCTGCGACGCCCAGTGGTAAAGTATTTAACAATATCGTTAAAAAGAATTTAGAGGAGCCGCCGCCTGTTTCACCTGTTTCCAAAGGCAAAGAAATAAAACCTCAAGATAGTTTTACTATTCCCAAAAATGTCCTCCATCCCGATTCATTTTCTTCTATAAATACTGATAAAAAGAAACCCCATTGGGTCATTATGGGGATATTAGGTATATTGCTTGTTTTAATTATTTATTCTATGATTATTACAATTAAAACCCTTTCTACTACTTAGGATTGGCGCATGCATGAATGTTTAACCTGCGCTATAGACTTGTCTGGTCCTTTTGCGTCTTTTGCTGTAGCTGACAAAGAAAAGAATGTCCTTTTGGCGGAATCTTTTGTTCTGCAAAACCGTAATAATACTCTGTTTTTCAAAGCCTTTTTTTCCTCCCTTGCTGATTCTAAAATAGAAATTGCCAAGATAGATAAATGGATAGTTGGAACAGGGCCTGGAAGCTTTACTGGACTCAGAATAGCTTCAGCCTTTGTATCCGGTATTATTTACGGAACAGACAAAATAGCTTTGGGCATACCATCAGCTTTTCCTATATCTTTGGACGTTCAATCTACTGTGGGAGAAGAAATAGGGGTGTTATTTCCTTGCTCTAAGGAAACGCTCTATTTGTGCGGCATGGTATTTGAAGACGAAGGGTGGGCGATGAATAATATTCCTGAATGTATTACAAAGAAAGATTTGATTGACAGCAAAGCTTATAGTAAATTAGTCTCGCTTTCTATTTCAGGAGAGGAAAACAACTTACAACAACTTATAAATAATGGTATTCCTGTTGTTTCTTTAAACAGATTCCCTATAGAAAAGATGTTTTTTGATTATAAAAATAATTATACGGACATTAAAGAGCTCCTTTATCTTAGGCCGCCGTCAATAACGGTTAAGGTATAGCCTTCTATGAAATACATTATTTCTATTGCGTTTTTTATTTCTTTTTTACTCTCGGCATATGCTAGAGATGAGGATATAGGAGTGCTTGCTACAGTGAATGGAGTACCTGTTACTCTTTCCGATGTCCTTGAATTATCTGCTTCAGGAGAAGCTCAACTACCTTTGATTTACAAGGGAGATGAACTCGAAAAGGCCGTTTTGAAACTTAGAAAAGAGCTGTTGGAAGTTGTTATAGATAGAAAACTGGTTTATGAAGACTTTAAAAACCATGATTTTAAACTTCCGAGGGATTTCGTTGAAAACAACATGGATCAGATACTGAAATCTTTTAACCTAAATACTAGGCAGGAACTTGAAAGCATGTTAAGGGAGCGGGGAAAAACTCTTGATGAATTCAAGGTAAAGGCCTATGAAAACCTGGCTGTTCAAATTCTTATTTATAGTCAATGCTATAAAGAAGTTTTTATAACTCCTCAGGATGTGTTTATGTATTATGAATCGCATAAAGCAGATTTTACTTCCAATGCTGCTGTGAAATTGCGAGTTCTTACACTCAAGAAAAAAGGCGCCCATGAACAGGATGCAATCCCTCTCTCAAGATATCTGGAGAAAAAACTTAAAGGCGGAGATGATAATGTTTTTGTCGATGCTGTATCTCTTTATTCGGACGGGCCAAACCTGGAGCATGGCGGAGAATTAAACTGGATAAATGTTGCTGATTTAAGGAAAGAGTTTGCCGAACTCATAACTGAATACAGGAAAGGCTCAGCTTATGGTCCAATCAATACAGATGATGCCATTTATTTCTTTATTATTAAAGATTATAAAGACTCCCGCTCTACAAGTTTTGCCGAAGTCAAAGACGACATACGAAAAAAAATGACGGAAGAGGCTAAAATGCAGGCATATAAGGACTATGTAAACACCCTTAGGAAACAGGCATTGATTCAATACTATATATAATCAATCCTTATCCCTGTTTAGAAATACGCCAGGGATAATTTGAGTATCAGTACCTTTAGTTGTGTTTAATGTCAAAGCATACGGCCCAGAGCCGCTTTCCTGAAATCGTTTATATGCAGAGGTGTCACTTTTTTTGCAGCCGTCAAAAATATTGACTCTTTTTCATTCAATCGAAACTCCATCAATTCAGTTGGTGTCGTATTATTGGAGAGAGGTATTATAGCTTTTATCTTTAAATGGGACATGGGCATTGACTATGAAGCCGCCGTTAAAGATACCAGTTTTTTCTATGGAAGATCCTGCTTTTTTAAATAGTTTGACAGCTTGATCCAGACTTTTATTTTCTATGACAACATGGTTGATTTCAAAGTCGGTTTGGTTTGCAGGAAAAGATGTAAAAGCTGCTAGAGCGAGAGATAAAATGATAGTTATTTTTTGAATTTTTATTATGCTATTTCAAATAGTTTTTAAGATATTTACCTGTATAAGAGTCGGCAACTTTTGCGACTTCTTCAGGGGTTCCTTCTGCAATTATCTTTCCACCTTTGTCTCCTCCTTCAGGCCCAAGGTCCAGTATATGATCGGCGGTTTTGATGACATCCAGGTTGTGCTCAATAACAAGCACTGTGCTGCCTTGATCAACAAGCATGTTTATAACTGATAGGAGTTTCTCGACATCTGCTATATGAAGACCAGTGGTTGGTTCGTCAAGGATATATAATGTATGACCCTTTTGATGCTTAGAAAGTTCTGTGGCAAGTTTGACTCTCTGGGCTTCGCCACCTGAAAGAGTGGTTGCGGGTTGTCCAAGATGTATATAATCCATTCCTACATCGGAAAGTGTTTTGAGTTTTCTTTTGATAGAAGGGACAGCGTCAAAAAACTCGCAGGCTTCGCTTACTGTCATATCCAGAATATCTGATATGCTTTTGCCTTTGTAAAGTATGCTCAAAGTTTCATTATTAAATCTTCTCCCTTTGCAAGATGAACATTGCACATAAACTTCAGGAAGAAACAACATCTCTATTTTTTTAATACCATCACCCTTGCATTCCTCGCATCTTCCTCCCTTCACGTTAAAGGAGAATCTGCCTGGTTTGTAACCTCTTGCCCTGGATTCCGGAAGCTTTGCAAACAGATCGCGAATTATACCAAAAACCTCAGTGTATGTGGCAGGGTTTGAACGAGGAGTCCTGCCAATCGGGGCCTGATCTATTACTATTGACCTTCCGATGTGTTCCAACCCTTTAATTTTTTTATATTTTCCTGGTATTTCCTGGCCTATTCCGAAGTGTCTGTCGAGAGCGGTTCTGAGTGTGTCATTGACAAGCGTACTTTTGCCCGATCCTGAGACACCAGTAACGCAGACAAACTTTCCAAGAGGTATTTTGACAGTGATGTTTTTAAGGTTGTTCTGAGAAGCTCCTTCTACTGAAATTATTTTGCCGTTACCTTTTCTTCTTTCTTTTGGAAGGGCTATTTTTTTTTCGCCAAAAAGGAAAGCAGCCGTGGCTGAATTGGGAATACCTCTCATATCGGCGGGGCGTCCGCTAAAAATGAGTTCTCCGCCCAGCCTGCCGGCGCCTGGGCCTAAGTCTAATATGTGGTCTGCTCTCCTGATGGTATCAATGTCGTGTTCAACTACCACCACCGTATTTCCGGCATCCCTCAAACTTGTTAAAGTGTCCAAGAGTCTTTCATTGTCTTTCTGGTGCAGTCCTATGCTTGGTTCATCAAGGATGTATATAACTCCCACAAGCCCGCTTCCCAGCTGAGTAGCAAGTCTGATCCTCTGAGCTTCCCCCCCTGAAAGGGTGGAACTTTCTCTGTCAAGAGACAGATAATCAAGCCCAACATTCAGGAGAAATGAAAGCCTTGACTTAATCTCATTTATCACTTCGGATGCAATAGTTTGCTTTTCCGCATCAAGCTTTACCTGAGAGATAAATTTATGGGCGTTGCTAACGCTTAGAGCATTGAATTTATGTATTGGCACTTTGTCAATTGTCACAGCCATACTGGACGGTTTAAGTCTTGCTCCATTGCATTTAGGGCAGGTTTTTCTGATCATGCATTCTTTGAGCCTTTCTCTGACGGCATCACTCTCTGTTTCCTGATAACGTCTCTCAAGATGAGGAAGTATTCCCTCAAATGGTTTTTCCAGTTTATGAATCTTGCCCTTCATCCAGAAATCGAAACTAATGACTTCCTCTCCGCTTCCATAAAGCAACATATTTTGGAGTTTTTCCGGAATATTCTTAAAGGGAGTCACATCGACTGGAAAAGAATAATGCGCAGCCAGACATCTTATGAGGTGATTGTAATAAATAATCAAACGCCTTGGGCCTCTTTTCCATAGAGGTACAGCCCCTTTCTTTATGGATTTATCAGGATAAAGAAGGACTTTTTCCTTTACCATGACAAGTTTTGTGCCTAGCCCATTGCATTCCTGGCAGGCACCGTACGGACTGTTAAATGAAAAATTTCTTGGTTCAAGTTTCCCGAAACTAATATTGCAATTCAGGCACGCCAGATGCTCGCTTACCTGTTCGTCCTGCCAACTGCCATCTTCCATTTCGCAGAGAATGTTAATTATGCCGTTTCCGTGTCTAAGAGCTGTCTCTACTGAATCAGCAATTCTGCCTGTTTCAATTTTACCTGTTATCAGGCGGTCTATGATAACTTCTATTGTGTGTTTAAAATTCTTTTTTAGCGTTATTTCAGATTCCAGCTCAACTATTTTGCCGTCTATTCTGGCCCGCACAAAACCATCCTTTCTGATTTTTTCGATTACATCCTTATGTTCGCCCTTTCTGCCTGCAATGACAGGTGAAAGGATCATTATTTTTTTATTAGGAGGGAGTTTTAAAATTTTCTCGCAGATTGTTTGCGCACTTTGGGCATAAACCTCTTTTCCGCATTCAGGACAATGAGGAGTGCCGGCTCTTGAATACAAAAGCCTAAGGTAATCATAAATTTCTGTTGTTGTAGCAACTGTAGATCTCGGATTGGAACCTGAAGATCTTTGTTCTATTGCGATAGCAGGAGATAAACCCTCAATATGTTCTACATCGGGTTTCTGCATCTGGTCGAGGAACTGCCTTGCATAGGCAGACAAGCTTTCCACATAGCGTCTTTGTCCCTCTGCGTAAAGCGTGTCAAAAGCCAGAGATGATTTCCCTGAACCGCTAAGGCCTGTTATTACTATGAAAGAATTTCTTGGAAGCGTTACATCAATTCCTTTGAGGTTATGCTGTCTGGCACCTTTTATTATGATTTCATTTTTCAATATGCCCCCCTATATATGAAGAAACGGCAAGTTCAATTGCCTTTTGATGCAGCATTTCCAAAAGAGATAATTCCTGTAGCTATAGCTCTGGCCACTTTGTCCTGATAAGCGTTGGAATTAAGAAGTCTCTCTTCATAAGGATTGGAAAGAAAGCCTACCTCAACCAGCGTTGCAGGTTTAGATGCGTATTTCAATACTGCAAACCTGGCGTGCTTCAGTCCCCTGTCAGTCCTTCCTGTTCTGCTTAATGCCTTGTTTATCTCATAACCAAGCTTTTCGTTGTTCTTGTCATAATGGTTGCCTTTCTCGTATTTATAGACGATTTTGTTGCTGTAAGTGGAAGATGTGCCTTGCGGTGCCAGAACAAAGGTCTCATAACCTGTAATATCTTTTTTTGCCGAATTGCAATGTATGGAAACAAAAACATCTCCATCATATCTGGAAATAACTTCAACTCTTGATTCCAGGGAGATGGTTTTATCGCTGTTTCTAGTCATGACAACTTTGTATCCGCTGGCTGTTAAGATAGAAGCAACTTTTCTGGTAATTGCCAATGCGACATTTTTTTCTTTAGATATGAGCCCATGTGTGCCATTGTCTTCTCCGCCATGGCCCGGATCCAAAATTATCGTTCTTATGTACTGTCTTTTTAACGCTTTCTTGTTAAAGATGGGGTCTAAAACATAATAATAATCTTTCAGTCCAATAATAGGGGTGCCTTTTTGTATGGCAGCAGGCAACAGCAAGGATACTTTTATTCCGTTGATCGTAGCAGTCTTTTTATTAAATTCAAAACGCATGTAGTTAACATTGTTTCTCAGAGTGCAGGAAGTCTGATTTGTTGTCATCGTCATCCCGTATACTTTGGCAATTTCCTGAAGGTAGACATAGGTTTTGCCCATATATGAAACGGTTTTTGGGGCGGAGTAGAGCGAAGCCCCAAAAACAATAATTGCCAGAACTGTTAACAGGGTGAATTTGTGGCGAAAAATCATTGGCTAAGCCGTTATATTTTACATGTTTTTGTTTTAGTTAACAGAAAGGTAATGCTCTGCATCTATAGCTGCCCTGCATCCCATTCCCGCAGCAGTAATAGCTTGTCTATAGTGATTATCCGCACAATCTCCTGCGGCAAAGACCCCATCTATATTAGTGAAAGAGGAACCTTCTTTGAGTTTAATGAATCCTTTATCGTCCATGTCTATGAAATCTCTAAATATCGATGTTGACGGGACATGCCCGAGTGCAGCAAAATATCCCCTGCAGTCAATAGTACTTATTTCTGAAGTCTTTAAATTCTTTACTTTTACAGCTTCTACCCCTTTTTCTCCTAAAATATCTATTACCACGCTGTCTAAGACAAAAGTAATTTTAGGATTATTTTCTGCCCTGGAAATCATAATTTTGGAAGCCCTGAACTCATTTCTTCTGTGAATTAATATCACTTTACTTGCGAATTTAGTTAGGAAGATTGCTTCTTCCATAGCCGAATCCCCACCGCCTACTACTACTACCGGAACATTTCTGAAAAATGCACCGTCACATGTAGCGCAGGCGCTGACCCCTTTGGCTGCAAGTCTTTTCTCGGCATCCAATCCCATCCATCTCGGAGTTGAACCTGTCGCGATTATTACAGTCCTTGATACTATTTTTTGCCCGTTTTCAAGTTCTATGGTATGTGGCCCGCCGTTCTTTAAATCAACACTTTTTACTGAAGTCTGAAGTGTTTTAGAACCAAACCTTTCAGCCTGTTTCTGCATCATCATCATAAGGTCAAAACCGTTTACCCCGTCAGGGAAACCAGGAAAATTTTCTATATCGGTAGTCTGTGTGAGAAGTCCCCCGGGGAGCTTTCCTGCTACCATTATCGGTTTGAGATCTGCTCTTGAAGCATATATGGCGGCGGTATAACCGGCCGGGCCTGTTCCGATAATAACTAAATTTTCCATTATCCTATTTCCTTAAACCATCATGATAAAATTTTGCTTTAAAAACTTTCCTTCTCAAAATCATCGCTGATGCTGGTAACCTCAATAAGATGATAACCAAACTGGGTCTTCACCGGGCCTATGAGTTTTCCTATTTCACCTTTAAAAACAGCTTTATCAAATTCTTTTACCATGTCCCCTTCAAAGAATTCTCCCAAATCGCCGCCGCTTGATCCTGACGGACACTCGGAAAAATCTCTTGCGACATCGGAAAAGTCTGCTCCTTTTTCAATGTCTTTTTTTAGTTCATCACATATGGCTTTTGAGCCAACAAGGATATGGCGGGCTGTAGCTTTTTTCATAGTTAGGGAAAACCTCTTTTGAAATAAATTTTTAGTTTTAAAAATAAGGCGTAATTAAATAATAGTCACTTATCAAAAAATTGAATAGCAAACCGATAAAAAAAAAACGTTTTTAGCAAAAAAAAAAACGACCTTACAAAAGGATCATACATAAATAAGACATGCAGGATTAAAGATTGAATATGGGCTGATTACTTGAAGGTTCCGCTGAGGGTTGCTTTAGCTATAACCTTGCCTCTGAGGAGAAACTGTATATTTTGGTAGGTCAAAAGCGTTTTTACACGTCCAATATCTGACGTGTTGAGAGCGTAAATAGTAAACACATAAGTGTGGATACCGCTTCTTTTAGGCGGCTGCGGCCCCCCATATCCTTTGGTGACAAAACTGTTTATGGCTTCTATTGAACCTTTGGGCATATTGTTGCATGAAGCCCCCTCGTTCAAATTTGTCACATTTGCAGGGATGTTAAAGACAGCCCAGTGCACCCAGTTATTTGCTATAGGCGCTGTGTCAATACATACAATTGCGTAGGACTTAACTCCTTCAGGTTGGTTTTTCCAATGTAATTCGGGGGAAATATTCTCACCATTTTCTGCTCCATAGTTTGCGTATTTGGCTGGGATCTGAGATTTATCTGTAAAGGAATCAGACTCTAACATGAACTCTTTAGCTTGAAGCTGAGCCCAAACAGTCAAAAAAAATAGTTGCAAATAAGAATAAAGTTATCTTCTTCATATTAGACATCAAAAAATTGAGGGACAAGTTGGTTCAAACCGTTAAGAATATCCTCAATTAATTGGACTTTTTTTTCGCATCTCTCCCATTTATGTTTTCGGGTCTAATCGGATTTTGGTTCTTGTCAGGATATAGGTTTTCCGATAATCAGGTAGTGTAATTTTGCACCATGTTCAAGCGGATGGTTTATCGTTATCTCACTCATTATGCTTAGTTCCGGGGCGGGATCGTATGGGCTTGAAATCACAGCATACGTATTAATGTCGTTTTTTACCTCAAGAAAGAGTTCGTTCTTTTCAGAAAAAGGTTTCAGATTGGTGCAGCTCCCGAACTTCAAGTAAATCGCAAAAAGCGCTAAGAGATCGTCTTTGAGAAAAGCAATAGTTATGGGATGTTCTGCAAAACGGGCACCTGACATTATCTCACGAAAGACGGCTTGTATAGTTCCAGAGGGCAGGGCATCTGTAGATTTTTTTGATAGTCTGTCAAGAATATTTTTCTCTCTTTCCGGAACAAATACGGAACTGTTTTTTGTTTGCTTAATATCTCCGACTTTCTTCGCAAGTTTGTACCTTTCAGAAATTAACTCAAGGATTGTATCATCGATCTTGTCTATTTTTGTTCTAAGTTCAGCTATTTTCATGTTGCAATAGGTTAAGGTTGTTCTATAAAGCCACTGGCATATCATAAATCTATGACGTAGGCAATATAGGCGAAAGTTTATGTTTACAGTGGATCTATCAGATAGAATAGGTAACTTTTGATCCTGATTTCCAGCCTGCGCAGAATTTTAAATATAGAAGGCGCTTTCTCTGTTTGAATATAGGTGATGCCTCCCGCACCATAGCGCAACGGATGTTTCGGATCTTTATCCATTTTTATTTTTACAGCAAATGACTGTGCAGGAGTAATGAATGACTCAGAGGGCAGGACCGAACTTGCTTTCAACTGTGTGTCTCCCACTGCCCAGACTACAGTGTCTACAGTGCCGTAAAGAATAGTGCCAGGATAAATCCCCAAAGCTACTTCTACTTTATCTCCAGCATGTACATTTTGTATAGCTTTTTGATTGACACAGGCAATTACCCATAGATCATCTGTACACACAAAAGGCATTACCCTTTTGTTCATTATTCCGATATATGAGCCTTCCTGTAATTGAAGGGACGGAATATATCCATTTTTAGGAGCATAAGTTATAAGATTATTTAATCTGTATTCAGCTTCTCCCACCAGAGCACTGTAATGATCCACTTCTGCTTTTCTTATAGTGTATTCTTCTTTGGCCATAGCTCCGGATGGAGTAAGTTTTTGCGCATCATAAAAATAACGCTCGGCTTTTGTCAGGTTAGCTTTAGCATCGTCCAACTTGTGTTGCCACGATTCGGGATCCATTTCGAATACTTTGTCACCTTTCTTTAGGGGGACATTAGCCTGAGCGTAGATTTTCTCCACATAGCCTGGAAATTGAGATTGGATTTCAATCACATATCCTTCGACGACAGTCTTGTCTGACCCCGGGGTGTATTGGGCCAGGCAAATTATCTCGAAAAGGACACAAAAAGCATAGAATCCGACCAGAGCCACGCCCCACCATACATTGAATCTAAGCCATTTATAATAGAAGAAGACAAACCATATTAAGGCTATATATCCTGCGGTAAGTAATATTTCCATAATCTAATTAATTCTCTGTTTGGCTGTTATCATTGGTTTCTGGTTCTTGTGCGCTTTCATCGTCTACTTCAATGTGAGCTTTTCTGGTTTTTGAAAGGTTTAATGTTAGTTTTGGCTGAGTGTAAGCCCAGATCATTGCGAAAAACCATAAAGGTATCATTATTAGTCCGAGAATCCCCATGCATTTGATAGCATCTTTTTGAGGGTGTTTTCTTCTTTCAGCTATTTTCTCAGGCAGAGTATGAACCAAAATAATGAAAACAACTACAAGAATTACGCATAGTAAAATTATTATCAGAGCGAAGATTTTGTAAATTAAATCGGTTGTTGGATCCATTGAAAAATAAAATTAATTGTTAGAGCTTAATCTTTTTTCGAAATTATAGAGGAATAGTAATGGATTTGAACGTTTTTTTTAAAAAAATGTAAAAAATTAACAGAGAAAATTCTACTATTAGCTAGCTTTACATTCAGAAATATAGATAATCAAACTCAAAATACCTAAAAATATTCCAATAATTCAAAATGATACACGTCCTTGCCGCAGTAATATGTTTAAATAATAAGTTTCTTGTAGCTACCAGGCCAGACGGCAGACATCTTGCAGGAAAATGGGAGTTTCCCGGGGGGAAAATACAATCTGGCGAAACAGCGCAAGAGGGATTGAAGAGAGAAATAGAGGAAGAATTAGGCGTATCGATAATAGTCCTGGATAAAATTTTTGCTACTATTCATTCATATTTTGATAAAACTGTATGCCTTGACTTCTACAGAGCTTTACCAGAGGACATGGATAAATTCACACCTGAACCTCTGGATAAACAGGAATTTGCATGGGTGGATAGGAGAGACTTGCTCACATACGATTTTGCCGAAGCTGACAGAAGAATAATAGAGTTCCTAGCAAACTCAATTTATTAAGATATTATATCCTGCCTATATTTTTAGAATAAATTAGTGTTTTTACAGATATTATGATGTCATCATGCTTAAGTTGAACAAGAATTATATCCTTATTTTAATGGCCTCAATGTTTTTCATGGGGCTGGCTGCGACTGATATCTATATTGCCTCGCTGCCCCAAATAGTTAGAGATTTCAATACCTCTCCTAATGTAGTTAATCTTACGCTCTCAGTTTTTACTATAGGAGGGGCGGTGTTTGTCCTGTTTGCGGACATTTTGAGCAGCCGCTTTGGCAGAAGGCCAGTAATAATAGCATCAGTTGCGGTATTTACAGTTTCTTCTTTCCTGATAAGTATATCGCCGTCTATCTGGCTTATAATTGTTTTGCGGTTTGTGCAATCGGCAGTGGCCTTGATTTTTATTGCCAGTCGCCAGGTTTTGAAAGATATTATGAACCAACGGGAGCAGGTGAGGGCCAATGGTATAATTTTGGCGGGATTGGTTATTTCTCCAGCTATAGCCCCAGTAATAGGTGCATATCTTTCTCACCATTTTGGGTGGAGAAGCTGTTTTGTTTTTAGCGGCATATTGGGTTCTATACTTCTTGGGATTACGTTTAAAATTCTTCCTGAGACAAATTTTGCAAGACTCTCAGTTTTTCCAAAACTTGGCGGATATGTACTAAACCATTTCGTGCTTCTTAAAGACAGTTTTTTTCTGGGTATAACGACAATATACGTCAGCGCTACAGGAGCATTTTATGCTTTTATAGGCATATCGAGTTATCTCTATATAAATGATCTTGGGGTTACGCCTATTATGTATTCGTATATTTACATTCTTATGGCTGTAGGGTATCTGGCTGGCAACCAGTACATGATGGCGCTTAATAGAGCAGAGGTACACTATAAAAAAATTATCGGAATAGGGGTTTTTTCAACCTTAGCAGGAGCAATAATAATATTCGCATCAGAACCTTTTACCCTTAAGATACTAATAATAATATTGATAACTGTAGGTTCAATGTTTATGCGTGCTGCGAATGCTTTGACCAATCCTACTACCCAGGTGATAACCATTAACCACTTTAAGAGTAGAGGAGGAGTCGCTCTCGGCCTTGCCATGAGTATAAACAGTTTTATGATGAGCATTGCTGTGATTCTCGTTACTCTTTTTCATAAAAATCCTATTGAAGGCCTGATTGCTATTTCGTTATTGTTTTCCTTTATTGGGCTTGGGGCCTTCTATTTGGTGAGGCGAAAAATAGCATAAATTCTGATGTCTTTTAATGAAATCTAAAATGCTTCCATTTGATTTCTGTAAGGCTGTATTTCCATTTCGGAAGGAATTGGCTGCTTGATTGAGACTTTTATTTGCGCGAGCTTTGCCAATAACTCAGGCATTATGGAATTGATGCAATTTTGCATGGCTTGAGTCAATACTGACTGATATTCGCCTGGCGTTATGAGTACTGCTAATGCAGAGGCATTTCCCTCATAGGATTTTGAGAATATGACCTGCTTATTCTCTTTCAGGAAAATAGTTATATTAACTACTGCGGTGTATGACATATACATATCACAGTCTAGTTTTGTAATAGTCGAAGAGATAACCAGTCCACTGTTTTTTCCGTTAGCTCCTACTGCATTATATCCGGCCGCTCTAAGGTTCTCAACCAAACTTTTTTGTACCCATTCCTGAACGGGTTCATGATTTACGACATCTGCTGTATGTATGCCAAAGCCGTTTCTCACATATCCGACAAAACAAGGAGACAGCCCTCTGGCATCTTCAGGTTCAATTACTTGTATTACTTCGGTTCGAACTGTGATTTTGGGTGGCAAACCATTAGCTATTATAGGTGAGAGGGTGACTTCTCGAGTACCAAATGCGCAGCCGCCGCATGTCAGAAAAACAGGGATTATCAAGATCAATCCGGCATTCAATAGCGATTTATTCACTCCTGATTTTTTCATGATGAGGTCGTAGTGTTAGTTATTATAAAAATATAGATTAATATGATTCAATTATTTTTGCTTTCTATCTTTCGGAATAAAAAATATTCTAACTGTCAAAAGTCTTAGGGTTTAAAGTCAAATCATGAGCATCGTACCTGTGGTATAGGGCTATAATCTGTTCGGCTTGAACTATTTATTTTTCTGAATTTTAAGTATATTATAACACACATTGATAAATTCAAATTTTTAATACTTGGAGGGTAAATGCAAAAATTAGTTTTAGTACGACACGGGGAGAGTATTTGGAATCTTGAGAACAAATTTACGGGATGGACAGATGTAGCCCTTTCAGACAATGGAAGGAAAGAAGCCAGCCATGCGGGAAAATTGTTGAAGGAGTCCAATTTCAGTTTTGACATAGCATATACTTCATATTTGAGAAGAGCTATAGAAACTTTATGGATAATTTTATCCGAACTTGACTCTATGTGGATAGATGTTGAAAAGACATGGAAACTTAATGAGCGGCATTATGGCGCGCTGCAAGGGTTGAATAAGGCTGAGACGTCCGCAAAATATGGGGCGGAACAGGTAAATTTATGGCGTAGAGCTTACGACATTCGCCCTCCTGCGTTAGATATAAATGATGATCGTTACCCTGGAAAAGATCAGAGGTATAAAGATGTTCCAAGAGGAGAGCTGCCTTTAACTGAATCGCTTAGCGACACTATTTATAGGTTTATGCCGTATTGGCACACAGATATTACCTCTTCCTTAAGAGAAGGTAAACATGTTTTGATTTCAGCTCACGGAAACACATTGCGTGCACTCGTGAAACATTTGGACAATGTATCTGATCCGGATATATCAAAACTCAATATACCTACGGGAGCACCTCTGGTTTACGAACTTGATGAAAACTTAAATCCTGTCAGGCATTATTATCTATAGCTCCGCTGCTAAAACTCATAATATGATGAATGGAAAGGAGAAAACCAATCTGGATGTAACAGTTAATAAAAAGGACAATCCATCGGGGGGCATTGATTGCAAAGGAAATCCTTAGAATGATTAACCGCGAAACACAGCTTACAGCTTTTGCCGGAGTGAGATATAACAAATTTCTTGCAAAGATAGCTTCAGACATAAATAAATCCTATGGATTGACTATTATAAAACCTGAAGAGGCGGAGATTTTTATAGAAAAGCTTCCAACTCAGAATCTTCCTGCTGTAGAGGCCTATTATTGCCGACAGATACATGAATGAACCTTTATGCTTGATATAGGTAATGTCAGACGCCCATACCTGATCAACATGGGTAACGTCAATATCGTTAAGCAAGTAAGGATATTTCTTATGCTCGCTGTTTGCCAGACTCAACTTGGGTTCAGGATATGTTGCTTTGATATGTAATGCATCCATTGCATTTCTGACTTTTTTCCTGCTGCTTTCGTAGCCCAACTTTCTGATTTCCAAATTCAATCGCCGATAGCCATAGAACGGGTATTTTAAGTTTACTGCCGTCACAATACCGAGGAATGAATTCTTTACATTTTTTCTTACCTGAGCATAATAATATGTCGATTTGGACAGTTTAAGCAGTTCACATTGTTTAGTGATGCTTAGCTTGTTATCACCTTCTATCATATCTCTATTTACCCGAAGAGCTGTTTGTACTTTTTTTTAGAAATTCGTTCTCCATCTTAAGTTGGCCGATTTCCTTCAAAAGGTCATCTCTGGTAATTTCCTCCTCATCTTTTTTCTTCTTATTGTTCTTGGAAAATCCTTCTTTGATATTCTCGATTGCAGTATGCTTCCAGATGGATATGCAGTTTGAATGTACTCCATATTTCCCTGATAAGGCAGAAAGTGTCTCCTCTTACTTTATTGCGTCAATTGCTGCTTTTGCTTTGAAGGCCGCTTCATGTGTTCTTTTCATCTCTTCCTCCTGATTCTTTATCTTATTATAGTCGATCTTGAAAAACCCCGTTTTTCCTTGATTCACCTAAAAATTATAAGCACCATTGGAGGCAAAAGTTAGTCTCCGATAGCATTTTTCATCTGCCCAAAATGCAAAAACAGCCGTTTTTGGGACGAAAACAAAAAATAGGGCTATTGCCCTGAGTAATTTTCTGAAGTTAAACCCGCAAGCCGATAGGATTGCATTTAACTTGTCTCCAAGTTTGCCTTTTAATCTGTTGCAGTCCATTCTGTTATCCTGTTTTACATGACCAATTATAGGTTCGATGGCTGAACGGCGTTTCCACCATCTTCTGATTGCTTTTGGGATCTTCTTACGGTATCTGTTTACAATATTGATCGTACAAGTTCCATCATATCCATGTCCTTTGTAGCCCATGTCGCAAGTTCCCTGCTCAGGAACAATCCCTGTTATCCTTTTAACTTGTTCAAGGTTGTCTTTTAGCGTATGCCCATCGTATGGATTACCATGAAAAGCCATTGCTCCGAGTATCCAGTTGGATTGAGCACTCGTAACAAAGCCTACCTTGCAGCCAAATTCATATTTCTTGTGAGCCTTGCCTTTGCTGATGCACTCAACCTCTGGTTCATGAATTGAGTAAATCTTGTTCTTGCTTTGTCTTTCCTGAGTCAGAACTTTGTCTGATAAGGCCAAAAGGTTATCCATTTTAGGATTAGATTTTTGCATTTTTCTTCTGATGTCTCTTGCTACCCTGCCAAGGTAAACCTTGAGCTTTTTAGTCTGCTTTTTAGCTTTCTTCATCTGATTGGCGTGAGCATGCGAACTTTGTTTATGCAGAGCCTTCTTGGCAACTCTTTCATACGACTGTCTTAAGTCTATTCCGATACTATTTGCTTCCTTTACAAGCTTTTCCCTCAGCCTGTCATAAAGTCTTGAATCTGTGGGAAACCTGACATTCTTTTCCTGTACTGTCGTATCAACATTTACTTTCTTGAATTCAGATAGCTTGATAAACCCAAGCCTTACTGCTGCTGAAAGGATTTCCTTGAGAAGTTCCTCAAGCCCTTCTTCTCCTATGCGTTTCCTCCAGTTGGTCATGTTAGATGAATCAAACGGTATTTCGTGCTCGAAAAATACTCCTCCTGTAAAATACTGCCAGTAGGGATTTTCCAGCCACGCAGCAAGAAGAGCTCCATCTCCAAGGTTGTAAGCGTTCTTCAAATAAAGAAGCCCTGCTATCATTCTTACTGGCAATGCAGGCCTGCCGTTATTCGAACAAAACAGTGGTGAAATCTTATTCTCAATCGCTTCCCAGTTGATAGAATTTGCCAGCGTTACAAGCGAATGCTTAGTATCCACTACATCTCTTAACATTACTTTAAACAAATCCCCCTGATTCTTCTCGTTATCTGATATTTTCTTCGGCAACATTTGCAAGATTCCTTTTGCTTTTATCATCTTTTCTTGCAATAATATACAACTTATATCAAATATATCTATATGATAGCTAAATATTTAAGTGCTTTTTCAAGATCGACTGATATAGTGCCAATGTCTTATCATAGCCATCAAAATAATTGTTTAACGCATTTTTAAATAAAACATGCGCATTATTGTCATTAATAAAATTTTCAACATTACCTCTTATTTTCTTTAACATTATTTCCTGGGGCTCATGTTTTATTATATTTTGATATGTAGCTATATCCTTCCAATTAAATGCAAACACTTTGTCTCTGTTTCTAAATGCTTCTGATTGCCAATATTGGCTATTATTTATAGCAGGCAATAAAAAAACAGGCAAATTCCTACTAATGCTCTCATATATATTTCCCAATCCCTGGCTTATTATTAGATATTTAGCCCTAAGTAAAATTTTGATATATTCGTGATGAGGAAACGTTTTTATAGTAATATCTTTATTAGAGCTCTTTTCGTTTAAAAATTTAACTATTCCTTCTCCTCCGCAAACAGTTATTTTAGAAAAATTTGATATTTCGATAGTTGCAAAAATATTTTGGAGAATAATATCATAAAATTCAAAAGTTGTGTTTTTATTATATGTAAATGACTCTGCTCCACCCAAATTGATAATCAATTCTTCATTCGGATCTTGAAATTCTATATTTTTATAACTTTGCGTAGTTAGAGGAGGAACTACTATTTTTTTTGATATCTATAATTCCATCTATATAATTCTTGCCGTCATCTATAAAATCAGAGAATCTTTTCTGTGCAATTTTGCTGCCTGTAAAAACTTTGTAGACGGTTTTGAGATGATCTGCTGATGCTCCTTTACAGGTCTGATTTTATGCTGCCTGCTTCGTCAGTTTTGCCTCGCAGTAGTTACTATAGCTTCGGCTCACTTCCTCTAATACGGCACATGCTTGAGTTTTTCAGCGGCGACTAATTAGCTACTACGGTTTTATTTATGTAAAAACGAATTATTTATTATCTGTTAATTTTTTTATCCCAAGATAAGCCCCATTGCTTATTCCCATAAGAGCAACTAAGCCCGAAGGAATATCCGGCAGTTTAGGGTTTCCGCTTTTAAAACTCTCTATGCTCATTAAAATAAACGCACCAAGAGAAATTATTGTCCAGACGAACATCTGAGTTCTTGGTAAGTCTAAGCTGGTTTTACTCTCGAAAAAGATATCTTTTATAAAGTCCGGCTTTCCATTTCCTTCTTTCTTGGCAGGCATTGCCGTAGCCAAGACAGTGGTTGTGAGATTTACACCCATTAGTAAGTATAAAGTTTCTGGAATATTAGGGAATTTCCAAGTCGTTAATAGTATGGCTGAATAAACTATTGCGACAGCAACTGTCCATAGATACATTTGCAAACGAGAAAGGCTATAATGCTCATCTCCGCTCATTACTATTAGGTCAAAAAAAACTACTTCCCGCTCTTTCTCTTTGGTTTCGAACGCTTCTGCGGAGGCACGTTTTTTTGCGCTTTGCCATAGTTTCATCTGAAGTATACAAAGCACGATGATTGCCAGTAACGCCCATAATCCCCCTTTGAGCTCTATACTCATAACTTTCTCCCTGTTTTGTCTTAAAATTATGGTCCCCACCAAAATTCCAACGATAAAGTATAAAGTGATTTTTATAAGTCAAATTAAAAATCACAAAAAATACATTAATAGACCTCATGAAAATGTTTGTGTAGTTTCGGATAAGCTGCGTAAAACTCCCTAACCTAAGCTTGCAAGCAGTCGAAATAACAACTTTTCCTATGCTGATTTGTAAATGTGATAAAATGCGATATTCGTAAAGGCTTTACAACCATTTTATTAACAGGTTACTAGGAAGGAGAAAGATGAATAGAAGTCAAATTTTACTAAAAGGATTGGATTTGCCTCTGGAACAATTCAAAGAGCTCAAGTCAGGAGAGATAAGGAATTTAATTCTGGATCTTGGGAAAGCCTGCAATTACAAATGTATGTATTGTGCCACTTCGGAACATAAAGGAGTGAGCAAAGATAACCTAACATTAGATGAGAGAAAGAAAGTTATAAGAGATGCTGCTGGAAATGGAGCCAAGGCTGTTTTTTTTGCAGGAGAAGGGGAACCTGTTTTAGATAAAGACTTTAAAAAGCTTGTTATGTTTAACTCTAAACTGGGGGTCACTACAATTCTCTACAGTAATATTTCTCTATTGAACAAGGAGATGGTTGAATTCCTATACAATCACGATGTAACTCTCGTTATAAAAATAGACAGCCTGAGAAGAGATACATATAACCTTTTAGTCGGCAAAGAGGCTTATGATTTGTTTAGGAAAGGGTTAGATCTGATTATTGAAACATATGGGGCTCAGACTTCCAATAATGATTTGGGATTTTCGAGAGTTCAGGTTTCGATGGTGCTTAATAAATTCAATGAGAATGAAGTAGAGGATATTAGTTCCTTTTGCGAGAAACATGGATACATATTCTGTTGTAAAACTCCCGGGAAGAAAGGAAATGCAAAAAATAACTGGGAGCTATTGATAGGAAACGAGGAGTTACGACTTCAAGGATTAGCAAAAGCTTATTCACAGAAGGAACAGACAACTGCAAATATAGAAGGAAAATGTTCAATAGCTTCATATGGCTTAGCCGTTACAAGAATAGGGGATGTGGCCTTATGCGAAACAGCCAGGTTAGATAACGCAATAGGCAATGTAAGAAGAACTCCCCTGAAAGAACTAGCCGAAAAAAAACAAAATATTTTCAATTCCTACGGTTGCCCAGCATGTATTGCAAAATATCTGCACAATGGCAAGCACGCTACAAGTATGCTTGCCAGTTAGGGGTGGGGTTATGTCTGAATGGAACGAATTATTCAAATCTATTGAAGTTAATGAGCCGGAAAATAGTTTCGTTGAGTTTGCTGGCAGGTATCTTAGTGCCGGCATGAGAGTTCTGGATATCGGATGCGGCACTGGAAGACATTCTTTTTATCTTGCTTCCAGGTTTGTAGATACTTATGCAATGGATATTTCAGAATTTGCATTAACTACATTGAAAAATGGCGCGAGAAAGAGAAATCTGAGTATAAAAACCCAAAAGTCTTCATTTCTTGAGCTTCCATATGAAGACGAATATTTTGATGCTGTAATTTCTATACATGTTCACAACCATGGATTATGTAAGGAAATAAAAGAAGCTTTTACTGAAATGAATAGAGTAATCTGCAAAGGCGGTTACTTGTTTTTAATAGTCGCTCCTGACAGTGTGCTTCCACAGTTTATATTGCCGGCTTCCAGGTTAATTGAGCCGGGTACTTATATTGATCTGGATCTGTATGACGGAGATATACCGCACCATTTCTTTTCAGAAGCAGAAATAGTTGACTGCTTTAAAGATTTTGACTGCATAAGCATTGCTAAATACAATGAAGGCTCTATGTGGACAGCAAAAGGGATTATAGAGAAGTTGCTCTATATGGGGAGGAAAATATGAATTGATCTAATATGATGTTTATGATTATTTTTTTGTTGACTATTTCTGGCCAAAATATTTTATGTTTATAGTATTGATATTTATGCTATTAGGTGTATTTTTTTGCTCTTTAATTTAAAAGAGGGTTAAATATATGGCTGGCTGGAAGAAATTTAGCTCAATAAAATTTAATCCATATTTTGGGCTGGACAGCCTGCCTCTATGCAAAAAAGATAGTTGTTTTAGTATCATGAAACATCTTTTTCCCTACTTTAAAAGACAATCTTCTGTTGGATCTTTCGATTCAATGCTTGAATCCATTATTGCCTATGTAAAGAAAAGTCGTATGCCACAAAACAAACTGGATTCGGAACTAGACTATGTTGTTAATGCTTTATATACTCCATTCGAATCGCCCGATACAGTAATAATGTTTATAGATTCAAAAGGCAAGCTTATGGCGGTAAACAATGCCTTCCAGAAAGCCTATAAGTATCCTAAAAATAAAGTTGCTAATGAGTATGTAGGAAATTATACCCAAACTGTCTGGTTTGACAAATTCTTAAATAAACCTGATAACTTTGAGGCTCCTAAGTATTTTCCGGGAAACCACACAAATATTATAAAATGTTCCGACAGAACGAAAGCTACCATTTCTGGTAACACGTGGCCCCTCATAGACTCTTGCGGTAAATTCTATGGCGCCGTCTCTGTGCATAGAAAACTTTGTTGCTAGGATTGTTATCCTACTTTGCTATCAAAGTGTTCTGACATATTTTTGATAATTTCTTTATATCCCTCAATTTCCTCCTTTAAAGATTCAAACTTTTTTAGCGTGATCTCCAGAAGGAACAACTGTTCGTCTTTATTCATTTTTCTGAATTTTCTTAGCATGATCTCTTCCAAAGCAGAAAGATTATCTGTTGTTCTTGTGTCTTTCTCTTCTATGTCTGCAAATTGAGACTTGTCTGTGTTTAGGGCTCTTGCTATTTTGTTCATGGTTATGCCGGAAGGTTTTCTACAACCGCTTTCCCATGTGGAGATTGTATTTTGCCTGGTATTTAGCAAAACAGCCATTTGCCCTTGCGTAAAACCGCTTTTGATCCTGAACTCTTTAAATTTTTCCGAATTAAATTTCATAACTTTTCCTTTCGTTTTTAATCTAACTGCATTGTCTATCCAAAACTCTATGTATCACAAAAAAGTTTATTATTATAGCACTACTATACTAAATGTCCATAAATAATCACATTTCTCTTGAAATACTTCCAGAATAATATAATATGTGATGCTTTTGATTTTTGGAGGGGGATATTCATTGGCATACAATGTAAAAGTTGAAGAAATATTGTCTATTATTCTCAAGACAAACTTTAACTTACAAGGAGAAATATGAGCGAGGGAATTAAGAAAAAAAGAAATTGGTTGTTTATAACTATTACAGTTGTTGCATTGATATTCATTATCGTAGGAGCTATCTGGTGGCAAAAAGAAAGTGCCCTAAATAAAGAACTTAACACAGCAAGAAGCTATGTAACGGAAGTGCTTAATAAGAAGTACGGAGAAAAGTTTGCTATTGATAAAGCCGAATATGTATGGGCTACAGGTTCATATAATTTTATAGCGCATCCTGTTAATGAACCTGATTTCAAATTTACTGCTCAACTTGGACATATATCTCAAAGCGGCGTTACGGATCAGTATCTTTTTAATAAAAGAGCTTTTATGGCTACATCCTTAATACAGCCATTTATTACTAAAATAAGCACGAATAATATAGCTTTTGCCAATTCCAGCACGAACAAGGATGAACTCTTGAGAGCTTTATATAAAGAGCGTATGTCTCTGAACAAGGTTCTAACGATATATCCTAATCAAATGCCAATTTATGTTGAAGCCTATGTGGCGCTTGACATAACTCCACAAAACGAGGATCAGGTTCTCAAAGACATATATGATCTTATTAACTTTTTGAAAGATAAGAAATTCGGAGAGATCAAAATTGTTATCTACTTCTTCGACCAAAACTACTTCAAAGACAAAAGTATCAAGGATGAATATAAAAAATATGAAAATTACGGAGGTTTTGCTTGGAGGCTAAGAAAATTAATTTCAAAGAGACTTGTCATCTATCCTAATGATATTGAAGCAATAAAAAGTTATGTCGATCTAAAAAAATATTATCTAACATTTAATCTAGGGGAGTGATTTTATGGCTAACGATTTAAACGGAATAGTGCTGAACGATTTTGATTATTCAGATTTGGAGAATTTGAAGCAAGACACAAAGTTAAAAGACTTGTTTTATGAATCTGACGGGAAAAGAATAAAGGCAGAATTTGCTAATAATCCTAAATATAAAAAATTAACTGATAATCTCAAGAACTATCCTGACTTTTACGGCAGCACTCTCGACAAGTGGGAAATTGCAGGAGGCTATAAGAATGATAAAACAGGGTATTATTCTACTACTTTTTACAACAGAGAAAGCAATGAGTTGTTTGTTGTAGATAGGGGTACAAATGATCCGAAAGATTATCTTGTCGATGCTTCTATGCACATTGGAAACAATATTCCGATACAGTTTGATGACTCGGAAGAGTCATATCTGCAAGCTAGAGATATAGCCAAAGCAATAGAGGAGAAAACAGGCAAGAGGCCGGAAATAATAGTAAGCGGCCATTCAATGGGAGCTTCTGAAGCTGATTATCAGTTTGCTAGATTTTACGGGGATGGGTATTTGACAGGTTCTTTTACTCTCAATGAATATGGGACAGGGAGGTTATTTTATCCGAATCGCATTGAGTTGTATGGACAGACAGGAAAATATTTCGATGCTAGTGCAGAACATTTAAATGAAATTAAAAGAGGTCTGGTAAGTCCTTTTGATATGGTAAGTTTTGCCTCGAATCACTGGGGAAATATTATAAACCCTTATTCAAAAGATGGAGAATATTCCAAGGATCCAGTGCTGGATTTTTTCTTTCATGGAGTCGATAAATGGAAGATATTCGAGTTTGATTCTGAAGGCAGCATTATTCCAGGAGAAGTTAACTGTAAGAACTTATTGAAAATGATGCAATCGGATCCGGCTAACTTAGATAAATATCTTTTCCTTTATGGTAAAATCGAGGGATTGCCAACTGACTTTCCAGCCTCCAAGAATTTGCTCAATAAATTTTGTGAGGAGCTAAAAGAGGAAAATATAACTCTTGTCAGTTCCCTTTTGCCCGAATCTATTTCAAATGTATTATCGTCAGTAATTAACAATCAAAGTAAATACAATACCCTTACGACGGCTATGTCCAAAGGCCTACCTGATCCGATAGCAATTGATATGGATGGGGACGGAATAGAGACAGTCGGCAAGGATGAAAGCTCAGCATATTTTGATTTGGACAAGAATGGTTTTGCTGAGAAGACAGGTTGGATAAAGGGTGACGATGCTCTGTTAGCCAGAGATGTAAACGGTGACGGAGTAATTAATGACGGTTCTGAACTTTTCGGAGACCAGACTTTAAAAGCTGATGGGACGAAAGCCGCAACAGGTTTTCAGGCGCTGGCGGAATTAGACTCAAACAATGACGGGAAAATTTCAGCAGAAGATGAACAGTTTAGCACACTCCGTGTCTGGCAGGATAGAAACGGAGACGGAGTTTCTCAATCTGATGAACTCAAGACCTTGAGTGAGGCAGGAATAAAGAGTATTTCTCTTTCAACAACAAATGTTAATGCCAATGACGGCTCCGGCAATATTAATTCACGTATTTCATCTGTAGAATTCGCTGATGGGGAAACACATAAGGCGGGGGAATTCAAGTTTGATACAAATACCATTGACACGGAATCTGCTTCTACCTACACTGGAACTTTTGCAATCTCAGACGAAATAAAACTTCTTCCTTATCTGGACGGCATCTCAAACATAGATGACCTGCATACGGCAATGGCAAAGGATTCCACGCTGCTGTCTTTAGTTCAGAATTATGTCAATGAAACAGATGCCGGAAAACTCTCCGAAATGTTTGACAAGATAATGTATAAATGGTTTGGCGTGGATGCAGTAGCGCCCGGCAGCAGGGGCCCGAACATGGACGCCAGGCAGCTGGCAATCCTTGAGAAAATATATCAGACCCCTTTCAACGGTTGGTGGAATCAGCATTACCGCAGCACGAATGTAAATACGATAGCCGCGCCCGAACTCAAGGGAATGTATGAGGATATTAAAGGGAAGTTCTCTGGCAGCTTGAATGTACAGACACATCTGAAGGAATACGTGATGCTCGGGGCAATTGAGATAATTGACAATGGAGAATTGAAAGTTAATAAAGAGATAGCGGATTTTATACTTAACTACCAAAAGAGTTTAACTCCGAGTTCCGTGTTTCAGGTTAAATTTCAAGAGCTATCAAAAGCGGTCAAAACTCTTGGTTCGGAAGAAGAGTTTGCAGAATTTGTTAGTTATTACGCAACTAAGGGTACTGAATATACAGATATCATAAAGCAAGTATCTGGCAACAATATTTTTGTAGGTTCAGAGAATAACGACACTTTTGCAGGAAGTACTTCCAATGATAGGATTTATAGCTTTACCGGCAACGACAAGTTGTACGGAGAAGATGGCAATGACATCCTTGACGGCGGGAAAGGGGATGATTATTTATCAGGCGGTGAGAACAATGACACATACGTGTACCGGAAGGGTGACGGGAACGACACGATATCCGACTGGAACAGGAAGGCCTGGGTAGGAGCCTCGTACGACAAGGTAAAGTTTGAGGATATAAATATTTCAGAGATATACAGCACAGTAAAATCCGGCAACGACTTTATTCTTACGTTTAAGGATGAGAATGGAGCATCTGGCGAAAAGGTCAGGTTTGAGAACTGGTTTTACGGGGACTTCGTGAATGGCAATTACAATGTAAAGATAGAGGAGTTCGAGTTTGCAGACGGGACGAAGTGGAACACTTCTCAAATCGAAGCGAGTGTCCAGATTTTCGGAACGGAAGGAGCAGACAGCATAACAGGAAGCTTCTCGAACGATGTGATCAGCAGTGGCGACGGCAATGATACAATAAATTCCAATTCGGGTAATGACACGGTCTATTCCGGTTCAGGGGATGATAAAGTAAACACTGCAAACGGTAATGACACAGTATATGCCGGAACTGGAGATGACACAGTGTCCGGCGGGAATAATAACGACCAACTTTACGGAGAAGAAGGCAACGACAAGTTGTACGGAGAAGATGGCAATGACATCCTTGACGGCGGGAAAGGAGATGATTATTTATCAGGCGGTGAGAACAATGACACATACGTGTACCGGAAGGGTGACGGGAATGACACGATATCCGACTGGAACAGAAAGGCCTGGGTAGGAGCCTCGTACGACAAGGTAAAGTTTGAGGATATAAATATTTCAGAGATATACAGCACAGTAAAATCCGGCAACGACTTTATTCTTACGTTTAAGGATGAGAATGGAGCATCTGGCGAAAAGGTCACGTTTGAGAACTGGTTTTACGGGGACTTCGTGAATGGCAATTACAATGTAAAGATAGAGGAGTTCGAGTTTGCGGACGGGACGAAGTGGAACACGAGCCAGATAGAAGCGAGTGTCCAGATTTTCGGAACGGAAGGAGCAGACAGCATAACAGGAAGCTTCTCGAACGATGTGATCAGCAGTGGCGACGGCAATGATACAATAAATTCCAATTCGGGTAATGACACGGTCTATTCTGGTTCAGGGGATGATAAAGTAAACACTGCAAACGGTAATGACACAGTATATGCCGGAACTGGAGATGACACGGTATCCGGCGGGAATAATAACGACCAACTTTACGGAGAAGAAGGCAACGACAAGTTGTACGGAGAAGATGGCAATGACATCCTTGACGGCGGGAAAGGGGATGATTATTTATCAGGCGGTGAGAACAATGACACATACGTGTACCGGAAGGGTGACGGGAATGACACGATATCCGACTGGAACAGAAAGGCCTGGGTAGGAGCCTCGTACGACAAGGTAAAGTTTGAGGATATAAATATTTCAGAGATATACAGCACAGTAAAATCCGGCAACGACTTTATTCTTACGTTTAAGGATGAGAATGGAGCATCTGGCGAAAAGGTCAGGTTTGAGAACTGGTTTTACGGGGACTTCGTGAATGGCAATTACAATGTAAAGATAGAGGAGTTCGAGTTTGCGGACGGGACGAAGTGGAACACTTCTCAAATCGAAGCGAGTGTCCAGATTTTCGGAACGGAAGGAGCAGACAGCATAACAGGAAGCTTCTCGAACGATGTGATCAGCAGTGGCGACGGCAATGATACAATAAATTCCAATTCGGGTAATGACACGGTCTATTCTGGTTCAGGGGATGATAAAGTAAACACTGCAAACGGTAATGACACAGTATATGCCGGAACTGGAGATGACACGGTATCCGGCGGGAATAATAACGACCAACTTTACGGAGAAGAAGGCAACGACAAGTTGTACGGAGAAGATGGCAATGACATCCTTGACGGCGGGAAAGGGGATGATTATTTATCAGGCGGTGAGAACAATGACACATACGTGTACCGGAAGGGTGACGGGAACGACACGATATCCGACTGGAACAGGAAGGCCTGGGTAGGAGCCTCGTACGACAAGGTAAAGTTTGAGGATATAAATGTTTCAGAGATATACAGCACAGTAAAATCCGGCAACGACTTTATTCTTACGTTTAAGGATGAGAATGGAGCATCTGGCGAAAAGGTCACGTTTGAGAACTGGTTTTACGGGGACTTCGTGAATGGCAATTACAATGTAAAGATAGAGGAGTTCGAGTTTGCAGACGGGACGAAGTGGAACACTTCTCAAATCGAAGCGAGTGTCCAGATTTTCGGAACGGAAGGAGCAGACAGCATAACAGGAAGCTTCTCGAACGATGTGATCAGCAGTGGCGACGGCAATGATACAATAAATTCCAATTCGGGTAATGACACGGTCTATTCCGGTTCAGGGGATGATAAAGTAAACACTGCAAACGGTAATGACACAGTATATGCCGGCATTGGAGATGACACGGTATCCGGCGGGAATAATAACGACCAACTTTACGGAGAAGAAGGCAACGACAAGTTGTACGGAGAAGATGGCAATGACATCCTTGACGGCGGGAAAGGAGATGATTATTTATCAGGCGGTGAGAACAATGACACATACGTGTACCGGAAGGGTGACGGGAATGACACGATATCCGACTGGAACAGAAAAGCCTGGGTAGGAGCCTCGTACGACAAGGTAAAGTTTGAGGATATAAATGTTTCAGAGATATACAGCACAGTAAAATCCGGCAACGACTTTATTCTTACGTTTAAGGATGAGAATGGAGCATCTGGCGAAAAGGTCACGTTTGAGAACTGGTTTTACGGGGACTTCGTGAATGGCAATTACAATGTAAAGATAGAGGAGTTCGAGTTTGCAGACGGGACGAAGTGGAACACTTCTCAAATCGAAGCGAGTGTCCAGATTTTCGGAACGGAAGGAGCAGACAGCATAACAGGAAGCTTCTCGAACGATGTGATCAGCAGTGGCGACGGCAATGATACAATAAATTCCAATTCGGGTAATGACACGGTCTATTCCGGTTCAGGGGATGATAAAGTAAACACTGCAAACGGTAATGACACAGTATATGCCGGCATTGGAGATGACACGGTATCCGGCGGGAATAATAACGACCAACTTTACGGAGAAGAAGGCAACGACAAGTTGTACGGAGAAGATGGCAATGACATCCTTGACGGCGGGAAAGGGGATGATTATTTATCAGGCGGTGAGAACAATGACACATACGTGTACCGGAAGGGTGACGGGAACGACACGATATCCGACTGGAACAGGAAGGCCTGGGTAGGAGCCTCGTACGACAAGGTAAAGTTTGAGGATATAAATGTTTCAGAGATATACAGCACAGTAAAATCCGGCAACGACTTTATTCTTACGTTTAAGGATGAGAATGGAGCATCTGGCGAAAAGGTCACGTTTGAGAACTGGTTTTACGGGGACTTCGTGAATGGCAATTACAATGTAAAGATAGAGGAGTTCGAGTTTGCGGACGGGACGAAGTGGAACACTTCTCAAATCGAAGCGATGCTGCCGAAATATGGGACAGGTGCTAATGATGTAATGAACGGCGATGGGAACTTCAATACTCTCCATGGAGGAAAAGGAAACGATACAATTTCCGGAAAAGAGGGGAATGATAAACTCTACGGAGAAGACGGAGACGATACGCTTTCCGGAGGCAGCGGAAGTGATGTTATAGATGGCGGAAACGGTTATGACACAGCGCTTTTTGAAGGCAATCTCTCTGATTACAAAGTTCTGAACAGTGATGGGAAACAATATGTATTCCGGCAAAACACTTCAGGCAATGAAATAGACAGCCTTCTTAATATCGAGTCTTTAAAGTTTGCCGATCAGGAAAAGTCCGGCGGCTATACCAATTTCACAGAAAATGACACTTTAAAATACATTGCCTCATATCAGGAAATGATTAACCAATACGGTATAAGCGATGCCAATGGCGATTGGACTCAAACTATTAACGGCGCCAACAAGGATTTTGTAAGCCAAGGTTACAAAAACGGTTTAGGCTCATTCGATACCATGGGATACATCACTGAGCACAAGACTGAGATAGAGTCGGTTTTCGGGCAGGGTAATGCCACGGAAGAAAACAGCCTGAAACACTACATCAGCCAGAAGAAGGCGAATGGATGAGGGACAATGGAAAATGGAGAATGGATAATGGATAATGGAGAATGGATAATGGAGAATGGGGAATTGGGAATTGGGAATGGGGAATTAAAAATGGAGAAGTGAGGAAGGAAAGTGAAAGAGAATATTGTCAAGAATAAATCATTTACATTTGCTCTGAATGTTATAAAAATCAGTCGGTTGTTACAGCAGAAAAAAGAATTTGTATTGAGCAAACAACTGCTTCGTTCAGGAACTTCGATTGGAGCTCTTGTTAGAGAAGCAGAACATGCCGAAAGTAAAGCTGATTTTATTCATAAGATGTCAATTGCTATAAAAGAAGTTAATGAAACTGATTACTGGATAGAATTGTTGCACAAATCAAACCTGCTGACAAATAGCAAATACGCTTCTCTTCATGACGATGTAAGTGAGCTAATAAGACTATTAACCTCTATTATCAAAACAACAAAAAGCAATAATGTCTAATTGTTCATTGTCCATTATTAATTGTGAATTATGAAAATAGATACTGGTTTTATCTGCTTATCTATAGTGATGGATGCTTTGGGAATAAAGCTTGATAAGGAGGCTTTGCCTCCAGCTATATTAGATGAAAATGCTATCATAAGGTTAGCTGGTGCTTTCAAAATAAAAATGGAGGCTGTCACCACCGAAGCAGACTTGCTTCCTGAATATCCGTCTCCGAGCATAGCAGTATTAAAGAATGGAAGTTTTGCTGTCATCGGCCGCTGTGACGGGAAACGGGCAGTCCTCTTTGACCCTCTCATTAATAAACCGAAAGTAGTGAAAAATGAAGAGCTGGCTGAGCTCTGGTCAGGCAGGCTCCTTTTTGCCAAAAAATCACCTAAGAAAAAGAGCCTGATAGGAGAAGGCTGGAAATTAGGGTTTAAATGGTTTATGCCGATTATAAAGAAGTATCGGCATTTTTTGGGGGAAGTGGCTCTAGTGGCTTTTTTTCTGCAATTATTCGGACTTGTTACGCCTCTTTTTACGCAGGTGATTATTGATAAGGCCATTCCCAATAAAGGAGAAGTGACCCTTCTTGCTTTGGCGGTGCTGTTCCTTATCGCAATAATTTTTCAGGCAGGACTTAATATAGCCAAAACGTACCTTCTTACGCAAACTACCAATAAGATTGATGTAGTTCTGGGATCAAAGCTGATACGGCATGTCGTTTCATTGCCGTTGAGGTATTTTGAACTTCGTTTTGTTGGGGATATTCTTATGAGAATTTCCGCTCTTAATTCAATAAGAGAGTTTTTCACAGGCAAGACTCTGATATTGATTATCGATGCGTTGTTCTCTTTTGTGTTTTTGGCAGTTCTTATCTATTACAGTCCGTTTCTGACGATGATAGCTCTAATAGGAGTTCCTGTTTATCTTTTTCAGAACATCAAACTTATGTCGATATACAGGAAGAAACTCGAAAGAGTGTGGCAGTCTGATTCAAGGAGTAATTCTTTCCTTGTGGAATCGGTCACCGGAATGCAGACCATCAAGTCTCTGGCAATTGAACCCCAGTTTGCTTATCGCTGGGAATATTTGTTGGCCAACAGTGTGAAGAATAACTTTTCACTTGCCTCTTTTTCTCTGGTAAATAATAACATCACAAATGTAGTCCAGAAAACTGTTGGCTATCTGGTTCTGCTTTTTGGCGGGTACATGGTTATAGAAGGGAGCTTCTCTTTAGGCCAATTGATTGCCTTCCAGATGATTTCGGGGCAGTTGATTTCAAATCTTACCCAGATTATCAGTTCGTGGCCGGAAGTGCAGCAGACAGGCATGGCCCTTGAAAGGCTTGGAGATCTGCTTGAAACAAGAGGCGAAGGAGCAAATGCACTGACCAAAGCTGATAAATCCGTTACGGGGAACATAGTTTTTGAGAATGTCAGGTTTAGGTACAATTTCGATGGTGATGAAGTAATCAAGGGGATTAGTTTTAATATAAACCCGGGAACGAAAGTAGGAATAGTAGGCCGTTCCGGTTCAGGTAAAAGTACCATAGCCAAACTTGTGCAAAGACTGTACCTGCCCGAAGACGGCAATATCATTATTGACGGACAAGATATACGGCAAGTTGATCCTGTAACGCTAAGGAAACAAATAGGCGTGGTCATGCAGGATAACTTTCTCTTCAGCGGAAGTATCAGGGAAAATATTGCTCTTGCCAGGCCTGATGCCGATATGAGTTTAGTTGTCCAGGCAGCAAAGATAGCCGGAGCTCATGAATTCATACTTGAGCTTGCCGAAGGTTATGACACAAAAGTAGGCGAGAGAGGTTCCACCCTCTCAGGCGGGCAGAGGCAGCGTATTGCCATAGCCAGGGCACTGATGAACCAACCGAAACTCCTTATTTTCGACGAGGCTACGAGCGCTCTTGATTATCGATCCGAGAGACTGATAAATGACAATATTGACAAGATATGCAAGGGGCGTACTGCAGTAATTGTAGCGCACAGGCTATCTGCTGTACGTAAATGCGATCAAATTATTGTGCTTGATAAGGGGCATATCGCCGAACAAGGCAGCCATGACGAACTAATAAGATTCAAGGGGCAGTATTATAAACTCTATAAGTTACAAGAGGCCGCTTAATATGAAGAAGTTACTTGAAAAGATCTGGCAGAAATTCAGCGGGCAGAATTTAGAAGACAGGGAGCTCGAATTCCTTCCTTCTGTTATAGAAGTCCTTGAAACTCCTCCTTCTCCTGTTGGCAGGTTGATAATGTGGACAATTTTATTTGTTACAGTAATAGCGCTTTCATGGTCAATAATCGGCACAGTGGACGAAGTCATTGTAGCGCCCGGAAAAGTAATTTCAGTAGGTAATGACAAAGTAGTAGAAGCTGAAAGCCAGGGCAAGATAAGCAAGATTAATATCAAGGAAGGGGAACATGTTAATAAAGGAGATATTCTTATAGAATTTGACAGGCAATACACAGGATCAGACATGAATCGCCTCCAAAAAATGGTCTCATATTACAAACTGGAAATAGAAAGGCTTGGATCTGAAATAGGCAATAAGCCTTTTACTCCTGACTTAAAGCATTATCCAGGAATGGCCGCTGATGATATTATCTATCAGAAGGAACTGTACAAACAGCGGTTATCAAATTATAACACAAGAGTTAAAACAACAGAGGCTGCAGTTGCGGCTTCTCTAGCCACTATTGATGTAGCTAAAGCTAAAGTAGAGCAGTACGGACAAACCCTCCCGAAATTAAAAGAAACAGAGGAAAGTTTTAGAAAATTGTCTGAGAAAGGTGCTGTATCTAAACTGGAATTGCAGGAAAGAGAATTGTCCAGGATACAGGTAGAGCAGGATTTATTAGGCGCTAAGGCAGAATTGACTAAATCCAAAGCTGACCTTAATCAATCCCAGCAACAGCTTGCAAGCGTAACGAGCGACTGGATGACTGATATAGTTCAGAGAATGACAGAGACAATGACAAATCTGAAAACGACTGAAGAAGAGCTGAGCAAAGCCAAAGTCCGCTATGGCGCTGATATTATCAAAGCCCCGATAAGCGGCATAGTTTATGATATGAATGTTACTACGATAGGAGAGGTGGTAATGCCTGATTCCAAAATGCTTTCAATTGTTCCTGACGATACGCCTTTGGAAGTCGAAGCAATGGTCAGCACCAGAGATATAGGCATGATTGAAGACGATCAACAGGGGTCTGTAGGGCAGGTAGCTGATATTAAAGTAGACACTTATGCATTTCAGAAATATGGTGTACTGACCGGGCATGTCCGCCTCATGAGTGCTGAGAGTACTGAAGATAAGGCTCTTAATACTACATATTACAAGGTTTATATTAGCTTGGACAAAACATATTTCATGGTTCAAAACAAGAAAAACTATATTTCACCAGGAATGACAGTAACAGCAGAAATCAAAACCAGAAAGAAACGTATAATTGAGTTCTTTCTTGATCCTTTCAAGAGATACCAAAGCGAAGCTTTCAGGGAGAAATGAGGATGAGGAATGGATAATGGATGAGGGTAAATGGAGAATGGATAATTGAGAATTGATAATGGACAATGGATGAGAGAATGGATAATTGAGAATTAAAAATGGAGAAGAAAGGAAGGAAAGTGAAAGAAAATATAGTCAAAAATAAATCATTTACATTTGCTCTGAATATTGTAAAGATCAGTCAGACGCCACAGCAGAAAAATGAACGTGTATTGAGCAAACAACTGCTTCGTTCAGGAACTTCGATTGGAGCTCTTGTCAGAGAAGCAGAACATGCCGAAAGTAAAGCTGATTTTATTCATAAGATGTCAATTGCTATAAAAGAAGCTAATGAAACTGATTACTGGATAGAATTGTTGCACAAATCAAACCTGCTGGCAAATAGCGAATATGTTTGCCTTCATGACGATGTAAGTGAGTTAATAAGGCTGTTGACCTCTATTATCAAAACAACAAAAAGTAGTCACACTTAATATTTTATGGAGAATGAATAATGGGCAATGGACAATGGGTGGCAACTATCCATTATTAATTGTTAATTATCAATTGTGAATTATGAAAATCGATACAGCTCTGGAGTGCCTTTATATCTCTGCAAAGATTCTAGGCATTCCTGCCGACAAAGCTCAAATGCAGAGGGCTTATGTCGTTGGCGAATCTCAGATGAATAAAATCCAGTTTATCAGGGCTGGCCGTGATTTGGGAATGAAGGTCGGGTCTTTCATTCCTAAAACTGCAAAGTGCTTTTCTACTATGGCATACCCATCAGTAGCTATTTCAAAGGATAATAACTTCGTTGTGCTGAATGGAATCAGTGATGACAAACAATCTCTTCTGGTTATAGACCCTGCTATAGGGCAGGCTGTGCCTGTGGCGGTGGCTGATTTTATCCAACAGTGGTCCGGAGAACTTATTCTTATGACCCGCAGATATTCTGAAGAGGCGAAGGAGAAAGAGTTCGGGCTGGCCTGGTTCTTTCCGGCTCTCTGGAGATACAAACGCTTTATGCTTCAGGTTCTGGGGATCTCTTTTCTCTTGCAACTTGTCGGTCTCGGGGCGCCGCTTCTCATGCAGGTAATAATTGATAAGGTTTTAGTCCATCGAAGCTGGGGTACGCTAAACAGCATAGTCGGAGCGTTGATTTTAATTGCATTTGTGCAATGCTGGATCACCTGGCTAAGAGCTTACTTATTTACCAATACGATAAATAAAGTAGATGTAAGTCTGGGAGATAAACTCTTCCGTCATGTATTAGGCTTGCCTTTAAAATATTTTGAGAGAAATCAAGTGGGAGATGTGGTAGCCCGTGTAGGAGAGCTAAATCAGATTCGTCAATTTATCACAGGAACAGGTTTGACTGTAGTGCTGGATGTCTTTTTCGTTCTTACTTACTTCATAGTAATGCTCAACTACAGTTACAGCCTGACTTTGATAACGATTGGAGTGATTATAGTTTTTGCCGTTTTTCAGCTTAGCTTTGTTCCTTTTTATAAGAAATTCTTACAGGATAAGTTCAATATTGCCACAAAGAATAAATCGTACCTCATAGAGACTTTAACGGGAATTCAGACTGTAAAAGCTTCCGCAGTTGAGAATCATATAATCAGGAAATGGGAGCAGATGCTTTCTCAGTATGTAAATATATCATTCAGATTGGTAAATCTTTCAAATATAGCTGGGAATATCGGCACTGTGATCCAGCAGTGTTTTGTGATTGGAATACTATATCTTGGGGCAAATTTAATTATGGCTAATAAACTGACTTTGGGAGAACTCATAGCATTTCAGATGATTTCAAGCCAGGTGATAGAACCTATGCTTCGCCTTGTTAATATGTGGCAGTCCTTCCAGTCAACAAAAGTGTCAGTTGACAGGCTCGGAGATATTTTAAATGTGGAGCGTGAGCCTGCATTCAATCCAAACCGCACTACTCTTCCTAATCTTGAAGGGCATATACAGTTTGACAGGGTAACTTTCCGTTACAAAGAAGAACTTCCGGAAGTAATTAAATCTCTTTCATTTGAGATCAGATCAGGAATGAAGGTGGGCCTTGTCGGGAGGTCAGGATCAGGGAAAAGCACGTTGACCAAATTAATTCAGCGCATATATGTGCCTGAAAGCGGACGCATACTAATTGATGGTGTAGATATCGCTCAGGTAGAACCAGCCTGGTTAAGAAGACAAATCGGTGTAGTGCTGCAGGAAAATTTCCTATTCAATGGCAGCATCAGCGAGAATGTAATCATATCAAAAGCCGGAGCTGAAGAAGACGAGATGCTTCATGTAGCGCATGTTGCAGGAGTGGATGCTTTTGTCGATCAGATGCCCGAAAACTATGATACTTCGGTGGGAGAACGCGGATCTAGCCTCTCCGGCGGCCAACGACAAAGGGTAGCTATAGCCAGAGCTCTGATCAATAATCCGAAAATTGTTATTTTTGATGAGGCTACAAGCGCATTGGATTATGAGACAGAGAATTTAGTTATGCAGAATATAGAGAAAATAGCTGAAGGAAGAACGATGTTCATAATAGCTCACAGGCTTTCTACCGTTCGCAGTTGTGATCTGATTATGGTTGTAGAAAAAGGGCAGATTGTAGAGTCTGGCGCACATGATGAACTTATGCAGCAGAAGGGATTCTATTATAATCAGTATATCCAACAGGAGGGAGAATTGGTAATGGAGAATGGATAATTAACAATTGACAATGAGATAAGAAGGGAATGGGGGAATATGGATAGGGAGCAATTGAGAATTGATAATGGACAATTGAAAATTGATAATAGCCAACAGCTATCCTGAGGTGAATTATTTTAACAAAATTTAAATTCATAAAATAAATAAGTGGAGGATTGTATCATGAAAAAAATTCTATTCCTAACAGTCATTACAACATGTTTCTTTTATTACAGCAAGTTCTTAGCAGTAGATATTTGCGACCAAAAAGGATTTAATGGTGTAGTTTTTCAAAATAATGAGACAAAAGAATATTTAGCCTCAAATAGAGGAATGGATAGTTTATGTAAATTCTATTTCACTAGCAATCCCAGCATAAACCAATCCGTAATATTCAATGGAATAGTTTTTTATCTGGCTGCAGTAGATAAGCTCCAGAAAAATTCAGGATACATAAATGAATACTTGCCTGAAGGCGAAGAGTTTCCATATTTCAAGAATCTTATAGGTGTATATAACTATGTATATGTCAATGACCCTGTGGAGTTTGCACAACAATATTATGATCAGAACGTTCAACTGAAAAATCCTGCCAAGCTGTTTTTCAACAAGGACAAAACAATTTCATACCTATGCACTATCATGACAGGGCAAAAAGATCCTCAAGAACCCAAGTCAGAAGCAGAAGAGAGCAATAATAAAAAACAGAAAGAAGACAATCTTATATTAGAATTTAATCTATGGAAATATACAAAACTTCCCAAATATAAGGGAATTGTAGCATTTCAATATGCCTACCGTATTTATGGAATGCCTTCAGAAGAGGAATATAAAAAAGCTACAGAAAGGATGTATTCATATTGGATATATGAAGTTGTGGCTACTCCTTTTCCTAAGATATATCACGTCAAGGGAAAAGATGACTTCATAAGCAATCCTGCCCCAGAGAAGATTATAAAGCAGGACGTGATAGCTTTGAGTACTTTCAGCGCTTATATGAATGCCTTAAATGAAAAGAATCTTGAGAAAATGCAGAACATAAGTTTCATGTATAAGTCGTTGTCTGAAGAGCAGATTTCTAAACTTAAAGAAGAATTATCTCAAAGAAAAGACTTTCATATCACATTTCTTGATGTGTATAAATATAATTCAAATTTTATCATAGGGAAAGTAATCTACAGCAGTAAAGCTTTTAGTGAGAAATACCAGAAGGACATTGAGTATACTGTAGATAACGAATTTACTCTTACCAAAACAAATAAAAATTGGGTGATTTATAATCTAGAACCGGGGAAAAAACCAGCCGGGATGGAGGCTTATGACAGAGTGAAAAAAAAATACAATACAGACAATTTATCCACAGTTGATATAGAAAAACTGAAAAAAGAGTATCTCGACGGCGAAAAGTCTGATAATAATTAAATGAAATATAGGTTAATTAAAAAGTTTATTTTATGAAGAAAATTACTGCATTTCTACTGGCGGTTTTTCTGATTGCCGGCGTTTCGGTTTTTGCTGTTCCTTATGGTCAATATGATGTGATGAAAATCCTAATTGACTCAGGAGAAAAATACCAACTGGATAAGAGTTATGCGAGTACTATTATAGATGACTTATCAACTCATGCAGGAGGGTATCCTGTTCGTTTTGATAGTGAACAGGATAAAGAGCGTGCAATTAAAGATGCTAAAATGCTTTCTGAAATGCTCAATGTCATGGCTGATTCAGCTGCTCCTGATAAAGGAGTTCTCTTTCTAAGTGCCTTAACAAATATGATTTGTTATAATCTTGATATAGCAGGTTCTGGAGAAAAGGCTAATTCTCAGTTTAAAATGCTGCTTTCAATGGATCCTGAAAGTCCATACGCAAATTACTTTTATGGTAATTTTCTGGCAGGTTCCGGAAAAACAAAAGAAAGTATTCCGTATCTTAAGAAAGCTTTGGATAGGGGAGAACCAAGAGCTGCTTTATCTCTCGGTATGGCATATTTAACTCTTGGAGAGAAAGAACAAGCTCTTATATATCTGAAACAATATAAAAAGCTTGTTCCTGATGATACTAAATCCGATGGGCTAATTAAGGCCATAGAAGAAGGAAGTGTAGTTAGGAAAAACGCTACTAGCAAACTTGAGTCATCTTCGAATCTGATAACAAAAGTTCAGTATATAACAAAATATCAGGATGCTCCTATCCTGAAGAAGTATCCTGATAGAATAACAATTCTTTATGAAAATGATAATGGAAGGAAAACATCTGCAACGATTTACTTTTCTCAGATGTCCGATGATCTCAAGAAATATTTAGGCTGCGAGGATAAGAGTGAGAAAGCTAACTCATCTACTTCAGACACATCATCAGATAATAATAGTGAAACAATAGATAAAACATTCAATCTGGACAAAGTAAGTGTAGAAAATACCGATACAACTAGAATTACCCGCCAGGATGTAATTGCTCTCGATACGCTTCAGCGTTTTATGAACGCACTTAACTCGAATGATGAAAAAAAGATAAAGGATATTTTTCCTGAACACAACGGCCTTAATCCTAATATGCTGAAGTTATTTAAAGAAATAGATCCTGATTTTGTTTTCAATGGTTACAAGGATTCCTACATCAGGTTAATAACAGTGAAGAATTACGGTATCGGCATAATCACAGGAACTATTGTCTATTCTTCAGAGATATTGAGCAAATCAGATAAAAAGAACAATACCGAATCATTATATCAGTGTATATATGCATTAAAAAATGAAAAAGGGAAGTGGAGAATTTATAAGCTCAAATTAGGCGATATAAAAGAAGATGTATTTAATTGGGATCAGATAATGGCTAAATATAGGTCTGAGAAAATAGACAATGCATATGTTGACAAGCTGAAAAAAGAGTATCTGGATGCAAAGCCATCACCCAAGACAGTTGCTTTTAATGGTGAAATATACAATTTGGCTTTTGTTGAACCTATTCAGCAGCTGAGTGGATTTATAAATGAATACTTGCCACCAGGAGAATCTTTTCCGAGGTTTAATAAAATGATTGGCTTTTATTATTATCCATTAGAAGCAGATCCTATAGATATACTGAAAGCTCACATACAGCAAGCTCAAAAAGAAATGCCGAATGGAATTGAAATGCCTTATGCTCTTTATACCACTGGCAGAAAGGATACGGCTCTTGCCTGTTTTGTCATGGTTGCACCAGACCCCGATGCGAAGCAAAAAGGACAAAGCCTTATTTGGGAATTCAACGTCTACAAGTGCAAACTTTCAGAAAAGAAAAAGGCAACAGTCAAACTTCAATACGCATTTAGGATTTACGGCATGCCATCGAAAGTTGAATGTATGGAAGCATATAAAAGAATGGCTACTCAATTGGTTATAGAAATGTATTACACTCCCATTCCTGGACTGTATAAGAAACTGTAATAACTAGCTTAGGCTCAATAAGTATTATCAAATATTAATAACAAAAAGGACAGAATGAACAACACATATTTGCTATTCAAACAGAAAAGATTCCTTCCATTGTTTTTAACCCAGTTTCAGGGGGCATTAACCGATAACCTGATTAAAAATGCACTGATCCTCATGGCCACCTATGAAGTCTATGCGTCAGCACCCGATACTGCCGGGACGATAATAGCTGTTTCCGGGGCTTTGTTAATGCTGCCTTTTTTCTTCTTTTCATCAATATCCGGCCAGCTTGCAGACAAATATGATAAAGCTGTAATTGCCAGAATCATCAAAGGATTTGAAATATGCGTGATGCTGCTTGCTGTATATGGTTTTATGCAGAGAAACATTTTTATCCTTCTTTCTGTTGTTTTTCTTCTTGGTTTGCATTCAACCTTTTTCGGCCCTATAAAATATTCAATTTTGCCTCAACATTTAGAGGAGAAAGAACTTCTTGCAGGGAATGCGTTTATTGAAGGGGGGACATTTATAGCAATACTTATTGGCTGTATTCTTGGAAACGAGATGCCATCTCTTTTTAATCTCGGATCACTCAGTGCCGGAGCCGTTTATGTCGCAGGATTTGGAACAGTCCTTAGTTCTATCGGATTCATTATCAGCTTTTTCATCCCGACGGCACCATCTTTTCATCCCGATATAAAGATCGATAAAAATGTATTCAAATCCACCATGGACATTATTAAATATTCTAAGGCTAATCAAAGAGTTTTCAGCTCCATAATGGGGGTTTCTTGGTTCTGGCTTATCGGAATGACTATTCTGACTCTTTTGCCAAATTTTGCAAAAACGACTCTTAATGCAGAACCTTCTGTCTATACCTTGTTCTTAGTCGTATTTACAGTCGGAATGGCTGCAGGTTCTATCATATGCGAAAGAATCCTCAAGGCATATCTAGACACAAGGTATGTCCCTTTTGGAGCTTTAGGCATGACTATTTTTATAATTGTCTTATTTGCCTTAACAACAACTTATCAGAGCACAGGCGAACCCCTAAGTTTACTTGCTTTCTTATCCTCAATATATAATTGGCTGATTATACTAGATACATGGCTTATAGCTTTGTTTGCGGGTTTCTTCGTAGTTCCGTTAAATACCAATATCCAGTATCTGTCGGACAAGTCTCATATGTCCAGGGTGATTGCTGCCAACAATATATTCAATTCATTATTCATGGTCGCAGGAGCTGTATTCTACACGGTATGTTTAAAATTTTTAGGGTTACCAATTCCGGTTATTATACTCATCCTTGGGTTGTTAAATTTACTGGTGACAGTCTACATCGTAAAAACCATTCCTGGATCGCTTCTTAAAGTTAATCTCGAATGGATACTGAAACTATTATACAAGGTGAAAGTTACCGGATATGAAAACTTTGCACAAGCCGGTGAACGAGTTCTCGTTATTGCCAATCACACTTCTTTTATAGATGGCTTATTGCTTGCTGTGTTTCTGCCAGGAAAATTTATCTTTGCCGTAAACACGCAGTTCGCTAAAAAATGGTACATAAAAATGCTTGATTCTTTAATAGACTTTCTGCCTATTGATCCGGTTAAACCAATGGCAGCAGTAACCATAATAAAGGAAATAAGAAAAGGTAAAAAATGTATTATTTTCCCGGAAGGCCGCCTGACTATGACAGGAGCGCTTATGAAGATATATGAAGGGCCTTCGACTATTGCGGAAAAATCCAATGCCAGGATACTTCCTGTCAGAATTGACGGGGCATTGTATACTCCGTTTACCAGGGCAAAAGGGAAAGTAGCTACCAAATGGTTTCCCCAGATTACTATTACGATATTGCCCCATAGAGAGTTTAATATTGACCCCGGTTTAACCAGCAGGGAAAGACGCCGCCTCGCCAGTATGAAGCTATATAGCTTTATGACAGAAATGATGTTTGACAGCAGTTGCTACAAGGAGAAGATATTTTCCTCTCTCTTGAAGGCTCAAAAAGTATTCGGGAAAAAGCATAAAATAATTGAGGATTTGGAGAGAACACAGTTTTCATATATAAACATTGTAAGAAAATCGTTCATTCTGGGAGACCATTTAAGCCATACTTATAAGAATGAAACCAGGTATGGAATATTAATGCCCAATGCTGTTTCAACTCTAGTCGTATTCTTATCGATGCACACTCATGGGAAAGTTCCTGTACTGATAAATTTTTCGACCGGAGTTGCGAATGTCTTGCATTCCATTTCCATTTCTGGGATAAAGCATATATTCACTTCAAGAAGGTTTATTGAATCAGCAAAGCTGGGTGATTTAATTCAGGAGATACAAAAGACCGGATACGACGTGGTGTTTCTTGAAAACGTTAAAAGCTCTATTTCAATCAGAAATATATTTTTGGGCTGGATATACTCATGTTTCCCAAAAATATCTTTCAGAATGCTTTCAAGACCTGCAACAGCCGATGATCCAGCCGTTGTCCTCTTTACGTCAGGTTCGGAAGGAAAACCAAAAGGCGTAGCATTAAGCCACACCAATTTACAGGCAAACAGATACCAGGTAAGCTCAAAAGTGGACTTCACTAGTTCGGACACTATTTTCAATGCCTTACCTTTATTTCATTCATTCGGGCTTACTTGCGGAACAATCCTGCCATTTTTATCTGGGGTCAAAGTATTTCTTTACCCTTCCCCGCTTCACTATAAGATCGTACCAGAGCTGGCATATGATACGAATTCGACAATCATGTTTGGCACTGATACCTTCCTGATGAATTATGGAAAAGCAGCTCATCCCTACGATTTTTATAGCGTCAGGTATGTATTTGCAGGTGCGGAGAAACTAAAAAAAGAGACTATTGAGACCTGGAATAATAAATTCGGAATCAGGATATTTGAAGGCTATGGAGCAACTGAAACATCACCGATTTTAGCAACGAATACACCTATGGAATGTAAAATTGGCAGCGTAGGAAAACTGCTGCCGCGAGTTGAGAGCAAACTTGAACATTTTGAAGGAGTAGAAGACGGCGGAAGATTGTTTGTAAGGGGGCCGAACATAATGTCAGGATATATTCTATCGCCTGAAAATCCACAGGTAATACCCCTTGAAGATGGATGGTATGACACAGGGGATATAGTTCGCTTTGACAGCGAAGGATATGCTTATATTATTGGAAGGGCCAAGCGCTTTGCAAAAATAGCAGGGGAAATGGTTTCGCTCACACAGGTTGAATCCGAAATAAGTAAACTTTCTCAGGGATATTTGCATGCTGTGGCGTCAATTCCTGATCCAAGCAAAGGTGAACAGCTGATTCTTGTCACCGAATCTTCAGTTACCAGAAAAGAGATACTTGAACATTTTAAATCAAAAGGGCTTTCTGAAATCATGATTCCCAAAAAAATAATTAATGTTAAAACAATGCCTTTGCTCGGAACAGGAAAGATAGACTATCAAACTATAAAGAAAATGACTTATGAAATGTTATAAGAAAAGACGGAAACATAACAAAATGTATTGTATAAAAATAATGAGAAGTCTATATAAGTATGCGTAAGGTTAATTTCTGGCATAGATTGGTATGTAGGATTATTGTTAAAATTTATTTTAACAGAGTGATAGTTGTAAATCCCGAACAAATACCTAGCAATGGTCCTGTAATTTATGTTGCTTTGCACAGAAATGGTGCCGTCGATGGTTTTGTCTATGCGAGAATATTCAAAAAATCAGTTCCTCTTATATCATCTCAACTGACAAAGAACCTATTCGGGAAAATATTTTTTACCGGAATAGGGATTCCCCGCGATAGCAAAGAAGGATCTTCAAAAGATCTTATTGATGCTTTCAGGAAGTGCAGGGATTTGTTAAAAAACAATGGGCAACTGCTCATTTTCCCAGAAGGTACGAGTTCGCTCGGTCCGGGACATTTACCATTTAAGCCAGGAATTATCAAGATTATAACTGATTGTGTCAAGCATGATATTAAACCGAAAATAATTCCTGTAGGGATACAGTACGAAGCACCCTGTAATTTCAGACGAAATGTTGAGGTTTATATTGGAAAAGCAATTAGTGTCGAACAGAATATGACTAACAGTAAAGTAGTTGATTCCAATGCTTTGCAGAATGATATATGGAACGCGCTGGAAGAAGTAGCAATAAATACTAGTAGTATTCAACAGCATGAAACTGTATCTAGGTTGGCTTATGCGTCAACATTAGGCACAGGGTATTCTTATTATAGAGCCCTCAAGATATTTGAAAGGGAAATTCCTGAATCAATTATTAGTAAATGGGGCTGTTTAAGAAATTTTGTGTATTTGGTCTTTTGTCTTCTGTATTTTTTATGAGCTGAGGGGAAGTAAGATCTCCGTAGGAGACCCCGAAGCTCATCATTGAGTCAATCATAGCTGAACCCTCCCTTCGAACCTGATGGCAAAGCGATTTAAAGCCAGTTTCCAGTTCCTTATCGGCATTGTCCATTTCTTGGCTGCATTCTGTAAAGCCAGATACATCAGCTTCAGAATAGCATCGTTATTTGGAAATGCACCTCTGTTTCTGAGTATTTTTCTGAGGGAGTTATTGATTGATTCAATGGCATTGGTCGTATAAATGACCTTGCGGATGTCCTCAGGATAGGCAAAAAAGGTTTTTATCAACTCCCAATTCCTCTTCCATAGCTGAGAGATTGTCGGATATTTTGCATCCCACTTGCCAGCAAATATTTCAAGGTTATGCATAGCCTCATCTTCAGTCTGAGCCTTGTAAATATTTTTCAGGTCTGTAAGAACTGCTTTGTAATCTTTATGCGGCACATATTTCAATGAGTTTCTGATCATATGGACTATGCAGAGCTGAATTTCACTCTTTGGGAATACTGCATTTATAGCCTCTGGAAATCCCTTGAGTCCATCTATGCAGGCGATGAGTATGTCATTGACTCCGCGATTCTTAATTTCGGTTATTACATTAAGCCAAAATTTGGCTCCTTCTGTTTCTGCTATCCACATTCCCAATAGTTCTTTACGCCCTTCCATATTTATCCCTAAAGCAAGATAAACAGCCTTATTTTCTGTCTGCCCGTTTTCTCTGCTTTTGACAATTATTGCATCAAAGAACACCACAGGATAAATTGGATCCAATGGTCGATTCTGCCACTGTTTGACGTCTTCTATGACTGCATCAGTTACATTTGAAATAAGAGTTGGTGATACTTCTACACCATAAATTTCCTTAAGATGCTCCTTTATGTCGTTTAGACTCATGCCTCTGGCATACATAGAAGTAATTTTACTATCGAAGCCTTCAAAGCGCTTTTTATGCTTTGGTACAATTACAGGCTCAAAACTGCCCTTCCTGTCACGAGGCATATCAATTTCAATTTTATCATCTTTAGTAAGAATGGTCTTTGAACTGTATCCGTTGCGGTTGTTGTCGTCTTTTTCTTTAGGAGGTTGATTCTTTTCGTAGCCAAGATGTGTTGTAAGTTCAGCGCTGAGCATACGTTCAAGAAGCCGTTTGGTTATCTCCTTGACTACTCCATTGTCTCCCAGGACATCTTCAGCAGTCTTGCAGTTCTTTACCAGTTCATCGATTAGCGAATCAGTTAGTTTGCTTGTCATAGTCTTTTCTCCTTTTTTTTAAGAGTATTTTTATTATATTTGACTATGACCATTTACACAAAATTCTGTAAACCTTCGTAAATGGAAACAATTGGAACCTGACTTAATAAAATACAAACCTTTGTGTCATCAGGGCCTGCCATTATATCCCCTAAAACATTTCTGGTTATATATGTTGCTTTTTATTTTTCTTACTCCAGTTGTGTTCACAGCAGCTCTATTCAATCTGTTCCCCTTTATTGGAGGTTACTGGGCAGGCATCAGATTTCCTGATGATATTAATGTGATATCTTTGTGGAGAATTCTCATAGGTATACCGCTATTTGTCTTATGGTTTATAACCGTTAACTTTGTATTGATTCTGTGCTTTCCATTGGGAGTAATTATTTATTCGGGAATAACTATTTTAGGTTTTTTATTTTATTACAGATTTATCAAGCTTTTTGTCTCTGTATATAACAATCTGTTCTGCAGAAAATTAAAAACTAAAGCCATATCGTTTTATTACTCAACTGTAAACTACGTGAAAAAATATATATGAAGAATAAAAATATCATATTGCCCCATGAAATAATATTTGGAGCATTCCTAATTTTTACTTGGATACTTCTTGCTTGCAAGACAGGGATAACAGGGTTCTACACTGATTTCTATTCTCTTTATCTATTAGTAAATTTTTTCCTTATTTTCCTCAATATGAAATTGGAGAATAACTATACTTGGCGGTTAAGGCTGATTTTTTATCCAATAATGATGAATGTAATTTTTCAGCAAATGCGGTTTTCTGTACCGATAATCAATCCTATTCATAAGGATTTATTATTACAGCATATAGATGGACTGATCATTGGAAATAATTTATCGGTTTTAATGCAATCTGTTGTATCTCCAGTATTGACCGAAATAATGAGTTTTTGCTATGTTATTTTCATGCCATATCTGTTTTTCAGTATGATCTGGTATTTCGTAGGTAACATCGACTTATGCAAGAAGTTTTATATTGGCTTGTTCAGCATTTATGGATTGGGTTTTATCGGTTATACATTGCTTCCCGCATTAGGCCCTTATCTTGCGATGAAAGACCAGTTTGATGTACCTATAATAGGCGGAATAATTTTTAAACTATGCAGTAAAATGGTTTCTGAAGGAAGCAATCATGTCGATGTATTTCCCAGTTTGCACTGCGCTGTTTCTTCCTATTTGCTTTTCTTTGATAGAAAATATAAACCGTGGCGCTTTTGGTTTTATTTGCTTCCTTGTGTTGGATTATGGATTTCAACTATTTACCTCAGATATCATTATTTTATTGACTTGATATTCGGTTTTCTCCTGTCTGCATTATGCCTTTATATAGCGTTTAATTATAAAATTGATAAAGAGAAAGGAAAGGGAACAACATGAAGTATATATTGGGGTTTAAAGAAGAAGATGCACTGAAATTAGAGCTATCCGGGGGAAAGGGTTCCAACCTGGCTAAGCTTACACAATTCGGATTTTCCGTTCCTGAAGGAATTATTATAACTTCCGAATGTTATAGAGATTTTATTGCTAATGCTCAGCATACGCTGAGAAAGGTAGATAATTTTTGTTTCGACAAGCCGGAAGTACTGAGAAAGGAATCCCTGAACTTACAAACTGAGCTAAAAACCGTGCCTTTGCCGGACAGATTGTCTGTTGAAATTTCTGATTTTATAAGGGACACTGAACTGGAATATTTTTCTGTTCGTTCTTCTTCTACTATGGAAGACTTGTCAGGCGCTGCATTTGCGGGACAGCATGATACTTTTTTAAATGTAAAAGGGGTAGCTAATAGCCTCCTTGATCATGTCAAATTATGCTTTATTTCGCTTTGGAATGACAGGGCTTTGGCGTATAGAAGAAAGTTGGGATTTTCTCATCTTGATGCATCAATGGCTGTGGTTGTTCAGAAGATGGTCAGATCTGAAATTTCAGGAGTGGCTTTCAGCATAAACCCAATAAACGGCAGTTTAAGAGAATTAATTATTGATGCTAATTACGGCTTGGGAGAATCGATTGTCAGCGGAGAGTTTGAAGTAGACCATTTTATCATTGATAAAAGTACAAAGCGTGTAATAGACTGCAAAATTGCAGAAAAGAGCTTTAAAATCGTATGCGTTGAATCAGGTACTGAGACAGTACGAATTTCTGATGACGAAAGATTGGTTCAATGTGCAGATGACGGAAAGTTGGATGAAATAACACAAACAGTTATAGAAATCGAAAACGCATATAGGTTCCCTCAAGATATTGAATGGGCCTACAGCAACAGCAAATTGTACATACTTCAATCAAGGCCGATTACATCGATAGCTCCTAAGTGGAAAAGAGACGAATCTGCAGAAAGATTCCCCAATGTAATTACCCCTCTTACCTGGGACTTTGTCGAAGAAGGATTCCATAATTCCTTAAATTACTCTTTCAAACTTATGGGGTTTCCAACTTATAGCGGGAAGTGGTTTTCTATGTTCAATAACTACATATATGGGAACCAGAATGCAGTGGAAATTTATGCCGGCAAGCTGCCATTTTCATTAAAGTCTGTAAATGATTTAAAGAAAATGATTCCTGAGATGAGAGAAAAATACACTTGGGTGCAAGAGCTTCCGGTAAGGTGGCTATGCGACCTAGATAATTATCTTATCAAGATTGGTAGTTTTCTTTCAGTGAGGCTAGAGAACAAAACAATAAAGGAACTATGGATATATGTTAATGATGTAAATAGATTCGGGAACAATTACTTCCTGCCGAATATTGCGATTTCAATAACCCAATCATTGCTTTATAAACTTCTGTTTCATCTCTTAAAATCAGTAACTGAGAATGATGAAATTGCTAAGTTGCTTTTTGACGATTTGGTGGCTTTCTGTGAAACAAAAACAGGAATTATCAACAAAGAAATATACAAACTTGCTCAGATCGCTTACTCAAATCCGGAACTCAAAAATATTATTATGCAGAATAGTTCCAAAATTATGATAGAACAAGATATGCTGACTTCATACACAAGTTTTTATTCTAAGTTTCAGCAGATTATATCTAGCCACGGACATAGAGAAATGGATTTTGATATCTATCATCCTGCATGGGGAGAAATGCCTTGGATCATCCTGGATTATATTAAGGGTATTCTTGACAGTAACAGCTGCAAGGAAACTCCGTCTGAAAAAGAGCGCGAATTGCGAATTAAGGCGCTTAATGCTGAGGCAACAGTATTTAAAAAGATCCCTTCAGAATTGCATTTCTTCTTCCATGAAATAATACGTCTTGTGAGATTATATACTACTTTAGATGATTTGGAACATTACCAGACTATGCGGTTATCCGTTCCTATGCGCAAAGGATTGCTGGAGTTAGGGAAGCGTTTGACTGAGTACAAAATCATTGAAAGGAAAGAAGACATATTTTTTATTAGTAAATCGGATATTGACGAAGCTTGCGAAGCTACTGATCCTGTCAGAGTTCTTGTGGGGAAAATTAATAAGATTAATAGCGCAAAAGAATCTTACTTGCATAATCAAAAAATATCTCCTGAATGGATTTTGGGGATGAACGAAAATACCATTTCCTCAAATAATGCACTATCAGGTTTACCTGGCAGTCCAGGCAAAGTGGAAGGTGAAATATTTATTGTTTTAAGTCCTGATGATTTTTCTGCTTTTCCTAAGAATGCAATTCTTGTTACTAAAACAACGAATCCTACTTGGACACCTCTTTTTTATAAGGCAGCTGCTTTGATTACAGAAAGCGGAGGGCCTCTTTCGCATGGAGCTGTAACCGCAAGAGAGCTTCAAATCCCAGCAGTAATGTCAGTTAAAGGGTGTTTATCCATTCTTAAAAACGGAGATAAAGTCTTTGTGGATGGTACCAGTGGTACTGTTTCAGTATTGTAGCGTTAATGTCATCCAAATCTACTTTTACTACCTCAGGCACATTATATCGCGACCCTATAGCAATAGACATGGACGGAGACGGGGTGGAAACTCTTTCTCAGACAGACGGAGCATATTTTGATTTGGACAAGAACGGTTTTGCTGAGAAAACAGGCTGGATTAAAGGCGATGATGCTTTACTGGTTCGTGATTTGAATAACGACGGTCAAATCAATGACGGAGGAGAATTATTCGGAGATCAGACGCTGAAAGCAGACGGAACAAAAGTCTCTACGGGTTTTGAAGCGTTAGCTGAGCTGGATTCAAATAAAGATGGCAAAATCAGCGCTGAAGATTCGCAATTTAACACTCTCAAAATCTGGCAGGACAAGGCAGCATAGTTGACAGTTGATGGAAAATTGACAATGAAAAATGGAAGACAACGGGCAGTAGCCAGAAGCTAATGGCTAACCGCCAAGCGCTATTTAAAAAAGGAGAAATATGGCAGAAGAAAAAAATATGAAAAAAGAGATTCTGATTAACAAGACAAAACAGCTTCTTAAAAAATGGCTGTTTAAGAAATTTTGTGTATTTGGGTGCGCCAAGAGGCGTTTATATATCAGTTGGTTCAAATCCAATCCGTCAATTTACCGTTCGGACGGTAGCAAAAGCAACAACTTGTTGCGTAAGACATAACAGATGGTGACATCTCTTATGAAGCTCTTTGTAGCAAATAGACAGACCGTAATGCGAAAGCGTGAACACATAGGCTTCGTTACACGAATTACAGTTGGTGAGCCTTCCCAAAAAGGTGAAACTTGAAACGGCATACAGAAAGGTATAGGGCGTATTGACAAGTACCAAACGGTCAAAGGTATGTTGGGCTGTCGGAGTTATGAGTGATGGTATGTTTATGAAGGGTATATAAATGAACTTGGGAGGTCTTGGTTTTCAGGCTGGAGACCGTAACGCTGGCATATAAGGTTAACCGAAGCTGGCAGCGGGAAATCAAGAAGTCGGAGATGTCCGTAGTAGTGAAGATAACAGAGACAACACAACTCTGAAGGAGCGAAGGGGCATTACTTTAGTCAGTGTTTACAAAGAGAGAAAGGAGTTTGAATTGAGCAATCTAGAATCAAGCCTCAAGTTGCCATTGAGCGACATTGAGAAAATTCTTGACTTTCAGCGTAAAATATACCAAAAAGCCAAACAGGAAAAAGATTATCGTTTTTATGTGCTTTATGACAAACTCAAACTGCCGCATTTTCTGAGACACGCCTACAAGCTCTGCAGAGAGAACAAAGGAAGCGCAGGGGTGGACAATGTTACTTTTACAGACATAGATGAATCCGGGACAGATGAATTTCTTAAGGGTATTGCAAAAGAGCTTGAGAAATTCACATATAAGCCACAGGCCGTTCTTAGGGTAAACATACCTAAGGCCAATGGCAAGACGCGTCCGCTCGGTATACCTACTATCAAGGACAGAGTAATACAAATGGCAGTCAAACTAATCATGGAGCCGATATTCGAGGCAGATTTTAAAGAAAGTTCATATGGTTTCCGTCCGTCCCGCTCTGCGCACGATGCCATAAGAGAAATAAAGAAGAAACTGCTGAATGGAAAAGCGGAAATCTTTGATGCAGACTTGAGCGCATATTTTGATACGATACCGCATAATGAACTTATGTGTCTAATATCTAAGAGAATAAGCGACAAGTATATACTGCAGCTTATAAAGATGTGGTTAAAAGCCCCTGTATATGAGAATAAAAGATATACAGGAGGGAAAAAGAACAAAGTCGGAACCCCTCAGGGTGGAGTTATCTCGCCGCTTCTTGCAAACATCTATCTGCATTTGTTAGATAAAGCAGTAAATAAGGCAAGCGGAATCTTCTGGATATGCGGAGTAGAAATCGTCCGCTATGCGGATGATTTTGTGCTAATGGGAAAGAAAATCCCAGAAGAAGTAATAGCATATCTTAAACATATGCTAACCAGGATGAAACTCAAGATAAATGAAGAGAAAAGCCGTATGCTCAATGCATATAAGAAATCCTTTGATTTTCTCGGTTTTACATTCAGATACAGTGCAGACATCCATCTGAAGGAACGATACTACTGGTACATAGCTCCCAGTGGCAAATCACAAAAGAAGTTAAGAAGCACTATAAGGAAATACCTTAAATACAATGGGCATAGGGCACCTGAAGTTATTACGAAGGAGCTAAATGCCAAAACAAGAGGGTGGCTCAACTATTTCTCTGTTGAGAAAGTCAGTTACCCAACTATGGCAAAGAAAAAGCTCAGGTATTATCTATCCATGAAACTTAACAGAGTTTATAAGAGAAAGAGCCAGAGGAAGTGTAAGCGCTATTCCAAATGTGCAATGGACTATCTAATTAAACACTTTGGTCTAATAGATCCATCCAACTACGCCCCTTACAGTTCTACTGTGAAAGCTTGAGAAGAAGATTATCGGTAAGCCGTGTGCGGGAAAATCGCATGCACGGTTTGATGAGGAGGGTCAGGAGAGGTATTTGGCTTCCCCTGTCTTTACTCGACTCTTTTGTCTTCTGTATTTTTTATGAGCTGAGGGGAAGTAAGATCTCCGTAGGAGACCCCGAAGCTCATCATTGAGTCAATCATAGCTTAACCCTCCCTTCGAACCTGATGGCAAAGCGATTTAAAGCCAGTTTCCAGTTCCTAATCGGCATTGTCCATTTCTTGGCTGCATTTTGCAAGGTCAGATACATCAGTTTCAGAATAGCGTCGTTGTTTGGAAATGCACCTCTGTTTCTGAGTATTTTCCTGAGTGAGTTGTTTATTGATTCGATGGCATTGGTTGTATAAATGGCCTTGCAAATATCCTCAGGATAGGCAAAAAAGGTTTTTATCAACTCCCAATTTCTCTTCCATAGCTGAGAGATTGTCGGATATTTTGCATCCCACTTGCCAGCAAAAATTTCAAGGTTATGCATAAGCCTCATCTTCAGTCTGAGCCTTGTAGATATTTTTCAGGTCTGTAATGACTGCTTTGTAATCCTTATGCGGTACATATTTCAATGAGTTTTTGATCATGTGGACTATGCAGAGCTGAATTTCAGTCTTTGGGAATACTGCATTTATAGCCTCTGGAAATCCCTTGAGTCCATCTATGCAGGTGATGAGCATGTCATTGACTCTGCGATTCTTAATCTCAGTTATTACATTTCCTCGTTTTAAATCTACCTACACTTGAGATGAGGATGCTATTACGTCCAGATAAAGATCAGTGCTGGTTTTGAATAGTGCATGTTTATCGAGAGTAATGCTATATAAACTTTCTCCGTCCGTGATACCTGCGATCATAGCCAGGTAATCATCTGTTTTATCAAATATCATAGCTGTTTCATATCCTTCCTGTTCATCGCTGTTTCCTTCTGTCGTGGAGTCATCATCATAGCGTGCGTCTCTTACGGATGTTTTGTCATAATCAAGAGGTTTGCGGACATCTGTTTGATAAACATTATCAGTATCAGGGTTAAAGACATTTTCTTTAGCAAAATTAGTGCTTGTTGAGTCTTCGAGGGATTGTGTTACAGTGCCGGTTATTACTATTTCGTTTAAAGTAACCACTCCGAAATTATAGGTAGGGTGGGAAGAACTGTTCGAAGGTTCAGCAGTAGAGTCAGCTATTATTGAAAGAATAGTAGCATCATTAATAGAAGGCACCCTGTCAGCATTACTAAATGCCGTAAAGTTACCGAAACTTGTAACTGAACCGCTAAAAGTATGAGTACTTGTACTGACAGGGCCGAGTTGAGTCCATGACGTGCCGGAGTATAGTTCTCCATTTAGTCCAAGTTCTACTCCGTCTACGTCTCCGCGCAAATACTGGCATGTAATATCTGCAGTAAAATTACTGATTCCGCTGCTTGTTACAACCCAGTATCTGTTAAGGAAACTGGTTGCAGTAACGTGCGGTTCTTTCTCATGTACTACTTGGATGCTCAGGTAAGCAGTGGAATATGTACCGCTTGTCAATTCTATTGTGATAGGAGAGTATTCTCCAGCCGAGCCATTAAGAGAACCTACAGGAAAGGCGTATGTACCATTTCCAGAAATACGTTTTATAAGGCTTCCGCTACCGGAAGAGGCTATCATACTTGTTGAGGAACCGGTTCCGTTGATAGCGCCTGTAAACTGAAGTGTCATATTGTAACTGCCCAGTACAAATATACCGCTTGCAAGGGTAAGAGCGTTTTCTATTGTGACATTTCCTGTAAGCGTTTTGAGCCCTGTTCCGTTTGAGGCCAGTGAATAGAAAGTTTCCGCACTTATTGTCTGATCTGCCCCATCCAGCGTTACGGCATGATTATAAGGGGTAAACGTTCCTGTGTTGCTCCAGTTTCCGCTCACTGTTATATCTCCTGACAGCTCTAAAATACCTGCAGATGTTATTGTAACATTGTGGTAATCAGTGGCGCTTATAAATTTGCCATCGCTTACTAAGAGATTATTTGTGACAGCTAAACTTGTAGAACTTGAAGCGTCTACTTCCACAGAGGAAGGGTTCCCTGTATTGGCTATTGTAAGATTATAGAATATGTTGCTTCCGCTGAGTGTCTGGGTGCTGTTTCCGTCAAAGGTTACCGTATTGCTGTTTGCAGTCAATGTCCCTGTGTTGCTCCAGTTACCGCTTACTGTTATATCGCCTGAAAGTTCGAGCGCGCCGTTGGAAGTAATTGTAACGTTATTGAAGTCTGCTGCTGATGGTGTTACAAATATTCCGTCGCTTATTGAAAGAAGATTTGTAACAGCAAAACCTGTTGAAGCGGATGCATCTACCTTTTCTGAAGAGCTGGTGTTGGCAATCGTAAGATTATAGAATTCTGTACTACCTGCGATAGTCTGTCCACTTGTGCCGTCAAAAGTTACAGTTCCGCTCATATGGTTGAATGTACCGGAATTAGCCCAGTTACCGCCGACCGTAAACGCGCCTGTTGTCGCATTCATAGTTGCGCCATTGGCTATACCAACGTTCCCTGCGTCCCATATGCCGGAAGAAGCAGTAGCTCCGAATGTTCCGCCGTCCACACTAAATGTTCCTGCATGTATGTCGTGTACACCTGCTGTCAGGCTGCCTGAAATAAGCGTTATGGCACCAAGAGCGGCCGTTTCTCCTGCATTATCTGAAAAAACAACGGTATCATCGGTGTTGATTGTAAGGTTTCCTGTTCCACCAATTGCGCTGTCAACTGTTCCGCCGAATGTTATTGCACCAGTATTGCCTGTGCCGACTGTTAATGTTTTTCCGTTATTTATCGTGACCGCATTGGAGAAAGTGATAGTATCCGGGGTGTTCAGAACTGCATTATCTGTTAATGTAAATTCTCCGGAATAACCTTGAGCTCCTGAAGTTGTTATATTTGCTCCAACAGACGATGTTCCTGTAACATAAAATAAAGTCAATGCTGAACTTCCGCCAATTGCGCCGTTTACAACAGCATTTGTCTCAAACCCTCCGAAGCCAATCCATAAGTCATAGCTGCCGTTTACAGTATCAGAAAATGTGATTGTAGAAGCATTAGTTCCGTCATTGGCAATCATTTGGAAATTGCCTCCAATAGTAACTGCCCCATTGTATGTTTGGTTTCCAGTTGTGTAAGTGCCTCCTGCGATATTCGATGTGCCGTTGACAGTTAAATATTTGAGAGGGGTTGCTCCAACCGCATTGCCAAACACAGCATTTCCTGTTACGATAAGTCCCTGTTGGCCGGATGCTGCAGCATCAAGCGTTGAATTGAATGTCACAGTACTTCCACTTAATTCTGCGTCTTTAGTTAATGTAACCGTACTAAAATCTATATTTGCATTGGAGGTTGCGACTATTCCTGCAATGTTTACTGCGCCTGCTGTTGCGTCAAGCCCGCCTGTGAAAGTCGAACTGTCGGAAGCATCATTGCCTATGGTAGTAGTTCCTGTATTAAGGAAACTTGTGTCGCTGTCTATCACGTTTGTGCTTCCCTGGAGCGTGACGGCATAGTTCTGTGCGAAAGTTATGATGTCGTTAACCGTTACATTGCCTGTGAATGTTACTGCGCCCGTTGCTCCTGCAATATTCGACTGAAGAGTCAGGTCATAATCGCCTGTCATTGAGGCGACTGTAATTGAACCTGTTCCGCTCTTTAATGTTGAAGCACCAGTTTGCGTTACTGCGCCCAAATCCATATTGGTATCGGTAGTAGCTACTGTTCCTGCGATGTGTACAGAGCCGGCCGTAGCGTCAAGGCCGCCTGTGAAAGTCGAGCTGTCGGAAGCATTGTTGCCTATGGTAGTAGTTCCTGTATTAAGGAAACTTGTGTCGCTGTCTATCACGTTTGTGCTTCCCTGAAGCGTGACAGCATAGTTTTGAGCGAAAGTTATGATGTCGTTAACCGTTACGTTGCCTGTGAATGTTACTGCGCCCGTTGCTCCTGCAACATTCGACTGAAGAGTCAGGTCGTAATCGCCTGTCATTGATGCGACTGTAATCGAACCGGTTCCGCTCTTTAATGTTGAAGCACCAGTCTGCGTTACTGCACCCAGATCCATATTGGTATCGGTAGTAGCTACTGTTCCTGCGATGTGTACAGCGCCTGCCGTAACGTCAAGGCCGCCTGTGAAAGTCGAGCTGTCGGAAGCATCGTTACCTATGGTAGTAGTTCCAGTATTAAGGAAGCTGGTGTCGCTGTCTATTACATTTGTGCTTCCCTGAAGCGTGACAGCATAGTTTTGAGCGAAAGTTATGATGTCGTTAACCGCTACATTGCCTGTGAATGTTACTGCGCCCGTTGCTCCTGCAACATTCGACTGAAGAGTCAGGTCATAATCGCCTGTCATTGATGCGACTGTAATCGAACCTGTTCCGCTCTTTAATGTTGAAGCACCAATCTGAGTTACTGCTCCAAGATTTATGTTATTATCGATGGTTATAATTGTGCCTGCGATGTTTACAGCGCCTGCTGTTGCAGTAAGCCCGCCGGTAAAAGTCGAGCTGTCGGAAGCATCGTTACCTATGGTAGTAGTTCCGGTATTCAGGAAATTTGCAGGATTTGTAATAGTGCAATGGCCGTTAAGAGTAACATTATATGCGTTACTTGTTGTTGACAGTGTTGGTGTAACAAGAGCCCCGTTAAAAGTTATTGTTCCTGTGGTATTACTCAAAACTACGCTGGTATCTGCTGTTACGGCTCCCGAGAACGTAGCGCTGTTTGAATTTGTAACGGTAAGTGTTCTGATATTTGTCGTTCCGCCTATAGCTCCGGTAACCGATATAGCTCCGGTGCTGCCTGCGTTAAGAGTTAAGCTCTGAGTGTTGTCTAAAGTTCCGTCTATCGTCCCGGTAAAACTGATTGCTCCATCAGTAGTACTGTCAGTGTTGATTACTATATCTGTGGCAAGGACAACAGTACCTTTGATTGCAACAGCGCCGGCTGTTGATTCGTCGTTGGTTGAAATATTACCGTTAAGCGTAATTACTCCGCTTGGAGTATTAGTAAAGATTACGCCGCCGTCCCTGGTGGTGACATCATACAGGCTTACTGTCCCGGCATTTGTTATTGTCAGGGTATCAATCGCCTGGGCAGCTCCGATAGTATCACTAAAAGTAATATTACCAGTTCCTGAATCCAGGGTTAAAGTACGGTTACTTGTGTTAGCGTCAGCATCAACGGTGTCGGAAAATGAAATATCGTTGTCATCTGAATCGAGAATTACATCAGCGTCTATTACTACGTGCCCGGTATACGTTTGAGTGCCTTCAGTATAAACATTGTCGTTCAGGTGTGTGGAGTTAGGGCCTGCTGTGACCTCCAGAGACTCAATACGATTAGTGTTGCTAAAACCATACAAATAAACACTGCCGGTTCCTGCGTTTAAAACCAGAGTATTACTGCTATTAGCAGTGTTTGCTGTTATTACGCCGTTAATAGTCAAATTTCCACCTGAAGTGCTTATTGTGAGATCATTCCATATATTAACAGTGGTGCCGGTAAGGGAAATGCCGGCACCGGTTGTAATTAAATTATGGCTGACGGTTATTACAGGCGAAGCTAAAGCTATACTCCCTCCCGCTCCAGGGGTCATTGTTCCTGTATGCAATGTAGCCACATCAGCACCAGTAGATATAATCGTAATATTTATTCCTGCGTCGCTCGTGATGATTCCCTGATTTACAAATCCCAAGCTCCCTTGTCCGGTGACGTAATTACATGTTATAGAACCGTTGTTGTCGGAAAAATTAATAGTTTTGCCTCCCAGCACGACAAAATCTTCCACTATTACCGGGCTGCTGATATTTAACGTTGTCTGGCTCGCTTGCGTATTGATTAAAATATCCGAATCAGTTGAGGGGATGCCGCCATGAGGGCTTGTCCAGTTGGCGGCATTATTCCAATCTCCGTCACCGCCGCCGCCATCCCATTCGTAAAATTCTTCGGCATACCAGCCGTGAGCTTCACTATAATCGTCCACAGTTGAATATGACATTATTATTATTTCTGCTGGTGTGTCATTGTATCCATATACTGTAGAATTAGTTATTTTTGCAAAAGCCACACTGTAGTCATATGTGTCTATGTAGAGATCCTGCAGTTTGACGGTATTTGTCATATGGTCAGTTCCCATGATCCAGAACCAGCTTTCAACAGTCTGCAGTTGAGTGCTGTCGAATACCAAAGTCTTATTAGCTATATTATAGCAATCAAACTCATAGAACGTATTTGCGCCGTATATGTAGGAAGTCGTATTTTCTCCTTGAAAGCAAACTCTTCCGTTATTATGGTTAAAAGTCCCTCCGTTATCATTATCCCAGTTTCCTGTAACATTCAGTGTCTTCGGAGCATTAAGAGTCGTATTGCTGCCAATTACAATATCACCCGAAACAGTCCATGCATAACTTCCGCCGCTAAGAGTTCCGCCTGATAGTGTTATCCCTCCGCTTGCAAAGTCGTCGGATTGAATCTGGAGTTCGCCTGTTCCGCCTTTTGTTAAAGTGCCGGAAATATCAATATCGTTAGTAAGAGAAGATGTAGAGCCGATCGTTATGCTCAAATTACCAATACCTGTGTCTACAGCGTCAAGTGTCAGTACTCCCAATGTATTAATTACGACATCGGAAGAGGCTCCACCTGATGTTCCACTTATGCTTGAGACTGTTATATTGCCGCTGTCTCCATCGCCAAGTGTTAAAGTCTGCCCGTCGGCTATTGTTACATCTCCAAGAATAATATTGCATCCTATTGAAGCATCAGATGTTACATTCGTAGTTTCAAACTGAATCGTATTCCCGTCAGGCGCTGTTATAGTCCCGGCTATAGATGTAACAGAAACTATGCTTGTTACCCCGCTAGTGAACGTAAAACTATCGGTAGAAGCAGTTCCGAGAACTACTCCATTTGTATTGCTGAATGTAACAGCATCATTTATAGAGTTGCTGCCGGATAGAGACACACTGTATGCGCCGCTGTGCGTTTGAAGCCCGGTTATTTCAGTCCCGGCAATGAAAAAAATCGCTCCTGTCTGGGTCGTGTTCCCGATATCAAGAGTATAACTGCCTTGGACTTCTCCTGTGAAAGTTATAACTCCGCTTCCGCTTTTTACAGTTATATCATTGGTTAAAGTAATTGTTTGGGTATAATTCTGCGCGCCGGTAGTTGTGATATCAGCACCAATATCGGTAGTACCGCTTATTGAAATGGTTGTTAATGCAGTAGCACTGCCTATCGCGCCACTGATATACGCGTTGTTACTTACGGTAAGCGAATAAGCACCTTGCACAGTTACTGTTGATTCAGCTGTGAAATCATTGTTTATATTCAAATCTCCGCTAAGAGTTTTTGCTCCTGTTCCTGAGAGATCCAAATTATTATAGGTGATGTTGTCAATTGTCTGGCTTGTGCCGTCATAAACTACGATTCCGCCTATACTTGTTAGTGTTGAACCAAAATCAGCGCTCCCGCCGAGCGTCAATGTACCGCTGTTGGTCAATGCCGATACAGTGCCGCCTACAGTGAACGCCGTGTTTACATCTGTACCGTCTGTTATTACATCAGTGCCTGAACCAGTCAGGTTAAGGGTGCTGTAGGTAATGTTATCCACTGTCTGGCTTGCCCCGTCATAAACTACTGTACCGCCTATACTTGTTACTGAACCGAAGTTGGCACTCCCGCCGAGCGTCAATGTGCCGCTGTTGGTTAGTGCAGATACAGTACCGCCTACAGTAAATGCCGTGTTTACATCCGTGCCGCTTGTTATAACATCAGTACCTGAACCAGTCAGGTTAAGGGTGCTGTAGGTAATGTTATCCACTGTCTGGCTTGCCCCGTCATAAACTACGATTCCGCCTATACTTGTTACTGAACCGAAGTTGGCACTCCCGCCGAGTGTCAATGTGCCGCTGTTGGTTAGTGCAGATACAGTACCGCCTACAGTAAATGCACCGTTCACGTCTACGCCGCTTGTTATAACATCAGTACCTGAACCTGTCAGGCTCAAATTATTGTAAGAAATGTTATTCACTGTCTGGCTTGTGCCGTCATAAATTACTGTCCCGCCTATGGATGTGACAGAACCGAAGTTAGCTGACCCGCCAAGTGTCAATGTGCCGCTGTTGTCCAAAGCCGTTATGCCGCTGCCTAGTGTAAGCGATGTATTTGCATCTACCCCGTCAGTTATTGTTACTGTGCCTGAACCAGTCAGGCTCAGATTATTGTAGGTAATGTTATCCACAGTCTGGCTTGTACCGTCATAAACTACGATTCCGCCTATACTTGTTACTGAACCGAAGTTGGCACTCCCGCCGAGTGTCAGAGTGCCGCTGTTAGTCAGGGCCGATACACTGCCTCCTACAGTAAATGCCGTGTTTACATCTGTACCGTCTGTTATAACATCAGTGCCTGAACCAGTCAGGTTAAGGGTGCTGTAGGTAAGGTTGTCAACTGTCTGGCTTGCCCCGTCATAAACTACTGTACCGCCTATACTTGTTACTGAACCGAAGTTGGCACTCCCGCCGAGTGTCAATGTACCGCTGTTGGCCAATGCCGACACGGAACTGCCTACAGTTAAGGCTGTATTAACATCTGTACCGCTTGTTATTGTTACTGTGCCGGAGCCGGTGAGGCTCAAATTGTTGTAGGTAATGTTGTCCACTGTCTGGCTTGTGCCGTCATAAATTACTGTCCCGCCTATGCTTGTTACAGTTGAACCGAAATCAGCGCTCCCGCCGAGTGTCAGAGTACCGCTGTTGGTCAATGCCGACACAGTACCGCCTACAGTGAACGCCGTGTTTACATCTACCCCGTCAGTTATAACCACGACTCCCGAGCCGGTGAGATTCAATGTGCTGTATATAACATCATCTACTGTCTGCCCTGCGCCGCTATATGTAACAGTCGAAGAATCTGCTGTAAAAGTTCCTAAACTAGTTACGGTATCGGCAAGGTTAAGGCTCCCTGTGTCGCTGAAAGTAACAGTTCCTCCCGAAGAAGCATCGAAAGCTCCATTGGCATTATATGTGCCGGTGGATATTGTCAGCGTGCCGTTTATGTCAGAAGTTCCTGTAACTGACGCTGTATATGTTCCCACTGCCAGTGTGATGTTGCTTTCCACTGTAAGATTATTGGTTATTGTTAGATTCCCGCAGAGAGTTTTTATTCCGCTTCCTGAAGCGGTCAGATTATAAAAAGTGCCTGATATTTCCTGATCACTCCCGTCAAAGGTTACTGTATAGGTCGCTGGCGTAAACGTGCCGTTATTTACCCATGTGCCGCTTACTGTGATATCCCCTGAAAGTTCCAGAACTGCTCCAGATGCTATTAAGACATTATTGTAATCAGTAGCACTTATAAACTTACCATCACTTACATAGAGATTATTAGTTACAGCTAAACTTGTAGAATTCGATGCGTCTACTTCTATGCTGGAAGGGTCTCCTGTATTGGCTATTGTAAGATTATAGAACGTATTACTTCCGCTGATTGTCTGGTCTGAACTTCCGTCAAATGTAACTGTACTTCCATTTGCCGCGAATGTGCCGCTGCCTGACCAGTTGCCGCTGACTGTGAATGTATCTGATGTAGAATTAAGCGTAGCTCCATTACCTATTTCCACATTCCCATTTATATCCCATGTGCCATCGGAAGACGCAGAATTAAATGTACCGGCTGTTACAGTGAGCCCTCCGACAGTTATATTGCCGCCGTTTGTTACAAAACTGCCAGAAGTATTCGTAAGCACTCCACTTCCCATGTTTATGCTCTTTCCGCTTCCTAATGTAGTTGTAGAAGTCCCTGACGCTGTGCTCAGATTGTATGAACCACTTACTCCCCCTGCAAGGCTTATGGCACTGTTTGTCGTAGCAAGAACACTGTTTCCTGTAAGAGTTACTGCTCCCGTATATGTCTGGGCCCCGCTGGTCGTGATATTTGCGCCTATGCTGCTTGCGCCTGTAACGCTTAATGCCGAAAGAGCTCTTATATGGCCTACTGCCGCATTGAACTGTGCATCTCCTGTAATGGCCAGGCTTTGTGATGTCTGGCTGTTTAATGTTGAATTGAATATGACTGTGGTTCCGGTTAGTGCAACATTATTTTCCAATTTCACTGCGCCGCTATAGGTCTGGGTCAAAGTAGTTGTAATATCGGCATAGATATGTGTCTGTGTAGTACTGACAGTTAAGTATTCCAATTCGTTCCCTGGCGTTGTCCCTATGGCTCCTTCGAAATAGGCAGACGCTGAAGTGTTTACAGTTAACCCTTCTGTGCCTGAAGATGTGCCATTTATTGTTGAGTTGAAATATATCACATATGAAGATAATTCGACATCTGTTGAAAGGGTAACTGCTCCTGTATAAGTCTGCAGTTGGGTTCCTGCCGCAGTGCTCGTTATATCTGCCCCGATAGTACTTGTGCCTGTCACGGTAAAATTACCCGAAGACAACGTAAGGCTCCGGGTATTTTCGAATGTGCCGCTTACCGTAATGCCTGAAGATGCAGTTTTATCCCCGCTCCCGGATAAAATCAAATTAGAATAAGTCAAACTCCCTATAGTTTGAGAGTCTCCGTCATACACTACGGTCCCCCCGATTGTTGTGACAGAGCCGAAACTTGCTGACCCGGCAAGGGATAGTGTCCCGTTGTTTGTTATTGTATTGCTGCTATATGATCCGGTAACACTCAATGCAGTATTAACATATGTCGTTCCTGAGTCTATCGTAATTGTCTCGCTTCCCGATAGTACCAGGTTATAGTATGTATCGCTGTCAACCGTCTGGTTAGCTCCGTCATAGGTGACTGTTGAGGTTCCTTCCGTAAATGTGCCAAGAGATGTTACTGTTGAACTCAAATTAAGATTGCCGGCCCCGGTAAATGTTACTGCCCCGTTTGTCGCATCAAATGCTCCATTTGCCGAGAATGTGCCGGTAGATATCGTAAGAGTACTGGCTATTGTAGTAGCGCCAGCTACTGTTGCCGTATATGAATTTACTGCAAACGTCGAACTCCCCCCGACTGTAAGGCCGGAAGTTCCTATTGTAACATTTCCAATCAACGATTTTACACCTGTTCCGCCTGTCGTAATCCCGCCGTATGTCCCCCCAAATATGTTCTGACTGCCATTTATTGAGTCGGAATCAAATGAAACTACCTCATAAGGCGCATTAACTGTCCCACTTCCCGTCGTGCTTCCGTTAAGTGTCAATTGCGCCCCTGTATCCAAAACTATTTGCGAGTTCAAGGTAAATGTCCCATTGACAGTAACTACTGTACTAGCACTCAGCGTAGTCGATGTAGAACTGCTGATTGTCAGATTATTAAATGCAGTACCGGAAGAAGATGAAAGGGTTTGAGCTGTTCCTGCAAATACTACCGTTCCGTTTATCGCCGTTATTGAACCGAAGTCTGCGCTCCCGCCCAGGGAGAGAGCCCCGTTGTTCGTTATCGTATTAGATGTATATGTCCCGGTAACAGTAAATGCCGTGGCATTTGTCGTCCCTGAGTCTATCGTAATTGTTCCTGTTCCTGCCAGGTTCAATATAGCATAGGCATTTCCTCCAAGGTTGTCTATCGTCTGTGAGGCTCCATCATAAATGAATGTGCCACTAACTGCCGCATCCGGCAACGATACCGTTCCTGACGCCTGCGTCGTTCCGCTGTTCGTAAATGTCGTGCTGATCGCCAGGCTCTCTGCATCAAGAGTTGATGTGCTGCCTACAGTTAGGCTAGATGCAGTTAGCGTGCCTGATGATGTGGCATTACCTCCTGTCGTTGATATCTGAAGCGTCGTATAACTCGTACCAGTCGTGTCTACCGTTTGGCCCGATGTGCCGTCATATACAAACGTGCCGCCTATTGTCGCTGCTGGCAATGACACCGTCCCCGAGGCCTGCGTCGTTCCGCTGTTCGTAAATGTCGTGCTGATCGCCAGGCTCTCTGCATCAAGAGTTGATGTGCTGCCTACAGTTAGGCTAGATGCAGTTAGCGTGCCTGATGATGTGGCATTACCTCCTGTCGTTGATATCTGAAGCGTCGTATAGCTCGTACCTGTCGTGTCTATCGTTTGCCCTGATGTGCCAGTATACACAAATGTGCCGCCTACTGTCGCTGCCGGCAATGACACCGTCCCCGAGGCCTGCGTTATTCCGCTATTGGTAAATGTCGTATTGACCGTCAGGTTCACTGCATTAAGTGTCGATGTGCCGCTTACAATCAAAGTGCCCGTAGTAAGAGTGCCTGATGATGTGGTATTGCCGCCGGTTGTTGATATCTGAAGCGTTGTATAACTTGTGCCTGTAGCATTATATACCGCCTGCGCCGCTGTACCATCATAGATGACAGTGCCGCCTATTAACGCCGCAGGGAGCGTAACTGCCGATGCAGAAGCATATATTGTTCCAGTATTCGTCAACGTCCCGCTCCCCAACGAATCATTAGTGTTTATGTCAAGGTCGCTTGCATTGCCCAACTGCCCGCTGTTAGTCAATGTCCCGTCTACCGTCAATGTCCCGTTATTCGTCAGGTCAGTCGTCTCTGTGCCGTCTGCTATTGTAAGCGTTTGCCCGCTTGATATTGTTATCTGTCCGCCTGAATTAATAGTGGTCTGGTCTATAGTTATTGAACTGTCAACTGTTACATTCGCACCGGAGAGGATGGTTATGCCTATGCTGTTTTCGGCATCAGGAGCTTCTGCCGCTGTTGCCCAAGTGCTATTGTCCGTTGACAACTGCCAGTTAGCCGCAGTACTCCAATTCCATGTGCCGGCGAGATTCGTTCTATAATAATATGATAGAGTATAAGCTCCCATTGAAGGGGTGGTAATGGTTACTCCGCGCTGGTCGGTGGTAATCTTGTCTGATGCAACTACAGTTGGATGATTATCCCAGTTGGTAAGTTGATGAGACGTACCGGTATTATCAACAAAATAATATCCGTTTGCTGCATTGTAGTAAACAGAAGTACCGGTTCCTGCAGCAGGGGCACTAGAACTTAGAGCCATCGTGTATGTAGGGCCGCCGTTGTCCTGCAACGGGCCAAGATTCCCTGCTGTATATGCCGTCGTTACGTTCGGGGCAGATGACTGCTGAGTGTTGATTGTTCCGGAAACATCATGATACCAGCTATAATATGAGTAAACAATAGTACTGCCATAAACTCTAATATCGTCTCCTCCACTGCCAGTATTGTGTACTATAACTGTATTCAATAAATAGATATTCGCATCCATGCTATCTATCCCGCCGCCACCAGAAGAACTAGTATTCTCGCTGATCGTTGATGAGATGATTGTTATCGTGCCACAAAAATTGGCACTGATTCCGCCGCCTATGCCGGCAGTATTACCACAGATCGTTGAGTCAATGATTGTCAGTCCGCCATCGCCAGGACAAATTCCGCCACCTATTCCTCCTGTGCCAACAATATTGTTGCTGATCGTGGAAGAGGTAATTGTCAATGTACCATTACTGGAAATTCCACCACCATTACCGCTAGCCGAATTATCACTGATACTGGAAGAGTCGATGTTTAAGAATGTTCCTGTGTCAGAATAAATCCCGCCGCCAAATTTAGCTTTCGAACCTGAAACAGTCATATGGTCAATATTAACGGTTCCTGAAGCTATATAAATACTTCCTCCATAAGCATTTGCCGTAGATTGACCAGACATATCTCCGCCCATTACTGTCATATTTTCTATGGTAACAGTTTCACCCGAAGCGTTAATATTAAAGACTCTAAAATTTGAACTTCCCGGAGTTGTAACCTGTACGGTAACATCGTTTCCTGTAGCAATATTAGTTCCGTCAATGGTCACGCTGTCTGTAATAGTAGGCAAAGCCGCGCTTATCGTAACCGTATCGCCTGAATCCAGATTAAAGGCAATAGTGTCATCGACAGTGGTGGTAGCATTAGAGGAATTAATAGCCCAGGAAAGAGTATGATCAGCGCCTGTCCCGTCATCAGTAATTGCTGTTACCGTATAAGTTTCCAGGTTGTGGCCGTAATTGTGGAGTGTTATAGAATGAGCTTCAATAACCCCTGTAGTATATTCCAGATCCCAGTCCCCCTGAATGCCTGTAGTATCGGTAGAAGCAGCTACATCAGCGCCTGCCCACTGAGCTATGTCATTAAGAACGCCTTGGCCTGCGCTGTCTTTTGCTATGTCGCATCCGTAGAAAAGAATGTCCGCGTCAGCAGTAAGGTGAGACTGCCAGGAGGAAATAGCATCCTTATAATTTTCGATATTATCCGCTGTGATAACATCGTCTCCAAGCATTATTTGCGCATAGTTGCCTTCAGAAACTATCTGTACAGAACTTATATCCTCATGTGTGGATAAATAGTCAGTTATTTGTGCTATCCCGCTTTCAGAAGAGTCAAGATAAACCACTTCTGCATTTTGATCTAAAGAAGCCACTATCGTATCAGCATCTTTTACTAAAGCATCTATGAATACCACTTCATGGGAAGATTGTAAATCTGAACTCCCTGAATCTGTTGATAGCAGTTCTGAATTGTCAGGTGTGGCAAGGATGTTTTCGCCGTCGGTTGTGGCATCATACGTTCCGATTATGGTGTCAATGAAAATCTGGGTTTGGTCGGTACTGCTATATGTTGATGGCTGGGAGCTGTCAGTTGCCGGGGTAGAGGAGTCGGGATTCGGCGTTTGGGTATCTGAGCTCGAATTTTGGGAGTCAGCATCTCCAGAATTGCTGTCTGCGCTGTCGGCAACGTTTGTGTCAGAAGTCTGCATTTCAGCGACGACCGCTTCGGCTGTTGCTACGGCAGCAGCCCCGTCAAAGAGCACTCTTGGTTCCAGTTCGTATATTGCCATATCCCCACCTGATTTAAAATTTTAGATTTTGAAATCTGCAATCAACAATTTTTAACCTGTTTTTTTTTTATTTTTCACTTAAATCCTGACTAGCGAAAAGTTTATATCATCTTATTATCCATATACCTATCTATATATATAATATCATAAATAATAAGTATTGTGAAATACAAAATTCATAGGCTCTTCGTCAAAAAGTGGGGCAAGGCAGTTGCTCATAGTATAATTATGAGTAACCAAACAACACAATTACACGGAGAAGAGTCATGCCCCTTGGAGAAATTATAGTAGGGATACCTGGCTTTAAAACAAGCAGTTATCGTTACGAAGGCAAAAACATAATTATCAAAACCAACTACACTGGAAAGGCAATATGCCCACACTGTGGATGCGCTTTTTTAAGGCTTAAGGATCAAAAGACAAGGAGAGTCAGACATGGGACGATATTGTCCCATAACAGTTATTTGGAGCTCAAAAGCAGGAAATATCGCTGTCTGAGATGCGACAGGTATTTCAATGAACGATTGCCAGGAATACTTCCGTACAAGAGAAGCACAGAAAAATTCAGAAATGAAGTGTTCCGGGACCATCAGGATGGGATATGCCAGAAGACGCTTAGGAACAGATTAAGAATAAGCCATTCCACAATAGAAAGATGGACTCATGATTATCTTGGGTTGAAGGTATCAAAAAGCAATAATTACCCTTGCCCTTCAGTAATAGGCATTGATGAACACTTTTTTACTAAGAAAAAAGGATATGCAACTACGATATGCGACCTTAAAAACAGAAGAGTATATGATGTTACACTAGGCAGGTCAGAAAATGCTCTTGAACCATATATGAACAGCCTGAAAGGTAAAGAACGGGTCACGGTCGTAGTGATGGATCTTTCAGAGGCATATAAGAAAATAGCCCTTAAGCATTTTTCAAATGCGAAAATAGTAGCTGACAGATTTCATGTAGTAAGATTGATAAACCATCATTTTCTCAGAGTCTGGCAGCAGATAGATCCCAGAGGGAGAAAGAACAGAGGGCTGCTCTCTCTGATGAGAAGGCATGAACATAATCTTTCAGAAAAGCAAAAAATGAGGCTCGATGCGTACCTTGAAGCAAATCAACCTATGAAAAGGATTTACTTTTTTAAACAAGAACTCACAAAGCTAATGCTTATAAAGAATGTAACTAAAAGAAAGGCCAGAGAGCTCCTTCCAAAGTTCCTTAGTATGATAGAAGAACTTAAATATTGTAAACTCGAAAGTCTTGAAACACTGGGAAATACCCTTGATCTATGGAAAGTGGAGATAGTAAGGATGTGGAGGTTTACAAGGACTAATTCTATAACAGAAGGCTTCCATACGAAGATGGAAATGATATCAAGAAGAGCATTCGGTTTCAGAAATTTTGAAAACTATCGTTTGAGAGTCAGAGCTTTATGCGCTTAATTAACGTTGCCCCACTTGTAAGTTAGTGGCCTGTGATAAACAGGCAAAAGAGAGATCAAGTATTAGTAGTGATTTCTTTTTGTTAACTTTTTCTTTACAGAAGCTGTTGATGATGTTAATAAATATATTTTCCGGTAAGGTTTCTTTCCTAGGGCACTTGGGAAGGAATCGCAGAAGACGGAGTTGTGGCCCACTAAGGGAGTTTATTCAACATCCCGTCAACAAGATTTAACCCGTCTTCTGCTACCGTGTTCCGCCTGAAACCGGACAGCCATCTTGGGTATTGAAACCCGGTTCAAAGGCAAGAATGGTTAGCGGACACAATTTTTAACATTACTACAAGTAACAAAAGAGGACAAGAAAAATGGATGAAAAAACTAACCAAAAGAATCTTAAGATCTGGTTCGGAGCTGATGTATCAAAAGCCACCTTTGATGTTAGCTTCTGCCTTACAGGAGAAAGAATAAAAGATATTTCCTCAATGCCAAAAGCATCTTTTAAAAGAACAAAGGAAGGAATTGAAGAATTCAAAGCCTGGGCTGTTAAGCAAATGGCAAATAAGAGATTGCAGGAAGAAGATGAATTTGGTTTTGTAATGGAAGCTACAGGTTCTTACTCTGTAATCCTAGCCACCTGGCTTTTTGAATTGTGTCCGAAATGCATTCCGGTAATAGCGGATCCTAAAAGCGCTAACGCTTACGGAAAGAGTCTAAGGATAAGAAACAAGACAGACAAAATGGATGCTGCAAAACTGGCAATGTACGGAGCTGAACGGAGTCCTTCTCCTTATGTTCAGCAGAGTAAAGAATACGACACAGTTAAAGAGCTTGTCCGTCAAAGAAAAGCTATGGTAAACATGTTGACTGCAGCTAAAGTACAGGCTCAGGAAGCAAGCCAGGTAAAAGCTATCATCAAGGTAAGGGAAAAAGTCATAAGGGATTTGGAAAGAAGTATTATAGGAATTGAATCAGCAATTAAAAAACATATTAATGAATACCCTAATCTTAAAGAACAAGTCAAGATATTGACTTCAATTCCAGGAGTAGGTTTTATCGTAGCTTCTACCATGATAGGAGAACTTGGAGATGTTCATAGATTCTCCTCATCCAAGAAAATAGCTGCATTTGCCGGAGTATCACCCAGGAGATATGAGTCAGGAACTTCCGTCAAGGGTCGAACTAGAATGTGCAAAGAAGGACAGGGAAGATTAAGGCAGGCTCTATATTTGACTGCAATGAGCTCCACAAGAGGAAATAATGGTTTTGCCAGATTCTATGTAATGCTCGTTGCAAAAGGTAAAACTAAGATGTCTGCATTAGGGGCTGTAATGCGAAAAATGATTTGCGTAATGCGTAGACTTATTATAGCAAAATCTCTTTATAACGATTCTTTAGTGTCACCAATTCTGGAAGTAGGAAATTGTTAAGAATTATGTTAATAACTCATTTGACAATCAACACACCATCTTGTTGGCGTAGAGCCAATTCATATAGCTTGCTATCTGTTTTTTTGCTAGTATGAAATAATTCGTTTCCAGGTACGATTCAATTTCGCTTAACTTTGAAAACTATAGATTGAGAGTCAGAGCGTTATGTGTTTAATTGAAACTGCCCCCCATTTGTAGGAGGAGAGGCGAAAGAGTGGCGGAGAGATAGGGATTCGAACCCTAGGTAGAGTTACCCCTACACAACATTTCCAATGTTGCGCCTTCGACCGCTCGGCCATCTCTCCGTAAAAGAAGCTGGAAAGGCACTAATTTATATGGTTCGAAGAAAATGGCAAGCGCCAGAATTCTTAAAGCTCTTAATTATTCTTATTGCAAATATATTTGATAAGAATAGTTGCTTAACTAAAAAGAAAGAATAGAATAATGCGTGGGTTGGTTTTAGAAACTATAAAACAAAGGAGATGAAAATGTACGAACTAAATAGGTTCATGGCAGAACTGGAAAGGAAAAATCCAGCGCAGCCGGAATTCATACAGGCTGCAAAAGAAGTTATCGAGACAGTTATTGACTTTGTTAATGAAAATCCTCGCTATGTAAGCGAAAAAATTCTGGAAAGAATAACTGAACCAGACAGAGTTATCAGTTTTAAGGTTGAGTGGGAAGATGATAATGGTGATGTTCAGGTAAATAAAGGTTATCGTGTTCAATTTAATAATGCTATAGGGCCATATAAGGGCGGTTTGAGATTCCATCCTAGCGTAACTTTAGGAACTTTGAAGTTTTTGGGATTTGAGCAAATTTTCAAAAACAGCTTGACTACACTGCCTATGGGCGGAGCCAAGGGCGGTTCTGATTTTAATCCTAAAGGCAGATCAGATTCTGAAATTAAGAGATTTTGCAGATCTTTCATGACTGAACTTCAAAAATACATTGGACCTGAAACAGACGTCCCTGCCGGAGACATAGGCGTTGGCGGAAGAGAAATCGGATTCATGTACGGTCAGTATAAAAGGTTGAGGGATGAAAATACCGGCGTTCTGACAGGTAAAGGCATTAACTGGGGCGGATCCCTAATCAGGCCTGAAGCTACAGGTTATGGTTCAGTTTATTATGCTGAAGAAATGCTGAAAGTGCAGAAAGATACCATCAAAGGCAAAAGAGTTGCTGTATCTGGTTTTGGCAATGTTTCCTGGGGGGTATGTCTGAAGGCATCTGAGCTTGGCGCCAAAGTTATCGCAATATCCGGCCCTGATGGATATGTCCTTGATGAAAGCGGAGTAAATACTCAGGAAAAATGGGATTACTTGTTGGAACTCAGAGCCTCCAATAATGATGTGGTAGAACCTTATGCCAAAAAATTCGGCGCTAAATTCTTTGCTGGGAAAAAACCATGGGAACTTAAAGTTGATATGGCATTCCCATGCGCTTTCCAGAATGAACTGAACGTGAATGATGCCAAAGCTCTTATAGCTAACGGTTGTAAATATGTTATCGAAACATCTAACATGGGATGTACCGCCGAAGCTGTGACAGAATTTCATCAGGCAAAAGTCCTGTTTGCTCCAGGTAAAGCTGCCAATGCCGGTGGCGTTGCAACATCCGGCCTTGAGATGTGCCAGAATGGAATGAAACTTTCATGGCCGAAAGAAGAAGTTGACCATAGGCTGAAACAAATTATGATAGCTATTCACGAGGCTGGTTTGAAATATGGCAAAAGAGCTGATGGATATATTGATTATGTCAAAGGTTCTAATATTGCCGGTTTCAAGAAGGTTGCTGATGCTATGCTGGATATAGGATACTAATTCTTTATCTATAAGTAAATAATATAAAGCAATTTCTGGCGCTCGAAACATAGGTTTGAGCGCCTGTTTTTTTTGGGAATTACTGCTTATAGGAACGAAAATGAAAATCAGTAGATTTTATTAGGTTTGCCTTTTATTGGACTGCCGGCTTGTAGATAATTCCTTTATTATGCCTTCCATCTATCTTTACAACGACCGGTTTCTGGAAGTGTACATGGCGCACGTATTTATCTTCAAAGATTTCTTTCTGTTCATTAAGGAAGTCAACATCATAAAAGCCATCCTTATTGAAAGGATTAATAGTGAAATACCCTACACCGAAAGAAGTAAGGTTCTGGAAAAAGTGTGTGCCTTGGCTAGGATCAATCTGAAAGTTTTTGAATCCAGATTCAATAATGAGCCGGGCTGCCGATATTTGTGCCCATTTAACAGGTATTCCCAACCATGGGTCACTTGAACCCCAACGTCCAGGGCCAATTAAGATGTAGTTCTTATTCTGCTTAACAAACTGAGAGTTTATTTTTTCAACAGTTGCGGCTATGAGCTTTGTGTCAGCAGGGTCAAAAGTTGCCGGTTTAACATAAACAATATCAAAAATATTCTCTATGACACCATTACCTAAAACTTGTTTGCTGTAAATAATTGTTTCCTCTTCCGAATGATGCTCCAAATTTATTTGGGTTTTTTCCTGGGTTTCGACTATTGGGCGGATTTGCAGGAAGTGAAAAACCTGAGGCTGTGCCTTTGAAGCATCAATATTGACTGAAAATTCTATTTCCACCTGATTATTCATTTCCTGTTGCCCGATTAATAACAGTTTCTGAAGGATATTTGCAAGAGGAAATATGTTTTGTTTGAGGATGCTGGAGAATGTGATAAGTTTTTTGCCGCCTTCGTGCATGCCATCGCGAAGAACCTGATCGTGGTAATCGTAAGTGGATGCTACATATTTGAGAGCCTTATCATTTTCTGCTTGCTGAACGGTGAGTTTCTGAAGGTTAACAGTTTCTTCTACCGACGAATGAAATTTTTCAGGGTCAAGGTCAAGGGCGTAGAATTCCTTTTGGCTGTCTTTCATGGCAAATTCAGGATTAGAGAGTTGCAACACCTTTTTAGGATATTTTGGGCAAAACCTCAAAGAAATGCCGCCCTCAACAATTGTTTTTCCCAATCCGAAAGCGATGTTGGCAATACCGTCTTCGTATTTCTCCGGTTCAATAGGATAGAAATTAACTGAACGGGCTACTCCCGAAATAGTAGGGTAGAAGCGGTTCTCGTAGGCGCTGCCTGATATCTTTTGAATTACGACACCCATTTTTTCTTCATCTATCACATTGGAAGTGGCCGAGATATAAGCTTTGCTTTCCTTGAAGAACACCGAAGCGTAAACGCTTTTTATAGCCTGTTCAAGTTGGCTGTGCCTCACTTCTTCATTCTCATGGTTGTTTGGTATCATAAAAGTAGAATAAACTCCTGCAAAGGGCTGGTAATGACTGTCTTCCAGTAAACTCGAAGATCTCACTGCCATAGGTGTCCTTATAGCATCACATATTTCTCTGATATAGTGTTTCATACGAGCAGGAGCTTGAGCCTTGCCGAAACGCTCAATGACTTGTTCATCACTTACATCCGAAATGGCAAATTCATAAAGATTATTTTCTTCCATAAACTCATCAAAAAGGTCGGTGGTAAGCACCATCGTCCTTGGGATGGAGACTACTACATTGTCCCAGTTAAACATCAATTTGTATTTGTTTATAAATGAATCTATGAATGCTATCCCTCTGGCTTTGCCGCCGAGCTGCCCGTCGCCGAGACGGGTAAATATTGCGTACTCGTCTATGTGGCTGGCAATAATACCGCGCCCCATGGTTTTCCTGTAATTGGCAATGGTATCTATCAGGTAGCTCCTGATTTCTTCAAGGTTATTAAAATCTTCTGTGCTTTTCTGAGCAAACAATTCGGCTATGGCAAATAAAGCCCTTGCTTTGAACCAGCGTGCAAAGTGATTGTTGGATACATGATACATCAATGATTTTGCGCAGATATGTGAAATTTTAAACTGTAGCGAGGGCAGGTTGTTAGCCCTGTCTATCTCTTCGTCTCTTTCAGGATCTCTGAATACAAAGTCCCCAAAACCATAATTTTCCTTTATGTAGTGTTTTAGTTCAAACAACAAGTTTTTGGAGTATTTGTTAACAAAATTTATGCCAAGCTCTTTCATTAAAGGCTGATCCCAATCATCTGACGATTGCAGCAACAATGGGATTTGGGCTCCGCTTTCTCTTATAAGACGGGCTAGTTTAATGCCTGCTTCCTTATCCATTTTTCCCTGTCTGCTATAGGAAATATCGGAAATTACTCCTAGTAAATTATTCTTGTATTTTTGATAAAGTTCGACAGCATCTTCAAACGTTTTAGCCAGGAGAATTTTAGGGCGTGCTCTCATTCGAAGCATTTTCTGATGTTCATTGAGCCCTTCGGTCATCAATTCGCTGGTTTGGTCGAAAATAGCTTTGTAAATATTGGGCAGATAAGAGGAATAGTACCTGACAGAATCCTCCACCAATAAAATAGCCTGCACTCCTTTTTGGGTCACATCATAGTCGGCATTCATTTTATCTTCCAACAGCTTGATGATAGCCAGAAGCAAACCAGTATTTCCCAGCCAGCAAAATACATAATCGATGGAGCTTAAATCTTCATTGGCCAGTTTAATGGACACTTCTCGTGAAAAATGAGTCAATGCGACAATCGGGATATTCGCATATCTGGTCTTTACTTTTTTTGCCATCTCAAATGCATCGATTTTTCCTACGTTAAGCATAGTGACGACCAAATCGAACTTTTTCTTTTCAAGAAGCTCAAAGGCTTTTTCAGAGGAACTTGCCCTGGTAAACTGCGGGGGATAGCGAAGGTTTATAGATGCATATTCTAGGAAGATTTTTTCATTAATACGGCCATCTTCTTCAAGCATAAAGTAATCATAATTAGAGCAAATCAGAAGCACATTGATGATGCGTTCCCGCATGAGGCTTTGATATAGAATATCGTTGAATTCATGTTTGTCAGTGGAGTAGAGTTCATTATAGTTGTGCTTCAGGTGTGAACTTAAATTCAAACTTTCGTCATCATTGGGCATAGTTTATTTCCTCCTGATAAAAAGTTGCTTTTTCTGGCTGTTATGGATTATCGAGTATTGGCATCAGCTAAAAACAACCGTTTTATGCCAATAAGCATATCTTAGATGGTGTCTGGAGTCAATAGTACGGACATGATAATGGAATTACTAAATCGCTCTTTGAGTTGATCTTAATTTGCTTTAATTATTTTCTAGAATATACTAAAATCTGGCTTTTGGGTACCTAAACAGTCAATCCCTAAAAGGGGGGAGGAGGAGTCATGAGAGGTTTGGAAAGAACACTATCTTTTGTAGCGGGGAGCAGAACAGACAGAGTTCCGTTTCACCCGATAATCATGCGTTTCGCCGCAAAATATGCCAAAGTTAACTACCGCGATTTCTGCTTGGATTATAAATCAAAATGCCAAGCCATGGCTAAATGCGCTGAAGATTTTGACATAGACTGGGTTACTGTGATGTCTGACCCATATGCTGAAGCCGAAGCCTACGGTGTAAGACTAAATTATCCCACTGATTCTCTCCCGGAACCTGTCGAATATGTTATTAAAGACCTCTCAGATATAGACAAACTCAGAGTTGTTAAGACTTCCGGTAATGCAAGGATGACTTGCCGCGTCAATGAAATTAAGGAATACAGAAGAGCTTACGGCGATAAATATTTTGTTGTGGGCTGGGCTGAAGGCCCGCTTGCCGAATATGCCGACTTGAGAGGTTTTGGCGAAGCCTGTTTCGATTTATTCGACGGCCCGGATAAAGTCAAAAAAGCCCTTGATGTTATTATAGAAACAGCGATCCATTTTATTACTGAACAGGTTAAGGCTGGCGCCGACTGCATCGGAATAGGGGATGCGGCCTGCTCTCAGGTAGGGCCTGACATTTATAAAGACATGTGTTTTGAAAGAGAAAAGATTTTAGTTGATCATATTCATTCATTGGGAGCACTTGCAAAACTTCATATATGCGGGAACACTTCAGGAATCCTGCCTGATATGATAAAAACTGGAGCTGATATTATTGATGTTGACCACTTGGTAGGTTCAATGTCTCCGTTTGTCCCGCTCTTAGGTATAAAGCAGGTATTCAGCGGTAACAGTGATCCCGTTTCTGTAATTCAAGATGGAACCCCTGAGAAAATAAAGAACAGCGTTTTAACCTGCTACAGTGATACGAATGGGCGCTGTATAGTATCAGCCGGGTGCGAAGTTCCTCCCGGAACCAGTCTGGAAAATTTCAAAGCCTATCAGAAGGCTGTCTTAGATATTAAAATGTAATTTAGGGGTATTCAAAACTAAACAATAAAAGAGGAAGAGACATGAGTAAAGAAACAAGATGTGCTATGACTTGCCAATCTGCAACATGTGAATCGCATGGAGAATATATAATCAACTCGGCAAAAAAAGTAAAACTTGATCCGGGCGTTCTTTACGAGGCTGTTATTGATCTTTCGGAGGAAGGCATACTTACAGCAAACAGCATCAACCTTGCGGCAGGAATCCTCCTGAATGATTTAGGCCTTCCAAATTATTTCTTTGAAAATATTACAAAAGAGTCCCTTAAGAATATCCTCGAAACAATTGCGACAAGCCTGAAGGAACAGGATGGAAAAGTCTCTCTAATCGGAAGAGTTTCGCACTCCAGATTTACATATGCGCCCGGCAAAGATACCTATTGCATCAGGATAGCCACAGAAGAAACAAGAGACCAAATGGAAGCAGTGATTGGCTCATTTATAAGCGGTCATAGGAGAGAATATTACTACTGTCCTGACAGCAAATATTACACTTATTTAGTTAGGCCTCACTGCATAATGGAGTGCAAGAAAGAGGATTTTACGACGTCTCCATTCCTTTTCAGACTGTCTGACGATTACAAAACTACTCCTGAAAATACACGAAAACGCTATGAAAAATTTCTCGACGATACTAAGACTTCCGTGATTCCCAACATTGAGGTTTTTAATCTGCCGGGAACAGGCGAAACGAGATTTATGTTTATAAGCGACTTTGCTTTGCCTCAATTGCCGGTACTTAGGAAGCTTTTCGAAGATAATGGAATGTCATTAAAGAGAGCATATTGGGAACCTTACTACACTGGCGGAGATATTCTTTCTTCTGTTTGCTCTCTATATACAATAGGCGAAGTCAATAGAAAACAAGAAGCCAAGATACTTGCAGATTTGTGCTCTTTTCTGACTTTTGCCATCAACCCTGTTACTGAACTTTATGTAAACAGCTCGCTCACTTTCCAGGAAATGTTGTTTGCGGGAAACCTGATAGATTTTGTTCACATGTTTATCTACAAGGAAAATCATGCTGATTCAGAGATTTTCCAAAGCCTGACAAATGCCGACCAGAAGGATGCTTTTGCAAACAGGCTTCATGATTCAAATAAAAGCACTTACGTTTATAAGACTATCACTGAGTATGCTAAGAATAATGTTGACCTTATAAAATTCCTCTTTAGGATATTTGATGCAAAATTCAATCCTCAGAAAAGAGGATCCATCAGTGAAGAGGATATTCAGGAAAAGTATAAGGAATACCTTAAAACCATCTCTATTCGATTCATGGAAGAGCATGTTGCTTATGAGATTTTTAAATATATGTATAAATTCAATACAGCCCTTCTGAAGACAAATTTCTATAAGGAAGAAAAAAGAGCTTATGCCTTCAGGTTCACAAACGATATTCTGGACCCACTTGTGTTTAACCAGTTTGTTTACGGTATCTTTTTTGTTAATGGGCACTATGCATGCGGCACACATTTGAGAGCCAAAGATATTGCCAGAGGCGGCTTGAGACTGCTTAGAATAACCAAGGCGAACTATGGTTCTGAAATAGATAAAGCTCTTCTTTTGAACTATGCTCTCGGACCAAAGGCCCAGAGGCTAAAACACAAAGACATCTGCGAAAGCGGTTCCAAGGGTGTCGTAATCCCTCATGCCATTTATGCGAGCCAAGGGCTTTCAGCACTTTTCGATTACACAGACGGCATCATGGACCTGATGCTGCCTTCAGATAGAATTGTTGATTACCTTGGAAAGACAGAGATGGTTTTCTTTGGACCAGACGAAGGTACTGCTCCAATGATGGATACAGTTTCCTATCATGCCCGTGAAAGAGGCTATAAATACTGGAGGACAATTACCACAGGAAAGAGCTTCGGGATACCTCATGACGTTTATGGCGTACTTGACAATGGTGATATTTTTGGACTTCTGGACAGAGGCGAAAAGGGTACGGAACTCCAGATCAACGGTGAATCGATTCTTACTAGTAGCGACACTGAACAAATTTACGCCAAGATAGGTGGAAAGATTGATGCCAGCGGTATGACTACTACGTGTATCATGACTAGTTTCAGACAGATGATTGCTCACTACGGCGACAAGGAAGAGAATCTTAATTTTATGATGACAGGCGGGCCTGACGGGGACCTTGGTTCCAATCAGATCCAGTGCTACAAGGGAAAGATTTGCCTCATAATTGACGGTGGTTCAATTCTTTTTGATCCCAATGGCCTTGATAAAAAAGAATTAATGAAGATAGCTTTCATGCGCCACACTTCTCCTAGAGCCAACTCTCTTCTTTATCCAAAAGAAAAACTCAGCAAAGAAGGATTTATGGTTCTGAGGCTGAGCAAGAATGTAAAACTTCCTGACGGCACACTTATCGAAGACGGCGCTATGTTCCATAAGTCTTTTCTCACCAATCCGACAAACCGTAAGTTTATCGAAAAGGCTGACATTAAAGCCTTCATACCTTGCGGCGGATTCAAGGATACTATCAATGGCAGCAATGTAAAGGATTTTCTTGCCAACTTTGCCGAACTTAAATACATCGTTGAAGGTGCTAATGTGTTCTTTGATGATTCAGCCAGAAGATATATCGCCAAAAATTCTGATATTAAACATATCAAGGATTCTACAGCCAATAAGGGCGGCGTGATGTCCAGTTCTTTGGCTGAAGTTTTGACAGCGTTCCTTCTTGGGGATTCTTATGATGAAAAGCTTCTTAATGATGTACCCACTAGATGGGGACTTATAAAGAACGTGAATAACATTATTCAGAAATGTTCACGAGATGAAACCCAGGCGCTTATTGATATCTATGAAAAGAACAAAAAAAGCACTCCTCTCTTTGTTCTTTCCGTGGATACAAGCGAAGCTATTTTGTCATTACAGGACAAGTTTGAAGCTAATCTCGATAAAATTCTCGGGAACAAGGATATAGTGTGGGAGATACTTGAACACTACATACCTGAAGTTCTTGTTAAGAAGCTCGGCAAGGATTACATCATTTCAACTCTTGATTCAAGTGACACTCAGGCTTATCGCAATGCCATACTTACAAAGAAACTTGCGGCTATGGCGTTCTACAAGTATGCGACGGATTGGGATACCTTCCAGAAGAAAGTCGAGAAAGACTTTGACGGGGCTGTAAAAAGCATTTTGAGCTGAAAGACCTAACAATAGGATGGGGGGGCGTCCCCCATCCTTTTATATTATCCGGCATCAACTGTATATTAAACGATTAATATGATCTTAAACTCTTTAATTTTTTGCGAATAATGACTATTCTGGAAAACATTCTGACATATCATATTTACACAGGCAAGAACTTTACTCTGACAACGGAGCATTTACTTGAATTTATCGTTATTCTAATTCTTGGCATCCTTATTTCCAAGTACATAAGGATGGTAGTTGGCAGAAAGATAGCTAAAGCTCTTAAGGTGTCAAAACATCAGAAGCTTATATTGCAAAAGATTGTTTACTACATCTGTATCGTTGTGACTGTATTCATAGCTCTGTCAGTCCTTGATATTCCTCTGTCAACTTTAACTTTTCTTGCAGGCGGCATAGGCATAGGCATTGGGCTTGGCATGCAGAATTATTTCAATAATGTCTGGAGTGGAATAATTTTGCTTGTAGAAAAACCTTTTAAAGTCGGTGATGTCGTGGAGGTCAGAGGGATCATAGGAAGGATATGGGACATCAAGTTTAGAAGCTTTCAGATCCATACAGAAGAGAATATTGATATTATTATGCCTAATAGCATTGTCCTAGATGAAAGTATTACCAATTGGACGAAAGATGATCAAAATATCCTTTCCAGTGTGAAGATTGGAATCGGATACGGTTCGGATATTGACTTCGCTACGCAAATAATGATACAAGCTGCAAAAAGCGTTTCAGGTGTTTTGACAGAGGATCAGCCGCCCTTTGTTCTATTTAGGGAACACGGCAATTCATCGCTTAATTTTGAAGTTTTCTTCAAAGTCAAAATTACAAACAAACTCGAACGTTGGCAATTTGAGAGTCAGGTCAACTATGCGTTGAACACCTATCTAAGAAGAAATAATATAGAAATCCCGTTCCCGCAGATGGATCTATTTATAAAACCCAATTCGGCTTCTTTGCAGAAATAACCATTCTTTTCACAGCAATTAACGCTTTTGCCTATTCGATAAGGACGGGGCAGGGAGGCAGGGAGTTTAGGAAAGTTTTGCCGTACTGTTTGGAAATTACCCTGCGATCAAGTATTACGATGATTCCCTTATCTGTTTTACTTCTAATTAATCTGCCAATACCTTGTTTTAACTTCAGAACAGCTTCCGGCAGCGAATATTCCATGAAAGAGTTCTTTCCGTCCTTTTGAATCTTTTCAAGTCTTGCTTGTATAAGAGGTTCGGAAGGGACAGAGAACGGGAGTTTTGTTATAATGACATTGCTTAGAGCCTCTCCAGGCACGTCAACTCCCATCCAGAAACTGGTGGTTCCGAATATCACCGAATCAACGTCTTCTTTGAAAATCCTGATCATTTTCGACCTTGATATTCCATCTCCCTGGACTAAAAGTTGAATTCCCTTATCTTCAAAATAATCAATCGTTTTTTCCTTCATTTTTGTCAGAAGGCTATAGCTGGTAAAGAGAACAAAAGCTTTGCCTGAGGTTTTTTCTACGTACTTCTTGATATATTCTGCCAGTTGAGGTTCAAATTGAGCGTCCATCGGATCTGGAATCGATTTAGGAATGTAAATTTTCGCCTGATTTGCATAATCAAAAGGGGAACTGAGTACTTTCTCGATACCCGAAAATCCCGTTCTTCCTCTGTAAAAGTCAAGATTCCTGGCAACAGAAAGAGTAGCGCTGGTGAGTACCACAGGGTATTCCTTATCAAAGAGATATTTTTTAAGGATTTTGGCTATATCCAGGGGCGAGTAGTTTAAAGTAACATTCTGTTTTTGTGAGTTAGTTTCAACATCTATCCAATAGACACTTTCTTCAGCTCTCATCATTATGAATTCAAAAACTGCCTGAGTGTATTCCTTGCATCTGATAAGCTGTGATAATACCTCAAGTTTGTAATCCGCATCTTCCTGAAGTTTCATGTAATCATCGAGTTTCCGTTCTAATAGGCCGAGTTGCCCAGTGAGTACATCTTCTACGATGTTGGGTCTAAGTATGCGCTTCTCTTTCTCGTCAAAACTGTTCATATACTCTCTGACTGAATTAAAGAAAGCTTTAGTGCAGTCGAACGTCTCGGTCACAATTTGTCTAAGTTCAATAGCTTCGCTGCCCGGCCTCATCAGCAACCCTCTGGCGTGAGCTGAGTTGAAGAGTTTGTTTAACATATTGTAAATGCCTGATTCGCCAACTCTTACGCCCAAATGTTTCGCAGCATTCATCTCAAGTTGATGAGCCTCATCTACTACTACGGCACAATATGCAGGTAAAATTCCGCCTTCCACATCATCTCCTGCCATTTTCATTTTCAGGTCTGCAAGAAATAAAGCATGGTTGGTTACTACTATATTAGCTTTGTCCCATTGTTTACGGGCACACCAGTAAAAACAACTTCTGAAGTGTTTGCATTTGGGTCCAAAACAGTTTACTACTTCACAACATACACACATCCAAGTGGCAGGGAGCGGGTCAAAACCCAAGTCAGCCAAAGTCCCATCATAAGTTGTTTCTGCCCACTTAGATATCCGTACAATCTCAGGTACCATAGAGTTATTGGGAAGATACTCGCCCTGATTACCGCCCGTTGTTAAATCAAGTTTCCTTTTGCATAAGTAGTTAGCTCTGCCTTTTGCCAGGCATGCGCTAAACTCGACACTCATAAGCTCTTTAAGAATAGGAATATCCTTGTGGACAAGCTGTTCCTGAAGGTTTATTGTCTCTGTAGATATAACAACAGGTTGCTTCTTTTTGAGGGAGTAATATATGGATGGGATCAAGTAGGCAAAACTTTTTCCAACACCTGTCGGAGCTTCAATACACAAGTTTTCCGAAGAAATCATGGCTTCGGCTACAAACTCTGCCATTTCTTTTTGCTGCAGTCGTTCTTCGTATTTTCTTCCACCGTGCATTTCTGCATCTACTAGGGGCGTTTCTTCTCCGAAGAAGTTTGCTGTTTGGATTCTAACTTCATTAAGTTCAGGATTCTTGACTGGCATTATCATAATATTTAGGCCTTAAGGTAATTTTTCAAAAGATTTTAATGACACATCGCCGGAGTAAAACGTATGAAAATTACCGTCTCCATCCATAAGATAGAGTGAGCCGCAGGGTTTAATATCGATTACTTTGCCGTAAATAGGATTTTTGCCCGATATATCCACTTCTACTTCTCTCCCGATAACCTTGTTATCTTCCTTCCAAAGTTTGTAAAGATCACCTTCGTTTTTCTCTGCTTTTAAAGTAAAATAATTCAGCTTGCCCAGAAGTGATTTTCCAACAGATTCAATGCTTAATTCGATTCCGTTTTCCACTAGCAATGACGTGGCTGGCTTGTCTATGGAATTTAATTGTTCTTTTGTCATGTTCACATTTATTCCGACGCCGATAATAATGCCTCTCGGATGGTTGTGAGTATCTGAGACTGTCTCGCAGAGGACGCCCGCAAGCTTCCTGTCACTGCAATAAATATCATTGGGCCACTTTATCCAAAAGTGTTCATTTTCAGAAATCAGGTCTCTAACAGCATAAAGTGCTGATAACCCGCCTATCCATGAACTTATAGAGATATTAAAGTTAACCTTTTTTATTACGAATGAGGCATAAAGATTTACTCTGTCCGGTGAAATCCAAGTTTTCTTAAGTCTGCCTCTCCCTGCTGATTGAGAATCAGCGGTTATCAGTGTCCTGTCCTCTATGGAGTCAAAATTTTCTATGGCAAATTTATTGGTTGAGTCTGTTTTTTTTAAGTGAATAATATTTGGCATTGTCGAATCCTTGCAAAACTAATTTAGCTAGCTAATATCTAACTTAGAACTTCGTTAAAATCCAATCTCCTAGTGCTGAATATGGAAACAAAATACGTTTGCACGAATTGTTCAAAAACTCATTTGGTTTTGCCAACTATCTGGAAATGCGATTGCGGCGGGCTTCTGGATTTACATTTTGAACATACATTTTGTAAGAACAAAATTAGACATCAGTATTGCGGCATGTGGCGTTACAGAGATGCCCTGCCTATTGAGCATGATAAAAACATTGTCTCTTTTGACGAAGGTTTTACTCCGCTTTCGAAAATAAATATTGACGGTTTTGATGTTTTAATTAAACAGGATTATCTCTTTCCCACTTCTTCTTATAAAGACAGAGGAGCTTCGATTCTAATAAGCAAAGCGAAAGAATTAGGAGTAAAGGAAGTAATAGAAGACTCTTCTGGAAATGCCGCTTGTGCAATATCCGCTTATTGTGCCAAAGCTAATATCAAGTGCGACATTTTTGTTCCGTCGACGACATCTAAAAATAAATTATTCCAGATTGAATCCTATGGTGCGAAACTAAATCTGATTCCTGGCACAAGAGATGATACGGCCGAAGCTGCGTACAGATATGCCAACTCCAAATTCTACGCAAGTCATGTTTGGAACCCGTTTTTCTTTCATGGGACAAAAACTTTTGCCTATGAAGCAGTAGAACAGCTCGGTTGGAAGTCTCCAGACAGTGTGGTGTTGCCTCTTGGTAATGGGACCATTGTCATCGGTGCCTATCTGGGATTCTGCGAACTCAGGAAATCAGGCATTATTTCAAAACTTCCCAAAATTATCGCTATTCAATCTGAGAATTGCTCTCCCGTTTACTCAAAGTACAAATCTTTCCCACCTTCAATGCCCAAGGAAACTCTTGCCGAAGGCATCGCCATAGGCAAACCGGCTAGAATTGATCAAATAATGAAGATCATAAACGAATCTTCGGGAGACATTGTGACCGTATCAGAAAATGAAATTGTAGAGGCTCTTAAGATTATAAAAAGAAAAGGTTATTTTATAGAACCTACATCTGCTGCAGTGATTGCCGGACTGAGAAGATATCTGAAAACAGGCCATTTAGACCCAATAGTCGTCTCTTTATTTACAGGGCATGGGCTCAAATCCATAGTGTATCCTGACTCAAGTTTCTCAAGCTGAGTTTACAAACTCTTTGCTACACACGGGATATTTAGTAAAAAAGTAACCCTCCTGAAAATAGAGGACTAACAGGTTTAAAGATTTCTTTCTGGAACGGAATAAAGATAATCCCTGAAAGAAACTTCAATGAATACGAATTTCTGATGCTTCTTGAAGAGATAAAACCGAATGCTCCAACTGTAATAGCATCAGAGATTCGGCTAAACACGGACAAATCGGCCTCTTCTTCAGGTAAGCTGGCGGTTTTTTATGTGGACAAAGAGGAATACTGCTAGTTGAAAAACTACTTGGCTCTTTCGACTGCTAAAAAGTCGAACATTCTGTCTAGTTAATGGTAATATTCACAGTAGAGATATCACGAGTAGTAGCTTCTAATAATTCATCTGGTAAGCCTTTAGGAGGTAAAACAGCAGGTCCCTCTACGCACTTGCTCTTCGTGATGGTAACTTCGTTAAAGGTAGAATTGGTAAAGTCAGCCGCAGCTAAACCGCATGTATTAAATTTAACATTATTAAAGGAGCAGGAAAGCAAAGTAGCATGATGTAAACTAACATTTTGAAATAGAACATTATTAAATGAGCAACCATTAAAATTTGATTCGAAAAATAGACAGTCGGTGAATATTACATGGTCAAATTTAGAATTAAAAAAATCAACATTGTTGAATGTTATATTTTTAAACGAAGTATTACTGACATTTATATGCTGCATTTTAGCTATTCCGCCCCAGTATGACGGCCACAAATCATCGAAAGTGGAGTTGGCTATATTAGCACCATCAAAGTTGGATCCTGCTATTATCCCGCGAGTCATCTTCAAGTTGTCGATTGTTGCATTTTTGAGATTTGCATCGCGGATGTTAACATCTACAAATGTGGCATTTACGATTTCTCTGATGACCTTACCATCGTAATTGCATCTGCTGAGATTTTTATTGCGGATTATAGTATCATCTCCATTTGTGATGAAACTTAACAATATAGAAGCGATAAAAACTGAAATGATTTTTTTCATAGCATCTCCTTATGCTGTTAGCCATCTGATATGATGTCAACAATGTTTCTAACTAAATTTGCGATTAGTGCAATGTTTTTTTTTATAAATCTTCTGAAATTCCTCATAGTTTTTAACATGAGGATGATTTAGATGCCGCTTCTATCTCTGAACATATGGGCTAAAATTTAGGCTTACAAAAAAATAAGTAAAAAATCTCTGCCGTATTTATTGCGCTTATGCTTTTACAGTTAGAAAGGGCTGCAGTTCCCTTTGTGTTTGGACTATATCTTTGAGTCTGTTTACGACCCTGATGGATGAGACTATGTAGTGAGAGTAGCTTTGCTTGAACTCCATGCTTTTGCTGCGAACGAGCCCGTTTTTTCTGATTGTAAATTTAAAGTATTCAAATTTGGAACGCATATTTGCTATTCTTTCAGCGTATCTGTTAAGTTCTTTTTCATCCATGGAAAAATGAAACTCAGCAAGAAGGGTATCAAAATCGTTAAATAATTCTGGGTCTATATCATAAACGAAGCTGACTGTTTCTTTGGAGTAGGACGATAGGGCTTTTGCAGCTAGTGCCAGCCTTTCTGTGTAATCGCTTAATTCTTTGAGTTTCAGCAAATCCTCTTTTCCTACTTTACTTGTAATTGCAAGGTTTGTTATTTCCCCTTTGATGGAGTTGACTCCGCTAGTGAGAACTTCGGAATAAAGGCCTGTTCCTGAGCGAATATTGGCAGTGTTAAATTTTTTCCAAAATTCCCGAATATTTTTTTTCAGGCAGAGAAAATGGTTATCTTTCCATAGGAACGATTTAAAAAACAATGCGAAAATTACACCAAAGAAGATAGAAATAAGCCTGTTAACAATTTCTACGGTATCATCTACCTGCCCGAAACCTTTTGTAGAGAGAGTAGTAAAAAAATATGCCAAGGAGATCTGCAGCCCGGCATATGAAATATTCGGGCCTCCGCTTTTTATATACCCTGCGACATAGACCACGGCAAACATGCAGCCTAACATTATCACTGTGGTGTTGATATCCAGTCCGACAAAGATTAAGCCGAGAATCGCGCCTATTATGCAACCGGAAAGCCTTAGAATACCTTTTATTTTTGAAGCAATCGGATCGGGGATGCAAATTGTCATTATTGCTACACTTAAATTCAAGCCGCTGATATCACTTGGCATCTCAAGCAGCATGAATGCCCAAATAGCAGTTAAAAGCATGACTGATGTTTTTAAGGCGTATTTCAGAGAAGGAGTGTGTAAGTAAAAATTGAACCAGAGAAGAGAATATTCATCATAGCCGAATTGCTCTTTCTTAGGTATCGCCTTTTTGGGAGCAGAGGTAACATTTTGTTTATCGTCCAGCACTATATTAAGATAAATGTCGAAAAAGTTTGAAAGGATCAACACTGATTCGTTAAATAGGGCTACATCTGTGACGGTGTAATTAAACGTCTTTCCTTGTCTATACATCTTTTCATACTTGGCTTTAGTAGAATTGAACAACTCTTCAAGTTGTGTTTTAAAGTGGACAAGAGAGGAGTCTTTGTTTTCTTCCGAATATTTGGTGACTTCATCTATTGCTGAAAGGATTTTACGAAGCTGCTTGGAGTAATTGAGTTGATATTTTGCGGTGCATGTATGAGAAATTGTATGATAAAAATTGTGTATTACTTCTATATAGTCTTGTAATTTTTCATGCTCTGAAGCTATTTTGCAAAGTATGGGTTTTTTGACCTTCTTTTCAAGTTTTACATCTTGAGACAAAGCAAGAAGCGCAGAAATCTGTTTTTTTAGGTTTTGATATTGTTCTGTAGGTGCTTTTTTGTCGTATTTTAACGACATATACTGTTCAAAAACAGTTTGGATATATAACTTTGTATCATTTCTAAGTTTGATGATCTTTGCAAAAAAATCATTGGTTGCATGATGAGGCCATACGGTGATTGAAACAACAAAAGAGACCAGGACACCCAGAAGTATCTCTAACCCCCTATAGAAAGCTGAATATATTATGTCATGCGGATCCTCAAGCTGAAATCCAACGGTATAAATTATCATGAAGGTAATGATAAGGAGATACCAAAAATAATCATTTTTTGCTTTGGCAGAGTTGTAATAACATATGACTGCTACGGAAAATATACTGATGTTGTAGCATATCGGCTCCAAAGGGAAAAGGCCGAAAATCAGAACCGCAGATACAGCGCCTACTAAGGTTGCTAAAGACCGTACTATGCCTTTTTTAATCACTGATCCCACTGTGGGCAATTGCATTATTGTGCATGTAATGCAGCACCAGTAAGCTTGATTGAACTCAAAATAATAAGCTATCATTAATGAGATGACGCAGGATAATCCGGTTTTTATTGCCAATTTGGAATTACTGCCGGTAAAGGAAAAGCCCTGCCAGAGATTTTTGGCATCTGTCAAAATGGCATTTCTGTAATAACTTACCGACATAGAAAAAACTTTTGTTTGAATGAATTACCAGCAGAAGACGAATACCCTCGCATCAGATCCCATTCTCAGATGCATGTCTTTTGGCAAGTTGATAATCTTAATAGTCACTGTGAACCTGTATCCGATTCTTACCCAGTCTATGGTAGGTTTGATGTAAGGAAGTATCATGCCTGGAACCGGAAGCCTGTTTACAGCGTTTGTGACACTTTCTACTTCTCCTTCCAGAATTCTGAATGGGTAAAGATCTGCCAAGATCCAAACCTTTTGCCCTGGTTTTATTTTGCCTATCCAGAACTCTTTGAAGTCGGCTTCAACCCATGGGTTCTGAGTGGCAGCTATTCCGAAAACCGGCTGGCCTTGCTGCAAAAACAAACCCCTCTCAAGATAATTGTTGGTTACATATCCGTCAAAAGGAGCTATGACTGTAGTGCAATCCAGTTCAAATTTAGCAAGGTCACGCTGGGCAGTAATAAGTTCGATTGAGCTATCCTGTTCTTTTAATTCATCTTGTGCCTCAAGGATATTGCCGGAAAGCTGCTCATAATCTTCTTTTGCCTTTTCGTAAGTTTCCAGAGTCATCTGATAACTTTCGATAGATTCTGCTTTTTTTTCGCTTAGCCAACGATATCTTTCCGCTTCTATTGCAAGTAGTTTAATGTCTTTTTGCAAGGCGGCTAGCATTAGTTTGTCGGACTCTATTGTATCTTGTATTTTTGCCTTTTGTGCCAGGGCCACTTTAAGATTGGCTTCCGTCTGGTTTAACTGCAATTGATATCGATAAGGATCCAACTGAAACAGCAGGTCTCCTTTTTTTACAAATACGTTGTCTTTCGCAAAAACCTGATTAACATAACCATTTACGCGTGGGCTTATAGCTGTCCAGTTAGCTCTTATATACGCTGACGATGTATATCCCCCAAGAAAATAAAAGACAAATATTAACAGGACGAGCACTATTACAATAACTATGAGCCACTTGTTTGGAGTTTTCATTTTGATTTTGTCGAGTCTAAAAGTTTGTAAGTTATTCTTTGAAGATTATAAACAACGCATTTGTCAAAGCAATGTTTAATCCGGCAAACCATTATAACTATCTAAATAGGACAAAAAAGTATTAAAAAGCCTTTGTTCGAAAATAGTATAAAAAATAATAGGTTTATTGTTTTGAGTCACCATATTCCTAAAATTTTCCAGAAGCATTTTGACTTCAGAGACCTTTATTTCAAATTCATGAGGAATAGTTAATGGATTAGCAATGTTCCTGTCTGTAATAGCGTTGTAAATAGCTGCACAGAGCGTGTCTATATGGATGAGCTGTACCGTGGAGTCCGTTTTAACTTCGGGTGTTTCCCCTCTGGCTGCCTGATGGCAAAATGTGGCAATGAATGAATTAAAGTAGGGTTTGCAGTAGGGGCCGAACACATTCGGCATTATCAGTCCTGTTGCTTTTGTGTCATTTTCCTCCGCCCACTTGTCTATTGCAGCTCTTCCATCCCTTTTTGACGCATGATATGGAGTTTCCTTGAACTCATGAGAGGTTGAAGCAAATAGAAGGTGAGGCTTATTTTCCGATATTTCTGCGGATTCAAGCAATTTTTTAACCAGTAACATGTTTGTGTCATAGACGAGTCTCTGATCGTTTCCTCTGCTCATCCCGGCCAAATGGACAATCGCATCGCATTTTGAAACAAAATCGGCAAGCAGCTTTTTATTATCAAACATTGATTTGTTGAATTCAACGCGTTCAATATCACTTTTTAGCCTGAGAAAATTGAAAAGATGAGTTCCTATAAACCCCGACTGCCCTGTTATTCCGACTTTTGTTTTCATACGATTGCAACCTTTTTCCGGCAGAATACCGCATAGAAGTTTTTGTATTTGGAAAATTAAAACTAATTCTAGGGATTAAATTATGTAATAACAATGGTTTTTATATAGAAAAAAGCTGTTTAAGAAGCTATATTCATACACTTTTTTTAACATAAAAATTTTTAACTAATTTGAGTGATATTAATATGAACGATTCTACAGAGAACAAAGAAGCCGCAACACAATTATCTTCCAAATACACAGCTAATCAAATACAAGTCCTTGAAGGGTTGCAAGCCGTTAGAATGCGTCCGAGTATGTATATTGGCGATACCGGACAAAGAGGTCTTCACCACCTTGTCTATGAAGTAGTAGACAATAGTATAGACGAGGCTTTGGCCGGACATGCTACGGATATAAAAGTAGTAATCCATATTGACAATTCCGTGACAGTGACAGACGATGGGCGCGGTATCCCTGTCGATATGCATGAAAGTGAGGGTAAACCTGCCGTCGAAGTAGTTTTGACTGTTCTCCATGCTGGCGGTAAATTTGATCATGATGCTTACAAAGTGTCGGGTGGATTGCATGGAGTGGGAGTATCCTGCGTAAACGCTCTCAGCGAATGGCTGGAAGTGGAAGTGCAAAGAGACGGCAATTTGCATCATATAAGGTTCGAAAGAGGCCATACTGTTTCACCGCTAAGGTTAGTTCGACCTACTACTTCAAGAGGTACGACTGTGACATTTAAACCTGATGCGACAATTTTCTCGACTACTGTTTATGTATGGGATATTTTGGCAAGCAGGCTCAGGGAATTGGCTTTTCTTAACAAGGGCGTAAAAATTTCTCTTGTTGATGAAAGAGAACAGGGCAAAGAAGATGTCTTTTTTTATGAAGGCGGGATAATAGAATTTGTAGCCCATCTGAACAAGAACAAGCAACCTCTTAATCCTCAGGTCATATATCTCCATAAGGCCAAGGATGATGTAGACGTAGAAGTTGCCATGCAATATAATGATAGTTATGTTGAGTCAATATATTGTTATGTCAACAATATCAATACTATTGAAGGCGGAACCCACCTTACAGGTTTTCAGACAGGACTTACCAGAACGCTTAACAAGTATGCTGTTGCTGCAAATCTGATTAAATCCGATAAGGGGATGAGCGGCACAGATGTGAGAGAAGGCCTGACCGCTATTATAAGCGTGAAAGTAAAAGATCCTCAATTTGAAGGTCAAACTAAAACCAAGCTGGGTAACAGCGAAGTAAGAGGAATAGTTGAATCTATAGTCAATGAAGCTCTTGGAGCTTTTCTTGAAGAAAACCCTGCGTCTGCTAGAGAAATAGTTAATAAAGCTTTGGTTGCTGCCAGAGCGAGGGAAGCTGCCAGAAAAGCTAGGGAACTCATCCAGAGAAAAGGCGCACTTGAAGGATTTTCGCTCCCTGGAAAACTCTCAGATTGCTCTGAAAAGGATCCTTCTAAATGTGAACTTTACATAGTGGAAGGAGATTCAGCAGGTGGTTCAGCCAAACAGGGCAGGGACAGTTCTTTTCAAGCTATTCTTCCTGTCAGGGGCAAACTTTTAAATGTCGAAAAGACTACTATTGATAAGGTGTTGGAAAACAAAGAAATCCAATCGCTAATTGCAGCTATCGGGTGTGGAGTAGGTCAAGAAGAGTTTAATATCTCTAAAATCAGATACAACAGAATCGTTATAATGACAGACGCTGATGTAGACGGCTCTCATATCAGAACCCTTATTTTGACTTTTTTCTTCCGTCAGATGAAGCAGATCATCGAAGCAGGGCATGTTTATATTGCCAAACCACCGCTTTTTAAAGTTAAGAAGAAGCAGAAAGAAAGATACATAGATACGGAAGAGCAGCTTGATAAGTACTTGATCGAACTTGGCTGTGAAGATGTACATGTCCTGAAACTTCCGGATCTAGAAGTGGACAGCGTAACTTTGAAAAAAGTGCTTGAAGCAGTGAATACTTCAAAACAGATAGGTAACGGTTTGCTGAGGCACGGAATTATTCCTGAGCAATATTTTAGGGCCGAGAGAAACGGCACTTTTCCTATCTCCAGAATTGCTTCGAGAGAGTTGGATGGTTCCATAATTGAAGAATATGCGTATTCAGATGAGGAAGTAACTGAAATATTATCAAAGATTAAAGCAAAGGTATCAGTTTCTTTTGAGAAGGAAGATCTTACTCCTGAAGAAATAGAGAAGAAGCTAAACTACTTGATAGAAATTACTCAGATTTATGAATCGAAAACATGTGTGGCCCTGGCTGAAGAGTTGGCGTTGCTTGGAATACCTGTCAAACATCTTTTCGGAGTAGACGAAGTTGTTTTCAAAATTTCATCAAACGACAAACTTATCCAATTAAAGTCGCTGGTGGAATTATTCGATTATATCAAAAAAATAGGCAGACAAGGGCTTCATATTCAAAGGTATAAAGGATTGGGAGAAATGAATGCCGAACAGCTTTGGGACACGACAATGAAACCTGATTCCAGAAAGATGATAAAAGTTACAATGGAAGATGCATTTCAGGCCGAAAGGATTTTCTCACTTCTTATGGGAGACGATGTAGAACCCAGAAGAGAATATATAGAAAAGTACGCCGCTGGTGTTAAAGATTTAGATATCTGATGATTATGGCAAAAAGGGTAATAACTTTATTTTTTTGTTTATCTTTATTGCTGATCCTTTTTGCTTGTTGTACGAATTGCTTTATTGCCAGGTCGGAACTTTCAGGGCAGAAAGAATTGGAGCAAACATCGTTTAAAACTACTGAGATTTGGGCAGGGGATATTGATGCTGTCATAACAGCTCAATACGGTGGAAATGTCGAATCTTATACTGTTGACGGGGGTTCGCCTATAATTCAGCTGCCCGGGCGTTTTAATTCTGATTTGTTGATATCATGCGATAGCGGAAGACAGCTTGGCGTTAAAAATATTGAAACTTACAATGGTGAAAAAAAGGGAGTTGTCAACATTGTTTCTTCTCTGACTAATCCTTCAGTAAAACTTGAGAAAAACTATCGGATGAATTTAGATTCAGGCGATCTCTATATATCTAAGGATATTGTGAATGACTCCAACTCCAGGATTTCTGTAGGAGCTATACAAAAAATCTCTTTAGCCAAGGGTGGGTTTCTTCTTCTGCCTGTTAATGTGGCGTCTCAATATGTTGATTCTTACCGCATTGTTAATGATTCAGGAGAAGAAATAACAGATGACGTAGCTGGCAATACTCTGAGAATAGATAACCAACTGGCCTATTATGTAGATTCTAATTCAGTATTTAGCATTAGTGCTGATTCTACGGAAGGCTGGTTTGGCTATTTCTATAAGAATACTCTTTTGCTTGTCAAATATTCGCCTTTCTATTCCGGCGATGAAAAAAAAGGAGCCGTCGTATTTAATGCGAATGTGTCAAAGGACTCTATAATTGCTTCTTTCGGCGAAACAGAAAGAACTCTTCCTGACAAAAACAGCAAATTAAGAATTTATGAAAAGCTAGCTATCATCAAACTCAAAAAAGATATAAAGAACTTTGCCGATGTACAGGAAGCTTTAAAATATTTGAAAATCCGATTGATTGTCAGGCGATAATTCGCGTCAAACATGCCTTGTAAAAAAATCTAAAAATAAGTATCTTTCCTAACGGCTATACACTCAGAAAAAAGTTCATCTTGATTGTTGCTATAGCGATTCCAAAAAGGGTATTCTCTGCATTGTTTCGGCCTGACTTCATAGATAGAACAAAGGTTGCTCTGTGTATCCAGGAAAATGCATGAGTAAACTCCATTGATCTTTATGTCTTTAATATTATGCAGGCCATTCTCGCAGTTGAGATAGTTCTTTTTAAAATCGGGCTTGCTGATATTCAGAAAAGAAGCAATACGATCTAATTCTTCCAATGTTATCCATAAATAACTGGGTTTGTCTGCACTTTTACAGCATTTTCCCTGACATTCCTTGCAAAGGTCAGGGAAAAAAGAGAAAGGAAAACCTTCTTTTCTTTTTATTGGTTTATCGTCCATAGGATTAGCAGTCTCCGGCGAATTTCCCCGGGACTTTCGGGTCATGGTAAACTTCGTCTGCATCTACTTCATCGTGTTTGTTTTTATATAATAAAGCACCATGAATTTCTATTGAGTCTTTGGATGGATGAAGTTTCTTTTTTGTTGTTTTTTTTGTTTTTACGTCGCTCATTTGTATGTCATTCCATCTGTAGTGTCCGGTAAAAAATTCAGTAAAAATGGCATGGAAGAATAGAGCTTTTATATTAGTGAAAGCTAAACCATTAATTTAAGGAGCTATCTAGCATGCCACATAACAATACCATATATTATCAGCTTTTCTCATTTATACCACGACATTGTTTTGACAAAATCGTTTCTCAGATGGGGGCAGATGACTATTGCAAGTATTTCACGGCATGAAAACAGTTTCTCTTACGCTTCTACAGCCAGGTAACATTCTGCCATTTACGAAGAGATATTCAAAGAGACTATAAGTTGAAAGACAAGTTATGAGTTGCTATTTATACAGTTGAAGCCAGTCTGAGATCTTTTCCTTGGCTGACTCTATACCATTTTTCCAAGAGATCATTTGTTGAGCAAATGCCTCATCTGTCAGTTTGGATAGAGATACAGCCCCTTCATCACTTAAGCTTGTAAAATTGTAGCCAACTTCGACTAAAGAGCCATGACTCTGAGGGGTAAGGGAGATCTCAACTGTGCCGGCACTGATATCCGGAGTTACTTTTGCATAAAGAGCATGATATTTCTTGTCATTATAGTCAATTACCACATAAGTAGAGTTTCCTCCGGGCCCCATGTTAATAAAAACATCATCTCTATGGTAGCCGTCTCCTTTCAATATTTTCGGATCCCAACCTGGAATCCAGTATTTTTCACCTTCTGCGCTAAACAGTCGCAATGCCTTCTTAGGCGGATAATCGATTTTAAATGAACCCTTATGTGATACATGCATGCTTTTTTCTCCATTTATTTTTCTCATAACATCAAATCCACTTATATGGTATGAGCCTCAGCGAATACCATATTAAGTGCACTGACAAGTTAAAGTTGTCTATTTTATTTTTTATGCTAACTTCAATCCATTTTCTGTTTTCTTATCAGGTATTGCAATCACTACCGAACCATCATGTTGGATGAAGCCTGTAACCAAACATTCTGATTTTATCGGGCCAACTTGTTTTGGCGGGAAATTCACTACTGCTACTATCTGTTTTCCAATTAATTCATCTTTGGAATATAGATCCGTAATTTGAGCGCTAGACTTTCTTATTCCAATTTCTTTGCCAAAATCGATTTTTAAAATATATGCAGGTTTCCTTGCTTCAGGAAATTCGTTTGCCTCAATTATTGTTCCTATACGCAATTCAACTTTTTCAAAGTCATCCCAATTTATTGTATTCATTTTCTCTTTTTACTCTTTTACCACCAAAAACATGTATGGTTCTTGTATTTGGAGTATTTTCGCCTGCATGAGCTAATCCTTTTGGAATTAAATATTCTTCACCTGCGGACAAAGGTACTCTTTTGTCATCAAAAATAAGAGTATATTTTCCCTGGACTACAAGTAGATATTCATCATACTCGTGAACGTGTTTTTCTGAAATTCTGGCTTTATTCAATTTCCAAAACGCAGCTTGGCTTTCATCTATTCCATCAAAAACGTATCCTTCAATATCTTTCGTATATTGTGATTTTGAAGATATTTTATTTTTAGGATCTCGCATAAATTCTGGAAAATCATTCATATTATTTTTCTTCCTAACGTGGAATTCAGTGGCTGGCGATTAGCCGGCTAAGTGAAGCGCCTTGTTGTCATTCCACCATTTTTATTGCTTTTTGTTCATGAAACTTTATGAAATCACTTTTTAGTCTGATATGCTCGCCAATATCATTATTGCACTTTTTAGCACTTTCTATCTTTAATTGTCCGTATTCATTAGCTATTGCAGGATTTGCAATCAGGCAATCTCTAAAAGCTAAATGCCTTGTAACTTCGAATGAATTTACGTTAAAAGCATGGATATGGTGAGTCCTATTAATCTCTCCTTTTAAATAAAACCTTCTGCCAAGAATGCCAAATTCGCCTTTTGGGGCATAACCTATCTTTTTATATTCATCTAAACGGTCAATATCTTTAACTTCAAGTAAAATATCAATAGTTGGCTTTGCTGCTAAAAGTGGGATTGCCGTACTGCCTATATGATGAGTTTTTATTATTTCAGAAGAGAACACTTTTTTGATTAACTCAATTTCTTCTAGATACTGGCCAGGCCAATTTGGATTATAATTCACAACTTCTATTGTTCTTCTCATGATTTGCTGTTTCATGATAACATTATGGTCACTTATCATTTTTTGCTCAGCCACTAAAAAATGATTAAGTGTATCTATTGGTTATCCTATTTCCCATCTTTTTAATTCTGGATTATTCAGGTCTCTGCGACTGTTAATAACTGTAACAATGCTGATTTGCTTTTTACTTACTTTGTATATGATTCGGTAAGATTGATATACAAGCTCTCTTATCTTTATGTTTTGTGCTTCTGGAACAATTCTTCCCATTTCTGGAAATAGAGATAGACGTTCTACTCCGTCAATCAGCTTTTCAATAAAACGGTTTGCATAAAATTCTGAATCTCTGGATATGTACGCCTTTCTGTCCAATAAATTTTCATTTCTGCACAAACATCTTTTTGACTTCTTCTTGTGAAGATAGTTTTCCATTTTTGATATCATTAAATCCTTTTTCTATTTTCTGTTTCACATAAATTTCATACATGATATCATCCCAGGTAGAGTTGTCTGGTAATGAACTTATTAGTTCAATTGCATTTCTTTTTATCGTTGCTTGCATTTTATTTTCCTCCATATTTCTTTATGGATATTATAGTTATATTTAATTTCTATTACAATTGGTTCTGATTTTCTATTAGGATAACATCAGAGCTCACTGACCGAGCTTTGCGAGGTTAGCAGAACTGACTCGTCATGAAATTTATTTTAATGTGTTCAATACTTCTTCAACTGTCATATTATCATAGTTTCCATTAAGCCCGTATTTAATGCCTTTCTTTTGGTTTTCTATTAATTTTTCTATATGCTTCTTTAACCCATATTTTTTTATGTGTTCAATACAACCGACAAATTTACCATATGATTTTTCTTTTTTTGAGAAATAGCCTTTGTTACAAGGGAGTTCTTTACATTCCCAGCAACCTGATAAATTTTTTTCAATACAACATTTTTTTTGATAACAACTATTATCTCCGCATCCTTTGCCTTTTTTACACCCTAAGCAATTGTCAAAGCATGAATCTAAAGGACATACTAATCCGCAGTACGCAACATTGTCAATTATTTCTTTTATATCCATTTTCTTTTTATTCATAACATTGATTCTGTATATTTATGATTTTCCCATTTTTAGGCGATAAAAATGTTTTTAGATTGCCAGACTCAATCGATTTTACATATAAACTCAAGGCAGTCTCCCAAAGATTCGATGCCGAGCCCGGGTTTGTCAGGGAGAACAATCCTGGCATTTTCCAGTCTGGCACCACCAACTATAGGATTTTCTTTTATCATATATATCGGGTCAAGGTCTACATACTTCACCAGCTGTTTTCCTGAGACGAAACTTGCCATGGCAGTCAGTCCGATTGGGGATTCCAGCATGCACCCTGCCATACACGGGGTATTGAAGATTGAAGCCATCGAGTAGATAGTTTTTGCGTTATAGAGCCCTGCGCATTTCATTAATTTGATATTTAAGCCGTCTGCTATTTTTTCTGAGAGGATTTTAAAAGCATCACGGGGAGAAAAACAGCTCTCGTCTGCCATTATGAAGGAGCAAGTCTGCTCTCTTATATATTTCATGCCTTCAAAATCCCACGCCTTAACAGGCTGTTCGACTAAAGATACATTAAGCTTTTCAGATTCAATGGCTTTAATGACTTTGACGGCATCCTTTGGACTCCAACCCTGGTTGGCATCTGTAAGAATCGGAACATCAGGGCCCACAGCCTTCCTTATCCTTTTGAGTCTTTCTATGTCTTCATCCGCGCCTAATCCGACTTTGATTTTAAGCGTCTTAAAACCTTCACTTACAATTTCAACAGCATCGCTTGCCATCTCTGACGGATCCTTTACGCTGACCGTATTGACTGTGTCAATACACTTCTGGTTTCCTCCGAGAAGTTGATACAGGGGAAGGCCGCATTTTTGAGCGAAAAGATCATGCAAAGCCATATCCACGCAGGCTTTGGCTGATGTATTGTGTATGCATGAAGTTTGAATCAGGTTCATAAGAGCTTCAAACTCAAGAATTGATTTGCCTTTTATCTTAGGGAAAATGTAATTTTTTATTGCAGAAATAATAGAATCCTGCGTGTCGCCGGTTATCACTGGAGTAGGGGCAGCAGAGCCATATCCGATTTTCCCGCTTTCTGTCTTTATCAGGATCGCTATATCTTCTACAAAGTCTGCTCTTCGTAAAGCAGTGATAAAAGGTTTTTTTAAAGGTATCTTGGTTTTTCCGATAGTTAGAGACTTAATAATCATAAGTATTGACTCCTATTTTGGAATATTAAGTAGTAGAGTATTTACTTTTGATTATAGTTTGGCTTTGGCGATATTTAACAGTTTTAAGTGGAGAAAGATTATGTTTAAAGAAATAACTCAGGACAGGTACCATCTTCTTCATCCGAGAATGACCGTGTTTGTGACAAGTGTTGATAAAAACGGAAAGTCCAATGTAATGAGCTGCGCTTGGAGTTCCCCTGTGAGCGAAGAACCTCCGATTGTGATGATTTGTTTAGCCAAAGGAGCTTATACCTCCAGTCTTATCATTCAAACTGAACAGTTTGCAGTCAACATCCCGACAGAAAAACTTCTCAAAGAGATTTTTATTTGTGGGAAAAGCTCAGGAAAAGAGACTGATAAATTTGAGAAGGCAAAACTCAAAATGCAGAAGGCTAAGGCCATTGATGTTCCGGTATTATCTGATTGCATAGGTATAATTGAGTGCAAGCTAATGAAAAGAGTTGAAGCAGGGGAGTGCTACGCTTTCTTTGGTGAAGTTGTACATGCTTCAGTTGATGAAAAGTATTTTAATGATGGGGCATGGAGTTCATCTGCGAAAATTCCTTACCATGTAAAAGATAAAGAAATGGCATATATTGCTGTTAAATAGATGAGAGTTTTTTGAATTGCGTTTTGAGTGCAGGGTAGAGATCTTCGTATATTTCCTGCATCTGAGAGTAAACTTTGTGGTTACCCTGATCAGGTTCATAGATTTGAGCGGTCGTTACCAATGTATTAGCTGTCTCCACTATATCTTTATACAAACCGATCCCGGAACCTGCTATGATGGCAAGCCCAAATGTAGAACCGTCAGATATCTTGTTGGTTATTACTGGCAAGTTTGCTATGTCTGCTTTTATCTGATTCCATAAAGGGCTTTTGGCTTGTCCTCCGCAAACTCTAATTTCAGTCGCGGCAGCGCCATGTGATTTGAAAAGCCTAAGCATATGATTTATTCCAAACCCGGTTCCTTCAAGGATGGATCTGAGAATATCATGTTTTGTGTGTTCCAAAGACAAGCCAAAAAGAACCCCACGTGCATTGGAATCCCACCATGGTGTTCTTTCACCCGTCAGATAAGGCAGGAATATCAACCTTTTTGAACCCGAAGGAGATTTTGATGCGTCCTCGAAAAACTTCTCAAAAGGAGCACCTTTTCCGTAATACAGGTTTTTATACCAATGCAGGGACTTGCCTGTCGTAGCCATCAGACCGGAAATATGATATAGCCCTTTTATGAGGGGATGTGGAGCTTCAAAAAATCTGCTGTCGCCAAAAGATTTGTCCCAACAGATATTCACGCCTTGAGAAGATCCACCTCTATCGCATACTACACCTTTTTTTAAACTCCCCGAGCTTATCAGTACTTCTAAAAAATCGGCTCCACCAGTTCCGGCTACAACAGGGGTGTTGATTGGAATCCCCGTTTCTTCGGAAGCGCGCTTTGTCACAATTCCTACAAGCTCTCCCATCGATACTTCAGAGGGGAATAGATCCTTAGGCAGAGATGAAGCTTCTATAGTTTCGTTATTCCAGATTCTTATGGATTTGGAAACTATTGATGTTTTTAAAACACCAGTAAGTTTGCAATTGATGTAATCCAGAGGCTGAACAAAATGTTTTACTTTTTTAAAAGATTCCGGATTATTGTTCTTAAGATGCATCGCTCTTGGGATAAACCACGCAAGGTCATTAGATCTCACACCAAGTTTTTCTGACAGAAAGTTAGCCTCGTTTGTTGCTCTTCTGTCCATCCAAAGGATCGAATTGCCTACAGGGTTGAATTTTTTATCCAATGCCACCAGAGAGGGGCCATGACTTCCGACGCAAATTGCCAGTAAACCAGCCGGATCAATTCTAGTTAGTGCTTTATGAATGGCTTTTTTAAGGGAAAGCCACCAGTTTAGAACAGGAGATTCAGCAGAGCCGGACTTTTTATTGTATAAAACGCTATGGCTGCATGATTCTTCTACGATTTGATTGCCGTCTAAATCATAAATTCCGGTTTTTACCCTAGTGGTGCCTATTTCGATTCCTAGTAGATATGCCATAAATCATCCCTCTATACCTTTTTGCATGCTTCCAGGAATTCATCAAAAGTGCGGAGGCTTTCGTCAGACATCAGATGAAGTCTTCTAGCAAGCTTTAAAGGGAATAGGGCATATATGCCTGTCGCACTAGTGCATAATGTGTCGTGATTATTGTAGAGTTCTGATTTGATTACAGCCTCTTTGGGTTTGAGTTCTTCTATCCAGGAAAACGCCCTTATTCTGGAGTTAGTTTCGACTTTCTCATGATAGTGCAGTGTCATGGATTTAGTTAACATGATATTTCTAGTTGCGTAGATAGCGGCCCATGCCATAAGTTCATCCAGAATAGTAGAGAGAATGCCTCCGTGAATAACCTGATCCCATCCCTTGTAGTGCTCTTGAAGTTCCATTTCTGACCATAGAAATTTCTCGTCAGTAAAGAAAGACATGTGAAGCCCATGCGAATTATCAGTGCCACAGGCAAAGCACTCTTTTGACCATATATGTGTGGGGAGCTGAAAAGAGTTGTCGAGTTTTATATCCGGAATAGGCATATTATTTTTTTCTTAGGAATACTACAGCCGCCGTTCCTGCCAGAATGACTGAAAGGCTCATGGTGAAAATGAAAGCGTAAGGCGATTCCTGAAGCGGTAACGGTATATTCATTCCATAAATACTTGCTACCAGAGTAGGTAACATGAGAACAAGGGTAACTGAAGCCAAAAATTTCATCACAGAGTTAAGTTTGTTTGAGATAAGGGAAGAGAATGCGTTCAACATGTTGTTTAAAATATTACTGTACACATTGGCCATCTCAATGGCCTGTCTGTACTCCACCCACACATCTTCCAACAAGTCCCTGTCATCAGCGCTTATCTTAAACTTCTTAGAGGCAGATAACCTTCCTATCATTATCTCATCAGCTCTCAAGGATGTAGTGAAGTAAACCAAGCTCTTTTCCAAATCCATGAGTTTTATTAACTCATTATTTTTCATTGAAACCTGAAGCTCTTTTTCAAGCTCATTAGTAATATTATTAATTTGCTTGAGGTGTTTCAGATACAAAATAGCAGTTCTGAGAAATATCAGAAATATAAATTTTTCTTTGTTTTTAAGAGAAAAATTTTTAATCTTCCTGTCGAGAAAAGTAGATATAACTTCTGACTCCATGGAACAGATAGTTATGATGGTGTCCTGTGTATAAACTATACCAAGAGGAATAGTGTTATATGGATTCTGCATATGCTCTTTTTCATAATGGGGTATTCTCAGGATTATAAGAATATGGTCATCTTCAACCTCTATACGAGGCCTTTCATCTATATCAAGAGGGTCTGTAAGAAACTCTTCCGGTAAATCAAGAGCTTTACTTATTTCGTTAAGCTCAACGAAGTTTGGCTGTACCGCATTTATCCAGCAGTCTTTTTCTATAGAGGAAACCTCTTGAAGTGAATCATCTGCTTTTTTGTAAATATTAATCATAGACTCAACTTAAGATAATTTAGGCAAATTAGCGGGATTAATTAAACATATTTCAAACATTAAATCGAAGTATAAAATATAACCAAACAAAATCAATAACAATATCTATCAAAGGGAGGCTATTTGGGAATGTTTTTGATTTACCTTCAAGGGAACTGTCAATTCTTTTCCTTTAACATGTCTGCAGCATGAGTGACTGCAGCCTTTCCTCCGCCGAGCATTCTTGATAGTTCAATGATTTTATTCGAATCAGACAAAGGTGTTATTTCTGTGAAAGTCCTATTGTCTCTTATTTTTTTACTGACCTGGAAATGAGTATCTGCAAATAAAGCAACCTGCGCTAAGTGAGATATGCATATAACCTGATGTTGTTTGCTGAGTTTTTTTAGTTCTTTGCCTACTTCTTTTGCCACTTCACCACCGATATTCGCGTCAATTTCATCAAATATCAAAATCGGAATAAGATCTGAATTGGAGAGAACAGTTTTGATAGCAAGCATGATTCTGGATAATTCTCCGCTGCTTGCGACTGATTTTAGAGAAGCTAGTTTCTCTCCTTTGTTGGCAGAAAAAAGAACTTCTATTTTATCTATGCCTGATGGGGAAATATTTGTATCGGAAAGCGATATAACAAGATTCGCATTAAGAAACCCTAATGTGGTAAGTCTTTCCTTTGTTGCCAAAGCAAACTTTTCTCCTGCTTTTTTCCTTAATTCCGATAAATCCTTTGCTAAGGACAAGAAGGATTTGGTCTTTTCGTTCAGAGAAGCTATAAGCTTTTCTTTTGTAAAAGAGAAATTGTCAGCTAATTCAAGTTTTTTTTGAGCCTTTTCTTTAGACAATAAAACATCTTCTATTGCAGGGCCATATTTCTTTTTTAGGCCTGAAATGGCTCCAAGTCTGTTTTCGAGTTCCAAAAATCCGGCTTCATCCAGTTCAATTTTGGATACATAGTCTTCCATATCATAATTCAGATCCTTGACTTGTGAAGAAATATGTTCAAGGGATTCGGTAAATTTCGCTACATTTTCCTCGTCTATTTTTTCGGCATCTGCCAGTTTTCTTATAACAGAAGCTACGCAGTTGTGAACAGAGTTTTCTGAATCATAAAGCAAGTATCTGGCTTCATTCGCTGATTCTATCAGTGTTTTACTGTTCGACGCAATTTTATAACGGTTATAAAGTTCAAAATCTTCATTGGGTTTAGGATCGATTTTGGATATATCTGAAATCAGATGCCTGAAATAATCAGTTTCAGATGGATTTGGTAAATCTTTTTCTATTCCGCCAAGTTCTTTTTCTACGGATTTAATTTCTCTATATATAGACTCTACTTCCTGTCTTTTTTTAAGGCACATTCCATAGGAATCTATAAGCAGAAGCAGATTGTTATTGTTTAATAGGGAATGGTGTTCTTCCGTGCCATGAAAATCAAGCAGAAAATCCGCTAAAGAAGATAAAGTGTCCAATGTTACGCTGGCATCATTGATAAAAGACCTGCTTGAAGATTGAGTCAAAACTCTCCTTAATACTATTTCGCCCTCAGGATTATGCTCTATTGAATTGGCTTCAAATACAGGGGTTATCTTGGATAATAGATGCTTTGGGACCTTTATTCCTGCTGAAAGTTCGCACTTGCTTTCTCCGCTTCTTATGACATTCTTATCGGCCCTTTCCCCGAACAGAAAGGAAATAGCGCTAATCACTACGCTTTTTCCCACGCCTGTTTCGCCGGAAATAATATTCAATCCTCTTCCGAAATCTATTTCTGCATTTTGGATTAGCGCAAAATTCTTAATTTTCAGCCATTCTATCATTATGGAGCAAGCAAGCTCAAGCTATTTAACGTAGAATCTTATTGGATTTAAGTACAAAGAAATTACAAACCTGTGGAACCAGCTATAGCTGTGTTCCATTTCTACAAATTCATCAATTTCCGATTTTGCCTGATCGTAAGGTATTCCATAAGCGTGAACTAAATCCGCAGGCATCACTGTCTCAGCTACAATCCAACGGTTATTCAGATAGCTCCAGTGACTTTCCATATATTCAAATCTTTCGGTCTTAGATTGATCGGAACCAATTTTAGGTTCTGTTATCTGTTCATAACTAATGCATCCGGTTAACATGACAAGCAGAGAAAGTACGATTACTGTTTTGAGAAGATCTTTCATAATTGGCCCTCTTTAAATTAAAAAAAAATAAAATAGAATAAAGTTTATACGATGAAATTCTAGCCTATATAGAGGATAAAAATGAGAAGCTTCTTAACTTTTTTTAATAAAAAAAACATTATTATTCATTCAATGTGGGCTTTGATATTTATTCTTGGCTCATGTAGTTCAACTTCCAATCCTGCTCAGGAAAATAATATCAGCGACAAGCAGATTAAGCAGGTGGAGGATAAAATGTTTGCCGGAGAAAAACCGGAAGCACATTTTAGTGAAATCAGGGATTATGTATTGGATCAGTACCCTGATATGCCGGATGATGTAGCGAATTTGATAACGAAAACAAAACCGAAATTTGTAAAAAACGAGTTGGACATGGAATATTCTTTCTTCTGGACGCTGCCGGATGGTTCGATAATTGAAGTTGTCACTACTCCGCCGCCTCTTTTCGCACCGATGGACATTCATCACAGCAAAAAAATTCAATACGAATAAGTTTGGTATTAAATCCCCAACAGCACCCTTAAACTTTGAGGAAACTCCGGTTTTCCAGTTTTTGTAGATACAGAAGTGACAGTAAGTATTCCTGAGACACATAATTTTCTATCCGACTTCCTGATTACCTCCTGTTCTATTATTATGCGTATTCTGCCTTTAGGAATCATCCTGGAAGTAACAGTATATTCATCGCCTGATTTCAGTGGAGCCCTGTACTTGATAGTAGCTTCAGCCAGAACCATATCATGCCCTTCATCGTGAGTTTTAGCAAAATCTATACCTAAAGATTTGAGATGTTTGTGTCTTGCGTGAGCCATGTATATGAAGTAGTTAGCGTTATTTACAATGCCCTGTAAATCCAGTTCGTTGTCTCTTACTTCACCGTCAATAGAAAAAATTTCTCCAACATTCATAGTAGATATTACCTTTGTGTGTTACTTTAATCTCGTATATTTTTTAAATATTAGTTTTGCATATTGCCGAATGCAAGTCTAGAATAATCCCGTTTATTTTGACAGCAATTATTTGCTTCGAGCCCTACTTGAAGCAGTTTAGTTATCAAATGTTGGTCTGTCTTTTTTAAAAACTGTCTTTAAAACCTTTTAACTCAGCAAAATAAGTTTAATATGGCTATAGATAGGCACTCAGAAGACGATTATTATTCTGATTCAAAGTCGGGAAGTTCATACTTCGGAACAAACTCAACACTAAGTTCGTACTTCAGGCAAATTTCCAAATCTTCTCTTCTTAACGCTGCAGAAGAAATACAACTGATGTTGCAGTACTTTGATAACATAGAGAACGTCAGAAATTCCATTTGCGATTTCGCATTTGTGATCGATGAACATGTCAAACTTATTGATTCGGTTGGTGAGGACATAGACGAAGTAGAAAATCTCTTTTTCACCAGCATAAAATGCAAAAGCAGTGAAACAACCGAGCATATTTTTGCAAGTTTGAATTCATGGAAAGAAGATATAATAAAAGCAAAAGAAGAGCTTGTCAGGAGTTTTACAAAAAGGCAGCCTAAGAAGCTTTTAGCTGCCAGAAAGAATATGCGTGCTGTTTTGACCAGACATAAGGTTCTTTCCGAAAAGCTGGAAGAGTGGTTTGATGTAGCAAAAGAGTATTATGATATATTGAACAATATTTCGGAAGAAAACAGACAGGGAAGAGACTTTATTAATGAAAAGACGATGATGTCTCCCGATGAATTCATATCCCACATGGAATCAATAGACGCATACAGAAAACTATCACTTGCGGCCAGGGACAGAATAGTTGAGAGCAACTTGAGGCTGGTTGTAAGCATAGCCAAAAAATTCAAGAGCAGAGGCGTGCCATTCATAGACCTGATTCAGGAAGGAAACATAGGCCTTATGAAAGCAGTTGATAAGTTCGACTGTACAAAAGGTTTCAGGTTTAGCACTTACGCCACATGGTGGATTAGGCTGCATATAAGAAGAGCAGCAGAAAGACAAGGCAGAATAGTAAGAATTCCTACTCATATGCTTGAGACTATCAATAAAATGTTTCTTAAAGAGCAGATCTTTATACGAGAAAACGGCTATGAGCCAACCATAGAGGAATTGGCTAAACTACTTGAACTTACCGTAGAAAAGGTCCGTGCCCTTAGGAAAATGGCTATGCAGCCGCTTTCGCTTCAGGCTTCATTGACTTCTGACGAAGATGACAAAACTTCTTTGGAAGATATACTTGAATCTTCAGCAAAAGACCCTGCCAAGCAAGCTTTGATTGCTTCCAAACAGGAAATCTTTAAAGAAGTTCTCGGATCTTTGATGGAAAGGGAACAGCTCATTTTAAAAATGCGTTATGGTATTAACGATGATAGACCCAAGACCCTAGAAGAAGTTGGAAGACATTTTAGCCTTTCAAGAGAACGCATAAGACAGATTGAAGTAAAAGCTATTCAAAAGATGAAAAGGCTTACAACTGAGCTTTAAACCGACTTATCCTATATAAGAACTTTTCTCAATATACGACTTGAGGATTCCTGTTCTCAATCCATTGGCTGTAAGCGTGAATTCTTTGACTTCCAGAAGCATTAGAATATCCAATAAAATGTTTAAAGCCGTTGGCAAAGTCACAGCTCTTTCTATTTCGATTCCCGGTAGCTTTTCTCTGTCCGCTAACTTTGTCCTGTTCAGAGTAGTAAATGTTTTTTTTAGGCTTTTAACACTGCAGACCTTACTTTCCATGCTTGAACGGCTAACGACTGATTTGCCAATAAGCGCGCTGTAGAATGCAGAAGCCAGAGTTCCACTGCAAATAACCATTGGCCTTCTGCCTTCCAGCCATGAAGAAATTTCATTCTTGAATGAGATGAAGCTGTCCTTCACGACACCCTTAAGTTTCGGGTTCAAAAATGAGAGAATTCCGCTGTATTTATTCGGATTATCGAAAATATAAAAAGAGCCTATATCCATAATGTGGGATTTTATCATTGTGCCTTTTCTCCCAAAAGCGATATAGGTAGAATCACCTCCGACCTCGATAACTATTATTGGACGTTCTTCGTTTAAGTATTCGGAAGTAGCTCCTTTGTAGATGAGTTTGGCTTCTTCGTGTTCTGTCAGTATATTGGGAAATATATTAAAGCCCGATCTGCAGGAAATCAGGAACTGTGTTTTGTTTGCCGAGTTCTGAATACCGCTTGTTACTGTAACAATAACTTTTTCCACACTGTTTTTTTCAGCTATTTCTACAAGTTCCTTACAGATATTCAGAGTAGCTTCCATTCTATCTTTGGCTATAAGATTTGTTTTAGAAATGCCAAATCCCAGCCTGGAAATACCGCCAAATTCATTCAGAATTTCAAAATGCCCTGTTTTGTCATATGATACTAAAAGAAGCATTACAGCGCTTATGCCTATATCAAGGGATGCTATTCTTATTTCTTTTATCATTGTCATTGCTCTATTATAGTTTTCATCACAAAATGAATGATAATTCTATAAGGCCTAAAAGCAATAGCAATATAAAATATGCTTTTTCAGTTCTGACTATTTGCTTTACAGTCATTTTTATGAATAATAAACGCATAATCTACATTAAATATTAACGACTAGCCCCACGGAAGAATCCTAAATTATGATTATTGTTCTGAAACCCAATGCTCCGGAAAGCAGGCTCAAGGAGATAGTTGAAATTACAACAAAACTCGGATATGAACCCAAAGTTATAAAAGGCGTTGAGCATACGGTTATTGCAGCCGTAGGAGATGAACGCAACCACCAGACACTTGAAAGTTTGAAAAGCCACCCGTATGTGCAAAATGTTCTCCCTATACAAAAGCCTTATAAACTTGCCAGCCGTGAATACCACCCGAAGTGCTCAAAAGTAAAAATAGGTAACTATTATATCGGGGCAGGACATTTTCAGGTGATGGCAGGCCCTTGTGCCGTAGAAAGTTATGAACAGATGAAAAAGGCAACAAGCGATGTGTTTAAAACAGGAGTAAGAATTATAAGAGGCGGAGCTTACAAACCGAGATCTTCCCCATATGCTTTTCAAGGGCTAGGAGAAGAGGGGTTGGATATTTTGCAGGCTATGAAAGACGAGTTCAAAGTCGCAGTTGTAACTGAAGTTGTCGGAGTAACACATATCGAAAAGATAGTTGAAGTTGCCGACTGCCTTCAGATAGGCGCAAGGAACTGTCAGAACTATCATTTACTTGAAATGGTGGCAAAATACGGCAGGCCGGTTCTTCTCAAAAGAGGAATGTCCACAACAGTGAACGAATGGCTTTCTGCTGCCGAGTACCTTCTTGTAAACGGATGCCCGAGCGTGATTCTATGCGAGAGAGGCATAAGGACTTTTGAAACAGCTACAAGGAATACAATGGATATTGGAGCCATAGCTGTGGCTAAAATGGAATCTCATTTTCCCGTAATGGCTGACCCGTCCCATGCGGCAGGAAGAGTAAATCTTGTACTGCCTTTAGCCAAAGCAGCTATTGCTGCCGGAGCAGATGGCTTAATAGTCGAAGCTCATCCGGATCCGGTAAATGCGTGCAGCGATGCAGGGCAACAAATTAAATCCGATGAATTCTATAAATTTATGGATGCGATAGAACCTTTAATAAAAGTCTGTTACAAATAATGAATGGCGACTTGATTGACAATCTCGGCACAATAGAGCAGGGAGATTGGAAACTCCTTACGAGGGAAAGGGTTCTACATTCAAACGTTTTTGATATTTTTGTAGAGAAAACTGTTTGCCCCAGGAATGGCAAAGTCGGTAATTTTTATGTTGTAGATTGTCCTCGGTCTTGGGTAAATATAGCGGCTGTTACTAAAAATGATGAACTTCTTTTGGTAAGGCAATACAGGCACGGTTCAAAGAAATTTGAACTTGAAACCCCTGGTGGATGCATAGAACAAGATGAGGATCCGGTGACAGCCGGAATACGGGAGCTAAGGGAGGAAACAGGTTATATCGGTAAAAATGCCAGAATTATAGGAAAAATATCACCGAATCCTGCGCTTCAAGGTAATTACTGTTATGCCATGCTTGTTGAAGATGTCGAGAAGACTGCTGACACCGAATTTGATGACGGGGAAGACATATTTACTACGAAAATCCCCTATAAAAAAGTCAGGGAGCTTGTCTTGTCCGGTGAAATAAATCACGGCTTGGTTCTCAATACACTGATGTTTTACGAATATGTAAGAAACGGCATTATAAAATAGGATATTTCAGATATGAAAAGTGCATACGAATTAGCTATGGAAAGAGCAGGGGTTGCCCCTGTGCAGAAACTTACCGAAGAACAGAAGAAAAAAATTTCCGAAGTAGAAGCTTTATACAAATCAAAGAGAGCTGAAGCCGAACTTTCGGTAAACGCCCGTAAATTAAAAGCCAAAGATATGGCAGAGCTTGAGCAGATCAATAATGATTTTACTGTAGAATTAGCATCTATTAATTCTAAACTTGAACGCGAGAAAGAAAAAATTCGGAATTCCTAAAGACAAGAAGGATCTCTATGAGCGAAAAGATAAAAGGGCAGTTAGATAAGATAGGCAGTTATCTATGGGGAGAGAAATTCAGCCCTTGGTATTTGATATTTGTTTCACTTATTATGATGTTTTTTCTCTTGGGAAGCAGGGATCTGTGGACTCAGGAATACAGATGGGCAAACATATGCCAACAGATGATCATAAGGCATGACTATTTTCATCCGTTTTTAGATTCAGAAAATTATTATGACAAACCGCTTCTTTCTTACTGGATGATGATAGGATTGTCATATGTTTTCGGGTTTGGAAAATGGGCTTTGAGAATACCTGGTGTTATCGCGGGGCTTGTAAGTATCTGGGCTTGTTATGTGATTGGCGAAAAGCTCTCAGGAAGAAGGGCAGGGGTTATTGCTGCGTGGATGCTTACTGGTTCTTTCTGGTTTATCTTTTGGTCCAGGGTCTCGTGCGCAGATATGCTGAATGTCGGCGGGATAATGTTTGCTGTTGCATGGTTTATCCTACGGAAGGAAAAATTAAATTTTCTTACATATATAGTGATGTTCCTTGCTTTGACGATTACGGCTCTCTGTAAGGGTTTGGTCGCTCCTGTCGTTGCCGGATTGATCATATTGCCAATAATTTTACACGACAGAAAATGGAAAGAATATTTTAAACCTTCAATGTGGCTGGCCGGCATTATCTGTGCTGCACTCTACGCCTTGCCGTTTATTATTTCATCTGCCACGAATGCCCAAGCTTCGTATCAGGAAAGTGGTTTATACCTGGTCTTTAGGGAAAATATTCTCAGATATGTAAAACCTTTTGACCATGAAGATCCTATCTATACATATTTTATTTATCTGCCGCTGTATTCGGCGCCTTGGATAGTATTTACGCTATTAGGGCTTTATGCGGGAATCAAAAGGTGGAAGGAAATTCCATTTTCTTCAAGGTTCTATATACTGGCTCTAGCATTGGTATTTGTCTTTTTTACTCTGTCGGGTTCAAGAAGAAGTTATTATGTTCTTCCGATGATCCCCCTTGCTATTCTGATAGCTGCAGATTGGCTAAAGCCTAACCTGGATAAAAACAGAATCCTGTCAAGATTATTTGCGGTTCTCTTAGTCGCTTCATTGATTACTATTATGATATATCAGCTAGCCATGGCTATTGCGTACAGCAAAGGAGGCAATGAAAAATTCGCCAAAGATATATCCGAATATGCGACTTCTATAAGACCTCTGAATAGCTGGAACATGGTTTTTGTTAACGTAAAAGAGGATGAAGCTCGTGGTGTAAATTTCTATTTAAACCAAAATAAACTCCCTTCATTTACATCTTTGGATAAAGTAAAAATAGCCACCTCTTCCCCCGATATACTGGTGATGCCTTTAGATTTTTATAATAAAGATTTTAAGGAGAAAATGTCATTAGAAACGGAAAAATACCACATAATCTACTCCAAATCCGTACTTTACAGGCAGCATAAGGATTACAAAAGAACCAAGGACTTGCTCGTAGCTATCATTCCTGTAGTCCCGAAAACAGACTCTTCACATTAATTAAAATATCAAATCGGAGATATCTATGCCGCACCATGACATGCTAGTAAGACTGTATGATATTAAGGATGACTGGTCGTTCATTGGAGAACAGGAGGAAAAGGGGATTTTTATACGAAAAGCCATAGGCCCTGAAAAATCAAAAATTGTGAAGTGGGCCGAAGAAAAATTCAGCGAATATTGGGGCTCTGAAGCTGATAAAGCTATGTCCAATTTTCCTGTATCTTGTTTTATCGCTATAAAAAATAATAAACTTATAGGTTTTGCATGTTATGATTCCACAGCTTTGGGCTTTTTCGGGCCCACCGGAGTATCTGAAGAATGCAGAGGCAAAGGAACAGGCAAGGCTCTTTTGCTTTCATGCCTGCTTGATATGAAGCTCAAAGGCTACGGCTATGCGGTAATCGGAGCTGTCGGGCCAGCCGAATTTTACGCAAAAACAGTCGGAGCTACCATTATTTCTGGCTCGGAACAAAGCGTTTACAAGAATTTATTGGGCAAAGATTTTTAGGGGCATCTGCACGCAAAAATGCCTAATGTGGAAAATTAGCTCAAATATCCTCAACTGTGTATTGTGGATGCTTCTTCTTTACCATAGCTTTTCTGATATATCATCAGGTAGAATAAGACAAGCGCTATGAGAAACACCACAATGTTTCCGTAAATACTATTTGCTAACACAGGGTGGAAATCATGGATATATGTAGCCACACAGGTAAACGCCATATAGGCAAATATAGACCATGAAGAATAGCATGCGTTCATAAAGCCGGCAATCTGCCCTTTATGATATACGGAAACATACATCGTAAAGCAAGTTACGTGTAAAATGAAGTTTGTCAAAACAGCTTTGAAACCCGCAAGGGTAATCAAATATGTCATAAGCAGAAAAACTATCACGCTCAATGTCAGCCCGAATTTCATTCTGAATGGCCTGATGAGATTTGGTTTGCTTAACCTTAACTTATACAACGCCACAGGCACTGCGACACAAGCTAAAATCTGAAATACCGTTACTAATTCTACTATGCTCTGCCAACTTTTGAATATAAACATGACAGCTATACTGAGAATGGAACTTAGCAACAAAGAACGTCTTGAAAAGTTAAATACCGGATGAGTATCGCTGAAGTATGTAGGTATTTGTTTGTCCTTTGCCATTCCTGCCATCATTCTTGAAGCCGCCCCCAGATAAACAACTCCCGTACCTGATGGACTTAAGCAAGCATCAAGGTAGAGCACTACAGAAAAAAAGTTAAGCCCCAAAATAATCGCAAGCTGCGCAAGAGGAGAAGTAAAATTAATTCCGTGCCAACCGCCATTTGCCAGCATTGAATTTGGAACAGCACCAATAAATGAAGCCTGCAAAAGGAGATATATCCCAAGGCAAATAGCTACGCTTGAAACCAATGCGATCGGAATGATTTTTGAAGCATTTTTGAATTCTGAAGCAAAGGCGGCGATGTATTGGAAACCATAGAAAGCGTAAAATATGCCGCATCCGACAATTGCAGAGAAAATACTGCTTACGCCAAACGGCATAAAACCGCCAGTTGAGGCTTGGGTAAAGTGCGAAGGTTCAAATTGAGCTATGATAAACAATATTCCGGCAAGTGTGGGTATTACTATTTTTATGACTGTGATGGCGTTGTTTACCTTTCCAAGGGACTTAATGCCCCAGTAGTTAGCCAGCGTATATAGGATCACAAGCACTGTGGCCACCAATGTCCCAATAAGAGTGAAGTGTTGATTTACAAACAAATAAGGAGTAAGGCTGGGAAAAACCGTGCTTATGTATTGAGCTGTGGCTTCTGCTTCCGAAGGAATCATGAGTAGAACTCCAGCCCAGTTGGATATTGCAACGACAAATCCCATATCTCTATTGTGAGACACTACCAGAAGCCTTCCAAACAGCCCTGTAATGGGAAACATTGTTGCGATTTCGGCAAGAAGCAATGCTATAAAAAGGGCTAAAACAGCTCCGATTATCCATGAAAAAATAGCAGCGGGGCCTGCGACTTTTGAGGCATAGTAAGAGGCAAAGAGCCATCCGCTTCCAACAATTGCTCCGATTCCTATAAAAGTCGATGTTATCAGGCTGTTAAAAGAACCCTCATGTTTTCCCATAAGTCCTCCTAGTTGGAATATTGTGTATTTTGTTAGTTTATAAAGCTTTAAAAAGGAGAAAGAGAGATTAGCATAATTACTGAAAAGTAAAATGCCAATTTTAAATAAGAGTTTTTAAGAAAATGGGCACAGTTAAAGTTGAGAGTATCAAAAACGCCAATTCCTTTTTTAAGATAATATTATCTAATGGGCAATCGTTTCTCCTTTTGCCTGACATCGTCTATGGCAGAAGCCTGAAAGAGGGGAGTATCTACGAGAAAAACTATTTGGATATGCTAACAGAAGAAAACGAAGAGCTTTTATGCTTCAATGCACTGTTGAAAATTGTCGGGAGCAGGTTGCACTCGACAGCCGAGATCAGGAGAAAACTGTCGCTTAAAAGATTCAAAAGCACTGTGATTGAAAAAACCATTCTTAAGGCTGTTGAATCAGGCGTGACTGATGACAAGGTTGCTGCTCAGTGCTATAGAAACGAACTTGTCGCAAAAGGATATGGTTCACTAAGGGTCAAAGAATCGTTCCGCAGGAAAGGGTTCTCCAAAAGTATCATAGAAAGTATGATTTCGGAAGAAGACAAAGAGTCGAGCAGTGAAAAAGAAAGTGCCAGAAATGTTTTCTGTAAAAAGCTCTCTTTCCTGCAAAAAGACAAAAATCTCCAGAAACAAAAGGTAAAAGAAAAGATTTTCAGATTCATGCAGGGAAGAGGTTATTCCAATGACATAATTTTTTCTCTTATCAAAGAGCTTATGGAATAGTTGGATTCTTTTATTTCAGATGAATTAGAATTTCTTTGTTGCAGATGTAAGTTTAGCTTCTTATCCTTTTGAATTTTATAAATCCAGTTATTTAATTTGACGATGAACAAAAACTTTATTCGTAATTTTGCCATTGTTGCTCATATAGACCATGGAAAATCCACTCTTGCCGATAGATTTCTCGAAGTAACAAGCTGTATAAGCAAAAGGGATTTTCAGAATCAAATCCTTGACAGTATGGATCTTGAAAGAGAAAGAGGCATTACAATAAAATCACACCCTGTCAGGATGGCTTATAAGGCTAATGATGGAAAAGAGTATGAATTCAACCTTATAGATACTCCCGGACATGTGGACTTTACTTATGAGGTCAGCAGATCTCTTGCTGCCTGCGAAGGCGCTTTGTTGTTAGTGGATGCGGCACAGGGTGTTCAGGCTCAGACTGTGGCAAATGCCAAGCTGGCTGTGAGACAAAATCTTGTTATCATCCCTGTTATAAACAAAATTGACCTGCCGGCTGCCAATGTGGAATTGTGCTGTCAGCAACTGGAAGAAATATTGGCTATTCCAAAAGAAGAGGTTCTTTTGGCAAGTGCAAAGGAAGGAATAGGTATAAAGGAAATACTTGATGCAGTCATAGCAAGAGTCCCGCCTCCTAAGACCCCCACTGACCTAAAAGGCACAAGCGCCCTGATATTCGACTCTACCTACAACTCATTCAGAGGAGTGGTTAACTATGTAAAGATGGAGAAAGGTTTTCTTAAAAGAGGGCACAAAATCCGTCTTTTCAGTAATGATCTCGAGAGCGAAATAAAAGAAGTAGGTTATTTCAAACTTGGCATGGTGCCGCTTGAGGAACTTACAGAGGGTTCTGTGGGGTATGTGATAGCAAATATAAAATCCCCGGCGGATACCAAAATAGGCGACACCATCACAAGATTGGATGACAGGGTTGATTCGCCTCTCCCGGGATTCAAGGAGATAAAGCCACTGGTTTTTAGCGGAATTTATCCTATAGATACAGGCGATTACGAACAGCTCAAATTCAGCATGGCTAAACTTCAGCTTAACGATTCTGCCTTTGTATATCAGGCGGAGAGCTGCGTTGCTTTGGGGTTTGGATTCAGATGCGGATTTCTCGGTTTGCTGCACATGGAAATTATTCAGGAAAGGTTAAGGCGCGAGTATGATATGGATATTATCGCTACTTACCCAAGCGTCGTTTATAAGGTTTACCTCAAGAGCGGGGAAATGATTCACGTCGATAACCCGATACACCTACCTGACCCTACAAAGATAGAGAAGATAGAAGAACCTATTATTCAGTCAAGCATAATGATCCCGAATATATACATCGGAGAAGTTATGAATCTTGTTCTTAACAAAAGAGGTGAATGCTCTTCTACCGAGTCAGTTGATGCTAACCATGTCATAATAACAGCTCTTCTGCCGTTACATGAAATACTTATAGACTTTCATGACAAACTCAAATCCTGCACTAAAGGTTACGGGAGCATGGATTATGAGCCGCATGGTTATAAAGCTGACGATCTGGTTAAGCTTGACATTCTGGTACATGGTGAACCCGTGGATGCTTTCTCTTCAATCGTTCACAGGAGTTTTGCTGAATCAAGAGGCCGTCAGATAGCTGAAAAATTAAAGAATGTAATACCTTCACAGATGTTCCAGGTGCCGATACAGGCGGCTATTGGAGGCAAAGTTATTGCCAGAGAGACTATTAAACAGCTTCGCAAGAACGTTATAGCTAAGTGTTATGGCGGGGATATCTCCAGAAAGAGGAAACTTCTGGACAAACAGAAAGAAGGTAAAAAGAAGATGAAACAGGTCGGAAAAGTCAATATTCCACAGGAAGCCTTCGTTGAAATACTAAAATCCGAAACATGATTTATATGCTCAAATACTTCAAAAACAGGCGCGCCCGAAAAGAACTACACCATCTCAAAAAAAGAGTCGAAGGGATACTCAAAAGAGATGATGACATCCTTTCTATTTCCATTAAAAAGGATTTAAACTCAATTTCGGATAAAGTGGAATCCCTAGAAAATGCCGGTCCCGATAAAACTGAAAAAGAATACCAGATCCTTCTGGACAAATTCTCTAAATTGTTTCCACCTAGAAGATTCAAATTTATCAGGGAATATGCTGAAATATTGGTCGTTGCCTTGACCGTGGCATTCGGGGTAAGGGCTCTTTATGCGCAGCCTTTCAAAATCCCTACAAGCAGTATGCAGCCGACTCTCTTCGGCATCCATTATGTAGAAAAATCCGTAGTTCCGCCCATTCCTCAGCCATTGAACTATCTTCTTTTCTCTACGCTAAGGGCTTTATTGACTATCGAACAGGAAGGGAGTTTTCAGGGTTTATACCCTCCTTATAACAAATATCTCATCTTCCCATGGACATCATTGCAAATCGGCGATGAAAAGTACAGTCTTCCCGGTACAGCCCAGAAAGTAGCAGAATATTGTTTTAGTAAGTTTGCTGAAATCCCATCTGAGTTTCCTACGGGATTTACCGTCTGTGATGGCTACCTTTCGGATGGCGACCACTTGTTTGTCAACAGGCTCTCTTACCATTTCACTGAACCGGGCAGGGGAGATATTGTCGTATTTACTACAAACGGACTAAAAAACGACTCCAGCGGCGAACCTCTTTCCAATATAGGTTTCTACTATGTTAAAAGGCTTGTCGGGCTGCCGGGGGACACCCTTAAAATAGAAAATAAAGTTCTCATGGTAAAAACAAAAAATTCTGATAAATTTGTACCTATTACCGACTTTGGTATTGAAGCTTTTAGAAGGGTTTACTCTGATAAAGGCGGATATCAGCCCTATATTGCGACAGGCAGGCTGGCTGTCGGTTCGGAAGTGAAAGTCCCTGCCGACTCATATTTTATGCTCGGCGACAATACCCTTTGGAGCGCTGACAGCAGATACTGGGGATTTGTTCCCCGTTCAAATATAGTAGGCAAAGCTTCTTTTGTTTTCTGGCCTTTCTCAAGAAGGTTCGGACTATCGGATGAAAACAGTGAATTGGACGTTCCGACCACTGTAGGGCCTAATGGCTACATAAAGGCAATGACGCTTCAATGATAATGGTATGATTTAATGACGGATTTCACTCTTCCTAAAAATATCTTTAGAGAGAAGGAGGCTTACCTTATTTCACGAAAGACTTTTTTCTCAAAACTCTTGGTTCTTTTTTTATCCGGTTTGATTCTGTCTCTTGCCTTTCCAGCATACAATATCAGTCTCTTGGGCTGGATAGGAATTGTGCCATTATACTTATTGATAAAAGATGCCAGAGCCGGCAAGGCTTTTGTCTTTGGGCTTGCATGGGGATACGGATGGGCCATAGCTTCATTTTTCTGGCTGGGAAAAATAGAGCCTTTTATTCCTTTTGCGATGTCTTGGGTACTGGCCCTCTTTCCTGCTCTTTGGGCATTGTTCGTATCGCTGTCCATAAGAAACATACTTATTCCAAATTCTGTCAGGTTGCTTGGGTATACCGAGTCAAGAAAATACCTCATTGAAAACAGGCTTCATCTCAAAAAGATATATGCTGTTTTTCTTTTTACTTCTTTCTGGTGTTTTATTGAGTGGCTGAGAAGCTGGATTTTTACCGGACTGCCCTGGAATTATATGGCTGTAACACAGTGGGATCAGTCTTTGCTAATCCAGATTGCGTCAGTTACAGGAATTTATGGAGTCAGCTTTGTAGTTGTCTTCGCGAATTTATCCATAGCAGAACTCATTTACTCTATTATAAACCATTTTAAATACCGCACTGCTTTTTATCGTCCCGCTGTCTTTTATGCTGCTGTGTTCATCGTGCTTTTAAACGGGCTGTTTGGCTACTTCGCGATTAAAAACCATACTGAAAAAACTTATGAATCCGTGAACCTGAAAGCGCTGCTCATACAGGGCGACATACCTCAAATCAGATCCTATTCACCTCAACAGGCTACGGAAGCCTTGGATGTTTATTCCAAATATTCCGAAGACTTGCTGCCTGCCAAACCCGATGTTCTTATATGGCCGGAAAGCGCAGTTCCTCAGCCATTGTACGGAAACGGCTACCTCAGTTACCAATACCGCACAGTAATAAGCAATCTTATAAGGACATATCATGTCCCGATTCTTCTGGGGACAATTTATTACGACAGCAGCAGGGAAAGTTTGATGTCCGAAGATTTCAAGGCATACAACAGCGCTGTTTATATCAAAAAGAACACTAAAGCAGAAGCCGTCTATAGCAAAATGCACTTAGTCCCGTGGGGTGAATACACTCCGGGAGAAAATCTTTTCCCTCTAAGCTTAATCTACCCTTGGATAAAACAGAAATTCGGGATGGGAAGAGACCTGTCACCAGGCAATGAAAGTACTATTTTTAATCTCAAGGAAGGCATTCGGGCCTCTGTCCTGATATGCTTTGAAGATGCCTTTTCCTATGTAGTAAGAAAACATGTCTTAAGTGGAGCTAATTTACTTATAACCATTACAAATGACGCATGGTTTCCGGATTCAAACGAACCTTCCCAACACCTGGCCGAGGCTGTTTTTAAGTCCGTAGAAAACAATAGAACCATGATTCGCTCAGGGAACAACAGCGGCACTTGCGTAATCAATCCACTTGGAATGATTACAGATTCGATATTTACAGAAAATATTAATGGAACGATCATTCCATTGCCAGACAAACAGGGCAGGGGTGGAGCGGTATTTGATGTAAATGTTGAGAAAAATCCTGAATTAACCTTTTACACAAAATACGGCGATAAGTTTATCTTGCTTTTATGTTTCATCGTCTTTTCAGGTATCCTTTGGTCTTTCTTTCAATGGAAAGAACGCAAGATGCAACTCTACCGACTAATAACCAAGTCCTAACTCAACAGTGAGCCTGTAAGGAATAGCGACAGATAATTCTTTATTGCCTGGTTTTTAAGTTCAGTCAGCAAAAGATTTTAAATAGCCTTCACCTGTTTTTGGCGGATGATGTTTCAATGGCGATGTTATGATAACCTGGTCATTTTATGGACTTCGGCAAGTTCAACAATATCCGGCAAAACAGAACCTAATCTCCTGAGATGCTCTGATGAAAGATGTTTATCAAGTAATTCATTTGATTCCCAGTTTTCATGAAAAAAGAATATCCCTGCGTCATTGTTATCCTCATGAAGATCGTAATTTATGCAGCCTTTCTCTTTTCTGGTGGGCTCCAAAAGCTTGTATAATTCAGATTTGACTTGTTCGCTGCATCCCTGTTTTGCCTTGAATTTAGCTATGACAGTTACTGGTGGCATAATATTCCTTTTTTTGTTATTTATAATTACAAATCAGATTGAAAAACAATTCTAGCCTCAATTGGGATACATAGCTATAATAACTCAATGAAATGAACTATAGTCATGCGGCCTTGGGCTAAAAATATGAATTCATTCTATATGTATCCATGAAAACTCAGAAAAGATCTAAGAAAATCAGGGCTGACGAACTTCTCGCAAATCAGCAGGATATTTCTATTGAGGAAGCAAGAAAATTTATCCTTGCAGGACTTGTAAGGATTAAATCCGATCAGCTAATCAAAAATTCTTCCGAAATGTTAGGGGAGGGCACTGCCCTCCTGCTGGATGAGTCTCTGAAATATGTCAGCAGGGGAGCATTCAAACTCAAGCCCGCACTGGACAAATACCTTCCTGATCTGACAAACCTTGCCGCCGCCGATATCGGGGCTTCAACGGGTGGTTTTACTGACCTGATGCTTCAATACGGAGCAAGAAAAGTTTATGCCATAGATGTCGGATATGGACAGCTTCACTACAAACTCAGGCAGGATAAAAGGGTGATTAATATAGAAAGAGTTAATGCCAGAAACATTAATCACGACGTGATATCCGAAAAAGTGGATATTATAACAATGGATTTATCTTTCATATCAGTATTAAAGGTTTTGTCCAATGCTAATTTGCTTCTGAAAAATGGAGGATGGGCTTTCATCCTGATCAAACCTCAATTTGAAGCTGAACGAAATGAAATAGAGCAGGGGGGCGTTGTACGTGATCCGCAAATAAGGAAAAAATATGTTCTGAAAGTTAATAATTTTATAGAACTAAAACTGTCATGGACTGCTATCGATACTATTCCAAGCCCTATTCTCGGTCCCAAGGGCAATCAGGAATTTATTCTTGTCTGCAGAAAAGAAACAACAACAAACTAAGACTATAGTTAGGGGTGTGTAATATGTTCAGGAATGTGTTATGGTGCATCGGGCATGAACTTTTGATGCCGAATATAGTAAAAGCTGAAGGTTGCTGCCTCTATGACAGCAAAGGTAATGAATATCTCGACTTTGAGTCCGGTACATGGTGCGTTGCAGCAGGGCATAATCATCCATCAATCAATAAAGCCATAAAAAAACAGCTCGGAGAGATAACGCATACCGGCTACTGTTATTCGCACGCAGTTGTAGAGGAAGCGGCAAAAAAAGTTCAGAGAATTACTTCTTTGCAGGGAGGAAAATGCGTTTTTCTGTCTTCCGGGAGCGAAGCTGTGGAATTCGGAGTGCAGCTTCTGAGAACGATATCACAAAAGCCTAAACTCCTGACTTTTACAAATTCTTTCCTGAGTTCCTATGGTTCTTCAGGAAGCAAAAGGGACGATGAATGGTTTCTTTTCGACTGGGATGAATGCGCGGTTTGTAAAAAAGAATGCTCCTCAAAATGCCCTAAGCTGTTGGACATACCTGTCAAATCCGTCGGCGGTTTTGTCTTCGAACCAGGAAGCACTTCAGGAATCGTTAAGTTTCCTCCGAAGAAGTTGATCCGTAATATTATATCCCTGATAAAAAAGAGCAGGGGATATATACAAGTCAATGAAATAACAACCGGGATGGGGAGCACCGGTAAATGGTTTGGTTTTCAACACTACGATTTGCAGCCTGATATTGTTTCAATAGGCAAAAGACTGGGTAATGGATATCCTGTCAGCGCCGTTTCAATTTCCAGGGAAATTGTTACAGAGGCAGAAAAGTGTCATTTTAAATATTCACAATCTCACCAGAATGATCCTCTTGGCTGTGCTGTAGCTAATGCTGTTATTGATCTGATAAAAACTGAAAAACTTGTAGAAAAAAGCCGGAAATCAGGCAAATATCTGATAAAACAACTTCATAAACTGCAAGCTAAGTATCCTGTGATAAAAGATATAAGAGGGCGTGGGCTGATGATAGCCGTTGAGTTTTCAGAAGAGCTTCCTTCTCAAAAAGCTTCCGAAATATTCAGAAAATTATTAAAAGAAAAGTGTATCATCGCAAAAAGGCCTGGCCTGAATATCTTTCGAATCGATCCGCCGTTGGTGGTCACAAAAAAACAGCTTAACCATTTTCTTTCTACACTGGAGAAAATTATATCAGGATTTGCGGGGGGAAATAAGCGGCAGATATGAGAATCTGCCGCCTGAGAAAAAATAATCGTTACAATATCAATCTTAATTTTAATTACAGCGCTGCTTTATATATATTGATTATGTCCTGCAATGTCGCGCTTCTTGGATTTGTGAAAGAGCAGGCGTCTTTTTGAGCATTTTCAGCCATAGTCTGGAGATCTTTTTCCTTTACTCCAAGCTCTGTCAGGCCAGATGGGATGCCTACATCTGCAGAAAGCTGTTGAATAGCTTCAATTGCAATATCTGCAAATCTGTCAACTTTTGCTATAAGGTTGAACTTGCATACATGGGGAAGCAGTATTGCATTGCATACGCCGTGAGGCAGGTTGTAAAAGCCGCCAAGCTGGTGTGCCATAGCGTGAACGTAGCCCAAACTTGCGTTGTTGAAAGCCATTCCGGCCAAGTATTCCGCATAAGCCATTTTATCTCTGGCAGCCATATCTTTGCCGTAAGCAACAGCAGCCCTGAGATTTTGTGAAACCAATTCTATAGCCTTAATGGCGCAAGCATCTGTAATAGGGGTAGCAATTGTTGACACATAAGCTTCGACGGCATGTGTCAAAGCATCCATACCTGTTGCGGCCGTAAGAGATGGAGGCATTCCCATCATAAGTTCAGGGTCATTAACTGCTACATCAGGAGTAGTCCTCCAGTCAACGATAGCCATTTTTATATGTCTTTTTGTATCGGTAATAATACAAAAACGGGTCATTTCGCTTGCTGTACCTGCTGTAGTATTAACCGCTATAAATGTAGGCATTTTCTTTGTAGACTTGTCAACACCTTCGTAATCATTGATGACTCCGCCGTTTGTCGCAAATGAATTATTATTGACGGAATTCCGCAAAGTGGTCAAGCGGGCCTAACCCTTTGCCTATACGTAAACGAATAGCTTTTAAGATCGCCTGATCGATATATTTTTTTGCTTTCCGCACAGAGGATAATACCGGATAACCTCTGGCAATCCCTGCAGCTACAGCTGATGCGAAAGTGCATCCTGTTCCATGTGTGTTCCTGGTTTTAACGCGTTTGGAACTTATTTGATAAAAGCTAACCCCATCATAAAAGAGATCAACTGCATCCATATCCGATGGCAAATGTCCGCCCTTTATGACTACATTCTTTGCTCCCATTTTATGTAAGGTTATGGCAGATTGTTTCATGCCGGAAACGTTTTCTATTTGAATCCCCGTCAATACTTCAGCCTCATGACAGTTTGGGGTTATGACCAGAGATAAAGGCATCAGGTGTCTTACCAGGCAATCAACACTATCTTTTGATAGCAGATGGTCTCCTCCTTTAGCTATCATTACAGGATCGACTATTAGATTTTTTATTTGATACTCCTTTACTTTGTGGCAAACAACTTCAATGGTTTCATTATCTACCAGCATGCCTGTTTTCCACGTCTGAGGGGCTATGTCACTCATTATTGTGTCAATCTGCTTTTCCACAAAAGAAGGCGGAATATTTAGAATGCCTTCTACTCCCTTTGTGTTTTGTGCTGTCAGCGCTGTTATAGCGGTTGCTCCGTAAACACCAAAAGCTGCAAATGTTTTCAAATCTGCCTGAATTCCCGCGCCTCCGCCTGAATCGGAACCTGCAATACTCAAAGCTTTTTTCATTTTATCAGTGCTCCTTTTTTTATTTCTTCGGTATTCAGATTGTATATAGCGTCAAAGAAAGCTGTTTTAAAACTTGCTGGGCCTTCTGCTTTTTTTGCGGCCAGTTGGGCGGCCAGTCCAAAACAAACCAATGCTGAAGCCGAAGCTAAAACCGTATCTTTTTCGACGGCACAGAAAGCAGCTACAGCACTCGTGGACATGCAGCCTGTTCCTGTGATTGTCGTAAGAAATTTATCTCCATTGCTTATCAAATACGTTTTCTTACCGTTTGAGATCAGGTCTTTTTCTCCAGTAACTACTACAGTAAGGTTATGTTTTTTTGCATACCCTGTAACGGCTTTTTTTAAGCCTGTTGCTTCCCCAAAACTTTCTACACCACGCACTTTACCGCCCGCTTCAGTTAAAATCCCAATTTCCCCTGCATTGCCTTTGAGTACCGATATTTTGAGTTTGCTGACCAGCTGTCTGCATATATCAGTACGATAAGAAGTAGCTCCCGCTCCAACAATATCCAAAATTATCGGAACTTCTTTTTTGTTGGCTTTTTCCCCTGCCAAAAACATAGATTCAACCCAATCATGAGAGAGAGTCCCTATGTTAATCACTAATGCATCAGACGCCTGCGCCATTTCGCAAACTTCCTCTCTTGCATGGGCCATGATCGGCAATGCCCCCAAATGAAGGGTAATGTTTGCAGTATCATTCATGACCACATAATTGGTGATGTGATGTATAAGCGGTTTTTCTCTTTTCACCTTTAAGAAGCTGTTTGCGATTTTTTCAGAAATGTTCTCCATTTTTACCTCCTGCATGTTTTATTTTTTTAGTAAAATCCATTACCGTCTGTTGAATATTTTTTGCCTTGAGTACAGCTGAAATAACGGCTATTCCATCGGCTGTTTTTGCCACTTCAAAGGCGTTTTCCAAAGTAATTCCGCCAATGGCTATGACAGGAATATCAACACATGCCTTGATTTTTTTCAGGCCCGCCAAACCCAATGCCGGAGCGGCATCAAGTTTGCTTAAGGTAGGGAATAGGGGGCCTGCGCCAATATAATTTGCTCCGTCTCTCTGTGCTTTTATCGCTTGATCTATAGAAGATACTGAAACACCCAGGATCATCTTGTCTCCGATTATTTTTCGTGTTTCTTTTGCAGAAGTATCGTTTTGCCCGACATGAATACCATCGGCGTTCAAAGCCAAAGCTGCTTCAATATTATCATTGACGATAAGAGGGATGTTGCTTCCCTTTAGAAGGGTTAAAAGCTGCCGCCCTAAATTTATCATTTCATCAGGAGAAGCATTTTTGTCGCGTAGCTGCAATACAGAAGCTCCGCCTGCAATAGCAGACTTCATTAATTCAAGAAGGGGTCTGGGGTAGGCCAGATTCTTGTCGGTCAGAACATGAAGACCTTTGATTTTTTCATAAACTCTCATCACACATCCCTGCGCTGGTATTATCCATATCAGGTTCTTAGGGTAATCCATTCTTTATGGAACTCTCAGCCTGGAAAACCAAGCTCCCCTTGTATAAGAACAAATTTCAATAAATTAGTCGATCTTGAAAAAGCACTTAAATATTTAGCTATCATATAGATATATTTGATATAAGTTGTATATTATTGCAAGAAAAGATGATAAAAGCAAAAGGAATCTTGCAAATGTTGCCGAAGAAAATATCAGATAACGAGAAGAATCAGGGGGATTTGTTTAAAGTAATGTTAAGAGATGTAGTGGATACTAAGCATTCGCTTGTAACGCTGGCAAATTCTATCAACTGGGAAGCGATTGAGAATAAGATTTCACCACTGTTTTGTTCGAATAACGGCAGGCCTGCATTGCCAGTAAGAATGATAGCAGGGCTTCTTTATTTGAAGAACGCTTACAACCTTGGAGATGGAGCTCTTCTTGCTGCGTGGCTGGAAAATCCCTACTGGCAGTATTTTACAGGAGGAGTATTTTTCGAGCACGAAATACCGTTTGATTCATCTAACATGACCAACTGGAGGAAACGCATAGGAGAAGAAGGGCTTGAGGAACTTTTCAAGGAAATCCTTTCAGCAGCAGTAAGGCTTGGGTTTATCAAGCTATCTGAATTCAAGAAAGTAAATGTTGATACGACAGTACAGGAAAAGAATGTCAGGTTCCCCACAGATTCAAGACTTTATGACAGGCTGAGGGAAAAGCTTGTAAAGGAAGCAAATAGTATCGGAATAGACTTAAGACAGTCGTATGAAAGAGTTGCCAAGAAGGCTCTGCATAAACAAAGTTCGCATGCTCACGCCAATCAGATGAAGAAAGCTAAAAAGCAGAGTAAAAAGCTCAAGGTTTACCTTGGCAGGGTAGCAAGAGACATCAGAAGAAAAATGCAAAAATCTAATCCTAAAATGGATAACCTTTTGGCCTTATCAGACAAAGTTCTGACTCAGGAAAGACAAAGCAAGAACAAGATTTACTCAATTCATGAACCAGAGGTTGAGTGCATCAGCAAAGGCAAGGCTCACAAGAAATATGAATTTGGCTGCAAGGTAGGCTTTGTTACGAGTGCTCAATCCAACTGGATACTCGGAGCAATGGCTTTTCATGGTAATCCATACGATGGGCATACGCTAAAAGACAACCTTGAACAAGTTAAAAGGATAACAGGGATTGTTCCTGAGCAGGGAACTTGCGACATGGGCTACAAAGGACATGGATATGATGGAACTTGTACGATCAATATTGTAAACAGATACCGTAAGAAGATCCCAAAAGCAATCAGAAGATGGTGGAAACGCCGTTCAGCCATCGAACCTATAATTGGTCATGTAAAACAGGATAACAGAATGGACTGCAACAGATTAAAAGGCAAACTTGGCGACAAGTTAAATGCAATCCTATCGGCTTGCGGGTTTAACTTCAGAAAATTACTCAGGGCAATAGCCCTATTTTTTGTTTTCGTCCCAAAAACGGCTGTTTTTGCATTTTGGGCAGATGAAAAATGCTATCGGAGACTAACTTTTGCCTCCAATGGTGCTTATAATTTTTAGGTGAATCAAGAAAAAACGGGGTTTTTCAAGATCGACTAAATTACATGGTAGTCTGATTAAATCTCTTTTTCAATAAGGGATTTTTATTTCTACCTGTATAAAAAAAAGCGGCAGGTTTATTTCCCTGCCGCATTTATCTTTGCATTGAGCCTTTTAGCTCAATACTTATAACTGAATTACAGCGCTGCTTTATATATATTGATTATGTCCTGCAATGTCGCGCTTCTTGGATTTGTGAAAGAGCAGGCGTCTTTTTGAGCATTTTCAGCCATAGTCTGGAGATCTTTTTCCTTTACTCCAAGCTCTGTCAGGCCAGATGGGATGCCTACATCTGCAGAAAGCTGTTGAATAGCTTCAATTGCAATATCTGCGGCATCTCTTTTCGGAAATCCTTCAATATTAATTCCCATGGCTTGTGCAATATCTGCAAATCTGTCAACTTTTGCTATAAGGTTGAACTTGCATACATGGGGAAGCAGTATTGCATTGCATACGCCGTGAGGCAGGTTGTAAAAGCCGCCAAGCTGGTGCGCCATAGCGTGAACGTAGCCCAAACTTGCGTTGTTGAAAGCCATTCCGGCCAAGTATTCCGCATAAGCCATTTTATCTCTGGCAGCCATATCTTTGCCGTAAGCAACAGCAGCCCTGAGATTTTGTGAAACCAATTCTATAGCCTTAATGGCGCAAGCATCTGTAATAGGGGTAGCAATTGTTGACACATAAGCTTCGACGGCATGTGTCAAAGCATCCATACCTGTTGCAGCCGTAAGAGATGGAGGCATTCCCATCATAAGTTCAGGGTCATTAACTGCTACATCAGGAGTAGTCCTCCAGTCAACGATAGCCATTTTTATATGTCTTTTTGTATCGGTAATAATACAAAAACGGGTCATTTCGCTTGCTGTACCTGCTGTAGTATTAACCGCTATAAATGTAGGCATTTTCTTTGTAGACTTGTCAACACCTTCGTAATCATTGATGACTCCGCCGTTTGTCGCTACAAGGCCAATGCCTTTCCCGCAATCATGAGGGCTTCCGCCGCCAAGCGTCATAATAGAGTCACAGCCATTGGACTTATATACATCAAGGCCTTTCATTACATTGTTATCTGTAGGGTTTGGCACTGTTTCATCATATACTACAGGGGCTATTCCTGCGTTTGTCATTAAGTCAACAAACTTTTTAGTTACTCCAAACTGGGTCATTCCTTTATCTGTTACGATCAAAGGCTTCTTGCAACCTCTTTCTTTAAATAATGCAGGAACTTCCGTGTGCGAACCTACTCCCATAATAGAAACGCATGGGATAAAAAATTTAAGTGTTTCTCTTCCGACTGACATAAGTGACTCCTTTTATTAATACTGTATTAATTTATTGGGGGACAATTTTAGTTTTATTTTAGGGTAAAGCCTTCAGGATTTCAATTCCTCTAACAGATTTTAAATACTCGCAACAAGTTTTCACAATTGCTGACAGCCGCTGACAAATCCTCACAGAGTAACGACACTTTTATAAACAAGTTATTAACATCCTTTTTGTAAATATTCATAACATAATATCAATAAGAAACTAATGCTTGTCAACATTTTCGTTGCCTGCTATATCGTATTATACATAATATATATTATGCGACGTTATTACAGGACGCAGTTAATGCTTTTAGATTCATTTCTAAGTTAAAAAACAACACTTAACATAATGTATGATATGCGACGTTATAGAAGCAAAAAATATATGTCACGCAATGTCGAGTAAGGAAAAATACAAATTTGCGAAATAAAGCCGTTTCCGGCCAATATTAATTAAATCAAGAAATAGCTCAAAGGAATGATTCTGCGCTTCGGTGCTCCGGTACTCCCCGACCGTTCCTCGCTCCGATGCTCGAATATTCCTTTTAAGAATAATACAGCTCACAACTAAACAGCACTTGAAGCTTTGAATAAAAAATTGCATATATCACAATCGAGAAAGCTTCAGAGCTTTTATTCATGCCAAGAAATTGGCGCAGGCATAGCGGCCGACGCATGGCAGAGCCAAAAGCGTTTCGGCTCGCTTTATGCCTTTGCGCCGAATCTCCCAGGCATTAAAAAAAAAGGCTCCCGACCGTTTCCGATCGGAAGCTCAATCAATTAGCTAGAACCTAATAGGTAAAGTTAAGTTCTATAATTCATCATAATCTTCAGTAGTAATAAAGCAAACCTCATTTAGAGAGATTCCTTTGTTAAAATATTTGGAGACAAGCTTTTCATCGCTGTTTTTTTTACACATAAAGTCAGAAAACGCCTCAAAACCATTAAGATTTTCTATCTGTTCAAAACAATTGTAAATATAATTAGCCACCTTAAAAGAAACTTTTTTGCTACCAAATACACTAGGGATTAAAAAGATTGTTACATCATTAAAATCTCTTACATGATAATTGAAATCTGTATCAAGTTTCTTATCTAAATAACTATAAGAACCTAAGACTATTGAATCATTATTTAGATACTTTTTACGCTTTGCTTCTATGTGAAATCTCATTTAAAAGCCTCCATATGATTACAACGTAGATGCTCAGGCAGATATGAAAGGTCTATTACTCCATCCTTTAGCATCTTTACGAACAATTTCTTACAATGTTCTTCGCTCTTAAGTGTTCTTAATCTTAGCCATTCAAATTGCTCCTCTGGAGTCATACAAATACCTCCTCATCTTCGTAAATATCAGGAACAATCATAATCTGCTTAAGCTCAGACCTAAGAGATTCAAAACAGTTCTTAAAATGTTCCTTCCAAACATCCTTGGGATGTTGAAGAGGAATACCGAACTTATGAAGCCAAGAAATATAACGCTTACGAGTTTCACGAGGCATAATTTTCAAAGTACTCTGCAAACCTTCGTTTTTGACAGAGTGTAAAAATTGCCTATGTTGCCAATCAATACCTGACAAGTCTTTAAATCCGTTAATACATTCAAGACCGTCACAAGGGTTATGATTTGCATTAATAGCATGAGATAAACCAGACTTTCTAAGCTGGACTTCAAAACGCCAAACATCCTTGTTTAAATTCAAATCCAGATGCTCATTGACCATAATTTCAGCGCATTTAACACAGTCCAAAGCCTCAGCTTTTAAGCCGTAACGGTGAAGTATTTCTTTAAACTTATCATAAATACGAAACTGAATATCAGACATTTCAGAGCCTAAATATAAAGTTTCGTATTCTCCAGAATAAACTATGGAAGTGGACTTCCTCTTATCCCGATGGTAAAAAAACTGTGGATACAGTTTACCATAATAATCAATAGCAAAATCTAGCCTGTTGAATTTAACCACTTTATAGATGTCAAAAGGAATACATCTGAATATAAATCCAAGTCCCTTTATACATTTTTTATTCGGATTAAATTCGATTCTCAAATGGTCTCTATCCCCCCTCTTCCTGTCCTTGAAACCATACGATAAATAAAAATCCTCAAACTTAAAATTCTGTTCATAAAACTTAAAATCACCTATTTCAACTGCATTCATTTTTTCAAACTCCATACAAGACCTAATATGACGAGTAATAAAATCTCTAACTTCAAACCCAGTCGGAATACTTACTGTAAAAACTACCTTGTCAATAGAAACCCTAGCTAATTTAGATTGATTATCAGAACTGCATCCATCAAAAATGATGGAATCAGTCATTGATTATTTCCTCCCCTGCTCTTCTTTATCTTGAATAAAAGAAACGAGAGTATCAGGAACAAGAGCAGTTTTAGTAAACTCATTTCCTGAAAAACCAACTTTAACGCTTCTGATATTCCCCTTAAACTCTCCTATTCCCCACACTCCCGGAGGAGCTACAACTCCCGGAGCTACTTTTACGCTAAGAGCTCCGCCTGTATAATCGCACCACAAATAACCTTTTTGCGATAATGCACCAATTTTGACCCGCTTGAAAAATGTGTCTTCTTTCATTTTTGTTCCTTTGTTTAGATTGTTTTTATATGACATATCTAATAATTCAAAAGAAATATTAAAGAATTATGTCTTACATATGTAAGATTAAGATTTTATCTGACATAAGTCAAGTATGGATTTTATAAAAAATAAATTTATATTATAAAAAACAAAAATGGAGAGAACTATGAAACATACCTATAAAGAAACAGTTCCTTTGATGGAAAGAACAATGGGAGATAATAGGCATCAAGAACAAGACTATAGAAATTGGTTTAACAAGTGTTGGATAGAAGCAGGCGGACTGATTTCTCCTGCTTCAGCTGCGGAATATATAGGAATAACTAGACAATCAGTATCTTATCTTATAAATGTAGAAAAACTTAGAAAATATGTATATTCATATGAAGCTATAAACGAAGTAATACAAGAAATGCAAGCAGATAATTGGGATAGAATTTTTGTCTCTTTCCAAGATACAATGAAATATGCAGAAGAAAAATATAAGAATTATGACGAAAATATGGATATGATACCAATAGTAAAAACCACTATCACACATATACGAT